>OZ253663.1:0-2410646 GCA_965263215.1 uncultured Micavibrio sp.
AATCATTGAATGCGCAATTATCATCAATGCCCAACACACAAAGCTATGTCTCCCTTTCCGCTGTCCGCCAGATCGGTGTGCTTGTTGTCGGGCATGTCAAAAAGCCCGGGCGCAAAACATTAAACGCGTTTCACAGCGTCCTTGACGCCCTTGACTATGCCGGTGGTATTAAAAAGGATGGCTCCTTGCGCCGTGTGAAGCTAGTCAGAGGTGGTCGCAGTACAATCATTGATCTCTACGCCCTCCTCCTTCATGGCGCGCCACATATTGATATGGATTTGAAGGACGGTGACCGCCTGATCGTTCCTCCCATCGGGCCAACCGTTGCCATTTCCGGCGCAGTAAAAAGACCCGGCATTTATGAAATCAGACGCATCACCAAAGGCATTAATCAACATATGCACCAAAACAGCGAAAAGCTTAATTTAAATGCTATGCTTGATCTCGCCGGTGGCGTTCTTACCCCGGGACAAAATCGTTTTGTTTTGCTTTCCCCTGAAAACCAAGGACAAGAATCTGTCACCGAAGTTCAAGATTCATTTAAGAAAGTCTTTGCCAATGGTGCAATCTTAAGTGTGCTTTCAGGTACGGCAAAAAGACGCGGCACAGTCGAGCTTATCGGACATACATCCAGACCCGGGATATACGATTTATCACGTCATAAAACACTCACATCATTGCTTAAAAATCAGGACATTCTAGGCCAAGACATATACCCCCTAATCGGTATTATTGAAAGATGGGATACAGATCAATTAACAACCAAATATTTAACATTTCCAATTCGTTCCGTATTACAAAAAGAATTTGACCTTGAGTTGGATGATAATGATGTCATTAAACTCGTATCTAATACTGATATATCAGATATTTATGATAACAAAAATAACGATCCTGAAAGTTCAGAAAAATACGAGCAAGGCTCTCGTGAATTAGATATTTCTATCAGCGATGATGAAGCGCTAATATCTTTCCTGAAGGAACAATCCGTATCCGTACGTGGCGCCATCAGAAAGCCCGGATCATACCCTATTGCACAGGGCATTACCCTTGATCACATTATTGCCGTAGCAGGTGGATTAACATTAGAAGCCAACAAAGATTCCATTGAAATAACATCCAAAAATATGGGCGACGATAATGACAATGGTAGAGTTATAAAGTCGAAAAGAACAACTATAAGCTTAAATGAAACCGTGCCGCAGAATTACACTTTATCGGCCGGAGATTCCATTCGTATCAATCAAAAATTCCAAAAAATTGATGAAAACACCGTCCTTATTATCGGTGAAGTCAAACACCCCGGGGAATATGATTTACTGCCCGGTGATCGTGTATCTGATCTTATCGGTCGCGCAGGCAATTTAACAACCCAAGCTTACCCCGAAGGCTCTATCTTTAGCCGCGAATCAGAACGCCGTGTTGAAGAAATGCAATTCAGAAATGATGCCCGCGCGCTCGAAAGCGCCCTGGCCAAAGCCCTACAGCGCGATAAGAACCAACCCAACGCCACACAAATTGAACTGGTGCGCTCTCTCGCGGACAAATTATCCGAAGCGCAGGCCGTAGGGCGCATTACAGTAGAAACTGATCCTGATATCCTATCCATCAAGCCCGAGCTTGATATGCTCCTCGAAAAAGGCGATCGCATATATGTCCCCAAACGCCCACTGACTGTACGTGTCAGCGGTGAAGTACTCTCCCCTTCTTCCCTGCAATTCATGTCAGAAAAAGACCCTCTCGATTACATCCATGAGGCGGGCGGGTTTACGTTCCACGCTGACAAAGACCGTACATTTGTATTATATCCCGATGGCAGCGCGCAGCCCCTTCAAGTGAGCAGCTGGAATCACAGGCCGGTTTTCATCCCGCCCGGCTCCACGATTATTATTCCGCGTGACCCGGAACCGTTCAGCTTTATTCAAAGTGCTAAAGAAGTTGGTCAAATATTAAGTAATTTGGCTGTAACATCGGTATTTATTGATGATATCCGCGATTAACGATTACATTACACCATGTGCGCACTGAAAAAACATTTTCCTGTTTATACGATTATTACGATAACGCTGAACAACTTTTCAGGGTTACAAAAAACGTGGAAATCCATTGAAAAACAAGACTTTGAGGATTATGAGTGGCTTGTCATTGACGGCGGCTCAAAAGATGAGACCGTTGATTTCCTGCGTGAAAAACGGAGCGCCACACGCACAGCACTTAACCCCTTCAGGTTCATCAGTAAGCCCGATGACGGCATCTATGATGCGATGAACTTAGGTATCAATGAAGCCAATGGGCGGTATTTGTTGTTTTTAAACGCTGGTGACGAACTTGCTACGGCTGACATACTCTCCGCCATTCATCCCTACACCGAGAAAAAGCCGCAATTTATTTATGGTGACGCGATAGAGCCATCTCTTTCAGGCGGCGAACCGGTTTACAAAACCGCGCGCCGTTATAAAGATTTAATTTGGGGTATGATCACCCATCATCAGGCCATGCTGTATGACAGGCATCTGATTAGGGACAAAAAAGTTCATTACAGTATGCTCTACGAGATCGCGGCGGATTATGATTTTACGGTCAGATTCTTACAGCGATCTAAAAGAATTCTATATATCCCCAAACCCATCTGTATTTTTGAACCGGGCGGTATATCACAAAAAAACGCGGCGCTTGGACGGCACGAACAGTATTTGATCCGCGAAAATTTAGAGATGGTCTCGCAGGCACAAAATCTATGGATCAGATCTGTTCAAAGCATGTCATGGAAGCTGAAAACAATCTCTCCGCCTTTATATGAATTTATTAAAAAAGTCGTGCTTCATATCAAAGATCGAAAACACAAAAAAAAGAAAAAATAATCAGTTCTGACGCAATTCCTTCAGAACCATTTTACAGTATTTTTTGCGGCTTAAGGCGAATTCAAATCCGGCCTTTCCATCTAAAAAACCAAGCTTAAAAATATAGGAATAGAGAAAGATAAGACACGGCCTTAGGGCAGACGTACGAGTGATCTTTTTTAAGACTTGCCTTACACGTACAGGGTCTTCCGGCCAAACATTCCGTTTAATCATTTCGGATTCCCATTTCGCATATTGTTCATGGCGCCTTAACCATGCCCCCTCATCCTCATAAGCATAATGCAGCAATGGAGAGGTGATTTGACCGATAGCGTCATGTTGAAACTTCTCTTTAAGAATCGGCTGATAGTGCCCTTCAATCTCACCCATGCCCTCTATGTCCAGATCATCAATAACGGGGAATTCAATCTTTCGTCGATCAAATAGTGCGAGCTTATTATTGGTTAGCCCGTGCTTTAGAACTTTGCCTTTCCAGACATATTGGCCTTTTACAAAGAATCCAGACCCTTCAATTTTTGATTTGGTCAAAACCCTTATTTCTTCAATGATATCAGATATAAAAACCTCATCAGCATCCACCAAAAATATCCAATCATAGCCAATATTAAGATTATCTAAACACCATTGCCTCTTCTTTGGATATTGACCATTCCATTGATACAATTCAACACGCGCGCCTTTCGATTTTGCAATCTCAACTGTGCGGTCCTCACTGTAGGAATCAATGACAATGACTTCCTCAAAATCAGTCAGAGCATCAAGGCATCGTGCAATATGACGTTCTTCATTCTTTGTGGTCACAAGAACGGAGATTGGGATTTTACTCATGTTGCTTAAGCCCATAGGTCACAAAGCCAAGCAACATGCCAATGAATATAAACACCGGATAAATGATATAAGGATCAGGCCAACGCGCACGTACAGATGAATATGCAGGCTCTATGATGCTCGCGGCATATGGTTGATCGAGCGAGACCATCATCTTAAGGCGCTCCTGCTCCATCAATAAATTTGCCAGTGATCTTTTGTGATCAGGATTGGTCGTTTTGCCGAGTGACGCGTTTAAATAATCAATGCGCTGATTTGTCTCGACAAGGATACGCGCACGGATCATTTCATCCGTGATACGGTGTATGCGTTTTACCATATCAACGGCGAATTTTTTATCAGGATGCAGGTAAATCATGCGCCTTAAAGGTGTGCCACTAACGGGTTCTAAACGAACGCGTTTTTTAAGGTATTCCGAAAGGTTTTCCGCATTCCATTTTTCCAGATTTTCAGAAAATTCAAACGTACGGTCTAACGCCAATCCTGTGATAATCTCCTTATCGCGCACAAGGAAGTTCGCCACAGATGCGCCGTTATAAGTATTCTCAAACCGTAAAAAAGCAGCATTACTCTGAAAATCTTCCTCCCCTAACTGCGTGCTGCCCTCTCCCATGTCGCCTGCCTTTTGTAAGCTTTGCCCCATCGGACTGGCGGGCGCGATGATCATCTCCGCGCGGTAAAAATCATTGGCAACAGATAGGAACACGAACGCCGCAATCGTCATGATAATTACAAAACCAAGCATCCAAAATTTCGCGCGCCACACATCACGCAGCACATCATAGAGTGTTTTTTCACTCATTATTTGATTATCAGGAGTCTGCATTGATGTCATAAGCCATCATACGTAAAGTTACGATTGAGCAAAAGAGCAAATATCACTCGCGTTTTTTATTCAAAAAATTCTTAAACCCATCAACTTTATTCTGAAACCCTTCTTTGATGGCCTCTTTCTTTTCCCCCGTGGCCAGAGCCAGTTTTTTAGAAAGACTGTCTATCGCCGCGCTCCATAATCCTGCTGCGTCCAGTGAAGCCGTGCTTTCAAATTCATTTTCATTCATGATTAGTCCAAAGCCGATGTCAGCATCTTGTTTATTGTTGAGATATTTAACAATAGGAGCAGCCAGAGCTTTTTTCACAAGCGACGCATCCTGCGGTGCTTGAACGACAACATCCTTAAACTTTAGGTTCCAATCCATATCAATACGAGCATTTTCGCCGTATTCCCATTGATCCTCAACGCGCACATCAATGACACCGCTCTTAAACCAACTGATCGGCGCTTTTTGTACATATTGATTTATGATCTCCACGGGGAAGTGATCCAGATGCCATTTTGTTACACGGCCCTCACCCTCTTCTCGTGATGCAACCGTAATTTTATGGCTGTTGATACTGCCTTCGATGTTTGATCGGAAAAATGTATCAAATATGGCATACTTGCTTCTGAAAGGTGCGCTTTCAATATGATCTAGCGTAAGGGTGAGCGGCGGCTTATCGGCCTTGTTCAATACAAAATTGATGTTTTGAATAGATAGATCTTCGATAACAAATTCCGTCTTCGGCTTAATCTTGTTCGGTTTTTGTTGATCGCCCTCACCCTCAGACACGCTGGATTGATCTTTACTGAGCCAAGTGCCTTCAACGTCCTTTAAAGCCAGTTTTTCAATCACAATGGGTTTGGTGATCAAGCTCAAAATATTAACATTAAGGGCGATATGCCGAGTCTTCACATCAATGTCAGATTTCACATCGCTTTGCCTGATCGCACGCAGCCCTTGAAATTCCAATGCACCAATAAAGATATTGCCGTGCACAGATTCAAAGCTGACTTCGATATTTGTCTTATGTTCAATTTTTGTGAAAACCCAGTTCATTGTCGGCGTCAAAAGTGCCGTATTAATCGTTACTAAAACAAGAACAGCCACAAGAAAAATCGTGCCTGATAGTTTCGCGACCCATTTGAAAGAAATAGGTTTTTTGGATGGTGCTAGCGTGGTTTGTGTTTTTTCTTTTGGTTTAAAACTGCTGCGTGAGTTCAAGAACGATACGATAAATTCAAGAATCGTAAAAAAAACCGAGAAGATTAAGTTTATGAACGTTCCAAACGCCGCAATAACAGGGAAAAGTAAAAATTCACCAAGGAGAATAGCAAGAAGTTCCATGTTTATGGCCTTTGTTTAAATGCGCCCTATAATTCAATAACTTACTTACCAAGCTCATCTTTTACAATATCCCACGCTTTTTCCATCCATGCCTCGATCGATTCTTGAGGGGTAAATACATCACGCGCATTGACCGCACCACGATGCGCTTCGAACCACGCTTCGCCGCTCTCCCTGTACTTTTTGATTGCCTCAACGAGGCCATCAACATCGCCCTGTGCCACCACACAACCTGTTTCAAAATCGCGTATAACTTTTGCCGTTTCAGACTGTTTGGAACCGATTAAAATACAAGGACGCGCGACGGCAAGCGCGGCATAGAGTTTACTCGGCACGACAAATTGTGCGGCGTCATCCTTCAGGGAAATCAAATGTACATCACCACTTTCAAGTACTTCGCGCAACCGCGCAATCGGCTGGTACGGCATCAAACGAATATTGTCTAACCTACGCTCCGCACGCTCTTTCACGATCTCCTCAAATCGCGGGCCATCCCCGACGAACACGAACTCAACATCGCTGCCCTCTTCTTCTAACTTTTGTGCGGCATCTAAAATGGCGTCAATGGGATGCACAAGGCCGATATTACCCGCATATAAAATACGAAAACGCTGCTGTGTTTTGAGTTGTTTTTCAAAGGGACGTAAGCCCTCAACCTCAGGGTTAACGACTATATCGCCTTCCTCATTAATCATTTCAGGATCAGTTAATTCCAAATCAGGCCAGTTTGGTACCATCGCAATTTTACGGGCATCAAGACCATCTTTTGTTAAATATTTGGCCATGCAACGCCCGCTAACGATGACTTTATCGCATTTGTTCATCGCCTTGCGCCGCAGCCTTGTGAAAAAGCGCATCAGAAAATTCGGCGTTTTCATACCGAGTGCGGGCATCACCTCAGGATAAAGGTCGTGACACCAGTTGATGTGGTGACATTTTTTAAACTTCGTAACGATATGGCCTGCATAAACAATTAACGGCGGATCACTCATCGTCACCAAAACGTGACGTTTTTTAAGCCGCAGCGCCAAAATCATCATCTTGAACCACACCCACATATAGGATATCGCCCCACCGGGCTTTGCCGGCCCTTTAACACGCATGATACGCACACCGTCTTCACGCGTCTCTCCACCCTTTGGGCCAGACGTCACAACGGTTACATGCCACCCTTCACGGGCAAAAGACTTTGCAAGATCACACAGAACACGCCCAGTGGCACCGCGCACAGGCGGGTACACTCTGTTCATAAACAATATTGTCGGTCTACGCATATAAGGGTCTTTAAACTTGAACTGATTCGGATTGTCTCGAGTATATCAGAGAGCCGGAAATCATCAAAAGCACTAAACCGAAATCGAGTGATTTAAAGCTCGCATAGAGGGTTAAATCAATCAAAATCGGGGCAGTTAAGGCCAAGCCTAAAACAGGATTTTTAATAACCACGCGAGACAGGCGCTCCAGAAGTCCCGCTGTATAAGCGATACAAAGACATACACCGATAATGCCCGTTTTCAAAAGCATGCTGGAAAAAAAATTATGTGTAAAATTAACGCTCAGCCCGCCCACAGCCGGAGAATTAAAATGCCCGCCCCATCCAATGCCGAATAAAAACGTGATTAGATCATGCGTGATAACGTGCCACACGGCTTCTAACTCTTGCGGGCGCATGTTCAAACCAACATTCTGCGTCTTATCCCAGAGCGATAAAAATATAGAGGCGAATGAAAAATTGATAATCCCCACCACAATCAAAAGCATCAACAGCGCATTCGTGCCACGTACAGGCGCCCTGAAAATGTAATAGCCCTGAATGAGTACAACATACAACGCAACGGCCCCAAGGCTCGCGCGCTGCGTGGTCATAACCATCGCCGCAATAGGCAAAACACTCAGCGTCATAAGGCAAAAGAAAATCATCGCATGCTTCGCCGTAAGGCCGCGCGTCATGAAGGAAATGGCAGAGCCAATCATAAACAAACATGCAAACAAAACACTGGGCATATTTTCCAGATATAGCTTTTCATCTGTGCACCAAATATCGCAGCCAATGACATTTCGCATCAGCAAAGAACGTATAGAAAATAACAACCCGATGAGTAAAAACACGAATAAAGTGCTACGGAAATAATAAGGCTTTGCTCTGATCAGCGGTAGAAGGAAGAGCGGTAAAAACAGGAACAGAAATGGAATAATATCGCGCAATATTGCGGTGATATCGTGCCCTGCAATCACGCCAACCAACACAGGAACCGAAATGCCATAGAGTAAAAACACCTGCCCTGCACTTTTCCAGAAACGCCCTTTAACAGGTTTCAGGAAAACATCACGGGCGCGCCCTATCCCTGTACTCAGACATAGCAACGCACCAACCCAGATCTCCACCCAACTGAGATGATCTGGCGTGGGGGAGCCGAAAAGACCATAGATAAGACAGGCAAAAAACAGACAAATTGCGCGGTAGTCATAAGAATCGATACTGGCAGGGACACCAATTTTAAGGCGAGGCGTGTTCAGAGGATAACGCGCGATAGACGACAATTTTAGCCCCCCATCAATATCTTCCGCCACATATTCAACGCCACAATAATCATGAAAACAGCAAAAGTCACCTTCAAGCGTCGAACGCTTATTTTATGCGCAGCCTTTGCACCAAGCGGCGCAATCATAACACTGACGGGGATAATACATATCCATGCAAGCGCGTTAACATAGCCCAAAGAAAATGGCGGCAAGTTGTCTAAGTTCCAGCCAATAATCATAAAACCAATCGTCGCCGGAATAGAAATCACCAACCCCAAAGCAGAGGCCGTCCCAACCGCGCGGTGCATTTTGATGCCATGCATACTCATATACGGTACACTAAGGGTCGCGCCGCCAATACCGATCATCGTTGAAATCGCACCAATCACAAAGCCTGCAATTGATGTCTTTGGCTGTTTCGGGGGCTCTCCGTCCTCGGCTTGGAAACGTGAACGCCCCAAGATCATAATACAGGCCATAATCATCAAGGCCGTCGCAAAAATCATACGCATGGTTTGTACGTCTAAGCCTTTTGCAATCCATGTTGCAACAATAACGCCAATCACGATCCCGCCGCCAATTGCCTTAACAAGACCAAAATCAACCCCGCCCTTCTTATGATGGGCAAACGCGGAAGAAGAGCCCGTAGGAACAATAATAGCAAGGGACGTCGCCACAGACATGTGCATCAAATAAGCGGGATCAAAGCCGAACTGAGATTGAAGGCTGCCGAATATATAGTAAAGACCAGGCACAAGAACAATACCGCCGCCAACACCAAGAAGCCCTGCGAGAAACCCGGCCACAGCGCCAAGGGAGAGCAACAATAAAACCAACGGTATGATATCAACAAGTTCCATAAGTGAAGCCTAACATACACCAAACATCACACAACAAAAAAGGCGTCGCAAAACGCCTTTATTACCATGATTAAGACCAGCCTGATTTATTTATTCGGGCTATTAAATAATTTGGGGGGCTTTTTCATTTTTATAGTCGTGCTCTTCTTACTAGATGCAGACTTGTTGTAAATTGATTTTTTGCCACTCGCCTTGGAAGACGTATAAGTGTTCTTTTTACTACTGCTATAGCTCTTATAATTTTTACCGCCATTAAGCACATATTCTTTTTTCTTTTGTTTCTCTAGCTCTTCAGCCTTCTTAAGTGCCTCATATTCGGCAAGTTCTTTTTGATAAGATTGCTCGGCTTTGACTTGTGCGACTTGCACTTCCTTCAACATGTTTGCCATGTGTGCGGCTGTTTTTTGGCGCGTTTCATATTCAACCTGAAGCGCGTTATCAATATCTGCCTGACGATTCTGAACCGCAGAATCAGACATATACTTCCAGAGGTCGGAGGGGTGCTGCCCGCTATATTTTACCTTCTTATAGCTTTCAATCGTGGATTTTATACCACCGCCAACATGCGAACTGTATGACTGCTGTGCTTGACGATTGTATAATGTGATTCCGCCCTTGGCCGTAGGTGATGATTTAGATTTATTGTAATAATAAACCTTTCCACCATCCTTGCTATTACTACCCTTTTTCTGTGAATTCCATAGCTCAGTCGCGTGCAGTCCTGTGAAAGGAAGCGCGGTGGTAAACGTCAATACCAAAGCCAAAAATGTGCATAAAATCGGATGTTTCATCTCAAAATCACCAAAAAATTTAATATTCATCAAGGATAGTTTAACAGCTATTGCCATCACTATGCAAAATAGAAATGTGAATTCTTTGTGACGATGCCCTAAAATTAAGCGATTTTTAAGATTTTGCGGTAATTATTAACATACTTATGGAAAACAAACTGTAAGCACTAAGCCCTATGCTTAATTAGGGTGACTTTTGGAGTAAGAGTATGCTGATTAATGTTAAAGAATTTCTTGAACATGCCGACATGCAGGAATCCCTGTATCCCGGAAAACGAATCGTAAAGCCATGTAAACAAATAGGACAATACAAAAATCACTGTGTTGTCGTCGATTGGCGCGATCCTGATACTATCAACATCGATATAAGACCGGGCCTAAGCGGTAAGTTGCTTGCGCCTGAAGTGGTCAAACAATATCCCGTATGTTTTCAAATGCCCACCAATGTCAAAATTAAGGTCGTCAGCGACAATGACGATAAAGACGAGGATGAGGAAAAGGGATCGAAGGGTAAAAGCGGCGGTGGCGGTAAAAAGCCCGCGAAAAAGAAGCTCGAAGATATAGAGGTTATCGCCGCGCGTTTCGGCGATAGCGCAGAGGGTAAAATCCCCCTACTCGGCGAAATCAAAGAGATGATGGTCATGGGCGTAGAGATCGCGAAGGAAGCTTTTTCAAACGCCTTTGCCGAACTTACCCATCAGATAAGCCATGCCAAAATATCAGCAACCGAAATATTGGCAAAAGCCGCCGATATGGTGACGCGCGTACAACCACCAAGCTTTATGAAACCGACAGGTGGTGAAACCACGCAATATGAATATGATCGGGACAAGAACGCCAATATAGGCTTTAGGATGAGTTTTAATTAACTATTCTCAACAAACGATTTTTCAAAAGGGCCGCACATTCGCGGCCTTTTATTTTGCATTTCAGTGGACTGTCATTCATCAGATTATTATAGTCGCAAATAACGATAAGGGCAGATATTCAACATGAGCGACAAAGACAATAAAAACAACGAAGAAAAGGTCATTCGATTTCCCGAAAAAGGCGAACGTGCACAAATCACTAAGCGTAAAAAACGTGAAGAGAAAGCGGCCGCACAAGAACAGGAAAGATTAGAGGAAGAATATCGTCTTCAATATCAAAAAGAGCGCGCAGCGCGGGCACGCATGCAAAGTAAAATCGCGCAAAGCAGTGCCTCGGGGAAACAGAGCTTTATAAACTGGGATCGCATCCCCCCATTCACACGCGCCGCCATTGGTGTTTTTCTGATTGTCCATATCATCATTTCATTCGCAATCAGCAACGAACAGAATTTCTACATTATCCAAAACTTTGGCTTTGTTCCCGCCTACTACACTGGAAACCTGCCATGGCAATGGGGCGCCCTGCTTGGCCCGTTTACAACATTGTTCCTGCATGGCGGCTGGATGCATGTTTTGGTGAACAGCGTCATGATGATGGCAATGGGCGTTTTCTTTGAACGACAATTTGGCGCAAAGCGAACCTTCATATTCTTCTTACTGTGCGGTATGGCCGGTAATCTTATCTACTTTGTCCTTAACCCTACCCTTACCACGCCCGTGGTTGGTGCATCCGGTGCGATTAGTGGTCTGTTCGGCGCGACAATGATGATGATGACAAGCAGCGGTATGGCCGGTCCCGAAGCGCAAAAGCGCGGGCCTATGCCATTTATCTTGCTATGGATTACCATTATTGTTGTGTTCGGTATGATGAGCGCAGACACGGCGTGGCAATCTCACCTTGGTGGATTTCTTGGCGGCATCGGTCTGTTTCAGATGTGGCGCAAAGGCAAAATTCGTTTCTAAATCTACTTTGATGATTCCAATAACGGCGCGGTCATGTGGTATGGCGCGTTCAACAATGACGAATGTACGGAGCGCCCCTGCGGGAAGTCCCATATAATCGTGTTGAACAATCCCTGATCGGAAATCGGCGACCATTCATCATATATGCGGCCTGTTTCAGAACAAATCCATACACGCTCACGCGGGGCGTCTGCTGCTTTTTCTAACCACGAACGAACCTCAGCATCGTCATGAGTTGCGCGCTCCTCCAATCTCGCCCAAAGCTTATAAAGAGACACATTTGGTCTAATGGTTTCGGCTTTTTCAAGATGCTTGCGCGCCTCGCCCCATAATCCTTCTTGGATCATAACATTGGCCAAGGCCTGTAATCCCTCAACGCTTTCCGTGTTGTAACTCAACAGCTTTTCAAACCATCGTACACGCGCCATCGGATCATTATCTTTCGGTGGCTGATAAGCCTCAGCCCATAATGCCACCAATCCGGGGTGCGGGTTGCGTTTCCACGCCTTCTCAACCAGTGACACCGCGGCCTTTTGTTTGCCGCGCTCAATATACATACGCCCTAAACGCAATGCCGTGGGTAGAAAATTCTTATCGAACTTATAGGCCTTATTTAAAGCACGGAAGAAAAACTCCTCCTGCCCAAGCTGTTTAAACTCTTCTGCCTCCGCTAATAACATTGCGACACGGTCGCTCTGGGCTTTATTAACGGCAATCGCGCCTGCCTTTTCCGCGCGATATAAAATTTTCTTCGCCGAATCCCAATTCCGCGCCTTGATCTCAAGGTCGTAAACAATACATAAAATCCATCCCTGTTTTGGGTAGTCTTCCAATGCACGATGACCAAGCTCTAGCGCGCTTTTATAGTCACCATTATCAAGAGCCGATTGTAAAAGGCCGCGCACTCCCATAAAGGCCGAATCTTTATTATCCATCAACGCAATAAACGCGCGGGACGCTTCTAGCTCGTCCCCCTTCAACCTTGCCGCCTGCGCCTCCAGTAAGGTTGGCAACGGGTTGTCATTACTTAAAAATGCACGCGCCCTGTGCGCTTGATAGGATGCGCTTTTTGCATCCCCCGCAGCAACGGCAGTCAAACCGATTGTTAAGGCCTTAAAGCCCTTATCCTTGTTCGTCATATCGCGATAACGCACAAGAGTCTTAGGCATATCCAGCGCGCCCTTCACCATTGAGAATATCACAATACCCGCAACCACCAGAACCAATAGAGCAAACAGGAAGAATCCGATATGAATCGTCATATCATATTCAAGCCAAACAATTTGAATTGTCCCAGGATGTTCTGCAATCCATACGACTGCCGCCACAACAATACTAATTTTGACAAGTGTCCATAGTGCGCGAATCATAACTTTCCTTTTCCTAAAGGGTTCGTGTTGTTTTGATAGTTACCGGAGATGAATAGACCCTCGTCTCTAGCGGCTGCCTGCCTGATGTTTTTTCAAAATTTTCTCACCGCCCAAAAGGCCCGGTCCAAAATTCATTTCAATCGCTTCTTCAATAAGATTATCAAGCTTGCGTGAGCTAATAAGCTTTTCAACCTCTTTGATCCACGGACGAATAGGCTCAAGTTCGGGTGCTCTCAATTCACGGCGCAACAAGTTAAGCGCTTCTTCCCAACTGTCATTGTCAATTAGGTTTTCCGCTTCGTTCAATGTTGCCTGTGTTTCAGTCCCTGTGATTAATTCGCCGTCTTTTTCAACTTTGATCACTTCGTTAAATTTCGCCGAGACTTTCTCACTGATGGATACATCTTCACCGCGTAATGATGCCGCAACAGCATCCCCTGCGATTGTTTGAAACTCCACACGTAATCCACCGGCAGATAAGATTCCGTTTTTGGCATGCGGACCAAGATCTTCTATCGAATTGTAAAGCTTGGTATTATCCTTGCCGACCATATTCTTGAGCAATTCCAGATCACCTTCAAAATCCTCATCACCTCTGTTCAGGGCAGAACGCACCTGTGTCATCGCGAGCAACATCGCCGCGGCCTTTAATTCCGTTCCCGGAACATTATCAAGCGTTTGTTGCAATGATTTATTTTTTTCGCGTGCTGCGGCAATCAACGCATTTGTTTTCGACTCATCCTGCTCGGCACCGTCCTCGGAATTCGCAAAAATCGGCAACAATGCTTCAACGGAATTATCGAGTACTTTTTGCCCCATGAAATTACCACGCATTTCATCAAAGCGATCTTTAAGGGCATAAATACCATTTTCACCGGATATCTCGGAAACATAACTTTGCAACTGCGTCACGCGTTCAGTTAAACCGGACTCTGTCGTTAAGTCATTCGAAAGCGTTTTTACGGATTCAACCGTTTTGCTAACTGATTGCTTCGCTTCCACCGCTTGCTGCTTAAGTTGCTCCAACTCCTCAGACCAGTTTTCAGGTACCAAACCTTTGAAAGAAGACTGATCCTGCTTTAATTGTGATAACTCACCCTCAAGTTCAGCCAAGCGTGCTTCACGCTTTTCGATTTGTTCGTATTTAGGCTTCATTATGCCAATAACGGCGGCCAATACGACAAGAATAACAACGGCGGCTACGATCGCACTGCGTTTCATCGCACGATTTTGTATTTGTACAGCCAACTCCGTGTAATCTTCATTCGCAGGCTTTGGCTGCGCCGTCTTTACAGACGCCTTGGATACAAAATCATCTTCCTTCTTCGCGACGGCTTGATCTTCTGATTTCTCAGGTACGGGCACATCCTCGACTATCTCTGCGACGATTTCTTCTACATTATCATGCGCATCAGAAGAATCCTCAGTACTTGCCTCAACCGCGACATCATTTGTCTCAGCATCCTCAACAACAGGTGCCGCAGATTCCCCAAGCAATTCAGAAATCTCTATATTATGCTCATTCGCAGCGTCAATAATCATAGCTCTGCGCGTTCCGGGAATCACACCACGCTTTTTCCATCCCTGAATAGTCGTCACAGCAACATTTGTCTTTGATGACATGGGGCGTATTCCGCCAAACTTTTCTATAATCTCTGCCGCATTTTCGATCGGCTGCTTTCCCGATTTGCTCATTTGATGATTCCTCTGTTTTGATACTCTTTATTCATAACACATACAGCGCAGATAAAACAAAAATGAAATACATAATGAAAACAAAATGTACGTTTACATTACATAAGACCGTACTTGGATAATTTCACGAGCAATACCGATGCACGGCTTCTGCCATGGCTTTCATATCGGGCTTATCGGAAACTATTATGTTTTCCTTTTTAAAAACGCTAGACACATACTCTAGCACGGGCCGGCTAATACATAAAATATCAATTTGATCTGCATCCACAGAATTCTCTTTTTGCTGTTGCCGGATAAGACGTACAAACACCTCTGCTGTACGTTTGGAAAATAAGGTCACAAGACCAATGCGCTGATTGCGCAAATCATCTAAAAATGATTCTGAAAAATGATCCACCGTTTCGGCACTATAACAAATCGCTTCATCAACAATAATGTCGTTTGATTGCATTGCACTTTTAATATCAACCGATACATCTTGCCCGCGTAAATACAAAAATCTTTGATTGCACCCTACGGATTTTAATTCATCTATCAACGGCTCCACCGTTTGGCAACATTGAGCAATATTCACCACACCAATCGACCTCAAACTCTCTGCGGTTTTTTTACCAACACAATAGAAAGGCGTACCCAACAGGTTTGGATTTTTTTTAATTGCCGGAACCGCATTAACGCTCGTGATGATTACACCATCATAATCAATCGTGTTCGATATCTGAAAATCTCTAATTTCTATCCGTAATAACGGCTCTAAAATAAGTCGGCCCGATTTAATCGTAAACGGGCCCGATTTCAGGTCATGAACACCCTTTGACAAAAATTGGGCAAATTCTTGGCCTTGAACGAGTGGCCTGGTAATAACAACTCTTCTCATGTCATTTTCAGTCTTTATTGGACAAAACAAATGCGGGCACGCGCGCCTTAAGCCTTAGGCCAACAGACCGACCAAAGTGCATCGCATCTTCATCTCGCTCGATTGTAATTTGTTCTTTTTCCCGCCATGTCTTTTTTCCGTCTGGCGAAACCACACAAACATCCAGCGACAAAACCTTCCCGTCTAACGTTGCCAAAACACCAACCGGAGTGTGGCAGGTGCCGTCAAGTGCACGCAACACTGCGCGCTCACACTCAACACAAGCAACTGTTTTAATACATGAAAACTGGCCTAAAAAGGACAATTTTTGAGCATCAACCTCTCGGATCTCAATCCCCACCGCACCCTGCCCCACGGACGGCAACATATCCTCCAGATCAAGAAAGGATTGCGCCTTATCAATCATACCCAAACGGCGCAAGCCAGCCGCAGCAAGAAAGGTGGCGTCCACCTGACTGGCATTCAGCTTATCCAATCTCGTCTGTACATTCCCGCGAAAAGGCACAACCTTCAAATCAGGCCTTACACTCAAAAGAAAAGCTTCACGGCGCACGCTTGCCGTCCCCACAACAGAACCCTTTGGTAAGTCATGCATATTTTGCGCCTTATTGGACAAAAACACATCCCTGACATCTTCACGAGGTAGCATAAAAGGGATGGTCAAACCAGCGGGCAGAACTGTTTCCATATCCTTCATTGAATGGACGGCGATATCAATTGCGCCTGCCAATAACGCTTCCTCAATCTCTTTCGCAAATTGTGCTTTCCCACCTTCCAGCGCCTCTAAACGCTTCTCACCATCCGCAGGACGCCAATCCCCCGAAGTCTTTATAATTCGTATAGTTACATCAATTTTTTGGCCAATATTGTCTATTTCAGACTTTACCTTATTGGCCTGCCACAACGCCAACGGGGAGCCGCGCGTTCCGATGACGATTTTCTCGGGGTATGTATATTCAGATTTGACACTCATCACTTACGGCTTTATCTCTTACTCATGATCGTTTTAGGCATTGAAACAAGCTGCGATGAAACAGCTGCTGCAGTCGTTACCGACAATAGAGAAATACGCTCTAATGTTGTGTTGAGTCAACTGGAAGAGCACAGGGTTTATGGCGGCGTTGTGCCAGAGATTGCCGCACGCGCGCATCTGGAGCACATAGACAAGGTTATAAGAGCCGCTCTGGATGATGCCGGCATAACCTTTGATGATCTTGACGGCGTCGCATCCACATGCGGCCCCGGCCTTATTGGCGGCGTGATGATTGGCATGATGAGCGCCAAAGCTATCGCCTCCATCCAGAATATCCCATTCATTGGGATCAACCATCTGGAAGGCCATGTTCTGACAGCACGCCTAACAGATGACGTTTCTTTCCCTTATCTCGTCCTGCTCGTTTCGGGCGGGCATACGCAAATCTTGGTGGCTGAAGGGTTAGGCCAATATAAACGGTGGGGTACAACGCTTGATGATGCCGCGGGCGAATGTTTTGACAAAAGCGCAAAGCTCATGGGGCTTCCCTACCCCGGTGGCCCGAATGTAGAAAAATTCGCATCACAATGCCCCGATCCTAAAGCCGCTATTGAACGCTTTCCACTCCCCAGCCCAATGAAAGGGCGAAAGAATTGCGATTTCTCATTCTCGGGGCTAAAGACAGCTGTAAGGCTGCATGTTGATAACCTACCGGAAGGTAAACTTGAGCGATCAGATATCATAGATTTATGCTATGCTTTTCAATCTAAAATGGCTGAAATTTTGGCCGATAGATGTAAAAACGCTGTTGAGCGCTTCTTACAAGACTATGGTGATCAAACCCAAAACCCGACACTTGTCGTATGCGGCGGTGTTTCCGCGAACAAAATAATTGCACAAAAACTAGACGAACTGACCAATGATTATGGTATGACGGTTAACGCGCCCCCCCTCTCTCTATCAGGCGATAACGGTGCGATGATTGCGTGGGCCGGTATTGAACGTCTGAAAGACGGACAAAACGATACAATGGATTTCAAGGCACGCCCGCGCTGGCCTCTTGACCCAACCGCCGCGCCGCGCCATGGTGGTGGGGTAAAAGCATAACGATAGTAAACCAATCAAGCAGATGTAAGGATAAACGCAATGCAAGCGATCTCTACGGAAACAGTCAGTGTCATCGGCGCAGGATCTTGGGGAACGGCCCTCGCACAGTCCATGGCATTCCAAGGGCACTCAGTAACCTTGTGGGCCAGAAAGCCTGAGCTCGCGGAAGAAATCAACACGGCCTATACCAACAGCCGCTATTTGGAAGGCGTACAGCTTAGTCCCAATATCAAGGCCACAAGTGACTTAAAAACCGCGATGGAAAATAGCGTGTTATTTATGGTCACCCCCGCACAATCCATGCGCTTTGTGCTCGCGGAGATGGGATTTTTCGTGCGCGGCGACCATAAGCTCGTCTTGTGCTCTAAGGGCATTGAAATGGAAAGCTGCATGATGATGAGCGATGTGGCCAAGGGTATGATGCCCACCACGCCTGTTGCCGTACTCACAGGCCCTAATTTTGCCCATGAGATAGCACGCAGAAAGCCGGCGGCGACTACGCTCGCCTGCCAAGATGAAGTACTTGCCAAAGAACTTCAGAATATCGTCGTTACCCCGTATTTTCGTCCCTATCGATCCAACGACATTATCGGCGCACAAATCGCAGGTGCATTGAAAAATGTTATTGCCATTGCATGCGGTATCTCAAAAGGGTTGAGCATGGGTGAAAGCGCAAATGCCAGCCTTGTGACCAGAGGCCTCGCGGAGATTGCGCGTCTTGGCGTTGCTATGGGCGCGCAGCAAGAAACATTCATGGGCATGTGCGGCATGGGTGATATGATGCTGACATGCTCTTCGGAACAATCCCGTAATTTTTCTCTCGGCTTTGCCTTGGGTCAGGGACAAGCATTAAACACAATCATGGGCACACGCCAATCCGTTACTGAGGGCGTTCATACCGCGAAATCGGCTGTAAAATTAGCCGAAAAATACGGCGTGGAATTACCGATTTGCACCGCCATTCACAAATGCCTGAACGAAGGCTTGGCTCTTGACGCCGCGTTGAAGGAAATGTTGAATCGTCCTATTGGCGAGGAATAATGAAAGGATTTATGTCATGAGTGATTCTTACAAGCCATCTGAAGAAACGTTAAAACGCGCACGCGTTTCCGTAAAAGAATATGAAACACTGTATGCGCAATCTGTTTCTGATCCTGACACATTCTGGGCAGAACAAGCCGAACGCATTGAGTGGTTTGAAAAGCCGACCATCATTAAAAACACCACCTTCAACAGCCCCGTATCCATCAAGTGGTATGAAGATGGCGTATTGAACGCCTGTTATAACTGCATCGACAGACACTTACCTGAAAAGGTAACATCAACCGCATTAATTTTTGAAGGCAATAACCCCGAAGAATCACGCAGCATCACATATGGCGAGTTAAAAGAAGAAGTGTGCAAAGTTGCCAACGCCTTGAAAGAACGCGGCGTTAAAAAAGGTGACCGTGTGACCATTTATATGCCTATGGTCGTTGAAGCCGTGTACGCCATATTAGCTTGCGCACGTATAGGCGCGGTTCATTCCGTTGTTTTTGGTGGGTTCTCCCCCGAAAGCCTGAAAAAGAGAATCATTGACTGCCAATCAAATATTGTAATTACAGCGGACGAAGCCTATCGCGGTAATAAAACAATCCCGTTAAAAGCCAATACCGATGAAGCCGTCAAAGGGTGCCTAAACGTACACACGGTTTTGGTTCTTAAACGAACCGGTGGTGACGTCGCATGGAACGAAAAACATGATGTATGGTGGCACGATATCGTCGAAGCTCAGGGCAGTGAATGCCCTTGTGAGCCCATGAAGGCGGAAGATCCGCTGTTTATTCTCTACACTTCCGGATCAACCGGACAACCCAAAGGCGTGGTGCACACCACCGGCGGTTACATGGTTTACACCAGCCTGACCTTCAAGACCGCTTTTGATTATCAATCCGGCGAGGTCTACTGGTGCACCGCCGATGTTGGTTGGATCACAGGGCACTCCTATATTATTTACGGCCCCCTCTCTAACGGTGCGATATCCCTGATTTTCGAAGGCGTGCCGAATTATCCAGACGCTTCGCGCTTATGGCAAGTCGTTGATAAACACCGCGTAAGCGTTTTCTACACTGCCCCCACCGCCATACGATCATTATTGGCCGCAGGCGATGATATGGTGACACGTACAAAACGAAAATCCTTACGTGTTTTAGGAACGGTAGGTGAACCCATCAATAAGGAAGCATGGGAATGGTATTACAACGTCGTCGGTGAAAAACGATGCCCCATCATTGATACATGGTGGCAAACCGAAACTGGGGGGCACATGCTTACCCCCCTTGTCAGTTTTGATTTAAAGCCCGGCTCTGCCACGCGTCCGTTTTTCGGCGTACAGCCCGTTTTATTGGATACAGATGGAAAAGCCGTAGAGGGTAGCGGCGAAGGCGTATTATGTTTCAAGGATTCATGGCCCGGACAAATGCGCGGTGTTTACAATGATTCTGAACGGTTTGAAAAAACCTACTTTGCCGACTACCCCGGTTATTATTTCAGTGGTGACGGCGCACGCCGCGATGACGATGGTTATTATTGGATTACTGGTCGCGTAGATGACGTTTTAAATATCTCCGGCCACCGCATGGGAACAGCCGAAATTGAAAATGCCATCAACGAACATGACGACGTCGCGGAAAGTGCTGTTGTTGGCGTTCCTCATGATA
The DNA here is from genome assembly GCA_965263215.1 of uncultured Micavibrio sp. Classification (GTDB taxonomy): domain Bacteria; phylum Pseudomonadota; class Alphaproteobacteria; order Micavibrionales; family Micavibrionaceae; genus UBA1672. The sequence goes on from OZ253663.1 coordinate 20,585, forward strand.
TTAAGGGGCAAGGCATATTTGCCTATGTCACATTAAAAGAAGGGCACGAGGCCAATGAAAGTGCAATAAAAGAACAAATCATCGCGACTGTTCGTGAGATCATCGGACCAATCGCCAAACCGGATGTTATTTTGTTTTCCCCTGCCCTGCCGAAAACCAGATCAGGTAAAATTATGCGCCGTATTTTGCGTAAAATCGCATCTAATGAATATGAAAATCTTGGGGACACATCAACACTGGCCGATCCTAACGTTGTTGACGACCTCATAACACGCCGTAAATCAGTATAAAACAATAAGGGGATAAAAAACATGACAGACCTACCCAGAAGAGCTGCAGAAACCCCAATCGGCGTTGATCTTGAAGAAGGTAAAGACTATTGGTTCTGCACATGCGGACTATCAAACCAACAACCATTTTGTGATGGCTCTCATAAAGGTACGGGATTCAAGTCCGCTAAATTCACAGCAGAAAAAACGGGCAAAGCCTTTTTATGCCAATGTAAATGCACAGGCAATGCACCGTTTTGCGACGGATCACATTCTAAAAGCTGAAATAGATTTTAGGCGAGACCAACAGCCGATTTATAAAGCTCAAGCAGCTCTTCTGACTCGCGGCGTTTTTCGTTATCCATCTTACGCAATGAGATTACCTTGCGCATGGTTTTCACATCGAACCCTACACCCTTGGCTTCAGCATAAACTTCCTTGATGTCTTCCATTAAGGCTGTTTTTTCTTCTTCCAAACGCTCTATGCGCTCTATGAAGCTTGCCAATCTTTGCCCTGCAACGCCCCCAACATCCTTGGGTTCATCTTGCTTGGCTTCGCCCTCGTTTGACACAGGGAAACTGGCGACATTCTCAGTCATATTCATGCTCCTTAAATTTTAGTGATTCGGTTTTGATATTGTATCGTATTCACATCAAAAAACATGCGAAGAATACAAAAATATTTCAGACAAAAATGGTTCTATTATTCGGGCTTTTTGGCTTTAACGTCCCAAGTTTCAATCAGAATACCATGTTCATTGCCTACACCTTTATTACGCCCGACCTGCATCGTTATGGTATATTCCTGAGTAATGGCGTCAGATTCGTTGTCGCGTGTATAATTTTTTAACTTGCTGTCAAAATACGTAATCAATACATCAACTGTGTAAAGCCAGCGATAACGGCCATCAACGGCGCCTTCATTTACAATAACGGGATAATCTTGAATAATACCGGTAACATTGTAACGCCCAGTCTGAAGCGTTTTTAGAATATTATTTTTCTGCATAAAACGTACATATTCTTCTGCACCAACTTTCGTAAAACTACCGACTTTTTGAGCATACTCTTTCTTGTAAACATCGGACTTATACGTCAATAGCACAGGAACAGTGTTACGAATCCATTGCGTGATCACATTATTTGGCCTATGGCGCAGATGCAGCGGTATAGCCTTCTCAGGATTCCCCTGACTATCCAAATCTTCGATAACAGCATCTTCATCGGCAAAAGGCGCGACAAGTGTTTCAGAAGGATCAGGGCCCACTTCTGTTTGAGGGAATAGGAAATCAAACCAGCCTGCATTAGAAACCGGTGAAAAACTGACAACCCCTAATATCAAGAAAAGTGAAAAGAGAACCTTATTTTTAATAAACATTATTATTCGAATCCTTCAAACATTCATACAACCCTATAATTGCAGCACAGAATATCAGCTTTTGTCTACTTCTATATCGTAAAAAGCACGTAAAAAATGTTCATGCATTTTACGTGACCTGACCTATGCATAAAAAATGTTGGTGTTTATGATGCCTATGGTCTAATTGTTAGCGTATGAGCAACAAAGAAAATAACATGGAAAAAAACACGCTTGGCGGACGCATGGTGCGTTATGGCCGCGTGTCTGGAACCATGGCAAACTTGGCGCTAAAACTAGCCGGAGAGCGTTATTTAGGCCTAGATATTGATCGCTCTGAGCATGCCGAAAAGCTTATGAAATCTCTTGGAAACCTCAAAGGGCCATTGATGAAAGTCGGGCAAATTTTATCGACCATCCCCGAAGCCCTACCCAATGAATACGCCAATGAATTTCAACAGCTCCAATCGAATGCGCCGCCCATGGGATGGCCTTTTGTGCGCAGGCGCATGAAAACGGAACTTGGCGGCGATTGGGAAACAAAATTTGCATCGTTCGAAAAAGATGCGGCTGCTGCGGCAAGTCTTGGACAAGTCCACAAAGCGACGGCGCATGATGGCACGGCACTGGCGTGTAAGCTGCAGTACCCTGATATGCAATCAGCCATAGACGCCGACCTCAACCAATTAAAAATCATTTTTTCATTATACGAAAAATATGACAAAGCCATAAAAACAAATCAAATTCACAGTGAGCTTGCCGAACGCCTGCGCGAAGAACTCGATTACGAGCTCGAAGCAAAATACACAAAGCTATACGGGTATATCCTGCGCGATGAAAAGAATGTCCACGTGCCGGAAATCATTGATGACCTTTCGACTGATCGCCTTTTAACCAGCACATGGATGGAAGGCACACGTATTCTGGATTACATCGGCAAAGATACAGAAACACGCAACACCATCGCCATGAATATGTTCCGCGCATGGTATGTGCCGCTTTATAATTACGGCATTATTCACGGCGACCCGCATCTTGGCAATTACACCATACGTGACGATTTATCCGTTAACTTATTAGATTTTGGTTGCGTACGTGTCTTCCCTGTTGAATTTATTGGTGGCGTTGTAGATCTTTACCGCGCCCTGCAAAATGACGATATGGAACTGGCTGTCCATGCTTATGAAACGTGGGGCTTTAAAGGCTTAAGCAAGGAACAAATTGAAACACTGAATATCTGGGCCAATTTCCTATACGGCCCTATTTTAGAGGATGCCGTCCGTCCGATTGGTGAAATTACAAACGGCGTTTACGGACGTGAAATTGCCGAAAAAGTGCATAAACAATTGCGTGAAGTTGGCGGCGTTCAAGTGCCGCGCGAATTTGTATTCATGGACCGCGCAGCCCTTGGTCTTGGGTCTGTATTCCTTCATCTGAAGGCAGAGATTAATTGGTATCGTGTATTTAATGAATTGATTGACGGCCTTGATATCGAAAAGCTCAGAACCACACAAAATGACGCCCTGAATAAGCACGGCATCATAAACCCAAATACAATTTAATGTGGTGGCACATCTGATGCGCTAACTTCTGCGTTACGCAATCTTTTCCAGATATAGGGCGGGCTACCATTTCTGATATCCTGAATATCCATACTGTGGTGTATGCCATACCGTGCTTCGAACACGTCCAATCTTTTTGCAACATCCGCGCTTTTCAGCGCAGAGTATAATTCATTGGCCAAATCAATTTGTACAAAATATTTCGGCACGTCATCAACAGGAATGCGCGACATCAGCAAAGGAAGGTCAAGCGACCTCAGGCTCTCCGCAACAGCATTGTCACTTATATCAACAATGTCACTCAAAAAACGTTCATGATCCAGGTCAAAAATTTTCATTGCATGCTGTTCATAGAAAATGCGGTTCTGCCCTTGATACCATTGCTTGAAACAATTTGCCGCCGCCTTGGCTTCATCAACCCCATTGTTCAAGTCAGTGTCATAGCCGTTCGCCAGTTTTTTCCAATCGGGCGATTGCACTGCACCGTTCCACCCCAAAGAATCGTCTTTTTGATTAAGCGCCCAGCATGTCCGAATGGCTTCCACCTCGGCCCATGCCTCATTAAACAATATGACTGTGACGTAACTACGGGCATCAAGCATAATCGGCAACACGCCCTCTTCTTTCAACGGCACAAAGTACAAGCCGTGCATATCTTGGTAAAAATGCATAATTTCGTGCAAAAATGTGTGCGCATTTCCCCCCGCACCAAGCAATAAAGACAATTGAATTTTGGCCTTCATTTTGCCCGCCTCTGACATTTTCCAAAAGCCGTTCGCGAATTGATGCTGCTTGGCGGGCGTGTCCAATTTTTCCGTACTCAACGCAAAAGGCTTATACGCCCCCGCCCCGCCAATAATTGAAAACTTCAGATCATACCCATAATCAATCAGGTCATGCACAACACCATCAAAAAAAGAATCCTTCATCACATAAGATAAAAGCTGTTCTTTCTTTTTCTGTACAGGCATTAAAATATAAGATGGGTCAATTTGCATGATATTAGTTTAAGATATTAAGTCTGATGAATATAGAGCTCTAAATTATTATTTATCTAAAAAAAACCATGCCGTAATTGGGTAGATTTTACGCTCTGTTTTGATAGAATCTCTTTCACGAACGCATCACACAAGGAAAACACATGAACAACAAGAATGTCAGAATACAATTTTTCCTTTTTCTTGCTGTCTTTTGTCTGATCGGGTGCATCAACGTCAATGACTTTGGCAAATATTGGGATAAAGGTGTCGTTGACCCCGCCCTTGAAGGCTATTGGTTAAGCGAACATGGTGAATGCAGTCATTACGTCAAAAAAGATGATCATTATGAAATCACACAAGATGGCAGCATCGTCAAAACCCTATCCATGGATGGCGCAACCTTCCTGATGATCAAAAGCAGAGATGAGCAGTTCATATACAAGTACACTGCCAATAAGGATACATTTACGCTCTACAACCCGCAAAGAGCCATCGAAAAAGAGTTTAAAAAACAATATGACAACCCAAACATTATGATTGATCGACATACCGTAACCATTGATAAACTTGATGGGGACGTTGTAAACATTCTGCAAGACATCTCGCAAAAACCAAATTACTGGGAAACCGCCACCGTTTTTCAGAAGCAAGAAAGCGCTTGTGGAAATTAGAGTTTTAACGAATATAGCTGTTGCTCAGGGTTTTGAGAATCTTCTGGGCCCAGCTCCAACATCAACCATTCTGGCAGATCGCCAACAACACCTTTACCAGAGGCCATTGTTACAAAGTCCGCTCCTAAAATAGCGCCATCTTTCTCAAGCTCTTCCACTGTTAAATCTAAATCATGTCCACTCATTGCTACCATGAATCCAATGAGGTTTTTATCTTCATTTAAATTTTGATTAGGAAAAAATTTTTGAAAATGCTCAGTCTCACGATCAATAAACTTTTGGGTTCTCTCGCATTTACGAAGAATAACCCCAAAAAATTGCGGTGTATAAACAGACACTTCTATATCCCCTCAATGACATATACCCAAAAATGGCGCGTCCGGCAGGATTCGAACCTGCGACCCTTGGCTCCGGAAACCAATGCTCTATCCCCTGAGCTACGGACGCTTTTGTAGATTATTTTCGGACTATACGCATAAAAAAAGCGCTCGGCAACCTCTCACCGAACGCTTTTAAAGTCACTTCAAACCTAGGAAACTTAAATTACTCTACTCGCCTAAAAAAAGGTAAAGGATTCCCTCTTTTCAGATTCGTTTTTCAAAAAATTTACTTTTTTGTATGCGATCATTATAAGCACAAATAACATGAAAATGCAAAAAAACCTGAGGCCATTACCATAACCAACCGATTGTTTTTACATAATAAATACAGTGTCAGCCATATTTCTGTTGCAACCACGCCTTGGCCTGTGCGTCATCTTTCAAGTACGCTTCCCAGAATGCAAACGCCCCTTCTATGATGAGGTTTTCATGCTCCTCACGCTTGGGGTTATTGGCAAGCTTACCGCGTGTGCCGTTGTAAACCATGTGATCACCATCTTCCAACACTTGCAGATATTGTTCTGGGTGGTCAGCATGCTCACGAATGATCAGGCGATGCTCATAGCCGAAGCTCTCCAAAGGAGATTGATCATCCGTACCTGTCATGTGAAATAGCGGAATTTCGATTGAGCTGTAGAGCTCCTCCGGTGATCTGTCCGTCATATGTGCAATCGGCACAGGGCTGTAGAGGATGCCGCATGACAAACGATCATCACGCAATGAAACAATCTCTTTATCCTTATTCGGAAATCTCATGCCTGCCATGACCTGCGTAGTCATTGCACCGAACGAATGACCGGACATCCCAATATTGCCCAAATCCATGTATTGGCCAACATCAGGATTATCAGCGACCCAGCCCTCCAGCTCATCAAGAACAAAAGGTACGTCATGCATACGGTTCAGAGTTGTCTCGCGCGGGACTTTAACTTTTCGCAGAATATCCCAAGGATGCTCGTCCTTACCTTCCCACAAACTGCTGTCTGTGCCGCGATGCGTAATGTGCACAATCGTATAGCCCTGCCCCGCCAAGAAACGAGAGATGAACGATGCGCCATCACGATTACCGCCGAACCCATGGCTCCAGATAATGACAGGCATTTTGTCCAAATCATGCCCGTCAGGATGGTAAATTTTAAAGGGGACTTCGCGGTCATCACGATTCGAATCAATAAATTCCCCGCGCTTTAACAAAACGCGGTATGGTTCCTGCCTGTAGGCCTGATCGGGCGTCCACAAAGACATATATCTATCCTATTTTTTTCGGAAATTATCGAGCGATATAACTTCGCCCGTCTTCTCACCTGATCCGCCACCGCCAGAGCCGTCAGGATCATCGGGGTCATCTTCGCCAAGTTCTTGCAATATCAGATCTTCGTCTTCTATGGCATCACCCAACGGTTGGAACTGAAGCGCAAAATTAACAGAAGGATCGGCAAATATACTGATTGCATTAAGTGGCACGACCAAGCGTTCAGGCACGTTATTGAAAGATAACGTCACTTCCATGCGCTCATCATTCACCATCAGATCAGAGAATTGATATTGTAAAACAATCGTCATTTCACCAGGGTAACGCTCACGCAAATAATCAGGGATTTTAACGCCCGGATAATCCGTAAGGAACGTAATGTAGAAGTGATGGTCGCCCGGCATTCCGCCTGTGCTGTTGTAATTTTCAATCACTTCTTCAACGGCCTTGCGCACCACACCTCTTAGTGCGGTCTCAACCATTTTGTCATAGCGTAAAAAATCTTCTTCATCAGTCATATCTTATATGTCGCAAATATTAGGGGTATAAATCAAGTGGCGTGATCATTATTTCACAACTTTATACAAGCGATGTGACTTAAACGGAACGCACGGGTTTTTCATTTTTCATTTGTTTCCATTCTTCGGAAACAGATATTTGCTGCACAAGCAAGGGTACCAGCAAAACAGTGTAAGCCATCAAAACCGGCCACAGAAATTTATGAAAGGCGCTTGCCCTGTATATGCTGTCATCGCCTGATTTTTTAACAATTCTTGTATATAAAATAGCGATTGGAATATTCCACGATAACCCTGTCAGAAAGACAACATTGGGGTCAACACCTCCCGCGCCGCCGAGTAACCGTGCCAGAACGTAACCCAATATAATTGTCGTGCACCAACCGAAAACGCATAACAAGCCAAAGAACATGACCTTCAATACTGTACGCGATAAGTAAGTAATTTTATGATCACCTTCACTTTTCACGTAAGCGTATATCAAGGCAGCCGTTAAAATAAATATTTCACCGCCTATATGAATTTCCTGTGCGTTAACAAAAAAATCATAGCTTCCAATAATAATTGAAAGCACCATAACGCCGAAAAACGCATAAAGCTGCCCCCTGTGAATAGAGGATTTAAAATCCGGCTGTGGCAGTTGCGGGTTTTTGCTTGTTTTCCAAAGCCACGCATAAGACGACACCAAAAACGCCATCGAACTCATTGCACAAAGCAAATATAAAAGCGTTGGCAATGTCTGTTCCGGTGATTCCATTGATATGCTCAAGAATAAGAATAAAAATGCCTGCACTTCTGTTGCGAGGTAGCAGGCACACCCCACCTGACTAACGTTAATTAATCAGGAATTCGATTGTAGCGTCGCTACTACCCAATTAGGCAGCGATACGACCTTCACCAGCAACAACAGAGTTGTCGTTAGCGGCTACGAACGCAAAGTTATCGTTTGCATTTATAAAATTAGCCCGATAACGGCGGATACAATGCCGGACACCGTTAATATACCTTTACTGCGCGCGTCGATCCTATTTCGGCCCCGCCGCATAAGACCAGTCAAACCGATCTTAAGTGGTGGAGCCGCCGGGTACCGCCCCCGGGTCCGCAACGTTTATTCCGTACAAACGTGTAATGTCATAGCTAGCAAGCTAGCCCCTCTATTATAGAACACATCCGCTACTAAATTCCAGTCTTATCCACCGGGTGTTTTTAAATAGATATTTTGACGCACAGCCCTGAATTGATTATGTTAAGTTGATTTTTAACCGTATCGGAGACGGACATGAAATTAATAGATCGAATCGGTGATTTTTTAGGAACATCAGACTATGCAAAAGATCGGCGCCTTGCCAAAGATTTTTTGGGCGTTAGCTTAGACCGCGAAACATACGAATCTGTCCGTGACAACGCAGAATTCGGTACCCTCAACCAAAATTTTGGCAACCGTGCGCGTGCGTACAGACACAGAAAAACACCAGGGGAACGCATGCAACTCGATATCTCAAAACAGATATTGTCACACATGACTCGCGCCGGCGTTACCTTTGATTTAGACAGCGAGGAAAACCAAGAGGCCGCAAGCATTTTATCACGCGCCGTTGTGTTCAGCGCCATTAATGATAAGACAATTTTGAAATTTGGTGCCCCCTACGACGGGCATGCAACCATCAGCGAAAAACAGCAGCATTATAAAGAAAAATTCCCGGAAGCAACAGATACACCTTTAGTTGCGTAGCAAAACCAAAGCACGGTATAATCAGCTCATGAGCATTACAACCTTATATAACACTGAAAAAAGCCTAAAGAATTTCAGTGATGCACTGGAATACACGCGGGGACTAAACCCACTTGCCGCGGACATTGCCATGCATATGAAGGCTGGCGATGATTCCTTTGGTATTGTTGAACAATTTGCAAACAACGTATCGAAGCCCATTTTCGAAGTAATTTCAACACAACAAGGCCTAGACGCCGCCAAGAAAAAATATGATGACGCGGTCGAAAGCCTGCCCGATCAAGCACAAAAAACAATCATGACTGTTTTATTCAGCGCCCCTGAAAAAATCCGCCGTAACGCCATGGATATGCTGACGCATTGCTTGGAACATAGCGATATCGACACGCAGACAGATTTCCTGATCAGCGCGCCTTTTGACCACAGCCTTATTGAAAACGGACATGTTGATTTAGACGAATCAAGAAAGATAATCGCCGCAAGCACACCCGAAGCTCAAGCTTACATTCTTGAAGCCTGCACCCAAGAGGCAACAACAAATCTTGGCCTTTATGCCTTTAATGTGCGTGTACCACAGTCTAATACGACAATGGCCATGATGCGTGACCCCAGTGATGCCGTTATTCCCTTTGATCAAATTGAAAACGATCTTGTGCGTGCCTATTGTGAGGATCATGAAAAACAAATTCGCAATAGCGTTGAAATGTTAGACCCCGACCTATCAAAAGAAGTGCTGGATAAACTAGAAAAAGTATATGCGGAGCATAACCTGCCTTTTGACCGCGATGCAGAGAACAATAAGCGATCACAGGAATTTAGGGATCACATTGCGGGTATGGCGCGTGAAGATTATTGGGAGATATTCAAAGGGCATGCGCAGGTCATTCAGGTCATATTAGAACATCAAGCCGGACTTGATTTGAACCCAGAAGCGAAAGATACACACGAGCACGACTAGCGAAAAAATTCTCCGCTATAGATCGTGCCCACCAAGACGCCCGAGAATATTACGAAATACGCCATCAGGATCAGGCATATTCGCATACCCCTCCCCCGGAGTAATCACGCGCGGCGTGCCTATCACCTCAATAAAATCAATCGCCTCAGGCTGTAATCCGTGATCAATAATCTGATCTATGATTTCTTCCGGCTCAAGGCGATATACAGCCAAATCCGAACATAATTCTTTTGCAACTTCTAATGCGTTTTTCTCCGCATTGTGACAAATATTATATCCGGTATATTGATCTGAATGACTTTCCCAAACACCAGAGCTTTCATTTTTCACCGCGGCCAAAAATCCCATTTCTTTATTGCCGACGACAACATAAGACTGCGCATCATTTGTAATGGTGGTTTTGGCGATATCATGCGCCAAATCCGTGTAAGCTTGTGGCGCAGGGCAATATCCGTGAACGAGAAAATCACCATATTCGGTTTTACGCCTCGCGTCCTCTTCAACCGGAACCAAAGACGCTCCCGGATACATAACGGCCTCTAATATATCATCCGAATCAAGCTCATACACACTGAGATGTCGCATAACTGCGGCGTCGGTTAACTCTTCACTGACAAGCTGCATTGCCAAAATCTGCCGCGCATTATCCTCGCTCCAACCAAGCTCCATGTCGCGCTTACCTATCCATTGCCCATTGGCAATTGATGTATCCTTCTGCGCCTTTAGCCAACCTGTCGCAGAATCACCAACAGATAAAGTTGAGACCTCTCCTTGCGTTTCGACCGTTGCGCGCTGCGCCAACTCTTTTGCGTAACGTGTTACGTTTTCAGGCGCGGGCATTTGAATGGCAAAATTAATGGTACGCTCTTCCGGAAATCCAGCCCCCGCAACAATCATTTTATTGAAATCTGTATTTTCCATCTACCGTGATGTCCCCGCCTGACGCTTTTACGTATTTAGTTGTTTTGTTAATCACTCCCTAATGTTGTAAATCACGTAGCATTATTACGTCAAATATTACTTTCGGGGAGTAATCATTCAAAACCGTGAATTGCCCCTTACCCTGTATATTCCTTTTCTTTATAATTACCCAAAGAATCATAAATAAGGACTTTGTCATGAAGCAATATCTGGATCTTATGCGCCATGTATTAGAAAACGGCGCGATTAAGGAAGACCGCACCGGTACGGGCACACGCTCGGTTTTTGGGCATCAGATGCGCTTTGATTTATCGGAAGGGTTTCCGCTTGTCACGACAAAAAAATGTCATCTACGTTCCATCATCCACGAGCTCCTCTGGTTTTTAAAAGGTGACACAAACATCAAGTACCTCACCGAAAACGGTGTGAAAATATGGGATGAATGGGCCGATGAAAATGGCGATCTTGGCCCTGTATATGGACATCAATGGCGCAGCTGGGGGTCAGCAGACGGTCATAAAATTGACCAGATCACAAACGTAATTGAACGCATTAAAACCAACCCTGATGACCGCCGCATGATTGTATGTTCATGGAATGTCGGTGAGATCGGGAAAATGGCACTTCCGCCCTGTCATTGTTTTTTCCAGTTTTACGTGGCTGATGGAAAACTCTCTTGCCAACTCTACCAACGCAGCGCAGATATTTTTCTGGGCGTGCCGTTTAACATCGCCTCTTACGCTTTACTCACCATGATGGTGGCGCAGGTGACGGGATTAAAACCGGGTGAATTTATCCATACTTTGGGGGATGCGCATCTATACTCGAATCATATCGAGCAAGCCGAGCTTCAACTCTCCCGCAGCCCGCATAAACTGCCGGAAATGCACCTTAATCCGCATGTCAGTAATATCTTTGATTTCAAGTTCGAAGATTTTGAACTGGTCGGATACGAAGCGCACCCACATATCAAAGCCCCCGTTGCCGTTTGAAAACACGATAATTATTTGCCAAATGCGCCCTTTCTCGTCTATTATAATGACTTGGTGATAAAGCGAGAAAAAAATGGCCGGACCAGGCGACATTATTAATTCATCTGAAGACCCATATATCAGTGGCGTCAAAGAGACTGTTGGCGATATTCCCGTCGCCTTTATCGATCCGAACACATTCGAAGGCTTAGACATTGATTTATCCAATGGCCAGTACGCTGCCCCCGATGATATCACAGATGCCCATATTCAGATGTTCAAAGATGCCCTTGATGAAAATGCCCCGGGTTTTAGTGATAATCTTGATCCTGATACATTAAAGGCCGCAACTTTACAGGCAATCAATGACGGACCGCGCGCCTTTACCTTTGATTATAACGACAAACGATATTGTGTGGTGAACGGCTTTCACGACAGTATCTCTACGAAAGAAGATATCCTGCCGCTGATCGCACACGAATCATTAGAAAATTTAGGGACAATTCCCGGAAACGATGCCGAATGGATGCATCTGTTCGGTCGCCACGAAGGTTCGACCTGTGATGATCCCGCGACACCTGACTTTCAAAATGAAGACGAGCGCGTTTTATTTGAATTACAGGGCGAAACCAAAAATGACCGCGTCGCACTTAACGATCCTGATGGGCATATATCCCCCGATGTGATTGAAACCTATATAGATGCAAGAGGCTTAGTCGTCGGTGATGAAAATGATGATTTCGATCACGCAAATGGCATCTTTCTGGATTCACCGGAATCAGGGACACCAACACAAGAACATGTTGAGGCGGCACGCTCTGTAGTGCCTGCTATGGTTCAGGGCGTCGCGCATGAACTTCGCATCGATGAAGATTCGGCGCGCCAATTACGCGAAGATAACCCTGAAATGTTTACAGGCGTGGTTCAAGACCTGCTCGATAGGAATTATTTTGATACGGACACAACCGGACAACCGAACGAGCATGTCCAAACCTACATTCAGGACTATATTGATGCATACCGTGATCAAGTCCTCGATGAAGACCATAGTAGCCTATCCCCAATGAACGACATCATTCAACACGGCCAGATTTTCTATGACGATTCTTCGCCCAAGCCCGTTGGTGACGGCACTCCCATTGTTGTAACAGATCTTACCCAAAGCCAAATGCAGTTAGGCCAAGACGGCGCAGGCGATTATTTTGCCAAAATTGCCGACCCCGCCTTAGCCCAAGATCGTATGAACATGATGGCCGGTATGGACAACACGACGGAACAGGACTTCACGCTCAACACTGGCGCGCGCTTAGGATAACTCTTAGCCCCACTCTGCTTTAACTTGCAATAACACCAGAATCAGTGTGTTAATTTTCTATGACTGATAAAATAAAAACATCCATCATTGTGGCTATGGCCGAAAATCACTGTATTGGTAAAAACAACCAAATGCCGTGGCATATTTCTGATGATCTCAAACGATTCAAATCTTTGACAATGGATCATCCCGTAATCATGGGACGTAAAACATTTGAATCAATATTAGGATATTTGAAGAAACCCCTGCCCGGGCGCACCAACATTGTGATCAGCCGATCTGATTATGAAACAGATCATGACGTTCATATCTACAACACCCTAGAAGCTGCGATCATCGAAGCCGAACATATTGCCACGAAAAATGACCTTAAAGAGTTTTTTATCATTGGTGGCGCGCAAATCTATACGCAAAGCCTGACTTTCACCGATCGCCTACACATCACAAAAGTTCATAAATCCGTAGAAGGCGATGCGTTTTTTCCATTATTCGATGAGGGTGAATGGCAAGAAACAGACCGCGAAGATCACCTCGACCATGATCCGCCATACAGTTTTATCACGCTAAATCGTCAATAATTTTCTGAACAATATCATTCATACTCTTGGCACTACCGGCGTCACCTTCAGACAGCACAATCGGTGTGCCCGCATCTGAATGTTCACGTATGTCTTTTGATAATGGCACCGCGCCGAGGAATGGAATACCGAGCGCTTGTGCTTCTTCTTCCGCGCCGCCATGACCGAATATATGCTCTTCATGACCACAGTTCGAACATATATGCGTGCTCATATTCTCAACCAATCCCAATACAGGTACGCCCGTTTTTTCGAACATTTCAACCGCGCGGCGCGCATCAATCAGGGCAATATCTTGCGGCGTAGAAACAATCACCGCGCCAGATACACGCACCTTTTGCGCAAGTGTAAGCTGTACGTCTCCGGTGCCGGGTGGGAGATCGATGACAAGATAATCAAGCGGATCATCTTGTGTGCCCCACGCAACATCGCGGAGCATCTGGTAAAAGGCCGTTTGCACCATCGGCCCACGCCATACAAGCGCCTTGGTACTGTCGGCGATAAAGCCAATCGACATAATTTTAAGTCCGTGCTTTTGCGCAGGGATCATTTGCTTTTGATCATTCAATGTCGGCTTGTAGGATTCATCCCCCATCATGACAGGCTGCGACGGGCCATAGATATCTGCATCCAGTAGCCCTACTTTTTTGCCATGCTTATTTGCAAGGCTTGCCGCGATGTTGGCAGAAATAGTCGACTTCCCTACGCCGCCCTTACCTGACGCCACCACAATGATATGTTTGGCCGGTACATCAACAGGTGGGTTTTTATTCATGCCATGTGGATCGGGCATGCGTCGCCTTTGGTTCTGATTTGCCTCTGCCGACGGTTCTTGCTCCGCCGTTAAGATCGCCGTAACCTTATTAACACCTTTTATTTTAGACACTGTTTGCTCGACCGCCTGACGCATGTCTTCCATCGCACTGCCTTGCGCGGGATCAACCTCTATGGGAATAATGACATTCCCTTTACCATCAATCTGCAATCCGGACAGCTTTTTAACATCAACAATCCCCTTGAGAGATTGCATTATATTGTCGTGTAAAGACTGATTATTATTTTTGCGCATAACATTGCCTATTTTCGGGTGGTAAGACTTGCTTTCCGTTAGAAAAGAGATATTGTTACTCCGTACCAAACGTCAACAAGAAAATGGATATTTTATGTCTCAGGATAACGATTCAGGCAAAAAAAGAGGTAACCCGTGGGGAAATACTTCTGGCAATAATGGCGATGGACGCAAAGGCCGTGACAACCCGTGGGGTGGCTCTGGCGGCGGCGGTGGAAACCGTGGTGGTGGCGGTCGCGGGAACGACCCGAAAGATTTTGATGACATTATTAAAAACGCACAAGATGGCTTGCGCGATATTCTCCCCGGTAACATGAATGGCGGCTTTGCCATTATTTTGTTAATTGGTATTATTATTCTGCTCTGGCTTGCCAGTGGGTTTCATATTGTAAACCCCGGTGAACACGGCGTTATCCAAAGATTCGGTGCATTATCAAGAACACAAGATGCTGAAGGTCTGGGATATCACTTCCCTGCACCGATCGAAACAATCACGAAAGTCAATGTAAACCAACAACGCAGCATGACCATTGGTTATACGGAATCAGTTCCGTATAAGCGCGGGGGCAGTACATCTGTCAAACAAGTCGTACATGATGAAAGCTTGATGTTGACGTCTGACCGCAATATCGTTGATTTACAAATGGCACTACAGTGGGACATTAAATCCGCCGAAGATTTCCTTTTTGAAATTCAAGATCAGGAAAATACGATTAAGAAAGTTGCCGAAAGCGCCATCCGCGAAGTTGTTGGACAAACGGACATGTTTCCGATTATCACAACCGGCAGAACACAAATAGAAGCCAAAGTTAAAGAAATCATCCAGTCGAACCTTGATGAATATAATTCAGGCGTAAACATCAAACAGGTTTTAATTCAAAAGGCAGAAGTGCACCCTGATGTTCAACAGGCATTCCAAGATGTTCAGTCTGCACGACAAGATGCCGAAGATACTGAAAACATTGCCCGCGCATACAGAGAGCAAATTCTTCCCGAAGCACGTGGTAGAGCCATAAAACTTCTTCAAGAAGCAGAGGCATACAAACAGTCTAAAATTGCACAATCCACTGGTGATGCTGATCGTTTCCGTTCAATTTATCAGGCTTACCTGAGTGGTAAAGATGTAACCAAAGAACGTATTTACATCGAAACCATGGAAGATGTTTTAAGTAACGCAGAAAAAATAATCATGGACGGCAATGGTAAAAACGGTAGTGGCGTTGTCCCCTATTTACCGCTCAATGAATTAAAATCAAAGACACAAAGATAAAGGAACGAACACATGAATATTAAAGCAGTCTCTTTATTTATTGTTATAGCAGCCGCACTCATTATCGGCTCTCAAAGCTTTTTCACTGTTGATCAACGTGAACAGGCGATTGTTCTACAACTTGGTCAACCAAAGGGTGAGCCAAGAGGCCCGGGGCTACATTTCAAAATGCCGTTTGTACAAGACGTACGCTATTTCGACAGCCGCGTTTTATCCATCGACCCACAAGCTGAGCCTGTCGTTATCTCTAGCTCTCACGTGGAGCGTGCAGTTAAAAAAGATCAGGAAACATCCGAAGATGGTGAAGAAAATGTAGACGAAGGCCCAAGCATTGAAAATGTCAGCGGTGAACCTATCATCGTCGATACTTTCGCACGCTATAAAATTACACAGCCTCTACAGTTCTTAAAAACGCTTGTGACAATCCGTAACGCTAATTCACGTATCGAAAGCATTTTGAATGGTTCGACCCGCGCTGTGCTTGGTGAAACAACATTGAGCGAAATTTTGTCAGAAGAGCGCACAGAGATCATGGCCAAGATTCGTGAGCGCGTGAACAAGAAAATTCAAGATGACCAATTAGGTATCGAAATTGTCGATGTCCGCATTGTACGTGCTGATCTTACCGACGAATTGCGTGCATCAACCGTACGCCAGATGAAATCACAATTGAACGAGCGTGCAACCGAACGCCGTTCAAAAGGTGGTGAGCGTGCGCTTGAAATCAGGTCTACAGCGGAAAAGGAAAAAACAATCCTTCTGGCTGAAGCGATGCGTGACGCGGAGATCCTAAAAGGGGAAGGCGATAAAGAAGCCATACGTATTTATGCCAAAGCATTTAATGTTGATCAGGAATTTTATTCCTTCATCCGCTCTATGGAAGCCTATAAAAAGACGATGGCTAATCCTGAGACACGTTTAATTCTTTCGCCTGACAGTGCGTTTTTTAAACATTTCAAAGACTAGTAAAAAACTAAAAAGAGGAGCATTTTACCATGCGAATTGCTTATGTAACCTTGGCATTCTGCCTTTCATTGACTTTACTTATCTCTGATACAACACCGGCACTATCGAAATCTCCTGTGCCTGAAAATAGCGTGCACATGATTCCGGCCAGTTTTGCGGATTTGGCTGCACGCCTCTCCCCTGCTGTGGTGAATATCTCATCCACACAAAAAACAACCGTGCCTCAGGATTTCCCGGAAATGCCTGAATTTCCGGAAGGCTCCCCTTTTAAAGATTTCTTTGAAGATTTTAACCGCAGACGCGGCGGTGGCATGCCTTCTATCCCCGCATCATCACTCGGCTCCGGCTTTATCATTGATGCACAAAACGGATATATCGTAACCAATAATCACGTTGTACGTGACGCAGAAGATATCCGCGTGACTTTTGTTGATGATGTGACTGTTGATGCCAAGCTGATTGGCACGGACGAAAAAACGGACATCGCTGTTCTTCAGGTTGATGCAACAGCCATCAAACTAACCGCCGTCACTTTCGGGGATAGTAACATTTTACGTGTTGGTGACTGGACGCTTGCCATTGGTAATCCTTTCGGACTGGGCGGTACAGTAACCGCAGGTATCGTTTCAGCGCGCGCCCGCGATATTAACACCGGCCCTTATGACGATTATTTACAAACTGATGCATCCATTAACCGCGGTAACTCTGGTGGCCCATTGTTTAACATGAACGGCGAAGTCATCGGTATCAACACCGCAATTTTTAGCCCCACGGGTGGTTCTGTTGGAATTGGTTTTGCCATTCCATCCGCTTTGGCAGGCCCTGTCATTCACCAAATTATCAAATACGGTAAAACACGTCGCGGCTGGCTTGGTGTGCGCATCCAAACAGTCACTGATGAAATCGCGGAAAGTCTTGGCTTGGAAGATGCACGCGGCGCGTTGGTGGCTAGCATCAATGAGCAAGGCCCATCCAAAGAAGCAGGTCTACAAGCTGGTGATATTATCCTGGAAATTGATGGCCAAGGCATTAAAGAAATGAAAATGCTACCGCGCATTGTTGCGGAACATGAAATTGGCAGCAAAGCCTCAGTAAAATACTGGCGCGATGGTAAAGAACATATGACCGAAGTTGTGATTGGCGAATTGGAAAAGGCGGAAGAAGAAGGTCTTCTCAAAACAACGCCAAAGTCACAA
Organism: uncultured Micavibrio sp.; assembly: GCA_965263215.1. Taxonomy (GTDB): domain Bacteria; phylum Pseudomonadota; class Alphaproteobacteria; order Micavibrionales; family Micavibrionaceae; genus UBA1672. Next base: position 38,550 of record OZ253663.1, read on the forward strand.
GGCACGGGCGTCGATGTTGATGCTGTCGGCTTCACACTAAAACCACTCGATAATTCATTGCGTGATGAGTATGGCATCCAAAATTCTATTAACGGCGTTCTAATCAGTAAGGTTGATCCTATGGCTGAAGCGGGCAAAAAAGGATTACAGGAAGGCAATGTGATCGTTGAGATTAACCAACAGACCGTTTCAGAGCCTCAAGAAGTGATTGATGTTATTGATAAGGCACAAAAGAACGGTCGTAAATCTGTTCTATTGCTTGTGAATGATGCAGGAAATGTCAGATTTGTTGCTTTACGCCTATAAGACAAGACAATCTGTTATAAGTTTTCAAAGGAAGCTCTCATAGTAACGTGGAGCTTCTTTTTTTCTTTTCCAGCCTTCGTTCGCGCGCAAAAAGAAAGATGCCTGCGCCCACAATAATACCGGACCCTAGTATTTTAAATCCATCGGGCACGTGACCGAACAGAAAATAGCCAAACCCTAGTGCGAATATAATTTGAACATATTGATATGGCGCGAGGACAGACGCCGGCGCCAAGGTAAAGCTATAGGCAATCATTACCATAGCCGCCCCATAAGCCGCCCCCATGATCGCCATATACGCATAAAAACGCGCAGGAAAATCAAATGCGACCTGCCCACCTTGATAAACCAAAAGCCCGATTATTAAACACACAAACGGCCAGAATGCGAATGGAAGCAACCCATGAGAACGCCCGATAAAACGCGCCAGAATACTGGATGATGAGAATGTAAAAACACAAACAAAAGCGTAAAGATAAGCTGGATTAAGCTCTTGAAATCCCGGACGAAAGGCAACAAACGCACCAAAAAAACCGCACAGGATAGATAGGATTCTAAATTTCCCGATCGTCTCCTTAAAAAAAACGGCGCCCATCAACGTTACAAAGAACGGTGTTAGAAAAAAGATTGTATAAGCATCAACAATAGGAATACGGCTAATCGCCATCAGGGAAAAGCTCGTATTCGTGGCAATCAATACACCGCGCAAAAATTGTAACTTAATTGTCTGTGCATTGAATAATCTGCTTACGCCTCCCTGAAACGGTGTCGCCATAAGTATGATGACAATGCCGAATATCGCCTGCCACAGAAGAATATCCGGCACATCAAAATCCAGTGCCATATATTTTCGCAAACCATCACTGATTGAAAAGCACGCAAACGCCGTGATAGAGAGCATAATCGCTTTGCCTGTATGATCTTCATGCGCCAACATACGAAATCTTTCTTCTCTTTTTAAGATCTATGTGATTATAATCCGCGCATTATGGCACAGGATAACGACAAGCAAACAATACACATTATTGCCGGTCCTACGGCAAGCGGAAAGTCTGCAAAAGCGCTTGAGCTAGCCGAGACGCTTGATGGTGTGATTATCAACTGTGACTCTATGCAAATATATGACGGCCTACATATATTAACAGCGCAGCCACCTGAAAATGATCTAAAACAAGCCCCTCACCTCCTATACAGCCATTTACATCCTAATGAAGCATGTTCTGCAGGCAACTGGCGTGAATTGGTTGAACCCGTCATACATGAAGTTCTGGAGCAAAACAAAACACCCATTATTGTCGGCGGATCGGGGCTGTACATTAAGGCACTCACAGACGGCTTATCGCCTATGCCCGATATCCCGCAAGATGTCCGTGATGCGACCATGGCCTTACATCAAAAACTTGGCAATCCAGCCTTTCATGCCGAATTAGAAAAACGCGACCCCGTCATGGCTGAACGCTTTCATCCATTCCATACGGCGCGCCTTGTAAGGGCATGGGAAGTTCTGGAAGCAACAGGGAAGAGCTTGTCCGAATGGCAAAACCTTTCACGCATAGGGCCACCAAACCATTGGGATTTTCAAATAGATGTCATTATACCCGATCGCCCTGTCCTGCATCAGCGTTGTAATGATCGTTTTCTGTGGATGCTGGATAACGGCGCTCTTGAAGAAACTGAAGCCTTCGCCAAGCGCGTTGAAAACCGTGATGTACATCATAACGTGCCCTTGCTCAAGGCACTTGGCTATCGCGAAATGCTATCCTTTATAAGGGGTGAAACCACAAAAGAAGACGCGATTGAAAAGGCGCAGGCACGCACAAGACGATATGCCAAACAACAAGTGACGTGGTTTAGAAACCAGATTTTGATTCAGAAGAAGGGTTAGATACCAAATCGAACCACTGGCTTTCATAAGATTTCGCGCCGATTTTAAAATAAGAACTGTAATATTTATAAACAACAACCCTTACGCGAAATGACACAATTTCAATCTCCTGTGCGCTACGCATTCTTGCGGTCTTATTGAGTTTCGTTTCTAATCGACCAAGATAGTTTTTTATATTGTCTTTTTTACGCAAACATTCCCCTGCGGTTATGTTCCCTTTTTTGATATTCGCAGAAGGCACCCCAGGACTGCCCGGCTGTGCTTTCTTTAAGGTAACAACCTCACCCTCGGACGTTTTATATGTGATATGAAAAACATAATTATCCAAAAAACTGGTGTTTTGGCCAAATCCTAATCCATCGTAAAATGTCATACTGTTGTTGGTTGGGTTGCACAAGCTAACGGTCAATTCATTTTGGTAATTAAACTGCATAGAAAAATGCTTGATGCTGTATGCACTTTGCCAATAAGCCAAGTAAGCTATAAATAAAAAACAGATATATATACCTATGAAAACGTGTATTTTCTTCATATTTCAAGCCTTTTAACCACACATACTGAGCATCAACATACTATCAATTAGCTAAAAAAACCAACTACACTTAGAATCATGCCAAGAAAGCTGTGAAAAAATAAGAATCGATTCTCTTTTTGCCTTTTATTTTTGCTCCGACTCATATAAAAGTGCGTCTGACTTCCTATAATTTTATTAAATCAAATGCCCACAAAGTTATGCACATTTTGTGGATAACTTTCGCATATGTCTGGATTCTTTTTGTTTTATCAAAACCTGCCTGTTTATAAGTTAAGGCATTGAAATATATAAAAAATATTTAAAAAAACACTTGATCAAAAGGCAGAATCGTCGCATATTCAAATCATTCAAGGATACATTCCTTAAATAAGTGGGTTTACCCACAAATGAGTAGCCGGATTTCGTACATAGCGTGGCTAGCACTACTTCGGTTTTGTTTGACGGTTATGGGAGTGATCAGGAAGGTTACTTAAGAAGGTTAAGTCTAACTGTATTTTGGGCCTTTAGGTCTGCCCTTCGGGAGCGCCTAATTTTTCGGGATACGTACCAGGATGGTTAAACATTTTGGTCTGTTTGATAGTTGGAAGACGCAGCAGATAGGACGAAGGATGGAAGTTGATCACGATGGTTGCTTCCCTTGAGGATAAAACCTCACGAAGCCTCTATCCACACCTTCATTTTATATCTGTCAAAGGATATGAACAAAAGCTTCTCTAGGGCAACCTAGAGGAGCTTTTTTGTTTTCGCTCATATCATAAATTTCCTTGCACAAAATTTTTCCGTGGGTTACCGTGCCCCTATGAATAAGATTTTGAACAATATTGCTGTCGTGCTCGTCCTGCTAGTCGTCCTAGTCGGTGGAAGGGTGCTGCATGCGTGAATAATACGCAAATCTTATAAAAAGCAGCGCCCCACTTGAAAAAGGGGCGCTTTTTTTATGCGTAAAACACTAAACAAATAAGGAATTTTAAGTTAGATTACCAACCGAAGAATAGGAATGAAGACAATGAGCAGCCCAAAAGCAAAAAAGAGCGAGACAATTATCGCGAAGATCAAACCGACCAAAAAGCCAAAAGCCAAAAAAATGACTGGCGCAGAGATGGTGATCAATGCCCTGATCGAACAAGGCGTGGATACGATTTTCGGATATCCGGGCGGTGCTGTCCTTCCTATTTATGATGAAATTTTCAAAACCGATAAAATCAAGCATGTTCTTGTGCGCCAAGAAGGCGGAGCGTTACACGCGGCGGAAGGTTATGCACGCTCTACCGGAAAAGTCGGGTGCGCTCTTGTGACCTCCGGCCCCGGTGCAACAAACGCAGTCACAGGCCTTGCCGATGCGATGCTCGATTCTATTCCGGTCGTATGTATCACAGGGCAAGTTCCCACATTCCTTATCGGTACGGATGCCTTTCAAGAGGCCGACACAATCGGCATCACGCGCCCCTGTACGAAACATAACTTCCTTGTGAAAGACCAAAACGATCTGGCCAGCGCCGTTCACGAAGCATTCCACGTGGCGCGTTCAGGCAGACCCGGGCCCGTTGTGATTGATATTCCGAAGGACATCCAATTTGCCGAAGGTGAATATGTAACGGCGGAAAAAGCCAAGATGCACACGCATTACCAGCCAGATATCGACCCTGAAATAGAGGCCATAGAAGCCGCCGTTGAACTGATGGCCAGTGCAAAACGCCCCATCTTTTATACAGGCGGTGGTGTTATTAATTCCGGCCCGAATACGAGTGTTCTTTTGCGTGAGCTTGTCCGCAAGACAGGTTTTCCGATTACCTCCACCCTGATGGGGCTTGGTGCTTATCCTGCGCGTGATGATCAATGGCTTGGTATGCTTGGCATGCACGGCACATACGAAGCCAACTGGGCGATGCATGATTGTGATGTGATGATTTGCATCGGCGCACGCTTTGATGACCGCGTAACAGGCCGCTTGGATAAATTCTCACCCAATTCTAAAAAAATCCATATTGATATTGATGCCAGTTCAATCAACAAGAACGTACCTGTTGATGTTGCCATCGTATCCGATGCGGAGCGCGCCATCCGCGCCATGCAGGAAGTATGGAACAAGAAAGGCTATCAGGCCGATCAAGCGGCTTTAAAAGACTGGTGGTCGCAAATTGATAAATGGCGTGCAAAAAATTGCCTGTCCTATAAGAAAGATAAGAAAATCATTAAGCCGCAATACGCATTAGAGCGTCTGCGTCATTACATCGAAAAAGATAAACGTGAAACTTACATCACGACAGAAGTCGGACAACACCAAATGTGGGCGGCACAATTCCTGCCCTTCAACGAGCCAAACAGATGGATGACATCGGGTGGCCTTGGTACAATGGGCTATGGTCTTCCCGCCGCCGTGGGTGTTCAAATGGCACATAAAGACGCGCTTGTGATTGATGTTGCCGGTGAGGCCTCTATCCTGATGAATATTCAGGAAATGAGCACCGCCGTTCAATACCGTCTTCCTGTGAAAATCTTCATCCTGAATAACCAATGGATGGGCATGGTACGCCAGTGGCAGGAACTGTTGCACGGTGAACGTTACTCCGAGAGCTACACCGAGAGCTTGCCGGACTTCGTTGCCCTAGCCGAAGCATATGGCGGCAAGGGTTTTCGCGCGGACACGGTTGACCAGCTCGATGGTGTGATTGAAGACATGCTCGCAACGGATTGTGTAACAATTGTTGATGTACGCGTAGATCAAAAGGAAAATTGTTTCCCCATGATTCCATCAGGTAAGGCGCATAATGAAATGATTTTATCACCAGATGCGGCGGCTTTTGATAAAAGTTTGGTTTAAAAAATGAGGATCGTTTTCGACCCACGAAACAGTGTTGAAGCACATATAGTGTCGCATCTGCTGGAACAGGCCGGAATCGAAACAATGATTAGTGGTGATTATCTATCTGGTGCACGTGGCGAAATGCTGGCGGAAGATCAAACTCGCGTTTGGGTTGTTTATGATGAAGATGAAGATCAAGCGAGGGCCCTGATTAAAGAATGGAATAATTCAGAGGAACAAAAACAATGACCAAAGAAGAGAAATTTTTACCTTATTTATCTGCTGTGGCTTTAATTTGTATCATGCTGTCTCTCATGCCATGGGCAATGAGTTTTCTTACTTATGCCATCAATGTTGATATCGCATTTCTAACCTTATCAGCGGAGCGCCTACTCTCCGGCGAGGCAATGAGTGAGGCCTATTACGATACGAACCTCCCCTTAAGCATAATCGTGCAAATTCCGCCTGTCTTGCTGTCATCAGCTCTAGATATTCCACTTTATCATGCGACCTCGATTTATATCTTTATTCTCTTGGGGTTATCTCTATTTTCCACCAATTTACTGCTTAAAAAATTTGATGATTTAAGCGTTGAACAACGCGTAATAATACTCAGCGTTTTTCTGGTTATGAATACCATTAAGCCTGGTTATGATTTTGGTCAAAAAGACCACATACTAGGCCTTGCTTTATTTCCTCTAGTGCTCGCACAAATATTAATTACGAAACGAATTGAATTTAATAATTTTTTAAAAATATGTGTCTTATTAGCCGGCGCTTTTCTCATTCTTTTAAAGCCCCATTACGGCGTTGTGCCTGCCGCCATATTCTTACATAGAATGATTTACCAGAAACGCTTTGCCGTTTTTCTGGATATCGACTTCATCTGTCTGGCTGGTATGGCCATCGGTTATGTATGCGCCATATTCATATTATTCCCTGATTTTATTGCGGTTATTTTACCCGACATTCTTCAATATTATGCCTCTGACATCTCACCTAACGTGGTTCAAATCGGGATCATTTTAATGGTTCAGGCCATCGTGCCTTTGGCCGTATGTCAGATCTTTTTGAAGAAGGCACATCCGCTTATATCTGTGTTTTCCATGGTCGCTGTTTTAACCTTTATTCCCTTTATATTACAGGGTAAAGGTTGGGCTTATCACGCAATACCCGCTAATGTTTTCTTTTATTGCTCTGCCGGATTGTTCATTGCATACCTTGTTACTTTTACGATGAACGCCTTAAAAATAGACGGGATCAAAAAAACGTTCAGTCTTTTAGTTATCACCGGGCTATTGCTTTGGATCGTGTCACAAAAATATGAAAAGCAACTTGATATTCCCACGCATGCCTCTTATCAAAATACCGAATTTGTAAAAATCCTTAACGATTGTGAAGAGGAATGCTCATTCCTAGTCCTTCACGACATGATTAACGTTTCACAAGAATTGTCCATTTACACTGGCCAACCGCACGCATCACGTTTCCCTACGATGTGGTTCACCGCATTCTTACTCAATGCCCAGCATGAATTAGATGCAGGTAAGCCGGCGATGATGAACCAACAAGAACTTAACGAAGCTACCCAAAAATATACAAATATGATGGCAGAAGATTTCGCAAAATATGATCCCAAAACCATCTTCGTTGGACTTGTTCCCAATCCAGCTAACCCTGATGAGTTATTTGACTTCAGAGCTTACCTATTGGAAAAAAATCCGGAAAAATTTACTGAAATATGGGATAGGTATGAGCTGGAAAAATCTATGGATGTTGATCGTTTAGATTACATGGAACGTAAGAAACCAAATGAAGACTTGATACGCTATAATATATACAGAAAAAAGACCCCCTAAAAGATAAAGGATAGAACATGGCCAAAACAACCACGACACGTCGCAAGAAAAGTAAAAGCGTCTACGCGCCTACCCCTATCCAAGGGGAGAAGGAAACACATATCCTAGCCATCCTGGTGAATAACGAGCCTGGCGTTTTGGCGCGCGTTATCGGGCTGTTCAGTGGGCGTGGATATAACATCGAAAGCCTTACTGTAGCAGAAACAGATCACGCTGCGCATCTGTCGCGCATAACCATCGTTTGCTGCGGTACGCCGGATGTTATCTTACAAATTAAATCACTGTTAGAACGCCTTGTGCCAGTCCTTAAAGTTTCAGATCTTTCGATGGAAGGGGCACATATAGAACGTGAGCTTGCCCTAATTAAGGTCAATTGCATTGGCGAAAAACGTATTGAAGCCCTCCGCAGTGCCGATATTTTCAGAGCCAGAGCCGTTGATAGTACGCTTGAATCATTTGTTTTCGAGATTACCGGAACAACCGAGAAAATTAATGCCTTCATCGATTTGATGGTTCCTTTAGGCCTCGTCGATGTAAGCCGTACAGGCATAGCCGCCATCTCGCGCGGCAAGGACGCAATCGGCGCATAAACCGTTCTTCTTTTCTTCCATCTTTTGCTTGATTCTTGGCTAAAAACCTTGTTTTATGCCTGTTCTAAGCAGATACAAATTTAAAAGGTTTTTAATAATGGGACAAAGTACCGCAGCACAGGATATTCCTGCAAACCAAACATCTATGAATGTTTATTACGACAAAGACTGTAATCTTGATTTAATCAAAGGTAAAAAAGTCGCCATCATCGGCTATGGCTCTCAGGGTCATGCACATGCACAAAACATCAAGGATAGTGGTGTTGAGACCGTCATCATTGGTTTACGCGATGGATCATCATCCGCGCCAAAAGCACAAAATGCAGGCTTTGAGGTTATGTCTCCTGCGAAAGCAGCCGCTGAAGCAGACGTAATCATGATGCTGACTCCTGATGAACATCAGGCAGACATTTATCGTGATGAACTTGTCGATAATTTAAAAGAAGGCGCGACATTAATGTTCGCTCACGGCTTGAACGTTCATTTCGGTTTGATTAAGCCCCGCGCAGACCTTGATGTTATCATGGTTGCCCCTAAAGGCCCCGGCCACACAGTCCGCGGTGAATACCAAAAAGGTGGCGGTGTGCCATGTTTGATCGCCGTTGCGCAAGATGCATCCGGCAATGCCAAAGACTTAGCGTTGTCATACGCCTCTGCTGTTGGTGGTGGTCGCTCCGGTATCATTGAGACAACGTTTAAAGACGAATGTGAAACTGATCTATTTGGTGAACAAGCCGTTCTTTGTGGCGGCGCGTCTGAGCTTGTTAAGTGCGGCTATGAAGTGCTAACCGAAGCTGGCTATCCACCTGAAATGGCCTATTTCGAATGTCTTCACGAATTAAAACTGATCGTTGATTTAATGTATGAGGGCGGCCTTGCCAATATGCGTTACTCAATTTCCAACACAGCGGAATATGGTGACTATGTTTCCGGTCCGCGTGTGATTACAAAAGAAACCAAGGAAGAAATGAAACGCATTCTTGCCGACATTCAGTCAGGTAAGTTCGTGGAAGGCTTCATGGGCGGTAACAAAGAAGGCCTATCCAAGCTTGTTGAAATCCGTGAGCGCGAAGCACAGCACCCAATCGAAGAAACAGGTGCAAAATTACGCGGCATGATGCCATGGATCGGTGCCAACAAACTGGTTGATAAAGATAAGAACTAACCCCTAAGAGGTAGACTCTGTATTCACAAAAGCCCTCCATCAATGAGGGCTTTTTTATTTTGAGATAAAAGATGAGCAAAGAAACTGGGCAGGATCGTATTTTTATTGCCATTGGGTGCTGCGTCATGGCGCACTTTTTGTTCGCCATAATGGGCGCATGCGCCAAATTTCTCTCGGAAACGCATCATGTGGCAGAGATTGCATTTTATCGAAATCTGATTGTTGTCATTCCAGTCTTTCTGTTCATCGTCCTTAGTAAAAAAACACATCTTTTTCATACAAAAAAACCAAAACTGGTTGGCTTTCGCGCGGTTATGGGCGGTGTGAGTTTAATCGTCACCTTTGCCGCCCTATCACAGCTTCCCATGGCTTACGCAACAGTTATCTTTTTCACCTCATCTATTCTAACGCCGGTCTTGGCATTCGTCTTTCTCAAAGAACAAGTAGGTATTCATCGTTGGACAGCCGTATTTATTGGCATGTGCGGCGTACTTATCATTGCCCAACCCAGCGGAGAAGTAAGCCTGTGGGGCCTTCTGTTTGCCCTAATGGCCGCATGCTTGCATGCCTCAATGTTCACGGTTCTTCGTGGTTTAAAAACAGAATCTCCTCTAACCATTACGTTTTATTTTATTCTCGCAGGCGTGATGATTCCCGGCATGTTTATGCCATGGGTATGGCAATATATAGCGTATGACGAAATATGGATTTTTGTCCTGATTGGCGTTACGGGCGGTAGTGCACAAATTTTTCTGTCTTACGCCTATAAATTTGCACCTGCGGCAGTCGTGACACCCTTTGCATACTCCGCCTTGTTATGGACAATTATGCTGGATTTATATGTCTGGAAGTATGATTTAGATTTCTTATCCGTCTTTGCAGGAGCCGCCCTTATATTATGCGCCCAGCTTTACATCATTTATCGTGAATATCGTAATAAGAAAAAAACACCCTCTAGCGTGGGCCGCCCGGTATAGGTATTTCATGACCGCCGCCTTCAGGTTCTGGCGCAGGCGTCTCTGTCGGGGCATCTGGTTGGGGTGTCATCTTAAGTGCTAATTCCTTGCTGTAATCCATCATTTGATCCATAAGACCGCCCTGATTATAGCCATAGACTGTTACTCCCGCTTCTTGCAGAATACCATCACCACCATTGTCTAAACGCACTTTCCAATCTTGTCCCCCGGGTAACGTCTCACCGAATTTATGCTCCATCCGCGACCAACCAAGAAATTCAAGAGAGCTGTTTGATTCCTGCAATCCTGTGAACATCGGCTCGTCATCCCCCGGTATATCCAAGACCGCAAAGTGTGGCACGCGGCCATCAACAGTGAATTGCGTATCAAGTCTTATGCGGTCTATGACCATATCCTGCCCTTCCGGAAGATTAGACTTCAATGTCACACTATTATTTGCATTATGTCCCTCGGGGATATCGACGCTCATTGTTGTCGTCACCGATGTCCTGTCTATATCAGGTTGAGTTCCAATTTTTGTGTATGCCTCATCCAGCAATGTCCTAAACATATCAGGATTAAACACCCCATGACCGCCACCAACGACAAATTGATGACCATCATCGTTGGTGTAGGAATGCATAGGGTCATCCATCCCCTCACGTGCAGTCGTATCAAGCGTTGCCATTTTAGCTAGCGTGGTTATCTCGTCTTTCGTTAAAATAGGGAGGTTTTGTTCCTCACGCTGTTCTTGTTCATAAAGCGCGCCGGAAACATATCCCGCTTGTTCGGGCGCAGAAAATGATGTTCCATCTATACCTGTAACATAACCATTTTCATCAATATCATGGTTCCCCCTGAACTCCGCCATGATCTGGGAATGTAACGTCTCAGGGTTTTTCAAATACCCATCCACCTGCTCTTTAACCCAAGCCTTACCTTCGTCTGTTTCAGTATATTGCTGATATTTAGCGCTGCTAATTGCTCTATAAGCGACGCCGATCATATAATCATCAACCTCTTGATCTTTATTTTGCTCCTTAAAAAGATCAAATTCAGCATTAATTTCATTTTGAATAACCCAGTTTTCGATAAGATTTTCATGGCCTTCCAGTGAAGGGCTTACATCATAATATTGGTACTTATCACCGCGGTTAAAAGGACTGTCCGATGTCAGGGTTGGATTATTTCTGCTGCTATGTTCTTCAACAAGTGGCTGCGCACCAGAATTGTTCGCCTCCCCCACGACAAGACTATTTCGTGCAAAATCAGCAACACGAGGCATAGCGGATTCTCTGGTTTTTCCTTCGTTGCCTGCCGAAACCACGTAAATCGGCATATCATACTCTTCAAATTTTTCCCTGTATGCCTTGACCAAATCATTGCCGGCAATACCATCGCCGTGCAAAATTGCCCCTAAACCAACACCGGAACTTACGGAAACAACGTCATAACGCTCAAGGCTGTCTAATGTTCCTTCAGATGTGGGAACAATCGGACTTTCGCGCACCAAATCAACCGTCAACTCATCATTGCCGGTAAAACGTCTCAAGGCATCTTGATGAATATCACGCGCAACTTCGGCGTGACGACCATAGAGAGAATACAAACTGTTATGTTTGACGCTCTCGAAATGTGCAAATTTGGATGGCTCTGGTTCTGCCATATTATTTAACCCGTTTATTTATGCTTATCGTATCACAGTGTATTAAAACTCGATAAATATTTTCGTTCCCTAGTTCTTTGGCCATCCTGAATACATGATAATATCAAGTTGTTGTTCTTCAGGTTTTTGATTCAATCCCACCGGATAGTTAGGCTCTATTGTTTTGGCGTAATCCATCAGTTGATCCATCAAACCACCTTGATTATATCCATATACAGTCACGTCCATATCACGGATCATTGTCGTTTCACCGTTCGGAAAATAGGCATTCCAATTGTCTTCTGCCGTTACAGTTTCACCGAAACCGTTTTCATATCGAACCCATCCCGTGAATATGTTCCCCCCTGCACCTGTTTCAAAGCGCTTCGCGTCCATACCGGCCTCTGCAGGCTTAACCAATGCCACATGCTCCGGGAACGGCATACCATGAACAGAAAAGTCAAAGTCAAGGCGCGTACGATCAACAACGATATTTTGTTCAGGCCGTAAATCAGAATTTAAATCAACCAAACCTGTACCGACTTTATAATCTATGGACGCACTCATATTAGATATCACCGACTGCCTATCAATTTGGGGATCCCTATCCAAACGCAGGTAAGCTTCGTCTAATAATTTCCGAAACATTTCAGGTTGAAACATGCCGTGTCCGGCCGGCACCGAAAAATCAAAATCAGCCGAGTTATTATATTGGTCGATAACGGCATCACTGCCCTCGATACGATCAACATCAACAGTCGCCATTTTCGCGATGGACGATATTTCTTCTTTCGTTAGGGCTGGTTTACCTGCCTGCGCTCTTTGCTCTTGTTCATAATGCGCACCGGAGATATAGCCCGCCTGCTCTGGCGCAGCAAAAGACGTTCCGTCTATACCCGTTGTAAAGCCATTTGCATCGACTGTACCGTCTTTCATAATATCCGCCATAACCAAGGCATGTAACTTCTCTGGCGATGCCATAAAATCCGCGACCTGCGCCTGTACAACCTCACTATTAATATAATCACTTTCATTAATTTCAATTGCGGCCTTATTCATGGCAGCATCAAAAGACATAGCCGGATCACTTAGCATAAACGCATCCGCGCGTGCGGTTTGCTCACGACTGACAAGCCAATTGGTAATAAGGTGCTCATGCCCCTCTAATGATGGAGATGGATTATAATACTGGTACTTTTCGCCACGGTTAAACGGGCTGTCTGATACAAGCGTCGGGTTAATGACACTGCTGTGCGATTCCACATACGGCTTGCCTTGATCGTTATAGGAGGCTTCTCCAACAATCAAACTTGTCCGCGCAAAATCCGCTACACGCGGAAGGTCGTAATCACGATATTCCCCTGTGTTCCCTGCTGCGCCTACAAAAATCGGCATTTCATTATCCGCAAAATATTGCCTATACATCTTTGCCCGCGCAAAGTCCGCCGGTCCGACCGATTGAACAATACCGGCATGAGATAATTCAGAACTGGCCGACATAACTTCATATTGCGCCATTTTATCAAGCGTTTCCCGCTCCGGGCTAACAGGGCTCTCGCGTACCAAATCAACCGTCAGCGTATCATTACCCGTAAAACGCCTTAGCGTATCTTGATGAATTTCACGCGCAACCTCCGCATGACGTTCATAAAGATCGCCCAAATTTCTTGGCGCAACATTCTCAAAATGTGCATATTTACTTGGTTTAGGATCGGAATCCGCCATATTTCACCCTGTTTTTTCCTTTTAAGCTATCATATTCATATAAAAAATAAAAACTTTTACGTAAATTAAATGCCCCCAGTTTTATTACGCTTTTTTGCGCATTCGATACGTGTAGAAGCACAAGCTTGTGATATGTGTTAGGTGAAGGAAGCAAATCCATGAACATGCCGAGCCGCACACCACTTCTTATGGGTATATTTTTTGCCGCAATAAATGCATTCATGCTTGCGGGAATGAGCCTATTTGCAAAGCTACTCGCGACTTATTTTGGGCCAGTTGAGGTTACGTTTTTTCGAAATATTTTTTCGCTAGCGGCACTCACATTATGGCTCGTGTTCGCGGGGAAGCTTATTTTACTTAAAACACAAAGGCCTTGGGCACATGCCTTCAGAAGTGCGATAGGGACAGTCGGCATTGTCTTAGGCGCATGGGCCTTATCAATAATGCCCTTGGCGGAAACAACGGTTTTACTATTCACATCTCCGTTATTCACTGTACTTATTTCCTATGCTGTTTTGAAAGAAGATGTCGGTGCCTACCGACTTGGCGCGGTTTTATTTGGGTTTACCGGTGTTATCATTGTCGCCAACCCGATGTCCGATGTTTCAAACTTACCCTTAATGGGTATTTTAATCGGATTAGGTTGGGGGTTTTCATCAGGCTGTGTTGATGCATGCCTGCGCTGGCTTGGCTCTACCGAGAATTCCATGACCACCGTTTTTTACTTTGTTTTATTTGGAACAATCACCACAGGGTTACATTGGCCCCTCGCAGAAATACAACCCAACAGTTTTTCATTGGATGCGCTATGGATTATTATCGGTCTTGGCACAACGGGGTTATTATCTTTGCTGGCAAAAACCCAAAGTTTTCGTCTCGGTGAAGCATCCATCATAGCGCCGATTATGTATAGCATGATTATCTGGACCATGATTTTTGATTATCTGTTCTGGGATAAAGTGCCAAGTGTTAATGTAATCATAGGCGCAACGATGATCATCGCCAGCAATATTTTCATCCTCTATCGTGAAGCACGAACAAAATCAGATCCTCCAGCGCCAGAAAGTGCACATGAGTGCAAATAAAAAATTCTGTGTACCGAGAGCAGCACACAGAATCATAATTACTTATCGGTTTTTAATCTTAGTAGTTTTGAAAACCGTGCTTATTGTACAAGCCCAACGGATCGTTATCATCTTTTTCATAATAGACATAGAACATGCCGTTTTCTTCAGAGGTCGTAATTTCAAATACATAATCGATGAATTCTAGAACGCGTCTTTGATCAAATCCTGAAAGTTGAACAAATTTTTCACCTACACGAAGAACAGGAATACCATCATCCACAAACTGTTTCTTCAAAAGACCAATCGCATAAAAGTCACGCAATATAATTTTTTCATCACCCGGATTATCAATCCAATCTTCCGGCGTCCATGTGTCGTTATCCCAAGTCGAACGCTGTTTTAGTACCTGCTCTCCCATATAAGGCTCAAAATTATGCTTATATCCATCATGGTATATATAGCTCCAATGGGTCGCCTTGTCGGCGTGTGATAGCTGCGCAAAGCCTGTTACAGCAACAGTGAAAAGCAGAAGAAAACTTAGAAAACGCATTATGATAATTCCTTAATAAAACTAACTCATTCTTATAAATAACATTTTAACCACCAATATGGTATATTAAAATGATGATAAATGCCATTGGAATAGCATTAACAGGCTTAAATTCTGCATCGCTGCGGTTAAATGCGAGCGCATCTAACATTGCCAATCTCAATACAGTAGGCTCACTGGCAGATAAAAACAATGCGCCTTATACGCCAATCACTGCGCAATCCAAGGCTCTGGGTGAAGCCGGAGGTGTTGAAACAAGCTTTGTTCCAAAAGATCCGGCCTTCGTGCCTGCCTTTGATGCCAATTCACCCTTTGCCGATGAAAACGGTATTATTGGCGTGCCAAATGTTAATTTAGCCGAAGAAGTCGTGAATTTAAAAATTGCCGAAATATCATACAAGGCAAATTTGAAAACTGTTGAAGTCGCCGGAGAGCTATTTGATGAATTGCTCGGTGCTTTCGATGATTAACATTTCATTTCACTACTTTTGGACTTGATCCCTCCCCCTCCATACTGACAAACTGCAGCCATGAAATTTTGTTTTTTTGGTTACGATCACACGCTTGATGTCATGCAACGCCTTATGGATGATGGCCACGAAGCCGTTCAAGTATTCACGTTTAAATGCGACAATCATTATTCCTATAACAAGGAAATAAAAGCCCTTTGCGCGCAACAAAACATACCGATCACCCAAGGTAGAATTACCGATGATAATATCACCACGTTAATCGATAAAGGATGCGAACTCTTTTTATCATCGGGCTATCCTTATAAAATACCGCCAATTGACGAGAACAAGGCGTATGGACTGAACATCCACCCCACTCTTTTACCACGCGCCCGCGGTATTATGCCTCAACCTTACGTGATTATGGATGAACCCGAAGCAGCAGGCTTTACGATCCATAAATTGACGCAGGATTATGACGCAGGGGACATTTTGTTCCAAAAAGCCACCCCCCTTGATGACACCACAGACATTGAAACACTTGCGGCGCGTATCTCCGTCAACATGCCTGCAAGCGCCTCGGAAGTGGTTAATAACATAGAGACTTACTGGAAAGAGGCAAAACCTCAAAACCCCAAAGATGCAACATATTACAATGAGCCTGATACCGTTTTTCGTACATTGCATTGGAACGATCCTGTTGAAACGTTGCTCAAGAAAGGGCGCGCCTTCGGCAGGTACGGGGTTTTCGCCAATGTGACCAACCGTTTTGGTCAAAATCAAAAATTAGCCGTCTTCGCGTTTAATGGCTGGAAGGAACAACATAACCATGAACCGGGCACGCTCATACGCTCCTTCCCGCGGGAAATCACGATTGCGGTCAATGGTGGTTTTTTATGTTTGAAAGAATTTTCACCCATTCGGTCAACATAAAAAAACACTTAAAACCCATGTATAAATCGCTCTTTATATGACAAATCTATGTACGATTTTCTTATTTTCGCATATCTATGTTATAAATTCTAAGTAGAGTTCACTAACGGTCGAGCATTCGCCTTGTCATTCACTCATAAACGAAATGCCCTATGGGTTTGCATATTCTTATGCCTTGCGTTCTGGACAACGCAAGCAAGTGCGCTTGAGATTAATTCGGTACGCTTCGGCAAGCACCCTGACAAAGTGCGCCTTGTTGTCGATATGGATCAAATATCAGATTTCAGGGTTTTTGCGCTCAGTTCCCCATATCGTATTGTCATAGACCTTCCGAATTTCACTTGGCATGCCGGCAAAACCGAATACCCCTCCAGTGTGTTTGTCACAAGCGTCCGCCAAGGGAAGTTAAAAGACGGCATATCGCGCATTGTCTTTGATCTAGTACAGCCTGTTGCCATTCAAGGGGCATTCTTCCTACCACGCAATGAAGACCGTCCTAACAGACTTGTTATTGACTACGCAGCCGTAGATGCCGTCACATTCGCAGCCAAAAAGGCCACAATACACGGCACTTTAAAAACGGAAGATTATGCACACACCAACATTCCTTTTAATCCCACAAAAATTGCAAATGGCATCCCGATACCACCGCCCAATACCGCCCGCCCAGATCAAAAGGCCATTCAGAAAAAAGCCGTAAGAAAACCATTGATTATCATTGATCCCGGCCATGGCGGTGCAGACCCCGGTGCAGTCGGTCACAACAAAGCCTATGAAAAACACGTAGTATTGAGCATCGCAAAGGAACTGCGTAAAGAATTACAAGCAAGCGGTCAATACCGCGTGCTCCTGACGCGTGAAAAGGACGTTTTTATAAAATTGAAGGATCGTGTAAAGTTTGCCCGCAAACATAACGGTGACTTATTTATTTCCCTCCATGCAGATTCTATCCAAAAAAGAAGCGTACGCGGAACATCCATTTACACGATTTCAAAAAAATCATCTGATGCGCAAACCGCGGCTCTTGCTAAAAAAGAAAATCAGGCAGACCTGATTGGCGGCGTTGGCCTGGATGTTGAAGACAAACAAGTAGCCTTTATCCTTGGTGACTTTCTAATGAATGAAACAATGAATCAATCAAAGTTTTTTGCCAATACACTTGTTACAAAACTAAAAAGTAATGGCATCAGAACACTTCAAAACCCTCACCGTTATGCAGGCTTTGCAGTTTTGAAAGCGCCCGACATCCCCTCTATCCTTGTTGAGACAGGATTCATGTCCAACAAACAGGAAGCCAACCTCTTGAAACAAAAAGGACATCAACAAAAAATCGCGCGAGCGATTCGATCAGGTATAGACGCTTATTTTGAACACGCCGCCCTGAATGAGAATAATTAACATAAAGTGTTACATATTTGCATCAATACCGAAAACTGTGACAAAAAAATCAAAAATCACTTGAAAAACAACCCACTTTGTATAAAGAGTCATACTTGTGAATTTTATGAGTTTGTCATTGTGGCAAAATTTCAAAAGGTTATTTTAAACGATTTACTAAACGAGGAATGAAAATGAAAAAATCATTTGCAACATTTTGCCTACTAGGCGCAACACTAGCTCTATCAGCTTGTGATTCAACATCAATGGGTGATGTAGATCACGAACCACCATACGCAATGGAGCGCACAGCGACTCATGACAAAGGTATGGTTAAATCATCTCCTGTTGTCGCAACACCTACACGCGTTGCACCAGCTGAGAAAGTTTTCCAAAGAGCACAAACTAAATAAGCTCTTTCTTAAATTTTATTATTTCAAAAAAAGACTGTCTTTGAGACGGTCTTTTTATTATATATGGTAGAAACTTCGAAAGACATCATGAAAACTTTTAAGAAACTTTTTCTATTTTTCTTCTGTAACTGGCTTGGTTTTACAATGCCAGCAATCATTTATAATCTGGCAACATTGAAATTCAATCTGATTGATTTTGAAAATGAAAATTTTGACGCGCTCAGTTTTTACAGCAATATGTCAGGCGACACCCCTGCTCCAGTTATGGTTTTTGAACCGACAATCACATGGATTGTTTGCGCCTTATTCAGTTTTGCAATTTTCTTTCTGAAAGGAAAGTGGCGCTATGTGTTTATGCTTGCACCAATCGTGATGCCAACACTCCATAGCCTTATTCTTCTTATAAAATTCATGTAGTAAATTGCTTTACTCACCGGGAAGAGCTTCGACGACAATTACATTTGGCTCAGTCTTAATTGCGGTCACATCAGGCTTTTGTTGAGGAATAATTAAATCTTCATTCGCCTGATCGTCATCATCGTTTTCCGTATCAGATGTTTCATCAAAGTAACGCGCTATCCGCACCGGATAGCCTGTGCGCTCTCTTAAGGCATTCCGAACCTTAGGCCAGTTTAAACGATCTCCATAGCGCCCTGCCTTATCAATAATAAGAGCCATGTCTTCATCAGTAAATTTCTGTTGTTCAACCATTCCCATTTCTTCCATTTTAATGGCTTGCTCCATATCCGGATGCGCTTCCAAATACAGTTCATTATCAATCCACGAAACTTTGATAGGCTGATTAATTACATTCACCTTTGTCCCTACAGGAATTTGTTCGAAGAACTTTTTGATATCTTCGGGATACATACGGATACAACCACTACTGACCCTGCGCCCGATACCAAACGGGCGGTTCGTGCCATGCATAGCATAAGTCGGCCAACCGAAATAAAGCGCGTGCGATCCTAATGGGTTTTCAGGCCCCGGCGGAACAACAGCAGGAAGATCAGGATCTTCTCTACGCATACGCGGCGTAGGACGCCATGTAGGCCCCTCTTTTTTACGAACGATTGATGTTTTCCCAATAGGTGTATTTAACCCCTCACGGCCGATGCCAAGCGGATAAGAATATGGCGCTTCGTCACCATTAACGAACGCATAGACGCGCATTTCAGGTAAATTGATCACCAAACCTGTACGCGGCGCATCGGGCAATAAATGCTTCTTAGGCAAAATGACTTCCGCGCCTTCGCCCGGTATCCAAGGATCAAGCTTGGGGTTCGCGGCGCGCACCTCAACAAACCCTAAACCGTGTTTACGAGCAAGATGCACCAATGTGTCTTCATACACAGCCTCGTATGTTTCCATTTCTCCAATGTAATTCTTTTCATAACCCGCGTAGGCAGGTAATGTAAAAGAGCCTAGAAGCAAAGAAAGTGCACAAATGCGTGTTTTCAAAAAAGATTTATTCATAAAAAGCATCCCAAGAATCTAATATCAGAGCCATATTACAGGAAAATATAAAAGAAACATCCCGAAAAAGTAAAATAAATCATGATGTTGATTAATTTTTAACAGCTTCGTTCAAAAGATCGACTTCGTTACATAATTTATCATAGGCACGATCAAATACGCCGCTTTTGGCGATTCTGCCTTTTCCCTGCTTATAAACCTCGAACATGGTTGTGCGCGGCCCAACTTTTCTGATCACGAATTGCAGATAAGCAGCTTGATTTGAAGATTTAAAATAGGTGTAACTGGCAACCCCCTCATCAAAATCACATTCAACCGTACGGTAGGTAAGCGTTTTGTGCGTTGCGCATTCACAGTAAAGCTGATCAAGCTTTCTGAATTGTTGCTGAGAAAATCCGGCAGGCTGGACAAACGCCGTATTGTGGATTACTTCAAATGTCATAGGTTATAGTACCAAAAAGCACGAAAAAAAGGAAGAAAGATGGCTTTATTACACACACCTGAGAGACAAGAAGAATTTAACGCGCCTGATTTCACGCTTAAAGGTGTTGATGGCCAAATGCATACTTTAAACGCGTGCAAAGGTGAGAATGGCACAGTGATTATGTTTATATGTAACCATTGCCCCTACGTTATTGCCGTTATTGATCGGATCGTCGCCACATCAAATAAATTGGCGGAGCACGGTATAAAAACAGTCGCAATCATGGCCAATGACACAGAGAACTATCCTGCGGATTCTTTTGAGAATATGAAACTTTTTTCTGAAAAGCATAATTTTTCGTTCCCTTACCTAATTGATGAAACCCAAGATATTGCAAAAGCCTACGACGCAGTATGTACGCCTGATATTTTTGGCTTTGATAAAGACGGCGTCTTGCAATACAGAGGTAGATTAGACAGCGCCGCGAATAAGCCTGCCGATGAGAACACTGTGCCGGAACTGTTGAACGCGATGATAGAGATTAAGGAAACGGGCTTAGTATCTGCAACGCAAACACCATCCATGGGATGCTCAATTAAGTGGAAATAAGCCCTAGCATCAACGAAATTTTTGATTACAATAGGCGCATATTTTTTTAAGAAGGAAAAAACAGCATGTCGGATCTTGTGATCGAAGTCGATGAAGCCATGAAGCAAGAGCGTATTGAAAAGCTCTGGCAAAAATACGGCGGCTTTTTAATTGGTTTTATCGCCATGATTATACTGGGCACAGCCTCAGTTGAAGGATACAAGGCATGGAAAGACGCGCAAAATATCAAGCAAACCAATCTTTACCTAGATGCTACCCAAAAGAATGACAAATCGCCTGCAGAAATCATGGCTGTTGCGCCTGAGCTTCAAGACAATCTACGTAGCCTTGCAGAACTTCACGCAGCCGGCATGGCCATGGAACAAAACGATCCTACGAAGGCGTTGGAAATTTATAAAAAAATTGAAGCCGATAACAACATTGACCCTTTAGCAGCCTACATTGCAAAATACATGGTGGCTAATCTTGATCAAGATTTAACGATGGACCAAAAACGAACCCGTTATAAGTCCCTAACTACGGACCAAAACAATCCATGGCGCTTTCATGCGCATTTTGAATTGGCCGTTCTTGAAGCCAACAAAGCGCAAAACTACGCCGCCGCCCGTCAAAACCTTAAAGTCATTCTTGATACATCTATGGTGGCAGAGAGCCTAAAACAAAAGGCAAAGTCTCTTGATATTCTTTACGCTGCCAAAGAAAGTTCAAAAAAATAATATCTTAAAAAACACGCCAAAAGATAAGGAAACCAGGATGGTTAAAAACAAACCGATACTCTTCGTATTGTGCCTAATGTCATTAACAGGATGCTCTAAAGTCACAGGAATATTCGACAGCAAAGAGGAGCAACGGATATTAGAAGGTGATCGTATTTCAGTCTTGCAACTTCAAAAAAGTCTGACGGCAGACACACCATTACAAGTCGGTGAGCAATTCGCATTCCCTACCGCATGGCAAAATAAGGCATGGCCTCAGGCTGGTGGATACCCGAACCATTCTATGCAAAACCTGTCCTTATCTGGTGATGAATTACAACGTATTTGGTCTACCAACATTGGCCGCGGCAGTACGGATGAATTACCATTAACGGCTCAGCCCGTAGTCGCAGACGACAGAATTTTTACGCTTGATACCAAAAACAAAGTCTCTGCTTTGGATGCCTCGACAGGTAAAAAATTATGGAGCGTCAACGTTAAAAGCAAAGATGAAGATGACCCGGTCATCGGTGGCGGCCTCGCTTTTGCGCATAAAGTTCTTTTCGTAACCAATGGGTATGACGAAGTGCTTGCACTATCACCTGAAAGTGGTGAAACCTTGTGGCGCAAAACCTTACCATCACCATCCAGAGCTGCACCGACAATTCTTTCAGGACGTGTTTACATCTCAACAATCGATAGTCGCCTCGTCGCACTTGATGAAAAAGATGGTTCAAGTTTGTGGGAATATCGTGGCATAGGTGAATCAGCCGGCTTATTTGGCGCCGCAAGCCCAGCAGCAAATAAAGATATTGTTGTGCCTGTATTTTCTTCAGGTGAAGTGACTGCATTACGCGTTGAAAACGGTTCAGTTGCATGGTCAGACAACCTATCTAACGTACGCCGTTTTGGTGGTGGTTTAGAAAGCATGTCTGATATCACTGCAATGCCAATCCTAGACCAAGGTGTCGTCGTAGCCATGAGCTTTGGCGGTAAACTTGTCGCCATTGATGAGCGCACAGGCACACGCATCTGGCAAAGAGATATTGGCGGTTCTCAAACGCCGTGGATCGTAGGCAACAATTTGTTCGTTTTATCATCAGACAACCAGTTAATTGGCCTTAGTCTACTGGATGGTGCAATTTTCTGGATTACGGAACTTCCACGTTTTGAAGATGAGGAAGATAAAGAAGATCCTGTTCAATGGACAGCGCCTGTTTTAGCATCAAGCCGCCTTATCCTCGCGAGTTCTCATGGTATGTTGGCTGAAGTTAACCCACATAATGGGGATATAATACGCCAGTCAAAGATCAAAAAGGACGTACATATCGCTCCGCTGATCTCTAAAAATAAGCTCTACCTGCTTTCTGATGATGGAACTTTAATAGCATATCAGTAAAATCTGTGATACATCATCACGCAAAACGCCTTCAATTGTATATATGAGGAAGGCTGTGACAAAAGATTTTTAGGATTAAACATGCTTAAAGTAGCAATCATAGGCCGCCCCAACGTCGGAAAATCTACTCTGTTCAATAAATTGGCAGGTAAAAGGCTCGCCATTGTCGATGACACGCCTGGTGTTACCCGCGACTGGCGTGAGGCAGAAGGCGATCTTTTCGGGCAAGCGTTGACGATCATTGACACAGCTGGCCTAGAAGAAGCCTTCGATGAATCTATTCAAGGCCGCATGCGCCAACAAACTGAATTCGCCTTAGAGCGCGCTAATGCCATTATATTTGTCATTGATGGGCGCGAAGGTGTAACTCCCGCCGATGAACATTTTGCAGCATTCCTTCGCAAACAGAAGAAACCTATTATTCTGGTCGTCAATAAATGTGAAAATCAAAAAAACACCCAAAGTGGTATAGGCGAGTCGTATGGACTTGGCTTTGGTGATCCCGTCGTGATGTCAGCCGAGCATGCTGTTGGCTTTGACGATCTATTCGATACGTTGCGCCCATATTTTCCCGAGGAAGAAACGGAAGACGATACACATAGCGATGGCGTAGAACAATTCCCGGATCTCGATGATATTGAAGGCTTGGAAGACTTTGTCTTTGAGCAAGAAGATGATGATCCGGAAAAGCCTATTAAAATTGCCATTGTCGGCCGCCCCAATGTCGGAAAATCCACCTTGTTGAACGCAATTGTCGAAGAACAACGTGTGATGACCGGGCCTGAGGCAGGCATCACACGCGATGCCATAGCGGTGGACTGGTCGTATGAAGGACGAAAATTCACACTGGTTGATACGGCGGGTCTGCGCCGAAAATCAAAAGTGGTAAATCAGATAGAACGGATGTCGACCGAAGATTCATTCCGTGCCATTAGACTCGCACAGATCGTTATTCTGGTCATGGATGGTAATATGATCCTTGAAAAGCAGGATATTCAAATCGCGCAGCATGTTATCGACGAAGGGCGCGCACTGGTGATCGCCGTCAATAAATGGGATGCCATCAAAAAAGATCGCTCAGAGCTTTTGGAAGACATTAAACACAAATTGTCTCATTCATTGGCACAGGTCAAAGGCGTTCAATTTGCAACTATTTCTGCCAAGAATGGTAAGAACATCGACAAGTTATTTTATAAGGCTCTGCAAACGTACGAAACATGGAACAAACGCGTTTCCACAGGTGCCTTAAACAGGTGGTTGGATCGCATGGAAAGTCAAAACCCCGCCCCCTTGGTGCAGGGCCGCCATAATCGTTTGAAATACATGACACAGATAAAAACGCGCCCGCCTACATTTGCCCTGTGGGTTTCAAGACCGAAAGAACTACCTGACTCATACAAACGTTATATTACTAACGGATTGCGCCGTGACTTTGATATTCAAGGCACACCTATTAGGCTGATGATACGAGCAAGTAAAAACCCATACGTGAATAGCTAAACTGCAACGGCAAGCATGTCCCGCGCGTAATTTGATAGTTCAAATAAATTTTCATTGATGGCAAGTCCAACGATAGCGATAAAGCCGCCAAGCTCCCATGGCAAGCGAAAGCAGTGTGTGATCACAAAGGCGCTGTAGACATACCCGACAATTTCAATGAACACCGCGTACACTTCGAATGTTTCTGCAGCTTGCCCCATGGCCATCCCAATCAATATAGGACTTGCAAGAATAAGACCGTTGATATTAAGCCAATTGGAAACCATCAAAAATTTGTAGAATTTATCATGTCGATCAAATTGCTTAGTCAGGAAATAGACCGCTGCCAGAAACAACAATGCAGAAAAAGTAATACGAAGCACATTAAGAAATATCACTAAACTCGGGGAGAACTCCTCGCTCAAACCAACGATAACCGCCAATATCAATGGCAAGAACGCCAGCGGTATAAGAAAAGATTTAATGGCCTTTGCGGGCGTGACATCAAAACGATCAAGCCCCTTTGGCATAAATAGGAATATTTCAAAACAGCCAAGTAAATTTTGTTTAAATTCTTGTTTCGTGAACATCTATGTACACTCCTGCATTTCAATCAGAGTTTCAACCTAATATATGCTTGCTCACTTCATTGTCATTCGCACTTACTTCATTATATTCATAAATTACGGTCTAATTGTGCCAGAATTTTGAAATCTTTGGTGTTTCCCTTGCGTGAAACCCGCAATTCGTCTAATAATCTGCGCGATAGAAAGATTAAAAAAGGGAGAAATATTATGGATATGGATTTTATGGCCATTGCAATGGATGTGATAATTGCAGGCGCAATTTTAGTTGCTGGTTGGGTTTTGGGTAATCAAGCCAAAGGCACAATTCAAAAAATTAAAAAACTGGATGACACACTTAAAACATTCCTGGGCGGAATGGCGAAATACGCGATTTTTGTTGTTTCCCTTGTTATGGTTTTAACACAGTTCGGTGTCGAAACAGCAAGCTTGTTGACTGTTATTGGTGCTGCTGGTCTTGCGATTGGTCTTGCACTTCAAGGAACGCTCAGCAACGTCGCCGCAGGCGTTATGCTTTTAATTTTACGCCCGTTCAACGTAGGTGACTTTGTCACATGTGGATCAATCAAAGGTACTGTCAAATCTCTCGGTTTATTTGTGACAGAACTTTCGACAACAGAAAACGTCTATATCTTCGTTCCCAATAGTAAATTATGGAACACAGAAATTGAAAACTTCTCTCGTAACAAAACGCGTCGTCAGGATATTATTTTCGGCATAAGCTATGATGATGATATCAACAAAGCTTTCAAAACCATTGAAAAGGCTATCAAAAAAGAAGAGCGCATTCTTCAAACCAAAGACAAGCAACCACAAATCATGGTGACCAGTCTTGGAGATTTTTCAGTGAATGTAACTTTACGCATCTGGTCAAACACGTCAGATGTCTGGGGTCTTAAAATCGATACGATGAAAACCGTAAAAGAAGCTTTGGACAAAGATGGTATTTCAATTCCATTCCCGACACGTACAATTGAGATGACGCAGAATGCTGCGAACCAGTCAAAGTCTCCAAAAACAGCGTCAAAAAGCAAAGCTGCTTAAATCCCATTTTGCGCATAAATAATCATTTAAAGTGCTGCCGAAACGCAGCACTTTTTCTTTATCCCAACGCTGATAAGCCTATGGCTATAATTTGCTTGAAAAAAGTGCCGTTTACCCATATTTTGTGAACTCACATCAATCATGCATTTTGCATAAAGAAAGATATGAGCATATGTGCGGCATAGTCGGAATTTTCTCCCAATCCCCCGTTAATCAAGATCTTTACGATGCCTTGGCCGTATTGCAACATCGCGGACAAGACGCGGCAGGCATTGTCACTGAAGATAACGGCAAGTTCTTCTTACGCAAAAATAATGGCATGGTACGTGACATATTTACAGTTGATCACATGACGCATCTGCGCGGAAATATCGGGATCGCTCATGTGCGCTACCCCACCGCCGGCACGGCAAGCTCCGCCGAATCGCAACCCCTCTATGTGAACTCGCCATACGGTATTGTTTTAGGACATAACGGTAATCTGACAAACCAAGATGAACTGGCCAAAGAATTATTCAAAACGGATTTACGTCACGTCAACACCAATTCCGACTCTGAAGTTTTACTCAACATCATTGCGCATGAGCTTCAGATACTCGGCAAGCACAATCCACAACCAGAAGACATCTTCACCGCAATGGAGAAACTATATCAACGTTGTCGTGGGGCGTACGCTGTAGTTGGTATGATCTCAGGCTACGGGATGTTTGCCTTCCGTGACCCACACGGCATTCGTCCGCTCATTTACGGTTCAAGAAAGTCAGAAGAAGGCGTAACAGAATATATGATTGCCTCAGAAAGCGTAGCTTTAGATGCTTTAGGGTTCACGGTAGAGCGTGATGTAAAGCCTGGTGAGGTCATCTTCATCGACCATGAAGGAAACCTACACAGTAAAGTCTGTGACGGCTCACGCGAGCACACACCATGTATCTTTGAGCATGTTTATTTTGCACGGCCTGATTCAATGTTAGATGGCAGTTTGGTGTATAAGGCACGCGTGCGGATGGGTGAATATCTCGCCAATAAAATCATGCGTGAAATCCCTGATCATGATATCGACGTTGTCATTCCGATTCCCGAATCTAGCCGCCCTTGTGCCATGGAACTGGCATACCGGATGAAACTGAAATTCCGCGAAGGGTTCGTTAAAAACCGCTATGTCGGGCGTACCTTTATTATGCCGGGGCAAGCCGAGCGAGAAAAATCAGTCAAACAAAAGTTAAATCCTATCTCTCTGGAGTTTCAGGATAAAAATGTGTTGCTTGTTGATGATTCAATCGTGCGCGGCACGACATCGCGTAAAATTATTGAAATGGCACGTGAAGCAGGTGCAAAGAACGTTTATTTTGCCTCTGCTGCGCCGCCTATTTGCTATCCCAATGTTTATGGCATTGATATGGCGGTGAAATCAGAGCTTGTTGCCTACGAAAAAACCGAAGAGCAAATCAGAGAAGAAATAGGCGCGGACTGGCTTATTTACCAAGACCTAAAAGACCTTATCAAGGCAGCGACACCAAGTGACGAGGCAGAAGGAAGCCGCGCATTTGATTGCTCCGTCTTTGATGGAAAATATGTCACTGGCGACATCAACGAGATCTATTTCAAGAAACTGGAAACTGCGCGCAACGATTCGTCCAAAAATCAAAAGAATGGTGACGGCGAAGGCCAATGCGTTGACCTATACAGTAACGCTTAAAGCAAGAATATTACTCGTTATAACCTGACTTCTTGTCGTCACTCTCACCAGATGTTGCATCTTCAATAAGTTTATCCATCTTGGTCCTAAACTCATCAGTATAACCTTCTTTATTTTCAGGCGCTGTGCTCTGATCTTTTGCATTTTCATCTTTCTGCAAAAGATTCAAATCTTCCAGCTTTTTACGTGCTTCATTCATGGCTTCCATGCTGCCGCCTTCTTCGCCTGTCTCTCCACCTTCAGGGGTCGGGATAAACGTTGTAGCAATCCATGCCGATGTTGTTTCAAGGTACACATGGCTCTTACTGCTCTCTAACCACGGATACTCAGACATTTTATCTTTATCAACCAAATAATAAACTGGCAGGTACAGCAGGCCCAAGAATAATACGCCACGCACAACACCAAAAACCATTCCAAGCGTACGATCAACGGCACCTAAACCTAGATTTTTCACCGATTCGGCAAGGAAATGACTAAGAACAGACAGTAAAATAACAAAAACGACAAAGATAATAGCATAACCAAGAATATCACCCAGAAGTGGGTATGGTATAACACCAAGCAGTTCCTCAGGGTTTTCATCCCCTTCGGTAACGCCAAGCCATCCTCTTACAACAGGTGCCAGCATCGGCCCCCCGATATAGGCTGCAATAGCACCACCGATAAGACCTAAGATTGTCAGAACTTCACGTATAAACCCACGTAAAATCGCAATAATGACAGATGCGAGCATAACTATACCTGCGATAATATCGACAATCATGACGTTCCCTAACCTTGTTCGAATTTTTGAAAATTAGGCATTACAAATACGGTATCATCCCTAAAAAAGCAAGCCCTATGCCTAGATAGACAAAATCCATAAGAAAAAGAGCATCCAAATGAATGCTCCCTTTTGAAATTCTGATTACTTTGATGAATATTACGCTCTGGGCGCCAATATCATAATCATCTGACGTCCTTCGAATTTTGGCGCTAATTCAACGGTTGCTAATTCATCCAACTCTTCTTGCATTTTTTTAAAAAGATCTCTGCCGATATCTTGGTGCGCCATCTCACGACCACGAAAACGCATAGAGACTTTAACCTTGTCACCTTTTTCCAAAAATCGTGTCGCATTGCGCATTTTGACATCATAGTCATTCTTTTCGATGCGTGGGCTCATCTTAACCTCTTTCACATCGACTGTTTTTTGCTTTTTACGAGCTTCGTTGGCTTTTTTCTGCTGTTCGTATTTGTACTTCCCGTAATCGAGAATCTTACAAACCGGAGGCTCCGCATTAGGAGACAATTCAACCAGATCTAGTCCTTCCTCTTCTGCCATTGATAGCGCTGTCTCTAAGTCAACAACACCTTTCATTTCACCCTCTGCGTCTACAAGACGAACTTTCGGAGCTGTAATGTCAGAATTCGTACGAGGCCCAGCATCTTTTCTGGGCATTGGTCTTTGTGGTCTAGAAATTGTTGCTTCTCCTTTTTGTGGTTGAGCAAGTATATTAAAACAAAATTGCTTAGAAAAACATTAATACGGGGCTTTTCCTTTATCTGCAAGCCTTTCCGTCACCCCTGCCTAAGAAATATACGTCTTATTTGGCTGAATAATGATTAATTGCTCCTAAATTTTCTTTATGTTAAAAATCGAATATGTCAGATCTGAGTTACATAGATAAATTGAACATACAGTTGCGTGAAAACGTGACCAATACCACACGTTCAAAACAAGCATGCGAAGATGCAGACGTCGATACGAATTACACTATGGGACAGGCGATTGCACATTTTATCGGTGTCCATGATCTCAATGATATTAAAGACCCGGAACTGCGCAATGACTTCCATGATGCCATGCACATTACGGCCTTAGCACATGACTCCACGCCACGCGGAGAGGCTTTGGCCGGTGTCGTAGAGCAAACCCTTCTACGTGAACCCTATAACGGTGATATTAATCAAAAGCTAGATGCCTCCAGAAACGCCCAAGCACGCGTCATGCACCTAATCGTTGGAACGAGACGATTTAACCCCGCAGGGCATGAAGACTTCGAAAAGCCCGCACCTGTGGCCTCATTGGATTCTGCACTTGCCCTGGGGCAAGAACGCCTCGATTTCACATCTGGGTTGAGTAACGCAGATGCTAACATCACCGAACAAGAAATGATTGATGCATATCATCGCGCAGTTGAGATTGATGATTTTTTCAAAAATATGATGGGTGGTCGCGCGGTTTATCAGCTCTCACTTAAGGAATTATCCGAAACACCTATTGCTTTCTTCGGAATAGAAACAATCGGTGAAGGCAAAAGTTTGGATTTTGTCGAAATACCAAAGGAAACACGTCAAGAAATCATCAAAAATCTTGGTGATCAAAACACGGTTCTTCATCATATTGAGGAGGCTAAAACGGCGGCTGACATTCATGCGTTAGGTCTTGAATGGCCTGATCCATCGGCACAACATCTTGAGCTTTAGAATCCATGCGCCTAATCGCTACAGTCTTCTCTTCCGCTTCGCGCGCACCAACAACAAACAGAGCCGGAACCTTCTTCACAGAATGTTCACGCACCTTGTAATTGATCTTTTCATTGCGGATATCAAGTTCTGCGCGCACACCTGCATCGACAAGCTGTTTATGCACTTCAATGGCGTAATCATCTGCTTTACCTGTAATCGTCGCCACAACACATTGTGTCGGCGCAAGCCACATCGGAAGCTTGCCGCCATAACTCTCGATCATAATGCCGAGGAAACGCTCCAGCGAGCCTAAAATCGCACGGTGAAGCATAACGGGGCGGTGCTTCTCACCGTCTGCACCGATATAGTTTGCATCCAGACGTTCCGGCAAAACAAAATCAAGCTGCAACGTTCCGCACTGCCAACTACGGCCAATCGCATCACGTACGTGATATTCGATTTTAGGGCCATAAAATGCGCCTTCATTCTCGGCTTCTTCAAATTCAATATCGGCCGCAATTAATGCCTGACGCAAACCTTCTTCGGCCTTGTCCCATATCTCATCGGTGCCGGCGCGATTATCAGGACGCAGGGCAAGGATAACCTTCACATCGTCAAAACCAAGGTCAGAATAAACAGCGTATAGAAGATTACAAAAATCTATACTTTCCTGCGTGACCTGCTCCTCTGTACAGAAAATATGCGCATCATCAACATTAAATTGACGTACACGCATCAGTCCATGCAACGCGCCATGTGCTTCGTTTCTGTGACAGCACCCAAACTCAGCGAGCCTGATAGGCAAGTCACGATACGACTTTGTTCCCTGATTGAATATCTGCACATGCGCAGGACAATTCATTGGCTTAATCGCCAAAAACTCTTTCGGCTCTTCTTTGAAAACCGGTCCGTCTTCTTCAGTATTTGGCACAACATCAGGGACAGCGAACATATTTTCACGGTATTTACCCCAATGCCCCGATTGTACCCAGAATTTCTGATGCATCAGTTGCGGCGTTTTAACTTCGTTATATCCTGATGCATCAAGACGACGGCGGATGTAGCGCTCAAGCTGATTATAAATAGTGAAACCTTTAGGATGCCAGAATACAGAGCCCTGCGCCTCTTCTTGCAGGTGGAATAATTCCATCTCGCGGCCTAATTTACGGTGATCACGCTTTTCTGCTTCTTCAATTTGATGTAGATAAGCTTTGAGTTCTTTTTCATCACGCCATGCTGTGCCGTAAATACGGGTAAGCATCGCATTATTGGAATCGCCGCGCCAATACGCTCCGGCAACCTTCAAAAGCTTAAAGGCATTACCCACTTGTCTTGTTGAAGGCATATGCGGCCCACGGCACAAATCGAGCCATTCCCCTTGGCGATAGATTTTAATATCCTCCCCCTCAGGTAAATCCTCAATTAATTCAGCCTTATACATTTCACCTTTATCTTTGAAATATTTGATGGCCTGATCTCTATCCCATACCTCACGCTCAAATTTATCGCCGCGCTCAATAATCTTGCGCATTTGCTTTTCAATCGCGGGCAAATCTTCCGAAGAAAATGGCTCGTTTCGTGCAAAGTCATAATAGAATCCATTTTCAATAGACGGACCAATAGTAACCTGAGTTCCCGGAAATAATGTCTGCACTGCCTCGGCCATAACATGTGCCGCATCATGACGGATCATCTCTAAAGCGTCCTCATGGTCACGCTTAACGATTTCAATCGATGTGTCTTGTTCTATCGGCAAGGAAAGATCACTTAATTCACCATCCAATTTGATCGCAATAGACGCCTTAGCCAGTGATTTGGAAATGTCATTGGCGATGTCCATCCCCGTAACACCGGAATCGTATGTTCGTACAGATTCATCGGGCATGGTTATGTTGACTTGATTTTGTGACATCGATTTAAGCTTTCCCATTATTTTTATGTCCTGTTATGACCTTTAGTAGAAAGCGCATTATGGAAGGTTTTGCAAGTATCTTTCAATGGTTTAAAGCATCAGAAACCGTCTTTTTCAATATTTCATAATACTTAATTAGGTATTTTAAATATATGAAATATATACAGAAAATTGGATTTAACTTGATATTTATTGTTAAAAATGTTTGTAATAAGAATACCAATTCTTGATATTTTATTTATTCGAAGGTGCAAGACCATGTCTACTGATAATGAAAAATTCAATACGATCATGCCTGAGACCACGGACAAAGTTTTGTGCGTTCAGGTCGATAAAGTTTTTTCAGAAGAAGGATATAAGGAAAATTTTCTTCCCCGCGTCAAAGTGATGATTGAAAAATATGGCGAAATCCGTGTGTTATTGAACTATGTCGAATTTAAAGGATGGGAACATAATGCAGCAAAAGAAGATATGGTGTCTTCCGCTGCTTTGGGGAGCAAGCTCAAGAAACTCGCGCTCGTTAACCCACCCGAAAGTGAAATTTTCCACAGATCCATGAAAAGTGACATCTTGTCTGGTGAAACCAAAGTTTTCGCCACGGAAAAACTCGACGAAGCTCTTGAGTGGGTTAAGTCTTAATCAACGCTCGTTCATTGAATTTTCAAGCGTTTTCGTAAACGGCTTTAATAAGTATTGCATTACAGTTTTTTGCCCTGTCAGAATGTCAACACTGGTAATCATCCCGGGTATAATCGGCAGAACTTCACCCTTACGTTTTAATTCCGTTTCATAGGTTCTAAGGCGTACACGATAAAAGAATTCACCCTGGTCATCTTCAACGGTATCAGCCGAAATATCCAACAACTCCCCCTTCAAGCCACCATAGATTGAAAAATCATACGCCGTAATTTTGATTACAGCCGGCTGCCCGGGATATATAAACGCACGATCAGAAGGCTTAACGCGTGCCTCGACAATTAACTGATCGTCCTTCGGGACAATCTTAATTAGATCTTCTCCGGCACGCACTACGCCACCGACCGTATTTACAGTCAATTCTTGTATAGTTCCTGAAACGGGTGATTTCATTTCCTTACGAACTTTACGTTCTTCTAAGCCACTCAAACGCTCACGAATTTCATTCATCTCATTAAGCTTCGCTGATAACTCTGTTTGCGCTTCTGTTTTTGCCGTTTGAGTAATTTCGTCCATTCTGGCTGTCGCTTCTTCGATTGCGGATTGCGCGCGCGGCAAACTTGACTTTAAACCGTTTAGTTCTGATTGCTTTTCTTTCATACCACGCTGCAGCTGCAACAATTCCAATTTCGGTGCAGAGCCTTTTTCAACCAAAGGTCTAATCATATTCATTTCTTTGCGCTGCAAATGAATAACACCTTTTAAGTCACCAATACGGCTGTTCAACTCGTCTAATTCCTGTTCACGCTGCGTGAGCTGTTTTTGCAATACGTTGATTTGCCCTGCCAATTGTAATTTATTAGCACGGAAAGAATTTAATTCTTCTGTAACGCTTTTGGGTGATTCTTTTACCACCTCATCAGGAAACTCAACCATTTCCTTTCCCTCGGCTTCGGCTTGAAGGCGTGTAATAGAAGCCAAAAGCCCAAGATAACGCACACGGTTTGCCCCTAAATCAGAAGCCGCCTCAATGTCTCGCAATCTCACCAAAACTTGCCCCTCTTCGACAAAATCACCTTCTTTGACAAGAAATTCTTCAACGATACCCGGATCAAGGCTTTGCAAAGCTTGTACTTCACTAGATGGGATAATCTTGCCATCACCACGCGTCACTTCATCGAGTTTTGCCACATTCGCCCAAACTACAAATAACGCAAAAAACGAAAAAATGGAGACGAGTAATAAATGTTTAGATAAAGGCAATTGATCATCAGCATCAAAAAAGACGGTTGCACGCGCCTGAATTATATCGGCTTTTTCTTTCGCCCAATTTTGACGGATTGCGCCCCATTCCGACTGTTCATTTACATTTTGCGCACTAGCAGCGGCAGGTATTTGAGGAGCTTTATCAGACATCTGTTTTCTCCGCTGCTGTACCATATTCACGCGCTTGTAATTTACGAATAACATCGTCTTTAGGGCCATAAGCCACGATACGCCCACGGTCTATCAAAATGAGTTTATCAACCAACGTCAACATCGCGCCCTTATGCGTGATCAGAATTGTTGTTCTATCCTTACAAAGTAAATCAAGGCGCTTGCGAAGGCGGTTTTCAGAGGCAGGGTCCATAGAGGCCGTTGGTTCATCCAAAACCAATATCGGTGGGTCATAAAGTAGTGCACGCGCAATCGCTACGGCTTGTCTTTGGCCACCTGATAACGACTCACCGCGTTCTCCAACTTGAGTATCCAGTCCAGCCGATGAGTCTTTCAAAAATTCAAGAACACCAGATAATTCCGCAGCTTTCAAGACAGAGCGATCAGGTGCCATTTCATGCCCCATCGTAATATTGTCACGCACAGAACCGTAGAATAACTGAGGGCTTTGTTGAACAGCCCCAACATTACGGCGCAAATCACCCGGATCAACCTGACGCACATCTGTGCCATCAATCTGAACAGATCCTGATGTTGGCTCATAGAGGTTGAGCAATAAACGCTCAATCGTGGTTTTACCGGAACCAACCGCACCAATAATGCCAACACGCTCACCGGGCTCAATTATAAAACTCATATTATTAAGAGACGGCGTTTGCTGTCCCGGGTAGTTGAATGTAACTTCTCGAAACTCAACACGCCCCTTAATATGAGACAGAGATACAAAATGTTTACCTGCAGGGCGTTCAACAGGTTTTTTCATTAAATCATCAAGCTGAACAAGTGCTTCACGGGACTGGTTCAAACGGGTCATCAGCCCTGCAATCTGTGCCAAAGGTCCCATAACGCGACCCGATAAAATTACACAGGCAATTAATGCACCCATGGAGATTTCACCTTCGCTAATCATAAACACACCAACAAATACAATGCCAACGCTTGCAAGCTGTTGGATGAACATGGCCCAGTTTTGTGCAAATGCAGAAAGCTGACGCGACTTCACAGACGTACGAGATGATTTTTCTGTAAGCTCTTCCCAATTTCTTTGTGTGTGCCCTTCCGCAGCCTGCACCTTAATCGTTTCAAGCCCGATAATTGTTTCGAATAACAGAGCGTTTTTCAATGCGCTTTCATGCATCGACTCGCGCGTAACTTTTTGAAGAGGCTTTTGCAAATAAAACCCCATCCCCACAATCAGAGGGATCGCGGCCAAAGGCACAAATGCAACCGGCCCACCGATTAAGGCGATAACACCAATGAAGATGAGAACAAACGGCAAGTCGATAAGCGCCGCCATTGTTGCGGACGTAAAAAAATCACGCAACGTTTCGAATTCTTTCATGTTGCTTGCCAAAACGCCCGCGCTCGGAGGTCTGGCTGTCATTGTCATACCCATGATTTGTTCAAATAACATAGCCGAAATTTTAACATCGGCGCGACGACCTGCATGGTCCAAGAAATGCGCCCGTAAATTTCGAAGGATAAAATCAAAAACAAAAACAATAAAGATACCAGCGGAAAGCGTGTAAAGCGTGTCAAAGGCACTATTCGGCACGACGCGGTCATACACATTCATAATAAAGATTGAACTGGCCAGACCGAACATATTGATCATAAGTGCGGCGACTACAACTTCGGTATAAAGCGTTTTGTTTTTCCAAAATGTTGCCCAGAACCAATCTCGCCCTGTGTCTATTTCTGCTGGCCCTGCGCGTTCATCACTGCGCGCAGTTGGCCTTAGGAAGAAAGCATAGCCCGTGTAAAGCGGTGCTAATTCTTCAATCGTCATCGCCTGTTTTTCGTCAGATGTTTCAGGAAATTGGACTAAAAATTTTGTTTTTGGATGAACTTCAATATTACGATCTTTGCCTTTACGCGGCTCAAACCCTTTTGGATGTCTTACCTGCCAGACAATACACGCTTGATTACCTTCTAGAGATAAAACGCACGGCAGATTAGCCGCGATAGCCAAACCTTCTAATGATCTTTCAACCAATTTTGCTTGTAAATCCGCTCGCTCTGCTGCGCGAATAAAAAGAGCCGGTGTAATACCCGTAGGCGGAATAGGAAGCCCCGCAGTTAATGACGTCATACTCGCCCGTCTGCCGTAATGCCCCGCCATAAGGCGTAAACATTCAACCAACGGCGTATGAATTGCCATACGATCGGCTTGTAGTGCCCAACCTTCGGCACTCTTGCTCTTATCCTGAACAACAGAAAGGCCCTCCTGCTCAGAAGGGCTCTTCTCGTTCATCTCAGAATTACCTTTGTCAGGTTCATCTTCAGATTGATTATTATTTTCGGTCACCTGATCCTAATTCCGTTTTCTAACGATTAAAGGTAGGTTATCGCGCCTTCTGCTGCTCTTTATAAGACCATTTTTCATCGGAATCGACAACACTTTCACGAGGATACTCCAGACCTAGGGACGGAAGCAAGTGCCCTTTCAATGCCAATAAACGGTACACTGCGAGCATTTCTAAAAACTCGGAGTTTACTGTGTTACTACTTGAAACGAACAATTCGTTTTGTGCATCAAGAACATCAAGAAGTGTACGGCGATCAATATTGAACTGATCCTTATATGCCTTAACAACTTCGACGTTTGCTGCCGCTTGTGAAGCGAATTGAGCTGCTCTTTCGCCGGAAGAAATCATGCTCGCCCATGTCTGACGCACATCATTCTCTACAGCGCGTGCAGCTTCTGCACGTGACTCTTTTGATTGTTGATGGCGGTGAACAAACTCACGCGCGCGGGCAACATCAGCACCACCACGGTATAGGTTCCAATTCAAAACCACCAAAGCAGATGCACTGGAATCTTCATCATCAACACCACCAATATCGCTCCCTGTTCTTGCATTTAAACGCAAATCAAGTTGAGGATACTGTGTCGACTTCGTACCTTGCGCTTCTGCGTAAGCTACTTCAATGTCAGATGTGAATATGTCCAAAGTCGGGCTGTGCGCCAGAGCTTTTTGCACTTCTTGATCGACATCTTCTTGCAAAGATTCAAATGGAATGACTGGCAATTGTAAATCACCTGCGGCATCACCGACTTCTCTACGGTACTGTGCTTGTGCAATACGAAGCGCTTCCAACGTGCTTGATTCTGTTGCTCTCGCCGCAGCCAATCTTGCTTTTGCTTGCTCGCCATCCGCCCTTGTTGAACGACCAGCCTTAACACCATCTTGGATTTGCTCAAGAATATTGATGTGATCAGCAACGTTTTCACGTGCGATCAAAAGTAACTGACGCTGACGTAGAACTTCAAGATATGATTCAACAATACTTAGGCCAATTAATTCAGCCGTTTCACGAACGCGTTCTGCTGATGAAATTACGCGCGCTTGTTGACGTTTAACTTCATAGTGCGATTCCCAACCATCAAACAACATTTGGGTTAGCGTAATACCGACATCTCTACGAACGAGATTTTCTTCATTATCACCTGATCCAGAGCGTGTTCCGACATCATCAGTATGTTCAAATCCGATTTCACCATTCACGTCAACTGACGGCAAAAACAAAGCCTCGCCTTGCTCTAGCTCTTCATCTGTTGCCCTACGACTTGCTGCAACCACGCCATATTCAGGGTTGGTAGAAATACCAACGGCCAC
Source organism: uncultured Micavibrio sp. (assembly GCA_965263215.1). GTDB lineage: Bacteria > Pseudomonadota > Alphaproteobacteria > Micavibrionales > Micavibrionaceae > UBA1672. The sequence goes on from OZ253663.1 coordinate 76,276, forward strand.
CGCTTCACGTAAACTATCAATCTTATGATCACTTTCCTGGGAAAAGGAAGAATCAGCTCCAAAAACCAATATAGCAGACACTGCAGTCGTCAGACATAAAGTGCGCACTCTCTTACTCAAAATCACTGTTATTACCTCTCAAGTTACTCAAAAACCCTAACATTTACAAAAATAGCTTATTTTTATCAGCTATAACACCGCAACTCTTTATGCCTTTTTTTACATAGTAAATCAAGGCCTTATTACATATAGCCGCAGTATTACACTACTTTATTCATTTCGTAAACCACCCTTAACTTGCGGAGATACTCCCCCACATCCAAGGATGGTTTATCGCATATTACAGTCAACCGGTTAAAACAGTCTTAAACAATTGTATCTGTTTTAATTGATGTATCCAGATCAAGACCTGTAACACCTTCCAACACAGCAATCTCAGTTGAACCACCTACGCCGCCGGCGCCAGTTTCATCCACTGCAATTGTTGTATTTCCACCAGATTCGGTTGCGATAACGAAGTCCGCAATATCTTGCGTGACATCTGTTTCGTCATACCCTGTTAAAATGGCCGACAGATCCAGAAGATCATCACCAATTACAAAGTCTTTGATCGCATCAATGCCTTCGTCAATGGCTTCGAACAAGAAGATGTCATTACCAGATCCACCGTAAAGATCATCATTACCTAGACCTCCGGCAATAATATCATCACCTTCTTGGCCAAAGATCGTGTCATCACCAGCTCCACCCTTGATGATGTCATCGCCACCATCACGGCCTTGACCTTCCGAGTTCACAGATTCTTGTGAAAGACTTTCTGCGTTGTCACGAATATACGTAATCGTATCTTCACGTGACCAACCTGCATCAATGCCACTCTCACCATTCTCAAGACGCTCAAACACTTCCCATCCAGAGCCATCTTCTGTGCTAAGGCCATGGAAGTCAGCTAAATCATCAGTGAATAGAACATCACCAAAGATGATATCGCTATTGTCTCCACCTTCGATGACATCGTCACCAGCCGCCAAAAGCTTATCCAAAGGACTTGTGCCTGCAAGAGCCACCGTCAAATCAGTCGGATCGTCAATAACAATCGCACTACCATCGGAGTCTATAATATCCAGTCTGGAAATATTGCCGCCAACACTGATACCAACACCGATCACTTCATCGCTGAGCGACTGTATTGTTCCAACTTCATTGGTGAAGTCACCGCCGGAAATTTCGTCAATAACCTCAGAAGCAGAACCAGAAGCAACCGCGTCACTCTCATCGATGTAACGATTCGGCGCGCCATCAGAAATAAAGTACGTTGTTGTGATAGCATTACCACCAAGAGGCTCAGAACCTTCTAACCATGCAATTGCGTCTTGCAATGGATCTTCGTAATTCGTGAAACCGCCTGTGCTTAGGCCATCCAGATAAGCTTGCAAGTTAGCAAGTTCACCGGCATCAGTAATTGTGAATGTCCCTGACGGCTTGCTCGCAGTCGCAAATGGAACAAGATGTACCTTTATCTCGCCACCATCATACGTGCTTACATCTGTCAAAAGATTATCAACAGCATCTTTTAGCAAAGAAATTTTTGAATCTGCATTGCTTGTACTGCCCATCGAACCGGACACATCCAGGATAAACACAAAGTTGTAATCTTGTGTTTGTTCTTCAAGGAATGATCCACCGGCGTCACCAGCAAGAATATCACTTCCGAAACTTCCTGTGATCACACCTTCGTCACCATTAACCAGATGCGGTACATCTGAATGCTCATCATCATTCACATTCTGACCAACAATCAACTCACCTGTGTCATCATATGTTTTGATTTTCAGTAATGCTTCACTGGTGTCACCATCAAAGTCCTGAAGAACATATTCAAACTGATCTTCAACACACTCAAGATCATCTTTGTGCTCAGTGTCACGATATGATGTGTCATACCAACCATTGCCACTTGTCGACCACTGCGTCAGGAACCCGTCTGCATCGTAATCTGTGTCCAATCCCTTAACAGGGTGTAGCCACATACCAAGTTGATCTGCAAAAGAAACACCTGTCCAATCAGGATCATTACTAAACTCCTGAATAGTTGTCGCATCCATATCAAAGCTAAAGATCTTATTGCCCAAACCATCTGTTGTCACAGAAATGTTAGAGAAGATATCCGCACTTGTAATAGAGCTTACAATCTCACTGCCCTGCCAACTGGTTTGTGTGTTCAGACCGTTATAGTTATAGATTGAGACAACAGGCTCTGATCCGCTGGCATCAAAGTAAATCAATGCCATTTCATTTGCATGACCTTTCGGATTCGGTCCACCGTTAATTGCCAATGTAAAGCCTTCGCTTACATCATCAATCTTCATCTCAAAGCTGAACTGATTAGTGTTTTCATCAAAACATGTCGTGATGTTTTTGATGTCACCACCATTATCGCTCCCCGGAGGGTTATCGACAGAGTATTGATACCCTTGAGAGAATGCACTTTCAAACGGATCATAGCTATACGCACCAGTATTATTGATCGTCAATATACCATGATCGCCTTCGATCGTCGTATTCGAACCATCTGCCGGAACATCAACAACATTACTACCGAACTTAATCTGCGTTACCGAATTCGGCGTGTCAGCAGAAAGAATGTCATTATCCGATACATTGCCATCAAATACGCCTTCAGACACATTAAACTCGACACAGTCATCATGGGCAATAAGACCACTGTCATGAACATCGATACCAATCACAGCCACATCCGTGTCACCATCAGCGTCGCAGATCTCGACAAAGAACTTCAACCAGATCACCTCATCTGGATCACCCGCTATATGGTGATCAAGCGGCAGATACTGCGTATAGGTATATTCACCCGTCAATGGATCTATATCCAACGTGAACACAACCTCACCGCCAGGCAACGTACCAACATAACCAGACGCATCGCCATTCAAATCAACATCAACAAGCTCGCCGCCAGAGAAGATATCCTCATCTGAACCGTCATTCTCGTACTTCGCCTTGAACATACCGGTCGGCTTAATCGAACCGGCTCCATCTGAACCAAAGTCAAAGTCAAGCGTCTCCGTACGTACCAATGGCGTATCAGGCGTTAGGTTACTCTCATCAACTGTCTTGAACTTATTCTCTATCGATGGACCATCATCCAACACCTTAACCGTAATGTCGCCAGACGCACTGTCACCATCAGCGTCCGTCGCCTTCACGCCAAACGTCAACTCAATCACATCATTCGGATCACTCGTATCCGCATGATCCAACTGGCCGATCAACGTAAAGGTATAGGTACCATCAGATTCAATATCTAACGTGAAGATATCAACGCCATCCGCGCGGCCAACATAAACACCGCCCTCAAGCGTCACAACAACAGGTTCGCCACCGGACGTTAACTCAGCGCCAGCCTGACCCGTAAACCCAAACGAAGACGCATCTGTCGCCATAAAGCCACCAAGACCATCACCGCCAAAGTTCGCCGTCACAACACCACCGGCATCATCCGTAGGATCAAGATCCGTCTCGTCAACAACAACATCGCCGCTAATTTCAAGATCATTCACGGCACTGTCATGAACATCGATACCAATCACAGCCACATCCGTGTCACCATCAGCGTCGCAGATCTCGACAAAGAACTTCAACCAGATCACCTCATCTGGATCACCCGCTATATGGTGATCAAGCGGCAGATACTGCGTATAGGTATATTCACCCGTCAATGGATCTATATCCAACGTGAACACAACCTCACCGCCAGGCAACGTACCAACATAACCAGACGCATCGCCATTCAAATCAACATCAACAAGCTCGCCGCCAGAGAAGATATCCTCATCTGAACCGTCATTCTCGTACTTCGCCTTGAACATACCGGTCGGCTTAATCGAACCGGCTCCATCTGAACCAAAGTCAAAGTCAAGCGTCTCCGTACGTACCAATGGCGTATCAGGCGTTAGGTTACTCTCATCAACTGTCTTGAACTTATTCTCTATCGATGGACCATCATCCAACACCTTAACCGTAATGTCGCCAGACGCACTGTCACCATCAGCGTCCGTCGCCTTCACGCCAAACGTCAACTCAATCACATCATTCGGATCACTCGTATCCGCATGATCCAACTGGCCGATCAACGTAAAGGTATAGGTACCATCAGATTCAATATCTAACGTGAAGATATCAACGCCATCCGCGCGGCCAACATAAACACCGCCCTCAAGCGTCACAACAACAGGTTCGCCACCGGACGTTAACTCAGCGCCAGCCTGACCCGTAAACCCAAACGAAGACGCATCTGTCGCCATAAAGCCACCAAGACCATCACCGCCAAAGTTCGCCGTCACAACACCACCGGCATCATCCGTAGGATCAAGATCCGTCTCGTCAACAACAACATCGCCGCTAATTTCAAGATCATTCACGGCACTGTCATGAACATCGATACCAATCACAGCCACATCCGTGTCACCATCAGCGTCGCAGATCTCGACAAAGAACTTCAACCAGATCACCTCATCTGGATCACCCGCTATATGGTGATCAAGCGGCAGATACTGCGTATAGGTATATTCACCCGTCAATGGATCTATATCCAACGTGAACACAACCTCACCGCCAGGCAACGTACCAACATAACCAGACGCATCGCCATTCAAATCAACATCAACAAGCTCGCCGCCAGAGAAGATATCCTCATCTGAACCGTCATTCTCGTACTTCGCCTTGAACATACCGGTCGGCTTAATCGAACCGGCTCCATCTGAACCAAAGTCAAAGTCAAGCGTCTCCGTACGTACCAATGGCGTATCAGGCGTTAGGTTACTCTCATCAACTGTCTTGAACTTATTCTCTATCGATGGACCATCATCCAACACCTTAACCGTAATGTCGCCAGACGCACTGTCACCATCAGCGTCCGTCGCCTTCACGCCAAACGTCAACTCAATCACATCATTCGGATCACTCGTATCCGCATGATCCAACTGGCCGATCAACGTAAAGGTATAGGTACCATCAGATTCAATATCTAACGTGAAGATATCAACGCCATCCGCGCGGCCAACATAAACACCGCCCTCAAGCGTCACAACAACAGGTTCGCCACCGGACGTTAACTCAGCGCCAGCCTGACCCGTAAACCCAAACGAAGACGCATCTGTCGCCATAAAGCCACCAAGACCATCACCGCCAAAGTTCGCCGTCACAACACCACCGGCATCATCCGTAGGATCAAGATCCGTCTCGTCAACAACAACATCGCCGCTAATTTCAAGATCATTCACGGCACTGTCATGAACATCGATACCAATCACAGCCACATCCGTGTCACCATCAGCGTCGCAGATCTCGACAAAGAACTTCAACCAGATCACCTCATCTGGATCACCCGCTATATGGTGATCAAGCGGCAGATACTGCGTATAGGTATATTCACCCGTCAATGGATCTATATCCAACGTGAACACAACCTCACCGCCAGGCAACGTACCAACATAACCAGACGCATCGCCATTCAAATCAACATCAACAAGCTCGCCGCCAGAGAAGATATCCTCATCTGAACCGTCATTCTCGTACTTCGCCTTGAACATACCGGTCGGCTTAATCGAACCGGCTCCATCTGAACCAAAGTCAAAGTCAAGCGTCTCCGTACGTACCAATGGCGTATCAGGCGTTAGGTTACTCTCATCAACTGTCTTGAACTTATTCTCTATCGATGGACCATCATCCAACACCTTAACCGTAATGTCGCCAGACGCACTGTCACCATCAGCGTCCGTCGCCTTCACGCCAAACGTCAACTCAATCACATCATTCGGATCACTCGTATCCGCATGATCCAACTGGCCGATCAACGTAAAGGTATAGGTACCATCAGATTCAATATCTAACGTGAAGATATCAACGCCATCCGCGCGGCCAACATAAACACCGCCCTCAAGCGTCACAACAACAGGTTCGCCACCGGACGTTAACTCAGCGCCAGCCTGACCCGTAAACCCAAACGAAGACGCATCTGTCGCCATAAAGCCACCAAGACCATCACCGCCAAAGTTCGCCGTCACAACACCACCGGCATCATCCGTAGGATCAAGATCCGTCTCGTCAACAACAACATCGCCGCTAATTTCAAGATCATTCACGGCACTGTCATGAACATCGATACCAATCACAGCCACATCCGTGTCACCATCAGCGTCGCAGATCTCGACAAAGAACTTCAACCAGATCACCTCATCTGGATCACCCGCTATATGGTGATCAAGCGGCAGATACTGCGTATAGGTATATTCACCCGTCAATGGATCTATATCCAACGTGAACACAACCTCACCGCCAGGCAACGTACCAACATAACCAGACGCATCGCCATTCAAATCAACATCAACAAGCTCGCCGCCAGAGAAGATATCCTCATCTGAACCGTCATTCTCGTACTTCGCCTTGAACATACCGGTCGGCTTAATCGAACCGGCTCCATCTGAACCAAAGTCAAAGTCAAGCGTCTCCGTACGTACCAATGGCGTATCAGGCGTTAGGTTACTCTCATCAACTGTCTTGAACTTATTCTCTATCGATGGACCATCATCCAACACCTTAACCGTAATGTCGCCAGACGCACTGTCACCATCAGCGTCCGTCGCCTTCACGCCAAACGTCAACTCAATCACATCATTCGGATCACTCGTATCCGCATGATCCAACTGGCCGATCAACGTAAAGGTATAGGTACCATCAGATTCAATATCTAACGTGAAGATATCAACGCCATCCGCGCGGCCAACATAAACACCGCCCTCAAGCGTCACAACAACAGGTTCGCCACCGGACGTTAACTCAGCGCCAGCCTGACCCGTAAACCCAAACGAAGACGCATCTGTCGCCATAAAGCCACCAAGACCATCACCGCCAAAGTTCGCCGTCACAACACCACCGGCATCATCCGTAGGATCAAGATCCGTCTCGTCAACAACAACATCGCCGCTAATTTCAAGATCATTCACGGCACTGTCATGAACATCGATACCAATCACAGCCACATCCGTGTCACCATCAGCGTCGCAGATCTCGACAAAGAACTTCAACCAGATCACCTCATCTGGATCACCCGCTATATGGTGATCAAGCGGCAGATACTGCGTATAGGTATATTCACCCGTCAATGGATCTATATCCAACGTGAACACAACCTCACCGCCAGGCAACGTACCAACATAACCAGACGCATCGCCATTCAAATCAACATCAACAAGCTCGCCGCCAGAGAAGATATCCTCATCTGAACCGTCATTCTCGTACTTCGCCTTGAACATACCGGTCGGCTTAATCGAACCGGCTCCATCTGAACCAAAGTCAAAGTCAAGCGTCTCCGTACGTACCAATGGCGTATCAGGCGTTAGGTTACTCTCATCAACTGTCTTGAACTTATTCTCTATCGATGGACCATCATCCAACACCTTAACCGTAATGTCGCCAGACGCACTGTCACCATCAGCGTCCGTCGCCTTCACGCCAAACGTCAACTCAATCACATCATTCGGATCACTCGTATCCGCATGATCCAACTGGCCGATCAACGTAAAGGTATAGGTACCATCAGATTCAATATCTAACGTGAAGATATCAACGCCATCCGCGCGGCCAACATAAACACCGCCCTCAAGCGTCACAACAACAGGTTCGCCACCGGACGTTAACTCAGCGCCAGCCTGACCCGTAAACCCAAACGAAGACGCATCTGTCGCCATAAAGCCACCAAGACCATCACCGCCAAAGTTCGCCGTCACAACACCACCGGCATCATCCGTAGGATCAAGATCCGTCTCGTCAACAACAACATCGCCGCTAATTTCAAGATCATTCACGGCACTGTCATGAACATCGATACCAATCACAGCCACATCCGTGTCACCATCAGCGTCGCAGATCTCGACAAAGAACTTCAACCAGATCACCTCATCTGGATCACCCGCTATATGGTGATCAAGCGGCAGATACTGCGTATAGGTATATTCACCCGTCAATGGATCTATATCCAACGTGAACACAACCTCACCGCCAGGCAACGTACCAACATAACCAGACGCATCGCCATTCAAATCAACATCAACAAGCTCGCCGCCAGAGAAGATATCCTCATCTGAACCGTCATTCTCGTACTTCGCCTTGAACATACCGGTCGGCTTAATCGAACCGGCTCCATCTGAACCAAAGTCAAAGTCAAGCGTCTCCGTACGCACCAATGGCGTATCAGGCGTTAGGTTACTCTCATCAACTGTCTTGAACTTATTCTCTATCGATGGACCATCATCCTTAACATTGACAGTGATAACAGCGTTTTCAACATCATCATCACTATCGGTTGCTTTAACACCGAATTCCAAAGGCAAAGAATCGTCATGATCGCCTGTATCGGGGTGATCAAGGGTTCCTTCCAATGTGAATGTGTAGTCACCATCTGATTCGATCACCAGCGTGAATACCGTTTCACCACCGGCAGAGCCCGTGTATGTATTTGTATCTGCATCAAATTCAACAGTAACAGGGTCACCACCAGATGTAATATCACCGATAAAGAACGTACCATTACCCTCAACTGTACCAGGATTATCATCACCAAAATCGGCAGCGACATTACCAGACACTGAAACTGTAGGATCAAGGTCCGTTTCATCAATCGTGACTTCATCGTCTTTAACTTCTGGTGTGTCATCTTTATCGATGCTTAATTTAATTGTATCAAAAGCGCTCGCGCGGTTGTCTGTAAGGTCGTTTTCAAAACCGTTTGTATTTTGCTCAAACGCAACAGATTCAACAGTAAGTTCGAAATCACCTGTTACACCATCCGGCACAATAATGCCAAGATCAACGAGATCAGCAGGCTCTAACAACCAAACATTATCAACTGGATCAAATGTTCCCGCAGTTAACGATGTACCATCAGGCAAGCCAGAAACTTTAATGACTTCGATAACCTCAGAACCATCTACGTCATTCACTGATGTATTGATAACCAATGGAATTGTCGTACCTTCTTCACCAAATGCGCCATCAGCATCCAGATCAGGTGCATCAGCAACCGCATCAACAAGCACATTAAATGTATCAGGGCCGGAATCAGCACTCATATCAGTATCAGGATCAGTGGCCGTGGCAGTCGCAGTCAAACCAGTTAGATCAATATCACTGTCCGCAGGTGGTGTGAACGTCATAAGCGTGTCCAAGCTCTCGCCTGGCGCAAGCGTTACAGTCCATGTACCAGCCACATCATCATAAACACCTATCGGCGCGTCAAACCCCCAACTTGAGTCAATACCCTCAACAACAACAGTCAAAAATTCACCCGCAGCAGGGTTTTCGCCAAGCTCGGCTGTAATTTGAACATCGACAGTGCCGTCTTCTTTAACAATAACGTCATCAACGCCGTTATTAACGTCAACCTCAGGTGGGTTAATCACTGGCTTCCATGTCAGTGTAAACACGTCCGATGCCTGATTTGTATTATCTGTTGTGTCAACTTCACCGTCTGTTGGCCCATCCTCAGTAAATACCGTAGCCGTCAAATCAATAGAGCCTGAGAAATTTGGATCATTCGGCGTGATTGTTAAATCAGCAAGTTCTTCTGGGGTCAAATTATAAATACCTGAGCCCGGGAATGTTTCCGTGCCCGCAGATAGCGTAAAGCCATCCGGAACACCTGAAATTTGGTATCCAGTAATTGTTTCAGAGCCATCGTCCGAACCAACACCATTGTTAACCTCTTCACCTGTTAAAGCTGTTAGATCGATATCAAGTGACTCACCCTCAAGACCAGAATCATCTTCGGCATCAACGTCGGGTTTATCAGCCACAGCGTCAACAATAATACCAAAATCATCCGGCGTCGCATCCGCAGTTGTATCAGTTGCTGGCTCATAGGCACTCGCAGTCGCCTGAAGACCTGAGAGATCAATATCGCTATCGGCAGGCGGTGTGAATGTCAGTAATGTGTCTAAGTTCTCACCCGGCGCAAGCGTCACTGTCCATGTACCAGTCACATCATCATAATCACCAATTGGTGCATCAAAACCCCAACTTGGGTCAATACCTGTCACAGTTACCGTGAGGATTTCTCCTCCTGAACCCGCAGGATCAAGCTCGGCTGTGATTGGCACATCAACAGTGCCATCTTCTTTAACGATAACATCATCAACACCATTATTCACTTCCAACTCTGGTGGATTCGCTTCAGGCTTCCATGTCAATGTAAACGTGTCTATTTCAGTATTCGTGTTATCTGTATCGTCAAACTCACCATCAACCGGATTCTCAGTTGTGAAAATCGTCACAGTAAGATCAATATCGCCTGTAAAATCTGTCGGAGGTGTTATTTCCAAGCCAGAAAGTTCGGTCGGAGTAAATTCCCAAACGCCGCCACCAAGATCAGTTCCTTGATTAAATGCGAACCCATCAGGTACATCTGAAATTTGATATTTAACAACCGTTTCAGAACCATCTGTGTCTCCAGCAGAACCGGTAATATCAACGTCTAATGGTGTATTTTCTGCACCAGAGTTGTTCAAACCATCAACTTCTGCGTCGTCAGCCACAGCATCAACAATAACGTCAATTTCTTCGGTCGCTGAGGCCGTGTCACCATTGCCTGTTTCCGTTGATGTTGCTGTTACTGTGATACCTGTTAAATCAACGTCACTATCTGCTGGTGGCGTTAATGTAAAGCCGTCCGTGTAATCATCGCCCGCGGCAACCGTTATTTCATAGGTGTTTGGCCCAGTTTGCACCCAACCTGCGCCAGTCAAATCCCAGTCATCTGGAATACCATCAACCGTAATTGTTAAGAACTCAGAACCATCAGTATCTGTTAATTGTGCATCAACAGGTACAAAAACAGATCCATCTTCTTTCACTTGCGCATCTTCAACCTTCAATGTTGGCTCATCCGCAACAGGATTCCATGTCAATGTGAAAGAATCGGTGTCTTGATTGTCATTATTAGTTGTATCAAACTCACCGTCCGTAACAGGGTTTTCAGTTGTGAAAACAGTGGCTTCTAAGTTAATAGAGCCTGAGAAATTCGGATCATCCGGCGTTACCGTCAAACCGGCAAGCTCATCCGCAGTCAGAATATAAACACCTGAACCTGGAGATGTTTCCGTACCTGCAGAAAGCGTGAACCCAGCAGGAACACCAGAAATTTCGTAATTTACGATGCTTTCCGAACCGTCATCCGATCCGGCGCCGTTATTCACTTCTTCACCTGTGAGCGCAGAAATATCAACAGCAAGAGCCACGCCCTCGTCGCCTTCATTGTTAAGCGCATCAATCTCAGGATCATCCGCAACGGCATCAACGACGATATCAAAAGACTGACCATCTGATCCGGACTGACCTGTTGTGTTGTCAACTTCATCTACTGAGTATGTAAGATCGAGCGCATCAACGTCGCTGTCTAGTGGTGGCGTAAACACTGGCCCACCTTCAAAAGAAGAGCCCGCAGGTAGAGTAATCGTCCATGTGCCGGCATCAGAATCAAATTCTCCATTACCAACGAAGTTGTCGAAGGCATCAAATGCCGCATCAGACACAACCCACCCATCAGGAATACCAGAGATTGTAATTGTTAATTCACCATTCGCAGAGTCTGGAGACGCAAAAGATATGACAGTCACATCACCATCTTCAGAAACCTGATAGCTTCCAATTTCAAATTCCGGGTTTAACGGTGGTAAAGATATAGAACCCGAATCTTGCGCAATAAACTGCTCTTCAATACGCGGGTCAAAACCATACTGAAGTTGTGTCGGGTTGATTGGACCGACATCTTCAATTCTAATGATACCTTGCGCCTCAAAACTACTTTGGAACCCATATCCGCGCACAGCCGAACCGCCTGCTTGACCACCTTCTCCGCCACCAGCTTCAGGCTCAATACCAGAGAGTTTTTGGGCCGTTGTTGAGGAGACATTCTCGCCCGTGTCATTCTGGTCATCACCAGCCGCAGGTTCAATTTTACCGGCCTGCTGTGCTTCGTCAGTGATTGATTTTAATTCTTGAAATTCAGGCAAAACAGTATCGCCGTCATTTTCATTGAACTGTATTTGTACGTATTGCTCACCCTCAATGGCTTCTGCACCATTACCCTGAGCATCAACATCGGCCTGATCCAAAACAATATCTTCTGCCAGAGATGCCAGCACTAAATTCTGACTAAGCGCATCCGAAGAAATTTCGCAAACTTCCTCTGATAAAGGTGCATTATCATTGTGCTCATAAGTGCTTTTAGTACCCTGCTCACCCGCGTCAAAAGCTGGATTGGTCATGTAGAAATCTCCTCAGTATATACGTAACAAAATCAAGACGTGCGTCTGCACCCCAAATACAAATGTTAATAATTTATTAATAATTCGGCTTGTTGTAGCAGGATTCCTTGCGTTAAGTCAAAAAAATTATGACAACAGATTAAAAAAAAACATGAATAAAAAAAGAAGCTTAGGAGAGAAATTTAATGTTTTTTATGGAAAAATTGCCACAGACTGCGTACAGCCTATTTTATTAGCTTTTCCTGATGCTTTTAATGCGCCTGATATTTATAATTTTGCGGCACTAAAAACGGTTCATTTTTAATAAAAAAAGGAGCTCAAGATTGAGCCCCTTTCCGTAAAAATTTTTTATTTTTTCTTAAAATTTCAAACGACGCGCATTGTGCACCTGCGGCAAGTTTGAAACCTTTTGGAACAAAAGATCGCTCAGTGGCTCATCCAAAGAAACAAGACATATCGCACCATTCCCAGATGACTTCCTACCAAGACGGAAGTCCGCAATGTTCTGACCGGCATTAGCCAAGATCGTCCCAAGCCCGCCAATCAAGCCAGGCTTGTCTTCGTTACGGATAAACAACATATCATTGCTCAAGGCAACTTCAATCGGCACGCCTTCGATATTAACAATGCGCGGCTCCTTACCTGTGAACAAAGTTCCCGTAACATTACGTTCGCGCTCACTGGTTTTGACAACAATATTGATCATAGAACGCCATTCCTGGCCGTCATTGTCATAGCTTTGCTTGATTTGAATACCGCGACTTTCTGCAACCTGTAGCGCATTCACCATATTCACGCTCTCCATCTGAGATCCCAACAAGTGTGAAATCATCGTGGACGTGATCGGATCAGTATTTACAGACGTTACAGTACCGCAATATTCAATCTCTATCGATTCAATTGCATGCTCTGTGATTTGACCAGCAAATTCACCAAGCTGCTCTGCCAACCTTAGATAAGGTTTCAGCTTAGGCGCATCTTCCGCAGAAATAGACGGCATGTTAAGCGCATTCATCACCGCACCATTCACAAGGTAATCGGACATTTGTTCCGCAACTTGAATGGCTACATTTACTTGCGCCTCCTTCGTTGCTGCACCCAAATGCGGCGTACAAATTACTTTATCGTTACCGAACAGAATATTTTCTGTAGCAGGCTCTACCTCAAACACATCCAATGCTGCGCCCGCGACCTTACCGGAATCAAGCGCCTCTTTCAGATCCGCCTCCACAACAATTCCGCCGCGTGCACAATTAATAATGCGAACACCATCTTTCATTTTGGCAATCGTATCTTTGTTGATCAGACCTGCCGTATGTTCATTCTTGGGAACATGGATTGTGATAAAATCAGCGCGAGCGAACAGCTCGTCCAATTCAACTTTTTCAACACCGAGTTTTTCAGCGCGCTCTTCCGTCAAAAACGGGTCAAACGCGACAACCTTCATTTTCAAACCGAGTGCACGATCCGCAGCAATAGAGCCAATATTACCGCATCCGATAACACCGCATGTCTTATTATATAGCTCCGCGCCCATAAAACGCTTCTTTTCCCACTTACCGGCGTGCGTGCTTTCATTGGCTTGTGGAATATCACGCGCTAATGCCATCATCATCGAAATCGCATGTTCTGCCGTTGTAATGGAATTTCCGAAAGGCGTATTCATAACGACGACACCTTTGGCGGTCGCCGAAGGAATATCAACATTATCAACACCGATACCTGCGCGTCCGACAACTTTCAGATTCGCGCCTTTTTCAATCATCTCAGCCGTTACTTTAGTAGCCGAGCGGATCGCAAGACCATCATACTGATCAATAATTTCGAGTTGTTCTTCGGGTGTTAAGCCGGGCTTGAAATCGACATCGATTCCATTCTTTTCAAAAATTTCCACGGCTAGGGGGTCCAGCTTATCGCTGATCAAGACTTTTGGCATAATTTTAACTCCTATTTTTGTCTTGTTTAGGAAAACAGGCGTTCAGACATAAGGGAGAGCTAATACAAAGTCAAACTTTAAATATCACCTTGATTTTAATAATTTACATATATAAGGTGCGCCATCTATTTAATATGGAAAAAGGGAAACCAAAACAATGAGTAAGTATCTACTAACCACTGGCCTGTGTGCCGCCCTATCGCTTGCACACATACCATCAGCCCACGCTGAGGACGCAGAAGCACCTGCCGCAACTGAAGAAGTACAAACTGGCCTAACATGGTCCGGTCGCATAAATTTCGGGGGATTTGTTACGGATGGTAACACAAACAAAAAAGCTGTCGTCACTGACGGCTTTGCAAAGGCACGCGATGAAAAAAATCGCTACAAAGCTGGCGCAGAAGTACGTTACGCCGAAGATGAAGGCGAAGAAACAGAAGATGAATATATGATCTATGGTGAATATGACCGCTTCTTGAGCGAAAAAATGTTTGTTGGTGGTCGCATTAGTTATGAGGCCGACGACATCGCGGATCTGGATCGACGCATCAAAGTTGGTCCTTATATCGGATACCAGTATTATGAAAGTGATCCGCTAAACCTGTCTACACGCATTGGTTTAGATTATATCAATGACGAATATGAGAACGGCGACAGTGAAGATTCCGCAGCCGTGTCTTGGGGCGTTGATTACGATCAAAAATTCATTGATGAAACTATACAGCTATTTTACAAGCACGATGTATCCGTTCCACTCGATGATACGGAAGGTTTTTTATATGATGGAGAAACAGGCGTGCGCTTCCCAATTGCAAAAGTTCTAACCGGATCCGCGCAAATTGATTTTGATTGGGACAATGACCCAGCACCAGGCATCAAAGAAGATGACACAAAATATTCATTGAAACTTGGCTACGAATTTTAAGATATAAAATGAGACCTAACATAACAAAAAGAGCGGATATTCCGCTCTTTTTTTATTTGCCTTATGAACCGCTCTTAGCTTCGTCGTAAGCCCATTCGAGCCATGGCGTAAGCTTTTGCACATCTTCTTCAGAAACTGTTGCGCCACACCATATACGCAAACCCGCAGGTGCATCTCGGTAACTTGCGATATCATATGCCGCACCTTCTGCATCAAGTCGTTTGGTCATGGATTTGATGAAAGGCATTTTATCTTCTTGTGGTAATGCCTCAAACCATGAATCAGTAATTTTAAGACATACAGACGTTGTTGAGCGTGTGTTTTCCTCTACTGCTAAAAATTCAATCCATGGCGTTTTGTTCACCCATTCTTGTAAAACCGCAAAGTTGTCTTGTGCACGGCGAATGGTTTTTTCCAAACCGCCTATTCGGTCAACCCAATTCAGCGCATCTAAACAGTCTTCCACAGCGAGCATTGAAGGTGTGTTAATGGTCGCGCCCTCAAATATACCGTTAATAAGCTTACCGCCCTTTGTCATTCTAAAAATCTTTGGAAGGGGTCTGTTTTCAGGTGTGAAGCTTTCCAGACGCTCTACCGCACGCGGCGATAAAACAATCATGCCGTGCGCCGCTTCGCCGCCCAAAACCTTTTGCCAAGACCATGTTGTCACATCAAGCTTATCCCAAGGCATATCATAGGCAAACACAGCGGATGTAGCATCACAAAACGTCAAGCCTTCACGGTCAGCCGAAATCCAGTCACCATCAGGCACACGCACACCACTTGTTGTGCCGTTCCAAGCAAAAACGACATCATGCGCGGGATCAGCCTGTGACATATCAGGAAGATCACCATATTCAGATGTAAAACTGCGAACGTCTTCGATTTTTAAGTGATTAACAATATCTTTGAGCCATCCGTCAGAAAAGCTTTCCCACGCAAAAACATCAATACCGCGCGCCCCTAGCATAGACCACATCGCCATCTCAAATGCACCAGTATCAGAACCCGGAACGATGCCGATTTTGTAATCTGCCGGAATACCTAAAAGTGTGCGATGTAATTCAATCACTTCTTTCAGTTTTGCTTTCAACGGCGCAGCCCTGTGTGAGCGGCCAAGATCTGCTCCACTGAGTTTGTCCAAGCTCCATTCTGGGTGCTTCGAACACGGGCCAGAAGAAAAATTAGGATTTTTAGGTTTGATTGTTGGCTTTTCCATTTTATTTCACCATTATTGATACTATAAGTATTTTGAAAGATTAAGAGCAGTTACACTCGCCTTTAGCGTTAAGGAATTTATAGGACGCTGACAAGTGTTTTTCTATATCTTTGATTAAAAATAAAATGAGAGCCCGGCTAGATAATTATGAGTTATATTTTAACATTGGTTGCTTCGAGTAAAAAAGCACCTGTCACAGAAAAACATTTTCGAGAAATAGCGAACATCATAGACCACTATAACCTCAACTTCACAAGTAAGGTTGTATGGCTTGATAAAAACAAAGCCGGTGAAATAGGAATCTCCGGCAACGCTCAATCTGCACTTGTGTCACATTTACGTGAAGCGCTTGAGAAAGATCGCATTGATTTCTTTGTTACCAAGAATGATCATCGTCAGAAAAAACTATTGCTCGCCGATATGGACAGCACGATCGCATCAAGTGAAACACTTGACGAGCTCGCTGAATATGCAGGCATAAAAGATCAAGTATCTGCGATAACCGCACGCGCCATGAACGGTGAGCTAGACTTTCATGATGCATTGCGTGAACGCGTGGCGCTTCTTAAGGGCATGAAAACCACGGCATTGCAAGCCACCTTGGATGAAACAACATTAAACCCAGGCGCGGAAATATTCGTGAACACAATGCGCAAATCCGGCGCCGCCTGCGTACTCGTTTCGGGTGGCTTTACCTTTTTCACACAAGCCATCGCAGATCGCTGCGGCTTTAGCTTTAATCACGGCAACACGCTAAAGATTGAAGGTGATGCCTTAACAGGTGAAGTTGGCGAACCCATATTGGATAAATTCGCAAAAGTGGAGTTCCTCGAACATTACATCAAAGACTTTAACTTAACGACAGATGACTGTTTAACCATCGGTGACGGCGCAAATGATCTGCCTATGCTTAAAATGGCGGGTCTTGGTATTGGGTATCACCCTAAAGACGCTGTGAAGAGTGAGCTTGTAAACTGCATATTATATGGCGACCTAACAACAGCGCTCTATGCTCAGGGACTCTCGAGCGCACGCTTTGAAAGATTTTAAAAACTTAAAGACACATTAAGGATTAGCGATTATTCTAAACACCAGAAAATCCGCACCCTTCAATTAAGGATAGAGCAAAACATGACTGAGCAATGGGATTACCTTGTACCCGATGAAACATTTGAAGAATTGATCAAGCAATATTGTAATGACTTTACCGCGCTCGACAAAGCCGGTCGTTATGACCCCATAACGGGTCGTGACAAAGAAATTGATGATGCTGTTCTCATCTTGCTTCAACGCGGTCGTAAAAACGTTTGTTTTTTGGCTGGTGCGGGTGTTGGTAAGTCGGCTGCCGTTGTTGGCCTGTCGCAAAAAATTAACGCCGGTAACATGCCGGAGATGCTCCAAGGTGCGCGCGTGATCGAAGTTGACTTATCGCGTATGGCATCCGGGACAGCATCAAGAGCGGAATTTCAAGGACGCTTCCTCCCCTTTATGAAAGGATTAGCGGAGCGATATCATAATCCAAAAGAACCGCGCTATATTTTGTTCATGGATGAAATTCACCAAATCATGCCGGATTGTCCGGGTAGTTCATTTGCGGGTCTTTCTGACACCATAAAAACATACCTTACACAGGGTGACATCATGGTTATCGGCGCGACAACACTTGATGAATACAGAATGTATGTGACTGCCGACCCTGCGTTGGATAGACGTTTTCAAAAAATTACGCTAAAAGCACCAAGCACCGAAGAAACATACGAAATCATGAAAAATATTCGCCCGGGCATGGAAAAGCACCACAAAGTAACCATGACCAACGAAGACCTAATGTTGGTGACCCAATTGACAGATGAACACATGCGTAAACGTAACCAGCCGGATAAAACCATTATTACAGTCGATGCCGCGATGGCGTACCATGTCTTTAAACACGGTACAGGCAGTGAGGTGACCAAAGATTCTATCTATCAGATGGTTGCGCGTGAGACTGGCTTAAATGCGATGGCCATGGAAGATGAAAAACAACTTAGAGCCATTGCAGAACAGGTCGCAATCTTGGAAGGTGAAAAAGAAGCACCTAAGCAGGACGAAGGCGATGGGTTCTATGACCCCTATGCGGATGTTCAAGACGTGGAAATGGATAAAGACTTCCAAGCAGAACTATCAGCAGAACAAGCGGAAGCCGAACAGCGTATTAAAGACTCAAATGCTACTGATACCGAAAAGCAAGAGCAACTGGCCAGCCTCGAAGAAAGAATGGCAGAAAAATTAGCCGAGAAATTGGAAGAAAAACTGGAAGAAAAGATTGATCAAAAATTGGCGGAAAAGCAATAAAGGTTCATGCATCTATTTAATCGCCGTATAAACCTTAAACCCCTGCCCTTCATATAATTTGTCAGATCGTGTAAATTTTACTCTTAAAATATCTTCGTACGGTAATTGCTGATTAGCAACCATAAACAAACGCCCCTGTTTTTTAAGCGAAGCATGCGCACACCCAATAAACGATACGCCTATATCTGAATCAGTTTTTTTACCTTCATGGAATGGTGGGTTCATGACGATAAAATCAAGACCATTGATATCTGGCTTAGGAATAGTCAAATCAGACCACAAAAAACGCTTATCACAATCAAACGCCTTTAAGTTTTCTTTGGCCAAACTCAACGCTCTATGGTCGGCATCGATACACAAAAGCTGTGATATATTGTTATTCCCAGACAAAAGGCGATGCGATAAATACCCGTAACCACAGCCAAAATCAGCCCCCGATCCTTTTAAATCATTTGGTAAATGCTCGGTCAAAATTTTCGACCCCGTATCGATTTTATTCCAACCGAAAACGCCCGGTTGCGAAATAAACGCCTCATCTAAAACGGACTGTACCCCACCTGTTTTAATTGCATGCGTTAAGGCCGCTTCGTTTAGCTTTTCTTTCACAGCCCAAACGGCGCGCGCCTTGTTACGTGACTCCTGCCCTACATCTTGAAATCCAAAGTTATCCATCATTTTTTTAATGCGAGAGCCACCCGCTTTGTTATCAGCAGCACAGACCAGAACACCACCGTTACGAAGGTACTCTGATGCTTTGGCAATCATATATTGTGCTTCAATCATATTTTTTGGGATGAGCAACAGCGCAATGTCGTAGCGGCAACGAGCATCAGGAAAATCGCAAAAAACCTCTAATCCGGCCTTAGATAATCTATCGGCGTGCGGCTTGAAATGTTGTTGCAAGGTTATGGTGTATTTTTCAAAACTTAAAAGATCATCATGGAATTGCGCATTTAAAAACAAACACTGCCCACCGCCATTTAATAACGAGGCGTTTTGTATAGCATAAAATAATGTATCGGCTGCATTTTTCATCATGGCAATCAATACATGAAACGGTTCAAAAACTCACGCATAAAACAAGAAAAAAGCCATGGGATTATTTGATCAAAGATAAAAAACGCCATGGCAATTCACATATTATTCTGCAAAAATATTTTGATAGATACCCTACTTACGGTGAATTAATATTATGAATGATGAAACAGAGATGGCTCTAGAAGAGACAGCCCCCACCCCAGAACCAACCACAGAAAATAAACCCGTAAAGCCCGGTAAAGCCAAAAAATATGTTTTGGAGTATGACGGGAAAACAGGTGCACTGTATAAATTATTCCTCCTCGATTTCTTCATGCGTATCATCACGATTGGTATCTATTCATTCTGGGGAAAAACACGCCTTAGAAAATATATTTTCTCGCGCCATGCATTGGATGGTGATCGGTTTGAATATACAGGCACAGGCGGCGAATTATTCAAAGGGTTTCTGAAGGTTTTACCGATTTTGGTCATCCTGTTTGTTCCGATCCTTCTCGTAGAAATCTACCCTATTTTCGTTATCTTTTATATTCCCCTAACCTATTGTATCGGGATCGCTATATACGGTGCTACACGCTACCGCTATAGCCGCACACGTTGGCGCGGCGTTCGCGGTTATTTGGATGGGTCAACGATTGGCTATGCTAATTTGGCGTTCGGACGCATGCTCCTCAATATCATCACCCTTGGCTTTGCGATCCCCTCATCCGATATCGCAAAGCATAAATACATTATGAACAATGCCTATTTTGGCAATGTGAAGGCCGAATATACAGGCGACTCAAAGGTTTTATTTGGTGCATATATAAAATCTATGTTGCTCGTGTTTTTTCTTTTCGTTGCCTTGGGTGGTTTGTTTTACGCAGGCTTTGCGATGGCGCAAAATGGAGATTACTCCGGTTACGGACAATCACGATACAGCGCAGAAGAAAACTTTGATAATTTAGACTTTGGTGGCTCTGAGTTCGGAGATCTTGGTGGTGAACTAAGCGCTTATACAGGCATGATATTCGCCGCTACGTTTTTAATGATATTCATACCGTTTTTGATATTCCCAATAGCACGCTCTATTTATGTTGCCGCGTTAATGCGCGAAAAAATGCGCGGCCTGAAAGTCGGTCATCTGAAATTCATGTGTACTGTTACTACTGGAAAGCTGATCAAGCATAAAATGGCTAATGCACTTATACTGATCCTCACACTTGGCCTTGGCTTCCCGTACATCGTTCAACGCAACATCCGCTTTATGGTGCGTCATCACATCATCATGGGCGACTTGAAAGCCTTCCAGGCCGAACAGGGTAAGGATCAGGGGTTAACCTCTGGTGAAGGTCTTGAAACAGGCTTTGATATTGACGCAGGGTTCTTCTAGGGTATCATGTCGGTCAGTGTTGCCTCATCTGTAAAATTCTATGATGGTAAAACCAGTAAGGTTCATATTGTAGATGTTGTTTTCTCAGGGTCAATCCTGCACATAACCGACAGCACAGGTAATAATCTGGCATCATGGTCGATTGCAACAATCAAAATCCTAGAGCCCCCCTCTCCGCCTGTACCGGGTGTTATGTCCTCAGACGTCGCTCCTGATGCTCGGCTTCACATCGAAGCGGGTAAAGGGTGGACATATATCAAGTCACGTATCCCAAAACATAATAAAAAGCTATGGCTTTTGCCGACGCATTGGAGCTCCTTTTTCGGATACGGTCTTGTCTCGGTTTTATCACTCGCATTTCTTTTCATCATGTTCCCACGCGTTTTGGGCAACCTTGCGCATTTCATGCCGGCCTCATGGGAAAAGGCGCTTGGTCAACATGTCATGAAAACAATGGTGGGTTCAGATAGAACCTGTAGTGCACCTGCGGGGCAAAAAGTTCTGAATGATATGACCCGTAAAATTCAGGGGCAAATGACTCGCGATGTGAAATATGATGTTCGCGTTATTAATAACAATTATATGCTCAATGCCTTTGCCGCCCCTGGGGGACACATTATTATTTACAAGAAAATCATTGATGACGCAGGCAGCCCCGAAGAATTGGTTGGTATTCTGGCACATGAGATGGCGCATGTGGAATTACGTCACGCGAGCAAAAGTGTCATCCGCAACCTTGGTTTGGGGTACACCTTATCGGCAATATTCGGGAATGTTGGTTCGCTTGAATCTGCCGCAAGCCTGCTGAGCCAGATGAGCTATAGCCGCGAAGATGAACGCAGCGCAGATGCACACGCAAAAGAAACATTAACCGCACTAAATATTAACCCCAAGGGGTTGCAGGAGTTTTTGGAGCGCGTTGCCGAAATGGAACCGGACATTGATATTAAAGGCATTGAGTTTCTAAGCTATTTATCGTCTCACCCTGACACGAGAGAACGCATTAAGGCATTAGAACAAGATCAAACCCAAAGATATACCGCGCCAATGTCTGAACGTGAATGGAACGCAGTACGTTCGATTTGTGATCAAACGAAGCCGACGAGCTACGAATAAACGTTATTCAAAAACGCCTTTTAGATCTTCGAAACCTTTTTTGAATTTATCGACTTCCTTATTATAGCTTTTCTTCAAGTTCTTTTTGAAAACTTCGCCAGTACTCACACCAATTTCATTGAGAGCATCAAGGGATAAGCCTTCCAAGAAGCCTGCGCTATTCGCAGTCTCATTAAACTCTTCAAGAACAGCATCCATAACTTGCGCGATGGCCTCCTCTGCCAGAATACCATTTTCCTTTTCACCAATATCTTCAAGATGTATGTCCGCCACCTTCACAGTAGGAAGATCATCCTTAGACAAAAGCGTCACACTTGGCGTTAACTGCGCCTTGGTTAGAGAGAATTTCTGCACAATGACTTTAATATCTGAGCCATGAGATGTGGCCGTCGTTTGCCTAGAACCAGATTCCGCTGTTTTTTCTGCTTTTTTCTTAAGTGCGCCCAAGTTCGCGCCCTTATCCGTTACCTCAAGGTTAACGGCCGTACCATCAACCGTGATGTTCGAGAACGTCAGAAGTTTCTTTGTAAAACTCTCACCCGCGACCGAGATCGTACTTATCGTGATTGCGTTCGGTTTGTTATACCCGGGCGGGTTAGCAACCGCCACATCGCTCACGATCACCTTTTTTTGATCGAGCAATATTTGCATCTTGCCTATTGTCACCGGAACACCAAGCGCATCACTTGCCGCTTGTTCCGTAAAATCTTTTGCCAGAGAATCCATATTTACGAAAATGTAACTGCCGATAATGACAAAAAACAAAACGCCTATTCCTAACAAGAACAGGGAAAATTTAGCGGTTTTCTTAACAGCAGACATACAGAGCCTCACTTATGATTTTGCGATGATATACCCTACATGTAGCGGATTTTCGGGAAATAAAAAAGGCCTTTTCCTACAAAGTGTGTGTGGGGAGAGAGGCTTGTAGGGAAAAGGCCTATAAGTTTGTCTGCTTTTATTATTATTCACTCAAACGCAGCAGACGCGTGGTTTTTATTTGCTTTTTTTCTTGGACAGCAGTCCTGTTTTGGTCGTTCCAACTGCTGACCCATTAATTGGTATCATGCGCGGCTTCTTTTCTTCAGGAACCTCACGCACGAGGGCGACTGTCAATAAACCATTTTCCATCGTCGCATCAACGACGCGGATGTGGTCGGCCAGTCTAAATGTTCGCTCAAAGTTTCGTGTCGCGATGCCGCGATGGAGAAAATTTCTCTCCGCATTCTTTTCTTTATCAGAATGCAACGCCGATATACTTAAGCGATCATCCTGAACGATGATATTGATATCTTCTTCCGAGAAGCCCGCGACGGCCACCGTTATCAAATACTCATCATTCTCATTTTTTTCTATATTGTATGGCGGATAGGATTCAAACCTATCTTCTTTATCGTTCAACAAGGTTTCAAAAAGATCATTAAACCGATCAAAACCAACAGATTGACGCATTAGTGGTGTAAAAGTTGCTAGATTGGACATAGTCTCCTCCTTTAATTAAGCAAGGTTACATTTTTAAGTTCGAGACCCTACATTAGGCATCTCATGTTGTAATAATATTACCCAACAGCAACTCAAAAGTCAATATTAGTTTTTTATTATGTATCAATGTTTTAGAATTTTTTTATTCAGAAACAGGCTCTAGTCTTAGTATTTTCCCGTCATGACTGTCTGTCAGAACATATAAAAAACCATCAGGCCCAGACTTTACGTCCCGAACGCGCTCATCAAGATCTTTCAATAAAACCTCCTGCTCTATCACCACATTGCCCTCAAGCTTTAATCGCCGAAGATGACGATGCGCCAAAGCGCCAAGGAATATATCGCCCTTCCATGCAGGAAATTGATCACCATCGTAAAAATCCATACCACTGGGTGCGATAGACGGATCCCAAAACACAACAGGCTGAGTCATACCCGGCGCCTCCGTTTTATCCGATATGACAGCCCCACTGTAATCAATGCCGTATGTAATGGCTGGCCACCCATAATTTGCCCCCGCTTTCAAAATATTAAGCTCATCACCACCGCGTGGCCCGTGCTCATGATACCAGATGCTGTTATCCGATGGCCTGAGCGCTATGCCTTGCGCGTTCCGCACGCCATAGGCATAAATCTCAGGCTTGTGGTTAAGATTACCGAAAAACGGGTTATCAAGCGGAAAAGAACCATCATCATTAATACGGATGATACTACCTAAATGATTGCTTCTATTCTGCGCCTCTTTCATGAAGGCATAACGGTCGCCGAGCGTAATAAACAATGTACCATCCGGCGCAAAAAGAAGTCGTGAACCATAATGATTTTGCCCATCAGTTTTCGGATCAGCGCGGAATATCACTTCCAAGTTTTCAAGCTTCTTATCACTCAGATTTGCACGTGCAACTTCTGTCCCCGCACCGCCTTCACCTGAACCGGCATAGGAAAAATACACGAGCTTGTTTTGTTTAAAATCAGGATGCACGACAACGTCCAACAAGCCGCCTTGACCCTCAATATACATGTTGTCCGGCAAGCCTGTTATCGGTTCATCGTCCAAGCCACCATCACCGACGAGGCGCAAACGACCTTCTCGCTCACTCACCAAAAAACGCCCATCAGGTAAAAATGCCATACCCCACGGATACTCTAACCCTTGCGCAATTGTTGTGATTTTAAAGGATTGATTATCTGGCTTATCCGATGCTTCAGAACGTATTAAAGCCATCACCCCTATGGTAAAGCCCCCCAAAACAGCGATGTAGAAAACAATTTTTTTCATGCTTTACCATGCGTTACTTTGTTTTAATTACATTATTTAGCCCATCCGCGCTTCTGATGTGCAGGTCACGCTGCGGAAATGGAATTTCGATATTTTCCTCTTTTAATTTCTTCCAAATCTCTAGTCTGATTTTGGTTGAAATAGCATATTGATCAACAATATTGCGTAGGAAAACACGTAAGTCAAAAATCAATGCACTATCGCCAAAGTCTTTAAAATGAACCGTCGGCAAGGGACTGCTGAGTACCGAATCATTATCTTTCGCAACCTCCAAAAGCAAATCATGCACGCGTTGCGGGTCACAATCATATGTGACGCCAATCGTAATAATCAGACGCCCAATGCGATCTTTATGCGTCCAGTTTTTAACAGACGAGGAAATCAGCTCAGAATTTGGAATAATGATCGATGTCCGGTCTAATGTTTCAATTTCAGTTGCACGCACACTGATCTTTTTAACAACCCCCTGCCCTGAGTTTAAAATAACCCAATCACCGACCTTAATCGGTCTTTCAAATAGTAATATCAAGCCAGATACAAAGTTACTGACAATACTTTGAAGACCAAAACCAATACCAACCGAAAGCGCACCAGCAATCAACGCCAAATTACTAAGGTCAAAACCAACAGATGAGATGGCCGACGTTAGGGCAATAGTTAAACCGATATAACCAACAATCTGAACGAATGACAGCTGCACAGATTCAGCCATTCTTGTTTTCGGCAAAACTTTTTTACGCAATAATTTTTGAACTGTACGCGTCAGGAAAAGTAAGACAATAAATAATACAATCGCCGAGGCAAGACTGGTCAGTGAGATAGTAATACCACCGACTTTGAAACCAAACAGAGCCTGAAAAATAAGAAGCTTAATGCCCTCCCACTCAACACCAATGACTGCGGCGACGACAGGCAAGCTCAATGCAAATAGCAATGTATCAAGCAACAATGAAAGCCAGAACAGAACAAGCCGATCTTCTTTGTCAGAACTTTGATAGAAAAACTTTTCAATCCACAACAATAAGGGGCGCAGCATTGCGCGTATAATAGCAATGGCAAAGGCAAAATTAGTAAGCAAAATCGCACGTTCAAAAATAAATCGTGTTAACGCAACATACCCCATCGCATTCGCAAAAATCAGGAACAGTCCTATGATTACACCAATGTAGAAAAAACGCCGCTTGATAAGATAAATCTTCCCCTCATCTTTTGAACGCAAAAGCACGGTAAAGAAAACAAGCAAGATAAGGGCAAAGATAGTGGTAACAATAAAGCTTTGTGCAATTGCAAGTTCTACCGGCACACCAAATTGTCGCCCTGTTTCTAATAGGATAAAATCTAAGGCAAAAAGTCCTGTGGCCGTTATACTTAAGATACCAACAGTTTTGCGTACCGCAGAAGCGCATACAAGCATCCATGACTTAGTAAATGCGTAAACAACAAACAAGGCAAAAACAAAAAAGTAATAGGCAAAATTCTGGTTTGATTCGATGATTAAGCCGTGCTTTCTAATCACAATAAAGATCAAGGCAAGGCCGACAAAACCGGTAATCAATGTATATAAAATACGAAACCCGGAACGCTCCAATCTTTGCGTAAGCGTCGGCTCATTAATTGATTTCAACTTTCTGTGTAAACCGTGTGTGTTGATAACAAGCGACAAAAAGAAAAACGCCACAAAAAGGCCAATGGAAATTGTAAAAGATCGCGCAAATATCTTCTGTTCATCTTGTGTTTTATCAGAAACAAACCCCGCCCACCCTTCATACACAGAATACACGGCCAAATCTTTGTCCCGTTGCGCTTCTGCCCACAGATCAGGATTAAAAGGTGACATTTTATTTTCGAGAATTTGTTCAACGAACTGATTACGTCGAATTGCTGCGAGCCTCTCCAAAAACCTAGTCGCCTTAGAGCTTAAGGCCTCCGCTTGGGTCACAATACCTTTTATCATTAAAGATTCTTTGTTAAGTTTTTCGCGAAGCTCTCGGATATTTTCCGGCTCCACCCCACCGCTATCTTCTTCTGGTTGGGGTCCAATATCCGCAAGATCAGCAGACACAGATGCGCTCAACGGCTTGATCAAGCCTTGGATTTCTATAGCCCTTAATCTTAGCTCTTTAACACTTTGACGGGTATCAAATAAGGTTTGGTCATCAAGCGTCGCATCGAGCAAGATTCCCTCAAAAGATTCAAGATTTTTTTGTTTTTCTTCTAACTCCGTTTGAACTTCTTTCAGATCTTGTACTTCTTGTGCAAACACATGTGTATTTGCTGCAAAAAGCGCGATAAAAAACAATACAAAATAAGCGTAACGAAGACGCAGCATTCGAATCCCTTCTGTGGAGTTGGATAAATCTATTGTGCCTTTTTTTTCTCTGCGAGCAAGGAGAAAGATTCGATTCATGTCAATAAAAAGCTTCCCCCAAGAAAAGTAGGCCAATTCCACTTTCCACCACGCCCGCATACCAAGCGTATGCTAAGCTGCCAATAAGGTTTATATTAACTTTTATATGATAAAATTCCTATGAGTGGAACTATATCAAGGGCTTAACAATGAGTGGTGTTATATTGAGCACGGCGTTAAAGAGTACGATTGCAAGTATCAATCGTACAGAGCGCGCCGTTGACCTTATAACAAAGCGCTTCGCCAGCGGCCTCAAAGTCAATTCAGCTCTTGAAAATCCACAAAGTTTTTTTGCATCTTTGGCCCTCAAAAATACCGCCGGAGATTATGCACGCCTGTTAGATGGTATAGGGCAAAGCATCAGGACAGTTCAAACGACCCTCGATGGATTAGAGGCAACGTCACGGCTTATTGATCAAATAGACGTTATTGCTCAAAAATCAAGGGATGCACTTTTGTCTGGTCAAACAGATTCTGCAATTATTGAAGAAACGATCAATATAAGCTCTCGTAGCATCAGCGAACAGATATTGGCCTTAAGCCCCGCCGTATATTATCGTTTGAATGAGACATCGGGCCCAATTATAGATTCCGGGTCAGGCGCTGCTGGCCCAGTGAACGCAACATATAATAACGGCGCATCACCAAATGCAGCCCCCTTATACAATAACGGTAGCGCCCCCAGCGTACAATTTGACGGCAATAATGACCGGATTATTGTCAGTAACTCCACGATGATCAATACGCAATCGCAAGCAAGGCGCACAGTTGAACTGGTATTTAATGCCGATGACGTCACGGGCAGGCAAGTTTTGTATGAAGAAGGCGCACAAGTAAACGGCCTGACGATTTATCTGGATAATGACCGAATATATTTCACAGCCGAAGATGATAATGGCGGCAACAGATATGCGGATATTGACATCAGCGCACAAATCGTTGCTGGTCAAACATATCATGCCGCGTTCGTTCTCGATGCGCCCGGAAACACTTTCTCCGGTTATCTGGACGGTAATCTGGTAGATACCGAAACTTTGGCAGGAGACGCACTTTTCCCAAGCCACTCAGGTGGCATTGGAATCGGTGGTGTCAATGGGGGCGTGCAATTCCATGATGGCGAATCTACTGCCGGATCAGGGTTTAACTTTGCAGGCCGCATATCAGATGTCGCCATCCATAACAATGCCCTCACAGGCGCAGAGCTATTGGATCACGCGAATTCTTTAAACTCAGTCAGCCAAACACGCTTTCTAAATTCCGATTACGAAAAGGCAATTTCTCAAATTGACCAAATTGCCGTTGACGCCAATTATCGCGGCATTAACTTACTCAAGGATGATGACCTCATCACGTATTTCAACCCAACCAATACGAACTTTGTTGAAATCGAGGGAGAAGACTTCACGTCTAGCGGTCTGGGGCTCGAACGTTACGACTTTAACGATCTTGAGGATGTTGAAGAAATCCTCACTTCCATTGAAGACGCCCGTCAACAGATTAGAACCTATGGGAAAACACTTGTGACTGAGCTTTCTATACTTCAGAACCGCATTGATTTCACACAAGAAAAAATCAATACCCACAAAGCTGGCGCAGATGACTTAACGGTAAGCGATCAAAATAAAGACGGCGCGGAACTTCTCGCAAGCCGAACAAGGTTGGCACTGGGCATCACAGCCCTAGGATTGGCCGCCAACACACAAAGATCTGTTTTGAGACTATTTTAAAATCATAAATGGCGGAGACGGCAAGAAACTCTTAAATATCCGTCATTATTATTTATTACAGTAACTTAAAATGTCTTTAGTTGTGACGTGCACAGTACTAATGTGTACCGCGTCAGCACAAATTGAACAGATGATATGACATTGTTAAAATATGGATAACGACTGCACGATAGTAAACAAACTTACCTACTTGTTTTCGTTAAGTCGTTGGTCCAATTTCCTTTAAAATATGCTAAGTTCTATTATAATTGAAACCAACATTGGTGTCGCACCTTGGATCCCGAAAGCATATTCACAGTCATTTTTATCATTGTTGTTTTATCAATTCCATTTGGGTTGGGGCTGGGCTTGTGGAGAGCTATTAGCAAAAGAAAAGAAATTGAAAACTTGTTTTCAGAAGCAAAATACAGCTCTGGTCGGGTCATTGGCTATACCAAACGTAAATATAGCACAGAAAACATAGGCGATTATTATATAATTATTGAATATTTATCCGATCAAGGGAAAGTTATTTGGGCTGAGGGTGATAGCTGTGAGAAAGATGACTATTCTATAAATTCGAGAATAAAGCTAATGTTTCACCCTCGCGATAAAAGGTATGTAATGAGAGTATTGACACAAGACCTTGCTAGGGTACGTACTAGTTTTGAAAAAAATATAGATTTATTTATAAATATTATTTTTACAATTCTTATGTTAACTTCTGTTCTTTATTATTATGGATACACCCCTCACTTTTTAATTCCTTTATTATTAAGTTATTCTATGGGTTTTGTATTTGGCGCTATAACCAAAAGCAAAAGTAAGCCTGACGAAAAATCAAGAATTCGGAACAGTGAAGATAGAAATAAACGTTTAATTGCCGCCCAAGAAAAAGGTGATATTCCTTGCTATCTTGAAGAATAAAAGCTTTTGCATCCCGTCAACACAAATAGGACTGTAATATAACAATCATTTGCATCAAGAAGATAATGGCGGAGACGGCGGGATTCGAACCCGCGTAGAGCTATAAACCCTAACACGCTTTCCAAGCGTGCGCCTTAAGCCACTCGGCCACGTCTCCTGATATTCGCAAAAATCATACACTCGGCTAACACTTACGAATTGGCGCACATTAGAGACTCTTGTTTAAAAATTCAAGTCTCTGCTTTTCGAATGTGAACTTCGTTGATAGAATGATTTCCAGTTTGATTTATCAGTAAGGCATTTCCCATGCGCAAGTTTCTATTTTTCCTTCTTTTCATTCCCATGTTCGCAAGTCTGGGGCACGATTTATACATATTCAAAGAAAACCCAGATAAAGGATTTCGTCTTTCTGCCCTTGGCGGCCTGTGGGACAAATACCACAAGGAAAGCCATGACCAGTGGAAAACAAAGGTACGTGAAGTCACTGACACCGTTAGTGACACAGTGGACGATCTGGCCATTGATGAATTAATTAATACCGTCATACCTGAGAAACCACCCACACCTGACACAACCGCAGAAGAAAAAGACCCACCGCCTTTCATGGAAGAATTCACGCAAACTGATTCGAAAGATAATGAGCCAGACACCAAACCTCTTGAAGTCGCAGAAGTTGAAGAGGTAAGAGCCGATTCTCTTATGAAATTCATTGGCTTTGTTCTGGAACAGAAGGCTGTCTTTGTTTTTGCCGCGCTTGCCGCAATCGCCTATATTTTAAACGCAATCCTGTCCCGTCTTTGCCGACGTAAAGAAGGTATGGATAACGTTAAGTCAGCCAAAAATAAGAAGCGCAAAGGTGGCGGATACGCTTACAGTAAAAAATAAAAACCTTAAATCTCCGACAACTTTTTAAGCTCTTGTGATAAAATATTTAAATCCTGTGGCCTTGATAAACTATGGTCGCCATCTTCGATAAATATAATTTTTGTATCAGGCCCTTGAAACTTTTCTTCAATTTTAAGGGCTTTTTCCCACGGTACATCCGCATCAAGCTTACCTTGAATAAGAACGAGCGGTACACTAATCGCGTGCTCCTGATCAAGCACCGATTGATGCGCACCATCTTTTAACAAGGCTTGTGTGAAAATATATGGCTCATCACTATAATCATTAGGCACTTCCAGACGTCCGAGCCTATTCATCATTTCTTTTTCCGCTTCGCTCATCTTATTTTCAATGTCTTTGGTAAAATCAGGAGCGGCGGCAATGCCGATAACGCCTTTTATATCCTCACGACCTTCAGATAAAAGGCGCAAAGCAATCCACCCCCCCATCGAAGATCCAATCACAATAGCACGCCGCCCCTTTAAAACATGATCCATAATATCGATTGCATCTTGTTTCCATGCCCCGATCGTACCATCAACGAACGCTCCATCAGATTGCCCATGGCCGGAGTAATCAAAACGCAAAAATTCTTGCCCTTGATCCGCGCATAACTGCTCAAGATGTGTTGCTTTTGTGCCCTCCATATCTGATTTGAACCCTCCCAGAAATACAACTGTAGGAAACCCCGCTCCGTCTGAAGAATGCGGCGTGTGAACATAAGCAAGCCTTCTGCCTGTGGGTGTTTCGTAATATGAAGGTGACATTTAATTTCCTTTTGCGCTCTGACTTGTTTATACATAAACAATTGTATAAAAACTTTCCAGAGTGGAAAAATACGGTTAGTTTTAAATCTATGAGCAATTCTGATACACAACCCGTAATCATGCAAGTTATCCCCGCGCTTGGCGCAGGTGGTGCAGAGCAAGGCTGCATTGATATCGCCGCAGCAATTATCAAAGCGCAAGGCAAGGCTATCGTTGTTTCCCACGGCGGATATCGCGTAAATGAAATTGAGCGCATGGGCGGCATTCATATAGATTTACCCGTGCACAGTAAAAACCCCATTGTTATGTGGAAAAACATTGGTCGCCTAAAAAGGCTGATCAAAAAATATAAGGTAGATGTTGTTCACGCCAGAAGCCGCGCCCCCGCATGGAGCGCGTGGCGTGCCTGCAGCAGCACAAACGCACGCTTTTTAACCACGTGCCATGCGCCATATAATATCAGCGGAGAGGCAAAACGCCTGTATAATGGCTCCATCGCGCATGGGGAAATCGTGATCGCCATTTCTGATTATGTCGCTGAATATTTGAAAGATAATTACACGATAGATAAAAGTCGTATTCGTACAATCCATAGAGGTATCCCGATGGAGCGCTTCCATCCGGCTTCCGTTACACCGGAACGCATGATCGATCTATCATCCGTATGGCGCATTCCTGATGGGGCGAATGTTATTATGTTGCCCGGACGTATCACCCGTTGGAAAGGCCACCACGTCTTGATTGATGCAATTGCAAAATTGAAACGTGACGATATATTTTGTGTGATGATCGGCTCTGATCAAGGGCGCACCGAATACCGTGAAGAGCTTGAAGAATCTATCAGTGATAAAGGTTTAGGCGAAAAAATGCGCATTGTTGACCAATGTACGGACATGCCAGCGGCCTATATGCTTTCAACCGTTGTGGTATCCGCATCAACTGATCCTGAAGGGTTTGGGCGCATCCCCGTTGAAGCGCAGGCCATGGGGCGCCCCATCATCGCCAGTGATCATGGTGGAGCGCGCGAGACAGTTCTGCGCAATAAAACAGGTTGGCTTATCCCCCCTTCCGATCCAGATGCTCTTGCTGCAGCAATAGAAGAAGCCCTTTCCCTTGACGACACACAGCGTGCAATTCTTGCCACAAGATCTATGGCACATGTAAACGAACACTTCACAAAAGAAATCATGGCCGAAAAAACGCTTGATGTGTATGCGGAATTGCTGCAGCAAGGAAACGACAAATATCAGCAAGAACCTCAAAACCAAACCCTCAATGCCGCAGAATAATCAAGAAAAAATCCTAGTCATAAAACTCAGCGCCCTTGGTGACTTTATTCAGGCCCTGGGTCCGATGAAATCAATACGCACACATCACCCGAACGCACATATCACGCTTTTAACGACCAAAATGTTCAAAAGCTTTGGAGAACAATGTGGTTACTTCGATGATGTCCGAATAGACACACGCCCGCGTTTATTGGAATTTACAAAATGGGTGACTTTAAGAAAGACCTTGATTAATGGACAATTCTCTCGTGTTTATGACTTACAAAATAACGACAGAACCAGTTTATATTTTAAACTGTTCCCTCAAAAAAACCGTCCAGAATGGGTAGGTGCAGCAAAAGGTGCATCACATCGCAACAGCACCCCAGAGAGGGTCGCCGGGCATGCCTTTGAGGGACATCAACAAACATTAGCACTGGCGGGTATCAAGGGCGTATCTATCGATGATTTAAGCTGGATTAAAGAAAATCTATCGAGTTTTAATCTTAGCCCTCCCTTTATTTTGCTCGTACCGGGATCTGCCCCGCAACATCCTCAAAAAAGATGGCCGGAAAAACATTACGCAAGGCTTGCTCGAGATTTAAATAATAAGGGCTATCAAATTGTGTTAATTGGCACGGATGCAGAAAAAGAAACGACGTCCTATATTCGTCAACATTGTGATAATGCGCTAGACTTAACAGGCAAAACGTCTTTATTTCAAATTGCAGCATTGGCTCACGGAGCAGAGGCCGCAATAGGCAATGATACAGGCCCCATTCACATGATCGGCCCGACAGGTTGCCCTACAATTGTTTTATTCTCACAGCACAGCAATCCTGACAGACATGCCCCGAAAGGGAATAACATCAACGTCCTTCAAGAAAACGCTCTCGATGATCTGCCGCCAGAAGATGTTTTGAGTTTATTTGAAACCATGTGCGATACGAATGATAAAAAGACGTAAGTTTTTTTACTCTTCACACATTTCAGAACAGTATATTGTGTATAGGCATTCAAGAACACGATTCGCCGCATTGTTATGCAAAGAATAATAGATGGTTTGCGCTTCTCTGCGTGTGTTCACAATTTTATCTTTACGCAATCTCGCAAGGTGCTGCGATAATGCAGACTGACTTAATTCAACAATTTGTTCCAATTCGCCAACACTTTTTTCACCTTTAAATAAGGTGCACACAATAAGAAGCCTCTTCTCATTAGAAAGAGATTTCAATAGCCGTGCAGCAATTGAAATATTTTCTTCAATTTCATTTATTTCAGAACTATCCATAACCTTATGGCTCTTATTGTAATAAAAATACAAAATATTATGTTAAAATATAATTTTTTATTATTAACTTTGCCCCAAAGTCAATTTCTTTGTCAATCAAGTAGTGCACAAAATCAATAAATCTTCAATATATCATCAGAAAAAGCGATAATTATGGCTATAATGCCCCCAATTAAGGTAAAAAACTTAGGAATTGCGATTTATTTTTTACCAGTTTAGTCTAAATATACCAAAAGAATGGTGTAAAAACGGAGCATTACTTTGAAAGAAATTCGCAGGCGCGGCCTTATGTATGTTATGTCCTCCCCTTCCGGAGCAGGCAAAACCACAATCACACGATCACTACTCAAGAATAATGACGATCTGGTTATTTCTATATCAACAACCACGCGAAAAAGACGTGCCGGAGAAGTTCATGGACAAGATTATTTCTTTGTCGAGCCCGATGAATTCGGCAAAATGGTCGATAATGGTGAAATGTTAGAACATGCAAAGGTATTCCAAAACTATTACGGCACGCCGCGCGCACCTGTTGAAAAAGCCTTATCAGAAGGTAAAGACGTTATTTTCGATATTGACTGGCAAGGTACACAACAACTTTCCGAAATGGCACGCGAAGATATCGTAACTGTTTTTATCCTGCCACCTGCACGATCTGAGCTTGAAAAACGCCTGCGCAATCGCTCTCGTGATACACTGGAATCAGAATCCGATATTCGTGGACGTATGGAAAAGGCCGCGGATGAAATGTCACACTACACAGAGTACGACTACGTCATTATCAATTACGATGTTGATGAAGCCATTCACAAAGCACAAACAATATTAGATGCAGAGCGCATAAAACGCCGCCGTATGGTTGGGTTATCTGACTTTGTGCGTGGCCTTAAAGACGGACTTTAACTTTAAGTTGTTCAATCAAAGCTTAAATTTTGAA
The DNA here is from genome assembly GCA_965263215.1 of uncultured Micavibrio sp. Classification (GTDB taxonomy): domain Bacteria; phylum Pseudomonadota; class Alphaproteobacteria; order Micavibrionales; family Micavibrionaceae; genus UBA1672. Next base: position 111,506 of record OZ253663.1, read on the forward strand.
CTGCGTTTTCAATGCTTCGCCTGTTGGGCGTTACTTTAGCAATTTCTGCTAAAACACGATCAACTTTTTGTGCATCTTCATCGGACATAGGTGGCGTTTCATCAGGCAGCTCTTTTGCGGCTTCCATCATATACTTTAACTCATCATCTTTTTCAGCTTCCTCTACTTCCCTTCTGAGTGCTTCCTGATCCAACTCAACGTCGTTAAACATATATTGTGCCATTTCATCTCTAAACGTCGCATATCCATTTTCATCCGTTTCTATATCTATGGAGAAACCATGTGTTGCTACTGCAAATTTTGGCCGGTTTTCAGCATCCAATACGACGACGTTTGCGCCTTTTTCTAGCTGTCCAGCATAATGTTCAAAGTTACTTTTAAAATCTTTTTCAGGAACATGAATGATAGGATCCAATTCCCTTAATTGTGGCATTTTACGATGAAATTCATAAAGAAACGCGGCCGGCACAACCGTACCAACCATCCATCTATTGTGCATCAGAGCAATAGCGCGCCCTTCATCATTAACTTCATGGGCTGTTTCATTCCATGATTTTTTAAGAAGATCATTTTTTGTTACCGTCAAAGCATCAGGATTTTGAGCCATCCACCATGCTCTGCTTGATAATTTTAAATCTTTAACTTTTTTCATTATGTCTGCTTTTCATCGGTATATTTTATATAGGCTAAAAAATCTCCCGTTGTCAAAATGACACGATATTTAAATAGTCTTCAACGCTAAGATTTTCAGCGCGCTTCGTTGGGTCAATCCCCAGTGCATTCAGCGCGTCTATATGGTTTTTTAAACTAGAACGAACCATTTTTCGTTTTTGATTAAAAGCAGCGGCCGTAACCTGCTCTACGGTTTTAAAAATGGGAGCCTTATCATCTAATTTTTTGGGCGCAAAATGCACCACGGCTGAATTGACCTTTGGTGGCGGAATGAACGCCGAAGGTGGAAGATCATAAAGCAATGTCACATCACATAACCACTGGGTAATCACAGATAAACGCCCATAAGCCTTTGTGTTTGGTTTCGCCAATATTCTATCTGCTACTTCTTTTTGAAACATAAGGCTCATTGATTGATAAGTATTCAAGTTATCTCGAATTTGCTTAAGCCAGTTAATCAGTAAAGGTGTTGCGATATTGTAAGGCAGATTAGCAACGATCACACGCGGCGCATCCCCTATTACCGAAAGATCAGATTTTAGCGCATCATTATTCTGTATCTCCAAATCACTACCCGCAGCATTTTTTAAACTGCTTAATGCCTCGACCGCACGTTTATCAAATTCTATCGCTGTGACTTTTTTGACGTCGGACTTTAACAAAGATCTTGTTAACCCACCCGGTCCCGGGCCTATTTCAAATGCATGCACGCCCCCCCAGTTATTGCCATCACGAGCGCAAGCTTCACGCACAATTTTATCTGTGATATTCATGTCGAGCAAAAAATTTTGCCCCAATGATTTTTGTGCGCTTAACTGATACTCAGCAATAACATCACGCAAAGGCGGCAAACCTTCTACCGCCTCTCTACGCTTTACTAATTCATCAGATTTCATTGACTTTACACGCGAATATCAACAAACGACGCAGAACGTAAGTCCGACAGGTGACGTCTTTGCATTTTCTCCAGCCTATCAGAGCCTATCGTGTATTCGACTTGTTCCCTAGAAGGGATTGTGTCTTCACTCAGCGTGCGCTTATCTCTTAAAAATAAAATATGATATCCATCAAGAGTTTTTATCGGATTGGTTACTTGATTTTTCTTAAGAGATTTCAAGCCGTTTAACAAACTTGGCGAGAATTGGGCTTCGTTCACCCACCCTTTATTACCGCCATTCGCTGAACCGGCAGCTTGCGAAAATTGCTGCGCCAATTTAAAAAAACTCGCTTTTCCTGATTTAATCTCATAGACCAAACCATTGGCAAGTTTACTAACCTGCGCCACTTCTTTTTTATTTTCTATCGGCAAGAATATTTCAGCGGCTAGATACTCTGTGGTACCAATTTTCGATTTTATGCGCTCTAAAGCATCATCAATATCACGCTCTGATATTACAATACGCGGCCTAATACGCGCTTTTACGACTTTTCCCCATGCGACCTGCGCCTTTACTTGCTGACGCATTGTTGAAATATCGATGCCGCTTTTTTTAACCATGGCGACAAACTGACTTGGATCCATCTTGTTTTGCTGCGCTATTTGCGCAACACCCGCATCAATTGCGGCGCTATCAACTTCAAGATTATATTTTTCAGCTTCTTGCAACATCAACTGCTCATTAATCAAGCCACTTAAAACTTGTGGCATCATTTTCTTCCTAATTTCTTTAGTATTCGGCAGGCCTGATGACGCCATAATCAAACGCATACGTTTTTCAAGATCGCTGTCTGAAATCGCTGCATCATTAACAACAGCCACAATTTCTTGTGTCGCAGCATTTGCAGATCCTGTCGTTATTTGCGGCACATAAAGTGCACATAACGCCAAAAACATACTGACGACAGACACGGTGCGAACCATTTTAATCATTGTTATTCCTTTCATCGTTCCTGACATCAGGCAACTTTTGAACGTGTGAAGCGTGCGCCGCCTGCACGATAATGCTCTAGATATTTCGGTAAAATTAAATCCATAGATTTAGGCGTTATATCAAACTCTCTAAAACTCAATGCACTGTCATCAACAATATTATCCGTTTTCAAGCTCTCGACTTGATCCGGTGTTAATAAAGGGTTCGGCAAAAGACTTAGGAAAGTTGCTTCAATACGGGCAATCGCAAACGGCAAGGGAACAAGTTTACGTTTACGTCCGGTGTGTTTGAACAATATTTCATAGACAGCTTTAAAATCCACCACCTCAGGGCCGCCAAGTTGATACGTTTTACCTTGATAAACATCAGACGCACTAAACAGAACCTTCATGGCCGCATCAGCGACATCCCCCACAAAGACGGGTTGAAATTTTGTTTTACCACCACCAATCAAAGGCAGAAACGGAAGATAACGCGATAGCTCCGCAAACATATTGAAGAAATTATCACCCTCACCAAATATTACACTTGGCCTTAAGATGGTTGCCTTCGAAAAGTTATTTGTTACGGCGGTTTCGCCTTCACGTTTGGTTTTGGCGTATTTGGATGTGCCCTTATCACAGGCCAGAGCAGACACATGCACAAAACGCGGTACATTCTCATCTGTACACGCCTTTGCAATCATAGCCGGCGTATCGACATGAGCGCGTTGAAATTTAGATTTCTTGCCTTTCTCAAACAAAATACCAATACAGTTAACAACGTAATCCGCGCCAGATACAGCGTTACGAACACTCTCTGGATCAGAATAGTCGCAAGCAAACGGCACAACCTGTCCGACCACACCGCAAGGCCTCAGGAAATAGGCGCGCTCTGGCACACGCGTCGCAACTTTGACTGTAATGCCACGATCTGCAAGCTCTCGAACGATCTGCGTTCCTAAAAATCCTGTTCCGCCAAAGACTGTGGCAATTTTACCTGCATGCACCATGTATGCACCTTTTTACTTGGTTTTCCGAGGGTTTCAATATGACGAATATTAGATCAGAACTCAATGGCTTTCAATCAAAACCAAGCTTTAGCCCTGAGGACAAGTCACAGATATCTGGACGTAGGCTATCATTCGATACTAGAATGTAACTGTTATATCAAAAACTTTGAATTATTAATCATGATACAAAATGTTCTTATTGCTACGCTCGTTCTTTGCACTTTTTTTATTCTCATGCATTCACGCACATCCTTAGCCGTTGAATCCATTCCCGAAACACCAGTAGTAGTCGAGCTTTTCACATCGCAAGGTTGCTCATCTTGTCCACCTGCCGACCGCATATTCTCAACGCTGGCAGAAAAAGATAACGTTATTGCTCTGGGGTTTCATGTTTCATATTGGAACCACTTAAACTGGAAAGATACATTTTCTAATGAATTTTGCGATATGCGTCAGCATGGATATATTAGTCTGCGTGGTGAAAAACGTGTTTATACGCCCCAGATGATCGTCAACGGCACCGACCAGTTTGTAGGCTCACGTGCAAACCAAGTAAAAGCTGCTCTGAATAAGGCGGCAAAAAGCCCTATCCAACTCATCGATATCACCGTTAGTGATAAAAATTCTATTCGGTTCATGCTTCCGAATCTAAAAACTGATACTTATCGTCTTTGGGCATTCGGATATAAAAATGAAGTGCAGCAAGAAATAGGGCGTGGTGAAAATGGTGGTAAAAAAGTTTCCTATGCTGCCCCTGTGATCAGTTATACAAATTTGGGTTCATGGAACGGTGCAAAAGCCGTCCATAGCTTTAAAAAACCGTCCGAAGACATTGATGGCATCGCCATATTAGCGCAGCGCAATGGTTATGGAGAAATTCTGGCCGCTGGTAAGCTTGCGTTTTAACGTTTAAGCCTTTTCGACAAAGCTATCCATCACGCGTTTTGTACCGCTTTTCTCGAAGGCTATGTCCAGTTTGTGCCCATCAATATTAATGATCTTGCCATAGCCGAATTTATCATGAAATACGCGGTCTCCACGCGCCAGGACTTCCCCGCTTTCCGTTTGGACTTTACGCTCGTGCGGTGATGCTTTTTTAGATTTGGGTGTGAAACCACTGGAATCCCAGTGACGGGAGCGTCCTGCCTGAACCATGCCGCTTTGGCTTGTGATATCAAGTAAGTCCTTGGGAATTTCATCAATGAAGCGTGAGGGAATGGCATTAATCCAACTTCCGTACATTCGGCGTGTTGCCGCGTGCGAAAGAAAGACCCGTTTCCGCGCCCGTGTGATCCCCACATAGGCCAGACGGCGTTCCTCCTCTAAACCCTTTACGCCGTTTTCATCCATAGAGCGTTGAGACGGGAATAACCCCTCCTCCCATCCGGGTAAAAAGACGTTATCGAATTCCAAACCTTTTGCACCATGCAACGTCATGAGCGTCACGTAATCACCATTGCTGCTATCTTGGTTTTCAAGAACGAGTGCAACATGCTCTAAAAATTCTTGCAGAGATCCATATTCCTGCATCCCGCCAATCAGTTCTTTTAAGTTCTCTATACGTCCGGGGGCTTCGGGTGTTTTGTCCCGTTTCCACATATCCATATAGCCGGATTCATCCAGAGCCATCGCTGCCACTTCGCCGTGATGCATCGTATCAAGGGCGGCGCGCCAGCGCTCAAAATCATCTAACAGCTTCATCAACGTCCCGCGCATCTTGGGGCGCAGTTCATCCGTTTGGGTCAAATCCATGACGGCGTGATAGAGGCTTATTCCCTTTGATCGGCCATAAGCATAAAGCGTATTAACCGTTGTATTTCCTATTCCGCGCTTGGGTGTATTAATAATGCGTTCAAACGCCAGATCATCAGACTTTTGAGCGATAACGCGACAATAGGCGAGCGCGTCTCTGATCTCCATTCGTTCATAAAACCGGGGGCCACCAACCACCTTATACGGAACGCCCAGTTTTATAAATCGCTCTTCAAACTCACGCGTTTGAAAGCCCGTGCGAACCAAAACTGCTATACCGCTTAAAGGTTCTTTTGGGTTTGATCCCGATCCGCGTTGAAGCTGTTCAATCTCTTCACCGACCCAACGCGCCTCTGCTTCACCGTCCCATAAACCGCATAATTTTATAAGCTCGCCATCACCTTGATCAGACCATAATGTCTTACCCAGACGCGCATCGTTATTTTGAATCACCGCGCCGGATGCTTTTAATATTGTATTGGTCGATCGGTAATTTTGTTCCAGACGGATAATTTTGGCATCCTTGAAATCTTCTTCGAATTTCAAAATATTGCCAACCTCGGCGCCGCGCCACCCGTAAATGGATTGATCATCATCCCCGACGCAGCATATATTTCCAGAACCTTGGGCAAGCAATCTGAGCCATAAATATTGGGCAACATTCGTATCCTGATACTCATCCACCATGATATATCTGAACCGTTTATGATACTCCTCCAGAACATCCTTGTGCGCGGGATTCTTAAGGATCGTGATCATGTGTAAAAGCAAATCACCAAAATCACAGGCATTCACCGCGCGCATGCGCTCTTGATATTTTGCATACAGCATTGGCATTTTGCCACCCGCAACTTCGCCCGTATCTTCTGATGAAACTTGCGCGGGCAATAAACCACGATCTTTCCAGCGATCAATAAAAGAAATACACGCCTTTGGTGCCCACTTCTTTGTATCAACGCTATGCACTTCCATAAGCTGCTTCAATAAACGCACCTGATCATCCGGATCAAGGATTGTAAAATTACTCGATAACCCGACCAGATCAGCATGCCGCCTGAGCATTCGCGCGGCGAGTGAGTGAAACGTGCCAAGCCACCATCCTTCAACAGGCTGTCCGCCCATCATGGAGCTGATTCGTTCCTTCATCTCCATTGCGGCCTTATTGGTGAAGGTCACGGCAAGCACTTGTGAAGGATATACCCGCCCACTATTGAGTATATGTGCCAAACGCGTTGTCAAAACACGGGTCTTGCCCGTACCCGCACCCGCCAGAACCAACAACGCCCCTTCCGTGGATTCCACGGCTTCACGCTGCGTCGGGTTCAGCCCGTCCATATAGGGCGGCGTGTTATGCCCCGTCTCTGGTTCATCAATGTCGTAGATATTCTGCATAGCTATAGATATGGCGGTTTATAGACCGTACCGCAAGCGTGAAAACCTAATTGATTATGAATTATGGGGATTGTGTGTGAAAAAATTATTTTACTTTTGAGGCAATAATCTGGTTGCGGCCTTTTTTCTTGGCCTCATACAACGCTTTGTCGACACGCTCAATCAAGCTTTCTATATCTTCATCGACCCGATATTCGGACACACCCGCAGAAATCGTTATTTGCGCAATTTTCTTACCAGTCTGCCTATTGACGACTTCTTTCTTCTCTATTTCCATGCGCAGTATTTCAGCAACCTTCATACCACCTTGCACATTTGTTTCAGGCAGCAGGACAGCAAATTCTTCGCCGCCATAGCGTACAACGAAGTCACGGCCCTTTACGCCCTGCTTTAAAGTTCTGGATACAAGCTTCAAAACCTGATCACCAACCTGATGGCCAAACGTATCATTAAATTTTTTAAAATGATCGATATCCATCAAAATCAATGTGAATGTATATTCAGGGTCATCCTTACAACGTTCAACCAAGCGGTATATTTCATGATCAAACGCTTTTCTATTCCCCAGCGCAGTAAGAGAATCTGTCATAGCCTCTTTGCGGGCTATTTCCAAATCACGGCGCATATCTTCCATCATGCGCGCAGATTGCTCTAACGTAATCTCAAGTTGGGCGTTCTGATCAATCATACCCTTTGTTTCGTTCATAACATCAGAGATCAAAGCGTCAATTTCTTCGCTTGATTTATTTTCCTTGAGGCCAATATTTGCCTTTTCAAGATTTTCATTATAGGCAAGCGCATTTTTCTTGGTGGAAGACACCACGTTGTTTACATCCTGTATTGTCTTCTGGATTTTATCACCAGCAAGCTTAACTGTTTTTTCTTCACGGTTTGTGCTCAAATATTCTTGAAAAATTTCGTAGCAAACATCGTCCTTGATGATACCACCATTTTTCTTCAGCGCACTATCAAGGACTTTAATCAACTCAGGATCTGATTCGGAAAAATAGATAAACCAAAGCTCATAATTCTCCGGCGTAGGAAGTAATGAAAATTCCTTTATCCGATCCAACGCGAGTACGGAAAGTTGTTTTGCTTTGTCTTGAGAATGAAAATATGCCACGAATCGAAGGCGCCTATTCTTTGCCAGTAAAGTCAGATAACAATAAAACGATTTAGTTGAAAATCAAAGACATAATTAAGAAAACCCAAGAGTTACCTCATGCCAGCCGTGAACTGTTGCTCAATATCTGCAGTCAGTTGGCGCTTAACTTCCGGAACATCCACTTTGGTCAAATCAAGGAAGGTTTGAACACCGCTTGAGTCAAAGCGCGTATCAGACGCCAATAAAGTAACGCCTCTAACACTGTCTCCCGCCAACATAGCATCAAGAGAGTCATATTTTGGAACTTCTTCTGTTACCGGCATTGCCTGAACAACTTCGGCGTCCATCACAATTTCGGTCATTTTTTCGTTACCTGATGCAACTGATGCGTACATTTTATCTGCAGTAACTACGTCGGCATAGTGTTCCTGTACGTATTGATGATTATCTAAAACTTCTTCCAATTCATGCTCTAACAACAGTAACGCTTGCATTTCCGGCTGATCCATTCCCTCCGAATCAGCACCAAGAAACTCAGCAAGATCATCGATTTCCATATTTTCCCATGCAATTTCGCTCTCAGGCGGCGCTTCCACTTCTGCACCTGCACCGCTTGTGCTCGCTTCCATGCGTGTATCCGCAGGCTTCGTAGATTCAACAAGACGCTTTTGCATATCCTCAAGAAGCGATCTTTGATCATCAGCAGAGAGTTTTTGATCAGCCTTACTTAACTCTTGATTCATATAATATGCTTTACCGGCTGTGGCCATGGTACCGCCGCCCGCCATCATTTCGGCTGCGATATACATCATAGCACCAGCTTTACCGGTAGAATCACCGGGAATCATCTGATCAGCCGCTTGAAGCGGGTCAATTCCCATTTCTTTTGCGGACTCCACGAATGCATCAAGCGCTTCTGTTTTCGCTTGCTTCCAGTCCTCTTTAAATTCGGCGATTTTTTCTTTTGTCTCTTCCATCGCCATATTGGCCTGACGAGACACTTTGGCACCATCAGTAACAACTTTATTCGCATCGCGCTTCATGCTTTGCGCATCAATTTTAGGCCCTGAATAATTCTTGTCCGGAAACATAGTTTCCATCAATGTTTCTTCGCGGGTATTCCCTTCGATTAGTGACTGCGTGAAACTCTGCTGCTCTTCACCATAAATTGGATCCGGCGCAATCGTAGTACCACCAGCACCACCATAATCTTTATTTTCATAGAAATCGTCACTGGGCGCAGGTGCTTTGTATGGATCCCACACCGTCATGATGTCCCTGTTCCCCCCAGGACTACGTACCGAAGATGAGTATCCGCTATTTGCTACATCATTGAATGCTACTGTTCCGATTGACATTAAAATCGCACCTTTATTATTTATTTTGTCTTTGAATCCGTTATTGTCGGATTTTTCATACCTTTTCCACGTATGTAAAAGTATAGCGCAAGACGCACGTGAAACACAAATAAAATGTCATAATGTCGCCACAATGTCATATTCCCCTATTGGGGTACTAATGATTTTGTGCAACGCACCACATTTTTATACCAAAAAACAAGCATAAAACATTGATAAAAAACATTATATTTCGATAGTATGGTCACTCACAGATAAATATAAAAATAAAAACTGGGTACAGAGTACAATGAAATTAATAAACAAGGGCCGACAAAAGGACCATGATAGTTCAAATATCAGTCTGCCCCCCGATATACATGATCACATTAAAGGTATGTTCAAACAGCTTACACGCAACCCCGAAGACTGGTTGCTAGGCGCTTTAGAAGATGAAAAAGTTCCACTTAACCCAGACGGTTCTCTGATTATCTACATTTCCGATTCGGAAGAAATTGAAACAGCAAGAAACGTCATAGACAACGCCCACCACACAATTAAAGAAAGGCTGAGTAGCGGTAATGAAGTTCTAAATAGAAAAAACGAACTCGCGACTTTGGAAAATCTTTCACAAGTCGAAATAAGACGTTTACCGCGCGATGAAAATGGTCATTTGGACATCCCGCTGGATGAACATGGCTTACTCTACCTTCCGCATCCTTACATTGTTCCAGGCGTGCGTTTCAATGAAATGTATAACTGGGATACGGCCTTTACGGTTCGCGGTTTAGTCGAAGGCGGTGACGTTGCCGAAGCCAAACACCTTGCCGATAATATGCTCTATCAAGTAGAGCATTATGGGACGATACTCAACGGCAATCGATCCTATTACATGGACGAAAAACCAAGGTCACAGCCACCACTTCTGACCTCAACTGTCATGGCCGTATATGAAGAATATGATCAAATAGAATCACCCACTCAGGACAAAATAGAATGGCTTAAACACGCCGCAGAGATGTCTGAGAAATATCACGGACACTGGGTTACATCACCGCACATAGACGAGAACACAGGCCTATCCAAATACAATTCCGACAACGGCAAACCTGGTGATGAAGTCCTCTACAGCGAGCCTGAGCATTATGCCCTCGCACTTAGCATGCTGATGGAAATGCATGACCGTCAAACAGAAATTGGCGATGCTCCAATTGAGTCCCTCCCCTATCAGGATCGCAAAGACCGATATTATTTAGATCAATATCTCGATTTGGACGATGATGGAAAACCGCAACTCACCGAAGACTTTTACCGCGGCGACCGTGCCATGCGCGAAAGCGGCTTTGACCCATCGCGCCTGTTCGGATTTTTTAATGTTGATATCATCAACCACCTACCCGTTTCACTTAATTCCCTACGTTATAAAATGGAACAAGAGCTGAGTGATATGTATGGCATTATAGCCGAAGAAGAGCCTAACAATCCGCAATGGGGCGAGAAGAAAATAGAGTGGCAAGAGCGCGCTTCGGCCACCAAAGAAAAAATTCAAACACACCTGTATGATGACGGCCTTAATGCAGATGGTGAGCCCGCCAGATACCCCGCATTTCGTGCATTAAACACAAATACTGAAATGCGCGAAAAATACAATATTGAACCATTTCGTGATTATAATATGGCCGTAGGTTTCTTCCCGCTATGGACAGAAATCGCGACGCAGGAACAAGCCGATCATGTGGTTGAAAACCTGCTGCCACAATTAATGACGGATCACGGCATGATGACCAGTGACAAACAAACAGGCAGTCAATGGGATGCGCCAATCATTTGGGCACCATTACAGATTGTAGCCATGGAATCTTTGGAAAATTATGGGTACTACGAAGAAGCACGTGATATCGGACAAAAATTCCTCGATACCGTTAATGGAGAATATACCCGCACAGGGCAAATTTTTGAAAAATATGAAGGCATAAACGGCACATCCAACACCGCGCCTTTTGTGAATAACGGATATTCGACAAACGATGTCGGTTTCGCATGGACGAATGCCGCGGTTCTTGACATAGAACATATATTAGAGCGCATCGAGGCAAAAATGAATGATGTGTCATCAAGCCCCGATCCCGACAGAGACTATGATGAATTACGTGTTTAAATCATATCAATGCCATGCGCCTGTAACTAAGCGCTTCGGCAATATCGGCCTTCGTCAATTTTTCCGCGCCGCCGTTCAAATCGGCAATCGTGCGCGCAACCCTCAGAATCCGGTAATATCCGCGCGCTGAGAGCTTGGCTTGCTCCACCGATTTGGTGAAGAGCGCATGGGTTTCATCATCCATCTGGGTGACCGCCTCCAGAACCGATCCTTCGGCATTGGCATTAACGGGGATAAAATTATTGGACGTCACTGTCGTATAACGGTTTTTCTGGATTTCACGCGCTTTTTGCACCCGCGCCGCCACTACGGCTGACGAATCGCCCGTTCCGGCCTCTTGCAAATCGGCGATTTGTACAGGCGGCACATCGACGTGGATATCAATCCGATCCATTAACGGGCCGGAAATTTTGGACTGGTAATCCGCCCCGCATCGCGGTGCCTTCGTGCATTCCATATCAGGGTCACCCAAATAGCCGCAGCGACACGGATTCATCGCCGCGACAAGCTGAAACCGTGCGGGATAACGAATATGAGCATTGGCGCGCGCGACCAGAGCATCGCCCGTTTCCAACGGTTGTCGCAGCGATTCCAATGTTGCGCGTGCGAATTCCGGCAATTCATCAAGGAACAACACGCCATGATGGGCGAGGGATATCTCCCCCGGTTTGACCTTCTGCCCACCACCAATCAGCGCGGGTTGCGATGCGGAATGATGCGGGGCGCGAAACGGTCTGCGCCGCACCAATCCACCTTCCGGCAATGCCCCTGCGAGGGAATGCACCATCGACAGCTCCAACGCTTCTTTGGGTGAAAGTTCGGGCAATATCCCCGGCAAACAACTGGCGAGCATGGATTTTCCAGACCCCGGCGGGCCAATCATCAGAAGGTTGTGCCCGCCTGCGGCCGTAATTTCTAACGCGCGTTTGGCACTCTCTTGCCCCTTCACATTCACCAGATCAGGGATACCGATTGTATTGTCATTGGCGAGTGTTGCCTCAGGGCGGGACAGCACTTGCGAGCCTTTAATGTGATTGATCAGTTGCAGCAAATCACTCGGCGCAAGAATACCAAGATCACCCGCCCACGCGGCCTCCCCGCCGCACTCTTTGGGGCAAATCAGGCTGCGGCTCATCTCGCCTGCGTGCATCGCGGCTGGTAAAACGCCGGACACGGCGCGGATGCCCGCATCGAGGGACAGCTCACCAAGCACGACATATTCCTCTAATTCTTCCTTCGGGATGACACCCATCGCGCCGAGCAAGCCTAATGCTATGGGCAGGTCAAAATGGCTCCCCTCTTTTGAGAGATCAGCAGGCGCCATATTCACGGTCAGGCGTTTGGGCGGCAAAGACAACCCCAGCGCATGCAGGGCGGCGCGCACACGCTCCTTACTTTCCGCCACGGCCTTATCGGGCAGGCCAACAATGTTAAATGTTGAGTATATTAAATAACATAAGTATCATTGATTCATAAGGATAAAAACATGACGAAAATAGCATATAGTTACATACGTTTTTCAACAGTCGACCAAATGAAAGGAGATTCACTACGAAGACAAATTCAACTCTCTGAAAACTACGCAAAAAAACATAATCTAAAAATCGACAAATCTTTAAAAATGCAAGATTTAGGCATAAGCGCTTTTAAAGGAGACAACATAACATCAGGTGCATTAGGTGCTTTTTTGAAAGAAATTGAAGCTAATAACATCCAACAAGGCTCATACTTATTAGTAGAAAGTATAGATCGCATCTCAAGAGACAAAGTCAGTATTGCTTTAGAATTATTTCTGTCCATCCTCAGAAAAGGAATAGTAATCGTTACACTAAATGACGAAATGAAGTATGAGCATGATAACTTAGATATTCATGAGTTAATGATCTCTATCATTACAATGTCACGAGCCCACAATGAAAGTAAAATAAAGTCCGAAAGAATACAAAAAGCTTGGGAAAACAAAATAGACAATGCTCTAGAAAAACCTGTTACAAAATGGGTGCCCGCATGGTTAAAGATACAAGACGGCAAAATTGTTGAAATTCCAGAACGAGTTGCATTAATTCAAGATATATTTGATTGGGTTTGCGATGGGTTAGGAACAACGTTAATTCTAAAAAAAATTAATCAAATGAATATAGAGCCTTGGGGAGCATCTACGAGCGTCAATTTAAATTTAGACAAACCCAAAAACACAAGAAATCCTAAACGTTGGTATGCAAGCTATATACAACGAATTCTTACCAATAGAGCTGTTCTAGGAGAATATCATCCTCGTAAAAAATCAAAAAAAACAAATATCATTAAAAATTACTACCCTAAAATTATAGACGAACACACCTTCAACATGGTTCAAGAAATAAGAAAATCAAGAGATGTTAGAAATGGTCAACACACAGGTAGAAAGGGAGAGAACATAACAAACATTTTTGCAGGAATTTTAAGATGTGGGTATTCACAAAAAAATAATCTCGCGAACAATCAGTGCTCTGAAAAAGAGAGTTCAGTTACAATATACAGTAAAGGAAGAAAGAACCCGTCTAAATATTTGCAATGTTCTAAGAGTAGAGAAGGAGGAGTTAATTGTAGTAAGTGTACAAAATTATGGAGATACGACCACTTTGAACACGCCTTTTTACAGTATGCAAAAGAAATAGATGTAACTACTTTATTGGGGGAAGAGAACGAACGTTTAATACAAATAGAAAAGCAACAAAAAGAACTATCATCGCTCAAAGTTGATGCAAACAAAACAAATACAGAAATAGATAAAATTCTTGATACCTTCAAACAAGAAGATGAGATTCCTAACTTCATCACGGAAAGAGCATTAGAAATAGAAAAGAAAAAGATATCTCTACAAAAAGAAATAGAGCAAAAACAAGAGTTCATTCAACGACTACAAAAACAAAGGTCTAATAAAGACAAGGAATATCAAAAATTCCAAGACATCATATCAGGATTACAAAATAATGACGCTGAAAAGTCTAAGGAACTGCGCTTAAAATTATCAGAAACAATAAGACGGCTGATAAACAGAATTGATTTGTACGTGATGGGAAGAACAATGCGTAAAGAAACCTTAGAAATTTTATTAAAAGAATATCCTGATAAAAAAAAGTACATTATGAAAAACTATGCTCATAAAACAGAACAAGCAGATCCATTCTTCGTAGTTTACTATAAAAGCGGCTATACCAGAATCGTAATCTTAGACAGAAAAGCCCCCAAGCAGCTAATCGATACAATAAAATTAGACCAAAACAATCGCCTGGTAGACGGTTTATTTGGAAAAGTAGAATCCGATTAAAACTACGTGTATCATTTGTTTTGAAAAACATTCCTATCAACTTTAGTGAAACTTCATGATTTACGACTTAAAACTATCCAGAACTATTAAAGCGCGAGCTGAAGAGCGAACTGATTTCCTCATTTCAGAGCTTCAAAAAAACATGTCTCATGTTCAAGGTCTTGACGAAATATTTTGGAGTAAGCAAAGAAAAACAATATTCGAAACAATATACGATAATGAAAAGCTTGCCAGAAAATTTAGAATTGATCCTCCTGTCAAAAAAAGCTGAACTGATTATTTTTAGCTTTTATATTATCTGCACCACTTTTTTCTGCGCTTCAACATCTGCCTCAATATAACGCTGCGTCATTTGCAAAGACGAGTGCCTCGCCAACATTTGTACATCACGAATTGAACCACCAACAGTTGATATCTTTCGTGCAGCATTCGTAATAAACGTTCTTCTACCACTGTGTGATGAACAACCATCAAATCCAAGTTTTTTATACCAACTGTCAAACATGTTCACGATCACTTGTGCCGATGTATTTTTGCTGCGCTCTGTCCGCACAATTCTATCTGTTGCATCACATTTTGAAAAACATAAACGATATTCTTCTAACGCATTTTGCAAATCTTTATTCATCCAAACAATCCCACCAGATCGTCCTTTTGATGCAACATTTTGAAGATTGATAGAATCTTCAATATTACCTTCTGCATCAGTTATCATGCCCCATGTGATAGATGCTATTTCTTTTGCTCTTAACCCAGCGCGAACAGATAAAAGAAAGATGACTTTATTTCGTTTTTCATGTCGCGTTGTTTCAAGATATGACAGCACAGCATTTTGTTGATGTTTCGTAAGAACTTTTGCTTGTTTTCCTAATGACATGATTTTCCCTTAAAACTCATTGTGAAAATATACCTATTAGTTATTTTATAACATGTTTCCAAATAAGCAACCAAAACCATTGGTCAAAAACCTAATAAATTTGCGCATTACACGCAAATTCATTAGATAAGTTCAGTTTTATAATGAGTGTGAAGTAGCAACAAAAAAGCGCAGAAATAATCCGCGCTTTTTGAATAATGTAGTTTTGTGACTTTATACTGTGATTAGATTACCTGCAGTTTCAAGTGCAGCTTCATCCATCAATCCAACTTTGTTATCGATAAGTGCAATGGCAACAAAGTTATCAGCACCGCCATCAGCATCTACGAACAAAGTACTATCTGTTCCATCATCTGTAATCTGAACAAAGTCTGTAATCGCATCTGTTAGAGGATCATAGCCACTTAATACATCTGATATATCGATTGCATCGTATGTCGTATTGAAGTCTGTGATCGTATCGACGTTGTCGAAACTACTTGCAGCCAGAAAAGTGAAAGTATCATAACCACCCCCTCCTGTCAGCGTATCAATACCTAGACCACCAATGAGCGTGTCATCGTTGTTTTCTCCAAGCAGAATATCATTGCCATCCTCACCGTATAATACATCATCGTGATTACCGCCTCGAAGCGTGTCATTACCTGAGCCACCGTAAATGGTATCAACACCATTATAACCATAGATGTTATCGTTGCCGTCATTGCCTTCTACATAGTCATCACCATGAGCAGCATAGACAGTATCATCACCATCACCCGCATACAGGAAATTATTGTCATAGTCCGCAACCTGTCTGTAACCATAGATGACATCGTTTCCTTCGTGACCATAGATCGTATCGATACCTGAACCACCAAAGCGAACGCCATAGAGTGTTTCTCCCGCCGATGTTCCATTTAAAGTCAGATCAAGCGCAGCCATATCAATAGTGGAAGCATCTGAAAATTCGAGTGTTTCAAGAATTGTATATATACCATAAGTTTGCCAGTTGATCTCTATAGAGCCACCAAGCCCGCCATCAATATCAATTAATACATCGTTATTATCCAAGCGCGTTATATCAAGCATGGCAGCAGTGATACCCGAACCAAAGACGATTTTATCTGTACCGCGGTCTTCTTCGATGACATCATTTCCATCACCGTAATTAAAGTGATAAATATCATCGCCTCTACTTCCATCAAGCACATCATTGCCTAAACCTCCGATGATCGTATCGTTGCCAACGTGTCCTCTGATATCATCATCACCAGCTTCTCCGTTGAGATAATCACCACCATTCTCAGCAAAGAGTGTGTCATTTCCATCTCCACCATAAATAGTGTTCTGAACAGCAGATGATCCACCTCCAGTTGGCCCATAGCCATATATGACGTCATCCCCTCCGTTACCGTAGATCGTATCGACACCTGAACCACCAAATCCAGTTCTAACACCGTAAATAGTGTCATTACCTTCTGTACCGATATAAGTATGATCCAAAATTGTCATATCTAACGTAGAGGCATCGTCAAACTCTAATGTTTCTATTAGAGCAGCAGACATCTGGTTTTCTATGTGTATTGAGCCATAACCAACATTAGGATCAATTTGTATGACTAAATCATAATAACCAACACGAATAAAACTTAAGTCGTTCGCAGTGATACCTGCGCCAAACAGGATTGTATCATTCCCGCTTGTGTCCTTGATGTAATCATCGCCATGACCTAAGAAGAACTTGTATGTATCATCACCATGCCCCCCCCAGAGAATGTCATCACCAAGCTGACCATCAAGTGTATCATTATCAGCGTCACCACGAAGCTGATCGTTACCAAGACCACCGTTCAAGATGTCTTCACCTGCCGCACCGCTATAGAAGTCATCACCAACAGTACCATCATATGTATCAATGGCAGACGTACCCAAGATGTAATCACCGTCAGGTGTCCAACTAAGCTGATCCTCATAATTTTGTTCAATTTTAAGCAATAAAACATCAATAGAAAGAGTACTATCACTAGCTTGTATTGTATTCTGTAGAGCATCATATTCTGTTTGAGACAACTCAGAAGTTCCAATCGTATATTCAAAGAACTTTACAATATTAACCCAGTAATCCGTCTTGTTTTGCACAAGAGTAGCGTCTAGTGAAATATTCAAAAGATCAGTAAGAATGGTCTGATCAATAGTCGTAAAACCATCGTAGTTATCAGTGTAGAAATTATATTCTGTCTCGGAATTGAAGAGCTTTGAAGCATCTAATTGCGCCATCAAACGCGCGGTAATAGCATCAACCACAAAATCAAACGTCCTGTGCAACCCCTGCCCTGCCCAATTGCCTGGGTTAGAATTGGAACTGAATTGCAAATAATCATCACCAGAAAATTTTTCAAGGAACTCTAGTTTTCTTGCATCTACGCTTGGGCCACGACTGGCCGGATCAAGATCATCAACACCAGCCCATCTAAATAGTATATTTTCTACATCAGATTTGACTACTAAGGCATCCACAAACAAATCTTCCATGGCGGTAAGACTAAATTCAGCAAGCAAATGTAATAAATTATTGGGATCATTTGAATCATTATCTAATGAAGCTGATATATGGAGAGTCGGCAAATCCCCGTAGCCACGAAGTGTAGCAGTAAATGCAGCGGCAACATCTAACGTATAATCACCTGTATAAACACTTAGGGAGTTATCGAACTCAAACCACACGTCAACGATTTCACGAGATTGCGGTCCATTCACACCATCATCAACAGTAAAAGTACTTGTATGTGTAATTTGATGACCTTCATTGTACAGATTGCTAGGCATGCTTGCATTAAGATCGATTGATGTAATATCCCAATGAGCCAAATCATTAACCTCACCAGCGTCACTAACTCCGTTTTCATTAATATCCTGCCAAACAAGAAGATCACCGAACTGTGTATCTGCTGATGTTATGGAACCATCCGAGTTCGTATCATAACCACTAAGTACTGAAAAACCGTCTACATTTGCATCACCGAAAAGCTCTGTATGATCTGTAATAATACCATCAGAATTAAGATCAATAGCTAGAAACCCATCACTTCCTGCTGTCCATCCTGAGTTCTCTAAGAATAAATCCTCATCAATGTCCCACATTACTTGTGAGTTTTCTAAGGAAATAAGTTCAATTCCATTATTATTTAAATCAAGTACTAGTGGCGATGCTGTATTTTGATCCTCAACTAAAAATCCCAAAAACTTATTATAGTAATAGACAAGCAACTCCGCCAAAGAACCTGCAGAGCCAGCTTCATGAGAAATTATTGTTGATGGCGGATTGCCGTAATTTGGGTCATTCGGGTCATAAACACTATCAGGTAGAATGTTTGGCCCACTTCCTGAATCACTATCATGGTCCGTGACATCAATATTTCTGTGACGCTCGTTTACACGGTGCCATTCTTTTATATTTTCTGCGACAACCTTATCAGTTCCATCCACATTTCCATCACCATTCAGATCACCAACGTTATTCGGATCATGTTGAGCCGCGCCTGTCTCTGGCACTCTAGCAGACGCAGCATTTTGAATGTCAATATCGTCTTGGTCTATATCGCCATCTGAGTCTAAATCGGCAGCATCTAGTGCTGCATCATCTTCGTCGATATCACCGTCACCATCCATATCTGTTATATCATCCCCTTCACCGGCAAAGTCTTCACGCGGCGGCAGACCAAGTTCTTCTCTAATTTTGTTTGTTTTTTCACGCGCATATTGCTCCTCTTCTGAAATGTTTTCTCCCATTTCTGGGTTTCCATTTTCTCCATCGTGAGGGTCGGGATTGCCATTGCCATTGTCATCTTCTCCAACACGCTCTTGGTGTAAATGCGCTATCTCATGAGCGAGCGCAGTGTCGACATCCTTTTGAATGTGATTCCCAGTATCTTTTTCAGCATATGTACTTTGGGATGAATCAGTAAACTCGTCCGAGTTAATATTGACAGAGTGACGATTTGGATCATTTGGATCATTTGGATCAGATGTTAGTACTGTTTGCGTTCCATATCCTGCTTCATCGATAGTGATGTCTACAACACTGTCTTGCCCTCCACTATTAGCAAGATCATTAGATATCTCATTTTTATAAGCAGCCGTGCTGTGCAGATTAGTCAAAATCCCTACGATATCGCTCTCAGAGAGTCCTGATCCAGGGCTTTTGTCATCGATATTATAAGTCACACCATTTATTGTTACAGTCGTTGTCATTAGTCTTCTCCTATTTGTTTGTTTTCACTTATTGTGGATACTTTTTATCGCACCAATTTGAGGGCTTTGGCGGATAGTAGCCCCCATATCCCCTGTAGATTTCTCGCTTGTTTACTCTAATTTCTTTGTAACTCGCGTAATCCCTTAACTTTGGACAAAATCCTCGTTTTGGGAATTCATCGTGACGTATGAAAATTATGCCGCTTCCATCGAGCGCGATAAAAAACGTGTATTTTCCTGCACCATTGAAAAGGTTTATTTTGTCAGTAGTATGCGCGACTAATTCTGTACCACCATTACTATCCCAATAATATGTCCCGTTTCTTTTTACGATACGCAGTGAATCTTGCTTTCTCTCATCATCGTGTCGCGTTACGTTTTGATTGATAACTTGGAGCGGCGGTCCGTTTTTGGGCTTAATGGTTTTTATCGTTTTTTCTCCCAATGTTTTATAGTCAAATTTTTCAAAGCTCGTTATTCTTTCACTGGGCATGAAAATGATTTCAGCTTGATCTGGATTAGCTGTGACCTCCGAGCTTTCGGCAAGCGTTTGACCGTAATAAAGATGCGCGAACGTTGGATATTCCGCATGATTTTTTAATATGGCTAGTAATGCAATTACCAGAAAAGCACTGATGAATAATATTACTAGAAAAATAGTTTTCTTTTTCATGATGCTCTCAAGATCAATGTTAAACATTTGATTTACTAAGTTTAGTAAAACACTTCTGTAAATTACGTTTGTCAAAATAATGTAAAAAATATAAAAATTTTTGACATGGATTTTTACATATATTGGAATCAAAGCGCATTTTTCACTAAAAAACAAACGCTTATTTTGAGTGAATTTTGAGTGAATATGATGATACTTTTATTCTGGAAATAGAATTTCTATCAACGCCAATACTCAAATCAAAAACAAGAAAAATGCAATAATTTTAAACAGTATCATGATACTCAGCAGAGAATACTGTGATTTGGATCGCGATAAAATTTTTTGCGAACCACTGACCTGACAGTCTATTTCCCGATCACGTTGATAACATCGTTCCAAACACGTGGATTAGAATAGATCAAGTTACCTATGCCATGCCCCTGACCCTTTAGAAATTCAACTTGAATAGGTAGATTTTGTACTTTGGCCACATTGTTTAAATTAACTGAGTGTTGTACCGAGACTGCTCCATCGTTTGTTCCATGAAATACGAATAATGGTGACTTAATATTCGATACTTCATTAGGACTCCAAACGCCTGATGAAGAAATCCCTGCCGCAAAGGTTTCTGGATAGAGTTGCATTGCGCCAATCACTCCCGATCCGCCCATTGAATGCCCTACTACGATGATCTTGTTTTCATCAATTCTGTAATCAGAAATAATATCATTCATCCCTGCAATCACCTGCGGCAAGTGATCGGGATAAGGAATATTTTGAGGCATTCTGTATGCCTTATCTTTTGGTGAAGCCCAGAACGCTCTTTTGGGGGCAATCGGCACCATTACAAAAAAGGGATACATATTTCTGAATTTTGGTTTAGCCAACTCCGCAGCAGCGTATGCGTGTTTACTGATCCCATGCAGCGCAATCACAAGAGGATATTTGTATTTTGGATCGTAATTTTCAGGCTGCATGAGAAAATAACTACCGACGAATGGAAACGTAGAAGATAAAGAATATTTATGCTCGTATAACCCTGGTGCAGCTTTGATCGTATCGAGCTTTCGATAAAGATGAGAAATCTCACCCATGCAAAACCAAACAATAATCAATAAGCAAAAGAGATTGATAGATTTATCAAATAGACTGCGCTTTGGTTTTTGATCTGCCATGATAGCTCCTTATCATCCCATTTATGACACTCTCATCTTTATATAATCACTATAGTATTTTTAGTACCGAAAGTTTCAAAATAAGTTGATGTTAGACGCTAATTTAGCCCCATTTTTCTTGTGTTTTCAGTGTGCTTATGTCAATATATTAACTAATTAAGAAGAAGCAGAATAAACCTGCCCGACCATCCGAATACAGCTTCGCTTTATGCTAATGTTTCAGACTTACTCTCCTTAATTAAATTGAAGAAACACGATGAGATGCAGACTATTTTCTGCATGCAGAATTCGAGTTTTTTATAAATATGCTTGATGCATAGATAATGAAAGAACATCACAGACAATAATAGATTAGCCGCACGTTGAAGCATTAAAAACTAGATTGTTTGAATAACCTAACAAGCCGTGAATAGCATTATTCGCGATATGATTACTATTATCTAAAATATGAATATGGACACGTACAATTAACTCAAAAAATAATGAAAAAAACAAAAGAATATTATGAATTTTAATTACTCCAACAAGAAAGACTTTATTGAATACTTCCCGCAAACCATAAACAACTACGCACATGATCATCATGTCTTCTTTGTCACATACACATTCAAAGACATGAAAACGTCATACAGTCACAGCAGCTACTCTAAAGCTTTTGATTATCTCTACCAGAAATACGACAGTGCTATATCACTGAGATCATCAGACTACAAAAAAGCACCAATCTTAATGCTTGTGCCTGAAACTAATCCTGCAGTTCATTTTCATGGATTCTTACTCGTTAACAAAACAAGAGACAAAAGATTTTATAGTAAATGTGTTGAATTTGTTAAATATGAGTACAACGACAAAATCAAACGCCAAGCTGAATCTATAATACTTAAAGACAAATTTTATCAACCCTATCCACGTTCAAAATTAAATAACTATTACGCAGATAAAGCTACGAAACAAAAAACTTTAAATTTCCCTCATTTTCACAGCCAAACGCTATACAGACTAGCAAATACTGATGATATGAATTCTGCTGCTAACTATTCATGTAAAAACTTTTTAAAATATAATTATACCTGTGACGATTTGATCATTAAGAAAAAGCTCAAATCTAAAAAATTGAAATGTTTAAAAACAGTTCTTTAGCAGAGCTAAGTGTTTTTATTTTTTTGACATAACTTTCGATAGACTATTAGTTAGATTTGAGAGTTGAGCCAAAACATCACTAGTCTCTGATCCTTGATTAATATTAACACTTGTTTCTCCAAAAATGTCTCTAGCTATTTGACACTTAAGATCTTCCCTTTTCGTATTTTCTTCTATCAAAGCTAAGTACGGATCTATTGTTCTTAGAGTCAATTCTCTACGTCTATTTTGAAATTCATTCTGCCTATGTTTGTTAGACTCTCTTGCAATATAAAAAGCTGGAGCAAACAAAACAGCAGAAATAGGTAGCCTTTTAAGCAAATTATCCCAGTTAATATTAACAATAAACTGACTAAGCGTTTCTTGCGTGTTTAAAAGTTTCACCAACTCAGGAACCACCAGCACTGCAACAGCTGATAACATTAAGAAAATTGCACCATATCTATAACTGTTTGCAACGCGCCCTTGTTCATCAGCATATCTTTTGTGTGCACCTGCCTGAACTGTGTTTTGCACAACACCGAATACTACTTCAGCATTTTCTTGTAGTTGTTCTAAAACTTCAATTATTTTTCCTGCTTTTACAGCAAGCTTATTAAACTCATCATCAATTTTTGACTCAGCTTTTGCCAATATTGCATCAATACGCTTCTGATGCTCCTCAACCTTCTTATCAAATTGCATCTCGATTTTATCAACCGTATGATCGTATTTTCTCTGATTTTGCTGTAAATTACCTCGAAATTGCTGATTGAAGTCAGTAAACTGAGACTGCGCTTGTTGATCGAGGTCGCTTATCTCTTCTTTTAAAGCACTAATACTACTGTCAATGTCTTTTAGCTTTTCATTAGTTTCATCGGCAGATATTTTTATGTTCTTTATTTTTTCATCTGTGGCATCCGAAATTTTATTAACTTCTTCATTAACCGCACTTTGATATTTTTTTCTGTGTTGATCAAGTATATCAGTATAAGACTTTATAACATCTTTTAGCTTAGATTTTGTCGGCTTCGAATAAAATACAAATGTTCTGGAAATGACATTTAAAACACTATCTATGTTGTTGTTAGAGTTCTGAAGATTTGCTAGCTCTTGATTTCCTTCAAAAACGTTAAATTCATTGAGCGCAGCTTGAAGGCTACGTTGCATTTCATTTAAAGCCTGTGTCGAAATTAATTCAGGATCTACAGAGCTTATAACTTGATTAATGTAAGCAACAACTTTTTTTAGACGACCAAACTCATCTACAGCGTCATTATCTAATTCTTCGGATAAATCTATCTCATCAATTTTTTTTGTTAACGTATGCAGCGTATTGATGAAGCCATGCGCCTCAAAGTTGTTAACCCATCTTGACATTAGATGCTTCCTTACTCAAATTTTACATATATTCATATACATTATTGTGATTACAGGTTAAAGCAATACATTTTTAATTGCTCTGAAACTCAATACTATTCAATAAAAAGACTGTTCCCAATCAATAGACCAACATGAACAAACAATATCACTCAGTAACATTTCTGCTTCAAAGACAATATCGTCATCATCACGAAGCTTTGTCGTGAACCGTTTCCATGTAAACTCTACATATTCATCATGTGTAGTACGAATTGATACATTCAAAGCTTGAGTAACATTATATGCGCATTCATGATCGACGCGTATCATAATACTTTGCTCAAAACTGCCATATCCATTTGATTGCAATGTTTTAGTATTCATTTTAAGCGACCTTATCCTTAAGCATCTTTTTCGCTTCTTTAATGTCTATTTTCGCACTATGACCATGTTTTTCTAATAAATGTAAAAGATTCGAGCCACTAATCAATGTAATCGGTTTATCTTTAGCAAAATCATATGAGTCAGACCCATAATCTGATGTAGTTACCAATATTCCTTTAGTAGCCCCTTCATTGAGAACAGTGCCATACAGGTCTCTTACTGCAGCGACCCCCACTACATTAGTATAGCGTTTTGCCTGAATAACAATTTTACCCCCACGAATGGGATCAGGATCAAACGCTATAGCATCTACACCTCCATCAGAAGAAGCCTGCGTTACACGAACTTCCCCTCCATTACCGCTGAATTCCTTTTGAAAAATTTCTCTAACCAAATGTTCAAAATCTTCCCAATCCATAGCAGCAATGTTCATTTCTTCATTCAAGCCATCTGCAACCTCATAGTGATCTCTAAATCTCTTATCAGATCGATCCATCTCTAAAAGTGGTTTAACAGCAGTCATTGTACTAAGTTTTGTACTTCCCACGCCTTTTAATGATTTGAAACACTCTTTGTAACTTTGTTGACTAGCAATACCGTCAAGATTGATCTGTAGAAACGATTCTTTCTGCACTTGTATAGAGAGTATACAATTAGTTTCTTCATGCCCTGTGGAAGCACTTATTGCTCTAACATAACCATTTAAATTAACTGAGTTGACTACATCCATAACATCAGCTTCAAACAATTCGTGAAGAGTACGAAGTACAATTTGATATATAGCAGCATCATAGAGCTTAGCATGAGCAGCTTTGCTTAAATATTTTGTATCTATTTCGTCGCGCGACTTAACATACCGAACGTTATTTACAGACGGAATATCATCTACAGCAGGGAGAAAATAATCAACTAACAACATCCCGTTAGATTCATTGTATTGTAAATCAAATTCTTTCGGGAAATTATCAGGATAATCAGAGTTTGCTAGCACCAACTCGCAATACTCTTGAATCGCCAACGCTTCTTTTTGTTTGTAATGTTCTTGCAACACATCCACTTCTTCATTGTGCTTCTCTTGAGCGACCTCAAATTCTTCTTTTTCCTTTTTCCATTGATTCCTTTTCGCTTCTAATTCTGCTTCCCTTTTTATGTTTTCCTTTCTAATTACTTCATTCTCTGCATTCCTTACAGCCACAGCTTTATCGTAATTTTGCTCTTGCTGATCTATTATCTTTTTTTTCTTACCCAATAGCTTTTGAGAAAAACTGATTTTTTCAAAAAAGCTATCTTTCTTTGGCAATGATTTTTCATCTTGGAAGCAAACGCTCTCAGGATAACCTATGCTATCAAACTCAATATAATCTACATATGCGTTTTCATCCCAATCCCAAGAAAACGCATCTTTATGTTTTAAATCTTCCCAATTTACTGCGTCATCAACATCAAGTGTATGCTCAAGAATTGTTTCAATGTTTTTTAGCTTTTCTTGAGCAACATGTGTTTGATCCGCAGCGTTTTGCTCTTTTGACTGTTTACGCTGCTTATCAAGTTCTTTTTCCCACTTAACTTCCCACTTTGCTTTTTGAGTGTGTATCTTTCCGGATAACGCAGTTCTATCTATTGCTGATAAGTTTTTATGCTCATCCAATCCCATATGATACAAATTAATCTGAAATCCTGAATGACGTCCTGTTGAAGTGTACTTTGGAGTAACTGGACTACTTTTGACTTTCTTATCCATACTATATTCTCTTCTCTCAAGTGATTATTGATCAAATATAGTCATTCAAAACTTAAAAGTGCAACTCATGATGTTGTTATCATTAATCACTATTACTAAATTTTTGTGCTTTCAACTTTTTCTAACACTTTCTTACCGCGTGTTAAAAACAACACTGGAGTCAAAATAATCACACCTGCGATCCATATACCAACAATCATCATAGCACCAAGACCCGTTCCAATCGCTGCACCCGCAAGTTCTGCATCAGATGTAAGCTCTTCCATTCCCTCAGTTGCATTACTCATTCCAGAAACCAATGCATAGACCATGAACAAATTGAACAAGATAAAAGACCACTTAACAAGTTTACCGAATATTCCTCTTGGAAGCCGTGATTCAATCATTTTTTCGCCCATGTCTTAAGTTCTCCTATTTTACTTCACATGTTTCCTTATCGATACTTCGTGCATCGAATTTCTTTTTAACAACCATCGCGCTGCTGATATATGCATTACATCCTTTAACAATATCCATAGCGACTAATTGATCCGACACAGCCATAGGAAGAAGCATTTCATACATCTTGTATTCTTGAGTTTTCTCATATCTCTTTTGTGCTTCTTCTCGCATAACTTTTGTTTGTTCATCATTAAGATTAAAACATGCGACTGTTTCATCAATAATCGTATTGAAGTTATAGATATGCGCATCTGACTTTTCTTCGAATGCAGCAGTGATTGAGTAAGAATATACATGTCCTGAATTGATAAAATCAGTGCATAATTGATGTATTCTATTGCTGCCCGCTAGAGCTTCATAGCTATCACGCAAATGTTTGTATTTTTTATCTTTATGAATAGATGTTTCATTTTTAGAAATAGATGCCCCTGAGTGCGTTTGTTCTTTTAGATAGAGTAATTCACCATCTGATATCTCTCCATTGATCTCCTGATCGTATTTAGCTTCCCATCGATATATTGCATCAAGTGTTTGTCTGCCAAACACGCCATCAACAATTCCATTGTAGAAACCAAGCTGTTTTAGATGTTTTTGTATGTCTTGTGTTCTTTGATCATATTGAACTTGAGTGATTACAGGATCATGTTCTTTGAAAGTTTCTTCATAAGCTTCATCATACCAAGTGATAGAGTCTTTCTGTTCTTGCTCTTTATCTTTTGTTATTTCATTGATTCCCATGATCACAGCACCCGCTATGATCTTACCAATCATACTGTCTGTTTCACTATCAGCTTTTGCATGAAAACTGCCTGCAAACACAAATGTTAGCGACATCAATATTAGTTTTTGTGTGATTTTAAAAATACGCATCATAGCAACGTGACTATAGTCACGTTTTAAATAGTCTGCAAGCGCGTAATGATGCTAACATGAAACGTAAGTCAGCAGACAAAACTGTAGATGATATCGTTGCTCGTTTAAAAAAACTTAGACTTGAGCAAAATCTTTCACATGAAAAATTAGCTGAAAAAGCTAAAGTTAATCGATCTACAATTAGTTTGATAGAATCTAGAAAAAGAGAACCTACCCTTCTAACGTGTATCAAAATTGCAAATGCGCTTGATATTGATTTAGCTGATGTGATGAAAAAAACGTAAACCTTAAGCAAACAATTTAATTGACTCATATGATTTTCTTCCTATGATTTAATATACACTAACAAGGATATATTTCATGAAAAAATTACTAGCTATTGTAGCATTCACAGTAACCGCTTTCTCTGCTCCATATGTTGTTGCAAACATCCAGACTGATCATCAGCACATTAGTTCTGAAACTGTAGAACATGGAGGAAGAACAAATAGCTCAGGTTGCCACAACGATACAAAACAAGGCACCTATCATTGTCATTAGGTTTTTCTGATGAAAAATCCAAAACTTTTTATATCTTATAGTTGGTCATCATCTACTCATGAGCAAATGGTTATTGATCTTGCTTGTGAGCTGAGGGAGTCGGGTGTCGATGTCATTTTAGACAAGTGGGATTTGAAAGAAGGACAAGATGCAATATCTTTCATGGAAAAAATGGTTTCTGACGACCAAATTCAAAAAGTGATTATGATAACAGATAGAGTTTACGTTGAAAAAGCAGATGAAAGACAAGGTGGAGTTGGAACAGAAACTCAGATAATTTCAAAGAATGTTTATGAAGCGCAAGACCAAACTAAATTTGTAGCTGTTGTTACTGAAAAAGACGAAAATGGAAAACCTTACGTCCCTATTTATTATCAATCAAGAATTCACATAGACCTAAGCGAACCAGACACTTACTCAGAAAATTTTGAAAAGCTTTTACGTTGGATTTTTGACAAACCACTACATGTAAAACCAAAAATTGGAAGCGCGCCTGATTACATCAAGTCAAACGCCCCCATTCAGCTTGGAACAAGTGCTTTACATAAAAGAGCAATCAACTCTATCAAAGATAATAAACCTAATGCGAAAGGAACGGTAGAAGAGTATTTCAATATTTTTGTAGATAATTTTAAAGAATTTCGCATTGAGACTACTGGTGAAAACAAAAACGAATTCGATGAAATCGTGGTAGCAAGTATTGAGAGTTTTTTACCATACAGAAACCAATATGTTCAGCTTTTAACAGCTATTTGTATGTATACTGATGATATTAACTTCATCGATACTCTTCATCGATTTCTAGAAAAATTAATTCCTTATACAGATCGAGAGCCTGGCCTTAGTGGATCGTTTCATACGTGGGATTATGATAACTATAGATTCATTTTGCATGAGCTTTTTCTCTATACAATAGCCTTATTTTTGAAGTTTGAGCGTTTTGAATATGCAGATTATCTTTTGAGAAAAGAGTATTATGTACAAAGAAAAGCAGAGTACGGTAAAAGCGTAATGGTATCGTACACTGACTTTAGACGTTATTTACAATCACTCGATCATCGCAATAAACGTCTAAAAGCAAACAGAGCTTCTATAAATGCTGATCTAATTGAACAAAGAACCGCGTCTTCTGGATTAGAATTCAGATATTTGATGCAAGCTGATTTTGTTTTATTCATGAGAACCGAAGTAGTTGGTGAGAACAGTTGGTGGACAGAAACGTTAGTTTATCTTGAACGCTTTTCAGGTGCTTTTGAAATCTTTGCTAGAGCGTCTTCAAAAGAATACTTTGAAAAAATTAAGAAACTAATCGCCATTGATAAACCAAGTGATTTAGATAAAATAATGGAAGAATATAAAACAAGAAAAAGAAAAACACCCTCATGGGGATTCCATTCAGTTGATCCCGTTAGTCTAATGAATTTCGAAAACCTTGCTTCCAAGCCTTAACGCTCTTCATTCAATACTTTCTTCCAAATTCCTAATGATTTCGATTTAGCTAAATCTTGTTCATAAGAATAATAGCCACCGCTATACTTCTTGAAGTCCTTTGCCATTCCCATTTGCACAATCATTGAACCAATATCTAATCCGTTAATGAGACAATGCATTACATCTCGTTTATATCTATCTTTTTCAATAAACTTACATGCTAAAATACCATCTTCAAGTATCACTTCTAAGTACATGGTAGCTGCATAACTTGCAGGATGTTTTTTTTCTGGAGCATCTATTCCCCACATACGTATTTTTCTACCAGAAGCTTCAAATGTATCACCATCAATTACACGCTCAAAGTTAAGCTTATGATAAACAACTTCGTCATATTCTTCTGCTAGTGAATTTGAAGAAAACATCACTACAAAAATTAAAAGTGATAACATAATTGTCAAAGTGAAATTAATATACCCCACAATATTGAAGGCAGGCAAACCATTGGATAACTGCACCTGCACATCAACGGGTTTGACCTCTATGCCCTGAAACGCAACGGTATTAACGCGTGCTACCACTCTTTAACTCCCTCAAACTTTAATCGATTACCCTTTATCGCACACACCTTCCGAAATAAAAATGCAAAAACTTAAACCACGTTAAGAGTTTGTAAAGATTCACCCATTAAGACGGTATGTAGACAGTCTCGATGGGAGAGAGAATCATGGCACAAAGTACACAACAACTGGCATTGCTTAAGAACAATCTTCAAATTCCTTTGATCGTGCGCGATTTATTGGTAACAGGCGATGCACCCACCGCGGAGGCCACATACGCCCTGCATGAAATGATGGGCAGTTACGAGCCGGATAAAGCCGTCCTTTGTGCCGCCTTTGTCATGAAAGAAATTGCGGCATATGAGAGCTTTGCCGCCTCAGATATGGCTTTCCTCCATTTAGAGTGTGACCGTCTGATAGAGCGCTATTCCGCTCGTGATGATCTGGCACAAGATAACCCGGAAATATGGGAAGAAACGCAAGCCGACATGATGGGTGAAATTGCCGAAGACCTTGAGGGTTTTATTGATTTACTTTCACTCTGTAAGCTGTCTTTTGAAATCACTGCGCCGCACGTCGTACAAATTCTGGACATTGTAGAAGTACAGCTTCAGTGCCAATTAATGATTGTCGATACTGTGATTGAAAATCTGGAATCACAACCCGCCGCGCCTTCTATTACAGGTTATGACGCGGATAATGTTATTGCATTCCCAAGCTTAAACTAACCCGCAACCATCGGGCCGATTTTCTTGCCGCCCAGAAGATGGAGATGGAAATGCGGCACTTCCTGACCGCCATTCGCGCCCGTATTCGCAATAGAGCGAAAACCACTACCCGTGATGCCGTTTTCCTCGGCTATTTTCGCGACAGCCGCGAAGAACGCCTTGATTTCCTCTGCCGGCGCGTTCGCACCAAAATCATCAATGGAAACGTATTTTCCCTTCGGAATGACCAGAATATGAACAGGTGCCTGCGGGGCGATATCATTAAACGCCAGCACATGATCATCCTCATACACTTTATCGCACGGGATATCACCGCTTAGAATTTTCGCGAAAATGTTATTGTCATCATAGGTTGGCATCATAAATTCCTTTAAATCCAAATTCATTTGTTATACAAGTCGAAGCAATTTTATACACTGATCAAGGCAGGACATAAAGCCATGAATGTGACATTGCTGAAATGTAAATTACACCGCGCAACGGTAACGCAAGCCGATTTGAATTATGAAGGTTCGATCACGATTGATCAGGACTTAATGGACGCCGCCAACATTTTGGAGCATGAGCAAGTTGACGTACTGGACATCACAAACGGCAATCGCCTGACGACCTATGCCATTTCTGGAGAACGTGGATCAGGTGTTATTGGCATTAACGGCGCAGCCGCCCATTTGGTTAAGCCGGATGATCTGGTGATTATTTGTGCATACGCTCAGATGAACGAAGAAGACGCGAAAAACTTCGAACCTACTATTCTTCTTCTTGATGAGAAGAACAAAGTCAAAGGCACCGCACTTTAACGGCTAGCTAGGAATATGATTAGGGTCTAACGGCTGAGGGCCGAAAACGGGATCTGCCTCGTGTTGTGGTCTGTTTTGATACGCTTCTACCGCCGCATCAAGTGCCGCCCTTTGTTCACTCGCGCGGTCTTTATACGCGCTCCCTATCGTCATGCTAACGATTTTCGCGCCATCAACCTCTTTCACGCAAATAAGGTGATGGTTAGACGCATTAATAAAGCCAGTTTTCATACCAATGACTCCATCACATGGCTCCGCACTGGAACGCTTGTTACCCGGCAACAGTAAATTACTGCTATAGATTTTGGTTGGTCTCTGTGCATACATATCAACGTGCGGCACTGAAAATACGTCCATAAATTCAGGATATTCATCCAGAATGTGTGATGTTAAAATCGCCATATCCTGCAGAGTGGACTGGTTATTCGGCTCATCCTCCATCGTACGAAAATAATTACGCGCTTCGCGGCGCGAATAGACAGGAAATCCGGTCGCGTTCACGCATTGCGTGTTATCCATACCAAGGCGCTCAACGAGCGGCATCATGCGTTCGGTGACGAATTGCTGTTCTTGCTCTACGCTTTTTTTATCGGTTACGTAACTTGTGGGTGGACCGCCTCTACCCAGATGCTCTGCCAGGGCAATCGTTGCATCATTCAAGGAAATTGAGCCTGCCATTTCACAAGCTTCACGCACCGTTAATTCCTTATGCCATGATGTATGCTCGCTCATGGTCATAGCGCGGTTGGACACTTTGATTTTATCGTCCCAATCAAGTTTACCCGCCTTTATATCCTCAAATACGCATGCGAGTGTCACAAGCTTAATTAACGATGCCGTGTAAAACGGTTGATCTGCATTTTCAGCCAGATCAGGTGAAAGCGGCTCATTCTCACCATGCACAAAAGATAATTTACCTTTGAGCTTACGCTCTGGCCTTTCACGTTGTTCATTGTAGGGCATTGCGAGTGCGTTAGTTCCGCCTGCTAAAACACCAAGACCAAGCATAAAGGCCTGACGCGCAAAGACACGACGCGTTATGCCTTCACTGTGCTCATCTGTGTTTTCTTCATCCATGGCGGATCAACCCCTGCGCTCCGATTTATTACGTTCTTATCGTTATAACAAATAGACATAATACATTTCAAACATTTAAAGAAGTGCGGCGCGTGTAACATTTACTTGTAATATCACGAATGAAGCTCTGACAAACTGTTGACGAATCGCAAATGATCTTCATAGTAAAGATGAATTGTGTTGAATAAAGAAAGGAAGGCTATTCATGTCTATTCTAGCCGTAGATGATAATAATTTTGAAAATGAAGTCATTAACTCGGACAGCCCTGTGTTGGTTGATTTCTGGGCAGAATGGTGCGGTCCTTGTAAAACTCTTCTCCCCGTCGTTGAAGAGTTAGCGGGCGAGCTTGGTGACAAAGTTAAAGTCGTGAAAATCAATATCGAAGATGCTCCCGACACGCCAACCAAATACGGTTTACGCGGTGTGCCGACCTTGATGATTTTCAAAGATGGCAAAGTCGTTGATACACGTGTTGGCGGGATGCCAAAGGCGCAGCTTTCTGACTGGGTGAATGAAAACGTGTAAAACCAAAATATAGAATTTCCTAGGAAGCCGTGCAGATTTGTGCGGCTTTTTTATATTGTCACGCGCATCAAACGCGGGCCATCCGTCCAAAGGATAGCACAATGAATTTTATGCTCCGTATAGATCGCCGCAATCGCATCATGATACGCGGTGAGCTGATCACGATAGATAGCCGGAATATCCTTTTCATCATGCGGCGGCGGACGGTTGGTTTTATAATCTAAAATCCATATATTGTCTTTATCAATCACAAGCCTGTCGATCTGCCCGCTGATAATCCGGTTATCCGGCATCAGGCCAGTGATGGGCACCTCTGCCATTGACCCTGCCTTGAAGAAGTTGCCGTATTCATCCAAAATCTTCATAACTTCGGAAACAATACTGTCTTGCGCTTCTCCTGATATATCTGCAGCATTTTTTTGCACATACCTTGCCGCAGCATTTTTTCTATTCTCCGGCGCTACATCCGGTAAAAACTCCAGTAATTTATGTGTGACGTTTCCACGTAAAAATCGATTACCGTCAACCGCCTTGAGCGGCGCGAGTGCGATGTCATCATCCTCCAACGGGCGCGACGGCACAAGCGGCTTGGGCGGGAACGGCTCTTCTTTTGCTTTCTCAAAAACCCAATCTGGCATCTCTCTACCTTGATTTTGACGACCCGTTTTAATATCTTCCTTATCAGGTTTTTCCGTTTGTCTGTTTTCAAGGCGAAGTACGCCACCCTCAAGTTCCTGCACATCAGGGTTCATTTCCATGGCTTGCCTAATCATATAATACCATGACTGTTCTTTTGGCTTAGTTTTTGTGTGGCCACCAATATACAAACGATCTGCCGCACGTGTCATCGCAACGTAAAGAAGACGATAATATTCTTCATCATCATAATCCTGACAGGCTTGGCGTATATTTATATATTGCTCAGGATCATCGTTTTCACGTGCAGCATAAATCGGTGTAGTCAGCCCCGTTTTATCCGGCCATAAAAAACGCCCGGTCTTTTTTGCTGCACCGTCTTTTAAGGTGTCGGGCAATATAACAATGGGAGATTGTAATCCCTTAGAGCCATGGATCGTCATTATACGCACCTGATTGGTCGTATCCTCCATCTCGCGCTTGATTTCGGCGTTGGTTTGCTCTTGGTAATCCAGAAAAAGTTGAACATGATCAATATGGTCATACCCGAAAGACAACGCGCTGTTCAGCAACTCATCAACCGGATCAACGGCATCCTGCCCCAAACGAGCACAAATTGCACGCATGCCTGAAATATCATCCGTTGGACAACGCTGCGTTAATATATATGAGAGAAATTCATACGCGCCCATAACCTTAACGCGCCCGATCATGCGCGAAAGATAATCATGTACTGCCGCTAATTTATCTTCAGAAACGATTTCAATTTCTTTTTCAATTCTTGTTAATTTCTTATAATCAAAATTACAAATCTCCTGCCATAACGTGCCCTTTCGATTATAAGACAACGAAAACAATTCATCATCATCCCACCCTACAAAGGGCGATTTGAGTACCTCAGCGAGCGTTAAATCATCATCAGGCAGAAGACAAAAACGAGCCAATGACATTAAATCTTGAACCGCCAACTGATCCGTAAGCATCATGCGGTCTGCACCACTAACAGGGATATTTTGCGCCTTCAAAGCACGAACAAGCTGCTCAACAAAACTAGAACGTGAACGCACAAGTATCATAAAGTCACCCGGCTCTATTGCTCGGTTGCAGCTAGGCAAAAACTCTTTTCGATCCAGTTTGTTTCGAATATTATCGGCAATATAATTGGCAAGCTCACTTGAACCGTTAGAATGACTTTGAACGCTCACGGGGGGATCCCAAAAATCGCGCTGATCCGATTTCGGTGTTTCAAAAACAGGCCAGAGTTCCACCAAGCCTGCTTGCCCCTGTCGGAACGCTTTGTGATGAATTTCGTCTTCACCAACCGCCTTCGATAGAGCCGGACTTTGAAAGACGGAATCAACAATTTGTAAAACGCTTTTGGTCGAACGGAACGATACATCAAGCGCTACGTTTTCATTGACTAAGCCCGCATGCGTTATTTTTTCATCCATGACCTTTTGCATACGTTTAAATTCATCTGGTGCGGCACGTTGAAATCCATAAATAGATTGTTTGATATCACCAACCGTAAAAGACGTACGTAACACATCATCGCGCGCACTTAGCCCTGCAAAAAATTCATCTGATAGAGCTTCAATAATACGCCACTGCTCCGGATTAGTGTCCTGTGCTTCGTCGACCAATACGTGGTCTATGCCCTGATCAAGTTTATATAAAACCCACGGCATCACATTGACTTGCTCTTTTTCATCAAGCGATAAAAAATGTTGTGTTCTGCCTGTTAAAAGCTCCATTGTACGGGCAATCAAATCATCAAAATCTAACCCGCCTCTTTGCTCTTTTAATTTACTATATTTCTCAAGAACACTATGCCCGATAATCAACAGATCACGTGTCATCGCCGCAGACTTCGAAGCTTTTATAGTATTCTCCGCATCTAATATGCGCTCTGCTTCCTTGTATAGGATTTCAATCGCTTGAGGATATTTTTTTTCAACGCTTTTAGGTGGAAAGGATTGCTGATGTATCGACCCTTTTTGCGTTAAAAAGGCAGTTTTGTACACTTCGTATAATTTTACGCGCTCTTCTTGTGATGCAGCTAGCCAGTCTAACATAACCGGCGCACGCTCCTGCGCTTTCTTGCCTTTATCTTCTGACAAAAGCTCTGCAACGTGCTTAAGCCCTACGGAATCAAATTTATCAGCGATGCAAAATGCATTAACAACATCATGATTGCTTAAGTTTTGTGCAACATTGTAAAAATCACAAAGCGCAGCATAAACATTATCAAAGCTTCCATATTGTTGTAACAGCCCCACCATTTGTTGCCGTTCACCGCATATTTGTTTGACCAATGTTGAAAATGTTTTTTCATCCAGTTCAGTGATCACAGCATTGACAGCATTTGCGATCGGTGCCCCCGCCTGCTCAGGATTTTGAGAATACTCAATCACTTGGCTCTGAGCACTGCGCATCAACTCCGCACTTTCAGCTTCTTCTATCGTAGAGAAGTTTGGCGGCAAACCCGCCTCAACCGGAAAACGTCCCAACAAAGAATTACAAAAAGAATGGATATTCATAATTTGAATACCACCAGGGCAATCAATAACATCTGCAAATAATCGTTTTGCTGCATTGATGTGCCTATCTTCAGGGTCGTAACCCAATAACTGCCTCAGTGTATAGCGCAATGATTTTTTGTCTTCACTGTGATCAATATCCATCACAGCCCATGAACCAAGCATTGTATTCAAACGGACAGCCATTTCATTGGCCGCAGCCTTAGTAAAGGTAAGGCAAACAATACGGTTTGGCGGTGTGCCGGGCCTATTATCTTCACGCGGTAATAGCAAGCGCAGCACACGATCAGTTAGAACTTTGGTTTTACCCGTTCCTGCAGATGCCCCCACCCATACTGAATGATCAGGATGGGACGCCGCATGCTGCGCAGTATTAGGGTCCATAGATTCAACAGTCGAGAGGCTTTCGGCTATACTCATACTTCACCTCCATCCGCACTATCGCTTTCTAAAACACTCCACTCTTTAAGACGTGACACATGCTCGTAATCATTGAAGCGCGGAGCATTTTTACTGTCTGGGATACAATAAAATGGCGTTTCAGGTTTGCGGAAGGTTTCAACCAGATGCGCTAAACCTTCGCGCACAATTTTCACTGTCTCGCTAAGGTCACCGTCAATATAAGTAACTTCGCCTGCTTTTCTGCCTCCGCTGATTTTCCAATACCCCAGATAGTTTGCTTTACCCGCGGGAATCGTTTTTTGTTCTTCGTTTTCAGCCTTAAACGCACCGTCAGAAATCATAATCGCCTCTAGCGGAAGTTGCGCAAGCTTGCCTTCTTTTAATGCTGTCTTACTAAATTGCCCGCCTGATTTATAATCAATCAGAGCATATCCATTTCCGATACGATCAATACGATCTGCCCGGCCATGTAGGTTAAAAGTTTGACCAGCAATATCAATATTGACGCTTCCTGTTGCCTCACTGAGTACAAATTTGGCGTTTTGACGCCACTCTTGCTCATTTTCTACAAACCACTGCGCAATTTGGATAAGACGTGGCCACCAATAATGCACAAGCTCTTGGTCTTCCACTTTTTCAGTCACCACCTCTTTTGCCGTCAGAAGGAATTGATCAACCGCGTCTGGCGGAAGTTGTTCAGAATATTTCGCTATAAATATATCCAAGATATCATGCAACACTGCACCTTTTAATGCCGCATCATTATCTTGCTTTAAGGGTCGTATCTTTCGCAACTTCAAAACGTAATACATGTAAATCGCGTAAGGATCCTTAAGCCACGTATCAACTTTTGTCACTGAAACTCCGCTCGGCCTTGCCTGAACGGGTGGACGCGGTTCCGGGCGCTCATAAGGTTTCGCGTCAGCATGATCAAGCGCCTTCGCCCACTGCATATAAGACTTTACGGATAAATCATTCAAAGATTTATCCGCCGATTTCATTAATGTGTCCAGACGATCCAGCCAACGCGAAGGAATTGTCGGTGCCCCATCAACCTTAACCGAGCGCGTCATAATTACGTGCGGCGCACAAAAACCTTGCATAAAATCATGCGCAGCAAAACCAACAGCTTGTTCGATAGCAGGCAACCCAAAGCGCGAGCGCATCGGACGTGACATCCATGGATCATGCTTGCTTTCCGGCGGCCACACACCTTCATTCAACCCGCCAAGGATCACAGTGTCAGCATGGGTAAGGCGTGCCTCAAACCGCCCGAGTATAAGAAGACGAGGGTGTAGGCCATAAGGCACACGCACCTGCACATCGCGCATTAAAGTAGCAGTCACTTTGATATACTCATCATAAGAAACATCAGACATCAAATGTGCATGTTCCAGAAAATGCGTAAAAAATTGTGCCGCTGCTTTTCCTGTATCTCCTGCCCATAATCTTTGCTCACCACTTGCTTCTGTTGTCTTCGCTAAATTTTCCAATGTGGTGATATGCGCCTTTAGCAGATCAGGAACTGGTACGACGCCTTCTTTTTTTACCAACAAGAATACATCAGATGCTGCAGCATAAAAGTCATCAATAAAGTTGAGTAATTCGAATAATGCGTCATCATTTTCAATTTTTTTGCGCAGCATTTCATGAGAATAAATGATATCTTCACTGCGTAAAATTTCGTGTTCTAACTGTTTTACTAGCGCATTATATTTTGAATGTTCATACCCAAATAGACATAGACCGCTTTTAAACAAAGATAAGAATGATACAGGATCAAAACTCCCCTTAAACGCCTCTAATGCCAGAAGTATAAATTTCCCTAGCTTAGTATCCGTAAGGTTTTCACCCGCGGAATCATCTATTTCTATACCCCACCTCTGACAAATGCCTTTTACCCGCCGCGCTAGATTTCGATCTGGCGTAACCAACGCGATAATATCTTCTTTCTGCTCAAGCGCCTGACGCATCACAAGCGCAATGACACTTGCCTCCTCTTGTTGCGCAGCGCAGCTATAATATTCAAGGCCGTTTAACATACCCGCTAAATCTTCTTGATTTGCAAAATCTTTCCACTGATATGTTGATTCAGCGGGCAACATTAAAGCTGACCCCAACTTATATCTTGATGATTGTGGCACTTCCTCAACTAAGTTTTTCACTTCCGAGCGCTCAACACCAATATTTTCAATCAAAGATTTCAAACTGTTTTGCGGGTGAACTTCCGTAATTGCCCCCCAAGCATCATCATCCATATGACAGTCCAAGCCAGGTAATATAACCTTCCCCATAGGTAATGTAGACACAACATTCAAAACCCCAGCAGCAGCAGGAATAGAGCCTGTAGACCCCGCAGCAATGACGGGGTAATCTGGCGGTGTTTTTTCCCAATGCTGTGCTAAGGCGCGCAACAAAATGTTACGTCGATCTGATGCCTCTATCACATTATTTGCTTTTAGAATTTCCGGCCATGTTTCGCTGATAATCTTTAAAAATTCTAATGTGATCTGCCAATGGGCGGCGAATTCTTCGGGTACGATTTTGTGCAAATCGGCAAAATCCAATCCTTCAACAATAACCTCATTCATGAATTGACACAATGCACGCGCAAGCTTTAATGCGCTATCAAAGCCTTGCTGAAATTCAGGAACACGGCAAATTAATTTCGCCAATAGCAATTGACGTTTTAATGGCGTAATGGCAGGCGGGATATCTAAAAAGTCTTGCGCGGAACCAAACATCAACAGCGATAACTCGTCCTCATCCACCTCCCCCAATGGCATCATTTGTGGCAGGAGCATCGGCTTGCCTTCATTTAGGGAAAGGAATGTATCACGTAAAATACGGCATGTGCGGCGTGTGGGAAGCAGGATTCTATAACGCGTCAAGGATTCAGCTGAACCTTTGGTTTCATCAAGCAGATAAGCAGCCAAAGTTTTTGAAAACGGCAATCCTGATTGAATATTGTAAACGCTGCGCTCCGTCATTCACTCGCCTTCATGCTTTTTAAAATAGGCGTCAACAGCTTCTAGGTCAGCGGGCGTACTGATGTGGTGCCAATCACCGTCATGCTCAATAGCATAGAAACGCCCCTGCGCTTCGCATGCGTCCATAATTTCCAGAAATGAGAATTTCTGATTTGTGTATCCTTCATATATACGTGGATGGTTCAGGCGGATATTCGTCCACATATACGCCCCTGCTTTATCGCTCGAACGCTTTACCAGCCCGTTATCCTCAATATCGTAATCCCCCACGCCGACGGTCAAATCCATACGGTTGATATCCTGCATCAGCGTCAAAATATCCATTGCGTCAGGGCTCCACCCCGCCGCGAGCCTTTCTAAAGCGAATGTGTCACCATCCGTCCAGAGATTATCACCCGCAATCACGTAAAACGGTGCATCATCAAAATAATGCAAGGCATTCACAACACCGCCGCCCGTATCCAGAATATCATCTTCCAGAGATATCTGAATGGTTATGCCGTCATGCTGCGCCATGTAATCGGCCATATGCTGCGCCAGAAGTTCCGCATTATAATGCGCATTCACAACAACATAAGATATTCCCGCATCGCGCAGTTTATCCAATGTTCGCCAGATTAGGCTGCGCCCATTTACCTCAACCATAGGCTTGGGTTTATCATTGGTGTGTGGTCGAAGCCGCGTTCCAAAACCTGCCGCAAGAATAAATGCTTTATTCGGAATGTTCTTATTTGTCATTTTTTACAATCTCTATTGTTCGCTTATCTGGATGATTCTTATGACCCGATAATGTTATCTCTATTGCCCCCCCGGGCTTCATTGCACCTAACCGCTCCGGCCATTCCACCAGTACAATTCCGCCGGATAGTGCCTCCTCCCAGCCGATCTCATAAATTTCGGACGGGTCGCTCAGGCGGTATAAATCAAAATGCCAGATCGTTCCTTTTGGCGAATCATAGGATTGTACCAATGTGAATGTCGGGCTTGGAACCTCTAAATCATCATCACCGCACAAAGCCCTGATCAGGGCGCGGCTGAACACGGTTTTACCCATACCCAGATCACCATGAAGCAACAGGACATCCCCTTGCCCGAGCAGCTTGGAAAGATCACGTGCGACTTGCTTCGTTTCTTCTTCCGAATGGGTTTCAATGTTTTGATTATGAATGCTCATAGATATGACTTATAGATCAGAAGCTGCGTTGTGAAAAGAACCGACTGGTGCTAGAATTATGATATGCGGTATTTAATCCTTCCCCTTGCCCTATTCTCTTTTTCCCCTGAACCAGTGGCAGCACAGGAAATAACCGCGCAGCCTATATGCTTCACAGTTAGAAACGCCTCCGAGCACAGGATTTATGGTGAAATAGGGACAACACAAATAGCCGCAGAGGATGGACAAAAAATCCATCACACTGGCAGTTTTCGTCTTGAACCTGCAGGACAACGCCATGCAAAAAAAGACCACTTACTAGACCGCGCAGAATTTTGTTCCTCCGGCCCATTTTATCCGGGAAGACAGCTCGAATTCGTTCTACGAACACTTATTCCGGTTTTCTCCTGTAAATTCACGCCGGAGCTTGGAGAGATTGTCGTACAAACAAAAAAAATCAGGCAAGACGGGCAGGAAATCACCAAGTTTTGGGCAAACTGCCTATAGCGCGTGTTCTATATTTCAGTATGTTCTTTTGGCAAAGTGATCGTTACCGCTGTACCTTTATCAGGTTCTGACTCGAGCTCAAACGAACCGTTATGTAATGAGACAATATTACGCACAAGCGTTAAACCAAGACCAGCGCCGCGCCCTTCCTGTCCTGCACCATCTATGCGTTCAAATGGCTGTAGCACTCTGGCCTGATCATCATGATCAATACCTGAACCGTTATCGGTAACAGTGATCTTAACATCATCTTTTTGACGCGCAGCATGTAGTTCAATTATGCCGCCTTCTTGTGTGTTCGCAATCGAGTTCCGTACAAGACTAATGATCGCCTGCTTGATACGTGGCTCATCAATATTGGCTTTCCCAATATTGGCAGGGCATTTTAATGTGACTTCAATTTTTTGTTTGCGCGCCCATTCTTCGACAAGATCGCGTACACTTTCCATCATATCCTTAATTGGAGTTGGCACGATCTCCAACTCCATTTGTCCAGCTTCAATCGTTGATAAGTCAAGAATGTCGTTAATCAGGCTCAAAAGACGTTCACTTGCACCGTGAATGTCCCCTGTATATTCTTTTTGCTTAGCATTTAATGGGCCAAAAAACTCCTGTGTCAGCATCTCATTGAACCCCATAATGGCACTCAAAGGGGTTCGGAGCTGATAAGAGACATTCGCCAAAAAGTCGAGTTTTAGCTTTTCAGCAGTTTCAAGAGCAATGTTCTTTTCGCGCAACGCTTTTTCAACACGGACTGTATCGGTAACATCCGTATAAGTAATCAAAACACCGCCATCAGGGAGGGATACAGTAGCATAATCAACTAAAGTATTATCATTGCGTTCGAGACGACCTTCATTCACAGAGCGATCAAGGCCGATAGAAACCATGTGCGCCTTAATTTCAATCCAATCTGTTTCGTTGAAAAACCCTGACACTTTATCGGTGATGCGTGTGATGTGCGGTTCACCCTCTAGCGTTTCCGGGTCAAAGCCCCATAGAGCCGCAAATGCAGGGTTCCAGAGTTTCAGTCGCCCATCGCCACCATATACGGCAACACTTTCGGCCAGATTGTCCAGCGTTTCCTTCTGAACAGCGATAAGCGTGTTGTAAGAAGACTCCAGCTCCAAACGGCTTGTCACGTCTTCGAATGTCATCATAAGACCGCCAAGTTTATGCGGCACAACAAGCATGCGGAACGCCGACCCGTCAGGCAGATAAAGCATATCATCATGCGGATCAATCAGCCCTGTAAACATATCAAGCCAACTTTTCTTATAGAGTTTGAAATCGGCCTGCTCGGGGAGCCTGCGCGTTTCACGCAATTTTTCCATGATGTCACCAAGCTTAGGCTTAGTGTTGAGCCACCCTTCTTCCAAGCCCCAAAGCTCGGCAAAGGCAGAGTTATAAAATTCAAGCACCTGATCTGCGTTATAGATACTAATCGCAGATCGTAATTGTTCCAACAAAGCGCGCATTGCCGCTTCATTGTTCTCAACCTTACTCTGAACCTGCTCTTCTTCGGTAATATCTTCAACCAAACCGACGGTTATATTTTTTCCTTTAACCGGTATTTCAGTGATTTTAATCAGTAAGCGCGCACCGCCCAAGACTTCATGCATTTTAACCGTCTGAGCACAGCCTTCCTTAATTGCCTTTATGGCCAAATCACCACCATAGAGGAGATCCTTCTCCTTTGGCTTGCGCTTGCGCGTTTTAGAAACAATCTCTTTTTGCCGCGCAATAATTTCACTGGGCGTCGCCTTCACCATTTTTGCATAGGCAATATTGCACCAAATGATGGCCTGCTTATCGTCCCGTATCCACACAGGGTGTGGCAGTGCATCAAGCGTGTCCTGAAGTTTATCAATATCGCCAAGCAAAGCATGTTGATCTTCTTCATCTGCACGCTTAGATACGGAGATATCCTCAAGCCACAAAACATTAAAGTGTTCATGACCGGACAAATCAGTCCCCCTTGTACCCGACATTTTTAAGGTTTTGGAGGTGTCTTGCGTGTGCACAGTGATCGAAAAAGGCATACCATCAGAAAACAACCGATTGAACATACCCTCAAAGGCTACAGAATCATCAGATTGCAGGCATTTTTGAATATCGCTCAGTTGATCAACGGCATTAATACCTAAAATATCACAAAACCCCTGAGAATAGGCCACACTGCCGTCAACAGACCATCCGCAGTACTCCCCAGGAACCGCCGACAAAAATGCCTCCAGACGCGATTTTTCGGCATGAAGGCGTGCCTTTGAACCGAAATTATCAAAGACATTCAAAAAACCGGAAGATGCTTGTTTTTTCTGAGTAGCCATAAGCCCCTTGATTCTGGTGTGAATTACACAAAAAGACAAGAGAGAAAATCATGGGATTAAAAAAGGCCGCCTAATGGCGACCTTCTAATGATTCGAATAAATCAGATTAGTATCTGTAAGCTTCGCCTTTGAAAGGCCCTTTAACTTCGACACCAATATATTCAGCTTGCTCTTGAGACAATTTAGTAAGCTTCGCCCCAACCTTTTCAAGGTGAAGTGCAGCAACTTTTTCATCTAGATGCTTAGGCAGAACGTAAACTTTGTTCTCGTACTTATCGTGATTTTTCCAAAGCTCAATCTGCGCGAGTGTCTGATTTGTGAAAGATGCACTCATCACGAATGAAGGGTGACCCGTTGCACAACCAAGATTCACAAGACGACCTTCGGCAAGAAGAATGATACGCTTACCGCTTGGGAATTCGATTTCATCCACCTGTGGCTTAATATTCGTCCATTTCATGTTGCGTGTCGGTTCAACCTGAATTTCATTGTCAAAGTGACCAATGTTACACACGATGGCACGATCCTTCATGTCACGCATGTGATCCACGGTGATGATGTCTTTGTTCCCTGTTGTGGTCACAAAGATATCAGCACGCGGCGCTGCATCTTCCATAGTCGTAACTTCAAAGCCATCCATTGCCGCCTGAAGCGCACAAATCGGATCGATTTCAGAAACCATAACGCGAACACCTTGTGATGCAAGAGATTCAGCAGAACCCTTACCAACATCGCCGTAACCACAAACCATGGCAACCTTACCGGCCATCATAACATCTGTTGCACGGCGGATCGCATCAACAAGTGATTCGCGGCAGCCATATTTATTGTCGAATTTTGATTTTGTAACAGAATCATTAACGTTAATGGCGGGTGCTTTCAAACGACCTTCTTCATACATTTTGTTCAAGAATAATACGCCTGTTGTTGTTTCTTCGGAGATACCCTTAATATCATCCATTAATTCCGGATAATCCTTATGTGCGATTGCAGTCAAGTCACCACCATCATCCAAAATCATGTTCGGAACCCAGCCATTCGGGCCTTTGATTGTCTGGTGAATACACCATTCAGCTTCTT
This sequence comes from uncultured Micavibrio sp., assembly GCA_965263215.1. Taxonomy (GTDB): domain Bacteria; phylum Pseudomonadota; class Alphaproteobacteria; order Micavibrionales; family Micavibrionaceae; genus UBA1672. The sequence continues at coordinate 156,254 of OZ253663.1, forward strand.
CTTCCGTCTGCCCTTTCCAAGCAAAAACAGGCACACCAGCTGCGGCCACAGCTGCGGCGGCCTCATCTTGTGTTGAGAAGATGTTACAAGAGCTCCAACGAACCTGCGCACCTAAGGATGTCAATGTTTCAATCAACACGGCGGTTTGAACGGTCATATGCAAACACCCTGTGATGCGCGCACCCTTTAATGGTTGCTCGTCTTTATATTCTTCACGAATTGACATCAGACCTGGCATCTCATCTTGCGCCAAATCGATCTGTAGACGTCCGGCTTCGGCCAAACTGATATCTTTAACTTTGTAATCCTGCTCTACGGCCTTTGGATTTGCGGACATTTTTTTCTCCTTAAAACTTACGAAACATGCTAAAAACTTTTTTGCGAAAGTGACTAAAACATTTTTTTTTCCAAAAACCAATGGTAATATTAGGGTATGAGCATAAATTTTAATGAAAAAAGCGCCAATGAAGGCAAATTAGAGGATACTGCGCCTCCTGAGAAACGTAAACGTGAAGACCCGATAGAACGGGAGCTTCGCACAGGTGAGCGTAAACGATTCGTATATAAGCCCAATCCTATGGTGGATCGCGCATATCAAATTTTTGAATATACGCCTAAAAAGGGCACATATAACCATGTTGGGGACTATGTTCTTGTAAATAAAGAAGAAGCGCGCGACATCACAGAGAAAAAAATGATGAATATCATGGCGCTCTTGAACAAGAAAGGTGAGATGATCGACGTTTCAGAGTTGACAAAGATAAGAATTTTGTTTACATTAGTTCCAGAAGCACAGTCTCCGGACCAGACAAAGATGATCTTTAAAGATTACGACGGTACTGGTGTTTCCAAAGATAATGCGGTGTTTACGATAAGAAAGGGTGTACTAACATGAATTCAGGAATGTTTACAACAGAAGCGACAGTGACGGGTGAAGAAGCCGTTGCGCCTGCTGGTTTGTTTGGCGCAGGCTTTGCCTCAGGTCAACCAACAACCACAAGTCCAGAATTGCTATATGCTAACGCTGTCAGAAATGACGATGTCAGCGTAGATGCGGATGCAGATATATTGGCCATGTAAGTAAAGTCAATTTAATATAGAATTTTAAAAGGCGGGAATTTCCCGCCTTTTCCTTATCCCAAACTTTAAATAATACAATTTATGTAACTTCTAACTCCCAATCACTCTCAGGTGGTTCCCCCATCAGGCATCAATCACCAACGCCCTATGCACTTATGCATCAACCATATTAAGAACAACGACAAATCTGGCACCAATGATTTTACCATCACGATCTTTTCTGTTCTCAGCGTAAATAATACCGTTATGAGCATTTATGATTTGTTTACATATGGATAAGCCCAAACCGGAGTGTTGGCCGTATTTTTCATGCTCCGGCCGCTCTGAATAAAATCTTTTAAAAATGTTATCTAATTGCTTTTCTGGTATTCCGGGCCCTTCATCTTCGATAGCTACAGAAACGCGCCTTCCTTGAACCGTCGCCAGAATTTTGATTGATGTTTTCAATGGTGAGAAAGACAACGCATTAGAGATAACATTTTGAAAAACTTGTATCAGGCGCCCTTCACTACCCCGAACATAAACGCTCGTATGATCCGGCATATCAAGCGTTATAAGAATGCCATCTTTCAGTGCCTCATCACTGTTATGCTGATTTTCTGTTTCTCGCTCCAAGGGACTTTTATAGGAATCTAACAAATTCCTAAGAAGTATTTTGAAATTTATCTTACCAAAAGCTTCACGAGACAATTCTGCATCTAATCGCGACGCTCCTGAAATGTCCGTAATCAAACGATCTAATCGCTCAATATCATGCTTAATTATTTCAAGCAATCGGTTCAAATCTTCTTTCTTTTTAACAATACCGGCTGTCTCCACAGCACTTTTAAGCGAAGTTAGCGGGTTTTTAATCTCATGAGACACATCCGCCGCAAAAGCCTCGATTGTATCCATACGATCCCATAAGGCATGCGTCATATCACGCAAAACGATAGAAAGCTCACCAATTTCATCATTCCGATCACTCATGTCTGGAATTTCAGTGTGTTTCAATTTACCTTTTCGTACATTCTCAGCGGCACTGGCTAATTTACGAAGCGGCCGTGCAATTACGCCCGATAAATAGATCGATAACAAAACGGTAATGAGTAGAGTCACAAGAAAAATCTTAAGGATATTAAACCATGCATCACCTAGCGCCTCATCAATATCATCACCATCACTGATAACCATGACGGCACCGACCACTCCTTTGGAACCTTTTATGTTCATCGCCGCTGTCAGTAAAAGATCGTTATTAATGTCACGCCAAGGAGTCATGCTAAGTTTTTTACGAAACGCTTCTACCACATCGTTATAATCATCAGCATTTTCAGACAAAACACCTTCAAATAAAGGCAAGGTGTTATGCTGGGGGAAAATAGAAATGATCCAACCGGCCATATCTTTCAAAACTTCAACGCTTTCCAATTTGCGTTCTTCTTCACGAAGTACTTGAAATATTGGTTTTATTTTTTTTTGTTCAATGACAATGTCTGTGTCCACAATCATCTTTTGATGACTATCAAAAACAAGGATACGTTTATCAAGGGTTGCCCCCAATCTTGCGGCTAAGAGCTCTGCCTTACTCTTTGACAGTCTTTCTTCGTCCTGTGCATCATTCTCTGTAACAACAGCACTTTCCGTAATCGCAGCTGTAATAAGCATGAGTTCTGTCTCGAAATGCTCAAGCTTTGAAGCAACAAGAGTTGTATGATACTGACTAAGGTAAACTACACCAAAAATCAGCGTGATAACAGCAAGCGCGTTAACACCCATAATTTTAAGCGTCAGGTTAGTGATACGACGCTCTTTACCGCCCCAATATAGATCGAATATTTGATCTATATCACCACGGTGCGACCCCGTTCGAAACCACCGACTAGTCTTCTTTATAGCGGTATCCGACGCCGTAGAGCGTTTCGATTTTGTCGAATCCATCATCTATTTTTTTAAACTTTCTGCGAACACGCTTAATGTGCGAATCAATTGTTCTGTCGTCGACATAAATATTCTCGCCATACGCCATATCAATAAGCTGATCTCGATTGCGCACATGCCCTGGGCGCATAGCCAAAGCTTTGACGATTAAATATTCGGTGACTGTTAAATTTAACGGTTTGCCCTGCCATGCACATAAATGCCGTGAGTCATCCAACAATAAATCACCATATTCAATATTTTGAACTTCGGTATCAGCACCGGACGAATCCGCACTCATAAAGTCACGTCGCCTAAGTAGCGCCTTAATACGCTCCATCAATAATCTTTGTGAAAATGGCTTGGTAATGTAATCATCTGCCCCCATACGCAGGCCTATAACCTGATCAACTTCATCATCTTTTGAAGTCAGGAAAATCACAGGAATTGCGCTCTCCTCACGAAGTTTAGAAAGCACCTCTATGCCGTCCATGCGCGGCATTTTGACATCCAAAACAACCAAATCAGGTTTTTCTTCAAGGATGGCTTTTAATCCGGCTTCACCATCATTAAACGTTTCCACGGTGAACCCTTCGGCCTCCAATGCCATAGAAACTGACATCAGAATGTTGCGATCATCATCGACTAGAAAAATTCTGTCACTCATTGTTATCGAAGGCTCTTAGGTTTCATAAAATTACACACACACTCTATGATACCCTATTCAGGCGTTTGAATGAAACTTAAAACTTCACCGCTTAAATAAACAGATCCAACGATTAATATCCTAATTTCAGCAGTTTTAGACGTCATGTGACTGATCGCCTGAAAAACATTCTTATGCTCATGTGTTTTTTGATGATCAAAACCGTACGAGCATATAGATTTTGCTATCATTTCCTTGCTCTGACTTGTGGGATCGGACGAAACCGGAACCACATGAAGAGCCTCTATATGCTCCAATACCGGCTTTAAGAATGCACCAGCATTCTTAGTCCCCAACATGGCGACAACCAGATGAATAGGCTTATCATCTTTTTCTTTCCATCTTTTCATTTGCTGCGCCACGGCTTCGCCCGCGCTGTCATTGTGACCGGAATCGAGCCATATTTCTGTGTTTTTAATGTCCTCAGACCACCACGGATCAAGACGCTGCATGCGTCCGGGCCAATAAATAGTTTTTAAACCCTTTGCAATATCCTTATCAGAAACGGAAAAATCCTCACCAAGAATCTTTAACGTCATAATGGCTAAACCCGCATTCAAGATCTGATGATCACCCGTCAATACAGGCAACGGATAACGTGATTTTTTATCATCACAAGAAAAAACAATTTCCTGTCCGTCTTTTTCGATTGACCAATCATCTTCATAAAACAGTGTTTTCGCACCAACCTCCAAACCGTGGGAACGAATAACATGATTTATCGCTTCGGCAGTTTCCCCTTCACCTTGATAACCGATGATACACGGCACATTTCTCTTCATGATACCCGCCTTCGCACGCGCAATATCGCGAACATCATCCCCCAAAAAAGCCGTATGATCCATTGAGACACGGTTAATGATCGTTGCCACAGGTTTTTCAACGACATTAGTACAATCAAGCTCACCGCCCATGCCGACCTCTAATAACAAAACATCCGCGGGATGATCAGAAAATGCCTTGAATGCCAAAGCAGTGGTCACTTCAAAAAAAGAAAGCGGTGCATCATCGATGTGTGACAAAGCTTCATCTATAAGGCTTTCCAGATAGTCATCTTCAATGGGCTTTCCCGCCAAATATATGCGTTCATTTACATGAATTAAATGCGGGGAGGTATAGCTATGCACCGTTTTTCCCGATGCCTCCAAGATGGAGCGCAACATTGCAATAACCGAACCTTTACCATTGGTACCTGCAACATGAATCACAGGAGGTAAATCTTTGTGCGGATTTCCAAAGCTCTTGAGTAACGATAAGTATAGCGTACGATCCCAATTCACCGCCGAACGAGTGCGACGTAACTGAAAAATTTTTTCCAGCTTCTGCTTTAAACTTTTATCGCTATGTTGGAGATCAGCCTTGTACATCAGGGGTTTACCACTACGCCGAGACAGCCTTTTTGTTTTGCTGCCCTGTAATATCGTCGCTATTTTGCGTTATATTACGTGCAGCATTTTGTGCAGCCTTTGCGTTCGATGAAGCTTTAGTTGCATTTTTCTTGTCTGCGGCAGTAACTTTATCAACATCATTCGCAGCTTTTTTATCGTCCTTCGTGCTGTTATCAGGTTTTTCGTTTTTCTTTTTACCGCCATCATCCGGATCAATTTTACCCGGTTTTTGCGTCAAAATACTGATGATATTAATCAATGTGTTGCGCATTTTTTTACGCTCCACAACCATATCAACCATACCGTTTTCAAGAAGGTATTCAGCTGTTTGGAAATTTTCAGGCAATGTCTCGCGTACCGTTTCTTCAATCACGCGGCGTCCGGCAAAGCCAATCATTGCACCCGGCTCAGCAATATGAATATCACCCACCATTGCAAATGATGCACTCACACCGCCTGTTGTTGGATCAGTAAGAATAACGATGTAAGGCAGTTTAGCTTCTTTTACCATTTCAACGGCGATAATACTGCGCGGCATTTGCATCAAGGAAATCATCCCCTCTTGCATGCGTGCGCCGCCCGACGCAGGAATCGTAATAAAAGACGCGCCTTGTTTCACGGCAAGTTCCGCCGCCGTGACAATAGCCTCACCGACAGCCGCGCCCATAGATCCGCCCATATAACGGAAATTAAACGCCGCAATCACAACAGGCAATCCGCCCATTTTACCGCTCGCAATTGTAATAGCTTCTTTCAAACCGGTTTTGCTTTGTGCCTCTTTGATACGGTCGACATATTTCTTACGGTCTTTAAATTTCAAGGGATCATAAGCCACCTTGGGAAGGTCAATAACATCATACTTCCCATCATCAAACATCATCTGCAGGCGATCTTTAACACTCAAGCGTAAATGGTGGCCACAGTGGTAACAAACATTATGACTGGCGTCTAAATCACGATGAAACAACATCGCTTCGCATGATGTACATTTTTGCCATAGATTATCCGGCACTTCCTTTTGTTCACTAACAAAAGAACGAATGCGCGGCGGAATAAAGTTAGAGAGCCAATTCATCTAAAAACCCTGTGTGTTTAACGCTCAGCAATTATAGAAAAACTCAAAGAAAGTCAAGATTTGCGCTATGTTTTTGGCGCATCCAACACATCGGATAAAGATCGTACGAAATGTGTCACTACATCAAAATTTTTACTATTATCACTTATATCTTTTATTTTATCAACGATAGATGATCCGACAACAACCGCATCCCCTAAGGCCGACATTTCCTGTGCATCGTTTGGCGTTTTGATACCAAATCCAATCGCCAAAGGTAAATCAGTTTTTGATTTAATTAAATCTATATGCGGCTTCATGTGATCCAGATTGGCTTTCGCTGTTCCTGTTACGCCTGTAATGGACACATAATATAAAAATCCGCTCGCTCCGTTTAATACCGTTTCAAGGCGGTTTTCATCCGTTGTCGGCGTAATCAAACGAATCATATCCATCTCGAGGGCATCAGTGTGCTTGCGCAACTCCTCGTCTTCTTCAGGTGGCAAATCAACGATAATCAGGCCATCTACCCCCGCATTCTTGGCGTCTTTTGCAAATTGCTCAAGGCCGTAAGCATAAAGCGGGTTAGCGTAGCCCATCAGGATAATCGGCGTTGTGTCATTGCCCGCGCGAAAATCACGCACCATTTGCAAGGTATGTTTCATGTCCGCACCAGCCTTTAGTGCGCGTTGCCCTGCATGTTGAATCGTCAAACCATCCGCGGCGGGGTCAGTGAAGGGCATGCCAATTTCAATGATATCCGCACCGGACTCAGGTAAGGCTTTTAATACCTTCAGACTGTTTTCCAAATCAGGATCACCCGCCATGATGAACGTCACCAAAGCTGTGCGGCCCGATTCTCTATGGGATTCGAATGTCGTTTTAATTCTATTCACTAATATCCTCCGAATACATAAAAAGCGGATCGATAATCGCATTAATATCCTGCACCACTTGATATGTTACATCTTCAAAATCTATATATTTTCCATTGAAACCAATATAAGCATAGGTCATGTCGCAACATTCATCCGTAGGCGTTGGAGGCGATGATTGGAGCAAAGATTTATCAATCGAATTGAATGCTTCCATCAATTTTGAAAAGTCCGATTTAGTTAAGTTTACAATCTTAACCTCCTCATAGTCATGAACCATTGCCTGCCCATCTAACGCAATGCTCACTTCGCGATCATATCCCGCTATACCACCTTGCAAAACATATATGAAGGAATTAGATGTCTGATCAGCTTCACTACAAGAAACTGTCACCAATAAAAAAACAATCAAAAAAAACCTTGGGGAAATTTTCATAATTAAATCCTCTTAATCAATATTCACCCCGACCGCGACCAGAACCTCATGCACGCCTTCTTCGAAGAATCGCTTACCGTAGACCTCGAAATCGGTTTCAAACTTGCGATTAAGGTCGCTCTGCCATACGGCTGTCCATGTATCGATCAGAGCTTTGGGTTGCTCCCCCGCTGCACTCATCATCGCATATTCAGCTTCCTTGATTTCTACGTGATGCAAATGATCCTTCATTTCCGGTTCACTTTTAATTTTATAACCAATCGTCAGGCGGTAAGGTTTTGTATGATCGCCTTCATAATCAGAATAGACCGCATAAATCACATCATCCACACGATTGGACACGTCCTGTCCGATGCTTTTGCCGAAGAAAGATTGCCATAGCTCGTTAATCTCTTCGCTTGCTTTTTCATTGCCGGAGATCACAGCCGAAAGCCCAACCACAGAAAATGCCGGAATTGTCTCCAACCCCGCCTTTACTTCGTAATTATTGCTGGCCTGCGCATTCATGAGATTTTAACCCCGAGTTTGTCCGCAACCGTAAAGATATCTTTATCCCCGCGGCCACATAAATTCATCACGATGATATGATTCTTCGGCAAGTCCCCTGCGATTTTAGCCATATGAGCAAAAGCATGTGACGGCTCTAACGCAGGAATAATCCCCTCTAGCTTTGAACAAAGCTGAAACGCCTCCAGAGCCTCATCGTCAGTGACGCTGACATACTCCACGCGCTTTTGATCAAACAACCACGCATGCTCCGGCCCTATACCGGGGTAATCAAGCCCCGCGGAAATAGAATGTGCCTCCTGTATCTGCCCGTCGTCATTTTGCAGAAAATAGGTCTGCATACCGTGCAGCACCCCCGCCTTGCCACCGTTCAGACTTGCGGCATGTTGATCCGTATCAACGCCGTGCCCACCGGCCTCAACACCGATCATCTTAACTTCATCATCAAGGAAAGGATGGAACAGCCCCATCGCATTCGATCCGCCGCCAATCGCCGCGATCAACGTGTCAGGTAGGCGTCCCTCACGCTCCATCATTTGTTCTTTGGTTTCCTTACCGATCACCGATTGAAAATCACGCACCATCGCAGGAAACGGGTGTGGCCCGCCGACTGTGCCAATTAAATAATATGTATCATGCACATTGGTCACCCAATCGCGCATCGCCTCATTCATCGCATCTTTCAAGGAGGATGAACCGGAATCAACACTGCGCACTTCCGCGCCTAAAAGTTTCATGCGAAACACATTCGGAGCTTGGCGTTCTACATCTTTTGCGCCCATGAACACCGTGCAGGGTAAATCAAAAAGTGCGCAGACTGTCGCCGTCGCGACGCCATGCTGACCTGCGCCTGTTTCGGCAATAATACGGGTTTTGCCCATACGCCGCGCCAATAACACCTGCCCAATACAATGGTTAATCTTGTGTGCACCTGTGTGGTTCAGCTCATCGCGCTTGAAGTATATCTTTGCGCCGCCTAAATGCTCCGTCGTTTTTTTCGCAAAATAGAGCGGTGACGGGCGGCCTATGTAATTTTTCGCTAAATCATCAAACTCCGCCCAGAAATTCGGGTCGGCCTTAGCTTCATTCCATGCTTTTTCAACAGATAGGATGAGCGGCATCAAGGTTTCGGCTACATACCGCCCGCCATATTGCCCGAAATGCCCGCGTTCATCGGGCTGATTTTTATAAGAATTCGCTGTCATGGATGGATTTATACCCCGTTCACGGCCTCAATAAAAGCCCTGATTTTGTCCGTATCTTTTACCCCGCGCGTGCTTTCCACGCCTGATGATACATCCACCGCCGTTGGTGAAAGCACAGAGAGAGCATCGCCTACATTATCCTGCGTTAAACCACCCGAGAGCATCCACGGTTTATCAAAACTCTTACCCGAAAGTATCGACCAGTCAAAACTTTTTCCCGTGCCACCGGGCATAGCAGGATCAGCCGATTTGGCATCAAATAAATACCAATCGGCGTCTTTATATTTATGAGCTTGATCTATGTCAGCTTCATCACGCACAGGAAAGGCTTTGATGATCGGCATTTGGTATTTTTGTTTAATCTCGGACACGCGCTCGGGCGATTCATCGTTATGGAGCTGGATCATATCGAGCTGCACCTTGCCAAGTACAGCGTCCAGTTCCGCGTCCGTGGGGTCAACGAATAACCCTACGCCACGCACGCCGGTAGGCAGCATGATCGCAAGCTCCTTTGCGGTATCAATCTCAATATGGCGTGGAGAGGGCGGATAAAACACGAACCCGATATAACGCGCACCGCCTTCAATCGCTGCATTCAGCGCTTCAGGGGTTTTGATGCCACATATTTTAGTTTGGGTGGTCATACTACAAATCCGCCACGATATCCGCCGCGGCCTTCGCGGGGTCAGGGGTGGCGGTGATGGGGCGGCCAATCACAAGGTGGGTTGCCCCTGCGCTTAAGGCCTCTTTCGGGGTCATGACCCGTTTTTGATCACCCGCTTCGCTGCCCTTCGGGCGAATACCGGGCACCATGAGTGCAAAGTCAAAGCCACACGCAGCGCGAAGACGCTCAATCTCATGCGCAGAGCACACAACACCAGCTAACCCCGCCTTCTGCGTCAGGCGCGCCAATTGCTCCACCTGCACGGGTACATCGTTAGAATAGCCAATTTGTTCAATCGCATCCCCATCCAAAGACGTGAGAATCGTCACCGCAAGCAATTTTGTATCCGCGCCACAAGCCTCTTTCGCAGCTTGCATCATCTCTAAACCGCCAGAGGCATGCACATTTAGATAAGCCGGCGCAAAGTTGGAACAAATCCCACGCACTGCGCCTGCAACTGTATTCGGGATATCGTGGAATTTTAAATCTATGAAGAGCTGTGCATCCGGTGCAGATTTTAAAACGCGCTCTATCCCTTGTGGCCCAAAGTTGTTGAAAAATTCAAGGCCGAGCTTTATGCCGCCTGTTACAGGTGCAATTTTTGCGGCCAGATCGCAGGCATGATCTAAATCTGCGGTATCAATGGCGCAGAAAATTTTGGGTGTATCGGACATAATGTTAAATCTTGTTATTGTGAAGGGAGCGCCGGAAACATATCAGAAGCAGGTGGTTTCGGCGCAAATTTATCATCCTTGAGCGCATCAACTTCCTTTTCAAGAATTTTAATTTCCTTTTTCTTCTTGCGTCTGTCTTTACGCACACCGCCCGTGTTAATCCAGACCATAAGGCCGCCCGCGATAAAACCGGCAGCCACAGAAACCAAAGCAATAAGATAGATAGGATATTCAACAGGATCATGGATAGGACTGATAAAGACCTCTACCGGATCAGTATTCATAGCGGCAAAACCCGCCAAAGCCAGCGTCAAAACGAGCCCTATTATTCCGCGTATAATGAACATATTATTTTTACTTATTCGTTTAATTTTTCGCGCAACGCCTTACCCGTTTTGAAGAACGGCAGACGTTTTGCTTCAACATGAACAGTTTCACCTGTGCGAGGGTTACGCCCGATACGTGCATCACGATGCTTGACGGAGAATGCTCCGAAACCGCGCAGCTCCACACGATCACCATTGGCAAGCGCATCAGAAATTTCATTGAAAACAGTTTCAACAATTTTTTCGACATCGCGCAAGTAAAGGTGCGGATTCATATCTGCTAAACGCTGTATTAATTCGGATTTCGTCATATCAAAACATCCTTTTTTCGTTACGCCAAGGCACACTAAAATTGTTTTTTGAATACTTATAGAGTGCCTGATCTATTTTAACGCGTCAAGCAAAACCCATTGATAGAAAACAATTTTTTTTAATTACGCAAAATAAAAGCCGGCAAATGCCGACTCTTAAATTAGGTAAAAATGTACAAAAAGTTACATTATTTTTTGTCTTTTTCATTTTCTTGAAGGGCTGCGCCAAGAATATCACCGAGAGATGCGCCACTTTCAGTCGAACCGAAGTCCTTCATAGCTTGCTTGTCTTCATCAACTTCGCGTGCCTTGATCGAAAGACCGAGTTTACGGTTTTTCTTATCAACGGATGTGATCTTCGCATCAACCTTTTCGCCTACAGCGAAACGATCAGGGCGTTGCTCTGAACGTTCACGAGACAGGTCAGCCTTCTTGATAAAGCCAGTTACATTGTCATTTACAGCCACTTCAACGGAGCTTGATCCGATTTCAGTGATTGTACATGTGACAACCGCACCTTTAGCCATACCCTGCATTGCGCCTTCATAAGGATCTTCGCTCAACTGCTTAATACCAAGAGCAATACGCTCACGCTCAGGGTCCATTTCAAGAATCTTGGCCTTAACCATGTCGCCTTTATTGAACTCTTTCAAAGCATCTTCAGTCTGATCTTCCCATGAAAGGTCGGACAAGTGAACCATACCGTCAATATCTTCGGTTAAGCCAACGAACAAGCCAAATTCCGTGATATTACGGATTTCGCCTTCAATTTCCTGATCAACTTTAAATTCATCAGAGAATGACGTCCATGGATTATCCTGACACTGTTTCAAACCAAGTGAAATACGGCGTTTTTCAAGATCAACTTCAAGAACCTCAACTTCAACTTCCTGAGATGTTGAAACGATTTTACCGGGGTGTACGTTTTTCTTTGTCCAAGACATTTCAGAAACATGTACAAGACCTTCGATACCGTCTTCAAGCTCAACGAATGCACCGTAATCAGCGATGTTGCTGATACGACCAGTAAAGCGTTCACCAACAGTATATTTACCGCCAACAGCTTCCCAAGGATCAGATTCAAGCTGCTTCATACCAAGTGAAATGCGCTGTGTTTCTTCGTTATAACGAACAACCTGCACTTCGACAGTTTGACCAATTTGAAGAACTTCGGTTGGGTGATTAACACGTTTCCATGAAATATCAGTAACGTGTAGCAAGCCATCAACACCACCAAGATCAACGAACGCACCGTAATCTGTGATATTTTTAACAATACCTTCAAGAACCTGACCTTCAGCCAAATTCTCAAGCAATTCACCGCGTTGTTCCTGACGTGATTCTTCAAGGATCGAACGACGGGAAACAACAATGTTTCCACGGCTGCGATCCATTTTCAAAACGTGGAATGGTTGTGGCGTGTTCATCAACGGCTTGATGTCACGAACGGGACGGATATCAACTTGTGAACCCGGCAAGAACGCAACGGCTCCACCAAGATCAACTGTAAATCCACCTTTAACCTGACCAAAGATTTGGCCTGTTACGCGCTCTCCGGCTTCATGGGATTTCTCAAGTTCAATCCAAACTTCTTCCCTGCGTGCTTTTTCGCGGGATAGAACAGATACACCGTCACGGTTTTCCATGCGTTCAACGAACACTTCAACGGTATCTCCAACTTTTATTTCAGGGTCTTCCCCCGGACGGGAGAATTCATAGAGAGGGACGCGCCCCTCTGATTTAAGACCGACATCCACGAGTACGTGGTCATCGCCCAGTCCGATAACGATGCCTTTTACAACGTTTCCTTCGAACTTTTCATTTTCACCGAGAGTTTCTCCGAGTAGAGCTGCAAACTCACCTGAATCCTCTCTGTCTTTTAGATTTGCGGCTACATGTGCCATAATAATATTTCCTTTCAAAATTAAAATCGCATCTTTGACGCCCTGCTCTATGTTTGCAGATTGCCCGTTTTCAGGAGGGCAGATAGGACGAAAGATCCGTTGTTTTAGATGATATTCTCGCTAATGCATTGTTATGCAGTGTGTCTGGCAAATGCTTTTTTTGCACATCCAATGGCAATTTCCAACATTTCCGCCTGATTAAGATTGCTTGTGTCAATGACAATTGCATCTTCCGCAGGCCTTAGTGGAGCTGCCTTTCGGCCAGAGTCACGGGCATCACGTGCACGCATATCCTCTAAAACAGCCCTGTTTGTAACGTCTAATCCCTTAGATTGCAACTCTTTCGTGCGTCTTTTGGCACGAATTTCCATATTTGCGGTTACATAGAGTTTCAAGGAGGCATTCGGACATATAACTGTGCCTATATCACGCCCGTCTAAAATTGCCCCCTCATATCGCGCGGCAGGGTTTTGCGCGAAATTTCTCTGTATCGTGATTAACGCATCACGCACACTTTGGATGACGGCAACCTTGGACGCGGCGTTGCCACTCTCATCGGTTCTTAAATCTGGATTGGAAAGTGGATCAGAACCCTCTAATTTCTCCGCTAAAATTTTACAGCCTGCCAACGCATCGTCCTCATTTTCAGGATCACCGCCCACCTGTAACACCTCATAGCCAACGGCGCGATAAAGCGCCCCCGTGTCCATGTGCGCGAAATTAAGAGCATCAGCCAACTTACGTGCCAATGTCCCCTTGCCACTTGCCGCAGGACCGTCTATGGCAATGATTTTTGATGTTGTCACGGCTTTATTAATCCTTTAATTTAAACGCGCATACATATAAGCATAAAATAGGGATAGTAAAACACCCTAACGTTTAAAAACCACGTTTTAAGAGTAGCGGATCAGGATCATTATTATCCAACGTATCTTCAGGATTGTTACGCTGTGCGAGACGTGTCTCATGATCTTGTGCAGCCTTACTAACCATATCCGAAACACTATTTAACGTCGTAAAATCTATTCTGCCTGGTGCATCTATTTGAATCGCATTCTCTGGATCGGTCATATACGACGCTTCTGCCACGATTTGTGGTTCGAAATAAGTCAAATCATATCCTTGCGGGAATCTAGCCGCATTCACATAGATGGTTTGTTCATACATATCTGAAAACGGCGTATCCCTTAAATCTAACTTTAGATCCCCACCAGCATTCTCAATTTCCTCATCGGTGTAACCGGACATATTCGACAAATGCGCCGCGCCACCAATATGAATAACACTTTTCCGCTCATCCTCACGTGATATTGCTGCAATCGCGTCAATCATCATCAAATCACGCTGCGCCTCAGTCTCGTACATATCACTTGGAAAATCACTGGGTACGATTTCTATACCGTTTTTATGCGCGTAACTAATGGCATGTAACATTGTGACCTCAATATCACTGCTATCAAGGACATAATCCTGATTTTTCAAATCTTCCATAACATCCGCAAGCGTATCAGCATCAAGCTCCACTGAAAGCACGGTGTTGTCTGCTCCAAAAAGGCGCTTTGATGCTTCTAAGGCAGATACTTCTGCAAAAGCCGCTGCCACGAAGGGCTCTTGCATGTCCTCAGACACACCATCTTTTCCTTGTGTATACAAATTTGTATTATGTCCTTCACCGATAATCGTCAATATCGAACGATCACCACCCTTATTCATGGCATGATTAATGGCCCAATGCATGGTCGCATAGGTATTGGCGGCAAATGCCTCATAGTCAGGCTTTTCCTGCTGATTAGTATCCGGAGGATATATGTTGATGGCTCTAGCGCCCAATGTCTTCACCCATTTTTTATTATTCTGAGTAAATTTTACATATAGTTTTAAGTGAGGTCAATGTTTGCTTTGAAAGCCTCACCGCCAATATCCGCGCCAAGGTCATTCATCAATTCAATGAAATTCGGGAAACTGGTTTTAATCGGCGCGGCGTCATCGATTTCAATTGGCTCTTCACTGGTTGTCCCCAAAACCAGAAAGCTCATCGCGATACGGTGATCGAGTGCGGTTTCAATGTGCGCGCCGCCCATACAGCTTTTGCCATTGCTGTTAATCGCTAGGCTATCCTCACCCATCTCCAGATTAATACCGCACGCCTTTAAACCGTTTGCCATCATCAACAAGCGGTCACTTTCTTTGACACGCAATTCTTTCAAGCCTGTCATATTGGTTGTACCTTCCGCGCACGCCGCGGCCACAGCCAGAATAGGAAATTCATCAATCATGGAAGGCACACGATCCTCCGGCACATCAATACCGCGTAGAGATCCAGTACCTTTGACAACCAAATCGGCCACTGGTTCACCGCCTTCAATACGTTTATTTTGAAATTCTATATCCGCGCCCATTTCCTGCAATGTTGTGTAAAGGCCAATGCGCGTTTCATTGATACCGATACGGTTCAGGGTGATTTCCGAGCCCTCATTGATCAGCGCCGCCACAACCGCAAACGCCGCAGAGCTTGGGTCAGCAGGTACATCCACGGCGCAGCCCTGAAGTTCCTGATGACCACATAGTGAAATTGCTTTCGCGCCGTCTTCCAGATCTTCCACGGTTACATCAACACCAAAATGGCGCAGCATATTTTCCGTGTGATCGCGCGTCGGATGACCTTCAATCACGGTTGTACGCCCCCGTGCGTTTAACCCCGCCAGCATGATCGCAGATTTCACCTGCGCGCTTGCCACGGGCAATTTATATTCAATCGGCAGAGCATCCTGTGCACCTTTCACGGTAAGCGGCAACCGATCACCTGAACGGCATAAAAACGTCGCCCCCATCATCTCTAGCGGCGTTACAATACGGCGCATCGGACGTTTCACAAGGGACGCATCGCCAGTAAAAGTAGCCGAGATATCATGCCCACCAATAAGCCCCATCAAAAGCCTTGTAGATGTACCGCTATTGCCCATTTCGAGCACATGATCCGGTTCACGTAAGCCCCCAACACCAACGCCATACACACGCCATAGTCCATCGTCGCTATGTTCTATTTTAGCACCCATGGCCCGCATCGCGCCCGCAGTGTGTAGCACATCCTCCCCCTCTAACAGGCCGCTAATGATTGTCTCACCAATAGCAAGCGCGCCAAGCATAATAGATCGATGGGAAATAGATTTATCGCCCGGAATGCGCGCATGTCCTTTTAAGGGGCCACATTTTTTAGATGTTGTTGAACCAGAATAGATATTTTGCGTCATGATTTATTGCTTAGCTTTTTGAAAATTACCAAGCACATCAATACATAGAAATACTATATGAGGCAATAACTATAGGAAGGGTTACTCATCATCAAAACTGTTTATGTCACCATTATAGCTTTTGATGAATGCAAACATATCTTCTGCCGGAACTGGCTTGGAATAGCGGAAACCTTGAACTTCGTCACATCCCTGCTTCACAAGAAACTCTTCATGATCTTTGGTTTCCACACCTTCGGCAATCACTTTTAGGTTCAATGAATGGCCCAGATTAATGATTGTACGTGCGATTGATTCATTATGCTGATCGTTCAACGCATTGCGAATAAAAGATTGGTCAATCTTCAAACGATCAATTGGGAACTGACTGAGATAAGAGAGTGATGAATAACCGGTACCAAAATCATCAATCGCAATCTCAACACCCAATTCATGCAATGAATTTAAAATTGCAACTGTATGTTGAATATCATCCATAAAGACACTTTCGGTAACCTCAAGCTCTAAACAGCTTGGATCAATGCCCGTCTCTTCCAGATAACGTGATACATCTGCGCAGATGTCACCATGCACAAACTGAGAACCGGAAACGTTAACCGCAAAACGAATCGGAATATTATGTTCTTCATGACATTTTTTTGCAATTTGGCACGCACGTCTAAGAACCCACTGACCAATCGGAACAATAAGGCCGGACTGTTCGGCAACGGGAATAAACACGCCCGGCGAAATAAATTTCCCGCCATCTTTACTGCCATCTGGCTTCCACCACCTGATCAGCGCTTCTGCGCCAATAACCGCGCCTGTTTTCAAGCATAATTGCGGCTGGAAATACAGTTGTAGCTCATCGTTTTCCAGAGCATCACGCAGATCACGCAGCATTTGAAAACGCTCTTGAACCGCGCGATCAAAGTCCTCGGAATATTCCTTAATTGTATCGCGCCCCTCTTCCTTGGCACGGTTCAACGCAATATCCGCGTTCTTTAAAACCAAATCCGGCTCAGAACCATCATCAGGGAATGTTGACACGCCAACAGATGCACGCACTTGAAATTCTTCGTTGAATACCTTGAACGGCTCTGCACGGACAATACCGAGAACACGCGTCGCAACATCACGCGCAGTGGTTACATCACCTGATAACGGCATCATCACCGCAAATTCATCCTCACCTGTTCTGGATATCGTCGCCGATTTTGGCAGTGACGATCGCAATTTTTTACCTACAGACCTTAAAATAGCGTCACCGACATTATGCCCCATGGAATCATTGATATCTTTAAAGTGGTCAAGATCGAGCGTGATAATTGCGAATCTGTTGACAGTTTCATCAGGACTTAGGATTGTGCCCTCACTCAATTTTTTTACAAAAAACGCGCGGTTAGGAAGGCCTGTCAGGCTATCGTAATAGGCAAGCTTATGAATTTTATCTTCCGCAGTGCTCTTTAAATTATTTATGTTATCAGCATTTTGCGCGATCAACTTTTGCGTTAACTCGATTGCCGCCCCAATTTCATCGTTTTTATTATAGGGTGAGGGCATGATATCAGGCGCTTCGGGATTTTTAAACGCAGCCACTAAGTTTGACCGTACAAACAACATCGGCTCCAGCAACCACTTACCCAACGCGATCATCAAAACCGCCGTCACCAATAAAGACAAAACGACCATTATTTTAATACTATCGAGAATAAACCGAAAAACTTGATGCTGTATATCGCTGGTGTCTAACTGAACTGCGACTATAAACATGCTTTGGATATCAGAACCTTTTAAAACAAACTCGTGATATGTGCCGTCCTCACTGTTATAAACCGCTGCCAAAGATTCTACTTTCGGCTTAATATGAAGCGCATTGCCATAGTGGGTTATATAATCCAATGTGTAAGAATAAATGCTAAGCCCAGTTATATGGGTTAAATTAAACAGCGATTCAATTTGCGCATCTTCATAAGGCGAAGTGTTCTTACCATCTTTATTGATGTTAATTGTAGAGGCGATCGCGACCCGTGCCTCAGTCTTTAACGTCGTCAAAAGCTCCTGTTTTTGGGTTTCAATGCCCGTGGCAAACAAAATCAATGTTTGGATCATCATGATTGTCATGAACGCTGTCAGAGCGATGCGCCAGCTTATTTTGCTACGCCATATATGCTGAGGAGAAGACACAAATATGCTTTTAAAAGCAAAACTAGCCCTGTGTTCAGCACTCTCGTCCTGACCAACGGCCTTGTTTTTATGATTTGATACTGAAGGTATACCCATTTACGTAATCAGTGTTTTATCTTCGCCCAATCGAGAAAATTTCTTCTCCCCATTATATATCGGCAATACTTAACAAGGTCTTTACGTAATCCAATATATTATGAAGTTATCCAGAAACGCTGAAATATGGAGTTTTGACTTACTTCTTACATAGAATTAACTTTTTAGATCCATCCGATAATGTGGTGGCGAAAACGCGATGATGCCCGCCATCTAGTAATTTCAGTTTTTTGCGCAAGTCTTTCACGGAGGACGGAAAATTGCGTACGGCCAAATCCGCTTTTTTAACGGGAAAATCTTTTGCCTTTACCGGATATATTCCTGCCACCTCGTAACCTTTACCGGGGAAATTTTCACAAGGACTATCCGCAGTATAAAGCTGCGAATTGGGATGAATTTTACTGACGCCATATTGCGCCGCCATTACTTTAAACCCGCCCGCTTTTTGAAACGCTGGTCCTGGCTCGAAAATATATTTTTGTGGCATTGAACAGGTGATGCTTTCATTTTTTTCCTGTGATAAAAAATACGAAAATTTATGCCGTACGTTTCCGTCATTATCCAGATCAATGGCCGTGATTTTCGGATCAGCTTTAGTGCCTTCCGCATCACAGTCCAAAAGATACAAGACTTCCTTGCACTCATTTTGCCACTGCACCACATGAACCTGAACCACCGCCTGCAGCTGCTCAATCGCGCTTTCGATATCCAGAAAGGGAGATGCCTTAATCAGTATCCTTTTCGCCTTACATTTTAATACGGGTAGAATCTCAATGATATTGGGTGGACAAGCAGAGAAATCATATAATCCCTTTCGCCCACTTTCGCGACGCTGCGGATCAATATAAACCACATCAACACTTTCCATGTTTTGAATGTAATCATGGGCATCAACGGGGTGTACGTCTATGCCCGTATTTACAGCGCCTACGCCCTGCAATACACTTACGTTATGTTCCAGTAACCCTGCACTATGCTCATCTTTTTCCACCAAAACTGAGGACGTAAAATTTTGAGCAATAGAGAAGGAATCAATACCGCTACCCGTCGTTAAATCTACGAAATTTTTTCCCGATACGAGATGTGCTTTATACTGGGCACAAACACTCGATGATGCTTGCTCGTAAGTGGCGTTCAATGGAAATATGAATCCGTTCGTTTCGTATAAATCAGGTGACTTTATTTTGGCTTTTTGACGTACCTTGATTTGATCCAAAATCAGGCCGTATGGCCAGTGCGCATCAGGTGCTTTTTTAAGCGCAAGCTGGCTCACATCGTCATGTGCATGATCGCGTATGAAGTTTTGAATATCAGGATCAAGAAGGCGTTGCCATTCCATCGAATTTACAACTTTATTGACCAAGGCAAAGTTGATTGCCCAAGCCCAATTGGCAATGGCGTGACATGTCCATCAAGTGTTTTCAACATCTTTACAGGCGCATCTTCTTTGCTCAAAGTAAATGTCTCATCAGACAGGGTCAGCCCATAAAATTCCGCACCGATTTCGCACAAAAATTTCTGGAAAATTGCCTGCCCTTCTACATGCGATAAATCCACCCCCGCCAGTTCAAACGCATGCGCATAAAGTTGCGGGGCAATACCACCCGTGAAACACCCCGCCGCGCATCCGCAGTCTGTTGCTTTGGTGGTGTGTGGGGCGCTATCCGTTCCGGCAAAAAATTGAGTATTATTCGAATCCGTTACTGCGGCGCGTAATGCATCACGATCTTCAACATGCTTTAAAACAGGTAAGCAAAATAAATGATATTTTAATCCCTGTATCAAATCACCAATGGTGTGAATCAAATGTTGGGGCGTGATGGTCGCCGCCGTATTTCCTCCCGCATCTTTTACAAAATCCACGGCCTTCTTTGTTGTCACATGCTCACACACGATTTTCAGATTTGGAAACTTCTCACGCACTACAGGCATGCGCTCGGCGTAGAATATTTCCTCTGCATTTTCTGCACGATCAAAGTAACGATCACCGCTTAAGCCATGCTCCTCGCCATGAACACACAACACAACGCCCGCTTCTTCCATGGCCTTAAACACGCCGTTTTCGGTAAATTCGGTTATCGGAATGCCAAATTCCGCGCCTGTTGTGCCATGCGGCGGATATGACTTACACGCCTTCAGCATGCCGTTCTGCGCGCCCTTGGTAATCATTTCAGGGGTTGTGTCTTTGGTCAGATAAAGCGGAACAATAAGTGCATCAAATTTATCCGCCCCTGATTTCCTTAAATCATGAGCATAACGCTCAATGCTCCAATATTCCCCTTCTTCACCTTCAAACACAACAGCCGCAGGTGGTTGGGTGTTCGGCATCGCAAGCGCACCTGCACAGCCCATATCAAGATGCGCCTGAATATAGGCAGGCATCCCGCCACCTTGACGAAAATGTGTGTGAAGATCATACCATTTAGGAAGTGAAAAACTTGTCATGCTGTCTGCCTTACATTAGTGTCCGACAGCAAATTACCCTTAATCCTTAATCATATCAAGGTAACGGCGCTGTACGTTGTTATCTTCTTTGAAAATACCGCTGAACATAGACGTTACAGTTGAAGAGCCACCCTTATTCACACCGCGCGTCGACATGCATTGGTGATTGGCATCAATATAAACGGCAACGCCTTTTGGCTGAAGCGTTGAATCAATGCACTGAACGATGTTACGGGTCATGTTTTCCTGTGACACCATACGGCGTCCGAAAATATCCACGATACGTGCCAGTTTGGATATACCGACCACTTTTTCATCAGGCCAATACGCGACATGCGCCTTACCTAAGATCGGAACGAGGTGATGCTCACAATGGGATACAAAATCAATATCCTTTACAATGACCATATCGTCAAAACCTTCGATATCTTCAAACGTCTTGGAAAGTTCCGCACTTGGATCTTTTGTGTAACCCGAGAAGAATTCTTCGTAAGCCTTAACCACACGCTTTGGCGTTTCCACAAGCCCTTCACGGGTTGGGTCTTCCCCTGCCCAGCGCAGCAGCGTTTCCACGGCCTTCATCGCTTCTTCGCGAGTCGGACGATTATCTTGTTCACAAATACTCAACTTTTTTTGCTTCGTCATATTCAGTGCCATTTTTGCAAAAACCTAAATTAGGGGTTGGTCTTAGCGTTTCTTTACCGTATTTTCCAGTAAAAAGCGACATTAACTGGACAATTTTACGCATGAGCACTCTGAAACTGCATAACTCCCTGACCCGCCAGAAGGAGGTCTTCACCCCCATAGACCCTGATCACGTACGGATTTATGCTTGTGGACCAACGGTTTACAACTATGCGCACATCGGAAATGCACGCATGGCGGTGGTTTTTGACGTGCTTGCGAATGTACTGCGCGCGCTCTACCCGAAAGTGACGTATGTATCCAATATCACTGATGTTGATGATAAAATCATCACCGCATCACGAAATACGGGTGAAGCCATTAGTGATATCACACAAAAATATACCAAGATTTACAATCAGGATATGGCATCTTTGGGTGTGCGTGAGCCGGACGTACAGCCGCTAGCGACCGAACATATCGGGCAAATGATTGCCATTATCGAAGACCTCATCGCCAAAGATCATGCCTACGCGGCGGATGGGCATGTTTTATTTCATGTTCCCTCCTTCGAAAAATATGGCGGGTTATCGGGCCGTAATCGTGATGAACAAATTGCAGGTGCGCGCGTCGAAGTGGCCTCCTATAAAAAAGACCCTGCTGATTTTGTATTGTGGAAGCCAAGCAATGATGATGAACCAGATTGGGACAGCCCATGGGGCAAAGGCCGCCCCGGATGGCATATTGAATGTTCCGCCATGGCGGCAGAGCATCTCGGCCTGCCCTTCGATATTCACGGCGGCGGAGCGGATTTAAAATTCCCGCACCATGAAAATGAAATCGCACAGAGCTGTTGCGCGCACGGTGATAAAGATGATCTCTCTAGTTTTGCGAAATATTGGGTGCATAACGGTTTTGTGACTGTCGAGGGCGAAAAAATGTCTAAGTCTTTGGGCAATATTACGCTTGTGCACGAATTAATAGACAGAGAAATGGGGAGAGAAATTCATGGGGAAATAATTCGCATGGCTTTATTGACAGCACATTATCGTCAACCTTTGGATTGGTCAGATTCTGTTCTAAATCAATGCACTCAGACTTTAATCAGAATATACAAGTTACTTAATCAACACGCAGATATAGAAAATAAAAAAACTGATATACGAAATACTCCATTCATCGAAGCATTGTTAGATGACTTAAATACGCCAAAAGCATTAGCGGAACTCAATGCTATTGCGGGGAAACTAAAAAAGGCACAAACAGACGATGAAAAAAAATATTTAAAAGAAGAATTATTAGCTGCAGGGGCCATGTTAGGAATACTTCAAGAAAAACCAAACGCCTTTTTAAATAATATGCACATGCACGTTGTTGGCTGGACACCAGAACATGGGAATGACCATGTAGACACAGGTGCTGTAGAAAAAATGCTGCAGGAAAGAGGTGCAGCAAAAGCAGTAAAAGACTTTGCGACCGCAGACAAAATACGTGATGAACTACTCGCTATGGGTGTCGCAATCGAAGACACACCGAACGGTGCAGTTTGGAAAAAAATATAAACCCGATAGGGCTTGTCATGACAGATCATTTTAATTTAAATGATCTTGGTTTTAAACATTAAGGAAAACGCCATGAAACAACATGAAACACCAGAAACGATCACAATTGATCATAACGCCGATGGCGTTTCGTGTGATGGCGGTGGTGGCGCATTGGGGCATCCGAAAGTCTGGTACAGTTTTGACGGGCAAAAATCCGTTGAATGCGGCTATTGTGATCGGCTTTTCGTAAAGTCTGCTTGATAAAACCAAGACAGTTCCTGTATATTACATTTTAAGTGATGCTGCCTAAGCGGGTCACGATGATATAACTTTTAAATCTCGCTCAATTTAAGGAGGAGTTTTAACGATGACGACACGTCTCTCTCTGTTCGACAGCCCATTATTTTTGGGCTTTGATGATTTCGAAAAAACTATTGATCGCATGCGCAAAAATGGTTCGGATGGTTATCCGCCCTACAATATTGAGCAAATCGGCGAGCATGGCCTTCGCATTACATTGGCCGTTGCCGGATTTTCCATGGATGATCTGGATGTTGAAACTGACCACAATCAACTGACCATTCGCGGCAAACAAAAAGACGAAGCTGATAGAATTTACCTGCATCGCGGTATCGCAGCACGTCAATTCCAGCGTCATTTCGTTTTGGCTGATGGTATAGAGGTTAGCGGCGCAGATCTTGATAACGGATTGCTTCATATTAATCTGGAGCGCATTGTCCCCGAATCACATGCCGTTAAAATCAAGATTAATCAAAATAAATCCACTAAAAAAGAGCTGAAAACTATTGATGTGGATAGCTCAAACGCGGATACGTAAATGAATTTTGACAAACACCACACTTTTGGTGTTTCATAAGAACTGTTGAATATAAGAAAAGGGTGAGCATAATCATGGATGATAAAAATCTCGAAGATACCGTAAGGATCAAAAAAATACTCAAGACCCTTTCGGCGCAAGATTTCAAAAGCTTTGGCGTCCATCAAATTGCATATATCAAGCCTATTAAAAACAAAACCAAAGAAGGTTTTGCAATATTCAGCGCGGATGGCGAAAAGCTGACTGTGACTGATACACTTGATAAGGCCGTTGTTATTGCCCGTCAAAAAGACCTAGAACCTGTTGTGGTTCACTAACCGTAAATTTTATTGATACGATTAAGCCGCAATCATCCAGTCTTGGCTGGGCATGAACAGCATGCGCATTTCGTCTTCGTTCTTTGTTTCACGTAACGCGTCGCATAAATTTTTTGCGCGGAACAAACGTGCAATGCTCGACAGATTTCTTAAATGCGCCGTGCCGTATGATTTGGGCGATACGATCCCAACCAAAATATCCGCAGGTTTTGTGTCATGCGTATTAAAATCAACCCCCTTATCAATCGTTGCTGCCCACATAACAGGCTCTTTAATATCATCTGATTGAACATCCAGAATAACCACGCCGTTCTCGCCGCTGACACCGGACTGTTCATAACGGTCTTGGAAAACCTCAAACAGATCATCTTCAGGCACACCGCACATCGAGGCCGCTTCAGTTGCCATCAATTGAAAAGCCTGCTTCTGATTACGGACTTTTATACGATTTAAATACAGATCAAAATCAATATATTTTGCAATATTCATCGGCGCACCTTTGCGTAGTTTTTTAACTCGGTGCGGGTTGTAACATGATTTGTCTGCGAATGCCTAGTAAAAAAATTATTTAATCTAAAAATAAAATCATTTAATATCAGTATCTTATAATATAAATGGAGCGTTTTACAATAACGCTCATCATTTAATGACTTTCAGATATAAAAAATGTACACCTAAAACAAAAAAATCCCGCAACGTAAATTACGGGGTTTTTTGCATTCAATTGACCTGATTTTTACTGATCGTCAGGCTCTATCCAACCGATATTACCGTCTTTCCGAAGGTAAACCATGTTTAGTTTATCGTTACTGGCATTTCTGAACATTTGTGCATTCTGATCTGCCAATTCCATACGCATAACGGCTTCGGAAACGCTCATTTTTTCAATGTGTGTTTGAATTTCTGCAATAATCGCAGGATCTTTATGCACATCATCATCGCCATTATCTTGCTCTGTTGCTTCTTGCGCTTCTTGAACAAGCGTATAAGCTTTCGCCTTCAGTAACTCGGCCTCCGGCGTTTTTTCCGCTCTGTTATGATGATCACGCAGACGCTTCTTATATCGTCTCAGACGTTTTGCCGCCTTTTCAGACGCAGCGTCAAACGCACCATATGGATCATGCTCAACGGCTTCGGTTACAACCTGAATATTCTTGCCAACATTAAAAGAGATGTGAACCTTGAACATCGCCGCGCCGTGCCCCTCTTTCGAAAACGTCACAGTCGCATTGGTTGTATTGTTGAAATACTTTTGACCAATATCGGAAATTTTGTCTGTTACATGCTCGCGCAATGCGTCACCAACATCAATTTGTTTTCCCTGTACAGTTGTTTCCATGGTTTTGATCCTCTTCGTTAAAAACCCATAAGTTAGTAAATCTGTGGTGTTTAAGTGTCTTAAACCTTTATCGTGGCTATGCCAAATTCTTTTTTTGTTTCCGTCTTTGTACGGAAGACCCAATATGCAAGGCTTCGCGATATTTGGCAACGGTTCTTCGCGCAATATCTATGCCGTCCCCTTTTAATATATCAACTATTTTATCATCTGATAAAATTTTGGTTGGCTCCTCTGCATCAATCAACGTCTTGATACGCGCCTTAATGGCCTCAGAAGAGTGCACCATACCACTTTGCGATACCAAGCCCGTAGAGAAGAAGAATTTAAGCTCAAATATGCCGCGGGGCGTACCGATATATTTGTTTGTCGTTACACGACTAACCGTGCTTTCATGCATTTCAATTTCTTCTGCAATATCTTTCAAAGTGAGCGGTGTTAAAAATTCAATGCCGTAATTAAAAAACGCATCTTGTTGTTCTACAATTTCACTGGCCACTTTTAAAATCGTCTGCGCCCGCTGATCTAACGCGCGTACAAGCCAGTTGGCTGATGATAATTGCGTTGTTACATATTCTCGGTCAGCCTTTTGCGATGCGCTTTTTGACACTTGCGTATAATAATCCTGATTAACCAACACGCGCGGCAAAGTCTCATTATTCAATTCCACGCGCCACCCCCCACCAAGGTTTTTCGGAAGCTTACGCATCAAAACATCAGGCACCGCCGTTTGTACAACCAAATGATCGAACTGCGCTGCCGGTTTGGGATCAAGACTTTTAATCTCACCAACCATATCCATCAGATAGGTTTCATTGACATCGCAAATATCAGCCAATTTTTTAAAATCATGATCGGCCAGCATTTGCAGATTATCGAGCAGTTTTTGCATTTGCGGGTCGAGTTGGCCACGCTCCTCTAGCTGCAGCATTAAACATTCTGATAAATCGCGTGCAAAGACACCCGTGGGGTCAAATTGCTTCATACGTGACAAAATCTTTTCTATACGCCCTTCAGAACACCCTAACCGTTCTGCCAGCGTGTCGGGATCATCGCGCAGATAACCGCTTTCGCTCAGGCGATCAATCAAAAACATGCCAATCATGCGGTCTCGTTCATCCGCGAATTCCACATTCAGCTGTTCGGTTAGGTGCTCACGTAATGATTTTTCTGCGCTCGTGCGATCTTCGAATGAATCATCCATCGCATCAAATTTAGTGCTACCTCCGCTGCCCATATCGGCCATGGATGAGCCGGCATCAAAATCCGATGTTTGCGATTCTTCAAACGCATTATCAATATCGTCTTTCTCTTCTTTTTCAGGTTGAGCATCTTGCGCATCTGATTCTGCGCTAGGCTCAACCTTCTCAAGGAGAGGATTCTTTTCCAGCTCTTCCTCAAGGAATTCACCAAGCTCTACGTTATTAAGCTGTAATAGTTTAATCGCCTGCTGTAACTGGGGCGTCATCACAAGCTGTTGCGACTGTTTTAAGTCGAGCTTTTGAGAAATTGTGTTCATAGGATTATTTTATCACGGGCGTTTGAAAAGTGCACCAGAAATGCGAAAGCAAAATAAGAATAAAGTAAATCTAAAGCGAGAAGCCCTCACCAAGATAAACACGACGAACATCTTCGTTATCGACGATATCTTCCGGCAAACCTTCCATCAAAACCTTACCATCGTGAAGAATATAGGCACGATCAACAATCCCCAGACAATCACGGACGTTATGGTCAGTGATCAAAACGCCAATACCGCGATTTTTCAGTTGAGAAATAAGGTTGCGAATGTCATTCACCGCGATGGGATCAACACCCGCGAGCGGTTCATCAAGAAGCATAAAATCAGGACGCGCCGCCAAAGCGCGGGCAATTTCAACGCGTCTGCGTTCACCACCGGACAACGCGAGCGAAGGTGTGCGCCTTAAATGCTCTACGCTAAACTCAGCCAGAAGATCCTCTAACATCAAATCTTGATCTTCTTTACTTAAATCTTGAAGTTCAATCACGGCGCGCAAATTATCCTCAACCGACAATCCACGGAAAATCGAAGCCTCTTGTGGCAGATATCCAACCCCCATGCGAGAGCGGCGATACATAGGCAAGCGCGCAAGATCTTGCCCATCGAGCAAAATCGCACCACCATCTGCGCCGATCAATCCAGTGATAATATGGAAGCATGTTGTCTTACCTGCACCATTAGGACCAAGAAGCGCGACAGCTTCACCGCGATCCACGTTCAAGCTCACGTCACGCAATACGGGTCGTTTCTTATATGATTTCGAAAGATGTAAAACAGACAGGCCTTTCGGTACGCTCTGTAGTCTTGGCTTTCGTGATATTTTCGATTTAATGTTCATATTACGCTAATTTCCCGCACCTGTATTACTTGGTGAACGCCAATTTTACCCCAAGACCGATCATCAGTCCACCACAACCGCGCTCTATCCAATGCATGACGCGCATAAACTTGGCCTTAACACGTGAGTTTGTCAAAACAACAGCAACACCCGCAAACCATAAAAATTCAATAGATATAGAGGTTAGTCCGTAGACCATGTGCATAAAAAACGGCGTATCAATACCAATAAATTGTGTGTACACAGCCGTGAAAAATACAACAGCCTTCGGGTTAAGAAGGTTGGTTAAAAACCCGTTCACGACGGCTTTACGCGCCGACATCGCGCCTTTTTGATCGGGTACATTATCATCTTGCACACCCGCATCGCTCTCGCGTTTCTTGGAAAAAAACAGAGCCTTTACGCCAATATAAAACAGATACGCGGCGCCCGCATATTTTATAAAGTTAAACAAAAACACAGATTGCGCGATGATCAATGAAATCCCCGCAAGCACAAAAACTACATGCGCAGCAACGCCTAAAGCAAGCCCCAGCGCTGTAAAAACGCCAACACTACGGTTATGCGCCATGGAATTACGAACAGACACAACAAAGGCCGGCCCCGGTGACATGGTTGCCGCCAGTTGCACAGATGCCATTAATGCCCATTTCAAAAAAAGCTCCATCAAGCTCTCCTAAAGTCCGCTATTTTATGAATATCTAATATTGATATAAACCGTTTGTCACGGCTATGTAAACAAAACTTCGAAACAATCCGCTATGGCTTGTTCTCGGAACGAGGAAAAAACACACCCTTAACACGCCCCCCGCCCGGTTCTTTTGAACCAAAAATTTTGCTGATATTTGTTTTCAAATTCACTTGCGCCTTTGCGCCCTCAAGCGTGTTTGGCCCTTTGGTGATTTTGACATTCTCCGAAATTTCCGCAATATCCGTCTTGGCTTGATAGATGGCTTTTTCACCCGTTAAAACTTCTGTTGGCGTTGTGATAACCACATTGCCGATGGCTTGCAATGTCTTAAGGGTTCGCTTGCCATTCTTTTCATCAAAAATCGCGATCAATTTATCCGCCTCAAGCCGATCACCTTCGCGCATTGCAACGGCTTTGCCTATGGCTTCTAAACGCCCTTTATTGACCCAATATTGAAATTTATCTCGCGCCGTCACGGTTTGATCATCTGACACCAGTTTCAGGTTGTTGCCGGTCATCACGGCATAGCCTTTATCAACGCTATAGATCGCCTTATCACCATAGGCCTTGCTGTTGGCGGAGACAATCTGCACGCGCCCGGTCGCCTGAATAGTGTGAATATCAATATTGCTTGTTTTGCTTTCCCTATACTTCGCAACCAGAACATCTGAAATTAAAGTCGTACCGCCCTGCGACGCACGCACGTTCTTTTTGGCCTTAAAAAACAAATCATTTCTATGCCATTCAAGACTCTCATCCGCCGTAATTTCCAATGGCTTATTTTGATCAGGATTGGTCGAGGTACCTTGTGCGTAGGCCATAGACGCAATAGCCAAAGAGACAATAGAAACATATAGGGATACGCGCAGCTTCATTATTCAATGCCCTCAAAACCTTTTTCAAGGATCAACTTGGCAGGACCAGTGAATATGATTTCACCTGTCTCACCATTGGCACGCACCCCCTTGGCCGCGATGGATATTTCAGGGCCTTTGCCTTGTACATCTTGCCCTGACCATGCGAAATTCTTCTGCATATCAATATGCGCCTCTTCACTTTCAAGGGTATAACCACCGCCATGCACCATTGAAACATCTCCTTCTAAAAAGAAACGCTCAGTATCTTGTCTGTATGCACCTGTCTTTGATTGAACAGTAATCTCCACACCATCTTTCATGGTCATAACGCCGACGGGTTTCTCCAGCATTATCAGGTCTTTGTTGGTCTCCCCCTGAACAGCGCGTTCGGCGACAATACTATATGGTTGATTCTTATTATCTGTGCTTTCGAATTTAGGATTGAGCAATTCGTTTTTAGCAATTTCCTGATCTTTAATCTCGGGTGATTGCGCAACTTCCTCAATCGGCACGATAACTTGTTCATCTACGCCCGGACGGATAAATAAAAACGCAATGACAACCGCCGCCGCCAAGGGCAAGGCCAAGCGCATCATCCGCACAAACGCCGTATAACGAACAGGCGAAAGCGCGTCACGATCACGCCGAATTAAGCGCTCCATGCGCTTTGATTGATTATTTTCGCTAACTAGGTTTTCTATATCCATGTGACTAATTCTATGTACGGGGTTTGCTTTAGCACTCGAGAATATGCTTGCGCATTGCGGTAATATAGAAGCCTAAACTATGTTATGCAACGCCAGCTTGCAAACAATCCTGCAGGCGTATCATACCGCAAACTTTACCGTCTTCACCATCCGTCACAATCAAACTCGTGATGTACTGACCTTGTGTTTTGGTCATAATATCCAACGCTTCCACGGCCAATGATTGTTTGGAAATCATCCTGGGGTTTGTACTCATGACCTCAATCACAGGCTTTTGCATTAAATCAGGTGACATATGGCGTTTCAAATCACCATCCGTGACGATGCCTTGCAAGCTATCATCTTTAAACACAAGCACAGAACCTAGGTTTTTCTCAGTCAACGCAATCAACGCATCATCCATCAGCGCATCAGGATTTACAATCGGCAAATCATCGCCTGACACCATGAGCTCCGAAACAGTCAGCAGTTTTTGCCCTAATTTTCCACCCGGGTGGAACACTTTATATTGCTCAGGCGTTAAACCCATGCGCTCCAATAAGGCTACGGCCAGTGCATCACCATAGGCAATCATCATGGTGGTAGATGTCGTTGGGGCCAAACCATTCGGACAAACTTCACCAACCTGCGGCAGCAGTAACGTGATGTCTGCATGACGCGCCAAGCTCGATTCCGGCTTACTGGTCATAGCGATCAACGTGATATTGTATCGGCGCGTATAATGAATAAGATCAGAAAGCTCTGCATTTTCACCAGAATTGGAGAGCATCAACACAACATCATTTTCCGTGATCATTCCCATATCACCGTGACTGGCTTCACCCGGATGTACAAAATAAGACGGAGTCCCCGTAGAAGCCATGGTCGCGGCGATTTTGCGGGCAACGTGGCCGCTTTTACCGATACCAGCGATGATCAACCGCCCTGATCCACGATCTATATTTTTCATGGAATCAACTGCCGTCACAGCTTTATGAAAGGAATCATCAACCATATCTGCAAGGGTATGCAACGCATCCCCTTCGGTTTTCAAAACATGCACCGCGTGCCCTATATCTGTTTTTTGGATGTCGTCCATAGTTGTCTTTTTCTGCGGTTGTGATGCCAAAATATTATGACCTTAATGCGTTAATGTTCAAAGATATCGTAGAACCACCCATTTAAATCCAGATCCGTGCGTGTCGAAATGAAATCAAAGCAACTCTGCGCAAGCTCTGTACGGTTTTCACGCTCTAACATTGCATCTAATTTTCGTTTAAGCTGATGGAGGTAATATACATCACTTGCGGCATAAGCGAGCTGTTCGGGACTAAGCTCCTCCGCCCCCCAATCCGAAGATTGCTGCTGCTTGCTAAGATCAACACCGATCAAATCACGACATAAATGCCTGAGACCATGACGGTCTGTATAGGTGCGCACAAGCTTAGAGGCAATTTTCGTACAGTAAATATTCGGACAGTCTACGCCAAAGGTATATTTCATTATCGCAACGTCAAAACGCGCAAAGTGAAATAATTTCAAAACGCTTGGATCAGAAACTAATTTTTTTAAATTGGGCGCATCAAAGGACGGGTCAGTCATTTGCACCAGGTGCGCCGTGCCATCTCCATTTGATAACTGAACCAAGCAGAGCCTGTCACGGTTAGGGTTCAGCCCCATTGTTTCGGTGTCAATCGCAACGATTTTACCTAAATCAAGCCCATCGGGTAAATCATTTATATGTAGTGTGATGCTCATTATTGTCCTTTAGCCACCGTAATCATTAACTTTCAGAGCTTTGTACCTTAAAGGAAATAAACCCGCAAATAAATACAGGATTTTCGACTTAACTTTTATTAGTGTTTTTTAAAGATTTTTTTGCCATTATCAACGAGCAATATACTAAAGTAGTATAGATTCTAATGAAATTATCTTTTGAATACACAAGCATACACATAACAGGGCACACCAAATAAGGGCACATACAATGAAAATCCTCGTAGTTGATAGAGAAGATATAACAGCGCAGTTAATGAACAACAGACTGGAAACACTCGGGCATAAAATCACCGAAGAGCCGGTTAAGAACAACGCAGTCGAGCGCATGGGCCAAGAAGATTATGATATCGTTTTTATTGACCCTGCGCCCCTTACCAGCGCGCAGCCCGTTATTCAGAAATTACGCCGTGCAACAGGTCGCTACCCCTACATCGTTCAGATGGGTGCAGATACTCAGCAGTTAGAAGCAATTCAAAGTGGTGGCAATGACGCCATAACAAAGCCAATAGATCCCGCGGAACTGGATACAAAGGTAGACAATGCACGCTATTTGCTTTCCTTAATCAAACGTATCGGCGATGACAGTGAAGACTTCCCGAGTGCGGGCGGTATCATCGCGAAATCAGCCTTTAATCAGCTGTTCCTTTCGGCGATTGATCGTGCAGATCGTTACGGCGAGCGTACATTTATTGTTTTCATAGGTATTAAGAACTACCAGACTATTTATGAAACAGAAGGCCCATACGCGGCCGATTACGTTGTTGCGAAACTTTCGAAACATCTTGTTCAATTACGCAGACAATCAGACATTATCGCGCAGACCGAAGGGTACGAATATGCCTTGTTATTACAGCGTCCATTATACGAAACCGAACCCGTAGAAGCCGCAAACCGCTTCGCAGAAGCCGTCAGTAATTTTGCAGATTTATTCAAAACCGACGGTATGGCACCGGAAGTCTACGTACAGCTTATTGACTTGCCCGTCGGATCACGGATTATCACACATGATATCACCGAAGAGCACGTAAAAAGCTAGGGCTTTTCGCCAACTTTTATATATTTCATAGATTTAATACACAATTTTGGAAATTTTATGAGTTTTCAAATGTTGCGTGCTTGCCCCCCTATGGCAAAGGCATTATCATACATTTGATGCTGAATACGTTTTTTCAACCCGTGTGAATTTATAAAAAATCTATGTTTTTCAAGGCCTTTCGTACAATTAATTATAGTTTTTTTATGACACTGCTAAGCTTGTTGGCTTTTCAGCCATCAACCGCACATGCTGATAATTCTGTGTCACATGGTGAAACAATTAAAGTGGTCGTACAGGGCGAAAAAGACCTCAGTGGCCCCTATTACATTGATGGCGCGGGCAACATCCAAATGCCGATGATTGGTGATGTTCACGTTGCTGGCAAAAGCCCAAGTGAAATCAGAGATCATATCTCGACACGCTTACGTGATGGATACATTAAAAACCCCGTTGTTTCAGTTAAATCCACAAGCGTTAAAAATGTACCGGCCAATGCAACCCGACAAATATATGTTGTTGGTGAAGTAAAAAACC
Source organism: uncultured Micavibrio sp. (assembly GCA_965263215.1). Classification (GTDB taxonomy): domain Bacteria; phylum Pseudomonadota; class Alphaproteobacteria; order Micavibrionales; family Micavibrionaceae; genus UBA1672. The sequence goes on from OZ253663.1 coordinate 189,843, forward strand.
CCGGTTACTACGCGCTTCCGCCGAACGCCTCGCACATACTCAACATCGTTGCTTTGGCTGGTGGATACACAGATAAAGCCGACAAACAAGAATTTGAAATCGTGCGTAATGTCAAAGGCACACATTATCGTAAAAAAGCCCAAACGGGCGCTTTAGAGTATTTGGATGGCGACATTATCATCATAAAGGAGCGTTTATAAACGATTACGCCTTATGACTGATCACGTACAAAAACAAAAGAATGACCCATCGCATCGTATTTCGAGCATACTACATCGCCGAAAAATGATGGTTATGGGCATATTCTTACTTCTATTTTCCACTTGCGCACTACTGATACAAAGCCTGAAACCTGTTTATGTGGCACATGCGCAAATCGCCTTTGATGATCAAGATGAAACCTTCATTAAAACACAACAGCATCGTATAAAATCTCTTGCGACAGGCCGTCAGGTCGTTGCAGGGCTTAATTTATTTGACGATGAAAATTTTGGTGCAAAAGGATCCGTAAATCCCCCGCAATTCAAAAGCCTGAATGTTCATAATACCTCCAATAACGGTATCTCTGATGGCATTTCAAAAGATCATGCCGTATTGATCAAAAGCGTATTAGCGCCTCTTGCTGTCACGCAAGAGCCAAACTCCAATATTTTGAAACTATCTTATGCCCATCATAACCCGGACAGAGCGTCACAAATTCTGAGTGCTTTTATCCGTCATTATGTCGCAGATCAGAACATCGAAGATATTTATCGGCAGCCTGCACAGTCTTATGGCGCGCAGTGGCAAGACTCACTTCTTTTGAGCCTGAGCGAAGCACATAATGTTTTGGAGGACATTAAGACCAAACAAACTCAGCGCATCGGTACAATCGCCAAAAATCAAATTGACGTGAAATATAAAAGAGCGCAAGAAACTGTTTTGGATCTTAAAAACCAACTCAGCCAGTTCTTAGGCGAAAATGACACCCTGAAACTAACCCCGAGCGCATCGGTTTTAAGAAACTCACCTGATATTCAAGTTTTAAGACAGGACGAAAAAGCCCTGAAACGTAAACTTGAAAAATTATCATTACGCTACGGCGATGCCCACCCTAAAATCATCAACACAAAGTTAGAACTTGCCCAAATTGAGCAGGATATTCATGAAGAGAGCCACGCCATTATGCTGGATCTGAAGATCAAACATGATCACGCTACGGCACGTTTGCAAGAGCTTAGCGCACGAAGAAAAAAAGCCGAAACATCCGAATTAGCGCACAATGATACACAATTTGATCATCTTGAAAATGCACTGATGAGCGTTGAAGACTTGCTCGCTCAAATTGAAAGCGCTAGCGGTCCGGGTGTTCCTATGCATGTCAGGCAGTCTTCAAACATCCATGTCATCTCACCGGCAACGCCTCCCCTACTTCCTGTGTTTCCAAACAGAATTAAGCTCACAGGCTTATCTTTAACATTATCGATTATCTTAGCCATGCTGATTGTTATCCTCATTGAAAAGAACCGCAAAACCTTCCTCAATGGCGGACAGTTGGAGAGCACAACAGACCATGCATGTTTCGCGCTGATCCCGAATGTAAAAGGTGATAAAGGCAAAGCCATGGCGGATTATGTGCTTGATCACCCAAGCTCTGATGTTGCCGAGGCGGTGCGCAACCTCGCCTTAAATATCAAATTATCTGCTAAGAAAACCACCCATAAAACGGGACAGGTTATGATGCTTACATCCTCTAAGCCGAATGAAGGTAAAACTACGCTCTGTGCATGGCTTGCCCGTTTAAGCGCACGTTCCGGCATGCGCGTCCTTTTGATTGACGGTGATTTACGCTCGCCTTGTTTGCACACATCATTGGGGCGAAAAAATACTCTGTCTTTGGTTGATTACCTCAGCGGTGCGCATAAATTAGAAGAAGTGATCGACACAAAAGACCCTTCAGGCCTGCACGCCATATATGGTCGCGCCGTCCCGAACAGCGCTCTGGATTTAGTTTCATCAAAGAAAATGGACAAACTGATCCTATCCTTGAAAAATGATTACGACCTCATCATTATCGATACACCTGCCTGTATGGCGGTATCAGATGCCCGCGCTATTCAGAAAAATTGTGATCAACTTCTTTATGTAGTGGCTTGGCATAGGACAAGAAAAGAAGTTGTCCACAGCGGATTGTCACAATTTGAGAAATTCGAAAACCTACAGATATCAACGGTTTTAACCAATGTTGATGTCAAAAAACACGTCCAATTCGGCTTCGGCGAAGTCGTAAGCGACTATGGCACATATAAACCTGCCTAAAAATCGCATATTATTGATGCATGCGATTCGCTAAACCTCATACCTCGAGGCGCGGGGCGTTTCTATTTATCGCCCTGTTTTCATGCCTACAAATCACTCTCGGCTTTTTCCTTATCAATGGGAACGGGAACGATTCCGTATTGTCTGACGACATATACGGAGCAATGAGCCTTGCTCAATCGGAACCCGAAGCAGCCACCCCCCTAGACCTAAACGCGATTGAACCTGCATCAGGTGATATCACTGACGAAACCATTAATCAGACAAACGATGAAGAAGACATCATCACCAAAAAACTGATTGAGTCCCTATCTAATTTATCCACTGTGGAGTAACGGAGTAGAGTAAAATGTCTTACTATTCATCGAAACAACCCGGTTTGTTTTTATACATTGGGCTGGTCATCATCAGCGTTCTTAGCTTCCTGTTCGTGGATATGAGTTCAATGCATATTGGTATCCTCGCGATATTATGGGGCACGTTCACGGCTCTGCGCGCACTTTCCCTTTATGAGATGAGCGAGCACTACGAAGCCTATGCAGATACCAGCACGGTTTCAAAAAACAACAACGCGCAAAGCTCCGCTCTTGCCTATGATCTGATGCACCGCATGAATGCAGGGCGTAATATGAAGCGTGGCATGCTCGCGCTCTATTGTTTGAATGACCGCACCATTTTATGGTTCACGTTTGCCCTGCTCTACACTGCGTTTTATTTGCATATCAGCACACCCGTTTTAACAAAGAACGCCTTGATGGAAACCATGTGTGTCATGTTCATGATTGGTGCCACCTTCTGGGCGGGGCAAAGCTACGCCTACAGCACAAAAATATCCCGCATGATGATCGGCCTTTTCGCCGCCTTATTCACGTTGAGTGTGGTGAATCTTCAAGGCAGCATGTCTTACGGAATTTTGGCTCAAACTCTATCAGAAACGGCTTTTCTGGACATCAACAGTCCGCAAACCGTTTTGGTTGTGCTCGCCCTCTACAGCATGGCTGCCATGCTCTATGCACTTGTTCAACAAAATAAGAGCGTCGGTAATATCGTATTCGGCCTTGGGCTTGTTATTATCCTCGCGGCGTTCCATATCATGTTAGAGCCAACACCCGCCTCTGCCGCGCTTTGGATGTCTGGTTGGGGGTTGTTTTCCGTTTTCTGGATACGCGCCTACGGGACGCAGGAAAAAAGATATGTCATCTATCAATGCGTATAGATTTGACACAATAAGAAAATAATCCTATATTATAAATTAAATCACCAGAATTGTATGTTCGCCCTGCCGGAAAGCCGCGCAGGGTTTTTTATTTTTTATATAAAGGAGATAACCCATGACAACCCTACTGCCCCAAGATTTAAACGATAACCCGATTCCCGCCTTACGGATGAAATCAGGCGGCGCGCATTCCATCGCCGCGGGCGGTAGCTCCACGCGTAACTCAACCGCCTTTGAAGCCGACACACAAATCGTCAGCCTCTATGCCGATGTGCCCGTCTATATCGCCTTCGGGGATAATACCGTAACCGCCAGCAGCGCTGATCATTACCTGCCCGCGGGGCTGTATTATGATGTATCCATCGGCGGCGACCACAGCGCGCATTACACTCACATTGCCGTCCTGCAAGCAAGCAGCGCCGGCACGCTCTATATTTCGGAGAAGGAGTAAATTACTTTTCAAAAGGCTGAGATTTATTGGAGACACCGATTACCCAGCCTTTTGTAACTAAATATTCTGCGTAAAACTTATTGGGACCGAATATATGGACGACTTCGTCATCTTTATCACCGTTAAAATCCATAAACTCAATTCTGATTGCATTTTCAAATTCTAAACGAATATCTAATTGAGAAATCATTTGAATGGACAATAATTTCTTTAGTTTTATGTTCTCTAATTTATCATTGAGTTCACCTAAAGAATCTACGACTTCAGAACTACCGCATAATACTTCATTATTTTTTATTACACGCCATGCTGCATAATAAGTACCAATCTCCCATTCACCGTAATACGGGTCTACTAGACTGGCGTCATTATGAAAAATTCTCTCTCCGAAACCAATGTGTAACATTCGCCTATCCGTTACCCTTTTGCGGCAACAATTAAGACCAATCATATTTTGTACGATATCAGGAATCTTGCCCATTGTTACCCGCGCGCCCTTAAGGCCGTCGTGATGGTGCCATCATCCAGATAATCCAGATCACCGCCCACGGGCATACCATGCGCCAGATGGGTCACTTTCACGCCGAGCGGCGTGACATGATCGGCGATGTAATGTGCGGTAGATTGCCCGTCCACGGTGGCACTGAGCGCGAGGATCACCTCGCCCACGCCACCATTTGACGCCTTCACACGCTCCACCAGTTTACCAATACGCAGATCATCCGGCCCGATACCATCGAGCGCACTAAGCAGCCCGCCGAGCACGTGATAACGCCCCTTGAACGCAGCCGTACGCTCTATCGCCCATACATCACTGACTGATGCCACGACACAAATTTGCGCATCATCACGTTTGGGAGAAATGCATATCCCGCACGGGTCGATCATATCCAGATTGCCGCAGGTGGCGCAGCTTTTAACATTCTCTGCCGCATCGGACAGTGCATGTGCGAGCGGCATCATAAGGCTTCCGCGCTTAGAGAGTAAATGCAGCGCAATACGGCGGCCTGAGCGGTTTCCCAACCCCGGCAATCCTGATAACAGGCGTATTAAATGCTCTAGCGGGCCTCCCTCAGTCATTATAGCTTGGCTTCCCGTCTTTTTTCTTCGGATCAACGAAAATAAACAGCTCCTTTGGGTGTTTCATGCCTTTCTTCAGATAGAAAAGCTCTACCTCTGTGATCATGCCTTGTGCATCAATCACGCGCCATTTCTTGAGCTCAAAGGGCTTTTTGCTGAAGGCGAATGTGATAGAGCCTGCTTCCGGCTCCTCGGCCTGCACGACCTTAATTTGCAACAAGCCTGCCGCCCATTTTGCATCTTTCACGATAATATCATCTGCGAGCGAGAAATTCTTACGCAGGAAGAAATTCGCCAAGGTCGCCTGAATCGGGGCGTTTGTTTGCTCCTCCAGCTCCGCGTCATAAAAATAGATAAACACACCATCCGCGACGACGAAATTCTCAAGCGGTGGGTCATAATCAAAGCGTAATTTCCCCGGGCGATTCAAATAAAATGTGCCCACCAGTTGCGTGCCGTCATGCGTGGTCTGTACGAAGCGCGCCTGCGCCGTTTTCATATCTTGAAGATAATTTTCCGCCTTTTCGATGTCGGCAACGCTCGCATCTTTTATCTCATTTTTCGCATAAGACGGAAATGCCACCCCGACCAGACAGAGAACCAGTAAAACCCGAAACATATATTTGATCATGTGTGACCCTTCGCGTGAATGATGTTGTCAATCCTATCAACTCCGCGGCGCAGCGCAAAGCGATTGTTATATGTTATACGTATCCCCTTGCGGAAAACCTTTGATGAACATCAAAGCAAGTACGCTGCATCATGTAACAATATTGAATGATATTTTGAAGATTTTAAGGCAGCATGGCCGCATGAATTACGTAATATTGCAATCCATTTGATCAATATATTCTTGTGCAAGCCTTTCCGCACTCTCATGAACCGTTGAAATTGGTTCAATTTCTTGCGTATTAAATTGCCCTGTACGAGCAACATCCCTCAAATCCTTAATGATACCCATTTCATACAAATCACCATGCATTTCACAATGGGGCCCTGCGGCATGCATTACTGTTTTCCCTGTATAAAGGGCTTCACTTATAAGTGATTGAGAACGACCAAGCACAATAATGTGGTCAGCACTCGCCAAAAGCCCCATATAGGGATTGTACCCTTTCGTACATTTTTCATAGTCAACACCGTGTAGTTGAACATTATCGCCCCAATCAAGTTTGGGCGCTTTGTTTTTTATATTGAAAATTTTGTTAAGATTATTGATCAACATGTTCAAATGAAGAGGATCAGGAGCTCCGTTTTCCATGACATCCATAAATTCCCCGTATTGCTCATCTGTACGTCGACTTGGGCAGACAAAAACAGATATTTCGTCATAATTCTTGAGTATTCTCCGCATTAATGTAGCCGCTTTAGTCACATCAGATTTGGAAAAATCTCCCCCCATCATAACGGCAACCAAAGGGGCTTTCAGATCTTGATAATGCTGTCTAAAATCCTGCGCTTCCGTTTCCAATATCTGCGGTGTCAGGTCATGTGCGACAATCCCCTTTAACTGAGTTGGGGTATAACCCTTTTCGGATGTTTTAGAGGCAATAGACTCCGGCACATATTCAAAAAGTACTGATGGTTTTTTATCTTGTTGTGCAAAAAAATCGGAAGCATCATGCCCTACCAATATATCAGGCAAGCCTCTTTCCTCCACAAATCTCTGCAGCCTCTCTTTAAACCCATTCACATTAGGAAAATGCTCTTTTAGTGTTGCTTCATCAACATATAAATATTCGCCACCAAGAATTTCAGCTGTGGTCTTGGCAATACCCACACGAGCCCTGCTATCCCCGCGCATTGGGTCTTGTGTTCCGATATATGCATAAACCAGAGGCTTTGCACTTTCTAAACTACTCATAGTGTTTTCTCTCATGACGCTACCATCGTGCCATATTTATAACGACAGGAGCAAACTTAAAAAGATAATAAAAGATGTATTACAATGACTTATATCGCATAAAACGTACCGAAAAGTTACATCTAACTCCTTTTCAAGACAGCATACATTTCAGGAAAACTATAATATTCTTGTCTGATTACCGTGGCACAGGCAAAAAGTCCGGATCAGTTTCTTCGCGTAGAATCAACAGCGCCTTTTCATCTCTCGACAATGTATAATCATTCGGATCAATGTTTGGCACAGGATCAAGCCCATACGCATATGTAAGATCTGATGAGAAATTAAACGGTATGTTAATGCCGTTCATCGCCGCATTAGACACGATAAACGGGGAATCTTTCGTCGCCTGAATAACCTCGGCGCGGTCATAATACCCTCTGGATTCCATCACATTGCTATATATGTCATACGGATTAACATCCGGATTGGCTTGGTAATCTTCCCGCAACCCTCTTGCAATCCCCTCAACCAACGTCTGGGGCGGCTCAAGATCATATAACCTGAAAGCACGCCACCCATCAACGGCCTCTTGATAATTGGCCAGCGCCTCCTCTCCGGTTGCATTCCCACGGAAGAAATAAGGATTTTTTTCCGCAGCATCCCCTATCGCGCCCATCGCATTCGAAGAATCTGCAAGGTCATTCCCCAATCTGGCGGCATTTCCCGGCCCAATATTATATCCGGCATACAAGGCGCCCGCATTGTTATAATCACTGGCATCTATGCCTGCATCTTCTGCAATTTCTTTAATGTAATAGGCCGCTGTGAACGTCATAGTCGCAGGCAAGTCCATGCGCGTTTGATCCATTCTTTCAAGGATATTATGATCTATGCTTGGGGTCATGTGACTGTAATCCATGTTCCTTACGATACTGCCTTCATCAAAGTTTTCGTAACTTTCAGGATCTTGGAAAAACGTGCTGTTCGCGGGCACAATATCGCCTTGCCATGATAAAGATTTATCCCTGAAAAGGTGATTTGATTCACTTTGATCTAATGCCAAACCGCCTGTTTCTATACCATATTTTTCAATGGCGAGATTACGGAAGGCGAGGGTAAACATTCGGACGTTTTCAGCCTCCAGCATAAAGCCTGCTTGCTCCAAATTCTCAGCAATCTCAGGGCCATGATGCATAAAGACATTCGCCTGTGTCTCTTTTGTGAATTGCCAATCGCCTTTTGCGCCTGTCGGACTTTCAAGCATATCAGGATGCCCTGATCGGCTTTCCACCCACCACATGCCGCGTAGAGTGTCGGCATTCACATCGGCCGCATCCGCCGCGCGTTCAATAAGAGATAACACGGCAACGCGCCGCGCACTTAAATTTACATCATGATAATCGTTGGCAGACTTGCTTCCAAACATGCCAAATAAATCAACTTCTGTAAGATTATAATCTTGTGAGTCTTTTATCATCCGTACACCACCCCTGTGTCATTATTTTTATATTTTAAACCGGATATCAGTACTGTTGCCGTACTTTTAGTATCCGGAAGATGGGCTGGTACCGTTAGAATTGCCACCAACCGCACTACCAGCACTTGCTATCTGGTCATGCTCTTTATTACTCAACGAAATTCTTACCGCCTCTATTGATAAACATAAAGCCGTCGTTGCTGCTAATAATGGTACACCAACCACACCAACTGCTGCAAATACTGGCACTAACATCGTAGTCTCCTTTAGACCAAAATCTGTTCATTGATAAAAAATTTACCCTAACAATTACATATATACTATTTTACCAATTTTGGCAAAAAATCTAAGCACCGCTGTGGTCGTTGACTAAAATTTGGCGTTTTCCGGCGGAATTAGCGGGGGAAATGACACCTTGGCGCTCCATTTCCTCAACAATACGTGCGGCGCGATTATATCCAATTTGTAGGTGACGCTGAATAAAGCTCGTCGATACTTTTCCTTCACGGGTAATTACGGCAACGGCTTTATCATAAAGCTCGTCCACAGCGTTATCACTATCGCCATCGCCGAACATAGCGTTCATCACTTCGCTGCCGCCAAAATCAGATTCTTCGCTCGTGACATCTTCGATGTAGGCAGGTTTCGCCTGAGAACGCAGGAAGTTCGTTGCCTTTTCAACATCCTCATCAGATACAAAGGGCCCGTGCACACGCGTTATACGTCCACCGGGAGCCATGTAAAGCATATCACCCATACCAAGCAGTTGTTCCGCACCCGCATCACCGAGAATGGTGCGCGAGTCGATTTTAGAAGTTACTTGGAATGAAATACGCGTCGGGAAGTTTGCCTTCACCACACCTGTGATTACATCAACAGACGGTCTTTGTGTCGCCATAATCAAATGCAGTCCCGCGGCACGCGCCATTTGCGCCAAACGTTGAATTGCGTTTTCAACATCCTTACCCGCCACCAACATCAAATCGGCAAATTCATCAACGATAATCACGATGTACGGCAATTCCGCCAACGGCATTTCACGATCTTCAAAGGTCGGCTTACCACTGTCCGGATCAAATCCTGTTTGAACCTTATGCATGATTTTTTCATCATTTTTGATGGCTTCACGGATACGCTGATTATACCCTTCGACGTTTCTAACGCCCAGTTTTGACATATTGCGATAACGATCTTCCATTTCCCGCACAGCCCATTTAAGCGCAACAATCGCTTTCCCCGGCTCTGTCACAACAGGCGTTAAAAGATGCGGGATATCATCGTAAACCGACAGTTCCAACATCTTCGGATCAATCATGATGAAACGACATTTTTCAGGTGACATGCGGTACAGCAGTGACATAATCATCGTATTCACCGCAACAGACTTACCCGACCCTGTTGTACCGGCAACAAGTAAGTGCGGCATCTTGGCAAGGTCGGCAAGGATAGGCTGCCCGCCAATATCCTTACCCAGAATAAGCGGCAATTTCGCCTTCGTGCGTTCATACATACGCGACTGCAGCATTTCTTTCATATATACCGTCTGGCGCGTTTTATTCGGCAGTTCGATACCAATCACATTACGCCCCGGAACAACCGCACAACGCACGGATATTGCAGACATAGAGCGTGCAATATCATCACTGAGTGAGATCACACGCGATGTTTTTGTGCCTGGTGCAGGTTCTAATTCATATAACGTCACCACTGGCCCCGGGTGGATGCTGACGATGTCGCCTTTGATGTTGAAATCCTCAAGTACGCTGCGCAGCAATTCCGCATTTTTGCGCAAGGCATCTTCGTTCAATTTCATACCTGTAACTTCCGGCGGCACGTCTTGTATTAATGAAATTGGCGGCAATTCCCATTCACCATCAACATCAGACAGAACGAAACGCTGCTGCGAAGTATCTTGGGTTTTCGTCTTCGCAGGTTGTTTGGATGCAGGCTTTGGCGTCACAACAGGAATCGATACATTTGAACTTGATGACACCGGTTCGGCCAGAACTTCATCGATGCCATCATCGTGACTGTCTTCAGTGTCTCTGGTATTACTGACCGGACGCTTCATCGCGGCCTTTTTAATTTTGGCTTTTTCTTCTTCCCAAGCGACCCTGCGTGCTTCAACAGCCAGAGCGCGCTCTTCACGCATCATGCGTAATTTTTCCATGATACCGCCTGATAAAGGCTTTTCTTCGTAATCAGGTGTGTTGTAACGCATAACCCAACCATGGAAACCACTGATCAAGGACATCACCATACCCGCAGCAATGTACCCCGCAACCTTGATGCGGAACCACGCCGATGCAATTTCATGCCCCCTAAATGCGGCGCCATGCAAAAACAGGCCGAAAGCAATAATCCCCGCAACCGAAGCAACCAATGTTGCCGCATAGGGAAGATCAAACAGAGAAAGTGTCGCAACACTTTGTTCTAGTATAATAAATCCGGTTGCACTGCCCAGATAATCATGCACGAACCAATCACCTGAGGGGATAGAGGCCAGCGAAACCGATGCAAAAAGTGACGCCAGTAAAATTGTAGCCAAACGAAAAATTACGGGGCGAACCGAGTGACGTTTAAAAATGCGCAAGCCCCAAATCAGAAAACAAAATGCAGGTACGAAAGCACCAAGCCCCAATGTTTGAAGCAAAACGTCGGACATATATGCCCCCGTTGTGCCGCCAAAGTTTGATACGCTGCTGCCCGCATCTTCGGGCGCGGTATTCCATGAAGGATCGCCACTGTTATAAGTAATCAATGATGCGAAAACAAAAAGCGCGACCGTAATAAACGCAAGTGCAACGACATCAACAAGACGCCGTGCAATAAAGGCCTGTAATGAATCAGGTAAGAATGATGATTTTTTCTTTTTACGAGTTCGTTTGATTTTACGCGAGCGCGCCATAGGAATATACCCTTTTACACAGAGATCGATAATAGCCATTGATTGGCACAAGGATCGTGCCAAAAAGAATTATTGAAACAAGTATAACCTGTTTCCTAAGCGTAACTCAATATTACAATGAAACAGCAGCGAAAAAATATCCCCTGCTATTTCATTATCTAATCAAGAATTCCGAGAGGATCTTCTGTCACCAAATCACCAATCTGGTCATAAACATTGGCATTTTCTTCCATTTGCTCACGGATTGGTTCGTTCTGTTCGGCCAGTGTTCTGAAAAAGCCGGCCGCATCTTTCAAAAGACGCCCTGCTAATTCTGCATGATCCGTACCCTCAAGATTGCCTTCAGGGTCGTTAACAATCAGATCACCCATTTGTTCAAATACAGTCGCATTCTCTGTCATTTGGTCTTTCAACGAATCGTTTTGACTGCCGAGAGTGCGAAAAAACGCAGCTGCGTCTACGAGAAGTTTACCGGTAAGTTCTGCATGCGTTGGCATTGGGTATTCCTTAGTTATTATATTAATTTACAAGGTATAACAGTAACATATATACCTTATTGGAAAGCAAGCCCTAATTTAAAATAATTCATCACTATCGACTGCTTGTTGTTTTCTAAATGGGTGCGCCTTATACGTACCGAGCAGCTTCACATCCTTGGCAAAAAAACCAAGCTCTTCCAGAGCGCGCTGAAACGCGGGACTTTCATGATGCCCTTCTATGTCACAATAAAAACGCGCAGCCTGAAATTGTTGATCCACATATGATTCCAGTTTGGTCATACTGAGGCCGTTGGTCGCAAAACCGCCAAGCGCTTTATACAAAGATGCCGGAATATTCCGAACCTCGAATAAAAGACTGGTAATAATGTCCTCTTCGTCAATATCGGGGAAATGTGGCTCTGTGGACAAGATTAGGAACCGCGTCACGTTATGCGTCTGATCTTCAATATCACGCTCCAGAATGTCAAGGCCATAAGTTTCTGCCGCTAGCTCAGAAGCAATCGCCGCATGCTCGGGATCTTTATTCAACGCAATTTCCTGCGCAGCCCCTGCCGTATCGGCGTGCACGTGTGACTTCACTTCAAGTTTATTTAAAAACTTCCGGCATTGCGGAATCGCATGAACATGAGAGTGCACATGCTTTATATTCTCAATCTTACTGCCCGGCAGACCAAGCAACATATGGTTAATTGGTTGAAAATGTTCACCGATGATGAACAAATCCCCTTGCGGCATAAGATGATGAACATCCGCCACACGCCCTGCGATTGTATTATCAACCGGAATCATCGCTAAATCACTGCGCCCCTCTATAACTGCGTTGAAAGCCTGATCAAAAGAATCACACGGCAATGTTTCAAGGTCAGGAAAAACGGCGCGGCACGACATATCTGAATACGCGCCATGAGCGCCCTGAAAGGCAATTTTTTTATAGTGATCTGATGTCATGAATACTCCAAAAAATTTATATATATCGCATTATTAGACATTTTTTTGTTGAATGACCATACGCAACCTGTATATCTATGTCGACAAAAGGAAATGACGTGTTTATAAATAGATAGTCAACTCTTATGTTGAAATAATCAATGTATAGATCGCACGCCTTTTTGGGTTCAATTTAAAATAAAAAGCAGGTTGGGTTTTATGTCCAATTTTGAAAATAACAAAATATTCGCCGCTGTTTTGTCGGCTGGCATTGTATTCATGCTGACGGGCTTTGTTGCCAATCAGATTATGCACCCGCACGATCTTGAAAAAGACGCCGTGGAAATTGAAGGTGCAAGCGCAGGCGATCACGGCGGCGCCATCGCCAAACCACAAATACCTGACCCGATTATGGCCCTGATTGCATCGGCTGACGCTGAAAAAGGCGCTAAAATATCCAAGGCGTGTGCGGCTTGTCACAGTTTTGACAAAAACGGCGCAACCAAACAAGGCCCAAATCTTTGGGGCATTGTCAACGCGCCTAAGGCCGCCAAAGCAGGCTTTGCCTATTCAGACGCTCTTCTTGAAAAAGGCGGTGAATGGGATTATGACGCTCTAAACTTCTTCCTGTGGAAGCCTAAGAAATACATCACCGGCACAAAGATGAACTTTGTTGGCCTCAAAAAACCTGCTGACCGCGCCGCAATGATTGCATGGCTCAGACAGCAAGCTGATTCACAAGCCGTATTACCAACAGATGCAGAAATTGCCGCAGAAGAAGCCGCCTTTGCGCCACCTGAAGAAGAGCACGCTGAAGATGGTGGTGAGCATGGTACAGATGAAGGTGAATCCTTCAAAGACATTACACCACACGCTGGTGATGAAATTTCCGAAGACGTGACAACCGAAGCACCTAAAACAGATGCCGTACAAGGACTTGAAGAAATGAAAGAACAGGTGGAAGACAAGCTTGAAGGGCATTCAGCGGAAGCGCATTAACAGGCACATTCCTTAAGCTTTTTTATCCCAACCACCAGATTCATTTTGCTGCCAATACGTCACATCAAATTCTTTTTCTTTATATGCTTTCCAACGTGTGCGTGCTTGCGCAACCGCTTCGGGGTCGTGGCCGCTAAATATTTCACAGCAAAGCGCAAAATCGCCATGCATCTCTGATTGCGCGCCCTGCCCGACAATAAGAACATCGGCCTTATTGGGGTTTTCATCCTCTGCCGTCAGCCATACGGGTTGTCTCTCTTTATTCCCTGATTTAGCCGAGCCATGTGGCAGGAAACTGTTTGGATTATACGTCCATAAATGCCCGTCCATATCCTCAACCTCTGCGGCATCCCTTAACTTCACGACAATATGATGGCCACGCTCCAATGCCTTGGAGATTAAAGCGGGCAATGCTTGTTTCTGATTTTGGCTTTGCAGGTGATAGAAACGCACTTCTGTCATGATGCCTCACCCTCTTGATTTTCTTTTTGCGTGTCAAAATAAAGATGGTCACAACCTTGATAATCTTCAACACTATAAGTGTCATGAAGAATATGCCTTATATAGCTTTCATTGGCGGGAATTTTCCCATGACCGCCCGGTATATCGAGCATATATTTCGGCAAACATAGCCCCGACACGCGCCCTTGCAAATCTTTCATAATCTCTTGCCCGCGCTCCAATGACACCCGAAAATGGCTTGTCCCTTTGGCACGGTCCAGATGGTGCAAATAATACGGCTTCACATGAATGGAAATCAACTTTCTGAATAAATCTTCTAATGTTTTGGCATTGTCATTCACGCCTTTTAACAAAACTGATTGTGCATAAAGTGAGCAATCAGCGCGGCGTAATTTCAAAATTGTAGCTTCTACCTCTGGGGTAATTTCATCCCTGTGGTTAACATGTGCAACGATATGTATAGCCTTACGCGAAGATTTCAAAACGGATAAAATCGTATTGTCTATTTTTGATGGATCCGCGATAGGCACACGCGTGTGAATCCGCAGGGATTGAACATGATCAATATCATTGATGGCATGAATAACTTGTTCCAAACGGCGCGGGGATAACACGAACGGATCACCACCTGTTAAAATGACCTCCCAGATCTCCTTATGCGCCTTGATGTAATCAATAGCGACATCAAAATCACTCTGCGTCAGGTGATCTGACCCTGCGCCAATCATCTCGCGGCGGAAACAATAACGGCAATAGACGGCGCACACATTCGTAACTTTAAATAAAACGCGATCAGGATAACGGTGAACTATCCCATTAACGGGGCTGTAAATATCATCACCAATCGGATCATATTCTTCGTCCGGCATCACCGTTAATTCTTCACGGCTCGGAATATATTGCCGCGCAATCGGATCACTCTGAGAAGATCGGTTTTTCAATAAGGCTGCGATATGGCTACTCACGCCAATATCGTACAACCCTTCGAGTTTTTCGAAATCAGTAATATCACCATCAAACAACAAACCATGCGCAAGTAAATCAGACACGCTGCGTAGGCGCGTTGATTTTTGTACGTTGGATTTTTGTTTTGATGAAACACAAGCCGTCATGATGATGTTCAGGACTGCTCATAATTCTGCGACACAAGGCGATCTAACAAACGCACACCAAAGCCCGTTCCATATTTGGGCACAGTGTCTCGGTCTGTCTTGATCCACGCCGTGCCGGCAATATCCATATGTGCCCAAGGCATGTCTTCTTCAATGAAGTGCCAAAGGAAACCCGCGGCCGTACATGACCCCGCCCAGCGGCCTGATTTTGCCATGTTTTGCGTATCAGAGATGGTGCCCTCCATGTCCTTCTTCCAAACCTCATCCAAAGGCATGCGCCATAATTTTTCATCCGTGTCTTTACCCGCATGATCCATTTGTTCCCATAAAGCATCATCAGTGACGAAGGTTCCACAATATTCATGGCCTAAAGAAATCAACATCGCGCCAGTTAACGTCGCCAAATCAATAATCATCGATGGCTTGTAAACATCCTGAACGTAGGACAATGCATCAGCGAGCACCAAGCGCCCTTCCGCATCCGTATTGAGAACCTCAATGGTTTTACCGGAATAGGACGTGATGATATCCGCAGGGCGGTAGGCGCGCGCGGAAGGCATATTCTCAACCAACCCGACAATGCCAATCACATTGACCTTGGCTTTACGCTTTGCCAACGCTTTCATAAGGCCGACAACTGTTGCTGATCCGCCCATGTCCATTTTCATGTCTTCCATGCCCGCACCGGGTTTCAGGGAGATACCGCCCGTATCAAACGTCACGCCCTTACCAACAAAGGCAAGCGGTGCATCGGTAGAATTTTTATCCCCTTTCCAGCGCATAATCACCATGCGCGGCGGGTTATCAGACCCCTGCCCGACCGCAAGCAACGCGCCCATGCCGAGCTTTTTCATTTTCTTTTCGTCTAAAATTTCAATGTCCACGCCCAGCGGCTTCAATTCACCCTTAATACGCTTCGCATAGATATCGGGATATAGTTCATTGGGCGGCTCATTGACCAGATCACGCGCCAGATACACACCTTCCAAGACGCACGATTGCTCATCATAAGTACCGCTTGCCGCATCACTATCAAAGGCAACGAAATGCGCCTTGGCTAAGTCTTTACTATCATCATCCGGCTTTTTGGATTTGTATAAATCAAATGAATAGGAACGCATCTTCATGCCGACAGCAAGATGCGCGGCAATCTCACCAGCGTCCGTGACGTCATTGTCACTGTAAAACTCGATGCTCTCGATGTTTGAATCAGCAAGGGCTGCATAGAGCTTACCACCGAGCTTTTCCGCCTCAAGATGATCCATCTTCTCCCTTTTACCGCACCCCAAAAGAACAGCGTACGCATACGGTGAATCCTCGGGCAGCATCAAAGTTTCTGTTTGCCCCGACTTCCCCGTAAAACTTTTGTTCTTTTCAAGAACATGGTCGATGAAACCATGAAACTCATAATTCAAAGAGCTAACAGCTGCGCTTGGCTCCTTGTCTTCATAAAAACAGAGAATTGCGGCATCCGTATCTTTGTGCGGGGCTTTGGAAAAAGAAATATCCAGTGTCATAATCGAATCCTATCGAACTAAAATTGTCATCGCCTTGAGAGCACACATAGTATAAGCTCCAAAAATAAAATGACCAGTACCAAGACGTTAATAAACGTATGAAAATTTTTGATCGTTATCTTTTAAAAAACCTATGTGTGGCAACGGCCTTCATTGCCGTTGTACTGATACTCATCATTTTTTTGACGCAATCCTTACGGTTTTTAGAAATTGTTGTGAACGCGGGATCTTCAGGCAGCACCTTCCTTGTGCTCACCGCTTTGGCTCTGCCGCGATCATTTGAGATTATCTTGCCACTCTCCCTGATGGCGTCGACATTGTTTCTGTATAACAAAATGACCCTAGATTCCGAGCTGATCGCTATGCGCGGTATTGGGCACTCATCCTTTGATCTCGCCAAGCCTGCTGTGTTGCTCGGTTTAATTCTAACCGTGTTCCTCTGGAGCGTTACCTTATGGATCGCGCCTGTGTCCTTATCCAAGATGCAACAAATGCGCGAAGAGCTTAAGGCCGAATTTTCCAATTTCCTGTTCAAAGAAGGCGTCTTTAACGCCGTGGGAAAAGGCCTGACCGTTTATATCAATGAAAAGAAAGACCACGGCGAGCTTGCGGGGCTTATGATCCATGATACACGCGACACCACCAAGGCACCATCCACAGTGATGGCAAAACGCGGCCGCATCGTTTCAACGCAAGAAGGGCATCAGGTCATCGTGCATGATGGGGCGCGTCAGGAATTCAACCCAAAATCAGGCATCTTACAAAATTTACAGTTTGAGCGTTACACCATTGATCTACCGGAAAGTCAGGCCGTACGCAAAAGGTGGGCCGAACCGGCAGAACGTACCATCTGGCAACTTTTAAACCCTGATCCTGAAAATGCCCGCGATCAGGAAAATATCAGAACCTTTAACATTGAAATTCACAGGCGGATCATAAGCCCCCTACTCGCGGTTGTCTTTCCGTTGATTGCTTTGATGGCGCTTTTACTCGGCCCCACAGATCGGCGCGGACAAACGAAAAAAATAGCCGCTGCTCTGGTCGTTATTATTTTGATACAGGGGCTGTTTTTGATTTCATATAACCTTGCCAAAAACAGTAATTTTGGCCTTGTACTCATGTACATACTAACCATTGCGCCAATATGTTTTTCGCTCGTTTTTCTAAGTGAGCGTACGGAAAAATTCAGACGCAGAATTTTGTATCCCTCCAAGAGGCCCGCATGAAAATCACCTTCACACTCAGCAGCTATCTGGCAAAACGATACGTTATTAATTTAATTATTCTGCTCATCGGACTGTTCGCAGTGATCTATCTTTTTGACACGGTTGAATTGATCAGGCGCGCCAGTAAACGCGGCGATATTCCAATTTCACTTGTACTACAGATGGGCTTGCTCAAACTGCCCGAGGTCGGGCAAACAATCTTCCCATTCGCGGTGTTGTTCAGTGCCATGTACACGTTCTGGCAACTCACGCGGCAATATGAATTAATTGTAGTCCGTGCATCAGGCTTTTCCGTATGGCAGTTCCTTCTTCCGATTTCGGCGGTGGGTATTTTATTTGGCATCATGCAAATGGCAGTGATTAACCCGGTTGGAGCCGTTTTCATCGGTAAGTTTGAGGAACTGGAACGTACGCATTTGAAAAAGGAAAAAAACCAGATCGCCGTTTTCAGGGAAGGGCTATGGCTGAGGCAAGCCATCTTAATTGAATCGGAAACAGAATCTGAAGAGAAACAGAAAGTGCCTGATCTATCCTTGATGCAAGGATACGTCATTGTCCATGCTCAAAAGGTTGAACAACCGCAATGGAAGTTACAAAATGTGAGTGTATTTTATTTCACAGCCAATAATGAATTCTTGCAACGTGTCGACGCACAATCGGCAATATTGCAAAAGGATTTCTGGCTTCTCAGTCAAGCAACAATCCATAAAGACGGTGCAACACGCATCAATGAAAACACGTACACCGTACCGACAACCCTGACAATTCAAGATATTCAGGAGAGTTTTTCATCACCAACCAGTATGTCATTTTGGAAATTACCGGCCTATATCAACACTTTGGAACAGACAGGATTCGATGCGAC
This sequence comes from uncultured Micavibrio sp., assembly GCA_965263215.1. Classification (GTDB taxonomy): domain Bacteria; phylum Pseudomonadota; class Alphaproteobacteria; order Micavibrionales; family Micavibrionaceae; genus UBA1672. Next base: position 208,727 of record OZ253663.1, read on the forward strand.
CCGCCTACGTGTTTATTATCAAAGTCTCCTGTCACAGCCTCTTATGTTCTGCGCTATGATCTTGCTCGCCGCGACAGTGTCCATGCGCCCACCACGATCGAAGGGCGCATTCACAATGATCGCAAGCGGCGTGTTTATCGGATTCTTGGTATTTTTCATGTCGAGCTTTCTTCAAACGCTCGGCTCATCACAACAAATCCCGATCCTTCTGGCGGCGTGGTCACCCGCACTGATTTCATTTTTATTGGGTTTATCCGTAATGATGAATATTGAAGACGGTTAAAAAGTTATACAAAAAGTAATACACACAAATTTTAGGGTTTCTCTATTAACTAATTGATAGGAAACACATGTTATTTATTATAGGCATATAAATACGCAGATTCTGCAATGAATAGGATTTTCAAATGGCACATCGTAAAGAAAAATTGTTTTTGCTAAGGACCAGCAAAACTCAAAACTACCGTTTTTTCATGCTTTTACTGGCTTGTTTTGCATTAAATGCCTGCGCGAGTGCCCGCGAAGATCAAATCATTGATACAGGGAATGTTATCTATGACCCGTACGAAGATATGAATCGCCGCGTCATGGCCTTTAACTTGGCCGTGGATCACACCGTTATTAATCCTGCTATCAAAGGCTATAGGGTGGCGATACCGCAGCCTGCCAGAACAGGTCTACGTAACTTCCTTCGTAATCTCAGAACGCCTGTAGACCTTCTTAATCAGGTTCTGCAAGGGGATGTAGAGGGCTCTGGTAACACTGCATTGCGCGCCGCGATAAACACAACAGTCGGCGTGGGCGGATTGTTTGATGTCGCCGGACATGAAGGCATAAAATACGAGCCTGAAGATTTTGGTCAAACATTGGCGGTCTGGGGCGTAGGCCACGGGCCGTACATGGTTGTGCCGTTCATTGGCGCCTCATCTATGCGTGATTATGGCGGTTTCTTCGCCGATTCTATGGTCGATCCACTTGGCTGGTATCTCCATAATATCGATGAAGAAGGTCTTGCCCTTGCCCGTTTCGGGATAAGCTATTTTGACTTGCGCGAATCTCTGCACGATACATTGACGGATCTGGAACGTAATTCCTTTGATTATTATGCCGCTGTCCGATCTACATACTACCAGCACCGCAGAGCCTTAGTACATGACAATGCTCCACAAAGCAGTGCTGATCTTCCGGACATTCCTGATTTTGACGCTGAAGACGACTTTTAGGTGGCGTTTTAACACTGTTATTTGTGACAAATCTATAATACATTACGAATTAATTCATAATGTATGCGTAGAATAACATTGGTTACAATTTAAAGACCGGAGAGAGCTTTGCTTAGTAAAAACTTTATATTTTCAATGGCGGTTGCCACATCGCTTTCCCTGCCTGCCTTTGCATTTAATCTATCGCCTCATACAATGACAGCGGAACAAAACACTGCGCACATCATTCAGGTATCATCAGAAGACACGCGAGAACAAAAAGCAAAGCAATTCATCATCGATTTAGCAGAGCAAGGCATTGGCTTCTTAGAAGATCAATCCTTAAGCGATGAGCAACGCGAAAAAGAATTTCGCAATGTGTTGAAAAACAACTTTGACATGAAAACGATTGCACGGTTTGCACTTGGTCGCTATTGGCGCAGCTCTACAGATGAGCAGAAAAAAGAATACTTGTCCTTATTCGAAGATATGATCGTTGAGGTCTATTCACAACGTTTCAGCGAGTATAATGGTGAGAGCTTCGAAGTGCTCTCTGCGCGCGAACAAGGCAAGTCAGACGCGGTTGTTTCCTCTCAGATTGTCCCGCCAAGCGGAACTAAGGTCCGTGTCGAATGGCGCGTGCGTGAGAAAAAGGGAAAGATGAAAATCATTGATATAATGGTTGAAGGCGTAAGTATGTCTTTAACGCAGCGCTCTGATTTTGCATCAGTTATCCAACGCGGTGGCGGCAACGTAGACGTATTGCTTGCACATTTAAGACCATAGTCGTCTCTTAAGAAAATTTATAGAAAATTACGATTACTTTATGCGCCGGTAGCCAAGGTCTGATCAATCGCGGCATTACTACCTTTCTCCATGATACCCATAATCTGGGCATTCGTCATGTTTACACCACGGTACATCTTACTTGCCAATTGACTTGCCGGATCACCGGCGGTCTCATGGAATGTACTCACTGTTACACCCATCCAACGCATAATGTTATTAGGGATTGAGTCCACCATCTTAAAAGTAGAAAGTCCGATCATATAGACAATAATGACGTAGATCACCGTGTAGAACAGCTCATCAACGGGGCCGCGCATGAAGTTAAATGTGTCACCGGCAGTGAAGCTAGTAAACACGGAAATATCACGGAAAGCTGTACCACCCTGGTTAATTTCAGCTTCGATATCATAACCACCCGCGACAAAAGTCAAAAGATGATAAGAGTTATGTAGCGTATCAACGAGCGAAGCAAATATTGTAATACTAAACACAAAACCAAAAATTATCAAAAGCGGCCTAAGGAAAATTTCAAACAACAAGAAATATCCATTGGTCGCCCACGGACCGGGTAAACCTTCTCCGTCTATTTTAATGTGCGCCAACGCCCATAGAGGCATAGCCAGCACAGCTTCGAATATACTTTTCACCCAGCCACTAAATGCAAAGAAGAAATATATAAAGGGCATGATAGGCAGAACATAATAAAGAACAAACCCTATCCCCATACCGATCATACCCATGCGGAACATGAAAGACCCTGCGACACCGCCCAACTGTCCGATAAAATTATCCATCGTTGTTCCGGCACCCTGACCAACGACACCAATAAAGAGATTACGTATCGCCGCATCCACCATGCTCTTACCCAAGCCACTTAACATAGCCAACGGGTGTACGCCATAATTCTCAGCAATGTCGAAGATGCCCTGTGTTCCTAGAAGCATGTTGATCCCATCGATAATTGCGTTGTTACTTCTACGCGTAAACGTCGTTTCCTGAACGGCGGCACTATTCCAAAATTCATACGCACTGTACAAAGCAGCAGCAATATATTGATCCCCTGGACGAGGCAGTTCAGCCAACTTACCATTACCAAGACGCGGATTAAACCGTGCCGTAAATGGTGTATTTTTATCCTCAGCCATGTGTTGTCTTGCAATTTCTTCCATCACCTTTGGGTATTTAAAAGGACGCGGAATATTTTGCATTGCAGATCCATAAGATCCATTAATTTCAGCCAGTTTGTTGTACCACAAAGCAGCACCGGCCCAACCACGTTCACGCAATTCCGGAGACATAATCAAGTTATTGACATACAAAGGGTCATCATATGCACCCAAAAGAAGCTCATCAATACTGTTTGCTACAACCCCAGCTTCGGTAGACGTATTCCAGTCCAAAAACTGACCCGTCATGGTGGCCTTATTAATGGCATTTGCGATTTCAAGGGAAGAGCGCGCATTATCAACCGTCAACCAATGCGTGTTATTTGTAGCCAAAGGAAAATCAATATTAATTACATCAGCGCCACCGGGAAGAGTGAAGCCAGGTTCCACACCAGGCGTACCTGGCAAAGGCGTGTTAACGCAGCCATTTATTGGGTCATAAGGTAATAATGCCCTAATCATACAATAAGGTACGTCATCGAAAATCTCATCCCATGTAAGATACTGATCAATAAACAGCCAATAGTTATCTTGAATTGAAGCGTCTATAGGCGATCCAGCAGCAGTAGCAGGCCCAATAACAAACGGATCCGTAGTGGTTACCTCAAAAACGATTTCACCGCATGTTGGTTCAACATAACCCCATTCATCATACTCCCCCGGTGGATCATTCGGATCGACGACGGCAGGAGCTGCAGGGCCTGGTGGATTACGGTGGCCAAAACGTAAAACAACATTTTGATATCTGGAAAATTGCCATGCTTCATCAAAGTAAATCGGCGCACTCGGACCAGAGTAATAAGAAATTGCATCATTTGGCCCAAAACCCATCGTATTATAAGGCGCGGTCCCGCCTCCGAAAAGCGTAACAGTTGTCGAGTCCGACGAGGGCGCCCTTACAACATAAGGGAAAACATCAATTCCATTAATAATCTTTTCCGCATACATACACATGCGAACCAAATGCATAAACTGCGTTAAGTTACCCAATTCAGGCACATTAGGAAGCGACAACATAAGCTGTCCCTGACCTAATAACTGACTGTCTTCAACAAGAGAAATAATGGGCTGATCATACGCAAAACCAATCCAGGCATTCGTTGCCATATTAGACCCGAACTTTGCAACAGATAAGGTGATAAGCTGTGCTACATTCAAACCATCATTGTTACCGCCACCAAGTGTTATTGGTGCGACCAGAGCAAAGAAAGCAATCAATCTTGGAATGAACCATGCTTTATTCAGGCGACGCCCAAACGGTGTTCCCGATGTCGCGGTTTCACCAATAATGGTAACAATAAAGTAAATAATGATAGCCCCAGATATAAATGCAATCCCCAAGCTGTAAAATGCAAGCATTTGATGAAGAGCAAGATGAAAAGGGGTTGGAAAAGCCGTTGGTGAGAACACAACGTTACCTCTGATATCCTCACAGGGTGTTCCCAAATCAGAAACACAAGATCCAAAGAAGCCGAGCGTACTACCCGTTCCGGAAAATTGCATCGCCCCAAATACTTTATCCAATACGACAAAAGCGATATCTTGCGACGGGCCTACAGGTGTGGTTGTAAAATAGTTCGACCATGACACAGGAAAAGCATCAAACCAGTTTGCACCGGCAAAAACAGGCTCTGCTAACAATGATGTTAATAACAGTAAAAACTGTAAAGCCAAAATGACCAAGCCAGTAAGTACCGTGAAATACACAACAATTTGATCTATGTGCTTCCTTGAAAAAACAAGCTGCTTACCCGCCTCAGCAACAACATGACGAATACCAAAACGCCCGTAGTTTTTGCTATCCAAATAAGCGTGCCCCGCCGGCAAAAGTCCAATATTGTAGTATAAAATGGCAATAACACTCGCCAAGAACGTAAATCCAGAACTAAAGAACTCTCTCACCCGCGGCCATATGCCGGGGAGAATAGTATATTTTGCAAAACTGGTTGTTGTTATGGCCATCTATTTACTCGACTTAAACCCTTGTTCATCTTTGAATATTACTATGCTTTAGTTGTTGGGGTGCTGTTAACACCTGCTTCCGCAAGACCGGAAATACCGCCACCCAGCTTACTTAACGTTTGCTGTGAACCAATAGACGCTCTGGATACAAGATTCTGTGCAGGGTCTTCTCTTTGGTCTCCAAACGTTGCAACTGACTGCCCCATCCATCTTAGGATGTTGTTAGGCATCGTATCCACAAGTTTGAATGAAGACATCCCGAGCATATAAACAACAATCGTGTATATGATCGTGAAGAAAAATTCATCAATAGAAGAGCGCATGTAAACAAGTACGTTTCTTGGTGTAGCAAGCTCCGATTCAAGGTCATAACCAGCGGCATTTTCAACAACGAGACTAAAGATATCGTTCAAAACACTCACCAGCGCAGAGAAGGTCGAAATACTTGCAAGCATACCGAACACAATCAAAATAGGCCGCAAGAAGACTTCAAAAATCAAAAAGTAACCATTAAGAGCCGCATTACCCGGCAAGCCATTCCCGTCAATTCTGATATGTGCTAACGCCCATAGCGGAGCGCCAACCATAGCCTCAAAAATACCTTTCACCCAGCCGCCGACAGCGAAGAAGAAGTAAATAAAGGGCAAAAACGGAACAACATAGAATAATATGAAACCTACGGTCAATCCAAGCATCGCCATGGTAATAAAGAAGCTAGCCATAAGATTGGCAAACTGCTTCCCTGATTTACTGCCCGTTCCAGCACCGCCACCAACAGCAATAATGGACAGTCCCAGAGATCTGATTGACGATTCTACAAGCGATTTACCAACACCAGATAGCATCGCAAGTGGATGCGTCCTGTTTGCTTGGTTATCGCGCATATTATAAAGTCCCGTTAGACCAAAGAATTGTTTAAAGAAAGCAATAATCGGGTTCGGTCCCGCAGCCCGCACCTGCTCTACACCTGATGCGTTTTCCCAGTCCTTCAGAGCGGTGTGCAGGACTTTCGCATATTCTTCACCATGCGCTTTATCAAGCAGCAACCCGATACTATCAATACCGGCAGCCGAAGGATCAAAACGCACATCGGGCGACACGGTATTATCGTATTTGGCCTTAATTCTTGCCACTTGTTCCATAATCGCTGGATAAGCAGACACACTTGGCGATGCAAAAACAGCAACATTCAGCTGACCGTTAACCTGTGCAATCCGGTTATACCATATGCCTGCAGCAGCCCAACCACGCCCGTATAAATCATCCGCAGCGGCGTTTGTAACACCGCCTGTGAAACCGCCCCAAATACCATTCGCGACAGCCTGAGCAACAGCAGTGCTTACAACGGCCTCCATAGTCGCCTGTGCGTTATCATTGATATTTTGAACATAAATAGGATCCAACGGAATCGCATGATCCTGATCTGAACCTGCATATAATAATGGCACCGTCAACAAGGTCGCCGGAGGCGAGATAGGTAAGCCATTGACCCCCCTATCCGCAATGAATCGATACCTGTGATTAAGGGCAGGCGAAAATGCCGGGAAACCCGGGCCACCCGCAACACCATTCCAGGCCGTATCATGCCACAGATCTCTTGCTAAACGGAAATATGCTGACTGTATTGTCTCAACATAATCAAGCTGTAAACCCAGATCACTACCATCTGTGAATGGTAAAGTTACTTCACCACAGACAGGACTAACCCCGCTTTGGCTGTCACCGTATTTATCTTCATCTTTAATACCAAAACGTATGCGCATTGTTCTAACATTATCTGTGTACGCACCCTTAACACCTGCATATGTCGTCCCTGTCAATATCATGATCGAATTGTTCGGTATCTTTTGGTCTTCCATTAAAAGATAAGCTTGTACTTGCTCATCAACGGTCAATGGTCCGGGCGCAGGATTTCCTGCATTCGCAGCCGCATCTATTTTTGCCTTTTGCGTGTAAAAGTCATGAACATACTTACATGTTCTCGCAACGAACATAAACTGCGTCAGATCATAAAGTTCCGGCACGTTTGGTACAGAGACCATTTGCTGCCCTGCTCCAAAATAACTTGCTGCCAAAGTGTCATTAAAGTAACGCCACCCATTCGATGCAAAGGCTGATCCATATTTTGCAGAGAATAAAACAATATATTGTGAAGAGTTTAAACCAATAGTCAAAGGAACCAACAAGCCGAACGCAATAACGATACGAAGCGGAGCCCATGTTTTATTAAATCGTCGGCCAAACGGTGTACCACTTTGTGCAGTTTCACCAAGAATGGTCGCAACAAAATATGATGTAATGATGACGGCAATAACAAGAAGTGCCGTACTGTATATTGCAAATAATTGGTGCAAACCATCATGATAAGGAAACGGGAACACCAAGTATGCATTAGGTGCCAAAGGCCCTAATTGGTCGGCTTCAACCGGCGTAATGTTCGTAAACAGAGCCGTATTTATTCCTGACAAAGCAATGTTTGTCGTTCCTCTACACGGTGTTGCGATACCGATACAAGATTCAAAAAACCCTGTGTTCGCAATACTCGGGTGGGGCACACCAAACACCATATCGAGCATCATAAAAGCAATATCATGCGTTCTATAACCAACATTCGTAACCGTAAAAAACCCGTTCCAGTTTGTTGGCAGAGCATATACGGGCTGCAGTACGAATAGAGACGCAATCGCGAAGAACTGTATAACAAATATAACCAAGCCCGCGAGCACGGCGATAAACAATACAAGCTGATCTATGTTTTTAAAACTTAACTCAATATTGCCGGCAGCTTGCGCAATAACATGACGAATACCGTATTTGCCGATATTACTTTGCAAAAGGTAGGGGTGGTTCTTAGGCAAAAGCCCAACCATTTGATAAACAGCTGCTATGAAAAAGGGAATATAACCAAAACCGCCAAAGAGCAAAGTGCGAACACGAGGCATAACCTCAGGCATCGCAGTATATCTAAATACACCCTTTGTAATCGAATATCCTGACATTTACTATTCTCTCTTTCCTAACGTTTTATACTCAAAGTGCGCTTACGTTAAGGCTAAACAAGCCTCTACGTAGTCGGCCCAGTCCCACCGCCTGGCGCAGGTGGCGGACCATCAGTAAATTTCTTAATTTGATTTCCCAGAACGCCGCCAACGCCTTTGGAAGTACCAACGATTGCACTGGAGGCTTGGTTACCAATCGTCATACCACCAGATGTTGCATAACGACTAATACTTTCAACTTGGTCTTGGTCAATATCACCATATGAAGACACACCAGCACCCGCCCAACGCAGAATGTTGTCCGGAATCTTATCGATCAATTTGAACGAAGCAAGCGCCAACATGTAACAAACAATGGTGTAAATAACCGTAAAGAAGAACTCGTCGACAAGTGAACGCTGGTTCGATACATCCATAAACGTCACAGGTTCATTGATAATATCATCAATCTCTGTAAAACCGGCCGCATTCGTTACCACAAGATCCCATACCAAATCTAATATGCGCACTTGCGTTGAGAATATGAGAATTGCCGCAATCAAACCAAAAACAGTTAAAATAGGCCTGATAAATATCTCTAATACCAAAAAGTAACCATTGGAAGCCGCGTCGCCCGGCAGACCATCGCCATCGATACGCAAGTGTGCAAGTGCCCATAAAGGTGCGCCCAACATAGCTTCGAATATCGCCTTCACCCATGATGCAACCGCAAAATAGAAGTATAAAAATGGTAAGAACGGTAAGACATAGAACAGTACAAATCCGGCGGTCAAACCCAAGAATGCTGTGGAGTAAAATACCTTATTGGCCGCTTCCGCAATACCGGCAACCGTACTGTATTTTCCGAGTGCCCGTAACAGACCACCCATGAAAGTAGAAACTGTAGCAGATGCCATGTTGAAAATAGCGGAATTAACAAGCCCCTTACCTACCGCAATTAAGCGGACTAACGGGTGCATATATCTGTTCGCACCACGAATGTTCGCAAGTCCCGTTGTACCCATAAGCAGGTGAATCGCGTTTTTGAACATATTTCCCTCTGAAATATTATCAAGGGCGTTGGTGTCTTTACCTTCATTCAACGAATTCCAATATCTGAAAACCTTATATAAAGGTAGGGCAACATTAGTTAACTCCGCAGGTGTCAAACCGATTTTAAATTCTTTAGGCGGTGAATTAGCAGACTCAGCCTGAACAGACGGATTGAAAATTTCCAACGGATCAGAATCCACGTTATTTTGCTGCCTAAACTTTCGTACTTCTTCCATCACAAGCGGGTATTTATCCATGAAAGGTACGCCGCGAACGCCGTCCATCCACCCACCATTAATTTCTGCCAACTTATTGTACCAAATTCCTGCGCCGCCCCATCCTCTATTTTGGATAGAAGCATCGAAAAAGATATAAATACCATTGGCCACATAGGCATCCCATGCCTCTACAATTTCAGTCCTAAGCAAAACTGTCTGACGCGCAACAAAGTCCGTGCGCCACGTACTGTCCATCGCATTCGTTAAACATTCGGCTGGTGTAGCAAAAAAGCCGGCCGTACCGCCACCGACAGCCGCGAGATTACCACCACTAACCTCATTACCATTACACACTGCTGACAACCTGATATTATCTTTTTCGATTGCCTTTTCTACAAGCGTTCTGCCCACTTGTCGTAACTCTTCTGCATTGAACCAAAGGTCTAAAACAAGATCGAAGTAGAATTGCTGCATTTGGTCCGCGCCACCGCGCCCAGCACCACCACCACCAGGATCAGTCAAATCGGAAACCGGTATTCTAATATCGCCACACAAAGGCTTCACATAGCCGGTTTGCTGATTATACACTGGCGTACTCGCAGAACCGTTCACAACTTTAAATTCTCCGAAACGGATAATAATATCACTACCGTAATAGAACCCAAGACCATCAATAGGGTTTGCAGCATTACCACCGTAATATGGATTAGCAGTACGGTTTTCTATATGTTCGCGTGTTTCAGGATTCCCCCAAACACCCAGCGTAGGCGGCGTAGGCGCCCCCATAGTACCGCCGGCCAAGCCCGCAGTTCTGTTCTTAATAAAGAAAGGCTGAATTTGGAATGTCCACTGATCCGGCGGATTTTCGGGCGCGTAATTCGAATTAATCTCTGGATATGGTGCACCATTACCACGTGTGGCATTCGGCAATAAACCACTCGGTTGACCACCATTTATCCTGTGATAAGCATAAGCGCACGCATGAACCAGCGTCATAGCTTCTACTATCGGTGATAAATCAGGTGCTTCCGGAAGGGCTAGATGTGAATATCTTTCCCCCAAAGGAACACCGCCATTAGGCGCGCCAGAAAACATAGAGTGCGCCGTAATCGCATCATTATATTCCGACCAACCGTTTGTCGCCAAACCAGATCCATACTTGGCCGTGTAAAGGATAATGTATTGACCTGAATTCAATCCGTATTGTATCGGCATCAACATACCAATCGCCACAACAAGACGAACGGGAACCCAAACATTTTGGAAGCGCTGTCCAAATGGCGTACCCGTAACCGCAGTTTCAACGATAATGACAACGATGAAATATAGGAAAATCAAAACCGCAATTAAAAGAAGCCCCGTCGAGTAAAATTGGAAAAGGCCATGTAACGCATCGTGATAAGGCAACGGCATAGCAAAAAGCGCGGCATAATCAGTACAAAGACCAGGAGCAGATGTAGAACAATAAATTCCAGGAACACCAAAAACCTGATCAAGAAGATTAAAGGCAATATCAAATTCGGGATTTGTTGTATCAAACCATGACGCCGCCAGTGCGGGAGAGCCGATAAGGGCATACGCAAACAACACCGCCTGAACAACAAAAATAACCAATCCGGCCAATAATGCGAAGAATATAATGAACTGATCTATGTTTTTGGTAGAAAACTTTAAATTACTTGCAGCCTCGGCAACAACATGACGAATACCAAATCGACCGATATTTTCTGCCTGTAAATAAGGATGGTTTATGGGGATCAAACGTACAATGCTGTATACCTGAGCCATAAGATACGATATGTACCCGAACCCGGATGTAAACAACCCCTTTAAACGTGGAACTATGCGCGGCATAGTCGCATATGCAATTACTTCTCTTGCCTTAATGTCTTGCACGATAACTCACTCACCATCTCTAAAAAACATAAAACATCTATTAAGTCGCAAATTCAGCGAATTTTAGATAATTACGATATATATTAACACCATTCAGGCGTAAAAGGCGAGTTTTATGTCATCTTTTTGGCAAATTTCTTTTACAGAATACGCAAACAGGCACGTACAACCCCTAGCCAGCCTTGCGCAAAGGCCTGTATTTAATACGTTTCGGCGTATCTGCATCATGCCCCATGCGCTTACGGTAGTCTGCCTCATAATCTTCGTAATTCCCCTCAAACCACGTAACCTGCGAATCACCTTCGAACGCTAAAATGTGCGTCGCAAGGCGATCCAGGAACCATCTGTCGTGTGAAATCACCACTGCGCAGCCCGGATAGCGCTCCAGAGCCTCCTCTAGCGCTGCCAGAGTTTCCGTATCCAAATCGTTGGTTGGCTCATCAAGGAGGATCACATTCGCTTCATTGCGGAGCATTTTCGCCAAATGAACCCTATTTCGCTGTCCGCCCGATAAATCGCCGACTTTCTTTTGCTGATCAGGGCCGCGGAAGTTAAAGGCAGACACGTACGCCCTGCTCTGCATTTCTACTTTCCCAAGCTTGATAATATCCGTACCGCCGGAAATTTCTTCCCAGACGTTATTATCTGCACCAAGACTGTTACGGCTTTGATCGACATAGCCAAGCTTCACTGTGTCGCCCACCTTGAACGTACCTTCATCAGGCTGCTCATCACCTGTGATCATTTTGAACAGAGTTGATTTACCCGCACCGTTCGGGCCGATCACGCCAACAATACCACCGGGTGGCAGGCTGAACGATAAATCTTCAATCAATAATTTGTCGCCAAACCCTTTACGGATGTTATTGGCCTCAATCACCAAATCACCCAAACGTGGCGGTGACGGGATAACAATCTGTGCATCGCGCATATCGCTCTTTTGGCTCTCGGCCAGCAATTCCTCATACGCATTAATACGCGCCTTAGACTTAGAGCGACGGGCTGAGGGGCTCTTACCCATCCACTCCATCTCACGCGCCAATGTTTTCTGGCGGGTGTTTTCTTCACGCTCTTCCTGCTTCATGCGTTTGGCCTTGGCATCAAGATAGGCCGTGTAATTGCCCTCATAGGGAATACCGCTTCCACGGTCGACTTCCAGAATCCAGCCCGTCACATTATCAAGGAAATAACGATCGTGCGTCACCATCACAACGGCGCCCGCATATTCGCTCAAAAATCTTTGCAACCACGCAACACTTTCCGCATCAAGGTGGTTGGTCGGTTCATCGAGCAATAAAAGGTCAGGCTTTTCGAGCAATAATCTGCAAAGCGCAACGCGTCGTTTCTCACCACCCGATAGGTTCGTCACAGGCGAATCCGCAGGTGGACAGCGCAGTGCGTCCATCGCAATTTCAATCGTGCGGTCTAATTCCCAGCCATCCACGGCGTCTATTTTTTCTTGTAAGTCCCCCATCTCCTCGGAGAGTTTATCGAAATCCGCATCCGGTTCGGCCATTTCCATACCAATCGCGTTAAAGCGATCCACCATGGCCTTAACATCCGCGAGTGCTTCCATCACGTTTTCACCAACGGTTTTACTCTCATCTAATTGGGGCTCTTGCTCCAGATAGCCGACGCGCGCGCCTTCCGCGCTCCATGCCTCACCCAAGAAATCTTTATCAACACCCGCCATAATCCGCAAAAGTGTAGACTTACCCGCACCATTAGGGCCAAGCACACCAATTTTCGCACCGGGGAAAAAGCTCAAAGTTACATTCTCCAGAACCTTCTTGCCGTTGCCGTATGCCTTGCTCAGGCCGTTCATCACATAAACATATTGATAAGATGCCATTTCTTTGTGCTTTCCTTTATTTGTGCGCTGTTAATGCCTTACTTTTGGCGCATAAGTGATAAACTGTCAATGATTGCCTGCCGCGATTAGGTCACCTTATGATATGATTAATTATTAAGAGATATGAATGAATATGAGCGATTTAGATAAAACACCAACGACAAAGCCAAAATGTGATCCGCTGACGCGAGTTTTAAAACGGTTTATTCTGATTGTTGTCTGTGTTCCTGCTTTTATTGGAGCATGGATTTATGTCAGTCCACAAAGTTTTGAAATCATGTTAGTGAGTGCATCAAAATTTATTCATTATGAAATTTTACAAAAAAATTCCGATGGTGACGCAGGTCTTGTAGTGCGTTAAAGTTCTCAAACATGAAGAACGAATTGAATATTTTTTAACCTTATCTGACGAAGAATTAAAAAAGCAGATGTTTGCCAGAACAATTTCAAAGATTTAAGGAGACAGGCGATTACAGAGAAAGCTAATGTACAAAACACCAACTAAACCGCTTCATCAAGCGGCTCCCTATCTTGGTGTACATCTCTTGGATCATACAAATTCAAACGATCAATCAGGGATAAAATTTCACCGATTTCCTTTTTCATCGACAGAATAGAGCGCGGGTCAGTCGCGGGGATTTCCAAATCGGCGGGTTCGAAATAATTATACTGGCTCTGTATAAGAACGAGCATCTTACTGTCATAAAAGGCCGCCATCATGCTCTTGCCGTCATATTCTTCCTGCAAGCCCTTTAAACGCTCCATCATCACCGGGTCAATCAGATAGCGCGCCTCCACCTGATCATTGGTGTAAACATCGAATATTTTTTCAAATTCGGGATCAACCAGATTGGCGCGTTTGAGCTTTTTTGACCTCTCCTTGAACCATTCACTGATTTTACCGCGATCTTTATCGAGCGTCGTATGACCGTAGAATTTCTTAGATTTCATATCGAGCAATATCGCAAGCCCCTTAAACACAGAGACATAGCGCGTGCGATTTTTACTGCGGCGTTTTTGTTGAAAATCAATTTCGGAAAATTCGATATCGACGCCCTTATACGTCCCCTCGAAATAATCTTCGCTTTTATAACGATCATGATTAGGCAAAATTTTAGAAGGCCACATTTTATGGAGCTTTATCTCACCTTCCACATCATAGCGAAAATCACCGAAAAGATTGGCGAGATTCGGCAAGACCTCTTGCTTGTACGCCTTGTTATATTGTCGTTTCGGCTGCGTTACCCACCAATATAAGCCGCCGATAACTGCGATTGTCAGACCTGCCGCGCTATCATCATTGCTACTTTGTAGCCATAATAGCATATAATCCAGATAGCCCGTAAAAGGCGTTACAATAAACGCCGCCGGAATGGCAATTTTCTTGCGGAATTTATAGGTTTTAAACTTCTCTTTGCGTATGACCTCAAGACGCTCTAGCTGCTCTTTACTGGCCTCTAAAAAATCAAGATCATCTTGATCACGAATATCTTTAATTTCAGGTAATTCGCGCTTGTCCCGCTTTAACAAAAGCCCCAAAATATTAAAGCTCATAAACAGCTACCCTTGTGTTGGAGAATCCTCGGCATCATGATCTGCGCCGTGTGTATTATGATAACATACAGCCGCAAAGTTAAGAAAGCCTTGACGCTCCTCTGTGCTGAGGCCGCCTTTGGCAACAAGTTGGTCTGCGACATCTGCCGCCTTCGCCTTATAAGCCCCCTCAGTGGCCTGATCAGCATCCTGACGCACCAACCAGTTCAAAACCGCCTCAACCGCATCCATATCCTCTGTATCGGGCGTTTCATATCCATTATTCGCATGATACGCGCGCGTCATAATCAATAAGCCATTATTCACCATATCGGTATAAGTCTCATGATCATCGTTTCCGCGAAAAAAAGCGCCTGAATCATCTCGAAATTTATCCAACATAATGATACCCTCACTGGTCAAAAACACACTTACAAAAAGGTCGCAGAAAACCCATGGGAACGCAAGAAAAACCAAGTTTAATCAAAGGCCATGACGAGCACAGCCGATGTTGGTGGTGCGGCGATGACCCGCTCTATGTGCGCTATCACGATGAGGAATGGGGGCGGCAGGTTCATGATGATGTACGTCTTTTTGAAAAGATTTGTCTGGAAGGATTTCAAGCGGGTTTAAGCTGGATCACGATCTTACGAAAACGTGAGAATTTTCGCGCGGCGTTCGCTGATTTCGATTTTCATAAAGTCGCCAAATTCGACAATGACGATATTAATAAACTGCTTCAGAACGAGGGCATTATCCGCCATCGCGGCAAGATCGAGGCCACCATTAACAACGCCCGGCGCGCACTTGAATTGATTGAAGAACAAGGATCACTGAGTGATTATTTCTGGTCTTATAAGCCAAGCCCCAAGCCTTTACCCAAGGAGATCAGCGAGATACCGTCTAAAACGGATATATCAGCGGCCCTGTCGAAAGACTTAAAAAAACGAGGATGGAAATTTGTCGGGCCAACAACGGTTTATGCGTTTATGCAAGCCATGGGCATGGTGAATGACCATATTGATGGTTGCTATACATCAAAAATTAAATCTGATTGAATTGGCTTATCTATTGCCGCCCATATTGTGGCCGTGAAGAAACTCTTCAACTGGTCTATCATAAGGATCTGTAGGATTAGCATTCATATCCCCTTGATTTTCGCGAACACCTTGCATAATTCTGTGCAAACGCTCTTGCTCCTCAGGTGAGAAATCATCAATTGTATAGTTATTTCCTCGGAAAGGACCATTCTTGAAGATACGTGCCAATGCATCTATCTGTGCGGCGCCGGCTGTGGTCGCTCCACGAATAATTGCAGGTGTATTTTCATAGGCTTTAAGAGCCAAGCCCGTTGAGGTCGCATCATACTCACGCTCATCATCATGAGAGTGCGGATGCGTGTGAGAATAGCTACCATGAGAATGGGAATGGGTATGACCGCTTCTGTCGTTATAGTGGCCACTTGTACCAACACGACCGGAACGCGCTAATTCATCCAAACGCTGCTTTTCGGCATCGCTCAGGCCATCATTTCTTCTTTCATGGTTAGGCATCGGAACTCTGCCGTTTCTTTGCTCAACCTCATAGCCTGTGCGGTATGCCGATCTTTCAGCAACTGACGCAACATAATCGCGCGAATTTGTTCTGGAAAGAGATTCACCATAAACCGCCTGGAACGCTGTAATTGTGTTTAGACCATTACCGCGCGCCGGAACGATCGCCATTAAGCCCATATAACCGTCGGTCTGCGCCCATCTTACTGAGCCACCGGGGGTACGTTCATATTCATCAATAAAGTCATCAAGGCGTCTTGCACCATAATCATGACGCTGAGGATCAAACCCTTCAACAATATCAGTGTTACCTTGTCTTTGCTGTGGAATTGGTGTGATTGCATCTGTTTCATAATCAACAAAACGGAATTCTAAATCACCGCGCTCATTTTTGTACGCCAAAACAACATCCATATCAGGGTGGCTTATTCCATGCGCATCAAGCTCCAACATAATAACACCGTCAGGGTTTCTGTCATTACGCATTTGCTGCTCAAACATCACTTCTAACGGGTGCATAACATCTCTGTCCGCCGTCTCTCTAACACCGGGAATGTCGTTCAATTTCAATTTTTCAGTTAAGAACGCTGCCTGCGTATCAGTGACCATTCTAAGATCACGAATAGTTTCAGGTCTGTCATGCTGCGGCGCTGTACGCTCCGGCACCACAAGCGGTATCACGGGAACGTCAGGTGTTGTATTGGTCTCAACAGTAACTTCTGGCGCTCTCATATTGATTGATCTTTGGAAAGGCTCTAATCCCAACACCTTGTTAATGACGTCACGAACGCCGCGATCAGTTGGGTTTTCCCAGTTGTAGTTATCAAGCAAAGCCTTCAAATCATCCGCATCACCATCTTGAATTTTATGCGTAGACAGATAAAGGTCCATATCCAGTTCAACAAACTTATCATCTGATGGATCATCATTGCCGTTTTTATCGCGAATAATCGCAAAAACTGATGTATCGCCGGGTCTTGTGAAGAACAGTGGAATTTCACATGGCTTATCTTTGTTATATTCCAAATATTGATCACGAAGCGGATCATCACCTGTAAGGTCTGTTTCCACAGGGGCAGCATCAGGAACCCACTGCGCAAGCTTAAGGTCAAACTGATTACCGAAGTGGGACTGTTCAAGAACTGTATGTTCCTGTCTTGGCCCTGCTGTACGATCTGTATTACTGGTTGAGAAATAATCTGTACCAATACCAGCGCCATCAGCACCGATCACGGCCTCTGAGAGTTTTGCAACATCCGCCGCACTCACACCTTGATCCTGAAGATATGTCGTAACAGTATTCAGATTTTCAAGTGTCAATTTACGATCAAAATTATCCAAGTGGTCTTGAGTAATAACAGTACTTTGTTCTTCTAACTCATGAATTTGCGCACGAATTAATGTTTCTTCAATCACCGCGTTTGTATATGGCGTTAGCATATCTGTGTAAACGCCGTCGCTGTTCTTCATGCCAGCCGCATTTAATGACAATCCCAAAGCCTCGGCATTGTCGCCCAGAACGGCCTGTATATCATCAACGCGACCATGCGCGTAACGTGTTGGCCCGCTCATTTGGTTGGCGTTGTTTGGGTTATAAATCAGCTCAACATTCTTATCGCCGGCCTCGATAACCTCTGCATCAACAGCAGGTGCATTAGACTCACGCTCTCTGTTTTCTCCATCAGGAGATACAACGGCCGTAATGGCTTCGCTTGTACCAAGTTGCAAACCATCATTATCATCTTCAGCAGGGACTTCCAAAGGCGTCTCTGTACCAGTTGTTACCGGCGTGGTTGCATTTGGATCTGTTGTATCTGTTGGCGTACCTACGCCGGGAACGGCAAAGCCGGAAGCGGCTAATCCTTGCATTTCTCTGGATGTTTCTTCCAGATATGCATTCAACTGTTCCGTATCTAGCGTCGCACCGCCTCTAAATCTCTCACCTGATTCTAGCAGACTTTGAGAAAACACCTGTTGTGCATTCGCAAGATCCGTACTGTTTTGAGCCGCAATTAAAGCGTCCTCGACAGCCTGACGAACAACATCTTCGTCTTGATCTTTGAAAATAATACCCATGGCCATTTTGAATGCACCACCATCCATCTTGTCCATGATCGCATCTTTTGTTCTTGCCATTACGGCGGCATGGTCTGCCCCTTCACCAAGCTCTTCTTTGGCTTTGTTATAGAACGATGCGAAATTCTCTTCTATAAGCGGCTGCGAGCGCTCAAGAGCGGCAGCATCATCATTGTCACCCCATAGGCGACCAACATTAATACCAAAGAATTGACTTAAGATACCGCCAATCATTTGTCCGAATTCAGAATTCGTGAAGAAATCTTGCAACCAGCCCTTTAAACCCGGCATCCACTGATCCATAAGACCGGAGGCCGCACTCATCATCAAATTGGTCTGATTGGTTTGTCTTGCTTTCTCGTTATCGTACACGCCCTGTTGTTGCAACACATCCATACTTTGGAAGAATGTATTGAGCTGCCTTACAGCCTCAAGGTCCTTTTGATAGGTTTGTTCGAACTGAGCGCGATTTTGCATATCTTGCTGATACTGCGCTTTCTGTTCGTCCGTTGCATCTGCTCCGGGTGCTGTCGGCTCTGTATCATCAAAAGTCAGTAATGCGCGTGCTAACTGTTGTTGCTCTTCAGCACTTGCACCGGATAAGGCTCCACCGCTAGCACCAAACATTCTAAGAGGTGTACCGTCCGCAGATTTAATCTGATCACGGATGAACTGGAATTCGGGCTTGGTCATAATCGCAAGCCTTAAATTTTCACCAACAGCCGAATTATAAGTCCCATCAGGGTTCTCATCGCCATTGAGCATTTTTAAGCCCATGATCAATTTAGATGCCAAATCCTGAGAATTTGCACCAAACGTATCGTCAGCGAGATCAGCCTCCGTGAGGGGCGTAATAATTGTATCTGTCAAACCAAACTGAGAGATCATGCCGCCGATACCTGGCAGATTATCTAACTGGCCGCCTAATTCAGACAGAACGCCTTCCACAACCAAAATAGCCTTCGCTTTTTCCAACTCAGGGTCTACTGGCGTTGTTGTTTCTTCACCACCTTGCGGTGTTGTTGTTTCTTCACCACCTTGCGGTGTTGTTGTTTCTTCACCACCCTGCGGCGTTGTTGTTTCTTCACCACCCTGCGGCGTTGTTGTTTCTTCACCACCCTGCGGCGTTGTTGTTTCTTCACCACCCTGCGGCGTTGTTGTGCCATCTATAGGCACTTCTACGGTCTCCTGAATCTCACGTTCCACCATTGTTATCGGACGCAATTCATTGGCAGAACTTAATCTGTTCAACGTTCTGAACAAAGTATTTCTGTCATCTTCGTCTATCACCAAGGACATCTTTGCGCGCTGAATCATGCTGAGATCCGCGATTTTCTCTGTAAGAGCGCGCCCTAATTCAGGTGTATAGCCATCATCGGGGAATCGTGCACTTAAGCCTGTTGCTTCTTTCAACGTATCCAATATGCCATTCAAGGAGTTAAGCGATGCTTGATCCCACTGCCCATCACGTCTTGTCATCTGAGCCAAAGCAGGGTCATCATCATCTTTTAACTGGTTATATTTACCGATTGCCTGTGACAACATAGTCTGAGCGGTACGGTTTGCCTCTCTTGTTGCGGCAGAAAGAGTTCTGTCCGGCTCTGTCACTGTTCTCGTTCTTATCTCCGTACGTGTGGTGGGAGCAGTTTCCTCGTTACCACCAGAATTTGGAATAAGAGAAACAGGTGTTGCACTTGCATCCAAGTCCGTTGTCGCATCTCCTGCATTAGCAATCATCGTCGCAGCAAGATCTTGCTCGATACCCAAATTACGGGCAACCTCTGCAGTTAACGCATTCATAGCATTCTGATTTATATACTCAAGGGTCAAAACCATTGGCTGAGCAGCCTTGTACGTATTCAACTTGTCTTCAAGCGTGTCCATAACAGACTGCCCAAACGCACTTGTGTAAGTATCCGGAACTTGCATTCCAATACCTTTGGCAATCCCAACGATAACGTCCTGTGGAGTAAGATTGGTTGTATTTTCTGGCATTTGACACCCTTATATCACCGAGCCTTTTTTTGTGGCTCTATTTTCATCACCTTAAATTCGATTCTGCGAAAGCTTTTCTTATTATTTATATTGGCTTTTCACATCTATTACACGAATTACAACACATTCTTACATATTATGGATTTTTTTTCAAATTTAATTTTCTTATGGCAATAATATTGTAAGAGCAGGAAAACAAAGGCTCAAATGAGGCAGAATACATAAAATACGTAATATTCCGCCTTCATTTAAAATATAGCGTTTTATTCTTGGTTTTTCTTAACCATATTTGGATAGCTTTGCAGCGTTGCTGCGAGCATCTTTTTCATGTTTTCTTGTGTTTCATCCATCTTGCTCATCATAAACTCACAAGCCTCTGGGGTCGTGAGCGGCGTTTTCTCGAACTGAGAGGAGTTATGCGCTCTCGTTTCATCAACCAAGGCATATATTTGCGTTAGTTCTTGTTGAGAAACATAGTCCTGCGCAAGCCCCATGCTTTTGATATTCGCATCCACTTCTTTCATGCTGCCACCAACATTCTTTTCCCAGCCTGCAAACTTATTGTTCAAATCATCTAACATGTCCGGGTTATTTTGTTTACAGCCCTGCACAGCATTTCCGATATCTTGGCGTACAGCCTTAACAACGCTGAGAAGATTATAATTGGTGTACATGACCATGAAATGCGTCAATTCTGCCTGATCAAGCTTTTTCATCACACCGTTAATTCTTTGTTTTAAGGCCTCTGATTGTGCTTTTGCCAAATCATTTTCTTTTGAACCTTCTTCAGCCTGGGACGCATTACTTTGAGCGTAAACAGAACCAAGAGGCATAGCGAAAAATGCAAAACATGAACAAACAAATAATGTGCGTAGGAGCATGATGAATCCTTAACTTTATTAATTAATAAGGGATCATCTTAACGCCATAAATCACGAATAGCAAAAAAAAACCACCGGACTAAGCCGGTGGTAGAGAAATTGAGCTTAATTAATGATTTAAACTTAGATTTGCAGGTATTTGGGGCTCACAAATCTATATTTTAACCAAGCTCCGCACATAATAAACATATTTTACTAAACTTAAACTTGATCCGTTCGGAAAGGGGCTGCTCTCCCCTTTACATATCGCTCTCCCTTTTCTTTGCTGGTCTCGTCCAATAAAGCGATATAACGGAACACAAAATACATAAAACCGCTGATAAAAATGCAATCACACCAAATGTCATAATCTTGTAACTCCCTATATATTTACCATAACATTCAATAAGTAAATACAAAGTAAATAAAATTAAAAATAAATTTTTTTATTATTTAAGCGAAATAAATAAAGTAAAATTCAAATAAAATAAGTATAAAATTTAGATAAAATTTTAAATAAATTGCGAATACTTGATAATTGTATGATTTTAAAGGAAAATGTCAGAATCGGCTTGATTTCAAATACCTTTTAAGGCTTTGTATATCCTGCTATTTTTAAAGAAAACCCACGGTAAAAGACAAAAAATGACAAAATTAAAACCATCGAATCGATCCGATATTGCTATGTTTCAGGCCCTAGACATCCTCCGTCAGGTCAATGAGCGTGAGGAACAAGGCGTTGATATTGTACGTATGGGCGCAGGGCAGCCCTGCTTTGGCGCACCGCAAGGGGCGCTTGATTACGCCATAGAGATGATTAAGAAAGATCCCACGCAAGGATACACGCAGGCCATTGGCATGCCATCCTTACGTGAACGTATCGCAGAATATTACGACAGTTATTATAATGTGACGATTTCACCTGCGAACGTTGTTATTACAGGCGGCTCTTCTTGCGGGTTCATCCTTGATTTTCTGGCCGCCTTTGATGCGGGTGATCGCGTTGCGGTGACAACACCAACCTATCCCGCCTACCGGAATATCTTAAAATCACTGAACATAGAAGTCGTTGAGATTGAAGCCCGCGCAGAAGATAACTATCAACCAACGCTGGATCTTCTTGAAAATTGCGGGGAGAAATTTGACGGGCTTATCATTAATTCCCCATCCAACCCATCCGGCACAATGATTGATGATACGGAACTGGAGAAAATATGTCAGTGGTGTGATGAACAGGGCATTGTTCTGATATCAGACGAAGCCTATCACGGCATAACATATGAACATAAAGCGCCCACGGCGCGCCAATATTCCGAAAATGCCATTGTCCTGAACACCTTCTCTAAGTATTTCGCTATGACAGGATGGCGCATGGGTTGGACCGTTCTGCCGGATAATATGGTTGATCGGGTTAAGAAACTCGCAGAGAGCTTGTTCGTTTCCGCACCCACCATATCTCAACATGTCGCCTATAAGGTATTTGATCATCTGGATGAACTTGATGGTTATGTAGAGAGCTATCGTAAGAACAGAGATATCCTCCGTACGGAACTGCCCAAGGCCGGTATTCACAACTTCACCAATGGCGCAGGCGCGTTTTATGTGTATGCGGATATCCACCACCTAAGCAATGACAGCGAACAATTCTGCATCAAGATGCTCGATGAAGCGTGCGTGTCAACAACGCCCGGTGTTGATTTTGATTTATCACGCGGTCACAAGGGCATTCGCATTTGCTACGCCGACAGTGAACAAAAAATCATTGAAGCCTGCAATCGCCTGAAAGAATGGCAGTCATAAAAAAAGGCAGTAAGATTAAACCTTACCGCCTTTTAAAATTAATACGAAATCCGCGTCCTATTCGACCAATCGGTTCCACCAGCCCTTTTTCTTTTCTTTGGGCTCTTGGTTGACGACCTCATAGTCCTTTGCGGCAGGCTTCTGATCATTCACCGCCTTTTTGGCTGTCTTTTTCTTCGGCTTTTCGTCCTTTTCTGCTTTTGCTTTTTTAGGAGCCGACTTCTTCTCATCTTTATCCTTTGCAGCAGGCTTGGCCTCTTCGGACTTCTTAGACTTCGCAGCCGCCTTCTTTGGCTTTTTCTCGTCCGCACTGTCATTGGCCGGCTTACTTACAGATTTGCCTTCTTTGGCGGGTGCATCAGACTGATCAGCCTTGCTGTCTTCTTTTTTCTGAGAAGGTTTACGCTTCGGCTTAGATTCATCTTTTTTGTTATCAGAACTGTCTTTTGCATCTGACTTATCCGATGCATCCGATGAATTGTCTGACGTTGATTCATTATCATTGTTCTGATTTTGATTATTATCAGACCTAGACTTACCGCGACCACGGCCGCCACGTCTGCTGCGCTTACGAGGCTTCTGGTTATCACCATCATCATCGTTATTACTCTGGGTATTATTGCTTTGGGCGTCATTATCATCATCACCCTTCTCCGCAGGCTTGGATACTTCGATCCTGTATTCAGACGCCGGTATCGTATCATCAACACGTAATAAAACCTGAAGATCGTAACGCTTTTCGATTTCCGCTAATTTTCTGCGTTTATAATTCAGAATAAAAAGCGCGACATCATTTGTGACCTGCACAATGATTTGCGCGGCGCGGGCACGGATACCCTCTTCCTCAATCGCACGCAAAACCATAATCGACATCGCATCGTCTGTTGGGACAATCCCGATACCGCTACAGGTTTTACATTTTTCGTACTGCGCTTCGGTCAAGCTCGGGCTGAGGCGTTGACGCGACAGCTCCATCAAACCAAATGATGAAATACGCCCGACCTGCACACGCGCACGATCAGTGGACAGCGCATCTTTCATGCGGCGTTCCACCTTGCCGTTATTGCGGCGGTTTTCCATGTCGATAAAATCAATCACAACCAAGCCGCCCAAATCTCTGAGCTTTAATTGGCGGGCGACCTCATCTGCAGCTTCAAGGTTTGTCTTGAGCGCGGTTTCTTCAATATGGCGTCCCTTGGTTGCCTTACCGGAGTTAACATCAACCGAGATCAAAGCTTCGGTTGGGTTAATGACAAGATAACCACCAGATTTCAGACGTACTTCCGGCTGACTAATTTCATTAATTTGACTTTCAATCTGATAGCGATTGAACAAAGGTAACTGTGTATCCTTATAAAGCGATACTTTTTTCACATGCGAGGGGATCATCATTTTCATGAAACTCTTCGCTGTTTCATAACCATCTTCACCCGCAACCAGAACTTCTTCAACATCACGGGAATAGAGATCACGTACGGATCGTTTAATAAGATCAGCTTCCTCATACACCAAGGCTGGCGCCGATGATTCCAATGTAAGCGCACGGATATTATCCCAAAGGCGCATCAAGTAATCGAGGTCGCGTTTGATTTCAGCCTTGGTTCTGGCCACACCTGCTGTGCGAACAATAACCGACATGCCCTTTGGCACCTCAAGGCTTTTGACAATGTCACGCATGCGCGCACGATCTTTATGATTAGCAATCTTTCGACTAACACCACCGGCGCGCGGGCTGTTCGGCATAAGGACACAATAACGCCCGGGTAATGATAAATAAGACCCAACAGCTGCGCCTTTATTACCACGCTCTTCCTTATTCACCTGAACAAGCATAATCTGCCCACGCTTGATCACTTCCTGAATTTTATATTTACGGCGCAGGTTAAAGCGGAATCTTTGCTCCTGATCAATTTCCTCACCACCTACAATTTCTACGCTGTTGTTTTTATATGGTGCGCGTCGCCCGCGTCCACGACCACGGCCGCGCCCTTTTTGGTTTCCACGACCACCTTTTTTGTTCTGGTCGTCATCTTTGTCAGACTTTTCTTTATCGTTACCGCCTTGATCATCTTCCGCACCTTCGGCGACATTACCATTCGGCTCATCAGAATTCTCTGCAACATTGCCGTTTGGCTCACTCGCAGCGTCATTATCGGCATCTTCTTTGGCTTGTTTCTTTTCAGTCTTTTTTGTGGACTTTGCAGCCGTCTTTTTGCCTTTGCCCTTTTCTTTAGGCGCATCCTTATCATCCTTGGTGTCACTATCTTTGGCTGCGGCTTGATCTTCATCCTCACCATCATCATCTTCACCTTCAGAGACTTCTGCTTCTGCTTCTGCTTCTGCTTCTGCTTCTGCTTCATCTTCCTCGTCATCGCCATCGTCAACTTCTTCATCCAACGCTTCTTCTTCGTCGTCATGTTCTTTCAACAATGCCTCCTGCTCAGCCATAAGAGCTTCGCGATCGGATACAGGGATACGGAAGTAATCAGGGTGGATTTCTGAAAACGGAAGGAAACCATGGCGGTTACCGCCAAAGTTAACGAAAGCCGCCTGCAATGATGGTTCAACACGTGTGACCTTGGCTAAAAATATACTACCTTTTAAAGGTTTACGGTTTTGGCTTTCATAATCATACTCGACCAATCTGTTACCATCACTAATCGCAACCCTTAATTCTTCTTTATGGGTTGCGTCAATTAACATTCTTTTTGTCATTTTGTTCTCTCCTCGCACTAAGCGAAATCCCCGAATGCGTCTGATCAGACACAATCGGTTGCGTATAACATACGCTATAAATTACATAAATTTCATGCTTACAGCTCGGCGAAACCTTTTAAAAACTTTACTACAAACGCAAAGCCGCATGCATTTAAACCGAAAACACAATACACTTTTGTTTAAGAATGCTCAATCTAAAAATATAATTGGAAAATAAAACCGCTTTTTGTTTTTTGACGCAGGACACGTACACCCAGATTAAACAATCAAAAGAGCCCTCATAGCTCAATACAAAACTATTCGTATTCAAAATTAAAATGAAGAAAAGGAAAATTATTTAAACAATGACATCAATCGCCACACTACTCTGAAAGCTCGTTCTGGGCGAATTTTAAATCCTGCGCAAGCGTAGCGTATTTCTGCTTGATGGCCGTCATTTGTGATTTAAATTTCTGCAATCTTTTACCTGCAAGTTTTTCTCTATTATCTGTTTTAATGCTTTTTGGATTAACTTGCTTATTATTTTTCAAAACTTCAAAATGCAGGTGCGGGCCGGTCGAACGACCAGTTGTTCCGACGTAGCCAATAACATCCCCTTGTTTAACGCGCTTGCCCTTACGCATACCTTTGGCAAATTTATTCATGTGTGCGTATGCTGTCTTCAAGGAATTAACGTGCCTGATGCGCACGTAATTACCATACCCGCCCTTGCGGCCTGCAACCTCTATAACACCATCCCCAGCAGCATAAATCGGCGTACCGCGAGGCGCTGCAAAATCCACCCCTTTGTGCATTTTGTTATATCCCAAAACAGGGTGGCGACGCATACCAAAACCAGATGACATGCGCGCACCATCAATCGGTGTTTGCATCAATGTATTTTTCAAATTCATACCATCTTCACGGTAATATGTGGCGCGCCCTTGTTCCTCAAAACGATAAATCGGAATTTTCGTGCCATCCACTTTTAGATTGGCGAACATCACATTACCGTAACGCGCAAAATCGCCATCTTCGGTTTCATATGTTTCATATAAAATCTCGACAGTATCACCGCGGCGAATATCACGCTGAAAGTCAACCTCGTATGAATACAGCCTGATCATTTCAGCGATCACCGAAGCCGGAATACCGGCACGCGCCGCAGAAGCATAGAGTGACGTATCAATTGTTGCCTTTGCCGCCTTCATCTTGATCAAGACGTCTTTTTCGGTCAACTCAGCCTGAAAACGATCATGCTCATCTTTGCTAACGGTTAATTCTTTAATGGAATCCACCTTCATATTCATGGACGCTAAGGCCAGACCGGTATCCGTCGGCTCCAACTGAATGGAAATTGCCTGCCCGGGTTTAACAAGTCGTGGGTTATAATATTTGCTCATGGATTTAACGGCGCGATATGCTTCTGCGCCACTCACGCCTGAGCTTTGCAAAGCACCTGCAATCGTATCACCGGGCCTGATTTTCAAGATCTCTTCACGTGGCTGAAGCGGGCCGAATACAGGCTGCTCATTTACCGCAAGATCATCAGAAGGCGGAGGCCCCATAACCATAGGCATGCCCTGCGCATTCAACACCGTGTTATCAGGTTTTTGCTCAATAAGCGGCAAGAGCGCTTCAGCCGCCTTATCTGTATCGCTTCTATCATCTTCGGCATTATAAAGTGCATCCGCAGACAAAGACGCCATGTAAACATCCGTCTTATCGTCACCTGATTTTGAAACAAAGGCATCCACAGCGTTTGGAACATTAGCGATAGAAGAATTCATCGAGCCTAAGAAACTGGTCATAGTTAATGAGACGAGCGCAACCGTACCCGCCACATA
Source organism: uncultured Micavibrio sp. (assembly GCA_965263215.1). Taxonomy (GTDB): domain Bacteria; phylum Pseudomonadota; class Alphaproteobacteria; order Micavibrionales; family Micavibrionaceae; genus UBA1672. The sequence continues at coordinate 236,204 of OZ253663.1, forward strand.
GCGTAAGCGCAGGCGATTTTGACGCGTCAAGAAATACCTGTGCCGCACTTTAATAATGCGGTGCAAAGCTATCTTGCTCAAAAAACCTCTTATTACGTACAAATTAATGCTCCAGTGTTCCAGAATGATACGCAGTTAAATGGCGACTAGCGCCGATTAGCGCGCATCCTTTAATAGTACTCTGTAAAAGTTTAGAATTAGTTATCATAACCGCCTTGCTATTCCAAGCTTTCTTAACAAATACCGCTGTTTTTAAAGAAGACATAGACTTATGTCATACAGAAAACGCAGAATAGAGATCTCCTCTCACAGGATTATAGCAGAATCCAAGTTTTTCATAAAGAACACATTAAATCGTGTTTTTTAGCACCCGGATTTGTAAAATACCATACGCAGTCAAGTTTTAGCGAACGCCACATTCTTTAGTAATCGCCCGGTACGCAGAGCCAGAGCCTTTTAGGCTATATGTATCCGTTGTTAACGTCCCACGAGAGGACGTCCCGTTAACAACCATGTTTGATCCTTTTTGAATTGCATTAGCAAGTTTTGAGTCCGCCTGCGCATCAGGCGCCCACGCCGTGTCATCTTGTGTAAACAAAATAAAGCGCTTTCCATCGATCGTAACAGTTGCATCGCTACCTTGCTTATAGGTGTATCCTGTTATGTAACTGAACACGTCTTTCGTATTTTCTGAAGGACGGTGTGTAATCAGAGCAAAAATTTCGCCACGATTGGTGTATTTCCCCTTAGCCTTTGTTGGCTTACTGACCATGTAACAAACCTTATTGCCGCGCTCCATCAACATATAGGAGGTCCACGCGCCAAACTTGCCTATCTGCTTAGGCTGCGCGGCATGCGCGCTGGTTGCAAAACCACCCATAAAACATAGAGAAACAAAGGCATATATGAAAAAAATTCTAGTCATTTTTGAAAATCCAGACGTGGTGAAACAATATAAGTCTTATATCTGATATAAAGTTTAACGAAAGCAGCGAGCAGTTCAAAACTGAAAATACATTTCACAGAAATTCATCCACAAAGTCTGCATGGTTAGAACTTCTTCCTAAATTGAGGGGCAATAAACCGCAAGCCATAAATAACAGCCAGAGTAATCGCCATAGCAAACCAAAACAAAGCGTATCCTGCGTGATTATTGTTAATGCTTACTTCAATAGCTGCAGGAACAGGCATATCTGGTATACCCCGCTTAATGTTCCGAAGTTCCTTATAAAAAATATTTTTGCTATAAAAATCTTTAATATCATAAGCCTCAGCAATTTCCTGAGGGCTAATACGATACCACTGATCTTCGCTCGGGCTATTTTGAGGAACAAAGCGATTATATTCAGGTGCAGGCCTCAGGGCACCCGTAATCATTATAAGCCCGCGTGGCTTAATCACAATATCATCCTCAAATGTCAGTTCTACGGGAATCCAACCACGGTTAACAAACATAACCTTGTCATTATAATCCGCCATTTTAAACGGCGTAATAATATGGTATCCGGGATGGCTTTTATATGTTCTGGCCTGAATCAAAATCGTCTTATCATGAAGGAACTCTCCCTTCAAAAACCCTCTTTTTAAAAGTATTTCTGAAAGATCATCTTCAGGCGCGATAGCGACCGCAGAAGAATCGATTGTAACTTCCGCTTTTATTCGTTCAACAAGGTTCGTCTTCCAAACCAAGCGCTTGACCTGCCACGAGCCCAAAGCGCACAAAATAATCACACCTGTTATCGTAAATATAGTGGCCCAAAATGGAAGCTTCATTGCCAATCTCCCGGTCTATGCTTGAATTGAAGAGCGATGATATAAGACTTCAAAGGTTTAAGCGCACCAACGGTTAATATAAGTGCCACAATACTCCAGAGCATCGCATGCACCCATAAAGGCGGTGCAATTATATTGTCAAAGACCAAAGCCAAAGGCACAAGTAGAAACCCTAAAATGAAAATTAAGAATACTGCGGGGCCGTCGGCACTATCGTTTTTGGTGTAATCCAAACCACAGGAAGCACAGACATCGCGTAAATCCATCGTAAAGCCCTGCTTATAAAGATCGCCTGCATGACAACGCGGGCATTTACAGGATAAAGATTGTCGCATAAGGCTGAAATCGAGGTTCATATCTTACCTAAGCAAAAGGGTAATTGTATTGTCATAAAGACTAATACATTTGATTGAATTTAGCCAGATACAATCAGAATCAAGAAGATATTACTGTGCAGCCGGCGTCAGATCCATTCCGAATATCGTACCCCAGAAGTAAATGGCGATAAACAGGAACAACCAAACCACATCAACAAAGTGCCAATACCATGCCGCAGCCTCAAAACCAAAATGTCCTTTTGGTGTGAAATGCCCCTTTTGTGCCCGTATCCAACAAACAAACAAGAATATTGTCCCAACCAAAACGTGGAAACCGTGGAAACCCGTAGCCATAAAGAACGTCGACGCATAAATACCATCAGTGAATTTGAAATGCGCATGTGCGTATTCGTACACTTGGAAGCCAAGGAAAAATACCCCCAAGAACACCGTGATACCAAGGGCCTTCACAACATCCTTATTGTTACCTTCAACGATAGCATGGTGCGCCCAAGTTACAGCACAACCGGACAGCAAAAGAATAAGGGTCATCATCAACGGCAAATCCATGGGGTCAATCGTATGAATCGATGCAGGCGGCCACAGATACCCGATGTCATCACTCGGGAAAAAGGCCGCGTTAAAATAAGCCCAGAAAAAGGCGACAAAGAACATAACCTCAGATGCGATAAACAGCGCCATGCCGTAACGCATACCAACCATCGCGATTGGCGTGTGCGCCTTTTCAGTAACGGCTTCGTATATCACGTCTTTCCACCACATAAACATAACAAACAAAACGGCAAGCAATCCGACATAGACGCCCTTTAACCCAACAGGAACACCTTCAACATTATTATCAGGATCAGCGAACAGATGAACATCGTGCATAAACATGATCATGCCAACCGCAAATAAGCCACCAGCTAGTGATCCCGCCAAAGGCCATATACTTGGGCGCACCAAGTGATAAGGGTGAGGTTTTCCCGTTGTCGAATATTCTATGTTTTCTGCCATTTTTAAAAACTTTTGTTTTTTGAGAATTTGAACCTTTATATAAAGCAAGGTTTTATAAGAGTACATAAAAATATGACTGATCAAACAGCTTTTTTCAAGAGCTTACGCCGTATAATTACTCTGCTAACGACTCGTCATTGTAAAACGACTCAATCGCATTATCCAGTTCTTGGGATTGTGCTTTAAAAAAACTGTATGACAGCGTAATCGTCGTCACATCATCCATGTTACGATCACTATGAAGCTTCGGGTCAACAAAGAACATCACGGGCATATCAACGCGCTGTCCGGGCTGAAGAACTTGTTCATCAAAGCAAAAACACTGTATTTTTTGAAAATACTTTCCGGCTTTTAAAGGCGTTACATTAAACACAGCCGTTCCGGCAACAGGAATACGCCCTTTATTCTCAGCAATGAAATTTGTTAATCCGCGTTCCCCCAACTTCACCTGCGTAGAGAGCATTTCCGGTTCAAAATTCCACGGTAAATCGCGCGCGATATTCGCATCAAAACGAACAGTGATCGTTCTATCAATTACATCCTCTGCAGGTGGTAATTGCACGGCAACTTGTGTTGTACCGCCCCACCCCGTTGCGCGACAAAATAGATTATAAAGCGGCGCGGACGCAAACGCCAAGGCAATCATAAAACACACAACCCCCAATACAATAAGGCCGGCGCGTTTATTTTTCCTGATCAGTTCATCATCTTGCATTTTGAACACATATTCCTTTGCAGCACGCACTGGCTTTATAAGCTTATTATGGTGGACTGACAACGAAAAACGGCCTGCTCAATGTGATCAGGCCGATTCAAATTTTTTAATATTTAATATCTACAAATTAGACGGATCAAAGTCCGGCGCATCGTCCGATGTTACAACTTTCTTTTTAACATCAGCTTCGGCATCCATGTCGTCATCTCCCTCAGGAACCGGTATTTCCTTCAAAATAATGTCGCCATTATCCGAAGTATCACCGTCATTTGATGCCACGACATCAGGTACGACAACCATTTCTTTTTTCTTTTTCGACTTTTCCTCGGACTCCATTTCCATGTTGCCCGCCTCTTCATCTTCTGCCGCTTTCAGCGCTTCTTGATAAGCGGCGGTTTCAGCTTTGAAAACTTTCTCTTGTACATCTTTATATTGTTCAAGGGCAGGAACTCTTTCAGCATATTCAAAAGATTCACGGCGCACCTCAATAGAGCCCCTGAATACTTTAGACTTTTCTCTGAACGAAAGCTGGCGCGCATACAGGTCGTAATACCCATCAATGGAACCTGACACAGTACCGCCCACGGCATCATCAGCAGTACCCAGAGAATTCACCAATTCCGCAGCTTCTTGTAAGGAAAGAACTTCTTCTTCCTCATCCATCATGGCATCATCAGCATATGTGTAGGAGAGTGGCACAAGAGTTAAAACAAGTGCATAGAGGGCTACGCGAGTATAGAATTTCATCGAAAAACTCCGAATATAGTAAAACAACTTATACACAATACATTATTTTTTTAATTTAATCAAAGCGTTCTACAGGATTTGGACCAAAAGATTGCACCGTCGGCATGATCTCCATGCGGTTGACGTTGAAATATGGCGGCAGTGTTGCGCTCCAGACCACAGCCTCCGCCACATCGTCCGCTGTCATGTTGTTTGTGTTGGCGTAAACATTTGCCGCTTTTTCTTTATCGCCCTTAAAACGAACATCAGAAAATTGCGTCTGGATCATCCCCGGTTCAATATTGGTCACACGAATATTTGTGCCTTGTAAATCCGCGCGCAAAGCCAAGGAAAACTGCTTTACGAAGGCCTTGGTCGCACAATATACATTCCCGCCCGGATACGGGTAATTACCCGCCGTTGACCCGATATTGATAATGTGGCCTGCCTTGCGCTCTGCCATATCGCCTAAAATCAAACGCGTCATACGGATCAACGCAGTATTATTCACCGCGATCATCGTTTCCCAATCTTCCAGATCGCATTTATGTGCAGGCTCAAGCCCAAGGGCTAAACCCGCATTATTGATAAGAAGGTCAATTGCCTGAAAATCTTTCGGGATAGATGCCACTTCCCTTTCCATACTTTCCTTGTTCGTGATATTAAAAATACACGCATGCACAGGCACTCTATATTCATCACGAATACTCTGCTGTAAATCCGCAACTTTTTCACCATTACGACCGACAATAATAAGTTGACTGCCAAGCGCCGCAAAGCGCTTCGCAAAGGCGGTTCCGAAATCACCAGTCGCGCCAGTGATCATAACGGTTTTTGGAACATGCGGATGACGATTTTGGTAGGTCATGATCCACTCATTTTAAGCAACGTAATCACGAAAAACAAAACCACAAGGGCAAATATAATCGCCAGAACGGTATAGTTCTTTTTGGCCTTTTTCTTATGAAGTTCACTATGCGGCATCAATCATCACCATCAAAAATAATGCAAATAAATAAAACACGGAATACCCGAACATGGAACGCGCGAATTTCAGATCATCCGAACGCAAAACCTTAACCGCCGTGACAACGAAAAAGCCACTGAGCACAACCGCACTCGCGCCATATAGAACCCCAGAATACCCCAATATATAAGGCAACAAGGTTATCGGGAACAGGATAAGGGTATAAACCAACATCTGAATTTTGGTGGATCGTTCACCCGCAATCACAGGCATCATCGGAATTTTTGCGCGTTTATAATCTTCATTCGCGTATAGTGATAAAGCCCAGAAATGCGGCGGCGTCCAAAAGAAAATAATGGCAAACAAAATAACTGAAGGCCATGCAATATCACCCGTTACGGCCGCCCAGCCAACCATCGGCGGGAAGGCCCCTGCCGCACCGCCAATCACAATGTTTTGGGGCGTAGAGCGTTTCAGCCACATTGTATAAATCAAAACATAGAAAAGATTGGCAAAGGCCAATATGCCTGCCGCCATCCAGTTCAAGGCCATGCCCATAATCATCACGGAGAAGAACGATAACACAATACCAAAAGTAAGCGCTTCGTCTGCATCAACACGTCCCATCGGAATCGGGCGGCCACGTGTGCGGTTCATCACGGCATCAATATCGCGGTCATACCACATATTAATCGCGCCCGCCGCGCCCGCATTAATCGCAAGACACATCATCGAAATTATAATAAGGACAGGGTGCATCTCCGCCATGCCCGGCGCTATCCAAAGCCCGGCAAATCCGGAAAAAACCACAAGGCTCATGACGCGCGGCTTCAACAGCGCGACATAATCAGAAACGCGAGACTCTCGCCCCTGCTCCTGCTCACTATATGCCATATTATTTGCGATCACGTTGCTCATGCCCCTTTATTTATCACGTTTTAAAAAAAGGTCACGTTTTTTTTGCATGAAACAATTTTGGGAATTTTCTTGGAATATTTAAAAAGTTTTTATACGATTAGAGATATAAAAATACAAATAGGGGTTAAACATGGGAAGTATTGATAGTTTTTGGCGAAATACAAACGGTATATTTTCTCAATACGATCACGAAGAGATCAGCTATTTAGAGGCAAGCACACTTGTCGAGGCGCAAATTGATAATTTACTGGCCGAGCATTCAATTGATTTACCAGATTCCATAACAGAAACAGCGTTCGAAGCGTACGCTGATTTACAGGTTTTTGCATATCAACACGAGGATATATCCTATAGTGAGGCCATGCGCACAATCGAAGAGCGTGCGATTTACCTGTTTGAAAAAACCAAATCTCCGCAAGAAATAGAAGCCATACAAAAACCATATCAAGATGCCTTAAACGGGGAAGATGAGAAACAAAATTTTGACGTGCCGCAGCATGATGATGGTGGTGATCGCCCCGGATTTTTCGGCCCGTTTTCATTAAACTGAGGTCAATTAAGGCCCGAATTCTAATAAAAAAGCCCCGAAATTCGGGGCTTTTATTTAACTATTGAATTTTGTTTTATTTCACCTTCGGCTGAATGTCGAATTGGTGGAATGGCGGCGGTGAAGACACAGACCATTCGAGCGTAAAGCTCTGCGGTTGTACGTCCCAGTAATTGTCGCTCGCCTTCTTACCGAAGAACATTGTATATAACGCCACAAACACAAACCACAATGTTGCAATACCTGTTAGATACGCACCATAAGATGATATCTGGTTCCAATGTTCAAACGCATCAGGATAATCAATGATACGACGCGGCATGCCCTGTAATCCCAAGAAGTGTTGCGGGAAGAAAATCATATTCACACCGATAAATGTCATCCAGAAATGAACCTGCCCCATCCATTCAGGGATCATCTTACCAAACATTTTACCTGCCCAATAATAATAGCCCGCGAACAACGCAAACACAGCGCCAAGCGAAAGAACATAGTGGAAGTGCGCAACTACATAATATGTGTCATGCAACGCCACATCCATACCCGCATTGGCCAGAACAACACCTGTTACACCACCAAGGGTGAACAGGAAGATAAAGCCAATCGCCCAAAGCATCGGCACCTTAAAGGTGATCGAACCGCCCCACATCGTCGCAATCCATGAGAAGATCTTAATCCCTGTCGGTACCGCAATAATCAACGTCGCCGCGGTAAAGTATGCGCGTGTATCAACGCTCATCCCGACTGTGTACATGTGGTGTGCCCACACGACAAAACCAACAACACCAATGGCAACCATCGCATAAGCCATTCCCAAATATCCGAAAATCGGACGTTGAGAGAATGTGGAAACAATGTGTGAGATAATACCAAAGGCCGGCAAAATCATGATGTAAACTTCAGGGTGTCCAAAGAACCAGAATAAATGTTGGAACAGAATAGGATCACCACCACCTTCAGGAACGAAGAAGGATGTACCAAAATTTCTATCCGTGAGCAGCATCGTAATCGCGCCACCAAGGACAGGTACGGCCAGCACAAGCAAGAAGGATGTCACCAACATCGCCCAAACAAATAAAGGCATTTTATGCAATGTCATGCCCGGTGCACGCATATTGAAAATTGTTGTAATGAAGTTCGCCGCACCTAGGATGGAACTCGCCCCCGCCAAGTGCAGGGCAAAGATCGCCATATCTACCCCCATACCGGAATGCCCCAGCGCCCCCGATAACGGCGGATAAATGGTCCATCCCGTACCCGCGCCTCCGCCAACAAAAGCAGACCCAAGAAGTAAAAGGAATGCAGGCACAATCAGCCAGAAAGAAATATTGTTCAAACGCGGGAACGCCATATCAGGCGCGCCAATCATAAGCGGCACAAACCAGTTACCGAAACCACCGATAAGACCGGGCATAACCACGAAGAAAACCATGATTAATCCGTGCGCGGTGATAATAACATTCCACAAATGACCATCAGGCTCACCCGCAGTTGTCAGAAGGTACTGCACGCCTGGCTCTTCAAGTTCCAGACGCATAACCATAGAGAAAAATCCGCCAATTATACCCGCGCAAATCGCAAAGATAATATACAGCGTACCGATATCCTTATGGTTGGTCGACATGAACCAGCGTTCAAAAAATCCGGGCTTGTGGTCGTGGTCACCCATATCTTGTCTCTCTTTCCGTTTTATTCTCTTACTATTGCACCAAAGCCGTCAGCTTGATCGGCGCGTTTGATTTAATCTGGTAATCATTTACCGCGAATTCTTCTTTTGCTTTTTCTACCCATGCTTTGAATTCCTCTTTGGAAACGGCATGAATTTCAATAGGCATAAAAGCATGATCTTTTCCGCAAATTTCAGAACATTGACCGTAATATATGCCGGGCTTATGAATACGGAACCATGTTTCATTTGTTTGCCCCGGTACGGCATCAATCTTTATACCAAAGGCAGGCACCGCCCATGCGTGAATAACATCATTGGCCGTCACAAGAATTGAAATATCAGTGTCCACAGGTAAAACAACGACATTATCTGTAGACAATAATCTTTTCTGATCCGACTTTAATTCTTCGGTCGGCACCATGTAAGAATTAAAGGCAATGCCATCATGATCAGGATACTCATACCCCCAATACCATTGATACCCTGTGATTTTCAGGGTCATTTCAGGCTCGGTGATTTTGTCATTTTCATATAGAATTTTAAAAGACGGTACAGCGATAATAATCAGGATAACTACCGGAACGATTGTCCAGACAATCTCTAACAATACATTATGCGTGACGTTCGAAGGTTTTGGGTTCGCTCTTTTATTGTAACGTATAACAACCCATATCAAGAGCACCAAAACAAAAATTGTGATTGCCGTAATGATAATCAGCAACATATTATGAAATTCATGAATGCGGTCTTTAGATGATGTTGCCGAAGGCTGAAGATCCATCCCCCAATCCACGGCTTGCGCCAAAACAGGAGATGACAGGAACAAGACAGCTCCCGCGATTGCAAACAAAACCGACCACAATTTTAATTTCATAACATTCACGCTATATGTTTGTTGTTTTTAAATACTCTATAAAGTAAATATGAAAATTCCTCACAAGGAAATTCGGACTATAGATATAAACATATCATCCAAAACGCAAGCCTGAACAGGGGCATTTCGTCAATTTTTTTAAGTTTCGCACAAGGATATAAATGCCGCATATGACAAACACGCAACAGAAGCCGTTTCCGCACGTAATATTGCATCGCCCAACCCAATAGGCTTAACGTTTTCATGCGCTACAATACGGGCCATTTCATCGTTATCAAATCCACCTTCAGGCCCCACCAGAAAGGCCGCGTCCTCCTTCATCGGGTAAAATGAGATCGGTTTAGTTTGATCATTACGCTCCAAACACGCATATAAAGGTACATCTACATTCCGCCCCATCATAACCTCAGAAAGGGTTTGAAGAGGGTGCAGAACGGGAATATCCAAACGCTCTGATTGTTCGGCGGCCTCTATAATATGGGCGCTCATACGCTCCTCATTAACTTTTCGCATAACACTGCGGCTCATCAGGACGGGGTGCAAATCCGTCACGCCAAGTTCCACCGACTTTTCAATCAAAAAGGCCATGCGCTCCTTTTTAATGGGGGAGAAATAAAGATACCGCGCCGCGCCTGCCTTGGTCTGCGGCCTTGTGCAATCATCCAGAATGATATCACCACCCTTTTTCCCGATTGTGTCAATGCGCGCAAGCCATTCGCCATCCTTACCGTTAAACACGCGCAACTGTTCGCCCGAACCTTTGCGCAAGACATTGCGCAGATAATGCGCCTGGCCCTGTTCAAGCGGGATAACCCCGTTTTGTTCAAAAGGTGCATTGAGGTATAGGCGCGGATGCTTGTATATATGATCTGTCATGACAAACACAGTAGATACGAAAACATACACCGATATCAAGAGACTTGCGTGGATAGAGAAATTTCTTCCAGAGCATTTCAAACCGTACGCCTATGTGATGCGACTGGACAGACCCATCGGGATATGGCTGTTGCTGCTCCCGTCTTTATGGGGGATTGCCTTGGCCTCCGGCGGCTTGGCGCAGATAACGGCGGGTACATTATATATCATTTTTCTGTTTACCATCGGCGCGGTGATTATGCGCGGCGCGGGGTGTGTGATTAATGATTTGTGGGATCGTGATATTGATAAACTGGTGGAGCGCACCCAAACCCGCCCAATTGCAAGCGGTCAGATTTCAGTGAAACATGCGGTTATGTTTCTGGCGGGGTTATTGCTCTGTGGGTTGGCTATTTTGCTACAATTTAATCTCATCACCATTATTATGGGGTTTATCACCATCCCGCTGATTATCTCCTACCCTCTTATGAAGCGTGTGACGTGGTGGCCGCAAGCCTTTTTGGGACTGACCTTTAATTTCGGCGCGTTGATGGGGTGGAGCGCGATTGCGGGAGGGTTAGGTACGCCCGCGATTCTGCTTTATCTCGGCGCAATCCTCTGGACGATTGGCTATGACACCATCTACGCGCATCAGGATAAAGATGATGATGCGCTGATCGGCGTGAAGTCTACGGCCTTGAAATTCAAGGATAATGGCAAGAGATGGGTCTCCATATTCTACCTTGTATCTTTTATTTTAGCTGCTGGAGCAGTTTTTATTGGCAACAATGTATCATTACTTTCAGGCATTGCCTTAATTGGCCTCGCCGTTCATTTTACGGGGCAAATCATGACATGGACGCCCGACAACCACGAAAGCTCCCTCAGAGTATTTAAATCAAACCGTAACGCGGGGCTGCTGATTTTACTGGCGTGTCTGTAAATAAATTTTATAACAGTTCAAAGGAATAGAATTTAAAAGATATCAAGCTATTTTCACGATCAGAAATCTGATAACGCACACGGTCATGGCCACGATCAAATGTTACTATTTCTAAATGCATAAACTGAACCAAACCACCAGCATCAGCCGTAAGCTCTAAATCACTAATATCGTAAAATTTAATTACAATAGTGCCTTCTTCAAAGCGCTCATTAACACCTAGCTTTAGAGTAAGGTCGTACTTTAAATTCTGACCATCTATCTCAACATGAATAGAATGAACGCAATTATGATTAACGAATGTTTCGTTTACTTGAGATAATTCAACCATTATCTAGCCTAAGCGTCGTTCAAAAAACTCTTTTTTGATCTAATTACTATACAAACTGCGCAGGCGTTGTTCCGCCACCGTCAGCATCGGCAAATCAACCGTTCCCGCACGCTTTAGATCAACGAACAGGCTATCGAGCTGTTTAAAGTGGCTGCCATGCTTTTCGACCCAAAGATCAACCAGAGAAGAGCCCTTTGGCGCCTTCTTACCCTTGCCGTTCACGTCACGTAAAATACGCATCGTCATACCAGCCTGAGATTCGTATAGCTGCCCCATCAGACCGTTTGCGGCTTCGCTCTGCCAGTGATCTTCGTGCGGCAGGTATTTAACCTTCTGACGCAACCAATCGAGATGGAAACGCTCACCCAGTTCAAAATACGTACGCGCCGTGTTTTTCAGGTGCGTGCCTTGCTCAGAAGATATACGGATAATGTCACACGCCGATGTCAAAACAGGCATCAGGGCAATTTTATGCGCCAAATCCTTTGCAATCCCATCACGTATGGAGGCTTCCTCACGTTGTTGGATACCGATTTTCAGATCATCCGTTACCAATTCATGTAAATTTTCTGACAACTCCTTAATACCGTCACTAAATTCCTTCGCGTCGGCATCAATATCCATCTCACGACCAAGGCGTGTTAAGAACCACGTAATACCGTGCGTCGCAAGATGTTCAATTTCTTGCATAGCTTTCAATTGAACTTGTGCGGGGACTTTGCCGTCCATTTCTTCGATCATGTCCCACAAATGACGTAAACCAAAGGCATCACGAACAATCAGATAGGCTTGTGTAATTTCCTCAACCGTTGATCCGGTCTTCGTCATACGAGATTGCAGGAATGTCGGCCCCAAACGATTTACCAAGGAACTTGCCATCATGGTTGCAACAATTTCACGCTTCAGACGGTGACGAAGAATTTCTACTTCGTAACGCTTGCCCAGAATTTTGGGGAAGTAATCCATTACCCAATAATTCATTTTCGGATTATCTGGAATATCCGTCGCCAGTAAGTCTTTGGTTAGATTTATTTTCGCATACGCCAAAAGAATACAAAGCTCCGGCCTTGTCAGACCTTTACCCGTACGCAGGCGTTTTTCAATCACTTCCTGATCGGGCAAGCCTTCTATTTCACGACTTAGGCCCTGTGTACGTTCCATATATTTAATGAACGCATCATGTGCCTGTAAATTTTCATGCGCCTGCATTTCAATGACGGATATGGCTTGTGCCTGCTGATAATTATGACGTAAAACGTGTTCCGCCACCTCATCGGTCATTTTCTCAAGCAGCTTATTACGCGACTTGATATCCATGTTGTGATCTTTTTGGTTCATCACATCGCTGAGAAGAATTTTGATATTCACCTCGTGGTCAGATGAATCAACACCCGCCGAGTTATCAAGGAAGTCGGTGTTCATCGCCACACCACGTTCAGCCATTTCAATACGGCCGAGCTGCGTGATTGCAAGGTTCGCACCCTCACCGAGCACTTTCGCCCGTACGTCTGCACCATTAATGCGCAAAGCGTCATTGGCCTTATCGCCTGCATCAGCATTCGATTCCTTAGTAGACTTAATGTACGTGCCAATACCACCAAACCAGAGTAAATCTGTGCGCGATTTTAACATCGCGACAATCAAATCATTCGGTGTGACCTTATCTTTCGTTAGGTCGAACCGTTTCTTGATTTCGGGCGTAAGCGTCAGCATTTTATCGCTACGGTTGAAAATTTTACCGCCTTTAGAAAGACACTTTTCATCATACTGATCCCACCCGGCAACCTTTTCAAACAAACGCTTACGCTCCTTGAATGACTTTGCTGCATCCGGTTCAGGATCACAGAAAATGTGGATATGGTTAAACGCACCGATTAACTGAATATGCTCGGACAGGAGCATACCGTTACCGAAAACATCCCCCGCCATGTCGCCAACACCGACAACGTCGAAAGGTTGGTTTTGAGTGTCGTGATTGAATAAACGGAAGTGATACTTCACTGATTCCCATGCACCGCGCGCAGTAATACCCATTTTCTTATGGTCATATCCGGCAGATCCACCAGAGGCAAATGCATCATCGAGCCAGAATTTATATTCCTGTGACAAGCCATTTGCAATGTCAGAAAACGTCGCCGTCCCTTTATCTGCGGCCACAACCAAATACGGGTCATCACCATCACGGCGCACAACATCTTTAGGCGGGATAATCTTTTTACCTTTTTGGTTGTCCGTAATATCCAACAATCCACGAATAAAGGTTTTGTAACATTCAACGCCCTCTTTCATAAACTCTTCGCGGCTATTCGTTGGTGTTTTAACAACAAACCCACCCTTAGAACCCATCGGCACAATCACAGAGTTTTTCACCATTTGCGCCTTCATCAAGCCAAGCACCTCGGTGCGATAATCTTCATGACGATCAGACCAACGAATACCACCACGTGCAATTTTATCGCCACGCAGATGAATCCCCTCAACCAAAGGTGAATACACAAAAACCTCACGGAAAGGTCGTGGCCTTGGCATGAATGCAATTTTTCCGCTATCGAATTTCATGGATAAATACGGTTTTGATTTCCCATCTTCTCCGCGCTGATAATAATTTGTGCGCAAAGTTGCCTGCACCAACGTCATGATTGAACGCAAGATACGGTCATAATCACTGGAATCAACTTTCTCCAACTCATAATCCATTGCAACGGCACAGCCAGCCACAAGGTTTTCTGATTCCGCACCGTTGGCCATATCATGATAAGCCTTAAACATATCAATCAAAACACGGCTGATTTTCGGGTTTTCCGTGATGGCTTTTTCAATATAGCTGCGGCTGAACGGGAAGCGGAGCTGTTTGATATAGCGTACATAGGCACGCAAAATCGTAATCTCTTTCCAGTTCATATTGGCACTGAGAACCAAACGATTAAGCCCGTCATTCTCGACCTGATTATACCAAATCCTTACGAACGCTTTTTCGAAGTTTTCCTTGACGTTATTAATGACAACGAAATCTTCTATTTCAGGTGTCTCCAGAAGGAAATCATGAATCCATATCGACTGATCGCGGCCTTTCGGCGTAATCTCAAACGGCAATTCCGCGACTGCGCGCAGCCCCATATCTTCCAAAATCGGCATCACTTCCGATAATGTCACAGGCGCACCGACGTGGAATACCTTCAGACGGATCTGTTTTAGGTCCATATCATTCGGACGATAAAGATCGAGCACCACACGATTTTCAGAATAGGCAGTTTCTATCTTTTCAATATCAAACACGCATTGATGCGCTTTGTAATTCATTGTGTAGGGAACAGGAAACGCATCCGCATAACGCAAGGTAAAATCAGTGATTTTCTGATCATCGCTATAAGAATTCGTGAGAGCCTGCGTCAACCTTTCCGCCCATGTTTGCCCTGCATCACGCAGACGCTTTTCAATGCGTCTCGGTGCAATTTTCGGCGGGTTTTTCTGACTGACATTGATCACGAACATCACACGCGCAAATACGGAATCATCCAATGTTGTGTAGAAATTCGAACAAACACCGTTTGTTTCTTCTTCCAAAATTGCCTGAATATCTTTTCTAAGCTTTGTACCGAAACGATCACGCGGTATGTAAACAAGGCAAGAAATATAACGACCAAAAGGATCAGCACGCAAGAACAACGCAATGCGCTGACGCTCTTGCAGGCGGATAATATTGCGGCAAATTCTTAAAAGTTCATCTGTTTCAATTTGAAATAATTCATCGCGCGGGTATTTCTCCAGAATATGGCGCAAAGCCTTGGCATCATGTGTCCCTTCAATGTAACCGGACTCTTCCATCGCTTCTTCAACTTTAACGCGCAAATAAGGTACATCACCTACGCTTCGGGAATATGTCACCGATGTGAACAAGCCCAAGAATAGTTTTTCACCAACGACATTGCCTTTTTCGTCGTAAATCTTAATGGCAACACAATCCATTGGCACACGCCTGTGAACTGTTGAAAGTCGATTGGTCTTTGATATCGAAACAGGCGGCAAATTACGACGGAGTTCCTGAAGGTTACGCGGCAATCCCTCCTCTGATTCTTGGATATAAGCGGGGGACACATCATCATGCAGCAAACCGAGGCTAGAGCCTTTAATCGTTCTGCTTCGTACACCGTTTTTACCCTCAATAAACGCATATTCACGATAGCCCAGAAGAGTAAAGTTATTGTCATACAAATAATCTAAAAACGCACAATGCTCTTGAATTTCGGCAGCCGGCCTGTTTGTTCTGGCCGTGTTTAAGTCTTCTGCGGATTCTTTAAGCTTGGCAAGAATAGGTTTCCAGTCTTTGTTCGCGTGAAAAACATCATCCAGAACCGTATATAGCCCCTCTTGCAAATCTTTAATGGCTTCATCCGATAATGTTTCATGGATTTGCACATGGATATGCGCCTGACGGTAATATCCTTTTTCTGATTTCGCCTTAATATCCTTCAAATTACCATCTTTATCGTAAGATGTATAAATATTCGGATGGATCAAAATGCCGATCAAAAGGTTATTTTTGTTAATATCTGCCGCAACTGAATCAACCAAGAATGCCAAATCATCACTGACGATATCAATGACAGTTTTACGGCATTTTCCCTCTTCCGTATCGGGGCAATAGATACGAAGATCCGGCTCCCCCTTAGTACGCTCCTT
The DNA here is from genome assembly GCA_965263215.1 of uncultured Micavibrio sp. Taxonomy (GTDB): domain Bacteria; phylum Pseudomonadota; class Alphaproteobacteria; order Micavibrionales; family Micavibrionaceae; genus UBA1672. Next base: position 252,536 of record OZ253663.1, read on the forward strand.
CGCCATTTCCCAATGCGACATTGCCATCGCGGCCAATAATTGCGGATCAAAAAACTCCAGATCGTCTTCGATCATTTTACCGCATAATATCTCCAGCATTTTATTCAATCCGGCCGGGGATTTTGCAGGCAACGCCTTCCGCGCATCTTCGAGCAGAAGGTTCATTTCTTTTTTTGATTTTGTCATAGGATATGTACCGCTTTGGATCGTTATTTATGCATCGCATATTAGAGACAAAAAATCATTCGGTCTAGGGTCTTTCACGCATAAACTCGTAATAAAATACTGTGCGATGCACAAAGATACAGCGTTGGTTTTATTAAAAAATCCGGTTTTCATTTTCTGTATTTTGGATATGATACCGATGTTAAACAATTTACAGGGAACAACGTCATGTCGCTTAAGGGAAAAACGGCTCTGATTACAGGATCAACCAGTGGTATCGGCCTCGCCATCGCCAAAGGGTTTGCCGATAAAGGCATTAACATTGTCATGAACGGTTTCGGCGATGCCGACAAGATTGAGGAAGAGCGTAAAGGTTTAGAATTCGCAGGCGTTAAGGCCATTTATAACGGCGCGGATATGACCAAGCCTGATGAAATTACGGCCATGGTTAAAGAGGCAGAAGAAGAATTCGGAAATATTGATATCCTCGTTAATAATGCAGGCATTCAGCATGTTTGCCCTGTTGAAGATTTCCCCCCCGCCAAATGGGATGCGATCATCGCGATTAATATGTCCTCCGCTTTTCATACAACACAAGCCGCCATCACAGGCATGAGAGAGGCGGGATGGGGGCGCGTCATCAATATGTGCTCTGCGCATGGCCTTGTCGCATCACCGTATAAAAGTGCTTATGTCACCGCCAAACACGGTATTTTGGGCTTCACTAAAACCATCGCACTGGAAGTCGCAGAAGATAATATTACGTGCAATGCCATTTGCCCGGGTTATGTGTTCACACCACTGGTTGAAAGCCAAATCTCTGATACCGCCAAGGCGCGCGGAATCACAGAAGATGAAGTTGTAAATGATGTTTTACTGAAGGCACAATGGACAAAGAAATTCGTGACCGTAGAGCAAATTTCAGGGATCGCACTTTTTTTATGCTCCGACACCGCCGAAAATATTACCGGAACGGATATTACTGTTGACGGCGGCTGGACTGCGGCGTAAAGCCTCCCCCTGCGTTTTAATCTCACAAACATAAGTTTTGAAAAATGGCTGAAACAAAAAGACCTCGCGTCATCATTATCGGTGCAGGATTCGGTGGATTATCCGTCGCAAAATCTCTTGCCAACAAAGATGTAGATGTATCTTTGATTGATAAACACAACCACCATTTATTCCAGCCCCTGCTGTATCAGGTTGCTACTGCCGCGTTAACGGCCGCAGAAATCGCCATGCCCATCCGCCAAATAATGCGAAAAGCTAACAATGTCGCCGTTTACATGAATGAAATAAACGAAATTGACCAAGACAAGAAAATTGTGCGTACAATTTACGGGCGTGAATTCTCCTATGATTATTTGGTTATCGCGACGGGCGCGCGACACAGCTATTTCGGAAAAGATGAATGGTCTGAATTTGCGCCTGGTCTTAAAACAATAGAAGATGCCCGTGAAATTCGCCAGCGCGTTCTCACGGCTTTCGAAAAAGCTGAGATGGCTGAAACCGAAGATGATCGCAAAGCCTATCTTAATTTCGTAATTGTTGGCGCAGGCCCAACGGGTGTAGAGCTTGCCGGCGCTATAGCAGAGCTCGCGAATGAAACACTCAGAGGGGACTTTCATCACATTACACCTGAATCTGCGCGCATTATTCTGGTTGATGCCGCGCCGCGCATATTGATGGGCTTTGATGAAACATTATCGCAAAAGGCACGAAAGCAGCTTGAAAGCCTCGGCGTAGAAATCCGTCTTGATGCTATGGTTAAAAACATAGAGGTTGGCTTTGTTAGTTTTGGCGAAGAGACCTTGCCCGCGCGAACCATTATATGGGCGGCGGGTGTTCAGGCATCCCCTGCCGGTAAATGGCTGAATGCGGAAACGGATCGAACAGGCCGTGTTATTGTCGATAACAACCTTACTGTTCCTGATAATCAAGATATCTATATAATCGGCGATACTGCACACTTCGTGCCCGAAGGCGCAGAACATCCCCTTCCGGGCATCGCGCCGGTCGCAAAACAAATGGGCGAATATGTCGCAAATGACTTACTTAAACGTACCAAAAACAATAAACGCAGCGCCTTTAAATATAAAGATTACGGTTCTATGGCCACGATCGGGCGTAATCGCGCCATTGGGGATATAAATGGATTTAAGGTTAGTGGCTTTTTCGGATGGGTTATGTGGTGCGTCACCCATATATACTTCCTGATCGGCTTTAAGAACCGCTTTATTGTCGGGCTGCGCTGGTTGTTGTCCTATGTTAATAAACAACGCGGTGTACGTCTGATTATCGGCGGCGGAAAAATATCTGATCTGCCGCACAAGACACCCGATAATGACTATCAGGTTTAATGAAAAGCGTTAGATTACTTTTTCTTTTTAACGATACGCCGCATGGTTGTTTTGTTTTGCGGCCTTAGGTCTTCCAGAAGCGGGCCTCCTGGTCTGACCGGGCGCTCGGCAAAGCGCCCGAGGGAAATCATACGATCATACATCGTAATCGCAGCGGCAACGCCGACATTCACGCAAAACTTCATGGGTATTTTAACAACGTGATGGCATTGCTCGACAACAGGCGCGGATAGGCTGCCCATTTCAGGGCCAAAGATATAGGCCGCGCGCATAGGGTGGCGAAAGCTTGGCAATTCTATCGATTCCTCGACAAACTCAATCCCAACCAACGTACATTCCATCGGAAGCTTTAATGCCTGCGGATTTTCATATTGATAATAAGGCAAATGTTCAAACGCATCAGACGTATCAGTGGTACGCATGGCGTCCACATCAACATCAGGCTTGATGGTGAAAAAGAAGCTCGCGCCAAATGAATGGGCAGAGCGCACAATCGTGCCGACATTCTGCTCCTTACTGATTTCTTCAACCCCTATGCCGAAATAGCCGCGCATACTCCCTCCTCATCAAACATATATTCCAAAGCCTTTTCTATGTGAATTTCCGTCGTATCAAACACTGTGCAATCAACATCATCAGGCTTGATCAACATCGTGATTTCCGTGCAACCCAGAATAACACCGTGCGCCCCTTGCTGTTTAAGCTCGTTGATAATTTCAACATATCTGGCGCGAGATTCACACCTTACGATGCCACTACATAATTCATCATAAATGATGTCGTGTACGTCTTTTATACCCGCCTCATTCGGCACCAAAACTTTGATGCCTTTGGCTTCCAGCCTACCTTTATAAAAATCAAGCTCCATCGTATAGCGCGTACCCAGTAACGCAACGCATTGTATAGCCTGACTCTCTATGGTTTCCGCGGTCGCATCGGCAAGGTGCAAAAACGGTGCATGAATACTCGATTCAATGTCATCGGCCATTTTATGCATGGTATTTGTTGCCAAAATGATGAAGTCCGCACCTGCTTTTTCAAGACTTTTTGCGGCGTCACACAACAGGCGGCTCTGTGTTGCCCAATCCCCTTTTTCCTTTAGTTTTACGAACTCACCAAAGTCTAAGGAATTAAGCAAAACACGCCCGCAGTGATGACCACCCAGTCGGGCGCGTACGCCATCGTTAATTCCCTGATAATACAGAATTGTTGATTCCGGACTTAAACCGCCAATAATGCCGATTGTCTTCATGCGATCACGCGTTCAATCCTATCGAGTGCCTCGGTCAGGCGTTTTTCCGACACCGCAAAACAAAGGCGAATATATCCCTTCGCCGCCGTTCCGAATGCCGAGCCGGGGGAAAGCAGTACGCCCGCTTCGTCAATGAGGCGTTTGGTGAGCGCGATGCAGTCATCCTCACCCTCTACCTTGAAGAACGCATAAAACGTACTGGCGGGGTAAGACATATGAACATTGCCCATTTTCTTGAAACGCTCAACCACCAAATCACGGTTAGACCGCCAGAGATCAAGTTGGCTCTTCAAGAAATCCTCACCATGTTCCAATGCGGCCATCGCGCCGAACTGTGTGAAGGATGGCGGACAAAGCTTATTGTACAATGCCACATCACGGATTTTATCCTCGGCCTCATGCGGCCCGACAATCCAGCCCAAACGCCACCCCGTCATGGCCCAACTTTTTGAAAAGCTGTTCACGACGAGTAATAAATCATCATCTTGCGCAACATCAAGGAAACTTGGAGCACGTACACCTTCATAGACAAGGCGCCCATAGACTTCATCGGACAACACCCAAATTCCGCGCTCGCGGGCGAAATCAAGCACCGCGCGCAACTCATCATGCGTCGCCGTCCATCCTGTTGGATTAGATGGCGTTACCATCAGAATAACTTTGGTTTTGTCCGTTACCGCACTGAACAATTTATCCAAATCCAATCGCCACTGATCATCGATATAATCTAGAGACACTTGCTTGGTATCGGCTTGTGTCAGCTCAATCGCACCAATCAAATTTTTCCAAATCGGCGTCACGGCAATGACTTCTTCACCTTTATCGACCAATGCCGCCAATGACAAATGCATAGCCGTAGAGCCGGAAGATGTCACAAAAATACGGCTGTCAGGGATTTTTAAATCATATATACGATCATAGTAATCGGATAGAGATTGGCGTAACTCAGGGCTACCGAGGACCTGCCCATAATACGTACGCCCGTCTTTCATTGCCTGAATTGTGGCATCACAGATAAAATCCGGTGTCGGCGCATCGCCTTCACCTTGCCCAAGGGTGATGATATCACCCTTACCCCGCGCATAATCCATCATTTCCGCACCCGGATTCGCCGTCAAGGCATGCAATACCGGACGGAATTTTTGCTCCGGCTTATTATCATCATTTATTTCATTAATGGTCTGGTTATTTTCCAGTGGCATATCTTGTGTTCTTTCAAATGTTTTCATAGTTAATGCTCATTTTTCATATCAGGACAAGCGAAAATAAAAATTTCGTATCCTTCGTTATAGTTTTTCTTTTTTGATGGGGTGCGCAGCGTTCGCGCTATGGGCTGTTATGTGCGGGACACGCCCGCCGCATTTGCTGCCGCCACTGCTGCGCTTGCCTGAACCATAACGGCACGGCCTTGCAGATCAACGATTTCAAATACGTTTTTATTCATAACACTTCCAGAAAAACACCAAGTTGCTTTTTTTGCAAGATTTTTTTACGTGTTTAACGCTTCGATGCTCCTATACAGCTCTAAACTCTCAGGGTTCGCGAGTGCTTCCACGTTTTTGATTGATCTTCCCATCACAACATCCCGCACTGCTATTTCAGTAATTTTACCGCTTTTCGTGCGCGGTATATCCGTAACGGCGATCACTTTTGCAGGCACGTGGCGTGGAGATGCGCCCTTTCTGATGGCTGTCTTAATTTCCTTTATCAAATTATCATCCAGCGCCCATCCTTTTTGCATGATCACAAACAAAATAACGCGCACATCGCCTTCCCAGTCCTGCCCGATGACAACAGAATCTTGGATGGCTTCTATTTTTTCGATCTGCCTGTAAATCTCTGCCGTTCCGATACGTACACCACCGGGATTAAGGGTGGCATCACTACGCCCGAGAATGATGTAGCCGCCATGTTCGGTTTTTTCGACCCAATCGCCATGCACCCATATATTATCAAACCGATCAAAATAAGCGGATTTATACTTATCGCCGTTTTCATCATTCCAGAACGATACCGGCATGCAGGGAAATGCCTGCGTGCAGACAAGATCGCCTGCCCCCTGAGAAACAGATTGTTCGTTGTCATCAAAAACATCAATCGCCATACCAAGCCCTGCACCCTGTATTTCACCCCGATAGACTGGTGATATGGGATTACCCAACATAAAGCACGACACAATATCAGTGCCACCAGAGATTGAGGCCACGTGTAAGTCTGATTTAATGTGCTTATAAATATAATCAAAACTGGCATGCACAAGCGGCGAGCCCGTAGAGGTTAGCGTTCGTAATGCTGACAAATCATGCGTTTTTGACGGCGATAGACTATGCGCGTTCATGGCCTCAATATATTTTGCCGATGTCCCGAAAAGCGTACACCCATATTTTGATGTGTAGTCCCACAAAACATTACCATCAGGATAAAACGGCGATCCGTCATACAGCAATAAAACCGCATCACTCGCCAAACCACTGATCAACCAGTTCCACATCATCCATCCGCAAGTGGTGAAATAAAATACATTATCCTGCGGCTTTATATTACATTGTAATTGATGTTCCTTCAGGTGTTGCAGTAGCGTTCCGCCATGCCCATGCACAATACATTTGGGCACACCCGTTGTTCCCGATGAGAACATAATGAATAAAGGGTGATTAAATGCAACGCGGTTATATGAAATCTCCGTCGATTGATATGGCGCAATGAACTCTTCCGCCGTAATGCTATTTTTTATCTCTGATATCTCTGTTTGTGATCCCGCAAAGGGCACTATAATCGTTTTCTGCAATCCGCTTATTTGTGGTGTGATCCGCTTAACTTTTTCCAGAACATCAATAACTTTACCATTATAATGATACCCGTCCACCGTGATCAGCAATTTCGGCTTAATTTGGCCAAATCGATCCAAAACCCCTTGTACACCAAAGTCTGGTGATGCCGATGACCAAATTGCACCCAATGATGTGGCCGCTAATGTGGCAATAATCGTCTCCATCATATTGGGCATATATCCAGCCACACGATCACCTTCACCAACACCGCACTCTTTCATGGCTTGTTGCCACCTTGAGACCTGCCCCAATAATTCCGCGCGCGTCATACTGGCTTCTGCGCCTGTTTCATCGCGAAAAATCATTGAAACAAACGAAAGATTAGCCGCATCGTAGTTCTCCAGAAGATTTTCAGCATAATTCAAACGTGAATCAGGAAAAAACTGCGCTCCAAACATTTGACCATCATTATCATCGAAAATGACATCGCCCTTATCTCCCAAAACCCCGCAAAAATCCCACACGCAATCCCAGAAAATGTCTTTATTTTCACAAGACCACTCCCACAGCCCATTGTAATCACTATATTTTTGGCCTGTACGTGTTTCAACATGGGTCATAAAATCATATAATCTGGATGATTTTATCTGCTCATCGGAGGGTGACCATAAAGCTTCGCTCATTTTGTTACTTTCTTTTTTGAAAAAACACAAAAGGTTAAAAATATTTCATTTTATTCTCTGCAATGCTGTAACAAAAATCAAGAACTCCCGAATAGCACCATATATATTTTCAAGGCTATACTATATATGTATATGTCTTATTAAGAATAGTAAGGGATTAACCCATAATGGAATATCATTTACGTGCACTACACCTAAAAAGTCTCATACTTTTTGTATTAACGATGGTGGCATTGCTTGTGCTTATAGCACAGCCTGCCAATGCCTTTGACCCACAATCGCCAGCGGAAGAACGCTATACAAGCGTCACCATATTCCCTGAGCATAGCGCCATTAAGCCAGGTGAAGACATACGCATCGCAACGACTGTAAACCTCGCGCCGCATTGGCATGTTTACTGGCGCAATCCCGGCGATTCAGGATTGCCTGTTAAAATCGATTGGAAACTTCCTGAAGACTTTGAAATATCTGACATTAAATGGCCAACACCGGATAAAATATCATACGATATCCTTGTAAATTACGGATATTACGACTCTGTCACACTTATCCAAACACTAACCGTACCCGACACCCTTCCCGAAGGTAAAATTGATCTGGAAGCACAGCTTGACCTTTTGGTCTGTAATGAAATTTGTATCCCGGAATCCGATACAATCGTCGTTCATTTAAACAATCCGGATAATTTGGATACTGATCACGCCGAGCTTATAAACAAGGCAGAACAAAAATTGCCCAAAACAATCAAAGGGCAATTCTTTTTCCACGAAGCCGATGATCGCCTGCATTTATCTCTGACACCGGAGGATCGTAACGTTCTTAATGGTGCGACCAGTGATAATGCCGATTTCTTTCCGCATGATTGGGGCATCATCAACCACGCCGCCTTACCTGACGCCGCAGTGCAGGATGGAAGTGTCGTTATCAAACATGAGCGTGGTGACCAACCTATTAAAGATTTAGAACACATACAGGGGCTTTTCGTTATTAAAGGTGAGATCGGACAGAATGTTGGATACATCATCAGTGCGAAGCCCGCCGAGAATTCTGCCACGCCAGTCTCAGTCAATAAAGGCAACGCACCCGCAGTTAAACAAAACAATCTTATACCAGACCTAACCGACACCAAGCCCGATAATTCGGTTACATGGTTCAGCGCACTTTATCTGGCCTTACTTGGCGGTATGGTCCTCAACTTAATGCCCTGCGTTTTCCCTGTTTTGTCCATGAAAGTCCTCAGCCTTGTAAAAATGAAAGACAAAGAAAATACGCAGGCGCAATTGCACGGTATTACCTATACACTTGGCGTGGTTTTAAGTTTTCTAGCTGTCGGCGCAGCCTTGATTATTCTAAAAGAAGCCGGCGCAGCGATTGGCTGGGGCTTTCAACTTCAAAACCCGATCATCGTTGCGGCCTTGGCTTATTTGCTGTTCGCTGTTGGCTTAAATTTGATGGGTTTTTTCGAGTTTGGCACCCGATTGGGCAATGTTGGTAATAAACTGACACAAGGACAATCTTACGGCAGCAGCTTTTTCACTGGCGTTTTGGCCACAGTCGTAGCAACACCATGTACCGCACCCTTTATGGGGGTTGCAATGGGCTTTGCCATCACACAGCCCGCAATCGTTAGCCTGAGTGTTTTTGCAACACTCGGTTTTGGTTTGGCCCTACCCTATTTATTTTTGGCATTCGTGCCTGCCGCGCGCCACCTGTTACCCCGCCCCGGCGCATGGATGAATACATTCAAACAATTTCTCGCATTTCCGATGTTCGCATCCGCAATCTGGCTAATCTGGGTATTAAGTCAACAAGCAGGATCAGAAGGCGTTTTATGGGCTCTGCTCGGTTTACTTGCGATCGCCTTTAGTGTCTGGCTTTACTATCTGGAAAATAGAGGCATTGCCCGCGCATTATCGCATTTGGCTTTAGTTGTTTCACTTTTGCTGATGACATTCACATTAACTTCATTGAAAAACGTACGTGTCGATATGTCCGCCAAAGACTACGCCATGGGCGTGGCCTATGATAAAGAAGAGCTTTCCAACTTGTTACTGGGCAATGATCCCGTTTTCGTTGAAATGACAGCCGCGTGGTGTATCACATGCAAAATCAATCACGCCGCCGCCATCAATATTGATTCAACCAAAAAACTATTTCATGACAAAAATGTTCAATACATGATTGGCGATTGGACCAACCAAGATTCAATGATTACAGAATATCTGGATTCGTTTGGGCGCAATGGTGTGCCGCTGTACGTTTATTACGGTAAGCGTGATCCGATGACACAAATGCGGCCCGAAGCCGAAGTATTACCGCAGGTTTTAACGCCCTCAATCGTAAAAGAAGTAATAGGAAAATAAATTAAACTTAACTATAGTAACCCCACGCACTCAATGAAGGAGACCACACATGTTTAAAAAATTAACGTACGCATTACTGACTTTTGCTTTCGTGCCTTTCGCACTCGGCTGGGTTAGTGTCCCTGTACGCGCCGCCGTAGATGTTGGCAAACCCGCGCCAAATTTTACCGCGATTGATATACACGGCAATGAATTTAATCTTGAAGATCAAAAAGGTAAAATTGTTGTTCTGGAATGGACAAATCACCAATGTCCGTTTGTTGTGAAGCACTATGAAACAGGCAATATGCAAAAAACACAAAAAACAGCAACGGATAACGATGTTGTTTGGGTCTCTATTGTTTCATCAGCACCAGGCAAGCAAGGGTATGTAACGCCAGAGGAAGCCCTCAAGATCGAAGAAGAAGTTAGTGCGCACGCAACAACACGCATTCTTGACTCAAGTGGTGAAATCGGCAAGCTATATGCGGCAAAAACAACACCGCACATGTTCGTTATTTCTGCACAAGGCAACATCGAATATGCCGGTGCGATTGATGACAAGCCAAGTCCAAGACACGAATCCGTAAAAGACGCAAAAAACCTTGTCTTAGCAGCATTGGATGCGCTTTCAACAGGTCGTGACGTTGAAGTTCCTTTGACAACACCTTACGGATGTTCTGTTAAGTACTAAGGCACGATATAAAGTTTATTTTCGCGAAGGCCATCCAATCGGGTGGCCTTTAGCGTATCGGTGATATGAAAAAGGACTTGTCAGAATCTTTGCTTTCTGCGTATCATAAAAGTTCGAAACTCTTTGATTCTCCTTATGTCCATAAGCAAAAAAATAAATCAAGATGAACCCTTATCCCCGCACGTCCTGCAAAAGCATGAGGCGGCAAGATGCGTTGTGGATGAAGAAGGTTCGGTTGTTTATGCCAATGATGCTTTTTGTGAGCTAAGCGGCATTCGTGCAGACGGGCATTATCATCTACTCGATATTATTCAGCTACCTGAAGAAATATTCGATGATGAAGACCCCCTGTCCGAACTTGAAGCGGGCACGCATGATGTGCATATACAGGATAATGGATTCATGACTGAATTTCATTTCGACTGGATTACAACATCGGATAACAGACGGTTTTTAATCGCTTCTGCGCTGGAAGATGAATTTCATGAACGCACCGATGACAATCTTGATATGCTGATGGAGCGTATCCAAGACTCTGCTGCGCGCATCGAATCTTCATCACACCATACAGAACATGCAGACACCCAACATTCTGACGAATACACACCATTTGTTGATATGACACAGGATATGATGGTGATCACGGATATTTCCGGCCGTATTGTGCATGCCAATAACGCCTTTGCCAAACTTTCGGGGGAGCAACACCATAATGACGAAGCATCCTCGTTTTTTGATTTATTTAAACCTGAAGACCAATCCCATATCATCAGGTCACATCAAAGTCTTGCGCAAGGCCAACTTGAGAACCAAACATTAGACTTCGAAGCGCAGATCATTACCCCGAGCGGACACGTACGGTGGATTGAATGGCAACAAAAATATGAAAACAATCAGGTTTATTCCATTGGCCGTGATATCACGGATATAAAAGAAAAACACCGCAATTTACAACGCCGTGAAAAGCAGCTCTCTGAGGCTGAGGCCATTGGCCGTATGGGGCACTGGCAATGGCTTATCGGTGAAGAATATATTTCATGGTCGGAAGAAATTTACCGTATTTTTGGTGTAGATCAGAACCACTTCAAACCAAGCATCAACACGTTAACAGGCCTTGTGCATAAACGTGACTTAGGCCGCGTTGTACAGGTTTTTCAACGTGCCATCATTGAAGAGAAAAATTATGACATGGAATTTCGGGTGATCCGCCCGGGCGGTGATATCCGGTTTGTGATGTGTGAAGGTCGCTGTGAAAAAAATGCGGAAGGCGAAGTGATCGCACTCTACGGGATCATGCAAGATATGACCGAGCGCATGCTGTATGAAGAAGAATTGCGCCGCGCCAAGGATGCGTCCGAACAGGCCTACGCAGCCAAGACACGTTTTCTTGCGAATATGAGCCATGAATTACGGACGCCTTTAAACGCAATTATTGGCTTTTCGGAAATGATTGAATCTCAAATGCTCGGCCCGATATTCAACGAAAAATATACGGAATATGCCAGTAGTATCAAGGAAAGCGGGCATCACCTTCTGGATTTGATCAGTGATATCCTTGATATGTCGAAGATCGAGGCCGGAAAGCATGTTCTGGATTTAGAAACCGTTTTAATCAAAGACATTATTGATCGGTGTTTTGAAATGATGCAAGGCCGCGCGGCGGAACAGAACGTACAAATCAGGCCGTTTGAAATCAACAATGAAGCGCTAAGCATTATCGGCGATCGCCGTGCTTTAATTCAAATCTTCCTTAACCTGCTCTCCAACGCGGTTAAATTCACACCTGAAAACGGCGCCGTCTGGATTGAGTGTTACGAAAGCAATGATTACCTGATCTTCAAAGTTTGCGATACAGGTGTGGGTATCCCGCCTAACAAGCTCGCCTCTGTTTTACGTCCTTTTGAACAAGCATCATCTGAATATACCCGCGAACATGAAGGCACTGGATTAGGGCTTGCGATTACAAAAGAACTTATCGAACTTCATGGCGGGTCTATTCAAATTGAATCAACTGTAAATATCGGAACCACAGTCAGTGTACGTCTACCATTCCAGACACAAAGTTGATAATAGAGACTAAGAGTTGCTGCTCTCGGCTTGCTCTTCCGCATATCCTTCCGCGTCTAAACACCCCTGCAAGCCCGCCTTATAATCAGGATATTTCAAAGTAACGCCAAGATCATTTTTAATTTTATCATTTTTGATACGCTTATTATCGGCATAAAAACTTTGGGTGATCGGCGCCAGATAAACAGAATCAAAAGGCATTAAAGGCGGTGATTCAATTCCCAATAATTGGCAAGCATAATCAATCACTTCATGACTTGGTGCGGGCACGTCATCGCATACATTATAAATTTCACCCGCCTTGGGGTTATCCATGGACGCCTTCAAAACCTGCACGATATCTTCAACATGCGTACGGCTGAAAGCGTGGCCGGGCTTATCGATGCGGCGTGCAACGCCAGAGCGTACGGAATCAAGCGCACTACGACCGGGGCCGTAAATACCGGCCAAGCGGAAAATATGCACTGGCAATTTGTGGCTGTGGAATAAGGATAGCCATTGCTCCTCTGCCTTTAACCGTCTTGATCCACGTTTGGTTGATGGCCGTGCATAGGACGTCTCATCAACCCATCCACCATCACGATCACCATAAGACCCTGTCGTCGATAAATACCCAATCCATTCCAGGTTCGGCAATTTCACCATATCGTGCGCATGCGCGATAAATGTCGGGTCTCCATTGTCGGTGGGCGGTGTTGATATCAAAATATGTGTGACATCACGCAGCATATAAATAGGGTCAGGCAAAGGTGTATCAAAATCAAACAAGAAGGTTTTAATATTACGATCACTTAACTCTTTTCTTTTATCCTGATCACGCGTTGTGCCCGACAAATTCCATGGGGTTTGCGTACGCGACAGCGTATGACCAAGGTAGTCACATGTATAACCATATCCAAAACAAAAAAGATGCTTATTTATCACCCTTACACCCTAACCTAACATAGGCTTTTTAGCCCGCTTTTTTATAATTTCTGACCGGATCGAACCCCGGAACACGTTCATCCACGAGATCTATGAACCCTTGACGGTCACTAATTTTTTCATACCAACGGCGCGCTGATTCATGCTCTTCCCACGGCACATCACCAACATAGTCCACCGATGATAAATGTGCGGCGGCCGTTATGTCTGCCAAGGAAAAACTATCACCCGCAAGCCATGGGCGTCTTTCTGTTAAAAAACCAATATAATCAAGATGATAATGTATATTCGCGCGTCCGGCGCGGACTGTTGGCCCATGAGGCTCCCCCAGATTCAAGATCGATTTCATCAATTTTTCATTCACTAAATTTTCAGTGACTTCTGTATTGAATTTCCGATCGAACCAATTCACAAGGCGGCGCGTTTCTGAACGCTGAACGGGGTCGTGACCAATAAGATTAACTTCCGGATAAACTTCTTCAAGATATTCGCAAATAACCTGAGAGTTCGAAAGCGTCGTCCCGTCTTTCTCAATAAACACCGGAATATCACCAGCAGGGTTCATCGCGAGGAATTCTGTTCTACGTTCCCATGTCTTTTCTATTTTCAACTCAAACGGCAGCTTTTTTTCCGTCAGTGCCATACGCACTTTGCGTGAAAAAGGTTGTAGCCAAAAGTGATATAGGATTCGCATCATTGCAGTCTATCGAACGATGCAAAATATTCAATCATGAAAGCAGTATTTTGTGAAAAAACGTTACTTTTGTACGCGCAATTGCGTTGCCAGCAGGCTTATATTAATGGTTACTTTGTCGCTTATCGCACCTGTTTTTTGCCATTGCCCCTGCCCTACGCCGAAATCAAGCCTATTCAAATCAAGGGTTGCGGTCATTTCCGCGATGCTTTGGCCTTGACCATTATCTGAAATAACCAACGCAAACGGAAGAATAATTGGCATCGTAATGCCGCGTAAAGTCAAAGTACCGCTTGCTTCATAGCTGTTTACGCGATGACCTGTCGTAAACTCTTCCGCCTCAAAAACAGCCTTAGGGTATGTTGCAACATTAAACCAATCTTCTGCTCTGGCTTGAGAATCACGATCTTCGCTGCCGGTTTTTATCGATGCGATATCAATTTCAATTTTAACATTACTTTTGTCTAACAAGGCCGGATCAAAGTATATTGCACCATTAAAGTCAAAGGAACCATCGAACGTTTGACCATATTGTGTTGCCTGAAAAGTGAGATTGCTTTTGCCGCTATCAATCTGCCATTGCGGTACACCATCGGCAGACATAATAACATTTTCATCGTTTCTGGCTTCTTCGTCTGCCTGCGATGTCCCCACTATCGATGTTTTGACCGCACTATTTTGTTCACCAAACTTTTTCAGCCCCGCTTCCAAAACGATATATCCGTAAACGCCGGCCAGCAAGAATACCAATACCGTCACAGGAATCATTCCAATACGACGCCATGTCATGCGCCCTAATGTTTCATCACGGTCAATAACATGATGTTTAAGCGCACCGGCAATATGTAACATCAGGAGTACCAACAGCACCCAAGCGAGAATTTCATGCACCCCATGAGACAATTTAAAAAGATTTTCATCCTTCGAAACAATGTCAGGCATGTTTAAACTGAAAAACTTAATATTAAAATCACCCGCAGATGACATCACCCAACCGGAAATCGGTATCGCGATCAGCAACAAATACAAAAATCCATGCACCGCGTGAGAGAGTATTTTTTCCCATTTTTTATGTGTGGGCAAGCTTTTGGGCTTTTTCTTTATAAGATGCCAAGCGATTCGAACAAACGCCAACGCCAAAACCAGTAATCCGAATGATTTATGAAGGTTATAGAATTGTAATTTTTGTTCGCTCATATCCATTGTTGTCATGTATGTGCCAACAACCAACAGCCCTAAGATAATCAGGGCTGTTAACCAGTGTATAATTCTGGCGATTAAAGAATATGAATCTGCTTCTGATTCGTCCGACATCAACTTGCGCTCTGCCTACTCCGCAGCAGGCTCTTCGGCGGGTGCCTCTTCTGGTTCTGTGCGATATGCTTCCACTTCAATCATAACATTCACTTCGTCACCAACGCCCGGCAAACCATAATTCATCCCAAAGTCCGAGCGCTTTATTGTGGTTGAAGCAGAAAATCCACTGACGAATTTACCACTAAACGGGTGCTTATCAGATTTGTTGTAAGTCGTCTCCATAACAACGGGCTTTGTGACACCAAGCAATTTTAAATCACCTGTGATCTTAGCCGTCTTTTCACCGGTAATTTCGATCGCTGTGCTTTTGAACGTCATATCAGGGAATTTTTCGACATTGAAGAAATCAGGACTTTTCATGTGATCGTCCCATTTGTCACTATCCATATCTATGGATTCTGTCTTGATCGTAACATCAATAATTGAATTTTCAGGATGGGCACGATCAAAAATGAAATACCCGTCATAATCATGGAACTCACCTTGTGATTTTGAAAAACCCAAATGATCTACAAAAAACAAAATCTGCGTATGTGATTTGTCAAATGTGTAATGCTCGGCCATCAGTGGTTCTGCAACTTCGGCGTTTGATTCGGCAGGTTCAGCATAAACACTTTGCATACCTCCGAAAAGGCTTAGTGATGCCGCAACGAGCAAAAACTTCTTCATATTCATTCTCCTTCAAAGGTAATTGGATAAGCATATCATAGGTTATAAATATACGTTTATCAAATAAGGATTCATTCGAAAAAATATCTTTGATACATCCATATTGTGCAATAACAGCCAAGGATTGCGATAATCCAATTCAACAGACCATATTTCACTTTTATGTAAGGGTCATTGAGTAAATCTTCCTGACTGACATCGCGTAGCAAGAACAGCAAAAGCATTTGTCCGGCAAAAAAACCACCGATGAAACCGATCAACCCTGCCACGTAAACCATTGTCTTTTTCCCTATTTTAGAGTAGCTCTATGAACGTATTTACACAGAGCGTATCCATGATCTTATACCACATAATTATATTGGCTGTCATACAGGGATTAACAGAATTTCTTCCCGTAAGCTCCAGTGGGCATTTGGGTTTATTCCATTGCTTCACGGATCATTGCGACCATTGGGATGACAAAAACGTCACCATGGATATCGCCGTGCATGTCGGCACGTTATTCTCTGTCCTGCTGTATTTCCGCCGTGACGTTTGGCGTATGCTTGTGGGTGCAAAAGACATTGGCACAGGCCAAGCGCAATCAAATGATGCTAAATTACTGCTCTTTGTCCTCATCAGTTCAGTGCCTGTCATTATCGCTGGATTAATCCTGCACATGTTTGAGCCTGACTGGCTTAAAACCCTCTATGTGATTGCATGGATGACGCTTATTTTCGGAATTGTTCTATGGTACGCGGACACAAAAACGCTCGCGACCAAACAAATGAAGGATATGAGTTACAAGGACGCTATTATCATTGGCTTCGCGCAAATTCTTGCCCTTATTCCGGGTACCAGCCGCTCTGGTATCACCATGACCGCAGGGCGATTTTTGGGTTATGGCCGCACAGATTGTGCGCATTATTCCATGTTGCTGGCTATGGTTGCTATCAGTGGCGCAGGCGCTCTCATTAGTATTGGCCTGCTTAAAGATGGAGACGTACAGCTCGGCCTTGATGCCTTAATCGCGACTGTATTTTCCTTCATTTCCGGCTGGATCGCACTCGCTGTCATGATGAAATACCTACAACGCGCAACCTTTACGGTGTTTGCCGTTTATCGCGTTATTCTGGGCGGTGGTCTGCTTATTTTACTCTATTCCGGCGTTATTGCCTGAATATTGCGCGAGCGTAATTTTGATATCACCATAGATTTTTTCATGGTCGTTCATCAGGTTTGGCAAAACGGGCAGTGTAAAATGGCGTTCACTTTCACACACAATCCACGCACCATCATCAAGCCAGTGCCCGGATATCAATTTTTGCAACACATCAGGAATTAAATCTTTCTTATATGGCGGATCAAGAAAAACGAGGCTGTACATGTCCCCTTGATTTTCAGGCATTTTCGTCGCATCCCGAACGCTAAAATCGCAGAACCCTGTTGCCTTCAAAGCATCGGCATTCTCTTTGGTTAAATCTATCGATGATCGAGATTTATCAATAAATGTGCAATGATCCGCCCCTCTGGATAACGCCTCCAGCCCAAGCGCACCGCTACCACAGAACGCGTCCAAAACACGTACACCATCAACGGCCCCTCTGGACGCCAACATATTAAACACCGCGCCGCGCACTTTATCAGTCGTCGGACGAATAGAGCGATCCTTCGGCACAATCAAACGTCGCCCACCATATTTGCCCGATACGATTTTCATGATCTTTTTCTTGTAGAAGGTTTTTTATTGTACGGTTTCTTTTTATTTGTGTGTTTTTTATTATCAGAAGGCTTGCCCGAAACCGAAGGCTTATTCGCAAAAAACTTCGCTAATTGATGTTTCATCACATCAGGCTTCACTTCACTTACGCTGCCTCTTGTCATCTTCCCAAGAGTAAAAGGGCCGTAATCCGTTCTGATCAAACGC
Organism: uncultured Micavibrio sp.; assembly: GCA_965263215.1. Lineage (GTDB taxonomy): Bacteria > Pseudomonadota > Alphaproteobacteria > Micavibrionales > Micavibrionaceae > UBA1672. Next base: position 270,380 of record OZ253663.1, read on the forward strand.
GTCACATTCAGCCCCAAAGCCTCCATCACACGGCGAATTTCTCTGTTCTTACCTTCGCGTAAACTCATCGTAATCCATGAATTTGTGCCCGATGCTTGATCAGCGACTTTTTCCTCTAATTTAGCCTCAATCGATTTATAACGTACACCCTCCACGGTTATCCCGCTTTTCAAGGATTCGAGGCGCTTTGGATTAACTTTGCCATGAACACGTACACGGTATTGCCGCGCCCAGCCTGTTTCGGGTAGCTCCAGAAAACGAGCAAGCTCGCCGTCATTCGTCAAAAGGAGTAACCCTTCCGTGTTTAAATCCAATCGCCCTACGCTCACCACGCGCGGCATAAAATCAGGCAGGTTTTCAAACACCGTGGAGCGATCTCGCTCATCCTTATGTGTTGTCACAAGCCCCGGTGGTTTATGATACAAAAATAGGCGTGTTGGCTCTTTTTGCGGTAAAATCTTACCATTCACATAGATTTTATCACTATTGGTGACGTTCAATGCAGGTGATTGAATAACTTTTCCGTTCACCTCAACCTTGCCGGCCTCAATCCATTTTTCGGCGTCTCTGCGCGAACATACGCCCGCGCGTGCCATTACCTTTGCAATGCGTTCGCCTTTGTGTTTACTTTGGGTCATGGAACATCCTTTCACAGATCAAGACCATAGCTTTATGCGCGCCGCGATGGAAGAGGCAAAACGCGCAAAAGGACGCGACGAAGTGCCTATCGGCGCGGTTGTGGTCGATAATGATGGTAATATCGTTGCCAAAGCGGGGAATCAAACGCGCGAACTCAACGACCCGAGCGCCCACGCCGAAATTCTGGCGATACGCGCGGCCTGCGACCATGCGGGGGCACAGCGTATCCCTGATTATACACTGTACGTTACCCTAGAGCCTTGCGCGATGTGCGCGGCGGCGATCTCGTTTTCCCGTATTAAACGCGTTGTTTTTGGCGCGAGTGATGCGAAAGGCGGCGGCGTGCTCCATGGCGGAAAATTCTACGAACAACCCACCTGCCACCATAAACCCGACATCGCGCAAGGATTAATGGCCGATGAATGCGGACAAATCCTGAAAGATTTTTTTAGGAGTAAGCGTTAGGCCGCTTCTTCATTGGCCTTCAACGCGCGCCAACCAATATCACGGCGGCAAAACCCTTCAGCCCATGAAATTTTATCAACCGCCTTGTATGCTTGCTCCTGCGCTTTCGCGATGGTGTCACCGCTCGCCGTAACGCCAAGAACGCGCCCACCGACACTGATGATATTGCCGTTTTCGTCCCTAGACGTTCCCGCATGGAAAACATAGGCATCATTAACCGTGTTCGCATCATCAATGCCGGAAATAACGGTATTTTTCTGATAACTCCCCGGATAGCCATCCGCCGCCATCACAACGCAAAGCGCAGGATCGTTCGACCAACTCACCTGATCTTTGACCTCATCCAAGCGCCCTTGCGCGGCGGCTTCCAGGATGTCCACCAAATCCCCTTGCAGACGCATCATAATCGCCTGACATTCAGGGTCGCCAAAACGTACGTTATGCTCTAGCAACGTGGCTTTACCGTCCTTAATCATAAGCCCCGCAAACAGAACCCCTGTAAACGGACAACCTTCAGATGCCATGCCTTTGATTGTCGGCTCTATGATGTCTTCGATAATTTGTTTTTCCAGCGCATCATTCATGAAATGAGCAGGGCTGTACGCGCCCATACCGCCTGTGTTCAAGCCAGTATCACCATCGCCTACGCGCTTGTGGTCTTGCGCAGATGTGAGGGGGAGGATAGATTTTCCATCGGCGAGTGCGAAAAAGCTGACCTCCTCACCTTCCAGAAATTCCTCGATCACAACTTCTTTGCCGGCATCACCGAACGAAGCACCGGACAGCATTTCTTCGGCGGCTTCAATCGCCTGATCTGTTGTTTCACAAATAATCACGCCTTTACCCGCCGCCAAGCCATCTGTTTTCACAACGATCGGCGCGCCTGTTTCTAAAATAAATGTTTTGGCTGATTCGATATTAGTAAATCGGCCATATTTGGCCGATGAAATATCATATTTAGCGCACAAATCCTTCATAAATCCCTTTGAGCCCTCAAGTTCAGCCGCATTAGCACTCGGCCCGAATACATCAATTCCGGCCCGATTCATCTCATCGGCCAAACCATCAACCAAGGGGTTTTCAGGCCCGACAATCACCAAATCAATCGCATTATCCTTGGCAAATTCCACAAGCGCATCAATCTCATCAACCTTGATCGGGACGCACTGCGCCTGATCCTCAATCCCTGCGTTGCCGGGAGCACAATAAAGACGCGTACAGCGCGGAGATTGTGAGAGTTTCCAAGCCAATGCGTGTTCACGACCGCCAGATCCAACCAATAGAATATTCATGTAAAGCTCCTAAAACCTGATTATGAGCTTACTTATTAGCATTTAAAGGTAAAATTGCAAGATCTGGGGGCAGAATTAGACCTAATCATCGATAGAAAGCAGGCTTGCGTTCCCGCCAGAGGCCGTTGTGTCAGTTGTAATGACCTTTTCCGTGGCAAAGCCATGCAGATAATGAGGCCCGCCCGCCTTTGGCCCTGTACCCGATAACCCCATGCCACCGAATGGCTGCACACCCACGACAGCCCCCGTGGTAGAGCGATTTATATATATATTTCCCGCATTAACAGCATCCGCAACAGTCTTTTGACGATCCTGAATACGAGTGTGCAGCCCAAAAGTAAGACCAAAGCCGCTACGGTTGATCTGATTCACTACAAAGCGAAGCTGATCAATATGGAATCTGAGAATATGCAGAACAGGACCAAAAACCTCACCATCTAAAACATGGATATTGGATATTTCGTATGCTGTTGGCGCGAACAAACGGCCACTATCGGACAATTTCTCAGGAATTTCACCCTGTGCAACCATACGGCCATGCGCCGAAATATAATCAACATATTCATCCAGCGTCTTTTTTGACTGCTCATCAATTATATAGCCTATATCGGCCGATAATTCCTTTGGTTTACCTATTTTCAATTCATTAACAGCGCCACCAAGTAGCTCGATAAACGAATCAGCAATATCATTTTGTACATAAAGTACCCGTAAGGCCGAACATCTTTGCCCAGCAGAACCGAAGGCACTGTGCACCACATCATCAACGACTTGTTCCAGCAAAGCCGAACTATCAACGATCATCGCATTTTGGCCGCCCGTTTCGGCAATAAACGGTACCACTGCGTCATTATGCACAACCAAAGTCTGCTGAATTCTTTTCGCCGTATCCGTTGAGCCCGTAAAAGCCGCACCAGCCACATCTTTATGCTCTAAAATTTTACTACCAAACGCCCCGTTACCAACGAGCAACTGAACGATATTGGCTGGAATACCCGCACGGTGCATCAACTCGACCGTACGTGTCGCGATATAAGGTGTTTGTGAGGCTGGCTTTGCGATTACTGCATTACCTGCCACCACTGCGGCAATGATTTGACCTGTAAAGATAGCGAGCGGGAAATTCCATGGACTAATACAAACAAACACACCGCGCCCTTGCATGACCAGCCTGTTTGTTTCACCCGTATAGCCGGGCATTAATGTGCCCTCTTTGTCAAAAACATCACGCCCCAAATTGGCATAGTAACGGCAAAAATCAACGGCTTCGCGCACTTCATCGCGCGCATCAATGATGGTTTTTCCACCCTCATGCACAAGAATAGCCATCAGCTCATTTTTATAATCCTCAAGCAAATCGGCAAAACGCTCTACGGCTAGAGCGCGCTGCTGTACGCTTTTTTTGTTCCAATCTTTATGCGCTTGTCGTGCATTATCAAAAGACCACTCAATAAATTGCTCATCAACAGATTCGTATCGGTTCCCCCCTACAATCGAAAATGATTTTTCTTTTATTTCATAATCCTCAATATATTTAAGGACGCTCTGCGAAGATAACGGATCATCTAAATCTAGGCCTGATGAATTTTTACGATTTGCACCAAATATATCCATCGGCAGAGGAATCTGCGGATGACTTTTACTTTCATATTTGCGCACCGGATCAACAGGATCATAAACCAAGTCCATAGCAGGCACGTTTTCGTCCATCAGTTTATTTACAAAGGACGAATTTGCACCGTTTTCTAATAAACGCCTGACAAGATAAGGTAATAAATCTTTATGCAGACCAACAGGCGCATATATACTCGCCTTTATAGGTTGACCGTTCTTATGCTTAAATAAACTCGCATAGAGTCCTTCGCCCATACCGTGCAAGCGTTGTAATTCAAAATCACCACCGCTTTGCTCTGCCATATACTTTACGGCACAAATCGTGTGTGCATTATGCGTCGCAAACATCGGATAAATGACATCTTGGTTTTGAAACAAGCTATGTGCGCATGCCAAAAAAGAAACATCTGTATTGGCCTTTCGTGTAAAGACCGGATATTCAGGAAAACCGCCCATTTGTGCGCGTTTGATCTCCGTATCCCAATACGCTCCCTTCACGAGCCTCATTTGGATCTTACGATTTCGTTGCCTGACACCATCTGCGAGGTATCTAATAAGCGGTAATGCCCGTTTTTGATAGGCCTGAACGGCCAAACCAAACCCGTCCCAACTTTGCGGTACGTAATCATCCAAAACATTTTCGAAAATCTGAATTGATAAATCCAACCGATTGGCTTCTTCCGCATCCACAGTCAAAGGCACCTTGTAATCTGCTGCCAACGCGGCTAACGCACCTAATTTTTCAGTGATTTCAGGCACACAACGTTCTTTTTGACTGTACGTATATCGGGGATGAAGCGCAGAAATCTTAACAGAAATGCCTGCATTTTTATCATCTTTATCATTACTGGCTGCCGTGGCTTCAATCGCTGCGCGATAACTTTCATAATAAAAATCCGCCGTTTTTTTGTCACGCGCCGCCTCGCCCAGCATATCGTAAGAAATACGATAACCTTTCTTTTCCCAGCTTTTTGCGTTGGATATCGCATTGTGAATGTCTGTGCCAAAAACAAATTGTTTTCCCATTAATTGCATGGCTTTAATCATCGCCTCACGGATAACAGGCTCCCCCAAACGCGATAACGCACCGTCAAGCGTTTTCCGTGTGATCGCCATCCCCATGCCGGCGGCCTTCGCCACCCAATCCGATGATTTCCCCTGCGTCTGAAGCCAGCTTGCGGCAGATACCCTATCCTTCATCAACGCATTAGCCGTACGCATATCAGGGATACGCAACAAAGCCTCTGCCAGACACATCATGGCGAGCCCCTCATCCGTATTAAGCGAAAATTCCTGAAGGAAAGCCTCTAATTGACCAACGCGCGCTTTTTCTTGTCGTGTATGCTCAACCAAAGCGGCCGCTTTAGATTGCACCGCGCTCGCGGTTTCACGATCCCATTCGAAATGCTCCAGCAATTCTTCAACTGCTTCGGCTTCGTTTTTATAAAGGTAGGGCGAGTACGCTTTAATCATCTGCGCATAATATCATGAGATAACTAGAATTTCTCCTTTTTTAACATTAAGATACACAGCCATGAGCGAACAATCAGAATTACGCAGCAATATTCCCGAATTTTCGGTATCCGAACTGGCCTTTTCCGTCAAGCGCACAGTTGAGGAAAACTATGGGCGCGTACGTGTGCGCGGAGAGCTTTCACGCGTGTCAGTGCCAAAATCAGGGCATATGTACACGAGCCTAAAAGACGAAAAATCGGTCATCGATGCCGTTTGCTGGAAAGGTGTTGTTTCGCGTTTATCCATTAAACCCGAAGAAGGCATGGATGTCATTTGCACGGGCAAAATGACGACCTACCCCGGTAATTCTAAATATCAGCTTGTCATCGAATCAATGGAGCTCGCTGGTGAAGGCGCGCTTCTTAAAATGCTAGAAGAGCGTAAAAAAAAGCTTGCTGCGGAGGGGTTATTCGCCGCAGAGCGAAAAAAAGAACTACCGTTTTTACCGCAGAAAATCGGTGTGATCACATCCCCTACAGGTGCGGTGATTCGCGATATTCTCCATCGCTTGCAAGATCGGTTTCCGCGTCATGTTCTGGTATGGCCTGTAAAAGTACAAGGTGAAGGTGCCGCCGAGGAAATAACAGCCGCCATTGACGGCTTTAATGCACTGCCGGAAGAACAAAGGCCTGATCTTTTGATCGTTGCGCGCGGCGGCGGGTCATTAGAAGATTTGATGGCATTTAACGAAGAAAATGTCGTGCGCGCCACAGCGAATAGCAACATACCCGTTATCTCAGCGGTCGGCCATGAAACGGATACAACCCTGATTGATTACGCCGCGGACTTACGCGCCCCAACACCAACGGGTGCGGCCGAAATGGCGGTCCCTGTGCGCATGAATTTATTGGCGCAAGTGGCCGATGATGAAAAACGCCTTCTTAGCGGCATGAACAGACTTCTATCTGAATATCGCCATAAAACTGATGCCATGAGCGCAAAGCTTGGTGATCCTGCGCGGCTATTAGAAATTAAAATTCAAACAATAGACCGCGCCGGCGATCGTTTAGATCACACAGTGAAAACACTCACAGGTCGATTGACACAACAATACACACAAACAGGTTCACGTCTGTTACATCCCGCACAAATGGTTGAAAACAAGCGTACGAAATTCATTAATTATCTGGAACGTCTGGATAATACAGGCAAAAGAATCCTGAACGATAAACGCAGATCATTCGATAGCGCATCCGAAAAATTAGAGCTTTTGTCTTTTGAAAATGTTCTGAGCCGCGGTTACGTAGTTGTTTTAGACGATACGGGCAAACCGATTACCAACGGCAAGTCCTTAAGCGACCAACAAGGGGTCACGCTACAATTTAAGGATAAAGAGTACGTGGATGCAAAAATCACAAAGGGAAACCCGAGCAAAGAAGAGCAAGGTTCTTTATTCTAGGAAAGATCACTCAACGTCACGCGCCAAAGCATTATTATCAAAACTTTGCAATAATTCATCAGAAATTTCATACAGCTTTTTCGCCGTATCAACCGCTACTTGGATAGTGGATTTAAATTCAGCCTGCGGCGTATCCGAAACAATTTCAACGTAATCAGGTGCACTTTTGATACGCGCATAATAATGAATCACCTGACTGGAAAGCTCACTTCCGAACAAATCAAGTTTATTCGTATTGCCATCAAAAACAGAACGACTCAGTGCAGGCTGCTTTTGAATAATTTCACCGGTTTTTTGATATTTAGGTGCCTTGGTTGTATCCGATAAATCCTGAAGCATTTCTTCATAAATGACGAGATAGGCTTCTATTTTGGTTTTATTCTCTATCACTTCTGCCTTGATCATCGCGGCAATAACTAGTTTTTCCTTGCCTTTTAATGTGCGTTCTTTCATAGCGAGGTCAAGTGATTGGTTCTGCACATCGGCAACTTTTTTAAATCCGCGTACCACAAAGAACCCAAGAACAAAAAGCCCAAGAATAAAAACAGCCATTAAGACAAAAGCACCTAACATGAAGTTCTGGCTCTGAGTGTCTGCAGCGGATGCATAATTCCCATCAACTGCCCACACACCGCTCTCATTATCTTGCGCATTTTGTTCTGCTGCAAGATAAGCACGTTCAAACACCGTCCCATTAATCGCAGGGCGGTCTGCCGTCACAAACCCCTGTTGCAACAAATATAAACTCAAATCTTCTTCATTTTTATTGATACACTGACCTTGAATAAGATCGTTATCGCGTGCCTTAATCGTACATAAAATAGCAGCATCCCCGATTTTCTTTTCCAATTTACTGCGTGCCTTAAGATTAAAGACAGCCGCGTTGGGGTTTACTTTTTCAACACCCCATAGCTGTATGTCCTTATCACCTGCTGATAAGACATTCACGTCCTTGATCGTAACATTGAATTTTTTATCTTCGAAGGTGACAACATCACGGGGAGTTTCAGTGAAATCTTGAATGCCCGCGTTAACGGCTTCGTCCGCGTAGGCATAAGAAACAAACGCGACAAGCGCCAACATGACGTGCAAAAATACAATGCTCTTTGAAAGATCTGCTATCTTCAAGTTTTTGTCTTTCTTGCTCAAAAAGTTCGTAGTTGAGTTGGTTACTCTAGAAACACCCAAAGTCAGGGTAACAAAATAATACCCAACAAAAGATTAACAAAACGCAGAAATTTACAAAATGATGAATTTTTTTGTATTCAATACCCTATATTAGCAGTTATGATCAGAAAATGCGCGTTGAATATAAAGAATTAATGGAGCATCTGGGTGTAGGGCATGAGTTATCGCCCTACGAAACCCGTCCGTGGTTTTTGCACGATGCCGACATGGGAATAACCTGTAGTGCGGAAGTGCGTATTGGTCCGGGCGCAGACGATGTGGAAACAGAAATCCAGTTTCTGTACGACGAAGACGATGCCAGATACGAAGATGAATCTAATTATGGCGGACCTGAGCAGGTCTTAATGATGCGATTTTTGCCTTCTAAAGAAGAAATTTGGTCACCCAACATGATGGTCATTAAGGGCGAAGATTATCGCAATAAAATTCACAGTTGGGGAGAGCGCGGCGCAGCGTTTTTTGTCGACTGCATTGCGGCGATACAAATGAATGAATTACCTGACATTGATGAACTGATAGAAGAGCATCTGGTTGATAAAGCCAGAGGCGGTCGTGGACGACGCGGACGAGTCGGTAAAAAAGGATTCAAGGTTCAGCAAAAGCCAATGGGTATGAAAACCTAAATATAATTATCCCGTATGCACGATTATATCATAATCGGTTGCAATCTTTGCCAAACCACCTTGCACTAATTCACCAACGGCTTCAAAGTGCCATTTAGGCCCTTCACGGTTGAGTGATGCTACGAGCATCCCTGTCTCCCCTTGGCTAAGCTGCATGTCTTCAGCCAAATCATAACGCAACATCTCAAGACTATCTGAGGCATTCACCAATCTGATATATGGTTTACGAACACTCGACATTTGCTGTTCTTTTTCTTCGCCTTTATAGATAGACATCACAAACATAATTTTTGTGACTTCAAATGGAACACCGTTCAAATCAATAGAAATACTTTCATCATCACCATCACCTGCCCCCGTAAGATTATCACCATTATGAACGACGGAACCGTCTCTGGCTTCTAGGTTATTGTAAAAAACAAAATCTTCATCCATAACCGTTTTCCCATTCCTGTCTAACAGGAAACAGCTCACATCAAGGTCCAGTGTGTCCGCATCAAAGGCATTTAATATCCAACCCATACCAATCAGCACATTGTTAATCGTCGGGTCTTTTTCCATCAGGTTGATGTCGTCACCTTTGGAAATTTTATTGTCGGAAATTTCTACTTCTACGTTATCTAAGCTGGAATCAAAAATATCATTAGGCATGCAGGAAACCCCTTTTGTGCATAAAATTAAGTACCAATATTTGTCATATAAATATAGATATTGTAACCAATATATGACAAGAAAAACAAACTACCCGTTAAACGACTGATACGACCAGATACTAATAAAATAATAGTACATATCGTGGCCACTGCCAATGTCACCCAAATATCAAAACTTGCGAGTTGCGGCGAGAAGCTCCCTTGTGAAATAGGTCGTACAGCCGCTGCTGCGCCCATAATCATTAGTACGTTAAATACGTTAGAGCCAATAATATTGCCAATCACCATACCGGCCTGATTTTTGCGCGCAGCGATAATACTGGTGGACAATTCAGGCAATGATGTACCAAAGGCGATAATACTAAGAGCAATAACTGATTCAGGTATTCCCATTAACCCCGCACTCACCTTAGCGCCTTTTACCAAAAATTCGGCGCCCACAGCGATGCAGATCAAACCAATCAGAAGCGTCGCACATGCGAAATAACCATTTTTAAAAAGAACTTCTTCCATTTCATCTGAATCAAAATCAGTGTCTTTGGTCGTGATAAATTGAATAAAAACATACGCTCCAAGTATTGCTAACATAAGAATACCGGACAGTCTGGATATTTCACCATATTGCAACAGTCCTGCGAGCAAAATGGTCGAGAACATCATTAAAAATAAATCTCGCGTCAATTCCTTATTCACCTTTGTGCTTAAGGTAATAAACAGGGACGAACACCCAAGAACCAAAAGGATATTGGCAATGTTCGATCCTAAAACATTACCTAGTGCAATCCCGGGCGAATCCTGAAGGTTGGCTGCGATAGACACCACAAGCTCCGGCAACGATGTCCCGAAAGCAATAATAGTAAAGCCAATGACCATTGGTGATATTCCATAGCGGTTCGCCACATATACAGCCGCGTCAACCGCCCAGTTACCACCCTTAATAAGCATGATAATGCCCAGAAAAAGAGCCCCCAGCGAGAGGATTGTTGTGTCATAAAAGGAAAGTGCGGTCATAAAGTTCTTTCTGGAAGATCGTTAGGCAGGTCGTTTTTGACCATCTGCCCATTCAAGACCATAACCAAAAGCGCGATCCATTTCTTGGTGTCCGGGGAAATATTCAGTACGGTTTGTAAGTTTCATGCCGCCACGGATATTCTCTATTTCACCCACTGCACACAAACATAATTTATCATCATGCGCTGCCAGGGTTACATATAAGTCATTCTCACCGGGAACATCCAAAACTACTTGCGGCTTGATCTGTGACCATGTCGGCGCACCTTTATATATATAAATATAAATTAGCATGCGTTTGATTTCGCTCCACTTTTTGCCATTGACCAACATATATTCGTCATGACCTTCCGCATCGCCTGTACGCTCATCACCAGACAATGAAATATAAGGTGCTTCGTTAAAATCTCCGAACTTTTCACCAAATGCCTGAATTGATCCACGCGTTCCGTCATTCATTTCATACAAACAACCAATATCTAAATCGACGCCAACCTTTGTAACTTTTTTAAACCATTTGCCAAAAATACCTGAATTTTCAGTTCTGATATTATCCCATGCAACACCAATCATCATTGACTCAAATCCATCAGGACCGGGTGAAATTGCAATACTGTCGCCAGGATCACCTAAAAATTCACAGTTATCCGGGTGGTCACTTGCAACGCGGTATCCTGCGGCACCTAACGAGGCACCATGACCGGAAAAGTCCGCAACACTTTCGGTCGCCGCAGCAATAGATTCTATTGATGTTTTTTGTTTTTTTGCCATTATTTTTTAGCCTTCTTTTCAAACGCTCTGATATTTTGAAACACAATATCATCACCGCCACTATAAATAAAGTATTGCGGTAAGGTTTGCAGGCTGAATGTAGCGGTAAGTTTATAAATCCAAGGCTTTGAGCAGGAATAATGTGTCTGAAAATTTTTCAGTTTGTTTAATTTCCAATTTATCTCGGTTCTTCCATTTATCAAAAAACTTATTTCGTTTGCCAGATGTTTGACGAACAATCACCATATTTTTCGATGGAATAACATAAAGCCTTTGATCACGAAACCCCGCCGCCATAAACATATCTTCTGGTATTTTTCGGGCATCTTTATTGGTGAATAAGTCACTTGAATACTTCATCATGCGGGATTTTTTCAATGTCTGTGCGGATGGTTTTTTATTCAACCACCATGTCAATCCATAAGCCGCATTCGCAGAAGAACCCTTCATATTATCCGTAAGCGCTTGCTTATCAACGAGCTGTCTTCCGTTCCACTGGCCACCTTGTAAAACAAATTGCCCGAATGTCGCCCAATGCCGCGCAGATAAATCCGCACCCATTGATAAAATCGGCAAGTCATCGTCACCAATGTCCCAGTTTTTAGGCCTTACACTGATAGGATCTAAAACTCTTTTTTGTAAATAAGCCGCGGGGTTTTTATACATGCCGCCTTTATAATTTTTTAATTTGCGTTGCATAATTTCACCGAAAATCTGGAAATTCGCTGGCCCGTATTCGAAAGCTTCTCCCGGCCTTGTATCCATTTGCAACTTTATCGCATTTTCGTAAGTTGGATATTTTCCGGGGCGCGTTGTATCAATGCCGCTTGTAAGCGACAGAATTTGACGAATGGTAATATTTTTCTTTTTCGGATCGCTTTGCCATTCAATTAAAGTATCAGAAGCTTTTTCATCCAGAGACAACAACCCATCCTGCACCGCCGCTGCCGCAATTACTCCGGAAAAACTCTTTGTTCCGCTATATAGCTCCACTGTTTTATTCTTATGTCCGCCATTCACGTAATTCTCAAATACAACTTTTCCGTCTTTCATAACAACCATGGCAATACCACTTGCCGTCGCACTGTAGTGTGCGGCCTCTTTATAATCCGCATAAGCAGGGGCAGTGAGAACGAAAAAACATAAACATGTAATCAAAATGCGCATAAAATAACCCTCAAATATTCATTTGAAGGTTATACGGTTTTAAATAAAAACTCATTCGAATTATTTTACATTGTGATAAGCGTACCTGAAGTTTCCAGAGTTTCCGCATCACCAAGGCCGCAGACACCATGCAATTTTGCAATCTGGACAAAACTATCTCCGCCACCATCAGCATCAACAGCCACGATTGTGTTTGCACCTTGCTGCGACACCGATACAAAGTCGTTTATAGCATCCGTAAGCACGTCGTAGCCAATTAAAACATCAGACAAGTCAATCATATCACCATCGCCAGCGGAAAAATCAAAAACATGATCAGATTTAGAATCAATCATGTCATAAATGATCGTATCAGCACCTGAGCCTGTGTAAATTTTGTCATTCCCTTCACCAACGATGAATGTATCATTGCCTGACCATCCATACATCTTATCGTTCCCGCTGCCGCCGAAAAGCGTATCATTACCGCTCGCACCATCTAAATGGTCATTACCTGTACCACCTTCAATGTAGTCATCACCCGCATTGCCCCAAAGAACGTCATTGCCTTCATCACCATAGATACTGACATCACCATATGAGAATTGCTTGGATGTTAAATCAACAATATCATTACCGCCGCCCGCACGAATAATTTCTACGTCTGTTAGGCGCGCTGTATTATATCCCGTTGGGTTACCGCTGTAACGATCATCAAGGAAAAGCGCCTCGCCATCATCACCCATTTGGATTGTATCAATGCCATCGCCGCCATCAAAATTATCGTGACTACGGTAACGCGGCGCGACCGTCACGCGATCACCATTGATAATGGCATCAGGCGCACCAACATTCCACGCTACAAAGCCTGACGGCCATACAGCATCGTTGCTATAGATCAGTAAATCATTGCCATCACCACCTAAAAGATGGTCAGAACCTGTATTGCCATCAATAACATCATCACCCAAGCCACCAAACAATGTATCATCGCCAGTTGTGCCCGTAATAACGTCAGCCGCATCATTAACAGTTGTAATCTCAAGGCTTGCTGTATCCAGATCACCATCGACATCGCTTAAGACGTAATCAAATTCATCAACAACCGATGTAATCGCCGTGCCAATCGCAAATGGCGCGTAATTGTATACACCTAGGTTATTAATAGTTAGGACACCGTTATCACCTGTGATCATGACATCCGAACCATCGGAAGGCACAAGCACCGTTGTTGCGCCAAAGGATACCTCAACCAAAAGAGTCGGCGCATCGGGTGAATCGACATCATTCCCCATCACATTTCCAGCAGTCGATCCGTCCGAATACTCAAAGCTGACCACATCATCAACTGCGTCCGGCTCACCAAGATCATAGCTGTCGTTTACAGTTGTAATTTCTAAGCTTGCGGCATCCGTATCACCATTAACATCGCTTAAGACATAGTCAAATTCATCAACGACCGACGCAACCGTCGCGCCTATGGCAGAGGGTGTATAGCTGTACGCACCTACATTATTAATAGTCAGAACGCCGTTATCACCCGTGATCGTTATATTCGAACCATCCGTTGGTACAGAAACAGTCACCACGCCAAACGAAACTTGAGTCAATAAAGTCGGTGCGTCTGGTGAATCAACATCATTATCCATGACATTACCCGTTACCAATCCATCAGAAACATCAAAACTAACCGCATCATCAACCGCATCAGGTTCACCAAGATCATAGCTGTCATTAACAGTGGTGATATCAAGGATTGCATTATCCAAATCACCATCAACATCACTGACGACATAAAAGAAGGAGTCAAATACAAACGCATCGGTTGGGGATACTGCAAACGGCGTATAACTGTATGCGCCTGTGTTATTAATCGTCAAAACACCGTTATCTCCGGTGATTGTGATATCAGAGCCATCAATCGGCATCACTGCACTCGTTGCGCCAAAAGACACTTGCGTTAATAACGTTGGTGCGTCTGGTGAGGCCACATCGTTATCCATGACATTACCTGTAACCACACCCTCAGATGCATTAAAGCTAATGATGTCATCAATTGCATCAGGATTTCCCAGATCAACAGGTGCAAGCAAACTGAGTAAATCGAATTCAGATCCATCATCAAACATCGCTACTTCAACGGTTAAATCCGGGTCACCTGAATGAAAACCAGTGATAGTTATACCGCTTAATGTGCCGGAAACATCGATATCAATCTGAAGGTCTGTACCGATTTGCGTAAAGGTTAAATCAGTTAACAAGATACCATCTGTGAATATCAAGGAATCGAATCCATCCGTTTCAGTGATAATATCAAAACCGTCACCGGGCGAGAACATATAGAAATCGTCATCTGCACCGCCTTCAAGGATATCATCGCCAGTGCCGCCATCAAGCGTGTCAAAACCAGTCCACCCAATCAGGGTATCATTATCTTCATCACCTGACAGAGTATCATGACCGGGGCCACCATTTAGGATATCATCGCCCAAACTGCCGCCAATAAGATCATTACCGACATTCGCCCATACGATATCGTTATCTTCGGCAAGCTGAATTTCTGTATCACCGAGAATGTGGGTATCACTCGCTAGGATCAAAATATCCGTACCCGCCGCCATCAAGAAAATTTCTAAATCTTCCAGCAAAAGGTTGCCCATTGAATCTTCGATTGTAAAAAACTGATTATGTGTAGAGCCTAGAAGGATATCCGCGTTGCCTGTGCCACCATTGACTGGTGTGTCGTTGATGTAATACTCACCCTCAACCTCAAGCACCTCACCCGTATACGGGTTAATAAAGTTGGCGGAAATAAATTCTAATGTTCCTTGCAAAAAAGTAACGGTCATACGCAGTCCCCATCAATACACATCTTATAGTGTATAACCTAAAGTATTAATATTATGTAAAATTTTAGGGGTTATTTATTTGATTTTATTATAATTTTTATTCGGGCGTATTTTAAGCTGCCGGCACATTAATTTCAAATCCGCCTTCTTGATCATCAATAAGTGGCTCTATCGCAGCTTTTCTTTGATCTAACATACTGATAAAGCTTACAGTTTCTGGGGTTGCCTCACCTTGGAAGGCGCTAAAATAATCGACGACCTTATTCACCGGATGCGACATTGACGCATGTACACCACCCTCCTCGATAATTTGACGTGTAACGTCTTCTCTTAACATTTGTAAGTCTGAAACCTCTCGAAAGGCGGCTTCGGCTTCTAAACCCTTAATAGATTCGTCTATCATATTAACGGCCATTTGCCTGAACGCGTTTAAATCACTTTGCGCACCAATACCGACGCGCTCCATTTCCTCAACATCAAAATTTGTAAAATGGTAATCAACCCATGCATCATAGATTTCTGCCATGTGCAAGGCTGACAATGACATCACTGTATTGGCAGACGATGGCTCAATGCCTTCTATTTTCCTATAGGACGGATCATTGATCGCATCTTCCATCACATGCGTGGACGCCTCGAAATTATCGGGGGTTGGTTCAAAATTTGTTGTAAATCGGTGGTCGATATCATCCATCAGGCTCAGGATTTTAGACGCGTTCACCGCCACGGCCATATTGCGCATATAAGATGCCGATGTTTCTGCACCCTCTTCCGTAGTGTAACGATCATTTGCCTTCTCCGTACTTTGCAGAGATTCTAATATTGTTTGCACTGTTTCAGGGTGCTCATACAAATCCGCACGCGTATTAAAATGTGGTGTTGTCATGTTCCGACTTTCTGCACGTTATATGTTGTTCAAATAATAAACAAAGACACAGCGCATTACAAAGTTTATAGAGTTACGAGGGCTTACCTTAATCATTACCTGCGCCCTGATTAATCTTCTTGCCTGACTTTTTGTTTTTAAAGATTGAGTTCAGGCCTTTTGTGACGGCATTTTGTTCCTCTGCTTCTTCTTCAGCCACCTCAGCTTTTTGCGGCGCATCCTTTTGAGCTTCGGTTTTCACCTCTTTGGTCTCAACCTTCGCAGGCGCCTCTTGCTTGACTACATTATCAGAAGCTGGCTGCGGTGCCTCGATACTTACGGGTGCATGATTTGTTTCATAACATGGCTGCTTTGCCGCTTCATCCAAAGTAACGGCGGCCACCTTCAACATATTATGCTTAGAAGACGGATCCATACTGATATCGAAAACAACAGGAATTGTGTTTACGGGATTATTCTTAGGTTGCGTGATATGGGCATAGACTCGCATCGCCTGACCTGCCGCGAGCATTGGAGAGGTAATGGCGAATTCTGCGCCCACACTCTTCGCGCCTTTTTGCGCCGTACCGAATCCCAACTGGCTCCAGACACCATTATTCGCCGCTTTGTCTTTATCAAATAACGCGATCGCACCGCCGCCCAATTCATCACGACCTGCAGATATTTCCTCCCCTTCGTCATGATACACATGTTCACCATCAACCCATTTATCATGAGTCCACCAAACGGTCAGTTTCCAGTCACGATAAAGATCATAGAGGTAATACCCGATCGGCACATGACGATTCCCTTGTCCGTCATCTATAAAGATCGCTTGAAACGTGCCGTCTTGATCTGCATCTTCAATCTCAGTGCTGATCAACAAATTGCCATCCTTTGTCCATGTTCCGCCAAGCGCGAGTTCAACTTCATCACCGTCCGCGTTCTCGACTTCTGATTCGACTTTATACTTATCTTTGATCGGGTCTTTCACCGTTGGCGGGCCTTTGGCGGAATTACCGCCCATGGGACTGCCGATTGAACCGCCACTCTTACCACCAAGCATACTGCCCAATGCGCCCATCGCCATGCCTTTGGCTTTGCCTTTCAGGACTGCACCACTGCCGTACTTATCGTTCGGACCAATAATAATCGATGTTGTGCCCGCCGGACGAGCGCATGCCTGTTTTCTACCGGCTGCGGATTTTGGCGATGCCGTCGCGTTACTGCCTGTTTTCGTCGGACACGGATAATCATCCGGACATTTCAGCGTCATTTTCTCTCCCGCTCTTGTCGCAGAATCAATACACTTTTTCAAACAATCATAATACGCTTTGCGTGCCTTTTCCGTTTGGCTTTGTCTCCAATCAAGACTGCTTTGCACGCTTTTTGCGTATGCCTTTGCGACATCGACTTTCTTTTTTAAGTTTGGAATTTCTCCAGTCAAGCGAGTAACCGTTGCCGTCGCTATACCGTTACGCTTTCCTGCTTCCGCGTAACTGGCTTTTTTCTTCGCGCTATCATTACCACTCAGGCCTTTTTTCAAAATCGCTTTAGTGTCTTTAACTTCTTGTTGTGCATCTCTTAGCCACTTTTGTTTCTTCGCTAGGTCAGCTTGCTTGTCACGTACGTCTTTATCAGCTTTTTCCTTATCTTTTTTGACATCGGCTAAAAGACGCTCCTCCTCGCGCATAGCGGAATATTCAGCGCTGCAATTATAACGACAAATTGCATCTCCAACGGTTTCACCATCACGCGGGGTAATACGCCATTCTTTTTCCTCTTCTTCGGGCTCTTCCTCTTCTTCAGTTTCATCATCATCGGCCTCTGCGGATGGTCCGCCAAGACCAATTAACCCGACGCGCGTACATTCAAGTTCCAGCTTACTGACAAAGTCCTGCATTTTTTGAATGAGCTGTAAATGCTGGATTTGATCATCACCTGATAAATGTAGATTATCCTTATGCATGTTACGGATACGAACGTGAAAATTGATAAGCCACGCATTACAAATCAACTCGCCTGAATTAAGTGCAAGTTCGCTAAGCGCTCCACTCGCGCCGCGCACAGAATCAACCGTCTTGCCTTTCAACGCGCCTGTCAGACGCCATGCCTTTCCTGAAGCCAACGCCGTTGTCTCTTGTTGTAGCGTATCACCAAGGGTTTGAACCTCATCACTCATGCCCATCTCGCCCAGTGTTTTACCGACCGGTCCTGCCTGCGCAGATATGCTGAATGCGATTAAAAAGAGACACGTAAGAAAAAAGCGAAACATGGCACGTCCTTAAAAAATATAATGATCGCAAACATTAAGCACGTTTTATGCAAGATAAGCAACCTTTGGGGGCAATATACGTAATTATCGTAAACTCTTGAGATTGCATGTATCTTTCAGGTTTTTATGTAAGAAAAATCTTAATTACGCTAGATCATTACCTATAAATTCTCTACATTGTTCTTTGTTCAAGCTTTGTCAAAATATAATATGGTTATTCATGAAACCCGCGATTGCCGTTAAGGCATTACATAAAACCTATGACAATGATTTCACAGCCTTAGATGATATCAATCTTGAGGTCAATAAAGGTGAGATCTTTGCTCTGCTCGGCCCGAATGGTGCGGGCAAAACAACCTTGATCAGCGCCATTTGTGGTATTGTAAATGTCACAAAAGGGTCAATTTCAGTGTTTGATTTCGACCATGCAAAAGATTACCGCAAAGCGCGCGCTCATATCGGATTAGTACCACAAGAACTAACCACATCGGTTTTTGAATCGGTATGGAACACAGTATCATTCACACGCGGCCTGTTCGGTAAGGCGCCGAACCCTGAATACATAGAGCAGCTTCTGAAACGCTTATCCTTATGGGATAAAAAAGATTCACAGATCAGGGCACTGTCTGGCGGGATGAAACGCCGCGTTATGATTGCAAAGGCGCTTTCGCATGAACCGGACATTCTGTTTCTGGATGAACCCACCGCCGGCGTTGACGTTGAGCTTCGTAAATCTATGTGGCAACAGGTGCGTGAACTCAAGGAAACGGGTGTTACAATTATTCTGACCACCCATTATCTGGAAGAAGCCGAAGAGATGGCCGACCGCATTGGCGTCATTAACAAAGGCAAGTTGATCGTTATTGAAGACAAAAAGACTTTGATGAAAAAGCTTGGTAAGAAAGAGCTTGTGCTTGATTTGCATAAACCGCTGCAAGAAATTCCACCTTCTTTGGCAGACTTTAATCTGCATTTGTCTGATGACAGGCTACAGCTTTGTTATATCTATGACCCGGCAAGGGAAGATAACGGTGT
Source organism: uncultured Micavibrio sp. (assembly GCA_965263215.1). GTDB lineage: Bacteria > Pseudomonadota > Alphaproteobacteria > Micavibrionales > Micavibrionaceae > UBA1672. The sequence goes on from OZ253663.1 coordinate 289,720, forward strand.
TGTGACGTTGCTTGATCTGTTGAAAGAGCAATCCATCAAATGCAAGGACTTCAATACGAGGCAAAGTTCACTGGAAGATATATTCATACAGTTGGTGGAGGAATCATGAATCTACGCGGCATCGCAGCGATCTATAAATATGAAATGGCGCGGGCATTCAGAACGGCCGGACAGAGCATCATTTCACCGGTTATTTCGACTATTTTGTATTTCATTGTCTTTGGTTCTGCGCTTGGTTCTCGTATTGATGCCGTTGATGGCGTTTCTTACGGAGCGTTTATCGTGCCCGGACTTGTGATGCTCACCATCCTCAGTCAAAGCATATCCAATGCCTCATTCGGGATATATTTTCCGCGCTTTACTGGCACAATTTACGAAATTTTATCCGCACCGCTTTCCTTTTTCGAAGTGGCTGTTGGGTTTGTTGGCGCCGCAGCGACAAAGTCGATAATAATAGGTGTTATTGTACTCATCACAGCCAGCTTTTTCGTACCGCTCGAAATACAACACCCAATATGGATGGCGTTTTTCCTGATTTTAACATGCGTCACGTTTAGTCTTTTGGGTTTTATTATCGGTATATGGGCAGACGGGTTTGAGAAACTGCAACTCATCCCCTTACTGGTTATCACACCACTGACATTCTTAGGCGGAAGCTTCTATTCCATAGATATGCTGCCGCCATTTTGGCAAAATGTTTCCCTGCTTAATCCTGTTGTTTATCTCGTCAGTGGTTTCCGATGGAGCTTCTATGAAAGCTCTGACGTTAGTGTCACGACCAGTATCATCATGATTATGGTCTTCCTGAGCATTTGCATCGCAACCGTCGCATGGATATTCAAAACAGGTTACAGACTAAAAAACTAAAATAGTTTTATCTCTAACCGTTTACTGAGAAGAAAAAACCTTTTTTAGTAAATCTGTTGTCCGTGCCGCCGGATTTTCACGGATCAATTGTTCCTCCTGCGCGACATAGTAGAAAATACCATCCATAGCTTTCTCTACCGCGTAATCATTCAAGTTACTTTTCACGTCAGGCATAAAGGGAAGTTTTTCATACTGCCCCATGACGTTATCATAGGCCTGAATGGCACCTGCATCTGCCAATGTTTTTTGCACAATTGGGTGCATTTCCTCACTGAGCCCTGGCCCCATAGTCTTACGGAGATAAGATGTTGCCGCATCGTTTGGCCCTGTCAGAATATTTGTGGCATCATCAATTGTCATTTCGCTGATCGCGGTAATGAACAATTCCTTGGCTTTCGGCGCGGCGGCTTCGGCCGCGCGGTTAATTCTAAGCTCCAAATCTTCGGTCAATGATCCCATGCCGATTTTGGAAAGTGCAGAGTCAACTTTACCTAATGTACCAGGCAACGGTATGTGAATTTTAGGGTCAAGATTAAAGCCATCTTTGACGCCAACCTGCCCAACAACTTTTTGCGTCCCTATTTTCAAGGCTTCACGCAATCCTGCGCTCACTTCAGAATTACTAAGACCGGACACATTATTTGTAACTGCACTCCCCGCCTCTGATTCTAAAACTTTCTTGGCCTTATCCCACCAGTCAAACGCATATGACGGCGCGGTCATCGATAAAACAAAAAACATGGAAAGAAAAGCAGCAGCGAATAAAAGTCTCATGACGTCACCCTAATAATGATTTTATTGGAATGATGATAGGGAAACACCTTTCCTAAAACAAATATATTTTTATACTTCTGAAGACTTGCCGATGGAACGCTTTTAAGTTACTCAAAAGTATAATAGTTTTTCTGATCGTTAAAAAAGAAAGAAAGAAATGCAAGATACCCTGAAAAAACTTCTTCGTGATATTGGCCTTTATAAACAAGTACGATGGGTATATTTGCGTGGCAGCGCTCTCGCATGGCGCATCTATAACTTTGTAACTAAGCGTCAAGACGGAATCATTAATGATTATTTAGGCTCAAACGAAATGCGCAAAATACATTTGGGGTGCGGAAATAACATTCTTGATGGGTGGCTTAATACAGACCTTATCCCAACAGGTAAACGCATTCGCCTTGATGTATCAAAAAGATATCCTTTTGATGATAATACATTTGATCATGCTTACTCAGAACATGTTATTGAGCACCTTCCCTACCAAATTGGCAGAACAATGATCAGTGAGGCTTTCAGAGTTTTAAAACCCGGCGGGGTTATCAGAATTTCAACACCTGATTTAAAATTTTTAATTGCCCTATATGAAGACGATAAAAAAGACATTCATGAGCAGTATATAAAATGGAATGCGGAAAACTTCATTGGTGACGAGGCGCCCCATGATAGCATTTCAGTTTTCAATAATTATGTGCGTGATTGGGGGCATGTTTACATTTACGATGTGGAATCATTATCCAGAATGTTTAAAGAAATTGGCTTCACAGATATTAAAGCCGTGAAAATCAATGAAAGTGAGCATGAGCACTTGCAAAATCTGGAACATGAAAGCCGTCATCCGGAAGGCTTCCTTCAGTTGGAAACAATGACCATCGAAGGTACAAAGCCAGCTTAACCATTCATCGAAATAAAAAGCTCTTCCCATTGATCAAAAATAGCTTCGGGCCGATATTGTTCCACAGCCTTGATTGCAGATTCGCCCATCGTTTGACGTAAGCCACCATCATCCATTAATTCGGCAATTTGATGGGCGAGTGTTGCAGCATTATCCTGCCCCTGCGCCAGAAGCCCTGTTATACCATCTTGTATCAAATCGCTAACGCCTGAGCATTTGGAAAAACCAACCGCAGGCAATCCATACGCCATCGCCTCAGCCAAGGCATTGGGGAACCCTTCCCACCGTGAGGGCAAACAAAACAAATGCGCATTTTCGTATAATGTTTTTACATCCTGCACTTTGCCCAATAATTCAACGCGCTCCTGAATACCCAGATCGCGCACCATATTTTTAATTTTTTCTTCATCGTCCCCATCACCTGCAATTTGCAATATCCAGTCCGGGAACTGATTAGCAATACTCGCGAAAGCATGAATTAAAACATCGGTATTTTTCTGATAGGCCAATCTGGCAACGCATAATAGTTTTTTGACGGAATCTTCTGCCCCCGCTGGCGACGCCCTGCCATCAACAGGTAAAACAGGGTTGTGAATACACACAATTTTATCACGTAAATATGGCGGATATCCCTCTCGGTATCGTTCAAACTGTACAGTTATTTTATCTGCGGGTCGCAAAGAACGATGTACTTTATTCTTGGCTTTAACGGTTGAAAAATTCAGACGTGACGGTGCATTCCTCTCCGCCGCGATCATCGGTATTTTAAGCCCCAGAAGAAAAAGACGTGTTGAGAAAAACACACCACTTTCGAAACACATAATTACATCGGGTTTCTCTTGTTTAACAATTTTTCGAACGCGCGGTGCCCGTTTCAAACGCAGCGTCAAACTCGCTCGCTCCATCGGGTCGCCCATATTAAGACAATGCCATTTGATGGCTTTGTCCATTTCATAATAGGCCGTTGCATTCTTGCGATCCCATGTCAATAAAGACACATCATGACCGCGCCTTACCATCTCATTCATGATCTCTGTGATCATACGCTCAACGCCACCGGCAACTTGGTCGATCTTTCTCCAGACAAACATAATTTTCATGAGTCTGCAGGCTTTCTTTTCATTTTCCATTCGTGAACCAGACGTTTTGGTGCACTCACCCAGAAATGCTTCCACGTCAAAAACGGATGCTTGATAAATAGCTCTATCAACACAAATACCGCCCTTATTTTTTCACCGGAAAAGTGGTGCAAACGCAACTTGTTCCAGAGCATCGCGTAACCAAATCTCTTTTTTGAAACCAAGTAGTCTTTGTATTTTTCCATGACAATACGGTAACTGTCATACACAACCTCGGCTCTTTTTTCTGCCCCGCCTGTTGAATATTGAATTAAAACATCTTCACTGCAGCCAATAAAATGTCCGCCTTTCAAGCCCAAACGAATAGAGAAATCAGCGTCCTCGCTACGGAACATATCTTCATCATATAGCCCAACAGCTTCATACGTTGATTTTCGTGTCATGAGCGAACAACTGGGCGTCCCGCTGCCGTAAAACACGCCGTCCTTTTTTCCAAAATAGAGCAAAAAATCAATAATTTCCGTTCCGATAGGACCACGTTCTTTTGATCCTATAGCCTCTAATTTCACATCATAACCATTGGGATATTTACGCACACCGGACCCCCAACATGCGACAAGCGCGGCGCCCGTTTTTTTTTCATGCTCTGTGATTGTTCTGTGCTGAGCGGATAACCGATTAGATGCACTTTCATCATCATCATCGAAAATGGCGATGAATTCGCCGCGCGCTTTGCCGATCACTGTGTTAAGCGCGCCGGGAAATGTTTTGTTGGCCTCATGCTGAATAAAAATGGCGCGATCTTCATCTGCAATTGTCTTTTGGATAATTTCAGGCGTTTTATCTTTCGACCCGTCATCCACGATCAAAACTTCAAAATTCGGCCAATCCTGCGCAAGTGCACTATTGATTGCGCGTGCAACGGTATCCTCTGAGTTGTAACAACAAATTCCAATCGTAATGAGCGGTGTTTTACTCATGCTGCTTTATCCACGTTAAATGTTTTGTGATGCCATTTACGAAAATCCTGACGGGTGCTTCGTGCGGGCATAGACCAGATTATTTTTTGAATAACCTTAATCGGAGAGCGTAAAAATAATTTCATCATGCCGAAGATAAGGCCAATTTTATTATTATTGTGATTTTTATGACGCACATCCAACCATGATAAACAAAAGTCATACCATCCGATTTTTTCAAGATATGGCTTGTTTTTTTCCAAAACAAACAGCTCCGCTTTACGTTCTTCGTTCAATGTTTTTTCTCGCCCCATGGTCATGGTTTGCAAGACCAAAGGCTCTGCAATACCAACAAAATGACCACCTGCCAAGGCAAACCGAACGTTAAACTCCGTATCTTCGCCTCGTGTCATCTCGTTATTATAGCCATTCATTTTTCTAAACACATCAATACGCGCCATACGTGAACAATTGGCACAAGACCCGACAACATCCTTGCTCAAACGCCCTGTTAAAATACGATCTGCGACGGCTTTGCCATTGGGTGCGATGCCTTCGCCCGTTCCCATTGTTGGTTCATAGCGTTCATAGCCGTTTTGAAATGTCTGCATACGCGCCGTATGGCATAGAACAAGATCCGCTTTATGTTCTGCCTCATACTGCGTGATACGTTCATATTGACGACGAACCCGATCAGGCAGACTTTTATCATCATCATCAAAAATTGCCATAAATTCGCCTTTAGCCTCGGTGATAAGCGTGTTTAAAGACCCTGCAAATCCTTTGTTTTGTTCATAGACAATCAGGCGTGCATTTTCATTGCCTTCAATGGCTTTGCGCACAACATCCACCGTGTTATCGCGAGATCCATCATCACCAATTAGTATTTCTGTGTTCGGCCAATCTTGTATTAGCGCACTCTCGATGGCCAGATGCACAGTATCCGCCGAGTTATAGCAAGAAATACAAATTGTGATTAAGGGTGCGTCGGGTTTCGTCATTTTATGCCATCAATAGGGTAATTTTTCTTCAATATAGCACCAACGACATATGTTAACAGTATGCGATAAATAAAGGCCGAAATGACCGCCCCTAAAATCCCAAAAACGGGTATTAATATGATTGATGCGATGATACGACCAAGAGATGTGTATATCAGAATGCTTCGAAAGCTTGAAATATCGATACGTGATCTTATAAAACGAAACTGCAAAGTCGACATATTACCGATAGCGACAGCACATAACAAAGCCTGCGCATATGGTATAGAATCTGAATAGTTCTCACCGAATAGCAATATAACTAATGTCGGGAGAAACAAAAAAGCAAACAACACTATCGCCGCGCCATAAATAAAAACAAAGCTCTTAAGATATTTATCAAGCTCGCTTGTGTAATGCTCTGATTTGGCAAATTTAGGCCCCAAAACCGCACTTAAATCTTGCGCTACATTTCGAAATAAATCGGCAATGCGTTCTGCCGCAACAAATGTAGCAAGTGCCGTTGGTGACAAGAAATAAAAAACAAGAAGCTTATCGGAGTATGTGGCAATAACATTTATCGTTGAATAGAAACTTGTCTTAATCCCATACAGTATGTTTCCGTCTTCAACCGATGCATCGACAGATATTGATTTACAATTAATATAGGTCATGATCACGTTTTGTAATGCCGGAATTAAAAGTACGAAAAAGAGGGGCACAGCGATATTACCGGGCCAAATCAACACGCCTGTAATAATAAAAAAATACATAACAATGAGCGCAAGGCCATTATGCTTGAGATAACTCCCGAATTTTTCATTGCCAATATGGATACTGTTCCATTGCAATAACCCATGTGTGAAGGGGAAAATAAATGCCGATATCATAAAGCCGTAGGCCAATGGTATATGGTCTTGGCGGAAATACCAAAAGGCCAACATCAGTAAAATCATACTACCTATGGAATTAAACAAAAGTGATATTGGAATGGCCTTGCGGTATGTTCCTAAAAATCCACGTGCAACCGCCTGCATAATAGAATCGTTCATACCCTTGAGGCTAAAAACTGTCAAAATACCAATGCAGCTCAAGATAAAATGATATTCTCCAAACGATTCTTTACTGAGTGCGCGCACAACAAAATACGTTGATGCCAGCGCCAAGACAATCTGCAAGCCACGCAACGCTGACACATATGCAATATTTTTTAAAAGAGGTATATTACTTTTTAAATCATTTAAGAATTTTTGATTAATATTCATCGTGCTTTATCAATTCGAAGCGCATATTCTCTAAACGGTTATATCATCACAATAAACCGCCGTAAAAGACCCTGTTTTATTTACGGCAATAAAGCAAAGGCTTGGACAAAGATTGGTCATGCATTTCTTCAATGTGTGAAAATGAATTCCGCAACAACTCTTCTATTATTTTCGTATTACACAGTTGCGGATGTAGCTCTATAACTAGATTATCAATTTTTTCAAAATCAACACCATCGGCGCATAAGAATGCCTCTTCCGCACCCTCAATATCAATTTTCATGACATCTACTCTTTGATCTTGCGGCAATGAACGCAGAATATCGACAAAGGTCAAGCCTTTCACACTAACCTCACCTTCATCAGAAACCTTGTGACTCATGGAACTTTCAAGAGAATCCGAAAAACGAACCTCATCATTATTTTTCCATGCTGCACGATTTTCGATAGACCAATTAAATTCCATATCTTGTGCGAAACCGGCATTCACAGAAAGTACATCAAATGTTTTAGGGCTAGCTTCAACCGAAGTAATAACCGCAGCGCTATTAACAGATAAAGACCAGATGGAGAACAAGCCAATATGCGCGCCTATATCATATATATAAGGCTTGTCCTTGCCTTTTATAATGTCACGTAAAAATTCATACTCACCTGTTGCAAGAATTTCTTTAACTGCCGATAAATCGCATCGTCTGAATTTAAATTTTAAATCTTTATATTTCGCCTGCGCTTCTGCAGCAGGCTGTCCACGTGATTGCAATATATAGGATGTTGCCGGAACAGGCCCACGCATGAGAGGACTCAAAACCTTAACATTTTGTACAAAACTCATAATTCGATTGGGTGTATTGATCATAAAAAAACTTTTATCTTTGTGGTTAGTTTTGGCTTTAAAACTAAAATCCCAATGTAAATAGTAAGCTAGTTTTTGTTTGCCTAGCGCTTCATAAGTTTTAAATAGTTTTAAAGAAACATAGAGCAGAAATTTTTGTACAATATAATTTTGGGCTTCAATTTATGCGCTTTTTGTGCTCTTGTCCACACTAATAGGCCCCAACAACAACGAAATAAGAAATTGATTGAATAATGAAAATAAAAACTCTTTTTAGCCCTATAAACCTAAGAAAAGACGTTCGAGATGCGATGCAAAATCACTTTGCAACTCATTTAAACGATCAAATGGAAGTTTATGACGTCGGGTGCGGAAATAAGCCGTTTTCTGATTTTTTATCAGGAAAAGTGAGTAAATACCTAGGTGTTGATATAGAAGATGGTTTCTATGATGCCGGGCACATTGACATTGTCGGCTCCGCTTATGACGTTCCTGTTGACGACGAAGTTGCCGATGCCGTCATTTCTTCACAAGTTATTGAGCATTTGAACAAACCAATCGATGCCATAAAAGAAACAAGTCGTATTTTGAAGCCTAATGGACTTTTTTTTCTCTCTTTTCCTTTTATGTACCCAATGCACGCCACACCGCATGATTATATGCGTTACACAAGTTTTTACATGAATGACATTTTGAAACAACATAAACTCGAGTTAATTGAAGAACAAAAAATCGGTGGCTTTTGGTACTGTACCGGCATGTGCTTCGGCCTTTACATTCAAAGTTTTGATAGAGGTATTTTGAAAAAAATAAAAATAGTTAAATTTATCGGCTGGGTTGTTAAGTGGCTATTTAATCTATTGCATTTATTGGAAGGCGGCGTATTGACGTTACTTGGGAAAAACAGAGAAAATTCTCGAGAAAACTGGACCGTCAACTATGTTTATGTTGCACGTAAAACTGCATCTTAATAAAGATAAAAAGAGCACGAAAACATGATCGCATTATGGGGGGCGAATGGTTTTATCGGAAGGCATCTAACGCATAAATTGATTGATTGCGGTGAGGATACCCAACTGTTCGCGCGTAATTATGACGACTTTCCCTTTGCGTTACCAGATACATTAAAGTCTTACTCACGCGATTTCTCAAAACCATATACTTACATCAATGACATCAGTGTCTGCGACACTATTATATTGCTAGTAACAGCATCGTATGCACGCACTTTTTCTCATAATCCTGAACAAGAAATAGAGTATAATATTAAGCCTTATTATGCTTTTTTTGATGCACTCAAAAAATGTACTGATGAAAATAAGCATATCATTTTTTTATCTTCAGGCGGTGCCATTTATGGTGAAACCGAACATATTCCAATCTCAGAAACACATGATACAAAACCGATCAACGCTTATGGACAAGGTAAATTACGGATTGAAAAATCTTTAATTGATGCCGCCCAAGATGCAGGATGGGATTACACAATCCTGCGCGTCGCCAACCCCGTCGGGAAATGGGGTAAAAAACCAAACCTCATTGGCGCTGCTCTTAATGCAATCCAAAATGACGATGTCTTTAACGTCTATGGAGATGGATCAGCCATACGTGATTATTTTTGCGTCGAAGAGCTTGCCAACGCCATATACTTGTCCGCAAAAAATTCTGATGCCAGAAACAAAATTTATAATGTTGGGAGTGGCAAAGGGCACAGCGCGAATGAAGTGTTTGAAATTATTGAACGCATCAGCCATAAGTCCCTAAAGATCAAAAATATTGACGCCATAGATACAGACGTTGCCTACAACGTCTTGAATTGCACCAAAATAGAACATGACTTAGAGTGGAAAGCTAAAATGAACCTAGAGGACACTATTCGTAAAATGTGGGAGAGCACATGAAAATATTAGTCACTGGCGGCGCAGGGTTCATCGGGTCAGCCGTCTGCCGCTTTTTAATTAATGAGACAGATCACGACGTTGTAAATCTTGATGCACTTACTTACGCCGCAGATTTATCAACATTGGATAGCATAACCGACAATCCGCGTTACAGTTTTGAAAATGCAGATATCTGTGATGGCGGTGCGTTAGATGTTATTTTTAACAACCATAAGCCAAACGCCGTCATGCACTTAGCCGCGGAATCGCATGTTGATCGTTCCATCGACGGACCTGAAATATTCATTCAGACCAACATTGTCGGCACGTATAACATGCTACAATCCGCGCGCAAATACTGGCTCGGACTGCCTGATGCAGAAAAAGAAAATTTCCGCTTTCATCATATTTCAACCGATGAAGTTTATGGATCTCTCGGGGATGAAGGGGAGTTCAAGGAAGATACGCCTTATGCACCCAACTCCCCCTATTCCGCCAGTAAGGCCGCGTCTGATCACTTGGTCAGAGCATGGCACGAAACATTTGACCTACCTGTCATCATGACAAATTGTTCAAATAACTACGGGCCGTATCAGTTTCCTGAAAAGCTCATCCCCGTTCTGATCTTAAATGCCAAGGCGGGCAATAAACTCCCCATCTATGGTAAGGGTGAAAATATTCGTGACTGGCTCTATATCGAAGATCACGTAAGCGCACTTTACGCCGTTTTGACCAAAGGCAGGATTGGCGAAAAGTATAATGTTGGCGGCAATTCGGAGCTTAAAAACATTGACGTCGCCAAGGCTGTTTGCGCAATTTTGGACGAATTACTACCAAACTCCGACCATGCGCCGCATGAAAATTTAATTGAATTTGTAAAAGACCGCCCTGGGCATGATCTTCGTTATGCGATTGATTTTTCACACATCAAAAACGAACTAGGCTGGGAGCCAAGCGAGTCATTCGAGACCGGCTTGAAAAAAACCGTTCAATGGTATTTGGATAACATGGACTGGTGTGAAAGAATTGCAAGCGGCGCTTATTTGGAGCGACGCGGAAAAACAGAACAGGGTTAAGACTTTGAAAAAAACAAAAGGCATCATCATGGCTGGTGGATCGGGGACAAGATTGTACCCTGTGACACAAGCACTCAGTAAACAGTTGCTTCCCGTTTATGACAAGCCAATGATTTATTACCCATTAAGCACGCTTATGCTTGGTGGCATTAAAGATATTCTGATCATCACAACACCCAAGGATAGAAATCAATTTAATCGACTTTTGGGCGACGGATCACAATGGGGCATCAATCTTGAGTTCGTAACTCAACCGGAACCAGACGGCCTGTCGCAAGCCTTTTTGCTTGGTGAAGAATTTCTCGGAAACGATCATTGTGCCTTTATTTTAGGCGATAATATTTTCTACGGAAACATGCTTGGCAACTACATAAAAACGGCCATGGAACGTACAGAGGGTGCCACTGTCTTTGGATATCAGGTTTCCGATCCGGAACGGTTCGGAGTTGTTACGTTGGATGAAAATTCCATGGCAACCTCCATCGAAGAAAAGCCTGAAAAGCCAAAATCAAACTGGGCGGTGACGGGACTGTATTTTTACGATAATCAGGTCGTTGATATCGCAAAATCTTTAAAACCGTCTGCACGCGGCGAACTGGAAATCACCGATTTGAACAAAGTGTATCTGGAGCAGAAAAAGCTGCATGTCGAGAAACTTGGCCGTGGATATGCCTGGATTGATACAGGCACACACGAATCTTTGCTAGAAGCGGGCGAATTCGTCCGCATCGTTGAGCGCAGACAAGGCCTTAAAATTGCGTGTATTGAAGAAATTGCATATTCAAAAGGCTTTATTGATGCCGCTCAATTAGAAAAACTGGCAACGCTCTACAGTAAGAATAATTACGGCAAATATTTATTCGACGTACTCAATCGCGCGAAATAGCATTTTCGTTTTATCGAACAACTTTGTTGATTATATCTTCCCATAGAGCAACAATCTTTTCAGGGGCAAATTTTTGCGCTGTTTTTTGACCCGCTTCGCCCATTTTTTGGCGCAAATCTGATGATTGTATTAACTGCTCTAGACCATCAATAAAGTTTTTATCTTTATCGCCTACATCAATTAATAAGCCGTTCTCCTGATCTTGAATAAGCTCATTCACACCCTGACAATCTGCGAAACCAATCACCGGTAAGCCATGCGCCATCGCCTCCACAAGCGCAAGGCCGAAACTTTCATAGTTTGAAGGCAAAGCAAAGATATCGGCATTTAAATATTCCTGTTCGATATCATCCTTTGTGCCACACAAAAACACTTGATCTTGCATGGATAAATCTTGAATAAGTGCCTCCAAGTCGGAACGTAATTCCCCTTCCCCGATGATCTTTAAAACCCAATCTGAATTTTGCGGTGCTAGTTTGGCGAAACATTCAATCAGAAACGCTTGGTTTTTTTGATCTGACAAACGCCCGACATTTAAAATGACCTTCTGCTCTTCATTTGTTTTGTCCTGTCTTTTTACTACATCCGGCTGTGATACCGGATTTGTAATGGCCACCATTTTTCTTTGTAAAAACCTAGGATAGGACGATTTTACATCTTCAGACAAAACCGTAATTTTTTTAACAAAAAAAGAACTCAAGAAAAGCAGAACAAATTCTATTTTCCGTGTGCGGTAATGTGCAGGGACAATATGCTCGCTTGCAATTACAGGTATGCCTGTCCCAATAAGCGCAAAGCTTAACGGCACAAACATGCTGTGCATGAAGGCCAAAACAACATCAGGCTTTTCCTGCTTTATAGTCTTCCTTAACGATGAAATTCTTTTCAACGTTTCACCAATCGTCGTTGATTGATCAGGCCTGCCAATACCCAGAAAAAACGTGACAATGTCTTGATGTAGGGGATAAAGCAGTCTTACATCAACAGGGTCATAAGTCAAAACCGATATGTCATGATTTTGCTCAAAAAGACCATTGGCAATATCCGTAAGCACCCTCTCTGCACCGCCGCGCGTACTACCAAGAGATTTTATAGCAAAAAGTATTTTCATGAAAAAACCATATAGACCTGTGATTTACCCTGCAAATGAATAAAAATAGAAGTCAGGATTGCCGCTCAATGCCGTAAATAAAATTATCAATCAGATAGTTTGTCATTTGTGATGAGATGTCCTGATCACTCACCAACGAAATTTTGCCTGTTTCTTCCAAAAAGAAAATTCCGTGAACAGACGCCCATAATGTGCGCGCCGCCATTTTTCTTTTTTTCGTTTGCTTGCTGGAATAAAAAGGCGTGAGCAGATTTTCCAATGGTTCGAATAAGCGCACTATTTTTTCCTGATACCATGGCGGCAGCTCTTTCCCTTCCGGCAAAGCATAAGTAAAAAGCATCAACCAATGCGCATGATTTTCTTCTGAGAATTCTTTATACATTTGCGCCATTTTTTTCATATTTTGTACGGGCGTCTTTTTCGGGGAACGGCATTTTTCACTCGAAAGCGTCTCATATAACCGATCAAGGGTCATCCCATTAATTGCCAGACATAAATCTGCCATTGAATCAAAAAGATTATAAATTGTGCCGGGGGTGTAGCCGATATCCTTGGCTATACGGCGCGCCGTTAACGCAGAAAACCCTTCTTTTTCGATAATACTCGAAGACGTTTTTAAAATCAGTGCCTTCAATTCGTCACGGGTATGATCACTACGTCTGGCCATAAAGTTCTCCTGTTTTTCTCATTAACAATACTTCAATTTAATACACCGTTCAATTTTTTATTGAACAATGTTTATTTTTATGGCATATTAAATATTGAACATTGTTTAGAATAAAATAAAAGAGGCAAAAATTTATGGGATCTTTCATAAAAGAAAATTTGGTTTTAATAACCGGCATCGCATTGCCATTGTTGCTGACGTTCGTATTTTTTGCCGCAACATTGTTTGATAAAGTTATCGTAGATCCGCCGCGCCACAGTGTTATATTCGCGACCAATTATAGCTATCATAACAATAGTAACGCCCCATACAGGCTGCATGTTAAAGATAATGCGGTTCACTTTACCTATATCCCCCCGAAAGAAAATGAATATCGCAACTGGCAAAAACCGCGCCTGTTCGTATATGACCCGATTATCGACAATACACGCGAAATTGAATTGCCCATTATTGAGGATCCCGAAGTGAAAATCACAGAAGTTATCAAAGAATTTAAGGGACGAAACATCAATACGCTTCAAACCAGCCCTGACGGATACCGATTTGAATATGAATACCGCAGGAATGGCAATTTAATGACCGAATTATTTGGCGGCGGTTCACGCTCGCGCTCACACTATGCTTTGCGTAAGAAGGGGAACAAAGTGAAAATCCATAGTGCGACAGGATACTACTATAACGCCAAATTTATCGCTTGGGTTATCAACGATAAGGAGGTTTCCAATGACCGATAATATCGCAGTCCATGATAAAGAAACTGCGCTCCATCATATTACCGATCTTGCGCATCATTACGACATTACGCTTGATGAGATCGGCGCACGCCTTACCAAAAAGGCATTAACAGACAAAAGCGGTAAATGGCTATCGCCCTTACTCGGCTATCTTGGTGCGGCCTTTATATTTGGCGGATTATCTTTATATGTTGCCATGATTTGGGATGATTTAGAAAGTCTCGGGCGCGTCGTCATTACCTATGGCCCCGGTCTGGTGTCTTTCATTTTGGGTGTTGTCGTGCTTAGTGATGAACGCTACGCGAAGGCCTCAACGCCGCTTTTCTTAAAAAGTGCCCTCCTCCTGCCAACAGGTATGTTCGTGTTTTTAGGCGAATATTTTGACGGTGACGACACACAGCTTGCGGCAATGATTGTCTTTGGCTTACTAGCATTTCAGTTCCTTGGCGCATTTTTCAAACTAAACCGCACGAGCTTGCTATTTTTCGGTTATTTATTCTGGAACGCTACGATTGGTATATTTATGGATCGCGTGGGCGTAGACGGCGAAACACTTGGCATAGTGCTCGGCCTATCAGTTATGATGGTTGCATGGAGTATTGATAAAACCAATCATCGCGGCATTGCATCTTTCTGGTATTTCGTCGGCAGTATTGGCCTGCTCTGGTCGGTCTTTGACGTGATCCACGGCATCGCCATCGTCGATATCCTATTCTTGCCACTTACCGTATTCTTAATGTTGATTAGCACCCGCATCCGCAGCCGCACCTTATTGCTCGTCTCAACATTCGCGCTGCTTGGGTTCCTCGGATATTACACAGACGAATATTTCGCCGATGTCACGGGCTGGCCGATTGCACTGATGCTTATGGGCTTTATGCTGATCGGGGTGAGCGCCTACGCGGTTAAGTTGGGTAAAGCCATCAAAGATAAGGGTCAATAACTGCAACAGAACACTAAAGCAATTTGGTAATCCCCTATTGATCAGGCCATCTATCGCTTCATTTAAAGCCACAGCAGCCCCTGCGCTTTTCGTTTAAAATTCGAGAGCTTCCGTTTGGACAACGCTCTTGGGTTGTATTTTAGCTCTGGCTTCTTGCAAATGCATCAATTCTGCCTGATCAATCGCATCAAATTCCTCGCTAAAATTTGGGTAAGCACCGCGTATCATCTTTTTTGAAAAACGAATTTTCTGTGTATCTAATTCCTGAGAGCTCGCGACGAGCGCGTAAATAAAGACCGGGTCGCGATCACGAAGATTCGTTTCTTCGTCCTCAATTTCAACATTACAGGTTTCATTTATCTCATGTGCTTCGTTAGGACGGATTGCGTTACGGTTGGCCAAGCATGAAAAATATGCCGGAAAAGCAAAGAAGGATAAATGTTTATCATAATCCTGTGGAAGTCCCTTGATAAAAGGCGGGTTTTCGCGCGGCGGCTCAACAGATCTGCTTTTGGCGGCGCGTTCAAACAATTTATCAAAGGCCGATTCAAAATATTCGGCCGTATTATGGCTTGTGTTGTCTCCGTTAATACCAGACACCATATTATCGCTGTATTCAATACCCAAAGCCTCACAAAGCTCAGCCAAGTGATGTTCCGGCTGTATTCGAAGAAGCGAGTTATCGGATATAAATAATTTATCAGGATCTGTACGATCAATAAGGTATTTAGTATTTCGCCAGCCTGTTGCACTGAATGCAAAAATTTCGTCTAAAATAGGCTGAAATTTTTCAATGTCTATATCATCATTGTCTGCCAAAGCTCCTAAAAATTCCCAATTCGGGTAATCATTTTGCACAGCAAAATCATCCAATGATTCATACCCTGCGGTTATCGCATCTTCGTCTGTCAAAGAACGTACATATTCGCGCACCATTGTTGGTTGATAAAGGTTTAGATCAAAACTGCGGTTATACTCTTTGTGCAAACGTGCCAGCTTTCCCCATGATCCACTCTCAACGATATCAGCTTTCATTTGCTGCCAGTCTTCACCAAACGGATCTTTATAACCATTTCTGCGAGCAAATAAGTTTAAATTATAGGTGAAAACCTCAGGGCGTTCTTCATAATCGATAACACCTGATTTGATCTCGCTTTCAACAGAGAGGAGAGGATTGCGCACTGCTACAACATGGCTGGATATGACAGCGTCATAGGCATCATATTGCTCACCAATGCCGAGGTTTCTGGCCATTTCCTTTACCACCATCGTAATTTTACCGTCTGGTTTCTGACCACGTGCCTGATCGTAAGCATTTAAAATATTCTGATACGCTCGCTCTTCGCGTTCTGCCTCGCTTGGTGGCGTGTATGGTACATCATAGGCAAGATGAAAGGGCTGATTAACGCCAATATCGATGGTTGGGCTGGTCGCGATAATATTCTTTAATATAGTACTACCCGCGCGTGAGGGCCCCATAATACTGATCATTTCCAGATCACCCTGGTCAACCAGACCTTTAACCTTGCTGTAAGCGCTCATGCCCACCCTCATTTCCAGTATTTTTCATAAACGATTATAGCGTTTTACCAGAAGAAGCAAACATATATAATGGTTTCTGAAATACAACTTTATCATGGAAGCTTGTACCCAGTCGAAAAAATATTTATGAAAACATCAAATCCGCCAGACCGGATATGACCATTATACTTATTACACACCGTGATATTCTCGATGATTTTGCAGATCTACAGGTGGATATTTTTTTGGAAGATTCAGAATATCTCGAGAAACATAAATGGAGGGGTATCCTTCATTATTGGCTTTTTAAATTTTAATGCCGCGAAAAGATGTAAACATATTCTAGACCAAATCATTAATCTTTGCGAAACTAACAGCCTACGTGAAACGACTTAGAAATAAATTTTTATTGAATGATAACTTAAGTCTTATATTCAGAGCGAATAAGATGGTGGAATAGTCCAAAATCCCAGTTTCGCATTGCCAGAACCAGTGTTATTCCATTGCGCTTTTCTAGCGGAAGTGATGAATTTTCACGCACCACCTCTCGAAATTCATTGGCCAACCTCAATAATTTACGCTGAAATTCAGCCGCACTGGCATCAGAAACCGTACCATTCAAAACGCGTAAGCACCTATGCTCCCCTTGAAAGTTACTGTTAAAATATTCTTGCCCCACATGTTCGCGAAAGAAACGCTCAAACGGGCCATCCTCTATCCATGAAAAATTGGGGCTGACAAGAAGCTTAACCTTGTTATATGGCAGTAATTGAATAATACCAATCTTATCAAGCTTTAGTAATTTCCCAACGCATTCTTCTTGGCTTAGCGCGAAGTATTGTGTGATATCTTCGATCGTCCAATGATTAAACACACATACAGTGACCAATGTTAACGCCATATCTTGAACAATTTCTGTTTCCTGACTATGCGTCAATTGTTCGACCTTCTCTTGTGACGCATCCATTTGCTTTACAAGATCGCTGATTTCCATGCCTAGCATTTGGCATACGCGGTCTAACCGTTGCAAAGAAAATTGCTGCTCTGAGAACATGCGCTTTATACTCGCTTCGGACAAGCTCAGCGTTTGTGCGACATCTGCATAAGTGCGCCCTTGCGCTTTGAGACATTGCTTCAACGTTTGAATCAATAAAGCTGTCTGCATCAAATTCCCCATAAAGTATTAAAATACGATACTTAGACAACCATATATTACAACTTATGTCAATTAAGTATCGAAAAAAGATTCCCTTGTGTACGATAAAGAAAATGTAAACAAATGAAGGAGTAAACAAAATGAACCTATTTTCCCGTATTACAGCCACATTCACCAGTAAACTGGATGAGGTGGTATCACATGTTGAAAACCATGATGCGATAGTGGCGGTTGCCCTTAAAGACACACGTGCAGCCGTAGCAAAAGCCAAAGTGCGATTGGATCGCGTCCGCAGGGATGGTGAGGCAATGCAACGGCGTTTGGACGATGCCAAATATAAGGCACAGCTGTGGGAGGATCGCGCAAAAGATATCGCCACAAAGGATGAGCAAAAAGCATTGGCTTGCATTGCGCGGCGTAACCAGTGCCGCGAACAGATTACACAAACACAAGCCGCGTTGACAAAGCATGAAGAGCTTGAAACCAAGGTCGGCGAAAATGTGCAAAGCATGGAAAAGCGCCTGCATGACATCACGCAACAACAAAATCTGATGCGCTCTCGTCAATCCACGGCAGATGCAATGCGTATTATCAATCAAATCGAAGGCACCACCAATAACAGCATTGAAGATACTTTTGATCGTTGGGAAACACTCATCACCGAAACGGAGTATTCGACAGGCCATATATCATCTACGGATACACTCGATATGTCTTTTGCAAAAGAAGAAAACACTGTGCAGTTACAGGCTGAGCTTGCCGAATTATTGAACACTAAAGAGGGAGAGTAAAAATGACTATACAGAAGGAAGACCCTTATGTAGTTGAGTGGGAAGAACATCACCCCACTCCGGAGGAAGATAGATCAAATATTTTTGATCTTATTCGTAATGTGACGAACTTCGCATCATTGTTACGTGTATGCGGGGCGTTAATAATGCTTGTCGCCATGTCGTCTTATCTAATGCAAGGATGGTCTGATGGTAACGATATTAGCCGCTACTACATGCTGCTATCACAAACCTTCCTTCTGGCCCTTAGCGGTTTTGGATTAAGCTACATCTTGAAGGAAAATAAGGGAGCTCGTATCTTTTTTGGGCTAGGTTTGATTTCCATTACTGTCAACATGACAACGTTAGGTGCGCTTATATTCTCTACCACACAATGGGGTAGCGAACTTGTGCAATATCCTAGTTTTGCCAAATGGGATGCACCGGAATTCGGCGCAATTATCATGGCTTTGTTCGGTACGTTAGCAATCAGCGCGCCGGTTACATGGATTGGTCATAAAGTGCTAGCACGCCGCTCTGCGGGCTTATTGTCTGTGCTGTTCCTATTCACAAACTTGCTGCTACTTGTGCCTGTTCGGGAATCTCTCTTCGTTGGAATAGCCGCACTGGTTGCTGTCATTCTTCCCCTCAGCTTGTTTTGTAAGCACATGTCAAAGGACAATACCTTGCGTACGCCAGAGGGCATGTTTGCGATGGCTTCAATATTTGTACCGGCAGGAATCATCATTTGCCGAAGCATATGGCTCTACCCGGTGGATGAGATACTACAAATCATACTCGCAGGCACAACATTCATCGCCTTGCGTTTCTGTGCAGAGCAAACAGAAGAAAAGTCATTCGCACGTATCACAACACATTGGTTATCGCTCGGTGCAGCATTAGGGGTGGCAATACCTGCCGCGATGTTGGCAGAACGCTATCTTTCAGATGCACTCGCCATCAACGTATTCGGCTTTGTATTTGCCGGATTATTGCTCGATATTTCTAACCGCTGCCAAAACCCACTTATCCCCATACGGTTGGCTGCAATGGCACTCATCACGAGTCATATCCTTCCGGTCATGTTCACAGATGATATATCGAATGCGATTTTGTGTATTATTGCCGGACTGGCAGTCATCATGATAGGCCGCCAGTATGGTCTACGTTACCTAATGGTGATGGGCACGTTGACTTTGTTAGCTGGTGTAGGACGACAAATTCTAGAGTTGGCACAATGGGTGGATTTCTCCAATTGGATCGTTTTATCGCTATCCGGTGGAATTATAATCATCACAGCCTCATTGATTGAACGCCACGGTGCCGTCATCAAAATGAAATGGGATCGCCTAGCAAAACCGATAGAAAAATAACATACATCAGATCTCTGTCGCGGGCGCAAACTCGTGACAGGGACACTTACAAATAAATTACAGCTATTATCTGTGTTTATCGGCAACATTACACTTTATGTCTGTAAGTTTCATTTGGGGGTACAAACTTTCTACGTTTCTGAATATACTCCCAATTGCACCCCCACTTTAAATATGTAAATGTATGATTATGGATAGCCATAGACGCAAAGGGAAACAAAACCATTTGTGAGCAAGGTTTTTCGTGATATCTATGAACTTGAAAGAGTGTCGGGGAGCATCCTTCATTTTTATTATGTAATCCATTGATATTTAATAAATATAACAAGAATTAACTTAATATATACCAACATTTATACCAACAACTAAAAAACTTCAGTAGAATGTGAGAAAACACTATGAATTACCTTACTAATTTTTAAACTTACTGAAAAGTAAATCCACACATTAATTGACATAATCAATAAAATCACTATGATCCGCACGTTTAAAATGCATAGAGATATTAAAAATGGCTAAAAGCCCAATCGTTTCCGTTGTTATACCTTTTTACAATGCTGAAAATACCATTCAGGAAACATTGGAAAACGCACTAGAGCAAACTTATCCTTATATTGAAATCATATTGGTCAATGACGGGTCTACGGATGAGTCAGTCAAAAAAGTCGAAGGCTATATTGAATCTCATAAAAACATAAAATTAATTCATCAAGATAACGCAGGCGTTGCCGCTGCTAGAAATACCGGCATCAAAGAGAGCAAAGGCCAATATATAGCTCCCATTGATGCTGACGATCTATGGCATCCAAAGCGTATTGAATTGCATATAGAGGCGTTGGAGCGTGCCTCACCCGAAACAGCAGTAGCATATTCACCTGCATACATACTCAACGAGGATAGCCATATCATTCATAAGCCTAGGAAGTTTGAGCTGTCCGGGGATGTTTTTTCGAAGCAATTAAATGTTAATTTGGTGGGCAACGGCAGCGGCCTGACTATCCGTAAAGACGCGCTGGTAAATATCGGCGGATATTCTCCCATGCTGAGGGAAAAAGGAGCACAGGGCTGCGAAGACTACATGGTTCAGATGATGTTAGCCCATGATTATCATTACATCGCAGTACCTTATTATTTAATTGGGTATAGAGTATATGAAGGCAATATGTCTTCTGATGAAATCAAAATGCTTAAATCCCGATTTTTGGTTTATGACTATTTACAAAACAAACATGACTTAGATAATAAAATATTATTTGAAGGCAGAAAAACGGCATTACTTTTTCACACTGTAAGGCTACTCAAGAAAGGTCAGTTCATAAAATCATGGAAAGAACTAAAGCCTGTCGTGACGAAAATATATCATCCTGTGCATTTTATTTGCATAATATGGAAAATTATATTATATAAACTCCTGAAAAAAATAATGAAAATTATAAAAAAACCTTTTTTTGCGAATAATAATCAAGAAGAACGGTTGAAATTTATAGACATAGCAAACAGGCCTCCAATAACTTAGGCTTCATTGCTCAGGAGTTGGACGTGAAAAATATTATTGTCTCAGGGGGCGCAGGTTTTGTTGGCTCTCATCTTGTCGATAGGCTTTTAGCCAGACAAGATATTGAAAAGCTTATCGTGGTTGATAATTTATGGACTGGTGAGATTAATAATCTCGCCCATATTTCCGATCCGCGTCTTAAAATAGAAATTCAAGACATAGAAACTTTCCGCAGCGATATTCGCTTTGATGAAGTGTATCACCTTGCGTCACCCGCCTCTCCTCAACATTATTCATCTAAACCAGATAAAACAATCTCAGCCAACATTATCGGCGCTATGCGTCTAAAGGAATTGATGAAACCTAATGGGAAGTTTTGCTTCACATCATCGTCCGAAGTATATGGCGATCCCAAAATATCGCCGCAACCAGAGAGCTACCTAGGCTCTGTAGATTGCACAGGGCCACGCGCCTCTTATGATGAGGGGAAGCGATGCACAGAGGCATTCCTATTTGAATGTCAACGTGTTTACGGCATGGATGTTCGTGTTGTAAGACCGTTTAATATATACGGCCCCCGCACAAAGCCTGATGATGGTCGTTGCGTATCTAATTTTGTTACCCAAGCTCTCAGTGGTGAGCCGATTACCATTTATGGAACAGGTGAACAGACAAGAAGCTGGGGCTATATTGATGACATTATGGATGGGTTTGAACGTTTCTTCTGGCTTGATAACGTATCATATAAAGGCCCGCTTAATATCGGAAACAACCGCGAGATATCAGTTCTCGAAGTGGCCCAATACATTGCCAACCTGATTCCGGAAACCAAAACTGTTCATCTTCCACCAGTACCGCATGACCCGACAAATCGTTGTCCCGACCTCACGCTCTCAAATAAAATACTGCCTGGCTGGAGCTGTGATACAAAATATGAGCTTGGTATTTTGAAGACAATGGAATGGTTTACAAAAAATCTAAAAAATGACGGAAACATTACTCCTCTGCCCTATAACACCGCAAAAATAAGCCAGCTACAGGAATACGCTTAGTCAGCAAAAAAAGGTTATCCAATGGCTGTTCAAAAAAATCAAAAAGTATCAATCATCTTGCCTGCTTACAATGCGTCAACAACATTGGAGCGCACAATCGCCTCTGTCAAAGCGCAAGACTATAAGGACTGGGAAATTATTATCATTGATGATGGGTCAACTGATAGAACACCGGAACTTGCACAAAATTTTGCGAAAAAAGATAATCGCATTTTATATTATAAACAACCTAACGCCGGTGTGTCTTCAGCACGCAACACGGGCTTAACAAAGGCGGACGGCGACTGGATATTATTTCTGGATAGTGATGATACGATTGATCCTCACTTCCTCTCAAAAATGATGCGTTCCGCTAATGACAATAATTCGGACATCGTAATTTGCGAATACCTGCACTGTAATGAGGGTGAAAAACTTAATATCAGTGGCAGAAGCTCAAAACTACCGAAAGATGCCATTACAGAGCTGATGATATGGCCGTACTTTGCAGTCCACGCAGCAATTACCAAACGAGAACATGTCTTAAAAGCTGAGGGTTTCGACACAACCTTAAAAACCTGCGAAGATTGGGATTTCTGGATCAAAATTCTAACGCAAGAAGGTATCCGATATTCAAATGTGGATGAAGTTTTGGCCTACTATCACAATACGCCGGACTCTTTGTCCAAAGGCGCCTCAGATATGTTCGCAGATTGCCGTGAAATTCGCCGTCGTCAAAAAGAGCATGTCTACGGACCACTCGCTGCTGAATATGAAATGGATGAAGCGCAATCAATCTTAAAAGACACACAGGAACTGTGCTGGTACGTGGCAGTTGATGCCGCGCAAGGACATGATAAGACTTATATTCACGACACTTTTGAACATCTGGCATCTCCCTTTCAAGGCGATGTGTGGTTAAACGACTGTGTTTTTGAGGGTCTAAATGTGGGGTCTTGTTTAAAAACGCGTGATACATTCAAAATATGGCCAAAAGCACAACAAACAATCACAAAGCTATTCACGATTATAGAAGAACGCACAGGGCATAAAGGGGCTGCGGATATGTTATTGCACGCTCTGTATGACACTTTTGCAAAGAAATGCGATGTTAAAGAAGCTCTCTATCATAAAAACAAAGCCTATGTTCGCGCTCTTCCATTTATGTTTAACCCTTCTCTGCCAGAGGGTGTCGATTGCGTAAGTTTGTATTTTAAAATTGGTGATAAGAAAATTCGTTTGCAAGAAATTCCGGTTATTCAACCGTTAACACGATTACGGTTGCTGCGCATCGTTGCTTATGAGCTATGTGATAAATTACTCGCTGCCTCTACTTCCAGATTCCCTGTTGGGTTGGCTGCAAAAATTTTACGAAAAATTATAAAGCTCAGAAGAAAAGTCAGATCAAAAATATTTAAAAGAACCGGCCCTGAGAACAGAGCACTGAAAGCTTACGGCTCATTTGCTCTGAAAAAAATTATCCGGAAAATAAATGATAAAATTCCAAAAGAAGCTGAAAATTCGAAACCCAGCGATGAAGAAGATGAATATCTCGATTATTTCTCAGACGATGTCTGGGAAAAGATTTTCAAAACCGAAAACCCGTGGAACTATGATAACCCATATGAACAACTGAAATATCAGCAAACGCTCGGCCTATTACCAGACCAAAAACTCCACTCTGCGCTTGAACTTGCTTGTGCCGAGGGACACTTCACCATTGATCTTGCGGATCGTGTGGAAAAGCTTTTGGCCACGGACATATCAGAAACAGCCGTCAAAAGAGCCGCAGAAAGATGCACAGAAAAAACCAATATCGACTATGGCGTTCTGGATTTTGTGAAAGATCCGATTGAAGGAAAATATGACCTAATCGTTTGTTCAGAAGTTCTGTATTATACAAAAGAAAGAAAAAAGCTTTATGAAGTTGCCAATAAAATCGCCAACGCGCTAAACCCCGGCGGCTATTTATTAATGGCGCATGCTTGGTTGATTGAAGATGATACCTCGAAGACCGCCTTTGGATGGGGAGACACACAAGGCGTGGACACCATCATCAAGACATTCCTATCCCACGATGATCTGGATTCCTCATCAGTATTAACAACCGAGCTTTACCAGCTTCACCTGATCCAAAAAAAATCTGACAACGCGCTACCTAAACCAAAAGAAGTTGTGGCTGATTACGGAACACCATTGCCGGAGCATGTCGCCGCAGATATCGTTTGGGGCGGCGCGCATGCCACAAGATATCAAACACAAAGTACAGAGCGTACACGTCATTTACCCATTCCGATGTATCATCGCATTGCTGAGGACGCACCAGAAGACTTACAGCGCTACACGGTAAAACCTGATGAATTTGAAAAGCAGTTAAGGTACATGCATCGCCGTGGTTTTTATTCTATAGACCCTGCGCTCCTCAATCCTACACAACATTTTCCCTGGGATATAGAAGGCCGCCCGACAGTCATTACATTTGATGATGCCTATGTTGATTTTCTGGAAACGGCTTGGCCCATCTTACAACGCAACGGCTTTGGTGCGCACATGTTTGTACCAACCGGCTATGTTGGCGGTAAGGCCGATTGGGACAGTGAATATGGTAAATCAGCCCCCATTATGGATTGGGATCAAATAAAATATTTATCAAAACAGGGCGTAACTTTCGGAAGTCATCTTGTCAGCCACCGCCCTTCTACTGAGTTAAGTCTTGAGGAATTACTGGAAGAAGCCATAACCTCGAAAAAAATTCTTGAGCAAAAACTGGGTAAACCGATCACAAGTGTTGCACCGCCTTATGGTGTTTTCGGAAGACGTGAAGAGCGTATATTCCAGATCGCAGGCTATGGAAGCATCTTCGGAATCAATGATGGCGGCTGGGCCAAGAATGGATGCACCGTGTTGTCCAGAGTATTCCCTGATGGTACAAAAGATTTGAACGGCTTTGCTGAAAACTTTCCTAATAGCCTGCCTGCGCCAGATGAGTACGATTTAAACAACGAAAACTTTAAGACCATTTTCAAATAATGATCTGATTGCCGAACTGATGATAAAACCGATAGAGCGCTTTTTATCCGACCTGAAAATCTTGGCAAAGCTCAGGCCTTTTCTTGATGGCCTGAAAAAATGGTTAGGTTTATCTCTCATCCTTGGCTTTGTGTCTTCGTTGATCGAAAGCTTTGCCGTCAGTTTAATCATGTTTTTTATATTCAAAACTGTTCTTAATGATGATTTTCATTTTGGCAACCGCGTGCTTGATGACTTTTTTAGAAGTATCGATACGATGACAGCAGATAACCCCCTAATGATTTGGGGAACGATTATCGCAATTTTAATTTTAAAAACACTGATCGTAGGAAGCTATAACCTCCTCAGCGATCATATTGTTAACACCATACACCATCGCATCCGTTCCGGTCTGTTCGAAAAATATATGTCCTTACCATATAAGGAAGTGTCCAAACTCGATTACGGAACAATGACAAATGCCCTGCAGGTTGAGTGTTGGTACATAACCGAAATTATATACTCTGTGTTTCGTATCGTGATTACCCTTTGTGCCATAAGTGTTTACCTGACTGTCATCGCGTTTTTCTCTTGGCAAATTGCACTTACTCTCCTTGTTCTGGGAACCGCCA
This sequence comes from uncultured Micavibrio sp., assembly GCA_965263215.1. GTDB lineage: Bacteria > Pseudomonadota > Alphaproteobacteria > Micavibrionales > Micavibrionaceae > UBA1672. Next base: position 315,658 of record OZ253663.1, read on the forward strand.
TCAAGCTTGCTTTAGCGGGACTAAAAATGCCTATTCGCAGGATTGGATATCAGGTCACACAAATCAATGAAGAGCTAACCTCTCATATGTATACACGCATGCAGGCCCTTAAAACGATTAGAGCCCACGGCCTAGAAAAAGGAGAAACAGAATCCTTCGCAGCGTTATCGCAAACCGTAGCAAAAGCGTTTACGCGTATGTCTTTTGTAGAAACCTACATACGCCCCATAAACGATATCACCGTCTTGTTCATGATTGCCTTCCTTATATGGCTCTCAACAACGCTTGGAAATCCGGTAACAGTCACCGCAACCGTCATTGCCCTGCTCTACCGCCTGCAGCCTCATTTGAACGGTCTGGAAGGTGAATTCATCAACCTGCACAGGTCACAAGGCCCTTTAGAAGCTGTGTTGACGCAATTGGAAGCAGAAGACATACGAACACAGGTCAATGAAACCATAGATATGCCAGATAAATGGAATGTCTTACGTTTCAAGGATGTTGCGTTTGCCTATGATAAGAACACAATATTCAAAGGCATCAGCTTTGAATTACAAAAAGGAAAAGTATTATCTATCAAAGGTGAAAGCGGAATAGGCAAAACAACATTAGTAAATTTGTTTTTAAAATTGACGCAACCCACAGATGGCGAAATCTGGCTTGATGGTTTGGACTTTAATGACATCAAAAGGCAATCATGGCTGAGGGGCGTTGCCGCGGCCGGCCAAGATTTTGAACTGCCCGACGGGACATTACGCGAAAATTTGACGCTCGGCCGTAATGTTTCCGATGCGCAAATCAAGGAGGCTCTTGAAATTGCAGAGATTAAAGAATTCGTTGATACTCTGCCCGAAGGATTAGAAACCAAGGTCGGGGAGCGCGGCGTAAGACTATCTGGCGGACAAAGACAACGCATTGTCTTAGCACGCGCTTTGGCGTCCAATCCTGATGTTTTGATTATGGATGAAGCAACCAGCGCCGTCAGCATTCCAGTTGAAAAAGATATTTATAAAAACATCAAATCCGCCAGACCGGATATGACCATTATACTTATTACACACCGGGACATTCCCGATAATTTCGCAGATCTACAGGTGGATATTTAAAAAGCTCCCAAGATCTTCGAATACCCAAGGACTTTTGAAGATGGAGTGAATAATGGTGGAGGTATCAGGTGACACCTCGAACCGATTGTTTCAAATATTAGAGCTATGGGAGCAGACTTTCAAGAAAGATATATTTTACAAAGATTGATAATGTTTGTATAATTAACATTATTAATAATGAGGTGAAAAATGCATGTATCCCTAACGCCTGAGCTTGAGGGTATCATTAAAAACAAAGTCGAATCAGGTCTTTATAATAACGCGAGCGAAGTCATACGCGAAGCCTTGCGCTTTATGGAGATGAATCAGGATATTGTCATGCAGATGAAGCTCGATCGTTTGCGTGCGCACTTACAAACTGGTGAAGATGAAATTGCAGGCGGCCAAGGTTCAGCTTTAAAAAGCAAAGACGACGTTTCCGCTTTCTTTGATGGTATCCGCTCATAATGTCTCAATATCGAATTATTGTCTCTCCACAAGCCAAACGGGATTTAAAAGATATCCGTAGCTATACTCTTCAAAGCTGGGGTGCCGCTCAAGCTGATATATATTTAGGAAAGATAGAAGAAGCATTTTATGGTTTGTTGGATAATCCTGAAATAGGCCGCGAGCGTAATGATATTAAAACGAACTATCGAAGCATTACGATAGAAAAGCATGTTCTATTTTACAAAATTAAAAAATCAGAAATCCATATCCTCGGTATTCCACATAGTCGTATGGATATTTTGAATTATTTTTCATGAATAATTATATGAGCGCCCAAAATCATATTTCTATTATGATAAAATAAACTTCGGATGAAAATAAAATGGTGGGGGGGCATCATTCATATTTACTCACTAATGATTTGTTATAAAAACAAACAAGACAACTCAAACTTTGAAAATACCACCTTTAGTACCACCTTTTAAGCTTTGCTCTATTTCTTGTTAACAGGCTCTATTAATTTTTTAAACATATAAAATGCTCTCGACGTTATTCGCATAAACGTAAAAAGACTTTCTATAATAAGATAGTAGAAACAAACTAACGCAAGAAAACTAGCAATCGTTTTTATCGCCTTTAGAAAGGTAAGCGCCTTTTCTGAATAGGGAATTAATTGATAGTATTCAAAGATAAATTGACAGACTTCTCCATCTAAACTTTTCCCCAAATAAAAGACTAAACACAAAATAATCAAAAAAACTGAAATTAGATTAAAATAAGCGACATTATAAAACAGTTCTGAAGATAACTTATTTATCTTTTCGGACAAAACCTCTTTCTCTAATGACGAGTCATCCACTTTCTTTTGGAAATTCAGCAAATAAAACAGAATATTAAAACCAAACCCTATCAAAATTGCGTATATAGAAAGTATAACACTCAAAAAACTTGTGTTTAGTTGAGAAAAAATAAGAGCGAAAACAACAGCAAAAAGAAACTTTAAAACCTGATAAGATGTAGTTTTAAAATCTTCGCCCTTAGAATAATCGTAAAATGTTGCAGCGTTACTGGAAACTATCTCTTCAAAGTTTAACATTTTATCGAACCGCAATTATTTCATTCTTCAAAAGATCCTTAGCTTTTAACTTTAACTCGTTGTATGGAGGATGTCCCGATTTATCGACTTCTATCTCGACAGGGAAACGAGATGCCCTATTCATACTGTCAAATATTTGTATTGTTCTAGTGCGCTTGTTTACCTTCGCTAAAATCTTACAATCGTCAATATCTTCCTCTGTAATTTCATACAGATTATGGTCAGCCATAATACGTGCAATTTCCTTTTTTCTATCCTTTTCCTCTTTGCTAAATAAAGAGAAGAAATCATCGCGTACTTTTTGAGAAAAGCTGTCATCACCTTCAGGCTTTCTAAAAGCAAACACTCCAGCTTGGCCATAAGAGTTATCGGCCTCAATATTCGAACCCTTCTTAGAATAGCTAACCTCCACCTCCGTAGGAATTCCATCAACTGCATATGCCCTGTTGGTATTGAAAGAAACCGTCTTTAAGTTACTTGAATCACCAAGGAGATAATAGATAGTGCTTGCCAGAGTTGTATACCCTCCATAATTACCCAGATACTGGCTAGTAACAAAAATTTCTCCATTATCAGACAAATACAACTGGAAAAAAAACGGTTTAATATTCAGACTATCAGCTGAAATAGTTCCATGTTCCGTATTTTCGTATTCATGCCCCGAATACGCATTTCCATATATTCCGGAGATGAACTTTCCTTCTTTTTCGACCGCCTCTATGGTGGCTTGATTACGACGCCTTAATTGGACAAGAAAATCTTTGTTTTCGATATCCTTATCTCTCTGTTTTTCCAACCCTTCAAAAAGACTATCAAAATCTTCCGCAGTAAAAGGGTGAGCTTCCTTTTCATTCTTTTTTCCATCCTTTTTAGGCTTAACCCTCTTAATGTAGTGAAAACTTAATGATACATCCTCTCTGTTAGCTTGTTTTGACACGGTTACGAGACCCCTTATGTGAAATGAAAATACTTTTAATCTTATACAAGAAAACATAAGCACCGTAAATTGTTACAGTGGTAAATTTACAACCCTAAGGTGATTTTGTATTCCACAACCAAAAACAGACTTACAATATTTTACACTTGATCGTGTTAATTTTTTCCGCTAAATTTGAGGAGAAAATTAACACGAGGTTTTTAAAAATTATGATACATAATAAAGTTTATAAAGACGATGAGGACATTACGTCACGTTTATCTGAATTTGGTGTTACCAAAGACGATCTGATGAAAATAGTCCACGCGGCAGCTGGCGGAAGAAACGCAACTGTTCCAAATGACCCTATTACCGCTGGCGGCCATTTCGCATACATTTATGGTACGCGCGCTCTACGTGATGTATTTCTTGCAAAAGAGTGGAAAAGGGATAGAGAACACAATATTGAATCCGTCCTCAATCCAAAAGACAGAACTAAAATTATATTTCAAAATGTAGATCACGCAGCCGATCCATCGAGAATACCTAAAGCACTATCCGCAAAAGGAGCGGCATCAGAACGCATAGTAGATTTTGCACAACAAAGTTTATTTCCAGAATTTGACAAAGAAGACGAAGAAAAAGCCAACGCTTCTGTATGGTTCTTCTGTGTTTCCGTACAAGGTGAGCATGTTCGAGCCGAGCTATCACGACCTTACTCTTTAGCTGGCGGACAATTTAACGGTTTTATTGAGCGTATCTTTATTCTACAAAATGAAGATTGGAGTAACATCGATATTACTAATAACGATGACATCCTTGCTCCAGAAGAGTTTGATGTAAATATTACACGTAAGTAAGACATATGTTTAATCCTGCTCGGCTTATTCTAGCCCGTAAAAGGCGCAGACTAAAAAGCAAAGGGCTCGCAGAACTTATTGGCGTTTCCCCGGTCACAATTACACGCCTTGAAAAAGGTAAAAATGAACCTGACGAAAAAACTTTAAACGAGCTTGTAAACAAGCTAAATTTCCCACGCGACTTCTTTTTTGGGGGTGATTTTGATGATCTTTCTACAGAATCTGCAAGTTTTAGAAGCTTAACATCAATGACAGCAAAAGAACGTGACGCCGCACTCGCAGCTGGCTCTTTAGCATATATGTTATCTGATTGGGTTTGTGAAAAGTTCAATCTACCGGAACCAGACTTAATCAATTTAAGCGATGAGAGAAATCCACATGCCGCAGCTGTTTCTTTGAGGCATTATTGGGGCTTAGGTGAAAAACCAATCAGCAACATGATAAGACTTTTAGAATCGAAAGGCATTAGAGTTTTCTCTCTTTCAGAAAATACTAAAAGTGTGGATGCCTTCTCATGTTGGCGAAATGAAACGCCTTACATATTTCTAAACACATTTAAATCCGCAGAGCGCAGTCGACTAGATGCCGCACATGAACTAGCACACCTTGTTCTACACAAACATGGAGGACCGCACCAAGGAAGAGAAGCTGAATACGAAGCAAACACTTTTGCATCTGCATTCTTAATGCCGGAAGATGACGTGAAATCACGGCTCCCATATGTAACATCTTTGGATCAATTGATGACCGCCAAAAAACGATGGGGAGTTTCCCTCGCTGCACTAACCTACAGACTCCATAAAATTGGGATACTGACAGAATGGCAATCCAGAAACTTCTATATTCAAATTAATCAAAGAGGTTTTAGAGTAAACGAACCTGACGGAATGGAACACGAAGAATCCGTTGTATGGCAAAAAGTATTCAACGAACTGTGGAATGATCGCATAACAAAAAACCACATAGCAGAAGAACTTCACATCCCTTTTGAAGAAATAGAGAATTTAGTATTTGGTTTAAGTCGTAATGCCCACACAGAACATAAAACAGACGACGAGAAAACTGGCCTACACCTTGTAAAATAACGTTTTCAACTTATTTATGCGCTGTGTCACGGCATTGCCTGAAAATAACTTTCTTGCAATACAATGCGTTTTTCAAAGAAATCCAGATTGATCAGAAAAATACATCATCACAAAGAACAGTGCGATTATTAACGTAGCCACTATGACGTCTTTTGTACCCTTAGATAACTTCCGTCCGAAAATTCTCTGTAAAAATCGACCCCGATTATCAAATAACCAAAAGGCAGTCACTCCAACTCCGACTACTAATAAAGTCTCCGAAATTAATAAAACTAAATTCATCAGAACTATCTCCAAATAAAAAAATCACCAGAGGATCGCTCTGGTGACGGGGTGTTTTCATCCGTATCAAGTGAGACGGCGCGATGCTTTTAGGCTTGCACCTTGGACATGACATCGCCACCCCATCAAAGATGGAGTAGCGACACAGTTTCGGCAGTGTCATTGCCGCACTTGAAGGGGATGAAAAGCCCCGAACCACCACAAAGGCGATCTGACATTATCATGCACGAAAACATCTATTTAGCAACAGAATAGCAGAGAAAAACACCATTTTAATGGTGCTCAAAAGTATAGAAAACTATAGATAATCAGAAGCGTGTATTATTTTCAGCTAGGCTTTTTATTTCAATCTGGACATGCTTGACGCTTGCGTTTTGGGAGACGCCGCTTGCATGTCTGTGAGATTAAAATAAAAAGCGTCTTTGACAACAAAAAACTCATAATCAGATGGTAATATATATGGTCATTAGTTTTTGAGGTGGTTACGAAGAAATAATCAAAACTTAAGGGGTTGATTTTAAAAGCATAGTAAAAAAGACCGCCTTAATTTTTGAGGTAGTACATTTTCATAAAACAAAATTCACATCAGTTTTTAATGCGCGTTGCATTAATTATTGATGCGGAAATTTTATTTTTCAGGCTCCCAATTTTTCCATTCATCAGTCGCCTCCCTGCCTTTACAAGGCAAGTAAGTTATGCGCCACTCACTAGCATTGCCTATTGTATAATCACCCTCAAAACTTCTTTCAACAAAACCTCGATTTTGTAGCTCATCAAAAGCGTTGCTAGCTGTATTCGGAGAAACACCAAGCAACTTCGCAGCATTTTTTTCTGACAGGCCGATCATTCCATTCCTATTCGGAAACTCAAGCCTTTGTAGCTCTAGCAAAAGACAGCGCGCCTTGGGAGATAATGACCTATATGCAAGACTACCAAGAACGTCATGGTACATTGGCGTATACTTGCCTTTTTTATAGTAGTGCTCAATGGCTCTATTTTTTCTTTTCGCCATTCTTAGCCGCTCGACTTAATCTTTTAAGGTTTACACAACGGCCACCAGATATATGCCTATACCCATCTAGTGTTATTTCAGCAATAATTTTTGCATTTTGATTTGGTCGCATTTTCAACAGCTTTACAACAGCATAACTATCTACATGACATTGCTGCGTAGCCCATTCAATGCACTGATCAAAAGACCCCATAAAAGCCAAATTTCCATGTACGGCAGAGAAACAAATCATTTTTGTGCCCCTAGCTGCGCGAAATTTACACGACGCTTGATCCATTCTTCAATTTCACACTCACGCCAGCCAACAGCCCTTGCCCCTAATCTAATAGCTTGAGGAAATCTACCTTCCTTCATATAAGCATAGATTGTGCTGCGGCTAAGGCCGGTTTTTTGAATTACGTCTTTGAGTCTTAAAATTCTATTCGTCATGTTTTTTCTCCTTAATAACGTTGACTAACGCTATTTGGACATGACTGCTTTCCCATTAAAATTAGGGGATTACTTGATGGGAAAATTAACGTAAAACTCTTTAAACATATCTTCTACGTTTTCGTAAAACGCCTGCTTTACATCTGAATCATTCGGTAAAATTTCAAAACCCAAAACAAGAGGGGATTTTTTAGATTCCGAAAATCTAGATTGCAGTGTTTTTACAGAAGGCGGCATACCTCCCTTGCCTACAAGAAGCGAACACCAAGGTTCTTGCTTAATCAGCCTAGAGCATGCTGTCTCAATCATAGTTTCTTGAAAGTCGCCTTTCACTGCTGTCAAAACGTCAAAGTATAGCTTTGCATACAAAATAAAGTTCCATTTTACCTTCCTGCCACTGTTACCATTTTCCCTGACAACAAATCCGGGTACGTGGTCAATAGCAAGGTTAAGTGCTACTTGATACCAAACATCCCCATCATGATCATGAAGATCAAAGCGGTCTTTAAACAACTCCATTTTTCTAACGATTTCAGCAGCGATAAACGCTGCGTTTTCAGCGTCATATTCCGCAAGCTTCTTTTGATAGACGATCTCTCTATCTTCTGATGCGCTTGAGCCTCCCAATATTGTCGGCTTTTCTGGCGGCGATGGAGCTTTAATAGGAGTGTTTAAAGCTCCATTATAAGGTTTACGAAGCTGCTTTGACTGTTTTGGCATCACAGCCTCACGCTATCAATATAATCTGCCCATTCCTGCATCATCTTTTTACGCTCATCTAAAAATTGTGCACGATCATAGGCTTTGTCTATTTTATTTCGTGGTGCATGCGCCAACTGCCTATCAACTACCTCATGCCGATAACCTAATTCCTGCTTAATTGCACTCATAGCTAACGCACGGAAACCATGGCCTGTCATACGCCCTTTGTAACCCATGCGCTTGATCGCACCTAAAATCGTATTATTGCTCATAGGCTGCTTTGGCCGAACAGAGCTTGGAAAGACAAGAGGCCATTGGCCTGCAATCTCTTTTTGATCTTTTAGAATTGCCACTGCTTGACGTGAGAGAGGAACGACGTGTTCATTCTTCATCTTCATGCGCTCTGCTGGAACGACCCACTCTTGCGCTTCAAAATCGATTTCTTCCCAGCGCGCACCTATTAATTCATTTGTTCTGACAAAGGTAAGCATGATTAATTTTACAGCGTTCCGTGTGCTGCGATATAAGCGCGCATCATTCTTTTCAAGGGTATCAAGAAACTCTGGCAGTTCTTTTACATCAAGAGCTGCATAATGTTCTGTTTTTTGTGGCCTCAATGCATCTTTGATATCAGAAGATGGATCACGCACTGCACGGCCTGTTGCAATAGCGTACCGAAACACCTCGCCACATTTTTGTAACTGTCTCTTTGCGATCTCAATCGCAGGACGATTTTCTATCTTACGAATGGCCTGCAATAAAATTGGTGGCTCAATGTCTTTGATTGGGTAATTACCGATTTCAGGAAATACATAAGCTTCAAAACTCTTCATCACGCCATCTGCATAGCGATCACTCCATTTCGATTTAGTATTTTCGTGCCATTCACGTGCAATCGCCTCAAAAGTATTCTCATGGCTTTGCTGACTTAATGCTTTTTTCTTTTTTAGCTCATTAACAGGATCGAGGCCATCACTGCGCATCTGCCTTAATGTATTACGTTGTTCTCTAGCATCTTTTAGCGAAGTTTCAGGATATACGCCAATAGAGACAATGCGCTCTTTCCCATCAACACGATATTTAAAACGCCAGTATTTAGCACCATTAGGCATTACCCAAAGATAAAGACCATGACCATCAGCAAGCTTGCGTGGCGACTTAGAGGGAGCTGCCATAGGTTTTGCATTCTTACAAACTTTATCGTTCAGCTTCATAAAGGTGGTATCTCACATTCATAGCCTCGAGAAATACCACCTTAAATACCACCTTTTTGCGTGGAAATAGCTGGAATCTCTCGGATCATTCTGGAATAAAATACCTCAAAAACCCTTATTTTTCAAAGGTTTTTTGGAGGTTTTGAGATTTCTCTGGAAAAGAAAATGGTGGAGGGGGCAGGATTCGAACCTGCGTAGACTAACGTCGTCGGAGTTACAATCCGATGCCTTTAACCACTCGACCACCCCTCCACAATATATTCAGGATTATCAGTAAAGACAGAAGTGCAGAAAAAAGATTTTTACTGCTCCTGTCAAGCGAGAAATGATCAGTTTTGCGATTCTCTTAATAAAATCAAGCTTACTATCAAAAAACAGCACCACAGTCGGAGAGATTGCGGCAAAAAAAATAATTTGATAGGGTGCACCTTCCGGACGAGATGCGCCGTACCCGGTCAAGACAAGACGACGCCTTTTTAAAAACTTATAAAAGGAAGTGCGCATGTCTGTTGCTTGGATTTATCTTATTATCGCAGGCCTACTTGAAGCCTGTTGGGCTGTCGGCTTAAAATATACTGAAGGCTTCACAAAACCGTTGGCTAGTATTTTTACAATAACAGCAATAGCGCTCAGCATGTTTTTACTAGCGAAGGCCACTCAAACACTGCCTATTGGCACAGCATACGCTATATGGGTTGGTATTGGTGTGTTTGGAACGATTATATTTAGCATTTATTTTTTGCAAGAACCGATATCGCCGCAACGTCTTTTCTTTTTAACTTTATTATTGATCGCATTGATCGGGTTAAAAACAACCTAAAACGTATTATGCTCTTAAATATTAAACTTAGGAAAATGGTGCCCTCACACGGACTCGAACCGCGGACCTGATGATTACAAATCAACTGCTCTACCAACTGAGCTATAAGGGCATTTATATTTTGAACAACACTATCTATACGAGTGATTATTTTTTGTCCAGTATAAATGTTGAATATATTGCGCATAATATTAATAATTTTGTCATTAAGAAAAAATATGCAAATTTATGTAATCATAACTATTGGTTTTTTAAACACTTTTCTGTTAAATTACGCTTTGCATATGAATTTGTAAAAATACTGAACTGTGATAATCGGGTTTTAAAACGTGGCTCAAGGTCAACAATCAAGCGATACTTTATACGATAACAGCATCGGCTGGGCACTTATGATTGCCATTTTTGCCATACTGATCTGGCTGTTCTGGGTTTTCTTTGACACAGAAGTCAGAGAATTAGTGAGATGGATACGTTACGGCGAAATGTGGCTTGTGTCCTGGTTTTTACCCGAGGATTACACGTTTTTCTATGGGAACAGAGACAGATCATTTTTTATACATTTTGATGGATCAAGAAACATTCCCCTAAATGGCGTTGCCGAGTACACGAAACACGAACTGGACTACGACCGCTTGGCAAAATTCAGTGCTATGGCCATGCAACCTTTAAAATGGCCAATTGTTATGACGATTGGTGCAGGTGCGATGTGGTGCATGTTTATGGGACCAGGCACACAATTCAGAAGAAAGTTAAGTTTAGAAAAACTCATTGAAGTACAATCTCGGGTTTTTCCTGTCATCACACCTTTCGTTAAATTTAACCCGGCAAAACAGCCCCCCAGACCGCCTGGTGCTCCTGTCCCTGCGGAACTCCCCTTATTTGCAGAGGCTTTAGGCCCAGAGGAATGGCTCGCCTATAACAGTATTCAAGTGCCTGATGGTAAAATTGACCGTGCAAACGCTGCGCAAGCCTTTATCGAACAACTAGGCAACCCATGGCGTGGGTCTAAAACGATTGATAATTACAAACAGGTTCTCTTGGCTGCCTTTGCACTAAAAGCATCACGTAAAAGGGTTGAGGCAGAAGATCTTCTGGGGCGTTTGGCAAAATGTTGGACAATGAATGGTGGTTTAAACCTTTCCAAAGACCGGAAATTACTTGGCGAAGCACGCCGCGTTTTAAAAGATAAAAACCTTTCCGGCTCTACGCTATCGCAAGCCAACAGACATGCTTTCGAGACGACCGCGATGCTACGTGCGCTACAATACGCACGCGAAGAGGGTGGCGTTTTACCGGCGGCACAATTTGTTTGGCTTCGCGCACATGACAGAAATCTTTGGTATGCATTAAATAATATGGGCCGCCAGAGTTATCACATGGAAGCCTTGGGCGCGATGTCACATTTCAAAGCCGAAAAATTAACGCAACGCCCTATTCCGGTGCCAAAGGTTGATCACGCCGTGGATACAATCGCGACATATATGAGCTCAATAAAAGCACGCCCTATACCACAATTAGATTACAGCAAATCGAAAAAACGTGGCGTTAAAAAAGCCGTTTAAATTCTGATTTATTAAAATAAAGTACGAGAAAGAAAAATTTGATATGAAAAAAAACACTGCAAAAAAAGAAGATGTTATGGCGTCCTCGGTCAAAATTGTAGACGGTAAGTTGATTCTTTCTCTTCCGACCGCCCAAACTCCTGTGGTTTGGCAAATGGATCTTGAAAATGCGCAATCTGCAGCATTTACAATACAAGAAGACAAAAAAAAGAAAAATTTCTCACTGGTTTTGAAAGCGCAGGACGGCAGCATTGATGAAATTGCCCCTTTTGATGACAAAGAAAGTGCCGTTGAAATATTAATGGAAACATCTAGCGTTCTCCAAAACGCACATGGGGCAATTAAGTCCGGCGGCACAGCAGCATCCAATACAAATGTTGCGCCCTCACAATCTAAAAATAACACTGAAGGGGGGAGCGATAAACTCGGCGCGTTTCTCGCCTTCGCATTGGTGGTTGTTCTTATCCTTATATGGACAATCTCATCATCAACACCAAGTAAAATTTCGGATGTCGCAGGCACAAATGCGGCATCTGGCTCAGTTGAGCCAAGACAATCTTCAGGTGTTCCGGTATCTGCAGATGATTTTCTGAGTAATCGATAGTTTGGAGCAACCCTGATCAATGGCGTTAAATCAAAGGAAATACGAACATAAGCATGAGGCGATATTAAGGGACGTGCGTCCTTTATCTATGCGTATTGCCGACGGTCTTTCCAGCCCGTCATACTCTACCGTTATATTTTTCATGGCCGGTTTTTCTATTCATATCAATGAATGGATGTTGACCTTTGCCGACATGATATTGCTTTTCTTATTTATTTATTTTCTATGGTTAGTTTCTAGAGATAGAGCACTCGCCTTTAAATTACCTTTGGGCGCAAAACATAAAGACACGAATAATGGTCGCGGTGGCAAGCCTGGGAATGCTGAAGGCATTTTATATCTTGGTAATGTTGAAAAAACAAATGAGGAAGTCTGGTTTACAAATTCAGATATCAGAACACATGTTCTATATCTTGGAACAACAGGCGCCGGTAAAACGGAAGGGCTAAAGTCATTAGTAACAAATGCCATGACGTGGGGTTCCGGGTTTGTTTACGTTGATGGTAAAGCCGATACTGACCTATGGTCATCCTTGTCATCTCTCGTGCGTCGCTTTGGTCGTGACGATGATTTGCTTGTCTTGAACTACATGACAGGTAACGCAGATATTCAGGCACCATCCAACACCATGAACCCGTTCTCATCCGGTTCTGCGTCATACCTGACCAACATGCTGGTGAGTTTGATGCCGGAAAGTGGCGGTGACAACGCGATGTGGAAAGAGCGTGCGGTATCTTTGGTTGGTGCAATGATGCCTGTTCTGACATGGAAACGTGATAATCAAGAAATTCCGATGTCTGTACGAACCATCCGTGATTATCTTTCATTGAATAATGTCATTAAGCTTGCCCGCGATGACACTGTACCTGCAGAGATCCGATCCGGTATGACGGGCTATCTTGATACACTGCCCGGTTTTATCGGCGAAGCATACGATGATGAAGGTAAGGTAAAGCCGCCAGGGCCGGACACACCACAATATAACACTGAAACCGCGTCACAGCAGCACGGTTATCTTGCTATGCAGTTCACACGCTCGCTTCAGTCATTAGGTGATGACTATGGTTACATTTTTGACACCCAAGCCGCTGACGTGGATATGGTCGATGTCGTTCTAAACCGCCGTATCCTTGTTGTGCTTGTTCCCGCCCTTGAAAAATCAGGTGACGAAGTTGCCAACCTTGGTAAGATCGTTTCGGCCTCAATCAAAGGTATGATGGGCTCAACTTTGGGTTCGACTGTTGAAGGGGATTCTTCCAGCGTTATTGAAAACAAACCCACGCATTCATCCACGCCGTTTATGACGGTTTTTGACGAGGTTGGTTACTACGTTGCCGAAGGTATGGCTGTTATGGCCGCTCAGGCGCGTTCACTTGGTTTCTCACTTGTTTTTGCCGGTCAGGATTTGCCTGCCATGAAAAAACGTGTTCGTGAAGAAGCACAATCTATTACTGCGAACTGTAACATTAAGCTTTTTGGTAAACTCGAAGACCCGACAGAAACCAAAGACTTCTTCGAAAAAACTGTCGGTAGCGCAATGGTGACAGAGGTTTCCGGCTTCCAAATGTCTGGCGGTGGTGAACTTGGCGCGTATCATGATACGAAACAAGCCGGTGTTCAACTAAGACCACGTGCCAGTTATGATGGGTTGCGTGGCTTTAAAGAAGGTCAAGCCGTTGTCACATTCGGTGAAGTTGTTTGTGACTGCGCAATTTTCTATTCGAACCCTGGGTTTGCAAAGGCTATGCGTGTTACACGCTATATGTCCTTGCCGCCACCGGATGATGCACTAATCAAGCATGCAAGTTCAATCACGAAGCTCCGTGACTTGATGGTGAATAAAACATGGACAGCCATTCGCGCAGATGTAGCCGTTGAAACATCCGCTGAAATCGCAGCGATGCATGATGGTTTCGTTGAAAATAACAAACCCGATGTAAATCCGGTGGATGCAGGTATTGCGGCACTTGTTCACATTCACGGCATTGCTAACGACATTCCACCACCAAGTGAAAATGTCGGAAAAGCCCAAGGTGGATCAACATCTGGCGGCAGCGGAAGTGGCGGTGCGAAACCCGCTGTAGCACAGCAACAAGCCGCACCGGCAAAGCAAGCAAGCCCACTCGCTGCGGTCAAAGCAGCAGATACCGCAAAAGCAGCCCCTTCTGTATTTGGTGCAGCACCAGCAGCCGCAGCTACCGCGACTACGGCCGTCGCATCTACCCCACCTGCTTCCGCAGAAGAAAAAGCAATCATGCAAGCCGCACAAGGTGTTAAAGACAACGTGTTCGGCGGTGAGAAAAAAGACGATGCCGCGAAAGCGCAAGCACCCGCAGCACCAACAACGCCAACTGAAACACCCGCAGCCACAGGTGGAAGTGGTGCAAAACCATCAATATTCGGTAGTACGCCGGCAAAACCGGAAACACCGGCACAGCCTGCTACGCAAACACCAACAACACCCGCCGCTCCGCCATCCTCAGAGGAAGAGGCAATAATGAAGGCGGCTCAAGGCGTTCAAAACAATGTGTTCGGCAGTGAGAAGAAAGACGACACACCGCAAGCCCCGGCAGCGACAGATAATGGTAATGCAAAACCATCAATATTCGGTAGTGCGCCGGCAAAACCGGACGTACCAAAAGAGCAACCACCTGCAACACCCGCGGCAGAAACACCACCCGCAGCAACGCCTCCTGTAGACGAAAAAAAGGCAGATAATGGCAAACCTTCAATTTTCGGAAGCGCGCCTGCGAAACCGGAAACACCGCCTGAGCAGCCTATACCTCAAACAACACCAGAGGTACCGCCGGTTGAAAAACCACCTGTAGAGGCTCCACCGCCTGCGACCACACCGGAAGTACCACCTGCTGCGCCACCAGAAAAACCTGCAGATACAAATGCAAGTGCAAAACCGGCAATATTCGGTGGTGCACCGGCAAAACCGGAAACACCTGCGACACCGCCTACTGCTGAAACACCGCCGCCTGCCACACCAACTGAAACACCCGCAACGCCACCCGCGGAAGAGAAAAAGGCTGATAACGGCAAGCCCGCAATATTCGGCGGAGGTAGCACAAAGTCATCAGATGACGAAGATAAGAAATAAACAAATGCCCTCTTCCTTCGAAGGGGCATTTTTCTTTTACCTACTTTTCAAAAATTATAATAAAAATTTAAACGCGGCCATACCATGTCGCACGCGCCTTGCCGTGACGGATCAGATATCCGCCTTCGACCAACTCCCCGAGACGAAGTTTCAGCGTAGAGCGTTTACCACGTGTAAGACGTTCAATCTCTTTCATGCTCAAACGATCATGCTTATCGAATAGTTTTAGAACTTTAGTTGATAATGCAGGCATATTCACAATTTCAGAACTGCCCTTTTCAACACGGTCTTGTAATTTATCTTTTTGTGCTTTCAGAATTTTAAAGAAAAATTCAAACCACACATCCCAATCAATCTTACCTTTAGCCAGTGTTGTTTGTGTATGTTTCAACGCCTTGTAATAATCCTCTGCCTCATCATTCAACAACGCATCAAGCGTACTGTAGGGCGCATAACCATAGCCCGCCTTGAACATCAGCAAGATAATCATGAGGCGTGCAAGCTTTTGGTTTCCCTTTTCAAAAGGGCAAAACTGCATGTAGACCGCCGTGAAAATCGCAATAATATAAAGCGGGTGGAGCTCTTCCTTTTCAAAGGCATCATTCGTCCACTTCATCAAGCGCGGCATCAAATCACGCACTTCTTTCGGACTGGCAACACTGAGAGATCCAACAATCTCATCGCCTTTTTTAATCTCTATAGGATTACTGTTTTCCTTGAAAATACTCACCCGCTTTGATCCGGTGAACACCGCATGTAGCTTGCATAAAAGCTCAACATCCAATGGCTGATCCTGCCAACTATGGGCGATTTCCTTGAAGTTGCGGCCAAAGCTCGACACATCACCAAGAAGTTGCAGTGATGTCGTATGATTTTCGAGTGCAGACCACGCGCCTTTAAACTCGTCAATCTCGCAGACAAGCTTGAGCATGTTGGGCGTAATTTTTACGTTCTGAAGTCCTAGCATTGGCCGAGTATAGCCATAACTTCACAGCAGATCAATCACGATAAAAGAAAATTACATACGAGCCGGAATCTCGATACCAAGTAGACCCAAAATAAGCGATAACTGCTTGTGCGTTTGCTGACAAAGTGCCAATCGACTTGTTTTTAATGCTGCGTCTTCTTCGGATAAAATGTGACAGTTGCCGTAGAAGGAACTGAATTCCTGCGCGAGTTTGAACGCATAATCACACAATATGTGCGGCGTGTAGTTATTTAGTGTGCCATCAAAATGGTCAGGCAATTCACTGAGCAAAAGCGCAAGCCCCCGATCCGCATCATCAATCACAAACGCATCCGCTTTGATAGTGTCTTCCACACCCGCCTTGCGCAGCAAAGATTGAATCCGCACTGCCTGATAGAGCAAATACGGCCCCGTTTTCCCCTCAAATGACGTCATGCGATCAATATCAAAAACATAATCAGAAATACGGTTATTTTGCAGATCGGCGAATTTCAGCGCAGCAATCGCAACCTTATGCGCCACGTCTTGCCGCTCGGCCTCATCCATGTCCTGCGCCAAGTCCGCTTCGTCCAAACGTGCGGTGGCTTTTTCCTCAGCCATTGCGATGAGATCTTCCAAACGCATAACACCGCCCGCACGAGTTTTAAACGGCTTGCCGTCCGACCCGTTCATTGTGCCGAACCCTGCGAAGGTTAATTCTACCTGATCTTCAGGTGCAATATCGGCAATACGCACGGCGCGGAAGACCTGTTCAAAATGCAAATGCTGGCGCTGATCTACGACATAGATAATCTTATCCGGATTATGGGTTTTCATGCGATCAATGATCGTTGCCATATCAGTTGTGCTATAGAGCACTGCCCCGTCAGACTTCAACAAAATCAACGGCGGGATTTCCTTTTTATCATCGCCGCGCGCAACAGAAATAATCCACGCGCCATCATCTTCTTTCGTGATACCGCGCTTTTTTAAATCCGCAACCATATCAGCGATGTAAGGGTGCGCATCGCTCTCGCCTTTCCATTCATCAAAATGAACACCAAGCGCATCAAAATTTTCTTTCATCCCCGCAATGGACACATCAATAAATGCGCGCCATGTTTTGGTATAGGCCGCATCGCCTTCTTGTAATTTTTTGGTCGCCGCGCGTGCCTGCGCCATGCGCGCCTCATCTTCCTTACACGCGGCGGAGGCCTTCGGGTAAATCTCGGCGAGCATCTCCATCGTGATCTCGCCATCAAAATTCATAATTTCAAGCTCGGACAGGATCATCCCCATTGGTGTGCCCCAATCCCCCATATGGACATCACCAATCGCATTATATCCCGCGAATTGGCATATTCGGCGCAGCGTATCGCCGATGATAGAACTTCGCAAGTGCCCGACATGCATCGCCTTAGCGATGTTCGGCCCACCATAATCAAGAATGACCGTTTGTCCTTCTCCGGTTTTTTCAATGCCTGCGCGTTCATCTTCCGATAAGGATTTCAAGTGTTCCGCGATAAAATCATCGGTAAGAATAATATTGATAAAACCCGGCCCGCCAACAGAAAGCTCCGCGAACGTACCATCGTCTGCAGTTTCCTGAACCTTATTGATAATGTCCTGCGCGATGTCACGCGGATTTTTCTTGGCCACCTTCGCGCATGGCATCGCGCCGTTACACTGGAATTGCGCGCTCTCCACCTGACCGGAGACAGAAACGCGAGCATATTCACGCGGTAAATCCAGCGCATCAAATGCCTGTTCCATGATTTCCGTTAAACGCGCCGCTAAAGATGACATTGCTTTTTCCTTGTGTGTTTGAAGAAAGGCATACTATATTTCGTTAAGGTTGAACAGATGAGAGTTTTAAAAACCATGGCAAGGCGCCGGATTCGTCCAAATATCAAAGACAGCATCACATGTGATGTGCCCCTTGATGATGAGGTGCTTATGTCATTTGATGTGCTGCGCGCCAAGTTCGCACAATTTGCCGAAACGAACGGGATCGATTTAAAAAATGTAAAAATCTCTGAACGCAGTATCCGCGGCAGTTTCACTGATAAATCAGGCGTGGTTTTTAACGTTGATTTTACGCCCAATGGTGAAGGCTCTAAATTGGAGGGGTCAATCTCCAAGGAGATGAAATCAATGACCGACACTAGTCATGTCGGCTCTAGCGCCCGCACATTTATTGAAGAATTATTTCAGGGTTAAAAAATAGGATTTCATTTTTTGGATATGTACTCTTTTACTACTTTTATTTAAATATAATTATAATAGCGAAGAAAAATTGTAAATAAAGCCAACGCTGTACTCAATAACCACTTCCAATGCTTAAAGTAAAAACTAACCAAGTATCTATAGCTTCGAGCACTCCAATGCCTTCGGGTATAAATTGCAGTGAAATTGTGATCAGACTCAATTTCTACACTGCCATTATACCAGTTTAGAAATCTTTTCTTCATTCTAAACATCCACCTCGGCTTTCAGGGCGTTGTCCTGAATAAACTCACGGCGGGGTTCGACGACATCACCCATCAGGGTGGAGAAAATTTCATCCGCCTTAATGGCATCAGCAACGCGCACCTGAAGGAGCGTACGCACATTCGGATCAAGCGTTGTTTCCCACAGTTGTTCCGGGTTCATTTCACCAAGACCCTTATAGCGAGAGATTTGCATGCCCTTACGTCCGGCCTCTAGGATGCGGTCATAGAACGCGGCGGGGCCATTGGCCTTGGCAATCTCGTTGCCATCAACCGTAATCGCGACAGGCCCGTCAAAAACATCCTGCAACCAGTCTTTCGCGCTTTGTAAGCGCACAGCATCGGCAGAGCGCACACGCGGGATACCAATTTCAACGGCCTGCGTGATACCGCGGGTAACCTTTTTGAACTTATAGCCCTTATCCGCAGTATATGAACCTTCCCAGCCCTTTTCGTTTTTCGATTCAAGGGCATCCAAACGCGTCGCGGCCTTCTGGGCGTAATCATTACCAAGTTTCTCATCACCAAGCACATCACCATCAAACGCGCCGACAATCGCGGCCTGTTCGATCACGCGGCGGTTTCCTGCGCGAAGAGTGAGTGTGTTAATCGCATTTCGAATGGCACGCGCCTTCATCAGAAGATCACGGAGATCATTACCACTGCGGGTTTCACCGCTAGCGTCCACGATCACAATATCATTAATCGCAAGCTCGATCAGGTGGTCTTCCAATGATCGCTCATCTTTCAAATAAATCTCACTCGACTTACCCTTTTTCACCTTAAACAAAGGTGGTTGCGCGATATAGAGATAGCCGCGCTCGATCACTTCGGGCATGTAACGGAAGAAAAACGTCAAAAGAAGCGTACGAATATGCGCACCGTCAACGTCCGCATCCGTCATAATCACAATCTTGTGATAACGCGCTTTTTCAATATCAAATTCATCCGGGCCAATAGACGTGCCCAGCGCAGTGATCAATGTTCCGACCTGATCAGAACCAAGCATACGGTCAAAACGCGCACGTTCCACATTCAATATTTTACCACGGAGCGGCAAGATGGCCTGATTATGACGGTCACGTGCCTGCTTGGCCGAACCACCCGCCGAGTCCCCCTCAACGATGAAAATTTCAGAAACGGCGGGGTCTTTACTCTGACAATCGGCAAGCTTACCGGGCAAGGATGAAACATCCATAATACCCTTACGACGTGTTAGCTCCCGCGCCCTACGTGCCGCTTCACGCGCACTTGCAGCCTCGACAATTTTACCGACAATAACCTTAGCTTCTGCCGGATTTTCTTCTAACCACGTGCCTAAATGCTCGGATATTGCGCCTTCCACAACGGGTCGCACTTCTGAGGACACAAGCTTATCTTTGGTTTGGGACGAGAATTTCGGATCAGGAATCTTAACAGATAACACGCAGGTTAACCCCTCACGCATATCTTCACCGGTTAATTTGACCTTTTCCTTTTTCAGAATACCTTTTTCATCGGCATATTTACCCAAAATACGTGTCAAAGCACCGCGAAAACCCGCCAAGTGCGTTCCACCGTCACGCTGTGGAATGTTGTTGGTAAAACACAACATAGTTTCATGATAGGCATCCGTCCATTCTAACGCGGCCTCTACCGTTACGCCACTTTCCTCATCAAATCCAACCAGACCAATCGGCTTATCAATCAAACCTTTTTTGGAACGATCAAGATATTCAACGAAGCTTTCGATACCGCCTTCGAAATGCAGATGCGAGACAATCCAATCTTCTTCATTATCGGCGCGGTTATCCGACACATAGATATTCACGCCGGAATTCAAGAATGCCAATTCGCGCAGGCGGTCTTCCAATGTCTTGAAATCAAAATCGGTAATGGCAAATGTTTCCGGTGACGGCAGGAACGTAACCGCCGTACCATTGCGCTCACCCTCTTCAAGGTCACGAATCGGCTCTAAATCACCGATGGCATCACCGTGCTTGAACTTCATGTACCATTCTTTGCCTTCACGGCGAATATTCAACTCAAGATATTCTGATAATGCGTTAACAACCGACACACCAACACCGTGCAAACCGCCCGATACCTTGTATGAGTTATCATCGAACTTACCACCGGCATGCAGCTGCGTCATAATCACCTGCGCCGCAGAAACCTTTTCTTCCTCATGCTCACCCACGGGAATACCACGCCCGTTATCCTTTACAGTGACAGAACCATCCGCGTTTAACATCACATCAATGCGATCACAGTACCCCGCCAATGATTCATCAATTGCGTTGTCAACGACCTCATACACCATGTGGTGCAAGCCTGTACCATCATCCGTGTCACCAATATACATACCCGGACGTTTGCGAACGGCCTCAAGCCCGCGTAAAACTTTAATGGAATCCGCGCCGTAATCATCATTGTCGCCGACGGGTTGTGCTACTGATTCTGTCATTTAATCTCTCATTCTAAAATTACTCGAAAAACCGCAGATTTTCGCCATTATTTTGCATGTTTTTGCCAATATTATTGTATAGCACACGGGGGTAGCGAAAAACAGGATAAACCGCCATTTTTATGTGCATTTTTCAACAGGCTAACTATATGAAATAGAGCAATTTTTTGCTATGCTAATGGGACGATTTGCAAAAGCACAAACACAACACAGAAATGCAGCTTATGAATGACGATAAAACGCCGGAAACGGACGAAAAACCTGAGGGTAGCGCTCTCGATAATGCCAATAGCCCTATTGACGAGAACCAAGCGCATCAAAGTGAGGCTGATGAACATAATGAATCTGATGATAATGCGCCAACCAGCAAAACTGATAACTTCATATCGACCTTAACAAACGGCCCATTACTAACGAACATCATTCTGGCGGGATTATTCGGTAATTTCATTATGATTTATTATAATGATTACAACACCACACCAAAGTTCAGCACCCTTTTAATGATGATACAGGTCAGCTGTATTGCGTTGTTTTTCCTTATCCGCGTTGCGCCATCAAAGGTTTCCATGGATCCGAAAGACTGGATCATCGCCGTCTTAGGGACAGCGCTTCCTATGCTCATCTTCCCTGTTGAAAACGCCATAGAAAGTCATGCGCTATTACTGTTACAGTTGATTGGTATCTTTATATCCATTATTGCCATCCTTAGCCTGAATAACAGTTTCGGTATCGTACCAGCCGTTCGAAATATCAAAACCAAGGGGCTCTATAGCCTAATCCGGCATCCCATTTATTTCGGATATTTTATATTTATAACCTGCATTGTTTTGCAGAACATATCGGCCATGAATGTTGTTATATTGGTGGCTATTTACGCTGCTGATATCTACCGCATTCTGGCAGAGGAAAAGATACTGTCCGAAGATCATGGGTACCAAACATATAAAAGTCGCGTGAAGTGGCGATTAATACCCTTTGTTTGGTAAAAATGCTTTGATTTTACAGCCCTATTCTGTCTTTACTCATGGGCATGAATGATGCCCTTTTTAAACATATCCGCGACCATTACAAAACCATGGAGGGTTACAGCTCTGCGGGGATGGAAGCCGGAAAAGATGAGACAAAAACCTATCTGAACGCCAACGAAAACCCATACCCCCTTCCGGGGCTAGAAGGGCTCAATCGCTACCCCGAGCCACAACCGCCAGCCCTACTTGAAGCATACGCCCAGAATTACGGTGTAGAGCACACACAAGTGGCCATGACACGCGGCGCAGATGAGGCGTTAGTTGTTCTCACCAAAATGTTTTGTGAGCCGCATCAAGATAAAATCCTAATTACACCCCCAACCTTTGGTATGTACGCGGTAGATGCACACGCCATGCCCGCAGGTGTGGTAAGCATTCCCTTGATTAAACAAGACGGCACGTTTTCATTAGATCACGAGCAAATTATCAAACAAGCAAAAGACCCTAAAAACGCTGTAAAACTGGTGTTTTTATGCTCCCCCAACAACCCGACAGGCAACAGCTTTTCTCATGATATTATTGCCGAAATTTGTGATGGATTGGAAGGACACGCGGTCGTTGTTCTGGATGAAACTTACGCCGAATTTTCCGAAAATGGCAGCATGGCCGATGATCTGGAAAGCACACCGAACCTGATTATTCTGCGCACCCTGTCAAAAAGTTTCGCCTTTGCGGGCATGCGCATGGGCTGTATGCTGTGTGGTGATATCGACTTCATAGCACTCGTGAAGAAGAAGGCTCTGGATGCTTACCCCTTACCGCGCCTGAGCATAGAAGCCGCTTTCCATGTGCTCTCCCCTGAAATTCAAGACATCGCAAAAGAGAACATTCAGAAAATTCTGACGGAGCGTAGCCGTATGGAACAAGCGTTATCCAAATCTGATCAGGTCGTACACCTCTACCCCAGCGATGCAAACTTCCTTTTGATGGAAATGAAGGATGCCAAGGGGTTTTGCGATTTCGCCGCGGAGCATAATGTGATTATCCGTGATTTTTCATCCAAGCCGGAAACAAAAAACTGCCTGCGCCTATCCATCGGCACACAGGAAGAAAATGATTTGGTGTTGGATCTATTGAAAAAATTTTGACAGCGATTGCCATAACCAATATTATAAGCAATAACAATATAAAGAATGGGGTTGTAAAATGGATAATGACGATACAGTCGGATATAACGGCGGACAAAGCGCAAGTAAATTTGAATCACTGATCGCTCTGGATAATGAATGGCGCAAAAAACACCAAGGCAATTACGTGGCCATGGGCAGTGCGGTTATTTTAGCATCAGAGCCAAATGTTGAGGATGTCATGCGCGTCGGAATGCAAGTCGCGGAGCAAAAAGGTGTAACGCTTGATTTTTTTGCAAAAGTTGATCGCGAAGCCCAAAAGGCCGCAAGAATCAGTCGTAATGAAAGATACGGCCTTGATGAAGATAGCCCTAACTTTGGTTAACGCACCAACAGGTTTTCTTTTAATTTTGAAACATCAATACAATGCGCTGTTTTTTCGATATCGGAGAACAGCGTTTTTTCTGTCCCCGTGAGCCAACTCTGCGCGCCCAAATCCTTTAATATCCCATATAACGCATTACGGCGATTTTCATCCAAATGCGCAGCAACTTCATCAAGTAGTAAAATCGGCGGCGCACCCCGTTCAGCTTTAATTAAGCGCGAATGCGCAAGGATAAGACCAATCAGTAAGGCCTTTTGCTCCCCCGTCGAACATTGATCAGCGCGCATATTCTTCGCATCATAGATCACGGATAAATCTGACTTATGCGGTCCAATCGCCGCACCGCCCGTCACAGAATCACGCGCACGACTTTGTTTCAATTCATGCTTAAATCGGTCTTCAACCTCAACGGCAGGCACATCACCAAGCCATTCTTCAATATTACCTTTCACAAAAACACGGGCACGCGGAAACACACTGTCATTTTCCGCCTTACAAGCCGCCTGCAATCTTTGGCAAAAATCCAACCGCGCGGCTGCGATGGCAATGCCTGTTTCTGCCATTTGCTGCTCTAAACCGCCAATCCATGAATCATCATTTTGACCATCGCGCAGCAACCTTGAGCGCTGTGACATTGCATTTTCATAGCGTATAACGCGCCCGGAATGCCCTGGATCAAACGTAAAAACCAAACGATCCAAAAATTTTCGGCGCTCACGCCCTGAATCTAAAAACAACCGATCCATTTGCGGCGTAAGCCAAACACACGCCAGATGCTCCCCGAGCCTTGCTTGACTTTTTGCCGTTTGACCATTGATACGCACCGTTCTCTTTTCTTTTCCCTGCCTGCTGTTCGGATCAAGGCCTGTACCAATCTTGACCTCTCCGTACGCCGTATTAATCGTACCCGACACCGCCCACGGGCTAGGGTTTTGAGTGTTTTGGATATCCATCACCCGCGCACCGCGTAACCCGCGACCGGGAGACAACAAAGAAACAGCCTCTAAAATATTAGTTTTGCCGACGCCGTTAGCACCATAAAGAACGACCAAGCCCGAAGATAAAGAACTCAGCGAAGCCGTATCATAACATCTGAAAGAGTGAAGTTTTAATTGTTCAAGCGCAGCCATATTATTGTTCTACTGTATTCACACCGCAAAAACAAACCTTCTGACACGTTCGATTTGTCGTAAAAAGTTGACAAATGATACAATAAAACCATATCTTTAGGCAGAAAATTAATATCAGGGGATTTGATATGAGCGTACCAAATTGGTTAAAAGTCGGAACTTTAACAACAATGCTTGGCTTTGGTGCCGCGGCAGGCGTCAATGCGCAAGAAGTTGACAACGAAGCCAGACAAGACACAACAGAAGTGACTACGCAGCAGGAGACTGACTACAGCAAAACGCCCATTGATCGCGTACAAATCATGTATAATGGTCAACCGCTTCGCCCTGTAATTCAAGACGCACTCACAACGGGCATGGAATTTGATGATGCACAAGACGCTCATGATTTGAACAATACGTTGCAAAGAAAATTAGAAGACGAAGACGCCAGATTAATGGGCTTATTGCTTGGTCGCGAAGGCCGCGTTATGAGTAGAAGCCGCGTAGCAGCAGCATCTGGTACACACGCGATAAGCGTGGAGGCCTATGATGGCGATGAAAAGAAATTCACATTTGATGCAGATGACATGACCGAAGAAGCAACAATTGATGCAACAACACCCGATGACACACGTACGAGAACACGCAATCGCGGTGCTGGTGAAGAGCAATCAAAAGATTCTACGCGCACAAGAACGAGAAACAGAAGTGGTGGCACGTCAAATAACCAACAAGAAATACCTGAACCCTGAGTGCAAAACACTTCGTTTATTTTGTTGAAAATTCACTTCTTCTTAAAAACAAACCCATCTTTCTTGGTTTGCGCCAAGCTTTAACAAAAGAAGCTTTCTTGACGTAGTTTTTATTCGTGTTTTCTTTACCATAGGCATCAATATAAAAAGTCAGGTATTCCGTCGTAACACGGCGCTTAAATCTTGATTCTGGAGAAAAATGCACCGTAATTCTTTCAGCTTCTAAGCCGGGCCTCAAGGTTCTCTCATCAATCTGAAAGTCTGATCTTTCGGGGCGAACAGCAAGCACATAAACCAAATCATCATTCTCGGGCACATAATACATGACATCCATAATGACAGTGTCAAAGCCCTCTTCCTGAACAAGAGCCTCTATGACAAAAGGAAAGTTTTTATCTTCTTTTTCAATATCTTGAGTAAAAACAGCCCGCTGACGATTTTCAAACTCAACTGTTGCTTCGGGCGTTCGATCCTTAACAGCCATATAGCGAATACAAAAGAAAAACGAGAAGAGAACTGCAATTGTTATTATAATGGACCCGAGGAAGTTATTCACAACACAACCTCATTTACACCCTCAAGGGCATTAAGACATATAACGCACTTGGGTCACTGTTATCTTGGATAATGGTCGGGCTAGCCGAATCTGCCAACGTTAAGCGGCACCCCTCACCTTCAATTTGCGATGTGATATCAAGCAAGTATTTTGCATTAAAGCCAATTTCCATCGTGGAATCGCCATTCACCTCCATCTCTTCTGTCGCGCTGCCCGATTCAGGCGAGCTTGCCGAAAGCGTCATTTGCTTACCTGCCAGTGCAATTTTCAAGGCACGTGACTTTCCATCGGAAATTGTTGATACGCGGTCAATCGCGCGGGTGAACACTTTGGGATCAACTTCAACGATTTTATCGTTACCCTGCGGAATAACACGTTGATAATCAGGAAACGTACCATCAATAAGTTTCGATGTCAGAACCACATGATCGAAATAAAAACGGATTTTGTTTTCAGACAATGTAATCTGGATCACGTCCGCCGCATCTTCGATCAGCTTGCGTAACTCTCCCACAGCCTTACGCGGCACAATCACACCGGGCATTCCTGCTGCGCCTTCGGGCAACGGCATCTCAAAACGCGCCAAGCGGTGACCATCTGTTGATACCGCGCGCAAAACCTTGACACCGTCATTATCAGCTTCGTGTACATAAATTCCGTTCAGATAATAACGTGTTTCTTCCGTGCTCATCGCGAACTTCGTACGATCAATGAGCGCGCGCAAATCTGCAGCGGGGATTGAAAATCCATTTGGAAGATCACCCGCAGAAATTTCAGGAAAGTCTGCAACGGGCAAACAACTTAACTTGAACTGAGAACGACCAGAACTGACGATCATCTGCGTGCCTTCAGCATTCAAAGAAATCTCGACCTCTGATCCATCGGGCAATTTACGGATAATATCATGAAGGGTGTGCGCGGGTGCGGTCGTCGCGCCGGCATCTGTAATATTCGCTGCAACTGATTCGTTAATTTCAAGATCCATATCAGTTGAGGATAAAGACAGCACGCCATCCTCGGCTTTCATCAGAACATTCGACAGAATAGGAATTGTATTCCGGCGCTCCACAACACTTTGCACATGGTTTAGTGATCTTAAAAGAGCAGCACGATCAATACTCAGCTTCATGACGAATCCATCCGTTATTTATTTGTCAACTAGAGATCAGACTGTAGCACAGCAAACCTGCAGGAAAAAGCCAAAAATGAAGCTGTTTTGAAGCTGTGTACAGGGTTTTAGTGCGGTACGAAAGCTTCGGGTGGATTGTTCATCGCATTCAGTAATTTTTCATTCGAAATTCCTGCATGAACGCCTGCGCTTTGCACGACACCTCTGAACACACCATCTTCCTGCAACCTGTGCCGGGCATTAAACAAATCAACCTGCATTTCAGTCGGCGTACGATCAAATTCATCTGCAATCGCCTGCGCATCGCCGCCTGTTTCAATATGCGCCAAAAGGATACTGGCCAGATAAACATCTTCCTCCAACTCACCCTTATCAGCACGCAAAATTGTCTGATCATCAGGAAAGCGCGCAATAACACTCGCCACGATTACATCTATTTTGTCTTTAAAATCATCTTCATCCATGATTAGGCGGCAACCTTTAAACCATCGAGATCTTGTTCCAAACGTGTCCAAAGCTTTACAAAAAGCTCTGTTTCAAACGCACTTAATTCTTTGAGCACATCATATTCCTCACCGCACATTTCAAACATTTCCGCCAGATGATGATCTTCCTCGGCCAGCAAGCTTTTCAGCGACATGTGATCGCTCGATTTTTCAAGAACATCCTGATAAATCGCGTAAAGCCAACAGGCACGTAATTCAATAATCAGGGACACCCAACCATAGGCGTTATCTTCACCCACCTGTTTTGTTATGCCCGCATCCAAACGCCCAAAATACATCGCCGATGGAATACGGCACATGGTATTTTCATCCGTCCAGCCATCAAGGGCATGCCCCGCAATACGTTCGGCATTACGCTTGAAAAAGTACGCGTGACGTGCCTCTTCAGAAAGGTGCTGGAGCGTATCTTGCGTCATTACCTTGTTCATTTGTGACACCATAATTTTACGGCTGCCTAAATGCTCTAACATTGCAAGCATATTCAAAAACAGCGCATGGCGCGGTTTATCTTCAACGATATTTTCAAGGAATGTTTTTACGCGAGCCTCATACGGCGCGTTTTTGCTCTTCATGCCCGAGGCTGTCCAAGGCGAAATTGATTGCGTCATAAATTTCATCCAAATCTTGTTGTGTTACACAGTATGGAGGCAATATATACACCGTGTTACCCAACGGACGCAAGAGCATGTTCTGCGAGAGAAACAGGTCATAAAGCACAGGCTGCACTTGCGATAAATATCCCTTCCCCTTATCCACGGCAACATCCATGGCAAACATCGTGCCCTTTTGACGAATGTTGGTGATGTCCTTCCGTTTGGAAAAATGGCATGCCGCATCTGCATGTGCGCTTGTGATATCGGCAATGCGCTCTAATACGGGTTCATTTTCCCACACATCCAACGACGCATTCGCCGCGGCACACGCCATAGCATTCCCCATGAACGACGATGAATGGAAAAACATCTTGGCGCGGTCTTTATGATAAAAGGCTTTATATATGGCCTCTGTACATAACGTCGCGCCCATCGGCAAGAAACCGCCCGTTAAGCCTTTTGACATACATAAAATATCAGGCATGAAATCGGCCTGCTCACACGCAAACATTGTCCCTGTACGACCAAAGCCCGTCATAACTTCATCAGCAATCAACAGCACACCATGGGCACGACACATATCCACCATGGTTTTAAGCGTGTCCGCGGAGTAAATAATCATACCGCCCGCACCAAGCAATAACGGCTCGAACAAGAACGCGGCAACATCATCTTTATTCTTATTCAGAAAATCTTCCAGACGTTGCAGGGCCTCAGCTTCTTTTCCCGCAACAGGCACAGGAATATGCTCCACATCGAATAAATACGGCTCATACACCTTATTGTACACAGCGCGGCCACCTGCCGACATCGATCCGAACGTATCGCCATGATATCCATCTTCGAACGCAATAATTTTTCGGCGCGGCTTATCAACATGCGACCAATATCCAATCGCCATTTTCATGGCCACTTCAACCGCAGTAGAGCCACTATCTGAAAAGAATACGTGATCAAAGGCATCACCCGTCACCTCAATCAGCCTTTGCGCTAAAGTTTCGGCAGGCTCATGTGTAAATCCGGCAAAGATCACCTGATCAAGACGCGCAGCTTGTTCCTGCACGGCATTGATAATTTTTGGATGGCAATGACCGTGAGAAATCACCCACCAGCTTGAGATCGCATCAATAATTCGGCGTTCACCTTTGGGTACGCCATGTTCTGTGTTACGCGCAAATAAATACGCCCCGGCGGCGCGATCTACATGGACAGAATCGGGGTTAATCGCATGCTGTGTGAAGGGATGCCATATGGGGGAGTTTTGGTCAGTCATTATACAAAATCCTGCGCGTTAAAATGATTACCGAACATCAACCGTAGTGATGTTTCATCCACTACGTCAAGCCTTGGCATGTGCCCCAGAATTTTGACCTTCGAAAATTCCTCAATGGTGCGCATATTGTCGGGGTTTTCTTCACCAATAAAAACAATGCCTTTTAACGGGATATCGCGCGACCATATCGCCTCAAGCGAGAGAAGGGTGTGATTAATCGTCCCTAAACCGCTACGGGCACAGAGTACAAGCGGAATTTTCCAATCCTTATAAAGGTTGATCTGTAAATTCTTGCGTGTGATCGGCACCATCAGGCCGCCCGCCCCTTCGATAATCATCGTGCCATCACAGGTGGGAATGTTTTTCGTATCGCGCAACGCCTTCATATCAATTTCAACATCATCAATTTCGGCGGCGCGGTGCGGAGAAAGCGGCTCGGTGAAAATATAGCTTTCGGGCAGAAACCGATCATCGGGCATATTCGTCAGTCTTTGGACTGTACGTGTGTCTACGCCGTCCGTAATTCCCGATTGGAGTGGCTTCCAGTAATGCGGTTTTTTCTGCGCAGCCTCTAAACCCAACATTAACGCTGCGGAAAAAATCGTCTTGCCGATATCAGTATCGGTTCCTGTGATAATCAGTTTACTCATGCCGTGGATAATACAGGATTCTTTTTGCTCTGTCCTTTACATTTATACGTAAAAATAGGAAAATTTTTGTGTCTGATTTTTCTAATCAGGCACTTCTCATTTTGTGAAAATGCAATTCAGTGTTCTTCACAATTCCTTATAAAATGACACAACGTTCCGACTCGTTTCAAAACACATAGTCTGGCGACAATTTTTTGCACCCAATTCATATAAACACTACGCATTGTTTATATTTTCTTAATTGCCCATTTATTATTTTATATCTGATAGATAGGGAGAATTTATGCGGCTTTACTTCCAACATTTGACAAACTAGACGCAAAGGCACGTAAATCTTGCTTTTTAAGGCTCGAACTGAGCGATAAACGAAGCCTTGATGACCCCGCCGGAACCGTCGGCGGACGGATCGCGCGAATGTCGAACCCTTCTTTTTGGAGTGCATCGGCAACGCGAATAGCTTCGGCCTCCTCCCCCAAAATAATCGGCACGATGTGGGAACCAAAGCCACCAAATAATTCTTTCGCCTCGGCACAAATTTTAGATAATTGCGTACGTCTTTCATCACCCTCACTGGCTGCCAAAATCTCCAGTGATTTTTGAACGAGCAAAGCCTGCAATGGCATCGTCGCCGTCGAATAAATGAACGGACGTGATGTGTTGATCATATAGTCGATCACATCCGATGACCCACAGACCAGCCCGCCTGCAACACCGATAGCCTTCCCGCAGGTATGCAATGTTATTAGCCGATCATAGCCATTTATGGAAATCAAATCCCACGATAAGCCGCGGCCACCCTCACCATGCACGCCTGTACCATGCGCCTCATCGATAATCAGGTACGCATCATATCGCTGCGCAAGCGCATAAATATCAGAGAGCGGCGCGCTATCACCATCCATCGAATAAACCGATTCCACGGCAATCCAAAGTGTTTGCGCCTTATCACGGTGACGTTTTAATAAGTCTTCAAGCGCGTTCAGGTCATTATGTGGAAACTTAAAGCTCTTTGCTTGAGACGCCGCCAAGCCATCGCGGACACTTGCATGAACAAGTGAATCATAAAGCACCACATCTTTCCTATTGGGCAGGCCCGTTAAAATTGCATAATTGGCCTGAAATCCACTAGAGAAATAAAGCGTCTTACCCGCCTTAAAATGATCTGCCGCAAAAACCTCAAGGCTTTCATGGGCATCTGTATGCCCCCGCAACAAGCGCGAACCTGCCGCGCCAATATCAAGCCCAGCCTCAAGGGCGTCAATCGCACATGCTCGCAAGGCGGGATGATCAACCATACCTAAATAATCATTGGATGTAAGATCAATACCATCCGGTAAGGCCAAAGACCGATAGCGACTCTGGCTCTTTAAATTTGATAATTTCTTTTGAAACAAAACCATACTTAACAAACATCTATTTAATCACAGATATTTATATAACACCGATAGGACAGCTTATGCAGGCCTTTTATAGCCCTAACTCATTATTCGGATCATCGGCGGGGGAATCGTCAGGCATGTGCGTGATGCCATGCGCCTCCAGCGTATCATCCACATCGGCGCAAAATCTTTGATAAGCGATATCATCGCCAGGCGATAGCACAAAACCATCGAACGTTGCTCTGGGGGATGTTAAATCAACCCCTGTTATCCCCTCAAGAACGCGATCAAAAATCTTCATCGCCTCAGGGCTTGCATCTTCATCAAGAAGAACCAGCCCTTCGGGAACGGCTGCAGACTGCGCCCCCATGATTTCACCAACAGACTTAATCACCAACTCCCTATGATCTTTTTTCAAATGAAGCTTTAACGCATCATAACCTTCATCAATATGATCAGGACGTTCTTTCATAATTTCCGCAATGGCAAAAACTGCAGAGCGCGCGTCATGCTCTCCCAACAACTCCAAAGCTTTGGAAACATGCTTAGGCGCGGGGAATTTGCGCACAAGTTCATCAATTTCTACGGGCGCCATGTCATTTTTATTGTTACCAAACGCCTCTATGGCCTCCATAACATAAGACTGATTTGCCGTTACGATATGCCTGATTGTATTAATCGCCTCATCGCTGTGAATACCGCCAAGCAAGCTCAAACCTTTGGGGATATGTTGCTCATCATTCGTCATGATGCGGTACATTTCCTTCACCGCCTTAGCACTACCATCTTGCGCCAAATGATCGAGACGATCCTCCGGCCTCAGGCTATAATTAAATCCTTGTTGCTGTACCGGCGTTGCCGCGGATGAAGTGGGCGTTTTGGCCGTCTGATCCTTGCTAATCGCCTCTTTCATAGCCTGATCTAAAGCGCTTTGATGAAACTGCGCCGCAAGCTCACCACCATTTTCTTTTAATGTCTTCAATCCCAAGCCTTGATGCTCAGGATGCGCCTTCATCAAATTAACGATGGCCATGAGCGAATTTTTGGTATTGATCGCGCTTAAATGCTCGAACGAATCGGGCACAAAATCAGAGTATTTATTAGAAAGCGCATAAATCGCATCCACATCAAGATTACCGCCATTTTCTGCCAGCACATCCAAAGCCTGTAAAATGTGCGCAGTCTTAGGATGCGAATCAACCAAATTATATATATTCAAAGGCGCAGTTTTATTCTCACTCTCGGCAAGCGCCGTAATTCCGTTCGGCACGTATTCAGGATTAGTATTTGCCGTGATAAAAATCATAGAAACGGCAATGTCTGTACCGCTTCCGCTTAAAATTTCTAAACCTTTGGGAATATATTGCGGATTGTTGCGAATGACACGAAACACATTCGCCATGGCGCGATCACTGCCATCTGCAGATAACCCGTCTAATTGTAAATCTATTATATCATCCATATCACCCCTCCTAGATCATCGGCCCGTCTGAAGGCGCATCATCATCCGGCGCGTGTCCAATGCCCGTACCATCCAGAAAATCGACATCGGGCGTATCACGATCACCACCATATCCATCACCTGATTGAATAGCCTCATAGAGCGCACGCGCCTTATCAGTGCGAATATCAACCAGAGCGTCCATGGCCTCAGCCGTATAATGTGGCTTCAACATTACGATTTTACCAATTTCGTCAATCGCACGATCTTCGCCCTCTATTGCACGCTCCCGCAGAACCGCCAATCTGACAGATGGGTGGTCTTCTGACATATCTAAAAGCGCGCTATAAATTTTATCTGAATCCTCATGGCTGCTTCTATGCATGGCATCCATGGCCTCCATAGTATGAAAGAATTTTACCTTTGGGCCTGTCTCAACGAGGCTGACATAATTATAAATATCGGCGAATACGTTTGGATTATCCGTGTTTGCAAGTGCCCGTATGCCTTGCGATCCCAAAGATCCCGGATATTTCTGCATCACGGCAAAAATAGCCAATCCCGCCTCGTCCGTGCCAATTTCTGCCAGTAAATCAAAAGCCATAGTGGCATGTTGCGGGTGCTGTATGACCAGATCACGCATAAGAGAAACAGAAGCATCATCGCCCCGCTCCGCCAAGTCGCGTAATTCTTGTTTTAAATCCATGAGTATTCAACCGCATTATATTATTATTTTGCGCTTTCAAAGTATCATACAGACAGAAAATATGTCAAACAAACACAGGGTCGATGCTCATCGACCACCACGGGTTATTTTTTGAAAAAATTAAAATATTGCGAATGATTTAGATTTTGCCGTAAATATTATCGACATTCTCGTGCACAAAGCAATTATTGAAGTCACGGCTCACGCAATCTGCGGTACTACATGCGCCAAGCGCGGAACATGCCAAAACCAATATAAATAGACGTTTCATTTTACTCTCCCGTTTTAAACTAAACTCTGCCATCACGCCGCGACGGTATCTTTCTTTGGCACATCCGCCTCATCCTTAAATGGCGCGCGTGGCTCAATACCCAATTCCTTCAATAATCCGTAATCCGCATCTTTTTCCGGATTTGGCGTCGTCAGTAATTTTTCGCCTGTAAAGATCGCATTTGCACCGGCCATAAACGCCATTGCCTGCGCTTCTTTGGAAATTGTTAAACGCCCCGCCGATAAGCGCACCATCGCGTCAGGCATCAGAATACGTGCTACCGCGATACATCTGATCCACTCAAAAATATCGAGCATCTTATTATTTTCCATCGGCGTTCCCTCAACAGGGACAAGCATATTTATCGGCACCGATTCGGGCTGCGGATTTAAATTCGATAGGGTGTGGAATAAAGAAATGCGATCCTTTTCAGATTCTCCAAGGCCCAAGATACCGCCGCAACACGCCGATATTCCAGCTTTCGCAACATTCTTAAGCGTATCCAGACGATCATCATAATTACGTGTAGTGATGACCTTGTCATAAAATTCACGGGATGTATCGAGATTGTGATTATAAGCTGTTAATCCTGCCTCTTTCAGTTTCATCGCCTGATCTTCGGTAAGCATACCAAGTGTACAGCATGCCTCCATGCCCATATCCGTAACGCCCTTAACCATATCGCAAACACGGTCAAACGCGCGGCCATCCAACACCTTCGGCCATGCCGCGCCCATACAAAAACGAGTAGAGCCTGATTCCTTGGCTTTGCGCGCCTGCTCCAAAACATCATCCGTTTTCATCAGGATTTCTTTATCAAGCTCGGCATCATTATGAATGCTCTGCGAGCAATACCCACAATCTTCCGTACACCCCCCTGTCTTAATCGACAGTAACGTGCACATCTGCATTTCATTAGCGGTGTGATGTTTACGGTGAACACCTGCAGCCTCATAGATCAAATCCAGTAAAGGACGATTATAAAGCGCAGTAACTTCCTCGAGCGTATAGCTCTGATTTTTATCTTCAATACTCATTATCTTAAATTAGGCTGTGCGCGCTTTCTGGTCAATAGATAGAATTTTCGAAGGGATTGTTTTTTCACTTTCGTATGACAAGTAACACTTTTTAGAACAAAAAGAGAAAGCAAGCACATGAAAAATTTAATCCTAGCCGGGATACTCTCCCTTTTTTGCGTTATCCCCATAACCGGTGCGCAGGCACATGATTCTCATGGGAAGCCTAACTATGCGTATAAAGAAAAGCATCATCATAATGCTCATAAAAAACATTATAAGCATGGGCACAAAAAACAGCATAAAAAGCATGTTCAGCGTGACTACAAACACGCGAAAAAGCACGTAAATCAGGCTTACAAACATAATCACAGCCACAAAGCACAGAAAAAACATCACAAGGAATATGTTTATATAAACGGGCGTTATTACGAAACACGATATGTTTATAAAAAGCCCTCTCACCACAATCACGGGCACACATATTACTATGTTAAACCTCATCACGGACACCATAACTATTCGATAGAAAGAAACTTTATTGAAATTTTGTTCGGACTATAAGGATGCGCATATTATTGCGCTGCTCACCGCCCTTCTCCTGAAATTCAGGGGAAGGGTTTTACTTAAGATAAAAGGAGAATTTTATTTCTTTGCAGATATTATGTTATGATTAAGCAATGGTTTTTTAGGAAGAATAAATGAAAAAGATTTTATTTACATTATCAGTCTGCTTACTCGCCGTGACTTTTGTATCCGCCCCGGTGGCCGCAAAGCACTTTACGAACGATAACAGCCTCGCCATGACAGATAAGAAGGCGGAAAAGCATAAGAAAAAAGCGAAGAAAAAAGCGAAAAAGCCTAAGAGCAAGAGCAAAAAGGCAAAAAATAAAGCTGCGAAAGAAAAAAGAAAAGCTGAACAGCAACGAGCAAATCAATAATTCTGTTTTTCAAAAAAGACCTCTAACCTTTTCTGTAACGATGCAGCTTTCCAATCGAATTATCCTGTACATACATAAACGAGGAATTTTCTCATGACACTTAAGCTCGTCAGTTTTGACATTTGCCCATACGTTCAACGCTCGGTTATTACGCTTCAATATAAAAACATACCTTTTGATATTGAATATATCGATCTATCCAATAAACCGGATTGGTTTTTGAAAATCTCACCGCTTGGCAAAGTGCCTGTTCTTATGGTGGATAATGATGAAAATAAGGTGTTATTCGAATCGGCCGTGATTAATGAATATGCCGATGAATCTAGCGGTGGCGGTTTACTGCCATCCGATCCTTTTGAAAAAGCCCACGCCCGCGCATGGATTGAATATGCCAGTAGCTTGATGATGCATTTCTATCAATCCGTCACAGGTAACGATGCAGAAACTTATGAGACAAAACAAGCCGATCTAATCAACGGCTTATTAAAAATGA
Source organism: uncultured Micavibrio sp. (assembly GCA_965263215.1). GTDB lineage: Bacteria > Pseudomonadota > Alphaproteobacteria > Micavibrionales > Micavibrionaceae > UBA1672. The sequence continues at coordinate 352,063 of OZ253663.1, forward strand.
AGGATGTCGCCAAAGGGCCTTATTTCCTTGGTGAAGAATTTTCATTGGTCGATTCCTCAATCGCACCACTCTTTATTCGCATGGAGCTTTTCGGTTTTGATAAAGCGTTTAAACAACGCGCCGAAACAGAAGCACCGAATTTGGCGGCATGGTTTGATAGCCTGACCGATAAAAACAAAGAATTCATACAAAGCTCTGCCCCCGTCAATTTACTTGAAAAAACACTAGAGCATATCGAAAAGAAAGGCTCTTACATTGCCAAGACAATGAAACAGGCGGCCTAAACAAACATCCATATATAAGAAAACGGAGATCGCAAGACCTCCGTTTTTTATTCGTTTATGATCTGGAAGCGTCTTAGCCTGTCAAAGCGCGGCGTACGACTTCTACGTCTTGTGCGATCTGCGCATCATCACCCATTAGCTCCTCAACCTTACGGATCGCATGCATCACTGTTGTGTGATCACGACCACCGAACTTACGTCCAATTTCCGGCAAAGAACGCGCCGTCAGAAGCTTGGAGAGATACATCGCAACCTGACGCGGGCGTGCAACATTACGCGCGCGACGTGCAGAGTGCATATCTGATAAACGCAAATTGTAATGCTCAGCTACTTTGCGCTGGATTTCATCAATCGTGATACGGCGATCATGCGCACGGAGCAAGTCTTGTAAAACATCTTGCGTAGATTCAAGCGTGATTTCATCTTTCGAAACATCCGCATGAGCAACAATGCGATTAAGCGCGCCTTCCAGCTCACGAATATTTGATGTCACCTTCAGAGCCAAAAATTCAAGAACACTGCTTGGTACGTCTGCGCCAAGTTTTTCACATTTGGACTGCAAAATTCCAAGACGCAATTCATAGGTTGATGGATGAATGTCCGCAACCAAGCCCCATGCAAGACGGGAACGTAAACGCTCATCAACACCATTCAGGTCACTTGGCGCACGATCGGCAGAAATAATGATCTGCTTATTCTGATCAACAAGTGCATTAAACGTATGGAAGAACTCTTCTTGTGTTGATTCCTTGCCGGCAATGAATTGAACGTCATCAATCATCAACACGTCAACACTACGGAATTGCTCTTTAAAGCTCATTGTATCATTAGCACGTAACGCCTTAACGAACTGGTACATGAATTTCTCAGCCGACAAATACATTACAACCTTTTCAGGGGCGCTCTCTCTAATTGTATGCGCAATTGCATGCATAAGGTGCGTTTTACCAAGACCAACACCGCCATAAAGGAAAAGCGGATTGAACGGCACGCTTGCGCTCTCCACAACGCGGCGAGCAGCGGCGTGTGCCAAAGCATTAGGCTTGCCGACGATAAAGCTATCGAACGTAAAGCGCGCATCCAAAGGCGAAGAAATTTCCTCTATTGCATTACGTAGCTCTTCCTCGGCCTTTTCCTGATTAAGATCACTACTCGCGCTTTGTTGCGCATAAACAGCGTCATCCAAGATTGCATTCTGTACCACAACGATTTGCACGCGCTTCACTTCGGAATTTTTCTCCGTGCACATGGTTGAAATACGTTCAGCATAGTGTGTTTGTATCCAATCACGCATAAAACGCGTTGGAACAGATACTTCCATTGTACCGTGATAATAGGCACGCAATGTTAACGGCTTAAGCCAGCTACGGAAAATAGCTTCACCGAATTCTTGACGCATATCGGAGTGTACTGCCACCCACAATTCTTGAATATCGGGGGTTGGCTCAAGCGGAGTATCTTCAAGTGCCGTTGCACTCTGATCAAGTTGGGCCGATTGTTTACCGGAAATTTCAGACATTAGTTTCTCTCCACTTTTTTAAAGTTACTTATATAAATTACGATTTTACAGTTGCTTTTTACGCGTACACAAAAATTTAAAACGTAATATGCTTTTGCCTAAAATCTAAGGGTGAACACCCTTAATTTTGGCCACAAAAGTCCCTTGCGAATAGATTACCTATCCACAGTATTCTTCTTTAATCCGGCATATCATTGAGATCTCCTGAAAAACCTGTTTTGATTGATTCAAAACATTTTTCAGAGATCATCCCCTAACCATAGTCGCGGTATAAAACCGATTTTCTGGTTTAAATTCTACCCTTGAAAATCAAATTGCTTTGATTGGGGTAAGAACCAGTTACTCTATCAAGGACTGACCTGTTATTTTTACTTTATCTCGTCAGCGATGAAAATAGACTACACTAAAAAAACGCTATCAGGCAATAAGAACAAATCATGAATTTTCAAAAAAGAAATTTTAGTTCAATATTTTTTACACACAGCAAAATGGGCTTTGATGCAGCGCAGCAAAGCCATAATATTCAACAATTTCATAAAATTATGGCGATGGGTTACCAAGAAAACCATCGCCTGCGAAATTTAGATTTCTTTTATTCTTGCGCTCAAGCGTGAAAGCTTTCTTGCGACTGTATTTTTGTGCAAAATACCTTTTGAAATTCCCTTGTGAAGCTCGGGCTGAGCTGCTCTTAAGGCTTCTTTGGCGCCATCCGCATTACCCGCAGAAATCTCTGATTCAACCTTTTTTATGAAGGTGCGAATACGACTACGGCGAGCTGTGTTAATCTCAGCGCGTCTATTGTTACGACGAACACGTTTTTTTGCAGATGCATGATTAGCCATTATTAAACCTTTTCAAACCTTTAGTTACGTTCTTTTATTTAATTTTCTATACAATTTTATGCCCAAACTTTTCCACAAGAATATATTCTTATAATGTGTGTTGTAATCATAAAATTTGTTACAATAAATACTTAGCTTCCGCCCTATACGGGGCTAGACGCAGAGTAATACGCGGGAATAGCCGCCTTTGTCAAGTGATTCATGGTTTTTTTGCGAATCATTTTTCAGTCAAAACCGATAGATATTTTCTAACGAGAAGGACGAATCAAAATTTTCACAATATCCACGCCATCTTCCGTATCAAAAGAGATTTCCAAAGACTCATTTTTACGGAAAAAACTCGATTCGTTTACACGGCCCCATCCAAATTGCGGCAACGTCGCTTGATAAAAATCAAGGATGTGACTTTGCGCTGTTCCTTTGGTTAAAGCTGCAACCTCTGTGATTTTACCTTCAGGCTTATCAAACGAGAATGAATGATCCTCCATCTCAACCAAACCGGGCATAACCGGCACATCTTGAAGCGCGGCAAAAAAGGCAGGCTCTGAATCACCCGTATCCGCGACACCATATTGCGTCAAACTGCCGAGCTCTAAAAGAACCAGAAATATAACGATCCATTTACCCCAGCGCCTTAATCCGCCCATTTATTTTGATCCTTCATGCTTAATCTTCTTTAAAATAACTTATTTCTGACACACAGGACAGTAGAATGTCGAACGCCCCGCCTGCACGATGCGCTCGATTACGCCGTCACAGCCCTGATGTGCGCACGCATTGTCTTTCTGATCATAAACAGAGAACTGGTGCTGGAAATACCCCAAAGAGCCGTCCGTATGTTGATAATCGCGCAATGTACTGCCACCTGCCTCAATCGCTTTTTCCAAAACGCGCTTTGATGATGCGGCAATCTTGTCAACCTCATCGCTTGTGATTGTATTGGATAACCGCTCAGGGTGAACGCCCGCATAGTATAGCGCTTCACACACATATATGTTACCTAACCCCGCAACCACGCGCTGATCTAATAAGGCGCTTTTTATATTCGCTTTTTTATTTTGTAATTTTGCCAGCAAATCCCGTCCGCTCCACACGCCCAAAGGCTCTGGCCCCATTTGCACAAATGGCTTGTCATTACTCCAATCATCATCAGATGCGATATACATCATACCAAATCGGCGCGGATCCTCGAACGCAAAGCACGTGGAATCATCCATGTGAAATACGAGATGATCATGCTTGCGCGGACTATACGATTCGCCAGATTCAAAAATACGGATACGTCCGGACATGCCAAGGTGCAAAACCACAGGCACATCATTAGGGGCAAGCTGCATGATTATATATTTTCCGCGCCGAATAAGGGCATCAATAGACGCCCCCGTCACACGTTGACCAAAATCTTCAGGCACAGCAACGCGTAAGTCATAACGGTTAATTTGAACATTTTTGATAGACTTACCAAGAACCGCCGCCTCAAGGCCGCGCATTATTGTCTCAACCTCCGGCAGCTCGGGCATCTTTTCTTATTTCGTCTCAGAAGATATCACAACAGGATTAAATTCCAGAACAGGCGATCCTGCGTAATCATCATACAGAAAAATCGGATGATATGTTTTGCTGGGCACATCATATTCATGCGCAGTATAATAAAGCTTTGGATCATCCTTTTTTTTCAAAATCAAAATTTTGAAATTGCGCATGGTTAAAATTTGATAGCCAACCCCCTTAATCTCGCGCGGCATTTCACCTCTTTTAGGGAACAGCTCCAAGTTTCCTGTAAGCGCACTATATTTGTATGTACCCTTCGAAAACTTCCTTATACGATCTTGCGGCGTTTGCACATATACCAACTCAAAATTCTCTCCATCCAGATCAATCTCTGCGATACCGCTCTCGCCAATCTTTGCATACCACCTGCCTTCAATGCTGTTGGCCGAAGGATAAAACATCTCTTTACGTGCCTCAGGTAATTTAGCCTGAATTCCATCCTTGATTTTTTCCTGCGCCTTCACTGCAGAAGATTTTTTACCCTCTACTTCAATGACTGCTTTGCCAGTATCGGAAAAACGAAGATAACCGAGAATCAAAACACTGATAACAGCCGCGAATGTAACAAAAGCAAATAATGCAGCATTGGATTTTGCACCAATTTGGTTTTCGGTGTCTTTTTTAATTCTTTTACTTTTCATTTTTATCTCACTTTTAAGCATCTGCAGGGTGAAATGCTATAATAAACGCACTAAATGCCACTAATAATTCACGCCTAAGCTTTTGATTTTATTGTTTTTTAATCTTTTTGCCGTAGCGTTGTCAGTATTACACCAAAGAGCAACACATGAGCATATATATTACAGCGCAAATTATAGGATTCCTAGGATATCTTTTTTTTACAACTGCGCCAAATTTTAAAAATCAATCGCGTATAATACAAATGGATGCACTGGCCTGTGTCTTTTTATGCCTGCAATGGATGTTGTTGGCGCAAAGTGCCTTATTAATTTTAAATTTACTCAACCTTGCCGTTTCACTCTATGTGTTAAACACCAATAATCAGGACATCATCGAAAAGAAAATACCAATTCTGTGCCTCACCGGCGGTGTAGCGCTTTATCTTGTTTCAAGTGGCTCTTTCGTGGGTATGTTATGTATTATTGCCTTCTGCGCCATGGTAAAGGCCAAATCCTCAAATGACATTTCCACCTTCCGCAGCTTCTCTGTTTTGGCGGGTATTGCCTTCATGCTATGTGGCGTAATCGCATTGTCAGCACCGGCAATTATGTTCAACGCCGCATTTATTTTGGTTCACCTCAGAAAAATCCAACCATCTCAAAAACCGTTCTTCGGAAATGCCATACTTCGAGCATAAAAAAAGCTGGCCGCACGAATGCGGACCAACTTCCTTACGCAGTAAGAACATGTGTGTGGGGACACATTTATGTATTAATATTTACCGCTTTAGTATTGAAAATAACTTACACACAATTTCGCCACATTGTCAACATAATTATGTCAATTTTATGTCTTTTCGTACCTATTTTAGTTGTTTTTGCATGCGCACTATAGACTTTCCGCCCAATCGGAAATATAAAGAAATACTGCGTTCTTCGAGCTATAGAATTTAAGAAAAGGTGTTCAACATGCCGACAGTCGACCAAATAAGAGCCGCGCGCGCTCTGATTGGATGGAGCCAAGGTGAGCTCGCGGATCATGCGGGCCTGTCACAGACTGGGATCGCGCGCATTGAGAACGGCACAAACCAACCGAATTCAACCACCATAGAAAAAATCACAACGGCCTTTGATGCGGTCGATGTGGAATTTATCGGTGAGAGCGGCGTGAAAAAGCGCAGCGGCGAAGTTTTGAAATTCCGCGGTAAAACCGGCCTTATTCAATTTATGGACGATGTCTATGAAACCGCCCAGACGATCGGCGGCAGAATGTCATTCTATAATATTGTTCCTGACAATTGGCTGGAAACCCTCGGCGAAGATTGGTGGCGCATGCATGTCGAACGCATGAGTGAGCATAACGACAATACCGATATTAAAATCATGGTGCCTGAAGGCAATCTTGATTTTATCAGCAGTGGCTATGCAAATTATAAATGGTTCCCCAAAGGATTTGAACTGAGCGGGAAAAGATCGCTCTATGTGTATGGCGGGAAACTCGGCTTTGTCACGTTTTACGAAAAAGCCGACCAGATCGAAGTATTATTATTAAAAAACAAAGATTTTGCGGAAGGCGTGCAGGCATTATTCGATATTGCCTGGGATCACGTCGCGAAAAGCCCACCGCAATAATTTATAACTAAACTAAGAGTAACACGCTTGAAAACTTATAACGGCAGCCACACCATAACCGGTGGAAACGGACAACTTGATTTCTCAGCCAGTCGGCCTGTGTGCGTTTTGATGCCAAGTATGGGCGCAAAAGAAATGCCGGATTTTGAGGGCATTAAATCCCAATTGGAAAAAATGGGCGCCGAAGTCATCACCGCCGACCTCAGTCTGGCGGGAACGGTGCGTGACTTGCCGTGGGATCGTATCGACACCATCGACCTCAGTAATATGCGTGGTTGCCTGACAAGCTTTGATCGCTATACAGGCATACTGGATCGGCTTTATGACAAAATTGAAGAACAGCAAGATCATGGGCGTTCGATTTCCGTTACACCCGAATATGAAAATATTGCGTGGATTGCATCAAAATCAACATATTTAACGCATTTGAATGAGAACGATATTCCGACCATTCCGACGCAGACATTATGCACTCTGCAAGATCCAGATAACGCGACCATCATTTCACAGCCTGATAATTTTGATGCGATGTTCCAGCAGATTCAGCATTTCATGAAACAATCTGAAAAAGATACGTTTGTATTGAAACCCTCAACCAGTTCACTGGGGCGGGGACTGTTTTTCATTGAAAGAAACGAAGACGATGAAAGTCTAAGTCTGAGCCTGCCGCGTGAGCAAGGCAAGCCGATAGAAATGAAGTTTCAGGACTCCGTTGAGCTTGAAAACTTTATGATGTCTTATTTCACAAACACCCCCAGTCCCGATCAGCATTTCCTGTTTCAGGAATATGTACCGAATCTGGAAACCTCTGCCGTGTTTGTGAACGGCACGCCGCATTTTGTTGAGCGTAAACAAGGGGAGCACTCCCGCATCGCACATGCACGTTATGGCGGCGTTGATCAGATCAATGATAACCCGGACCCCGAAATGGTGCGTTTCGTGATGGATGTCATGCAAGCCCTGCCTGAGAGCGTTCAAAACTCCCCCTTCCTACGGATTGATGTGATGGAAAATCTGGATACGGGTGAATATATTCTGGGTGAGATTGAGGGCGCAGGCGCGGCGCGGCTATGGCTCCGTGAAGCAGGCCGCACCGAAGATTACGCCCGTATGTTGATTGATGAAGGACTGGCGCAGCAAAAGAAAGCCGTACTTGGACGAACCCCTGCCGCAGAACAAAACCTTGGTCATGAAGGTGTCGCAACAGATTTGGATGATGACAACGCGCAAGAAATTTCCTAATTTTAAAAAATAACAGTCACATACAAAAAAGCCCCGCAGTTAACGGGGCTTTTGTAATTCTATACAGCGTTGAGGCTGGTTGGCTTACATCATGCCGCCCATACCACCCATGCCGCCCATGCCACCCATCGCAGCAGCAGCGGCCGCACCGGCATCGCCATCTTCAGATGGAGCGTCAGTGATAACCGCTTCGGTTGTGATCAATAGACCAGCAACAGAGGCCGCATCCTGAAGCGCGGTACGCACAACTTTGGCTGGGTCGATGATACCGGCCTTAACAAGGTCAGTATATTCACCCTTCTGAGCATCAAAACCGTAATTGACGTCTTTTTGCTCTAGCAATTTACCAACGATAACAGCACCTTCTTCGCCAGCATTCTGACAAATCTGACGGATCGGAGCAGAAAGCGCGCGTGTGATGATTTCGATACCAACATTTTGGTCTTCGTTCTCACCTTTCAGCTTTTCAAGTGCCGCGATAGAGTAAAGAAGCGCAGTACCACCACCGGCAACAATACCTTCTTCAACAGCAGCGCGCGTCGCGTGAAGTGCGTCATCGACGCGGTCTTTACGCTCTTTCACTTCGACTTCTGTGATACCGCCAACACGAAGAACAGCAACACCACCGGACAATTTCGCAAGACGCTCCTGCAATTTTTCCTTGTCGTAATCGCTTGTTGTGCTTTCGACCTGCTTACGGATCTGGCTGCAACGTGCTTCGATTTCTTTCTTCTGGCCTGCACCATCAACAACAGTTGTGTCGTCTTTCGTGATAGACACTTTCTTGGCTGTTCCAAGCATATCAAGTGTTACGTTCTCAAGCTTGATACCAAGATCTTCAGAAATAACCTGACCGCCTGTTACGATGGCCATGTCTTCAAGCATCGCCTTACGACGATCGCCAAAACCAGGTGCCTTAACAGCAGCGATTTTCAATCCACCGCGTAGCTTGTTCACAACCAAAGTCGCAAGGGCTTCGCCCTCAACATCTTCAGCAACGATCAAAAGCGGACGGCTTGACTGAACCACTGATTCAAGGATCGGAAGCATGGACTGCAAGTTAGACAATTTACCTTCGTGAAGAAGGATATATGGGTCTTCCAAATCACAGATCATTTTGTCTGCATCCGTGATGAAGTATGGTGAAAGATAACCACGATCAAACTGCATACCTTCAACAACTTCAAGTTCGTTGTTCAATGCTTTTGCTTCTTCAACTGTGATCACGCCTTCATTGCCAACTTTTTCCATGGCTTCGGCAAGCATTTCACCAATTTCAGTTTCGCCATTCGCAGAAATCGTACCGATTTGCTTGATCTCTTCGTTTGACTTAACGTTTTTGGCACGCTTTGCAATATCTTCAACAACGGCAATCACTGCTGCGTCGATACCGCGCTTAAGATCCATCGGGTTACGTCCCGCTGATACGGCCTTAACACCTTCACGAACGATGGCTTGTGCCAAAACAGTCGCGGTTGTTGTACCGTCACCTGAATGATCATTGGCCTTAGACGCCACTTCACGGATCAGCTGTGCACCAATGTTCTGGCGTGCATCTTTCAATTCGATTTCCTTCGCAACAGAAACACCGTCTTTTGTGGTGCGTGGTGCGCCGAAAGATTTCTGGATCAAAACATTACGACCCTTCGGGCCCAATGTTACCTTCACAGCGTTGGCAATAATGTCGACGCCTTTCAATAGCTCATCACGAGCCTTTTCTTCAAATAGTACATCTTTTGCACTCATAGTTTTTCTCCTTCAAGAAAATGTAATTTTGTTTGTATTTGGATCAAAGTTATTTTGTTCGTGGTCAGGCGAATAAGACGAAGCATATTTTCTGATATGCGAGACGCAATTCAACGCAACCACCGGATAAAATAACAACGATCTTAGGCGGCAATAACACCGATGATGTCTGATTCTTTCATCACCATCAGCTCTTCACCGTCTATGGTTACTTCTGTACCGGCCCATTTTGAAAAAATGACCTTGTCGCCTGACTTAACGTCAAGGGCGCGTACATCACCATTGTCATTGACGTAACCGCTGCCGACTGCAACGATTTCACCTTCTGACGGTTTTTCTTCTGCTGTACCTGGGATGATAATGCCACCTGCTGTTGTTGTTTCAGCTTCCGCGCGGCGGACTAGAACGCGATCATGTAAAGGACGAAATTTCATCTTCGTGTCTCCTTCGTTTATGGTTAATAAGCGGGCTTTTCGTCTTCTCCAATCCAGAGCAAGGCTCGAAAAACCCCTTCCACATCACAAATCATGGAACATATTCATTCCGATTCTTTGTGAATGGTGAACATATAACGCCGTAACGTACAAAATTCAAGAGTTTTCGGCAGGATTTTCATGAATTTTAGAAAGAGAAAGTTTTATATAGGCATCCCCTTAAAAACATAATGTTTTAATGATCATCGCCGGGCGCAATAGTGACTTTTAATCCATCTAAAGTCTCATCCAGAATAATCTGGCAAGACAGACGAGAATTATCTTGAATTTCGAAGGCCTCGTCTAGCATTTCTTCTTCATCATCACGCATATCCGGAATTTTATCGAGCCAAGCCGCATCAACGTAAACATGACATGTTGCGCACGCACATGCTCCGCCACACTCGGCCTTTATCGGTAAACCATGCTCACGGATAATTTCCATCACACGCCACCCCTCCACAGCCTCAAGAGCATGTTCTTTTCCATCTAAATCTGTGACAAAAATTTTCATTGGCGGGGAATTTATTTTTTTGGTTCTTCAGGTTTCTTTGAAAGCACTTCAACGAAGCCATAGGTCATGGCAATCATAGGTACAAGCGTCCATAGAAAATCACCAATCACCTCAATGAATGAGTGCGCCAAAATCTGCGCAGAACCGGGATTAGGGATAATAAGGTTAGCAATATTTATAACACCGGCAATCAAGATAATAAGCGGCATATAACAAATGAACCACGTTGCAAGCATGCTCAACGAAATATTAAACCCCTGCACTTTCTTCAAAAACTTTGTGAAGGGGTACCCCATGCTCACGGGAACATAGAGCCACAAAAGACGGAACGTCCACACCGATAACCACATGAGAGAGAGAAAGAAAATTGCATGTCCAACATGCGGTTGTGGCGGTGGTGGCTGCGTTGCGGGATCAATCCCTTGCGTCATATCTAACAACGCCCCTGCCATAGCAAGCTGAATAACCTTAATCAAAAGATACATCGCAAACCCTGCCTGTAAGCATTGCCCTCGGCTAGCAGGGCCATAATGAAGCAACGGTTTCTGGTCACTATCCGGCGCCGGTATCGTACGCCCCCATACAAAAATAGACTCTCTATACAGCACGTATCGGATAACGCCGATCATAAAAATCGCCTCAACAATATAGCCGGGCATCGCAACCAAGCCACCGAGTAAGTGCTGATCTTGTAAACCTGAGACAAAGATCATTAAAACACAGGCAAATTTTACAAAAAGAACAGGCACAGCAACACGGCTAAGATAGGAGCGCTCGCGCCATACAAATTCATAGGATTTCGCTGCTGCATCTACAAAATCAAAACTTGCCATTCTTGCCTTCTGGGTTTATTGAGTGAGCCTAGCATATGATTTATAGGGGATATCATAGCATTGCGCCATAGACTTTTGAAAAAACAGACATGACTCAGCAATTTCATCCAAAACACTTAAAGGCACTTACGATCTGGCTTTTTATTTGCGGTCTCTCTGTCTTTGCGATGATTATCATCGGCGCCATCACACGTCTAAGTGGTTCCGGCCTTTCTATGGTTGAATGGCGCCCTTTGGTTGGCGCACTCCCGCCTATGAATGAGGCCGAATGGGAACGTGTTTTTGAGCTCTATAAAGAGTCGCCTGAATATTTGAAGAAAAACTTCTGGATGGAGCTATCCGATTTTAAACAAATTTTCTTCTGGGAGTGGTTTCACCGTCTGTTAGGCCGCCTTATCGGTATTATGTATTTCGTGCCTTTTGTTTTTTTCCTGATCAAGAAATGGATTCCAAGGGACTATTTCGTACCATTATTTTTCTTATTCTTGCTCGGCGGAGCGCAGGGCTTCATGGGTTGGTATATGGTCAAAAGCGGCCTTGTTGATATACCATCAGTGTCGCATTACAGACTTGCAGCGCATTTATCGCTCGCGCTGATTATTTTATCAATCATGGTCTGGCTTGGACTTAGTTTTACGAAACTCTCAAAGGGGCAAAATACACTGCCGGATAACGCCCTTTATAATCACGGGCTTCTGTGCTTATTCTTCTTATGTTTAACAATTTTCTGGGGGGCTTACACGGCAGGCCTTGACGCGGGTTTAGTCTATAATGACAGCTTCCCCAAAATGGGTGATACATGGATACCCGAGGAAATTTGGTTCCATCAACCTGTATGGCGAAACTTCTTTGAAAATCATGCGGGCGTACAATTTGCACATCGCTGGCTTGCTATGATTACAACCGCTATGATTGTCGGGCTTGTACTTCACGCAGGGCATAAAAAACGCCCGGAAAAAAGCTTTATCTTTCTTGCCGTTATTGTATTTATTCAGCTGTCTTTAGGTATTATGACGCTATACTCACATGTGGATTTGCACATCGCCGTATCCCATCAGGCAGGCGCAGTGACATTACTCTGTACATTAATTTCCTGCTTACATGCGGCGCGCTTTAAACAGCCTTTGCCAAGCCGTTAAACATGGTCTTATAGACACCTTTTTCCGCCTTTGCCGCCTGCGGCGCCGTTAATTCCTCAACCTTTTTAGGCTCTTCCGGCACGGGCGGCGCTTGTGTTTCTGCTGGTGGCGGCTTCAATATATCAGGCACGTCACTGACAGGTGGCGCAGGGTTTGCAGCCGCTTCTTGAGCAACACTCTCCGCCGGTTTGTCTGCCTCCGGTAATACAGGAGGTGGTGTTTCTATTGGCTTTACAGACTGAGGCTCAGCATCCGGCAACACAGATGGTGCTTGCGTTTCAGCAGGTGGTTTAGTCTCGATTGGAGCGGGCGTTTCAATCGGCTTGACCTCAGGCGAAGATTCTTGCTTCGGTGGTTCTGGCGGCAACGTCGGCTTTGCTTCAGGTTGATGGACATTGTCCGGAACATGATTGTCGGGAAGCTGCGCCTCTGTACTTTCTGCTTCTTCAGGCACTTCAGGTGCATTACTTAAAATCGTTTTTTCTTCATTGGATAATTTTTTATCTTCTGCTTGCTCTTCTTTCTGCATGTCATCGGCGATTATATCTTGATCTTCATCAATCGTCCCCGTTTCCATCATGTCATCTTTTTCCATGTTAAGCTCATCGGACACAGCAGAGATATTGGCCGTGTCTGACATGTCATCACCAACAGACGGCTTCTTTTCTGGAGCATCATCGGCGGGTGGCTCTGCTGTTTTTTCTTTGCGAGCCGCCAAAACACCAGGGCGCACGCGCTCTATGACATCTTCCGCATATAAATACGTTGACATGACAGGGCCATATTGATCAACAACAGTACCGACATAGTCAAACTGCAGTGATCCTGATTTAACACTTTTATCTACGATTTCTGCAATCGTCTGTTTTAAATCAATCCGACGATCATTCGCCTCTTCCTCCAGCTTCGTCCTGTGCTCTCTATCCTCTACACCCTCTGTGTCATATTTAATGAGGTCCGGACCGAATAAATGATCTGCAACTTCCGGCCATTTTTCTTTGAATTTCAGACGACCGCTCGGGTTCTTTGTAATGTATAAAAGAGAAAGCGCTTCTTCCAAATCCGTCATTTTTTTGCTGAACGCAGCCATAGAGTTCGTCTGTGGAGGAGCTTTTTCTTTTTCAGTCTTCTTTTCTGCTTTTTTGGCCATTACGGGGTCACCCTCAAACGTTTGGTTATATTTCTACAAGCGTCACACAATTTATTTATCATAAGCACAAGTGCGTAATTTTAAAATAGCTGATCCTTAAAAACAGGCAAGAACATTACGCTTAAATTACAGTTCTAACGAATTCACGTTAAAATCGACTTAAAAAAAGAGGCCGATTTGGCCTCTTTTCCAATTAGATCAAAAAGTATTTCGCCAGAAACGCAAAGAAAAATCCAATCACGTAGATGATCACCGAAAAGATGATCACACCCCAGCTGAATTTCCTAAGCACTGCACACGCGCGTGCTTTGGCCGGATCAATCGGACACGGCGCATTGCGCGCCCGCCATTGCATAAAGGCCGCCGCAGCAAGCATGACGCCCGACACGGCAAACACAATCGGTTTATATTCCGAGAGTGCCGTAATCCATGGCGCGGCAGAGACAAGCCCCGCCATTGTCGCGCCCATACCGATCGTCACCAATAAAGCCGGCAACGCGCAACAAATCAACGTGCCGAAACTGGTAAATAAACTCAGCATCGGCAACAGGGTTTGCTTTACCCCCATTGTTTCGGGATCACTCATCACTGCCCTCTTCGCGTTTGATATCGGCAATGGCATAGCCGGAATCATTCACCAAATTTGTGATGGTTTCATCATCAAGCGTTTGGCCATCTTTCATGACCGCCTTAATCAGCTTATCGGTTAAGTTGACGTCAATGCTCTCGACAGCCTCCTGCTTCATGAACACCTTTTCAATGGCGCGGGCGCAAAAGTCGCACACCATGCCGTTGACGCCGATTTTCACGACTTCTCCGGCATAGGCCGCAGGGGTTAGAAGAATTGTAAAAGCAAATGTTAAAAATAGTTTTTTCATTGGAAGTATCCTTTCCTAATATCTAATGACGTAATTAAAGAGCAGCTCACCATTGTTGTTCATGCCGGCTTCCACCAGATGAACCCCTTTGAAAAAGCGAACAAGCGGGGTAACGGTCACTTTATCCTCGGCTTCAGGCTGATGATCGACTTGCAACATCAACCACGTATGAATGTCGCCATATTCCCCGATATAGGGGGCAACACCCACGCGCGCCGATTGCATAAAGAAATCATCGATATCCCCTGCCTCGGTAAAGCGGTTTTCGTATGAGGTAAAGAATCGGCGATCCTCCCAATCCGCGGCTAGCCCTGTATAAAAGGCAGGCTCCGTTTCATGGTCGAACGCACCATGATCGCTATAGGCCGCACCGACCCCTGATTTTAAATACAGGTTGGCTTGGGAATCAGGTTTGTTCCACCGTTTCAGCAAGTTATTCATCTGCACCGCCTGAATGGTGTATTCCCCATCGCGCCAATATTCCCCCTTATATCCAAGGGAATATTTCGCCGTCGGTGAATAATGCAGATGCACGCTATTACTGTCGGGATTATTCATCACCATCGCAGTAACCCCGCCGGGATAGGATACAGGCCGCGCCTGTACATCTATATTCGCGCCAAAGGCCATAAGACCGCCCAGCGCATAAGCTAATAATTTTCGCATTTATTTATCTCCTAAAAATGCATGTTCAATGATGTGCCATAGGCACAATTCGGGTTTTAGGAGTTAAAAATCGGGGGTTTATAAGGAGGTGAGGTCGTATTGTAAGGCGCGTTATCATTTACGAAGGAACGCTCTATATTGATAGCATTAAAAATCGTAGAAGCTTGCTCATCAAAAGGCAAAATATGCGCGCTCAAAGCAACGGACTGACACAAGCATATCCCTTCACAGTGGGACTGTGTGTCCTGCGTTTCTTTTTGGTCTTGCATATCCATGTCATGACAATTTTCCATTTCTATGCTCACGGCCTTATGCATACACGGCGCGGCATACGCCAAACTGATCGTGTTCAGCGCAAAGACAAAAGCAAAAATGAAATATGCAAATTTTTTCATAACCATCATTATAGCATTATTCGCTAACCTAACCAAAGAAGTTACCCGAAAACACTTAAGTCTAGATTATCACGTTCAGACAAAGCTACTTTTATGGGTTGTAATTCAATTTCATGTCTTAGTAAATCAACAAAAAGTAGCTGCATATAACGCTCTGCATCTTTGTGAAGATGAATATTTTTGCCTTCATAAAAGAAGTCATTTCTCGCCAAATAAATCTTCTTCCAGAGCAAATCTTCTTCAACCTGCGTTTTGCTAAAACCATAAATTGTCTGCAAACGAAGATTGACTTCTTTAGTGCCTTTGCCTTCACACAGAACAGCAATAGCAGTCCAATAAAAGAAAAACTTTTCATCACGTCCAATATCAATGGTATTCTTGCCGCTGTGATAAAACTCAAGCGCTCTCCTAATGCGCGCTTTTTTGTTTTGATCTTCTAGCGCATTTATTTTTTCTGCCGTTTCTTCAAAAAAGCTCCAATTTTGTGGTGAAGCGTTAGGACCATCGCAAGATTGTATTGATGCCAAAACGTCACTTACAACACTATACTTTCCACCTTTTTGCGCTTCATAGAATGCTTCGAAAACGAGTTTGTAAACAATATTACTACCAAGATATACCGACAATAAAGCTTCAACTCTATTGAGACGAGAAATAGTTTCATTCTCTCCCAAATCATGACCATCAATTTTTAAAGGGCATCCCATAACTAAATAGGAACTTAAAGGTAGATCTATGCTTTCAGCTTTTGAATGCATCATTATTTGTCCTGTTTCTGGATTACTATGTATCATTCCCATGTTTACACTGCTCAAATTTGAGGCTTCTATACTTCCGCCTCCAATCCAAATAGGAATGTCATCATCAATGATACAAGCCTTCAGTCCTTCAAAAACTTTATCTAGTTTTTCTAGTGAGCAGGGCACAATTGTGTAAATCCTTAATAAAAATTCAGATTCTTCTAATTTTTTACACCAATCTTTTGGAAATATTTCTGTAAAATCAAAGGTCTTTCTTTGGTCGTCCTGCATCCTAAGCCGCCTTTTTCTTACCCAACTTCTCCAGAACGAAATCCATGATTGATGTATAGTCCGTCTTACCACTGCCGAGGACGAGCATTTTATCAATATGCAAAATCGTTTTCGGCACGGCAAGTTCAGAGATTCCGTTCTTGGATGCGTAGGATGACAAATCAGACTTTTCGGCCTTGTCATTGGTTGTCACGAGGATGAGCTGCTCCCCCTTACGTGCATCAGGAATGGCGACAACTGCATGTCCGTCATCAGGATAAATCTTGGTGACCATCGTTTCCACACTGGTCAGGGATACCATTTCACCTGCGATTTTGGCAAAGCGTTTCGCGCGCCCGAGGATTTTAACGTAACCCTCCTCATCCACGCTTACGATATCGCCCGTGTCATACCAACCATCTTCGGGCGGTTGCAGAACGCCGGGTTTATCATTCTTGTAATAACCGAGCATGACGTTCGGCCCCTTCACGAACAAACGTCCGCCTTCATCCACGCCGGGCACGTCTTCAAGGCGATATTCAATCCCCGCGAGCAAACGCCCGACTGTGCCTTGTTTCATGTGCATCGGTGAGTTAAGCGTTAGCCCAGGTGCAGTTTCCGTTGCACCGTAGCCTTCGAGGATACGCACACCAAAACGATCCGCGAAGAGTTGGCGCGTTTCATCTTTCACCTTTTCCGCCCCTGCGAAAATATAGCGCATGCGGTAGAAATCATAAGGATCAGCCATACGCGCATATCCGTTTAGGAACGTGTCGGTTCCAAACATAATGGTCGCGTTGGAGGAGTAAACAAGCTCCGGCACGATGCGGTAATGCAGCGGGCTTGGATACAAGAACGTGCGCACACCCGACAAAACGGGCAGCAACGTCCCGCCCGTCAAACCGAATGAATGAAACATAGGCAGGCAGTTAAACACAATATCCTGACGGTTGAAATCCACGCGGCTAGAGAGCTGCACGATGTTTGTCATGATATTGATATGGCTCAGCACCACGCCTTTCGGCGCACCTTCAGAACCTGAGGTGAACAACACAACTGCGGGGTCGCTTGGTTTTACGCCCTTACTGCGGTGAATATAGCCCGCCGTTTTGTGGGCATAAAGCGCCCGCATCTTATCAATCGGCGTGATCTTGGCCTTGATATCTTCCAGATAGACAATCTTCACATGCGGCTCTAACTCCGCAATCAGGTCATCGAGGCGACCCATTTCAATAAAGCGGCGCGAAGTCAGCACACGCTTGACCTTCGCCGAGGTACAGGCCGATATAATCGCCTTCGCCCCTGCCGAGAAATTAAGCATAGCGGGCACGCGGCCAAAAGCCTGAAGACCAAAGAATGTGACAAGCGCGCCCGTGGAATTCGGTAGCAACATCCCGACATTCTCGCCCTTTTTCGTGCCTTTGGTGATCTTACGCCCGAGTACAATAGACCCGCGGACGAGCGTTTTAAACTTCATCGGTTTACGCTCGATATCCTCGGCGATAATTGCGCCATCGCCATTGACATGACGCGCCTTCATAAGCGCCTGATAGAGCGTTTGTTCACGGTCATTGGTTAGAAACATCATTTCTTCCATCACATCATAAAGTTGACGCCCTGCGGCCTTACGGCGGGCACGACCCTTAATCTCTTCGGGCACTTCAAATTTGCGCGGCTCAAGGATGGTCATGGTGATTTTCGGGAATGTCCGAAGCGGCACTTTGCCCTTCAAGCGGCAAAACGGCGTGTGTTGCACCCCATCCAAACGCACAGGCAAAACCATCGCCCCCGATTTATCAGCAATCATGCCCGGCCCGTCATAAATTTTCATCAGCGCACCCGTTTCGGTCAAACGCCCTTCTGGGAAGATCACGCAATGCTTGTCTTTTTCGACTTCCTTGATCAGCCCCTTCAGGGAAAACGGATTGGTCGGGTCGAGCGGAAACGCATCGACCATTTTCAGGAAAGGCCGCACCCAGAACCAGTTCGCCACGAAGCTGTTCACCGCGAACATCGGCTTACCGGGTAAGAACGCCGCCAACACAGGGGCATCAAGAAATGATACATGGTTAGACACAATCACCGCGCGCGGCCCCGCCTTTTTGATGTTTTCAATGCCGTGCACTTCAACCTTATAGAGGGTTTTTAAAACCACCTGCATCATGCTTTTCATAAAATAAGCGGGCAAAAGCTGGCACACGTAAATCGCCACGGCCAAGTTTGCCAATGCGCACATCAGGAACAGGCTTGTGATACCAAAGCCCATCGACAGTAAAATCGCGGAAATAACCGACGATGCGACCACAAAGATAGAATTTAAAATCGCGCTCCCCGCCAATATCCGTGATCGGATATCCTCTGGCGTGTCATGTTGGATAATCGCATTAAGCGGTACAACAAACAAACCCGCACACAAGGCAATCAGGAATATATCAAAGATAATCCGCCAACTGGACAGCGTGCTAAGGAATGCGGTCAGAGACATCAAGCTCTCTTCTGTGCCGCCCTGATATCCGTTGCCTGCAAAGAATAAATCAATGGAGAAAATCGTAATCCCGACCGCCGCAAGCGGCACATAAACAGCCTCTACGCGGCCATGCAGCAAACGGTTATTGAGCAATCCACCAAGCGCAATACCAACGGAAAACAACACCATGAATAGTGTGAATACTGTGTTTGACGCGCCAAGGACGCCTTCGGTGAAATTAGGAAGCTGCGAGAGGAAAACTGCGCCCAAGAACCAGAACCATGCCACACCCAGCGCGGATTCGATTACGCTGCGCTTATAACTAAAAAGCTGATCAATGATTTTGTAGGTCTCAGTGACGATGTTGTAATTCATCTTAAGGTCAGGATCACCCGCCTTGGCATCAGGAATATAGCGCGATGCAAAATAACCCGCGACAGCAACCGCAATTAAAAGAAGACTAACCATCACAATACCTGCACTCATTGTGACGAACGCCGCACCGACAATCGTACCAACCAAAATCGCCAGAAACGTGCCCGTAGAAAGAAGCGCGTTACCGCCGATCAATTCGTCTTCATCCAGATGTTGCGGCAGGATAGAATATTTACTCGGCCCGAAAAAGGCAGACTGCGCCCCCAAAGCAAACAGCGTGAGTAAGCACAGATTAACCGAGCCCGATAACAACGAAATTGCGCCCAAAACCGCGACCCCGATCTCCACGACCTTAATGACACGGATCACTTTGTCTTTCGGGTATTTATCGGCATATTGACCGCCCAGCGCAGAAAACAAAACAAAGGGAAGAATAAAAATTCCTGTGGCGAGCGTGACCAGAACCTCTGGCGCCATGCCTGTTTGAGCCTGAGAATTCAACACCCCATATACGAGCAAAACCACAAGCGCGTTCTTGAACAAATTATCGTGAAACGCGCCTAAAAATTGCGTTACGAATAAGGGCGCAAAGCGAATATCTTTTAAAAGGTCAAACTGGCTGTTCTTCATTTTTCTCTCATTCTTGTTGTCAGAACCACTCTACACTATACCATAAATTGAACAATGTTCAATTATCTAAATATCAAACTTTATTTTCACATAAAAAAATCGCCAGACGTAAATCCGGCGATTTTCGAAATTTTGTAAGTAAAAAAACTTACGCCGCTTGTGAAGAGCGTTTGTTTTCTTCTGTGATATTCTGCAGTGCTTCGCCACTTGGCTGCGCCTTACCTTGGGACAAGTCACCAAGGGAAACAACACCCACCAAACGCTTGTCACGGTTTACAACTGGCAAACGGCGCACCTTGATTTCTGACATGTTTTGGCAGATTTCATCAACGGTTTGATCTTCAAAACAATATTTGATCTGCGGTGTCATGATGTCACGCACCTGAGAAGACGGGTTCGCGCCTGCTGATACTGCGCGCGTTACGATATCACGATCGGTCACAGCGCCAATCAACTTGTCATTTTCGCCAACAGGAATAAAACCGATATCCTGATCCTTCATAATCTTTGCGGCCTGCTCTAATGAGGCATCCGGCGCAATCCAATCACATTGCGGTGTCATTACATCCTTAATTTGCATGCTTAATTCTCCTATTCTTTGAGTTATGCGCTATCTAAGCACAAATCAGGAGCACGTACAAATAAACAACGACGTAGTTTACAGGAAATTTACTCCGCTGCGATCGGGGTATTTTGTTCTTCGCGCTTAGGGGGCTTGACTGTGCCTATCAATTTATACGCTGCGCCTACGGCAACGAGCACACTCACATAGAATAGTAGCTCCATGCCTGTCGGGCGCGGTGTGTAGCCAAATAGAACGCTCATCGTTTCGCCGATGAAACTACCGCCATCAAGGAAGGCCGATGTATCCCACATTTGCGGATACAAGGCGGGAATAATGTCTGCCTGTATGAGGAAATTCGCGCCCTGCGCCGCCATACCGGCCGTCAGGACAATCAGCATCCAGCTTGTAACGGTGAACAAATGGCGTTTCACAGTTTTAAGCAAACCAAAATAAAGCATGAGACCAACAGTAACACCGCCTGCAAGACCAATCAGACCACCAAGCATAATATCATAAACAGACACGCCAATCAGGCTTTGACTATAGGTAAACAAGACGATCTCCGCGCCTTCGCGCAGTGATGCCACGGCCACGACTGCGACAATAACGTAGAGCGATTTGCGCCCTGCCACCACATCCGCACCGACCGCATTTAGATGTTGCGCCAATTCGCGCCCGTGACGCTTCATCCAGATCACTGTCCAACTAAGGAACCCGACCGCCGTAAACATGATACAGGCATTAAACACTTCCTGCCCCATACCATCGACCGCATCGGCAATCGTATCGGTGAATAAAAACACAATAAAGGAACCAAGCACACCAAGACCAAGACCAAGTGACACCAAAAGGCCACGCTTCGGAAGGCCGCGCGTTGCCGCAAGGACGATACCCAAAACGAGTGCAATTTCGATGATTTCACGAAAAACTACAGTTGCGATGCCATACATGGTTTGCTCCCTATGCCGTGTTGTTTTTACTTCGCGATAATATAGCCGTTGGCCGTATCCATATTAAATTCACCAAAGAAATGGTATTTACCCGGCTCTAACGGGCCAACATAAATGGTTGCCTTTTTATTACCGCGAATGATTTTCTCACGGTTCATATCATGGCTTTCAAATTCCTCAGGCGTTGGATCTTGGTTATCGATGATCAATTTGATCTTCTCCCCTGCCGGAACAGTGATTTCCTCAGGCGAGAATTTGTGATCCTTGATTATGATCTCGTAAAACTCTTTCTTAACAGGCGCAATTTCTACTAAACCTGCTTCTGCTTCAGCAGGCGCGGGTGCCGGCACGGGCGCAACTCTGTTCGCGACTTGATCTGCGTGTGCTTGAAAACCGGTAAATGCAAGAGCGCCAACAGCCGTCATCATCAAAATTTTCTTCATTGTATAAACCTTAATTCGTAATGAAAATGATTATCATTTAGGTTTTTACAATAGGCTCCGCAAAAAAACAAGTAAGAAGCATTATTGATTAGTATTTTCTCAAAAAGCTTGAAAAGAATGGTGATGGTGTATATAAATCGCGGTGGAAAGTCGGTGCGGGCGGAATCTCGATTGTAGCCCGGTCAGGTCCGAAAGGAAGCAGCCACCAACGAATTTTTTCGGGTCGTATTCGACTTTCCACTATTTGCAATCAATTCCATTTTATATTTGGCGTATAACCCTCTTCCCCGAATTTTCTGTCTTGATCGGGAATGCTATCGGTGGGTGTGTCTTGCTGTTGCTCCACTGTCGGTGAAAGACCGGATAGCTGACTCAGTAATTCAGGGGAAGTCGCCGCAGTCGTAGAAACAACACCTTCATCTATGAAATAAACCAAATCGGGTAAATCTGTGCCAAAATCCGGATTGGACGCCCTCAGTTTATCCATTTCCTGAGTATACTGACGCTCATAACTCTCACGGTTTACGGCAATATCAATTTTCAAGGAATGCCCCTGAAGGTATTCCTCGAAATCATTCATACGTGATCCATGCACAAACCCCAACATTGTGAGCGTCTTCTGCCCATTGGCGGTGCTGTTAATAGTTTGCGCCAAATCCTGATCATCCGATCTGGCATTAAAATAATCACGTCTGGCTTCAGTGTAAACATCTGTTCCTTGCTGAAACTGTTGACGTAATTGCGTCAATCTTGCGGCGATGGTCGGGTCAGAGATATCTTCGGTGGCCTTGATACGCTCTGTTTCATCACGTATGGCGACGAGTGTTCTTCGCGCCTCATTCAGCAACTGCAACTCTGCTCTGCCCTTTTCGTAATCAATCGCATGCGCATCAATATTAAAACGTGCCGCATGCGCCAAAAGCGGGGCCACACTGCCTTGTAAAAAAGATTGTGTTTCTTCAGCCTCGTTAAAGCTCCAACGTGAACGGTTATTGATCACATCATCTTCATGTTCAAATCTGTGTGAAAACCCTGCAACATCACCATTGCCACCAGCCATCACACTGGACTGAAATTCATTAATCAGACCTTGCCTGTAATGTGGCAGCTCCAGAAACATATCGGAAACGCCACTCTCCGCAACAGCGATGAGCGTATCTGTCTGCCCTAACGTTCCCCATATTTTCTGATAATCGTCATGGTCTGCATCGCCGATGACAATGTTATCAGCCTTTGCATAGCCCATGCGCAAAACATCGGCGAAAGACATTTTATAACTGCCATTCAACATCTCGCCCGAAGGGTTTTGCGTTTCAGTAGGAGGTTGATTATCACCAGCCAAATTTATCACCACATTATTTTTTATTCTATTTATGCATTAACTATACAAAAATGAAGCATAAACATCAAATTATGATCTTCATATAAGATTGTTCAAAACAACACCCTATCACATGATCAGAGTTTCATTTTAGCAAAGCAGTATGCTACGCTTGCTCTTTCACGTCACTTAAGGACAAAAAATGCGTCAATTTTTCTTATCTTTCTTTCTATTAATCACGTTTATATTCCCGTGCATCCCTGCCCATGCAGAAGAATACACTGTTGATGACCTTAAAGTGCTTGCTGATGGTGAAAACGCCAAGGCGCAATATGATCTGGCCACGCTTTATATGAAGGGCAAAGGCATTGAAAAAGACACAACCACGGGCATCAATCTATTCATGAAGTCTGCCGCAAAGGGATACCCTAAGGCACAATATGTACTCGGTAAGCTGTTTCGGGATGGGCTGTATGTTAAACAAAGTGAACAACAAGCCATGGATTGGTTTACCCGCGGCGCACATAGGGGGCACGGTAATTCCCAATATGCGCTTGCGGTGATGCATTCGCGATTCCGTGATTCTTTAGAATCAACACAAGAAGCATACGCATGGTTTGAAGTAGTGCACAAACGCAAGCACCCCAGAGGCGCAGCGGGCCGTGATGAGGTTGCAAAAAGGCTCGATAAATATCAAATCATCGAAGCCAAGCGCATGGCAAAAGCATATTATGAAGAATATGTAGAGCCTTTTCAAAAACCAAAAGAGACACCTAAAGAAGAATCAGATGAGCCCGAGGAACCAAAAGAAGAATGAATAAGCCTGCCCTCACTTTATGTCTCGGTGGATTAATTTTTATCTCCGGCAGCGCCCTCGCACAAGATACCGCATCAAAGGCGGCGCTAACCTCCGATGCCATGCGCGGTGATATTCAGGCGCAATATAATTTGTGCCGCCTTTACCAAAAAGAAAACAACGCGGGCTTTGCTGTCTCTTGGTGTGAAAAAGCCGCATTTGCGGGAAACATCGCCGCACAAAGACAGCTCGGCTGGCTCAGCGTGCAAAACGCAGAAAATATTGATGATCTCAAAAAAGGCTATATGTGGTTCGGCGTTGCCTTGGCGCAAGAATATAACATTTCCGCGCATAATGAATGGGTACGGCTTAGCGCGCATTTTAAAGAACACCCCAAAACCCTGCGCAGGCTCAAAAAAGACACGGATCATCTATTCAAGAAATACGTCAAGGCCGATGAAGAGCAATCCACCGATAGCCTGATTGCGCAAAACAAAAGCAACTACCTTGCCGACATCAGGCAAAAAGCAGGTCAAAAAGACGCAGGATCACAAGCCGTTCTCGGCACATTCTACGAATTTTCAGGTGATTACGCCTCCGCGCTTGATTGGTATCGCAAGGCCGCGAAAAACGGATATATCGACGCGCAATCCTATATCGGGCGCGCGCAACCCGATAGCGGTATTGGCGGTCTTTATAATGATACGGAACGCTACGCATGGATGAGCGTCGCCTTAGCGCAAAAATATAACTACATTGATAAACTCTCGCTCAGCCTGATTGGTGAAAGGTTAACGGCGGAGAAAAAATCAGAAGCACAGCAATTAGCGCAGAGCTACTACGAAAACTACGTCAACCAAGACACATCGCAAGACGTGCCCGCACTCATTCGCGCCGCCGAGAACAGCTATATGCAGCGTTTAATCAACAAAGCCAAAGAAGGATATGTCCCCGCGGAAGATGGCCCCACGGGCGAATTCAATTCCGCGCTCGCCGTTTTGAAAGATATCACCCCTTCCATGGAATGGCATAAGCGCGCGGCCAAAGACGGTAATGTTCTGGCGCAATACACAATCGGGCACATGCACGAACAGGGCATCGAAGTTCCGCAGAACACGCTCACCGCCGCACAATGGTATAAACGTGCCGCCATGCAAGGATACGGCCCTGCGCAATTCGCACTGGGGCAGCTTTATTTCGAAAACCAAGAACAAGAGAGCAGCAACATTATCGAAGCCTACGCATGGTTGGATGCCGCCACCAAACAAGATTACCCGGGCGCGGATATTACCCGCGATGCCATCGCCAAAAGTTTTGATAAGGAAGAAACAAGATTGGCGGGCATTTTATCACGCAAATATCACCGTCTTTATGTTGAACCCTTTCAGGAGACCGATCACTAACGATGCGCTATTTACCGCTCTTTCTCTCTATATTTGTCCTATTCGTTCCTGCGACTATATATGCGGGTCATGGCGGTGAGCGCGAATTTCAAGAGGCTGAAAAATTCTATCAGGAACATAAAGCCGAGATTGAGCTGTGTGATCCGTGTGAGGAAACCCGCCCTGCCGCGCAAAAGGCGCTCGATCTCTATGCGATTGCCGTCGAAGAAGGCAATCCAAACGCGCAATTTAAAATGGGCTGGATGTATTTATCCAAAAAGGGCGTTATGTATGATCTGGAAAAGGGGCTGGAATTGTGGCAAGACGCCGCAAAGAACGGGCATATTGATGCGCTGATCAATATCGCAAGCTTCACCTATGAGGGGCAATTACTCCCTCAGGATTTTGAAAAAGCACATGATTTATATGAACAAGCCGCGAAAAAAGGCCATGGTCTGGGGCAATATTACATCGCGCTGAACTATCTAGACGGCAAAGGCACGACACAAGATTTCATTGAATCCTACGCATGGGCCAGTGCGGCGATAGAAACCTTAAAGTTTGATGACGTAAAACAACAGGCTGTGTTGCTCAGGGATGAATTGGTAAAAGATCATCTCTCGGAATCCGATAAAAAACGCGCCGATATCATCGCGATTAAATATCAACGCCTGTATGTGAACCCGTTTTCGGATGGGAAATGATGATTGCAAAATTGTTTTATCCGCGAGAAATGAAAAAAGTTGTTCGTTATTTAAAGGATAAAAATGATCTCAACGAACACGCCTTAAAGTTATTTCACAGGAACATTAATCTCGCCTTGGGGGCATGGGGATTGATATTGTGCGCAATATACTATGGTCAAGATTATGTTATATTTTTTATTCTATTAATTATTCTCCCCGTTCTCTTCTGGCTATCTTACGCGGCATGGTACAAACGATTTATGCGCCCTTACATAATTGGCAAAAAAGTTTCAGGATATGTATCCAATATATTCTATTATCGACACAGACGAATCGAATATCACATCTATGATCTTATAGGGCAGAGGACATATAAGCTTCCGAAATTCTATCTTTGGAGAAAAACAAACCGTCCCGATAAAAAAGATCAAATGAATATATATGTTGATCCCAAAAAAGCGGGGCAAGCAATGCCGGATCATCCATATTTCAAAAGGATGTTTTGTCTCAGCAAAACAATAATGGAACAAAATTAGAATTAAAATACCGTGCTATTTCTTCTTCCACATCTTGCCCCGCCTGCGGAATCGCTTTACAAATATCAGTCAAACAAATTTATGATCTTACAAGGCCCGAGGCGCGAAGCGTATGCGTATACGTGAGCAACGAAAAACGCGGTAAGATGATAAATTGGGAAGACTGGAAGTATGGCTGAGAAAACTGAAGTGTACCGCGTTCTTGCGCGTAAATATCGCCCCCAAAATTTTGACGAGCTTATCGGACAGGACGCCCTTGTCCGCACCCTGAAAAACGCCATCACTTCGGGGCGCATTGCCCATGCGTTTATGCTGACGGGAGTGCGCGGTGTGGGGAAAACCACAACGGCGCGTATCATCGCCAAGGCACTGAATTATAAAGGCCCTGACGGCACGAGCGACCCAACCACGGGCGACACGGCAGATTGCCAACTCTGTCAGGCGATATCCGAAGACCGCCACCCTGATGTTATTGAAATGGATGCCGCGAGCCGCACAGGCGTCGATGATATCCGCGAAATTCTGGACGGTGTGCGCTACGCCCCGACTGAGGCACGTTATAAAATCTACGTGATTGACGAAGTGCATATGCTGTCTAAAAATGCGTTTAACGCGCTCCTGAAGACTCTGGAAGAACCGCCGGAGCATGTAAAATTCATCTTCGCAACCACCGAAATTCGTAAAGTCCCCATTACCGTGCTTTCCCGTTGTCAGCGGTTTGATTTGCAACGCGTGGGCGCAGATTTGCTCGTGCCGCATTTCCAATCCATTTGTGAACAGGAAAAGGTCAAGGCCGAGGACGAAGCCATCGCCATGATTGCCCGCGCGGCAGACGGCTCTGTGCGTGATGGTTTGAGCCTGCTTGATCAGGCGATGGCACTGGCGGATAAAAAGATCACCGCCGATCAGGTGCAAGATATGCTGGGTTTGAGTGACCGCGCCCAAAATCTCGATTTACTGGAAAAGGCATTTGAAGGCGACACGCCCGCAGCCCTAGACATTATGGGCGGCATTCATAAAAATGGCGGCGCACCGTCGGTTGTTATTCAGGATTTATTGGAGCTTACGCATTTGCTTACCAAGCTCCGTGTGATGCCCGCACTTGAGGATGTCAATCAAATGCTCTCGGGGGATCAGCTCACCCGCGCCCGCGAGATGGCCGGAAAGCTTTCCATGCCCTCGCTCAGTAAGGCGTGGCAGATATTGCTGAAGGGCATAGATGAGGTCAACACCGCGCCCAATCCGCAAAACGCGGCAGAGATGGTGGTTATTCGCCTGTGTTATGCGGCGAATTTACCCGACCCGTCTGATTTGATTAAAAAATTGAAAGACGCGCCCACAACAGATTCAGCGCCCGCAGGTGGCAATGCACCATCAGGCAGCACACCGTCACAAGGCGGCCTCGTTCACGCGCAGGATTTCACCCCGCCCCCGCAATCGGTTGGCGGCGGCAATCCGCACGGACAGGAAACCGCACGCGCTATGCCGGAGCTTTCTATTGTGCCGGACGTGGAAGCCATACCGACGCTCAAAACATTGGAAGATGTCATAGAATTATTGCGTAAACATGAAGAATTTCTTTTGGCGGAACAATTATTCCATTTCGCACATCTGACAAAATTAGAGCATAAAAATTACGGTGACAAACCAAGCGGTCGCCTTGAGTTCAGACCCGAAGACGAGGCGATGCCAGAACTTTCGCAGAATCTATCCAAAGCCTTAAAACAAATCACCGACCAACATTGGATGGTGGTTCTGGTGAATGAACGCGGCGGTGAAACACTCGCGAGTATTGCCGAAGCAAACCGTTTACAAGAGCTGGCAGACGTGGCACAAATGCCCTTGGTCAGCGATATCCTGAAAATCTTTCCCGAAGCCGAGCTTGTGAAAGTCATGGATAAAGGCGATTACGAACCCGAATAACAGATAACTTCTAAGGAAATACAACATATGTTCAACATGCAAAAAATGATGAAACAAGCACAAGAAATGCAGATGAAGTTGCAAGAAGTGCAGGAAAAATTGGTCGATATCGAAATCGAAGCTGAGTCCGGTGGTGGTCTTGTAAAAATTACAATGACATGCGCAGGCAATGTTGTGCGTATCAATATCGATGACAGCCTTATGGACACCGACAAAGAAACACTTGAGGATCTTTTAACTGCGGCCATCAACAACGCCAACGACATCAAAGACCAGCGCATCAAAGACGAAACCGAAGCCATGATGAAAAGCATGGGTATGCCTGAAGGCATGGCCGAGCAAATGGGCGGTAAGGGCGGACTACCATTCTAATATAAGGGCATATTCATGCGCATTATCACATGGAATATCAATTCGGTGCGCTTACGCAGTGGTCTGGTTCTGGATTTAATCAAAGAAACCAACCCCGACGTAATCTGCCTGCAGGAAACAAAAACTCCTGACGAGCATTTCCCCGCCGATGTTTTTAAACAGGCCGGATTTGAACATATCCACTTCAAAGGCATGAAAAGTTATAACGGGGTTGCCATCATATCGCGCGTGCCGTTTGAAAACCCGCAAAGCTATGACCGCGTGGGGCGTGATGATTGTCGCCATATCTCTGTGAAATTCCCGCAAGCAGAACTGCATAACATCTATATCCCTGCGGGCGGTGATGAACCAGACCGTGAGATCAATGAGAAATTCGGACATAAGCTGGATTTCATTGATGAAATGCGTGATTTCTTTGTGCAAAATTATACGCCAAGTGACCCGCTCATTGTCGTAGGTGATTTCAACATTGCCCCGCAAGAACATGATGTCTGGTCACATAAACAGCTGCTTAAGGTGGTTTCACACACCCCCATCGAGGTTGAAAGATTGGGCATGATGCAAGAATCCTTAAACTGGACGGATTGCTCAAGGCATTTCGTAGGCGGGGATGAAAAATGCTATACGTGGTGGTCATACCGCAACCGTGATTGGAAAAAATCAAACCGCGGACGCAGGCTTGATCACATCTGGGTGACTGAACCGTTAAAATCAAAATTGCAAAGCCATGATATTTTGACGCATGCGCGCGATTGGGTAAAACCCAGCGACCACGTACCGCTTCTTATTGAGTTGTCATAGCAGGATTGGGCATAGACGAGCGCTGAATATCCAAAGGCGCACTCTTGGGCAAGGATGCCACCAATTCGGTCTTGGAAATAACCTCACCCGCCGCAATGATAGAGCCGTAATCTCCCCCCTGATGAAGAACTACGACATAACTTAAATCCTGATGACGATTACCGGCAATAGCCTGCATATTCGTCAAAGGATAACTCATGCTAATTTTGTCGCCAGACCATTGCCCAATACGCTCGCGGCTTAAAACCGGGCGCAGATAGAAATTACTTACGTGCGTTTCCTGTACGAAGGGAACGCTTTGCTTCAAACGAATTTTCTCCTCCAACGCAGGCGTCAATTCCACATCAGGATCAATCAGAATTTTCTTTTTGCCTTGTGTCGGTAAATATCCGTAAAGAAACAAACTGCCGGATTTGGCCTTAGACTCTATCGCCGGAATTTCGATGTTAATATTACCATCCGTCAACGACAATTTGATCTCTTCTACAGGATCGCTTTGCCCTAACTTCACCGCCGGTGCGATGTTTCCGTTAAACGCATCCCATTTCCCATTGACCACAACCATCGGGGTTTTAATCCCCATATAGCCGAATTTCTGATTATATTTCTTGGTGCGTTCATTGCACAACTCTAAGGTATATCTATGATCATCTTCTGCACGGTCATAAAGCCTGCGGCAGTTAATAAAAATCACATTGTCATTATCCTGAAGTATATCCAGCACATCATCCTGCGCGAGCGTATCGGCTCCGCACTCGTTGCGACCATACATCTCTACCACCACAGGGGATTTCGCATGCGCTATCTCTGCACCGCCCAGCGCCAAAAGAGCGCATGTTAAAAGTCCGGTTTTGAGTGATTTTACATTCATCATTGCTACGCCTAATCCTTTAAAAATCAGAACACCGTCCATTGACTTCCCAATCGCCGAAACGGGTTGGCTCAGGCCTGTTTTCAAAACCGCCGATCTCTTTTTCCTGATCAGTTACGTCTTTCGGCTTTTCTTCTGTATCAGTGCTTGGTTTTTGTGTATCCATATCTCATAGTAGAATAAAACAAGCGCAGCGATCAAATGAATTTAACGGAAAACAGCGAAAATAAAGGCGAAGAAGCAACATCAGGCAATGATCTGGCGGCGCGCATGTGCGCCCTGCATCTCCTCAGCCGCGTGATTAATAAACGCACCGCGCTTGATATTGCACTGGACAGCTCTGATGAGTTCGCCGCCCTGCCCGTGCGTGATCGCGCCTTTACGCGCATGTTGCTCACCACCACGATCCGCAGGCTCGGGCAGATTGATGATTTGATTGCCTTCGCGCAAGACCGCCCCGATGCGATGAAAACGGATGTGGTCCTGAATATCTTGCGCCTTGGCGTCACACAAATGTTTTTCATGGATGTGCCCGACCACGCCGCCGTTGATACCTCTGTGCGCCTTGCCGAAGAAAAGGGCATGCCGCGGCAGAAGGGCTTCGTGAATGCGATTTTGCGCAAACTTGGCCGTGACGGCGCGGCGCGCATTACAAAACAGGATGCTGCGCGGCTAAACACACCCGATTGGCTCCTGAAACTCTGGATAGAAGATTACGGCCTAACACAAGCCGCGGAAATCGCGCAAGCCAACATGACCGAAGCACCGCTTGATATCACGGTAAAGAATATTGCGGATCGCCCTTATTGGGGGAATGTCCTGCAAGCCTCCGAGCTGTCGACGGGGACATTGCGCCGCGTGCTTGGCGGGAATATCCGCGAAATGGAAGGATTTGATGATGGCAAATGGTGGATACAAGATGCCGCCGCCGCGCTCCCTGCGCAACTGTTCGGGGATGTAAACGGCGAGCATGTGATTGATATGTGCGCCGCGCCGGGGGGCAA
Organism: uncultured Micavibrio sp.; assembly: GCA_965263215.1. Lineage (GTDB taxonomy): Bacteria > Pseudomonadota > Alphaproteobacteria > Micavibrionales > Micavibrionaceae > UBA1672. The sequence continues at coordinate 383,679 of OZ253663.1, forward strand.
AACGCTGCAACTGGCGGCGATGGGTGCAACCGTAACCGCGATTGACCGCTCCGCCAAGCGGCTCAAACGTCTGGAAGAAAATTTAGAGCGCATGAATTTGAAAGACCGCGTCACAATCGAAATCTCCGATGCCGCGGCGTGGAAAGCCATTGAACAACCGCAACGTATTTTGCTTGATGCGCCGTGTTCGGCTACGGGCACAATTCGCCGTCACCCTGATACAGGCTATTTGAAATCAATGCAGGACATCACCAGCCTGATGAGCGTGCAGGAAAGATTGCTGAACCACGCCGCCGATATGCTCGGTGTGGGTGGGGTGATTGTCTATTGCACATGCTCCCTGCAAAAGACGGAGGGCGAGCACCAGATTGAGCAATTTCTGAGCAGCCATCCCAATTTCGCCCGCATTCCCATCACATCAGAGGAAATCGGCAAGTATGATGAGCTGATTGATGATAACGGCGATCTCCGCATCCTCCCCTCTCACCTTGCCGGACAAGGCGGACTGGACGGGTTTTTTGTGGCGCGCCTGACGAGGACGGGATGAATGAAGTTTTTGTTCTTTCTTCCGATTGGAATGCTTGCACTCTACTATTGCGCGTTTAATGGCTACCTTCTTGCTTACGCGTTTCTAATCCCTGCTTTTCTAGTTGGATTTTCGGTAATACAAATTAAAAGATTAAGGCCTGTACACAAAGGTAAATTAGCAAGTAAATTTTTAGAGTTTGATTTTTAATAAGTTGTCTGTTTTTATATGCAATTCCAATTTATTTTCTGCAATATGCTGTTATAGATAAGTGGCCTGAAATCGTTTCTATTGTAGACAGCCACTTTAAAAAATACAATTGAAACACTTTATAGCCAGTGGCCTTTTTCATACTTTAAAACGTCCGAATTTAAACCTGATGATCTGTATGAAAACTCAAAAATATTGCTGATTGATATACAATTTACAGTTCAGCTTATGTTCATGATAATTGCAACGCCTTTCCTTACATTGTTGCCCAATCACAAAGCTTTCTTCGAATCAAAAAGGCACGACAAATTTATACCTGCAGATTTCAAGCGTTTAAAGATCAAGATCGTAATGGTGATAACAGCGTTCATCATTTTTTTCATACTAGCCTTTGGAAAGGAAATATTCACAGGCCTGCAATTTTATGATTACCATGGTCATTCACTCAGAAAGAGAATTTTCTTACATCCCGTACTTCCTTTCTTTTATGGCTTTTACATTTTAGGCATACGAAGAATTTTATGGGATTTACGGCACACAAAAACCACTCCCCAAAGCCCTGAATAAGGTGTACAGTACTCCCACAGCATATTACAGGGAGGGGAAATCCATGATCATAGAAATAATTTTAGGTGTAATTCTGTTAGCCGTCGCCGTTATTCTGATTCTGGCCATGACAAAGCCTGATGAAATGAGAATAGAGCGCAGCACCGTCATTAACGCCGATGCCGCGACTGTGTTCGGGCATATCAACAACCTAAAGAAAGAACATGAGTGGGATCCGTGGGTGGAAATGGAGCCAAGCGCAAAATATGAATTTAACGGCCCCGAAGAAGGCGAAGGCGCCTCCTTAAGCTGGGAAGGTAAGAAAACCGGCAAAGGCACAATGACCATCACGAAAAGCGTGCCGAATTCTCTGGTTGAAAGCCGCCTTGATTTTTACAAACCCATGACAAACACAAGCATGGCGGAATTCAAGCTTGAGGCCGATAATGATAACACCAAAGTGACATGGTTAATGTACGGCCCTGTAAATTTCAAAGGCAAAGTCGCAAGCGTGTTTATGAATTGCGAAAAAATGGTGGGTAAGCAATTCGAACAAGGCCTGTCCAACCTTAAAAATATTGCTGAAAAATAATCTTTCCTCGTGCGTGTACGTTATGTTAAGAAATCTGTGTTGAAATAAGAACATTAAAAAAACAATACAAACCGGTGATAATGAGTTTACAACCTGCGTACCACGAACATTTTGATCGCGTCATCATGCCTGTTGCCATCAGAGATATTGATGAAGATAAGGCCGATGCGCTTGCCGCGTTGATGCATGACCAGAATTTATCCCATATCGTTGATCAAGCCGAAGATATGGATGACCCCGTTGTGTTGCTGTGGGTGTATCGCAAGCCTGAGGGCATTTTCAGTGCGAGTATGGCAGAGCGCGAAGACGTTCCTGACATTATGGACACATTACAAAAAGACTTAGGTTTAACGGGTGCGTTTCAGGCCGATTTAAACCATCGTAAACCTGAAATGCTCAGCAATTTCAAAGAATTCCTCTCACAAACGGACGACTATTATTACATGTGGGAAACCATGTTTATCGGCGGTCAAGACACCTATACCGAGGAAGAGGCTATAGAAATCGTTGAAACGCTCGCCGAGGAACGCGGATTGGAAAAACCGATTGTCAGATTTTCCGTTGATCCCGATTTAAAGGCACATACGGGCGAAGAAGCCGGCGGATCGTATGACCGCAGTGAGAACAGCCTTAATCTGGGCGAGATGATTAAAACAAGTGTTTTGCATGAGATTGCCCATTGGATCACCGAACAAGATGACGTCGCCAACGGCGTGACCATGGCCGCCCCACATAACGCCCCTTTTGCACGCAATGCGATTGATCTCTATGCACGTTTTGCAGACAAAGACAAAAACATCATGCTAACCGCGGCGCAATCACTCGGCGTAATCCCGACAGATGCGAGTGTGCATACATATTACGAAGCCGCCAGTCTTGATGCGCTCATTGCGAATGCGGAAGAAAGTGCCGAAGTGCCGGAAGAACAGCCCGAGACCATCCACGTTCCGGATTAATACCCCGCCTTAGAAGCTTATAATCTAAAAATAATTCCCTTATGGAATGGATATGCGATTCTTTTTCTGCTAAATTTAAAGAGTCGTGATTTTCTTTGCGGCTCTTATCTTGCGCGTCCTGCGCTTATCCTTACTCAGAGTACCCTACGCTATGTCCAACGTTCGTATCGCACCATCAATTTTATCCGCCGATTTTTCCAAATTGGGCGAGGAAGTTGCCGCCATTGATAAGGCGGGGGCGGAATATATCCACATTGATGTGATGGACGGACATTTCGTGCCGAACCTGACCTTCGGCGCGCCCGTAGTCAAATCTATCCGTAAAAGCTCTGATAAGATATTCGACGTTCACCTTATGATTTCCCCTGTTGATCCGTTGATTGATGATTTCGTCAATGCGGGTTCTGACATTATCACCGCCCACGTAGAGGCCGGCCCACATTTGCACCGCACACTCCAGCATATCAAGGCCAAAGGCGTGAAGGCGGGCGTATCCCTTAATCCCCATACGCCTATTGAATCCATCAAACATGTGATGGATATGGTCGATCTGATTTTGATTATGACGGTCAACCCCGGTTTTGGCGGGCAAAGCTTTATTCCCCTCCTCGATAAAATAGCGGATGCCCGCCGCATGATTAACGAGACTGGCAGAGACATAGATCTGGAAGTCGATGGCGGGGTTAATCCCGAAACCGCCAAGCAGGTTATTGCCGCAGGAGCGAATGTACTCGTCGCGGGAACGGCCGTGTTCAAAGACGGGCCTGAACATTACGCGCGGAACATTGCCGCGCTTCGTTCGTAGGAAAGGAAGGAGAAACCATGATGCCTTTTCACATGATCAACAGCCTTAAAAGCAAGGCCGGACACATGGCCTATAACACCCCGCTCTATGATTGGAGCTTACGGGGCAGCGCGCCGGATCGCCTCATCGTCAAACCCGTTGACCCATGGCCGGGCAACGCGGAACGCGCGCAAGAATTACTCGACGCGGCAGGCGTTGTGGATCGCACAGGCCCGCAATGGTATGCGGAGTGGTGGAACCCAGAGGATTCAGACGATGTCTGGACAAGCCATATCCACAGTTTCAGTTGGCTGCGTGATTTACGCACTCTTGGCGGTGCACGGTCAAAGGAACAGGGTCGCCTTATGATTGAAAACTGGATCGACAATTACGACCAGTGGGACGCCAAAAGCTGGCGCACCGATATTCTGGGACGCCGTATATCCATGTGGGTGTGCCATTACGATTATTTCTGCGGCAGTTTCAACGCAGATTTCGATGACTCCTTCCTCAACATTCTGGCAAAGCAAGCCAAACACCTCTCCAACGCGCTTGGCTCCGGCAACGGCAGCGCGCATCTTCAGGCGATTAAAGGCTTGATCTATGCGGGTATCGCGATGGAAGGGCATGAAAAATGGATTGAGCAAGGCCTCAGCGCCCTATCCAAGGCATTGGAAGAACAAATATTGAAGGATGGCGGGCATATTTCACGCTCCCCTGCGATTATGCTGGATGTTCTGGAAATATTGGTGGATATCCGCTCCGCCCTGAAGGCGGGCGACTACCCCGCGCCAAATTACCTCAGCGCGAAGATTGAGCGTTTAAGCGCCGCCTTGCGCACGCTGCGTTATCGTGATCGCAAGTTCGGCCTGTTCCACGGCGCGCAGGAAGGTGAAATCGCGGCGATTGATTCCATCCTTGCGCAGGCAGGCACGCACAAAAAAACCAAACAAAGCCTGCCTGATACGGGCTATGAACGCGTTGAGCTTGGCCGCGGCTTGCTCGTGATGGATACGGGCAACGCGCCGAAATACCACTATGATAAAGAGCCGCACATGCCTCTGCCCTCGGGTTTGAATTTTCATACGGTAAGGAACGCCTGCTTGTGGGGTGTGGTTCTCACCCGGACCAGTGCGCAATGGCAAGAAGCGTTGAAATTCACCGCCGCGCATAACACGGCCTGCCTTGATTACCGCAATTCCTGCGAAGTGCGCAAAGACGGGCATTTCGGGCGTAAAGTGACGGAAAGCTCTTGCTCCCGTGAGGGCACAAAGGATGCCACACTGATTATTGCCTCTCATAACGGTTATGTGCCGCTGAACGGGATTACCCATACGCGTAAACTTTATCTGGGTGATGAAGGGCACGACATGCGCGGGGAAGATGAATTCACCTGCGCGTTTGATCTTATTAAACCCTTAGAAACCGCCCTGCGGTTTCATATCCACCCTGCCGTGACGGCGTCTTTGATTAATGACGATCAAGGACGTATTGCTGCGCATGCCCGGCGGTATTGGCTGGCGGTTTAAACATGATGTCGGCGCATTAAAGCTGGAGGATAGCGTTTATTTCGGCTCTGGCATTACACCGCGCAAAACCAAACAGATCGCGATTTACGGCAATATGAGCACAGACCACGCCGCCGTGAAATGGTCATTGAAGAAGGAAGGGTAAGTAAGGATATGTCTTTTCTGCTCTGTCTTCTTTTGATGAAACTGCGGAATAATTAGCAACGGTTATTGTCTTGTTTTCTTAATAATAAATGTTTCTAGCTTTGCTTGCACAGCATCCTGAAATTCACGATGTTTCCAAAATCAGTTTGCGTGGAAATGAATATTTAAAGTCAGATTTTGTATTCGATGAGTATGGAAGATTTTCATATCCCAATCTGGACCTTCTTCGGGTAAAATTGGTAGCTTAATACATCCAAACCAGTAATCCGGAAAAATAAAACCACCTTCATTAATATCCTGTATATTGATGACCATCCCCGATGCGCATTATGCTGACATCTATTATCAAATTCGTGATATCGTGTTTGGGATTACACATGCCTTCTCCAAATAATTCATAATAACCTCTTCCTAAATTATCATAATTGTCGCCTAATCCCTGACTTCCCCATCGGCAACTTTCCGTTTTTCGCGCAGATCTAATCATATACGCTTCCTGCACATATCTCCGTTTCCGGAATCTCTAGTGTCTTTGTAAAGCTTTACTAGTCTGTAAAGGACTAAGACCCCACCAATATTTGTTCTCATACGGATTGTAATCAGGATGACTCGAGGTTCGGGTTTCATTTGCCTTTAAATCCGCTAATAAAACTGTAGATTTACGGCATGATTAGGCCCGTCTTTCTCTCGACTGCCAAACCAGATATATCTGCGCGGGATCGATAAGGAAATGCCGTTGAATAAACGTATCAAATACGTCTTCCCCGGTATCTTGAATCACTCATCTCAAGTACTAAGGCTAAAGCTTGTTTTTCTGCCCATTTTTTATCACGCTGCGCTTTGTACCATTTATCATCATACGACAACCAGAGCTTAAAACGTTCAATGCAATCTTGCTCTTTCAGTATATTCTTGCGTAATTCTTCTACATCCTGAACCTGCTCTTCACTGTCCATTTCGTGGAAAGTCTCACGGTAGAGCGCTTTACCAATCTCGACATGTAAAAAATGGAAAATATACTTTTGACAAAAGCGTTGTTTTACTTCTTCGCTTTTTGTCGTTGTGCCATCAACAAATTTTTCAAACATAAGCCGATAACCAACCGCACCTTTTGTCGGCTGAGCAAAATCTACTAGATATGCCGCATGCGATTTTGTTGACAACAAGCATACCAACCAGAAAAGCGATACAAAAAATACTGATGTTTTTATTCTCTTCATTCCATCATCCTTCCACCGATACTATACATCAAAAACAGGTGCTTACACGCGTACAAGAAAAAAATCCTTTTTATTTTGTGGCGGAAAAAAATTACCTCCCTTATGATCCGCCACGTTTAGAAGAAGGAACGCACACGCGAACGGAATCATGGCACAGGACGAACAACCAAAACATAGCTTTGGCGCTTTGCAGAGCGCGCTGATCCCGCATCAGGGCATCCCCTTAGAGGATCTGTCAGAGGATGTTGTGCAATCGGTGATTTACGACGCCTATAAGAACGGCGCAGTGCAAGAGCCGATCTATGGCAAATTTGCGGTTTTGGCCGCTGAATCTCTGGCGCGCCCGAAAGACGATATGCACGGCGCGTATTCCATTGGCGAATTATCAAAGGAATTTTACCGCCGCGGCCTTGCGGAGAAGTTCGACGTTTTAACCTGCTCCATCGGAATTAAGCACGCGACGCAACTGCCTGCGACGCTCAATATCTCCGTTGAGTCTGCGCTCTCCCCCACTTTTTGGGCGGAAATAGAGCAGCGCGTTGAAGGATTCGAGCCGGAAAATTTCATCTTCGAAATTCTGGAGCATGATGTAGACGTCAACGCCGATATAGAGCATCTGAAAGCCTTGAAGGAGCGCGGGTTCCGCTTTGCGCTTGATGATTTCACGGGCAACGCCCTTGATGAAAATCGTCTCGCCGTGTTCGGTGATCTGGTTGATTACATCAAAATTGACGGCCCATTGGTGCGCGCCAGTTTCGATGATGAGGGCGAAGGATATACCGCCGCACAATTCGAGAAGCTCGTTGAAACGCTCCACACCGATCACCCCGAAACACAGCTCATCGCCGAGCGTGTTCGCACCGCCGAGGAAGCGCAAACCCTGTTTGATATGGGCTTTGCGGGTGTTCAGGGCAGACAGCTAAAACCCGAATTTTTCCCATACACCGCCGAAGCCGCCGCGCTTGCAACTGCCCCTGCCGCATGCGAATATGAGTGATCAAAACTCATAAACGCGCGAGTAACCATGGCCAAAGCTCAGAAGTCTTATACATGCCAATCCTGTGGCTCTGTCTCCACCCGTTGGGCAGGAAAATGCGATGCCTGCAACGAATGGAACACCATCACCGAAGAAGTCACCGAGGCCAGCGTGCCCAAGGGATTGAGCGGTAAGAAAAAAGGCCGTTTGATCGAGCTGGTTGATCTTCAGAATGATACGGGGCGCACCTATCCGCGCTTGCTTACGCGCCTGAATGAATTTGACCGCGTGACGGGCGGCGGCATCGTGCCGGGTGCGGCGATTCTCATTGGCGGTGATCCGGGCATCGGGAAATCGACGCTCCTCCTACAGGCGGTCTGTGCGCTCACCAGTAATAATGTCGGCTGCGCTTATATCTCCGGTGAGGAATCAACCGATCAGATTCGTATGCGCGCCAACCGTTTGGGGCTTGGCGATTCGCCTGTGAAGCTCGCCTCTGCCACCAATGTGCGCGACATATTGGAAACCGTGAAAGACGCCACCAACGACATCAAGTTGCTGATTATCGATTCGATCCAAACCATGTATGTGGACAGCATCGACAGCGCACCGGGCACAGTGACGCAAGTGCGTACATCCGCGCAGGAAATCATCCGCATGGCAAAATCGCGCAATATCGCCGTGATTTTCGTCGGGCATGTCACTAAAGACGGGCAAATCGCAGGGCCACGCGTTCTGGAGCATTTGGTCGATACCGTGCTCTATTTCGAAGGCGACCGCAGCCACCATTTCCGCATCTTGCGCGCGGTGAAAAACCGTTTCGGCCCCACCGATGAGATTGGCGTGTTTGAAATGGCAGAAGGCGGATTGATAGAGGTTAAAAACCCCTCCGCCCTGTTCCTGTCCCAGCGTCACGAAGATGCCGCAGGCAGCGCGGTTTTGGCGGCGTTAGAAGGCACAAGACCGTTACTGGTGGAGGTACAGGCTCTGGTCGCGCCCTCCTCCCTCGCGTCGCCGCGCCGCGCCGTATTGGGGTGGGATCATAACCGCCTTGCGATGATTGTGGCGGTGCTTGAAACGCGCTGCGGGATACGGCTATCTAGCCATGATATTTTCCTGAATATCGCGGGGGGCATCCGCATTAACGAACCCGCCGCCGATCTGGCCGTGGCCGCCGCGCTCATCAGTGCGCTCAGCAATCAACCCCTACCCGCAACAGCCGTATTTTTCGGGGAAATAGGATTGGCGGGCGAAGTGCGCCAAGTCGCGCAAGCCGATGTCAGATTGAAGGAATCCTCAAAGCTCGGCTTTGAAAAGGCGATTATCCCCGTGTTACAAAAGAAAAAGGCCGCGAATAAAAACACCGCGATTGAAGTGAACGAGATCAACCATATCCGCAAACTCGCCGAATTTTTAGGGGCAAATCCAAATGTGGAAGATGATGGGTTTTAGAGGAGGAAAACTATGAAATACAACAAAGAACGCAGATTATTTACGGCCTTCACGATCACAATCGCGATTGTTTTTGTGACAGCATGTGCTTCTATGACAACCGCCACTACAATATCCAAGAACGATCTGCTTGATAATGAAAGGCAAGCTCTTGGCGAATGGTATATGAACAGCCCCAAATTTAAGGACAATCCAAAGCGCGAAGAAATAAAAAGAGTGAACGAAGAAAGGAAGCGCAAATACTTGAAATCTGTAAATGCATTGTTAAACGCCAAAACAGTGACTATTTATGCGTTAGAACCCAAAACAAGTTCGTGGCAAAGCCCCCTAATAAAAGAAATAGAAGAAAATAAATTCGGTAATCTTCCCTATGCGCCTCCACCTCAATACCATGCTGGAATTCTTTCATTGGGGCAGGCACAGTTAGAAGGTAATGACATCAAGTTAGCCGCCACAGCCTATCGAGAGGCTGTAGGAGGTGCAATAACTATGTGTGGGGACTGTTCTGAACCGCGTCATGCAATACGTGCGGAATATCAGGGGCATGTGTACGACTATATTATTTGTTATGAGTGCCTTTTTACAGATGTACATAAAGATGGAGAATTTTTTCTTCACTTCGGCGGGCGAATGAATGCGGAACGCACAGTGTCTCTCACTGATCTACTGAAAAAATATGATGTGCCTTTGCCTTACATTTTTACAGACCAATACAAAAAAAATTATGAAGAAAGCTTTCCTTAAGTATAAATGACCAATAAAACCATCACCGTGAATGACCAGATGCAAAGCGATTACAGCTATGCCCTCACCGCGCCGGAAGGGGCGGATTTCGCCGATGGGTTCGAACCGTTTTTCACGCCAAAGGAAATGCTGGAGCTTGGCGTGTTCGAAGGCAAATATATGAATGACTGCCGCGGCGAATTCCCCGCCGATTGGTTCGAAGATGCCAAAACGAGCGATAAGGCCGACGAAGCCCTCAATTATTTCGGTATCAAAAGCCGCCAACCATTACAGGTCTGGCAGGATAAAGGATGGATCATCGAACCCGACCCGCGCGGTTGGTTCCAATGGTATTGCCGCTATTATATGGGCAGGCGCATCCCCGAAGTAGACGAAAAGCAGATTAAACGATGGCGCGGTTTTGCCCGCCACGCCGGACAAATCAAGGCCAACTGCATGAGCGGTGATCTGGATTGCCGCCCACGTCAACGCCAAGCCCTCCTCCAATGGTCATACGATCCGTTTATTTAAAGTCGATAAGAAAAATCAGAAAAACCTAGACCGCTCAGACATAACTTTGCTATAGATTCCATAATGTCTTTTTTACACGGAGAATGACACTATGCCCGCTAAATCCGATCTGGATGGCCCTTATGGCATCCTCGAGATAAGCTCTAACACGGTTCATTTTTCAGTTTTCTTTCCTGATCAAAACATCACCAGCACGATTGATGAAAAGGTCAAATGCGGGCTTGGCAATTACCCTGTGGGCACGCAAGACCTCAACCCCGAAGGCGTTGAAAAAGCGTTGGACGCAATTGATACATACAAAAGAAACTTCATGGATCACATGAATTTCAAGGGCTTTGCCGCGATTGGCACAGGCGCCATGCGTGACGCCGATGATGCCCCGAAATTCGCACGCGCTTTGCGTGATCAATATGGCATAGAACTGGATGTGATCAGCGGAGAAGATGAGGGATATTACGCTGCGCTGGGTGTGATGTCGGCCTTTGACGGCGCGAACGGCATTATGTTTGATCAGGGCGGGCGGTCAACGGAATTCGCTATTGTCAAAGACGGCCGAATAACCGATTGCGTCAGTTTGCCGCTCGGCACATTTACAATCGGTGAGCAAAAAGACCCCGTGAAATACATCAAAAAACAACTCAAAACCCTACCTGACGCCTACCGCGAAGATGGGTTCGAAAACTTATATGTGGTTGGCGGATCACCACGCCGCATTATGAAATCGCACCGAAAGCGTGAAACGGGTTTAGGTGGTTCCGTCCATGGCTACAGTGTCCCCGCAGATGAGGTCAAAAAGCTCTCTAAACAAGTGGTAGGCGCATCGCGTGATGAATTGTTGGAGGAATTCCATATCAGCAAAAAGCGTGTCTCCCTCGTCCCTGCCGCCGCGCAACTTATGCGGCAAATTTGCAAGAAAATGGATATTGAGAACATTGTCGCATCTGAACATGGCCTGCGCCATGGCGTTGTGCATGAAATGGCCGTGGGCACTGACGCCGATGCGCGGATGGATTTTGCGCGCGAACGCCCCCGCTATCTTCATGCGGTGAATGAGTAAAGCTCCCACCGCCCGCCATAATTTTTTACAAATATTTTACAAAACCGTGACATGGTTTTGACATATCACGCGCGTATTCATGCTCCAATAAACCTTATACACACGTAGAATTATAAGGAGAGGACCATGAACCACCGCCCCGCGATTAAAGGCCGAAAATACACCGCTTTCATGATGATGTTGTTTGCATCAATCTTTACCCTAAGCACAAGCGCGCACGCCGAAAATATTCAGGTCACATCAAAAATCAGCCACCCCTATATCATAGCGGGCGCGGATGACACCGTTTATATCAAGGTCGAGCTGGAAGGCAGTCCGATTGATAAACATCAGATCAGAGAGCCTGTAAACCTTGCCCTTGTGATTGATAAGTCCGGCTCTATGTCCGGCCAGAAAATGCAAGATTTGAAAGAGGCCGCCAAGATGATGGTTGATCGCCTCAGCCCATCTGACATGATTTCCATCATCACCTATGACAATCAGGCGCGGGTTGTCGTTCCCGCCTCCCGCCCGAGCGAGCCTGCCGCTATTAAAGCCCACATCAACACCATCAGTACAGGCGGCGGCACTGCCCTGTATGCCGGTGTGCAAACGGGTGCGCAGGAATTGTATAAATACCTTGATGATTTCAAGATTAACCGCGTAATCTTATTGTCTGACGGGTTGGCCAATGTCGGGCCAAGCAAACCGCATGAGCTTGGTAATCTTGGAAAATCTTTAATTAAACGCGGTGTATCGGTCAGCACAATCGGCCTTGGCCTTGGCTATAACGAAGATTTAATGGCGCAACTGGCAACCTATTCCGATGGCTTTCACCAATTCGCACAAGACAGCAGCGAACTGGGCGATGTGTTGGACTGGCAGTTCGGCAAGCTTTCCTCCGTCGTTGCAACCGATGCGCAAGTGAATTTAAAATTCGCAAACGGCATTACGCCTGTACGTATTCTTGGTCGTAAAGGAACAATCAGCGGTGATAACGTCAAAGTACGTTTGAGCCAGATTTTTAGCACGCATGTCAATTATGTTCTGGTGGAAGCACGCATAACAAAAACTGCACCAGACACCAGAGAGCTGAACATTGCAAAGGTGGCCGTCAATTATTTTGATTTAGGCACAAACAGCCCGCAACGCTATGGCACTGTGATGAAAGCCGCCATCACCAATGATGCAACCCTTGCGCGCAACACCCGTGATCAGGATGTCATCATTGCCGCGACCGAGCAAAAATCCGCCGATATCCACGCCGAGGCGATACAGCTCCGTGATTCCGGTCAGGTGACGCAGGCGAAGGAAAAACTTGAAACCCTGTCGCAAGATGTTAATCAAGCCGCAGAGGATTTAGGCTCTGACCGCCTTGATCGCTATGGCAAAATCTTAAAAGAACAGCTCGAAAATATCATGAATGACAAAAACTGGAACCAAACACGCAAACAAGGAACAGCAACCTTGCAAAGCGTAAGTTTCGGAACGATATAAATACCCCCGCCTTGCACACCACCAAAGACACCGCTTCCCATCGGCGGTGTCTTTTTTGATGGTCAAGCTCTGGCGTAGTCCAGCGCTTCACGCATATAGGTTTCGTAATCGTCTTCAAGCTCACGCGGGATAAGCACCCATTCCTTGAAACGTTTTTTGGTGAAATTAAATTCCATGCCCTGCCCTTCGGCGATCAGTTCGTTCACGCGCTCTGGCGAAACTTTGATGATCAGGGCATCTGCTTTATCGAACATCATAGTGAAGAAATCCCCCTTGTGACGCAGGCACGGCGTGCCCATCATAGTCGATTCTTCAACGCCTGATTCCTGTAATAATACTGCGCATGCTTGTTCGTAACTCATGACTAACCCGCCCGCGTTTTTGAAATCGCGAGGATAGCCTGAGAGCAGAGCGTTTCCACGGGCATGCCGGTTGTTTTGCACTGCGCCTCCAGATCCGTCAGTTTGCCCATCACCCGATCGAGCGCGGGCAGTGACCAGCCATTAATCTGGCCTTTGAATTGCGGTGCTTGTTTGAAAAACACGGGTGGGGAGAGCTTTTTCATCGCGCCGTCCACGTCCATACCGCTTTGCATATACGCCTTGGTGACGTGCAACCGCCGGAAATGATTTTGCAGGCTACGCAATACCGCGATAAAGACAACGCCCTCTTGCATCAAAACGCTGTACGCCTTCAGTGCGTCTTCCGTTCTACGCCCCGCCACGGCATAAATGAGATCATCAAAGCTCTGTTCACCCGCACCGCCGCACGCCGCCTGAACATCCACAAGGCTAATCGGGCTTTGTTCATCCCCCTTATAGGTGATGAGTTTATCCAGCTCCGAGCGTACCTTGGCGCGGTCACCCGATATATTCGCCGCGAGCCACGACACGGCGTCAGGCTCTATGCGTAGGTTTTCCGCATTTAATGTTTCACGAATAACGCCCGCAACGCCGCGCTCATCTTCCACATAACATGGCACCGCCGCCGCGTTCTTGACCTTCTCACATAACTTACGCAAAGATGATGTCGGGCGTAGCTCCCCCGCCTGCACGATCACAAGGGCGGAATCACTGGGGTTTTCCAGATAGGATTTCAGCAAAACGGTGAGCTTATCACTCCCCCCTTCTATGCGGATCAGGCGATCACCGCCCATCATGGAGATTGCCCCCGCCTCATCGGACAAACGCGCAGGGTCTTCCGCCAGAGCTTCGGCAGTGAGCACAACCGCGTTGAACGGATCGTTTAAATCCTCCACCACGGTTTTACCCATGATGTTGGCGCGTTCACGCACAAGGCCACTGTCGGGGCCATAAACAAGTATCACCCGCGCGGCCTTATCCGGCGATTTTACAAACGGTTCGATTTGACGGAATGTAAGCTTCATACGGGAAGATTAGGGCAATAGATAAAGTGCGTCAATTCTTTAGAAGAGCCATTAAAATTCCGACAAATATAATAACCACCCCAACGATGAACGGTGATGCCGCGCAAAAAAGAGAAGCTGTATATCTTTTCAAACGAAAGAAAATAAAAGAAGAAAGTGCAGCCAAAATCAATATCGACGCATAGAATATAACTTCTGGGTCGCGCTCAACCACATGTGAAAAAGAACCTGCAAACCCGCCAGTAAAGCCAAAATATGACAGGTAAATATTAAACAAAAAACCAAGATCCAAAAACAGATAAACAAGCGCAAGGTTTTTATATTTTTCTACGTTTTGCTCTGCCATTAGCACAAATCACAAAAACACCGCGCAGAGTGCGCCGATAAAGGCGAATTGCGGCATCACCGCAAAGGTCAGCGATATGCCGTATTTCTTAATCAGCAGAAACACATAAGACAGCCCCAAAAACGCTGACACAGCATAGATATAAAAAAGAATTTTGGGATCACCTTGAATGATATCAGTTAGCGGGGCAAGAAATTCGAATTCCATACCGAAAAAAGAGCCATAGAGCAGATATAAAAACACCGCATTCAGCAGTAAAAACAAAATGGCCAGATTTTTATAAACAGATACGTTCTCAACATCACTCATCGGTACGTTCCTTATATTTATTTAAGCGGCGGCACACAATCCACCATTTATGCGGGCCATTTCCTTTTTATATATGTCCCGCGCGGCTTTGTTCGGATTGTCGAAAATCGCGGGGTCATAATTCCGTTGCTGGTTCAATATGTCCGGCAAAGTCGGAAATAAGCTTCTGTTTACTTTACCATCTGTGCAGCCTGTGCGGCAAATCCCCAATAATGGCTGCGCTTCTTTTTCCAGACCTATTTCAGGAAGTATGGCTTCCATCAAATCCGCAAATTCGCGCGCAAATTCCGCCATATTCCCGTTCCCATAGGCGATATCAAAGAATTTTCCGTTATGATGGCGGGCGTTTTTGTATGATTGACGCACTAAATCATATGTTTGCGGTAAATGATCGACAGAAAAGCCATATTTATCCAATAATACATTCACTTTTGCAGAAAAATCGGCATGAAACGCCAAAGCGGTAGTGATAATGAAGGCGGTTTGATGTTGATGGACACCGACACCGAACATCCGCGCCTCATAACGATGTCCATACACGCCCCCTTGCGCGTTTTTGAGTGCCGCGATTTTAACATCCGGCCAGAGCAAACTCTGCGCGAGATAGTAATTGCTCGCGATGTTCAGGCCGCGTTCTTTTAATGTGTTGAAGGTTACGTTCCAATCACCAGAAGGTACTTTTGTCAACGTCCCCGCGCGATCATAATACATGAATAAGGGGTTGTTCAGAACGTGATTAATGTGTTCGGCGACCAGCTCTTCGCCTGACCCCGCTGTAAAGACGTACGGCAAGACACCGCCGCGCCCTTCCAATAAGCCTTCATGGCGCAATGTCATTGCAGGATTACCTGCAAAGGGCTGCCCTTCACTGAAACCAACACTGTTATCGGTGAGCAGGAATAAAAACGGCGCAAGCATGTAAAGCCTGCGTACATTGTCCAGCATGTGATCCATATCGTGATAACTGACAGACACCTGATTAGATTTACACACCGCAAAGTACTGTACGCATTTTTTCATGTCCTCACGATACGGGGCGTACATCACCTTATAGCGCTCTACGTCTACGATACGGGATAGTAAATCATCGGCCGTACGTTCCGGCAATTCCTGAAAATAGGAACGTCGAAAGCCCATTTTTGTAGCCTGCGCACTAACGGTTTTAATTTTCGTGTTGGTATCATCTAGAACGGCTTTGGCATTGGCGAATCTATGCGCACTGCTCGCAACCTCCAGAAGCTCGCTTGTCGGCTCATTATGCAACCAATTATTACCGGAAATTTGCGCACGAACTTCATCCACCAATGTACGGTTCTGTGCCAAACTCATAACCGCAAGATCATCACTTTTAGGGTCGAGATAAGCCATCTCTACCTCTATACCCGCCTTCGCCTGATCACCAGACCCGCGGTAAAGATCAAACACATCATCCGCCGTGTTGATTTCGGTTAAATCCGAAGCATTAACATCTGACATCCGCACCTCATTTTTGCGCAAAGAAACATTATATATGCATTATTATTCTGATTACAAACCGGAACTGTTACAAAATAAGGTCACTCTGCGGTAGAATGTTGGAGCCCATCATCATCAGCATGATGGGAAACAGTTAAGACATTCGGGTTTTCATCAGGCTTTGTGTTGATGTAGACGTCAACGCCCTCTTTCAAATCTTGGTCAGTAATTCCCAAATCTTCGCGTAAACTTTTACCAATTATGGCGATCTCAAGAAAGCGCGGATCATCCTTAGAAGAATCAGCAAACTGCCCCGATGAGCCCGTTGAAATTCCCCGCTTGTCAGAACTTGCATCAAACATGTTTTTTCTAATTTCTGCGGAAAATGTCTGCCCTTTTATTGTGACTTCTAATTCCTGCCCAATCCATTCCGGATCAGAATCACTTGTGGAAATGCTGAGTTTTAAGTTTCCATGCACATCTGTTCGCGCAACGACAGGTTGCCGTGTAAGATCAGGAATGTCTTTTAACTCTAAAACCTCTGATGTGTCGATGAAATTGAACTGTTCCAAGAATTCACGTCGCTCTTCGACACTTAAATCATCTTTCCATCCATCCGCTTTGTCGCCCAAGTTGTAAGCTAAAATTTCAGAGAACCATGGGAAAAAGTCGCGTGAACGGAACTGACTACCTTCAGTTTGAACATCGACTTTGTAAATTTCAAGATTATCATCCTCCACAAGATCACGGAAGAACGCAAAACTATGCGGACTAACGCCGGATGCAACGGCGCCACCAGGCAACATTGCAACGTAGACATTTTCGCCCTTATTATTTCCTTCTACGCCCCTTTGTTCTAATCTTGGTGCACAATTAACAAAGAATGCGTTCCCCGCACCCGAGATACGAAAACGTGAAAGCTGAGCCAGATCAAAAGCCGCAGCACGCCAGTCTTGAGCAGGCACATCATGATAAATACGCTGTGGCGGTGTTTCCTCACTAAGAGTTGTGACTATTCGATGAATATCGGCAAGGTTTACCTTAATTTCACCAATCGCCAAATCGGCCGCAGCCCCATTATCGCTGATATATGTCGATGTAATTGGCGACCATGGATTTATATTGGTTTTGACGTTAAATGCCGCCGTAAGGCCGCCCGCCTCCTGATATTGTTGCTTTAAGTCTTCAATTAAGTCGATACCAATAAACTCTGGATTAGGTATTTTTTTATTACTCATTCTTCAACCTTCCAAAACGCACCAATTTTGTGGTGCGCTCTATAGTTTTTACAATACCTTTTGGGAAGAGATTTGTTATGAAACAAACACAAAACCCGCCAGGTTTCCAATTCGGATACCACAAGCGGGTTTACGCTGTGGCGCTTTAGCTTTTTTTAAGCGGTGCAAGCTGATCCTTCAAATGCCGCTAATACGCAATTATATACGTCTTCTATGTATAATTCGTCAATAAAATTTGATTTTTTCTTTACTCACCGCGCTTTAGGTACAGCGCAATTTGTAATTCGATCTGTCGCGCAAGGTCTTTCAGCGCATTTTCGCGGGTATTTTGTTCAGAAACGCGTGTTGCGAACTCACTGGCTAAAACGTTAAAACTGCCCGAGCTTTTGAGATCACGTACGAGCAAGACTTCCCCACTCACCTTGTTTTTGAACGCCATTTCGGTGTTCAGGGTAAGCTGCTGGCGCGTAGCATCAGACCTGATGGTAATATCCAAATCATACGTATTCTCTACAATTGGCTTCACCTCAAGGACATAACTTGGATCAACCGGCCTGCCATCACGGTAAAAACTATCAATCAGCGCGTTTCGCAAAAACTGCCCTTCCCGATCAGGTATGTTGGCAATTTCAATTTGCGCCAATTCTGATTTTATGTGTGCGCTTTGGGCGTTATCGTTCTTAAACGCGGTGCCGTGCATGGGCTCAAACCCACATGATGCGATAAGCGGTAAAATCATCAATGTTAAAAGCTGTTTTTTCATGTTTTTATCCCACCACCACGTTCACAATACGCCCTGGAACGTAAATAAATTTGCGTAATTCCTTACCATCTATGGCGCGTTGCACTTTTTCCTCTGCCAGCGCGATATCCTGCGCCATATTTTGGTCAGCATCAGCCGGCAAAGTGATGGAAGCCCGTACTTTTCCGTTAACTTGCACGCCAATCGTAAAAGTATCAGCAACGAGTAAAGACTCATCGTATTTCGGCCATTCTTGGTCAATTAATGTGGTTTTATGCCCTAATCCCGCCCATAATTCCTCCGCGAGGTGCGGCATCACAGGATTAATCATAATGATGAAGCTCTCCACCGCCTCTTTCAGGGCGAAATGATCACCCGCATCATTTGGTTTAAAAGCGGTAAAGCCGTTATAAAATTCACGTAAAAACGCCACGGCCTTATTCATCGCGAAGGCCTCAATCGCTTCGCCCACACCCTTGATGCTTTTGTGCGTCAGACGGCGTAAATCTTTGGCCTTATCCGATAGGGCGCTTTCATCACCATCCTTTAAATCCATCGTCGATAGAGCGCCGTAAACCTTATTCACGAAACGCCACGCACCATCAATACCGCTTTCCGTCCATTCCAGATCACGCTCAGGCGGGGAATCGGAAAGGATAAATAACCGCGCCGCGTCCGCGCCGTACATACCAAGAATTTCCTCAGGGTCGATGACGTTTTTCTTAGATTTCGACATCTTAATAGATGGGCCGACAGTTACCTTTTTGCC
Source organism: uncultured Micavibrio sp. (assembly GCA_965263215.1). Lineage (GTDB taxonomy): Bacteria > Pseudomonadota > Alphaproteobacteria > Micavibrionales > Micavibrionaceae > UBA1672. The sequence goes on from OZ253663.1 coordinate 402,647, forward strand.
AGTTTCGGCGTGCACCCAACCATCAGCCTTTTTCACGGCATCGGTCGGAAAAATCCATTTATCGTTTTCATCTTTGTACGTTTCATGCGTGACCATGCCTTGGGTGAACAGGCCGCTAAACGGCTCTGTGCAATCCACAAAGCCGCAATCGCGCATCGCCTTGGTGAAGAAGCGGGCATAAAGAAGGTGGAGTACTGCATGCTCAACACCGCCGATATATTGGTCTACACCACCGCCCGCAGGCATCCAATAGGCGGCCTTGTCCTTATCCACGGGCAGATTTTCATTCTGCGCATCACAATAGCGGAATTGATACCAACTGCTTTCGAAGAATGTATCAAACGTATCGGTCTCGCGCGTTGCAGGCTCTCCCGTTTCGGGGCAGGTTGTGTGTTTCCACGTCGGATGATGATCAAGCGGGTTGCCCGGCTTATCGAAGCTGATATCTTCCGGCAGTTCCACAGGCAGTTGATCATCAGGCACAGGAATACAGGCACCATCAGAATTCCGATAAACCACGGGAATAGGGCACCCCCAATAACGTTGACGGGAAACACCCCAATCACGCAAGCGATATTGCGTCGTACCAAAGCCCGTATCATCAGCCTCGCAGCGTTTAATCACTTCGGCCTTGGCATCTTCGATAGACATACCGTCAAGCCACTGCGAATTAATCAAACTGCCTTCACCTGTGAACGCCTCACCATCAAGCGCAAAGCCCGCATCACCATCAGGCGACACGACAGGCAAGATATCCAAGCTATATTTAGTGGCGAAATCATAGTCGCGTTGATCATGCGCTGGCACACCGAAAATTGCACCTGTTCCGTAATCCATTAAAATAAAGTTCGCGATATAAACCGGAACGTCACGGCCGAGTAGGGGGTGCGTCGCGGTAAAGCCTGTATCAAAACCAATCTTCTCTGCCTTTTCAATCGCGGCTTCGGATGTACCGTGCGCCTGACATTCAGCGATAAAATCATCAAAGCCGTCTTTGCCTTCGCAAAGTTGTTTCGTCATTGGATGATCAGGAGCAAGCGCAAGAAACGACGCGCCAAAGAGCGTATCAGGGCGGGTTGTGTAAACCGCGACCTGTTGATCATTTTCGACAATATTCCATTTAAACTGCAAACCTACGGATTTACCAATCCAGTTTTCCTGCATGATGCGCACCTTCTCAGGCCAGCGATCAAGATCCTTCAAATCACCCAATAATTCTTCGGCATAATCAGTAATCTTTAATGACCACTGATTCAGCTTACGGCGCTCAACAGGTGCACCTGTACGCCAACCACAGCCATCAATCACCTGCTCGTTCGCGAGAACCGTATTATCAACGGGGTCCCAGTTCACAATCGATTCCTTGCGGTAAGCGATGCCTTTTTCAAGGAATTTCAAGAACATGCGTTGTTCGTGCGCATAATATTCAGGGTCGCATGTGGCGAATTCGCGGCTCCAATCAATCGACAGCCCCATAGATTTAAGCTGCTCGCGCATGGAGGCGATATTTTCATGCGTCCATTTCTTGGGGTGTTCGCCGCGCTCTATCGCTGCGTTTTCGGCAGGCAAGCCGAAGGCATCCCAGCCCATAGGGTGTAGCACATTAAAGCCTTTTGCCTTTTTATAGCGCGCAACAACATCACCAAGTGTGTAATTACGCACGTGTCCTACGTGGATACGGCCTGATGGGTAGGGAAACATCTCAAGCACATAATATTTGGGCTTGGATTCATCTTCCGCAACGGCAAACGCATCGTCATCATTCCAACGGGTGCGCCATTTGGATTCGGTTTCCTTAATATTATAACGCTCTGACATATAAGTAACGCCGCCTATCTTTCATCCGCCAAATGCGCAATGCGTAATTCACGCGCACGGGTCAAAATGGCATCCTCAAGCTTACGATCCGTCCCCTCAGACACAGGAACATCACGCCAAACGCCATCGATAATTTGCTGACGGAATGTGCGCACACGCACGCCGCTGGCCTTTAATTCACGGCCTAATATAAAGGCATTAATCTTTACGCGCTCATTTGGGGTTGCCGCATCTGTGTACCAATCAGTCAGGATAACGCCGCCAAACGGGTCTGCGCTGGCAAGGGGCATAAAGGAAACCGTATCAAGCGTTGCACGCCAAAGGAAACTGTTCACGCCAATGCCGTTTTCGCCACCACTGGTGTTTTTCTTTTTTCCGAAAATCTTGTTTTCACCGAAAACACTTTGTTTCTTTTCGTAAATTTCATTACCGGATAGTCCGTCACGGTTCGCGCCCGTCGGATATTTCGCCTCGGTCTTAACACCGCCACAGGCAGAAAGCCCTAAAACCGCCGTACCCAATACAGCCATCAACGCAAAATTATTCCCTTTAAATCTTTTCATGGTTCCCTAACTGCTTTTGCTAATTTTGTATGTCTTTTCCTTTACCATGCGCACACGCCCCCCACAAGGGCGTTTATACCCATAAGCACGCCTATCAACATGGAGAGCCGAACGCCAAATCTGGCATTCATCAATGTTGCAAAAATGCAACGCCTGTAAAAAATGTGACATTAAACCCACAAAATCGCGTTGACGATCAAACGAGATGGTGGCGTAATGAGGGCGTTCTCAGTGATGGGGGCATTCTTTTTTAACTTTAATCCATTATGGGTTTAACTTTTAACTATAATCATATCTTGAAAAAGTGTGATTGGAGGAAACTAAAATGAAAAAACTATTACTTGCTGGCGTTGCCATGGGTTCAGTTGCACTTGCTGCTCCTGCACATGCTGACGTTGAACTAGAAGTTGGCGGTTACTTTAAGGGCTATGGCGTATTCATCGACCAAGATGAAGTTCCAGGTTCACAAACAAATGACTTCGACTTTATCCGTGACACAGAAATCCACATTGGTGGCGAAACTACTCTGGATAACGGTTTGACAATCGGTACACACTTCGAACTCGAAGCTGATGGTGCAGATTCAGCTAACGTTGACGAATCATATGTTTACTTCTCAGGTGACTGGGGTCGCGTAAACTTTGGTGCTGAAGACGGTGCCGGTTACCTTCTACAGGTTGCTGCTCCTTCTGCTGACTCAAACATTGACGGTATCCGTCAGTTCGTTCAGCCTGTTAACTACGGTGTTCTAACTGGTTTGACTGGTATTAATGCTGCAAATCAGGGCGTTGACTATGACATGGACCCAACTGGTAAAGCTGACAAGTTGACATATTTGTCACCTATCATGAACGGCTTCCAAGCTGGTATCTCACTTTCACCTGACACAGATGCTTCTGCTTCTCTTGGTGGTGTTGGTCAAGATGATCAGCCTGGTACAATCGGCATGACTTACGAAATTGCTGCTCGTTATGAAGGTCAGTTCCAGAATGTTGGCGTTATTGCCGGTGCTGGTTACTCACACGGTGATGAAGAAGCTGCTGCTGCAGGTTCAGATGACCGCGATGCATTCAACGTTGGTCTAGACCTTGACATCTCAGCGTTCGGTCTTGGTGTGTCATACTCAGAAGACAACGGTGGTGTTGACTCAGCAACAAATGATGACGAAGAAACATTGGTAATCGGTGCGGACTACACAACTGGTCCATTCAAAATCGGTCTATCATACTTCGATCAAGACAACTCATACGCTGTTAAAGACCTAGAAACAGTACGCTACACTGGTGGTGTTGTGTATAACTACGGTCCAGGCATGTCTTTCCGCGGTTCTGTAAGCTACATCGAGCATGAAGCTACAAACATCGGTGGTACTGGCGTAAACGATGTTGACTCAACATCATTCGTACTTGGTACACAAATCAACTTCTAATCTTAGAAGTCGAACTTAAGAATTTGGAAACGGGCGCTTCACGGCGCCCTTTCTTTTTGCCTCTTGCCAACCACCTGATGCTTACATATCTTTAGCGCATGTCGATCTTAGAAAATTTAAACCATATTCATCAGCGCATCGAAGCCGCCGCCGCACCATGGGGCAGGGCGGCCAGTGATATAAATCTGGTTGCGGTCAGCAAAAAGCAACCATCTGATAAAATCCTTGCTGCCCTGAATGCCGGTCATCGCCTGTTCGGTGAAAACCGCGTCCAAGAGGCACAAGATCATTGGGCAGAGATAAAACCGGATTACCCCGACTTAAAACTTCACCTTATCGGCCCGCTGCAAACCAACAAAATCAAAGATGCGATTGCCCTGTTTGATGTGATTGAAACAGTTGATCGGGAAAAGCTCGCCCGTAAATTAGGAAGCGCATTAAAAGACACCGAGAAATCCTTACCCTGCTTTGTTCAGGTCAACACAGGTGAGGAAGCGCAAAAGGCAGGCATCACACCAACTGATCTTCCTGATTTCCTTAATTTTTGTACATCCGAATGCGGCCTGGATATTCGCGGCCTTATGTGCATTCCGCCTGTTGATGACGCGGCCGCCCTGCACTTTGCGCTGTTACAGAAATTCGCCAAGACGCATAACTTACCTGACCTCAGTATGGGGATGAGCGCAGATTTCGAAAAAGCCATCCCGCTTGGCGCAACTTATATTCGTGTTGGTACAGGGATTTTCGGTGAACGCACCTAATTAAATCACGCTACACATTGTAACTGTAATTCTGATTTTTCACCGAGGGTATTTCGGCAAAGCTCAACAATTCGGGCGGTAAGTCATTATAAGCCTGCCTGTCCCTTTCATCCCCGCGCGCGATTGACATCACATTGCCAAGGGGGGATTTGCCCGTCCCGTCTTCTATAACCGTCGTAATCAGCCCCGAGGCCGCACCGGCAGGCCCACCAAACACCGTACCGCCCACAATGCGGGAAATCGGCTTAATCGTATCACCGGTTATCTTTTGATATGCAATATTCAGCAGGGGAATATGTTGCAATGGATTAATCATATCAATGAAATCAAAGAAGCCGAAATGATCATCCTGCGCCGATGAAGATGACGTAGTGGCATTGTCCTGACTATCCGAGGCATCAGACAAGGCCAGTTTGAATGTATCCTCACCATCTGATGTATTATAGGCCGCAAGCGTGCCCGCCATACGGTCATTTTTAACCTTCATGTATTGAAGATTGGTATCTTTCGCGGCATTGTTCGCGCCTGAAGTCACGGCTTGATTAACGGCAGATTGTTCCATATACAGACCTTCCTTATTTTCGCTTTGTAAGATTTGCAATTTTTATGCCATGATGAGAACGAAGAAGGAATAACCATCCATGTCGCAAAAATCCATCACCATATTCGCCGATAAAATCACACAAGCTGCGCTCAGGGAAGTGATTGAAAAATATGGATTTTCTATGCAATGTGCTATGAAAAATCATGACGAAGAGGGCATCGTGATCAAAAGTGGCTCAGAGGGAAAAACATTTTCTGCGCCTGTGCGTGTGGGGCAGATTATCGACCAAATAGAGTATTTTAAAAACAAAGCACAAAAGAAAGAAGACGCCACCATTCATTTTGGTAAGGCGCGATTGAACGTGCATGTCGGGACATTCATCAATGAAAGTGGTACGAAAATTCAGCTTACTGAGAAAGAGGTCGAAATTCTGGCATACCTCAATGATAAAAAGGGACAAATCGTCACGCGCGAAGAATTGTTAAACACCGTTTGGAATTACGCTAAAGACGTAGAAACACACACCTTAGAGACACATATTTATCGATTACGTCAAAAAATTGAATCAGACCCCACATCACCGACAATTATAAAAACAGAAGAGAATGGATATTGCGTTTAATCGGCACTCGCCTTGATTTTCGCATCTTGAACAGCGCTGTAGACACCATCCATAAATGTTAATTTGGCATCCAAACGAAGTTGCTTTTGTCCATCGTCGCGCAAATCTCTTAAATCACGCAAAAGATGATAAACATCATTCATATTATCGTCATTCAAATGATGACCTGCCGTCGATGACTCTTGTCCGCGAACAACACCCTTCACCGTCTCCGCGCCGTGCGCATACGCATTTGCCGCGCGATTTGCAGGAACATGCGGCCTGTCATTCGCATTACTGTGATCCGCCTTCATCCATGGCGCAAAAGAAGACACCTTCTGATTTGGAGGAACGTCTTTGTTGAGCTTTGATGATAAACGCGCCTCCAGAAAGTCTTCCAAAAAACAAATAAGCGCATTAACGGAGAAGACATTTGTTTCATTGTCTGGCTCTTGTGAAAAACCGTCTTGCTGACGTTTCCGGGCGTCCTGATCAATGATTTCATCTTGCTTTGCTTTGTTGCGCAAACGCGCATCTGTGGCCTCTGTTTCCAGTGACTTAGGCGTAGAATTAATGCTTTGTATGTTAGAATACATCTCCGTAGCACCTATAATTCATTCATATATGACTGGAATCTAGCAAATTACGGCAAAACTGGCAAACTTTTCGTCATTTGCAGGTACTTTGGTTTAATCTTTGAAAAGATCGTACGGGTGGGGGTATTTTTCTTCCTCGGGCATATTTTGTATGCGGAAGGCATCCTCGTGCCACGGCGCCACATAATCCCACAAAATATAAGTTTGACGTGTGTAATAGGAATCAACCTCACATTTTATATATGCAATCTCGCTCATCATGATCCACTGTTTGATGCCATCCACTTCCTTAAAGTCTTTATAATTTGCATTTGAAACACGTACATGTATTTCAAGTTCCGTATCAAATTCATCATCTTCATAAGGAATTTTTTCACGTAATATTGCGTCTTTTTCCGGCGTTAACTCAACCTTGGAAAAGAAATCAAGACGATCAATAATCATCGAAATAAAGCCCATCCCAAACCGATAGTTAAATGTCGGCGTTGCGCCATCATCAATGTTCATAAACCTATATTGAATATATGCGGGCTCATCATCCTTTGCGGCAACATAACTGGATACAACATTCACCTTGATTTCCAATAAGTCAGTATCAAGGTCATACATGCCATAACCGTGACCAAGGCGCATAATCTCTTTTACAAGATAATCATCTTTTTTCTGCTTAGGCAGAGCCTGATATTCAAGCTTTGAGGTTACCCAATATTCATAATCGGGCGCTTCTTCCGCAGCACGGAAAAACGCGAAAACAGCCTGCTCTTCCGGCGTTATCTTCGTGCTGAAATATCCTTCTTCCCCAGCATGCACATGCGCAGACGCGGCGATTGTTACCACGAAAACAAGCATACTCAATATTGTTTTTATGTGCATATTACGTTCAGACATAGTTTTTAATAGCATAGAAAGTGCTATATAATCGTTAATATAATGACGGATAAAGACGATAAAAGCCAGAGCGATAATGCACAAAACCAGCAGGACAGTGATTTGTGGGCTGAGGTCACGCGCGATGTTGAACCATTAAAGCGCAAAAGTACGATCCCTTTATCCCGCGAAAAACGCATGAGCAGTACAAAACCAAAAGGCCGCGAACAAAGCGCGCCATTATCGGAAATGCCCCAATCTAATCGTGATCAGGACAAAGCGCCGCAATCAGGAGATAGGGAAATGGATGCCCGTGCCCTGCGGCGTTTAAAACGCGGACAAATGACCGTTGATGGTCGCATTGATTTGCATGGAAAATCACAAAATCAGGCTTATGATGCGCTTTTATCGTATATCCCAAACGCGTACGCACAAGGAAAACGGTGTATTTTGGTGGTCACAGGTAAAGGGCACAGCCGTACGGGCGACACATCTTTGATGAACCAAAAACCCGGCATTTTAAAGCAAAAAACACCCGAATGGCTGAACACTCCGCCGCTTGATCAATATGTCTTGAAAGTAACACCCGCTCGCCCGCGACATGGTGGTGAGGGCGCGTTATACGTTCTTCTACGCCGACGTCGATAGATCATTCCACAGTGACACTGAATGTTTTTTCACGCATGATTGCCCCGTCATTCTTACTTTGACGCGATATCGTGACATGCCCTTCATAAACACCCGGTTTCAGCTGTACGCGTCCGATTTTACGCCCTGTGAAATAATATTGTCGCGCCCGTGTCTTTTCAACGGTTTTACGTTGCGTAACAAATTCATATCCATCGGGGTCGGTAATCCTTAGAACTACCTCGTCGCCGACTTCGACATTGTAAAAGCCAACCCAAAAGACGAACGCCGCGCTGCTGAGTGATAATATTTCAGGATTTTCTTCGCCCTTATGCATGGCCGCAAAATCAGGCGGGGAGGCACGAAAGCCCCCATCAAAGATCACCACAGGGTCGTAGGTAATCGGCAAACCAATATGCCAGAGCGGTTCTTTCTTCTTATTGCATCCATCCGTATTCAACATACCCGTATAGGGGTCAACAACGCCGCCTTCCCAGATCACACCAAAATGAAGATGCGGAAATTCCGCCAAACCTGATTGCCCGATCTCACCAAGCTTTTGGCCTGTTTTAACGCGCTGTTTCGGCTTCACGACCACGGAATTTTGCTTTAAGTGGCAATAAATGGTCTGCAAACCGTTGCCATGGTCAATTAGAATGCCGTTTCCACACTCTTTTTTAGCCTCCTGGATGACTTTTTGCTCATCTTTGGTCTTTAAAATGTCGTTTTCGCTATCCCGCACCCGCAAAACCTTGCCCGAAGCCGCCGCCAACACATCCACGCCCGCCTTCATGCGTGCAACCGAGCCCAGCGCAAAATCAACGCCCTTATGGGTGTCATATGTCTTGCGATTACATCGGAAATCCTGCGCCTGTCCTTCCGCGGGGTTAACATCAACGTAATTCACCGCCCAGCAGTCTTTTCCGTACGAACAACCCGCCGGAAAAATGAATTGCGGCGAATCAGAGTTTTCGTGACTTTCAGCGCGGACTTTGCTATAAAAAAACCCGTGAAGTAAAAAAGCCGAAACAATTAATAAAAAAGGTATTTTCTTCATAGGTTGAATAATAGCAGTGAAAACAAGACAAACAACGTCTTATTATTGTAAAATAATATCGCTGGAAACTGGGTTGATAGATTATGGCAGATGGAAATCCAAATGAAGCAGGGCATTTATATGTTGCAAACGTCACCTTAACGGAGGCGGTTGTTTTTGACCCTGAAAAAGACGATCCGAATGCGCCTGAAACATGGGATGTTATGGCAGCAGAGGATTTCGACAAAGACTCCAGTGAACATAAACACCTGCAATTTTACTGCCCGCACTGCATAGAAAATGACGATAAAATACGCCTTAAAAAACCATCGGGAGAGCGTATCCAACCCCTACCGTTCGAAGTTGTTGATCCGCAAACAGACGAGCCGATTTTAGATGAGAAGGGGGAGCCACAGATAGAATTTAGGCGATATTTATTCCCTGCCCATTTCTCAACCTGGAACGGCGTAGATCACACATGCGATGTTGTGAAACACCAACAACGGTTAAAAGACACATTACAAGACTTGGACGGTATAAAATTAAACCCTGATGAGGATGTAACAATCCTTAACCTCGGTATCCCTGCGGGGCAGCAAAAAGCACAAAGAAGGCGCCCGTACGTTCATCTTTCGAATGATCAATTCAACCCCAATAGTCAGGATACGGAGCCAAAACGCAGGCTTCATACATCACGCAAAAAACCGCCAAGAAAACTTTCGCGCGGTGTTTCTGATGTTGCCGACCTTGCCAGAGTTTTGGATGATACCCAGTTCGACGAAGGCAAACGCCAGTCGATTGTTCTTCGAAACGGCAGCCAGCTCATGTCACTGGAACAGCTCCATAACGATAATGTGCTGGATATGTACCGCGATTTATATGTCAGAGAGAACGCAATTATTAATGACCCTGATGCCAATCACAACCATCTGGCTCTGTTCCGTTTCCGCCCGAACGGAAACCGTAAATTCTGGCATCGTGAACAAGACGGCTCTATGACTGTGCCGTCCCACCCGGAACAAGTCAGAGACAAAGACGGGCATCTATTCTATGTCAGCGCACGCATAAACTTCCAAACCGAAGGTGCCTTCCAAGAATTTGAAAAAGCGTACAGCAACGCAAAAACACCCGATGAGCGCTGGTTCTTGGTATATACTGAAAATGCCAATATCGACCCGTTCGATCATCTGGAGAAAAAAGCACGACTGCAACGCGGGCTTGATAAACACGCAGAAGTCGGCCTTGATACAACTGTGTTCCAGTCATCACAAATAATGCAATGGACGCCGCAATCACCGCAATTAGAGATTAATTTTGGACAGACGAAACCTGCGCCAAACGATGAAGGTCTGGAAATGGCATAGCCGACAGGAAGTATAGAAGAAAAATGGCATTTGAAAATGACACAACAGATATCGGTAATATCCACGCAATTGACCGCGAGCGCGGGATTATCTTGCGTGATGTGACGCCGCTTTGGCCTGATATGAAGCCGCGCTTTGTTCTGGAGTGGGGCGGTCAGGAAATTCCATTCGGTGGTGATCAGGAAACGAGCTACCATGAAGTTGAGGGCGGCGAAAACAAGTTTAATTTTGCATGGCACATTCATTACATTACCCTGCCGGAAGGCTTCAATGAGCCGGAAGAAAACCTATTTAAAGCCATTACAGAAGCACTCGACACATACGGTGAATTTTTTGACCGCTCGCGTGTAAACGAAGTCACGGTCAAGTTCGATAAAGACGTGTTTACAAACACCATGCCGGTACATTGGATGGAGGAAATAAACGGGTGAAACGCGAACCAATCAGTAACGAACATGCAGAACGCCTGATTAACGCCGCCAAAGACGGTGACGTCTTTTCGTATGGTTTTACTGATGGCGATGATGAGCTGTTTACCGTGATGAGCGGTTTGAACGCTGTTCCGCCTGATCAATATGTACCTAAAGATGTGCTTTTTGATTTGATGTACGCACTGACCGAGCCGGTAGAATATGTCAACGGCCATGATCCCGCCGGCTATGTTTTCGGCAGCGGGCCGGTGCGTTACAAGCATGATGACACCAGAGATGAAAACAGCTACCTCGATTTTACAAAACCGATCCTGCGTGACAATGAGCGTTACGTTTGCATTACACAAACACAATCTGCACAACTTCTGTCAAATGCTGAATTCAATAACGCCATCCGTCACCATTTGTTAACAGCCATGCAGCAGGAAGGGCATAGTGTTGATGGTAATCCAACGTCCTATTATGACGGATTAATGGGCTTTCGCCGTAATGACGGTGAGATAGAGCTTGGTTTATGGGACGCGGTTTCTAAGGCCTTTGCCGATAATGCGCATGGCCATATTGTTACCGTTACGCCATGGGCGGATGACGATCGTATTTTCGTACGCACGGAGCTTCCTGCGCTACTCAAGAATGAACGCGTCGATACCATTAACGGACATCCACGACAAGATTTCGTCGATGCGTTTGAAGAATACCGCGCCGATGGGCTTTCGGATACGCAGGCCTACGAAAAAATAAACCGAACAATGGTGAGGGGCTCTTCCTATGAACTTGTGCGTGGCTATTCACCGGACTTTGCCGCCGCGCTCCCCCTCTGTCTTAGCCACAAGTTTTTAGCACCTGTCGTGCCCGGCTATGATGAATGGGCAAACAGCGCAACACCCACGGTAAACAGCGACAATCCCCCGTCCGAAAATTATGATGCCACAAACGATATCAACCGCTACCGAGAGTTTGAAATCGAAGAAGCCGCGTTGTGAGGAAAAATCATGGCTTTTACCTATGAAAATAAGGGCGGTTTTTACGGCGGTGTTGTGACAGATACGGCGCGCGGCATTACCTTGCGAGAAATAACCGAGAAGTTGCCCGATGTTGATCGCCACTTCGAATTAAACTGGCACAATCAGGATATTACCTTTTCCATCGAATATGAATATAAGCTCTCTGATGATCATAAAGATGAAAATGGCATTCCCCAAAAAACGGGTTTCACGCTCGTATACGGGATAAGCGCACCTGATGACTTCCCCGAAACACGTGATAAAATCTTAGAGCTCTTAAAAGAAGTGCTCAGCGTTCATTATGCAGGCGGCGAGCCTGAGCATCTCGACCCCACGCGCATCGCATTCACCCCCCATGTTTTCCGAAACAAAGGCGGCCCTAACTATGCGAAAGGCGCGAAAATAAAGCTCTGGCGTGACGGGAAGCTTTAAGAGCGGTTAAATGCGGTAACGATGCCGTAATCCCAAACCAAGCAGAAAGAGTAAGATCAGGGCAAGGATGCTTTGGGAGAATGTGAGCAGATAAATCCATTCCGGCAAAGCACAGTCTTTTTCCGCACAAAATAACGCATCCCCGACATCATTTCTTGCACCGCGACTGCTCGGTATAAAGGCAAACATCTGCGCGGCAGAATAAACAGCAGCTTGCGGCCATAACGCCTTACCTATTTCAAGGAAACTGGCAAATAAATAAAAAATTGACCACGTCCACCATATTCCTGCCATCCACCATAATGGCCTTGTGATACTGCGCCCATAATCACTGAGTTTTTCATACCAAAATTCGGACTTGAATAAAAAATCATAGGGAAATTTATGCGTCCGCGCCGCCTGCATTTCCATGATGTGAAATTCTTTGGCTTTATGGTGATCTTTATTTGCTTCCGCAAGCTCCTTGAGACGTCTAGCACGGCCTTCATCTTCTTTATCAATGGCGGTTTTTTGGGTTGTCCAATCTCCGTTTGAAAGGAACCATGATTTTCTTTTTGCTTCGCGTGGCAATGTACACTTAACGCCTGACAAGGAAACATGATGCGATGTTTTCGTGTGCATAAGATCAATAAGAAAAGGCATGCTACCATTAGAGGATATATCTAAAGGGCCTTCAAATGTAGCATACTTAAAAGACAGACTATCAAGATTATTTAAATTTTTTAAATTATTAAACCTTGATGTCCCTTCAAAGCTAGAATCACTAAATTGAACTGTCCCCTTACCAAAGTCTGTTCCATCCAAAAACACAGAACCTTTACCAAACTTCGTTCTTGAAAAAGAGGTATCTCCATCTCCAAAACTCATTTCTGCTAAAAAAATCAATCCATCGCCAAAATTTGTACCTTGAAAATTTACATCCCCATTTCCAAACGAACAATTTTCAAAATAAACGGCATGACAACTAAAATCACATTCTATAAAATTTACCTCACCATTTGGAAAACGAAAGTCACGAAATGATATAGCTGTTAAATTTTTGCCTGCTATTATTTTTGGAAAATTAACACCAATGAAACTTATATTGTAATCAGGGTTTTCTTCAACCCATTCATTCCATGCATCTCTCCCTTTCAACCATAAACCTATGGCGTCTTGTCCCGAGAGTGTTGGAAAATTATTTTCAGTCATCACAACATTATAGTTGTAATGACATGATTCTGCGAGAGGGATATTTTACAAAATAAACTTGCTGAGGTCGGCGGATTTGACGAGGTCTTCGACCTGTGCGCGCACGTAATCAGCGGTGATTTTAATTTCCTCACCCCCGCGATCTGACGCGGTGAAGCTGATTTCCTCCAACAGTTTTTCCATCACCGTATGCAGGCGGCGCGCGCCGATATTCTCGATATTCTCATTCACCTCAAACGACAAGCGGGCAATTTCATCAATCGCCTCATCCTCGAACGTCATCAAAACGCCTTCAGTGCCGATTAGGGCTTCATATTGTTTGATCAAGCTCGCCTCTGTTTCTTTCAAAATACGCTTGAAATCATCCACCGTGAGCGCGCGGAGCTCCACACGGATAGGCAGGCGCCCCTGTAATTCCGCAAGCAGGTCAGAAGGCTTCACGGCGTGGAACGCGCCGCTTGTGATGAACAGCATGTGGTCAGTCTTTACCGCGCCATGTTTGGTGGCCACCGTTGTGCCCTCAATCAGGGGCAGAAGGTCGCGCTGTACGCCCTCGCGGGAGACATCGCCGCCGCGCACATCTTGGCGCGCCGCGATCTTGTCGATCTCATCAATAAACACGATCCCGTTTTGCTGTACCAGTTCCAACGCATTGGAAACGATTTTATCCTCATCGAGTAATTTATCGGATTCCTCTGCGATGAGAATGTCATAGCTCTCCATCACGGTAAGGCGTTTTTTCTTACGCTTTTCACCGAACGCCTTGCCGAACATGTCGCCGATATTCACCATCCCCATGGAGGAGCCGGGCATACCCGGAATGTCCATCATGCCGCCCATCGGGTTGGCATTATCCAGAACATCAATTTCAATCTCGCGGTCATTCAATTCACCTTCGCGCAATTTTTTGCGGAAATTCTGGCGCGTACCTTCACCCGCCGTATCCCCCACAAGCGCATCCAGCACGCGTTCCTCGGCGTAAATCTCCGCCTGTGCCTTGACGGTTTTGCGCATGTCATCCTGCGTCATGCGGATCGCCATTTCCGTCAAATCACGGATGATGGATTCCACATCTTTCCCGACATAACCCACTTCCGTAAACTTAGTGGCCTCAACCTTGATGAAGGGCGCGTTCGCCAATTTCGCCAAACGGCGTGCAATTTCGGTTTTACCAACACCTGTCGGCCCGATCATCAAGATGTTCTTCGGATAGACCTCTTCCTGCAAGGCAGGGTCAAGCTGTGACCTGCGCCAACGGTTTCGGAGCGCAATCGCCACCGCGCGCTTGGCATCGTTTTGTCCGATGATATAACGGTCGAGCTCGCTGACGGTTTCACGGGGAGAAAAAGAGGAAACAATAACGGGTTTTTCTTTTTTCAAATTATTCATACTGGACGCCTGATTTCGCAATTAATATTGGTAATGATGTATTCGTACAGATATTGAAATAAGTTTTAAACCCTTAAATGGCAAAATTTATTTGGGTAATGCGCCGCCGATTTCCTGAAAAGCGAACGATTTGAACGATTTGGCTAGATATTCGCCCCCCCTCATGTTACAAAACCAATCAAGAAACGTGCCCAAGGCACGAAATAATCATAGGGTTTTTCATGGAATTTTACGACTGGATTTTATTTTTCGCCCTTGTTCCATTCCTGCTTTATATTGATCTAAAGCTTTTCAATAAAGGCGACAGCAACATTATCGGCTTTCGCATGAGCCTGATCCTGAGTGCGTGGTACATCGTGGCAGGTTTGGCTTTTGGTCTTGTTATATGGTCGCATTTTGGCGCTGATAAGGCGATGCTGTATTACACGACATACGTCATTGAAAAAAGCCTCTCACTCGATAATTTATTCGTGATGTCCGTGATTTTCACCGCCTTTGCCATCCCCCGCCAATATCAACACCGTGTCCTTGTTTGGGGGATTATCGGCGTGGTTGTTCTGCGCGGTATTATGATTTTTGCCGGTGCGGCCATTGTTCACCAATTTGATTGGGTACTGTTCATATTTGCTGCAATCCTTGTGTTTACAGGCATAAAAATGATGTTGGTCGATGAGGATGATGACGTTGGTAATTTCGAGGATAAACGTCTTGTCATCTTCTTGAAAAAACGATTCCCCCTGACCACCAAGATACATGGCAATAAGTTTATGGTGCGCCGCGACAGCGTCAGCGAAGAAGAATCGAAAAGCGTAAAAGGAAAGTCTACCTTTATTTTCACGCCGTTATTTTTGGCATTAATCATCATCGAAATCAGTGATGTTATTTTCGCGGTCGACAGTATCCCCGCGGCCTTGGCCATAACCACGGATCCGTTTATAGTGTTCACCAGTAACGTCTTTGCCGTTCTTGGTTTGCGCGCCTTATTCTTTGCCGTTGAAAACATCATCGACCGCTTTGATCTGATGAAATACGCCATATCCTTTGTGTTAGTCTTTATAGGCTTCAAGGTGTTCTATAACGGCGTATGTAATATCTACGGCCTGCACGAATACCACGTTACGCCCGCGATATCCCTGACCATCACCCTTGGCGCGCTCACTGCAGGCTTTGTGTTTTCTTGGCTTAAAACCGCTGGCTTCACGAAGGATGTTGAAGACACTGCTGATGATGGAAATAAAAACAAAACCAGTACCGACGATTAATTTCATTTTTTTAGGAACTTTTTTGAAACCTGCGCGTTGACCTAGGTAAGAACGCACATTCAAAAAAGGGAAAAACAATGAACACCAAGATTTTAGCAGTCATCGTAGCAGGGACCGCATTAATGTCTTTCATAAGTTTATCTTCTGCCGAAACAATGGCTAAAAAAATTACAATGCCATTAATGTATATCGATAATGACGTCTCAATTACGGCAGATCCCGCGATCACAGACATGCACATCAATAGATATGGAATAATACCAAGCCCTGATAATGAATTATTATCGGAAGAACCCATGACCTAAAAAAACATAAAAATTGCCAAGTCCCCCACATACACAACTCTTGGCACCTAAGCGAGGCTGTTTTTTACGAGAAACAGTCTCGCATTTTTTTAAAGTTTTTCGACGATCATATTGTCGTTTGTGTAGACACAAATATCTGCGGCGATTTTAAGGGCTTTTTCGGCGATTTCCTGCGCGGATAAATCCTGATCATACAGCGCGCGCGCCGCCGCCAGAGCGTAATTCCCGCCAGAGCCAATGCCGATCACACCGTCTTGCGGTTCAACAACATCACCATTCCCCGTCAAAATTAGGGATACTTCTTTATCAGCCACAGCCATCAGAGCCT
Source organism: uncultured Micavibrio sp. (assembly GCA_965263215.1). GTDB lineage: Bacteria > Pseudomonadota > Alphaproteobacteria > Micavibrionales > Micavibrionaceae > UBA1672. Next base: position 419,195 of record OZ253663.1, read on the forward strand.
CTAGCTTGCGCAGATATTTATCTGTACGCCAATCCTTTGCCAATTCCACACAGGCACGGGTTAACTGCCCCGGATGTGCTTCTAATTTGGCTTCCAGACGCTCAAACAATGTAAAGGCATCTGCCGTTGATCCTGCGAAACCCGCGATAATACTATCGTCGCGGCCTAAACGGCGTACCTTACGGGCATTGGCTTTTAAAACCGTATGCCCCATGGAAACTTGGCCGTCACCAACAATGACAACGTCCTTACCCTTGCGCACGGAGATGATTGTCGTCCCGCGCCACTTGCTCGCATCTGCGTAATTTTGTGCTTCATAAGTCATGGATAAAGATATGGGCAATAACACCAAATGAGTCAAGACGATACTTGAGTAGATCAAATAACCGCGATAGAATCCGTTTTCAAAGGGAGCCTTATCATGATTAAAAATATTCTTATTCTTTTACTCGCCATCGCCAGTGGTGGTCTTGGTTATTTACATTTTGGTGTGCCAAAGCCGGAGCCTGTTGCACCGATTGAAGCCGCAGAGTGTGACTGCCCCGAGCCTGTCGTTGAGGAAGTCGAGAAAATAACCATGACTGATGCCATTTTAGCCGCTCCCGTTCATGGCCTGTCGCTCGATACACCGCTTGATGAGGTCGATGAGCTTTTAGAAAGCGCATCGTATGAATGTAAAAAAAATGACAACCGCGTTAATGAGGATAGCTCTGAAAACCGGACGACCTCTTGGCGATGTGAAAGCACCGCTTATAAATCATTGCTCTACATCGATGCCGCCGGAGACGAAATACAAAGCATAAAGCGCAACGGTATCGCGACGATGCAAGAAATGGATGAGGTTCTTAATCAGCTGGATGGTCTAAAACTGCGCCTTAATGCTCGGAAGAATGTTGATATTATTCAAAATGAAAGAACCGTGATGTTCCACCTGAATAATATCAATGAAGATAAATCAAAATCTTATGCGCATTATCGCTTTCAATATAATCAACATAAAGATGATTCCGTTCCCAAACTCAGTCATGATGGGACGCTCGCAGCAACATTAGTGCGATAAACTTTACAAACCGGGGCAATTTGCGTCATAACAATAGCTGAATAAGAGTAGGATACATGCCATGGGCAAGCGTAGTGCAAAGATATCACGTAAAACCAACGAAACCGCGATTGAGGTTTCCGTTGATCTGGACGGGCAGGGAAAATCCAGCATCAGCACAGGAATCGGGTTTTTCGATCACATGTTGGAGCAGCTCTCCAAGCATGCGCTGATTGATCTGACCATTAAGGCTGATGGTGATTTGCATATTGATCCACATCATACTGCCGAAGATACGGGCATCACACTCGGCCAAGCGCTCAAAGAAGCGATTGGCGATAAAAAAGGCATTCGCCGTTACGGGCATTTTGATCTGGTCATGGACGAGGCGCGCGCCGGTGTTTCGCTCGATTTTTCCAATCGCGCCTTTTTGGTGTGGGACGTCACATTCACAGCCGAACGTCTTGGCGAAATGGACACAGAGCTGTTTCAGGAATTCTTTCAAGCCTTGGCAGGCGCAGCAGGTTTAACATTGCACGTCACACAATTGGCGGGCACGAATAACCACCACATCATCGAAAGTGTGTTCAAGGCGTTCGCCAAGTCCGTACGCATGGCGGTGGAAATTGACCCGCGCGCGAAAGACCAACTACCAAGCACGAAGGGCGCGCTATAACGTGATAGCGCGATAGGCCAATATGTTGGAAAAATTCAAATTCGCGCAAAAACAGGGGCAAAACAATTTTTATTGTCCAACACGTATAGAAGAGCAAATCAACGGCGGCTATGTCGCAGAAATTGCACATTTCAAAGTAACCTTTGATGACGATGGCGACTATTATCCTGAGATGGGTACCGATTACGTCTTTAGCGGCGGCATGAGCAATGCGATCCATAAAAAAGAAAAAAGGCTTGAAAATCAGCCTGATAATCAGAATTTACGTCAGGAATTGGTCGCCCTACGTTTTGTCGATGATTTGTGTAAACAACTCAGACGCGGTGATGTAACCATTGATGAGGTGAATGACCAACTGCTCGAAAGAAGCATCGCATTTCGAAATCTTTACATGAGTGGTGATGAAGTAGGCGATGTCAGTCAGTCAGAGATTAACACATTCCTGAACATTCCATCAGTTTAAAAAACGTGCGCGTCTATTGTGGTTCGTACTTTTATTAACGGCGCCAATACGAAAAAAGCCGTGCCCGTAAGCACAGCTTTATAATCGTTATCTTCTAATAAGTATTAAAACTTAATCGTGCTCGGCTTTATACTCATCTTCATTAGCGCCGGTTCTGATACCCATTCGCTCTAAACGCTCTTTCAGCAAGTAAAGACGTCTGAGTTTCCGTGCTTCTTTATCGTGATCAACCACGCCATGCGTTGCACCAGGCTCATGCGAACCTTCATTATGCACTTCTTCTTGTACAATTTCCGCTTCTTCAATGCGCTTTTGGACATCTTTCAAGAACAGCTGAAGGTCTTCTTCCGCTTCCCATAACCAATCGTTAAGCAGATCTATGTCTTCATCATAGGGTTCGTTAATACCCATGCCGTACATACGTGCAACGTTGTGTTGAGCAGTAGTATCGCCTGTACGTGCAAGCTCAACCATGCCATCAAATGATTTTTCGAATAATTCTTCCGCCGCTTCCCAGTCATGATCGCTCTTTTCAAGAGCCTCATTAAACATCGCAACTGCATCAGCGATTTGAATCTCGTCGATTTCTTCTACTTCCGGCATTTCCGGTGTTTGTACTTGATCCATTCTATTCACCCTAAATTAAAATTTTTATTATTTTGTCAAATTCTAGCAAGTATCCAAGGATTTTGCAAATATCAGGTAATATTATTTCCTACCCTGCGCGCAGTGTTTCTTCATAATTTTCACCCGGGTCTTTCATAATTTGTGAGATTGTGCTCAATAATCTCGTATTGAGCTCTAATTTATGCTCAAATTCGGAAATATCCTCGCCTGCCGTCTTTTGCCTAAACATAGACAGTAAGCCATCTTCAGAGATTTCACGCTGTAGCTGTTCATGCACACCCGAAGCCGCGGACATAACCCGCTGGCGGGTGTCATAATCTTGTGCATTTGCTCCTGCATCCACTAAAAAGTCAACAGCCTTGTCATAGTCCCGCGCAACCGACTCGCCGCCTGCATAGAGCAACGCCATATTGATTTGCGCGTTGGTGTCTCCGTCCATAGCGGCGGATTCCATATCTTCAATTTGTTCTATTGTTAAAAAAGCCATCACATTTCTCCCTTTGATAAAGGAAGCATAGGACTTAATTTTGAGACCTGTCAAATTAGCAAAGCCTAAAGCTTGCGCTGCCTAAGAACTGCGCCATGTGCGGGAAAACCTTCATAATCTGTCATGGTCGCCACGGTGTCTTTCAGGGCGTTAAAACCCGCTTTATCGCACCGTGAAATCGAGGTGCGTTTTAAGAAATCCCACACAGACGTACAGGAATATGTGTGCGCCCATCCACCCGTTGGCAAAACATGGTTCACACCAATGCCGTAATTCCCCAAGGATGAGGGCGTATATTCACCGATGAGAATCTCACCCGCATGTTTAAGCGCATCCAAATAATTTTCGCCGTCCTTCACTTTCAAATGCAAATGTTCCGGCGCATAAGCATTTGAAAAATCAATAGATTCTTGCAAACTGCCTGTCAAAATAATCCCGCCATAGCTATCCTGATCACCTGCCATAACATGCGCACAGATATCGCGGTGCGGCTGCGGCAGGCTTTCAATCACAGATTGCATATTGTCCTGTACGTACGCCGCCAATTTTTCGTCATGCGTGACCAGTAGCGCGCCCGAATCTTTGCCATGCTCGGCCTCATTGAGGATATCCAAAATGGTATTATCAGGATCGGCGGTTTCATCCGCCAAAACGATGGATTCTGATGGCCCTGCAGGCATGCCGGGGTCCATGATATCTGATAAAATACGCTTTGCCGCCGCGACATACGGACTGCCCGGGCCAAGAACCTTTTTCACCTGCGGCACGCTCTCCGTGCCATAGGCAAGCGCCGCAATGCCTTGCGCGCCGCCACATTTATAAACATTCTCTACGCCACATAAGCGCGCGGTGAATAAGGTAGCATCGTCAATACTGCCATTTTCAGTGGGCGGTGTGACAATCGCAATGTTCTGAACACCTGCAATCACCGCAGGCACAGCAAGCATATAAAGCGCGGAAGGGAACGCCCCCTTACCACGCGGCACGTACAGGCCAACAGAATCGATGGATGAGACTTGTTCACCTGCGAATACGCCTTCTTGAATTTCGACCATCCAACGTGGCGGCACATGCTTCATCTGTTCCACGTGAAACTTTTCCACATTGCTTACACAGGCTTTAATTGCGTCTTTCAGATCGTTATCCAAAGAGTTTTCCGCAGCCTCGAATTCCTCAGGCGTGGCCTTGATGCTCTCGACTGTTGCATTTTCAAACTTCTGAGCATAACGGCGCAGCGCATCATCGCCGTTATCACGCACATCATCAATGATGGGCTGTACGATCTTACACACCGCATCAATGTCGGCCTGCGCACGGCGCATAATACGGTCTTTGGTGGCGGCGTCAGTGTCCGCCCAGCGATAAAGATTAATATTCATGAAGATTACTTAACAGCGGGTTCTATTCAATGTCGAGCGTTTTTTTCTGATAGAAAATAGCCGCGGACTGCCCCTGAAAGGATATCGCGGGTGAAGATACATGCGCGCCCATTTCACGTCGGGTATCAGGGTCGCTCATATCCACTTCTTTTTGACCTTTCATCAAGATCACATCACCAAGATACGCGCTGCTGAATTCATCCATATAATCTGTGGTCATAGCGGTCAGGCGCTCATCATTGGCATCGCGCGATTGCGGTGGCAGGGCGTTTGATTTTGTCTTATCCATCAAATCCCACAATAAATCCGTTGTCATACCGTTCAATAATTTCAAGGTTGCCCCTGAAAACGTCGTGTGCAACGTCATACGCACATCATCAACATGCATCATCGGTGATCGCCCTGTACCGCCCTTAGGCGTGAACATCGCATGGCCGACAATGCTTTCATCTTCATGCACACCGTAAAGTTCCGTGTGCACGCGGCCATATAACGCCCTGAGCGCATTCATACGTGCCTCAAACAAAGCAGCGGCTTCGGGTGTAACATCAATGGCGGCCTTGCCTGCCTCTTCAAAAACCTGCTGCGCATTAATCACATCGGTGTAAGACACATCGCCCGCATAACGACGCGCATTCGTATCGCCATTAACACTGTGATATAGCTTTGCGAGCTCTGGATTGCTCTGCATGATAATGCCGGATTTGAAAACCTCTGATTCTTGCTGCCACGCCTGTTCATCACGCAAAATAACCGCGCGCGTCGTCGGCAACCCGTACGCACCAATAATATCGGCTTCGGATGTTACAATCGGATAAGCTTCATTTCCAAACAGATGATCCATAATCTACATATTCTTTGAAATAGGGGGTTTATGTCAATAAAAAACCTTCTCGACATTATGCTCTGACGCGTTATAACAGGGAACATGACAAAAGAAAACGTCCTCATTATTGATTATGGCTCCGGCAATTTACATTCTGCCGCCAAATCTTTTGAACAAGTCATCAAGAACGAGGCGCGTGAAGTCATTGTCACAATCAGTGATAAGGCCGAAGACCTAAAGCAGGCAGACCGTATTGTTCTGCCCGGGCAGGGTGCGTTTAAAGATTGCATGGAAAATCTGCAAAACACCACGGGCATGATTGAGGCCTTAAATGAACGCGTCATAGAACAAGGCACACCGTTTTTAGGCATCTGCGTGGGGATGCAACTGATGGCAAGCCGCGGCATGGAACATGGCGTAACCGCGGGGCTGAACTGGGTTGAGGGCGAGGTTATCCCCCTCAAACTGGAAGATCCCACCCTAAAAATTCCGCATATGGGGTGGAATGAGCTACATTTCCTGTCTGCCAATACACAGCAGGATAATCGGCATTTTGTGCTCCGCAATACAGATTCTTCTGAAAATTTCTATTTTGTTCATTCTTTTATGTTTCAATGTAATTACAATCACCATTATCTCGCCATGACTGACTACGGAGGGTTCATCCCCGCGGTCGTCGGACGCGATAATATGATAGGGATGCAGTTTCATCCCGAAAAAAGCCATGATTCAGGGTTAAAGTTATTATCTAACTTTCTGGATTGGAAACCATAACGGCTTGTCTTACGAATGAGTAAGTAGACACCCCGTTATTGAATGGAAGTAAACAGGCAAGGAGCAACCATGAGCGATCAAACCAAGCTAAAGCCGTTAGAGCCCTCACCAAGCGTCGAGCATATTCACGAATTTCACGCAGGTGATCTGAATGATCTGTGTGATGCGACAGATGATGCCATCGAAGGTGGTGGTGGTTTCGGGTGGGTTGATCTGCCCGAACGTGACGTGCTGGAGCGTTACTGGAATGGTGTTCTGGCGATGCCTGCACGTGAGTTGTTTGTGGCGCGCCTTGATGGTGTGATCTGCGGTACATGCCAACTGCTTAAACCCCCTGCCAACAACGAAGCACAAAGCTTTGCCGTGCAACTGACGACCAATTTCGTGGCGCCATGGGCGCGCGGGCACGCACTGGCGAAAATGTTGGTTGAGGAAGCCGAAAAATTCGCGCTATCTGATGGGTTTTCCGTGATTAATCTGGATGTACGCGAAACCCTGACCGAGGCGATGGCACTCTATGAAAGTCTTGGTTTTAAACGTCTGGGCGAACATCCGGCCTATGCCCGCGTTGATGGCAAAGTGCTGAAGGGGTATTACTACACCAAGGTGATCGACCCGAAGATCGCGCAAGAAACCTCCTGATTCCCTCTTGATTTCTCAAGCGAACCCTTTCATTGTCCCATTAAGATAATGAAACTGGAAATACGTGATGATTATATACCCTGCGATAGATTTAAAAGGCGGCCAGTGCGTGCGCCTGTATAAAGGCGACATGAACCAAGACACAGTTTATAACGATAATCCGGGTGCGCAGGCCGTGGATTGGGCGCGTGCGGGATTCTCATGGATTCACGTAGTGGATTTAGATGGTGCGGTGGGCGGAAAACCCACGAACCAAGCGGCTGTGCGTGACATCATCAAGGCGGCCGATATTCCCGTACAGTTGGGCGGCGGTATCCGCACGATGGATCATATTGAAACATGGCTGTCCGAGGGGATCAGCCGCGTTATTTTAGGCACGGTCGCCGTGCAAAATCCCGAACTTGTGAAGGAAGCTTGCTATAAGTTCCCCGGGCAAATCGCCGTTGGCATCGATGCGCGGCGTGGTAAAGTCGCGGTTGAAGGCTGGGTTGAGGAATCTGACATGGACGCGGCGGATCTTGCCAAAATGTTCGAAGATGTCGGCGTATCCACCATTATCTATACCGATATTGATCGTGACGGTACGGGCGAAGGCGTGAATATTATCTCCACCATTGCATTGGCACAGGCGACATCCATTCCCGTGATTGCCTCGGGCGGCGTCGGTAGTTTGAAGGATTTGGAACTGGTGCGTGAATCAGGGGAATATGGCGTAGAAGGCGTTATTGTCGGCAAAGCCCTGTATAAGAACAGCTTCACCCCCGCAGATGCGCTTAAGGTTGCGGCTGGCGGTGCGGCTTAATATAACTCGTCCTCATTCATATCTGTAATTGTGCCTATATCTGTGTCTATGCCGATGTCTTTTTCTGTGTCTTCTTCTTTGAAAAGACCTAAGGTCACCCGAATGATCACACAGATCGTTATAAACATGAACGGAGCAAGAGTTGGAAAGGTTTTGATGTTCCAAGCTATCAATTCATTTAAATCACTTAAATCACTTAAATCACTTAAGCCCAACATCACAATCAGCATGATAATGTTCGGTACAATAAACCCGAAAATCGTTGCTGCGGGCAAAATTGTCGGGATAAGACAAAAAATCGCAACACTGGCGAAAATAATCTTCTTTGCCCGCACTGACAATGACATACGTTCTAAATAACGTAAAAACAAACGAAGAAGCCATAACACTGGTAATGCGGGGATAATGAACATTATGAGGAAAATTAATACATACCCAATAAACTCAATTATCATTTCGAAGACACTCCTTTAAACACCATCAACGCTTCCCTGTCGCCATTTACCGTATTATAAATGCCCTTGAAAAACAACGACACCCCATCACGCGTAGAAGGCGTGATTGTCGGCAAAGCCCTGTATAAGAACACACCCCCGCAGATGCGCCTAAAATTTCCACAAACGCGGGTTAAATATCCATATTTCTTTGATACTTATTTTCAAACGAAACATGCTTCAGAGCAAATAAAATTATACAAACCGTGACCAAACCAAACACGACACAAAACGGCTTAGCTTGAAGCATAAATGTGCCCCATAAATCATGAGGCGGCGTGCACAGCACCAACATCAGCGGCATTGGAAATCCACCTATTAATGCCGCAGGCATAAATACAGGGTAGAGACACAATACACAGACAAGAGAGAATGTGATGCGCTTTATCTTTACCGGCAAGCCACTTCTTTTAAAGAAATGCCAACTAATCCCTAGGCCAATCAATATAGGTATGGAAACAACCATCCATAGGATCAAAAACAAGGGAATAAACACCACATAATCAAATATCAAACTCTTACTTCCCTTAGAAAACTGTCCATACTATAAAGACTTACAAATAAAGAGGAAAGACGATTGCTGAAAACCCGAATTATACCCTGTCTGGATGTTGATAATGGCCGCGTGGTTAAGGGCGTGAATTTCGTCGATATCGTTGATGCCGGTGACCCCGTTGAACAAGCCAAAATCTATAATGATCAGGGCGCGGATGAGCTGTGCTTTTTGGATATCACCGCCACGCATGAGGGGCGCGACACCATCATTCATATGGTCGAAGAAGTCGCCAATGAGGTGTTCATCCCCCTGACTGTCGGCGGCGGCATTTCTGAAATATCGCACATCAGAAACCTTTTGAATGCGGGTACGGATAAAGTCTCCATCAACTCGGCGGCGGTTAAAAACCCTGACTTTGTAAAAGAAGCCAGCGATAAATGCGGCAGTCAGTGCATCGTTGTCGCGATTGATGCCAAGGCCAAGGAAGACGGATCAGACGGATGGGAAATCTTCACCCATGGCGGGCGCAAAGGAACAGGCATTGACGCCGTGGAATGGGCGGTGAAAATGGCGGAATACGGCGCGGGAGAAATCCTGCTGACCTCTATGGATCGTGACGGCACAAAGCAAGGCTTTAACATCCCGCTGACGCGCGCGATCTGTGATGCGGTGCGCATTCCCGTGATTGCATCAGGCGGCGTCGGTAATCTGGATCATCTTGTGGAGGGCGTTAAAGAAGGCCACGCGAGCGCGGTTCTGGCGGCATCTATATTTCATTTCGGGGAATATACAATCAAAGAGGCCAAAGAAGCGATGAAGGCCGCGGGTATTCCTGTCAGGTAAGGCTCTATACCATATTAAATTGATCGGGGTCGAACGTCATATAATTTTGCTCTGCCTCATGCTCCCCCGCATTTTCATAGGCGGGTGTACCTTCCAGTAAACGCTGACAGGCGAGCGCAAAACGGCTGTAGATTTTTGCATGTTCAGGCGGGGTTGAGCGCTTCTCTGCCAGGCCCGAGGCAATCACACCAAGCGCCGCTAAATCTTTGTTATCAAACGCCGCGGGGTCTTCCCATTTCAAAGCATTCGATGCGCCTTTAACCGCATCACCCTGATGATCAAATTTTTGAAAACGCACCCGCTTGATGGCATCTTCGTCCAGTCCGTCAATCACGGCTTCATTCATCTGCACTGCGTAGTCATTAACCTCCACCATCGGCCATCCATACTTATTACGCTCTGGTGTCATACCTGTGTGCGACATAACGTCAGGGCGCATATTAGCCTGTTGGAACACCGCCCGCACCGCGCGGCCATCCGCATTCATACTGAGCATTTTATTATCCGCAAACGCCTTACGTGTAATCAGCCCCGCCATCAGTTCCGTTTGCGGCTCTCCCGCGCCCGTACCATGGCCCACCTCATGCCACACAATATTAAATTGGTGTTGTGATTTTGTACCGGGCATTTCAGGCGCAGTATCCGTATAATCACCGGAAAAATACTTTGCCATTTGCCCTGCGCTTACACTTGTTTGCGGGGTAACGACAACACCGCGGATCGGCGGATCATAAGCATCTTCAGGGAAATAATGCGCCTTGAGCACATCGCGAAAATGAATACGCGTCGTCATTTTCGGAACATCGGGATTAAGACGTGCAAACCCGATAATCCCCGTCAATTCCAATGCGCCCTTATGCAGGGTTTTAATCACGTGATCGCGCTGCGCCTCGTCCAGATCATCAAACATGCCCTGATCAACGAAATCATCAATGCGGTCGTGAATTTCACCTTTGATTTTACCACTATTCGGAGGCTCGCCTTTTAAAATCGCTTGCAAAAATTTCGGTGATTGCTCTAACCAGTGCGGCGAAAAATCATCAGGGTTTAAAAATAAAGTTGGCGTTCCGAGCGGATCTTGCAGCGCATAAGTCTGCGTCAGCATCACGCGTGCTTCGTCCTCTGTAACGGCCTTTTGATCGATTTGTAAAAAGCTCATTTGCGTGTCTCTATTCCGGTATAAATTCGCCGGGCTTAAATGTCAGGGGTTGCTTACGCTCGCTTTCCAATAATTCGTCATCAATGAAATCATTGCCCTCTTCATAGGCAAGCGCGCCGTAATATAAACGCTCACACGCCAGTTGGAACCGCGCGGCAATTTGCTTTTCACCGTCCTTCAAAAACGGGCTGTTTTTAATTTCGCCTGCAGCAGTGCCAAGCTGTTTTAAGTCTCCTGTTACCCATGCCTCTTCAAAATTATCACGTAATAACGCCGCAACCATGCGCACGCTATTCCCCAGATGCGCGAACGGCTGATGGCGTATATTAATCAAATCTTCTTCGCTCATCGCGTCAATCGTTTCCTGCGGCAGACCTTGAATATAGTCATTCACCTCTACCATCGGCCAGCCATAAACTTCGCGCTCAGGAACCATGATGTGGCTATCCTTATCAATATTATCATGCCTTAAAACGGCGCGATGCGCCCGCAAATCTGCAAACGCCGACAGGCATGTGCTATCTTCAAACGCCTTACGAGTTACGATCGCGGCAATTGTTTCTGTTTGCGGCTCTTCCGCGCCTGTACCGTGCCCAATTTCATGCCACAAGGCATTGAAATGATATTGTTCATTCATCCCTGGTCTTGTCGGGGTAACGTCTGTTTCATCTTGCCTTAACAGCCTTCTATGCAAGACATCACCATTCACCTGTTCAAAGGGCAGCATAATCACCGAACGTATGGGCGGCTTATACGCATCAGCTTTTATTGTATGGGGCGGGTTATAATCATCCAGATGCCGCAACGCGCCCATATGCTTGATCTCGGAGGGCGTAAGGCGCGATTTCAAAACCAAATCGGCATTATGCTTAATATCATCATGAAGCCCGCGAACAGCCTCTTCGCGTGGTTCAGAATCCAAATGAGAAAGATGCCCATCCAGATAAAACTGGCGGGTTTGTTCCGTCAGTTGGTCACGAATGTCCTTATTATTACTGAAACCGACTAAGGGGTTTTGCAAAATCGTCGGTAATTTCTCCAACCAGTGCGGCTCGAAATCTTTGGGTTGGATAAACATCGTCGCCGTGCCAAGCGGACACATCAGGCCGTAGGTCTGCTCTATCAGAGCTTGTCCCTCTTCCTCTGTGATTGCTTTTTTATCTACTTGAATGAAGCTCATATCCGCTTATATACCCGCTTGCACCGTTTATTTATTTATCGTTATATATACGTCACATTTTAACATAAAGTCAAAGTCATGAGCGAGCACATTCTAAACGCCCTTTATCAGGTCTTACAAACGCGTAAAAGTGCAGGGGGTGAAAAATCCTACGTCGCGTCCCTGTATGAAAAGGGCAGCCCCAAAATCGCGGAGAAAATTTTGGAAGAAGCGCAGGAATTTATTGACGAAGCCTACGTGCTCGACAAAGATGCGGGGGATGCCGAAGCGCAGAAAAACATCCGCAGCGAAGCCGCAGATTTATTGTTTCATTTGATGGTGATGCTGTCCCATCATGACGTGTCGCCAGCCGATGTTTTTGACGTTTTGGAAAGCCGTTTCGGCACCTCCGGCCATGAAGAAAAAGCCCGCCGCTGCGTGGATTAATCATGCGCAAACAAACACCATGGAAAAAAAGTAGAAAATTTGGTGACATTTATGGTGGCCGTGAACGCTTGCGCCTTAGCGATAATATTTTCATGCGCATGCACAATTTAAAGAAGCCAAGTGAATTCGATGAACTCCCAATATTGATAGAAGACAATCCATCTCGCGATTTCTTTTTTCCGATTTCTGCCGAAGAAGCAAAAGACGCTATGAAAGCCCTTCCAGAACAGGATTATAAGGGCATTACGCATATTTGGTTGCGTAGAATTAAAAAATCAGACTATGAAAAAGGTGATCTTCCCTTTGCCGAATTTATTTGCGGTAGTGGCGTTCGCCTTATCGTCCTCTACCCCTTTCCGAAAGACATGAATATGATCATAGGAAAGAAGAAACCCTCCGCACGATTTTCGAAAGAACTCAAGAAATGGGATGCTGACATTGAACGTGTAAAAGGCATTTGGGTCGCAAAATGGAACATAGATTCATTAAGATCATGGTACATCAACACCCTTCTATATCATGAAGTCGGGCATCATGTTGATTGGTATAACCGTCATTGGAGCCAAGCCAACCTTAAACAAGTAGAAGAGTTTGCCGACCAATATGCCATACAAAAAACAGCAACTGCCACGCACATCATCAACAAAATGAACGATAAAGACGAATAATAATCAACCGCTCAGGCGGCTGCCGGGGTAGTTTGACAGACGGTGCAGAACATCATCCAATTGATCAAGCGATTTAAAGTCGATGGAAATCCTTCCCGACTTACCGTCCGTGCTGTCGATTGTGACCTGCATGCCAAGGGCGTTACTGATCTCATTTTCCAGCGCAACCGTATCGGCATCTTTCGATGGCTTCGCACCAGTCAGCGGACGCGGGCGTGATTTTTGCGCTACGCCCTTTTTATCAGCGGCGAGTTTTTCAGTTTGGCGCACACTAAGGCCCTTACTGATAACCTGTTTCGCCAGTGTTTCGGGATCACCTGATGTAATCAATGCGCGGGCATGTCCCATACTCAGATCACCTGCGCTCAAATGCGCCTGAACGGTGCTTGGCAAATTCAAAAGGCGCACCATATTGGTGATATGAGGGCGGCTTTTCCCGACGGCTTTGGCAAGGTCTTCTTGCGTTTGTCCATATTCATCAAGCAATTTCTGATAGCCCATCGCCTCATCAATCGGGTCGAGGTCTTCGCGTTGAAGGTTTTCGATCAAGGCAATCTTAAACGCATCCAATTCACTGATATCCAGAATAATAACCGGCACATCATGAAGCTGCGCCCGTTGTGAGGCACGCCAGCGACGCTCCCCCGCTATGATTTCATAATGTTCCGGTCTTTCGGGGTCTTCACGCACCAACAGCGGCTGTAGCACGCCATATTGCGCAATAGAGCTTGCCAATTCGTCGATGCTGTCTTCACTGAAAATGCGGCGCGGCTGAAACGGACTTGGGTAGAGTTGTTCTACGCCGACATTATAGCGCGGGCGAGAGCCTTCAGGCTCACTTTGAATGCGTTGTTCAATCTCTTCGATCACAGAGCCTGCTTCTTCATCGTCGAACAGCGCGTTCAGGCCGCGGCCTAATCCCTGCATCGGTTCGTTATTATCTTCTTCATCGGGGAGTAATTCATCCAATGCGATATCTAAATCTTCCATCATCTTTAAGCTACCTTCGTTTGATTATACTGTTCTTTTTCTCTGTTCAAAATTTCGCGCGCGAGCTTGATATACGCTTGCGCCCCTGCACATTTCATATCGTAAACCAGTGCGGGCAATCCGTATGACGGTGCCTCGGACAACCTGACATTACGGGGTATCGTGGTATTATAGACCTTATCTTTGAAATAGCCACGCACATCATCCGCAACCAGTTTGGTGATGCGTGTGCGCGTATCATACATGGTTAAAACAATGCCATGAATATCCAGATCAGGATTGTAATGTTTCTGCACCAATTTCACTGTTTTCGTGAGCTGACTGAGCCCTTCCAGTGCGTAAAATTCACATTGCAACGGCACGATAATTGACTGCGCCACAACCAGTGCATTGAGCGTCAGGAAATTCAGGGATGGCGGGCAGTCAATAATAATGTAATCCACATCCGCGATATCTTTTAGCGCGATTTTCAAACGCGTTTCGCGCCCCTTGGCATTTGATAATTCCACATCCGCGCCGGATAAATGCACCGATGAAGGAATAACCGAAAGACGCGGTACTTTGGTTTTTACAATCGATTCTTCGGCGCTCGCGCGGCCAAACAACACGTCATAAACGGAATGCTTTACGGTGGAGCGACGAATCCCCAACCCCGTACCCGCATTGCCTTGCGGGTCCATATCAACCAACAAAACCTGATGCCCCAACGCACTAAGCGCCGTCGCCACATTAACCGCCGTCGTGGTTTTGCCGACACCGCCCTTTTGATTGGCGATGGCGAATATTCTGGGACTTTGTGATGAAGCTCTACTCATGTGACAGACCTGCCGTTTGAACTCGAAAAAAAGACATAGAAATTGCGTTTGTGGTGATTATGATAAGGGTTTAAAAATTAAAAACCAACAGAATTTTGCGCAACATGTGTATAAGCCCCGTCAGATATTGACAAGCTTTTCAATTCAAGGTCTTGTTATACAAATTAAAAATCAAAGGGCGTATGCGTATGAAAAATCTGGAAAACCTTGTTCGTGGATATAAAAAATCCCTCACGCGGGAAGATAAAGATCGTTATCATAATCTGGCCGTTGAGGGACAATTCCCCAAAATCATGGTAATCGGGTGTAGCGATTCCCGTGTTAATCCTGACTTGATTTTCAATGCCCGCCCCGGTGATTTGTTTGTTGTACGCAACGTCGCCAACCTCGTGCCGCCCTATGAAGATGACGAAGCCTATCACGGCACAAGCGCGGCTTTGGAATTTGCGGTTAAAGGCCTTCAGGTTGAGCATATTGTGGTGATGGGCCACAGCCTTTGTGGCGGTGTGAATGCCTGTTGCCGCGGTGTGCATGGCGAGGGCGTAGAGGCATTGAAAGATTTCACTTTTATTCCGACATGGACATCAATTTTAAATGATTGCGCAAAAGAAGTTTTATCACAAAATCCTGATATCGGCATCGATGCACTCAGTCATAAGGTTGAGCATGCCGCCATCCGTGAATCATTGAAAAACCTGAAAGGCTTCCCCTTTATTGCCGATGGTTTAAAAGATGAGAGTTTGCAAATTCATGGTGCGTATTTCGACATTAAAGATGCGCAGGTTTACGCCCTCGATAAGGCCACGGACGACTTTCTGCCGGTTGAATAATACGGTCTATTTTAACCAGTCCACGATGGCGACGATGTGATCATCTTGCATCAGGTTCGGCACATGCCCGCAATCCGCGAACACGACCTCATCAAATTTTTCACCCTTATAGGTTGATTGCATTTTCTGCGCGATCTCTTCGGGCAATAAAACGGACTTCCCGCCGCGAATAAGCAGCGTGGGTTGCGTTATCCCCTCCCAGATACCCCAGAACACCAGATCATCATTTGCATCGCTCATCGGCAAGGCTATGTCGGGATCATAATGAAAACTAAACAACCCGTCGCCCTCATCAACGATGTTATGCGCGATCATATGATCCCAGATTTTTTCATCATTAATACCCCACGCCGCGCAGCGTTGTCTGAACACCTTTATGGCGGCGTCCTTGCTTGCGAAGGCACTGGGCGCACGTGCCAGTTGTGTAACCAGATCAAGTGCGCTGCCGGGGATTTCCGCACCGACATCAACCAGAATTAAACGCTCCATATTCACGCCTTCAACATGCGCAACGCCCATGCCGATCATCCCGCCGAGGGATACGCCAAGCCAATCAAACCCGCCGCCGCCGGTGATATGATGGATCAGCGCCAGACAAAACGGCGCGTAATATGGCGGGCTATACAGGTTCGGATCTGCGAGCGGATCGCTCCGCCCTCTACCCGGCAAATCAATGGCAATGGTGCGGTATCCGTGCTTTGCCAACTCTAGCGCCAGAAAATCATAATCCCGCCCGTTGGATAATAATCCATGCGCGCAAAATAACACGCGCCCATCTTCCGTCCCCGTATCGGTGTAGGCGATTTTCGCCCCGTTAAAATCAAATGCTTTTTCTTTTATGCCGATCATTAATCATTCATCCTTTTCGCGTCCCCGTTAAGATCAACGATCATAACGCATTTTTCAATGCCAAACTCGCCGAAACAAGTTGATATTATTTTAAAGATTTGTCATTACCATGGAAAAAATAAACTTGGGTGAACTGCATATCATGACTAATAAAAATCTTGCCGACTTAGATCTCTATGAACGCCATGAAATCCTCAGCGAGATTGGCATGCTCGCGGATGAAGATAATGTCGGACAGCCCGAACGCCCCTACAGCGAATGGTCGGAAGAAGACTTCGAAACGGTTTTGGCATTATTCGAAAGCTGGCCGTACAGCGATGCCTCTGCGCCGGAATTTGAACATTTGGCAAACGCCTTCGAACAACATTTTGATCCAACCATATTGCAAGACGATGATATCAAGGCCATTCTGGAACACACCGCGCAAGCATTAAGCGCAGCAGGCAAAGAAGCCTTCGGCGCGGATGCGCCCGATGTCGTGCTCGACTTTGTATCTTCGCCTGAAGCCAAAGGATATTACGGCGGCCTGCGCCCTGATGGTAAAATTCAGATCAACAGCGATAAGTTAAATGACATGCGCGTAGAGGGCAGCACCTTCGACGGCGCGGAATCTTTTATCGAGCTTGTCAGCCACGAAGCCACACATTTATTCCAAGATTATTGCGATGATACATGCGATGTAGAAACCGAAGATTTACGCCTTAGCATCCGTGTCTCTATGATGTTTTACGAGGCCACAGACGGCGCGAAAAAGGCAGGGCATCGTGAGTTATATTGGCAACATCCGATGGAAGTACAGGCACGCGATGTGGCGGAACGTTTAACGTCAAAAATTTCAGAACAAAACCCTGCGCCAAGCGTTACCGAAGATAACGCATTTGATTTATAATCAATATACGCGCATCGGCGTTGGTCAGGCTATCGTGGCTTTGCACGTCAAAATCATAGCTCTGGCGTGCATCGGTAATCTCTTCCTCCGCGCGCTCCCCCTTCATAAAGCATAATGTTAAGTCGGGGTTGTCCTGCGCCCATGGCCAGACAAAATCAAGCAGCTCAGGGAGGCTTTTCAGTGCCCGCGCCGATATCACATCGGGGGTAAAGTCAGCCGTGACATTCTCCACGCGCTTTGTGTGGATCGTGACATTCTGCGCGCCCGTTTCGCGGACGACTGTGCGCATGAATTGTCCTTTACGCTCATCGGATTCCACCAGATGGGTTTGAATGTTCGGGCGCATCAACGCCACAACCAACCCGGGGAAGCCGCCACCGCACCCTAAATCGGCGTAAGTTTTCGTACCTTCGGGGATAAACTTCTCAACCTGCGCGGAGTCGATTAAATGCCGATGCCAACACTCCCCAATAGTTTTTGGCGATACCAAATTAATCGCCTTATTCCATTTCACCAGAAGCTGTGCATAGGTTTCGATATGTGCAAAAACCTCGTCCGAGACGTCGAATAATTTCCTGAAATCATCTTTGGTGTAGAGGCTCATATCCTACGCCGCGTCCGATTTTTTCGGTGGTTTTTTGACGTAGCGCAGGAGCGCGATCACAGCGGCGGGCGTCACCCCCGGAATGCGCGCGGCTTCGCCCAATGTGGTCGGGTTTACCTGCTCCAGCTTTTGACGAATTTCATTCGACAGACTGCCGACCTTCGCGTAATCCAAAGCCTTAGGCAGCACAAGATTTTCATCCTTACGGAAGGCCGCGATGTCGGCCTCATGCCGATCCATATAGCCCGCATAAAGGGAATCAATTTCGATCTGTTCGCGAATTTCACCTGTAATCTCTGCCATTTCAGGCCAGAGCGTTATCAGATCATCCCACGTAATATTCGGATAAGACAGCAGATCCGTCGCACTACGGCGCACGCCATCCTTATTCACACGCACGCCTTTATTTTCAAGCTCGTTCGGCGTGGCTTGCAAGTCTTTCACCAATGCACGCGCCTTCTGTAGCGCATCTAATTTCTCGCCCCAGACTTTCGCGCGGGCTTCACCAACACAGCCCATCGCAATACCTTTATCCGTCAGGCGTTGATCGGCATTATCGGCGCGCAAACGCAAACGATATTCCGCGCGAGAGGTAAACATACGGTAAGGTTCCGGTGCGCCGCGGGTTGTCAGATCATCAATCAGCACGCCGATATAGGCATCTGCACGATCCAGAACAAAGGTTTCAGCCTGTGTACGCACACTACCCTCATTCAAGCTAGCGGCTTGTTTCGCGGCGTTAATCCCCGCCATCAAACCTTGCGCCGCAGCCTCTTCATAGCCCGTTGTGCCGTTGATCTGCCCCGCAAGGAACAGCCCGTCAATACGCTTGGTTTCCAATGTCTTTTTCAAATCCCGCGGGTCGACATAATCATATTCAACCGCGTAGCCCCACTCCAGAACCTCGACATTCTCAAGCCCCTTAATGGTACGAATAAAGGCGTCCTGCACCTCCACAGGCAAGGATGTCGATATCCCGTTCGGGTAAACCGTATGATCATCCAGTCCTTCAGGTTCCAGGAATATTTGGTGGCGCGGCTTATCAGTAAAGCGGTGGATTTTATCCTCTATCGCGGGGCAATAGCGCGGCCCCGTCGATTTGATCTGCCCCGAATACATCGGTGAGCGTTTGAGGTTTTCCGCGATAATCTCATGCGTTTTTTCATTCGTGTAGGTGATATGACACGGAATTTGCGGCACCGTAATCTCATCATTCATATAGGAGAACGATTGCGGGACTTCATCACCCGGCTGCTCATCACAGGCATCCCAGTCAATCGTGCGCCCATCAAGGCGTGCTGGTGTTCCTGTTTTCAACCGCGCGAGTGGAAATTCCAAACGCTCCAGCGTTTCCGCTAAACCAATGGTCGGCGCTTCGCCAACGCGGCCTGCAGGTGTTATTTCCTCACCGCGATAAATCAAACCGCGCAGGAACGTGCCCGTCGTAATCACCACGCTATGGCAGGAATATTCATCGCCATCCAGTGTTTTAACACCGCACACCGCGCCATCATCATCCAAAATTAAATCATCCGCCGCGCCCGCAATAAGCGTCAAATTGGGATAGTTATTCAACATATCCTGCATCGCCTCACGATACAGCTTGCGATCAGCCTGCGCCCTTGGTCCACGCACCGCAGGGCCTTTGGACGCATTAAGCATACGGTATTGAATACCCGCTTGATCGATAATTTTCGCCATCACACCATCAAGGGCATCAATCTCCCGCACCAGATGCCCCTTGCCAAGGCCGCCAATCGCGGGGTTACAGGACATCACGCCAACGGTTTCAAGCTTATGCGTCAGTAATGCCGTTTTCGCACCTGTGCGCGCAGCCGCGGCCGCAGCCTCACAGCCTGCGTGTCCTCCACCAACAATAATGACGTCAAAATCCATATTCATAAACTTTCTTTCAGGCGCGCTTTATATCTTGAATTCCCCAAAAACTCTAGAAAAAAGCTCAGAATTTTATTTCTCTGATTATACATATCATGCTAGTTTCGTCACGAATAAGTAATAAAACAATACAAACAGGCCATGGACGACAAAGTAAGACCAGAAACAATGAGCAGTGTTTCCGTTTTAACAGGGGAACAATATCGCGGTAGCCGCGTCTTAATCGCCGACACAGCCGAAGAGCGCAGAGAACAATTTATGGCGCAATTCATCAATGGTGGTGGCGTTCTTATGGATTTCCTCAAAAGCCCGGCCTTAGAAGGATTCGAAGACGAATTAAAACCGCATTTTGAAGATTATTTCATATCCTCGGCGATTGATCCGACTTATAAATTCACTCATTACGCGCAACTTTGCCACAATATCGAACATGAGCTTATCGGTATTAATCACGATCACGAGAGCGATTCTGCCGAGCTTTTCGATAAACGCGATATTAAGGGCGCAGCGCGTAAATACCGCGACAAACTGGAAACAAGCAGCCACCCCGAATGGAAGCCAGAAAACCGCAGCATTCTTAAAAATGACTATGAAGATCAGTTTGAAAATGCCGAACAAGAAATCGTAAAATTCATGGTGAATCCCTATTTTACAAAGAATTTCGCAGGTCTGCCCTATACCAATATTTTCATACGATGCTATATGGCGAGTGCACTTGATCCCGAAAATTTTGATGATCATTACGAAGTATTGGAGCAGGAATTCGCTCATTACAATATCGAACACTACCCCACAAAAAGCATGATGGCAGACCTGATTGATATGCGTCTGGAAAAACTTGTTCCGATTGATGATGCAAATATACAGTTTGACGGTGATGATAACGAGCACGATCATAACAGCATCGCGCCGGTTTAAGCACCATACCGACCACAATAAAAGGAACAAAAAATGAGCAATGATAGCCCCAAACGCGGCATAGAAACACGCCGCCAAGGCGACGCACTAAAGCAGGATTTCTCACAAGAATTCGGCGCTGCCGGAGAAAATTTGGTCACAGAACTCATCGAGGCAGGACGCCTGAATGGCGGCATTGATTTATCGGGCAACACTGTTTCCGACATTGGCCCGATGACAGGCGAATTCTACCCCGGCGTTTCTTATGCTCATGCAACAGGCTATTACTTTATGCGCCGCGCTCTGGGCGTAATGAACGCTGATGATGCTTATGATGAATTTTTGCTTGATGTCGATGCCATTGATAAAACATACAAACTCAACGAAGTTAATGATCGTTATCCGGATCAACGCTGGATGGAAAAACTTTGCGCCCCTTACTTTGATAGACTTGAAGAAATCAAAAACCCGAAGGCCGCCCCCGGATTTTAATTACTTCCCGATACAAAAATCCCTGAACACTACATCCAGCAAGTCCTCAACATCAACCTTGCCTGTAATACGCCCCAAATCACGTATCGCCAGCCTTAAATCCTCTGCCGTCAACTCTGGCAAGGCGGCGCTCATGCAACGCTCTAATGATGCACGACATGCCGTTAAGGCTTCGCGGTGACGTTGACGGGTAAGGGCGGGCGCTTCTGATACACCCACCAGAGTTTCAATAGACTTCGTAAGCAATGACAGAAATTCTGCAATATTCTCATTATCATTCACAGAAATGCGCAAAAGATCATCAGGATGATCCAAAAGCACGGCCTGATCGGCCTTATTGATGATCGCAATGGTATTATCCTGTTTTTCCAACGCATAACTATGCTCATCAAGCGTTTTTGACGTGCCGTCATACACAATCACCCGAATATCGGCGTTTTCAGCGGTTTTTAGCGCGCGCTTAATTCCTTCTGATTCAATCGAATCCTGTCCTTCATTGCCGATTTGATCAGGCCTTAACCCTGCTGTATCTGATAAAATAACGGGGTATCCGCCAATGTCCAGATGCGCCTCAATCACATCGCGGGTCGTCCCTGCGATATCCGACACAATCGCTACATCGCGCTGTGCCAACGCATTCACAAGACTGGATTTCCCTGCATTTGGCGCACCAATCACGGCAACATGGATACCATCACGCAAACGCTCTCCGCGGCGGTTATCATTTAAATGCACATCTATATCCGCACTTAAATCTTCGATTTGCGGGCGAATTGTATCAAGGATATTATCCGGCATATCTTCGTCGGGAAATTCTAATTCCGCCTCCACATACGCCAGAATTTTCGTTAAACGCACACGCCAATCTTCATACATATTCGTGAGCGCGCCGCCCATCTGTGATAAAGCCTGACCCTTCTGTAGCGCAGTCTCAGCATGGATTAAATCCGCCACCGCCTCGGCTTCCGTCAGATCCATCTTGCCGTTTTCAAAGGCGCGGCGCGTAAACTCTCCCGCCTCGGCCATACGGTGATTTTTTTGCGCTGACAAAGCCCCCAGAACACCGTCAATCACCGCGCGACCACCATGCAGGTGATATTCAACGACATCCTCACCTGTGTAGCTATGTGGCGCATTAAACGCAATTGTGATGGCTTGATCGAGTGTTTCACGTGAAACGGGACGTATTAGTTTACACAAAATTGCCTTGCGAAACGGAATGTCTTTATTATCGCTCAGCAGTTTTAAGCTCTCAAAAGCTTGCGATCCTGACACACGAACCACGGCCACACCGGCCTGTCCGCGCGCACTCGCCAATGCGTATATCGTATCACTCATCTTTATTTGACTGCTTTGGCTCGTTCACGCCCATCTGCGACCAGAACATCTTCTGCATTTCACCGATCCCTTGCATCGTTGCGGGCATCCATGTCTTTACCATTTCTTCCGGGCTCAGGTTTCTGATGTTTTCCTGCAGGCGGCCTTCCAGCTCCTCCATCATACGCTCTTGCATGGGTGCGATGTCCGGCAGGCCTAAGAAAGCGCGCGCTTCTTCGGGTGTGCATTCGATATCAAATTTGAATTTCATTGTCTCATGTCCTTGGATTGAGTAAGGTAAATGTTCAATACTGTTATACAGAATTTTGGGAAAGAAGCCAGTGACCGACAACTCAGAAATTCCACCAATTCCACCGCCACATCAGGAACAAGAGCCTGAGAAATCTCTCGATACTGCCGTTGAGCGTATAAAGATCAGTGATGAATATAAAGATCACGCCCTAAAACAAATTAAATCACTTGTGAAAGGCAACCAATGCGACCCTGAGAGCGTTACGTTAAAAGAGTTTGAGGGTGAGGTTCTGCATTTCCAAGCCGAAACAATGCTTAACATCATGACCAAACTGAGCAACAGGCGTGTAGCTGGCCGCGTACAAGGCATGATAAAGGTCGATAACGAAATCGCCGCGAAAGAGGCCATGACGAAAGCCTATTTAACCTTGCATAAAGATAAGGACATGGAAAAGCAAATACGCGACACCTTTCTGAATAGGCCTGATCGGGGTTTTGCCGTTGACGGCGTTGTCGTACCTTTACCATTCTGGAAAAAAGAATTCGCCGTTCAAGAGCCATGCCTCACTTGTAAAACAACAGGTAATGTCACTTGTCTGCCTTGCGGTGGTAAAGGGGTTTCCCCCTGCCCACGATGCCACGGAACAGCCATGACGCACTGTAGCCATTGTAACGGCGCACAGATGGTGACAGGCCAAAACGGACAGCGTATACAGTGCCCCATTTGTCACGGACGCGGTAAAACAGGATGTAATCTTTGTGCGCAATCAGGCCGTGCGCAATGTAAAACCTGCCGTAGCCGCGGAACGACCACCTGCCCGAATTGTCAGGGAAACGCCTGGAGCAGCCTGATCCACACGGTCGAGATTCAGGCACGCACAGCGTTTGATTACCCGCGAGACAAGCTGCCCGATAAAGTTGTCGCGATGATTGAAAAATACGGCGATAAAATCAAAGAATATGCAGAGATAAAAATCGCACAAGATCATGTAAGCGTCGTTAACCATGATGATGAGGAAAAGGCGAAGGAACAAGAATTAGCGGATAAACGGCAAGATTTGCGCATCCCCATTCTCTACGAAGTTATTCTACCTTATGGGCATCTTGAATATATCATTAACGACAAAAGCTACTACACATTCTTGTTCGGTAACCAAGCCGCATTAGAGCACGTGTCCCCCTTTATTGACGACCTGATTAAAAATGGTGTTCGAAAACTCCATGACGCCGCCGAATTACGCGGTGATGTGCATGAGAATTTAAAGATGGCCGGCGAATATCGCACCGTAAAAGAAGGCATCGTGTTTACAGCTACGAGCTCTGTCAAAAAGGCAAAAGCCAAACTTAAACAGGCCAACATGCTCGGTTTGTCCGATAACAAAATCAGCGAAATCATTACCCTATCTGACCGCGCGCTTAAAAATATCACGAAAAAGCCGCGTATGGTCGGCTTAGGGATATCCGCGCTAGTCAATCTTGTTATTTTCGGAGTTTATTTTTTAACCCCCCTTCGCGATAGTTTAATCGGGCATGTACCAAACACTGCTCTACATGCTTTTGTTGATGGGATTGTTCTTTTGGCGACGATGTATATCGGTGTAATGGCGATCCAAATGACGGCGGAATCTGCCATTAAGAAAACCATGGCGATGTTATTACCCGGCGGCATTAAAACGGCACCCCCCAAACTGGGGCAAGTCGCCTATTGGAATATCGTATTATCCCTCACGATTTTCATTGGTGTTGTCGCAATCAGCCCACAAACAGGCACAGCGCCTTCATGGTATATGCAACTTCTTAGTATGTTCTAAAACAGTAGTTTATACGCCCTTACTGTATTTTAACTTGAACAAAAAAAGGGTCGTCCTGAGCTATAAAGCACCAGAACGACCAGCAAGCAAGGGACATAATTTCACTTGAAAGTGCAAGCACTTCTCTACATTAAGTTACTTTGTCAGTGTATTCTGTGCCAAAGCCTGATTTTTCAGGCATGTACGATAAGCCGCGATCGTTTGAGCAGAATGAAGCGCGGGCTTACGCGTTACTTTGACGTGATGCTCTAGGATAGCATCAACATTGAGTACACTGGCATTGTCTTGAAGCTTTGGCTCGAGAGCGAAGCGAGCACCAAGCATCATTCCTAATGCAGCAATTTTACCAACCGAGCGTTGGGATCTGGCCGTGGATAATGTTGGGGGGGTGTGATGAAGAGTGTTGAGCAAGGGTGTACACACATCACCAGCGGCAGAGGAAGAACGTTTTTCAAACTTTAGTGTTTCATGTGAAACACTGTCGAAATCTGAATAATCATCGTCATAGACATAAGACCAAGCGGTCCCGACGGAGAAAACAAATAGGAATACAAGAAGCGTGAAGGCGCTTTGATACTTTTTGAACAGAGACACTGAACAACGAGAAAAAGTATCGAATTCTGAATTATATTGACCCATTTCTTTTCACCATGAAAACGTCTAGTTTTTAACTTTAGGATAGCTATGCTTTTGCATATATCCCTATTCTTATCTCAACACATATCGAAGATTATGACAAATACTATCGTTTTGATTTTATTGCATTTTTTTCTTTATTTTCAATTAAATACACGGAAAATTAGATCTGTATTTAATTTAAATTTTACAGGTCTGGTAAACTTTAAGCGTAAAACCGCAGGAACCTTATAGAATGTCTAAACAAAGCCCGCTCGCACGCACTTTTCTTTTGATGATGCCGATGTTTATTCTTCCTGTGATATGGATATTAAGCGGGACAGGTATGTTTGATGGCGTGGTTGCCAAAGCACAAAACAGACCGCATCCATGGCCGCCGATTGTGGGGCAAGCTTACCCCGATTTGACATTAATTGATCAAGAAGGGCAGGAATTTAAACTTTCCTATCTAAAAGGCAAGGTTATCGTGGTGGAGCCGATTGGCATGAATTGCCCCGCCTGTCAGGCCTTTGCCGGAGGAAATAAGTACGGCGCCTTTGAAAATAATGCCGTAGCGCGCGATTTAAATGATTTTAAAACAATTTTTTCATATTATTCCAAAGGGTTACGCCTTCCCAATCCTGATGTCGTGTTCGTACAAATCTTGCTCTATGATATGAATATGGGCGCGCCAACCAAGGACGATGCCCGTAAATGGGCGGCACATTTCAATATTTCAAAGGATAATAATCACTTTGTGGCGGTTTTCCCCTATGATATGCGCGGAAAAGACAGTTTTGACATGATTCCGGGTTTTCAACTGATTGATAGGAATTTTATCCTTAAATCTGATTCCACAGGCCACCACCCGAAACATAACCCCTATAAACACCTCATCCCCCTGACCCCGAAACTCGTGGCGGAGAGTGTGAATTAATCATCTTTTGGCATAAAACCATCAATCAAAAGGCTGCATTCTGATTCATAAAGAGAATTTTCTTGTTCTAAAATTCTTTTCCATTTTTTAATTTCAGCCTCATCTTTTTTAAATCCATATTCTCCCTTCTTATACGCATTTAATAAAAAAGACACCGCATTCTCATATCTGTGTTCTGCCGAAAGCCGAATATAATATAGGCCTAATTCTTCATTTTTATCAGTTCCAACGCCGTGAAATACATCGGAACCATAACACCACTGTGACGGTGCATAGCCTTGCTCAGCAGATTTTTTGTATAAATCTACTGCTTCATCATACATTTTATGATCATATAAAAAGCATCCGTAATGATATTGCGCTTCAGGACAACCGCCTGTAGCTGATCTCTCCACAAGATTAAAGTATTTCGACTCATATTCTTTATTTGATAGCTTTTCTTTAAGCCCCAAATTAGGAAGTTTTGTCTGCAAAAACAGAGCTTTTGGAACATCAGCGTCAATGTGAGGCCTTAAAAATTCAAGAGCCATATCCAAAATTTGAGAACATTTTTCATCATATCCTTCAACATCACACGAAATGTTATAAGAAGCTTCTATCAATAATTCCGCAGCCCTTAAATTTTCGACGTACTCCATAATCACTCCATTTCGTAGGTCACATTCACCTGCGCAGAGATGTTGATTTGTCCCAGAGCAAGCGCGGACGCATCACTGCCGCCGCCTGATGGTGCGCTTTGGATGGCATTTTGCATCATACGGTTTTGCCCGCGGCCACCCGCGCCGTGACGATAAAATGTGTGATATTGATTGGCGTTAATCGTGATCGGCTTCCCAAGTTCCATGCCAAGCGTTTCCGCCAGAGCCTTCGCCTTTTCCTGTGATGCTTTGGCCGCCATATCGCGCGCCTTATCACGATGTTCCCGCAATTTCGTGGTTGTGAATTGCACATTATCAACATGCGTGATGCCGAGCTGGAGCGCTTGGCTGACCAATGCCTCGTAATGATCCAACGTTTTTAATTTTATCTGAATGCCTTTGCGCACACTATAATAGGTAATCTCAAGCGGGCTGCACTTGCCGGACATTTCATCATCATAGCGGCAATTCTTATAAGTCGGCTGTACACTTGTGTAATCTGTTTGAATGTATTTTTCTTCGACGTCTATTTTCTTATGTGCAAACGCGATGAGCGCAGCAATGGTTTGGTCATTTCTTTTTTGCGTCTCGAGGAGGGCAGTTCCGCGGCTTTCCGCCGTCATGGAAATAATCACCTGATCCGGCACAACGCGCACTTCGGCCTCTCCGGTCACACTGATCGTGCGGCGCGGCGTGTTCACATCAGGCGCGGCGTTTGCGGTAACCGAAAACAAAGCCCCTGACAAAAGAAGTGAAAAAACAAAGAAACCTACTGGTATAAATCGGAAATACATTCTACATCCTTTCTAAGATTCATGTGCACTTCTGGCTGTTTCATAATTAAGACGCTCTTCATTTTCATTAAAATACAGGTAGTCTGCAACTTTTTTAGCAGAATTCTCTTCCACACTAACAGCCAGAAAATTTTCTGATGACCACTCGATAAACGAACACATTCCTTCTAGTTCTTTAACTATCATATCCTTGGTGTTGATAGATTTAGCGTTTCCAAACCACACTCTAAAACAGTGCGAATTTGATGGCTTTGTCACTTTCTGAACGACAGAATTTTCGTCAGTTTCTACTTCGTCACCCAAAGCTAAATCAAATGCAAAAAAAGGTATGCAGCAAATTATATACTTCCTTTCATCTATCTTTTTTACCCATAATTGTTCCCATTGGCTGCGCCCATCAACATCTTCTAAATAAACTCTAATTATGTAGTTCGCTTTATCACGCCAAACTGGATTTTCATGAACATACACTTGGTCACCTGCTTGAAATTCTTTTTTCATTTTTCTTTACTTATCTGTACATGATCGAATGAGCTAACAGTCTTCTGAGCAAATCCTTCTGGAGCTTCGATATACAGAG
Source organism: uncultured Micavibrio sp. (assembly GCA_965263215.1). Lineage (GTDB taxonomy): Bacteria > Pseudomonadota > Alphaproteobacteria > Micavibrionales > Micavibrionaceae > UBA1672. The sequence continues at coordinate 447,382 of OZ253663.1, forward strand.
CAGTGGTATCATGCAGGCCGAATTTGATTTGCATTTTGTCGGTTACGATTTCAGCATCCAGATTATAGAACCACTCAGTATCGCCGGCACTCACTTCCTCAAAAGAAGGAACATCAATTAATAGCCGATCTTCGGAATCAAGAATTTTTTCCCACTCATTGACCTTAAGGCCGTATCCCTCAGATCGCAGAATCCAAAGCTTATAATCAGCGTGATCGAGCTGTTGTACAATTAGCTGAAATAGTAATCTCAAAGGAAAGCCTTGAGGTGTTTTATCCTCATCTTTGATCCAATATCTCATATAAGACAACCTCCTCAGATAAGCTATCCTAGCCGAGCCATAAAGTTACGACAATATATAAGAAGGGGAAGTGCTTTACTGATTCATCGCGTTGAAGAATTCGTCATTATCCTTCGTTTGCTTCATCTTACCGAGTAGGAATTCAACCGCATCGACAGTACCCATCGGGTTGAGAATACGGCGTAGCACCCACATTTTCTGGAGCGTGTCCTTATCAACCAGAAGCTCTTCCTTACGTGTACCTGATTTTTGGATATCAATCGCAGGGAAGACGCGTTTATCGGCAAGCTTACGATCCAGAACAATTTCAGAGTTACCGGTACCCTTAAATTCTTCGAAGATCACCTCATCCATACGGCTACCCGTATCAATCAAGGCCGTGGCGATGATTGTTAATGATCCGCCTTGTTCGACGTTACGCGCCGCACCGAAGAAACGCTTCGGGCGTTGCAAGGCGTTGGCATCCACACCACCGGTCAAAACTTTACCGGAGGATGGCACAACCGTGTTGTACGCACGTGCCAAACGTGTGATCGAGTCGAGCAGGATAACAACGTCACGTTTATGTTCCACAAGGCGCTTGGCCTTTTCCATCACCATTTCGGCAACCTGTACGTGTCGTGAGGCAGGCTCATCGAATGTAGAGGAAACCACTTCACCACGCACGGAACGCGCCATGTCTGTCACTTCCTCGGGGCGTTCATCAATCAAAAGAACGATCAAATAAGCATCGGGGTGATTTTCCGCGATGGATGTCGCGATATTTTGCATCATCACCGTTTTACCCGTACGAGGCGGCGCAACAATAAGCGCACGCTGACCGAAACCAATCGGTGATGTCATCTCAATGACGCGCTGAACCGTACATTTCTGTGTCGGATCATCATATTCCAATTTGATTTTGCGGTCGGGATAAAGAGGGGTGAGGTTATCGAAATTAATGCGGTGGCGGTGTTTGTCGGGGGCTTCGTTACTGATTGTGCCCACCCGGAGCAGCGCGAAATACCGCTCTGAATCCTTGGGCGCGCGGATCTCGCCTTCAACGATATCGCCTGTGCGTAAACCAAAACGCCTCACTTGTGACGGTGAGACATATATATCATCCGGGCCGGGAAGGTAGTTTTCCTCCGGAGAACGCAAGAAACCAAATCCATCTTGCAAAACTTCGAGAACACCAACGCCTGAAATCGGCACATCTTGGCTCGCCAATTTTTTGAGGATGGCAAACATCATATCTTGCTTGCGCATGGTGTTACAATTTTCGACTTCAAGCTCTTCCGCGAAAGCCAATAACTCGGCTGGAGAGCGTGTTTTCAATTCCGTTAAATTCATGAAAAACTCGTAATTTAAATGATACCCAAATGGAGGAAGTTTAATACCTTAGTTATTATCTTATGGATAAAGCGTACGATCATATTATGATGTTGAAAGCTTTTATCCCGCGCCGATCCCTGCCGGCAAATGTTACCCAAAATTTCTATGGATTTCTCTAAAGACAAATTTTTTATAGACCATAGCAGTCAAAAGAGTCAAGAGTTTATCCACATTTTGATTCGCGAAAACAAGTACATACGCGAAAGCTCTTATTTATTATGATAAATCAGTGCTTTAAAATGGCTGTACCACCGCGAGAATCACAATGATGATCATGATCATAGTCGGGACTTCGTTAAGAATTCGATAAAATTTCGCGGATTTTTCGTTTTTGTCGACGGCAAAGGCTTTGAGATATTTGATATACATATGGTGTACGCCTGTCATGGCGAACACAAACAATAATTTCGCATGCATCCAACCCGATATTTTATAAAGCTCCCAATTCGCGTACAGCATGAGACAGCCCGCAATCCACGCCACAATCATGGCGGGGTTCATGATGAGTTTGAACAAACGCCGCTCCATGATTTTGAAAGTCTCGGATTTATCGCTCCCCACCTCGGCCTCGGCGTGATAAACGAAAATACGCGGCAGATAAAGCATCCCCGCCATCCATGAAATGACGGCGATAATATGCACCGCGCGTATCCATTCAAAATATGTAGAGAGGAATTCTTGCATATTATTATCCCGCCGGTTTTATGTCAGTTGGAAATTTACTTATTTCATTCCAATCTTCGTCAACAATTCCCTTTTCTGAAGATCTACCATTCCAAGCTCTATTAAGATGTGCATAAACATGTCCTAAGTGGACAGAAAAATCAGCTTCTTCAAAGTCGTTGTCTTGCGTCATTCTATTTGTCAGTTCTTCCAAATGTTCTTTAGCTTCGTCAAGTGAATCAATTAATTGAACCCAAGCAAGATAATTTTCTTTTTCATTTATCATACCGTTCCCTCATCACGCCGCCTTATTCAAATCAATCTCCACGCTACCCTCACGCATACAGCATCGCCCGAAATTCTCGGGGCAGATACATTCGAACCCCTCGGCGGTGATGTCGGTGCGTTGTTCATGATCACGAACAAGCTTCGCCATCCCATCAATAAATGCCGAATGCGTGCCCACGGTTTGCGCGCGGTAGTATCCACTTTGCCCCAGTTTTTCGGCCTCTTCTTTATATTCAATATCAAGCTCCACGAGGGTCTCGACATGTTCCTGCGTGAAGGCGTGGGGATAAATGATAATGGCGGTTTTATCCTCGGCGGCTTTTTCGATGGCTTCTTCCGTGGATGGGCCAATCCATTTCATCGGGCCAACGCGGCTCTGGTAGCATATCTGCCAATCAATCTCCGCGCCCAAATCACCTTCAATTTTTTCGGCGATGGCTTTGGCGGATTGCTCACACTGCCATTGATAGGGGTCACCCTTTTTCACGATTTTTTCCGGCAGTCCATGGGCAGAAAAGAGAATACGGATTTTTTCATGCCCGTCTTTCAAGGCCTTTTCATGCTCTGCCAGAATATTTTGCGCCGATGCCTGAACGTAGCCCGCATTATCAGGATAACAACAAATCATGGATGTTTCGGTGTTCATACCCGCCTGATGCATCGCCTTGTTCCACACACCCAAAGATGACCATGTGGTGGTGGTTGAGAATTGCGGATAGAGCGGCAATATCACGATTTTATCCGCGCCCCAATCACGCACTTCACGCACGACTTGGGGGCTCATCGGGTGCCAATAGCGCATGCAAACAAAGGTTTTGTAGGTAGCATCATTATCGCCTGCGTTTAGGGTTTCTTCGATCGCGGCGGCCTGAATATTGGTGTTTTCCAACAATGGCGATTTATCCCCAAGCTCCCCGTAGGATTCCCCCGCCTCGCGCTTTGATCGTTTATTCGCAATCATCACCGCGAGAATACAGCGGATGGGAATAGGGGCAGTGATAATGTTTTTGTCCATGAAGAAATTAATCAAAAACGGGCGGATCGCATTTTTGTTATCCGGCCCACCAAGATTAAACAACACAACAGCTATCTTTTTGCTCATAGAGGATGCTCCCTGATGACATTCACCAATAATTCCACATTTTCAATCGGGGTTTCTTTGTTGATGCCGTGGCCAAGATTGAAAATAAACTGCCCGTCTTTGAGATCGGCGATAATTTTTTCCGCCGCCATAACAAGCGCATCTCCGCCCGCAAGCAGACAAGCGGGATCAAGATTTCCCTGAACGGGGACAAGTGGTTGCAGAGTTCTTGCCGCCCACTGCGTATCCACAGACGGGTCCATGCCAACCGCGCCAATGCCCGTATCGCGGATATAGGATAAATAATTATATCCTGCGCATCTGGGGAACCCGATGATCGGCACGGTGGGGTGAGCATCACGCACCAATTCTACAATTTCACGCGTGGGTTGAATAACCCATTTGCGGAAAGACTGTGCATCAAGCGCGCCTGCCCAACTGTCGAAGATTTGCACGGCATCTGCGCCTGCGTTGATTTGCTCGATCAGATATTGCGCGCTGGATTCGACCAGAATATCAATCAGGTTGGCGAAGGATTCTTCATCTTCAAACGCCAGTTTTTTGACATTCATGAAATCCTTACTACCGCCGCCTTCAACCATGTAACAGGCCACCGTCCATGGCGCGCCGCAAAACCCGATCAGCGTTGTGCCGCCAAAGCCTTCATTTTGCAAAGCCGTTTTGGTATTCGATAGCGCCTCATAGACGGGCGCAAGCGTTTGCGGAAACTTTTGGAAATTCAATGATGCAAAGTCAGACCCCGATCGCAAAGGGTTAAGTTTCGGCCCTTCGCCTTGCACAAATTCCAAATGCTGCCCCAGTGCATGGGGAATGGTCAGGATATCAGAAAAAATGATTGCCCCATCCATACCAAACCGCCGAATGGGCTGCATGGTAATCTCACACGCCATTTGGGGGTTATAGGCCATGTCCAGAAAACCACCGGCCTGCTTACGTAATTCCATATATTCCGGTAAGTACCGACCTGCTTGGCGCATAAACCAAAAAGGGATATGATCCGGTTTGTGCCCTTTTAGCACTTCCAGAAGGTTCTTTTTCTGATAGCTCATAAATAATCTCTAAATCACTGCATGTTGGAACGTATTATTCCGAATAAAATGATCAGCGCAAGGAAGATTTAAAAATATATTATTTAGTTTTAAAAGGTTTTTGTAAGAAGTAGGGGGTGTGAATAACGGGGGTTTAAATTCATCCTCGTATTTGTACACAGACAAATTTACAGCATTAATAAGAGGAGTCTGGCGAGTCGTTTATTGTCGAGTCAATTTTGTTCTTTTTCATTTTTCATCTTCTTCACACGTGGACGACTCACCCCTAAGCGGTTGGGGTGAATTTGGGGTAACTTCATCCCATGATTTATACAAAAAGCGTTGCCGGATTCGCACACAGGGTTTTCCCACCGCGCTATCTTGATTTTTAGACATAAAACACGCACTATTATTCGAAAGTAACCACCACTTAGCGAATCACCTTAAAATTATGTTTGATGAAGCCTACACGAAATTGGAACTGGATGATGTTGCCGCAATCCTTGATGTTTTGAATAAGAACATAGACGGCAGTACGTTTGACCCCCTTGAAACCACTATTTTATCCATCGATGTTCCTTTTTATCCGGGGTACAAATTTTTAAATGTTGCCGATCATGCAACAGATCCGCCGCTTCAGCGTTTTGTGTTTCATAAAGAGGGCGAGCAGGATTACACAATTATTGATTGGAAATATGACACAATATACGGATTAAACACGGCTGTTCCTATTACATTGAATGAGAAGAATGTTTTGGAATATGTACGTTTTTTCTTCACATATGTGAAAGGCCGTCACGGACGTTTTATTGTATGTGAAACGGCCGATCATATTCAATGGAAGGACGAGCCCCCCGCAGAAGTGCGTAAATCCATGAACAAAGCCCTCAGCCCGTTGCAACTTGAAGAAAAACGCAAAGACGGTGTTTTTGTGATTAATGCCTTTATGATGCTGAAGGATGCCTTATTCGCGGTGAAAGTGTTCGTTGAACCGACAGGAAAAGTCACCATGTCTGATCATGATATTTTAATTGAGGAAATCCCTGTTCTGGATACGACGTTTGTTCAGTAAAAATCCTTAAACTCATCCGTTTAAAGCCTCTTCAAGCGTATATTCCTTCATATCGCGAATTCTCATTCCATGTTTTTCAATTAAGAAAGCAGGATTATCGTTTGTCGATATGTAGAAACCTTCATTATATGCGTCTATACCCAAATGCATGAGATAATCTTGCAATAGTTCCGGTGGAAAACGATCCTTTATGCGTTTGGCTTTGTACGCTTCTAGGTTTTCAAAATCTTTAGGGTCACCATATTCATCGAATACCCACCTTCCTCCATCATTCATAGCAAAGATACTCCGTTCTGTACTTTTTTCGGGTGAAAATATTTCGAGGATGGATGCTCCATATTCTCCTGTTTCCGTTTTTTCATTTATAGTGTTTGGTACGTATGTAGCATGAACGCCTCTACATCTAATTCTTTCAGATAGATAAGATATAGGTGGTGAAGGATCTCCTCCTTGCCAATTATTTGCAAAATATGCAGTCCATTTACTTTTAGTTGGAACGAGTAAATATCGTAGATCTACGTGACTGGTTAACGGCAATAACATTTCAAGAATTTCGTTAAGTGACCCTGAGCATTCCTTTGATGTAAGGCTTACAGAGCGTCTTAGAAGTTTGGTCTTCCAATTTACGTGTTTGCAATGAATTTTGGTTTTCCAATCAATAAAATTTGATACTACTTCTTCTACAGGGGTTTCTAAAAACCCTAAGCTTGAAGTAATCGGTACGTATTCGTCATTCAATAAATTTTTAAACATAAAGTCCACAATGAAAAAGTCTCGTATGAGTTTATAACGATTTCTGATTCATGTAAAAATCCCTAATGAATTTCCATAACCATACCCTTTCTTAACCCTTTATTTACCGCCTGTTAAGGCCTTGTTAGGAAACGCCTATGTTTTTTTAAAATAAGGCGTTTTTTCTGTTTTTTGGTAGGAAAGCGTTAACACTTTGCCCCCCATAATAACTTCATACCGCGCATTCTTGCGGTTTGAGCACATTTTACGAATTGGTTAGGGCCATGAGCGACAGTTACGAAGATTTTTGCAATGCACATATGATACAACACCGCGTTTGTGGCGTTGCATACACGATTGATGATCACCAGCCGGTGATTTGTACCCATATCGGGGATCAACCACTTTACTATTTAGATGAAGCAGAAATCATTGAAGACGAAGAAGAAGGTCTTTTTGATCCGGCTGAGCTTGGTATGCTTGCGCATGAAATCCAGACATTAAAGGAAGAGATCCAAGGTTTCGATGATCCATCCATATATGTTGAAGAAAGAACAATGACATCTTTCCGTGAGTTTTCCGAAAATATGGAAGATTTTAATTATAAGAATAACTTTTACTTGAGTGTTGAAGAACAGGCACTGCGCCTTGAAGAAGTTAAATCCATTTTATCCGAGAGCCGTTTGGCATCGGCCTATATGGATCTTGCCGAGCAATACAATATTGAAATAATGATGAGCGACCAGGTTGAAAAAGCCTTTTATGATCGCCGCAGCGGGACTATTTTTCTTTATCCTCATATGGATATGGTCAATCAAGTGATATTGGTATCGCGTGAATTGCGCCGCCACTGGCAACATCGTCAGGGGGCGCTTATTAATCCGCTGACCTTTACGCCTGAACATGCGATTTTGATCAATCGCGCCCAAGAGGCAGATTTGGTGACTTCTGTTATCCGCATTGCGTGGGAATTACAGCTTGCAGGCAAAAGAGATGTGTGGGAGCGGGTTGAAAACTCTCCCCTGTCTGATTTGTCACGCGCCTATGCCCGCGAAGCGTTCATGGATTTCCGCACCATCAATAACGGCGTTGCCAGTGCAGCCGTGTTTGAGGCGTGGTTCCTGTCCGAGCGTTGCCGCCAAAAAGACAAGAAAATCATTCAATCTATGTTGGCTGATCACAACGGATATGTGTTCGAAAATGATCAATCATCACATAAGGTGACATCGGAATTGATTGCCGCCCTTGGGGAAATGCCGTTCGGCAAAAATTACCTAGGGCAACATGCGCACATCATCATGGATGACCCGATTTTCATTGAGGTACGTGACCGCTCTAACGCGAATTTCCTATGGTTTATCAAATTTGAGCGCACCTTCAAGGAAGCGGAACAAGAATTGCAAACTGACTCTGACTTATCCACACATGACGTTCGTCATGATTTGTACAACACCAATAGTCAGGGTCAACATAATGGCATCACGCAAACCGCAGACATCATTCAACTTTTTGAGAAATCCGAACAGTCCGAACAGAAACGGATCACAGATAAGGATTCAAAAGTTGCGCGAAAAGGCGGGCAGAGCGCTGATGTTATCGACCTTCAACAATGGGCATCCAAGCGATAGCGATAATGCACAATTAGAATATCTGAGTGACGACGGTGGGATCATGGAGTTCAAATCGAACCAACCCTATAAAAAGCTGATTAACTGTGTGGATAGCTCCGAACAGAGCTGTGACATGGTGTGGTGTTTTGGCGAATTACATCATGAGACAATGACAGTAGATTTTTTCGAAACAGCCGAAGATTGCGAGATCTTCAATTATCATGATGTGCTGAGCTGGTGCGTTGCCGTACTGGAGCACAGCCCGTCTGCGCGCCTGATGCTCAAAGAGGCCGTTGAAAAAGGCTGGCAGATCACCTTAGAAGATTTAAACGGCAGTGATTATTGCCTTGATGTTGAACATAAAATTCTGATTTTGGATAACAACGCGCTTGTGCCATCTGCGCTGGGGCGTTCGGCCTATTTCAGAAATATCACTCTTGTGACAATGATTAAGGCTCTGCGCGATATCTGGCAGGAAAAACGCTATGGCGGCTTTGATGAATCCTACACGCCGGATTATGTTTTGTTGATGGACCGTGTGCGCGCCGCCGATCTTGATGTGGTGGCCTTATTGGTGACATGGGAATTACGATCAGAAGAATACCCCGAAATTTGGCGCCACATGATTGGCTCTGAAATTGGCGATATGGCGATGACATTTTCAGGCTATCTGGAGCGTGACCCATCCGCACAGTTTAATGGCCGTGCGCTTATCGCCGCGTTTAAACAATGGTTCCGTGATGAAACGCGCGTGAATGCGTGTGACCATGATACGCTTGAATATTTGGATGAAGTTCTGGCGACCAGTGACATGATTAACCCGTTCGGGCAAAACCGTCCGAATAAAATGGATATTGAAATGCTCTCATGCTTGCCGGATAAAACTGCCTATTTGCGCGGGCAGGGTACAGAGATCCTCAGTGATCCGATCTATACATCCGTTGATGATGTGATTAACCAAACGCACCTGTTCCACATCATGCATGACCTAGAGGCCGTGGTGGTAGAGGATGTCCCCTTCCGCGACCCCGATCTCGCCCGTAAAATCTTCCCCGCCGATTCCGAATAACCATATTTCTTGGCACACTGGGTTTTATTGATTACGCTGTTGGTCAATAGGGGGCGCATTAGATATGAAAAGCGGTATAAAGAAGGCCATGAAAGACTTACTTTGGTTGTTCTTATTCCCCTATTACATTTATCGCTATGTTTTTATTGCCCTTGCAATGTTGATCACTGGTGAAAAAGAAAAGAACAAAAAAACAAAAACGATAGGTCATGTACTTGCTATATTATTTCTCGTTTTGTTAGTGCCGATTTTCATTTCCTTTGATTATTATTTGGGTAATTGGAGACAACTTGAGGATCAATTTCATCATGCTGATTTAGTAGAGTATCAATATGGGGAACACCAAATATCTATGGTCAGAGGAACATCTTTAGAAAGCTACACTGTTAAGCTTTTGATTTCTGATAAGGGTTTAAATTTTTCTCCGATTCATAAAAATATAAATCAAACAACAATTTTTGAATCACCCTTGTATATACCTTGGAACAAGGTTGAAAAATGTATGAAGGGGGGAGATTACGGAAACAACGTAAGACGTATTCACCTTTCTATTAAAGATACAGATATTATTGTGAGCCTAAATCACTGGGATTTAATGAGTCCTTTATGTGTACAAAAAAGAATACCTATTTCTAATTACGGATGATCAAAGGAATAACCATATTTCTTGGCATGCTGGGTTTTATTGATTACGTTATTGGCGGATCAAAGGGGTGAACCATAGACATGGAAAACGAAAACATTCAGTTTAAAAAACCATCGAGCTTCATTCCCAAAAAGACCATCAAATTAAAGAAAAAAGCCGGGTATGGTGCAAATCTGTTTTTATTAAGTTTTTTCGTGTTTGGAACGATTGCGTTGTTTTTGTCTGATGATGCCGTTTTTTATGAACGCCCTTTGATGGCTGTTTTAGTACCACCTTTAAGTTTGGCGATATCCTATCATTTATGGCTGCGTTACAAGGTGAATAAAACTCTGATCGTTATTGAAATATCCGATGATGGAATTTGGAACAATTACCACAATTTATATATTCCAAAACAGCGTTTTTATAAGGCGTATAGGGACATACAGCTTGTAAATTTAAAATTTGCCGGACAGGCGGGTCATCTGGATAACGTGGCCGGAAAAATGAAACTTGATCGGGTTCATATTAGCTTCATGGTCAATAAAAGTGAATATTGGAAGCTCTTGTTCAGAACAGGTCTTCGTAACAAGTATAAATTATCGCACGCGTGTACGTTGGTTGATATATTTATTCCATTTACGAGGGGGGAAGACCAAGATATTGAGCTTGATATTCTAAAAGATAATCTTGTTAAGGAATTGAATATATTATCTCAGGACATTGATTTCGGTGAATATGGCGATGTTGGACAAGATTTAAGGGATTTTATGACGATAACTCCTAAAACTTATTTTCGTTCAGAAACAGAGCAAAGAAACAAAGCCGCTAACCAGAAATAACCCCTCTCTTTGGGAACTTTTGCTTATGTGACGCGTTTGTTCGTTACATGACAAAGGAGAAGACCCATGGCTTCAACATTTAATTGCAGTGTTTGTGGTGCGAAAATTCCGGTTGATACGCCCGTATGCCCCGCATGCGCAAACGAAACCAATAATCCGAAATAGGTAGATTGCTTTTTTTGGAAAAATCCAAAAGTATCAGCCCTCGATTGTGGTCATAAACGTAAAAACGCCGCGCTTCGTTGTAATTCGGCGCGGCGCATTTGATTATGTTATTTTTCGAAAAACTACATTTTCATGCCAATAGTTTGATCAGAGTTATCAGTAGAAGGATCAGCAGCTACGGCTTCCGGCACAGCCATCTCTGGCGCTGTTTGGGTTGCAGCTTGATCGCGCTGCGCTTCCATCATTGCGTCCATTATTGCATCATTCCCACTGATTTCAACAGCCATCAATCCAATTACAATTTCCGGATTGTTGCTAAGATCAAGATTCATGCTTTTGCCGAATTCCATGGCTTTGTCATAGGCTTCCGGATGGTTTTCTTGGGTTAAATTTTCAGGTGATAACCATGTGGTTGCGCCGATTTGAGCTGCACTTTCGGCTTCATTATCCATTATTTTATACCCTGCCTTTGATACTGTTTGTGCAAATTCGTAATCTTGCACTTTGTTATCAGCCAAAACAGTTCCCGAATCCATACCAACAGATTCAAGAACCTTGCTGGTTTGATCATATCTGAGGTCGTCCATATAGCTTTCGAGGGTTGCGGGCTGGGCCGCGCCACCAAAATCACCATCAAGATTAGGCATGGTTTGGCGCACTACGATGCCTTCGGCAAAACCACTTTCATTTATACTTTCATTGGCTCTGAAACGTTCAGATAAACCATCCAGAGTGCTTGGTGTATCGACGGGCTGGGTAACAGGGGACATCTCCTCTATATCAGCCTGCGTGGGCCCTGCTTCGCCAGATACATCACTTGGTGCGCTTTCTGTGGGCGCAGCTTCCGTTGTGGCTTCTATACGTGCCGCGTCTGTTTGTTCGGGCTCACGTTCTGTTGGGGGGCTTGTTCGCGCTGCGTCTACCGCCTGTTGTTCAGCTCTGGTTTGATTTACGAATTCTGCGGCGGCTCCTGAATTTACGGCTTCGACGAAATCTACATCGCCAATTTCCGGATTTTCGTTAACAGCCTCCCTCATAAATTTGACGGTTGCGTCAAGATCACCATCAAAGGAGCTTTTGGATATGTCTAAAAGTGCCTGAGCAGCAGCCTGAATATCATCTGGGGAAACATCTTTTCCTATGTTGGATTCGATTGTTCTCTCTATCTGCTTAAAGGGAACAATGTCTTCCCCTTGCGCAATATAGCGAAGCTCGTTCTCACTGACTTCGCTGCCACCGAAACCATCGGGGTCTGTTAGTTTTAGAATATCATTAACGGTTAAACCATCAGGCATAATTTATCACTCCCATAAATTTTTTTTATTGTTGTCCTAATAAATTAGGTTATTTACATAGAGCTTGTCAAGAAACGGCAAAGCGTTAGCGGTATGTATGACATGACATTACATGCCAAGCGATTGCTCACCGGGATCATGGCCGTCGGCGTCGACATATACGCGTTTTGCTTCGTCATAATCGGGCCCGACACGTTTGATCATTTCCTCTAAGTACGGGTCGTGATCTATACCGAAATCAGAAAAAACGATGGAGTTTCTGCGGCCATCTTTCCAGACATTTTCTCTGGCGTAATCACACACGGCGCGCAGAAGCGCTTCTGACACATCTGTGCCGCGATGCTCATCAAGGATATCCATATATTTCACAGTAATTTGGTAATTATTAGGCCAGATAATACAGGCTGCGATGCCTACTTCTTCTTCACCGTTCGAAACGGCAAACATATCGGTAATGCCCGCACTCTTCGCGTTATAAGAATCATTAAGATAGTCAAATCCATCGTCCGATGCCTCTGTCAGAAGGTCATCAAAATCTTTGGTGACGTGTATTGTTGTATAATCCCGCATGAGCTTGTTTCCTTATTAATTTTTCTCAAAGTACATAAATTTTAACATTATGACAAATTTGTATTTACATATCGTTACATGTTACTGTACAAACGAGCAAAACATCAAGGCAGTTTAAGATATGAACGTTTATAAAAAAACGGGCGCGGCGATATTTATAGTGTTGGTAATGGTTGCTATCGGCTCGCTCTATAATAACACAAACCGGACAAGCGAAAGCCAGAGCGATGGCTACGCACTCAATGATGACATAAAACAGCCAACGGCTTTGCGTGTTACAACATTACAGGGTGAGGATTTGACCAAAATCGATGCGTGGCTTGCGCAGCAGAATGAAACAGGCTTAAAATCCGCCTCTATTCCTTAAGTTCTCCCTTAGAACAAAGAAAAACGCAGCGTAAGAAAATTATACGCTGCGCTTATTGAGATTTTATTGAGGCCTTATACCAATGATCCTGTGTCGATCAGGTCGTCAATATCCAGATTTCTACCGCCTGTTATAACGGCAATTTCCTGCGCCGCGCCTGCGCCCGTACCATCACTATCGACTGAAACAGTAAGGTTACCACGGTCTGTCGTAAGGATAATGAAATCCTCGATCGCATCTTGTAAGGGGTTATAATTGTCAAGAAGATCACTTAAATCCAGTTTATCTCCCTGATTCTTTTTGAACCCTATAATTGTGTCTGTGCCGGTATCGCTTTCCTTGAAAACAAATGTATCGGCGCCAAATCCTGCGATCAGCAGATCATCACCGTTGCCGCCGTACAGGACATCATCCCCGCCAAGAAGGTCTATGATTGTGTCGTCACCATCTCCGCCGGACAGATAATTATCACCAAATACGCCTAAAATGTAATCATCGCCATCAAGACCGTATATGGCCTCAGTAGAGCCATTGAAACTCAAGATAAAGTCATCTGAGTTACTGCCCAGAGTAACGTTAAAGTCTTGCTCCAGCGTATCCGTGCTCACAAGGGTTAGGGCAGTATCATCTAAAGCAGAGAGGATCGCGTCAACACCATCGAAATTATCGTTTCCGGCAAATTCCAGAAGAACACCATCAACGATTTGCATATCAATAAGCTGCGTGATATCGGCGAGTTCGTTATCCTCAAGCGTGCCCATCATATCTCGGATGGCATCGTTTATGTCTTGCTGCGAGAGTTCGGGGTTGGCTACGCCGGATTGTGTAATCAAAGTGAGCGTAGACGACCATACATCGAAAGGCGCAATATCCAGAACAAGCTGGTCACTGACATTATCGATGATCGCATCAAAAGCCTCGAGATTGCCTTCTATGACAAAATTTTGCATCGTGAAGGCGATATCCAACGGGTTGACGATTTGCGCCAAATCCGCAAGGGCGTTGTTTGATAACAGTTCCATCACATTACGCAGGGAATCAGCAATCTCTGTTTGTGTAAGTTCGGGGTAGAGAAAGCTGAGTTGTGAGTAATTATTGAGGAGGGAACCCCAATCAAACGGGCCAATGTCAATCACAATATTATCGTTTAGGTTATCAATGATGGCATCGACAGCCCCCAGATTTCCGTTGATTGAAAATGTTCCAAGGTTCAGGCTGATTGCCATTGAATCTAAGAAATTCTCTAAAGGTGCAAATTCGTTTTGAGACAAAAACTCGAATAGGTCTTTGACGGCGATCGCAATATCATCTTGTGAAATATCAGGATTGAAAGGGCCCAGACCGCTTAATCCGAAAAGAACCGGAACAAAATCAATACTTAGCGCCGCCTGATCGCTCAGATTATCAATAATGGCATCTAAACCATCAAGATTGGCGTTGGATACAAGATCCCCCAATGCAAAGTTCACCAAGAATGGATCAAGAAGGTCGGCGATATCTGCCAATTCATTACCTGCCAATTTTTCCATAAAATCTCTGAGCGCTATATTTGAATCTTCTTGAGAGATTTCGGGGTTAAAAATCGGGGCGGTAGCAATATTGTACAATAGTTGTGACCAAAAAAACGGAGGTGTATTTAGATAGAATTGGTCGTCCAGATGATCCGTGATGGCATCTATAGCTTCGAAATTCCCGCTAAATGCAAAATTATCAAAACCAAACTGCAAAGAGAAAGGATCAGCGATAATTTCAGAGACTTCCGCGAATTCGTTAGCGGCCAGTTTTTCCATTAAATCCCGGATGAATGTGTTTACTTCTTCTATCGAAACAGAAGGGTCAAATGACAAGGCATTAGAAAGGTTTGTAATTACCTCTCCCCATGCGAAGGGTGAAAGGCTAATCACATCCACGTCATTGAGATTATCTACAATGGCTTCAAGATTGCCTAGATTACCCGCAGAAGAAAAATCACGTAGCAAGACGAATTCCAGATCGAAAGGACTTATGATTTCTGTGACTTCCGCCAGTTCGTTAGCAGCCAGTTTTTCCATGATATGACGTATTGAATTTTCCACATCTTCCTGTGTGATCGTCGGATATATGAAGGGTGCAAAAGCGATACTCTGTATGGCTTGTGCCCATTCTATTGTAGATGTTTGTACGACAAGGACATCATTCATGTTGTCTATAACAATGCTAAGGCCATCAAGGTTTCCGAGTGTCGCTGTTGAGGACATCAGGCCACCAAAAATAAAGGGATCAACAATTTGGTCAATGGTGGCAAGACTATTGGAATTCAGGGTTTGCAGCGTCAAATTAAGGGTAAAATTGAAATCTTCAGTGTTAATACTAGGGTCAACAAGTGGAATAATATCCAACTGGCTTAGCAAAAGCCCCCATGAAGGTGGATCAATGTCTATAATTTCTTGATCAGTCGCAGCGGATAAAGCCGCGTTAACACTGTCCAGATCACTGCCGGATATATGATGTAAAAGGTCGTCCAAAAGTGCCATTTTTCGTTCTCCTGAGAAAAAATTTATTTTAAAATATACAAAACCATAGGTAGTTAAAAACGGGTTTGCCAGAAATTTATTTGCTTTTTTAAGTTGCAATATTTTTTGATTTTTAATCACAATAGGATATGTGATTTTCTTAAATTTGCGGGGGGATAAGGAAGTTTATTTTACACTTTCACATCCTTGGCACAGCGCATTTTATTGACTACGCTGTGGTGGTGAAAGAATGAGTGGTGAGGATAGGTATGGACAATAAAATAAAATTTGTCTTTTTGTTTTTTGTGCTCATCAATTTGTCGTCATGTTACGAAGCTAACAGTCATGCCCTGTTAAAAAGTATTAAAGTAGCTTTTAGTGAAAAAGGCAAAATCGTTAAAGTTTCCGACATTCATTCTGGAGCATGGAGTAAAGTTTGTTCTTCCAATTTATCTTGGGATTACGGAGACATTCGGGATGTCGTCGAAGAATTTTCTGGAGTTGAAAAATCTAAAATTCAAATTCTTAAACACGGTGATTCCTTAACCTATTATAATGATACAACATGGTTACTGTATTTCTATTATCCTCCCAATAAAATTGAGATACATCGCATAAGCATTGATGACATGTTAATTGGGCATAGTGACAACAATCTGGACAATTACAGATGTGCTAAAAATGAAAACGCTTACTTTGTAAAAGGCCATTATCAAAGAGTGGATTGGGATACTTATTCGGAAAATATTGACCCTTTATCTGATAACTTTATTTTAACAATTATTGATACTGAAAAATAATTCTATTTTCCTTAAGAAACATTGTCGTATACGAATTACTGCGCTTACCGCCGCACTAATCAAACCCTATATTCCCCACCTCACCTATGCTAAAGTTTTCCTTCATGACACAGACAGGATGAGGGGTAACGATGTGGAGTGTTTACCAATTTAAATCACGTATTGTTGGCATCTTTGTAGTCGTTTTTGGTTTTCTTTACATTCCAGCTTTCATTTATGGTTATTTCTGGCTTTGGATCTTTCCTTTTATTGCAATTGTTACATTTTTCGTACGCGCAATGATTGATAGCGCGACAGAACAAGTTTCAAAAGTTGATGGTGAAGCCAAGCAAGCTAAAGAGTTAGTCCCGAAATTTATCAAGATGAATGTAGTGATGACGGTCTTGCTTTCTATTCCGTTTATCTCTGCGCTTTCACTCAATGAATTTGGATATATAGAACGTTTGCGTATTAGTGAGAGTGATCAGTATATATTATCGTACAGTTTATTCATGTTCTCTATAGATTGGATGGTTGAGAATTTAATTTCCGGAGCCAAGCAATCGCCCAATATTCAAATCATGGCATCAAGTTTATTTTTAATGAATGCTCTATCGCTAGTATTGTTAATTGTATGCTGGAGAAAAATTAAAGCATTTCTTTTTATTTTACTGCACCGTGAATCATATAAGTTTTTACAGCAAAGGCCGCATCCAGGCAGGATAGAGAGATTGACGATTCCTATCCATCTATTGATAATTACGGGAATATTTCATTATGTCACATCTTTTTCAAGGATTGACATTGTATATGGTGATTTATTTATCTTCATCACCTTCGTAAACTTTTTTATCTTCATTCAAGTACTACATATCGTTTCGATACTGGTCATAGATAAAATTCAAAAATCAAATTTAAGGGGTCGTTAAATATCCGCAAGATGCAATATAAAATAACCCATTAATTTCCGTTTCGTCTCCTTCTCATCAAACCCTATATTCCCTACCTTACCTATGCTAAAGTGCGTATTCACAACAGATACGTATGAGGGATGGTGATGTGGAGTGTTTACCAATTTAAGTCACATTTTCAAGATATCCTCAGGCCGATCGCCAGCGCATTGGCGACGCGCGGTGTGACGGCTAATCATGTGACGTGTTTCGCGCTGTATACCAGTATTCTGTACGGTCTTGTTTTGTGCTTTGATTACCGCGCTTTCTGGATTTGTTTGCCTTTGTTTCTTGTATTTCGCATGGCGTTGAACGCGATTGACGGCATTATGGCACGTGAATATGGCATGAAATCGCATTTGGGCATGGCGCTGAATGAAATTGGTGATGTTTTATCGGACGTTGCGTTGTTCATTCCCTTTATCTTTTTTGCGCCCCATGCCGCATGGGTTGTGGCGTTCTTTATTTACATGGCTGCGCTGAATGAAATGTGCGGTGTGGTGGGTTATATGATGAGCGGGAAACGCCGCTATGACGGCCCAATGGGCAAGAGCGACCGCGCACTGGCCACCGGATTACTCGGCTTTCTCATCGGGCTTGGGGTGGTTTCAGGCAAAGGCATTGGCGCGGTGTTTTTCCTGCTCTCCTTGCTTGTGATCTGGTCGAGCATTAACCGCATCCGCGGCGCAATTAAAGACGGGCAGGAATAAAAAAATGAAGATCGTTGTTTTTGAATATGAAGATTGGGAAAAACCTGAGTTTGATACGCTTGGGGCGAACAATCAAATAGACGTCGATTATGATCCGCTTGGGATAGATAACGCCGCCCGTTATCAAGATGCCGAAATTGTGACGACATTTGTAAATTCTGATATGGGCAGAGATGTTTTGGAGCAAATGCCACATCTTAAATTTATCGCGACGCGCTCTACCGGGTTTGATCATATTGATATGGATTACTGTAAGGCACATGATATCACGGTCAGTAATGTGCCGTCATATGGTGAAGAAACAGTGGCGGAGCATGTCTTTGCGCTCTTGCTGTCTATCAGTCATAAAATGCCTCAAGCCATAAGCCGCACACGTCAGGGAAATTTTTCTCAAGATGGTTTGCAGGGATTTGATCTTCAGGGGAAAACGCTGGGGATTATAGGTACGGGGCATATTGGCCTGAACGTTATCAAGATTGCAAACGGCTTTCGGATGAATGTGATCGCCTTTGACGCTTATCCAGATCAATCTCATGCGGAAGAGTTGGGTTTTGAATATGTCTCGTTTGAATCGTTACTCTCGCAATCCGATATTATTTCCCTGCATGTTCCGTCTAATAAAAACACGAAAAATTTGATCTCTCATGATGAATTTGATCGCATGAAAGACGGCGTGGTTATTATTAATACGGCGCGTGGCGATGTTATGGATGTTAAGGCTTTGCTTGGCGCGCTTGCGCATAAAAAAGTATCAGCCGCAGGGTTGGATGTTTTACCCGAAGAGCCAACCATCAGGGAGGAAGCCGAGCTCCTCAGGACGCTTTTTACCAAAAACGAAGATCTTGAGACGCTTTTGGCGGATCATATTCTGCTGCATTTGGATAATGTCATTATAACGCCGCACAGTGCGTTTAACACCAAAGAAGCAACCGAGCGCATTTTGAAAACCACCATCGAAAACATCGACGGATTTTTGAATAATAATGTGATTAACGCTGTGTAGAGAGAGGATTCAATATGATCTCTAGTTACCTGACAGAGCCTGTGCATTACGGCCTTGCGGTTGTGCTTGGCCTGTTGGTTGCGGCCAGTGTGATTGTATCTTTCATGCGGATGAATGATGCCGAGAACACCCATAAGGAGCTTGCGGATCGCGTCAAAAGCTGGTGGGTGATGATCGGCGTGTTTTCGGTTGCGCTTTTATCCTCGCCGATTGTCTCGGTTATCCTGTTTGGCCTGATCAGTTTTCTGGCGTTTAAGGAATTTATCTCCATCATCCCGCTGCGCCGCGCCGATCGGCGGGTGCTGTTCTGGGCGTATTTGACCATCCCCGTGCAGTATTTCTTTGTTGTCACAGGGCAATATGGACTGTTCATTGTCTTTATTCCCGTATGGGTGTTTTTCTTACTGCCGTTTCGCCTGCTGATGGCGGGGCAGACGGAGGGGTTTCTGCGCTCTGTCTCGGCGATCAGTTGGGGCTTGATGATCACCGTTTTTGCGGTGTCCCATGCGGCGATGTTGATCAAGCTCCCGCTTGCAGGGGGGACGATTGGCGGCCCTGCGCTTATCCTGTTCTTGGCAGTTTTGAATCAGGGCAATGATGTCGCGCAATATGTTTGGGGAAAATTGCTTGGTAAAAACAAAATTATGCCCAGCGTCAGCCCGAACAAAACATGGGAAGGGTTTTTGGGCGGTGTGGCGACAACCACGGTGATGTCGGTGTTGCTCTCTTTCTTCCTCACCCCCTTTAGTATTCCCTTTGCGATTGCCGTTGGTGCGATGCTCGGTGTGACGGGCTTTATCGGTGATGTGACATTCTCTGCCCTGAAACGGGATTTGAAGATTAAGGATGCGGGCGCGCTGATCCCTGGGCATGGTGGTATTCTCGACCGCATAGATTCCTTAAGCCTCAGCGCGCCTCTCTTCTTCCACATGGTGAGGTATTTCTACTATGCCGGATAGGGTGATCAGATTTCTGCGCGGCACATTTTACGGGGTGATTGTGCGCCCTGTCCTGATTATCCTGCTCGGCCTGAATGTACGAAACCTGCGCCGCCTGAACATTGAGGAGCCGCGTTTGATCGCCGCGAACCATAATTCCCATCTTGATGCACTTGTCCTGATGAGCTTGTTTAAGCTACGCGATTTACCGCGCGTGAAAGTCGTTGCCGCAAAGGATTATTTCTGCCGTACGCCCCTGCTGACGTGGTTTTCGATCAATATCATCGGCATTATCCCGATTGACCGTAAGGGCGAAGATAAAACCAAAGACCCAATCGCACCTGTCATTGAGGCGTTAGATGCGGGTTATACGGTTCTGATATTCCCCGAAGGGACACGCGGCGACCCTGAAAAACGCCAGCCTTTGAAATATGGCATTTCCAAATTACTGGAGCTCAAACCCGAGATCGAGATTAGCCCCGTCTTCATGCACGGTTTGGGGAAATCCCTACCTCGCGGTGAAGCTTTGCTCGTGCCGTTTGTCTGTGAGATCAATATCGGCGAGCCTTTGAAATGGGCGGGTGACCGCACGAAGCTGATCACCGCATTAGAGGACAGCTTTGATTGCTTAGCTGCCGAGATGGAGCCGAAAGAATGGCTGTAAAAACGCGTTTCATCAGCTTTCTCTGGGGTTTTGCGGAGGCCACATTCTTTTTCATCGTCCCCGATGTCTGGCTTAGCCGCATTGCATTGACCAATCCCAAAGAGGCCTATATCAACATAGCGATTGCGACGCTGGGGGCGATTACGGGCGGTGTCGTTATGTATTACGCAGGTGTGTATGCGTTCGCGGAAGTGGAGGCTGTGCTCCCCCTTGTGCCTGCGGTATCGCCTGAGATGGTGGAACGTGTGGGCGGCGATATAAACACGCATTCCCTGCTCTACGCGATGAGCCAAGGCATGTTCGCGGGCGTGCCCTATAAGATTTACGCCAGTTGGGCAGGGCATTTGTCTGTTCCGATTCTCCTCTTTATTATCGCGACGATCATCGCGCGGGTTTCACGTTTTGTCAGTGTTACCGCCCTTGCCCATATCATTGCTAAAGCTTTGAAAACAAAGCTCACGGCGGCGCATATATCCCGCATTCATATCGGGATGTGGGTGCTGTTCTATGCGTTCTATTTTTCAGTTATGGGCTTTTAGGTAAAAAATATGCTAGATTGAGGGCATGAGATTATAAGGAGATAGTGCAATGTTCAGACAAGGCGAAATCTTAAGCATCAACTGGCGCATGGGCGTGGAGCATGATGGAATTTATACGGCGGCTGGTACGGTGATTGCCGGATCAAAGCGCACCGGGCGCGTGGTGGAAGAAGATTTAGACACATTTTCCGGCGGGCGCAAGATACGCTCCAAGGGCTATCCCAGTGATCTATCTCCCGCCATCGTTGAGGCCAGTGCGCGATCCAACCTTGGTAAGCGGTATAATCTGTTCGGTTATAATTGCCAACATTTCGCAACCGAATGTCACGGGCGCAGGCACTCACCGCAGCTCCGCTCCGCCGTGTGGAGCGTGGCGAGCATTGTCCTGCTCGGCATCCTGACCCGAGGCCGCGTCTGGCGGGTTTAGATGAACCTAAATAAATTTAAGAAGCTTCATGAAAAATACAAAAAACTTCCACTTCCCAAAGAGGTGTGGGACACCCCTGAGTATGAGGATTATTCCAACGCAATTCATGATGATTACGAATGCGGGCAATATTATCTTGAGGCACAATTAAAGGATAAAGGTGTTTCGCATACAGACTATTGTTGTTTGCAAATGGCACATAAAATTTTTTTTCCAGATGACAGGGATGATGTTGATCAAATAGTGATTTTTTCTAAGTCTCAAAAAACATATGGTATACCTGTTCACGATGGCGGAACGAGCTTTATTACAATAGATTACTGTCCTTGGTGCGGAAGCAATATAAAAAATCCCCCTTCGTAATCAAAGGGGGATTTATCAATCTTATAATTTTGTAAAGTAGAATTAACCGCGGCCGCGATAGGGTGCTACGCCTTGTTCGGGAATCCAAACGCCGTTAGGCACATCGCCTGTTTGGTAAAACACGTCAATCGGCATGCCGCCGCGCGGGTACCAATATCCACCAATACGCAGCCATTTCGGCACTACACGTTTGATAATTTTATGGGCGATTTCCAATGTGCATTCTTCATGGAATCCGTTGTGATTGCGGAATGAATTTAAATAAAGCTTGAGCGATTTGCTCTCCACCAGATACGCGCCCGGTACATAATCAATCACAAGATGCGCGAAATCAGGGGCGCTTGTCACGGGGCACAGTGATGTAAATTCAGGCATGGTGAAACGTACGCTGTATGGCATGGTCGGCTTCGGGTTTACGATGCGCTCCAGTTCGGCCACTTCGGGGCTTTCAGGGATTTGGACTTTGCTGCCAAGCTGCGTTAGGTCTTCAAATGTTGTTTCTTCGCTCATTTACTGCTCCTGTTCATTATTGATATTGTGCGTTTAAATCTTCAATCTTTTGCGTATCTTTTTTACGGTCAAGCGTACGGAGGTTTAGAGCCTCATACGGGCTACATCCTACATCTTTTTTGGCGAAAACAAAAACCTTTGAATATTGGGATTTGTTCGTTGTTTTGTTTTTCTCATCACACAAAACATATTCTGCGCCTTCTATATTGATGTAAGTCTCAACGTAGTACAGCGTTAGCGGCTTTTCGTAGGTATAAAATATCCAAATCCAAACCCCGAAAAACAGCACACCAAAAAGGGCGGATGTCAGTTTTGATCGCGTTGTTTCAGTCTCAGGATCAATTTTCGTCAGAGCGTAAATACCCAAAATCATCAGTGACCAGATAAGCGCGATTAATAATCCTGACATGCCGCTATACAGGACGAAGGGTTGGGTAAAACTGCTATGTGCGGTTATAAATTCGTTTATGCCGATGACGATGGGTGCGAACACACAAAGCAATAATAGAATGATGAAAAATCCGGCGATCAGCATTTTACCGAGCGAACGCTCTTTATACGGTTTTTTCTGATCTGAATTGTTTTCGTTCATATCGGTTTTAAACGCCGCGTTGATTGCCCCATAACAGAACATGCAGTTGAGGAAGGATGCGTACATCGTGCCAGTGATCTTGCGCTGCGCGATCAACCAGCCAACGCATGCGCGACATAATACCATCTATGTCGATTTCTGCACACTCTTTATCAACAGGTGGTGGGGTATGGTTCACGGGTTGCAGGTACATCGGTAAATCGGGGTATTTCCGCGATAGCTGCCGTGCATATAAATAATCCGCTTCGTCTTGAATAACAATTTTTAGCGAGATATCCGCATTATCCCCAGCGCGTTGGGTACATTCTGTCAACAAGCCGTAATCCGTGTCCATGCCGCTGCTCGGCGGTTTGGGGGATAGGGTGAGCACATCAAGATCCGCGAACCAGTCTTTGGCGATTGACCCTTGGGTTTCGAGAGCAAAGCGATAGCCCTTTTCCTGACCGAGGGTGATAAGCGGCTTGAGCGGTTGTATCGCGGGATTGCCACCCGACAGGGACACCATAATCGGTTTTCCGCCGGAGAGCTTTTCGACTTCCGCGAAGATCTCCGCCGCGCTCATAGGTGTCCAATCGGCGCGAAAATCATTATCCACCGCGTGCAGCGTATCACACCATGAACATCGGTAATCGCAGCCGCCCGTACGCACAAAAACGGTGGGCTGTCCGATCAACGCGCCCTCCCCCTGTATCGTGGGGCCAAAAATTTCGGATATACGGATTTTATCCTGCGCCATGTCTATGACGGCCTGTATTCCGCGCAGGATTTCGGGGTTTCGCGCACACGTACGGCGACGACCTCGCTCCACCTGCTTATGCACCAATCATACAGAAACTTCGCCAGATTTTCCGCCGTGACGTTATCATCGCCGAGCACATCATTTAAATGGCGATGGTCTATGGTTGAATCGATATAGTGTTTCAACTCGTCTAATTCGCGGTAATCCCGCACGAAGCCGTATTGGTTCAGCTCTTCGGATTGCAGTTCAACCTCCACCACGTAATTATGCCCGTGCATGCGCGCGCATGGATGATCGGCGGGCAGTTGTGGCAATATGTGCGAGGCTGAAAAATGATATTCCTTATGAATTGTGTACATGTTGTTACGCCGCCCCTTTCTTGACTGCCATCTTCCAGAAAAACGGATCCTTGTATCGTGTCGGGTCTTCTACGCCCGCAATATGGAACGCTTCGGCGCGTTCTACGCATGTGCCGCAGCGCCCGCAATGCAGCTTTTCACCCTTATAACAGGACCATGTTTTTTTGAACGGTACGTCTAATCGCGCCCCTTCCGCGGCGATATCGGCCTTGGTTTTATCCAGAAACGGCGTGTAGAGTTTGATGTTCGATAACCCCTCCAGCGCGTGGTTTTGCATGGCTTCGAACGATTGAATGAAGGCAGGGCGGCAATCGGGATAGATAAAATGATCCCCCCCATGCACGGCGGTGGCCACGGCGTCGGCATTACGGGCGGAGGCTATGCCGTAAGCAATGCTCAGCATAATCGCGTTGCGGTTGGGGACAACGGTGGTTTTCATGCTCTCTTCCGCGTAATGCCCGTCGGGCACATCAACATCATCGGTCAGGGCAGAGCCACTGAGCTGCGCGCCGATTTTGGCGATATCCAGAATGTCATGGGGCACGTTCAACGCGTGCGCGGCGGTCTGCGCAAAGGATAATTCCTTGGCGTGGCGTTGCCCGTAATCAAAGGAAATCAGGCCGAGAAGCTCATCTTCGGCGGCGACTTTATAGGCCAAGGTGACGGAGTCCAATCCGCCGGAGCAAACGACGAGTGTTTTCATAGTTATAAAACCCTTGTTTTGTTAAATGGGGTAGGCTGCGACCCATATTGCGCGCTTTATAGCAAGG
This sequence comes from uncultured Micavibrio sp., assembly GCA_965263215.1. Classification (GTDB taxonomy): domain Bacteria; phylum Pseudomonadota; class Alphaproteobacteria; order Micavibrionales; family Micavibrionaceae; genus UBA1672. Next base: position 472,320 of record OZ253663.1, read on the forward strand.
ATTATCGGGGAATGGAAGGGATTAACTTAAATAGTGGCAATCGGTGTCTCCTTTGGATACAAGTTGTCATATCACCATGGATATGATCCTGTACTGATGGCCGAGACGACCTAAGACCTTATATAGCTGTCCCTCTGGGATGCTAAGCCGAAATACCAACATATCTCGGCGGGAGTGTCTGCCAAAACCTCTTGCATACACGCGGGTTTCCCCTCTTTGTGTACAGTAATCTGCGCAAACTGGCTCCGCTTTGGAATTGCCTTTATTCTTCCCGTTTGACCATCAGACGGTGCGTGTTGGCGCTGTCGCTCCTCTGCTAGGGAAGTATATCAAAAGTCTAATGAACATTCGATCCTCCCATTGTGGGTTGAATATACATAACTGTACACTGATTCGTTTTCTAGGAGTAGCCCAAAACTTCTGTTTTCAAACACCCTTCACCTTCTCCCAGAGCGGATCAGTGAGTTCATTCAAAAATTCCTTATGCGCCGCGAGTTCTTCGGCGGTTGCGGCGTGGGGGCGGGGTTCACGGAATGGGCGCTCCACTGCGTTTTTACCACCTTTGCCGCCCTTTTTATCATCCATCAGGCCAAGGCCGCGTTGCCGTCCGCCCAAAAGCTCCAGATACACCTCCGCCAGTAATTCGGAGTCGAGCAGCGCACCGTGGAATGTGCGCTCTGTGTTATCAATCGCGAAACGACGACACAGCGCATCCAGATTAGCCGGCGAGCCGGGGAATTTCTCCCGCGCGATTTTCAAGCTGTCGATCACACGGTTTGGCGGGATGGGTTTATGCCCGACCTGCTCCAGCTCCCAATTCACAAATCGCATATCAAATTCGGCGTTATGCGCCACCAATGTGGAATCGTCCCCGATGAACTCCACAAAGTCGCTATAGACTTGCGAGAATATGGGCTTGTCACGCAAAAATTCATTGGTGATGCCGTGGACGGCGATGGCTTCTTGCGGGACTTCGCGCTCCGGATTGATATAAAGCTGGAGCGTTTTACCCGTGGGCAGGTGGTTATACAGCTCCACCGCACCGATCTCGACTATGCGGTCGCCGCTGAACGGGTCCATGCCCGTGGTTTCGGTATCGAAGACTATCTCTCTCAAAGCTGCCCCTATCTTGACTTATTTGTCGTTACTCATTCCTCACGTAGTTTTACTACGCTTCGTCATTCGTGCCTAGCCTAAATCAAGATTTGAATAGCTTCAATATGGGCTAGAACAGAATCGTTTTCGCCCACATCATGAACGGGATAAACGCCAGTGCCATGAATGTGGTAATCAGCACCATGCAGGATGTCAAAGCGGGGTGGAGGTTGACTTTCACCGCATAAGCCACAGTATTCGCCGCGAGCGGGCAGGCGGTGATGAGAATAACAAGGCCGTGAATGGTATCGGGCAGCACATGGAAATAGGTGATATCTAAAAACACCCAGATCAACCCGAGCACAGGCCATAGAATATAACGGAGCAGCAATACGCCGATAAAAAACGAGGTATCAAAACGGAACCGATCCATCGCGGCGAGGCCGGAGCCGATAATCATCATCCCCAGAATAATCATCGTGCCTGTGAAACGCTCCCAATATTCCAGCGCGAGCGGGGATAGCTCTATCCCCAGTGCGTTTACAATCAACCCCAACACCGCGCCATAAAGAATGGGGAGCTTGGCAACGCGCACAAGGCTTTCCTTAATTGTGCTTTCCCCGCGCACCGCAAAGTAATAACCCAGCGTGCAATCAAGCACAAAAAGCGGCAGCACCATCATCATATAAACGCTCAGCCATTCTTTCCCCATCAGGGCGAGCGCGATCGGCACACCGAAATAGGTGGCGTTGGAACTGACGCCGAGCATGCCGAGCAAATTATGGCGTTTATCATGCTCCCCCCATATTTTGCGGGAGATCAAATACCCGGTGGTGGAGGCGATGATCGAAATTGTGCCAATGATAATCGGCGGGAAGAAGTAATCACTTGTAAATTCCATCGTCGCCGTCGCGCCGAACATCACCACAGGCAAAAGGGCATAGAGCATCAGCGTGGCAATGGGCTTCACGTCCAGATCGGTGGTTTTACCAATGATAAACCCGAGTAAAATAAGGCCATAGAGCGGGATAACATTTAAAATAAGGGTTTCGAAGATCATGGTTTTTTGCCTATCTGCGTGCAGAATGTTTCCAATCAGACCTCAATATCATTTAAAGTGGCTTTGTAAAAGATTGTATTTAAACAAAAAATCTATTTTCTTGACGTATCTGATCAAACCTGTCATGTTCCGCCCCAACGTGAAAACGTGTAAATTATAAGCTAAATAAATCAGAGCTTTTGGCAAAGTACCCACCAATCAAAGCATGTGGGTGCGTGAAACCTAAGAATTCACCCTTTCCTGAAAAGTTCGTTTTTACCGGTCATAAAAGATAAGGCCGGAACATGACAGCGCCGCATGGTGTGGCTTTTGTTGTGCAGGCTTTACAGTGAAAGAACTGAAATGAAAAACTTTGATGGCCTCGGCCTACACTCTGTGTTGCAGAAATCTCTGAAACATATGAAATACACAACCCCAACCCCTATTCAGGCACAAGCCATTCCAATCGCATTGGAAGGCCGTGATATTTTGGGTTCTGCCCAGACCGGAACAGGGAAAACTGCGGCATTTGCCATTCCCCTTGTACAGGCTTTATTGGAAGATGAGCGTAAATCTGCGCTTGTGATGACACCCACGCGTGAGCTTGGTAAGCAAGTGATGGAAATCATGCACCAGTTATTGGGCCCGAAATCCAATATTAAAACAGCATTTCTTATCGGCGGTGAGTCGATGGGCAAGCAAAACGCGCAACTGAAACGCCGCCCACGCCTTATTGTCGGTACACCGGGTCGTATTAACGACCATTTGGAGCGCAGAAATCTGCACCTAGATCAAACTCGTTTTTTGGTTTTGGATGAAACAGACCGTATGCTTGACATGGGTTTCACCGTTCAAATTGATCGCATTGTGAAACACATCCCGAATGACCGTCAAACATTGTTATTCTCGGCGACGATGCCGAAGAACATCATCAAGATGGCGGACAAATACCAAAACAACCCAGAGCGTATTGCGATTGGATCATCCGTTAACGTGGCCGAGAATATCGACCAGAAAATCGTTCGTGTTGATCAGGCCAAAAAATATAACGTTCTGACTGAAGAGCTTGATGTCCGCAGTGGCTCTATCATTGTGTTTGTGAAAACAAAGCGCAATGCAGACCGTCTTGCGAAAAAGCTGAGAGAGCATGATTATAAGGCCGACGCCATTCATGGTGATTTGAAGCAGAGCAAGCGCTCTCGCGTTATTCAATCATATCGCAGTAAAAACTTCCGCATTTTGGTGGCAACCGATGTTGTCGCACGTGGCCTTGATGTGCCGCACGTAGAGCACGTGATTAACTATGATCTGCCGCAAGTGCCTGAAGATTATATCCACCGTATTGGCCGCACCGCGCGCGCCGGTGCAAAGGGTGAGGCGCTTTGTTTGGTGTCCCCGCAAGATGGCCGCAAATGGCATGCGATTGAACAAATGCTGTTCCCTGATAAGCACGGTTCTGCCCCTGCTAATGATGAGCGTCCGCGCAAAAACAACAAGCGCAAAAAGCCGCATCGTGGACAAGGACAAGGCGGAAAGTTCAACAACAAGCGCCGTGATGATCGTAATGATAACCGTGAGGAGCGTTCAGACCGCCCGTATAAGGGTAAGAAGAATTTCCGTGATCGCAACGACAATGAAGGTAAGCCGCAGAAGAAAAAACAGTATAAAGACGGCAAGCCAAGCGAGAACAGATCAGAAAACGGAGAGAGAAGTAATGAGGGCAGACCTTATAAGGGTAAGCGCAAATTCTCTGATAATAACAATTCTGATTCAAGACGTTCTAATGAAGGCCAGTCTTATAAATCCAAGCGTAGTTTCTCGGAAAATAAAAAGGCTGATGGTAGAAGCGCTAACGAAGGCCGCAAGTTTTCGAAAGATCGCTCTGAGCGTTCAGAAGGCGGCGAAGAGAAATTTGTTGGTAAGCAAACAAGCCGTAGCCGTAACTTCAAAGACGGTGGCAAGCCGACAGGAAATAATGGCGGTAAGCGCAAATTCTCTGGTGGAAAGCCATCACACCGTAATGACGGTGATCAACCACGCCGCGTTAAACGCTCTGGCGGGAAGAATAAATTTTCCGGCGGTAATGCGGGAAATAAAGGCAACCGCGCCGCTTAAGGCTTTTTAAGTCGATAAAAATTCAAATGGTCGGAGGCTTTAATGCTTTCGACCATTTTTCATTGCTTCTCTGATTTGACAAAGAGCAATGAACTTTGTGATGATACGAGCCAGAAATATAAATAATGAAGAAATACGGGCGATATGAATATCAAAGATAGTGTAATGAGCGGGCTCAGTGCGTTGAAAGACGCATGGACGACGAAGCCTAAAACATTCATGGATATGGATTTATCCAACCTTGATGCGATTGCGGATCACCTTATATCACGCGGCTTAATGGAATCCGAAGTTGAAGATTTTATCGATCATATGCGCGGCAATGATAATGTTGACCCGTATGACCGTATTGTTGCGTTAAGTAAGTTGGGCGATGCGGGCAGCGAATCTGCGGAGATCTTTCGTAACACACAAGCCGCCGTCAGCGCAGGTCAGAGACACGAAACTTTCAATGATTATACGTTGGCAACTTTGCAATATACGATTGCCTATCTGAATAAAAATGACAGAGGTATGTATTATATCGCCCAAGCCATGGAAGATGAGAATTTCGGCAAAGACTTTCATGGTTTTGGCGAAGCCATACAGTATTTATGTGAAACGGATGATACGCCCGAGCAAATATTGGAAAACATGCCGGATCGTGAGGGCGGCGCGCGCTATAAACAAGCCTATTACGATGAACTGGTGCAAACCATGGAAGAAAACCCCGACATAAAGGCCGCGCTGCGTGGTGATTTATTGGTTTACAGGGCTGTGGCTGCGCTCCATCAGGGTAAAGACAGGAGCCGCGCATGGGGCATGTATCAAGATGGCTTCAGAGAAGGCACAACAGACCATGTTCTGGGCAACCCTATGGTGAAAGATGCTTTCGCGCAAACGAGGCAGGGTTATGATCATGAATAATGCGGGGCAGGGTAGAGAGCTATGAGTTTATATGACGCCTTTGAGGATAATAAAGAAGACAGCATTTCGGGCTCCGGTGTTGCGCGCACTCAAAAACTGCAAACCGCAGTCAAAAATGAGGCAGGGACAACGCAGGTTGTTGATGCGTTTTATGACCAGATTCAGGAATACGCAGAAACACATCCGGATGTGAATATCGGCGTAATCGCAATGCCTGGTTCAGGAAAAACATTTCTTGTAAATGCCTTTTTGCATAACCTTACAACGCTTGAACAGACCGATTTTGATGATCCGCAAAGTAATTTACCGATAGCCGCAAAACTGATTAAAACGGATAGTTTCGGCGAAAACACCAATGTGATTACCTATGATTCAAACAGAATTTTCGGCAGAGATAATGACCCCATGTTAATGGCGGCAAAAGACGCGATTATCCAAACGGCGCAAGAGAGCAGCCCCACAATTCAACTGGTGGAGCACCCAACGAAGACGCAGCAGAAAAGCTTTGATTTTATTATTTCCCTTTCTAAACAAGATGCGGAAAACGCAATGGGCGATGCGGCGGATTATTTAGAAGATCAGCCCAGAGACATCATCATTCAATTTCCCGATGACTTTGCGGGGCATGCCTCTGCGATGGCTGCAAACTTATCTGCTCACGGCTCTGTTGAACCACCCAAGATCAGTGCGTTAGAGGCCGATGATTTTATCGCCGTGAACCTTGTTGAAAATGATGAGCTTTATGATGAAGCGATGAGTTGGATGCAGGACGGGTATGAGGAACTTAAATTGAGCGTCAATGCCGTAAATGGTGAAATAGAGATGGCTCTTCCCGGGGTGGAAGATCAATTTGATAGAATATTGGTTACATTCAATGAAGATGGCGGCGCGTTAATTGAATTCGGTCAAAATGATCATTTCGGTGAGAAGCAATCTATTACGAAACAGCAATCGGATGCCATTAAGCACGCCGCGGAACGCTTTGATAATCGCCCCTCTCCCGATGATCCGCAAGAGCATAATCGACTGTAATTCGGATCATCTAAGATTTTTGTCACGCTACCGATAATCCTGAAGTTCTTCCACTTCGTCCGCGGGGTCGGGGAGTAGACCGGATTTGATTTTGATATCTGTAATCACGTTTTTCAGTTCTTTCATCGTATGGGCACGCCCTAGCCCCGATTTAATCACGTAATCCGCGCGGCGGCATTTCTCAATATCGGGGAGCTGACGCTCCAAAATGGTTTGGAATTTTTCCTCGCTCATATTCGGGCGATCCATCACGCGCTGTTTTTGGATAAGGCGCGGTGCACTGACGGTAATGGTGTAATCAACGCGCTCTTCCGCCCCCGTTTCAAACAAAAGCGGGATATCCAGACACACAATTTTATGCCCCTTTAATTTTGATTTTCGAATGAAATCCTGTTGATCTTCGCGCACAAGCGGGTGGAGGATGCCCTCAACGGTGGCACGGTGATCATTATCATTAAAAATTAATTCGCCAAATTCCCTGCGTTTAATGTCGTACGTCTTTTTCTCATAGATATCAGGATATTCATAATGCGGGAACGCGGCGGCAATGGCAGGGCGGGCTTCGCTGTCACGCTTCAGGAGCCGATGTACGGCATGGTCGGATTCGTGAACAGGAATATGCATGGTTTTCATCATCGTCCCCACGGTCGATTTTCCCATTGCGATTGATCCTGTTAATCCTAGTATGATCATTCCTTGTTTATAGACCGAACGCGGGCGTATATAAATAAGGAAATTGCGCTGATAAAGGATTAAGCAATGGCAGAAAGCAAGAAAACGGTTTTGTTTGATATTGACGGGACGCTCGCTGATATTGCGCATCGTCGTGTTTTTCTCGATAAGATCCCGCCTGATTGGAAATCGTTTAATGCGGAAATGGGTGAGGATACGCCCAATGCGCCTGTGGTTTCGCTCTATCAGACATTATGGGACAGCGGCGCCTATGACATTATTTTGGTGACAGGTCGTAATGAGCAATATCGCAAAGTGACCGAGCAATGGCTGACGTGGAATTTGATAGAGTTCAGCCGTTTGATTATGCGCGCCGATAAGGATTTTCGCGCTGATCACATCATTAAGGAAGAAATCCTGCATGCCTTACGCGCGGAGGGGAAAGATATCCTCTTCACCGTGGATGATCGCCAGCAAGTGGTCGATATGTGGCGGCGTAATGGCATCACATGTTTGCAATGTGACGTTGGTGATTTTTGAAGGGCTATTTTAAGGTGAGTTCTTCCAATTCCGACGTGACCTCGGGCAGTACGCCGTTCCATAGCTCAAACCCCGGGCGGGCCTGATGGAGGAGCATGCCGATGCCCGTCACCACACGTAACCCTTGATCTATGGCTTGGTTGAGTAAATCCGTATAGAGCGGGGCGTACACAATATCAGTGACGAGCGCATGTTCGGGGGCATCCTTCAAATCAACCTCAAGCGCGGCATTCCCCGCCATACCCAGAGCGGAACAATTAATAATCAGATTGGCATTTTTGAAACACTCATTGCGCTTATCCCAATCATGGGCGGTGATTTTACGCACATCGCGGGATGTTAGAATCTCCGCCTTTTCACGCGTACGGTTGGTGATGGTAATTTCGGGAACGCCCTCTTCCAGCAGCGCATGAATAACCGCGTTGGCCGCGCCCCCTGCCCCGATGACAACGGCCTTACCACCGTCAAATGACCAATCCCAATTTTCGCGGGTGATGGCCTGTTTGATGTTTTCGGTAAAACCAAACGCATCTGTGTTGGTGCCGTGTAATTTACCCTTTTTGATGGTCACGGTATTCACGGCCTCGATCTGCTCCGCGATGGGGTCGATCACATCACATAGTTCCATGATGGTAACCTTGTGCGGGACGGTCACGTTAAAGCCTTTATAGCCCTGATTTACCAAATCCAGAACGTCTTGTTTCAGATTTTCAGGTTTTATATCAATGGCTTCGTATGATCCGGAAAGCTCATGTGAATCAAGCCAGTAGCTGTGGATAAGTGGAGACTTACTATGGCTGATCGGGTGGCCTATAACGCCGGTTTTTATAAATGATTTTGTCATGGTAAAATTTTGTAGGTTTTCCGTAAGAATCCCAAGAGCGGCAATAACGGCATGCCCATAATGGTGTGATGATTGCCGCCGACACGGTCAAATAACCATGCGCCCGCCCCTTCGATTTTATACCCGCCAACGCAGGATGTTAGGGCGTCTTCGTCTTGTTTGATATAGGCATCTAAATATTCATCATCGAAGTTGTGCATGCTCAGACGTGCGGAATCAGTATCAAAGAAAACAGTGTTTCCGCCATGTACGACACAAACGGATGAATAAAGGCGGTGGGTTTTGCCGCGCAGTTCTTTGAGCTTTGCTTTACCCTCTTCCACTGTGTTTGCCTTTGATAAAAGTTGACCGTTAAATTCCAATGTTTGATCAGAGCCAATCACAAGCGCATCAGGATGCGCCGTGGAAACATGCTGTGCCTTGGCCTGCGCAAGTTGCTCGGTAATCAGCGGGATATCGCGTGCCTCACTGACAAGGCGGTCAATGATGGCGTGTTCGTCAATATCGGCGGGGATGGATTTAAAATCCAACCCAACAGATGAGAGCATGGCCTTACGCGCCGCACTGGAAGATGCCAGAATAATATCAATTTTTTTGGGCATGTTGTTCTTCCCTTTTTTTCTTATCTTTATCACGCTTATTTTGTAATAAAGCCATGATCTCTGCGGCGGTTTCCTCGATCGATCGTTTGGTCACATCAATCACAGGCCACCCATGATCGGTGAATAGGCGGCGCGCCTTACGGACTTCGGCCTCGATTTTTTCTTCATCGAGATAGGCATTTTCATTGAAGGCCGCCGCATCGTTTTTGTCCGTTTTTAGCCGCGTTTGGCGGAGTTGTTGCAGGCGTGATGGTGACGCCGAAAGCCCGACATAAAGCGGTTTTTTGATGCGGAAATGTTCATCAGGGACATCCACACCCGGCACTAATGGGATATTCGCAACCTTAATGCCGCGGCGTGCCAAAAAGATGCTGGTCGGGGTTTTGGATGTACGTGAAACACCTACTACAATAACGTCGGCCTCTCTCAGGCCTTTCAATGAACGACCATCATCAAAGCGCATCGCAAAATCTACGGCGGATACGCGTTTGAAATAGGCATCATCCATTGTGTGCTGAAGCCCCGGAACACCCACCGCGTGAATACCTAAATAAGATGACAGGCTGTGTATGATCGGATCAAGCACAGCCACGCACGGTACGCCAAGCTCTTCACATTGTTCGGTCAGGCGGGCGCGCATCTTTTCATTTACGAAGGTAAAAATTACGGGGCCGGGATTATCGGAAATTTTGCGTATGACGCGTTCCAGTTGACGGTCTGTGCGTACCAAAGGCCAAAATTTTTGGTTCGGATCAATCCCCGCGAACTGTGCAAGAACCGCGCGTGACAGTCCAAGCAAGGTCGTGCCTGTCGCATCAGAAACCAGATGGATGTGAAATTTCTTTTTATTGGGTTTACGTGCCATAAATGCGGCCTTTATCTGGTTTTACAGGTGATAAAAGACTTTTTAAGTCTTAATTCACAGTGCCGGTAGCCTGCATTTGACCTGCCGGATCAAGATTATCCTTGAATCGTTCCATATAAAGCGCCTGAAAATCAACAGGGTTAAGCAATACAGGTGGGTATCCCCCTTGTTGTGTCACAGTGGCCATGATTTGGCGAGCAAACGGGAAGGCCAGACGCGGAATTTCAATGAATAAAATCGGGTGGTGCTGATTCTCCGGCACAACATCGCCGATGGATACGGTAATGCCGTAAATCACCTCGGCCACAAAAAATGTTTTATCGTCGCGTTTTGCGGTTGCGGAAATTGTAAGGGCAACCTCATACAGGTTTTTGATCTCGTCATCTTCAAGCTCGCGCGCATCCATGCTGACATTGACATCCATTTGCGGGCTGGACAAGCCGGCACGCAATGAGTTTGGCGCGCTGGGGTTTTCGAAAGAAATATCTCTGACATATTGTGCATGCACGGTTACCGGCAGATCTGTCGCCTGTAATGTGGCTTGTTCGCTATTATCTTTGTTGTCTTTTTTACTGCTCATGATATGGCGTGCCTTTTTATTGTGTCTCTTTTAATAGTCGTTCTTGTTAGCATGAAAAATGCGCTTTGCTCAAGCATTGCCCTAACATTTTGGTATGTTCCATGGGATTTAAAGCATGAATGAACGTTTTTATGGGTTTTCTGATAACGGGCGTTCGTTTAAAAAGAAATAAATCACAAAAATGTTGGAGACTTTATGCTAGCCCGCCGTTTCATGTTCTTGATTATACCTCTCGCTATTTTTATTTTGGCGGCGTGTGACGATTCGAGCAACGCAAATGCCCAAGCGGAAAAAGCCGCAAAGCAATTCCTTCAAAAACCAAATCAAAAATTTGAGGGTCTCATTGATGGCAGATCATCTTTTAGGCTTGTGAGCGTTTCTGTTAAGCAAGGCGAGGGTGAAAAAGTTTCAGGAACGTTGAATTTAGGGGAATCACAGGAACATAGTTCAATCAATTTGAAAACCGATATAGATATTCCGTTAGATGGTAAGTTTGATCCATATACCGGTGTGGCAAGCCTGACGACACAATCAGGGGAAAAAACAGGCGAAGTTATTATCGAGATCGCACAAACGGAGCAGGGCGCATTAGGGACATTTTATAGGACAAGCCGAGCAGGATATAAGAGCTCTATGATTGCCAAAGCCGTTTTTGTTTTACCGGCGCAAGCGGGACAGCGTGCCCATATCCAAAAAACATTATCGGCGCTGAGTGATCGCAAATTTGATCCGATAAGCGGTAACTGCCCAAGCAATGTACAGGCGTGGATAGATGCTGCCCTCGATATTCGTAAAACCGCAAAATATTCGTGGGAAAATCTAAAAACCTTTGATATTCCTGAATTTAAGGCGGCGTTTGGCCAGACATACGACGCAATTGATTCACAAGGTTTGAAAAAGGCGCAGGGCCTGTTGAGTGATGCGTGTGTTCCTGAGGACAGGGCTAAGGCTGGCCATGTCAGACAATTATCTCATATGGTTGCGGATGCACGTACTTATAAAGATATGCAATATCGTCGATTTGAAAAACCGATTGTACAGGCATGGGCAGACAGGATGATCGGCCTTGTATCCAGTGAAGTCGCGTTGGATGATACGCAACTTACATTTATACAAACCCATTGGCAGAGTTTTAGAATATCATCCTATGGTCATGATTTTCGGAAGCTTAAAACCTTATTGGCAGAGCGCCGTAAATTAAAAAAACAGCGTGAATTGCGTCTTTCACGTCTTGATCTGATGGAAAATTATAAAGACAGATTTGATTTAATGTATTTAACCGCCCTTGCACAGATCAGGGAATATCCGGATACAAAGGAATTGGTACAAGCCAAATTGGATGAGCATTTGGTAGGCGCGTCCAGTGAATATGTAAGCAATGCCCGTAACGCCGAGCATTTGAAATATATGATTTCATGGTCAACCAATATTGATAATGGCATGGACTGTCATTTGTCATCGTCATCAGACTGTCAGAAAATTTCGAAAGTCTTTAAGGCAGGCACTTCCGAAGTTGCCGCAAAGCTTGCTCCGAAGATGGCTGATCGTGCGGATCGTGAGCTTGAGGGTAAAGACAAAACGCTTGAAGATCTTGCGCAGCATGTCAAAACGGCGGAAAGCATAAGATTCAGATATCGCGATGGTTTGAGTGTCGGTGATTTGTCGAAAAAATGGGAGGACATGACCCGGAAACGGCAAAAACTGCAAAAAGCACTTTATTATGAGCTTTATGACGTGATAGAGCCGCTCACAAATGCCAAAGCAATCGTACAATTTGAAAAGGCATATTTCTTAGAAGATGATTTAGAGCAATGGTATTTTAGGAAAATTGATAAACTCCTGAGCGAAAAACTTAAGACCCATGCGCCGTTCCGCTCTTTACCATCAGGCGAATATCTGGATGCGCTGGTCAGTAAAGATTGGGCAGAGTTACGAAAATTGGACGAAGAATATACGCAAGGGTTTAAACCTATCTTCGCTCTGGCGGGACAGGCCATGTCCATGATTAGTAAATCTGCAGGGGCGGGAATGGCCGGTATGGCGAAAAACACAACGGCAGTGAACGCGGCTTTTGCGACCTATATGCTGGACTATCAAAATGCTTATAAGGGCTGTTTGGGGGCAGATCCGGTAGAGGCCCGCGTCAGCAAGACCACGACCGAAATTAAAAAAAATGAGTTTGGCTTTGAGATTTCACGGTCATCATGGACGAATAATGATGATTATAAAATTCCCAGACGTCTTGCACCGCACTTTGAAAAATTGTGGCGCTCTGATTTCAGGCAAGGCGATCCGTTGATGACGGATGCGTTGTTTAATGATGCACGTATTTCAAAACTGGTGCGCGGTGTAAAAGAAGTGATGAAAAAATATCCTTGCGATGATCCGTCTGTAAAGGCACTGGAACAAGGCATGATCCAGTATTACGCGCGCTAAACGTGGTTTTTCTTAAGATTGATCTTTGTCATCTACCGTTTCGTATTCGGCTTCGATAATGGTTGGGTCTTGAACGCGGCCATTATCATTGGCGTCTTGGAAGCCGCCTTGTTGACCTGTGGTAAAACTACTCGCTGTGAACTTGCCGGATTGCTGTAGCTTCTCACGCAATTTATTACGGAACGCAGGGACGAGCAACGCAAAGCCAAGCGCATCAGTGATAAAGCCCGGTGTGATCAGCGTCGCACCCGCCGCAACAAGACACAAACCATCAAACAATTCTTTCGATGGAATTTGTCCCTTCTGTAGGGATTGGTTCGCCGAGCCAATGGTTCTGATGCCTTGATATTTAACAATGGCACCACCAAGGATAGCGGTGAACAACGCGAACAACAGCGCAGTGCCCAGACCGATTTTATCGCTGACGCTGATAAAAACCATAATCTCACTGAACGGGATAAGTATAAAAAGTACAAAAAACGGCATGGCTGTTTTCCTAATATCGTTTGTAGGCACTAGCTTTATCACACTAAAAACGGTGGTAAAATGATTTTATTCACGCTAAGGTCAGGCGAATAAAGAACCACCGCGAAACAAGGGAATTTTCAAGTGGCTGTAGAATTAATGGTTTATGCTTTGATTGCCGCCGGATTAATCTTCTGGCTGCGCAGTATTTTGGGAACGCGTTCAGATGATGAACCGCATATTTCCTCGCCTAAGCTGGAACTGGGTGATGATGGTAAGATTGTTGGCATTGGTGGCCAAGATGGTGATCGTGCGGAAGATAAGCTCGCCTTGATTGAAGAGCTTGCCGAGAATACAAAAGGTAATATGGGCATCGTGAACCGCGCGGCGCAAGACGGCCTTGCTGCTATTGTTAAGGCAGACCGCAGTTTCGATATTTATGTCTTCCTTCAGGCGGCGCAAGATGCGTTTGTTTTCACGGTTGAATCTTTCGCCGATGGTGATCGTGATACACTGCAAGACCTTCTAAGTCCGCAAGTATTCGAAGCGTTTAATGGCGCGATAGACGAGCGCGAAAAGGCTGGTGAGGTTATGCAAACTGAAATTCAGTCTATTCAGAAATCAGAAGTGGTGGAAGCCAAGATCAGCGGCAAAACGGCGTTGGTGACTGTACGTTTCTGGGCAGATGAAGTCTCTGTCACGAAAGATGAAGACGGCGAAATTGTACATGGCCACCCTGATAAAGTGACGCAAATGCGCGATGTTTGGACGTTCTCTCGTGATGTTAAATCCCGCGATCCGCGTTGGTTAATTGTTGAAACACGCGAAGATGGCGTCAATGACAATGAGACCATCCCCAATACGCATTAGGGATTTTCGTTTTCAGGCGTGCATGATACAAATAATGCATGCGCAAATTACTTTTATTCTTATGTTTTTTTCTGATGGCTTGCGACGATGCGGAGCAAGTACAACCGACACCCGTACCTGAAGATAAGCCACCGGAACTTGTCCTGACACAGGGCAGCTATGCTGATCTTCCAAACTGGAGCGGTGATGATTTTGCGGGCTTTATCAAGGCGTTTGATCGCTCCTGCAGCCGCATTCAAAAAAACAAAGCCGATAAACCGTTTGGTGTTTTGAAGCAAGCAGGCACGTACGGCGATTGGCAGGCGATATGCACAAAATTCATGGCGGGTGATGATTGGGACGCGGCTGCCTTGCAAAAGTTCTTTGAGGAGAATTTCACGCCTCATCTGGTGAGTGCGGATGAGAATGCGGTGGGGTTATTTACGGGCTATTACGAGGCGTCGCTAAAAGGCTCCCGCACAAAGACGGATAGATACAATATCCCCCTTCATAAACGTCCCGATGATTTGGTGATGGTGCATTTAGGGCAATTCCGTGAAGATTTAAAAGGCATCCGTATCGCTGGTCGGGTGAAAGATGGCACGCTGAAACCCTATGAATCGCGCGAGCAAATCGTTTCCGGCGACTGGCCGCATGCGGGTGAAGTGCTGCTGTGGGTGGATAGCGCGGTGGACGCCTTTTTCGTTCAGATTCAAGGCTCTGGCATTGTGCAAATGAATGATGGCGAAACGATGCGTATTGGCTATGCGGGGCAAAACGGCCACCCTTATTACGCTATCGGGCGGGAGCTGATTAAAATAGGCGCGTTGACCAAAGAAAACGTGTCCATGCAAAGCATCCGCAAATGGTTGCAGAGCAACCCCGACAGGGTAGATGAGGTGATGAACACCAATCAATCATATGTGTTTTTCCGTGAAATCACAGGGGACGGGCCATTGGGGGCGGAGGGTGTGGCTTTGACCGCGCTGCGTTCATTGGCGGTTGATCGCACGCTCATTTCCTACGGTCTGCCGCTCTGGGTGGAGATTGAGCATCCTGATAAAGAACAACCGCCCATGCGCAAAATGATGGTGGCGCAGGACACGGGCGGCGCAATCACAGGCCCTGTGCGCGGGGACGTATTTTGGGGCTATGGCGATTACGCCGAGGATATGGCCGGCAAAATGAAATCTCACGGATATTACTGGGTGATGTTGCCGAAAAAGAAAAGTGATGCACAATGAGAGTGTTTCGAATATTCGTCCTGATTATTCTTTGTTTTATGTCTTCAACCTCTATGGCGGCTAAGGAAAGGAAAAACCCTTTTTTAGGTGTTCACACAGATTACAAAGTTAAGGAAATAGGGCACATAAAAATTAATAATCTCGAACATCTTACAATAGAGCTGGCGACTAAGCACGCCGACGAACAAAAAAGAATGTTCCCGATTAGTAGAGTGCAATTCAGAAATGAGCGGGGCTTTGTTGTCGCATACACCCCAACCAGAGGGCAGGCGATAACGTTCTGTCGTTCAAGGTCTTCGTGCTGGGTTTTTCTATGGAAGACGGTCTATCCGTTGCCGGCAATTTTCAAGTTCGAAACGGATCAACAAACATGGATCAGGGAAGAAATTCCGCCCATGATTTATTCTCGCTCGGGCAATGATGGGTATGGGTTTAAGGATGTTACGAATCCTATTTTCGGGCTGTTTGGTCTGATGTTATTCTTTTTTCAAAAGATTGTGTATTTCACAGTTTTGATAGTATTGACGGCTTTGCTATTTGTGCAGCTTGTGAAATTTCACGATTTACCTGAAGAACAAAAGACGTTTTTCCTGAGAATTCTTTTAACGTTAAGTACCGCTATGTATAGTTGGTTACCAATACAGCCTTATATTATGACAGTGATAATTATACTGTTTTTTCAGAAGTTCGGCATGGCATATTGGGGAATTCCCACAACGCACACAGTCATTGTTTCAATCGCCGTGTTTTTATTAAGCGGCGTCCGCCTGGCGAAATTAAAACATTAAGCCACATCTTTCGCATCTTGCGCGCCGAACACTGATCGGAAGGCGTTATCAAGATCGGCGATGATATCATCAGGATGTTCCAAACCAATCGACAGCCTGATCAAGCCATCCTTAACGCCAACCAAATCACGTAAATCTTTGGCGACGCCCGAATGCGTCGTGGAGGCCGGATGACAGACGAGGGATTCCGTCCCGCCTAATGAGACCGCAGATTTAAACAATGATAACGCATTGATTAATTTAAATATTTGTGCCTTTGGTACATCGACTACAAAAGAGAAGGTGGAGCCGGAACCTGTGCATTGGCGTTCATATACTTCCTTATATACAGGGTCTTCAATAAAATCAGGGTGGTAAACCTCTACCGCGTGATAGGGGTTATCGGATAGCCATTGCGCGATGGCTCTGCTGCTCTCGGCGGCGCGATCCATACGAATAGCCACCGTTTCCAGTGAGCGCGAAATCATCCAGCATGTATGCGGATCAAGGTTAAGCCCCATAGAGCCGCGCATGGATTTCACCTTTTTAATCAGAGCCTTACTACCGCATACCGCGCCACCAACCAGATCGCTATGTCCGCCAATATATTTGGTCAGGGAATACACCGCCAGATCAATGCCTTGCGGCACAACGCGTTGATGCACAGGCCCCATCATGGTGTTATCACACACCGATATCGGGCGATGGCCTGTGTCTTGTTCGGTTTGGTCGATTAGATCAGACAGTAGCTTGAAATCAACCAAGGCGTTGGTCGGGTTGGCAGGGGTTTCGCAGAACACCATACCAATGCGGCCGATTGATTTTGCCTCTTCGAAGGCTTCGGTCATGACGTCTTTATTAAGCCCGTCATGAAAACTGACGGATTTGATGCCAAATTCTGAGAGGGTGTTGGCAATCAGGGTTTCTGTGCCTCCATAAAGCGGGGAGCTATGGATAATTACATCGCCCGGGCGTAAAAACCCGAACAAGGCCGCGCTGATCGCGCCCATCCCACTGGAGAGAACAGCCGCACTTTCCGAGCCTTCTAAAATAGCCATGCGGTCTTCGATAATTTCGGCGTTCGGGTGGTTAAAACGGCTATAGATCAGGCCGCCAGTCTCGCCTTCGGGGGCTTCTTTGCGCCCTGACATAACGTTGAAAAATTCTTCGCCTTCTTCGGCGGAAGAGAAAACAAAGGTCGACGTCAGGAATACGGGCGGCTTCACGGAACCTTCTGAAAGCTTCGGATCATACCCGTAGGACATCATCAATGTTTCGGGCTTTAAGATGTGATCGCCGATTGTTTTTTTGTTGTAATTGTTCTTATCCGTCATATCCAAACCTTATCCTTCATGCGCTGTATGATAGAGTATATATAGCATTCAGGCGGGGATGAGTAAAATATCTTAATACGGCGCGGGGTATTGTCTGCGGACGGTTTCGATGTCTTTTAAGCATTCATCGGACAGCGTGATGTCAATGGATGCGATGTTTGATTTTAACTGCTCCATCGAGGTTGCGCCGATGATGTTGGCGGTGACGAAGGGGCGTGAATTCACGAAGGCCAGAGCCATTTGACACACATCAAGGCCGTGTTTTTTTGCAACTTTTATGTACGCCGCGACGGCCTCTTGAGAGAGTTTATTATCGCGCGGTAAGTTATTTTGAAGTGTCCAGCGGGAGCCTTTCGGGCGTTTGCCTTTCAGATATTTACCGCTGATCATGCCGGTGGCCAGTGGTGACCAAGCCAAAAGGCCGCATTGTTCGGCCAAGGCGACTTCTTGTAAATCACCATCAAATAAACGGCAAAGCAGGCTGTATTCATTTTGGATAGAGGCCATGCGTGGCAGGCCTTTTTCTTCGGCCATGCGCAACCATTTCATTGTGCCCCACGACGTTTCGTTTGATAATCCGATATGTTTAATTTTGCCTGCTTTCACAAGCTCAGCCATTGTTTCCAAAACTTCGTGGAAATTATCTTCGACTTCGCTGAGGTGGAATTGCGGATTAAACGACCAGTGCTGTCCGAAATGATTGGAGCCACGGTTTGGCCAGTGCAGTTGATATAAATCAATGTAATCAGTTTGCAGGCGGGTAAGTGAATCCTCAACGGCCTTTAAGATGTTTTCACGATCAATAATGTATTTTCCGCCTCGTATCCAAGGCAGGCTGGGGCCTGCGACTTTAGAGGCCAGAATAACCTTATCGCGGTTCCCAGTTTTGGCGAACCATGTGCCGATGATTTCCTCTGTCTTACCATAGGTATCGGCAGTGGGCGGCACGGCATACATTTCGGCGGTATCGAAGAAGTTTACGCCTTGTTCCAACGCGTAATCCATTTGCTCATGGCCTTCGGCTTCCGTATTCTGCCGCCCCCATGTCATAGTGCCGAGGCAAATTAAACTGACGTCGATGTCGGTGCGTCCGAGTTTTCTATACTGCATATCTATCTTTATCTTTGTATGTCGTCGAGCTTAATTCTTCTGTAAGCATCAAATTCGAATTGTAGATCGCCAATGGAGTCTGGTAGCTCAGCCGGCCAGTTTAATATAAGGGGGTTTTCATTGAAATAGGGCATAGCGTTGTTCAAAAAAGCGACTTTCTCAGGGTCCATCGTCACCTTGTGCATCTGAAGTTCAGAGATTTCGAAAGTCCCTGTTTGTGGGTTGACGGCGATTTTACATCTAAAAGATTCCATCCGGTATTCACCAAAAGCGTCTGTATGGGTATACCAAAGTTCTAGAGAGCCATCACGTTTAGGCTTAATTTCACTGACATAAATAGAATATGGGTAGGAGACCGTTAGTTCTAACACAGTTCGGCAAATGCCGTATTGCGCAGATGCTTTATATGGCTTGAAAAGAAACCATAGAGCGTAAGCAAAAAATGCGAGAAAGCTGTATAAAGCGACCCTTTTTATTGTTTTTTTGCGTGCAGCTTTTTTCTGTGCTTTTAGTTTGTCGGCAAGCGTTTCTCTAGGCTTTTCATCCTCAACGACTGTTTGCTTAGCAATTTCTTCTTTTTCGCTATCATCCATGTTTATATTTTACATTCTTAATTTAATGCGTTTGCTATCTTCAAGCTCTTGTGTTTCTTTACTTTCTTCGACAAGTTCTTCAACAATTTTTTCAATAACGGCACCGATCATAGCTTGGCGCGAATCACCGCCTTCACTGTCGGCAAGTACGCGTCTTCTGATTTCGTTCCTTGCGCTACCGCCCGGGAACTTCATGGCGAGCATTTGTCGTGCACGCGCTGCGCCGAGAACCAAGTATAGACGATTTCTAATGGCAACGTCTTCTGCAGATGTTGAGAATGCCCAAAGTTCAATAGGGCCGAGCGTGTTGTAAATATGCTGTTCGTAGCGACCGGATGTTGAACCAATAACAACCAGAGCCGGCGCGCCGATCGATTTAGGGCCGGTGAGCTTAAATCTCATGACATGTCGCGCAGTATTAGAAAGACCAAAGCGATCAACAACATCTTGAACAGCTTTATCAGAAATCGCTGTACCCAAAATCCAGACACCAGTGGCCAAGTCGACCATATCCTTATCAAAGTCATCGATAAGCTGAGATGTTAGAACGATTTGAACACCACGTTTACGACCTTCACGAACATCACGAATAACCTGTGCACGCACCGAGTTTGACTTACTTGTTCTGTGGAATTCGTCAAAATTCAAGCGTTTAGGTGTCTCGCCAATTTCTTGCAAACGTAAGGCATGGTACTGACGGAATCTTTCGGGCACATTTTGAAGTGTGTCCGCACTCATCCACCATGAGCGAATCAAGGCATGACGTGCAAGCATGTACATAATAGATGTTTGTCTGTCTGCCGCCTCATCCCCTTGTGGGGCAACGTCCATCAAATCAAGAGAACACAGACGCGTATCGGCAATATCAAACTGCGTTACAGATGATAGGATCGGATATTCACGAATGGCTGATGTGATCATACGTTCAAACGCGCCAATAACACTTTCGGCACTAACACCAACTGATGTTTCATCAAGAAGTGAACGAATTTGCGGTTTTCTGGATGATGTGATCGCATCGTTTAATGTTGGAACCGCATGACGTTGGGCAACGTTTGCTAAGTGCGGTAAGTCAAGTTCGAACATTTTATCGACGATATCCCACCAGAATGGGTCTGATGGTAGGTGGATGTTATGTTTCTGGATGGCGGCGTCAATTTCCATTTCCAAGCGCGGAAGGTAAGGGCGTGCCTCAGCATTGGCTGCGCCATCATCACGCCAGCGGAACATTTCATCAACAACC
Organism: uncultured Micavibrio sp.; assembly: GCA_965263215.1. Lineage (GTDB taxonomy): Bacteria > Pseudomonadota > Alphaproteobacteria > Micavibrionales > Micavibrionaceae > UBA1672. The sequence goes on from OZ253663.1 coordinate 492,651, forward strand.
AATCCACAAAGCTGCTGCATACCATCATAAGGTTTGTCATAGCCCGGGGGGGTTGTTAGAAGCGTTAGAAGTTCAACGAGGAAACTTCGTTCATCCGGCAGTGGGTAACGACAGCCGAGTTGTGTGTCGAACGGGTTAATCGCGTATTGGTGCGCCATTTGCAGACGGTAATAAGATGCCAAATACTGTTTGCTGAGCGGAAGCGCTTCTTTAATCAATGATATAAGGCCGGACGATGACGGGCCAATATCGATAACAGCGACAAATGGCAAATTACTAAGGCCAGGTGTAATAGATGTTCCGAAATTAAGGGTGTTCAACAGAACGGATTTACCACCACCGGGTTGCGCAAATATCAGGTCAAACCATGTTGTGGTTAGGTTTGTACCAGTTTGATATGGCCACATTTTCCCATCCGGTGTTCTGAAAATCATAGCACCTGTTTCAAACGGACTGGACGGTCTTTGCCAAGGCAATAAACGCATAACATCGATCATCGGGGCGATACCTGAAGGCGCCGTTCCTGCACAATGGATACCCATAGCAGAAGACATCACACAGTCTAGCGGATCACCGGAATATTCATTAACCTGACAATATCCCCAACTCTCAAAGGACTGTAACAGAACAGAGAGGCGGTCAAGGATTTGATCTTTTTCTTCAACTTTACACCATGTCGCAAAAGAAATACGTAGCTTCACGACCGGTTCTTGTCGTGCAAGTGTTGCCAAGCTTTCCAAGGAATATTTAATCGGTTTATTACCGGCGTTGGTCGGCCCCATAATGGTTGCGGCAAATGTTCTAAACGCAATGGATGATGCGCCGCCACCCTCAATTAAGAATGAAATTCTAAAGGGAATATCGGCTTCAACCAAGCGGTTCAAAAATACCGGGAAAGCCGTTGCATCCATGGGCCCTAAGGACATATCCGCACCAGCCCACAATAAATTTCCAATCCTGACGACGGATTTACCAAGAACTTTAGCATCGCCGGCTGTAAGCTGACCAGGAAGGTTGGGCCATAAGATGTCAGACATATCAACCGAGCTTTGTGGCGCTCTTGGCGGTATGGGGTCGCCGGGGAGACATGCGCGCCACTTATCGTTGGCACGATCAGGGAACAGATTACTACGCACCGCGTTTAAAGCATCGTGAACTTCAAGTAATTGACATTCAATGCTCAGCTCTTCAAAGGCCGTCATCATGGCGCTAATGAAACTTTTATGGCGTGTTCGAAGAGGCTCTAAAACACCGTATGGATATTGCGCGCCAGCCGCAGGCACCCATTCCTTACCTTCTTCTTTTGCACTTTCACCAGCACGCTTAACTTCGTTTTTTGATAAACAGGATGGGCGTGTCCACAAAACGAAATATTGCTCTTCATGAGTTAGAAATTTAGAGAGGTGATTGACTTTTTCGTCAAACAGATCTTCCAGATCCATGCCGATATTTTCCGAGCTTTTTCGGCTCGGTGCAATTTGATCTTCCAGTGTTTGCCTAATTCTGTTGGGATCTCGCGTAAAGTAAACTTGTAGGGCATGTCCGATACGGTCAAAACGAGCGCCAATTTTGATATTAGATGCCTTAACAATATTCTGATATTCTTCGTCACCGATAATTTGCTTACTACCTTCGACCTTAACATAGGAAACAAGAGATCCGTCTGTGGACACAAGTGTAGTCTCGTTTTCCATGGTTTCAAGGCGTATGAAGGAGGAAACAGATAGTTTCATCGCTTTTTGAAAGGGGGCTAATATTTTATCGGATAATTTCATATGATGATATTTTTGTTAATTCCGCTTGTTAAATCTTAGAAATTCTAACTTATAATCATAAAAATTTATATAACAGATTAAGATAATCTACCATAGAAATCGCCAAAGAAGCACTTCATTGGGCGTTATGAAAAAAAAAGTATAACTATTTACGCTGCTGCTTGGATTTGATGATAAATATCAAACCACTTTTGAGGTGTTTTTCCACCAAACGGCCCGTCTTTGGAGCGCCAATATGCCAAAATTTGCGGGAATTGGTTAAATTCCAGATCAGCCTCTTTGATGATACGGCGATCAAGGGGGAATAATCTTACGCCATCAATTTTTTTGTCACGATTATTGTAATGCGATTCCGTAAGGTAGTCTTTTAAAACAGTTGCTAAAATATAAGGGTCATCCGTGCCTATGCGTGTTCTTACGGCTTCGCGTCTTTGCATGAGACCATCTAAGGCCTTGCGGGCGGCATCTGCGATAGGGCCTTGAGAAATACGGGCGACATAAACGGCGCGTGCAATGTGGTGCAAGTCAGCTTGTTTGATTTCCGGGAGCCATAATAAAACACCAGAGCGCATAACGCTGACCTTATCAAGGTTAAAACATTGATGGCAGAATATGCAGATTGTTTTGAGGTTATCTTCGGATAAATCATTTTCATCACCGTTGATAAAATGGATATCTTGATATTTTTTTGACTTAAAGCCACAGCACTGACACTCATGGTCATCGCGCGTATGAATTTTTTGCTTCATTTCCTTTGTGAGCAAAGGGTCATTTTGAACGCCAGAAACGGAGCCAGAAGTTCTGGCTCCGCTCTTTGTCTTTTTGGCTCCCAATTTTTGTCTTGAAAGCCCCAGTGATATGGGTAATTGTCCCATGTCCACCTGACTGTATTAGATAGTACCGAATGATACAGACTGTAGACCAGTTGCAGATGCACCTGAACCACCAGCACCAGCGTCTAGTGTCTCAGCCATTGCTTCTAGCAAGATTGGAATAGCGAAAAGCATACCACCAGCAAGCAAGCGAATAGCGCCGTCTTTCAATGGTGTCTGTGTTGGGTTTTCAACGTGATCCTTGATTTTCAATACACCAAGAACAGCAAGTAGAATACCGAATAGGTACGCTAACGCCGCTACCAAACCAGGTAGTGATGAAATCGAAGCGTTGATGTTACCAGCGATAGAACCGAAGTTGTTAGCCGCTTCTGCTTCGCCTGATGTTGTCAACATACCAAGTGTCATTGCTGCACCTAGCTTATAGTATGTAGTTTTGGTTTTCTTGAACATTTATGTTCCTCCTCTTACCAATTGATAACTTACTTTATATCTTACTCTAACAGACCTGCCATAATATTGCCACATTTTTTTTTACAAATATAACAAATACTTAGGCGTATCTTTGTGAAAATTTTATGGCAGAAAGTTAATGCCGAACGCGGTGATTCCCAACGTTTGCTGCACAGCATTAAGCATAGGACCCAGATTAACAGCCAGAGCACCACCTAATAAGTGTGTAATACCGGCCATCGTGGATGCTTGTTGCTTGCCTTCGGCGACATCGCGTAAAATAAACATGCCGCGAACAAAGCTGAGCATTCCGATAATGATCATAAACTGAAGGACAGCAGAGATTACATTATAAGCTGCTTGTGTTTCAGCAACACTCATGCCTGTTGTATATTGCATAGATGCAAACGTGAATGTTACGGGGCTTGTAAACAAGCTAGAAGAAAATGCCCGTAAAATCGTTGTTGCTGAAAGCAGCATGCCCCCTACAATGAATGTACCAAACGTGCCCATACCACCGGGACCTCTTGCACCCTCTTGTGATGATTTAATCAGTCTTGAGATACCAATCATGATGAAAATCATACCGGCAACAAAACAGAAGAAATTCAATACGACGTGTGATGGCCCGAGTATGTCGAGCATAAAACAGCCCATTGCTTCATCAAGTGAATTCGTACCGGTACATGTTGCGGCCGTCACGGTTGACCTGAAACCAAAGTTTGTTGTTACAACAGTCGTACCTAAAAGACCCAGATTTACCATGGAAGATTTAAACACAGCAGTCAGGAAAGGTAGTGAGAAAAACAAACCACCCGCAATTAAGCGCATAATACCTTCGGAAATGGCCACGCGTGAAGGATCAACAACGTGGTCACGTACTTTCAAAATACCCCAAACACCAAGGACAAGACCGATTAGGTATGAAATTGAGCTTAAGAAAACGGGGAGAGCACTTGCACTTGCCATTGCCCAACAAATCGCATCACCAACGGTTGTCCCGATGGGGAGTGAGACAGATGTCAGACATTCAATAGAGTTTGTTTCAGATGAATAGAAAAACCCAGCACCACCAATAAGGGCAAATAGTGCGCCGAAAAAGCCAAGACCACCATCAGAAATTGTTGTGTACATTGCCTCAAATACTGTCGGTAATGCAAATAATGCACCGGCCGTAATATAACGAATAATCGCATCCTTCAAAGGAACGCGGCTAGGGTCTTCAACGTGGTCACGGGTTTTATATAATGCTGATACAGCAATAACAAGACCAAGAAGATAGCCGACTGCAGCGACAAGTCCGGGCATGAAATCAATTGAATCAATCATTTGATCCATAACACCGTTAACGTTTCCACCAAACCCAATAATGGTCGTAATTCCAGCAAAAAGACTATTCAGAAACGTTGCGGCCTCAACCGTCGGGTCAAAGACTGCGGCTGTACCACCGTTAATAGTAACGGATACGGCTTCAGCAATGATAGGCAATGCAAACAGAGCACCACCTAAAAGATATCGTATAACGGGAGAGCTGATTGGAGTCTGATTGGGGTTTGTAACGTGATCTACTGTTTTAAAGATCGCAGTAACACCCATAATCAAACCACCGGCATATGCGAGTGCGGCGATGAGACCAGGCAAGGATGCCGCGCTTTCGGTAATGTTTTGCCCAATATCGTCAATTTCTTGCGCGAAGGCTACATCCGAAAGGATAATTGAGAGAAACAACCCAAAAAGTAGAGAAAATAGATTATTCTTCATTAAATTCTTGCTCCTTGCATATATACCACACCATTACAACACATATGAGTGCCGTACAGCAAACTTATTATCGTAATTACGCCCTTTTGATTACCATATTATACATGCAAAGTTAATTTTTAGGAAATTATTTTTTATTGTTCGGCGCGCCCTGTGGTGCCGATAACGACCCATTTGCCATTTTCTTTGCCTATGGATTTAATGCGCCCTAATCCTTTTACGGTATTTCCTGGCTCAATGGAGCGGGTTTCTCCGCTGTTTTTGTTATATATAACAGCACTTTGTGGGCTGGCGCCTTTTATTTTCCATACGATCTTATCGGTGATAGAGGGTGGTTTTGTCACAACCTCATTGGTATCGCTGATTTTTTCTTTGATCGCAGGCTTTTGTACTTGTTTTTGGTGCGCATCTTCATCGAGCTTCAGAGGATCAGCCGAATCGTCGGTTTTGGTTTTAGTCGTGCCATCTTGAACATGGGTTAATTTTTCTTCTTCTTCTTCCTTTACATCAATGACTTCCTCCGTTCTGGAAAGGATGTCCTGCTCTTCTATAGGGGCGGCTGAAGGTGACTTTTCTATATCCGATGCAATAGGGGGGAGAATACTCTCCTCGTCTTTGTTTGATGGTTCTTGATTTTCGTTAACCACAAGAGGGGGAAGCTGAATGTTTGATGTATTGTCCGGTAGGGGGGTTAATATAACTTGCTTTTCTTCAGGATTTTGTGCGTTGCTTTGTTGTTCTGGAAGCTCTATCGAAAAATCTTTCGGGGGATCATTTTCGCTCGTGGCCAATGGAGGTGCGTCTGCTTGGGGCAGCTCTAAGTTCACGATTGGTGGCAGGTCTATTTTCTTGGTGCTGCTCGAGTAGTAATAATATCCTGAGCCCAAGATGCCTATTAAGAAAATCGGAAGGAGAAATCTAGAGCTTTCCTTTTTCTTATTGACCTGATCGTGCGGCTCTTCGAAGGAGGCGGGCTCCTCATCTTGATAAGAAGGGGGATCCAGATAGGCATCTTCATCCCAAGGCTCGTGTTCTAAATCATCGTCCGAATCATCATTAAAGTCATTGGATTTGTGCATTAGAACAAAATCTACCCCGTTGAAATGATCGCCTAAAGGCGTTTCTTATAGGCCTTCTTCTTCTGATTCCTCAACATTTTCCGTGAAGAATATGCCGATGGGCGTTCCCGCTGCGATAACAATCTTAATAGGCACTTCCGCAAGATCGTCTAAAATTTCAGATATTTCGTCCGCAGCTTCCTCTACACCGGTAGCTACTTCTTGCTTGTCGTCCGTTTCCTCTTCTGAGGTTGTTACAGTTTCACCTGAAACAGAGACTGATGTTCGGCCAGATTCTGCAATCGCGGAAGCATAGCCTGAAATAAACTCAGCAGCAGCAGGCAACACAATACGTCTGATGTACCTGTGATCAACATCTGTACGCAAAGCCGCCAGACCAGTGTCCGGGTTCAACATAACAGCATTAATGTCATATTGCTTTCCTTCTTCATTTACTGCAATCGCAAACGTGATACCAAGCATTTCTATATCATCTAAAACGGTGAACTTACCTAGAAGTTTCCAACCTTTAAGTGGGCCGCTTACCATGCGCGCCAATACTGTGAAAGGTACATCGGAATTAGCTTCTAGCAACAACTGACCGTAAACTATTTTCCCTGCAGGGATAATGACTTCAACCTCTTCTACTTCAGAAAAGTTTGGGTCACCCGGGTTTCCGCCGTTACCATTACCACCACCATTACCGGCAGCAGCCTCGTCCTCTTCATTATATTCAATAAGAACTCTGGTCGTAAACGTTTTGACTTGATTTGTCGTGGCCAAAACCGACTCCATTTGTTGAGCCATAGACTCAGCTAGATTAGTAATGGCTTCACTTTGCTGCTCAGCATCAAGAACCGTGACAGGCTCAGGATCAGCTTCTTTACTCTTCATTTGACGCTCAACGCGCTCTTCTTGGAGTAGGCGCCATCTGTGCAAAGGATCTTCTGTTTCTTCTTGTATTTCAGGAACTTCCAGACGTGTGTCCGGGGCTTCAATAGGAACGGGGATCGCACTACCACCAGTCGCGATCGCATCATCAAGCACAGTTTCGTTTTGTTGCTCAACAGCCTCAACGTAAGCTGGCGCAACCTCTTCATCAGTACCCGGTACGGACGTCACTTGAGCTCCGCCAGGAACGATCGAGATCGTCTCCTCTTCTTCACCGCCGCTAAAAGTAACAGCAACAAAACCAATGAGGGCAAGCGCACCAACAACGATACCAATTTTAGCAACAGGGCTTTGTCTTATCGTTTCGCCCAGACCCGATTTTTGAGTAAATTCATCAAAACCATCGTCAGCACCGATTATTTCTTCATCGAGATCATCATTCATCTAATAAACCCTCACGCGCAGTAAGACGGGCACGCACCATACGCCCCCGGTCAGAAAGTAAAATTACAGGTGTTTCTTCCAAGGCGTATATTTTTGTGCCATCGGCAGAAGTCACCGAACTATCCCAGCCTGGAGACAATAAAGTCAAAGGCGTTCTTACATATGTTAGGCCATTATAAATATACGCAGTTGTGCGCCCATCAACACCAGCCACATCTAATAGCTCGGCGTCACTTGGTACAACACCACTCAAGGCGATCGACATATCAGGATCACCTGACGTCAATGTTACACCCGGATCAATAAGAGGCGTGCTTGCGCCGGGTCCCTTTTTGGGAACAACCGCATCAAGACGATAATGCACAACATCTCTGTTTGTCTCAAATGTTAATATTACAGGCGCATTCAAACCCATCAAGCGCATAGAAAGGTTGCCGTGCGCAAATTTTGTATCAGGAGATATTCTGAAAATATGCGTTACTTCGTACACCTCAGATTCCTGAATCTGAAAATCACCAACCCAACTGATATCTTCAATCGGCCAAGGGGCGCCAGAGGAATCTAACATACTTACTGTTGTAACATACCCATAAGCCAACTTTACAACAAGAGGCGCAACACCAGGGTCAAGTGAAATATTCTGCACAACAGACTCGGGGCGCGGGTAAGGATGGACAGGCAACTGTGTAGATTCGACTGTTCTGTCGAAATGCTCAAGAAGAGTCCTAATCTCATCCGGCTTAAGCGGCAAAAGCGTCTTCAACGCCTGATCAAAAGCTTCCTTACGGAAAGAGTCTTCCAACTCTTCGGTTGATTTTTCAAATTCAAATTCCTCATCATCGAAATTGAAAGTGTCTTCGCCTGAAGTGTCGCCAGGCAAAGCATCTATTTCGGATAACTCGCTATCTGTCATTTCGGATTGAGCATGTAAGGGGTTTGGCGCGACCATTACGGCGGCACAACCCAGAACGAGCCCTAGACCCAAAATTCTGCCATTGAGAATTGAATAAATTTCTTGTGAAAAGTTTTTGTAATGCATGAATCTTCTAACCCAGATACTCTAAAAACGTTATAAACGATACATCGATTTTTTATAATTGTCACGCATTATCAACATAATAGCGAAAAAAATTTACCTTTTTTATTAACGCGCCATAGCGATCCATTGCTCTATCCCAACGCCATTGGCGCTTTCAAGGCGTGGCACACGAACAATGATTACCGTTACAAGCAGTCCTGTATTGGATGTTTTCGCGCCAGATCGGTACGTTAATACGATTGGAATTTCGACAACCCACTGATATCGGCCGGCGACCAAGCCCTCAGATTGGAGTATCGGCGCACCCTTCGGTGCCGCGGTAATAATTTGCTGATTGACTTCAACCATTTCGATAATACGCGATCTTTGCAGAGCCTGTGTGAAGCTCTCCCACCCACGTTTCGTGAAATTTCGTGAAGATTCCTGTAGTCGGCGCCTGTAATCATTAAATCCGAAGGTCATGACTTCTGTGGTGGCCTGTGCCACCCAGGACATAAGTGCGGGCGTACTCAGGTTCGGTTGACTGAGGGGAACCATCGGAATTAGTCGACCGTCTTCCGTTGTGGCGAAATAGAAGTGCTGCGGCTGGTTAACTTTGACGATATAATACATCGCGCCCACGAGACCCAATATAACGGCACTTTGTATCAGCGTCATTTTAAGGAGGCTTCTGTAGCCATCACGATAAAACTCATTGCGAATGACAACCGTACCAAGACCAGAGGAGACCTCTTTGTCCATTTTAATCTCAGGGCCTTTTTTCTCGTCTTTATCTTTTTTCTTTAACATGTGTCTTATATAACCTGTGCGCTTAGCTTTGAATTTTTATTTCTTAATTGTGAGTACTCTGTAAATACATCAATACAGAATGCATTGTGTCGTAAAAATAACTTTCATACAATATTTGAATAAAGATTATTTTCTAATTTTTCGTAAATATTCGGTGCTTTTTACTTTATGACTATGATAAGGTGTTTAATACGCGTGCGGAAATAGTGGCTTCACATTTGAAAATAATTGAAAGTTTTTTCAAAATAGTGCAGCATGAAGAAGACATTTTATCGATCAAGAGTTTTTAATGATTAAAGCGGACATTGCGAAAGATACCTTATTGTTTCCAAAAGTTTTCTTGAGGATTTTTGCGCTTGTCTTGCTTCTCCTTACATTGTCAGTATTGTTTATTCCGCAACCTGCGCAGGCCTGTTGCTTTTCCTGTGCGCAGAGTGATTGTGATCAGGCGGTTGACTTTATTACGCAGGCGCATGATGACTTGCGCCAAAATACACAAGATGAATTTGATGACGATCTTGAGGCTTTTGAAGATTGGCTTATCGAGGTTATGTTGGAGAATGAATTCGTACCTGCGATGGCGGATATGGCAACGCAAATGGGTGCCGTTGCAATGCAGTACACGCAAATTGTTGGTTCTTTTTTGGATGCGCAACTGCAGATGGATACGCAAAGAGTTTTGCGTAAGCTTCAGTTTGAGGCACATAAGGATTATCACCCTAGTGAAACGTTCTGTTATTTCGGTACAAACGTAAGAAGTTTGGCGGCAACAGAAACGAAGGGGCGTTTCAATGCGTTGGTTTTGGCGAATCAGTCTTTGGCGCGTCAGCTTGGTAATGTCAATCAGGCAGGCAATACAAATCAGACGGGAGATTATCAGGCGCGCTGGGATCAGTTCGTGGACACTTATTGTGACCCGCTTGATAACAACTTTCAGGATTATGCAATATTTATCGGGCCAGCGAGCCGACCATTAACAGATCTCGGTAGTTATCCGCGCACTGGTTTGATTCTTGCGTGTGACCATGATGGTTCCGGCACGGGGTCGGATGTCGGTGCGGAGGATCATAATAGATATAACAGGGATATTGATTATACGCGCTTGATCGATGTGCCCAGAACGATCAATATGGACCTTACAGATACGACGCTGGACGTGACAACATTGCCTGTTGCGCCGTTGTACACTGGGCCTATTTATCAGCCTGGTGAGGAGGAAGACATTCTCGCGCTTTCCAAAAATCTTTATGGTCACCGTGTTCTTTCCAGAAGCCTCTCAAATGCAATTTTGGATGGTGAGACGGCGCAAAGACTTTATCTTGCTCTGCGTAGTGTTGCGGCGAAAAGAGGGGTCGCTCAAGCAAGTTTTAATGCAATTGTTGCGCTTAAATCATCCGGTACGTCAGATGCGATGACCGGTGCCAGCACTAAGCCAACAGTTGATCCGTTGGTGACTCCGGTCGTGTTGGATACAAAGCAAACTCGACGTTTTCTTGGTGCGATTATGGCGCAGCTTTTGCCGGCTGATCCCGCTGTTAGCGCTGGAAATATATTTGATTTAATCGGTCATAGTCCAAGCTATTATTCGCAATTAGAGATTCTTGCGAAACGTCTTTATCAGAATCCTGATTTTTATGCGCAATTATATGATTCGCCCGCAAATGTTAGCCGTAAGAAAGTGGCGATGAAGGCGATTGAGTTGATGGTTGATCGTGAGATTTATGAAAGTCAGATTAGGCGTGAAATGAGTATTTCTGTTTTACTGGCGAGTAAATTGAGGGCGACCCACAGAGAGGCGGCCCGCGGTATATCTTCGGCTCAGGGAAGAGATTAAAGCTATATAAAGGTGTTTTGACTGTATGTTTGTCAAAAATGGTAAAAATAATGAAAAGCAAGGTTTCCTAAAAAGATTTAGGGGACTCATTGCTGTTGTTGCTGTTGTGTCGATTTTGTCTGGCGCCATATTAACAACGCGTGAGAAGCCTGCAGACGCATTTAGTTTTTGTACGCCATGTATCTTATGTATCCCCGGTGACACGATCATTACGATCTTTATCTTGAATCTGCTTCAGGAGTTTTGGGACGGTATTATCGAAGATGATATTGAAGAGCTTCTGAACATGGAAGAAAACTGGATTGTGGAAGATTTCTTCGAAGATTTCTGGTTGCGTGCAGTCGCGGAACTGACAGAGTTTTTAGGTGCGTTTGGTATGTTCCAAGTTGAGGTTGTTGGGACGTTTTTTGACGCTAAAAATCAGTTGGAAACCAGGCGTCTCTTCTTCAAGCTTCATGCAGAGGCGCACAAAGATTATCACCCAAGTGATGATTTTTGTTATTTCGGAACGAATTCCAGAAGTTTAGCGGCGTCAGAGCAGCGCGCACATCTTAACAAGCTTGCTTTATCTCAGTGGGCGATAGAACGCCAGTTGGGTACGGAAGGTAGTTCGTCTGCGCGGGCATCTGTTGGTGATAAAGAGGGGCGCTGGCGTAATTTTGTAGGTACTTATTGTGATCCCAAGGATAATGGGTGGGAAGGTGCCGGTTCCGGTTTGGATTATGCTTGTGACAGAGATGGTCCGGGTGCCGGTCTGAATTTGGGCGCTGTTGACAGAAGGCGCGTCAATATGGATGTTGATTATACGCGCTTGGTTGAAATGCCCAGAACGCTGGATATTGACTTTAGTTCGCCGCCTGCTCCTAACCTTTCTGATGATGAAGAAGACGTTTTGGCCTTGTCTGCAAACCTTTATGGGAGTACGGCACCATCCAGAAAACTCTCCTTTGATATATTGGATGATTACCCCACTGCGCGTTTGCTTTATATGGACCTTAGAAGTGTTGTTGCGAAACGTGATGTCGCTATGAATAGCTTTAATTCAATCGTTTCAATGAAGGCCGCCGGTACGAGTGGTGCAACAACGGGCGGTAATACTGCAGCTTATTTAGCGGCCGTGATGAAAGATTTGATGCCAACGGCTACTGATGATGAGATATTTGAAATTATCGGCGAAAACCCTAGTTATTATGCTCAGTTGGAGATTTTGGGTAAGAAAATATTTGAAAATGCTGATTTTTACGCAAACTTGTATGACACCCCAGCCAATGTTCAACGTAAAAGCGTTGCCATGAAGGGGATAGAGTTAATGCTTGATCGGGCTTTGTTTGAAAGCGAACTTCGTCAGGAAATGATGTTGTCTGTTATGTTGTCGAGTGAGCTTAATAGAACTCAGAAAAGCGTTGGTCATGAGATGAAGGCGAAAACTAAGAAGTGATGTTTATGAAGTCAAAAATTACTTTTTTAAAACAATTAAAGCGCGGTGCAGTGGCATTGTGCTTATTGTTGGCTGTTTTCCTCTCGGGGGTTTCTTCAACGCAAGAAGCATGGGCATGTGATAGCTGTTATGCTGCTGTTTCTAGTGCTGACTCCAATATATGGCAAGAATCTCAAGATAACTTTGACCGCTATCTTGATCGTGAGTTTAAGCGTGTGGAAGAATTTATTATTCAAGAAATGTGGGAACAAAGTATTTTGCCCGTTATGATGGAGGCGGCAACGCAGTTTACTGCTGTGGCCCTTCAGCAAGCCATGATGATTGGTATGTTTATTGATGCCGAAAGTCAGTTAGACGCGCAAAGGTTATTGCAAGAGTTGCGTGCCAAGGTGCACAAGGACTATCATCCTAGCGTTGGTATGTGTGAGTTTGGCTCCGTTGTTAAAAGCTTGGCCGTTACTGAATTAAGAAATGAAGTATTTCCTATCATATTAAGCAAGCGTTCCAGAGATAGGCAGCTTGGTAAAGGTGAAGCTTCTGGTCAGTATGGTAATGACCTTGATCATGCCAATAGAATTAGACAATTTTCTCAGTTATTCTGTAATGAGAAAGATAGGCAAAGTGCGCTAGAGGCGGTTTGTACAAACACTGTTTCGTGGGGCAATGCTGCCTTTGATCAGCCTGCAAGGTTGCGTATGAACAAAGATATTGATTACTTTGAACTGATGGAATCCCCTTGGAATATCGGGCTGGATTTCACCAATCAAGATATTGTTGATTATGCAGCATCGCCACAAATTCTTAATCAAGATGAAGAACATCTTATGGCGATGTCCAGTAACCTTTTTGGACATACAATCTTTCCGAGACCGCCCGCCATTCTTTTGGAAAATGATCCTGATAAAGCGGTATCAGCAATGCAAAAATTATACTTGGACATGCGTGCGATTCTTGCGAAAAGAAGTGTCGCGGAAAATAGTCTTTACTCGATTGCAGCATTGAAGGCCGGTGCGCCGGTTTCATCTGCGCCATCGGGGGGCGCGGGCGCATGTCATGATCCTGCGAATTCCGGATCTACGGGCTGTAGCGCATGTGTTGAAGGTGATGGTGTGACGTGTCCAACGCCTGCGGCTGTAACTGTACAAGATGTACCTGGTGGCCCCATCAATTCTAGGGTTTATATGGAACATATCTTGGCAGAGCTTGGCGTTCCTGCGCCGGAAGTTTTGGATATGCTAGGGTATAATCCAAGCTACTTTGCACAAATGGAAGTTTTGACAAAGAAAATTTATCAAAACCCAGATTTTTACACGAATTTGTATGACAAGCCGGCAAATGTTGAAAGAAAGACGGTTGCACTTCAGGCGATTAAGCTCATGCAAAAATTTGATATGTTAAAAAGTCACCTTCGTGGAGAGGCGACCGTTTCCATTTTGTTGGAACTCGCTGTTGAGGATCTCCAAAATGAGGTGGAAGACCAGATCAAAGCTCTGGGAGGCGGTTAGTAGAGAGATATGATTTCATTTTTTAATAGAAACAGTTTCAGAACTCTTAAGGTCATACTTGCCCTTTCGATCATCTTTGTCGGTATGGCCGCGGTGATGACAAGCGCACCTGAGCCTGCTCAGGCCATTTGCTGTGATGATTGCTGTCTTTGTCTTACGGAGACTATTCCGGAAGATTTTGTTCAGTGGATTCAGACGGCTTTGACGATTAATATCTATATTTGGATCAATCTTTTCCTTCACCAGTTAATCTGGTTCGATATTACATATTGGGAACAAAATATGTTGCCGACATTCATGCATATGGGGACGCAGCTGTCTTCCGTTGGTATGTTGCAGGTCATGACAATCGGGAAATTTATGGATGCAAAAGAGCAGCTTGAAACACAGCGTCTTCTGCAGGAATTACACGCACGGGCTAATAAGGATTATCACCCAAGTGTCGGTATGTGTGAATTTGGAACGCGCATTACGAGCCTTTCTGCAAGTGAACGTAAAGGTGAAACAAATGCGTTGATTTTGAATGAAAGGTCAACGGATAGATTTATGGGTCATGTTGACACGGCCGCTCAATCCGGTGTTAAGGGCGATGTTTCAGTAAGACTAGGTCGTTTCCAAAGCCAGTTCTGTGATACGTTCGATAACGGTAACGGATTATACTTTATGTGTCCTGATCTTAGAGCACCTCAACCAGGTGCAGTTAAAAACAGATTTAACAAAGATATTGATTACCAAAGAACAATTCAGAATCCTTGGACAATCGAGCTTGATCTTACCGCCGGTGGTAACCCGTCTGAAAACGATGAAGAGGTTGTTGCCATGGCGAATAACCTGTACGGGTTTGATTCCTTTGAACGTATTGATTCTGCGGATTTGCAAAATAACCCGAATGATGATGTTTCTAATGCGCAACAGGCATATTTGAATTTCCGTGCGGCGGTTGCCAAAACTAAGGTTGCAGAAAACAGCTTCAATGCTTTGATGGCAATGAAGGGTGAGGGAACCGCAGGCTCTCGAGCATTTATAGCCGCATACCTTGAAGAATTAGGTATTCCTGCAGCCGAGATTGATTTATTCCTTGGCGTCAATCCGAGCTATAACGCGCAGATGGAAATTCTTACGAAGAAGGCCTATCAAAGCCCGCTATTCTATACCAATTTATATGACAAGCCTGCCAACGTGGAACGTAAAGGTGTTGCGATGCAGGCAATCGGTCTTATTCAAAAGTTTGATCTACTGAAAAGTTATCTGAGAACAGAATCATCTTTGTCAGTTCTTCTGGAACTATCGGTTGAGAAGCTTCAAACAGAAGTTGAAGATAATATCCGTGCCTTTGACACGGAAGGCGTAACGCTGAAGGAATGAGGTTTTAAACATGCGTATTTTGAAGCATAAAAAATCGTTACTTATGACACTTTCTGCGTGTGCAGTCGTGGCTTTCGCTGCGTTTGAATGGAGTGGTGCCGGATTTTTATTGCCTAAAAAGCCTGTTGCAGAAGTAAAACTTCATGATTTTGTTCCTGGCACAGAAGTTGGTTACCGTATCTTTTCAGGTTCCGAGGTCGTTGCCGAAAGCAAAGATGTAATCCAAAAGGATGGCATTCTTTCTTTACCCCTTAATGAAGCGATGATTAAGGATAAAGCAGAAGAAATCGTTAAGTATGAACTTAGCTTGCGTGGACCGGACGCCGATACTGCAGAGGCAGCATCTGCTGAAATGCTTCGTATATTGCTAAATCTTGATAAATCAACAGGTGACGTTTCAGTCGCTGCGTCCGGGCTTGATGAGTTCTCTGGTGTTGTTCTGGAACAAGAAGATAAGTCGGAAAATTTATCGGCGGACTGGGCTGGTTTGTTTTCTGCTGATGTTAAAAATAGGTCGAAAAAGGGCACGTCCGGTAAGGATGAGGCGGCATTAAAACTGGCTTTTCAAAATGCAGGCATAGATGGGGATTTAAGTTCTCTTGATCCGGGTGAGATAGAAGTTTTCTTTGGTTTGTTTGGTGACAGTAGTGGATCTGATCTTGCAACTGTGCAGGCGCGGTGGTCTTGGGCACTCATCAGAATGACGGAAGAGCTCTCGGCTGTTATGGTTTTGCAAACTCAAATTGTCGGTATGTTCTTTGATGCCAGTATTCAACTGGAAACACAAAGAAAGCATCAGGAATTGATGGCAAGAGCACACAAAGATTATCACCCAAGTGAACAAATGTGTCGTATCGGTACCTTTATGAGAAGTGTATCAGACAGTGAAACGAAGGCTGAGATTGATAAAAAATTCTTAAATAAGCTCCTCATTGAAGAATATACAGGCGTTAAGGATACTGTCGCGGCTGCTGGTATGGCTGTTTTTGAAAACGCGAAGCAAAACGGCTATATCAATAAGTATTGTGACACTAAAGATTCCGGTAAAGCAACCGAGGCCTTTTGTAACGTTCTCACGGCAGCATCGACGGGCGTAAACGTAGAGCGTTTAAACAAGGATATTGATTACACGCGTACATTGGATAAGAAACTGACCCTTGATGTGGACTTTACCGATACTGCTACGACAAATGATGAAGAAGATATTATTGCACTGGCTAAACATCTTTATTTTCCAACCACCTTTGATATCGCAGATATTGAAGCCTTGAAGCGAGACCCGAGAGGACATTTTGCATCCAGAAGCTACGCGGCCAAAATGGGCGTTGCGCATACTTCGTTTGTTAACCTTGTCGGTATGAAGGCACGTGCGCCCGCAGGGATTCCAACAACAGCGACAGCGACGGCTCCGACGCCTGCTGCGTTTGGTCAGGTTCCTGTTGTTACAGTTCGTCCGGCGCCTGCAACATTAACGGAAGATGCCGGTTGGGCTTACATGAAGGCCATGATGCGTGAATTTGGCATGACTCCATTGGATATGAACGGTAACGGTTCTGTGACCGATGCAGTTGATTTGACGGTAGAGGAGCAGATCGACGAAATGCTTGGTGAAAGACCAAGTTATTACGCACAAATGGAAGTCTTAACCAAAAAGATCTATCAAAGTCCTAATTTCTATACAAATTTGTATGATAAGCCGGTGAACGTGCAGCGTATTGGTGCGTCATTGGATGCGATTGCCTTAATGCATCAGCGTGATCGCTTTGAATCCTTATTGCGTCGTGAAATGCTGACGGCCGTTTTGGTCGAAGAAGAGCTACAGATCCGCGTTGAAGATGTTGGTTCAAGTATGTTCGAAGCCATGCAGGAGCCGCAGGGTCAGAACTAAGTCTGAATTCCTAATAGTCCTTTTTATATAGTTTTTGCCATCCCTACAGAACTGGCATCCCTTTTGCATTGTATATCAAAGCAATCCACATGTGTGGGTTGTGCGTTAGATATATCGTTGTGTAATAGTAAGAGGATGTGGCATGGGATTATCCAGTTTATCGTCGGCATTGTCCGGTTTACGGGTGAATCAGCAACAAATAGATGTGATTTCGACCAATATTGCCAATGTTGGTACGGAAGGATTTACACGGAAAATTTTGCCTCAAAGCTCCCGAACTGTCGATGGGCAAAGCATCGGAGTTGTTGGCGAGACAATTATACGCAATGTCGATCTTAATTTAGAGCGCGATCTATGGACGCAGGTCAGCGCGGTCAGTTTTTATGATGTCCAGTCCGAGTATTTAAACCGTATTGATGGTTTTCACGGTAACCCAAGCGCGAATATTTCGGTGGCGTCAGAGGTTACGAAACTCCAAGATTCCTTTGCTGCTCTTGCCAATTCACCGAATGATCAGTTTTTGCTTACTGATACACTTGATCAGGCCATTGATACCGCGAACAAAATTAATGATCTCGCCGATTTTTATACCAATTTGCGCAATGATGTTCAGCAAGATGCGACGATAACCGTTCAAAACATTAATGATCTAATGGAACAAATTGCGGAACTGAACTCGGAAATAAGGTTTGCTACAGTTTCCGGATCAACCACCGCTGCCGCGCAAGATTTAAGAGGGCAGGCCGTTAAAGACTTATCCGATTTAATTGAGATCAGTACATTTACACGCGGTGACGGTGTTTTGGTTGTGCAAACAAAAGAGGGCGTAGAGCTGGTTTCTGAAACGGCGACAAACCTTGTGTTTAGGCCAACACCATTATCGGCGACAACGGCTTACCCTGATGGTGCGGCGGGTATATTTGTTGGTGATCCGCAGGAAAACGCGAATGCCATTGATATTAC
Organism: uncultured Micavibrio sp.; assembly: GCA_965263215.1. Taxonomy (GTDB): domain Bacteria; phylum Pseudomonadota; class Alphaproteobacteria; order Micavibrionales; family Micavibrionaceae; genus UBA1672. The sequence continues at coordinate 510,687 of OZ253663.1, forward strand.
GCACCGAAATCTGGGCGGTAAGCTAGGTGGTTTGATTGAGCTTCGTGATACGACTTTGCCAAAGCAAATGGCGCAAGTTGATGAGCTTGCCCATAAAATGGCCTTGCGGTTCGAGGCTCAGGGCCTGCGGATGTTTACCGATGCTTCCGGCAATATCCCTGCCGATACACCGCCAGACCCTTCCGTTGATCCACCTGTGTCGGTTGAATATGTTGGCTTTGCGTCTGTCATGCAGGTGAATAACGCCGTTAGGAATGATCAAACCCTTATTCAAAGCGGGACAAGCGGTGCGACAATACAAAGCGGTGCGAATGATGTTATCCGTAGGGTTATCGAATTTGTTTTTGGCAATGTAAATTACCAAACAGCGATTAATAATGATGCGGCAACATCTATTGATATAAGGGCAGCGGCGACGGGTACGACGACCCTGCAAGATTGGCTTGGCCTATCACCGACCAACCGCGTTGCCAGTCAACTGAGCTTAGGGAATTATGCCAGTGTTGCTGATATTGTGAATGCAGGCGGGACAGATGTCTTTGGAACGCCGCCGGCTGATACGGACGCACTCATTCTTCGTTTTGATGATCCGGATATTGGCGGCGGGCCGTATGACATTGAAATTGATCTCAGAACTGTCGTATCAACAGGGACAAGCGCCGCACAAGATTTGGTTGATCACATCATGGCGGATGTTGATTTCGCGAATGCTGTCGCGGATTATGGTGTTTCTGTTTCGGCCGGCGCGAATGGTGAATTGGTAATTGAAAGCGGCGGCGATATTCAAATTCTTGCCGACCCAACTGAACCATTATCACCGCAAGGGTTTGACTTTTTGGGGCTTGGCGTGTCCACGTCCGAAGCGCAAGATCCGTATTTTGATGTCAGTGTCGGCAATAATGCCCCTGTGCGTATTACGATTGAGCCACTGGATACTGAAGTGGAATTGCTTGCAAAACTGAACGCGGTGCAAGGTTTAGCGGCGCAGATTGATGCAAACGGGTTTTTATCACTCCGTCCGGGTAACAGCTTTACGAACCCTGATTTTGGCGGCGATATCGGCATCTCTGGCGGGCCGTTTGAAACATCCGGTGCATCATTGGCGGGTACGACAATGGGGCGCGTGTCCGTTGATGACGGGGTGAATATTGTTCAGGCCTTGTTCGGAACATATCAGGTCGTATCGCCGGGGGTGATTAATGAAACATCGCCTTTGGTGGATAACCCGTATCAATCTGAAACGGCCGTTGGCAGCGGCACATTTGTTGAATTTCGTTCCCAGAATTTAGGGCCGTTGGCAGATATTGATTCCGAAATTTCATCGGCTTTTACGCTTAAGGATTATTCCCAAAAGATTGTGAATGAGGTTGCACAGGAATTATCACTCATTAATGCACGTTCTACGGACGAGGGTACGTTGCAAGGCCTGTTAGAGCAGCAATTTATCGATGAATCCGGAGTGAATATTGATGAAGAGCTTGGGCTTTTGATTGTGGTGCAAACATCATACGCCGCATCGGCGCGGGTGGTGAATGCCATAGATGAAATTTTTGATGAATTATTAGCACTCTTGTAAGTGAAGGAAGGATTATAATATGACGGGTATTTCCACACTGGGATTGGCCTTAAGACAAATAGAGAATTTGGGATTGCAGCAAAGCCAGCTTTCCGAACTTTCTACACAACTGGCAACAGGTAAAAAATCGCAAAGCTATACCGGGCTGGGTAGTGATGCGATAACGTCACTGCGCTCACGCACTGAATTGAACTCGATTAGTATTTACGTCAATAATATTGAGCGCGCAGATACGACCATTAGTCTGACCTTATCCGCGATAGAAGAATTTCAGGCGCAGTCCGGTGAATTTTCCAATACGTTGATTAATTTGCTGCAGGAAGGTGATCATTTAAAAGGCGATGATGTTCTGTTCGATGATCCTGCAACGCCTGAGGATGATGCGATAAAGGTTGGTAAAACATCCGCCGTTCTTGATTCTGATTTCCAATCAGCCATCAGCCATGCTGGCAATTTGTTTAATTTTTTTGATGAGCTTCTAAACGCGAAGGAGGGGGATCGTTACCTGCTTGCGGGGGCGGATAGTTTGAACGAGCCTTATAGCGATAACGGCCTGTTGGATGCAACGATTTCCACGTTGATAACAGATTGGAAAAATGGTGCCATCACCACGGAGGACCTTATCAGTGATCTGTTTGATGGTACGGCACTAAACGGTAATCCGGATGCGATAACCGATGCGACCATTGGTTTTTCAAGCGCGCTTAGTAGTGATACAGCGGGCGAGGTTTTTATTCGCGCCGATGAAAATTCTGAGTTTAAATACACAACCAAGGCGAATGAAAGTGCTTTCAGGGATATGATGGTTGTTCTTGCTGTGATGAAGAATGAGAACTTACCACCGATCATTGATGTTTATGAGGATGGTGCATATCCCGGTGTGCCGGATGCCAAAGGCGCCCCCGGCGCAACGGCGGCTGAGCAGCAGGATAGTTTTTATGAGCTGTATAACGCCATGGCACAACGTGCAGCCACTGCAGTGGATGAGCTTGATCAGACGCGCTTTAATCTGGAAACTGTGCGTGTACAGATGACGGAAACAAAGGAATCGCATATTGCTCAAAGGGAACTGTTAAACAATACAGTCAGTAGTGTCGAAAATGTTGACGTGAATGAGGTTGCCGTGCGTATTACGACCCTTCAAACGCAATTACAAGCATCTTATAGTGTGACGTCTTTGACGCAAAATCTGTCATTGGCGAATTTCTTGGCGGGATAATTTAGCTTAAATTTTCAATTCTCAGAAGGTTAGCGATTCGATCCAATTTGAAGCTGATAAGGTGCCTCGTTGATTTTATATGCAGGGGCGTTTTTCAGGCCTTTCGATAATAATACGTCGAGGGCATTTTCGAACGTTCCGCTGATGAAGGTGTCTTGATCGATTTTATATGTTTGATCTGTATTCCATGAGATGGATATATTTTCCTCCGCGCCCCATTCTTTTATAACAGTTTTTAAGCTTGCCCCTTTTCTCGCCTGCCACACGCGCACATTATTGCTCGGTATTGTGCGGTAATGATCGGGCTTCGTGCTTTTATTGTCATTCCATGTGATTGCAGAGGGCGCAATTTCATTCAAGGTCTTCTCATCTGCACCCAAAAGAGTATCAGACAGCGCGCTTTGTTCACTGTCTGATTTTGTATTTTGAATTTGAGTGTTGGATTCGTCTAAGGATTTAGTTTTTTTTTTCTAAATCGCTAGCCATTGGCTGCGTGCTTTCTACAGGGCCGGGGTCTTTAATGCCAACGCGCTGTACAACAGCATCAATATTTTCTTCCGCTTCTTCTGCTGTTTGTGAGAGCTTATCCATATCAGGTGTTGGTATTACGTCCTCTTCTTCGGCCGTCATTTCGATAGGTTCCAGAAGTTCTTCAACCATAGAATTGGATGCACCTTTGTCATCTGCAGTGTCCATATTGAGCGGTTCAGTATCCAAAATCGGCTCTTCTGACGCTTCATCTCCGTAGACTTCTTTCAATGCGTCATTCATGGCTTCTTCGGGCGCTTGTTCAGCGTCCTGTACGGCATCGACATTATCTTCTACGGTTTCTTCTACGTCTTTGGCCATTTCAGAAACATCCTCTGATATTTCTTCAACGGCTTCTTCTGTAACGTCGACTTTATCAATCGAAGCAACGTCAGCTTCAAACGCAGGATGTGCTTCTTCTGCCATTTCCGGAGCGGTGTTTGCTGCAGTGGAGCTTTCTGCTTCGGTTGTTTCTGCGAGGCGCAGTAAAACTTTTTTGTTATTTACCGATGTCGCGACACCATGCGGGGCGAGTGCATCAGAGAGAACCTGATTCCATGGATTGCCACCTTGCCACGAAATGCGCATACCGGCATTTACGCCATCCCCAAATGAGAATGCGTATTGTGGTGGCACAATCTGACGCAAGGCCAAAGCCAGCGGCATGTCTGAACCAAAACCTTCAATTACATCAAAGGTCTCAGGCGTATTCCAGTGAATGACTTCTTTCGGCTCAACCTTTGCCAATTTTTCTTCTTCTTCAAGAGGGTAAGGGTTGATTGTCAAAGACTGCGCTGAAGCATTTTCATTTTTTGCGGGCATGTCTTTAATCGGTGCAGGAGAATTTTCAACGTCCATTGCTTCTATAACGATTTTTTCCTGTGGGTGTTCAGTCGCTGCGCTTTCAATGGGCTGCTCTTCGACAATGACCTCTTCCTCGATGACAACGACATCTTCTATGATGTCTTTTTCATCTTCAACAATGATAATCTCTTCTTGAATAGTTTCTTCAACGACCTCAATCATTTCTTCTTGCGCAGGCTCTTCTGCAATTTTGACGATTTCTTCAGGTGCGTTTTCTTCTTCAATCACAACGATCTCAACGTCTTCAATGTCTACTTCAGTTGCGATTTCTTCTTCTACAGGCTCCGGTTCTACCATTTCTTCTTCAATAACCGTGATGGCTATTGGAGGTTCTTCCATTTCCACTTCGACTTCCATCGCAGTATCTTCGAGTGTTTCACTCATCACAGGATCAACGGCTACAGGTTCAGGAATGTCCATTTCAGGTGCGGGCATCACTTTTACCGGCTCTGTTTTCTCAGGTGGTGTCCATTCAAAACCTGCATGTGCAGACGGTGCGGATAGACATAGACCTAAGGCCATAACTGGCAAACATGTAGAGAGGAGAAAGCGATTATATTTAGAAGACATTTTTTTGATTCCCAATCGTAATTAACGATGCATAACAATAACATACAAATAGCGGCACTCTATGTGCCAACATCAAGAGAATATCCATCTATGCAAGAGAATTCAAGTCTTTAAGTCAATTCGTTGCTTTAAAAGGAAAAAACAGCGTGCTCAACGCTATTTCTAACCGTAATCAATAAATTTATGATTGCTTAAACCAAGAATGCCGGGGCGGGAACGTCCGATTAACCAACTACGGAGCGCGCGTATAGCAGAAGGGAAGGTCAGGCCTTTATTTTCAAGAAATTTAAAGGTGTAGAAAACGGCAAAGGAAAGAATGATTGTCGACCATCTTAAATACAGAAGCCAAATAGGAATTAGGAAAGCAACGCGGGCATCAAAGCCCATAAATCTAACGGTACGCATTGAGTCGCGCCAATGCCAATTCATTTTGGCTTCAATGTTCTCTAATTCTCTTACCAAGAAAGTCTCCTTGCCTTAAAAAAATACGATGAGATAGTATATCTCGTGAACGCTAATGTAGAGTTAATATTTAAGCACCTGTGCTGCTGGAAAGCAAGAGATAAGCGCGCCTGTCAATTTGACCGCTCTCAAATGCTCTGGCAGCAGAGTTTTCTAGAGTGCGCCCAAATTGGGGGATTGCACGCTGAATTTCATTTGGCCATTTTGTAAAATGCATATCCATAAGCTTTTCACGCAAAGCATCAGGGAACGACATCCATTCACGAACACCACAGCGCCCACCGCCAATGCGGGCAACCAGTGCTTGGGTAACAATCAGTCGTAAAGTTTCCATCAGGGCTACTGCGCGCTCCTCGCGTTCTTCCATTTCATAGGTTGAAAGCATGCGCTGAACCGTGTTGGCAACGCCTAATGTGTGCGTTGTTGTATACACGGCGTGACCGGTTTGTGCTGCCTCGATAGATGCATTAATAGTTTCACGGTCACGTGCCTCACCAACAAGGATAATTTCAGGCTTACGACGCAAGGCGTTACGCACACCATGCGCGAAATTTGGAAGATGTCGTGGAATTTCCGTTTGTGACACTAGAGAGCGCGGACTTTGGATACTGTCATAGACATATTCAATCGGTGCCTCGTATGTCAGCATTTTACCACACCCACGCGGACGCTCCAGAAGCATGCGGTTACCTGCTGCCAGTAACGTACTTTTACCTGAACCTGTTGGTCCGGTGATAACAACAAGCCCTTGCCTAGGAGCCCATGCGTCCCTGATTTCTTGCTCGATATTCAAATCACTCATTGTGGGTGGTTCACTGGGCAGGGAACGCATTGTAATCTGCGCGCCGTCACGGCCTTTTACCAAGATTGCTGTGATGTTCACACGAAAACGAATGCGTGTATAGCGGTCTGGTCTGATTTCGTAGGAAACGTCCAGATCTCGACCTGATGCCAAACGTGCCTGAGCCTCCGGTCCGTATAATTTTTCCAAGAATACAGCCATATCCGCGGCATCGAGGGCGCGAAATGTACCAGGGTATAGCTCGCCACTGATTTCGTTATAAACGGGACGTTCACTTTGAATGGTAATGTCTGAAGAGTTTTGCTTAACGCACCACAAAAGGAAATCGTCAATGTCCTCTTGTGCGAATCGCTGAGGCTCGTCAGGCCACGTTTTCGCATGACTATCTTCAGCCTTAACAAGGCTTACCGGCTTGCGGGCTTCCATGTATCTGCTCCGGTCATCAACTCTGGGATACCGGTGATTTGAACAGCGCGATCACCAACACGCATTTCGTCGCCACCACCTGTTACGCCACGATCAACTTGGAGCGCATAAGGGGGGGAAACCATACCTTGAGCAAGAAGCATTCTGTATCTGACCATACCTTGAAAATCGGAGTCCAGTCTTGCCAAGTCTTCTCTGAAGATGTCATCAGCTTGCTGGTAACCTTGCTCCCAACCCATTCTAACGTGTGTTGCCCAAATTTGACGTTCCTCGTTGTTCTGAGGCGTAAGAATATCAGGTGGAGGCATAACCTCACCCCATTCACGCTCAAGATACTGACGCCACGTTCTTGGCGCAGATACAATACGCGCATTGCGTATGATATTATAAATTTTATCGGAGACCGCCGCTGTTTGACCGTCAATATCAATCAACATGGCATTCATGGATTCGGTAATAATCGGCGGCTCAATTAAAAAGCCGGACGGTGCAGCCACTAAAAGCTGTGCAAAATTGAAAACACGATCAAGATAGCGTGTTCTCGAATCAATCTCTTGTCTGATTTCAAAGGTGCGTTTTGCTAAGCCACCGCGTGCACCAAAAGAGATAGCGGCTTCTTTAAGTGCGTCTAACCTGATATCTATTGGAAGATCTTCAATACCTTCCACGCTTTCTATCGGAACGTAATGTACAAGCTCCTTCAGCTTAACCGGTCTTTCATCCGCAGTCGTCAGGGGAACTTCTTTGTCTGTCGGGAGAACAGACCCTGAGGCATGTGCATTTTGTGGTGCAGATACAAAAGATAGGCCAACTAGTGCACAAAGGCTTGTAGTTAAAAGAAAACGCATTATTGTAAACCTCTCTTAGCCGCCAAGCCCTGCATTAGGAGCGTAGTAAATCTCAACCATGCGGGCACGGGCATCAACCTTAACATCGCCGCGCTTACCAAGCTGAAGGCCGACATCTCTCAGTACATCAACAACGCGTGAGTTTTCGGCATCAATGGAAACAACAACAGGAACGGATGGCTCACTACCCAAAACCAAGAAACCATAACCTGCACGGTCTGCGAGAGTTTTGGCAATAGGTTCAATGGGGCCAACCCAGTTTACCGTAATCGTGCGGCGTAATTCTTGAGGGACATCACCAATCGGGGACATCGCTGTTGCTGGTGTTCTTGCTTGCTCGACCGCTGCGAGCGTTTCAAGAGCAGCAGAGGCACGATCAGCAGATTCTGCGAGCATCATCGACACACTGTCGGGCGATGCGACAATCTGAGGACTGCCTACACTGAATGTTTGAGTATTATCTGATGAACAACCGGAGGTAAGTGCTAAACCACAAAGTAATGGCAAAATAAGAAAGTTACGAGACATAATAATATAAAACCCTAAAACAAAGACAACTTAGTCTATTGGAAATATTAGACAAAATTGCGACGCAAATCAAGAATAACTAAACATATTATTGACTTTCTTAGAAAGCTTTTTTTTAAAATAACATATATATACGACCTGTTTTGTTATTGTAATAAGGCGCAATGTCACTGTGAGCTTACGCTTGAAAGATTAACGGTCAGTTTTAACTAAACCGTTTTTTTTCATCAGATTAATCACACGTTTTTTGTATTTTAATCCAAATTTTGGTGTTTTCGAGTGATAATGTTGTAAAGCTTTGCCCAAATTTTTCGTTCTTGTGAGGTGCCCGCGCAAAACCCATGCCGCGACATCGGTATTAACGCAAGGATCATCCCGCACGCGCTTGTGCGCTTCTTTTTCACTGATACCCCAATGCCCCGCAAGCTCCGGCAGCCAAATTGTATTGATTTGCATCGGGCCTAAGTCATAGCTTCCGTTGGTATTTTTAACTTCTTGGCCGACTTTTCCGCCCTCTGCCTTGTAAATCCCCACAAGCAATGCAGGCGGCACGTCGTGTGTTTGTGCGGCCATCATAATACAAGCGGCAAGAATTTTTGTAGCAGCCAAAATAAAGCTCCTAACGGATGTTCATTAATAATTCTTGTGTAAGTGAAGCACAGATTGAAAAATCAGTCACTGTTTTTGAAGAATGTCATCGGATCTTCATCAGAATCATCATCTTCGTGACCTTCATCTTCATCATCGTCGGAGTCGTCTCCGCTATCCGAATAGAAGCCCATGGGGCCGCCGGCAGAGACTTTCTTACGTGCTTTCTTTTTAGTTTTAGACTTGGATGCGTTTGATTTCTTAGGCTTTTCACTGCCCTCACCATCTTCATCATCGTCTTTTTCATCTTCGCTTTTGTCTTTATTCTTTTTATTTGCTTCGGCATGCAAAGTTTCAATTTCAACAAAACCAACATCATCGGTGAATAAGTTTTCTATGGCGGCGATATCATCATCTGTAAAGTGACTTGGCATAATATGCTTTGCCAGAAGTGTTAGCATTTCCATACGTTTATCGAAAATTTTCCAAATGTTTTCGATTTGCGTATCGCTTTCCTCATCATTGCGTGTTTTTTCATCAAGAGACATGATGCGCTCTTTTTCTTTTTCATGGCACGAACAATAAAGCGGAATAAGACTGCTCAAGATAAGAAGTTCGCTGGATTTTTGTTCATGCTCTGGTACCGTGTTGCCCATTAAAACACCTGTTAGATCAGAAGCTTTTGTTCTAAGTTTTTCTGACACGTCTTGTATCATTTTTGTTTTTGTTTTTCCGAATGAAAAATCAGCAACGGCATCAATAAGCGGTACGTAATATTTAAGGTAAACAAGATTTGCAACGGTTCTGGATAACGGTGAAAGCCCGCGTAAATGCTCCGGGAAGACACCATCAAGGCGCTCCATGGGGATGTAGTTTTCAGAAAAAGTGAGTAGCAAATCAACGGATGAAACGGAGCGTTTCAGTTCGGCTTCGGTTGGAAGACGTTTGTTTTTTTGATAATACGCCGCGATAATATGACAAGATAATGTCGCAAGGTTAAGGCGCACAGAAACGTCCTTTTCTTCATCCTCCAAAAGGTCGAGAAGGCTTTTGATTTCCTCGGCATTGTCTATGGTCTTTTTCAAAAGTTCTGTGACATCTTCGACAACTTTTTCTTCGGATTTTCCTTCTGCAACTTCGACAATACCCTGAATTACGGGCAGGCCAATGTCATGCATAATAACGGATAGAAGTTCTGCACGTTTCATATTGGGTCTACATCCTTATTTATGTACTCTAGAGTGAGTGGGCGCGTTTACGTTCGCGCGCCCAGATCAGCAATCAAAGCCTCTATGTCTTTAGGGGCTCCGCGGATAATTTTTACTTTTTCATCAACACCACGATAAATCAAAAGCGGCGTCACGCTGAGTTTCCAAGATTGCATAATCGATAAGTTTCTCTGTACACCTTGTTGGCTAATTTCCTGACTTGCAGGAATAGGAGATGATCCTTCCAGGTGGCGCCACCATACGGTTTCAGGGGACGGTGTTGCCATCAAAAACGCCGCTTGTGCCCGTGTTTCTTCTTTAAAGCCAACAGGAATCATGCGCACTTGAACTTTTGCTTGGTCGATATAGGGCTTAATTTTTTCCATCATTGCGTGGCAATGCGGGCATTGGGGGTCGATAAAGCTATAGAAAACAGGTGTTCCGGCCTTACCAATCGGCACCCAGTTGCTTGTTTCTATATCAAAGAATAGCTGCTCTGACGGCGTTTTAAATTCGTATTTTTGCGCCTCTTTCACATCTTGTACATTGTTTGCCTTTGGGATGTCGGCTGCCAATGTATCAAGAATGCCACCGCTTTGTTGGCGCAGATTTTTAACTTGATTAATTGTGATGGTTTTTCCTTTTGCATCAAACAAGATACCGGAAACAAAGCTTCCGTTCGGAAGAACGTAGAAATATTGTTCTTGGCCATTTTTGATTGCAATCCAGCCGTCAACACCTTCATCTTTACCAAGAAATCTTACTTGCGCCCCATCATTTGCTAAATTTTGCAGTGGATCAGGCAGTGTCGGTAATAATGTGTCATCTTGTGCATGAACAAGCGGTACGAACATAAGCATCGCCGCGCATATCAAAAAACTGCTTTTGAAAAAACTTCTAATCATCATTGCTTTAAATCCTGACTGTTATCTATTTCTTGGCTTGTGATTAAGGGCAAACAATAGCGATATTCTTGATTAAGTACAATTTTTTTTTACAGCATAGGGGGCTGCTGTAATATCAAAAGAATAATGTCAGGATACCTGTGTATCCATATAGGCGCGCATTGTTAATTTCGCCGCCTGCGTAAAACCCTGTGAGAGGAATGTCACCAATAATATCACGTATTAACGCCATTTCGTCTTGTTCCGGTGATTGATCCTCTGAAAATCCGCGTGCGATACATGATATATAAAGCGCGCCCTTAGGCTCGAATGATCCGCGCTCGGCTATTATGCGTTTATGTAAGTTGATGAGTGTTTTGGAAAGGTCGCTTGTGACGCTCTCGTCGTTACGCTCTACGAAAAATACGCTTTCACCACTTGAGATATTCTCTGAAATTGATAGGGATCCTTCATCAGAGTCCATCCCTGTTATATTACGTACCAAAAAGTCTTTCTGATCGGATTGCGATAAAGGCAGGGCAACGTGAATTTGTCCGCGAAACAGACTTTTAAATTCATCAGGAATTCTATCGCTGGCTTCGATTGAGCCAAAAGTGCTGGTAAAGTCTTTTGGTTCTTTGCCCAATTTGCTGCACGCTAATGCTTTCAGGTCTTCCTGTAAAACGTCAAGCGCACGTTTATCGTCAAGCTCAAGAATTACATTTTCATCAGCTTTGGTGATGATGTGATGTGCCTCAATAGGGCGACAACCCTGAGATAAAGTCGTCGCGACAGGGATTGTGTCGGCAAAAAAGACGCCGCAAATTTCATCATCAAACACGCCATTGGCAATTTGAAAATGATGTGAACGCGAAGATGTTAGGCCGCCGATCAAAAATCCGTTGGTTGTATTTTCAAGATCGCGCAATGTTTCTTGCGGGTCTTCCTCAGACATCGGATTGCCATGAACAACAGACAGCATCGGCGTGTTTTCAATCAGCCATTGTTCAACTGCGTCATGTGATATTTGGTTTGGTTTGCTGTTTTCCAGATCGTCCTGATCGTCTTCATTTTGTGGAAAGACGCGAAAGCTATCTTCGGGGAAACGACCAATCATTGCGGATATTGCGGGTTTATCAACCATGGATTCGTTGCAGCCTACAATGCCCATACCAACAGAGCCAACCCAGTTGTCGATTTTCAAAACAGATCGGAAAAGGTTGTAAATACTGGTGACATCATCGGCAAGATAATCGGAAATATAAAGAAAGCCAAAGTTAAATCCATCGCCTTCGGTGCGGATAGACTCAAGTTTTTCCAAAACATTTTTTGATGTGTCACGCCATTCATCACCGCTGGCGCAGGCACTTGCAAAATCTGTGGAGGTAAAAACAGTCATATTATAATTTATGATATTGATTGAATTAAAAAAGATAAAGACAAACGTGATTCTTGTCCCTAAAATAGCTTAGCCTTATTAAGAGTGAAAGGATTAAATCATGGAAGGTTGGGTTATCTGGGCAGTTATAGGTGCCGTTGTCGTGCTATTTATTGTTCTTTACAACCGTTTGGTTGCATTAAGACAAACACGGGAAAACGCATTTTCGGACATCGATGTACAGCTCAAGCAGAGATATAATCTCGTGCCTCAGCTTGTTGAGACGGTAAAAGGTTATGCATCACATGAGAGTGAAGTTTTTCAAAATGTTACAGACGCGCGCGCGCAAGTTGGTGCAGCCAAAGGCGCTACAGGCGAACGCGTAGCAGCAGAAAATGTTCTGGGCGGCGCTTTGATGGGACTTTTGGCCGTGGCGGAAGATTATCCGGATCTTAAGGCGGATGGGAATTTCCAGAAGTTAATGGATGAGTTGTCTGATATTGAGAATAAAATCGCAGCCGCGCGTCGTTTCTTCAACAATGCTACTGCGGAATACAACACATCGACAGAGCAGTTTCCGTCTAATGTGCTTGCAGGCATGTTCGGTTTCAAAAAAGAAGAGTTTTTCGAACTTGATGAAGCCGAAGCGGCCTTGGTTCAAAAGGCCCCAGAAGTTAAGTTTTAGACTAACTTACAAACGGGAAGAAAATGGCCACCACGACAGTTGGTTTAAGTACCCATATCTGGAACAATAACCTGCGCTGTATTATGTTGTTGGTGTTGTATCCTGTGCTGATTATGGGGATGTTTTGGGCGATTGCCTGGGCAATGGGCATGTCGATGTTCCGCCAAGGCTCCACCAATGTTTACCGTGCATATAACGATACTGAAAATCTGATTATGGGGAATGACCCCACCTTGCCTTCGCTTGATCCTATGGCGTCTGTGGGGTTTGCCAATAATATCGCGGTTGAATTTGCGCCGATGATAATCGCGGGGGTTGCCATTTGGTTTACCATTGCATGGTTTTTTCATACCCGTATGATCCGTAAATTAGCGCATTCTCATCCCGTATCACGTCAGGAAGAGCCCGAGCTTTATAACCTTTTGGAAAATCTTTGTATTGGGCAAGGCATGCCATTGCCGAAATTAGAGATTATCGAAACACATGCACGCAACGCCTTTGCTAGTGGTATCACGAAAGATAGCTTTACGGTAACAGTTACGCGCGGCTTGATGAATTCTCTGGCTAAAGATGAACTTGAAGCCGTTTTAGCGCATGAATTGGCGCATATACAAAACCGCGATGTGCGTTTGCTGATTGTGACTGTTATTTTTACAGGGCTTTTTGGCTTTTTAGCGCAACTGGTGTGGAGCAATATCCGCTATAATTTGTTTTTTGTCGGCGGGCGACGTAATCGTAATGGTGGCGGCGCGATTATTGCGATGATCATTATTGCGGTTATCTTATGGCTTGGTTATTTGGCAAGCTTGTTGATGCGTTTTGCATTATCGCGCAGGCGCGAATATATGGCCGATGCAGGCGCAGTAGAGATGACCAAGAACCCCGAAGGGATGATGAGGGCGCTCATGCGTATATCGGGGCGTGACCGTATTCCTGAAACCACAGACGATATTGCCATGATGTGCATTGAAAATCACGTGCCGTTTTTGGGCGTGTTTGCCACGCACCCGCCGATTGAAAAGCGTATTCAGGCGATTTCACAAGTGACAGGCACATCCGTTCCTGATTCTGCAAGCCTGCCGCCGATTGGAAAAGAGGAACGTATTGCACCGCGGGCGGATAAGGAAAAACGTGTTAATCCGTGGCTTATACGAGGCAGACGCGATTAGTAACACATTAAACGCCATCCCTCATGAAACTTTCTCATGAATGCTATCGAATAAATTTATAGCTGATATTGTACAAGAATCTTTGAATTCTGCTATAATGCAGTATATAACCTAACGTAATTATGTTTTTTAACAGTTTGGAGAATTAAAAATGCAAACAGATCGTTATGCTCGCCCCGCCAGTCGGGAGACAGTTTACGACGCAGGCCTACGTAACCACATGCTCAGTGTGTATAATCGCATGACAGCAGGTGTGTTGATTACGGCTATCGTCGCATGGGTAGTGAGCAGTTCGCCTGCGCTTTTTGCCATGCTAATGGGTGGTCCGCAGGCATATGTTGTTATGTTGGCACCATTAGCGATAATATATTTTGGTTTTAATCCGGCCACAATGTCATCTCAAAAATTGATGATGACTTTTGTCGGTCTAGCCGTGCTTTACGGGATTAGCTTTTCAGTCATCGCTTTGGCCTTTGCTAAGGCTGACATCGCACGGGCATTCTTTATCACTTCGGCGATGTTTGCATCCTTGAGCATCTTCGGCTACACGACTAAAACAGATTTGGCGCCGATGAGGAAATTCCTGTTCATGGCGATCATTGGTCTTGTGATTGTTGGCGTGACCGGATATTTCATCGAATATTCCAGCATGATGCATTTTGGTATTAACATTATAACTGTTTTGGTTTTCGCAGGTTTAACGGCCTATGAAACACAAAATGTGAAAAGAATGTATCACGCAGGTAACCCGGCTGAGATCAATAGCCGCTTGGCTTGGTCTGCTGCCTTGTCTCTCTACATCAGCTTTGTGGCGATGTTCCAGAGTATTCTGAGCCTGATGAGCGGCGAACGCTAAGCTTGATCAGTATTTAAAGTTTTAAAAGCTCCGTAAATTTTACGGGGCTTTTTTTGTGGTGTTTTATAAGGATGTCTTATAACGCACTATTATGATTGACAAATAAACGGCTACTTATTATGGTCTGGCTCACTCAAATATTATAAAAAATGAAATTCTAATTAGAAGGAATCTATTTATGTTGAAGGAATTCAAGGACTTTATTGCACGCGGTAATGTTATGGACATGGCTGTTGGTATCATTATGGGTGCGGCGTTTACGGCTATTGTGAACTCTATGGTCGGTGATTTGATTATGCCATTAATCGGTGTTATGACCGCTGGCGTTGATTTTGCAGATCAGTATATTGCTCTTAGCAGCACAAGCTATGACACATTGAAGGCCGCGCAAGATGCCGGTGCCCCTGTGATTACATACGGTGTTTTTATCAATGCTGTGATTAACTTCCTGATTATCTCTTTCGTTGTTTTCATGCTTGTTAAAGGCGTGAATAAATTGAAAGAGGCAGCAGAAAAAGAAGCTGAAGAAAAGGCAGCAGCAGAGCCAGCAAAGCCGGCAGCCGATGTTGTTCTTCTTACAGAAATCCGCGATTTGCTTAAAAAATAAGCATTAGGGATGCGGGTATATAAAAAGGGGCGCTTTAATGTGCCCCTTTTTTCTCTTGAAAAATTCGCGGGAAAGACTTATCACTGTCACTCGTCTTTGTACGGGCCCTTAGCTCAGCTGGGAGAGCGCATCGCTGGCAGCGATGAGGTCAGCGGTTCGATCCCGCTAGGGTCCACCATTTCACCATTTACCCCCTTCAATTCCTCTAGAAGCAAGAATGGCTGCGAGATTGCGGCGGTTCGAAATCCTTCGTTTTTCACGTAAGAGAGTTGATCAGCAAATGTAAGTTTTAGCACAATTCTCTTGTCTTCATACCTATCTGAACACCACAGTTTATAAGGGTTTGCAAGGAAGTCGAGAGCGGTTCGAAATGTGTCGTCAAAATCAGGTAAAGGACGGCCACATTGCGCGATATTTTCAGAGATTGTTATTTTCTCTTCTTCCAGCTTTTTAACCTGATTTTCATAGGCTTTAATCACTGTATGGCTGTCGGCTTCGATAATGCGCTCTAGGAACTGTTCAACCTTTTTATCAATCTTGCCGAGCTCTAATTTCAATGTATGTGCCTGTTCAATGGAAAGCTGTCCGCGCTCTTCCCATAGCTTTTGGAACATACCCTTAGCCATATAAAATAGATCTGGCGTGGGTTTAAGCTCTAACAGGAGGGATTCAAATTCTGTTTCTATATCTTCCTTACGAATTGATTTCTTGTACTCTGTGCAGGATTTATTGCGGCACAGATAATAGGCATAGCTTGCGCTTCTACCCTTTGACCAGTTGGCTGTTAAGGGTGTTGCGCAACATCCGCAGGTGATAAACCCTCTGAGCGGGAAGTCTTCGTTTAAATCTTTTCGGGTTGGTGCTTGTGGCTTTTCATTCAGGCGGTTTTGAATACGTTGCCATGTTTCAAAGCTAATCAATGGCTCATGCTTTGCGGGGTGTAGCGATATGTCCCATTTCTTCACATCGATATAGCCAGCATATAGGGAGCGTCTTAGCATGTTCTGTGCAAGCTGAAACGGCACATTGCCTTCACGATCTCTCGGAAATTCTGGGAAGCTTTCCAAAAAGCGCATAACCTCGCTCGGTGTTTCAAATCGTCCATGCGCATAGCCTTCCAGAGCGTCTTGCACGATGGATGCAATGGGTTCATCACGCACAAGCATTTTGCCGTGGCCTTTTATACGCTCAAATCTATAACCCGTAGGCGGAGAAAACACCCAATACCCATTCATGACGCGTGCTTGCATACGATTGGTGACTTGCTCAGCGTTCTTTTGTCTGTGGTGCTGTGAGACACTGGCAAGAAGGTTTTCAACAAGGCGACTATCCGAATCCTCACCAAATTCAATAGACGGGCTTTCCAGCTTACCGCCTGCACTGCTAATGGCTGTACGAAGCTGTATATGCGCTTCGAGGTCACGTGCAAGGCGGCTAATGTCATCAATGATGACAACGTGCTCTTCTTTGCGCTTATGGCGTTTCAGGAAGGACAGCATCTCTTGCATGCTCGGGCGGTTAATCATGCTGCCCGATACGCCCTCATCACGAAACACGCTGACAACCTCATAGCCCTTATGTTTGGCATAGTCGCGGCAGCGTGTTTCTTGCGAACCAAGCCCATCGCCTTTTTTAACCTGTTTCTGGCTTGAAACACGGCAATAAATAACGGCTTTGAGTTTGGCATTCTTCATGGCAAATCCTTATGCATTCTCTGGGGTGTTTGAGGAGTGTAAGATTTGCTCTGCGCTTTGTAAATTGCGTTGTTCCTTTTGCTTCATGACCTGTTGGATGGGATGAACTCCAAAGGCGCGATCTACAAAGCTCTGCATGACATTCCATAGCGCGTCAATAAATTCGATTTTTTGCTGGTGCGTCATGTCGTATTCATCGAGCATCGGAATGTATTTGTCGTAGTCTGGTCTCATGGCGGCTTCTCCTTGTCGTTACGGTGACAAGTTAAATTTACCAGTTGATGCGCGTACGTTTGGGCGATAGCCCATTAGCAAGAGGGATGAAACGGGAGAGCGCAGCATCTCCCTTTCCAAGCGTGTTGACGAAAAATCAAAGATTTGTAGTACAACACACAGCTTGCGTTCAATAGAAACTGCAATTTTCATGAATTTTGGTTATCTGCAGATGCGCGCTGAATTGACATTATTTGCGCACATAGGTACAATTATAAAAGCTCAAGAAAGGTTATGAAATGCATACTCCAGATGATGTTAAGTTGGTAAAACGCCTAAATGCTACACTTCCCGATCCGTTGGCGCTGTACGTCGGTGCGATCACGGGTAAGGGCGGCGAATATGAAACGCCAAGCGAGTTTATCCGTGATTTGGTGCGCCGCCATATGGAGAAAACGCAAGAGCGTGAGCAACGCGATGTTGAGGCTTTGCTTATGCAATCTCTTGCTGAAAATGATTATTCCGCATGGAGCGATCAGGATATTCAAGATTTACGCGCTCTGACAAAAGAATAGCGGCATGTACAAAATTCAAAAAAGTCACCTGTTCAAGCAGCATACTGCTAATTTTGTGCTGAGTTACAAAGAACGCGCAGGAACGGACGTTGCCAATGCATTCATTGATAGCCTGAGCCAAGGTATCAAATTTATCGCTAAAAATCCGCAAGCCTGCGCCGTTTATACGCATATCGGTGGACACGAGTTTAGGAAATGGCGTGTTAAAGACTTTCCCCACTCTATCTATTTCCGTGTGACTGATGATGCGATTATTTTAGAAGCCATCTATGCCCATAGAATGGATATTCTGGGTAGATTATCTTCTGAAATCGAAAGCTGATTTTCCTATAAATTCATGAGTACAGACGTTCCGCAAGATGTGTGTCGTACTACAAACCTTCGGTTTTTCGTTGACACATCTTGGCAAGGGAGACGCTGCGCTCTCCCGTTGCATCCCTCTTGCTATACACCTAAAGCAACGAAAACAAGGAAACTCCAGTAAATAAACTAATCACTTGTATAAATGTTGTTAAACGATATATTAACGATAATGTGAAAAAATCTCATTTAGAGAGAATTATATGCTTATTAGTTTTAGTGTTGAAAATCATCTGTCCTTTAAAGAACGGTGCAAGTTATCTTTGCTTCCTAGCAAAGGTACAAAGCATGCAAGCCACATCATAAAAAGTGACGCATCGAATGGATTTCATGCGTTGAAAATGTCTGTAATATATGGCGCTAATGCATCAGGAAAATCTAATTTAATTAAATCAATGAGCCATGCTCAATCTTTGATAGTTGACGGGGTAGCTCTTGGTAAGAAAATTAATTATTTTCCATTCAAATTAAGTACAGAAACAGAGAGTGCGCCCTCACGATTTGAATTTGAAATTAAGATAGGCCAGAAATATTATGCTTATGGTTTTGTAGTTGATCGCTACCGTTTTAAAGAAGAGTGGTTGTATGAAGTAAATAAAACCCGAGACAAGTGTATTTTTGAAAGAAGCGTATCTGAAGGAGAATATGTATACGAGTTTTCAAATTTAAAATTCAATAATGATGAGCACGAACAATTCTTTAGGTTCACCGCTACTGGTACACCTGAAAACAGGCTTTTTTTAAGAGAATTTGTTGAAAGGAATGTAATCAAAAAAATTGATTACTTAAATGAAATAAACCAAGTTTATAAATGGTTTGATCATAAGCTGACTATCATTTTTCCAAATTCAAAATATTCTGGTTTAGAATTACATGTAAAAGAAAATGAAAACCGTAACAAGATTTCCAAAATTTTATCTAGTTTTGATACAGGTATAGACGAAATTAAAACTCAAGAGCTTAATGTTACTGATACTTCGTTAGATATTCCTGATGGTTTAAAAAGGAAAATTATAGAAGAAATAGATGATGATGACGCCATAATTATTTCCAGTCCAACTGATACAAGATACTTATTCAAAAAAGAAGGCGATGATATTAAAATCAATAAGCTTGTTTCCTCTCATAAAAATGAAAACCAGGAAGAGAGAATATTTGAAATTAGTGAAGAGTCCGATGGTACACAACGTTTGTTAGATTTAGCACCATGCTTAATTGATTTAATACTTAAAGAGCGTGTGTATGTAATTGATGAACTTGACAGAAGTCTGCATCCAGAAATAACGATGTCTATTGTTGATGCATTTTTGAATAATACCTCTGGTAAAGAGAGTCAGCTAGTAGTGACAACTCATGAAACTAATATTCTTGATCAAGATTTAATTAGAAAAGATTCTGTGTGGTTTACACAAAAAGAAAAAGACGGATCATCGTCTTTATATTCATTGCAAGAATTTAAACCCAGATTTGACAAAGATATAAGGCGTGGATATTTAGCAGGTCGGTTTGGAGGTGTTCCTCTGATTAAAAACTGTAAAGATTTGTCATGGTTAAATGATGCCTAGAGAAAGAAGTACATATACTCGCCGTTCTCATCTTAGGGACCCTTCGCTAATAGTCATTGCTTGCGAAGGCTGTGCTACTGAACCACAGTATTTTTCAGGGCTTGCTGAAAAGATCTTGGAAAGGCAATCCTCAAAACTAAAGGTTCATATTTTAGATAGAGAAGCCAATTTGAGCGCTCCATCTCACGTGCTCAATCAGCTAAAAGACTATAAAAGAAAACTTAGGTTAAAAAAGGGCGATCTTTTATGTATGGTCATCGACAAGGATCAGTGGGAAGATCGGATGCTCTCCCAAGTAGCCCAAGAATGTCATCAGAGTGGTTTTATGTTTTTGGTAAGTAATCCATGTTTTGAGGTATGGCTTCTAGCGCATTTTGAAGGTATTGAAGGCATTGATCCAGAAGAATGTAACAAGGTCACATTACGTAGAAAAATAATAAGCCATACAGGTTCTTTTAATCCATCCGCACTTCAGTTTACTGATTTTGAAGATTACATAGACCAAGCTATAGAAAATTCTGAAAGATCTGATATAGATCCCGCCCTTAGATGGCCAGACCCAGTTGCAACCAGAGTGCATTTGCTAGTAAACGAGATCAAATCACATTTGGATTAACATTGCTATTTATTGTTCTTTAAGGTGCTTCGCCAGTTTTTTAAAATGTCCAAGACACGGTTGGAGCTTTTTATTTCGACGTCCACCATTTACATCGCAAATTAGCTTAAGGTTCACGATTTTAAAGAGTTAGCTAGTATAGCTATTCATCAATGCCATCATAGTCCTCCGTACTTAATTTTAACTCAACCTTGTAAGCGTAGAAGCTAAACCATACAAAGAAAAACAAGGCGCATACTTCTGATAGTGTAAATGCAATATTATGTATTAAACCATCTGGTAAAGTATAAGAGAGTCCTAAGAGTAGAGCTGCGAGTTCTGATGTTAAAAGGCTTGATACAGCTATCGCACCAAAGACGCATCGAATAGAAAGTTTGGTTAATAGGTTTTTGATCATTTCGTATCTCCTAAAATCAAAAGCTCACATTTTGACTTCGATAAAACTTTGCGAAGACCACTATCAAGTTCATCATCGTTTAACGCATAGTTAGGGATCTCTATCGCGATAGCCCGCATCTGTTCTTTATTTATATGGGTGAAAAGATTTTGAAGGTGCTGTTCACAGTGCTGCTCAATTTTAATCTTTTGCCGTAAATTATATCTTTCCAGTAGAGTCTCAATCGACTTTTTAACATTCATATATGCACGCTCCAGATACTTCCGATGCAGCCTAAAGATAAAGCGTTGCATGCGGAAATATTCATCAAGAAACACATGAATAGTTTCAATCTTATTGCCTGTATATGGCACAAGAATATTTAACAATTGAACAACTGCGTCAGGTTTTTCTGCATAAATAGAGATGCTATTATAATCGTTATCGGGCTTGATGTTTGGTATAATTAAGACAGGATAACTTGATTGCATTATTAAGTTTTCGACAGTGCTTAGTATAAAATCAGGGGCATCTCTATTTTGAGAGGATTGACCGATAAGAGCCATGTGAGGCTGTAGGTGGTTCATATATAAGTCAATTTGTTCATGAATATGACCGCCATCTGCAATATGAATTTTGAATGGCACGTCATTTTTATGGCCTGATTTTTCAATATATTTTTCGATCCATTTTCGACATTTTTTTTCCTCTATTAGGAAAATATCATCATTAGGTTCAAATCTTACAACGTACAAAACGTGTAATATGTGGAGCTCTGACTTGGTTATTGACGCTATTTCCAATGCGCGGTCGAGTAAAATTTTATTTTCTTTGGAGAGGTCTGTAGCGACTAAGATACTATTCATGACAGATCCTCCCATGTTAAATGAGAAGAATAGTTCATTGTTTTATTCCTTACATAAATTCATAATACCCGCACATATCGCAGCATTAATGACTTAATACCGATACGCACAGACTAAAGGGGTTTTATGCAAGGGTGATTGGAGGAGCTCGTGGCTTATGCGCTATTAAAAATAGTCTTGATTTAGTGATAGGAGAAAATGTTTGCAAAAGCTTTCTGTGCTTTTCTGCATCACGATTATAATAAGACTTAATAACTTCGTCAGGTGAAATATAGATAGAATCATCACCGCTATTATCTAAATTGTTTACCTTCTGTGTACGTATAGAAAGTTTAAATTGATAAGTAGCTTTTATAAGCGGTAAATTTGAAGGTGACTTGGTATTGAAGGTGGTTTGCCCATTGGTATTGGGTGCCTCTAGATGTACGCTTTGTAAGGTAAAAAATAGAGACAGGCACAAACAGAGGCAACACACTAAGAAGCGGTTGTTTTTATGCAGCAACTGAACATAGTTATCATTCAACATATAAAAATATCTTCTATCCATGTGATAGCAAGCATAACAAGTCTGAAATATATATAATCAGAGTTGTGTAGTAATAGGAAGCTGCTATTTTTGTTAAATAACCTAAGCAGGGTTTTCTAGTGTAATCATATATTCCCAAAATATGGTAACGTCTGACACACGGGCAAAAATCAGTATAAAAAAATGGAACTATAATCTTTTACTGTGTTTTATTATCTTATACTCAACTGTTTTCTAAGGATCACGAACTATAGACACTCTTATTTTATTCATTAGCACCGTCGTTTTCTTGGGCTTTATGCTTGTTCCTCTCTCCAAGCGTTTGGGGGCCCCCATTCTACTTATAATTTTAATTGGCGGTATGCTCGTCGGCGAAGATGGGCCGGGTAATGTTGATTTTGATAATTTTGAACTTGCCTACTCACTAGGCAGTATTGCATTGGCGATCATACTTTTTGCCGGCGGCCTCGAAACAAAATTGAAAGCATTAAAGGGCGTGCGCGCAGTTTCCATTTTTCTTGCATCGTTTGGAGTTCTTCTTACTACAGGCATTGTTGGCTTTGCGGCCTCTTATATTCTAAATATTCCGATTGAGCATGGCCTACTTTTGGGTGCGGTTGTTGCATCAACAGACGCTGCGGCAACATTTATGCTTATACAGCAAAGCCAAATTAAACTACCGTCACGCCTTTCGAACACGTTGGTTTTAGAGTCCGGTATCAATGACCCGATGGCCATTTTTTTAACAATTGCATTGACGGCTCTTGTTAATCAAGGCGTTCAAATTAGTGGCGATACAACATTAACGTTCCTGCCTTTATTCATACAACAAATTGGAATAGGTGCCGCTTTGGGCGTTGTTGGCGGAATTGGCCTTACGAAAATCCTTGATCGCATTCAACTTCCTATCGGGCTATACCCGCCGATGGCTCTGGCCGGCGCGATGGCCATTTTCGGTGCGACCTCTATTTTAGGCGGGAGTGGTTTTCTTGCGATTTATCTGTGCGGACTGATCGTAGCAGATCAACTAAAACGATCCGTAGAGCGCATTTTAAATTTTAGTGAAGCCCTTCAATGGTTGAGCCAAATTGTTCTGTTTTCTATGTTGGGATTACTTGTTACGCCGGGCGATTTGCCTGACATTGCCGTTCCGGCGTTAATGATTGCATTTGTTCTGATGTTTTTTGCACGTCCGTTCGCTGTGGCTATTTGTGCGATACCTGCGCGTTTTTCTATCAAGGAAACAATCTATTTAAGTTGGGTTGGCTTGCGCGGTGCGGTGCCCATTTTCTTAGCCATACTTCCGGTTATAACCCCAGGGCCAATACAGACAGACTTTTTCAATATTGTCTTTATAATCGTGGTTATTTCTCTTGTATTTCAGGGGTGGACGGTTGCGTCTTCAGCGAAGTGGTTAGGACTTATAGAGAAATAAACAACATTTCTCATTCCCCTAAACCCTTCAATAATGGGATCGATATTAAACCGTGATCA
This sequence comes from uncultured Micavibrio sp., assembly GCA_965263215.1. GTDB lineage: Bacteria > Pseudomonadota > Alphaproteobacteria > Micavibrionales > Micavibrionaceae > UBA1672. The sequence goes on from OZ253663.1 coordinate 534,170, forward strand.
GATTGCCGGATGTTTCCAGAGCGTTTTCATCGGTAAGGCCGGTTGCGCTATATAGGGTTGCGACCTGAACGAAGTTATCTGCGCCGCCGTCAACATCGACAGAAACAACGCTATCTGTGCCGTTATCAGTGATTTGAACGAAGTCGTTGATAGCATCTGTGACAGGGTCATATCCAATGAGTAGATCAGAGATATCCAAAATATCACCGTCGGCAAGATTAAAATCATGGACGTGATCGGCGGACGCAAGATCATCAAAAACGAATGTGTCTGCGCCATTGCCACCAAAGAGAAAGTCTATGCCGGAACCGCCATATAGGACGTCATCACCATCAAGGCCGTAAATCACGTCATCGCCGCCATTCCCGTATAGAGATTGTGATGCAACTGTACCTGTTACAGTTTCGTCAGCGCCGGTGCCCGGCTCATGGATTGTAATATTTCTAAAGAAGCTATTGCTTGCACTGCTGGCATCATCATCATTGACGAAGAAGAGTCTGCTGAAATTACCAGTGTAGAAATCACCGACATTAATTTCGAAATGCATCCATTGGCCTTCGTTGCCGGCGTAATCATTGTAATCGGTGCGCCCCCAGTTTTGTGAACCGTAAACTTTGAACGTATAGTTGCTGCTGATACCGTCATTGGTGTCAAAGCCAATACCGTGAATTTCACCGCGTACAGTCGACATGAAGTCAAATTCCAGAATAGTGTCCGCCGTTACAGTATAGGGCAGTGTTATGTCTTTCCATGTGTTGCCTTCGATATGGATAGTGTCACCACCATCTTCGACCGTGTGTAAATCGCTTCTGTTTTGGCTGCTTCCGCCATATCCCGTGATGGTCGCAGTATTGAAATCAATTTGTGTTGCTGTGTCGCGTTCGCTCAGGGCGATGATCACTTCTGATGTATCTTCACCGCCGCGATCATCTTGTAGGGTATAGCTAAAGCTATCCGCGCCTGAAAATCCGGCCATTGGAACATATGTGAAATCACCATTATCAAGAACGGTTACGATTCCACCATTATCAGAAAGATATGTTCCGGCAAGTACGTTCAATACGCCGCCATCGCCATCGATATCGGCGCCATGTCCGTTATCAGTGATAAGGTTACCCGCGATGATTGCGCCTTGGTTTCCGAAGAAAATATCAAGGCCGGCAAGAGGATCAACATTCGCGGGCTCTATTGGTTCTGATGTTTGAGCATTATTGCCGCCATTATTTGACGTATTCACAATGACAGGCGCGGTGTATGTGAATTCTACGTTATCTAAAGTACCGCCGGAATTAAATACATCACCGATTTTTTGTGATAGGGCGTAAGCTTCGAGCATCGGCTTGTCTGTTATGCCAATGGAGCCACCTAAATAATCCAAAGATGTTTCTGAAATTGCACTTGTGGCGGTTGTTTCAGAATTTGAGGCATTTGATTGCCCATCGTTATTACTCTTTAAGATTTTATCGTCATCTTCTTCCTTTTCACCAGCGGAAGGTTCGTAATTCTTTAAGTATTCGTCAAAGCTCTCAGAGTCTTGAGGCTGATCTTCTGAATCGATGTTTTCCTCTTCTTCCTTGCCGTTGTGTGTTTCCAGAAGGGCGAGGGTAGCTTCGATGGCATCACCGGAAATTTGACCATTATTAAGCAGGGAAAAGTTGATATTACCTGAGGCGGCAATACTCTTTACAAGGGCGAGGAATTCATCGAATGCCATCCCTGTTACTTTTTCTATATAGTCCTGAGTATAATGATACTTCATAATAAACTCCTAAATACCTATTCTTTGGTATATATTTTGGCAGAAAACTGCCGTCTACAGTTCTATAGTAGTAATAATTTACTTAAAATTTTATGAATTTTTTGAGTATCATGATACTTTTTTTATGTAATTAGGCGGCATTTTGTATTCTCTGACGTTTTATTTTGAGGGATAGTCAAGCAATTAAGAATGTGATCTATAAAGATCTATGACAGATGCGACCCAAAAAACATTTATGCCGTTTAAAGAGTTTATAGCGCTTATGGCGCTTCTGATGTCGGTTACAGCCCTTTCTATCGATGCGGTTATGCCGGCCTTATCCGTGATGGGTAAAGATTTGAATGCCGTGGGTGAAAACCAGACTCAGTTGGTGATTAGTGTTCTTTTTCTGGGCTTTACCTTCGGACAGCTTATTTATGGCCCTATTTCCGATAGCTTCGGTCGTAAGCGTGCAGTTTATATCGGCCTTACTATATTTTTAATAGGCAGCACACTTAGCCTGTTTTCGGCAAGTTTTGAAACCATGTTGATGGGGCGAATGCTTCAGGGGTTTGGCGCGGCGGCTGCGCGTGTAATCAGTGTGGCTATGATTCGCGATCAATATAGCGGGCGTGATATGGCGCGGGTGATGTCCTTTGTTATGGCCGTGTTCATCCTTGTTCCGGCCTTGGCGCCCAGTATCGGGCAACTTATATTATATGTCGCGAGTTGGCGTTTTATTTTTGTGATGTTTTTGATCGCAGCGTTGATCGCCATGATATGGATGTATTTTCGCCTGCCTGAAACATTGATTAAAGAAAAGCGCATTCCCTTCAGAGTTGGTCCGATTTGGAGTGGTGTTAAGTTTTCTGTTACCAATAAAACCACATGCGGTTATGCATTATGTGCAGGTATTATGTTTGGCGCATTTATCGGATATCTAACCTCCGCACAGCAAATTTTTCAGGACTTTTATAAGGTCGGCGATATGTTTGCGCTTTATTTTGCTGTTCTGGCTTTGGCTGTCGGCGGCGCATCTTTTGCCAATTCTGCGGTGGTTAAGCGATTTGGTATGCGGTTTATATGCAGGGTTTCAATTTTATGTATTATGAGTTTTGCAGCCGTCTTTTTGTTTTTCTCAGTAATAACGGATAATCAAGTGCCATTTTGGGGCTTTATGGTATTCGGATTTTTGACATTTTCGGGCTTTGGCTTTTTGTTTGGCAACTTAAACGCCATAGCGATGGAGCCTGTCGGGCACATCGCAGGTGTTGCTTCGGCCTTTGTCGGGGCTTTTTCCTCTGCGATTTCAGTTGTGGTGGGTAGTCTTATCGGACAATCCTTTAATATGACGCTTATTCCGTTATCAACGGGGTTCCTTCTTTGCAGTATTGCGGCATTTATATTACAGCTTTGGCTTGATAAGGGTATTGATGATTCTGTACCAAAAGCAGCAGATAAGCAGGCCGTTTGACGTTATCCACATGATGGCGGTGCTTTTTACGCGTAAAAACCGCTTTATCTTCCTTGTTCGCTATGGTAAATCGTTGCGATAGAGTGAATGGGCTAGTAATATGGCTTTTCGTTCTGTATAAGAAACACAAGTTTATAAATTGAAGGTAAGGAATAGATATGAGTGATATTGCCGATCGCGTTAAGAAAATCGTTGTTGAGCATTTGGGCGTAGAAGAAGATAAAGTTGCCGAAGGCGCAAGCTTCATCGATGATCTTGGTGCAGATTCACTGGACACAGTTGAATTGGTTATGGCGTTTGAAGAGGAATTCAGCATTGAAATTCCTGATGATGCAGCAAAAGACATCCAAACTGTTGGTGATGCTGTTAACTTCATCAAAGCTAACGCGAGCGAATAATTCAGGCCATTAGCCTGTAATTTTACCTCATATATTTCAGCCCGCATCGCGGGCTGTGATTGTATCTAGGGTCTACAAATACAAGGAATAATCGAAATGAGTGAATTAAGACGTGTTGTAATTACCGGAATGGGTATGGTTTCCCCGCTAGGCTATGGCGTAGAGCATAACTGGAGTGCGATTACGAATGGCAAAAGCGGTATCAAAAAGATCGAAGATTTCGATGTTTCCGACATTACGTCCCAAATTGCTGGTATTATTCCCAAAACCACGGATGAGAATCCGCAAAACGGCGAATTTAACGCCGATTTATTTTTCCCGCCAAAGGAACAGCGTAAAGTCGATGTGTTCATTACTTATGGCATCGCCGCCACAGAGGAAGCTCTGGAGGATGCGGGGTGGAAACCAACAGATGAGAAGTCGCTTGATCGCACAGGTGTTTTAATCGGCTCCGGTATTGGTGGTCTGGATGAGATTTACAAAACGTCAACCATCTTGAATGAGCGCGGCCCCCGCCGTATTTCACCATTCTTTGTGCCTGCGGCCTTGATCAACCTCACCTCCGGTCAGGTTTCAATTAAATACGGTTTCCGCGGGCCGAATCACTCGGTTGTGACGGCCTGTGCAACGGGTACGCATGCCATCGGTGATGCAGCGCGTTTAATCGCATTGGATGATGCGGATGTGATGGTTGCAGGTGGTGCAGAAGGCGCAGTTTGTCGCCTTGGTGTTGCAGGCTTTGCGGCGGCGCGCGCGCTGTCCACGGGCTATAATGATGCCCCGCAAGATGCATCGCGTCCATGGGATGAAGGGCGTGACGGTTTTGTGATTGGAGAAGGCGCAGGAATCGTCGTTCTTGAAGAATATGAACATGCGAAAAAACGTGGCGCGAAAATCTATGGCGAAGTCGTTGGTTATGGCCTTTCCGGTGATGCGCACCATATCACAAGCCCCGCCGAGGATGGCAATGGCGGTTACCGCGCCATGGAAGCAGCGCTCAAGCGTGCGAAGCTGAACCCTGAGGATATTGATTATATCAACGCGCACGGTACATCCACCCCTGTGGGTGACGGTATAGAATTCGGCGCAGTAAAGCGTTTGTTCGCAAATGCACTGGACACAGTTTCCATGTCTTCCACCAAGTCTGCCATTGGGCACTTGCTCGGTGCGGCGGGCGCGGTTGAGGCTGTGTACTCTGCCAAAGCGATTGAAACAGGCATATTGCCGCCAACACTGAACCTTGAAAACCCGTCTGAAAATTGTCAGGGCATGGATTTGGTGCCGAAAACGGCGAAAGAAAAAACGGTGAACACGGTTTTGTCCAATTCCTTCGGGTTCGGTGGTACGAATGCATCGTTGATCCTACGCAGCGTATAAAAAAGCGGAGGCATCTCTATGCGGTTTCTAAAGCTTCTTTTTACCCTTTTTATCTACGGAATTACGCTTGCGGCGCTCGGCGCGGCGGCGGGCGCGGGCTATGTCGCATATATGTATGAGAAAAAAGGCCCTTTAGAAGAAACCACGCTCGTACAAATTCCGCATGGCACATCTATTCGCGGTGTTGCGGAAATTCTTTTATCTGAAGGTGTTTTGAAAGATAAAAACGATGCGACTGTTTTCCATGTTAGCGGCCGAATATCGGGCGATGCGTCTAAGCTTAAGGCGGGGGAATATGAAATAAAGCCCCATGCGACTATGGGCGAGGTCATGGTGCAGTTGATTGAAGGTAAAACCTTCACGCGCCAAATCACTATTCGTGAGGGGCTGACTAATTATGAGATTGCCAATATTCTTTCGGCGCAAGATGATTTGGAAAAGGTGAAGGTTGAAATGTTGCCCGAGGGGCGCTTGCTGCCTGAAACATACAGCTACGCGCTGGGGGATAGTAACGCCGACATCATCAACCGTATGGCAAGCGCATTGGATGATGTTTTGGAGGAGGCATGGGCAAAGCGCGCGGATAATCTGCCGATTAAAACCAAGGAAGAGGCTTTGGTGCTCGCCTCTATCATAGAAAAAGAAACCGCCGTGCCGGAGGAGCGCAGACGCGTGGCGGGGGTGTTTATCAATCGTTTGCGTAAGGGGATGCTGCTGCAGACTGATCCGACGGTGATTTACGCATTGACCAAGGGCAAGCCGAAAAATGAAGGTAAGGGGCCGTTGGGGCGCAGGTTGCTGACGAAGGATTTGAAATATGATTCCCCTTATAACACCTATTTATATGCGGGATTGCCCCCCGGCCCGATTGCGAATGCTGGGAAAGCCTCCATTGAGGCGGCGTTGAACCCCGAAGATCATAATTATATCTATTTTGTGGCGGATGGCTCCGGCGGGCACGCCTTTGCCAGAACTTTGAATGAGCATAACGCCAATGTGGCAAAATGGCGGAAGATCAGGAAAGGGCAGTAATCGTGAAATACTTAATTCCTGATGAAAACGGTATTTTAAACACGAAAAAATATTTTGATTATATTCACAGTATCAAAGAAAAGGTGCCAAAGTCTGTATATGATTTTGCAAGTAATGATGATCATTATAATCTTTTATCTCACGATAGTTTGCATGATGCTTGGCTTAATTTTTTTGAAATTCGCGAAGATGCTTTAGGAGCACGATCTGAAAACCGAAAGACTATTGTAAACATTGAGTTATTGGCGCCGTTTCACGATAAAAAAATACATCTAAAATACAAGATTGTTAGGCGTGTAAGCATTGAGCAAAAAGAATGCAATGTGGCAGATGGCCATGGAGATTTGTTAATCCATGAATTTAGGTTAGGAGAAGATTCTTCGATCATTCATGAGATCGCATTTGATCGCGGAGGCACGTACTTAATTGAATTTGAAGATTTTGAATTCAATTACGAAGATATATAACTAATCCTCATCGCCCTTATTCTTATCCGCTTTCCTTACATATTTCTTCTGATAATAGGTGCCGCCGGAACTGCCGCCGCTAGAGCTATTTCCACCCATGCCCATTGATGGTGTGTTGAGCTGTTGATTGGCCTTTTCGTGTCCCGCCTCCATGCCGTGACGGCGGGCGAGGTGATGGGCGAATTCTAATGATGCGGGCGCTGCGTCCCCTAAAATACAACCTGATGTATCCTCGTTCCCTGCATCGTTGCGGTGGACGGGTTGCCCCAAAACACAGTTTTTGACGAAGTAATAAAACGCGGCCAATGGTTTTTGCGGTGGCTTCACGTTTTCGAACGCTTCGGCGCGATAGGGATCATCCAGAAACATCAACGGTACTTGATAGGCCTGCGCAATACGGCCATCCGTGACCGAACCAATATGAATCTGCGGGTTGGAATCCAGCATGGCGAAAAATTCTTCTTCCACGGGGATGTTCATATCCAGATGATCCATATCCGCGAACTCGAGCGAGAGCATGCCGTTATCCGTATCAAACAGAACGCCAATCGCCTTTTTCACCAGATTACTGTTGCTGAGTAGTCCGGCCTCCCCCTGTGGTGTGACCAACAGATCAATATCCATGGGTGGTGTGATCCTTCCTTAACTTACCATTTGCGTACAATAGCAGAGAACGGCCTTAAGCGACAATCGCAATCAACTATAAAAAAGGGGCGTAAAACATCGCCCCCTCATGCTTATGATAAGTTACCGTGGGTTTTATCGATCCAGTCGTGCAAAGTCATCTGCGCTTAATACGTATGTTGTGTCTGTTTCCACACCTTCAAATACGCCATTGGCATCAAAGATTGAATCTTTGCTGACTTGTATTCTACCGCGGTTGTGCAAATCGTGCATGACGTTCTCTACATCATTTAGCTTCATTTGCGCATCACGGCGTTGCATGAATTCTGATCCCGAAATGGCACCCATTGTGAGTACGCCTGCTATTGCACCAAAATCCAAAACTCTGGATACAGTTTTTTCCGCAAGATCTTGTTCAGACATTATTTCCTCCATAGCATTTCTTTGAACGGTTAAGATATTAAACATTAGAAAAAGGTAAATCAACAAAAAACGTACTAAAAGCGTACTCTTTAGCCATTTAACCGTAAAAAAGGAGAGCGTTTTGCCCCCCTTAATAAAAATCTATAATTAAGGTTTAAACTTTTAAAGCTGCCGGATCTGCAATTTCCTTTAAGGATGCTTCAAGATTTTGCGCGGTGACGGCGTCTTCTTCCGCGCCAGCCATAACAGCCTTGATTTCTTGCTCAACGCCCGCTTGTGTGCGATCGGCAACTTCCTTTGTGCTGATCACTTCACGTTCGGCAATTTCCTGTGCGGCAATTTGCACGACGGCAACACGCTGCAGTGCAGATGATTTGGCATTTGTTTCCTCTGACATCGCTGCTGTGCTGTGCCCGAGTGTGTTATATCCGTCTGCTTGGGCGATAAATGTTTCGGCCTGGCCTGTATGTGCGTTATAGACTTCTTCAGTTGCAGCCGTTTCCGCGCCTGCGTAACTTTGATCTGCGGAGCTTTCGCTTACGGTTTGTGCAACGAAATATTCGCCTGCTTTGCTCGCGCTTTCTGTGCTTGTTGTTTGCAAGCTTTCGGCGGCGGCAACTGTGGTTGATATTTCCTCGTCATTCACAACGGCAATGGCTTCGGGTTCCATTGTGGCTTCTATGATTACTTCAACCGGATTAGCTGGTAATGGTGCTGTCATTATTATATTCCTTTTTTGTTTTTATGCCGCGCGGCACATAAAGCGCACATATTCGCAGGCTTTTAATTTTTTACCTTCATAATACCCTACTGCACAGAATAGTTGATTCTCGATCTTTTTGCAAAGTTCTGCGCTGATTGAACAGTTTGGTTTCCATATCTGAAGGTCGGGTTTAAAGACAAAGGTGATCTCGCCATTGTTAGAATTCACAACAATTTGGCTGATTTCCTTTTTAAACTCGCCGTGGCAGGTAAAAACCACATGCCCTTTTTTGGAAACAAAAAGCTCAATATCCATAAATTAGGTTTCCCGAAAATCAATTCACCCTTTTGATACACAGATATATGTTTTATCAATAAAGGTAAAGAGACTTAAGGCAAAAGCAAAGAACCATTTATGTGCGGAATAGCCGGACTATATACATTTAATCCCAGACCTGACCGTACGGTATTGCATCGTACGGTGACGACGATGACGAACGCGATTGAAGCGCGTGGCCCGGATAGTCATGATGTGTGGCAGGAGCCTGATGTGCCCCTCGCGATGGGGCATCGGCGTCTTTCGATTATTGATTTATCCCCTGCAGGCAATCAGCCGATGGAGTCCGTATCAGGGCGATATATGATTGTCTATAACGGGGAGATTTATAATTTCAAATCTATTCGCGCCGAATTGGAATCCGAAGGCGATATTAAATTTCGCGGCGGTAGTGATACGGAAGTGTTTCTGGCCGCGGTTGAGAGGTGGGGCGTTAAAGCCGCCTTGGATAAAATAAACGGCATGTTTGCCTTAGCCCTTTGGGATCGCAAAACACAGGCGTTATATCTAGTGCGTGATCGCATGGGTAAAAAGCCGCTTTATGTTGGATGGGCGGGGAGTGATCTGGTTTTTGGATCGGAGCTGAAAGCCTTATGTGCGCATCCTGATTTCAGGCGCGATGTTAGCCGCCCTGCGATAACGTCCTTTATGCGCTTTGGGTATGTGCCTGCGCCACTCTCAATCTATCGTGATGTGCGTCAATTACCGGCGGGCATGATGATGGCGATTGATATACGCATGCTGCGCGCGGGACAAGATTTAAAGCCGTTGATGGAGCCGTATTGGAGTCACAAAGATGCGCTGATTGCTGCACGGAAAAATCCTATCGAAAATACCGATAACGTCGTTGAGGAATTTGAAAAACTGCTCTCACAATGCGTGGAAGATCGTATGATTTCCGATGTGCCGCTGGGGGCGTTTTTATCGGGCGGCATAGACAGCTCGACCATTGTGGCATTGATGCAAAAACATTCCGATAAGGCAGTAAAAACCTATTCCATTGGTTTTGAGGAGGCGGGTTTTAATGAGGCGGCGCAAGCCAAGGCGGTGGCGGAACACTTAAAAACCGATCATCATGAGCTGTATATCAAACCTAAAGACGCGCTTGATGTGGTATCGGAATTGCCGCGTATTTACGATGAACCGTTCGCTGATGCATCCGCGATTCCAACCTATCTCGTATCTCGCTTTGCCCGCGAGAGTGTGACAGTGGCGTTATCGGGGGATGGTGGTGATGAAATGCTCGGCGGGTATAACCGTCACATCACAGGGCCGAAGGCTTGGAATACGGCCAACGGCATTCCACCAAATTTGCGCGGGCCCTTTGGTAAAATGATTAAAACCATTCCGACCGGTGTGTGGTCTGCGATGCGCCCGACGCGCCCACAATTCGGATCACACATGCATAAATTTGCCGATATCATGGGTAAATATACGCAAGGGGATGTCTATCTCAGCTTGGTGAGCAAGTGGTCTAAGCCGCGTTCTTGCGTGACGGACGGGTATGAAGAAATGATTCCGCTTGTTGATCCGGATATGCAGCTGGATGATTTATCCTTTGCCGAGGAAATGATGTATTGGGATACGCTGACCTACTTGAATGGTGATATCCTGACCAAAGTTGATCGAGCCAGTATGGCGGTTAGTCTGGAAGCGCGCGCGCCGTTGCTCGATAAACGTATTTATGATTATGTCTGGCGATTGCCTTTGGATGTGAAAATTAAGGGTAAAACGGGCAAATGGTTGTTGCGGCAAGTTCTCAATAATCATGTGCCTGAAAGTCTGTATGATCGACCGAAACAGGGTTTCTCTGTTCCGATTGGAGATTGGCTGCGCGGTGATTTAAAAGACTGGGCGGAAGACCTGCTTGATGAGTATGAGTTGCGCGAACAAGGCTTTTTGAATTATAAGCATATCCGTGAATTATGGGATAAGCACCAAAAAGGGCGCGGAAACCATGCGGATCAGCTCTGGACGGTTTTGATGTTTCAGGCGTGGTACAGGCACTGGGTTTTGGATGAAGGATAAATGAGCCAAAAGATTTTATATCTATTTGATGTGAGTGACTGGAACAGCCGTATGGCTGTGGCTTACGGCGCGCAAAAAAAAGGTATGGATGTCACCATTGGCTTGATTAACGGTGATGAAAGCGCGACGGACAAAGCACCTGATTTCAAGATTGTGCCGATCCAAAGAAAAGGTGGAAATGTCAATGTACTGGGCGCGGCCGCGATGGTGCGTGATATCAACCGCCTGATCAAAGACGAGGACCCTGATGTTATCCATTCGGTCACGTTAAAGCATGGTTTTTTGGCAGCGTTAGCGGCCTTTCCGTTTAAGTCGAAACGTAAAATTCATACCATGGCGGGGTTGGGCTATACGTTTCGTAGTGATGAAATGAAGTCGGCCGCATTGCGCGCCGCACTTACGCCATCACTTGGGATTGCGTTTAAACGCACCAACACCAAGATGATCTTTCAGAACTCAGATGATTTGGATTTATTTGTTCAAAAAGGTATCGCCAAACAAGAAGACTCGATTTTGATTAAAGGATCCGGTGTTTATCTGGATGAATTTAACGCGGCTAATAAAGTTGATGATTCCGATACACCTATTGTTTTGATGCCGACACGCCTTGTGCATGAAAAAGGTGTTGGCGTATTTATTGAAGCCGCGCGGATACTGAAAGAGCGTGGCGTAAACGCGAAATTCCAAATCGCGGGCGGGGAGAATAATAACCCGAAGGCGATATCAGCCAATGAAATGCGTGAGATGGTCAAAGACGGTGCGGCAGAGTGGCTTGGGCGCGTGGATGATATGCCTGATAGAATGTCGGCTGCGAGCCTGATTGTGTATCCATCTTATTACGGTGAGGGTATTCCGCGGGTGTTGCTTGAGGCTTGTGCATCAGGCTGCCCGATTGTAACAACTGATCATCCGGGGTGCCGTGAAGCGGTTACAGACGGAGAGAATGGTCTTTTAGTGCCTGTCAAAGACGCTGAGGCCACAGCGGATGCAATAGGAAAAATATTGGCAGATTCGAGGCTTAGGCAGTCTATGGGTTATCAAAGTAGGTTAAAGGCCGAAAATGAGTTTGATATCAATATGATCGTTGATCAAACCGTTCATGTTTATGAAAGCGATAGCTCTGATATGGAGAAATGGGCGGACAATTTAAGCGTGGAAACTTGATAGGCGGCCCGATTTTATGTCACTATAGGGAAATAAACCCCAAGGGATATACGCATTGTCTTCTAAGAAAAATAATTATCTAACAGGAAAATTACTGCTCGCGATGCCGTCAATGGGTGACCCGCGTTTTCATCGCGCCGTTATTTTTGTTTGCGCGCATGACGAAGAAGGGGCGATGGGTTTAGTGGTTAATCACGCGATGCCGGGGATTGAATTTAATGAATTGATCGGGCAGTTGAAGTTGGAATCAGATATTAAGGTTGATTTCGAAAAATTGAATTTGCCCGTGATGTATGGCGGCCCTGTAGAGACTGCACGTGGATTTTTGCTCCATTCAGGTGATTTTTCCCGCGATGACACGATGAAAATCAACAAATCTTACGGTGTTACCGGAACTGTGGACGCTCTTAAAGATATCGCGGTGGGCGATAACAAACCTGAGAATTTGATGTTCATTCTGGGTTACGCCGGATGGGAAGCGGGTCAGTTGGATGTTGAGATGCAGCAAAATTCATGGCTCGTCGTAGAGGCGGATCACGATCTGGTGTTTGGCGGTGACCCTGATGACAGATGGACACAGGCGGTGAATAAATTGGGCATAGATCCCGGTATGCTCTCCGGTGTCGCCGGCAGCGCATAATCCTTTTAAGTTTGTAATCATGAAAAAAATAATAGTATTTACAATTTTAGCATGTTTGTGCGTATCCCAACCTGCACAGGCGGAGGAAAAGAAGCGATATTGTCACTCTTCCTCCCGGGACTACATTAATCCGGTTTTGGCGGGTGTTAAGCGTGTTGTGGTTGCGGTTGATCGCGTGGGACTTGGCAAAAACCTAGATGACAAACTACCTGATCCGCTTAAAAAGGCCAGTTTGGAAAAACTGCTTAAAGAACTCTATGAAGAACGGTTCACGAGCCGTAATGGTACATATTTATCAACCGCCACGAAAGGGTGCCATGACCGTAATGATCAGTTAGTTGAAGTCATTGATCTGGCGGTTGTGGGCGGGCGTGAGGCCTTTGAAGAAGAGACAAAGAAAGAGGATACACTGTCTGTAATATTGTTTGTTAATGTTATTCAACAGACGTACGCGGGTATGGATATGAGTTCCGATATTTTTACGTTTTACATTGCTCAGTTGAGACCGGGAGTTGATGAATATAAAAAGGCACAGGGCATGACACCTTATTCAATAACAACCTCGACTGATGAAAAGCGTATTAGTGAAATTATTCGAAGTGTGCTGAAAAACAAGATTCATTAGAACTGCAATGTTTTAAGCGGCGAGCCTGCCTTTAATCTTATCGAAATCTTCTAACTGACCGAGCGGGCCGAGGGCGGCCAAAGTTGGCGCGGAGGTAAAGACTTGTTTCGCAACTTTTTCCAATGATGAAATTTCAACCGCATTAATAGATTTTATAATTTCCTCAGGGGAGCGTATTTTTCCGCGCAATAGAAGCCCTTTGGCATGCTGATTGGCGCGGTTCATCATGGATTCACGCGCCATCAATACGGATGACCGTAATTGCGCCTTGGCGCGGTCTAATTCCTGTTCGGTAATGGTCGACCCGATTTTCATGACCTCATCACACACAACGGGGATCAGCTCGGGCAATTTATCCGGCCCTGTGCCTGCGTAAATGCCGAATTGCCCGTCATCGCTATAGGATGAATGAAAACTGTAAACCGAATAAACAAGGCCGCGTTTTTCGCGCACTTCCTGAAACAGGCGCGATGACATGCCGCTGCCCAGAATGGTTGATAAAATTTGCGTGGCATGAAAATCATCATGGAGCTGCGATATACCCTGAAACCCAAGCACGATATGGCTTTGCTCCAAATCGCGCAGCTCACGATTTTCACCGCCCTGATAATCGGCATCCTTTTTATTGTCATTCTGGTTGGCGGGCAGGGCATTGAATTTATCCTCTACCAGTTTGATAAATTCATCATGATCCAGATTACCACTGGCGCAAACAACAAGCCGTTCAGGGGTATAGAATTGCTCCACATAGCCCATAAGCGCATCGCGTTTCATGTTCGTGATGATATCGTTTGTCCCGAGAATAGGCGCGCCTAAAGACTGCGCGGGGTAAGCGGTTTCGAAATAATGATCAAAGATAATATCATCGGGCGTGTCATGACACATGCCGATTTCCTGCAAGATCACGCCGCGTTCGCGTTCCACCTCATCATCAGGCATGGTCGAATGTTGCAGCATATCTGACAGCACATCCAGCGCGAGCGATAAATCTTCTTTTAATAAATGAATGTGATAACTGGTGATTTCGCGGCTGGTGTAGGCATTCATGTGCCCGCCGACATTTTCAATCACCTCGACAATTTCCATGGCATCACGGTTTTTCGTGCCCTTGAACAACATGTGTTCCACCATGTGGGCAACGCCATTGACGGTTAAATCTTCATTACGCGTGCCAACGCCCGCCCATACACCAACGGCCACGCTCTCGACGGAGGGAACAACGTCTGTAACGACACGCAAACCATTGGGAAGTGTTGTGACTTTTATCGAACTCATAGGGATTTAATATAGATTATTTTCGCGCGATGCAAAGTCATTTTGCATTTTGATTTTCATGGTCAATCAACCATTCTTTACGCGCAAGGCCGCCCGCATAGCCCGTGAGTGATCCGTCCGATCCAATCACGCGGTGACAGGGGATAATCAGCGCGCACTGGTTTGATCCGTTCGCCCGCGCAACGGCGCGCACGGCGTTTTTATTCCCCACCATATTGGCCAGATCGGCGTAGGAGCAGGTCTGTCCGTAGGGGAGTTCCCGCAATCTGCCCCAAACAGTTTTTTGAAAATCCGTACCGTAGGTCGAGAGCGGAATATCAAAATCCTGCCGTGATCCGTCAAAATATTCGGACAGCTCTTTTTCGGTTTGTTTCAGGATGTCGTTATTCCCCGGCACAATCGCACAGCCGAGCCTTTTACGCATACGGTCAACTTCAAGCTCCAGTCCCCTGCGGTTGGTGAATTCCAGAAGGTAAAGCGCGTTATCATCGGCCATGGCGACCATCGCGCCAATAGGGGTGTTGATGCACCGCGATTCAAGAACTACATGGCTGTGTTTGGATGGCGGTGTGCCCATGATGCGGGCGAAGGCATCGCGAAACCCGCTATCGGATTCATATCCGTGATCGACTTGCGCATCAATCACGCGCCCGCCCCTTCGTATATGTTTTAGCGCAAGCCCCATCCGCCGCGCCCGCGCATAGGCGATAAAACTGATGCCAAAGCGTTTCTGGAAATGTCTGCGCACGGTGGAGGTATCATAGCCAAGCGCTCTGATATCTCCCTCCTTCCATCGTTTTTCGGGTTCATCCTCCACGGCCTTGATCAATGATTTGATGATGGGGGAGGCATCATCAGGATGTGCCATCGGGTGACACCGTTTGCAGGAACGATACCCCGCTAATAAAGCATCCTCCGCGCTTTTAAAAAATTCGCAATTCTCTATTTTTGGTTTTTTGGCGGGACAAGTGGGCAAGCAGAAAATCCCCGTGGATTTTACCCCGACAAACACCACGCCGTCATATTCGGCGTTGCGGTCTAGAAAAGCGGTGTAATAGGTTTGTTGCTGTACGGTGTTTAACATGCTCTATCCTTTATTTACGGATAGTATAGCGCAGGGAAAAATTCAATGCCGCCGAAAAACAGGCAGGGAATTTTTATTCGTCTTTGAAATTTCCTAATTTTCTTTGAAGTTCGATAAATTCAGAATTTGCCCAAACTACTTCCGCTTTTCCTTCTTTATCGAGAGAAGACATGTCAAATTTTTTTAATTGTGAGAGTAGTCCATTAATATCTTTAGCAACCATCTTATCTTCATATCCATATGGTTCTTCATGATCCCAGAAAACAATACTGGCATCTGAGAGTTTAAGGCAAAGATAATTACCGCAATCATCATCGGCTATTGGAATTGTCTGTTCAAAAGAATAATCAATATCAACCATAAGTTTTTGTATTTTAGAAATAGGCACAAAGCTACGAATTCCGATTGCGCCTTCTTCAAAACCTTTAGCTTCAACCAAATTGTCTTCTGGCACGGCACCGTCAAATTTGAAGACAAAATTTATGTAAGATTCAGGTAGTTTTCGATCTAAAAATCTTTCTAAATTTTCAATGTCTTTAGCAGAAGCTTTTGTTCCATTTTTTAATTCGACAGTCATTTTTTCTTACCCATCTTTGGACGCCCGCGTATGCCCCGCAACATAATCCATGACGGTGTTCAGGTCGTTGGGCTGTTCGGTCATAATCTCCTTACGATCAAACAAATCGGCGAGGTGATCGGGCAGAGCGGGGCGTGTGCCGATGGCTTTTTCCACCGCATCGGGGAATTTCGCCGGATGCGCGGTGGCGAGCAGGACAACGCTGCCGCTTTCCTTTGCGGCGATGTCTTGCGTGCCTTTCATGCCCACCGCCGTATGCGGGTCGAGGATATAGCCCGTTTCCTCATAAACCGCCTTAATAGCGGCAAGGGTTTGTTCATCATCGGTGCGGCTCGCCTCAAACTGCGCACGCGCTTCTTGCAGATGTGCATCTGATACGGCTATATCGCCGGTCTCCTTAAACGTGGTCATCAGGGCGGCGAGGCGCTCGCTATCCCGATCCAGAAGATCAAACAAATACCGCTCAAAATTGCTGGAGATCTGGATATCCATGGAGGGGCTGAGTGTGGCGTGCGCTTCGCCGATTTTCATTTCCCCGCTTTCGAAAAAGCGTGTCAGGATGTCGTTTTTATTACTCGCAATACCGAGCGTTTTAATCGGCAAGCCCATATTGCGTGCGCAGTACGCGGCAAAAACATTGCCGAAATTCCCCGTCGGCACAACGAAGGAGACTTCCTTTTCCGGCGCGCCGAGCTTAATGGCGGTGGTGAAGTAATAAACAATCTGCGCCATAATCCGCGCCCAGTTGATGGAATTTACGGCGGAAAGGCTCACCTTGTTACGGAACTCCTCATCATTGAACATCGCCTTGACCATGTTCTGGCAGTCATCGAATGTGCCCTCCAGCGCGATGTTATGCACGTTCGGCGCATCAATGGTGGTCATTTGCTTGCGCTGTACGTCCGAAACGCGCCCCTTCGGATGCAGGATGAAGATGTCAATCTGATCACAGGCGAGGCACCCTTCAATCGCCGCGCTGCCCGTATCCCCGCTCGTCGCGCCAACGATGGTGATGCGCTTGCCTTGTTTTTTGAGCGTGTGATCGAATAACCGCCCGAGCAGTTGTAATGCCACATCCTTGAATGCAATCGTGGGGCCGTGGAATTGCTCCATGATGTAGATGTTATCTTTTAGCGGATGGAGCGGGGTTATGTCAGAGCTACGGAAATTATCGGCGTATGTTTCGGCAATGATTTGTTTGAAATCAGCGCGCTCAATGCAGCCCTCAACGAACGGATACATCACAATTTCTGCGATTTCGGTATAGGATTTACCTTGAAGAGTGTTCAGGTCGATCTGCGGCCAGTTTTCGGGCACATACAACCCGCCATCAGGCGCAAGTCCTGTGAGTAAAACCTGTTCGAATGTTTGGGGCTCTCCGCCACCTCGTGTGGAAATATATTTCATCATAAAGCTGTCTTAGAAAGTTTTATGATGTGAGTCAATCAAACTTGTTTTATCCCTTGGAAAACTACTCGCCTTTAGTGTCAAAAACGGCAGGGACGTTTTTCAACTGAATGCCGTATTTCTCCATTAAGGCTTGGCCTTGTTCGGTTTGTGCCAATCCTTCGAGCATTGCACCAATATTTGTGCCGCCCTTGGACGAAAACAATTCCATCACGTTATTCACGCCTGACATAGCATCACCCGTATTGGCAATAACCTTGATATCCGCAACTTTCAGAGCGGCGGCCTGTTCCACACCAACAATCTTGTAGGCACCGATATTTTCAATACCCAGCAAATATTGCTGATAGCCTTCATTCTCACCGATTTCCTTGGCGAGAACGATTTGTGCTTCTACTGGGGCAAGCTGCATGGCGCGCTCAGCATCGGCTTTAGCTTCACCTTCAACTTTAATTCCTTCGGCTTCTTTGATCTTGGCTTGTAGATCACCTTCCGCGCGTAGGATGGTTGTTTGCTTATCTTCATCCGCCTTAACAACATTCATGTCCTTGGTAATCTCGGCGCGTTGAACGTCATTGACTTTAATAACGGCCATTTCTTTTTCTTTGGTTACGCGTTGCTGTTCTTTAATGTCTTGCTGTGCATTTTCATTGGCGATACCAACGATTTTAACCTTTTCGGCTGTGCGTTCACCAACGGCTTGCTGTGCCTGTTCGTCGCGAATATCGCGCTCCCGTCTGGCATCAATTTCTGCGACTTCCGCATTCTTGATGTTTTCGGCCACTTCCATGCGGCTTTCCATTTCAATCAAAGATTTCTTCTTTTCCATGATGTTATGAACAACACGGTTTTCCGCGGCGTCACGAATATCCATTAATTCGATGTTCTTAACTGGGACAACCCCCCAACTGACGAGCTGATCGCGTACGGCTTCGGTGAATTGTTCACCGTAGATGCTGCGTTCCAACATGATTTTATCAATATCATGAGACGCCAGAATGGTACGTACTGCACCCTGAACGATAGAGAGAAGTTGTGATTCAAGCTCACGGAAGCTTTCAACACGCTGGGCGGCGACATTACTGTCGGCAATGCGGAAGAAGGCCACGATATCAACCACGAAAGGCACGCGCCCTACATCGTATGCTTCGTATGCGTTGAGCTGAATGTCGAAAACAGAAACCGGCATCACGATTTTGGTCACACCAAAGACCGGAATCCAGAACGGCCATTCATAATATGTGTTGCCGTTTGGCGTATCTTTACCATAGGAACGTGTATGTTTCGTGGACTGAACAATATGCACTTCGTTTGTTGGCACAACCCGTCTTAAGAACAGCGCAATAACAACCGTTAATGCGATTACTGCGGTTACACCTAATCCGATACTTCCGATAGTTAAAGGCTCCATGAGACATCCTTGTTATTATGATAAATAATTAAAGCGCATTTCTAGCATGGTGAATTTAACAGGGCAATATTAATATATTGTTACTAAGATCTGGCTGCCGTTGAAATAAAATCAACGAAGGCTTTGTGCATAGGGGATGGGTAATCCATCGTCAATTCGGGGTGGAAGGTGCTGGCCATGATGTTACCTTTTTGCACCCATACCGGATTGCCGTCTTGCTCTGCTAACACGTCTATATCATCGGCAGCATCCTTGATGATGGGTGCACGGATGAAAGATACCTTATAGCCGTTTACCTCGTCATGATGGCTGTCTAACTGTCGGCCATAGCCATTGCGCTCCACCGTCATGGAGAGCAAACCAAATGATTTTTGCGCGGGGTTCGTGACTTTTTCGGCGAGCAAAATAGAGCCTGCGCAAATGCCCCAGACAGGCTTTTTACTAAATTCCTCGGTTAAAATATCCCACAGGTCAAAATTTTCAATGAGCTTGAGCATGGTTGTGCTTTCCCCGCCCGGCAGGATAAAGGCATCAACTTCGGCGAAGTCTTTCGCGGTTTTGACGGCTTTAAACTCTGCGCCGCAGGCTTCTATGTGTGCTCTGTGTGGTTCTACTGCGCCTTGCAGGGCGAGAACGCCAATGATGGGCTTTGTTTGCGTCATGTTCGGCTATATCCTTATTCTGACTTTGTCTTATCAATGCTCCTTATAAAACGCAAGCTATGGGGCTTTATTTTATGAGAGCTTTATGCGAGCGTATATCATTATGCGCTACGTTTTTATATTGTCGTTATGTTTTACTGCCCTGATTTTATCAGGGTGCGGATCAAGCGGGTCGGGGAATTTTTCATCTGGCAATGCCGCGGGTTATCACGTGAATAAACCAATCAGTTGCGTGCCTTATGCGCGCGACGTGTCCGGCCTTCAGATACGTGGTGATGCCCATACATGGTGGCATCAGGCGTCAGGGAAATACCACCGCAGCAACATGCCAAAGGTTGGCGCAGTGTTTGTTCTCTCGAAATCATCACGGTTGCGCTATGGGCATGTGTCGGTGGTCAAGCGCATCATTAATTCGCGCATAATCGAAGTGACCCACAGTAACTGGGGAAGTGATCGTGCGAGCAGATCTATGATTTATGAGCGTATGCGTGTTGAGGATGTATCACCGAATAATGATTGGACACGCGCACGATTTTGGAATTATCACACCAACGCCTACGGCAGCCCGTATATCGCATCAGGATTTATTTATCCTTGAACGTAATTTGATGATTTAAAATGAGTGGCTAATGAAAAACTTAAAGTTATGATCGGGTGCAGATTTTGAAATGCCCGCTCTGTATCCTGTTTCGAATTTTAAGTTATAAGGTAGCTTTCCTTTAACAACGGGTCCAAAAGTATGGGATTGATCACTGTAACCTGATAGGTCACTAAGGTTTCCAAATTCGTGAAAGCTTTCCAGACCCACCTTAAAGGATCCGTTCATTTTTTTGGTTGCTTGAAAACGTAAGGCGGCATCAATGCCGTCTTCTGATTCTTCACCAACTTCGTATGCAAAAATCTGATTGGCACGAAGCTCATAATCGTCTAGGGGGATCAGCTCATATAGCCCAAAGCCAAGCGAGTCAGCCTTTTTGTCGCCGTCTTTTAATTTATAGCTCGCGCGTGCACCGAAATCAAAACCGTGTTGGTCTGCATTAAAAATGTAAAATCGATTTTCAAAGGTGAGGGAGTCATGTTCGTAGCTGTCACCTTTTCTTTTATCCTGTGAGACAATTAAACGCGCCGCATAAAAGTCGCTGAATCCGTGGTCGATATGGATTCGCGTTCGAAAACGATTATCTTGCGATGATGTGTCATCTCCGGTTTCGCTAAAGCCAAAACGAACGATTACTTCTGTTTTGTCTTTTGTAACGTTTGGTGACCCAACGGAACCTGTTGTAGAGGCGGTTGCATTTTGAACTCCTAATATCAGGAGACAAAAAGTAAAAACACTCAGATATATTTTTTTCATGAAAGGCTCCGTTTAAGGCTAGGGTACTACCAGCCGCGATTAGCCATCAACATCGGCTCGTCAATCTCGCTGATTTCTGTGCCGCGCATAGCAACGCCGCCAAGCTCTTTCGAGGCTTCCAGAACAATCGCAGGATCATTGTAATGCGCTGTTGCTTTCACAATGGCTTTTGCGAACTTTTCTGGGTTGTCTGATTTGAAAATACCGGAGCCAACAAAAACTGTTTCCGCGCCAAGTTGCATACAAATGGCCGCATCCGCAGGTGTGGCAATACCACCCGCCGCAAAGTTAGGCACAGGTAGTTTACCTTCCGCGCGAACGATTTTAAGAAGCTCAAACGGTGCGCCCATATCACGCGCCGCTGTCATAAGCTCGCTTTCATCCATGTTACAAATACGTTTGATCTCACCGTTAATGCGGCGCATGTGGCGTACGGCTTCAACAATGTTACCTGTACCAGGCTCACCTTTTGTACGCATCAATGCCGCGCCTTCACCAATACGGCGCAATGCTTCACCAAGGTTTTTTGCGCCACAAACGAATGGCACTTTAAAGTCGTGCTTGTTGATGTGGTATTCTTCATCGGCGGGGGTTAAAACCTCTGATTCATCAATGTAATCAACACCGATTTCTTGTAATAATTGTGCCTCGGCGAAGTGACCGATACGGCATTTCGCCATAACAGGAATGGACGATGCCTTCATAATCTCTTCGATCAATTCAGGCGGGCTCATGCGGGCAACACCGCCGGCCTTACGAATGTCAGATGGTACGCGCTCCAATGCCATAACGGCGACTGCGCCAGCATCTTCTGCGACTTTTGCTTGCTCAGCTGTAACAACGTCCATAATGACGCCGCCTTTTAGCATTTCTGCCAAACCTGTTTTGATGTTAATGACGTTCTGTGAAGGCGTTTCTTTGCTCATCTCAATTATTCCTTGGTCGACTATCTGTAATTGGGATCGTATTTATACATAGAAAATGAGCAAATGCAAAGGAAACCGTATGGTTATCGTTAAGTGTTTTATGTTACATTTGTACAAAAGCTATAAAAAGTGGTATTTCTGCGGTTATGAAAATATCTTTCTGCACAACATGCATGGGTAGAGCGCATCATTTAAAAGAAACTCTTCCCCAAAATATTCGTGATAATCCGGCTTCGGCAAGCTTGGATGTTGAATTTGTTGTGCTGAATTATAATTCCGAGGATGATCTGCATGAATGGATGACAACAGACCCTGAAATGTTAGGGCATGTTGAGTCAGGTTTGGTTCGATATGGAAAAACAACGGATCCAGAGTTCTTCCATATGGCACACGCGAAAAATATGGCGCATCGTATGGCAACGGGTGATGTCATTTGTAATTTGGATGCAGACAATTTTACAGGCAAAGGATTTTCACGTTTTTTGAGTAAGCAATTTTCTAATGATATGGATATTGTTATAAGCCCGTCACATAAGGTAAGCCGTTATTTTCCGCCAGAGGAAAGAGGCTTTGCAGGCCGAATTGCAGTATCGACAGAGAATTATTTTAAACTTGGTGGATATGACGAAACCTTACAAGGGTGGGGTGGCGATGATAACGATTTCACACAAAGGGCAAAGGGGCTGGGCTTAAAGCATCTGCGTTATGAGGATCGAAAATATGTTGGTGTTATCGCGCATACGAACGCAGAGCGGGCAGAGCATATGGATCATGCGGACGAAGTTCTTGAGACAGTCGAATATCGACAACATGGTGAATCTGCGATCCAAAAGGCCCTCAGGCGTATAGAGGTGTTTGGTAAACCTGTTCAAGCCAACCATGGTACAGACTTTGGAATGGGACGCGTGAGTATAGAGAATGATAGAGATCGCCTTTTTGAACCTGTTCTAAATGACGTTACATCGCCTTTCAATGTGTGCGCTTTGGGTTTACCTGAATTGGTGCGCGGGCGCATATCTCCACGTATGATCAGCGATGATGAAAGCCCTGATGAAGATGGCGATCATCTTTCTTATTAAGATAAACGGATTATTTCTTTGAAAAAATTTGATGTGATTATTATCGGTGCGGGGGCGGCAGGCATGATGTGCGCTATGGAGGCCGCGAAGCGCGGTCGCAGTGTTTGCGTTATCGAGCACACCAATAAGGTTGGTGAGAAAATTCGTATTTCGGGTGGGGGGCGTAGTAATTTCACGAACCTTTATTGCTCACCGGATAATTTCCTTTCTCAAAATCCGCATTTTTGTAAATCCGCGCTCAGTCGGTATAACCAGCATGATTTCATTGCGTTGGTAGAGGCATATGGCATTGCCTATCACGAAAAGAAATATGATGAGAAAACAGGCAATGAAAATGCGCGCGGGCAATTATTTTGTGATCATTCGGCAACCGATATTATTGGTATGCTGCGTAATGGTGTTGAGCAATCCGGGGGTAGATTTCAACTGGGCACAAAGGTTCAGGATGTTCAGAAAATTGAAAACGGATACGCACTGAAAACCGATAAGGGTGAGTATTCCTGCCAGAGCCTTGTGATCGCCAGTGGCGGCTTGTCCATTCCCAAAATCGGGGCGAGCAATTTCGGTTATGAACTGGCAAAAAAATTCGGCCTGAACATTATACCGCCGCGTGCAGGGTTGGTGCCGCTGACCTTTGACAATGATTTACTGGACAAAACCAAGCCTCTGTCTGGTGTTTCTGTCGATGCAAATGTATCTTGCGGGGGGACGGCATTTCGCGAAGGTTTGTTATTTACTCATCGCGGCCTGTCTGGCCCGTCTATTTTGCAGATATCATCCTACTGGCATGAAGGGGAGGAGATCCGCGTTAATTTATCACCTGGTGCGGATGTGTTGGAGACGCTGAAACAAGCACGACAAGAACAGCCGAAGAAGATGCTCCATAACGTGCTTTCTGATTTTCTGCCGAGCCGTATAGCCGCACTGATTGCGGAGATGAGTACCTATGATACACGCATGGCGGACTTGTCCGATGACAAACTAAAATCCGTTACGGACATGATTGCAGCGTGGGTGATTAAACCAAAAGGCAGCGAAGGGTATCGCGCGGCAGAGGTTACGCTGGGCGGCGTGGACACGGATGAAATATCATCCAAAACCTTCGAGGCTAAAAAGGCTAGCGGGCTTTACTTTATCGGCGAAGTTTTAGACGTCACCGGCCATCTGGGCGGGCATAATTTCCAATGGGCGTGGTCATCGGGTTGGTGTGCGGGGCAGGTGGTTTAACGCTCTTCTTCTACCACATCCGCATAATCCATGACGACACCGTAATGCGGGTCTTCGATGGTGTTGACCTCTACCAGATCTCTGGCTTTTTTGAGCAAGAGCTTACAATCTTGACTTAAATGCACCAAATGAAGGCGTTTTCCGGCCTCTTCGTATTTCGTGGCCAGTGCGTCAATCGCATCCAGAGCAGAGTGATCCCATACACGCGCATTTCTGAAATCAATAACGATGTCAGTTTCACCTTCGTCATTTTTCGGATTAAGTAAATCTCTGAATGATGCAATAGAGCCGAAAAATAACGGGCCGTAGAGCATGTAAACCTTGTTTCCTTTATCGGAGCGCCCCTCGGCAACCCAGATATGGTGCGCGGATTTCCATGCATAGACCAAAGCGGAGACAATCACACCGACGATTACGGCAAAGGCCAGATCGTGCGCGACTGTTATGCCTGTGACGAGTAAAATAACAAAGGCGTCTTCCTTTGGAATTTTATTCATGATGCGCATGGATGCCCATGCAAAGGTTGCAATGACAACCATCATCATGAGGCCTGTCAGCGCGGCAAGCGGGATCATTTCAATCCAAGTTGAGGCGAATAATATAAATCCAAGCAAGGCAAGTGCCGCCGTAATGCCAGATAGTCTGCCGCGACCACCGGATTTAATGTTAATCATCGATTGCCCGATCATCGCGCAACCACCCATAGCGCCGAAAAATCCGCATGTTAAGTTGGCCATACCTTGCCCGACACATTCTTGTGATGTACGTCCGCGTGTTTCGGTCATTTCATCAATCAGGGTTAGTGTTAGAAGACTTTCTATCAGGCCAATCGCGGCCAGTGTGAAGGCAACAGGCAAGACAATAAAGAGTGTTTCCCATGTGAACGGAACCATAGGGATATGGAACGTCGGCAGACCGCCAGCAACGCTCGCGAGATCACCAACGGTGCGTGTGTCTAAATCCAATCCAATCACGAGTGCGGAGACAATAATGATGGATGCCAACGGCGCAGGGACGAGGTTCCCGATTTTCGGAATTTTAGGTAAGAGCCACATAATCACCATGGTTAACAATGTCAGCCCAACCATCAAATGCATTTCGGCGCCTTGCATCCAGTTGCCATTGAACAGGACATTGATGGCGCTGTGCGATCCTTCTGCGCCATGATCACCGACATGCTCCGTGACTTCTGCGACGATTTGTTGCGCCTTGAATTGTCCAAGCTGCGCGAGAAAAATCACGATCGCCAAACCGTTCACAAAGCCCAGCATCACGGGATGCGGGACGAGGCGAATAAATTTACCAAGCCTGAATATACCTGCCAGAATTTGGATAATGCCTGTAACAACGATCGTTGCGAATAAATATTCCACGCCGTAAATGGCAACCAAACCAACCATAGCAACCGCCATTGCGCCGGTCGCGCCGGAAATCATACCGCTACGTCCGCCAAAAACAGATGTGATTAAACCGACGAAGAACGCGGCATATAGCCCAACCAATGGATCAACCCCTGCGACAAACGCAAAGGCGATGGCTTCGGGGACGAGTGCGAGCGCAACCGTAAAGCCTGATAGAATATCAGCCTTCGGGTCTTGCGTTAGACGAAATCGTTTTACAAGGCGAAGCATTGCTTGGTCTTTCTTTCTAGTCAATTCGGTTGTGGTGCTATGATCCGGATACTTAAAATAAAAACGCCCCTTAAAAAGGGACGGTTTCTTATACGGAGGTATGCTTGATAATTCAAGCTCTGATTATAGAGCGCGTTAGCAACAGCCGCAGCCACCAGACGGATTGGTGTGATCTTCGTCACACTCCTCCTCTTCTTCCTCTTCTTCGACAACCTCGTGCGCGTGATCATGGTCATGGCTGTGATCGTGACCACAGCAAGAGCCATCCGCACTGTGTTCGTGATGGTGGTGGTGGCTATGTGCCGTGCTGCCCATCATCCATTGCGGTGCACCGCCACCTGTGCTTGCAGGCATGGTGGTGGACATAGAAAGTCGTTTTTTAATATCGCTCATATTGCTCATAACGGCATTCCTACATGGTTTTTAATTGGTACGCACGCATTTTTTTTGTTTGAACAAAGAAATCAGGCGGTTTTTTTCTTGAACGGCTTGGCTACCCTGTTGACGCTCCAGTTGAGTTTGTTGCGAATTTCCAAATGAATTGGCAAGGCCTGGGATAGAGCTAAGGTAAGGTGCTTTTTGGTATAGGCCTGACTGATAAAGGCCTGAATTAATCGCATTTTGCGTGGCGTAGTTATTCGCACTCGAATTTTGCATGCCCGTATCAACAATAATTTGATCCATTGTTTCGATATTCTGGGCGATTTGTTGGCACGATGCACCGTCTGACATCATGGCGGCATTGGTAATGGCCGATTGATTGGCTTCGGGTGATGCGCTTGTCACACAGGCGCTGAGCGCCATACAAGATATGGAAAGGGCAAGGAATTTTCTCATGGGCTTTTCTCTCATTTTTTTGCACGGATATGGATTTTAAGATTATACAATTTGCGTTTGATGTAAAGGGTGATCAAGACTCACTTTTCGCAAGATTGATATTCGGGTTCGATAATCTGCTTCTTACCTTTTTGTTTCATCTGCTGTTCGCGCCATAAAATAAACAGATTAGAGGCAATGATGATGCCTGCCCCTGATAGCATCAAGGTGGTTGGTGTTTTCTCCCAGATCACATAATCCGAAATTAACGCCCAAATTAAATTTAGGTAAATCAAGGGCGCGATAATTGCCGCGGGGGCTAGTTTATAGGAATAAGTCAAACACATCTGTATGGCAAAGCTTGCAACGATAATACCAGTGATTAATGCGATCGTGAAATATGTAGGCGTAACGGCGTAAAACGGAATAAATGGCGCGGACATCACCACAGACACGAGAGAGAAATAAAACACCGTCACATTGGCATTTTCGGTTTTGCCCATCCACCGTAAACATAGTGTGACACTGGCGTAGAATATCGTCACGCCGATGCCGATTAATGCGCCTGTCGTGGAATCAAGGGCGCCGGGTTGCAGGATAACACCTGCGCCAAGCAGGCCGATCACCACCGCCGCGCCGCGGTAAATACCGACCCGTTCTTTCAATAACGGATAAGACAGTCCGACAATAATCAAAGGCGACATAAAGAAAAAGAGTTGCGCTTGTGCGATGGGTAAGTATCCGTAGGACATAAACGCCAAAAACATCGTAATCGCGCCCAAAATACCGCGAATAATTTGCATTTTGTGATTGGTTTTTCGAATATCGGGGAGCTGCTTTAACGCCGCAAGCAATCCAAAACTCAGGATAAGAACGCCCACACTGCGATAGAAAAAAACGTCAACGGCATTGTGATGATCGCTCGCCAACTTTACCATTGAAGATGATGCGACCAGAAAAATGGAATTCCCGACACCGCATAAAATGCCGATGCCGACTTTCTGGTTTGGCGTCGTTTCAGTGTTTTCGTTTGTCATCTTTCCCCGCCGAATTGACGCGTGATATGTCACGCTTTACTGTTGCTTACGTTATACCTGAAACGGAATGGTGGGAAGAGCATGAACACACATAATGATGGCTTTGTCGCAGAATTTATGGCGGGGTTTGATGGCTCTGCCGCACTTGCGCCAGATATCGTGATTTTAACGGGTGCGGGGATATCGGCGGAGAGCGGTTTGCAGACTTTCCGCGGGGCTGGTGGCCTGTGGTGCGGTCACCGCGTTGAAGACGTTGCCACGCCTGAAGCGTTCGTACGTAACCCTGCCCTTGTTCATCAATTTTATAATGAACGCAGGCAAGGCCTGCTCAGTGATGAGGTCGCGCCCAATCCCGCACATACGGCGCTAGCGCGGTTGCAAAAAGAATGGGCGGGGGAGGTCACGATTGTCACCCAGAATATTGATGATTTGCATGAGCGTGGCGGCGCGGAAAATGTCATGCACATGCATGGGGAGATTTTGCGCTCTTTCTGTTCTCATTGCCGTAAAAAAATTGACCAGATGACGGATTCCTCAGTTGATGATACATGCGGATCATGCACGAAAACAGGCGGAATGCGCCCTGATATCGTTTGGTTCGGGGAGATGCCATATTTCATGGATGAGATTGAGACGAAACTGCTGAATGCGGATTTGTTTATCTCTATCGGGACATCGGGGAATGTTTACCCCGCAGCAGGATTTGTGCGTACAGCCGACTTTTCAGGTGCAAAAACGCTTGAGATAAATCTGGAACCGTCGCAAAATGCGTATGAATTTACCCACGGAATCTACGGCAAGGCAGGCGCGGAAGTGCCGCAATTCGTAGATCAGCTATTGAAGGAACAACCATGACCACTCAGCAAGCAATCGAAGCCGTTTATGAATCGATGTTTAATGATAATGACGGCTTGAATGACCGCATCAAGGATTTGAAAACGGCGATGAAAGAGGAGGGCGTGAAGAAAGCCACCTTTGACCCGACCCGCCTTGTGCAGAATAACCGTGAAGGCCGCAAACGCATGCAGAGCTATTTCAAAAAACGCGGCGTTGTGGTGGTGTTTGAATAGTTACCCGCGGATAAAGACGTAATTGTCCGTATCTGATGTGGCCTGATCAAAGGCGTAACCATCGGTGTCGAAATCTTTCAAGTCCTCGGGTTCTTCAATGCGGTTTTGAATCATATAGCGTGCCATGGATCCGCGTGCGCGTTTCGCAAATAATCCGATGACTTTGGGCGCGCCGTCTTTCATTTCCTTGAAATGACAGGTGATAAACGCGCCGTCCAAGGCTTTATGTTTCACCGATTTGATATATTCGTTGGAGGCCAAACAAATCACGCTGTTGTCTTTGTGGCTCTTGGTTGCATCGTTACAGGCGCGTGTGATGATATCCCCCCAGAAATCATAAAGGTCTTCCCCGCGCGGGTTCTTAAGTTTCTTGCCCATCTCAAGGCGGTAGGGTTGCATCAAATCAAGCGGGCGCAGCAAGCCATACAGACCCGATAAAATACCCAGATGATCTTGCGCGAAATCCATGTCTTTATCGCTCAGGGTTTCGGCCTCTAACCCCACATAGGTATCGCCCTTAAACGCATAAGCCGCGGGGCGTGCATTGGCGGCGGTGAAGGGGGTGGTGAAATTCTGAAAGCGCGTATAATTCAAATCGGCGAGCTTATCAGACAGCTTCATCAGGTTCTGCAGCTCCGCCTTGGACATATCTTTGGCAACGCCCGCCAGTATTTTGGCATCGTCGATCAAAGCGGGCTGGGAATGTTTGTCCCCCATCCAGTCACTTTCAAAGTCCAGTTTTTTAGCGGGAGACACAAGCGCAAGCATGATAAATTCCTTCAGATTTTATACAATTTTCACAACTCTAAAAGCCCCACCCGCCAAGGGCAAGAGGATTTTATCGATTGTTAATATCGGTTTTCTTGATATCGGGAATTCCTTTGACATAAACGCGACGCAGCAGTACGCTTGAGCACAATTAATAACAATAAGGGCAACCCCCATGAGCAAACTCGAAGACATTAGAGATCAATTTGGCGACACTCTTGGTACATCTAAATTCGCGCAAGACCGCGCCTTAGTAAAGCGTTTTGCCGGTGGTTCTATCACACGCGAAGATTATGAAACCTATAAGAAGAACGGGCGCGTTGATGAAATTTTCGGACATATCGTTCCTAAACAAGGGTTCTTTGGTTTAAACCACAGTTTTAGCTACTCGGATGCGGAAAATCTTCGTGATTACATGCTCGCTGCCGATGTGCTGTCTTTTTTAATGGAGGCTGATGTCTCCCTTGATCTGGATGATCCGAAAAATAAACGTACGAAAGAAATTTTGTTAGAAGGTATTCGTGCCTATGCGCTTAAAAACGATCACCCGCCACTCTTGTTGGAGCCATATTGTAACCACCCTGAGATCAGCGCCGCAATAGAGCATGCACGTCACCGCGATGTGAGTGACGGCCCTGTCTATAATCCGCGCACTGCGACCAAAGACCAAATGGATGAAATGAGCGATCACGGGATCGGGTTTTAGGTATCTCAATGTATGACTAGACCTGCTATTCCAGAGCCAATTAAAAGGCAAGTTAGACAAGAATGTAGTTTTGGGTGTGTGATTTGTGGATGCCCTGTTTTTGATTATGATCATATTATTCCTTATGCCACTGTAAAAGAACATAAACCAGAAAATTTGACTTTATTATGTAAGCAACATCATTCGGACAAAACCACAAAAAAATTATCTGTTGAAAGGGTTATTGAAGCCAGAAAGCAGCCATATAACTCAAGAAAGAAAATTATTGGCTCATCAATATTTTCTACAAGCTATATTTTACCTGAAAATAGAAAAATAGAAGTTTTTTTGGGAAGTAATAAAGCTCAGGCATGCTTTCTTAAGGGTGACGGAGATGTGAGTGCAGTGTGGATAAGCGGTCAACATTATTTCATAATACACTGCCAAGATAATTGGATAACTTTTAGCTGTATTTTAACAGATGGAATAGGCCAACCGATTTTAATAATTGATCAGGGTGAAATGACTTTGAGTACTCAGGTTTGGGATTACACATATCAGGGTAACAATCTAAAAATTTGGATTGCAAGTAGGGAAATTATTCTTGATATGAATTTAAGTAATCATTTTATAAAAATTAACAAGGGTTGCTTTATGTATAGTGACTATGGCTTTGTGATAGATAGTGGTTCTATGTTGACTATAAAAAAAGGCCAAGTATGTGGAGTAAGAAGTGGTGGCACGTATAGAAGTGCAGCGTTTGGCATAATCGGCTTGTTAAATCATAAAGATTTTCCCAGATCAAAAAAGCCGGGAAATTTTGTAAGTCTTCAAGAAATTAGAGATTAAAAATCACTCCCATTCAATCGTCCCCGGTGGCTTCGATGTGATGTCATAGGTCACGCGGTTGATGCCGTGGACTTCGTTGATAATCCGAGTGCTGACGCGGCCTAAAAATTCATGTTCGAACGGGTAATAATCCGCGGTCATGCCATCGGTTGAGGTGACAGCGCGGAGCGCACAAACGTAATCATAGGTTCTGGCATCGCCCATCACCCCCACGGTTTTCACGGGCAGCAGAACGGCAAAGGCTTGCCAAATTTCATCATAGAGCCCCGCATTACGGATTTCATCCAGATAGACCGTGTCGGCCTTACGCAGGATATCAATCTTCTCCTGCGTGATTTCACCGGGAATTCGAATCGCCAAGCCCGGCCCCGGGAAGGGGTGGCGGCGGATGAAATCTTCCGGCATACCCAGTTCCCGCCCTAGTTCGCGCACTTCATCTTTGAACAATTCGCGCATCGGCTCCACGAGCTGTAAATCCATCTCATCTGGCAGACCGCCAACATTATGGTGGCTTTTAATCGTTTCGCTGGGCCCGCCCTTGAAACTGACCGATTCAATCACATCGGGATATAATGTGCCTTGCGCCAAAAACTTTGCACCGCCAACGCGCGCGGAGCACGCATCAAACACATCAATGAATAACCCGCCAATGACCTTACGTTTAATTTCAGGGTCGGAGATTCCCTCTAACCCGCCAAGGAATTTATCGGACGCCTCTTCATGGATGAGGGGGATGTTGTAATGGTTGCGGAAGAGATCCACCACCTGTTCGCTCTCGCCTGCGCGCATTAATCCTGTATCAACGTAAATACAGGTCAGCTGATCGCCGATGGCTTCGTGGATGAGGATCGCGGTGACGGAGCTGTCTACGCCCCCCGACAGGCCGCAAATAACCTTTTCATCGCCGACTTGTGCGCGGATTTTGGCGATTTGCTCCTCACGGAACGCCGCCATTGTCCAATCGCCCGCACAGCCACACACGTTATGAGTGAAGTTTTTCAGCAAGTCTTTACCGTGCGGAGTGTGTACGACTTCGGGGTGAAACTGTACGCCGTAAAAATGGCGTTTCGTATCGGCGATGAATGCGTATGGCGCACCGTCTGATTTTGCGACAACCTCAAACCCGTCAGGCAGGCTGGCGACATGATCGCCGTGGCTCATCCAGACTTGCTCATGTGCGCCTTCGTCCCAGACATTGGTGGTGATTTCCGAATGCGCGACAACGTCAACATAAGCGCGGCCAAATTCACGGCTTTGCTCGCCTTCGACCACACCGCCAAGTTGTTGCACCATGGTTTGTTGCCCGTAACAAATGCCGAGCACAGGCACGCCCATCTCAAACACCAGTTCCGGCGCGGCGGGCGCGTCGTCATCCAGAACGCTGCATGGCCCGCCCGCAAGGATAATGCCCTTCGGGTTATAGGCTTTGATTTTATCATCGGGCGCTTGGTTGAACGGCCATATTTCGCAATAAACACCATTTTCGCGCAGGCGGCGGGCAATCAGTTGCGTGACCTGTGACCCGAAATCTAATATCAGGATGTGATCATGCTGTGCGTTGATGGCAGTGAGCGGAGCTTTTTGTGTCTGTGTCATATTCGTTTTTACCCGTATGTGCGCTTTGAATTGATTACGATCCTTTGTAGCGCGGAATCGCGGCTGCTTGAAGCCCCAAATATCAGGAATTATTGTTTTTTTATGCAAAAAGCGATAAAGTTACGAAAGCTATATAAAAAATAAAAAAATTAATGGGTACAGGGTTTGAGTAATTTTCCAGATAAACACGTGATTGTTTTGGTCGTCGACATGCAGGAAAACATGTGGGATGGCGAGGGCGGCATTTCTGATCGATTATTGCAAAAACGCATGCAGGCGATGGATTCGTTGGCTGATGATATTAACAAATTCACCAATGATATGCGTGATCACGGTGCGCAAATTGTATGGGCGTTGATGGATAATGACGAATTATCCAATTACGGCGATTTGCATCATTTACAAAGACAGGATGGTGATCTTGAAATTCGTAAAACGGCGCAATCAGCACTGCCTGAAAACACTGCGTTTTTTGAGGAATTAAAAGCACAGGCCGAACAGGATGGTAAAGATCTGGAAATTAAGGTCTGTGGTGTTTGGGCATTGGAGTGTATTGCGAATACCGCCGTGACCTTGCATGAGGCGGGTTATGATATGCGCGTGGTCGGTGATTTGATACTGGATAGCGCCAAACCCTGCATGGATGATGATCGTCCCGATTTTGCCGAGGCGCATGCCTTACACGCGATTGGCGGCGCGACAGGCCTTGGCGCAGAAGTTTCCCAATGGTCGGAAGATGTTGTTGCAGGTCAAAAGGCGATTGCTTCTGCGCATTCTAAAAATGTGCCTGACGGTTTTGAATTGTAGGTGCGTATGGAAGAGAAAAAAGAGCGCAGCAAATTCAGAAAATATATGAGCCGTACTTTTGATGCGGTTGTGGGGACTGCGCTTGCCGCGCATCTAACACTTTTTTCGGTACCTGATTTAACCTCCTCTGAACTTGAGGATTACATGCAGGATAATGATATTCCGATGGGGTTAGTTGAGGGTGTGGATATCAGTAATATCAGAGTTTATGACAGCAACAATTTTTTTGCAGCCCTTGATAATGCAGGGCGTGAATTTATCTCTCCACCGGGGGGCAGTGATGGTTGGTTTAATGATTACGCAAATGGTTTTAACAGGGTTTGGCATGATAGAGCGACGGCGATCCACGCGGAAGGTGAAGGCCGCATTATCATGTATCCCGAAAGGTCTTTAGATGAATTTAAAGACTTTCTTGCGTCGCATACAGGTATTCCGGCAGAAGATTTGGAAGTCACAGATGAAATGAATAATCTGGCGTTTTTGTATGTGCTTCGCCACGAGGTTGAACATATTCACGATGCAAATATTGATGATCTGCCGTCAGTATATACTGATTCAACGCGTCACGGTATAGGCAGGGCATTAAAATCCTTAACAATGCCATCAGAAAATGAACAAACACTGGAAGGTGAATTTGATGCGGATTATGGCGCAATAAAAGCCATCAACAATGCGATGGATACGGATGTTTCTGATTATGTTATATCTTGGCGCGCTGCAGCGTTTCTTGGGCATAAAAGTACACACGATACTGAATTTTATTTGCATTCTAAATTAGATGACCCTGACGCAGAGATAGATTTTTTAGGGCATGAGGTAGATCGCGGTGTTCTTGTGACCGCAGTTTCAAGAAAGTTAGATGACTATCCTGATGATATCTTCGGTAAATACAGAGTTTATATGAGCGTACTGGACGTTATTGAAGACATAGAAGCGGGCAAACATCTCGGTTCGGAAGATGATGCTTTTGATGACCTAAGAAGCCTTATGAGGCAAATAGAAAATGATCTGGGTTTAACGCGTGATCCCTCCAATACAGAACACAGGCTTCAAACACCTGAGCGCGTTAAGAAAATGGCGGAATTATATGTTCAGGGGTTTGAATTTTTGGCACCGACCAAAGCCAGAGAGCTGCAAGAGCTTCGTTTAAGCTTCCAACAGCCACCGAATAATCCCACACTTGATAATTATTAAGGATTGTCAGTTTTCCGGAATAATGCTGTAATGCGCCACCGTTAAAGCAATTAAGGATTTATAAAACGTGAGCAACCCGACTTTTTCTTTCGAATTTTTTCCCGCTAAAAATGATGAACTTGCCGAAAAATTATGGCCTGAGGTCGAAAAATTAAAGGCGTTAAACCCTAAATATATGACGGTTACTTATGGCGCCGGCGGATCAACGAAGGACGGTACGCTTTCTGCGTTGAAAAAAATTATCGGTATGACTGATATTCCAATGGCATCTCATTTGACATTTTTGTCCACGACCAAGCCTGAGTTGGATGAATATATCGACAAGCTTTGGGAT
Source organism: uncultured Micavibrio sp. (assembly GCA_965263215.1). Classification (GTDB taxonomy): domain Bacteria; phylum Pseudomonadota; class Alphaproteobacteria; order Micavibrionales; family Micavibrionaceae; genus UBA1672. The sequence goes on from OZ253663.1 coordinate 568,988, forward strand.
GCAGGTGTGAAGCATATAGTGGCTCTGCGCGGTGATTTGCCGAAGGGCACATCATTTGATGATTTCGTAGGCGATGAATATTACGATTATACCAGTAACTTTATCACTGCACTGAAATCCAAATATGATTTTGAAATTTCTGTAGGCGCGTATCCTGAAAAGCACCCTGACGCACCTTCATTAGACGCAGATATTGCTGCGCTTAAATTGAAATGTGCGGCGGGAGCAGACCGCGCCATTACACAATTCTTCTTTGATAATAACATTTATTATGAATTCGCCGAGCAATGTGACAAAGCGGGTATTGAAACGCCGATGTGCCCGGGCTTGCTTGCGGTGCATGATTTTAAGGGCATGTGCGGTTTTGCCAAAAAGTGCGAGGCCAATGTGCCTGACTGGATGCATGAGAAATTCGCGGGGCTAGAAGATAAACCGGAAGATGCCCGCAAAGTGGCGATTGATTTACTGGTTTCGCAAACCGAAGATTTTGCGAAAAACGGGATTGAGCATATCCATTATTATACAATGAATAAGGCCGATATCACCACGCAGGCGGTTGAAGCTATTTCTTAAAACACAGCACCTGAATTACATATTTTTTATGTGGTTTAACGGCTCTAAAACCGTTGGTGGGCTTATATTTGCGCGCGTTTTGTAATTATTTGGCGATGCAGCATATTATTTGTGTGTTTTTCCTTGATCTTTGTCCTTAACCGTTCTATCCCCATTGGAAGCGAATTTTACATTTTTATACACCGTAATGGAGGAACATATGGTTCTGGCAACAAATTTAGGATTTCCGCGTATCGGCGATATGCGTCAGTTAAAGAAGGCTGTTGAAGCCTATTGGAAGGGCAAAAGCTCTCAGGATGATCTACTTAATACTGGTAAGGAGCTACGCGCTCATAACTGGAAGCTACAGAAAACTGCAGGCTTGGATCACATTCCTTCAAACGATTTTTCATTCTATGATCAGGTTCTTGATACAATCACAACATTGGGCCTTATACCAGAGCGTTATAACTGGGATGGTGGTCAGGTTGATCTGGACACATATTTCGCAATGGCGCGTGGTCGTCAGCAAGGCGATGTTGATGTAACAGCAATGGAAATGACAAAGTGGTATGACACAAATTATCACTATATTGTGCCTGAATTTGAAGAAGGTATGGAGCCGAAACTATCAAACTCAAAAGTATTTGATCAGTATCAAGAAGCCAAAGATCAAGGCATTGAAACACGCCCAGTCCTTGTTGGCCCTGCTAGTTTTGTTTTCCTTGGTAAAGCCCAGTATGACGGTTTCGACCATGAAGAAACAGTGAAGCAGTTGGTACCTGTTTATAACGAAATTTTGGCGAAGCTAGCCGAGCAAGGTGCTCAGTGGGTTCAAATTGACGAGCCTGTATTCTGTCTTGACCTATGTTCAAAAGGGCAAGCTGTTGTTAAGGCGGCTTATGACGCACTTGAAAAGCCTGCTGGTCTTAAAATTATCGTGACATCGTATTTCGATACATTGCGCGCAAATGCGGATCAGTTCTTTGGTCTGCCGGTTGATGCGTTGCACATTGATCTATGTCGTGGCCCGAACCAAGCCAACACATCTGCGAATGATGCAGAAAAGGCATTGGATGAGGCATTGGCCAAAGTTGGCGATAAGACATTGTCAGTTGGTATTGTTGATGGTCGTAACATTTGGAAAAACGACTTATCAAAGTCATTGAACTTCGTTGAGAAGGCTGTTGAAAAGCTTGGTTCAGACAAAGTGTTTGTTGCTGGTTCTTCTTCTTTGCTGCACACGCCTGTTGATCTGAACAGCGAAACTGCGATGGATGCGGAACTTAAAAGCTGGATGGCTTATGCGACGCAAAAGCTTGATGAAATTGCAACAATCACAAAGGGTGCTAATGAAGGCCGTGATGCAATCTCTGCTGAGATCGCTGCGAGTGATGCCGTACAGGAAGATCGCCGCACATCAAAGCGTATCCATGATGATGCCGTTAAAGCGCGCGTTGCGGATATTAATGATGAAATTACAAACCGTAAATCACCATTCGCACAGCGCCAGAAAATTCAGCATGCTGCATTGAACTTGCCGCTTTATCCGACAACAACAATCGGATCATTCCCGCAGACGCAGGAAATTCGCAAGGCACGTTCAGCGTTCAAAAAAGGCGAAATTAATGAAGCACAATACAAAGAAGCGATGGAGCAGGAAATCCGCACGGTTGTGGATTACCAGCATAAAGTCGATATCGATGTTCTTGTGCATGGTGAGCCGGAGCGTAACGACATGGTTGAGTATTTCGGTGAGCAGCTTGGCGGATTTGCGTTCTCTAAGTTCGGTTGGGTGCAATCCTACGGTTCACGTTGTGTTAAGCCGCCAATCATCTTTGGTGACGTATCACGTCCGACGCCGATGACTGTTGAATGGTCTAAATACGCACAGGAGCAAACAGATAAAATCATGAAAGGGATGCTTACAGGCCCGATTACGATTTTGCAGTGGTCTTTTGTACGTGATGATCAACCGCGCAGTGTCACATCAAAGCAAATCGCTTTTGCGATCCGTGATGAAGTTTCTGACCTTGAAAAGGCCGGTATCAAGATGATCCAGATCGATGAGGCAGCCTTCCGTGAAGGTCTACCGCTCCGCCGTGATGACTGGAAAGCCTATCTTGATAACGCTGTTGAAGACTTCCGTATCACAGCTTGTTGTGTGGAAGATGAAACACAGATTCACACGCATATGTGTTACTCGGAGTTCAACGACGTGATTGATTCAATCGCGGCGATGGATGCGGATGTGATTTCGATTGAGTGTTCACGCTCTCAAATGGAATTGCTTGAAGCCTTCACAGAGTTCAAATACCCTAACGAGATTGGCCCGGGCGTTTATGACATTCACTCCCCGCGTGTGCCTGACACACAGGAAATGATTGATCTGCTTGAAAAAGCCAAGGTTAATCTTGATGAGCGTCAAATCTGGGTGAACCCCGATTGTGGTCTTAAAACTCGCGGATGGCCGGAAGTTGAGACATCATTGAAAAACATGGTGGATGCAGCCAAGGAAATGCGTGCGAAGTCAAAGGCGAGCCAAGCGGCTTAACGCTTTAAGTCTTATAATTATTCCTAAACCCGCCAGAGCAATCTTGGCGGGTTTATTTGTGTTTCCTTAAAATTTCGAATATATAATTATGTAACGATATAAAAAAGACGCATAAGCGTTGGAGTGATAATGGCGCATTTTTATTCAGAAGAAAATCCTTACGATGCACCCTTTATAATTAAAGGGGTGGTGTTCGATAATGATAATGCGCTTTATCTGGAACCGCAGAATGCCCATGAATATCATGTGAGCGCAGCTGTAGAGGCCGTTCAAGAACAATTGCCCGAACTGCCTGATTGGAAAGTCAGGCTTATGTTACTTGCCAGTAAGGCTAAATATGGTGGTTCACTTGATATCTTTGAGAAAGAGCACGGCGCAGATATGCCGCAGCTTCGTAAAGATCAATATGCACGTTTAATAGACAATACCATCGGTACGGGGTTCTTTAATCCTGATAATACGCCCGGTCGTGGCTTAACCACGTTACTGTCATCAGGCGTTCAGTTAGGAATTGCAACGCACGGCAGTAAAGAATGGACGTTTCATTCACTGCGTGAAAATCAACTGGCGCACATGTTTAATGATACCAGTATCGTGACGAAGGAAGACGTTAAGCATGGTAAGAATGTCGGGCCTGATATGTATGATGCCATATTGGATGCGATGGGTGTTCCTGAAACGGATTATGAACCAGAACGCGGTATAGGCTATGTGATGGTGGAAGACACCATGGCAAATCTTAAGTTCGCAAAAGAACGTGGCATGACCACCATTTTGATTGATGCGGACAGGTATGATCCTGATGAAATAGCGGATTATGTTGATATTGTTGTGAAAACTAACAGTGATGCTGTTCAAGCGGTTATAGCGAGTAACGCCAATTTTTCGGTATATGCGCAGATTGACTCATCTGTTGTGGCAAAAGACAGCGTTCGAAATTCTGATTTTGTTGATGATGATGAATTTCCCGACGTTTCGAGAATAGATTTACATTAATCAAAATTATGAAGGGTCGCTAAGACTGAATCAGAGTCTGTTAGGATTGCCCCTTTGTCGCGCATATCAGCAAGCTTTTCCTCGAGCTTAGGATCACCACCACCACCATTTTCTGTCATGTCCGTTAATACACAGACATTGAATCCCTCATCAAGTGCATCCAACACCGTTTGATATAAGCATGCGCTGGTGTTGAAGCCTGAGACGATCAGGTTCTTGATACCGTTTTCTTGTAATGTATCTTTGAAATGGCTGTCTTTGTCCTGAAATGGAGAGGCAACGGACTTACCGGAAAAGAAATCTGTTTCTTTATCGGGTTGAACCTTATGGAATCCGCCGTAAACGTCTTCATTTTCATGTGGCCTGTTTCTGAAATAAACCCATCCGGTTTTTAATCCGGCATCTTTGAACTTTGGAACGAGGCCTGCGATATCATCGCTTTTGGCGTCCGTTTTTTCATCGCCGCCGCCTTGAAAATAATCTGGGTTTTCAGGGTTATGGTGATAATCGGGATCGGCAAAAAAACGTTGTGCATCGATGACAATATGCGCCGTAGATCGGAGGATCTCTTCATGATCTACCAGATTAAAATCGACTTCATCGACACCGAAAAACTCGGCTAATGTTTGTGGTTTGGACACCGCTTTTTACACCCTTATTTTTCTTTGATATTAAGGCGAAACTGTAGAGAAAGTCAAATAAAGCGCGCGTTACTGGGCTTTTGTTTTTAATTTTTCAATAACAAGCTTTGCCACGCCTGCGGATGAAGGTGGGTTTTGACCTGTTACAATATTTCCATCTGCAACTGCATGAGGCGAAAAATTATCTGTTTTAACAATTTCTGCGCCAAGCTCTTCCAGTTTAGTTTCCAAAAGGAACGGCATTGAATCTGTTAAGCCGACCGCATCTTCCTCACTGTTGGTGAAGGCGGAAATTTTACGTCCTTTAACAATGGGATCACCATTTTTATCCGTGACGCCAACGAAAACGGCAGGGCCATGACAAACGGCGGCAACGACTTTGTCTTCTTCCAATGTAGAGTTAATGATCTGTGCAAGGGTTTCATTGTCAGGGTAGTCAAACATTGTACCATGCCCACCGGGGAAGAACACGGCCGCATATTTTGCAGGGTCTACGGTTTCGGCGGATGGAGTGTTTTTAACCGCGGCCTTTAAGACATCATCTTTCAAATACCTCAGAACGCTCTCAGGTTTTTCAGTTTCATCGTTGAGGCTTCGTGGGTCTATGGGGACATCGCCGCCCGCAACGGTTACGATTTCAACATCATATCCCGCATCTTTAAATGCATAGTAGGGTGTTGTTAGCTCTTCCAACCATACACCCGTTGGCTCTGTTGTGTTGCCCATGGTTGCGCTGGAGGTGATGATAAATAGAATAACAAGTGTTTTCATTATAATGCTCCCATATACAGGTGTGAGATTTTAACGTCTAAGCCGCTTTACGCAAGATCGCCGTAAAGAACCCATCTGTGCCGTGACGATGCGGCGTTAAGCGCATAAACGGTGAGCCGAGGTTACGTGTAGGCTCTATGGGCTCAATTCGAAACTCTTCATGTTCCGCGAGGAATTTTTCTATTTGTGCCTCGTTTTCTTGCGGAAAGAGTGAGCAGGTCGCATAGACGAGCTTGCCCCCGGGTTTCACGGCGCGTGCTGCCTTTTCTATGATGTCGGATTGCAATTCTAAGAGCTCTTCCAAAGACGGACCGTAATGTTGCCAGCGCGTATCAGGGTTTCGGCGCCATGTACCGCTACCACTGCATGGGATATCGGTCAGTACGATATCGAATTTTTCTTTTTGGCGTTTAAACCATTTTTTATGTTTGTCATCAGATAAGGGGCGTACTTCTATGATGTCGGCTAACCCTGCTTTCTTGTATCGTTTACGACCATTTTCAAGGCGCTTTCCATCAATATCCATCGCAACAATTCGGCCTTTGCGCTCCATTGCGGCGGCGAGGGCGAGTGTTTTACCACCTGCGCCTGCGCAGTAATCCAATACCTGCATGCCGGGTTTCGCACCACACAACCATGCAATGAGTTGTGATCCTTCATCTTGAATTTCAATCCATCCTTTTTTGAAAGCCTTGGTATGCGAAATAAAGGCTTTATCCTCGCAGCGTAAAGCCCAAGGACAAAAAGTGGTTTCGGTGGTTTTAACACCATCCTTGTTCAAGGAATTCATCGCGTTTTCACGATCCATCAGAAAGGTATTAACGCGCAAATCTAATGGTGCGGGTTCTAACATGGCACGCATTTCTGCTTCGAAATCGTCACCAAAGAATTCTTTTAAGACTTCTTCATGCTCAGGGGGGCATTCCACCCGAACCACATCGGGCATATCTTTGCGTTCTAAAGGCTGTCCGGCGATTTTTTCAAGAAAGGCTTGTTCGTCTTCATTGAGAGTTTCCGGTGCGTACTGTGATCCGTCAAACAGGTCATTTACACGTTTTTCATCGGCACCTTCTCCAAGGGCGGTCCATGCAATCACACGGTTACGCGGCGTGTCTTCGGTTTTAGTATGTGCCAACCACCACCCCAACTTTGCATGGGCGCGGGTCATGGCGTAAATGCGCTCTGCGACGTTACTGCGGTCTTTTGAGCCGATATAACGGCGTGTGCGCATGTAATCGCCCACACATTTGTTGAGCGGTACACGCGCAATGTGCGTGCTTTCCAGAATTTCAATAGTGGCGTTTATACGGGATGCGGGTTTCATGGGTCAGACTATTACAGGAATGTGGGTATCTCTACAACTAACTTAAAGAATAATTTTTATGATGAGCAGGGTGGCTGAACACGCGAGCAGGATTTCAACCGCCAGAAAGAATTTATCTTGCGGGATTTTATTGTGTAGTTTTTGCCCCGCATATAGGGCGAATAAAAATCCCGGATAGGCCATCATGCTTGTCATGAATAAATCCCACGTTAGTAAGCCTGTACCAACTGTGCCGATCACACGTGGAATATTGGAGAGGATCAGGGTTGCGGTAATACTGGCGCGAAACGCGGAAGATCCAACGACATGATCTTTCAGATATAGAATAAAAGCAGGGCCGCCACCGCCCATCATTGCGTTAAGCATGCCACCTAAAAACCCTGCGAGGTGTGCATCCCCCCATTCGATCAATCGGCCAAGCGGGTCGAATTTCGTGTGCTTACGCAGCAAATGCAAAATGATATAGGTCGCCAAAAGGCCGCGCATGACATCGCCGTTAAGGACGTTAAGCAGAGCAATACCCAGACAAACACCAATAATCATGGATGGAACCATCTTATAGATTGAAGGCCATTGAATGTCTTTGCGGATTGTCCAAATTAGTAACCCCATTGAAATTTGATAAATCATGACCATAGAAACAACGTCTTGTACTGGCATGAATAGGCTGAGTAGGGGGATACAAATCAAACCACCGCCAAAACCCAATAGGCTCTGTGCGAAAAAGGCAAAGGCGATAATGATGATGGTTAGTATAATCATGGTTGCGTTTTAGGTATTGGTTTGATGGTCAAAAGAAAAACTCGGTGGCATAACGCACACCGAGTTTTCTCAAATGGTAATCAAAAACTGATTAGTGAGCAGCTTTCTCAGCAGCGTCTTCAGCTTTTTCTGCAGCATCTTCAACAGCTTCAGCGGCATCTTCAGCAGTTTCTTCTACAGCTTCAGCGGCTTCGCCAGCTTCAGTTTCAGTAGAAGCAGCTTCTTCAGCAGCGTCAACAGCATCTTCAGTCGCTTCAGCAGCGTCCTCAGCAGCCTCTTCAGCAGCTTCAGTTGCTTCTTCACCAGCAGCAGTCACTGTTTCAGCAGCTTCTTCTGCAGTGTTAGCAGCAGCTTCAGTTGCTTCTTCAGCAGCCTCAGTAGCAGCTTCAACAGCTTCGCCAGCTTTTTCTTTTACTGTTTCAGCAACAGCAGCAGCTTTTTCAGTTGGTGCTTCGATACCAGCTTCTACAGATACAGAAGTGTACACAAACAAACCAACAGCAGCCAAAGCGGCAAATGTTAAGAAGTACTTAGTCATGATAGTTTCCTCATATTGTTTTATTTCACTCAAAACGTTAATTTTGAGCGTTCACTACTATGCTCATTTTGAATATTTTTGCAAGTTTCTTAGTGATTCTGGCGTAAGCCTATGATTCTGTGCGGTAATTTGGCGCCTCACGTGTGATTGTCACGTCATGAACATGGGATTCTTTGAACCCCGCGCCCGTCATACGGACAAATTCCGATTTTTCACGCATTTCCTTAACCGTGGCGCATCCTGTGTAGCCCATAGACGCTCGTAAGCCACCCACCATCTGGTGAAGAACGTTACCAATCGGCCCTTTATAAGGAACACGCCCTTCAATGCCCTCGGGGACGAGTTTGTTTGACTGGTTCACATTGCCTTGGAAGTAACGATCAGCCGATCCCTTAACCATAGCACCGACAGACCCCATACCGCGATATGATTTATAAGAGCGACCCTGATAGAGAATCACTTCACCGGGAGCTTCGTCTGTTCCGGCAAAGACACCCCCCATCATGGCGGCGCGTGCACCCGCGGCGATGGCTTTGGCGAAATCACCAGAATATTTGATGCCGCCATCGGCAATGACAGGAACGCCTTTTTTCTCGCATACGGAAACGACATCCATAATGGCGGTTAATTGTGGCACGCCCACACCGGCAACCACGCGCGTCGTACATATAGAGCCCGGGCCAATTCCAACCTTGATGGCGTTCGCACCTGCATTGATGAGTGCGTTGGCAGCGTCAGCCGTGGCGACGTTTCCGGCCATGATCTGCAGATCTTTATTGTCTTTGCGAATTGCGGCAACCGTATCAATGACGGCTTTTGAGTGACCATGCGCCGTATCAACGACAACCAGATCCAACCCTGCAGCGGCCAGAGCAGCAGCGCGTTGAACACCATTAATATCACCTGTGCCTACTGCAGCGGCAGCACGCAGACGATCATCAGAATCTTTTGTCGCAACAGGGAATAGCTTTGATTTTTCAATATCTTTAACGGTCATTAAGCCAATACAGCGATTGGCATCATCAACAAGCAACAGTTTTTCAATGCGGTGCTTATGCAACAGTTTCTTTGCATCTTCTTTGGAGATGTCCGCGGTCACTGTTACCAAATCTTTGGTGGTCATTAATTCCTTGATGGGCTGGGCTTCGTCATCCGCGAACCGTAAATCACGGTTGGTTAGGATACCTACAAGCGTGCCGTCATCTTCGGTCACCGGAAAGCCTGATATGTTATATCGGCTCATCAATTCCCACGCATCGCCTAGCTTGGCATCGGGGCGCACTGTGATCGGGTCAAGAACCATGGCGGATTCAAATCTTTTGACTTTACGTACCATGGCGGCTTGTTCTTCAATCTCCATATTTCGGTGCATCACACCGATGCCGCCATTTTGTGCCATTGCAATTGCCATATCGACACCTGTGACAGTATCCATAGCCGCCGACAAGATCGGAATGTTTAAACGGATGGTTTCTGTCAGTTGTGTTGATGTATCAACTTGGTTGGGTTGAACATCTGATTCTCCGGGCAGAAGCAACACATCGTCGAAAGTGAAAGCCTCACGGATTTTTGATGGATCTTTAATTCGGGACATAACGCAAACCTCCAGCAGTTCTTTAAACAGGCGAAATTTGCAAGTGAGTTATAGCGTATTTTCCAAAGATGTAAAGTTTGAAATTAACAGGAGTCTCAAACTACATAAAATTGTTATGGAAAATAACGATTTATTAGCTTTCTTAAGATATCATTAAATCTGCACAACAATTAGGTATAGGTGGGCAAAAATGATACCAAGCAAAGGTATTGCATCGATGTATGCAAAAATCATGGGCGATCAAACGCTCTTGGCCATGGCTCAAGGTAATCTTCTGAGTAATCTTGCAAGAGTAGGCAAAGTAAGAACACACACATTTATTGCGTTTAACGGACAAACAGAATACGGCATCAGTCAAAATTACGGGGCTGAGCGCTATTATTCATGGGAGGATACGACCATTGATTGTCGCAATGCTCCGAATTTAGCAAACAGCGATAGAATTAAGACGTTAGATGATGCTTTATCTGAGAACGCACGATTTAAGAAATTTAAAGCGGACATAGAAAAGCGCATGAATGGCTATGTCACAGTAGAACCATTTCATAGCGTTCTGCGCGGTGAAGAAAATATGCGCTATAATATCAAGCGAAAATCTAAAATTGAAGATTTTGATATTATCCGTGTTGGTGTTCGTTTAACGGCGCGTGATGAAGATGCGTTTAAGGCAGGCTTGCATGCGCTTAAGGATATGGATAATCCGTTTAAAATTAAAACACGTGCTCTTAATCCTAAGCCTGATTTGCAAATGGCATAAATCAGCACTTAAATCATTTAAAAAAATCGGGCCATATTTTTTTAAATCGGGCTCAATTTTATGGCCCAAGCATGGCTAATCCTCTTTTCCCTTAAACCCTGTGGCGACCAAATATTGTTCGGCACTTTCTTTGCGGCTTGCAGGTGGTTTTACATGTTTGACGGTTTTGAAAGACTTTTTCATTTCTTTCAATAAATCACTCTGCGCACCACCTTGAAAAACTTTGGCAATGAAAACGCCGTCATCTTTCAGCACTTCGCAGGCGAAATAATAGGCGGCCTCGACCACAGCCATGATGCGTATATGGTCGGTTTGTTTGTGGCCTGTCGTATTAGGTGCCATATCACTCATGACAATATCTGCCTTTCCGTCATCAGACGTTTTTTCCAACTCTTCTTTCAAAACGTCTGGTGCATCGTCATCCATAAAGTCCATTTCAAAGGCTACCATATCGGCCATTTCATCCATCGGCAGCAGGTCAATGGCAATAACTTTGCATCCTTTTTCTGTGGCGATTTGACACCAACCACCAGGCGCGGCACCAAGGTCGATGATTGTTGCGCCCGGTTTCAAGCATTTGAGTTTTTCGTCAATTTCCTTAAGCTTGAACGCCGCCCGACCGCGGTAACCGTATTTTTCGGCTTCCGCGATATAGGGGTCATTCAACTGCCTGTTTAACCAGCGCGTCGATGAATTTTTACGACCTTTGGCGGTTTTAACCTTTGTTTTTGGTTTATTGCGTGACATGAGTGATCCTTTCCTACAAGACCATAAAAATGGAGCCGATCAAAAAGATCATAAAGAAAAATGAAAGGCTTGCCGCCATAAAAACGACGCCCCTTGTTTGTGATGAGAAATGCGCCATCAGTAAAAACAGAACATAAAAGAAGCTTGAAACTGCGAGTAAGCGCGTGTGGACATTTATCGTCATATAACCGATAATACCGAATTCGTAGCCAATATGAGTCATAATTTCGGATTGGAGACGAATAAGAATCATAGTGCTGATGACGAACCCCAACGCCCACCAACGATGCTTTTTGTGGACACCAAAAAATAAAATCGGTATCCAAATAATATCTATCCAGTAATAAATCAGGTCATCCATACGAATGAGTTTATGACATGCAATGTTTTAAAGACAGATTAAAAATAGTTTTTGTTGGCCTGATCCTTTGTTTGATTTTGGTTCCTGTTCGTGCGCATGCACAGCAAAAAGCGCCTAGCCTGATCAGGGACACAGAAATTGAAACAATTTTGAAGGAATGGGGCGCGCCAGTTTTTGAGGCCGCCGGCCTGAACCCAAGCAGCGTTAACATTATTTTGGTGCAGAGCGATGTGCTAAACGCCTTTGTGGCAGGTGGCCCGAATATATTCATATATACCGGCCTTATCAGTAAAACAGAAAACCCCGGTGAATTAATTGGCGTATTGGCGCATGAAACGGGGCATATTGCGGGTGGGCATCTTATTCAAACGCGCGACGCTATGGAGCGTGCATCGTATGAGAGTATTATTGGGACGATATTGGGTGTGGGCGCAGCCATTGTCAGTGGTGATGCCGGTGCAGTACCAGCGATTTCGCTTGGCGGTAGTGCAATCGCGCAACGTAAATTTTTGGCACATAGCCGCGTACAAGAATCGAGCGCGGATCAGGCGGCTTTAAGCTTTTTAGAAAAGGCGAAAATTAATCCGCAAGGGTTATCAAGCTTTATGGATAAGCTGAAGGCCGAAATATACATGCCTGAAAATCAACAAAGTGAATATGTACGCACGCACCCGCTCGTGGATAACCGAATAGAGGCCTTGCAGCGCCGAATAGATGATTCCGCTTACAAAAACGCACCTTATCCGCAAAAATGGTTAGATCAGCATGCGCGCATGAAGGCGAAGCTGATTGGGTTTATCAATCCGGGACAAATTCCATGGGTTTATAATGATCAGGATCAATCAATCCCTGCGCAATATGCGCGTTCAATTGCTGCATATCGTAATAATCAAGTTGAGAGCGCCTTAAAGCAGGTTGATTTGTTGCTCGCAGAGGAGCCTGAAAATCCATATTTTTTAGAATTAAAAGGTCAGATGCTCGTAGATTTTGGTAGAGTAAAAGAAGCATTGCCATACTACAGGCGTGCGTCAAGTCTGTTACCAGAAGAGCCGCTTTTGCGTATTGCTCTGGCACATGCCCTTATTGAGTCGACATCACAGAATGATCGAAAAGTCCTGAGCGAAGCAGTTGAACATTTGGAGCGCGCACTTAGGGATGAGCCGCGCTCCTCTAGGATTCACAGGTTGTTGGCGACGGCGTACGGACGATTAGGGCAGGACAATAAAGCGAAGATACATCTTGCTGAAGAAGCGGTTTTACAGAGGCATTTTGCTTATGCTACGCAACATGTTGAAGCTGTTTTAGTCAGCGAGCCGGAAGGCTCAGCAGTTTGGATTCAGGCGAAAGATATACTTTCTTTTATAAAAACCGTTAAAAATGGGTGACTTTTTCCGAATAGTAACGAATATTGTAATAACAATTGATCTAAGCAAGGAGTAGAAACTTGAATATCTCACTTAAAAAAATGAAATTTTTGGCGTTAACTGCGGGCGTATGTGCCGTTGCGATAAGCGCAGGTATACAGTCTGCGCAGGCGGCTGAGAGTTTTACGCCGGATCAGAAAAAAGAGATGGAAGTTTTATTCAAGGAATATATTACGAATAATCCTGAGCTTATCTTGGAATCAGTTCGGAAATATCAGGAAGATCAAGAGCGCAAAGTTATGCAAAGCGCGCAAGAAAACTTGAAGGAATATCAATCATTCTTCGCGCAAGATGATATTCCAATGGCAGGGAATCCTGAAGGTGACGTTACAGTTGTTGAATTTTTCGATTATAATTGCGGTTATTGTAAAAAAGCGTTTGAAGATGTTCAAAAAATCATTGAGGAGGACGCAAATGTACGCGTAGTTCTTATGGATATGCCGATTTTGAGCCCGTCATCTGCAAAAATGGCAAATATTTCTCTGGCTGCGCATAAGCAAGGTAAGTATTTTGAGACGCACCGTGCCCTGATGGATTATCGTGGTAGTCAAAGCGACGAAGCATTTTACAAAGTTGCTTCTGATGTTGGTTTAGATATGGAGAAACTGAAAGCGGATGTCCAGAGCTCTGATGTTCAAACATTTATCACGAAATCGAAAAACATGGCACAGGCGCTCGGTGTTCGCGGTACGCCGGGTTTTGTGATTGGTGATAAGGTCTATCCCGGTTATATCGGTATCGAGGCAATGCGCAATGCAATTAAAGAAGCGCGTGCAGCGAACGCTAAGAACTAAGAGCATACGGCAAGTTTTAAGGAACGATATATCAGATGAAACGGACGCATATCATACTTCTGGTCCTTTTGGTCTCGGCGTTGTCATATTTGTTTTATGTGCATACTAAAAACGTCAATGAACAGTTGGCGCTTATTTATGATGTGCCCGGTAAGTACACAATGACGTCGCCGAATGCTGATGTAACTATTCTGGATTTCAATAATTATAATTGCGAGCATTGCCGAACGCTTCACCCTGTTCTTAAGGAGGCTATGGAGCGTGACGGACGAGTGCGTTATATTTCCAGAACAGTGTCTTGGGCGGACGGTGATTGGGGTAAGGAGCTTGTTTCTGCGCCCTATGCGGCAGGGGAGCAAGGTAAATTTATCGAAATGCATGATGCTATATACGAAAATTGGCCTGTTACTAGTCGTGATCAATTATATGAAATAGCATCAGAAATTGGCCTCGACACAAAGAAGCTCAGTCGTGATTTATCCCGATCAGATATACAGGCGTGGGCAGATACTAACTTTAAATTTTTCAAGGATTGGGGTATTCGCGGCACACCAACTTTAATTATTGGAAAAAAGTTTTATCGCCCGAAAGCCGGTGGCCCAACGGTAGAAGGGCTACTCGAGCAATTTGATAAGGCAAGATAAGTTTGTTAAGCCTTGGTCTCAAGAGATAGTTATAAGTCATGAAATCGATATTGATTCTTAACGGCCCGAATTTAAACATGCTTGGGCGCAGAGAGCCTGAAATATATGGGCATCAAACATTATCTGATATTGAAACGCTCTGCCAAGAAAGTGCAAAAGAATTGGGTTTGTCGGTTGATTTCAGGCAATCCAACCATGAAGGCCAGCTTGTTCATTGGATACAAGAATCAATTGATCATTCTGATGGCATTATTATTAATGCGGCCGCCTATACTCATACGTCAGTGGCCATTCACGATGCGTTGAAATTATTGGCTTGTCCGATTATCGAGGTGCATTTATCCGATCCCAAAAAACGTGAGGATTTTCGTCATTTTTCATATATTGAAACGATTGCAACAGCGGTAATTTCTGGGCAGGGTGCCGATGGTTATGTGCAAGCCTTAAAAAAACTCAGTGAAGTTTTATAGTAAATTATCTCAAAGCTTTGACATTCGATCATAACTTTTGTATTCAGGTGTCTGGCTAACAACATTGTAAAACAACAACAATAAGATTTATCGATGAAAATTGATTCCGATGCGATCAGAGAATTAGCTGATCTTTTAAATGAAACAGGTCTCACAGAGGTTGAGGTCGCCGATGGTGATAAAGTTATCAGGGTAAGCAAGGGCAGCACAGTTATTGCGGGTGGTGGTGTACCTGCCGTGAATATGTCGTCTGATCCTGCTGTGCCGCAACAGGCAAGCCTTGAGGCACCCGCCGCCGTTGCGTCCGCGCATCCTGGTTCTGTGAAGTCACCTATGGTTGGGACTGCGTATTTACAGTCTGAGCCTGGAGAGCCTCCCTTTGTTTCTAAGGGAACAAGCGTTAATGCAGGGGATACTTTATTAATTATCGAAGCCATGAAGGTTATGAACCCAATCAAGGCCGAAACATCGGGAACGGTTACGCAAGTTCTTGTAGAGAACGGCGAGCCTGTTGAGTTTGGCGATGTTTTGTTGGTCATTGAATAACATTTTTGTTAGGTATCCATGTTCAAAAAAGTTCTGATAGCCAATCGCGGTGAAATTGCCCTTCGTATTATTCGCGCATGTCGTGAGATGGGTATTGAAACCGTTGTTGTGCACTCAACGGCAGATGCGAGTTCTATGCCTGTTCGTTTGGCGGATGAATCTGTGTGTATTGGGCCACCTGCGGGTAAGGATAGCTATCTGAACATTCCTTCTATTTTAACTGCCGCTGCATTAACCGGCGCGAGTGCGATTCACCCGGGATACGGATTTTTGTCAGAAAATGCGCAATTCGCTCGCATGGTAGAAGAGCATAATTTCAAGTTTATCGGACCTTCTGCGGATTTGATCGACAAAATGGGTGATAAAGTGACAGCCAAGCAAACTGTTCAAGAGCTTGGCCTGCCCGTTGTGCCGGGCTCCCCCGGTGGTGTCGAAAGTGCAGAAGATGGCTTGAAAATGTCCAAAGATATGGGCTTTCCTGTTCTTATTAAGGCCGCCAGTGGTGGTGGTGGTAAGGGGATGCAGGTCGTCCGTGAGGCTGAGAGCTTCATAGAGGCTTATAATACTGCGCGCAGTGAAGCCAAAGCAAATTTCGGCGATGATACTGTTTATATAGAAAAGTACCTCGAAAAGCCGCGCCATATTGAAATTCAGGTCTTTGGTGATTCTCACGGTAATGCGATTCATTTGGGAGAGCGCGATTGTTCAATACAGCGCCGCCACCAAAAGTTGGTTGAAGAAGGGCCATCACCGATTTTATCGGAAGAAGAGCGTGATAAAATAGGTAAGTTGGCGGCCGACACGGTGCGCGGTCTTGGCTATGAAGGCGCAGGAACGATTGAGTTTTTGTATGAAGACGGTGAATTTTATTTCATGGAAATGAACACGCGTATTCAAGTTGAACATCCTGTCACAGAAATGATTACGGGTATTGATCTGATAGCCGAACAAATCCGTGTCGCCGCGGGAGAGGCTTTAACAATCCGTAAAAACAAGTTTCGTTTTCGTGGGCATGCGATTGAAATTCGTATTAATGCAGAAGACCCTGATACTTTTGTTCCTTCACCGGGTAAAATTACACAATTTCACGCCCCTGGCGGATTGGGTGTAAGATTCGATAGTGCGATTTACGGGGGGTATTCCATACCGCCCTATTATGATTCGATGATTGGTAAGTTGATCGTCCATGGCCGTAATCGTGATGAATGCGTGAAGCGTCTTTTACGCGCCATTCGTGAAACGGTTATTGAGGGTGTTAAAACAACACTTCCACTTCACGATTGGATATTAAGGCAGCCTGAATTTATTTCAGGTGATTATACGATCCACTGGCTTGAAAATAAGCTTGCTGAGAAAGCCGAAGAAGAAACATGATAATGAATTACGTCATTATATCCGGATCACATCGCGGTGAAGATGTTGCGCAATCATTTAAAGTTTCAAATTGGCTGGCGGATGCCCTGCAGAAAAAAGAAGCCAATAATAATTCCGACATCATAAGCTTAAGCGGTAATCCTTATCCTCTATGGAGCGAAAGCGCGTGGAACGACAAGTCTGACTTATCCCAGAAAATGGCCGCGCCATTAGGAGCAATCAGTAAAGCTGACGCGCTGATTATCGTTGCGCCGGAATATGGTGGTATGGTTCCTGCGGCGCTCAAGAATTTCTTGCTGTACATTACATCCGAACATGCGGCGCATAAGCCTTGCTTATTGGTGGGTGTGTCTGCAAGTCGTGGCGGCACGTACCCCATCGCGGAGCTGCGTATGAGTGGTTATAAGAATAACCGCATGGTTTACATCCCTGATCATTTAATCGTGCAATCCGTTGGCGATGTGATGAATGATCACGATTTGAATAATGGCGAACAGCCAGACCTTTATATCAAAAAACGTGCGCATTATTCATTGGATGTTCTGGCCGCCTATGCTGGTGCGCTTAAAGATATGCGCTCTGCCGGTGATTTACTGGATGAAGCCTATCCATTTGGAATGTAGTAGAAATTTCCTCTTATCTTCTTCATACTTAAGTCATGCAGATTGTTCTGACACCTGAGATTTTGCTTGCGGCCTATACGCAAGGGTTGTTTCCGATGGCGTATGGCGCTAAGAGCGATTACGTGCATTGGGTGTGCCCGGAATTGCGCGGTCAGATATCCATTTCCGACATGCACGTGCCCAAACGCCTGAAAAAATCTGTCCGGCAGATGAAAATCAAGGGCAAGCCTTATGAGATTAAAATTAATGCCGACTTTGAAGGCGTGATCAGAGCCTGCGCGGAGGAAACCGAGGCGCGCGTAGAAACATGGATCAATGATCAGATTGTCGATGCCTATTGTAAGCTTCACGCGCTGGGGCACGTGCATTCGGTGGAATGCTGGCAGGATGATAAACTGGTCGGTGGGCTTTATGGTGTTGCGATTGGCGGGGTATTTTGCGGGGAGAGCATGTTTTCACACCAAACCGATGCCAGTAAAGTCGCGCTCGTGCATTTGACGGCGCGCCTGCACCACGCGGGGTATGAAATCCTCGATACGCAATTCACCAATCCGCATCTGGAGCAATTCGGCGTGTATGAGATCGCACATAAAGACTATGTGGCATTACTCGAACCTGCCTTACATAAAGAGTGCGTTTTTGATTTCACGGATGTATCAGAACGTGATTTGATCGCGGCATATTTTGATATGCAGGATGGGCAGGGCAGGCAATGAAAATTGTAAAAAAAATATTTTTGTTAATACTAATGCTTATTTGTCTGGTTTATGCATTTCTGCTGAACAGGGTCAGCACTGATTCCCTAAAGGTTATTTTTGATTTACAGAAAAATCTAGAAATCATTGTCTGTAATCCGACATATAGATTGGCCATTATTCAAGGAGCTATAACCCGTGGCGATTTAATTTACAGTCACGAGGCCTCTATTTTATATAAAACAGATACAGGTAAAGAAATAATGCTTTTGGGTCCTTTAAAAGACCTACCTCCAAGCTATGGTTTTGTTGCTGAACAAAAAGTTCTTATGCCTAAGCAATGCGTGAACGGATTAATTAATGTGAGGGCGTTGTTGAAAGATAAAACAGCAAAATCCTTTCAATTCCATCTTAGATTATATGAAGATTATCTATCTTCTCCAGTAGATCCTGTCCCTTACAGCGCGGACGATGCGCTATTTAAAAGCCAGTGGTTTGATTTAGAAGAATAATCACTCCAACAAATCCTGATTATCGGCATCGTTGGGGTCGTTATCTTCCTCTGGCGCGGTTTCACCCTCATCTTTAGTCTCTTTATTCTTAACTTTTGGCTTATCGTAATCCAGACAATCCAGAACCCAGACATCGTAAATCGGGTGATCCATCGGCGATAGTCCGGGGGAGGAGGCAAACATCCAACCACTGAACACCCAATCGGCGTTATCGTCTGTGTCCACTTCCCAGATTTGCAGGAAGGCCGCGGATTCAGGTTCATCAATGGGGGAGGATTTCTGACAGCTCTGCACGCGGATATAAAGCGGGCCAAAGCGTAGCGTACTACCGACCTTTGCATCAAACGTCATAGTACGCGCCGTGCCTTTATCCAATGACTGCAGTTTCACTCGCGGATACTCTGTCATCTCGCGCGCATGCGCACTGGTGGAGTGGAAAGAGAAAGCGGTAAGAAAAGAGAGGCCTGCAATCAGGAGCTTACTTTTCTTCTTTGTCGCCTTGCATACTGAAAATAAATTGGCCAAGAAGTTGCTCCAGATTTTGAGGGGCTTGGGTGTATTGAATGTTGCCGCCCGGTTCGATCATCTCTTCTTCCGCGCCGGGTTCAAGGGCGAGATACTGACCGCCAAGCAAACTTTCGCTGCTGATTAATGCGGCTGTGTCTGTTGGTAAATGATGTCCGTTACGGATGCTCATATGGACGCGCGCAAGGTAAGTGTCAGGCATAAGTTCAACTGAGGAGACCGTGCCGACTTTAACGCCGCTGATTTGGATAACATCACCTGGTTTAAGGCCGCCAACACTTGAGAAGTCAGCCGTGATGTTATAGCCATCTGTCGTGGCGATATCGGCGGTTTTAACACTGTATGTTAGAAACAGGCCTGCGGCTATAAGGACGACGGCACCTAAAATTGTTTCTGCGATACTGCGTTTCATGTTGTTTCTCTTACGTTTGTTGCCAATCCAATATCAGAGTTAGCATGTGTTGTCATTCGGGTAAAGTATATAGCCTTTAGCATACAAACTTATCTGTTTATCCCTAATCCGCGGGCGTCCAGGCTTCGTAATCACCGGTTGCTTTTTCACGTTTGCCACCGGACAAAATATGCCCGGGTGGGCGATAGGCCTTGTTTGTGCCTGTCATATTTGGTTTGTGCGGCTTTTGCCATGGGCGTCGGTGAGATTCACTTGATTCATCGGGCACGACATTTGTTTGGTGGTGCAACCAACCGTGCCATTCCGGTGGGACTTTTGTGGCTTCGGGCGTGCCTTTATACATCACCCACCGTCTTGGGCGTTTGTATCCTTTTCTCGCAGGGGCTTCGTAATAGCTATTGCCTGCGGTATCCTTACCGACCCGCTTACCACGCGCGGTAATTGTAAATAAAGATATATGCGCGGGAGATAAAACGCCTAAAAAACTAAAAAATCCCATAATTGCTGCGTATCCTTTAAAATTATGCTTTACGGATCTGTATTTGTTTCCGATTATGGCAGAGCTTCATATAAACGGAAAGGCAAAACGTATGACACTCAGTGCAAAACTTCAAGAGCTAGGTTTAGAACTTCCTGCTGTGGCGGCTCCGGCGGCAAATTATGTACCCTATGTGGTTTCTGGGAATACGGTTTATGTGTCCGGTCAAATTCCTTTCCTGAATGGTGAAAAAATGCACATGGGTCGTGTTGGCGATGATTTGAATGAAGAAGACGGCGCGGCGGCCGCGCAGGCTTGCGCGCTGAATATACTTGCGCAGGTGAACGAGGCCGTGGGTGGCGACTGGTCACGCGTGAAACGTTGTGTGAAGCTTGGCGGATTTGTAAATTGTACACCCGACTTCACCAATCAACCTGTCGTGATTAATGGTGCATCCAACCTGATCGCCGATGTTATGGGGGATGCAGGAAAGCATGCCCGTTTTGCGGTGGGTGCTCCGTCATTGCCGCTAGGGGTGGCAGTTGAAATTGATGCCGTATTTGAGATAGGCTGATGAATATGAAGCATCTATTGTTTTTATTATTTTTGATTCTGCCCTGCACTGGATATGCGGATATTCCGACATTGACGGAAGAGCAGCGTGTTTTCATTGAAGATTACGTTGAGGCCGCAGAGCAAAAAAGCGATGATTTATATTGGGATATGATCCACCCTGAATCGCGTGCTTGCATGTCTGAATCGTTTAAAAAATTCGTCATACAAAATTTTATAAAAAAAGCAGATAACGTTCGTTACGTCGATTATGAAGGCGTTCGGATTGAGCCGGCGAATTTACAGGTTCTGGAAAAGCAAGTAAGCCATCTTTATCGCAAGCGTGCTTATTTATCGGTGCAGCCGAATTACATGCTCGAATCTCACATATCTGTTCAGAGCGTTGATAAAAATACATGTACCTTGAAGCCAACAAACTATCGGTTTTCGGTGCCTGTCGCGTTTCATGAGGGTGAGTGGTACGAGGTTATGCCCTGTGGGCGCGATGATTTAGAGGTTTTTCTTAAAAAGCAGCTTGCGGCGCGTGCGGAACAAAAGAGGCGTGTTGATGAGCTATATGATTCTGTACCGCAAAGCTTCTGGGCGGAATTAGAGCCTGTTTTGATGGAAGATCATGACGCCGCCAAGGCGATCAAACGTCTGGAAGAAATTCGCGGGTTTTCACTCTCTGAAGCTAAAGCCGTTATAGGCATGCGATGTGAAAGGCTCAATGGAAAGTAAGATCGTAATATAAATCTTATTTACTTTACCTTTTGCTTTTCCTGCATCTTTTTACGGCGTTTCTTTGGGTTATCCTCTTCATAGACAAAGGTTAGCTCATCGCCATCGTAATCAATGGTGACTGCACCGCCTTTTTCAAGTTTGCCGAATAAAATCTCCTCAGCCAGAGGACGTTTGATTTTTTCTTGAATAATCCGTCCAAGCGGGCGCGCGCCCATGGTGACGTCATAACCTTCTTTCGCAAGATATTTACGTGCCTTGCTGCTAAGCTCAATCGTCACATTTTTATCTGAAAGCTGGGCTTCGAGCTGGAGGATAAACTTATCAACCACACGCTCGACTGTTTTGGGTTTTAGATTCTGGAAGGGGACAATCGCGTCTAATCGGTTACGAAATTCCGGCGTGAATGTCTTGGTGATGGCATCATTATTGGCATAGTCCATATCACCGACTTCACGGCCAAAGCCAATCGGGGTTTTCGCCATATCGGACGCACCCGCATTGGTGGTCATGATTAAAATGACGTTGCGGAAATCAATTGTTTTGCCGTTATTATCGGTTAGCTTCCCGTAATCCATAACCTGCAGAAGGATGTTGAATAAATCAGGGTGCGCCTTTTCGATTTCATCGAGCAACAGGACACAATGTGGGTGTTGATCGACTTTATCGGTCATTAGGCCGCCTTGTTCAAATCCGACATAACCGGGCGGCGTACCGATAAGGCGTGACACGGAATGACGCTCCATATATTCAGACATATCAAACCGTAATAATTCCACGCCCATAGATTTGGATAGTTGCCGTGCAACCTCTGTTTTACCAACACCGGTTGGCCCTGAAAATAAATATGATCCGATGGGTTTTTCAGAATCGCGCAGCCCTGCGCGTGCCATCTTCACTGAATCACAAAGTGTATCAATCGCGACGTCTTGGTCATAAACAAGAGTTTTTAAATCACGTTCTAAACTTTGCAACGCTTCGCGGTCATTTTTATTCATGCTTGTTGATGGTATGCGCGCAATGGCGGCAATCACGCCTTCAATGTCTTTATGGCCGATTGTTTTTTTACGCTGATCTTCAGGTACTAACATTTGCGCTGCGCCGACTTCGTCAATAATGTCGATGGCTTTATCGGGTAATTTGCGCTCGCCAATATATTTCGCGGACAGCTCCACGGCAGATTTAAGCGCACTTTTCGTGTATTTAACGTTGTGATGTTTTTCGTAATAGGGCTGTAAGCCTTCGAGTATTTTAATTGCGTCCTCTATGCTTGGCTCGGGGACGTCGATTTTTTGGAAACGTCGCACAAGCGCACGATCTTTTTCAAAGTGATTACGGTATTCCTTATAAGTCGTGGAGCCGATGCAGCGGAGCGAACCGTTCGATAGGGCGGGCTTTAACAGATTCGAGGCATCCATCGCACCGCCGCTTGTTGCGCCCGCACCAATTATTGTATGGATTTCATCAATGAACAAGACGGATTCAGGGATGTTTTCGAGTTCTGCCAGTACGGCTTTCAGGCGTTCTTCAAAATCACCGCGATAGCGTGTGCCTGCGAGCAGTGCCCCCATATCAAGGGAGTAAATGACTGCGTCGTGTAATACTTCGGGGACTTCTTTTTCAATAATGCGCTTGGCGAGGCCTTCTGCGATCGCAGTCTTTCCTACGCCCGGATCACCAACATAAAGCGGGTTATTCTTTGAGCGGCGGCACAGAATTTGAATTGTGCGCTCAACTTCTTGTTCGCGCCCGATAAGCGGGTCAATGCCACCATCTGCGGCCTTTTGATTTAAATCTGTGCAATAGGCATCTAAGGCTTCTTTACCGGCCTTCACTTCTTTTTCTTCCTCTACGCCTTGTGGTGTTTTGGTGGGGTCATCCTGAGAGGCGACTTTAGCGATACCGTGCGATATATAATTTACTGCATCGAAACGCGTCATATCACGTTCTTGTAGCGTGAAAACAGCGTGGCTTTCGCGCTCTGAAAACAATGCAACCAAAACATTGGCGCCTGTAACCTCTTCGCGTCCTGATGATTGCACGTGAATGGCCGCGCGTTGAAGAACACGTTGAAAGGCGTTGGTGGGCTTGGATTCATCAATATCCTTGTTGATTAAACTGCTAAGGTCATTTTCGATGTAATGCAAAAGTGCGGAGGATAAATCATCCAGATCAATGCCACAGGAACGTAAAACCGCCATAGCATCCTGATCACTGGCAAGCGCAAGTAATAAGTGCTCTAGCGTAGCATATTCGTGGTGCTTTTCATTGGCGATGGCTAAGGCGCGATGTAATGTTTGTTCCAAATTACGTGAGAGCATGGATGGATATCCTATAATTTATGTTAAGTGCAGCAGAATAGGGATATTCTAGCACAGTATTTTTTACCATGCCATGTCTTCAAAAAAAGTTAAGAGCGTAAAATTTACGCTCTTAACTCCCCTGCTGAACAAGTTTGTGTGTGGAGAAATATCACTCAGCAGCAATGGGGCCGGTTGAATAATCGGCAAAGTCAAGATTGTATGCACGTACCCCCAGTTCTGACCAGTCGCCACCCATATCTTCTTTTGTAGAATGGAGTCTGATGCCAATGCTGTTTTTAAGGACGGCCCATACGATAATGCTTGATATCGATACAAACGCGCCGATAGAGGCAATGCCGATGATTTGTGTCATTAGGGATGCTTCGGGATCGGATAAAGTAATCGCCAACGTCCCCCAAATACCTGCGGCCAAATGCACCGGAATAGCACCGACAACATCATCGATTTTCAGTTTTTCAAGAGCGATGGAAGCGCCAATCATAACAATCGCACCGACCGCACCAATGACTATCGCTAGGCCGATACTTGGTAAAAGCGGTCCTGCTGTAATGGCTACCAGTCCTGCTAAAGCGCCGTTTAGAACCATTGGAATATCAATGCGTCCTGTTGTTAATTGGCTGTAGATCAGAGCGCAAATAACACCTGCGGCGGCGGCCATATTGGTGTTTGCAAAAATCTTTGCTACGGCTAGTGCGTCTTCAGTTGATGCGATGGAGAGCTGAGATCCTCCGTTAAATCCGAACCAACCAAACCATAAGATGAATGTTCCGATGGTTACCTGCGGTAGTGAGCTTCCTGAAAGAGATCTGGGATGTCCATCAATAGCGTTGAAACGACCTTTGCGGGCGCCTAAAAGTAAAGCACCTGTGAGCGCTGCCCAGCCCCCAACGGAGTGAACAACAGTTGATCCGGCAAAGTCACTAAAACCCATTTCGGACAGCCATCCGCCACCCCAAACCCAACTTCCTGCGATCGGGTAAATAACGCCTGTGAGCAATGCAACGAAAATAATGAATGGCCATAATTTGATACGCTCTGCAAGCGTTCCTGATACGATGGATGCGGCCGTTGCAACAAAAACCATTTGGAAAAACCAAAAAGCGTAAGAGGCATAGCCCGCACTATAATCACCGTTCAGTGCAGCCGAATCATCGCCCACCCAAGGTTCCGGCGTTCCGAAAAAGCCTCCATCGACACCTGTAAACATCATGTTATATCCGATAAGGTAAAACATAAGTCCTGCAATGGCGTATAGGGAAATATTTTTTACCAATATAACCGCGACGGATTTGCTTCGTACCATACCGGCCTCGAGCATAGTAAACCCTGCCGCCATGAACATAACCATGGCTCCGCATATCAATAAAAAGAATGTATTTAATAAAAACCCTGTTTCCAAGATTACCTCCACTGTTTTTTGTATTCGTTTTGTGAATATCTGTATTGCAAAATATACATATCTTAAGGTGGCTAAAATTGTCAATCATTTTTTTGCAATGCAAAAAACAAACATCAGGATAATGTTTGTTCAAAAAAGGGGGGATAATTATGGATTTTAAATAATTACTCTTTTTCCATCGTGCATTGGAGTGGTTGCTCATTTGCACGTGCGAAGTCCATGACTTGTGCCACTTTTGTTTCGGCAACCTCAAACGTGAAAACACCGCAAATGCCAACGCCGCGACGATGAACATGGAGCATAATGTCCGTGGCTTCCTGACGGTTTTTTTTGAAAATACTTTCCAAAACATGCACGACAAATTCCATTGGTGTGTAATCGTCATTCAGAAGCAAAACTTTGTACATCGAAGGTTTTTGTGTTTTGGGGCGCGTTTTTAGAACCAAACCATGATCGGTTTGGCCATCATCTCCGTTGTTATCATTATCCGGAGTATCGTCTTGGCAGCGCGTTTGATTGATTAAATCAATATCCATTTTTACTAACCGTTTTTCGTATTTAAAACTCACGTACCATAAATTAAAGCCATGCTTTATTATATCAAGGGTAAATATACAAGAACAACATGGAAATATGATTTATTTGGTGTGACGTTTACGGCCTTAAACGAATTTACTTTTAAAGTTGTAATAATTTTATTAGAGTGCGCGCGTAGTATTCATAATAAAATCTATGGGTGATTTTGATGTCTGACCTTCCCGAGTCCGAGCTTGCTGATTCTGTGCTGACCATGGAAAAAAAGTGGAAAGCGTTGCTGCGTGGGCAAATAATAGGCGCCACTGTCAATAAAATGATGGTCATCATGCGCCTTGCAGACCAAAAAGCGCAGGTTCTTATTTTTCTAAACTCGATCCTTATACCGGTATGTTTGAAAGAGATTGAAAACGAAGCTCTGCAGACTGCGGCTATGGTGTCTATTATCGCATCGATATTGAGTATTCTAGCAGCGATGATGTGTATTTATCCCAAAAGGCGTTACCGTAAATCAGGGCATCGGGATATTAACTTACTTCATTTCAATGATATTGGCCATTTGGATAAGGATGAATTCATGGATGCGTTTATCCCTATTTTAAGCGATGGGGAGAAGCTTTGTAAGGCTGCCGTTTATGACATTTATGATGTTTCAAAGCATTCCATTATTCCAAAATTTGTGTGGCTGAAAATATCTTACGGGATTTTTGCTTTTGGGAATTTATTGGCTATTACATTGGTGTTGGCGGGGGTTTAAGAAGGATGCACATATTGTTTTGTCACGATACTTACTATTCATGTAAGAGGGACGGAACAGTATATAGTTATGGCGCATTTCCTTACGAACTTTGGGAACGCCGTTTTCTTCCTTATTTCGAAAGTATCACGGTTCTTGGTCGTAAGAAAAAGCTTCGCCCGGATGAGACGGGGGTGTTGGCAGTCTCATCTGGTAAAAATGTAGATCATGTTTTGCTGGCAAATATCGATTCTCCCGTAAAACGTTTCACGAAATATACTCGTATGTACCAAAAAATAAAGGAGCAGGTAGATCGCGCGGATGCCGTGGTTATACGCGGACCTGTTGAATTTGGTATGATGGCCGCGAAAGCGGCGCGGGAGAGTGGCACACCATATGCTATTGAGATGTGCGGCTGCGCGTATGATAAGACATATTACAAAGGCGATTGGTTTAATAAAATATACGCACCAATTAAGTTTAAGCATGCACAAACCATGGTTCGTCACGCTGATGCCGTTATGTATGTGACGGAGAATTTTTTGCAAGATCGATATCCTACGGAAGGCCTAATGGAGAGTGCGTCTAACGTCGAAATTACTGCGCCACCTGAATATGTTATTAATCAAAGATTAGAGCGTATTAAGCGCGATCCTGATTGTTTAAATATTGGTATGATTGGTAATTTTGGAAGTGGCTTAAAAGGTTTGAATGTTGCGATTGAGGCTCTGGGGCTCGTTGAGAAGCAAAGAAAGCAAGATAATGATTTTTCTGTTCCTGATTTCAAGTTTAAGATACTGGGACAGGGCATGCCGGCTTTGTGGAAAGGCCTGATCCAGACATATAACCTTGAGGGTAAGGTAGAGTTTTGCGGCACAATATCCGGGGGCAAAGAGGTTCTGGAATGGTTGGATGAGATTGATATTTACATTCAGCCTAGTTTCCATGAAGGCTTGCCCCGTTCCCTTATTGAGGCCATGAGCCGTGGCTGTCCGGCATTATGTTCTGATGCGGGCGGTGCGCAAGAATTATTGGCGAATGACTTTATTCATAATCGTGGTGATCATAAGCAGTTAGCAGAGCATATTATTGGCCTAGCGGCACAGGAGAAACGTACCATTGCGGCGCAAAATAATTTCGATAAGTCTAAGAATTATACGCGTGAAGTCCTTGTGCCACGTCGACATGCATTCTGGAATAATTTTGCGAAAACAGTCGAGTCTAAAAACAGCAAGCATAAGAAGGCGGCTTAGATCAGGACGCTTCGGCGAAATGAATTGTCTGCCCCATGATGCAAAAATTCATAATGGCCTGTACACGTTTGTCCCACGTATATTTTTCTGCCAAAGCGTCATGTGCATTTTTTGCCAAAATTTTACCGGCTTTTGGGTTTTCGTGTAAAAAGTCGAGCGCTTTAGCCCATTTATGTTCATCTGACGCTGCGGGGAGTAAGGCGGTGTACTCATGTTTAAGGATTTCATGAATGACAGGGAGGTTTGAACATATGATCGGTCTTTCTGCGGCCATATATTCAAAAATTTTCATCGGCGATATCCAGCGTGATGTGTTTCGTCCCGTTTTTATGAGTGCGCGGTGTTGATAGGGGGCAACACAAACATCAAAAGCCTTGAGGTAACTCGGTACTTCTGCATGATCACGATGACCGTAAAAATGAATGTTTTTATACTTGTTCTTGGTTTGTAAATGCTGCACTTGCTTTTGCGTTCCGCCCAGAATATGGAAGTCATAGTCCGGTCTTATTTTAGCGATACGCGAAATCAGTTCCATACCTTTTCCCGGGTGTAGTGAGCCTGCGTACCCAACGTTAAAGCTTTTGTTTTTTCCCTTAAGTGTTTCAAGTTTTTTTGCATTACCTTTTATGTGATCTATTAAATCAGCGCCATCATGCGCAACAAAAATTCTTTCGGGTGATACTTCCGGATAAGCGCGGAGCAGTTCCTGTTTTAAAACATCAGAAACGGTAATGATGCCTCTGAGGTTTTCTTGTTTTAGAAGCGCAGAAAATGCAATTTTGTAAGCTGGATGAGCAGGCATTCCATGGACTTCGAATATGATGGAGTGCGCGTGTTTCGCATGTAGGACAAGGGCTAAGGCATCATGTCCGTATACGATGTCAGGCTCATTTTGCTGCACTTTATCGCGTAGGCCAATCAAGCGCCGCGCGCCAGATAAAACAGGGAAGCCTGCGCTCGATGACAGGTCGGTTTTAAACGGGAACTCAATATCGTAAATTTTGAAAATATCTTCGGGAGTTGCATCATAAGCGCGTTTTGCAAACAGTGTCACATCATGGCCCGCCTTAGCGAGTGCCTGAGCCATTTTCATGGCATGCACGGATTGCGGTTCTTGCGAAGGAAGCTTAACGCCGGAATAATAGAAGATATTCATGATTTTACCCGATAAATAACATGGTTATGCTATCATATTTTTTTATAAGTTACTGCCGAATTTTAAAGTTAATATCTATCCCATGATTTGATTTCTCTACCCAAAAGATTGGATATATAGGTTTTATCAACTGAAAAAACGTCTTCAAGCTGCTCTTTCGTCGCCTCTGAAAGTGCGGGATATTTTTTAGGATATTCTTCGCGTAGATTTTGGATTTTTTCTTTTGGATCAAACCCGTCTTTGTGATCTTCCAGTAAGCTGTCAATCTCGAGGCCGAGGAAGTCCTCTAGCGAGGATAAGTCCCCGCCTGATCTGTCTGTCCATTCCTCATAGATTAATATCAAGATGTTTTCACGAGGAAAGAAGGAAAGCCAATGGTCAAGATGTGTCTGATATTGGTTTTTAAAAATCCAGCAGCGTCCTGTTGTATCAGGGGAGCGCAAGCCCGCAAGCTCTGCTTCCATAGCGTGTTCAAAGGTTCTGACCGTTTCTTTCTTCTCAGATAAGGCATGATAAAATTGAACGTACGCACGCTCTACAGGGTTGCGAAGGGTAAAGATAACCTTTGCGTTCGGGCATCCGGCCGCGGCGCGTTCAGGGTCAAATTCTTTCTCACCATGTAGCACTCTGGTTTTGGGAAGTTGCGGCGTGTTGTTTAGGTTTGCTGCATCTTCGAAGGCAGTTTTACAGGTTTCTAATGTCGGGTGTGTTAAGTCGTTTTGCAGAAAGAATCGGTGTTCTTTGCGGTGGGGTATGAAAATTTGCGGATGATGATCCAGGATGTGCATTAGAGCGCCAATGCCGCTTCGTGTAGCTCCCCCAATTATAAAGTCTGGCCGTTTCAATTTTTATACCCAAGTCATAACAAATAAGCACCGAGTATATTTTTATTTGTTATAATCACGCCACAGGAAAATATTCCTGCACCCTGTGTTCGTTTGCTGCAGATCTAAAAATAGGAGCTTAAAGCCCCTATTTTACAATATTTCATTTTTTAATATCGTCTAAAATTCATGCGTTATATGGAAGTAATAGCGCGGGTCACGATCGTCTGTGACATCGCGGTTGCGTGTGAGCGGGAAGGCAACGCCAACGCCGGCCTTTGTTTTATCAGTGATATCTGCGCGAATGCCTAAACCTGTAGAGGCGACAGATTCACGTTTTCCTGCGGATGTGGTGGCGTCTTGATTCCATACGCGGCCAATATCGTAAAACCCATAAACTTGATAGTCATTTATATATTTGACTTTCGTGGGCTCGTTCCACTGAAGTTCAACCTTACCGGATATACCGTCTTCGCCAACAATTTCAGATGAGTCGTAACCGCGGCCAATTGTGGTTCCGCCAACACCAAATTCTTCAGAACTGAGAAGGGGGGTTGCGGCCCATTGTCCTTGTGTCATCATAAGCAGGTTTAGTGAATTATAAACACGTTGCAGGCGCTGCATTTTCAGCTCTGCTTTTGTGAAGTGCGGGTTACCACGAGCACGTGTGAGGTTAGCATCACCGCGTTCACTCGCGCCGAATACATCAATACCTTGCGAAAATTCAAAATCAACGGCGTTTACACCAACACCAAAAAGCGTGTCCATAAACTGTACTGTTGTTCCAAGGCGAACGGCGCGGATTCGGTCTTCACGGTTATTGGGTTCCAGATCGTTTTTACTTGTCACGTTGCGCATATCGAATGACCCGCGACCTGAGAAGTTCAAGGATCTTGAGCGAATGAAGGGGTGCTCTACTGTGGCGCTGAAAAACTTTGAATGACCCTTAACGTCAAATGCATCGAGTGTACTGCCCGGTTCGGTATTGGTAACACTGGCCAATAGCCTTAAAACATTTCCAAATCGTGATAGTGGCTGTTCGTAAGAAATCGCGCCGAACAACAATTCATCTGTGCGCTCTTTATCACCTGCGATTACGAATTGCGTGCCAATTCTTTCATTATGTCCAAGCATAGAATTTAGTGCGCCGTTGTAGGAGGCTTGATATGGCCCCAGAAAGCGACTGCCATGATTGTTAAAGCCAATTTCAGCTTCGTACGCGTCACGTTCAACAATGATTGTCAGATCTGATGCGCCAGGTGTTGTTGGTGATGGGCTCAGAACGCTGCGTGCGGTTACGCCGGCCAAATCATTAATAAGGAGCAAATAGCGTTCAAGACTTTTTGCATCCAAAATATTATCCGCGCGCAGGTTGTCCGCATAGCGGTGGATCAGATCTGCTTCGCTTTCGCTGACATCACCGTCAATGGAGATTTGATCAACAAACCCTTCAACAACTCTTAATTTTACAAGACCGTTTTCGATTGTCTGTGGCGGTACGACCACTTGAGTCAAGATATAGCCGTCATTTCTGTATTTTGTCGTCATGTTGTTGGCAATGGTGTAGATGTCTGCCAAAGAAACAGTCTCACCTAACTTTGCTCTGTATAATGGGTCAAGGTCTTCGGCTTCGTATGCGCCAACACCGTCAATCTGAAGCGTATCAAGAACAAAGGTAATATTTTCGGCGTTTGCCGGTGCTTTTTGTGCGGCGGCGGATTTCACATTTATCTTTGGAGAAAGAATCGGCAGCGTATCAGTGTCCATGAGCTCTTGCCCTATTCTGGACGGGTCGGCCGCTGCTGTTGCATCTTCGACTTGCGCGTGTGCTACGGATGTTGTGGCCAAAAGGCAAAATAATACCGTATGGCTATATTTTTTGATTGCAGACGCAGTAGGAGCCCCATTGAACTTGAACATAACGAATGTACCTAACATTTTAACGATTAAATATTGTGTGTACTTGAGTAGACGCAGAAAGCCGTAAACGAGAATTATTTTAGCTGTTGAGCCGATATTAGCTTTTTTTTTAGTGGAATCAAGCAGTTTTAATCTTTTTATTATGTCCAAGGGCTGATTTTATCCTCAAAAAAGCCAAATGAGGATAGTTATCTTATGCTTTGTTTTAGTTTAGTTTTTTGTAATTTACTAGGGTTTTTGCGCCTTGGAGCCTAGTTGAGAGCGCTGTTTTGCATAATGTGTTAACGTTTCCTTAACATTTTGTTGTTTTTTTTTTTCAAAGCTGCCATACATTGTGCTGATAAAACATGCAAGATCAGTATGTAAGGCAAAATTTTTAACATTGTTTTGTGCATTTACATAACGAAAAAGCCCGTAGAGGTCTTATACGTGATGCGATTTTAATGTGTTTTATTTAGGGATTAACAGGGTAGATAAAGCATTATAGAGAGGCATTACCTATGTACAATAATAAGTCAAACGCGTTTACTGTAAAATCAAAAACACTTCTTCTGTCAACGACCGCCTTTATGGTTGGTGCGATGTTGGCTCCGACGAATGCTGTTGCGGATAACTCATGGGATTATGACACGGTGCTGGGCGGTACTGTTTCTAAAGATGTTTCGGTTGATACAATTACAGATATTACGGTCGATGGCGGTAACGGTTTTGTTGAGGGTAATGCGGATATTGCGGCAGGCCATACTGTAAACGTTGATGGTATAAATGGCGCAAAGACTTTTGCTTATCGTGATAATCGTGCAGACATCTCATCTACTCTCTCAGGTGATTTGAATTCAAACATACAGATTGTCATTATCGACAAAGACGGTTTGTTCTTTACAGACTCTGCAAATATTGATGTGCAGGGTTTGATTGCAACGTCTGCTGATATTGCTGTTGATGATATTATGAATTTAGAGGCCAATGGAGGCACGCTTGTCTTTGATAATGTTGGCGATGGTGGTGCGATTGTCATCCGCGGTAATGTAACAGTTGCTGAAGCTGGCTTGGCCGCATTTGTTTCTCCATTCATCACAAATCACGGCGTGATTAACGCCAAGCTTGGTAATGTGGTTATGGCGGCCGGTGAAACGGTGACGCTTGACCTATATGGTGATGGCTTGCTTGAGCTTGCTGTTGACGGTGAATTGGCGGATGCCCTTATTGAAAATCATAATGAAATCAGAGCGCGTGGCGGTTACGTTCAGGTAAGTGCGAGCGCAGCCAAAGGCACAGTTGATAATGTTATCAATAATACGGGCCTTATCACTGTTGCGTCTGCAACGGTAGAAGGCGGAAAAATTATTCTTTCCGGTGGCGATAAAGGTACAGTTAAAAACAGTGGTGAAGTTGTAACATCCACGGGTGGTGAAATTAACATTTCTGGTGAGCGCTTCGTTCAGGATTCTGTTCCGGTTAGCGTTGACGCTGAGGCGTTTCAGTTGGATGAAATCGTTCCTATTCCCGCCGTTAAGCCACGCATCGTTGGCGCAGGTGGTGACATTACAATCGCGACAAGCGGTAATGTTGGTATTCTTGATGGCCGCGTTGAAGCCAAGGGTGGTGATATCACGATAAAGAATGGCGGTATCTTTAAATCACTGAATGTGAACACGCTTAGAACAGAAGGCGAAGGCACAATCACACTCAGTCAAAATGCCGGTAGTGAAGAAACAATGTCGATCGGCTCTATCCAGAATGCGATTGACGCGATCAATAATACAGGCACAGGTCAAAACACAATTCATGTTGGTGCGGGTACATATAATGAGTCTGTGAATGTTGATCATGCCAATTTGGCACTAAATGGCGCAAATGCGGATGTTCATGGCTTCCATGGTGAGCGCGGCGAAGAATCTATTATCGCGCCGAATTCTCCTGGTTTTCTTGTGACAGCAGATAACGCAACCATCAACGGTTTTGCGATTGTTGGTACAGGCAGTGATGCTGGTGTTGAAGTTGATGGTGCAGACAATGTAACCGTTTCCAACAATACTATGACAGGTTTCGAATATGGTGTTCTTGCTGATACTGCGAATAATCTTAATGTAACCGGTAACTTTGTTGACGGTGCAGATATACACGGCATGCTTATTGAAAACAGTAATGACGTTACTATCGGCGCTAATGTCGTTGAAGATTCTGATTTAGATGGCATCCGTGTTGAAGGCGGTAAACGTGCGGTAATCACTTATAACGAGATTAATAATTCAGGTGATGACGGTATTGATGTTGATGATAATGATTATGTGATCATTGACACTAACATCATTGATACGACTCAGTTGAATGTTGTGTCCACAGACGGCAACGCGATTGAAGTTTCCCGCAGTAAGGCAGCACGTATTTCATACAACCAAACGTCTAACACTGGTGCGGATGGTGTTGATATTAAGTCTTCGCATGATGCAAATGTTTATGAAAACATTGTCACTGATGCAGGTGATGACGGTATTGATGTTGATCGCGTGGAACGTATTAATGTTTACAATAACACCATCACAAATACAGGTGGTGAAGGCCTTGAGATTACAAGTGCTGAAAAAGGTAACTTCCATCACAACATAATCACGAATGCAGGTGATGACGGTATTGATGTAAAATTGTCCGATGATATCACTATCCAGACCAACACGATTGATGTGACTGGCTCTGACGGTGTGCAGTTGGTAGACAGCGAACGTGCATTAATCGATGGTAATGGCATCACCAACACAGGTGAGAATGGTATCTATACGCTAAACGCACCTGATGCGACGATCTCGAATAATGCGATTGATACAACCGGTACGAACGGTATTTATGTATCAGCTAGTAACAACGTGGATGTTTTAACCAACGTAGTCAATAATGCCGGCGAGCATGGCATCAAGGTGAACCCATCTGATGATGTTGAAATCATTGGAAACTTTGTCTTTGGTTCATTCTTTGACGGCATTCGTGTGAATGACGGTAAACGCGCCATCATTGATGGTAACTTCGTTGATCTCTCAGGCGATGACGGTATTGATGTTGATAACAACGATGACGTGATTATTAGAAATAACGTAATTGATGTAACGCAGCTTCACCCGGATGCAACGGACGGTAACGCGATTGAAGTATCGCGCAGTGATCGTGCGGATATTAGCTTTAACACAACGTCTAACACGGGCGCGGATGGTGTTGATGTTAAATCATCCCGCGATGTGAAGGTGTATGAGAACATTGTCACTGATGCAGGTGATGATGGTATCGATGTTGATAATGTTATTGATATCGAAGTTTACGAAAATGACGTAGATGGCACTGGTGGCGAAGGTATTGAGGTTACAAAAGCCGACAGTGGTCATTTCCATGATAATACGATCAAGAATGTTGGTGATGATGGTATCGATGTAAAATTGTCAAATGACGTTGTGCTTCAGAAAAATCACATTCACGGGGTTGTTTCCGATGGTATCCAATTGGTTGACAGTGAGCGCGCGCTGATCAAAAAGAACCGCATTCATTACACAGGTGAGAATGGTGTATTTATCGAAAATGCGTTGGATGCAACAATTTCTTGGAACGACATTCACGACACTGGCACCAATGGCATATATGTGTCGGGCAGTAACAACGCCGATGTGTTGTTCAATTCTGTCAGAAATGCGGGTGCGCATGGTATTAAAGTGAACCCATCTGATGATATTGAAATTACAGGAAATTTTGTCTTTAAATCATTCTTCGATGGTATTCGTGTTGATGACGGGAAGCGTGCTGTAATTTCTTACAACATTGTAAAAAGTTCTGGTGATGACGGTATCGATGTGAACCATAATGATGACGTGGTAATCAAAAAGAACGTGGTTTCTGGAACAGGCGATCACCCTGATACAACCGATGGCAATGCGATTGAGGTTGCAAATAGTGATCGTGCTCAGATTTTCGAAAATCATGCATCATTCACGCAGGCGGACGGTGTTGATGTTAAGTCCTCTCGCGATGTGAAGGTTTATGATAACAAAGTGCGTTTTGCAGGTGATGACGGTATCGACGTGGATAACACGAAAAACATCGAAATCTATGATAACGACGTTAAAATTACTGGTGGTGAGGGTATTGAAGTTACAAAAGCTGATAATGGCTATATCCACAATAACTCACTGAGAACAGTTGGTGATGATGGCATCGACGTGAAATTGTCAAATGACATACGCATCAAGAAAAACCACATCCATGGTGTAGGATCAGACGGCATCCAACTTGTGGATAGTGAGAATGCGTCAATCAAGAAAAACCGAATTCACTACACAGGTGAAAATGGTATCTATGTCGATAATGCACTTGAGGCGTCTATCGTATGGAACAATATTCATCACACGGGCACAAACGGTATCTATGTATCAGATTCTGACATGGTTGATGTTTTGTTGAATGAAATCAACAACACAGGTCAGCACGGCATTAAAGTGAACCCGTCTGATTTTGTTGATATTGGCTTTAACCGTATATCTTATGCTGGTTGGGACGGTATCAATGTTGACAGCGGTAAGTTCGCAGATATCTTTGGTAATAAGATTTACCATGTTGGTGATGACGGTATTGATGTAAGCGGTAACTTCGGAGTTGATATTCTTTGGAATTCAATCAAGAAGACTGGCCGTGCGTGGTGGTCGAAAGACGGCAACGGCATCGAGGTCCGCCGTAGCAAGGGTGCCGATGTGAAGGGCAATGATGTTCACTATGTTGGTGATAACGGCATCTATGTCTATAAGTCTGATTTTGCGGATGTAATCGGTAACGACATCCACGATGTTGATGGTAACGGTATCTATATCTCCGGCTCTGATTATACGGATGTTCTGTTCAACAGCATTTATAATGTTGGCGAGCACGGCATTAAGGTGAACCCGTCTGATTTTGTTGATATTGGCTTTAACCGTATATCTTATGCTGGTTGGGACGGTATCAATGTTGACAGCGGTAAGTTCGCAGATATCTTTGGTAATAAGATTTACCATGTTGGTGATGACGGTATTGATGTAAGCGGTAACTTCGGAGTTGATATTCTTTGGAATTCAATCAAGAAGACTGGCCGTGCGTGGTGGTCGACAGATGGCAACGGCATCGAGGTGTCCAAGAGTGCGTATGCAGACATTAAGTACAATTCTGTTCTTTTCGCAGGAGATGACGGTATTGACGTTGCCGCCAAGGGCAAAACTCGGATTATCGGAAACTTTATCTTTGGTTCACGTGATGATGGTATCTATGTAACGGGTAAAGGCGCGTTTCTGGGGCCGCAGCTAGAGGTTCAAACAGCATCATTATCACAAATTGAAGGTGGTAATGGCGAGGGGGTTATAATTTCTAAAAACGTTGTGAAACGTTCCGGTGGTGATGGCATTCATACGAAGAATATCGCCGACCTTAGCGTAACAAACAACTACGTTAAGGATAGTTATAAGCACGGCCTATACATTTCTGGTGCAAGAAATGGTTATGTTGAGTTTCAGGGGAATACACTTGAAAATAACGGCCAGTTCAGCGGATCGGCGCAAGCACGTTTCGAAAGCGGTGACATCGATATGAGTGATCTGGAACGACCAAATATGTTCATCAACACAACAGGTGTTCCGGCAACGGCGCTCCAGTTTGATGATATATTCGGATCATTGCCGGACAGTGAAGATGACATTGAATCTGTTGAGTTCTTGGGCGGTACAGGATTGCGCATCGTCGGTGAAACACTCGGTTCAACTGTATTTGATGGATACTTACCGGAAGGTAGTTTCTATGTGCGTTTCGAAGATGGTTCTATACTTGATCCCGACACAAATCTTCCAATTCTGATTGATGCAAATAATGTGTCTTTTGATGGTGTGATCCCTGGAGAGTTTGTAGGTGAGTTCCTATCTTCCACTGAGCGTCAATTTATTGAAGATCGCCTATTCGATGCGGATGATGAAACGGTTGATGGTCGCGGTCAGATTTTTGAAGACTTGCCTGAAGAAGAAGCAAGTATTGATAATATTCAAGACTTCTTTGATAATTTCAGCAACCAGAATGCGGCATCTAATCAGGCGAGAGTCACTATTAATGGCCTTCCATCTGCTGGCAATGATATTGGCAATTTGAACGATATAACACCTGCCGCTGGTGGCGGTGAGGGTTCTGAATTTGCGAACATCAACCCAGCCGCTGGTGGGGATGAAAGTCCCCAAGGTCAGGAAGTGACCTGCATGGATGATGCTGTGAATTCTTTGAATAATGGTTCTGTCACATACAATTTTGGTGGCACATTTGAAGATGGGATTGCTTCCGAAGCTGGCTGCGCGTCCAGAAATATCTAATTTCATTTACAAATTATAATTTTTTAAGCCCTGATATTTTTTATCGGGGCTTAATTGTTTATTAGGGTTCGTCTAGTTTAATAGAAAAAACTTGCATAAGGGTATGTAAATACGCTTAGATGTATAAAAATTTTTGTATTACAGGGGGTT
Organism: uncultured Micavibrio sp.; assembly: GCA_965263215.1. Classification (GTDB taxonomy): domain Bacteria; phylum Pseudomonadota; class Alphaproteobacteria; order Micavibrionales; family Micavibrionaceae; genus UBA1672. The sequence continues at coordinate 607,027 of OZ253663.1, forward strand.
GCACTTGGGCTATTTTCTGTCAATATAAATCAAATTGATTAACATCAATAGAGTTAGGCATATAATATGTATCACGATGATAATTGGAACGATGTAACCGGTGATGAGCTTGCGGGGTTCCTAGATAAGATTAATCCAATTGACGGTAAATACCGCACTTCGCCCAGCAGTACGCAGGTTGCATGGCGCACATTACCTTTTTATGAGAGCGTGGCTCTTATTCGTGTTAAAGACCCAAACTGGGTTAATAAGAAAATGACAATTTATTACCTTACGGATCAAGGTAACCTGTTCCGTTTGAATGGTACATCACCGCCAATTCATGAGGTGAACAGCAAAGCTCCGATTAAAGTGAATGAAGATAATGTTTTGGATTACCTTCGCTTTTTCTGCTTTTTTGTGCGTGGCGATGAAGGGCCATTCTATGTTGCAGAAGATGTTACTGATCCTAATTTGCCACAAGATATGGATGCAACGACAAGCTCCGTTGTGGAAGGAACTATTCGCCCGGCGAGTTTTGAAGGCATGAATGAGCAAGGGCACTTCCTTTGTGACGCTGTTGTGTTCTATTCTAATGCATTGTTTATTGCGAATTTTGCAGTACAGCAAAGCGGTATGATTGAAATGTTGAATGATGAGCCAATCGCAGGCGATTTGACATCAAAAGTTGAGCAACCGATTGCTTAATTAAGGTCGCTCATACATAAGAATTATGATTTCAAGGCCGCGTTTGCGGCCTTTGTTTTTGATAGATTTTATTGGAGGGCTTCGTTGCCTTCTTCGCCAGTGCGGATGCGGATTGCTTGGCTGATATCATAAACAAAAATCTTACCATCACCGATACGTCCGGTTTCGGCGGCTTCCTGAACAGTTTGGACGACTTTATCAACGTCCTCATCTGCCACGGCCAGTTCTATCTTAACCTTCGGTAAAAAACTGACTGAATAATCAGGTGCGTGGTAATTTTCGGTCTGACCTTTTTGACGACCGAAACCTTTAACTTCGGTAACAGTTAATCCTTCGATACCTTGCTCCATGAGCGCCTTGCGTACATCATCGAGTTTGAAGGGTTTTATAATGGCCATAATCATTTTCATGGTATAAAAACTTTCCTTGTAATATGGTTCATTCCATTGCTGTTTTCCGAGCTGAGGGAATACAGTAGTCGATTAGATTGGAAATTCAAGCCTGAATGTGGTGAGGATCGGTTTTTGGCTAAAAATAAAGACAATTATGATGCGATTATTCTGGGTGGTGGCTTGGCCGGCTTATCGTTGTCATGCTTGCTTGGTGGCATTGAAGGCTTAAGGGTTGCCTGTGTCGATCGTGATGATCCTGAGGCCCTTATGAACGCCGATGAACGCACAACGGCAATATCTTATGGATCATCACAAATTTTGAGACGCGCGGGCGTTTGGGAAGATATAGTCGCGCAAGGTTGCCCGATTAAAGATATCCAAATTCTTGATGGGGATAGTCCCGTCTTGCTGAGGTTTCTGAGTGAAGAGGTCGAGGATAAAGCGTTTGGTTGGATTGTCGCAAACAGCCATATTCGCAAATGTCTGATGGATAAAATTAGCGCATGTAAAATGGTGGACCATATTGCTCCTGCTCAAGCGTATGATTTTAAGGTTAATACAAATCATGCATCGGTGGTTTTGGATGGTGGTCGTACGTTAAATGCATCACTTATCGTTGGGGCAGACGGACGGCATTCAAGTGTGCGTGAGTTTATGGATGTTGATGTGCGTTCGTGGAATTATAATCAACGCGCTGTTGTGTGTTTTATAGAGCATGAAAACCCTCACAATAACAAAGCTGTAGAGCATTTCTGGCCTGGTGGTCCGTTCGCTATCTTACCTATGAATGATATAAGTGACGGGCGACATCGCTCTTCGCTTGTGTTCACGGAGCATGGACGCGCTAGAGATACGTTAATGGGTTTGAGTGATGAAGCTTTTAAGGAAGAGGTGGTCGCCAGATTTCCCGAAAGCTATGGAGAAATAGAGATTGTTGACAATAAGCGTATGGCATTTCCATTATCGCTTGTTCATGCCGCAGAATATATTGCGCCGCGTATGGTTCTTGTGGCCGACGCGGCTCATGGTATTCATCCGATTGCGGGGCAAGGTTTAAATCTGGGGTTTCGGGACTTAGATACGTTGTCTTTCCTTATAGAGCGTGCGCATGAAGCAGGGAAAGATATTGGGGCGCAAGACCTTCTGGTATCCTATCAGCGTAAGCGCAGGCCGGATAATATGGCCATGGTAGCCGTTACAGATGGTTTGGTACGGCTGTTCTCTAATGATTTACCGCCAGTGAAGCTGCTGCGTCGTGCAGGGCTTAGGGCTGTGTCGGGCATAGGCGCGGCCAAAAAATTCTTTATGCACCGCGCTATGGGTGAATAATTTTATGGTTTTTTGGCGTCCTTTTATTTGACAGTCACATCAGAAGTCGGTATAAACCCCCATTCTCTTAAGAGAAATAAGAATTTTAGCCTTTTCAGATTATCAAGTCGGAATAGGGCAATATAAAGAAAAAGGTCAGTTACATGAAACAGAAGCGTACATTTCAGCCAAGTCGTCTCGTTCGCGCACGTCGCCACGGATTTCGTTCACGTATGGCTGATAAGAATGGCCGTGCAATTCTTGCGCGTCGTCGCGCAAAGGGACGTAAGCGTCTTAGCGCCTAACAATTATCATCATGCATACACGTAAGCAGGATCTGTCAGATATTAAAGTGCTGACGGATCGACGCTCTTTTCTTGATATTCAATCCAATGGCAAAAAATGGGTTTCGCACGGTTTGATTGTGCAGATCAAAGAAAATGATCTGGGCATTAAGCGTGTTGGTTTCACGGTGAGCAAAAAAGTTGATAAATCTGCAGTTAAACGCAATCGTATCAAACGCCGATTACGAGCGGTAGCGGCCGACATATTAAGCGTTCATGCCAAGGAAAGCTGTGATTATATTTTGGTTGGAAAAAAAGCGAGCGCAACGCGTCCTTATGATTCAATGATCAATGATTTAAAATGGTGTTTGAAAAAGACGGGATATTATCATAAAACAGAGCGTGATCTATAATAAGGACTAAAGACTATCGTTATGGCACGGTTATTCCGTTTTGCAATAAAGGTTTATTCGTATATTGTTTCTCCGTTTTTAGGGCGGAATTGCAGATATCAACCAACCTGTTCTTGTTATGCTGATCAGGCGATAGAGCAGCATGGCGTTATAAAGGGCTTAATTTTAAGCATTGGCCGTATATCCAGATGTCACCCGTGGAGTAAGCGGCCACATTTAGACCCTGTGCCACAGGCAATAAAGTCATTAGATAAAACAGCATCACAATAAAAACAGAACACGTATTTAAAGGGCCTATTCATCATGAATAACAACAAAGATCAAATGCATCCGCAAGATGTCCGTAACTTGATTATTTTTGCGATTGCATCGCTTGCGATCTGGTTTTTATATGAAACCTATATTCTTGGCCCACAGACAAAGGCGTTAAAAGAAGCAAAGCAAGCAAAGGCGGAGCTGCTTTTGGATGATCCTGAGTTGATGGAAGAGATCAAAGAAGTAACGCGTGAAGAGGCTATGTTGCAATCTGAAAGATTGTATTTCAGAAACGATGAAATATCGGGTTCTATCCCTCTTACAGGTGGTATGATTGATGATCTAAGTTTGAATAAGTATTTTAAAACTTTGGAGAAAAAAGAAAATGTTCATGTTTTAATACCTGCTGGTGTTAAATACTCGCGCTACATCAATTATGGTTGGGTAAGTGGAGATAGAAAGCTTGCGTTACCAGATGCGGCGACGCAATGGCAAGTGAAGGATAACAATCTGCTACAGCCTGATTTGCCTGTGACGTTGCATTGGGATAATGGTCAGGGATTGCGATTTGAACGTATTTTGTCGCTTGATAAAGAATTTGTTTTTAAAATTACACAAAGAGTCATTAATCGTTCTGGTGATTCAGTATATCTGTACCCGTATAGTTTAATTACGCAAACAAACCTTCCTGAAAATGCGCAACCCAGATGGATTGCTTATGAGGGGCCGGTTGGTTTTATTGGTGGTGCGTTAGAGCAAATTGGCTATGGCGGCATGGTTAAGGAGCCGAATAAAAAGATCGAAGCAGAAAATGGTTGGATCGGTTTTTCTGATGAATACTGGTTTACCGCTCTAATGCCTGAGCAAGGTAAAACAACAAAGTTTCGTTTTAAACACACGCCAGACCCTTTTAAGCAAAAGAATAAAAAATACCAAACTGATTACACAGGATCCGAATTGGTGGTCGATAATGGGGCTTCCGTTGAATATACGCATCATATTTTTGTGGGCGCAAAAAAAGTTTTGGTTCTTGAGAAGTATCAAAAATCTTTAGGTGTCGACAATTTAGACTTAGCCGTTGATTTTGGTTGGTTCTGGTTTTTAACCTACCCATTCTTTTTGGCGCTTCATTATTTGGGTTTATTCGTTGGGAACATGGGGGTTGCGATCATTCTGCTGACGGTTCTTTTAAGAAGTGCTGTTTTCCCCCTCACGCGGGTTTCTTACCGTTCGTTCGCAAAAATGAAGGTGGTTGCCCCGCAAATTACGGAGCTGCGTGATAAATATAACGATGATAAAGAAAAGTTACAGGCAGAAATCGTCCAATTATACCAGAGAGAGGGTGTAAACCCGATGTCCGGCTGCTTGCCGATTGTAGCGCAAATTCCTATTTTCTTCGCGTTTTATAAGGTTATTTTGATTACGATTGAGCTTCGTCATGCACCGTTCTTTGGGTGGATACAGGATCTATCCTCGAAAGATCCGACGAGTATTTTTAACTTATTCGGGTTGTTTGAATATGATGTATCGTGGCTTCCTGCGATTGGTATCTGGCCGACCTTGATGTTGATTGCAATGTTGATGCAGAAGAAACTTAATCCACCACCTCAAGATTCAACGCAGCGTATGATGATGAATATCTTTCCGTTTTTCATCACATTTATTATGTCGAAATTTGCGTCGGGTCTTGTGATTTACTGGACATTAAGCGCAACGCTTTCCGTGGTGCAACAAGCTTACATTATGCGCTCTATGGGGGTGCCGATTTATCTTTTCAATAAGGATAAGTTCAAAGAGGAGCTTGAGGCCAAAAGTGCAGAAGGGCCGGATGTGCATCCTCTGGTCGAGATGGCTGAAGATGAAGTTGAGAAGGCTATGTTCGGTGAAGGGGATAGTGAAGAAGAGCCAAAGCCGATAATCTCGCCGCCAAAACCCAAAAAGAAGAAAAAGAAAAAATAGAAAAAATAGAAAATTATTCAAGATGGAAGAATTTTTAGAAGAAGAGCGTGAGCAAGCGCGCGTGTTATTTGCCGGATCGTGTGACTTTATGTTAGGCGTCGCAGGTTTGCACCAGTTGCCCGATGCGCAAACACCGGAAATTGCCTTTGCCGGGCGTTCCAATGTTGGTAAGTCTTCATTGTTGAATGCGCTAACAGGGCGTAAGGCGTTGGCGCGAACATCAAACACCCCGGGGCGTACGCAGGAGCTTAATTATTTTAACCTTGGTAATCATGTTTATATGGTTGATATGCCGGGTTATGGATATGCAAAGGTTTCAAAGGAAAAAATTGCAGCTTGGACAAGTTTGATTTTTGCTTACCTTCGGGGAAGGCCAACGCTACGATGCGTTTTTATTCTTATCGATGCACGCCACGGCTTTAAGCAGAGCGACATTGACCTTATGAAAATGCTTGATGAGGCGGCTGTTTCTTATCGTATTATTCTAACAAAGATAGATAAAGTGAAACAGCAAGACCTAAAAAAAGTAACTGAGAAAATAGCAGGTATTGTGAAAAATAACCCCGCCGCTTTTCCTGAAATCCTTAACACAAGTAGTCTTAAGGATATTGGTATCGAAGAATTACGCTGTGTTATTCGTCGTTATGGCTTGCATTAATTCTTTTTGATTTAAGCGCCTCAATAAATTTCTTGTATATATTTGTTCTCTTTTTGTTTCCTTTGTGCGTTCTTCGGACTAAGATGGAGGAGAATCGTATTGTTTGGGTTAGGCTATTAAAGATGACGTTTTCTACAGCTATCTATTTCTACATTTTTTGCGCAATGGTCGCCGGTTTTGTTCTTGGTTGGCTTGTTGTCTTTACATCGCAGATGAAACGCGTCATTGGGCTTGAGCGTGATAACGCTGAATTACGCGCGCAGGCTCAGGCCGCTAAAGAATCTCTGGATCGTGCTGGTGAGGCTCTGGATTATCGTTTTAAGGCTACTGCGCAGGAAGCTCTACAAAAAAGTAATGAGCAATTCTTACAGTTAGCGCAAGAACGTTTAAAAGGTGCGCAAGCCGACGGTGCGCATGATCTTGAGAAACGGCAAAGAGCGATTAATGAAATGGTTAAGCCTGTACATGAAAACCTCAAGGCTCTTTCCTCCGCTCTGGAACAGGTGAAGGGTACGGATAAGGCGCTTCGTGAAGATGTTCAAAATCTTAATCGCGAGACTGCGAAGCTTGTTGGTGCGCTTCGTGATCCATCCGCGCAGGGATTATGGGGAGAGTTTATTCTGGAAGGCGTTTTGGAAAAATCCGGTTTGATTAAGGGTGTACATTACGAAACGCAGATTAGTTTTGAAACTGAGAGTGGTCGCCAACGCCCTGATGCGATCATCCACATGCAAGATGGCTTTAATATTATTATTGATGCGAAAGCTCCTTTAAATGAGTTTGCGCAACGCTTATCCGAAGATATGAGTGATGATGCGCATAATGTTTTGATGCAAAATTTAGCGGCGCAGGTGCGTTCGCATGTGAAAAAGCTTGGTTCCAAGAATTATTGGGAAAATGTCGACAGCCCTGACTTTACGGTTATGTTCCTACCATCAGAGCACATGTACTCAATTGCTCTCCGCGCTGATCCGACACTGGTTGAGTTTGCAGCAACCCAAAATATCATTATCGCATCACCGACATTGCTTATGTCCTTACTGCGTGTTGTCGGTGTCAGTTGGCGCCAAGTTGAGTTGGTTGAAAATGCACAAGATATTGCTGAGCTAGGTTATGATCTATACAAACGTTTTCTCAAATTCACGGATCACTTTGAAAAGATCGGCGGGCATTTGCAAAAAGCTATGGGCGGATATGATGCCGCGCTTGGCTCTATGGAACGTCAAGTTTTACCGGCGGCACGTAAATTCAAAGATTTGCAAGGGGCGAAGGCCGGTATTGAAGACATCAAAGATTTGAAATCGGTCGAAACCTTGCCCCGCAATTTGGCATTGACGATGGAAGATGAGCAAGAGAAGAAGCGCGCCTGATTGGTGTGACTTGAAATTACACTCAAAACCAATTATCACTTGTTCCCATGACTGACTATACGATTATTACTGTTCCTGATCCTGTCCTTAAAGAGGTTGCGCAGCCCGTTAATAAAGTTGACGATGCAATTCGTGCACAAATGGATGGCATGCTTCAGGCGATGTATGATGCGCCAGGTATTGGTCTTGCGGCTAATCAGGTGGGTTTATTAAACCGTGTTTTGGTGATGGACCTATCTCGTCGTGATGAAGATGAAGAGGCTGCCGAACCTATTTTTATGGTTAATCCTGAAATTATTCATGAGTCTGAGCAAATGAGCGTGATGGAAGAGGGCTGCCTATCAATTCCGCAGCAGCACGCAGATGTAGAGCGTCCAGCAATCGTACGGGTGAAATATATGGATTATAATGGCAAGGAAGCGGAGTTGGAAGCAGAAGGATTGCTATCACATTGTGTACAGCACGAAATTGATCATTTGAACGGCGTTTTGTTTATTGATTATCTGTCTAGTTTGAAACGAAATATGATCTTGAAAAAGGTACGGAAACTTAAGAAACAAAATCTTCTTTAAAGGGCGTGTTTATAAATGACTGATAAGCCTCTTAATATTGCCTTTATGGGAACGCCCGACTTTGCTGTTGTGGCTTTGCAATCTTTAATCGATAGCCCGCATAATATTGTATGTGTTTATTCGCAGCCACCACGTCCCAAAGGGCGTGGACATAAAGTTCAAAAATCTCCTGTGCAGGCGTTAGCAGAGCAGTATGACATTCCTGTTTTCACACCTAAATCATTAAAAGGTGCCGAAGAACAAAAGGAATTCTCCAACCATAATTTAGATGTGGCCGTTGTGGCGGCGTATGGTTTACTTCTCCCGCAAGCTATTTTAGATGCGCCGAAATATGGGTGTTTGAATATTCACGGGTCTTTGCTGCCACGCTGGCGCGGTGCTTCGCCTATACAGCACGCTATCTGGAAGGGTGATGATGTTTCGGGTGTAACCATCATGCAGATGGATAAGGGGCTTGATACGGGTGATATGATCTTGAAGGGTGAGGTTTCACTAGATGGAAATATGACATCCGCAAGATTACATGATGAATTGGCAAAGATGGGTGCGAAGCTGACGCTTGAGGTTTTGGATATTATAGCTGCGCAAGGCAGTGTGGAAAGTGAAGGGCAAGCTGATGAGCAAAGCACATACGCACCTCTTCTGAAAAAAACAGATGGTCTGGTGGATTGGTCCCGGCCTGCGGTAGAGATTGATCGTCAAGTACGTGCGCTTAATCCTTGGCCGGGCGTTTGGGCAGACATTCAAGGGAAGCGCTTTAAGATTCTTGAGGTTAGTATCGCAGATGTTGATTATCCGAACTATGCGGGGGCTTTGTGCAATGAAGGTATGTCGCCCGGTAAAGTTTTGAATAAAGAAGGTTTGATTTTATGTGGTGTTAAGACAGTTCTGGCGTTGAAAACAGTGCAACCTGAAGGGAAAAAGCGTATGGATTTCACGTCGGCCTTGAATGGTGGTTATATCAATGCGGATGAAATATTTTCATGACACGGTATAAGCTCACAATAGAATATCGCGGCACTGATTATCGTGGGTGGCAAAGGCAAGTTGATGTTCCCTCTATTCAGCAAGCAATCGAAGACGCTATAAAAGGGTTCTCAAATCAGGATGTATCAGTGTGCGTTGCTGGTCGTACAGATGCAGGTGTGCATGCACGTGGACAAGTCGCACATGTTGATCTGGCTGAATTTTCCAAACCGATGGATGGATACTCCATTACTAAGGCCATCAATGCGCATTTGAAACCGCAACCAATCACCATCATCCATACGCAAAGCGTCGATGATGCATTCCACGCAAGGTTCTCTGCAGTTAACAAACTTTATCAATATCGCATTGTAAACAGACCTTCATTGCCTGCTCTTGAAAATGGTCTTGTTTGGCATATTGGGCGATCGTTAAATGTTGAAGCGATGCGCGAGAGCGCGACGTTTTTATTGGGTAAGCACGATTTTTCTACGTTTCGTGATTCTGAATGTCAGGCAAAATCACCGATAAAAACATTAGATCGTCTGGATATTAACGTTCGTGATTATGATACGTGCGGTGGTGCGGAGATTATAATTGAAGTTGAAGGGAAATCATTTTTGCATCATCAGGTTCGTAATATTGCCGGAACTTTATCACTTGTTGGTTTGGGGAAGTGGAAACCGCAAGATATGAAAACCGCTCTTGATGCAAAAGATAGAACAAAAGGCGGGCCGACCGCCTCTGCGGATGGGTTGTATCTGATGCGGGTGGATTATTGATGGAGACAATATCGACATATAGAATCGTTGTTTATGTACCAAGTGATTACTTATCAGACTTCATCCAAAATGTTAGTCCGCATATTCCTTCATTTTTAGGCAACTTTGATCATGTATGTTGGTGGAGTGAGGCGGGCACAGAGCAATATCGGAGTACGGACGACGATAAAATAGAGCAAAAACCATCGCACCGTATCGAAATTTATTTGCCAGAGGATAATGTGTTTTTGAATAAATTTATCAGTGGGATAGTCGTGCCAAATCATCCATGGGATGAGCCAGTTATTACAATAACAACACAAAAAATTGTAAATCACGATAAATAGTGGCACTATGCGCCATAAACTATATGTAAAAGGTTTGGCTATGAGAGCGTATATCGCTATAGGTGTCGTTTTCTTTACTTTTGTTACGGTTGTTTATGCCGTTGCATCAGAGCATGAAAAAGAAATACAGCCGGTACAATTTCAAAAAACGATTAAGGATATTAATCGTTTAAAACCGTTGCAGAATCCGCGCCATGAAAGATCGGCAAAAATCCTTGATCGTCTTGTTATGGATAATGCCAGTATGGTTGTCGGTAAGGTTGATGATGTGATGATTGACTCTGGTGGTTCTGTGACCACGCTTGTTGTTGATTTTAAGAATTTACAGATGCCTCAGCCCGTTTTTCTGGATTACGATGTTTTTGAAGTTAAAAGTATGACATCGGGATACAAGTTAGGATTTGATAAAAACGAAATTGAGCGCGTTTATGCTTCTCTTTTACCTTCTATTGAATCGGCAGCAGGTGATGAAATTGAATATTTCAGTACGAAAGGCTTGATCGGTAGTCAGGTTTTAACGTCGGATGGTTACCATATCGGAGAGCTCGATGAAGTTTTATTTGATCAGAGTGGCACGTATGTCAGAAGTGTCCATGTGATAATCAACTTTGAGACTATTCAGGAAACGGGCATCGCAGTTCCGCTATCCATTCTCAGCTTTGGTCAGAAAGACGGCCGTTTGCAAGTTACGATTGATCAAAAATATGCGAATTTGATCATAGAGAATGCCAAAGGCCTTTAATCTAAATACAGATCTAAAATACGCTCAAATATTTTGGTAAGATCTTCAAGGTCATGCACGGATGCGTTTTCATTAATTTGATGTATCGTTGCATTCACGCCACCAAATTCTACGACCGGACAATATTGTGCCATAAAACGCGCATCAGATGTGCCGCCATTTGTCGTAAATTCAGGCGTCTTTCCTGTGATATCCTTCACAGCGGTTTTGACTGTTTCCGACCATGTACCGGGCTGCGTTAGGAAGCTCTTTGATCCGCAGACTAGTTCAAGGTTATATTCAAAACCTGTGTCTTCCAAAATTTCATGCAGTTTTTGTGAAAGACTTTCTTCGTTCCAGTGGTCGTTAAATCTGATATTGAATTTTGCGGTACCACTTTCAGGGATGACATTATCGGCGGTGTTGCCAACGTCAATCGTTGTAATTTCTAAATTAGTTGGCGGAAAAAACTCCGATCCCTCGTCAAAAATATGATCGTTCAAAGCATCAATCATTTTGACCAAGCGTGGCATGGGATTATCCGCTAAATGCTGATACGCAACATGCCCCTGTTTACCTGAAACACTTAAATTCCCAGTGATTGATCCGCGCCGTCCGATTTTTATTTCTTGTCCCAAATGATCGGGGTTTGTTGGCTCTCCCACTAAGGCGACATCAGGAATATGGTTGTTGTCTTTCATCCATTCTAAAACTTTGACCGTACCGTTTACGGCGGGCCCTTCTTCATCGCCGGTTATAAGTAAACTGATGGAGCCTTTAGGGGCATTACTTTCTAGATATTTTGAAACCGCTGCTGTGAAGGCCGCGACGGAGCCTTTCATGTCACTTGTGCCGCGCCCGTATAATATTCCATTGTCAATTGTTGGTTCGAATGGGCCGAAAGTCCACATATCTTCGGGGCCGGGCGGTACGACATCGGTATGTCCTGCGTAACAAATATGCGGAGCCTCTGTCCCTAAGCGTGCGAATAGATTTTGAACGTTGTCTTCACCTTCACCGAAATCAAGATGATGGCACTCAAACCCAAGGGCTGATAATTGTTCAGACAAATATACAAGTGCACCTTCGTCCTTCGGGGTAACGGACGGGCATGCGACTAATTTTTTTGTAAGTTCGATAACATCGTAGGACATGGGTAGATACTATTCAGAAAGATCCAGATTGTCATCAGGAATTGGCTCTTCGGGACCATTTTTTGCTTCTAGGGCGGCTTCGTATTGTTCTATCATTTGGTCAACAAGGCCTTGTAGTGCCGGGTACTTGGTTGCTTCTATTTGAAAACCTTCTAGCATACGTTTGAGCATCCATGAATCTTGAGGCAAAAATTCAGAATGTAATATGGCTTCATCTAAAGGAACACGGACATCAATTTTTGCAGTTAGCGGGTTTACTTCGGGGTCAGGATTCATCTCTAATTTTTTTGGGTGGTATAATGTCAGGCCTTCCAGACATCTGTCCGCAACGTTGAGTTTGGCTGTCATGATGTGAAAATATTCACTCAGTTGAGGGTAGCGCTCTGCCGCATTTTCTAGGATCTGGCGTTGTTTGAAGAGGCGATGTGTCTCATCAATATGCAAAATATCTTGTTCAATTGTGAAATAGTCTTCGGAAAGGCCATAACGGCTTGTTAGGCTGTCTAATTTATCGGTTGCTTTGGTTGCGACAGTTGCCCATGTTGCTTCAACGGCATCCATATATAGGTTCCGGTCACCATCAAACGTCTTTTCTTTGACTTCATTACCATCATCATCGCGGGTTTTTCTGCCAAAGGTCAGAATATCCATGGCTTCGCAATCTGCTTCCAGTTCCGCATACATAGACTGCCTTTGTGGCTCAGGAATGCGCTTTTCTGTATCAATGCGGTTTCTCATATAGGCGTGAAATTCTTCTACTGATGAATCATAAAAATCTTCATCTACATCATGAATAGTCGTCGCGACAAAGAGCCGTTCTGCAGATTGCTTGGCTTTAGGAATACTGCGTTTTTCACCGTCGATAATTTCATGAGTAATGCGCTTTGGTATAACAATGTCATCTGTGTGATTGCTCGCTTCGACCAAGCTTTTTTGTAAGATGAGTTGGTTTAATTCATGGATAATATCTGCCGTATAGCCATCCTTGCGTTTATCACCGTCTGTTTTGTATTGCATCAGATAATCAAGCGCGAATTCTGCCATCCACCAACGTTCCGAGCCATCCTCGTAAGGGTCTTTATAAAATGATTTTAGGCGAGATATTTTGTCATGTGCTTCTGCAACGGAATCGTTTTCCATTTCGTCTTTTGACTTTTGGGCAACCTGTCTGAACGCGTCTATATAAGGCATTTTGTTGTTTCCGTTAATTCACGCAGCATAATTAGCATAGTCGCTTTAAAATAGCAAAATATGTAAACACATAAGAATGGTCTAATATTGGCGTGATTAATCCCGTAAAAGATCGTTTATGCCGGTTTTGCTGCGCGTACGTTCATCAACACGTTTCACGATCACCGCGCAGGCAAGGCTTGGCGCAGGCGCACCATTTGGCATCACCTTATCAGATGGCAATGTACCCGGAATAACAACAGAATAAGATGGTACGCGTCCCATGTATATTTCGCCGCTTTCTCTATCAATAACTTTAGTGGATGCGCCAATAAACACGCCCATGGATAAAACAGAGCCTTTTTCTACAATAACGCCTTCGGCCACTTCTGATCTTGCGCCAACAAAGACATTATCTTCAATGATAACGGGTTCAGCTTGAAGGGGTTCGAGGACGCCGCCAATGCCAACGCCACCGGAAATATGGCAGTTCGCACCGATTTGAGCGCATGATCCAACCGTTGACCATGTGTCAATCATTGTACCTTCACCGACATGAGCACCAACATTCAAAAAACATGGCATCAAAACTGCGTTTGGAGCGACATAAGCAGAATGGCGAACGATCGAATCAGGTACGGCGCGAAACCCTGCTTTGCTGAATTCTGCTTCTCCCCATCCAACAAATTTGCTGTCTACCTTGTCATACCAGTTCGCCATACCCGGGCCGCCGGAAATGATCTGATTGGCGTTTAAGCGGAAAGATAGGAGTACGGCTTTTTTGAGCCATTGATGCACAACCCAACCATTGTCTGACGGGCTTGCCACGCGTACTTTACCGCAATCAAGAAGCGCTAAGGCTTGTTCTACAGCATCGCGATACTCACCTTGCGTATCTGTTCCGATGGAATCTTTGTTGTCCCATGCTTCGTTGATTGCTGTTTCTAAATCTGTATTTGTCTTTGGTTGTGCGCTTGTTTCGGCCATGCTCTTATATCTCTTCATTGAAATAAAATAATAATCGCGTTGAATTCACCACGTAGAGCGTCCAAAATCAAGTCGAGATGATACAAAAAGCAATAAAAAACCAGTCTGAATGCGCGATTGAATGGAATAACATTACTTTAGAAGAGTGGTGCAATCGAATATCGCAGGTTAAACGCTTAAATTTATTGCAGTCCCATGATTACGGTTGTGCAATGGCAAAATTGAATAACCAACGCATTCGGCGCGGTATCATTAAAAGAAATGATCAAGAAATTGGCCTTGTTCAAATTCTGGAAGTCGGGGTTTTAAAGAATGCTATTCATGCGGTTCTACTGGATCGCGGGCCTGTCTGGTTCGATGGGTATGGTAGTCATGACGATTGCGAAGCATTTTTGCAGGTGTTTTCCAGTGAATTTCCTAAACGTTTCGGGCGGCGTATTCGTTTTATTCCTGAATTTGAAAAGACAGATCAAACGAGATCGCTGTTAAAGCAGAATGGTTATCAAGCTGTTTCACAAGAGGGGTATCAGACCCTATGGCTTGATTTGCGGCCTGATTTGGATGATTTACGAGCAGGGCTTAAGAAAAAATGGCGTAACCAACTTCATCAGGCCGAACGTAAAGAGGCACAAATAGTGTGGAGTGATGAAGGCAAGCATTTTGCATGGTTGATGAAATATTATGCGATGGACAAAGCACAGAAGCAGTATGATGGCCCGTCAGTAAAAACGATGGTTGCTTTGGCGAGTGAATTCTCCCGTGGGCAAAACATGTTGATTGGCACGGCGTTGTTGGATGATCAACCAATAGCCGCTATATTGATTTTCATACATGGTAACGCGGCGACATATCAGATTGGATATTCATCGGATGCAGGACGAGATGCGCGCAGCCATTATATGTTATTGTGGTCTGCGCTCGCGCAACTAAAAGAAAGAAACATCAAGGACTTTGATCTCGGTGGTATGAATGGTCAGGGTGCTGAGGGTATTAAAAATTTTAAAAAAGGAATGGGCGGAACAATCCATGAAACACTCGGTCTTTATCGTTAATTTATTATTTTTCACTATTTTTATGGTGTTCCCTGCCGCTGCTGAGGAACGGCCATCCTATCACTATCAGGAAATGCATTATGATGTGTATGCGGGTGGGATTAATGTTGTGAACGCGGATATGAAACTCGATTTTCGCAAAAAAGGCGAATATTCCATGGTTTTTGATGCGGAAACACGTGGATTTTTAGGATCTCTGGTGCCGTGGTCAGGAAGCTTTGAATCGCGTGGCTGGGCGTTTAGGGACGGCCGACGTGTTCCTGAAGTGCATGAATCTATTGCGATGTGGCGCGATGAAAAAGAAGTCAAAACTTATAACTACGGCAAAGACGGTAGTTTTAAAGATTTAACCACGACTTATGTAGGAAAAAAGCCTAAAAAAGAAGTTCCCGATAATGAATTGACCAAAGGAACAACGGATGCACTGACCGCGACCATTTTGGTTATGGAGCATGTCTCAGATGGTGGTGACTGCAATGGAACTTCCGAAGTGTTTGATGGTAAGCGTCGTTACAAATTAATTTTTCGTCACGAAGGCTTTGTGACAATGGAAAAGACACGTTACAATGCTTATGCAGGTACAGCCATTCAATGTACCGTTGAGGTCGAGCCAATCGCCGGAGCTTGGCACAAAAAACCGCGTGGATGGCTTTCTATTCAGGAACAGGGACGAGATCGCGGTATGATGCCAACAGTCTGGATGGCGCAAGTTGTCGAAAATTCTGTGGTTGTGCCCGTGCGAGTTCGTGTGAAGACGGCTTATGGGACTTTGTTTATGCACATGACAAAATACAAGAGCGGTGAAACATTCCTGAAAGCAAAGTAATCCTTCGCATGTGATTGATAAAACGCTGTATTTTTTGCGCACTATTTAGTAAAACTGCAGTCTTTATAGAATATTGAAAGATGGAAATGCCAAAGCCAAAACCCCTTGCTGTTGTGATTTTAGCCGCTGGAAAAGGGACGCGTATGCGTTCCAAGAAGCCAAAGGTAATGCACACATTATTAGGATTACCGATGATCAACTGGTTGTTGGACACGGTAGAGCAACTATCTCCGGAACGTTTAGTCGTTGTGACGGGTAAAGGCATGGATGATTTGGTTGAGGCATCTAGTCCGCATACCACTGTTGTGCAGGAAAAACAGCTTGGTACGGGCGATGCTTTAAAAGCGGCGATGCCCGCGCTTAAAGGCTTTACAGGTGATGTTCTTGTGCTTTTGGGCGATACGCCCCTAATCAGTTTTCTAACATTACAAGATTTAATAGCCGCGCGTCATGTGGATGCTGTGACAGGGATATCGGTTTTGGGTGTTGAGCTTGATAATCCGACTGGTTACGGACGTTTGATCATGGGACGCAGCAACATTCTGAAAGCTATCCGCGAAGAAAAGGATGCGTCAAAAGAAGAAAAACAAGAACGCATAGTTAATACAGGCGCGTTTTGTCTGGATTCTCGTCGTATTGATCGTTGGCTTGCGAATTTGAATAATAAAAATGCGCAAGGCGAGTACTATATTACTGATCTGCCGGAGTTGGCGGCAAAGGATAAAATCAAAACTCGTGTCGCTTTGGCGCGTAACCCTTCAGAAGTTATGGGCTGTAATACACGTGTGGATCTCGCAAATATGGAAGCTGCGGCGCAAGACATCATGCGTGAATATTTCATTATGAATGGCGTTATCATGCAAGATCCTGCTACGGTTTATTTGCATCATGATACTGAAATCGCCGAAGGCACACTGATTGAACCAAATGTTTACTTTGCAGGTGGTGTAAAGGTTGGTGAGAATGCGCATATAAAGGCATTTTGTCATATTGAAGGCACAGAAATTGGTGCAGGCACAACCGTTGGGCCGTTTGCGCGCCTTCGTCCTGGCACTGAAATTGGTGAAGATGTGCGCATTGGTAACTTTGTTGAAATTAAAAAATCAAGCATAGGTGATCGCAGTAAAATTTCTCATTTGGGTTATGTTGGTGATTGCATCATGGAAACAGATGTTAATTTTAGTTGTGGTGCGATAACCGTGAATTATGACGGTTTCCAGAAACATAAAACTGTCATTGGTAAAGGCGTTATGGTTGGCAGCAATGTCAATTTGGTTGCGCCTGTCACCCTTGATGATGGTGCATTTATCGCCGCTGGATCAACGATAACCACTGACGTTCCTGCGGATTCCCTATCCGTTGAACGCGGGCAAGCTCAAGTGCGTCAAGGGTGGGCGGCGCTCTATCGGAAACGTAAGGAAGAGGATAAGAAAAAAAAATGATAACGCGATTTATTTTACTGTGTTTGATTTTATTGCCTACACAGGCAATGGCGTGCTCCTGTACGCAAGATAGTTTTACCGACGCCGCTAGTCAGAAAAATGTCGCCAGAGCCAGCTTAATATTCACGGGCGAAGTGCTTGAGATTAAAGACAGTGAGGATATTCCTTATTTCTCTGAAATCAAAATCAGTCTTGATAAACTCCATAAAGGAGGGGGTGATGAAGTTGGCGAGGTTAATGCCTTTGCTGATACTGCGACCAGTTGCGGAATAACACATAGTCAAATCAAAAAACAAACATTCTTCATGCTCTACACTCATAAAGGACAATATGTTGTGGCTAGTGGCTGTGGCAATTATATCAGTGAAACAGATAAGACTGCGCTTGAGCGCGGGGCTTATTTGCTTGAAGAATAGGCCTTTGAAACAATTCGTAAAACTTCGTGATTTGAAAGTGTCGGTACGGTAGTTATGATACTTACATCTATTTTGTCCTCATACATTTAAGGAACAACAATAAATGTGCGGTATATTTGGTATTATCGGAGAACAGGAAGTTGCGCCTCTTTTATTTGAAGGGCTGAAACGTCTTGAATATCGTGGCTATGATTCCGCAGGGATTGCGAGTCTGAGCAACGGGCATATAGATCGCCGCCGTGCGGAAGGCAAGCTCAATAACTTGGCCGAAAAACTGGAATCCGAACCACTGGCCGGAACGGTCGGTATTGGTCACACACGCTGGGCAACGCATGGTTTGCCGAATGAGCGCAACGCCCACCCGCACGCCAATGAAAAAGTTGCCGTTGTGCATAACGGTATCATCGAGAATTATGCTGCGCTAAAAACTGAGATGATGGAACAAGGCGTAATCTTCGAAACCGAAACTGACACCGAAGTGATTGTGCATCTTGTTTCGCACTATATGGGGAATGGGCAAGATGTTGTCGCCGCAGCAAATGCAACAATGGACAGATTAGAAGGCGCGTATGCCCTTGTGATGATTTTTGCCGGTCATCATGATTTGATGGTTGGCTGTCGCCATGGTACGCCGCTTGCGATTGGGTACGGTGATGGGGAAATGTTCATGGCCTCAGACTCCTATGCGCTTGCGCCGCTCACCAAGAAAATATGTTTTTTGGAGGATGGTGATCGTGTCACTGTCACGCGTGAAAAAGTTGAAATTTACGATAAAGATCAAAAACCGATAGAGCGCAGCATTCGTATTACTGAGCAATCCGGCGCAGTGATTGGTAAAGGTGAGTACGAGCATTTTATGCTCAAGGAAATATATGAACAACCTGCCGTGATTGGTGAAACGCTCAATGCTTATGTGAATGCAGGCACGGGGCATATCACGATCCCCGAAGATGTTTTGAAGGCCATCACAAATGCGCCGCGCGTTACTTTAATTGCCTGCGGTACGGCTTATTACGCGTGTATGGTTGCGAAATACTGGCTCGAACAAATCGCGCGCATTCCTTGTGAAATTGATGTCGCGAGTGAGTTTCGATACCGCGAAGCGCCGATGCCGGAAGGCGGCGTGGCGATGTTCATCTCTCAATCTGGTGAAACGCTCGATACTCTAGAGGCTTTGCGCTATTGCAAAAGCCAAAATCAGACGATTATTTCCATCATCAACACCATTGAAAGCACGATAGAGCGTGAATCTGATCATGTGCTGCACACTTTGGCAGGGCCGGAAATTGGTGTGGCGTCAACCAAAGCCTTTACAACGCAGCTGACGACTTTGGCTTGTATTGCTTTGGCGGCCGCGCGCAGCAAAGGCACGATTGATGATGCAAGAGAGCATGAGATGGCGGATGCTTTGCGCCATGTGCCGACGATTGCTGCGGATATATTGCAGCATGACGAAGCCATTCACGCCATCGCCAAAGATGTTGCAAAGGCGCAGGACGTTCTTTATTTGGGACGTGGGAGTTTGTATCCTATAGCCTTGGAGGGTGCGTTAAAGCTCAAGGAAATTTCCTATATCCATGCCGAGGGGTATGCGAGTGGTGAAATGAAGCATGGCCCTATTGCGCTGATAGACGATAATGTGCCTGTGGTGGTTGTAGCACCGGAAAATGACCCGTTATTTGAAAAGAACGCATCAAATATCGCCGAAACAGTAGCGCGCGGTGGTAAGGTGTTTTTGATTTCTGACATGAAGGGGGCGCATGAGTTGAAAGAGCATTCTACATGGAGCGTGTCCATGGGCGCGGTACACCCGTTTGTTGCCCCTATTCTGTATTCGATCCCCGTACAGCTTTTGGCGTATCATGTTGCGGTTCTTAAGGGTACAGATGTTGATCAGCCACGCAATCTTGCAAAGTCAGTGACAGTAGAGTAGTTCTGGATTGAAAACCCTTATCAATTCTCTATGATGCATCCATTAACATAAAGAAAGTGGATTCATGACAAACATTGGTACGTCTTTTTCATCTACATCTAAAAAAGTTCTATTATGTGGCTCAGGTGAGCTAGGTAAGGAAGTTGTCATCGAATTACAGCGTTTAGGCGTAGAAGTTATCGCCTGTGATTCGTATGAAAATGCGCCGGCGATGCAGGTCGCAGACCGTTCGCATGTATTTTCAATGCTTGATGGAGATCGTTTGCGCGAGGTTATAGAGAAAGAGAAGCCGGATTTTATCGTGCCAGAGGTTGAGGCGATTGCAACTGACGTGTTGGTAGAATTAGAGGAACAAGGGTTCACCGTGACTCCATCTGCTAAGGCCGCGCAGCTAACCATGAACCGTGAAGGCATTCGGTGTTTGGCTGCGGAGGAACTGAAATTACTGACATCTCCATATCGTTTTGCCGACAATTATGATGATTTTAAATCTTCCATTGATGAAATTGGTTTGCCGTGCATTGTCAAGCCGATCATGAGTTCATCGGGAAAGGGGCAGAGTACTGTTCACTCTATCGAAGATGTTGATGGCGCATGGAGCTATGCCCAAGAAGGCGGGCGTGCAGGTGCGGGAAAAGTCATTATTGAGGGGTTCGTTGATTTTGATTATGAGATTACCTTGCTGACAGTGCGCCATAAGAATGGGACAAGTTTTTGCCAACCGATTGGTCATAGGCAAGAAGGCGGAGATTATCAAGAATCATGGCAGCCTCAGCCGATGAACGATGTGGCTTTAAAAGCTGCGCAAGAGATGGCGAAAGCGGTAACGGATGCGCTTGGTGGGCGCGGCATTTTTGGAGTTGAGCTGTTTATTAAGGGAGATATGGTGTATTTCAGCGAAGTATCACCCCGCCCACATGATACGGGTATGGTGACGATGATTTCTCAAGATTTATCTGAATTTGCATTGCACGCGCGCGCTTTTTTAGGGTTACCTATCCCAGAGATTACCTTCCATGGCCCGTCCGCATCTGCGGTTATTCTGGTTGATGGCACATCAAAGCAGGTTAATTTCAAAAACTTGGATGAAGCGTTGTCTGTCCGTGATACAGATATACGTCTGTTTGGTAAACCTGAAGTATCCGGTCAGCGGCGTATGGGTGTAGCATTGGCGCGCGGCTCATCTATCGAAGAAGCAAAAGCCAAGGCGTTGGCAGTTGTCGATAAAGTAAACGTGGATTTGGGGTAAATACTGGATTAGCCTGATTTTATCCGTTATAACGCAGATCGTTATTTTACTGTTTATTGAAAGAAAAATATGTCAGATTCAATCTTAGTGACAGGGGCGGCGGGTTTTATCGGCTTTCATACGGCTGTGCGTTTATTGCAAGCTGGTGAAAAAGTAGTCGGTATTGATAACCTCAATGATTATTACGAAGTATCTCTAAAGGAAGCGCGTCTTAAAGAGCTTGATAATTTCGAAAATTTTGAATTTGTCAAAGAAGACTTGGCCAATCGCGAGGGCATGGAAAAGCTCTGGGCCGAAAAAGGACCTTTTAAGCGTGTTATTCATTTAGCGGCGCAGGCAGGTGTACGTTATTCCTTAGAAAACCCGCATACTTATATCCAAAGCAATGTTGTCGGGCATGTGAATATTCTGGAATTGTGCCGTCATACAAAAGGGTTCGCGCATTTGGTTTATGCCAGCTCATCGTCTGTTTACGGAAAAAACCAAAAATTGCCGTATGCAGTCGAAGACCGTGTTGATCAGCCAATATCTCTATATGCTGCGACTAAGCGCAGTGGGGAGTTGATGAGTTATACATACAGTCATTTATACGGAATTCCGCAAACTGGGTTACGCTTTTTTACGGTTTATGGGCCTTGGGGTAGGCCAGATATGTCACCGATTATTTTCACGAAGGCCATTTTGGCGGGTGAAAAAGTGCCTGTCTTTAATGACGGTAATATGATGCGCGATTTTACCTATATTGATGATATCGTTTCCGGCGTTTTGGGTGTGTTTGAAACACCGCCTGTTAAAGATGATGAAAACATTCCGCACCGCGTTTTGAATATTGGTAATAATAATGCCGAGAAGCTGATGGATTTTATTGCTACCATCGAAAAGGCTTTGGACAAAAAGGCGGATATTGATTTTCAGCCTATGCAGCCGGGTGACGTAAAAGAAACTTTTGCTGATATCGATGAAACGAACCGCTTAACCGGGTACAAGCCGACAACGTCAATTGCGGAAGGCGTTCCAAAATTTGTTGATTGGTATAAGTCGTATTACGACGTGTAGAATATTATTATGAATGATTTCCAAGATAAGAATATCTGGATTATCGGGTGCAGCAGCGGTATAGGTTATGCTCTTGCCAAGGAATTATCGGGGCGTGGTGCAAAATTAATCTTATCGGCACGTCGGAAGGATAAGCTTGAGACCCTTAATGCAGAATTAGGCGGCACACATCTTATATGTCCTGTGGATGTCGGTGATTATGAATCTGTTTGCCATGCGGTTGGCACTATAAAGGAAACACAACCTAAACTGGATAGTGTACTTTTTCTTGCGGCGACGTTTTCACCGCATGACGGGCAGAAAAAGGATATTTCGACAATACATGAAATGCTGAATGTGAATCTTGGTGGTGCGTTCAATATGCTTGATGTTGTTCTGCCAATATATGAAGAACAGGGTTTCGGTCAGATACTGCTATGTGGCTCTGTTGCTGGATTTCGAGGTTTACCAACAGGACAGCCTTATTGCGCAGGTAAGGCGGCGATCATTAATCTGGCGGAAAGTCTGAAGATGGATTTAGAAGGCAAAAATATTGATGTAAAGGTTATCAATCCGGGGTTCGTAAAAACACCTATTACTGATAAAAACGACTTCCCTATGCCGATGATGATTGAGGCCGATGAGGCAGCAAAGGCGATAGCTAAAGGCATGCAATCACGTAGTTTTGAAATCCATTTTCCTAAAAAATTCACCTATTTGATGAAATTGTTACACATTTTACCTGCGCCGATTTATTTTTGGGTAATGCGTAGGGTGCGCAATCATGCTCTCAAATCAATGTAACATTTTGCTTTTTTGCGATGAATAAAACTTATATGAGTTCTGCGCGCAGTATATCCAAATATTCTGATCCAAAAGTCACCGCTAAAGGCGAAAGACGTGCATGGGTTGATTTAAGTGCACTTAAGACGTTGTGGTTTAATACGGGCACGCTTTGTAATCTGGCCTGTGAGAATTGTTACATTGAATCCACTCCCAAGAATGATCGACTTGTGTATTTGAGCATCTTTGAAATTGTGGAGTATCTGGATGAGATAACACGCGAAGAATATTCAACCGAGGAAATTGGTATTACGGGCGGGGAACCGTTCATGAACCCCGATATTATTTCGATTATGGAAGAATGTCTGAAGCGTGATTTTAAATTGCTTGTGCTCACCAATGCCATGCGTCCGATGATGAAATGTGAAAATGATCTTCTACGGCTGAATAGGGTTTACGGCAATCAAATGACCATTCGTGTTTCAGTTGATCATTATAAAAAGGAAATGCATGAAGAAGAACGCGGCCCGAGATCGTGGGAGCCTATGATGAAGGGGTTAGTTTGGCTGTCGGAGAATAACTTTAATATTGATATCGCAGGTCGTACGCGTTGGGGAGAAGATGAGGTAGAATTACGTGATGGGTTTTCGGCCTTCTTTAAGGAGCACAATATCAATATTGATGCTCATGACAAAAAACAACTCATCCTCTTTCCTGAAATGGATGAAAAAGCCAAAGTACCGGAAATTACGACCGAATGTTGGGACATTTTAGGTGTATCACCAGAGGATATGATGTGTAGCTCTTCGCGCATGGTAGTCAAACGTAAGGAAGATGATAAACCATCTGTGATGGCGTGCACGTTATTGGCGTATGATCAGCAATTCAATATGGGGCAGACTTTGAAGGAAGCAGATCGTCCAGTCTCCCTTAACCACCCACATTGCGCAAAGTTTTGTGTGCTTGGCGGCGGGGCGTGTAGCGTTAGTTAAAGTCGTTTTCGGCGATCCAGTCCACGATTGTTCTTTGTTGATCGCTCATATTTTCCGGCATTTCACTTTTGAGGTAACGCAAGTCTGCATGCCTGTCGATATCGCTGAACATCTGCAAGTGTGCGGGAACAGAAGGAAGTTGTTCAACGAGCTTCGCACGCGTTTCTTCTGTGCTCCAAGGGACACTTGTCCAGATGCTGCGTTCAACGGGTTTGCGCCCGCCAAATAAATAATAACCGCCATCATGCGCCGGACCGATGACAAAATCATGGGTATCAAGAGAATCGAAAGCCTCTTGCAGAATGTAGGGGCAAAGCTGCGGCGCATCTGCGCAGGATAGAAAGACACGTTCATGGTTTATAAGAAGCGTTTTGTATATATGATCTTGTCGTTCACCGAGGCCGCCTTCGCCTGTATGTATGGTTTTAAAATCAGACCAGAGTGGATCATCGCATCCCTCTTTTTCCGCCACCGCCCAAATAATATCGGCATCAATTTTCTTTGCTGTTTCTTTGATCGCATCTAAGCACAGCATGAAAAATTCTACCGCTTTTTCCTCACCGATAGATTGTGCAAGGCGCGTTTTGACTGGTGACAAAGAAGGTGTTTTTACGAAAATGGCGAGAGCAGTGCTCATGATATACCTCGCATTAATTTCCATGCCTGTGGAATTGAGATTTTAATCCAGATCCATTGGTAAAGAGCTGTTAATTTCAGCCATCCCCGCTCTTTGTATTTGCGTGGGCTGGTGGTGATTGTGGCAGGGGTGCGTTTTGGGTTAATGCCCAACCTGCGTGCTTTCCAAAGAAATAAAAGATCTTCCGCGATTGTACAATCTTCAGGGAAGCCGCCTATCTTGTCGAAGTTGGTTTTTGAAATGCAAAATCCCTGATCGCCGAAGGGAATGCCTAAAAGCTGAGAGCGCATATTTGCCCCTAACGCATTTATGCTAGGCAAGCCACCACCTTCAAAGGCGAGATCAAAATAATGCAGGTTATCAGGATTCTTGCTCAGCGACTGTTCAAGTTTCACTAACGCACCTTGGTCAAGACGGCTATCTGCATGGAGAAACCACAGGAAATCGTTGGCTGCCTTGTGGGCGCCCGCATTTAGGCTTGTTGCGCGCGAGTTCTCGGAGATACAGATAATCTCGGCATTCACATCCTTTAAATCACCCATCAATTTTTCATGCGCGGATTCATTGGGTGCGAGTGGAATGATGATGCTGACATTTTCAAGCATCAGAGAATCTTGCCGTAATAATCTTTAACCTTTTCTTCTATCTCGGCGCTCATTTGTGTCCCTTTTCTAAAATGGTAATTTTTGGAGTAAATTCACAATAAAACGTGTGCGATCACTAAACAAGGAGGGGGTAAACCATGACCCTGCCGCGCGCTTACTGATTTCGCCCAAAGTCGGATAGGGTGCAATGATCGATGTGATGTCTTTAAGTATCATCCCCTTGGTAATGGCCAGTGACCATATACCAATCAATTCGCCAGCATTCGGGCCTATTATTCCCGCACCTAAAATCTTGCCTTTTTTCGTAGCGACCACTTTGATCATACCCTCGGTGCGGTGAGCAGCTTGGGCGCGGTCATTCTCATCGAAATTCCAGTTTACTGTTTTGACATTATTTTTGCCATGTTCCTTTATTGCCATGTCCTCGGTCAGGCCGACATTGGCAAGCTCAGGATCGCTGTAGGTCACCCAAGGCAGGGCTTTGTAATCTACCTTTGCAGGTATTTTAAAACAGATATTGCGAATGATTATTCCCGCATGATAGCCCGCAACGTGGGTGAATTGCGGCCCTCCGGCGACATCACCGATGGCAAAGATGTGTTTTTGCGATGTACGCATGCGTTTATCGATGGTGATGCCTGCTTTATCGAACGCCACACCGGCTTTATCCAGGCCTAGATTGGTATTGGGTTTGCGCCCAGTTGCGATCAGGATATGTGATCCTTCAATGTTCAATGCTGTACCATCTTTTTCGGCCTTAACGGTAACCCCGCTTTCTGTATGTTTAACGGATTGAACACTAATATGTTCATGTAAATTTACGCCTTCATCTGTAAGCTGTTTACGCAATATTTCCACCAGTTCTGGATCGTCTTTTGGCATGATAGAGGCCATATCCAGAATGCTGACCTCGCAGCCAAGACGCCTGTGCGCCTGCCCCATTTCGATACCGATTGGCCCGCCGCCGATAATCACCAGATGTTCCGGCTTTTCACGTAGATCAAAGATATTTTCATTGGTGTAGGTTTTGTCCGCTTCTAATCCATCGATAGGAGGTAGTGCTGCACGTGACCCTGTGGCAATCACAAAATAACGCGCGGTTATTGTTTGCTCTCCTGCCTGAACCATTTTTTCATCAAGGAACGTTGCTTCCTCACGGATGACGGTCACGCCTAAATTTTCGAAACGTTCCTGTGAGTCATGTGGTTCAATAACACTGATTACGCCAAAGACATGGTCTTTGACGGCGGCGAAATCAATTTCCGGTTCTTGTGGCGTGATGCCGAAAATTTCTGATTTGCGAAAGGCTTGGGCTGTTTTTGCGGCTTCGAGTAAAGCTTTGGAAGGCACACATCCTGTATTCAGACAATCGCCGCCCATCTCTGCTTTTTCGATCAGGGCGGTTTTGAGGCCAAGCTGTGCAGCGCCTGCGGCGACTGATAACCCGCCAGACCCCGCACCGATAATACAGATATCAAATTTCTGGTTCATTATTTTTCGCCTTTAATTGTTTATACAGGGTCGGGATGAGCGCAAAAACACCGAGCAAGCTAAAGGCCAATAGGGTTTGCGTTGACACTAAATCACTCAAGCGTTCTATATCGCCCAACTGCTCACCCAAATTAACGTAAACAAAACTGCCTGGGATAATCCCGAAAAATGTGGTCAGGGCAAAGGTTCGTAAGGGTATGTTGAACAGGGCAGGGGCGATATTCACCAAAAAGAACGGGAATATGGGTACAAGCCTCATGAATAGTAAATAACCCACGGCGTTGTCCTTCATGTTCGATTCAATGCGTTTATAAAGACCGCCCGCCTTTTCGCGCAATGTCGTCCCAAGTGATGTTTGTGCGACCATGAAGACAATGACTGCCCCAATGGTTGCGGCAGTGACGACATAGATCGTGCCGAGCCATTTGCCGAATAAAAATCCGCCAGCAAGTGTTAATGGCGTAGCGATGGGTAAGGAAAGTGCGACTGAAAGGGTGTATAATCCTATAAATCCGAGGGCTGTGAGAATGCCGTTATTGTACACTAAGGTTTGAAGGGCTTCTTTATTTTCTTGAAGAGCCTCAAGACTGATCTTTTCATGCACCTCAAAAATATACGCAACAATCATCATAGTTAGGACGATGATGAGGGAAGTGAATTTTTTTAAGATATTGTTTTTATTTTCTTTATCGTTGGACAAGTCTTTTCCAGTACTCTTGTTTAGCCTTAGTCGTCCTGTTTTTTTATTCGTCATTGCTACTCTGAACGTTACTGCAAGAGAAATGAAGGTGAAATGCTCCAAAATTGTACAGTTACGATTTATTTGCTAGGTTTCGTGTGGATATACTAAAGGGAGATAGACGATGAGTAAGCTAGATTATGATTTTAGTTTGGGTGATGATATACCCCACGATTCAATCAAAGATGCGTTCTTAAACCTAAAAAATGCGGCTGATAGCGATGATCCTGATCGTCGATGGGATGCACTGGATGCAATGAAAATGCTGGCAAAATCATCTTCGCAATATGGCGGCAGCCCTGAATTAAGGGAAGCTGGCTTGGCGGTTATGGCGCAAATGCAAAATGATGATCCGGATGATGAAGTGCGCACAAAGGCGGAGCGCGAGCACAGTATTTTGAGCCATTATCACACCACACTTGATAATGAGATGGGTGCTGATTTGGGCTAACTCTCAGCATTGATATAAAAAATAATGATATTTCCTCCAAGGAATCTCTGGCTTGCTGCGTCATATAAATAAGATATAGTTTTATTTATATGCGGTGAGGTCAAAAGATAGCCATGAAAAAGTCATTTTACGCGCCAGGAAGGCTCTATTTCTTTCCTGCTTTTTTACCTCTTGTTGAAATTGTACCTTGGTTGATCAGTTTACTGGGGTTGGTCGCGGCGGCGGCGGGTTTTTCTTTTTCCGGTTTCTTTAAGAAATATAAGAAAATACTTGTCTGTTTTTCTGTTCTTTGCTTCGCAACAGTT
Source organism: uncultured Micavibrio sp. (assembly GCA_965263215.1). Lineage (GTDB taxonomy): Bacteria > Pseudomonadota > Alphaproteobacteria > Micavibrionales > Micavibrionaceae > UBA1672. Next base: position 634,987 of record OZ253663.1, read on the forward strand.
GCCGGTATTTGGATTGCGTCCGTACCCGCAGGGGAATTAGGGGATAAAGGAAGTGTTCTTTTAAATTCGAAGCAATTTCCCTCTGTTATCGTTTATAGCGCAGTTGAGCAAAGCAGTGAACATCGTTTACCCCGTTTCGCTGAGAAATGGTCAGTGACGACAAAACATCAAATTCTTTCAACGCCTGTTATACAAGATGATCTACTGATTTATGGGTCTTATAAGGGCACGTTAGAGGCCGTATCAAGGCAAAGCGGTAAAGCAATTTGGTCATTGCCTAAGGATACATATGTCATGTCATTGTCGAAAGATAATGAAGGCAACATTTATGCCGGTGAAGGGCTTCACGAAACGCAGATCGCAACACTTACATCCTTCAATGTCAAAAACAGAACGGTTAATTGGCAAAGAAAATTTATAGGCCATATCGAAAGCCCGCCTGTAATTGATGAAAAAAGTAATCGCGTATGGATGAGCTCAGGACCGGGAGGTTTGTGGGCTATGAATAAAGATAATGGGGATGTCCATCTTCATGCACCATTAGGCCACCTTGATTCAAGGGCTTTGGTTTATGATAACAAGGTTTATGTGCAGGCGCAGGCTGATGAAGACATAAACTTAACAACATTTTCTGCATTAAATGAAGACACTGGGGAAACAATATGGCAGATATCGCAGCCCGGACAACCTTGGGGATCTCCGATATTGCATAGAAATCAAAAAATGATGTTTAGTACCACGGGATTAGGGCAAATTGGCGTGCAAAGAAGAACGGATAAGGGATGGGCGTATGCAATTTCATTGGATGGAGAAATCATTTGGCAAATAGAGCTTCCCGGTATGGCTTTGCAGCCCGGGATTTATATACCTGACGACAATTTGATTATTCATACTATGAAATCAGGCGAAATCATTGCGCTTGAAGCAACGCATGGTGGGGTAAGATGGCAGGTCAAAGCAGGAGAAAGCTTTATGGCTAGATCTACATTTATTGATCACCTGCAGAGGCCAATGATTGCCTCGATCTCGTATGATGGTCATTTCGCTATCAGAGATGCCAGAACGGGCAGGAAGATAGCCAGTGCCATAGTCGGTAAATATTCGTCTTCTGCTCCCGTTGTATCGGGAGACACGATTTATACTATGAGCGCTTATGAAATCACCGCATTTGGTGGCTTGTACAGTCTGGAAGGGCAGTAAAGATGGCATCTTTGTGGCTTAAATTTCCGGATGAAGTGCTTTTTTCTCATAATTTTACGGAAGAAACACGCATCATTTTACAGCAGATATTCAGTAATTCTGAGAGTGATTCACCATGGTTGCAAGCGTTATCTTTGTTGAAATTTCAAAGGCAGGCAACAAACAAGATACTGATTAAGTGGTATGAAAACACCCCATATTTCAACTGGTCATTATATACTCAATTGATTAGTGGCGGCGGTGCGCACATCGTCAAAGAAAGTGATGGTGGGTTTTCACAGTCTTTTAGTTATAAGGTGAAACATATATGGGGTCTTATCGCGGTGCAGTGGAAGGTTGCCCGTTTTCTTACTAGAAAACCCGTAATTGAAAATCCGTTAGTTGAAAGTATTGCGCTTGGAATTGCCATGCAGTCTTTGATTATGAGAATGAATGTTGATGATGATCGCTTGGCTAAATGGTTGTCCATGCCTGAGGGTGCGCCTTCAAAGCACAAAAAAACCGTAGAGCAAATTCAAGCCATTCAAATGAGAAGAACAGAAATTACGGATGTTTGGCATCAGGAATTCCCGTCTGCTGTTTCAGAAATTACGAATGAAGATTTGCCTGATTATTTTTGGGATGATGATGTTCCGAATGTTATCAAAAAAGATACTGCCATTTTAGCGTTTCCAAAAGACGGGATATGGAAGGGAAAGTCAGTTTGTGCAGGAAATGCGGTTGGTCTGGTGATTGTGATTGATCGAAATATTGATCCTCAAGCGATAAAAGATATTAGGAATTCTCAAAAAGAGCCAATTATATTGCTGTTTAAACACGCCCGACCTGAAACAACTGAATTTTTTGAGTATGCGGATGCTATTATTTATTGTAACGGGGGTGTCTTATCACACGCGTGTACAGTTGCCAGAGAAATGAGAGTTCCCTGTGTTACGGCCGTGGGTAATGAGTTTTTTCATTTGATAAAAAACAGCGATCAGGATTTGTTTGTGCTGGTTGATGCGCATAATGGTTTCGTAAAGTTAAACTAATATTTGCAAATCAATGATTTTTTTAACAGAATGGTAGTTACTATATCTTGTAATCAAACAGCCCTTTAACTTGAAAATCAAAAAATGACCCAAAATGTAAAAATATTAATAGTTGAAGATGATGCTGCCGATATTGCGTTAATTCGTAGACGCATAAATGATGTGTGGCCAGATGCCATTATTGAGTCCAGTACTAGTCTGGGTGAAGCCTATGCGGAGCACATGAGGCTTAACTTTAATCTGGTGCTTCTTGATTTGAACTTGCCCGATGCTTATGGCGCGAAGACAGTCGAGGAATTAAGACGTTTAAACAAAAAGGTGCCTGTGGTCGTGATTACCGGCATGGAGACAGACAGGGAAGTCAGTCAGGCGCTAAAGTTGGGTGCTAATCATGTTGTTTTGAAGTCTCAAATTATGTCAGATGACTTTTTGGATATACTCAAGCAGCATGCTGTTATCGAGGAGTAAGTTTCGAGTATCTCAATAAATACCTAATAAATTGAAGTGTGAATTCTGTCTTATAACTATTGAGTTTATGCAGTTTAGTTATTGCTAATTTAAGGAATTGATGAATAACATAAGAGATGGAAGATTCTAAGACCCCTAAAGATTTGGAAATTGAACGTCTTGAAAAAGAGTATCAAGACTTTGCTTATATTGTCTCTCATGATTTAAGGGCGCCGCTCAGGCACGTAAAAGAATTTACAAACTTACTTATTGGTTCACGTGAAGAAAATTTATCTGCGGAAGATAAGGAATATTTATTCTTTCTCAATAGATCGCTTGAGAAAATCGATGATATGCAGAAGGCGTTACTTTCCTTTTCTCGTTTGAACACCAGAGCGGAAGAGCGTGAGTATGTTGATTTAAATCAAGTTATTGATAATGTTCTTTTAGAGCTCGGCATTACGCAAATTCCCAATGATATAATTTTTGAAAAAGGCGACTTACCAGTTGTTTTGGCAGAAAAAAAACAGATGAATTTACTGTTTTTTTCTTTGATCGATAATGCTTTAAAATTTCATAGCGATGAGACCACTCTCAAAAAAATCAGCATTTCTGTCAAGGATGAGGACGGTGTTTGGGTTTTTGAAATATCCGATAATGGCATTGGTATTGATCCTCAGTTCCATGACTTGATTTTCCGTTTTTTCCAACGATTAGAGCCTAACCGTTATCCTGGTATAGGGGCGGGGCTGTCCATATCAAAGAAGATTATTGAGCTTCATGGTGGTGAAATTTTAATTGAATCATCTTTAGGCAAGGGGACGGAAGTTTGTTTCTTTTTACCTAAGACCTAGTACCTTTTTCTAATATGTGAAAATCTGTTTATCTATCTGAGTATTTAATTGAAATCGATGATGATTGATAAAGGAATACGTTGTGCGTTTAATAACCTGCTTATTACCAATTTTTTAGGATTTTATGGCTGATCAGGCGGAAATTATTGAATATGTCTTAAGAGAGAAAAAGCGCCTGGAGCGCAGTGGCCATCTGCATTGGTTTCATTGGGGGATTGTCATTGCGTCTTTGGTTCTGACGTTTGGGGTTTGGTACTTTACGAAAACGCAGATTGAAACAAAAATACGCAATCAATTTGATCGTGAGGCATTGCGTGTTGTTGAAATGATAGATGAGCGCATGCATAAATATGAAGATGCACTCTGGAGTGGTGTTGCTGCAATACATTCGCAAAGTCACGGTATAGACAATGAGGAATGGAAGCGTTTTGCCGAAACACTCAGGATTGAAACCAGATATCCCGGTATTAATGGTATTGGTGTGATCTACGATATTGATCCCAAAATGGTTGATGAATTTTTAGAAGAACAGCGCAAAACCCGCCCTGATTTTAAAATTCATCCCGCGCATGATGAAAAAGAGTGTCTTCCGATTACATATATCGAGCCGGTAGAAGCGAATGCAGCGGCAGTTGGGCTGGATATGGCGCATGAAGCGAATAGGTACAAAGCCATGATTAACGCTAAAAACACAGGTGTTGCGCAAATCACAGGGCCGATTACGTTGGTACAGGATGCGGCAAAGACCCCGGGTTTTTTGTTTCACGCTCCATTCTATGATGGTTCAGTTGAAACACTTGAGGATCGCCAACAAAATTTTGTTGGTACCGTTTACGCGCCCTTCATTTTCAACAGGCTTTTAGAAGGTACGTTACAATCGGAAAGACGCCATGTCGGTATCAAGGTTTCAGATGGAGGGAGTGTTCTGTTTGATGAAAACCATGTTGGTGAAGTTGATTTTGATCCTAACCCGATATTTAAGTCATACGAAACAGTGGAATTATATGGAAGACGTTGGGATTTTGAAATATGGAGTAAGCTTTCATTCAGAAAAGCCACATCGACTAGTAAGCCTTGGTTAGTATTGGCCGGCGGATTGACGATTGATGGCATGCTGCTCGCATTGTTTATATTTTTGGCGCGATCTAATCGGCATGCCCTGAAATTTGCACATAGTATGGCTGAGGCGCAACAGATTGATGCAACAATGCTCGAGAGTATAATTGAAAATGCGGTCGATGGCTTGATCACAATTGATGCTGATGGTCACATTGAGAGTTATAATAAGGCGTGTGAAGAAATTTTTGGTTATGCCTCAAATGAAATTATAGGTAAAAATGGCCAGATTTTGATTCCGAATTTATATGATAATGATGGTGGTCAAAAAATTATGGGGGCGCGTCAAGAAATAGAAGGTAAACGAAAAGACGGCACAATTTTTCCGCTTGATCTTTCTATGAATGAAATACATTTAGACGGACGAAAAATTTATAGCGCCATCCTACGAGATATATCTAATCGAAAAAAAGCTGAAGATGAAATTATGCGTTCTAACGAGGAATTGGAACGCTTTGCCTATATCGCGTCTCATGATTTACAAGAACCTTTGCGTATGGTGAATAATTTTACGCAATTACTTGAAGCAGAATATAAAGAACAGCTTGATGATCAGGCGCAAAAATATATGCATTTTATCACTGATGGTGCGCAGCGCATGCAGAATTTGATATTAGACTTGCTGGAATATTCGCGTATTGGTCACGAAGAAGCAGGCTTCTCTGATGTTGATACTGCGCTGCATACCAAACTGGCAATTGAAAACTTACAAGAGATTGTTAACGATACCCGCGCTGTCATTACAACGGGCGATTTGCCTGTTGTTCAAGTGAATCCTGTACGCTTTGTACGTTTAATGCAAAACTTGATCGGCAATAGTATTAAATATAGAGATAAAGATAGGGGGCCGGAAATTACCATAGAGGCAAAAGATAATGGAGAAGAGTGGCTGTTTTCTGTAACTGATAATGGCATTGGTATGAAGGAAGGCTATTTGGAACAGATTTTTGTTATTTTCAAACGTCTACATGGTAAAAGTGAGTATCAGGGCACGGGCATAGGCTTGGCTATTTGTAAAAAAATCGTTGAGAGTTTTGATGGTAGAATTTGGGCAGAATCTGAGCCTGAAAAAGGATCAGTGTTTTATTTCACGATTCCCAAGGTTGAATCTGAAAGGAGAGTATCATGATGAAAGAAGCAAGGCCGATTAATATTTTATTGGTGGAGGATAACGAGGGTGATGTTTTTTTGGTTAAAAAAGCATTTGAAAAAGCTAAAATCATGAATGTTATTTATGCGGCGTCAGATGGTGAAATGGCAATGCAAATGTTAAAAGGGCAAAGTGGTCATTCTGACTTTCCGAAGCCTGATATTATTTTGCTGGATATTAACATGCCCAAAATGGATGGCAGACAAGTCTTAGCGGATTTAAAGGCTGATCCTGATTTATGCCGTATCCCGGTTATTGTTTTGACAAGCTCTGAGGCAGAAGAAGATGTTAAGCAAAGTTACGACCTTCAGGCGAGCGGCTACATCGTGAAGCCGATCAATCTTCTGAAATTTCAGGATGTCGTGACCGCAATAGAAGATTTTTGGTTTTCGATTGTGGTACTCCCTCCTAAATAGCATGAAGATATTTTGTATTGAACTAGTCTCGCACTAATTAAAATTAAAGAGGATTATGTCGCCTATAAAAAAACACTTCAAAAGGGGTGCCGTTTTACGTGTTAAAAGATGGAGCGAGTGAAGAGATTCGAACTCTCGGCCCCAACCTTGGCGAACGGGGGCTGGGGAAGTAGAATGTTATGGTTCGAGCTACGGAAACTGAGTTAAATTATGCGACAGTATTGAAATAAAAGGAGGCACCTTTGTCTACTTTTTATCCATCACAATATCAGCGGCTTCTATGTTATGTTTACGTAAAAATACCATAAGGCTCAGAAGTTTTTGCATAGAAGCGTCTTTATCCCCAATAATAACGACTTGCTTTTTATCATGTGTTAGTGCCGTTAGGGCTTCTTTGAATTTTGTTTCGTCTTGATACAAAACATCATTAATTTTCCAATCATTATCGTTGGGCAATAAAGTTACAGAAAGCATGGTCGGGTCTTCGATGGCCTGGACGACGTCTTCCGCATCTTCCGGTAAATTAACATCCAACGTGTAAGGTACAGCATTTGCCGTTAAGATAAAAAATATAATCAGCATGAACATAACATCCAGCAGAGGAGTCAGGTCAGGCATAAGATCGGTAATAATGTTACCTCGTTGGCTATCTGGTATTTCGATCATGATAATTTCACACCCTCAATCTCAAGGCTTTGCCTGTTTAAATGCTTTTGCAATTTTAAAAGCCGTTTTTCTGCCATCCGTGAATACAGAAAACTTGCAAAAAGACAGGGCAAGGCGATTGAAAGCCCATAGGCCGTAGTTAGCATAGCGCTCCATAAACCATCAGCAATCATACTGGGGATGACTGGTCCGGTTTGCCCTGCGATATCACGAAAAGCTTCGATCATCCCTAACACAGTGCCAAGCAAGCCGAGCATTGGACTGAGAACGGCGATAATGCGCAAGAGATGAATGCCATGCTCAAGCTTGGCTTTAAGGTCAGTTAGCCGAAAGGATAAAATTTCATCACGAATATTTTTCTTGAGATCAGCATTATCTTTAAGCTCTTGCGAGAGAGCTTTATAGCTCTCAGAGTTTTGCAATTTTGGTAAGCGGGCAAAAAAGATCAAACGCTCAATGATAAGCACAGTCCCTAACAGTGAAAGCGCGGTAAGCGGGTAAAAAAGAGGGCCTACTTGTGTAATTATCTCTGGCATGTTGTTTCTCTGCTTACTGGATTTTAAATTCAATCGGTATTTCAACCCAACTTTGGATTGCACGACCATTAATAACATTAGGATCAAATGTCCATTTTTTTACAGCCTTAATCGCCGCTTTGTTCAATAAAGAATATTGTGATGGTTTGTGGAGTTTAATTTTCTGTCTTTCCCCTGATTCGGAAATCAGAACGTGTAATAACACAACACCTTCTTGGCGCATGCGCAGTGCTTTTTTAGGGTATTTGGGCTGAATACGGCGCCCTTTCGTCATGGCTTCACTGATGACGGGAATGACATCCGAAACGGGAGCGGTCTTAACAAGCTTTTGCTGAATGGGCTTAACGGCTTTTGGGGGGATTCGAGGTTGCGATGTGGCAGCAGGTTCAATTTTATTGAGTTTTTTCGGGGGAGGATTATCTACAGTTTTTATGGCTGCTTTCTTAACCGCGGGTTTTGTTTTTTTCTGAACGGTTTCGAGTTTGACCGGTTCTGACGGTTTCGAAATTTCAATCGGCTCTGTTTTGGGGGCTTGACTGACGAAACGAATACTCACGTTGGTGGGGGCACTGTAGGTGTCTGCTGATATAATATTGCGCGCATTAGGCAGAGTAAGACATACCAGTATTAATGCGTGAAGTGCAATAGCTCCAGCAATTCCAGCGCTCAATCTTTGTGCGTCTATATCATCTAAAAAATCGTTATTCAAAAACATTAAAAACCTAAAGTGAGAATGATTTTCATTCTTGACATGGTTAAAAAGGTCCTATAAGGACAGATAATAACTATTGCTATTCATTCTCATTTACAAGAGAAAAATTGAGGGATTTAAAAATGACTGCTCGCGTAAAAACAGCCCTAGCGCTGACCACCATTCTTGCAACAATACCAGCATACAATGCTTTGGCTGAAGAGCAGTCTCTTCCGCCATCTGATCATGCAAAAACGGTGATGGAGCGTGTTATGGTCATTGGCAGTGCGGATCGCGCTGCAGATTTAACAGGGTCTGCCCAATTCATTGATAAGGAAACGTTAGATGAAAATAACTACACGGATATTAATCGTGTCCTTAGACAGGTGCCGGGCGTTAATATTCAAGAAGAAGAGGGATACGGGAACAGACCTAACATCGGATTACGTGGCGGTCGCTCCGAGCGGAGCGCGGATATTACGCTTATGGAAGACGGTATTTTAATAGCGCCTGCGCCATATTCTGCGCCTTCTGCGTATTACTTCCCACGCGTGAGTCGCATGGAGGCGGTTGAAGTGCGCAAAGGATCAAGTACCATCAAATTTGGACCGCGTACAACAAGCGGTGCGATTAACCTCATTTCGAGCTCCGTTCCTGAAACAGAAGAGATCGAAGCCCTTACGGCATACGGCACGGATAATACGCAGCGTTTTCAAGGTCATTACGGTAACAGTGTTGCCTTTGGTTCCGGTACTTTTGGTTTTGTTATAGACGCAAGCCACGAGGCCACTGACGGGTTTAAGAGCATTGATATCGTTGGAGGAGATACGGGATATTCTATTCAGGATTTAATGGGTAAAGTGAAGTTCAGCACAGATCCTGCAGATGACTTGTTCCAGTCAATAGAAATAAAGTTTGGCGCAACAACTGAGGATTCTGATGAAACTTACCTTGGTCTGACCCAATCTGATTTTGATGCAAACCCATATCGTCGTTATGCCTCAACGCAGGTGGATAATATGGATGCTGATCACCGTCAATATCACATACGTCACTTTATTGACTTTGGTGATTTTGATGCCACAACAACACTTTATCATAATCAGTTTTCGCGTAACTGGTATAAGTTGGATGACGTAACGGTTGGTGGCGTTCGATCAAGCTTGAGCGGCGCCTTAGACTCTGCGGCGCATCTGTCTGCTTTGCAGGGGCTAACAGACTTAGACGGAAGTGCTGCCAATAACCTGACCGTTCGTGCCAATAACCGTGATTATTATTCAACAGGTTTGCAAACCGATATAGCAACACAATTCGGTTGGGGGCAGACGGAGCATCAGATTGAGTTTGGGGCGCGCTATCATTATGACAAGGAAGACCGTTTCCAACAAGAGGATTTATATGCCATTACAGGCGGTGTTATGACACTCGCCAGTGCGGGCGCCCCGGGGTCTAACGCCAATCGCCATGGCACGGCCAAGGCAACTGCTTTATATGTTCTTGATGAAATTAACTATAATAACTGGACGTTCGTTCCCGGTGCGCGTTACGAGTATATCGAGCTTAAACGCGAAGATTTTAACAGCAGTGAAATCCGCGAAAATACGGTTGATGAAATCGTACCGGGACTTGGTGTGAGTTACGCTTTCACCGATGAATATAGTGTGTTTGGCGGCATCCATAAGGGGTTCGCTCCGCCATCCCCAAGCAGCACAAATGATGATAATGAAGAGAGCGTCAATTACGAGCTTGGTGGTCGTTACAACGGCAATAACCTTAACCTGGAGCTTGTTGGATTCTTCAATGATTATTCGAATCTGCTCGGTGAATGTACGCTGTCATCAGGTTGTACGGGCGGTGCAGTCGGAGATCAGTTTAATGCCGGAGAAGTTGATGCCTATGGTGTTGAATTTTCGCTTGGCTATGATGCTGCACCAAGTTTGAATATCTCGGACTTGAGCTTGCCGATTACCTTTAATTACACCTATACGAAAGCCGAGTTTCAGAACAGCTTTGTCAGTTCTTTTGATGAATGGGGCAGTGTCACGAGCGGGGACGAGCTACCATACATTCCCGAACATCAGTTTTATGTGTCTGCGGGCGTAGTCGCGTCTGATTGGGAAGTGCATGTGGCCGGTAAATATGTTGATGAAATGCGTACACAGGCGGGTAGTGGCTCGGTCCCCTCTGATGAAGGCACAGACGCGCACTTTATTGTGGATGTTGCCGGAGAATATGAGGTGCTTGAAGGGACGCGTCTTTTTGCAACAGTCGATAATTTATTCGACACGGAATATGTTGCTGCGCGCAGACCTGCGGGCGCACGCCCTGGAAAACCTTTGACAGCGTTGGTTGGTTTGAAATTTGAATTTTAGTGGTAACAAGGCTATCACAGGTATTACTAATTTCGACACCCTCACCTTATTTAGGTGAGGGTGTTCTGCTATGGGAGGGCGCAGGTGGTGTCAGTAAAGAATAGGAACGCACAAAAGTAATTGCTTTATGTAGATTTTTTTATTGACTCAATAAATGGCTATGTGCCATTATATATTTAATGGCTCTTGGCCATAAATAAATTGAGGATATGAATATGACCATTACAGTCAATAAACAATCGGTAAAAACATTCCAATTTAGCGGTGGGGAATGCCATGTCAGCATCGAAGGGATTGAGGTCGCGGGTGTGACTGAGGTTGTGGCGTATTTATATAGCTCTGATGATGTGATGCGTCTTTTGATGGTGGTGGATGCTATCCGTCAAGAAAATGCGCAAACGCAGATTGATTTGGTTATTCCTTACTTTCCTTATGCGCGCCAAGACCGCGTTTGTAATAAGGGGGAGGCGTTCAGTGCGAAGGTGATGGCGGGGTTGATTAATGATTTGGACTGTCAATATGTCACGGTGCTTGATCCGCATTCAAAAGTCGTGACCGATCATTTGAAAAACTGCCATGTTGTGACGCAGGTTGATTTGGTGCGCGGTGCTTTGGCTGAATTTATAAGTACGCGTAAATTAACTCTAGTATCACCCGATAAAGGCGCGACGGAGAAAACACAATCCGTGGCCGATGCGTTCGGGTTTGATGTTATTACCTGTAGCAAGGTTCGCGATCCGAAAAGCGGTCAGATTACCCATTCAGAGGTGCACGGCGATGTGCGAGGCAAAGATTTAATTATTCTGGATGATATATGCGATGGCGGGCGCACCTTTACGGAGCTTGCGAAGGTCTTGAAAGACCATGAAGCGGGCGATTTGTACCTTTATGTCACGCACGGGATTTTTTCGAAAGGCTTGGAGGTTTTAAAGGCGCAGTTCACACATGTGTTTTGTGTGCACACCTTCCTTCAGCCTGACCAAATTGAAACCGATTTTTTAACTGTAATGGGAGATAAAAAATGAAATTTGTTAATATGGACATAACTACTGTTACAGGCCGAGCGGTAATCATTCATGGTGTAAATTGTCAAAGAAAGATGGGAAGCGGCGTCGCAAAGGCATTGTATGCAAGGTGGCCTCAGATAAAGGAAGAATATTTATCTCATAGTAGGGCGGATATGCATTTGGGAAAAATATCCTCAGTTCAAGTAAGTGAAACCCTTTATGTCATCAATTGTTGGACACAGGATAAATATGGCTTTGATGGTGCGGCTTATGCCTCAGCGGATGCTATAGAGGAAGCCTTAAGGCATGCATTAGAGTTCTGTATACGAAAAGGAGTGTACAAGCTTTATTCACCTAAAATTGGCTCAGGGTTAGGAGGGTTAGACTGGAAAACCCAAGTGTTACCCATATTTGAAAAAGCGGAAGGGGAATTCCCTGATGTGGAAATAATAATTTGTGATTATTTACAGGAGGAGAAAAGCGATGAAAATTAATCCTTTAACAGCCATAGACTTTTACAAAGCAGACCACAGAAGCCAGTACCCGCCGGGTACGAGTGAGGTGTATTCAAACTTCACCCCACGGAGCGCGAAACATGCGAAGGTGCTGAGTGATTATGATCATAAAATCGTGATGTTCGGTTTGCAGTATTTCATCAAGCATTTCTTGATGGATGTCTGGCAGGAAAACTTCTTCGATCTGCCGAAAGAGGAGGTCGTGAAAGCCTATAAACGCCGCATGGATCATGCGTTGGGGCCTGATGCGTTCACTTTGGAGCATATCGAAGCTCTGCATGATCTTGGGTATTTGCCGATGAAGATCAAAGCATTGCCCGAAGGTGCGCGCGTTCCCATAGGTGTGCCCGTTTTAACGGTTGTGAATACGCATCCTGATTTCTTCTGGCTTACGAATTATATCGAGAGCGTGATTTCTTGTTATTTATGGAAGCCTATGACATCTGCGACAACGGCGTTTGAGTATAAACGCTTGTTAACGCAGTATGCTTTGAAAACAGGCACAGCATTAGACTTTGTGCCGTTTCAGGCGCATGACTTTTCATTCCGTGGATTATCAGGGTTGCAAGATTCTATCTTAAGCGGCGCGGCGCATTTAACCTCTTTCTGGGGGACGGATACTGTCCCAGCCATTGATGTGGTGGAGGATTATTACGGCGCGGATGCAGAAAAAGAGCCTGTTGGCTTCTCTGTTCCTGCAACCGAGCACTCTGTGATGTGTATGGGAATGCAAGATGGGGAGTTGGAAACGTTCCGCCGATTGATAGCGGAAACGTATCCAAGCGGCATTGTTTCAATTGTCTCTGATACGTGGGATTTCTGGAAGGTCGTGACAGAATATGTCCAGACCTTAAAAAGTGAAATCTTGGCTCGCGAAGGCAAACTTGTGATCCGCCCTGACAGTGGCGATCCCGTCAAAATCGTCTGCGGTGATCCTGAGGCTCCCGTCGGTACACCTGAATATAAAGGCGCGATTGAATGCCTGTGGGACGTGTTCGGCGGCACCGAAACGGACACAGGGTATAAAATGCTCGATGCGCATATCGGCTTGATCTATGGGGACTCCATCTCTTTGGAGCGCGCCGAGGCGATTTTGACGGGGCTTGAGGCGAAAGGCTTTGCATCCGGCAATATTGTGTTTGGGGTCGGCTCATACACTTACCAATATGTGACCCGCGATAATTTCGGCTTTGCTATGAAAGCGACAAGCGGCGTTGTGAATGGAGGGAGAAGAGACATCTTCAAAGATCCGAAAACTGATAACGGCATCAAAAAATCTGCCAAAGGTTTGCTTCGGGTTGAGGAAGAGGGTGGCACTTATAAACTCTATGATCAGCAAAGTGAGGCGCAAGAGCAGCAAGGTGCGTTAGAAGTGGTCTATGAAGATGGTAAATTGATCAAAGACCAAAGCCTTGCCAAGATCAGGGCCAGATTAGATGACGCCTTAAACGGCACACTTAAAGAAACAGAAAGGGCGGCGTAATGACCGACAAAGTCTATAAAACAGAAGCTGAGTTTCTAAAGGCCTATGACGCGCGTGCGTTTGATCGTCCGAATGTGTCCGTCGATACCGTGATTTTCACGGTGTCCGGCGGGGAGCTAAAGACATTAATCATGAAGCGCGCGAACCATCCCGCTCAAGGGCAATGGAGCTTGGTCGGTGGTTTTATTGATGTCCATAATGATCGTGAGTTGGTCGATACTGCAAAGCGTAAGCTGGAAGAAAAAACGGGCGTAAAAACACCCTATCTGGAGCAGTTTTGTTCGTTCGGTGGGCGGGAACGTGATCCGCGCGGTTGGTCAGTGACGACAGTTTATTTCGCGTTGATTCCGTCTGAGGATATCGTTTTGCAGGCGGGGGAAGGGGCAACGGATATTAAGTGGTCTGTTGTGACAGATGGGAAAGTGAAAGAAAAGCTCGCCTTTGATCATGCGCAAATTCTGGAAGGTTGCACCGAACGTCTAAAGGGTAAGGTTCTTTATACGACGCTGCCTGTTCATCTAATGGCAGAGGAATTCACGCTTGCGGAATTACAGAAGGTTTATGAAATCATCATGGGCGGCAAGATGGATCATAAATCATTCCGCCGCAGGATTCTCGGGGCGGATATTTTGGAGGAAACAGGCAAGATGAAGGAAACAGGCCGCCGCCCGGCAATGCTGTACCGTCAAAAGGAAACGGAAGGCACGCATTTCTTTGTCAGGAATATAGAAGGGGCTCATCGTGGTTAATCAAATTAAAGATACGCAAAGCCTTCTGCGTTTTATAAATGCCGAAAATAAAGTAAAATATGTATTTTTTTGGGGGCATAAAGAAGCAGGTGAAGCTGTGACCAAAGCTTGTCTAAGTCAGTGGTATAGTGCGTTGTTTGAATATGAAGGCCATGTCTACAAAACAGCAGAACATTTCATGATGGTTGAAAAAGCAAAGCTGTTTAATGATTTGGAAAAAGTTCAGGAGATGTTAGATGCTGACGATCCGGGGAAGGTCAAGAGCATTGGGCGTTCGGTGCGCAACTTCAATCAAGCGATCTGGGATGAGAGTAAAATTGAAATAGCCATACGCGGGAATTTTGAGAAATTTAAACAGAATGAAAAGCTCGGAGAATTTCTCGTAAATACGAAAGAGAGGATTTTGGTTGAAGCCAGTCCTGTCGATAAAATATGGGGTGTGGGTTTAGAGGCGAAAGACCCACTTATAGAAAATCCTGCTCATTGGCTTGGGCAAAATTTATTGGGGTTTTCTCTGATGCAGGTTCGGCGCAGACTAAGTTCCTGTTGAATTTTGTATCTTTGTCCAACTCAGGTTAAAGCGTTGCAGGTATTTGCTTAAACGGTCGGCGTCGTTGCTGGTTTTTTTCTGTTCTCGGCTGTTTGCAAAAAGTTTTCGGCCTGCTGCACTTAGGGATTTTTCTGATAAGCAGGCTTCGATAACGGTTGCCAGTTGTGCCTGATCAAATAAATCAATTTGGGCGATCTCTTTAGGGGGTAAGGCATGATGCAGCATTTGCATGCTGTCATTTTGCGCTTTCGCATTCCATAGCATTTCCAAGCGTTCTATTTCCGCCGTAACTTCGGGGGCGCGAATGCGTCCGCCTTCGCATAGGGTTGCCATGCGGTTTATGGATGCGGATAGGTCGCGGAAGTTTGCGCTCCATGATGCTTTGTTTGATAGAGCGAATTTCAAGTATTTATCCCGCGCCTCTTTGTTGAAGCTGGTGTTCTGGTTATTGTCTTCGGTAAATTTTCGCAGTTCATAGTCGATGTTTGGTTCAATGTCTTCACGGCGGTCTTTAAGGCCGGGAAGGTGGAACGTCCAGAGATTGAGGCGCGCGAGCAGATCTTCCCTGAAATTTCCATTGGCAACTTCTTGTGATAAATTGCGGTTTGTTCCTGCCAAGAGTTGAAAGTCGCTTTCGCTTTCCTTGTCCGAACCAACGGGGAGGAAGCGTTTTTCTTCGATAGCACGCAGGATCATGGCTTGTTCGTCCAGTCCTAATTCCCCGATTTCATCCAGAAACAGAACGCCTTTATTGGCGGTGGCGAGCAGGCCTGCGCGGTCACTCACTGCGCCCGTAAAGGCGCCGCGCTTATGTCCGAACAGGGTGGACATGGCATTATCACCTTTTAAGGTGGCGCAGTTGATTTCCACAAATTGACCGTTTGCTTGGTGACGTAGTTTTTTAAGTTCGTATATACGCCGTGCAAGTTGTGATTTACCCGCGCCCGTCGGCCCCATCAATAGAACGGGTGATTTTGTCCTGATCACTACCTTTTCAATTTGGTCGATCATGTCGTTAAACGGTTTGTTGCGTGTGACAATGCCTGATTTTAAGAACGATGTCGCTTCTTCATGTTCAATCTGAAAACGCTGGGCAAGTTGGTCGTATTTTGACAGGTCAAGATCAATAATGGTGTAGCTGCCTGTGCCGTCTTTTTTCTCTTTACGTGCGGGCGAGGATTGCAGGAGTTTTGCAGGGAAATAGCGCGCCTCGGTGAGTAGGAACATACAAATTTGCGCGACGTGCGTTCCTGTTGTGATGTGCATGTAATAATCTTCATGCTCAAGATCAAATTCATAGCCATTGGCAAAGTCGTGCAGGGTGCTGTAAACCTCTTCGAAGTCCCAGGGGTTGCTTAGGTTGATGTTATGAAAAATAACCTCGGTTTCGGGGGATATTTGTTTGATATCTTCCTTAATTTGATTAGCGAGTTTTTTATCACGATCACTGATCAAAAGCTCGAAACGCTTAACCAGCATATCTTCATGTTGGCACAGGCTGACCGTTGGCCGCCATTTTTGCCATCTTTTTTCGCTTTTCCCGCCGACATCCAAAACGGAGCCTAAGAAACCTATAATAACCATTTTTTGTATATCAATAATTATAAAAACTTAGATAATATTATAAATTATATAATTTTAATTTGAAAGATGTTTTTGGTGATATTTAAAAATATTGTTTTATATCAGTGTTTTATAAATTTATTTTTGAGTTTTTTAAAACTGGCACACCCGTTGCTATAACAATAAGCAGAAAATAATTTAGGAGTAAGAAAAATGACTACTGAAACTTATGAAGTGATTGGCGGAAAGGCCGGCCCTATTAAAATGTGGACTAAAGGCGTGCCTGTAGATGAGAAAGCAAAAGAGCAACTCATGAAAACAGCGCAAATGCCATTTATTCATAAGTGGCTTGCGGTGATGCCGGATGTGCATGTTGGGAAAGGCTCAACAATCGGAAGTGTTATTCCGACTAAGGGGGCGATAATTCCCGCGGCCGTTGGGGTTGATATCGGGTGCGGAATGATGGCGGCGAGAACGTCACTGACTGCGGAAGATTTGCCAGAGAATTTGTTTGAATTGCGCTGCGCGATTGAGTCGGCTGTACCGCACGGACGCTCTGTCGGACGTAATAGGAGAGATAAAGGCTCTTGGGGAGAAGTCCCTGAAAAAACTGCGATGGCTTGGAAAAACCTTGAACGGAATTTCAAGCGCATCACAGAAGTTACGCCGAAATTGAAGAACACGAACAATATTGTTCACTTGGGTACATTGGGAACCGGAAACCATTTCGTTGAAATGTGTCTCGACGAGGATGATCGAGTGTGGATTATGTTGCATTCCGGTTCCCGCGGTGTCGGCAATGCGATTGGTACGCACTTTATTGAGCTTGCCAAGAAAGATATGCAGCGCTGGATGATTAACTTGCCTGATAAGGACTTGGCATATTTTCCGGAAGGAACGGATCATTTTGATGATTATGTTTTTGCTGTGGAATGGGCTCAGGACTTTGCGCGTACTAATCGTGAGATTATGATGGCGCATACAATCGAAGCTGTGCGAAAGGTGATTACAAAGCCTTTCGATGCGGAAGTTGAGGCGATAAATTGTCACCATAACTATGTGACCAAGGAAAACCATTACGGAGAGAATATCTTCGTGACCCGAAAAGGTGCAGTGCGTGCCCGAAAGGGGGATATGGGCATTATTCCGGGAAGCATGGGCGCGAAGTCTTACATCGTGCGCGGTCTTGGGAATGAAGAGAGCTTTTGTAGCTGTTCGCATGGTGCGGGGCGCGTGATGTCCCGTACCGAAGCCAAGAAGCGCGTGTCGATTGAGGAACATATCGAAGCCGTTAAGGGCGTGGAATGCCGAACCGATGCCGATGTGGTGGATGAAACACCATCTGCGTACAAAGACATCGATAAGGTGATGGAAGCGCAAAAAGACCTTGTAGAGGTCGTATACATCTTGAAACAGGTGCTGTGTGTGAAGGGATGAAAATCCCTTCCGCAAATCTAAAACAGATAAATGAGGATAAGATCATGGCTAGACATAGAATAGGTGATCAGGAAATTAAGGAGCAGATTCAGGAATACCGTAATAAGGCATTACCTGAAGAGGCTTTATACCCTGAGCTTACTAAGGACTTGGCTGCGGATTTGCGCATCATTAGGGATATGAGTGAATTGCAGCATACTTGCTATATTGAAATTTGTTCTGAAACAAAGAAGGAGAAGTCTTGCTGGAATAAAGGGGCGTTATATTTCACGATCGATGGCTTTGAATATTTAGAGCCAATAATCAAGGATGTTGACCCTGATTATTCGCAATATTCGTTCCAGTGTTTGGGGCGTGAGGATTGGCTTAAGATTGTTGAAAAAATGCGTAACTTATCTCACGCGTTGAGATCGGCAGAGCATAAAGATGATCTGGGTGGTTATGCGCAGCAGTTTTTCTACTACAGGCAGTTAAATCCTTTTGATGTGGCGTTTGATTTTACCAAAACAAAATTGAAGGCGTTCATTGGTGATGTCATTGAGGCTTTGGAAACAGAATTAAAAGAAAACGATAAAATTTATATTTTAGGATTATGAGTAATGGATAACAGAATTTATATAGACGGATCTTTCGGAGAAGGCGGCGGGCAAATATTACGCTCAT
The DNA here is from genome assembly GCA_965263215.1 of uncultured Micavibrio sp. Lineage (GTDB taxonomy): Bacteria > Pseudomonadota > Alphaproteobacteria > Micavibrionales > Micavibrionaceae > UBA1672. The sequence goes on from OZ253663.1 coordinate 653,433, forward strand.
CCCTTTCCTTGTCGATGATAACCGGGATTCCGTTTGAGATGAAAAACATACGCGCAGGGCGACAAAAACCGGGTTTAATGCGTCAGCATTTAACATGCGTTAAGGCCGCCGCAGAAATCTGCGATGCGCAAATCATCGGGGCGGAGATCGGATCAAAGGATTTGTTCTTTAACCCGGGTGTGATCAAAGGCGGCGATTATACATTTGCGATCGGGACAGCCGGAAGCGCGATGTTGGTCGCGCAAACCGTGTTACCTGCGTTGTTGATGGCGGATGAAAAATCGTCTGTAACGTTGCGTGGTGGTACGCACAATATGAATGCTCCGCCTTATGATTTTATTGAGCAGGGTTTTGTGCCAGTTTTGAAAAAAATGGGGGTTCGCATCGACTGTGCGATAGAAAAATACGGGTTTCATCCGACAGGTGGCGGAGAGGTCGTGTTTAATGTTGCGCCGTTGGTTCAGCTTAAGGAGGTCACATTGATGGAGCGAAAGGGTAAGTCATATCGATCTGCCGAAGCTTTGGTGGCGAACCTGCCTGCAGACATTGCGAAGCGTGAGCTTGCCAAAATTGGTGAAATGATGGATTGGGATGAAAAACGCCTGAGCGTGCGTCAGGTCAAAGGTGTCACAAGCTCTGGCAATGTTGTCTTTATCAAGATCGGTCATGGCGATGTTACTGAAATAGTCACAAGCTTTGGCAAGGTTGGCTTGAAGTCTGAAAAGGTGGCGGAGCAGGCTTGTAAAAAGGCTCAGGCATTTTTAGCAAGTGATGCGGTTGTCGGTGAATATTTGGCGGATCAGATATTGCTGCCGATGGCTTTGGCTGGTGCAGGGAAATTTAAAACTGTCAGGCCGAGCTTGCACACCAAAACCAATATTGAGGTCATTCAAAAGTTTTTACCGTGTGACATCGATATGGAAGAGGTAAATGACAATTTATGTGTGATTTCTTTTGATGGGGAGGCGTTTGTAAATGAGCCTTTGAAAAAGAAATTGGAAAAGAACAAGAAAAGGAATTGAATTTGAATATTGAGGCTATGGCGTATCCTTCCTTCTATAGCAACCCACTGTTAATGGCATTTAGGGTTGCTGAAGAATATTGATCACCTTGGTTATGCCTTATCACAAGAATTGGCCAAGCGTTTAAGTACGCTCGAAGAAGCCGCTTATAAAAAAGCCCGCCTAAACGGTGGCGGGCATCTTCTCTTCTTTAGCGGTCTGAAAACCGCGATATCCGTATTTACTGGCAAGCTCGTTCAGATTGCCTTTGCTCTGATAGCTGCGTCTCCAATCTTTGGGCTTGTAGTACCAGCGCTTACGTTTGGAATTCCATTGTAATCCCGCAGCTTTCAAAGCATCTTTGTTACGCTTCGTATCACCCGAAACCCAAATCCAATAACTGATAAGAGCGATATCAAGATCACGGAGTTTCAAAAGCTCAAGCAGCTTTTCCATGAGTTCTTGTTCAACATCGGGCTTATATTTATATTCGCGATGATCGCTCTTTTGTCCGTCACACGATTTCAACGCGGCCTGATACTGCGCATTAATTTCTTTCATTGTATCGGGATCACCGGCGCGGCTCTTGCTCTTGAAGATCAAAGTCACTCCACAAAGCTTATTGAAGAACAGGCAGGATTGGCCTTTGATATGATACGCGGTGAGGAAATTGCTTTTCTTGAAGCTGAGATCGACAATCAGGAAAGCTCGGTAAAACGCTCAAGGCAAGCCATCGACGAACAAGAAAAGGTTCTCTTCGTCACGAGCCCGACAATCAAAGCGGCGCATATCAGAAATGAGAGCTTTAATGAAAGCTCTTAACTTATAATATTATTTGGAATATATGATAAAAAAATAAATGGAGCGAGTGAAGAGATTCGAACTCTCGGCCCCAACCTTGGCAAGGTTGTGCTCTACCCCTGAGCTACACTCGCGTATCTGTGTTTTTCAGATGTAGGAGAATATATAAGCTTGTTAAGGAAATGCAAGAGAAAAAATCTCTTATCTTTAAATTGCGTTTCCAACCTGTACGAGCGGCACCTTATAACCGATTGGTTCATGGTCAGGAAATAGCGAATAAATCATTATGTTTGGCGTGTTTTCAACCGGGCTTTTCATGTTTTCCGGTACTTCGTAATGCATCATTTCTTCGGTATGATCATCATCGTCATATACAACCATAAAAACGCGTTGCTCCCGATAATACTCAATACGGCATACGATATTGGGTAACGGGGTGTCACTCACCATCATTACATTACCATCATGAAGTAGTCCGAGCTCTATATTCATCCTAACCCCGGCGTATCATTTTGAGTATCAAAATTCAGAAGTGGTTCTTGATTTGAATTTTCTAGTAAAGCTTCATTTGGATCCGGCATATCATCCATAAAAGACGTGTTAATCATATCAGCATTCATGTCGCCTAAAAGTGCTGTAGAATCAACACCGCCCGTCATTTCATCAATGACGGCCTGATTATCTAAGACATCTATTTCGCTATCCTCCAGCATTTGGAGAAGATCACTTGCTTGCATTCTTATACCCCACGTATACAAACTCAAGAACAGTATGACAGGTAAATATTAATACTTTCTTATATAATATGTCATTTTTCATAACGATGCAAATTTGAGTGTTTGGGGCATCTGCTGTTTTTATCGGGTTTTTACATCTGGTCTTGCCGGGTGAAATCATATAACTTTTTGCCATGATAAGTGATTTACCAACTTCAAAAGACCAACTGATAAGCGTTTTGAACGATTTAGCAATAGCCCATAAGCTATATAAGCATGAGCCGATTTTTACGGTTGAGGAAGGCGAGCACCTCAAAAAATCAATTCCCGGTACACATTGCCGCAATTTATTCCTGCGCGATAAAAAGAAAAAAATGTTCTTAGTGGTTGCCGCCAACGAAACACAGATTGATTTAAAGAAGTTACAAACAGTACTTGATTGCGGGCGGATTTCTTTTGGTTCCGGTGACCGTTTATGGGAAAATTTGGGTATTCGTCAAGGATCGGTTAATCCGTTTTGTATCATTAATGACAGAGATCAGAACGTAAGGATTATACTCGATGCGCATATGATGGCTCAGCCGTTGGTGAATTATCATCCGATGGATAATGCATGGACGATTGGCCTGTCGCCTGATGATCTTATTGGCTTTATCGAGCATACCAATCACGCCGCTGAAATTGTCGATTTATCTGATGCTGCTCCCGATGCGTAATGCTTTGCTTTTTTAGATGTCTTGATATAACTTGCGGTTATTCGAAAGAAGGAGAATCCCAATGTTGTTAGGCGCATCTAATAATGAACAATCAGGCGGCGCAGCTTTAGACCCCGCGCAAATTATTTTTGATGTGGGAACACAGGATTTTGAACAGCGTGTAATGGCGGCTTCCATGCAAATTCCTGTAATAGTTGATTTTTGGGCACCATGGTGCGGCCCGTGTAAACAACTTATGCCGATTTTAGAAAAGGTAATTCTGGCCACTGGCGGGAAGGTTCTTTTGGCGAAGGTTAATTTGGATGACAATCCTGAGCTTGCTCAAGCCTTGCGCGTTCAATCTGTGCCGACAGTGTTTGGATTTTTTCAAGGACAGCCTGTCGATGCCTTTATGGGGGTGCAGCCTGAAAACAAAATAAAGGAATTCGTCCAGAAGCTTATTACAGCCGCCAACGGTGCGCAACCCGATGCGTTGGACATACCGGAGGCTTTGAAAGGCGCGGCGCAGGCTTTGGCGGATAATGACGCACAAAGTGCGCATGCGATTTATGCGCAAATCCTGCAACAGGATGCTCTAAACGCTGATGCTTATGTTGGGATGGTGCGTTGTTTCTTGAATATCGGCCAGATAGAACAAGCGCAGGCTTTGATTGAGCAGGTGCCGGAAGAAATTGCAAAAACCTCCGCGTTTGAAGAGGCGCGTTCTGCTTTGGAATTAGCCCAGAATGTACCAAGTGGCAATGCTGATAAATTTAAAGAAAAAATAAAAGCCAATGCAAATGATCATCAGGCACGTATTGACCTCGCTTATGCGTTATTCGCCGCAGGACAGAAAGAAGAGGCGACAGATGCTTTGTTACAATCCATTGAAATTGACCGTGAATGGAATGAAGAAGCCGCCCGTCAGGAGCTCTTGACGCTCTTTCAGGCGATGGGGCATGCTGATCCGGTAACAATCAGTGCGCGCCGCAAGCTCTCCGCTATTTTGTTTTCTTGAATGTAAAGAGGTAGAATAAATCCATGAGTGCAGAAATTGACCCGAAATTATTAGAGATTCTTGTTTGTCCTGTTTCAAAAGGGCCACTTGTTTATGATCGTGAAAAACAGGAATTGATTTCCGAGCAATCTAAACGTGCTTATCCTATACGCGACGGCATCCCTGTCATGTTGGTCGAAGAAGCACGAGATATAGAGGAATAACCATGATTGATGGCTTAGGACGTATCTGGAATCACTATATAAAGAGAAAGCCTGCTGTCCCAAAGCCCTCTGCGGTTGATAGTGAAGGCGTTATGTCCGGTGAGGAGCATGAAACGCGCGAACACAGCGATTATTCTGATAAGAAAAAGGCAGAGGCCGAAACGCATTTCCTGTATGGATCTGATGGTCAGAAAAAGCCGATTGAGGATGGAGATCATCATGATAAACTTGACGAGATTGGATAAAGTCAGTTAGATAGTATTTATGAATACGAAGCCAAACACATTACTGCTTCTGAACATCCTGCTTATGCGCCCCTGAGCGGCCATGAGGCATTACGCGATGCCTGCGCTACAGGGGAAAACTTCCAAAAGATTGAAAAAACAAATAAGGCGCGATAGAACAGCTATGCGCGCATGTAAAGATAAGGAATTTGGCCATGAGTAGAGCCTATGACATAGTTAAAAACGACCCAAACCGTGTGATTATATTCGACACGACCCTTAGGGATGGAGAGCAATCCCCCGGCTGCGCAATGAATCTTGAGCAAAAGCTGAAAATGGCGACCATTCTTGATGATATGGGTGTGGATGTGATTGAGGCAGGATTTCCTGTTGCGTCCAAAGGGGATTTTGAGGCGGTTAATCAAATCGCTAAAACGGTTAAAAATGCGACTGTTTGTGGGCTTTCACGCGCCAAAAAAGGCGATATCGAAGCATCCGGTGAGGCGATAAAGCCTGCCGAGTTCAGACGTATTCATACATTTATCTCTACATCTCCGCTGCACATGAAGCATAAGCTTCAAATGCCGCCGGAGGAAGTGTTGGAAGCGGTTAAAGAAAGCGTTACCTTTGCTCGTAACTTTACCGATGATGTGGAGTGGAGCGCGGAAGATGCTTCACGTACGGAAGATGATTTTCTTTGTATGTGCGTTGAGGCCGCGATTGCATCGGGTGCGACAACAGTAAATATTCCCGATACAGTTGGCTATGCTATGCCCGATGAAATGGCTGCGAAAATTGCTATGTTGTTTGAACGCGTGCCGAACATTGATCAAGCGATTGTATCGATGCACTGTCATAATGACTTGGGCGTTGCGGTTGCGAATTCGTTGGCCGGTGTTGGTGCAGGGGCGCGCCAGATTGAATGTACGATCAATGGTATTGGTGAGCGTGCGGGGAATGCCGCGTTAGAAGAAATCGTAATGGCATTACGTACGCGTTCGGATTTGATGCCTTACAGTAACGGCGTTGATACAACAAAAATCACAAAAGCATCGCGTACACTTTCCAGTATCACTGGATTTTCAGTGCAGCCGAACAAAGCGATTGTAGGTGCAAATGCCTTTGCTCATGCCAGTGGCATCCATCAGGACGGTATGCTGAAAAATGCGGACACATATGAAATTATGACCCCAGAATCTGTTGGATTGACAGAGAGTAAGCTTGTGATGAGCAAGCATTCAGGTCGTCATGCGTTCCGCGAGAAATTGAAAGAACTTGGCTTTGAGCTTGGCGATAACGCATTGAACGATGCCTTTGCACGTTTCAAAAACCTTGCAGATCGTAAGAAAGAGGTTTTCGAAGATGACCTTATTGCCTTGGTCGAAGATGAAATGATTAGCGAAAATGATGCCATCCAGTTTGTATCCTTACAGGTAGTGGCCGGAACATCCGGCCCGCAAACTGCGGAAATTGTTTTATCCGTTGACGGTGAGAAACAGTCTGCACATGTCACAGGCAATGGCCCGGTTGATGCAATATTTAAGGCTATTCGCGCGGTATGCCCACACGTAGATGCCAAGCTCCAACTTTACCAAGTACATGCCGTAACGGGCGGAACAGATGCGCAAGCCGAGGTTACTGTTCGTTTGGAAGAAAACGGTAAAATTATCAGTGGTTCAGGCGCGGATGCGGATACGCTTGTGGCGAGTGCTCGTGCGTACGTTCATGCGCTCAACAAACTCATCGGCAAGCGCGAAAGTGTGAACCCGCAAACTGGTGATACTGCTGTTGGTTAGGTTGATTTTGTAAGGTGTGTTTGTATGTTCTCGAACACATCCTCAAACATCTCTGTCGTCAGGCGCTTTGTGTTGGTGTTATAGCGGGAGCAGTGATAGCTATCGATCAAGGCTAGGTAATTTCCTAAATTATGTGTCACATTGTGGGCGAATTTAAACGCTGATTGTTTATGCCCTGTGGCCTTTAGAACGGCATTATGAGAAACAAGCCCTAAAGATAGAATAATTTTGAGGCTCGGCATGGTGGTCATCTCGGTTTTCAGGAATTGAAGGCAGGTATTAATCTCTTCGCCTGTGACTTTGTTTTGTGGGGGCACACATTTTACGGCGTTGGTGATGCGCGCATTGATCAATTCCAGACCGTCATCTTTAGTTGCACCATATTCGCCTTTTGCAAATCCGAACTTTAGTAAAGTGCCATAGAGTAAATCGCCTGCGTAATCACCTGTAAACGGACGGCCTGAGAAATTCGCCCCCTTTAGTCCCGGTGCGAGCCCAACAATGAGGAGCTCTGCATCTTGCATGCCGAAGGAGGGTACAGGCGCGTTATATTCATTAGGGAATTTGGCTCGATTTTCATCAATGAAGGATTTCAAGCGTGGGCAAAGAGAACAGTCTTTATCTGGAAGCAATTCATACATTTGATTATCATGGTGATACCGCGCTTCGCGTCAAGGTATCTTGCTATAAAAATCTTCAAAATGGTTGCATTTCATGTAATCGCGCTCTATAACCATCGCTTGTACGCATATTAAGAATAAAGGTGTTTAAGCATGGCACGTGTTACCGTAGAAGATTGTATTGATAAAGTTGAAAACCGTTTTGAACTGGTTCTTGTTGCTTCACAGCGCGCAAGAAAGATTGGAACCGGCGCAGCTTTGACTGTTGAAAAAGATAATGACAAGAAGACTGTTATTTCTTTGCGTGAGATTGCTGGTGAAACAATCAGCGTTGAAGATCTAAAAGAAGAGATGACTCAAAGCTATCAGAGATATTTACCTCAGGATCCGGAAGAAGAGATTATCGACCTTATGGATGGTGAAAAAGAATGGGGCGAAATCGCTGAGGCAACGGCTGCTGAAGGTGGTATGTACGCAAGTGAAGAAATTGGTGCAAAAGCTGAGGAAGCTCCTGAAGAAGATGCCAAAGAAGACCCATCATTGGGTGATATCGCTGGTATCTAAATTACCTCTTTAAATTCAGAATTTAAAAAAGTCGGGCGTAAGTTCCGACTTTTTGCTTTTTGAGGTGATGAAAATACATTTGGTTGCACTCGAAAATCATGTTAGCCTAAAAAGAAAATGATGCACTGCAATGGCGGGAACTCAAGGCGTATGGGGCAACTCGAAACACTAGAAAAAACAATAAGAAAATATCAGCCGGAGTTCGATTACGATATTGTGGTCGAGGCGTATGATTACGCCAAGGAAAAGCATGACGGGCAGTTTCGCTCCTCTGGTGAGCCATACTATACACACCCCGTAGAAGTCGCACAAATCTTAGCCAACATGGACATGGATGTAACCACGATTGTTACGGCGATCTTGCATGACACAATAGAAGACACAGATGCAACATCTGAAGATTTAGAAAAGCGGTTCGGTAAAACGGTTTCTGATTTGGTCAATGGTGTCAGTAAGTTGACACGTATTGAAAGCCAAACAGTAGAAGGCAAGCAAGCTGAAAACTTCCGCAAGCTTCTGCTTGCGATGTCGGAAGATATCCGCGTTTTATTGGTAAAGTTGGCTGATCGCTTGCACAATATGCGCACTATGGGGGGGATTAAAGACCCAGATAAAAGACGGCGCATTGCGCTCGAGACGCTTGAAATATATGCACCACTCGCGGAGCGTATCGGTGTTCATCGTGTGAAAGAAGAGCTGGAAGATTTGTGTTTTGAACAAATCAACCCCGAGGCACGCGAAAGTATCACTAATCGTTTATCTTATTTGCGTAAAGAGGGTGGCGATGTTGTTAAGGCTATTATAGGCGAACTCAGCAAGCTACTTAAAGATTCTGACATCAAGGCAGCAATCACAGGTCGTGAAAAAACCCGCTATTCCATATGGAAGAAAATGCAGCGTAAAAAAGTCGCCTTTGAACAGTTATCCGATATCATGGCCTTCCGGATTAAGGTCGATACCGTTGAAGAATGCTATATGGCACTTGGGATTATTCATGGCAAATATCACAGTGTGCCGGGACGTTTTAAAGATTACGTATCTACGCCTAAACCTAACGGTTATCGTTCTATCCATACCACAATTATGGGCCCTAAGCGTCAACGTATTGAGGTTCAGATCAGAACGCATCAAATGAACGCCGAAGCCGAGCTTGGTGTAGCGGCGCACTGGGCATATAAGGGCGGATCACAACCCACAGAACGTGACGTGACCAAATATCGTTGGCTTAGAGAGCTTTTGGAAATTCTGGAGCAAGAGCAAAAGCCTGAAGATTTTTGGGAAAACACCAAAATGGAGCTGTTCGAAGATCAAGCCTTTGTGTTTACCCCTAAAGGCGACCTTATTGAATTGCCAAGCGGGGCGACGCCGATCGATTTCGCGTATGCTATTCACTCAGATATTGGCGATCGATGTGTCGGCGCGAAGATTAACGGACGGATTGCGCCTTTAAACTCACGCTTGGTCAATGGTGATCAGGTGGAGGTCATTACAGCCAAAACCCAAAACCCATCACCCACGTGGGAACGTTTTGTGGTGACTGGTAAGGCGCGTTCGCATATTCGCAAATATGTACGTAACCAACAGCGAGATGAATTTATCATTCTTGGTAAGGCCATGATCCAGAAAGTGTTCCGTCAGGAGGGGTACGAGTTCACAGAGAAAGCAGTGTCAGGCGTTCTTGATCATTATCGCGCAGAAGATGTAGAGGATATTTACGCCAAGGTTGGCTCTGGGGTTGTGGTTGCACGCGATGTGTTCAAAGTAATTTTCCCAAGCCATCAGGCCGAAACAGCGCAACGTCCATCAGAATTAATGGATAGGGTATCCAAAGCCCGTAGGCCCGAAGATGCCGGGCCGATGCCAATCAAAGGGCTGATCCCTGGTATGGCGATGCACTTTGCGCGCTGTTGTCACCCCTTGCCGGGTGATCGCATTGTCGGGATTGTCACAACAGGTAAGGGGGTAACCATCCATACGATTGATTGTGACACATTAGAAACTTTCGCTGATACGCCGGAACGCTGGCTCGATGTATCATGGGGAGATCAGGGTGATGAGCCGGAATCTCAAGTTGGGCGTTTGGTGATGACGTTTTCTAATGAAACAGGCGCATTGGGTACAGTGACAACGGTGATTGGTAAAAATGGTGGCAATATTATCAATTTGAAAATCACTAATCGTTCGTTAGAGTTTTGGGATATCATGATTGATGTTTTTGTCAACGATACGAAGCATTTGAACAATATCATTGCGGCCTTAAGGGCTACGCCTTGTATTGTCGCCGTTGAGCGCGCGCGCGGTGGTTAGGGCATAAAAAGTTAAGGAGATAAAAATGGAAACAGGGTTAGCTGCAAACATTGAAATTTTCTCTGATGGTGAAACTATTTTTATGCACAACGCAAACTTTGAAGAATGCGATCCCAATGCCAGTGCAGAAGAAATCGTCAATAAACTCTATGAAGATAATGTCATGGCCAAAATAGATGAATTGCAGGAGCAAGGCGCAGATGTGATTTATCAAGTGTCGTTGGCGACATCTGAAGGCGCGTTGATTGTCGAAGGCATCTGGAGAGACTTTGTGCCGGATGATACGGCCGAGTTTTCAACACAGCTTTACACGGGGCTGTCAGACCTTCATAAGCAACTCGTCGAACAATATATGATGTCAGATGATTGTACGCATGCGCCTGCTGCTGACGTTACGCAAGTGTCTGCACTTAAACTATAAAGTGAAATTTATGAAAGCATCCCTAACGCTTAATTATGATAATCAAATTGCTTTATTTTATGATGAGGCACTTGGTTTTTCGCCGGAGTGGGCGTCCATTGACTTAGAGTTAGGGGCAATTTTCCTTGGTGGCTCTGACGTAGATAACAAAGCGATAACTTTAGATAAGATTGATCAGGATATTTATGAACGTATAAAGCACAATACCGAGATTTTGTTGGTGCATCTTAAAGACGGGAACAAAGACGACATCGCAGGGACACTATTTGTGCCACTCATGCTTTCTTCACAATTGTGATATTTATACCTTATTCAATCGGCTGCGATTATGGCCCTTTGGGGATTGCAAGGTCAACATTTGCATCGTTGTTAAGTGTAGGATCATTGATAACAGGATCATTAGAGGTATCTTGTAGTTCAACACCGCCATCTGCTGTGCCGACCAGTTCAATCGGCTCTCCGTTGAAAAAGCCCTCTACGATTGCTTGATGACCATTTTCGTCGGTCTCTAGGGTAAAGCTGTATGTATCATTTTGCGCATCAAGAAGTATCTCTTGTGCCTCAGGCGGTAATCCTTCTGCGCCCAGTCCGGGGGTCATGGATTGTTGTATGAGGTCAAGAACGGCGTCTTCCCCACCGAGCTTTTCGATCATTTGATCTTGCACCAACTTTGATGCCGGATCAGAGGAGGGGTAATTATCCATCATGGTTCGAAGGCCGCTTGCAGCAAGCTCTAATTCAGATTCGTTTTCGGGATTATGCCACACTCCTAAAGTATGTGAATCGTCTTTAAGGTCTTGCCAACGATCCAGAGCTTCCGGGCTTAATGAGGCTTCAAAATCCGCAAGATCTTGACCTTGTGCTAAGGGGCTGACGAATGCGTCTTGCTGTTCTGGGCTGAGTGACGCATAAAAAGCGTTTGTGTTGTCAATATGTATTCCGAATTCCGTTCTTTCAATGGATGTCGTCGTCGCGCCGCCCTGATCATTAAACATATTCATTAACAAAAGGTCATGAAGCGCCTGATCATCTAAGGCCTGTTGACGTTGCTCTTCTAGCATCGGATCCGCTGTAGGTGCTCCTATAAAACCCATTCTTTTATTCCCCTAATTTTACTATTCGATATATTTTATAACATATCTCCGATATTAGCAAGAAACGGGCGCATGGGGGGTGAGCATATTGATTGTGAAAATGGCGCTAATATCATAACCACCTTCTATTGTTACGCTTGAGCTAGCGAGGGGAGAGTTTAGTGATAGTTTTTCTTACGGAAAATAATGAGGTTTTGAACGAGGCAAGCCTAAGCATTTATGATGAAATTCATCATAATATTTTTGCATCTTAGGAAATTCTTCTTCTGTCAGTTGACCATCTGCATAAGGATCTGTTTCATAACGTTTCATAATTTCAACGTTTATATGCTTTTTAGCCGCTTTCACCGTACATCTGCATTCTTTTGCACTCAAATCTGATTCTATGCATTGAGCAAAAACTGTTTTCCAATATGGATCTTCATTGCCGGTTAGCAATGACTCTATTCCGAATGTTAGTGTAAAAATGCCAGCTACTAAGGCAACTATCACTGCAAGTCTTAAAAAAATCATTTTCCATACTTTGCCTTATCACACACTTTAAAAATTAAGCACTCTTTATCTGTTCCGCAAACGGATCAAGGGGGGCCTGCACCAATGACTGGAACGGGAAATCGAGCTTTGCGCGCCCGCCAAGTTCATGCAGTTCAATAATGCACGTTGCCAGAACGACTTCACCGCCAATTTTACGTATGAGATCGCCCGTGGCTTTCATCGTTCCACCCGTCGCAAGTAAATCATCCATAATGGCTATTTTAGCGCCCGGCTTGATTAAGCTTTCTTGAATTTCAATCGTGTCAGTACCATATTCCAGTTCATATTCTTGGGCGATAACCTTGCCGGGAAGTTTCCCTTGTTTGCGTACCATACCAAAGGGAAGATTGAGACTTTGTGCGACAGGAACGCCCGTTAGAAATCCGCGAGATTCAATACCAACCACAATATCAGCTTCGCTTTCAATGACGCGCGCAACTAAATCATCAATGACGTTATGCCAGATGTCGGGTTTACCAAGGAGGGATTGAATGTCATAAAAATTGATACCTTCTTTCGGGAAATTTGGCACAACATCGATCTGGCTTAGGTTAAGAGTCATAATTTGAATCCTTGAGTTTTATTCATAAAAAGTTCTTTTATCCGCCCTGTATCCCTGTATATTGTGTCAATCGGATGAATGGCGGAAAGTAAGTGTATAGCGAATGTTTAAAAGGGGCAAACCTTTAACGATGGGCCAGACGGCTAAGCAGTTTTTCTGGCCTGCGATGGGGTGGAAGCGCTCTCTTATTTATATTAAGCATCGTCTTTTACGTGTCGCTGATACGACGCACAGTATTGCGCTTGGCCTTGCGATTGGCCTTGGAGTTTCTTTTACGCCCTTACTGGGAACGCATTTCATTCAGGCAGGTTTAATTGCGTTGATTCTACGCGGTAATGTCCTCACGGCGATGATTGGCACATGGGTCGGTAATCCTTGGACATTCCCATTTTTTTGGTGGGCCGGTTTTTCGTTCGGCAGCTTCTTATTCAGTTTTTTTGGTCTTCATGGGGCGGCAAACATACCCGAAAATATTACGTTTACTGTGATTTATGAGGATTTCTGGTCTTTATTTATGCCGTGGATGCTGGGTGGTTATATATTATTGCTTATCAGTGTCCCGCTTAGTTATATCTTTTATTATAAAATGATAGAGAGCGCGAAAGTCGCAAGGGCAAAAGCAAAGCAAAAGGCGATCGCTTTGCGTGCGAAAGAACGTAAAAAGGCATCTGTGAAGAGACCCAAAAAATGATTGTAGGTATAGGCAATGACCTCTGTGATATTAGGCGCATTGAAAAAGCGCTAGAGACGCACGGGGAACGATTTAAAATGCGTTGCTTTACCTCGATAGAAAGAGCGAAGGCATCGCGTCGCGAGGGTGCAGGCACAGCTGGACATGTTTATGCGAAACGCTTTGCGGCCAAAGAGGCCTGCGCCAAAGCGCTGGGAACAGGTTTTGCAGGTGACGTTTACATGAAAGATATTGGTGTCGTGGAAGATGAAAAAGGCAGGCCTTTTTTAGAACTTCAAGGAGGGGCGCTTAATCGACTATACGATATAACACCCGATGGTATGAGGCCGCATTTACACTTGTCGTTAAGTGATGACCCGCCTTATGCGCAGGCCTTTGTTGTGATTGAAGCTCTGCCATGTGTGGTTTGAGCTTTGATGTTTGTTTGTAATGTCCGTGTTTGTACATTCTTCACTGGTATTTTGATTAGTTTTACTGTAAATCGGGTGATATGTCAGAAAAAGTCGAAAACACTATGAACGAAGCCGAGCAGGAACAAGAAAAAACAAAGCCGGTTTTGTTGGAAAAGGGTGAGTTGAGCGAGTTTTTTAAAACCGCGCTCATTGCCGTGTTTATCGCGCTTATTATTCGTTCTGTTTTGTTTGAGCCGTTTAATATCCCGTCAGGCTCTATGAAGCCGACTTTGTTAGTTGGTGATTATCTTTTCGTCAACAAGCCGGCTTATGGTTACAGTCGTTATTCATTTCCGTTTGGTATAGCGCCGATAGAGGAAAGAATATGGCCTAAAGAGCCTGCGCGCGGCGATGTCATTGTATTTGCGTTGCCGACTAATGCAGGCATTGATTATATAAAGCGTGTTATCGGATTGCCGGGTGATACCATTCAGGTGCGCAGAGGCAGATTATTTATCAATGACGTGCTTGTGCCAAGAGATCTTATCGGGACGAAAGAGATCAGGGATGATGATGATAATATTCAAATTGTAAATGAATATATTGAAACCCTTCCTGATGGCGCGGTGCATAGCATATATGAAGAATCTGATTCAGAGCCATTGGATTCAACGCCTCGCTATACGGTTCCGGATGATCACTATTTTGTGATGGGCGATAATCGTGATAATTCACAAGATAGCCGCGTGGCAGATCATGTCGGACCGGTGCCATTTGAAAATATAGTTGGGCGGGCAGACTTTTTGTTTTTCTCTACGAATGGTTATGCGCGCCTGATCGAACTGTGGAAATGGCCATGGAGTATACGTTATGAACGTCTCTTTATGGATATAGATCCAGTGAGATTAGAAGAGGCTTCGGCTTCGAAAAAATAAGAGGGCTGTATGGTTAAGCCTATAGAAGAACTTCAAGATAAGTTAGAATACCGGTTCAAAAATCCTGAACTGTTGCGGGTTGCTGTGACGCATTCCAGTACGGGTGAGAAAGATAATTATGAGCGCCTTGAGTTTCTCGGTGATCGTGTTTTAGGTCTTGTGATTGCGTCGCTTTTATATCGTCAATTCCCAGATGAAAAAGAAGGCGATCTTGCCAGAAGGCTGGCTTCTTTAGTGCAGGGAAAAACGATTGCTGATTTGTCGGTACGGATTTCACTTGGTGATTACATTATATTTTCTGATGCGGAGGCTGCGTCAGGCGGCGCAGAAAATGATCACATATTGGCGGATGTGTTTGAATCCGTGATTGGTGCTTTATATATCGATAGTGGTTTTGAGGAGTGCCGACGATTAATAGAAACGCATTGGCAGGATATTTTACACACAATGCGCAGACCACCACAACATCCGAAGACGGCCATACAGGAATGGGCGCAAGCAAGGGGATTGCCTTTGCCAAATTATGAAATTACGGATCAGATTGGTCCGGATCATGCGCCTCAATTTGAAGTAAAGCTTTGCATTAAAGGCCACCCACCTGTTACGGCAACAGGTAAGTCGCGCGCAGAAGCAGAAAAAGAGGCCGCAGCAGAATTTATGTCCAGAGTGTCAAATAAAGATTAGAGAAAGATAATCTGTGAGTTCAACAAAAAGTCATTGCGGTTTCGTGAGTGTCATTGGTTTACCTAATGCGGGTAAGTCCACCTTAATCAATACACTTGTCGGGGCGAAGGTTTCAATCGTGTCGCGTAAGGTGCAAACAACGCGGTGTCGTGTGCTTGGTATTGCTTTGCATGATGCGGCGCAGATCATACTGATTGATACGCCTGGTATTTTCAAACCGAAAAAAACCCTTGAAAAGGCGATGGTTAGCAGTGCGCTCTCCAGTTTTGATGAAGCTGAATTTATTATTCATATCGTTGACGCAGCTATGAGAAATCCGCTTGAAGCCAATTCTGTGGTTATGAGGGCTTTGGATGATCAGGGCGCTAATAAACAAAATGTGATTTTGGTTTTGAATAAGGTTGATCGCGTTTCTAAGCCTGATTTACTGGCTATTGCTCAGGACATGAATGAGGCTTTCCCGTATATGGCAACTTTTATGATTAGTGCGACAGAGGGAAAAGGTGTTCCTGATTTAGCTGATTTTTTGGCAGAAAAGTTGCCGGAAGGGCCGTGGATGTTTCCGGAAGATCAAATTACCGACATGCCGATGCGTTTGATGGCGGCAGAGATTACCCGCGAAAAAATCTATGATCAAATACATCAGGAAATTCCATATTCTGTGTTTGTGGCGACAGAAAGTTGGGAAAATTTTGATGACGGTAGTGTCAAAATATCACAAGTGATTTTTGTACAAAAAGAAAGTCAAAAAGGCATTGTTTTAGGGAAAGGCGGTAGTAAAATTAAAGCCGTTGGGCAAGCTGCGCGCATAGAGCTGGAAGACATTCTTGATACACGCGTTCATCTCAAAACTTTTGTTCGTGTTCAGGAGAATTGGGCAGAGCGTCTTGAAAACTATGAAATGTTTGGTTTGGAGCTACCAAAATGAATTTGGGCATATTCTTTTCATGTAATGAAGTCAAATATAAACACAAGAAAAACCAAGTGGTGTGGATAAAGAATTTTTTTTAATTTTATCGCTTGGCGTTTTTATCAACTTCCTGATACATTAGAACAATACTTAAAAACCTAGAAAAATTCCTTTAAAATCAACGGCTTGGTTGGTTTTGAGTTGTTTTTATTTTGAAGCTGGAGGAACTAAATGAGTTGGACTGATGAACGTGTGTCTTTGTTAACAAAGCTTTGGGGGGAAGGACACACAGCGGCAGAAATTGCCAAGCAACTCGGTGGAGTTACCAGAAATGCTGTGATTGGTAAGGCTCATCGATTGAAATTGTCTAACCGTGTTTCTCCTATTCAACAGAATAAAAAGCCGGCCAATAAAAACGTTGAGCGTAAAGTGGTTAAGAAGGTTTCTGCACCCGCAGCCCGAGAAAAGACTCATCTTTCAGAAATTCAACCTATACAGCCCGAGCCTATTAAAACAGGGGATCTCTATAGCTTGATGGAGCTTAAGCCGCGTATGTGCCGCTGGCCTTGTGGCGACCCAAAACACAGCGATTTTGGTTTTTGTGGAGATAATGCAATGGCAGGTTTGCCGTATTGTGAAGATCACGCAAAGGTGGCATATCAGGCTGCAACCCGTAATCGTATTTTCAATGCGGATAAGGAGGCAAAGCAAGTTAAACAGCAGCTTGATGCCTTAACGCAGCAAAAGAAAGTTGCGTCTAAATAAAGCTTGAGAGAGAAAATAAGACTAATGAATGAGCTTAAAGCAATGTTATTGCTTTGAGCTTTTTTGCTATTGTACCGCACATGCTCCTGCTTCGGTACAGCAATAGAGGTTACCCAGATTTGAGAAACCTTGCATAAAGGATGGTTGTCCACCAATATCCAAACATAATTTGGCTTGAGGGTTCCAATCAACAGGTCTGCATTCCACCGTGTTATCACCTACGGCGTAAGCAACTAGGTTGGCGGGGCACTGTGATCCGGTACCGCCGAGAGCATTAGGGTCAAGGCAAGCGCTTTCGGCTTGATTGCAATATTCTGAATCTCCAGAAACAAAACTATCTTCTGCACTGATGTCTCCGACGACGTGCAATCTGTGCGTTGGAATGTCTGTATTAACGCCGACATTACCCAAATTTGTGTTGTATATGTAAGATTCACCTGTTGGGCTCGCGAGTGATCGTCTCCAAAGTGGATTCAATCCAGTTGCTGTGTAAACTAAAATATCATCATTAAAATTGTCATTGTCACCAAGTGAGCGTATGCCTTTTACAAATATCGCATCATTATTCTCACAGTTTTCAATCTCAACTTGAATGCCTCCGCCCGATGGGCCGGGAGCAGGTAGTGCAGGCGGTGGTGGTGGTGGCCCGCCTCCGGCAGAGACCATGCAGTTATCGACCATATTACCGGATGCTGTATAACCGCCACGCCTGTTTTCACCATGTGAAAATAGAACAAAGTGCGCGGAAGAATCCGGAACTGTTAAACTAATCTGATTTTCATCCTCAATTTTGATCGATCCTGTTCCTGGGTTGATCGGGTTAATAAGGCTGTGTGTATTTGTGTTTGCCATGTGTTCTGTTACTGCATATGTGAAAAGCGTACCATAACCGTCAAGCCTGTGGACTTCGCGATATGGTGTATCGACAACACCGTCTGCGAGCGTTCGAAATGGTAAAACACCAATCATAACGACATCATTCGCGCCATTGCCGTCACCATCACGACTGAAGGCGTTTGTGCAGGAAATATTAAGAGGCACGTTCGTACAATTATCAGGATCGAATGCAACGTCAGCATAATTGCGGCATAAAGATACACCATAATTAGCATCACCCGGGCCTAATGTTGGGTCTGCAGGGCATGGGTAAAAGCCGTTTAATCCGGCAAATTCTTCGATGGCACGTTGGGATATTTCAATATGCTCTAATGTCCTCTCATATTGCGTATCAATGGTATACTGTTTCACAAAGTTTGCTGCGACGAGCATGGTAAAGCCCGATACTAACAATACAACGGCAATCTCAACGAGTGTAAATCCTTGATCGCGCGTAATGTGTTTATTTAAGTCATTCATGACCTATTCCCTTTTTTAATTTTGTACAACACACGGGCAACCAGTCCAGACGTTATACTTTCCGCCGCCTGCAAAATCATGACAGAAAGCAGCCGGAGTTGTGCCACACGTACATGTGCTGCCCTTTGCTGAGCCATATGCAAAATCTTCTAAGGACGGTGCACCGCCAGGTGATTGCCATGCGCAAGTTTTGCAGTTATTCGCAATAAGGTCCCAATCCGTAGAGGGCTCCCATCCGCCTGCACCACTATTCAAAGTACAATCCCATTCACGTTCATAAACGATACCTGTACCTTCTTGTCCGGCTGGGCACGCTTCAACGACTGTGTCAGTTAAACCATTATCACATGTACAGGCGGGGATTGGGCTGTATGGTGTAACAGGGCCCCATGCACCTGGATCAGGCAAACCACCAGATGTCGTTCCGGGACAAACCCAATCACGCGTACTTAATGTTTCTACGCCTGTTTCGTTGCCACCGGGCCATGACCAACTGTTGGTTAAGCCGGTGGAGCAATAGCTTCTGTTCACAATTTGTGCGCGTACCGGACAGGCGCATGCAGATGTATCAATGGAACTTGGTGTCGGATCTGTCACAGGGACGCCGGCGACACAGTTAATATCGAATGTTTTGGTAACATTTCCTGTTAAACCATTTGTGCCAACTGTGCCATTTACCTCGTCATAATATGAATTACAGCTTTGTGTTGTTTGTGTTGTCCCCGGAGTACAGGCACATAATGCGTCTGTTTGGTAGATGTTGGTCCAATTATGGCTCGTTTGAGGGCAGGTGTGCTTTTCAATGCGTATTCGTGTTCCTGCCAAACCGCCGGGGCAAGATAATTGTCTGACGCGGTAATCTTCACGACACCAACAATCGTGATCCCATCTGTTATTGTTGGGGTCAGCGTGACTAGGGTTTCCATTTTCAGCAGGCCATGGACTGCTTCCTGATGTTACGTTTGATGGGTAATTCGACCATGGGCGGTATTTTTCATGTGAACGCACAGGGTTTGCGCTCCATGTGCCTGCCGTACATAACCATGCGTTACGCACTTGTGAATTAGCGGCGCTGTCGTTGCACTCTTCAACGGTTCTGGGTTCTGTATTTAACGTTGCAATCAGGGCTTGCATTTGTCCAAGTGTAAGACCGGCAAGGTTTGTCGCAAAATAAGTTGAATCATAATCGGTGATGCGGCGGCATTCTCCGCCAAAGGTTACACTATGGCCACCACTATATGTCGCTGCCGCGGTTTTTGTGTCACCGCACAAACCAGTGACAGCCTGAGCAGGACAAGGGTCGTCTGGAAAATCAAGACATCTGACATTTCCGCTGCCATCAATTTCGCCAATAAAGTTTCCATTTGGACAATTCACAAAAATCTCTGGTGAGCATTGTAGGGCTCCGTTGGCAATACCAGTCGCATAAAAGTCATCCCCGCCGCCCGGAATGTAACAGCTCATGCCGTTTCCGGGGGTTGTTGTTGCCTCAAGGCGGTCAGTACCGTTTGAAAAAGTAGTTCCGTCATCATTCAGAAGGCCGGCAATTAGCTCTGGCGTAAAACAATCAGCATTGGATGCTGCGTTATATTCACAAAGTGTATCGGCAACAATACGACTGGATGTTCTGGCAACACCTGTATCAGCGCCAACACGTAGAAGCATCATTTGGTCACCAGCACTTAAATCCTGGCCAATGTTTGAACCAATTGCGACGCTGTTTGTATTTTTTAAAGCAATCGCGTCTGGCGCGGGTTCTGAGATTTGCCATTCAGATGGCATAACGGCACTAAAAAAGGATACGCGATCATCAAAGTTATTTTGATCATAGTCACCTGATGTGAATACTGAGTCAGTGTTACAATTTTCTTGTTCAGCAGGAGGTGCCGTAGCACAAGCATCCCCGACAACGCCATTACGTGTAAATGCACCGGCCTTATTGTGACCATGAGACACAACAATAAAATGAGCCGATGATGGAGGGGCAACTAATGATAGGGTAGCGTCATTTTTATCGACGACACTTATACCGCCCCCATTTATGTTGAAGGTCGTATTTGTCGTTAAGGTAGATGTAACGCCATAAGTCAGCCTGCTTAAAGAGGAATCGTATGATTCAGACTCTTGCATATTTAGTGTTTTAAATGGCAGCGCCCCAATGATGATGTCCTCGCCTGAGGTCGGGTCTGTGCTGGTGCAAATACCATTGTTACAGGTACCTGCCGCAGGGGCTGTTGTTGAGCAATCTGCAAGTTCGTGTCCGTATTCGATAGATCCTGGTAAGGCAGTTGCCGAGGCCGGACAAGGATAACGTCCAAATACATTCCTGAATCCACCGATGGAAACAATAACATTATCAATGTTGTCTTCTGTTTCGTTCCAATCTTTATCAACACGGTATTGATGATACATGTGTATGGCGGGCGCGAGCACCAAACCAAGAAGTAAAAGCACAAGTGCCATTTCAATGAGAGAAAAGCCTGATTGAGAAGAGTTATCTATGGTGTTACGCATACTATACCTCCAGATGCATTAAATCCTTTTGCGCGCTGTCCCCCAGCACATGTTATGGGAGTAATTGTTCCAGTGTCGACCTGAATAGCTGTACCACCCCCGATGGGGTTTCCACTCGGATCTGTCGCCGTGTTACATGTTACCGCACTGTTGGAAATTTCTGTTACCACTGAAGGTGCGCCGGGCGTGGTCGCGCAATTCATACTTGGTTCTGTTCCGGTAATAATTTCCGGGTCAAAGCAATCTGAGTCATTGCAAATACTATCAGATTTTATTCTACCGCCGGTACCGCCGGAATTTTCGGAACGTATAGGCCCCATAACTTCTAAAGATTCTGCCGGATTTGTTGTGCCCACACCTACTCTCGTAGCCATAGTTAGAACATAATCTCTTGGGTACACAATGTTGTCTTCATGTTGGAACCATGTTGCGATGGGCACGGTTTCTTGCGCAAAGGTCCAGTCATCGTAATAATTGACACCAATAACCTCGGACCTGGCAGATGCTGCGTCTACACCGGGCCTTCTATCGATAAAAAATACGTTATCAAAATCGCAGTTTTCGTGCTCAAAGCCTGTTGTTGCATCACCGCAAGCTGTTATCGCTATGCCATCTTTTGTATACCCACCAGTGCCGTTAGAGCCTGTCGAGAATAAGAACATATCGTATCGTGGACCTAATAAGTCAGGCACACCATCAGCCGTGCCAGCAGCAACAGCGACAGGATCGTCCACGGCTTGTAAACGTACTTCGCCACCTGCGGTTGTGTATGTGGCGGTATCTGTTTGCTTGTGAGTTACTGTATAAATAATTTTATTACCCCAGTAATCCAACGATTCTTCTTGAGGCATTCTGAGTGTAGCAAAAGGCACACCCCCGATGATGATGGCATTAATAGAATTATCTGTTTTACAAATACCTTCATTCGCGGGCCAAATAGGATCCGTACATAACCTTACATTGGCAAGCGTACAGTCACCAGATACGCCAAAGTTAGCATCGCCCTCGGCTAGGGTTAAGCTAGCGGGACATGGGTAAGCCCCAACACCGCTTCCGAAGAATTGATTAACGCTGTCTATAGAATTACGAATTGCACCGTAATTAGTGACACGAATTTCATCAACGATTTGATATTTTGTTGCTTGGATAAGGGGGAGGGCAAGAAGTCCGATAACAACCAAGCCAATGGCAGCCTCCACAAGAGATAGACCATCTTGTCTGGTTAATGCTTTTTTTATTTTTTGCAATACAACAAAAGTATCCAATATTTTCACGATAAAAACCCACATAAAGTGTCTAAAAACTTATCAAACTAAACATTATCATAATTTTAGTTAAAATTTTATGAAAGTGTTAGATCAGAGTTGTATACAAGAAATTTAAATGAGAGTTTTCTAATATATTGATATTATTGAATTATTTCTAAATCAACTGCTTCGCGACCCTTGTCTACGATCTTCAGTGTGACACGTACACGCTGCCCCGCTTCTAACTCATCTAATTCCAGTTTATCGAGTAAGGTTTTGTGAATAAACACGTCTTTCATGCCATCATCAGGAATGATGAAGCCGAACCCCTTTTCCGGTTTATACCATTTTACAAGGCCGCCCATGCTTATGGTTCCTGTTTCTTCGTTCATTTCAGGTACTGTACTGACTGCGCCCTTATCGAGAACTTCGATGACCTCTTTGACCTGACGCCCCTTATCGCCATTGTAGACTTTACACATCAGAATGGCGCCTTCGCCGATAGAGTGTAGTCCGGCCTGCTGGAGTGTTGTGATATGCAAAAATGCGTCATAGGAGCCATCTTCGGGTACTAGGAAACCAAACCCTTTGGCGCCGTTGAACCATTTTAAATGTAATTTCGCAAGAGAGATATCTTCTTCAGGAGAGAGGGAGTCTTGAACGCTATTTTCTAACATAGAAACGCCTTTATTTTTAATCGAGTGATAAACAGAATAGTTACGCAGATGGACGGAACATAGAAAATTCCACGTTAATACTGCCTTATTTTGTGTATAAAATCTAGAAGGTTTTTACGTATTTCTAGCTCTTCCTGCTCAAGTGCGTGTTTTTAAAATGAAAATTGTGTATCCGGTATTTGTATAACTGTTCTGGCATAGCGGGCTGTGATACACTGGTAGGTAAATCTAGTTCGAGGTTATTCATGACAGATCAAAAACATATATGGTTAGACCGCTATCCCTCTGGTATTGATTGGGCAATGGATATAGCTGAAAAGCCTGTATTCTCTATGCTGCAAGATACGGTGGAACGATTTCCTTCTCATCCGGCTTTTGATTTTTTGGGAAAAAAATACACATGGAGTGACATTCACGAAGCAGCGCAAAAACTAGCAAAGGGGCTTCAGGATTTGGGCGTTAAAAAAGGCCAAAATATTGGTATTTTCCTGCCTAATAGCCCGTATTTCGTGGTGTCATACTATGGCATTCTGATGACAGGGGCGACGGTGGTAAATCTCAATCCTTTATATGCAGAGGACGAATTATCGCATCTGATTGAAGACAGTGAAATTGATATGGTCATTTCACTTGATTTGAAAATGCTGCACGATAAAATGTCAAAGATGATGCAGAGCACGCGCCTTAGCCGTATCATTGTATGTCCTTTTACTGAAATTCTCCCTTTTCCGAAAAACATACTATTCCCGATCATTAAGCGTAGTGAAATGGCGACTATTGAAACTGATAAGCGTATTCTGCACTTTAATGATGTTATTGATAATAACGGTAAGGTTGAAATCCCCGATATTGATCCGATGAATGATTTGGCCGTATTGCAATATACAGGCGGTACAACGGGTAAACCTAAGGGGGCGATGCTGACGCATTATAATATTTATGCCAATACAATGCAGGCGAAGGCATGGTTTCATCAAATTAAGCCGGGTGAAGATAAAATGCTTGGCGTGTTGCCGTTCTTCCATGTGTTTGCCATGACGGCAGTGATGAATTTTAGTGTTGTATATGGCTTAGAAATTATTGCGTTGCCGCGATTTGATCTCAAAGATGCGCTGAAGGCTATCCAGAAGAAAAAGCCAACACTCTTTCCTGCGGTGCCCGCTATTTACAGTGCAATTAACAATTCCCCGTTGCGCGATAAATATGATTTATCATCACTAAAATATTGTTTATCAGGCGGTGCGCCTTTGCCCGTGGAGGTTAAGCGGAAATTTGAAGAAAAAACCGGATGTGTGGTGACGGAAGGGTATGGTTTGACGGAGAGCTCGCCTGTGGCTTGTGCAAACCCGATAGAGGGGGAGAATAAGCCCGGTTCTATTGGGTTTCCATTCCCTGGAACGATCATCGAAATTGTTGATCGGGAGGATAAAACAACCATTATGCCACTAGGCGAGCGCGGCGAGTTAAGCATTCGTGGGCCGCAAGTTATGAAGGGATATTGGAATAAGCCAGACGCAACTAAAGACACGTTGCGCGATACAGGCGAGGGTGATTTGCGCCTTCTGACAGGTGATATCGCGATTATGGATGAGCAAGGCTACGTCTTTATCGTTGACCGCCTGAAGGATATGATCATCACCAACGGCTATAATGTCTATCCGCGCAATGTAGAGGAAGCAATTTACAAACATCCAAGCATTGAGGAATGTATTGTTGCGGGTCTGCCGGATGAACATCGTGGTGAAATCGTGAAGGTCTGGATCAAGCTCCGTGAGGGCAGGGAATTGACCAAGGAAGATTTGAAAGAATTCCTGAAGGATAAAATTTCACCGATGGAAATTCCCAAACGCATAGAATTCCGCGATGAGCCTCTTCCCAAAACCATGATCGGAAAGCTAAGTCGTAAAGATATATTGGCGGAGGAGTTGGAAAAGAAAGAGACATCAGGAGCCTAAACCACCCGATGCGGGTTTCTTAAAATACTTAAATCCAGTTCATATTGATATTCCGTATCACGCGTACCGTCCGGCCAATCAATGTCATCTGTTCCGGTGAACTTAAACCCATGTTTCAGGATCGCGGCCTTGGATGGTTCGTTGCCGTCGCGGTGACAGACTTTGATCATTTCGAGCGCGTTTTGCTCAATCGCCCAATTTATACGTGCTTCGTAAAAGAGTTTTGAGTAACCACGTCCTCTGTAGTCTTCTTTGATGTAGCTCATCACAAGGCAAGCGGCGTTGGGTTCTTCCTCTGAAATGAAAATGCCTGTAATGCCGACGAGTTTATCACCATCGAATAATCCAAACACGCGGCTATTGTCGCTTTTGATGCGGCGTTTCCAATCCTCTTCCGTTAGTTCTTTTGTTTTTTCAGGGCTGGAGAGAAAATAATTTGGGTGTTTTGTCACGGCCTCTAGGCGGATTTCAAATAAATCTTGCCATTGCGCATGTTCAAGGGCACGTACGGAGACATTATCCACGTAACGCTCCGCCGCATTTATTCGCCACCGCATCAATCACATTATTCATGATCTCCTCCAGTTGCTCTTCTGTCAGGGTTGCGTCTGTTGGTTGGATTGTAACATTCAGCGCAAGCGATTTGTGTCCGTCATCAATACCTTTGCCTGTGTAAACGTCAAACACTTCGGCATCTGTAATCAGTTTTTTATCGGCTGATTTTGCTGCGCGTATGACATCATCACTGGAAACATCGTCTTTCACTACAAATGCAAAGTCACGCGATAATGATTGAAGCGGTGATAGTTGTAGCAGCTTTTTCGCTGTCCCTTTTTGTCTGGCGGCGGGAATGTTTTCAATAAATACTTCAAAACCTGCCATGGGTGTTTTAATGCCCATTTCTTCCAAAATCGCAGGGTGAATTTCACCAAACTGAGCGATGATATTTTTACCAAGACGTAAAACACCTGACCTGCCCGGATGGTAATAGCCAGGGGCATCGCGTGAAATTTGTGCGTTTGCCGCGGGCGCGCCGCATGCGGCAAGAACGGTTAGCGCATCCGCCTTTGCATCATAGGCATCAACGCTACGTTCACTTTGATCACTTGCCCAGTGACGTGAAATTTTTTCACCGGCGCGCAATCCTGCGGCCATGTAATCTTGTCCGTCTGGCTTTTGTGAACGAAACACAGGGCCAACTTCGCATAGTGCGACATCGGCAAAGCCCCGATCGGCATTTTTTCCTGCGGCTTCGATCAAATTTGGCAGGATGGACGGACGCATCTGGTCAAGCTCCGAACTGATCGGGTTGCTGAGCGTGAGTGCAGCATTATCATTTGAACCAAAATGTTTGGATAAGGCTTTGGGCATGAATGACCATGTCACGCATTCGTTTAACCCTGCACTAGCCATGGCTGCGCGCGCTGTACGCGCACGGCTAAGGTTGAGTGTTTCGGCAGATGCAGTCACTGATTTTGCGCTGCGTACGGATACGGGTTCGATTTTATCAAAGCCGTAAATGCGAATGACTTCTTCGGTTAAATCTGCCGCGCCTTCAACATCACCGCGCCATGATGGCGGTATAACTTTTAACGCTTTACCTTTTCCGGAAACGTCGAATCCAAGGCTTTCAAGAATGCTGATTTGTTCTGTTTCAGGAACAGCAACGCCGCATAATTTTTCTGTGAAGGCAGGATCAAAGTCGATGGTGCGTTTCCATTCGGGTTCTTGCCCCGCCTTAACGACTTCGCTGATTTCTGTTGCGTCTGTACCGCATAGCTTAAGGATCAGGCGCGTGGCAATTTCAATGCCGATGCCTGTGAATTCAGGATCTACACCACGTTCGAAACGATAGCGCGCATCGCTCTGTACGTTCATATCACGTCCTGCGCGGGCAATGCGCATCGGGTTGAAGTATGCGGATTCTAAAAATACGTTTTGGACATCGTCCTCACAGCCTGTCGATACACCACCAACAATACCGCCAAGTCCGATGAGGCCGCTATCATCGGTAATGCCGCACACGCCCTCTATGGTTTCGTAACTTTTATCGTTAAGCGCATCAAGCTTTTCACCAACCTTTGTCTTGCGTACAACAATGTCACCTTTAATTTTATCGGCGTCATAAACATGTAAAGGGCGAGCATAATCCATGGTCATCAGGTTTGTGATGTCTACCAATATTGAAATCGGGCGTAAGCCAATGGCCTTAAGCATATTTTGAAGCCACGCAGGAGAGGGGCCATTTTTGATGTTCTTGATATATCGACCATAGAAAACATTACATCCGCCTGTGTCTTCAATTTTGACGTTAATCGGTGATTTAAACGTGCCTTTGACGGGGGCTTGGTCAGCATCTTTTAATGTGCCTAATCCGGCGGCGGCTAAGTCACGCGCAATGCCATGCACGCCTGCACAATCGGCGCGGTTTGGAGTGAGGCCGATTTCAATAAGTTTTTCATCAAGTCCGAAAATTTCTGACATTGGCGTGCCAATATCGTATTTATCATCCACTTCAATGATGCCATCATGCTCATCTGACAGGCACATTTCACGTTCTGACACCAGCATGCCGTTTGATTCAACGCCGCGAATTTTTGTCTTCTTCAATGTGACGTCCAAGCCGGGAATATAGGTTTTATCAGGTGCAAATATACCCTTCATACCTGTACGCGCATTGGGTGCGCCGCAGACAACCTGTGTCGTGCCGTTATCTGTTTTGACTTGGCAAACCTTTAATTTGTCGGCGTCAGGGTGTTTTTCTGCCGATTCGACACAAGCGACCTTAAATGGCGCATATTCGGCGGCTTTGTCCTCGAATTCTTCCAATTCCAAGCCAATATTGGTCAATGTTTCGCAAATTTCTGCGTCACTTGCTGTTGTTTCAAGGTGGTTTTTGAGCCAGTTAATTGTAAATTTCATAAGTCTTGCTTTGTTTTTCTAATATTTTTGTTTTTTCAAGCGGTTATCTAAGCTCAAAACGTACCATTTTCCAAGGGTTTTCTTGTGTTTTTATGCATATGTGAAAAACGGTAAAATATTTGCATTATTTATATTTGCTGTGATAAAGTTTTATGGATATCAAAAAAATAATTAAAAATTAGGGTGAATATGGCAGATCCAACTCCAACGAATGAAACATCGGAAAACGAAACCGTTGATGCGCAGGCGTTTTATCTTGCGCAACAAGAAGCGGACATCCAAAGAATGAGAGAAGCAGGGCATGAAGATTCAGCCCGATATCTGGAGGTGATGCGTGATAATGCCGATAAAGCGGTTTATCAAGATGCGGATACAGGTGCACAAGTTACAATTCTTGATGGCGATTCTGAATCCATTAAGCCTTACATTGAAATGACGTATTCCAGAGCTTTGGAGTTTGAAGGCGGCTTAGAGCAACTCATTGAATCCGTCAGAGAGAATTCGCAAAAAGATGTTGATGCAGGAACTTTGACCCAAGCGGCTATGGATAAGCGGCTTGAAATGGTGACTGAAGCAGGTACCGATAGTGCTAAATATGCTGAGCTAAGATTTGCCAATAATGATTTTTTTGCCGAGCAAGCTGGTCTTGCAGGGCAGGATGCAGATTCTGCGAATGATGTAACGTTAATTCAGAACGTTCCGCAGGTCACATCAACGACATCTGTCATCAACGATGATGGCACGCAGGGTGAGCCAGAAACAGAAATTATACGTGAGGCATCCAATCTTACGAATGACACTTTGAATATGGATACACTAATCAAGGTGGCCGATGGTAATCAGCTCACAGCAGCCGGAAGCGTCTATGTCATGAGTGATGTTTTGGCGGAGAAGATGGGGCGTCCAATTGGTATTGATCCTGTAGAGGTTTTTAAAGATAAATTCGATGAATTGTTGGCAGAGCACGGGTCTGTTGATGCTTTGGCAGCGCATCTTGAGCAAAATATGAGCGAATTGACGGGTGATCGGACGATTTCCCCAGAGATGCAGGCTGAGCTTCTTGAAGCTGTTCGGAATTCTGAAGGGGATTCTGCGCGTTTCGCAGCCACAGTTATGAATGATGTTATGCCTGCCCTAACTCCAACTCCAACGAACCCAGGTGCGGATCCGGCAGCAGAAGTTGTTGAGAATGAAAGGCGTGCGACTGATTTGCAAAACCTTCTCGGTCCAGGTGGCTTAAACTTTGATTTGGGCGGTAATGAGGGGTTGTTGAATATTGTCGGCATGTTTATCGCTATTTTTACGGGGCAGGATCCTGAGACAGTTATTGCGGAGTTAAGGCAGCAAAATCAACCTGAAGGAATAGGCGAAACGCCAACCACAGACCCTTCCGCAAACGGAGGTCTTGCCGCACGCGAGGAAACGCCTAGTACGCCTACGACGCCTGTAACACCGGTTGTTGCGGGTGGTGGACAAGGTAATACGAGTGATCCGAGCATTGAGGAGCCCGTCACAAAAGATGATGTCGAAGAACGCGCGATGCAGATAGCTCATGAATCATTGACCTCGAATGCGGCATTTGCGGCAGTGCAAAGTCAGCTCGATAATATCAATGCTGATTTAGATGCAAAAGAAGCATCTGGTGAGTTAACAGGTGAAGAGAGGAGCGCTGCATGGCATCAACAAACCGAAGGTTTGTTAGAGCAAATGGGTGCTATGGCTACACAAGTTAAAAATGATGCGCGCGAATTTGCTGCGAATGAAATGGGTGTCGATTTTGCGTCGATGTACCCTGAATTGGCGTCTCCAGCCGATGGTGAGCCTGAGGTTACTGTTGCAGATAACACACCACAAAATGATACTGCCGTTGTAGGCACCCCCGATGAAACGACCAATGTTGTGCCGGATGAGGTGGATGTCGCAGATGTTACCGTTGAGGAGCCCACAGAAGAAGTCGTTGAGGTGGTAAGTGTTGACGAAGATAAGGGTTACGTAGAAAGTCCAACGGGCGGGCCGGTTACTTATGCCGTAGATATACCTGTTAATGGTGAGCCTGTGAGAAGCGCTGAAGGGGACCTTTATCAGTTTGCTGATGGCGGAAATCTCAGTTCTGGATTTGACGGTTCAGTTAATCCGACGCAAGTTGCCATGGTTGATCCATTTGCGGACGCGATGGCGGCGCTTGAAAAGATAGGTTACGATTCACCAAGTAATAACAGCTTAAACACAATGACGGCCTAAGTTTTTAGCGTTCAAGATATTGGTAGAACATAAAGGGTGAAGTCTAGCTTCACGCCGAAATTTTCGTACATTGCCTTGGCTTCCGTATTTCCGAATTGCGTTAACCAGTACATGCGCGTCCACTGTTCACGTTTCCCGATTTCTGTGACTTCATTCACCAGACGTTTACCAATGCCTTTGCGTCTGTGATCGGGGCTGACAAAGACATCTTGCATATAGCATACGGGTTGAATGCTGCCTGTTGTAGAGTGCAAAATATAATGCACGATTCCCATCATTTCATCATTCATTATGGCGGCTAAACCGTTCACTTGCGTGTTTTTCGCGTCACAAAGGCGGCTCCATGTTTCAGCGGTAACGGCCTCGTTACGATGCCCAAGGTTGTTGCCATCCCATAGCGGCAGCCATTTAGGGAAATCATCAAATTGAAGGGGACGGATTTCTAAGCGGTTCATTATTAAAACTTTGTTGTTTTTCTATGTGCGTGATCATATTGCTCTATGTTGTTATGAACGTAAAGAAATAAGCAGGGATCCCTATTATGAGTATCAAAACGTACCAACTGACAAAGGCAACCCCTAAAATTTTTTCATTAGGTTGAAAGATATATGTATCTGATTTCAATATATCTTCTCTCTTTAGTTGGTGGCTATCAGCAATACAGGCGGGAATACTGATATAAATTATTAGAAAGACGTATCCGATGTATTCAGGGATTTGATATTCATCAGGTGAAAAATATACAATAACCACCAATATCACTGTCAAAATCAGTCCGAATAAAATGGTTTTGTTCGCTGCGCTTTTGTTTCCTAAAATCCTGAAATTTTTTTGCAAAAGATATATTGCAGCCACAGGTCCCCCGAATAAAGTTGCAAAAGCAATTTGCAGCGGGGTGTATATTTTTTTCATCCGTTCTATTTCTTAACGCCGGTAGCATTATTCGGGCGGTCAAGCGGGTCAAAGCCGTAATGTTCCAGCCATCTGACATCACTTTCATAGAATGTACGCAGGTCAGGAATACCGTATTTCAGCATCGCCATGCGTTCAATTCCCATACCAAAGGCGAAGCCTTGATACTCTTCGGGGTCTAGGCCGCAATTTTTCAGCACATTCGGGTGCACCATGCCGCAGCCGAGAATCTCCATCCAGCTATCCACCGAGCCATCTTTATTCGCGCCGAGCTTAAGCCCGCCATCCTTGCGGGAGCAGGCGATATCCATTTCTGCGCCCGGTTCAACGAATGGAAAGAAAGAAGGACGGAATTGAACGCGCAGATCATCAAGTTCGAAAAAGGCGCGGACGAAGTCCTGCAAGCAGCCTTTTAGGTGACCCATATGGGTGGATTTATCGATCATCAGCCCTTCCATTTGATGGAACATCGGGGTGTGCGTCATGTCATAATCTGATCGGTATGTACGGCCAAAACAGATGATTTTGTGTGGTGGCTCGTTATTTTTCATGTGGCGGATCTGTACGCTGGATGTATGCGTACGCAGGAGCTTTTTAATATGCTCGCCTTGCTCTTCTTCATCATCAGGCAGGAAGAATGTATCCTGCATTTCACGCGCAGGGTGACCGGGCGGGAAGTTCAGTGCGGTGAAGTTATAGTAGTCATCCTCAATATCCGGCCCTTCGGCAACGGAAAAGCCCATATCTGCGAAAATCGCCGTGAGTTCCTCAATTGTTTGAGAGATAGGGTGGATATGTCCTTTTTCCTGTGGGCGAGCGGAGAGCGTGATGTCGATGGTCTCAGTGGCAAGACGTGCATCAAGTTCTTGTTTCTTAAGCGCTGTCTCTTGGGATTTTATAAGATCGGCAATCTCATCTTTCAGGGCGTTAAGCTCTTGCCCCTTGGTTTTGCGCTCTTCGGCATCCATTTTCCCTAGGGTTTTCATGAGGGCCGTGATGCGCCCCTTTTTACCCAAAACAGTGACGCGCACATCATCAAGAGCCTTTAAGTCATTGGCCGCCTGAATCTCGCTCGAAATTTCTTCTTTTAAATCAATAATATCATTCATCATAGAAGGGATTTAACACGAGATGGCGTAGAAAATAAAGTGAATTTTATGTTCTTAATTTAGATTAGGACGTGATATTTTCTTTGTAGAAAATTGAAGAGTAAAAGACATGGCAGATCAAGATCGCTCAAAGAGTAAAGGCAAGGAATTTGATTCTCAAACTTTGAATGCGGCTAATCTGACTGGTAGAGATGCAAGTTTTAAGAAAAAATTTGATATGTTGGTCGCGCATATAGAAAAATGCGCAGAAGACTTTTACAAAATGGGTTTGAGCGAAGAAAATTCTTTGGAAATAGCGAGAGGTGCTATTGTGGGACAATACGCGCAGATCGTTCAAAAAGAGCATGAAAACAAACAGGAATCTTTGAGAAAACAATATGCCTTTGTCGAGGCTGAGGCGTTATTGAAAGGTGTGACGTTGGAAATGGTTTTTCAGGAAGATGAAGAGGGGCAGCGTGCAAGAAAGATAGTTGATGATTTGGGAGCAGATATGATTCATCGTGAAATCAAGTCGTATAGACGTGAAAAAAGAAGGTGCGCTGAACAGGAAGAAAAAGAGTAGAAAAGGTTGTTATTTTCGCTTTATAGTGCCCACTTTTCTTTCAAAATCTTAATCGTTTCAGGCAGAGCGCCGATGATGTGATCAGGTTTTGCCGAGCGCAGACGTTTTTCATTGATGCATCCGCCCGTAATTCCGATAGAGGTAATGCCCATATGGCGGCCTATATCGGGTTCTTCTTTACTATCCCCAATAATAAACGCATTGGCAGGTTGGTAGCCGCGCTTGATCATGAAATCCGATATCCGTTCCAGCTTATTTGTCGCACTTAAAATGCTTGTGCCGTTACAGGTGTTTGCGGAGACATGAGAGAAGTAATGCCGAATTTTTAAACGCTCCAGTTGTTCCTCGATGCGCTCCACCACATAATTGCTCAGGATAATGCAATCTACGTTCTGCTCATTCAGCCATTCCAGAAGTTCCCTTGCGCCGCGCCGTGTGCGTGCCTTGGTGGCTAATTCATTATAGGCAGTTTGAAAAATCTCGTTGGCTTCGTCTTTGGTGCGTAAAACTTCGTCTATATCGCATCCGTTGCGCTTATAATAATGGATGATCGGGAAATCAAAGGTTTCAAGCTGCCGCGCGTAAGTGATTGGTTTAACACCATAAAATTTTAAACATTCATTGGATGCCACCCATGCCATGCGCGTATCGGCAAGCAATGTCCCATTCCAATCAAATATGGCGAGTTTGTTTGTGGTCATAAATTCTACCCAATAAAAAACAGCCTCTCTTATATCATAGAAAGGCTGTCTTCAATATTCTTTAAAGTGCGATTAGGCTGCTTTTTTCTCAGCTTTCGCAAGTGCATCAGCGGCAGTCTTAGCGATTGCTGCGAATTGCTCCGGCTCGCGGATGGCGATGTCAGACAGAACCTTACGGTCTAGCTCGATACCGCTCAGCTTGAGGCCGTGCATGAATGTTCCGTATTTCAAACCATTCAGGCGAGCTGCGGCGTTGATACGCTGAATCCACAATTTGCGGAATTCACGTTTCTTGGCGCGGCGGTCACGATATGCGTATTGACCCGCCTTTTCAACAGCCTGAACAGCAGTACGGAAACAATTCTTACGACGTCCGTAATACCCTTTGGCTTGTTTGATAACTTTTCTGTGTCTTGCGTGGGCGCGTGGGCCACCTTTAACTCTTGCCATGACTTACTTCTCCTCTTTGTTGTAAGGATTGCTCTTGCCCTTACCTTTACGGCTATAAGGGAGGAAGTTACGAAGAACAATGCGCTCATCGGGTTCTGCAATAACAGAAAGACCGCGTGCTTTACGCTTCATTGATTTTGGCTTGTTCATCATCATGTGGCTTGTGAAGGCTTTCTTGGACTTCACGCGGCCCTTTGCGGTGACTTTAAACCGCTTTTTCGCACTAGAGTGCGTTTTCATCTTCGACATTTCATTTTCCTTATCTATCAAGGGTTTATTTTCTCATGGCCGAGGCAGTCGAGTCGTTCGCCAGACCATGTCTATTTGCACTAATATGCAAGTGGAAGGTTTATACACAAGATACGGATAATAAGTCAAGAGAAGTCTTTGTTGTAAGCGTTATGTTTTAAGACTCTTTATTTTGGTCATGGTTCCAGTATTTCTCTACGAATTCCGTAACATGATGAATTGAGGTTTTACGGTGCGTATCATCGGGCAGGCCATGTTCGCCGCCATCGAAAGATGTAATCACCAAACGCGGCACGATCAGATCGTCTCTTGCGATGTCTAAATGACTTATGGGGATAATTTTATCTTCTATACCATGGAGTATAAGCGTTGGTGTGTGTGCCTTATGATAAAATGGAATGAGATCTGTATTTTGCAGTTCATTCATAAACTCTGCGCCAATAATAATGCCATCAAGGTCGCTGTATCCTTTTTGATCCATTTCCTCTTGATTGGCAAAGCCTTGAAATTGATCATGCCAAGCGGTTTGGAAATTGAATGCAGGCCAGCATAAAATTGAGAATGTTGCATTTTCAGGTAAGTTCAAAAATGTGATGGGCGCGCCGAGGCCTTCTGCGATGAAGGCAACTCTTTTATACTCATTTTCCTCAACCCATGAAAAAACACTTTCCATATCCGCGTTTGCACTGGCGAGGGTAAATTGATCCTCATCGGGGTTTGTTGTTTGAGAGCCTGTGAATTCGAATTCCAGACTGCTAAGGCCCAAATTTTTCATTACTTCAATCAACAAGGTTGTGAAGGGTAGACCTTCAGCTTTATGTTTTGGAAAACCATTGACCACAATCACAAGGGGGGCTTCGGCCTTACTTTCCCCCGTAGGCGGTTGCGTTAAGTCAGCATGAATGGTTTTGCCATCTTTTCGTTCTATTTGAATTTTTTTACCCATAAGCACATACGAATTAGTCTAAAGTCACGTTCCATGTGAGGTGCGCATATATTTTTTATTTGAATTCATAAAAAGGAATAGCATAAAGCCCCACACCCCTTTATTGTGAATGAATACCTCGTTAATAACAACTTTAAATTACGCGCTTAATGCTAATCAGGGTTATTGCAGTTTTTGCACTGAGTTTTTTAATTTTTCCGGCTCATGCGCTTGAAGACGTGCCGCCTGCTGTCCCGCCGCCAACTGTTCAGGCCGAGGCTCTTCCTTTACCGCCGCCGAAACAGGTTAAGAAAGCGCCTGTTGTTAAGAAGGTTATTCAAAAAACAGAAAAGCCGAAGTTAGCGCCAAAATCCGTGGTGTTCACGCCGCCGATCAAACCTGTCGTCATGTCAAAGGGTAAGGGGTTTTATGTGTTGGAATTATTTTCCTCGCAGGCATGTACCTTCTGCCCGAAAGCCGATGCGATGATGGAGGCCTACGCCAGTCAGCCGCACATGATTGCACTATCTTGTCATATTGATTATTTTGACGTGAAAGCGGGCTCTCTCTCCTTGCCTGTTTGTTCTGCGCGGCAAGGTGCGTATGAATTATCGCTAGGGGGTGGACCGAAATATACCCCGCAAATGGTGGTGAACGGGCGCGTTGATGCGATTGGATATTTACCCAAAAAAATAGCCGAGGCGTTTGCGGTGGTGCGTAAATCACCGATCAACGCTCTGCCGATAGAACGCATATCTGGTGGTTTATATCGGGCAGATTTACCTGCGCTCGCGGCGGATCAGTACAATGTGTGGTTGTTTGTATATCAGAAGCCCAAAACGGTTGCCGTTAAAGATGGTGGGAATAAGGGGAAAAGCCTGACCTATTACAATGTTGTGTCCAAGGCCGGATTTTTAGGGAAATGGGACGGCGGGGCAAGGGCGCTTAAATTTGATGCAAAACTGAATAAAGAATCCAAAGGCTTCGCCCTTCTCGTGCAACGGGCGAGTGATAATAACGTCGTACTCGCGGCGAAGGTGGAGTGACGTGAGTAGAGATAATAAAGAAAACGGTTTTGGCAATATGGTCTCGGGTGCATACCATCATTTTGAAACCATACTTAATCAACCGTTTGAGTTTTTAGGAAATTTATTTGTTGCATGGCCAATTCACGCAATCCAAAAACATGTATATGGAGTGGACAAAGTTGTGACAGGCAACGAAGCTATGTTGTATGAAACGGCGATTGTCGAAAAAGTTGATGATAGTGGTTACTTCCCAGAGTACATGGTGATGTATGAAGGAGAGCGTTGGAAATTAGATTGCGATGAAGAATTGGTTGTGGGAGATGAGGTTCAAATTACTTATGGTGATGGCTTAACTTTGATTGGAAGAAAAATCGAATAGGATATTAAACACACACACAGCGAGACTGCCTTGGCGAACCAAGGACAGCCTCAACTTTCCGTGTGTGGGGAACTGTAAAATTCTTTATTGTGCCGAATATGTGGAATTCGGTCATAAAAAAGCCGGAGTTTTTGTTCGTGTGTGTGGGGAACGAGACATCCGGCTTATGTAATTGTTATACATAATACAGATTAAATGCGTCAACAAAAAATGCATATTTTTGTTATAAAAGTGCATTTTTTAATACTAAAGGATAGGTTTTTGTGGCTACGAGGGCTTTAATGTGCCTGCGCCCAATTATTGCCCTGACCACCTTCTGCATCCAGTGGCACTGATATTGCGACATTATTGATTTTAAAGGCGTTTTCCATTGTGGAACGCACAAGATCGAGTGTTTTATCAACTTCGCACTCAGGCACTTCAAAAATAAGTTCATCATGTACCTGTAATAGCATTTTGGCGGATAATTCGGCTTCCTTAAGGGCTTTTGGCATGCGTGCCATCGTGATTTTCATGATGTCTGCGGCTGTGCCTTGCAGGGGCGCGTTAATCGCCTGACGCTCTGCGCCGCGCACACGCATTTGGTTTTTGTCCTGAATGCCGGGGATGAAACATTTACGGCCATAAAGCGTTTTAACGTAGCCATCACGTTTCGCATCCTCTTTTGTATTTTCCATGAAGCTTTCAATCTCATGAAAACGCGCGAGGTAGCGTTTAATAAATTCACTGGCTTCACCCACGGGACAGCCAAGTTGTTTAGCCAAACCAAAACCGGAGATGCCATAGATAATTCCAAAATTAACGGCTTTGGCTTGTCTGCGAATTTCCGGTGTGACCTCATCCAATGGCACATCAAACACACGCGATGCCGTGAGGGAGTGAATATCAACATTATCTTTAAAGGCTTTTTTGAGCGCTTCGACGCCCGCCATTTCAGCCGCTAATCTGAGTTCTACTTGGCTGTAATCAACCGAGATTAAAACATTTCCTTCATCGGCGACAAAGGCCTCGCGGATTTTACGTCCTTCTTCGGTGCGGATCGGGATGTTCTGCAAATTCGGATCGGAGGAGGAAAGCCGCCCCGTGCTGGTTCCTGTCATGTGATAAGATGTATGCACGCGGCCCGTTGCGGGGTTAATTTGTTCCTGCAAAGCGTCAGTGTAGGTGGATTTCAATTTTGCGAGGCCGCGATATTCCAGAATTTTAACGACAATCTCATGGCCTTCCAGTGCGAGTTTTTCGAGGATATCAACGCTCGTCGAATGTACGCCTGTCTTTGTTTTCCTCCCGCCTTGTAATCCCATTTCATCGAACAGCACTTCACCTACTTGTTTGGGGGAGGCCACGTTAAACGGGTGTCCCGCGATTTCATGGATTTCTTCTTCAAGCGTCTTGAGTTTCTTGCCGAAATCTTCACTCATAGCGTGCAAAGTTTTGGGATCAACCTTAATGCCTTCCAGTTCCATTTTAGCAATGATGGGAATCAGCGGGCGTTCGATGGTTTCATAAACCTTGACCATCTTTTCACGCGCCAAGCGGGGTTTTAAGATATGGTAGAGCCTTAATGTCACTTCCGCATCTTCGGCGGCATAATCGAGCGCATCTTTGATCGCCACCTTATCGAAGGTGACTTGTGACTTTCCCTTGCCCGCGACTTCTTCATATTTAATCGGCGTATGTGCGCAATACATGATGGAAAGGTTATCCATGGAATGGCTGTGGCTTGCGCCATCAAGAACGTAGGAGATCAGCATTGTATCGTCGCACGGTGTAATTTCTATGCCCTCACGCGCGAACATCTGCCAGTCATATTTCATGTTATGTCCGACTTTGATGACGGCAGGGTCTTCGAGCAGGGGCTTCAATAGCTTCAAACACTCCGCCTTATTCATTTGCGCGATGTCATCATCATTGGATGCCGCGCCGAATAAGTCGGTTTCCTGCACATGACCGAGAGGGATATACGCGCCTTTGCCCACAGTGGAGGCAATGGATATACCGACCAAATCGGCTTTGGCGGGGGTCAGGCTCGTGGTTTCGGTATCAATCGCCAGAATGCCCGTTTTATAGGCATCATCAATCCATGTCTGTAAGGTTTTAGCATCATTAATAAGCGTATATGCGTTGTCTGAGACTGGCGGCAGGACGATATCATCAATATGCGGATCATCGCTCGTCGCTTGCGGCGCTGTGGCAACTTGTACGGTTTCCCCGCCCAAACGCTTAATGATGGAATTAAACGCATGTTTTTGCAGGAACGCCATAAGCTCCGGTTTATCAGGGTCATGGGTTTTCAGATCCGCGAGTGACATTGGCACAGGCGCGTTTTCATCCAGTTTAACGAGTTGTTTGGAGATGCGCGCATCTTCCGCATGCTCAATCAGTTTTTCGCGGCGTTTGTTTTGTTTAATCTCGCTCGCGCGCTCCAGAAGGGTTTCCAGATCACCATATTCATTGATCAGTTGTGCGGCGGTTTTTACGCCAATTCCCGGCACACCCGGCACGTTATCAACGCTATCACCCGCCAGAGATTGCACATCAACGACTTTATCGGGGGTAACGCCGAATTTCTCGATGACTTGTTCTTCCTCTATCCAGATGCTTTTCATCGGGTCGAGCATGCGTACGCCCGGCTGCACCAGTTGCATGAGGTCTTTATCGGAAGACACAATCACGACCTTCTTTCCTGCCTCTAGTGCAAGGCGCGTATAGGCGGCGATTAAATCATCGGCCTCGTAGCCCTCCACCTCAAGCGCGGGCATGTCGAACGCTTCTGTGGCCTCGCGGATGAGTGGGAATTGCGGGATTAAATCCTCCGGTGTTTCATCACGGTTGGCCTTGTAGTCGGCGTAAATATCGTTACGGAAATTCTCCCGCGCGGCATCGAAAATCACGGCGATATAGGGAGCATGATAATCACGTAGCATCTTCAGTAGCATATTGGTAAAGCCGAACACTGCGCCGACCTCTATGCCGTCAGGGTTGGTCATACCGCTCTTGCGGGAATAGGCCATGGCGAAATAGGCGCGGAAAATAAAACCCGACCCGTCGATTAAATATAGTTCATTTTCATCACTCATAAGGGTAAGGTAACGCATAAAAAAGGAAAGTCTAGTCACCGTGAAGAACGATAAACAAAAAACAATCCGTCTTGATCGTCTGCTGGCCAATTTGGGCTATGGCGGGCGCAGGGA
Source organism: uncultured Micavibrio sp. (assembly GCA_965263215.1). Lineage (GTDB taxonomy): Bacteria > Pseudomonadota > Alphaproteobacteria > Micavibrionales > Micavibrionaceae > UBA1672. Next base: position 692,787 of record OZ253663.1, read on the forward strand.
AATGACCATGGCGATCAAGAATGAATGGCTGGAGATTGACGGGGAGCGCGTGACGAAGCCATCTCTGTCGATTGATATGGCGTTGGTGGAGGAAGGGCGCGTGACCTTTGACGGGGAGAAGCTCGACCCGATGTATCCGTTTACCATTATGCTGAACAAGCCTGCGGGCTATACCTGTTCGCATAAAGACCCCGCCGCGATTATCTATGATTTATTGCCTGAGCGTTTTCAGGGGCGTAAGCCGAAATTCTCCATGGTTGGTCGGCTTGATAAATATACAACGGGTCAATTGCTGATGACCGACGATGGGGATTTGCTCCACCGTATCACCCATCCGAAAAGCCACGCCGCGAAATATTACCGCGTTGGCTTGCGTGATGATTTGCGCGGGGATGAAACCGCATTGTTCGAATCGGGCGAGTTTACGATGAAGGGGGAGGAAAAACCCCTGAAGCCTGCCGATTGGAAAGCAGAAGGTGCGCGCGAAGGCGTTATGATTCTGCATGAGGGGCGATACAGGCAAATCCGTCGTATGTTCGACCAGTTGGGGAATGAAGTTGCGACGCTCCACCGTTTTCAGACGGGCGGGTTAGGTCTCGGTGATTTGGAGGAGGGAAAATGGCGCGTTTTGGGTGAAGGTGATTTGGCGAATATTTTTTGAATGAAAGGTATTACTGATGAGTGAAAAAACTTTCAAAAATGCAGATTTGATAAGTAACGTATCACACAGATGCTACTACATTCGTGTTTTTGGAGCTAAAGGTGTAAAGGCTGATCATCAAGAGTGTCTAAGGTTTGATACGCCCGAAGGTGATGTTGATATAATCTTAGATAAGACAAAGGACGGAAAAGTGATTGGAATTGAAATTCTAGACAACGAGGCATAATTCTGATGGTTAAATTACACACCGTCCAGTTTCACTACCCCCTTTGATTCGCCCAAAAAAGAAGCCCTAGAAACAAGTTCTGAGGGCCTTTGAGTTTGGGGTGATAAGCTGACGAAAATACCAGAGAGTTTCGCCAGCAGCGGGTTGAACCGTTTTCACTTTTACCTGAGCTTATTCTTTCTTTTGTGTGCTCGGGAATGAATTCTTATTTTTTCGCGTCTCCGCAATCTTTCCATGACCATAGAGGTAACATACATTACCACGATACAGCAAGAAATAATTCCGATACCCTGTGTTATTTTTTTTCCCCTTAAAGGTTTTGTCTTTCGTTGTTTTTAATACTAACAGGGTGTGGGGCGATCTGTCAAAAAAATAAGCGATATTTCGCCATATTTTTGTAATTGCCATACTTTTGCATGAATTATAGCGAGAAGTGCATTTTATTTACGCGTCGTCAGGTGAGCTCATTACGTAAAAAGCCACTGCCGCGGCGTTTGATACGTTCAAACTGGCGATTGCACCGTGAGTCGGGAGCTTGACCAGAACGTCGCATTTTTCTTTCACGTTATGTCTGATGCCGCCCCCTTCGGAGCCAAGTACCAACAGAAACTTGTCATGCTTACCAATCTTCGGTGACGTCGCGACATCCAGAGGTTTGCTCACGGTTTTCTTTTTTGGCGATACATTGCGGGTGGCCTGCGCCAGATTATCAATGGTCTGTTCGCCGCGTTCATCCAAGCCGACAACCAGATAGCCGATGGCCTGAAATTCTTCGATGGCGCGGCTGAGGTTTGTGGCCTTGGCAATATGGACGTGATCAAGTGCACCGCAGGCCGTTTTGGCCAAAACACCGTCCAGTTCGGGTGCGTGTTTTTTCTGAAGGATTAATCCATCGAGACCAAACGCGCTCGCGCTACGAATGATCGCGCCGACATTATGCGGGTCTGTGACTTGATCGAGTATCGCCACAACCGAGTTCTTTTTAAGGTGTAATCTGATCGCGAGATCGCGCTCATCCATTTCTTCGATAGGGGAGCAGGATAGGGCAATGCCCTGATGGACTGCCCCCTTAGGTAGCATCTTATCCAGCTTTTGCTTTTCAATCACGGTTGGTTTCGGACGACGTATGCCTAAATTCGTGCCCTCTAGTGCGGTCTTCTCGAAATTTCGGCTCGCCTGTGGGGTTATGTATAGTGCATGAACCGTACGGTCTTCATTCAGCCATGCCTCGCGCACAGCATGCAGACCGTATAAAGAGGGCTTCGTATTCTTGTTCTTTTTCAATTTCATAGTTACTCTATTTTATTTATAAGAAAGCAGCTTTACATATTTGACATTAAAAGCAAAATGTCATCTGTTCGTATAGTAAATTTTTTCAAAAAGCTTTCTTTTTATTTCGGCAATCGGGGGCGCTGTCAAATGAACAAAAAAAGATACACTGAGAATTGGCACAAGATTGTTTCTGTACTTTTTTATCTTGTTTGTGTGTTGGCGTTGCTTGTGCCGCTTGGCTTTACTGATCCTGACTTGATGTTGATTGACTATCCTGCAAAGCCAAAGCAGGAATTTTTTGTTTTCAATGTCTGGTTTTATTTTCAGCCCTTTATGGAGTTTATCTTTATTTCTATGGCCTGTGTGTTGCTTGGCCTTTTGATATTCGGGGCGATTAAGGTAAAAGCGCGTGCGGTTATTTGGTTGGTTGTTCTGGCCTGTATATATGTGCCGTTCTCATTTTACTTATATTTATTGCCTTACTTTTTCGATTTTTTATCTGACTCTCTTCAGGTGGGTATTAGAAAAATTATATGTGAACGTCACCACACAGGCATTGTCGCCACGAACGTAAAGTATTTATATGACTGTCCTTTGGGGGCATACACCGTTATTTTTGTGGTGATTAAAAACTTTTTCGTGCTGTTGAATTTAACAATTTTATCGGCCGCAAGTGGTTTCATCTTTATGTATATGGCGCGTATGTTTCAAGACGCTGCGGATTACATTAATTACAACAGGTATTTATATTTTTGCCTGCCGATCTTTGTCGGATTTTTGCCGATGGTGATGATTATGAGCCTCGGGCACTTGTTTGATCTTCACGCCTATCTGATTTATCAGGTCTTGATTATGGCGGCGCTTATTTTTTCATTTTTGCCGATTATCATTCATACATGCAACGAAGTTAATCCCTATGGCGTTGTGGATTTCAAAATTAGAAAAACCTACACGTTGATCGGTGCGTTTTTTCTGACGCTTGTCTCTGCCGGTATGATTGTCTTAAGCGTTGTGGTCTTTGAATATGACACGCTCTATTTGTTCATTTTTCATGGTACGATGGAGTATAAGCTATTGTTTGCGTCGTTCTATTTATTCTTTGTGATTATGCTGCTGCTGATGGCATCCAGTTTCAAGGATGATGGGTTTTCGTTCACTGATATGTCACTGGTTGTGTTTACGGCCTGTGTTATGGGGGGTGTTTTGGTAGGGACTTTGTCGGATGCGCTCGCGAAAGTACATTATGTCTGGCAGGTGAATGATAAACTGATCAGCCGAAATGTGTATGATGCTTGTGTTAAAAAAGATGATCGCTGTCCGCACACGTTACTGCTTAATACATTAGAATAATGTGAGTGAATGATCGTCATTCAGGTGAGATACCTAAAACAAAGGAAGTTATGTGCCCAAAGCCAAGCACACCAAACCGGAAAAAACGATTAATCTGGCCTTACAGGGGGGCGGTGCGCACGGTGCGTATGCGTGGGGTGCACTGGATAAATTGTTGGAAGACGGGCGCATTGACATTGATGGTATATGCGCAACCAGTGCGGGTACGATGAATGCCTGCGCGGTGGCGTGGGGTATGTATAAAGGCGGACCGGAAAAGGCACGTGAAGCACTTCATGACTTCTGGTGGGGCATTCATAACGCAGGGCTGAAGGCCAATCCGGTAAAACAAATGCCTTGGGAAAAATACTTGCCTTGGGGCGGCGATGATTCTTTTTCCTACTTCATGTTCGATTCAATTACCCGTGTGTTATCGCCCTATCAGTTTAATCCGTTTGATTATAATCCTTTGCGTGATGTGCTGGAAAAAACGGTCGATTTCGAGGAATTACGCGCCTGTGATTGCATGAAACTGTTTATCAGTGCAACGCATGTTCAAACGGGCAAGGTTAAGGTGTTTGATACGCATGAAATTACCCTTGATGTGGCGATGGCTTCGGCGTGTTTGCCGTTTCTGTTCAAGGCGGTGGAAGTTGAAGGTGAAGATTATTGGGATGGTGGCTATGTTGGGAACCCCGCGCTCTATCCGCTTTTTTATAAAACGGATACGCGTGACGTTTTAATCATGCATATAAACCCTATGGAGCGCGCGGAAACCCCGACAACCGCGCCCGACATCATGAACCGCATTAACGAAATCAGCTTTAACGATTCACTTTTGAAAGAAATGCGCGCCATTGCCTTTGTGAAGAAACTGATCGAGCATGACATGCTCAAAGATGAGCATAAAAATAATTTTACCAATGTACTTGTGCATTCTATCCGTGCAGATGATGCAATGCGCGATTTATCAGTGGCTAGCAAGTTTGATTCTGATTGGAACTTTTTGACGGGCTTGCGTGATAAAGGGCGCGATGCCATGACAACTTGGCTGGACCGGCATTATGATGATATAGGTGTGCGTGATACGGTTGATTTACATGCGGAATTTCTGGATTCCAATACGCAAATTTTTGAGGGCTCAGGCGGTAAGAAAAAGAAGGTTGTATAGGGTTGTATACAAAGAATGCTCTAAATAGTTTACAAAAATATCGTTCTCGTTTAAAAGTCTCAAACGCATTATGTTTCTTTATGATATAGTGTTTACCATATAGGGGTATAGCTCAGTTGGTAGAGCAACGGATTCCAAATCCGTAGGTCCCGGGTTCGAGTCCTGGTGCCCCTGCCATTTAGTCTTCCAATCCATCGGTGTCAGAGAATTTAGCGCGTGAAGCCCAGCGTTCCGCGCGCCTTCGTGATGTGTGCGTATTCGGCACGTGCAGAGAATGCTCGAAACACCCTATTTCTCACTCATTTTCTCAAACGGTCATTTCGCCACGTGTCGGCGCCATGAATCCCTGCTTTATCAGGGAAATAACAGGAATTGGATTCAGTTTTTGATCTCAAGTTTCAAACGAAAGCTAGAGAAACCGAAGCTTGCAGAGGAAAAAGGCGTTTTAGAAACAGGGAAATAACAGGAAATCAGGCCGTGTTTTGAAGAGTTTTAAAACTGCCGAAAATTGCTGAACTGACATAGTCATGAGAGCAGCTTTCACGCCGTGCGATGGCTTTAATTGCCATGCCATCGAAATGCGCGTCTCTCCAGATGACACCCTGAATTAGTTTCTTAAGTGCCTTGGGCGGTAGATCAAAGACGTCTTTGTCTTTCGACTTAATAACCACGGCGCCATCCTGAGCTCGCTCCGATCGATACGGTACATCTATGACCGCTTCTTCTGCGGCACAAGTCAAGATAATGCCAAGATGTTTCTGCGCAAGCTTTTCCAGTTCATTTGGACGAAGGTGCAATTCTAACGCATCGTGATGGACAATCACTTTTGTGATTAGTGCACGCACCAAGTTATAAGCAGGAATGGTATCTTGACGCTTCATCAGATATTCGAAATTTTCACCTGCGGGTTCGTATGCAAAGTTATGAAGCTCTTTTCGTACACTCCTCTCAATCACGGTTTCAATTTCCTGAGCCGGAAATCGTGCGCGCCTGTAATTTGGATGCCGCTTGTCTTCAGCTAAAATTTTGTTTGTGTAATAGCGGTATCTCTTGCCGTTTTTCTTATTCGTAAAAACAGGCGTGTACGGATTGTCCTGCTCGTCGAATATTCGTCCCGTTAGCATGTTCCGGTGATGTGTTCGCACTATTCCCTTTGAACATTGAGCTTGATCTTTAAGTCTCGCTTGTACGACATCCCATATCTCAGTTGGAATGATGGCATCATGCAGCCCCTCATGGATTTTCCCTTTGTGTGAAATCTTGCCAACATAGACTGGGTTTTTCAGCAAGCTATAAAGCATTCCTCGACTAAAATACGTACCGCCATACTGGGAGCCTTTTTCTGATACACGCTGACGACTTTTAATGCCGTGTTTTTTGAGCTCTCGCTCTAACGCCCTGACATTGCCTAATTTCAAATACAGTTCAAATATCTGTCTGGCTTGCAATGCATCTTCTTCGTTCGTAATTAGGCGCCGATCTCCGAGATCAAAACCAAATGGCGGACGCCCACCTTGCCACATGCCTTTGGCCTTGGATGCCGCAATCTTATCGCGAATGCGTTCGCCAGACACTTCACGCTCAAACTGTGCGAAGGAGAGCAGCACATTGAGTGTAAGCCGTCCCATTGATGTTGTGGTGTTGAAGCTCTGCGTGATGCTGACGAAGGTGACCCCGTATTCATCAAAGACCTCAACAAGCCTTGAGAAATCTGTCAGCGAGCGCGTTAAGCGGTCTATCTTATAAACGACGATGACATTGATCTTTCCGGTCTTTATATCTTCGATTAAACGGTTAAGTGCTGGCCTTTCAAGCGAACCCCCTGAAAACCCACCATCATCATATTGCTCCGGCGAAGTTGCCCAGCCCTCTGAGCGTTGGCTTATGATATAGGCTTCGCAAGCCTCCCGCTGTGCGTCCAGCGTATTGAACTCCATATCCAAGCGTTCATCTGTCGATTTCCGTGTGTAGATTGCGCAGATCTTTTTCATGATGCGCCTGCTTTCTTGAGACCAAAAAACACCCAACCATTCCAGCGTGACCCTGTGATGGTATTGGCTATATGAGACAGGCTGGTATAGATATTGCCTTCATAATCAAATCCACCGCGTGTGACTATTACACAATGCTTTTGTCCCCTCCATGTGCGAACTAGCTGTGCCCCAGGTTTAAGATCGATCGCTTTGTCAAAGCTGGCCGGATTGCGTTTATAGGATCGCACTAATTCATCTAACCGAGCTTGCTGCTCCGGCGCCAAACCATCAGCTCGCTTAAACTTAATACTCTCAATCATCATTGTTCGCCCCATCGTCCCATGAGGCTGCCTTCCCCAAGTTTCAGCCCAACGTGATCGTAATTCATTTAACGGCAGGTCTGTTAAATTCATATGGCCCTCACAAGTTAATGTCAGAGCCATACACGCTTCCTTTCGCAGTGAAGTCCAGTCGAATCTTCTATTGTTTGTAAGTAGCAGTCATTAAGTGTTACAAGTTGCTCATGCATAATTTTCAAATTGGACAGTTATATAATCGCAGTCGTGATATTCATGATCGTTTTGGTGGAAGCCGACAATCAGGAATCTCCCCGTGTAAGAATTTCCCTTTTATTTTTATTTTTACCGGCTCATCAGGTGGTCAATACGGCTATCAAGACGATTGGGATGATGAGGGACTATATCATTATACTGGCGAAGGTCAGATTGGCGACATGACCTTTACAAAGGGCAACAAAGCTATCCGTGACCATCAAGTTGATGGCAGGGACATTTTACTTTTTGAACAACTAGGCAAAGGTAGACCTTATCGTTTCTTGGGAGAATTTGCTTGCACATCTCATGAAATCAAAACCATTCCTGACGGAGAAGGTACAAATCGCCAAGGCATTATTTTTCACCTTTTGAATATCGACGAAGAGTGGGATGAAGTTAAGCTTACTCACACTAATCAGAAAGCCGCACTTGGTGATTTGCGTACACGAGCCTATCAAGCAGCGACCAGTGCTCCTCGTTTAATATCTCGTAAAGGAAAGCAAAACTTTTACGAACGGCACCATGATATTAAAGCGTATGTTTTACAGCGGTCCAATGGCATTTGCGAATGCTGTGGCGCTCAAGCACCTTTTGTAAAAAAAGATGGTGCGCCGTATCTTGAGGCACACCATATTCTAAAGCTTTCAGACAAGGGGCTAGACGATCCTCGTAAAGTGGCGGCCATTACACCCAATTGCCATCGTGAAATACACTACGGGGTAAATGGTAAAGAACTGGATCAGAGGCTTTTGAATTCGATCGCAAAGAAAGAAGATGAGCTAGAGCGATAAAACCGCTCATAGCTCAGTTGGCTAGCTTCATGCCTTTTCCGTCTCTTCACCGGGATCATCACTCGGATAATCAAGCGGCCAGGGCACTACATGATCCGCATTTTTTTTGAGAAAATCATGGTGTTTTATGAACGCATGCCAATCCGCATCATCATAAGGCTCTCCATCCTCTATCGGCCATCTCTCGATACCCTCTACACGGCGCATATTTTTTTTGAACATGTAATATGGATACATCGCGTCAAGATGCTCAAGCGATCCAGGATTACGCTCAGCCCTGAGCTTACGTTCCAGCATCTCAAACCATGCCAACGTCCAATCGCGTAAAGCCTCATCATTCTGTGATGCAGCAGCTTCCATCAGCTTCATTGCAAGTCTGGCAGCCGGAACATCGCCCTTAGCAGCCTTACTATAAAGCTGTGAGACCATTATATAGAGCTTAGGCACAGTTTTTGTGCGCCCAGCCTCTGTAATTTTGACCTCCTTATAGGCTTCGTTCATGATAAGGCTTCTAAATCCATCCATTGACAAGCGTTTCATACGATCATCATCTTTCGGGCGACCTTTAGGGTTACCTGATTGACCAGGTTTGAATTGATGCGCTTTGGGTGGACGGTTATTGCGGCGCCCATCCGTACATTTTTTCTTACTCATCGTTTTGCCCTTCTTGTTGAGTTTCATTGAATGTTTTGCCTGTATCAGCGTGCATGGCATTCAGCCCTGTTAGCTTTTGCCAGCGGCGGACGATGACATCACAGTATTTGGATTCGAGCTCGATACAACGCGCCTGACGCCCCGATTTCTCGCAGGCAATCAAGGTTGATCCCGACCCTGCAAATGGATCCAGGACAATGTGATTGCGACGTGTACAGTCCTTGATGGCGTCTACAATCATGGCAACAGGTTTGACGGTAGGATGCATTGCAAGATCACTCTGACCGCCGAAGCCGTTAACACCGCGATAATCCCATACATTGGTGCGATAACGTCCATGTTTACCAAGCTCAATTGTATTCAAATGCGGTTTAGAGCCGTTTTTAAACACAGCCACAAGCTCATGCTTGCTCCTATAGAAAGAGCCCATTCCACCATTGTCTTTGTTCCAGACACAAATGTTTTTAAGATCCGTGTAATGTGCACGACCAGCGCTGAGGAGCTCGAAGATATGCCTCCAATCCATGCAGATATAATGCATTGATCCGTCGCGACTGTGTTGGATGATGAGCGTGATGAAGGTGATCAGAAATTTGATGAACTCAGCTTCAGACATTTCACCACTCGCCATGGCAAATTCATCATGTTGGATCTTGCCGTTGCCGCAAACGTGGCCTTTAACGCTTACATTGTATGGTGGATCTGTAAAAACCATGTGCGCTGTTTCGCTTAGGAGTAGTACCTTATAGCTTTGCTCATTTAATGAGTCGGCGCAGATCAGACGGTGTTCACCCATAATCCAAACATCACCGGATTGTGTGACAGTTGGGCTATTCTCATCAACGGTTGGAATGTTGTCAGCTGGATCATTTTCTATGATATTATTACCATCAATAATAATATCCAGCTCTGCTGTTTCAAATCCGATGATTTCCAAATCAAAGTCCAAATCCATTGCTATGAGTTCGGTGATTTCGATCTGCAGCAAGCCATCATCATAACCGGTGTTGAGCGTGAGCTGATTGTCCGCAAGACGATAAGCTTTCTTTTCTGCTTCAGATAAATGGTCGATCAGAATAACCGGAAGTTTCTTGAGACCTAGAAGTTTCGCAGCTTCATAGCGCCCATGGCCTGCAATGATTTCAAGTGAGCTGTCTATTATGAGCGGGCTAATCACACCAAATTGCTTCATGCTTCCAGCAATTTGTTCCACCTGCTTTGGGGGGTGCTTTTTAGCGTTGTTCGGATAGGGTTTGAGTTCATGAATATCAATGAGCTGATATTCAAGTAGTTTTTCGGTCTTAAAGTCACCTACAGCTTTCTTTTGAATCGACATTTCTTTTCTCCTTTATGTCGGAGCTGAATGTCGATGAATCATTGAGAGTAAAAGTACCCATTAAAAAACCGACATTCAGCATCGTTAAAAAACGTTTACTAAAATGTCGGTGCTATCTGGTTCGGCCTTGGTTGTAGGCACTTAACGTTAGCTTTAAGAGAGCTACCACGTTTAGAGCTCTCGCCGGCTTGGTCCCGGACTGAACCGGCATTAGGTCTTAACCTCTTTCGAGAAATCTGTCCCAAGTGAACTTATAATTATACAACTTCGTCAAAATTGTCAAAGATCTTTAAACTTCTAGTAGATACCAAGCGTTTAAATAATGCTGCCATTTTTCTTTGTAGTTACTAACCGCGGGACGGTTCTTATTTAGTTCAAATCTAATACAGCGTTCAAAATTAGGCTCACGCTTTAACCCACTTCTCATTGGTGTATCCAGCCAGTCTTCAGCCGTTTTACGCGCGACTTTTTCTGCTTCATTTACTGGCACGATATAGCACTCATAATTGGAAGAGCCGAATAGGCGCACGAAAATAATAAAATCAGCTTGAGGCCCATTTTTAGTATTAAATATAGCCTCACTGCCTGAATATCCTAGGCGGAGCATGCTTTTTGAATTTGGTCCAGACGTTTTGACTTGAAGCGCAATGGTTTTATTGTCCTTTGCTGCCAAAATATCGACGTTTGGGGCGTTGCTAATGATAGCATTTAGATTGGCAGGTGCCCAGCCTTGCCAGAGCAGTTCTGTTGTAACTGTACTTTCGCCTATAGCGCCTATATTTTGTACCCTATGCTTCATCCTTGCCTCCTGATGATAAAAAAGTCACCAAGATTGCTCTTGGTGACCGGGAGTTAGTAAGTTGCACGAGACAACCGCGACGATCTTTGGCCGCGAGGCTTGGACATACATCGCCGCCTCCCGGTCGTAGACCGAAAGGCGACATCTTGACGGCGATATCAGCCGCTCGTGCAGGGTTACTAAGCCCCGGAGAATGCAAAACTACATTCACAACAGGACGTTAGCTCGTTATGAGGCGGGTATCAACTGGAATAATAGAAAACACTACTCATATATAATGGGAGGGAAGAGGTCGTAACTCACCTGTTTCAGATTTAGATGAGAATGAAGAATATAACCTTCTATTACACAAACACCATAAATATGGTAGTTGTAATAAAAGCGTACATGGTAAAATTCAGGATCTGAAAACAAGCGGTTAAGTAAACTAGCTTAAGATAAGGTACATGGATCAGAAAACTTTCCAATCTCTGCTAAAATATTATCTCTCCTGCATGGATGCGGAAGAAGCCACACATTTAAAGCTCAGAAAAAATCAGGAAAATAAAACCCATATTGTCTCGCACAATAATAAGGAAGAAAGTCTATTTTCAAAAGACTTACCTCAACAAGAGTTCTCTATCACGGACGAAAAGCAAAGAAACTTTATTAAACGTAAGGCTCCAGGAACAGAAACGTTAATTGACCTTTATTATGGATTTCCAGTTTTTGTAGATGATAAAGACATGCTTTCTCCTCTCTTCTTTACGGAAGTAAAGGCTAAATTTTCTGATGACGATACACTGGTAATTCTTCCACAAATCAAAAGTTTCTCTGTGAACCGTATGCATTTTATGAAGCGCTATGGCATAGAGGAAACACAACGTATTTGTGAAGAATTGGAAGGTGAGTTTGGCAGTTTCGATGCACGTATGAAGACTGCAGAACAGTATATTCCATCACTTTCTGGAAAAGCAGAAAAGTGGCAAATGAAGCCTATTCTTTTTCGTACTAATCTCAATAGTTCGAGCTCAGGGTTACGTTATGATCTTACGCAGTTACTCAAAGATGAGAAGGCTCACACTAAGGACACAGCTTTAAAGTATTTCACTAATCCTGAGGAAAACACCAAACAAGAAAATACCCCTCAAACAATTCAGCCATCTATTTTGGAAATTGGATTACTTAATGCTCAACAAGAGGAAGCTGTAGAAAAGGGATTGATAGAACCGTTTTCAGTAGTTACTGGTCCCCCGGGAACAGGCAAGACACAAGTGGTTACGGCTTTATTGGCTAGCGCTGTATATAACAATGAAACAGTTCTTTTTGCGAGTAATAATAATATGCCTGTTGATGGGGTATATGAGCGTTTAGGTCAGAATACTGGAAGTTCAGGGAATTGGCTCATGCGGTTGGGCAATCGGAGTAAGAGGGAAGCTTGTAACAAAACCATATATTCTTTACTGGAACGCGTAGAAACAAGTGTTCTTACTTCTCTTTCGTTAGATAAAGAAAAGGAAGAATTGGGAAATCTGGAAAGCAGTATTACCAAGGCACGTGCATCTTTGAAAAAGGCACGGCTTCTACAAGACGAGATTTCAAAGCTACATAGCAAAGAGAAAACTATAGAACAAAAACTTCCGGAGAATTGGGTCGGACAATTTGTCGATACTGATCCAATAGCTTTAGATCAAGCTTGTTTAAAAAATTTAAAAAGACATAGCCATTTAGGGTTTTGGTTTTGGGTACGCCGTAAATTGTTCGGTTTAGAAAAATTTACAAGCAAACATAACGCTTTGCTCACTGAACTATGTGGAAATAATCAATATTTATCAGAGTATGAAAATTGGCTACTTTCTGATGAGCCTTGGGACGAATTTATCAGCAAGGCACATGAAACCCTTAAGTATCTTCAGCTACATGAAAGCTGGGTTTTGTGTATCGGAAAGCGTCGACGTTTAGAGTCAAAAATAGCTCATCATTCCTCAGTCTCTGATATTTTTGATTTGAAATTGCAAAAATCAAAAGTTTCTCAAACACTGTTTGAGAAAAATTGGCTGAAAAACATTCACAATACTATTAAAGATGCTACAGAAGCTTTTAACAACTATTTCAAAGATATTGATGACTATAGTGCAGGGCGCCATAAGCGACTTGAGAAATCTATAAGTACGCTTGAATGTTTTTTTCCTATTTGGATTACAACAAACCAGTCAACAAGTGCAATTATGCCTCCACAAGCTGCTTTATTTGATTTGGTAGTCATCGACGAAGCAGGGCAGTGTAATATTCCCTCTATCATGCCACTTCTTTACCGAGCTAAACGCGCGGTTATAATTGGTGATCCACATCAATTTAAACATATTACATCACTAAAGGATGATATTGAGCACGCAATATCTGAAGAGATAGGTTTGGAAGATATTGTCGATGAATGGTCTTTTAAGCGCAGGTCTGCCTTTGATCGTTCTTTTATTTCGGCGAATAGTGCTTCTTTCTTGAGGCAGCACTATCGTTGTCACCCAGACATCATAGAGTTCTCAAACCTCAATTTTTATGACGGACAACTAGTTGAGCAAGTCGGATTATCACAGTTTCAAAATAAATTACCAATCGAAGAAAATGGTCTCATATGGCATAACACGCCTGGGAAAACACTCAAAGCTAAAAAAGGGGCGTGGAATCCAACAGAAGTTGAAAAGACAGCCGATATATTTGATCGCTGGTCTCAAGAAGGATTGTTTGCTGATTCAAACATTTCTTATGGGATAGTCACGCCCTTTCGAAAGCAGGTAGAAGAGATGCGCAAAGCGTTATCAAAATCCCCTTGGTTTAAGTCTGTTGAGGACCGTTTTACTATTGGTACAGCACATAGTTTTCAAGGAAGTGAGTGTGACGTTTTGGTATACTCACCTGTCGTTTCAGAAGGTATGGAGGAGTATTTCGTAAAATTTGCAGCAGCTCAAAAAGATCTGATTAACGTTACGGTGACCCGCGCAAAAAATTTACTTTATATTGTTGGTGATCTCCATGCGTGCCAAGCAGCTTCACCTGATACGCCATTACATCAACTGGCAACGTACGCTGAACGCATCCGAAAACAACAACAGCATCCTATGAATTCAGCTGAAAAAGCAATGGCCGAGATACTGGAAGAGTTGGAATTGAGCTACATACCTCAATATATACTTGGGCAGTACCGATTAGACTTTATGCTTAATTCTCGTACAGGAGAGCGCTATGATATTGAAGTTGATGGTGACATTCATCTTACGTCAGAAGCTGTTAAACATGATGAAAGGCGTGACGCTTATGTCGAAAGTAAAGGTATGAAAATTCTTAGGTTTTCTGCGCGTGACGTAATTAATAAGCGAGAGCTTATCAAAGAAAGGTTAATGCGTGTTTGATTGTGGATCGGCGTCTATTTAACCATAATAATGTGTGATAATCTGTAGTATGCAAATTATAGTTTTTTAACTTTGGCTATATTTAAGAATACAAATTCACTTTGTGACTAAACGTTCAAACAGTTGTTTTCTAGGAGCAAGTACGGAAGCAGTGGCTTTATACAATGAGAGTAGGGACGCTTTAATAAATTCTCATGTTTCGGCAAAAAGGAATTCTCTGAAGATTGGGAATATAAGATAAACATAGATGAAGAAAATACGCTGCACTTCACCTCAACCTCTGCTCCAAACTAGGTAGCTTATGCTCAGAGCGATTTAATAGAAAAAGTAAGTCTTTGAAGGGATGATCCGCAAGAATTAAAGAAAGGTCTCCATATTCCCCAAAACGCTCTGAGTGCTATGATACTTTTTTTGTAAAGTCGATTTTTGGGAGTTTTGAATTGAGTTATCGTTTTGGCTATTTTTCTATTTTCATAAGAAAAATATCATAATATTCATTAAGAAATTAAGGTTTGTTCTTTGAGATTAAATCAGGCTAATGTTGCCTGTCGGATAACACTTTACTTAAACAAAAATATTGTCGAATACAATTGAAAGAACTTTTTCTGAAATGAATTTTGTAGAACTTTTTTATTCAAAAGAGATAAGAAACACAATTATTAAATTTAACGTAAATCAGCTCAAAGACCAACTCTCTGGTACGGTTGACACTAACGTACAATTGATTAATTCGTCTGGAGAATTAGTTGCAGGTGCATTCTACAAAGATGGCCTAACAACGTCACAAACGCCGGAGGCGGTGGCCAATGATAACGTTTATTTGCGGAGTGTCGCGGCGTGATTGCAGAATTATTCTATCCGAAGGAGTTGAAAGAGGTCATCGCCGACTTACGCACGAAAGATGATCTTAATGAGGAGGCTTTACAGCGGCTAAATCGTTACATATTACGAAAGTTCAAGATTTATCTTGTAATTTGTTTGGCGTTCATGCCCTTACTTATTCATCCTGATATGACGTTGTTTTATTTCGCATTATTATGGATTTTATTTATCTCAATATTCGCAGGATTAAAACAGCAACTTTATAAAATGACAAAGCTAGTGCTGCATTTATACAACTATGGAAAATTTATTCCAGGGGAATGTATTTATTTTGCTAGAGGTGGAGGAATATTTCATCCTAGAAAGTATGCGATGCAAGTTCAGTTTGACGTGAATGACAAGAAAGAAATATCTCACATTGTAGGTGATGATTATCCATTGAGCATAAAGAAATATAGTTCTGGAGATTTAGTATTTGTTGCCTATGATCCGTTAAACGTAAACAGGAATGTACCATTCGCTAATTTTCTAAAAGAGTTGTTTTATTTAAGAAAGGCAAGACCAGATGACATCTGAACCTATTTATTACACAGAATCACAGCTAAAACTTACGGGCAATACAGCAGATCCTTTAGAAGCAGCGAATTCAGGTATAAAACAGGCATTTTTTACAGCGTTAGATTCGCTTATCCCTGCTGGAGCGCCGGCTGGTGTTAAGCCTTTGTTTTTCGTAGTAAGCACGTTGGCGGGAACTAAAACAACGTTTCAGGTTGATTTGGAATTTGATGGAACAGGCGGAGTCCGTGTTTCCGAACATCAGGATCAGTTTTTTAATATTGCGGAATCGGGAACATTGAACATTATTGCGGCTGGATTAGCGCTCGCAGGGTTGGGGGGGGTGCCGTTATTGGCGGTTGCTGGAGTTGGCACAATTCTCTACAACGCCTTGCTTTCCGATAGTGTATTCGAAATATATGAGACGATTCAGGGCACCGTTGACACGGATATCCAGATTAAGGATGTGAACGGTCAGGTCGTGGCGGGTGTGTTGTACAAAGATGGCCTCACCAGTGCACAAACACCCGAGGCGGTGGAGCAACTCCTCGTCTCCCCTTCTATTGATCCACGCTTTCCGGTGGCTGTACCGGAGCAACACGCGATAGAGATTTTCAAGGGCAGTGATGATGAGCCGTGGGAGGTGTTCAAGCTGTACGATCCCGATATTGTTAATAACATTATGGATATTTTCTTTGCAGGAAATGTTACGACATTTGAGGATTTTGGCAGTGGGAGTAGCGATAATAAACCAAATGGCCGTCTGTATGTTGAAAAACGAGTGGATGGTGTAACAGAGCGCTGGTTCTATGCGCGGACCAGGGAAGACGGCCAGGAGATCACTGATTTTTCTGGGGTAACGGACCAGATATTGCTGGATACGAACTTTTTCAGTGGCGGCGGCGATAACAGTGATCTTACTGTACATCCTGAGTTGGTTGCGTACCACGAATTGAATGGCGTATTCCGTTTCTCATCAAGTCAGTGGCGTGTGTACGTAGGCAACGGGGGCGATAATGATGTGCTTACAGCTACTCTGCTAGACAATCAGATGTTTGGAGGAGGAGGTAATGATACTTTGAATGGTGGTGGCGGAGATGACGTTATTTACGGTGATTACGGCAACGACACCTCTGAAAATGCCTCTGGCACGAATTCGGGTTCTGACAACTTATTCGGTGGATCAGGATCAGACCGTTTGTTCGGAGGAAAAGGCGATGATTTTCTTTTCGCGGAATCTGGAACTGGCGGCCTAGAGGGTGACAAATACTATGGTGGTAGTGGAACACTGAATGTTACTATTGATGGAGTTGATATCCTAGATTACAGTGGAGTTAAGTTCTCCATTGGCTTACGTTTAGCGGATCGCGACCCTAGTACCATTAATAACCCGAATATTGAAAATACAACAGTCACACAACTAGATAGCCTCTTTCAACTAGTTGGACAGGCAGACGAAATTTATTCAATCGAAAAATATATTTTAACAAATAGCACTGATTGGGTAACTGTCACAGAAGATGTGAACTACGACATTGAGTCCATCGATGCAAAAGAGGGGCGTGATATCATTGATTTCTCTGAACTCACAAAAACAGTGACCGTGGACCTATACAATGAGACAGCCTCAAACTCTGATTTATCCATAAATGTAAATGAGTTAAAAAATTTCGGACACGTTATAGGCACAAACATTGTTGGTGGCACTGTAGGAGATACTTTTTTTGCAGGTGAAAATTCAATCATATACGATGGACTTCAAGGGTTTGATGTTCTTGATTATGGCTTTCTGAACTTATCTAGGATTGAAGTAGATTTAAAGAAAGGAGAAATTGCAAAAACAGGATTTTTCAATTCTGTCCCTCAAATTGACTATGTGGAGAGTATAGAAGGGTTTGGAGGTACAAATTATGGTGACATTTTTAGGGGTTCAGAAGGTCTAGTTGGGGCAGATTTTCATGCCGGTTCACAAGGTTTATTTCAGCTTGATAGTTTGGATTTTTCTGATTACCTGAATGGTGTTACCGTTAATCTTTCTTCTTCTACCGTAAATGATGGCCTAGGTGGTGATATTACAATTAATGGCTTTGAAGAAGTTATAGGAACAAGTTTAATAGATAATATCACAGGTAGTTCTAATCAGGATTGGTTGCATGGTGGTGATGGTGATGATGTCATTGAAGGTGGTGGTGAAGGAGACTTTATTTTCGGTGAAGGTGGCGTAGATGTCCTAAGAGGAGGTAGCGGAAATGATGTCTACTATTATAGAAATACGTCTGAAATAGACGTCATTATTGATGATAGCGGGATAGCGGATCAAATATACATGGGCGGCCAATTTAAATTTACTGGCGACAATATTGCTTCAAGAAACATGGGTAATGTATTGATACAAAATGCTGCAGAATTTTTAGATGGAGACATTGAGGTTTTAAGTTTTGCTGATGGAGCAAGCTTTTTAATGAATAATTTGGGGCGTACTGAATTACCAACTCCTAATATCCAAGACGTAGTTGTTGATGGGCTTACTCTATCTGGTGATGCTGGCAATAATACTCTTACAGGTACTGCCGATAATGATTTGTTCTATGGCTCTGCCGGTGCTGATATTATTGATGGCAACGGCGGTATTGACACTGTTAATTACCAAGGTTCCGATGCGGCAGTAAATGTCAATTTAGGTGCCGGAGCAGGTACAGGCGGGCATGCTGAGGGTGATGTTCTTTCGGATATAGAAAATGTGGTAGGAACCTCTTATGACGATATCTTAGATGGAGGTAGTGGAGATGATAACAGAATTGACGGTGGGGCAGGTAATGACATCATAGATGCAAAGAGTGGTAATAATATTATACATGGTGGCGCAGGAGATGACGAAATAGATGCTGGCGACGGAAATGATTTTATAGATGCTGGCGATGGAGAAAATGATATTAACGCAGGAGATGGCAATAACTACATTTTAGCGGGTTTAGATGACGATGTTATTACGACTGGTCAAGGTGATGATGTAATCAAGGACGAGGGTGGGAATAATGACATAAATGCTGGTGAAGGAAATGACTGGATTAGTGGAAGCGGCTCACTAAATGGAGGAGCTGGATCAGACCATATAAACGGTATTGGTACTCTTGATGGCGGCAGCGGCGAAGATTTTCTCACTTCAGAGAGCAATGGCAATGTATTAATCGGCGGCACGCAAAACGATTATTTGGATGGAAATGGTTACGATAACATCACTTATGTTGCGGGAAATGGCGTTGATGTCATAAATGATGGAGGAAGTAATGGTGTTATTCTCATGGAGAATGGAAGTGAAACATCAACAACTTTTGAAAAAGCAGAAAATGGCTCGCTAGTTATAACAGCAGGGTCACACAAGGTTGTCGTTGTTGATCATTTCAATGGTAGCCCCATAGAGGGTATTAAATTTGATGCTGCAGGTACTGTTTATGCGATACCTGTTGATGGTATTGAGTTAATTGCAGACGAGTTCTCTGGTCAGGCTGTCGATAGTTCAGGAAATGATTACTATGAAACAGAAGCGGGTTCTAATAGTACAATAGTAACCAGTGGTGGTAATGATACTATCCGTATAGGAGTTGATAGTGGTTTAACGAACATAAAGCCCTTTGATTTGACCACAATAGGTGGATTAACTGTAATTCTTGATGGTGTAACTTTGAATGACATTTCAGCTATACGTCACATTGAAACACCGAACTCTATTACACTATATAATGGCACAACAAGCACTGTTGTTTTGGATGGTGATCTTAATCAGATAGGCACAAATGCAATATTCCAGATAGACGGTCTTAATTTTTCACTAGATGATATAGGTGTTACCACGGTAGGCTCGTCAGGAAATGACAACGACAATCCTTTTTCTTTTACCGGTGAAATAGAAGGGGACGTTGCAGGATTTTCAGTTGATGACACTATTTATGGCGGATTTGGAGATGATAAATTAATAGGTGGCGAAGGAGCAGATTCACTTTTTGGGGAAGAGGGTGATGATGAACTTCTTGGTGGCGCTGGAGATGATGTTATTAACGGTGGTGCTGGAGATGATATTATTAACGGTGGTGCTGGAGCTAATACACTTATTGATGGACTAGGAGATGACTTATACTTTGTCGGAATGGACGATACACTTGAAGTCGGAGCAGGTGTAAATGAAGTACGAGCGCAAGATACTGTAACTGATCTTTCGGCATTCAAAATAGACTTTTCGTCATACGGATTTTTAGATGCTAGTAATAATGTTAATGAAAATGGATTTTTCAGAGATTTTTCAGGAAGTAATGCTGTCGATTACAAATTAAATTATGGGGGCGGACAAATCATTTTAGATCATTATATTGATCTGGCTGACGCCCCCCTAGTTATTCTTGCTAATGGTAGTTCTGCGCAACTGGGCAGTTTTGTTATTGAAGGCTATGGAAGTGAAAACGATGACTCCTACAATGAGTTGTTGTTTTTTACAGAGGATGATTTCATCTACGCAGGGGCAGGTAACGATGCCTTCACTCTCGTTGACGGTAATGATGTGGTTTTTGGGGGAGATGGAAATGATGTTTTGACTAAAACAATTTTATCCCAAAATTCGCCACATGGAACTGGTAGTTTAGAAGCATATGGTGAGGCAGGTGACGATACGTTAAGGGGAGGTCTTGGTGACGACACACTGGACGGTGGCGATGGAAACGACTTTATAACCGATATTTCTGGTGGAACCGATCAAATGTTCGGTGGAGATGGTGATGACACCTTTACTCTAGGTTGGGGTAGTGGAGATTTAGTGGACGGCGGTGATGGAAACGACACTGTGCTTTTGTTTTCTGCCAATACTTTCGCACCCTCTAATTATTCATATGAAATAGATTTGGATGAGCAAACGATCACTAGTGCTGCTGGAACACACCAACTTTTGTCCATAGAGAATGCTGCTGGTTCGGAGAATGACGACATACTTACTGGTAGTGATGCAAACAACTTCCTTTATGGTTGGGCAGGTGATGATGAATTATTTGGTCAGGCAGGAAACGACACCTATCTTTTCGAGGGAGAAGTCGACGGTTTAGGTATGTCTCTAAAATTTGGTGATGACACAATAGATGATACCGATGGTTTGGCTGATGCAATATGGCTTCAGCAAACAACAAACATAAATGCAATCGTGATCAATTCCACAGGCTTTGGAAACGATATGGAGCTGGCTGTTGGAACAGGCGGAGATACAATAACGATAAAAAATCAGTTTTTGTCTGGTTCAGATCAACAAATTGAGAACCTCATTCTAGCGGATGGTACAACTTACGACTTGATAAACTACACTTCCTGGTATGACCCTAATACCGCTGGTCAGGGCTCTACACAGTCAGGAACACCTACAAATAATGTATTTTTAGGTTCAAGTGGATTGAATGATACTGTCGATTACAGTAACTCAACAGCCCTGATAAATGTTAATCTGGATATTGGTATTGGGCTTGGCGGATACGCTGATGGGGACATATATAATAACATCGAAAGTGTTATTGGTTCAGCCTTTAATGACATTATCACTGGAAATGGCGATGTTAATAGCCTATTTGGTGGTTTAGGCAATGATATTCTCAGTGGTGGTGTGGGCGATGATCTATTGTTTGGTGGAGATGGTGATGATGCTTATATTTTTAATTTAGGAGATGGTATAAACACTATTCTGGAAAGCTCAGGTTTTGATACAATTCAACTTGGCGTAGGAATCACATTTGGTGATTTAGTTTTCAATAGAAACGGAAACGATCTCGATATTCAAATTGCTAGTGGCTTTACGATTACAGATTTCTATTCTGGTGATAGTAATAAGGTTGTTGAACAAATAGAATTTGATGATGGATCGACGTTTGATCTTACTACACTTTTAACAACAACACCGGAAAGCCCCGAAGCCATTAATATCGCCAGCACTGGCTTTAATTCCTATAGTGGTCAGGATGCTAGCGGTGAGGCCTCACTAATCTACAGTGCAACAGGTGCGGCTCTTGATGGTAATGTGTGGAAGAAAATTGCTGTGCCCATGCAATATGACGTCACAAGCGATACATATATCACCTTTGAGTATAAATCGACCATAGAAGGTGAAATTCAAGGATTTGGCTTGGATGACGATGATGATTACGATACTGGCCCGCAGCCCTTTAAGCTCTTTGGTACTCAATCGGGTGGTTCAACATTTATTGATGACTATGAATATACCGGAGCAGGGGATTGGCAGTATTTCTCAATTAATGTTGGTGCACATCAAACGGGTCTTATTAATTATCTCACATTTATCAACGATCATGATGCACAGCCACAAAACGGAAATAGCTTCTACAGAAATGTTGTTCTTTATGAACGTGACCCTGGTACGATCAATGTTGCCCCACAAGCTGTTATTGATGAGTTTGAAGGTGCGATAGATACCAACATAGTAGGAAACCTCTTTGAAGATAATTTTCATGGGTTAGATTTTGATGTTGATAATGATGCTCTCAACGCTGTGGCAGAAACCATTGTTACAACAAATGGATCAGTAACGATCCTAAGCAATGGAGACTTTACTTATACGCCAGATGCAGGTTTTTCAGGAACAGATAGTTTCATCTATACCCTCGAAGACAGCAACGGTGCAAGTGATACGACAACGGCAACACTATTCGTAGGCACCACTGACGCAGATGAAACATTTGCGACCTCTGGTGTATATGAGCACTATAACGGTGGTGCAGGTATTGACCTCGTGGATTACAGCACTTCGGCGACCAGAGTGAAGCTTAACTTAGGTGCAGGTATTGGATGGGACGGTGATGCTAATGACGATACCTATGTCCATGTTGAAAATGTCATTGGAACTGACATCGCAGGAGACCGTGATTTCATTTATGGCAGTGAATCTGACAACCACATCTGGGGACTAGCCGGAAACGACCAACTTGAAGGTATGGGCGGTGCCGATACAATTGATGGTGGCGCAGGGAGTGATTATGCGAATTATGGTCGCTCCGCTGCTGGCGTTACAGTGAACCTCAAGACCAATGTTCATACTGGCGGCGATGCCGAAGGTGATAATTTGATCTCTATCGAAAATATCACTGGCTCGGATTATGATGACAATATTACGGGTAGTGATGGTGGTAATAAGCTTTATGCAGGTTCAGGAAACGATCTCATCTACGGTGGTGCAGGCAATGACACGCTGTATGGTGAGAGTGGTGCTGATATTTTCATTTATGGTGCAATCGATACGATGGGGCACATTGATACGATCGATGATTTCAGTTTATCGGATGGTGATATGCTTGATCTATCTGATGTAATCAGTAGTTATGATCCCGTCACTGATGCAATTACAGACTTCATACAAATCACAGATAGCGGTAATAACTCAATCGTTAGTGTTGATACAGATGGCGGAGCGGATAACTTCGTCCATATCGCGACGCTCAATGACATTACAGGGTTGACTGACGAGGCTGCACTCGAAACATCAGGTAATTTAATAACGGTTTAGGTCTTCACTTCAGATCAAGCGAACATTTCGATTGCGCTGTATGTTATATCCTTTGTGAAAGGATTGACATCTGTATTATAAATTAAAACAATGAGTCTAAGAATATGGAGATTATCTGACTATGAAGAAAGATAAAAGTTTTTTGAAATTATTTGTCTTCGTTTTTTTTGTATCAGGGATTTCCGGTGCTTACATACTCATATCCAAAGATGCTCCATATGACCCTATTAAAACGTATGATTTTGTGGAATATACGCAAGGCACCAACGCGTTAATATTGCGTTCAGGTAAAAGAATATTTCTTTGGGGTATTAAGCCGCTAGATAAAAAAGAACGAAATTACAGAGAAGTTTCACTATATCTTAATCATAAAGTAGCCGAGAAAAATGTATCTTTTCTCGAAATGGATAAAGAAAATCAACAAGTTGTTTTAGCAAAAGCATTTTTGTCAGATGGAAGAGATATATCTCGATTAATGATTCAGAAAGGTTGGGTCAAAGAAGATTGTATCATCACCAAAGGCAGCTACGGCACATGCAAAGATAAAGTCCAGTGAAATCTCTAGTGTAAATCAACTTACTTGATAATTTCTCGAAAATTCCAATGATCAAACCTCAATACAGGCTCTGTATCGCTTTTATAATGAGATAAAGTATTTTTTCCGGATTTTTATATAAAAAATAAATTGTAATAATCAGATCTTGATTTTACATAAAATTTTATGTATTATCACAAACTGTGTATACTTTTGTATATAACGTGTGTGTAAAAGGGGAATAACATGACTGTCGATCTTATTATCGGTACGCTAACACCTATTAGTTCAAATTTTATCAACCCATATACGGGTGAAATTCTATCGGTAAACGGTACTTATTACCTTAACGATACATTGATAACAGGCGGCCCTGGAACGAACGACATTGCATTAGGCGTTACATTTGATCAATTTTGGCGCTTGGAAGATGAGCTTGGTAATCTCCTTATCGAAAACATAGAAATTTTCTTGCCTGCACCGGGCGATGACATTCTTTTACTATCCAGTGATACACACGTTCTGGGTGATTTAATCATCCAAACCGCAGAAGGCAACGATGTTGTTTGGTCTAATGCGGGTAATGATTTAATCGAAGGTGGCTTGGGTGATGACATACTTCATGGTGGTCCTGGGCATGATACGATTAACGGACAAGACGATAATGATGATATCTTTGGCGCATCAGGTAATGACATCTTGAGCGGTGGAACTGGTAACGACCAACTTTCAGGTGGGACAGGCGATGATACTTACGTTTATAACACTGGTGATGGTGATGACACCATTACAGAAACATCAGGTTTTGACACAATATCTTTAGGCGCTGGCATAACACTCGGTGATATTACCTTTGTACAAAACGGCAATGATTTAGAAATCATGATGGCAGATGGCCTCACGATAAAAGACTTCTACTCGGGCGACACAGATAAAGTCGTAGAACAAATCGTCTTTAGCGACACTTCTACTTATGATCTTACTGCACTTTTAGTCAACCCTCCCGCGTTAACGCCTTTAATTAATAGTGTGGCCGCTGCTGAAAATTTAGAGGATCCCTCCAATGTATTAAACGGGCTAGATGAAATAACAATTGTAGTACAAGTGGCCGCTTCTCACATAGGAACAGATCGAGGTATATTCGACACGGAAACATCTGATGGACGTGATGATGGTTTAACATTGCGCTATGATGCAGATGGCTGGAATGGTGGTGGTAATAATATCATTAAGATCGGTTTACAAACAACAGATGGGCAAATTGAGTACGAATCAGCCTCTAATGTTCAAACTACTGATAATCAACATCTTGTAATAACTTGGAAAACAGGGGGGGCTCTTAAACTCTATATTGATGGCGTAGAAGACATACCTACAAATACTACTGGTTCTTTAGGTGGTGTAATAGATAATGTAACAGATCTCATTATAGGTATAGGAGCTAAAAACGTTGGCGGTTGGGATGGTAGCATCGATAATTTTCAAATATATGATACAGCGGTGAATGCAGCAGAAGCACAAGCATTATACTTAAATTCTGATATGAACCGTACACCTGATGCATTTAACGATGAATTTATCAGCATTCAAGATAGCGTTATAATTGGTAATTTGATGGATGATAATGGAAATGGTGCTGACAGCGACCCTGATAGTGACCAATTACAAGTATCTGCCGGAACATACTCAACAGAAAATGGCACTATTACAATATCAAATACAGGAGATTTTTCCTACACGCCCAGTGCAGGCTTTTCAGGTATCGATTCATTTACTTATACACTAACAGATGTAAATGGTGCCAGCACTAATGCTACTGCATCTTTTGTGGTAGGAACATTACCAAATGACACTTTTTTTGCGACTTTTACTGCAGAACATTTTGACGGTGGCTATGGTGTAGATACCATAAATTATAGTAATTCGGCAGAGCGTATAAATGTTGATTTAATAAGCGGTATTGGATGGGATGGCGATGCTTCTGGTGACACATACGAGAATATTGAAAACGTAGTCGGATCTAATATAGCAGGGGATCGAGACTTTATTTACGGTAGTGATAGCTCTAATTTTATTTGGGGTTTGGCTGGTAATGACGTACTTGAAGGTATGGGAGGGGCAGACATCATTGACGGTGGTGCAGGGGGTGACTTTGCCCGTTATTCACGATCTGATACAGGTGTTAACGTAAACTTAGAAACAGGCATAAATACAGGAGGCGATGCAGAGGGAGATATTCTTATAAGTATCGAAAAATTACAAGGCTCAAAGCACAATGATTCGCTTACTGGCAACACCTCAGATAACATCATTTATGGTGACCGAGGAGATGACATTATTTATGGTGGTGCAGATAACGACATATTATATGGAGAAGAGGGTGCTGATACCTTTGTTTATGGCTCAAGTGATACTTTCGGTTTCACTGACGTCATAAGGGATTTTAGCGTCGCCGAAGGTGACAAAATAGATATTTCAGATCTGTTAGTAGATTATGATCCACTAACAGATGCCATAAACGACTTTGTTTTATTTACTTCTTCCGGATCCACTGATGAGCACGGCGCGATATCGATTGATGTTGATGGCGGAGGAGATAATTTTATGCTTATCGCATATATAACTGATCAATCAACATTAAATGCTGAAACTCTGGAAATATTAGGAAACCTCATTACAGTCTAATATCTAAGGTTTTTAGTAGCAGAGTGATGTATTACTAGGACAATAAAATAGCTTACGAAATAAGATACAAATAAAATCAGAGCTTACTTATCGATCGGTGCAAAATCTCAAAATTATTAATCGTTAGTAATTGGTATACCGCAGACTGCAAAGTGACTAGAGAATTATGTAAACATTTATCGGTGATTTATAATGGAAACGGTATAAGAAAATAACAGTTAGTTTTGTATCTTGCGGACTAGGTGCTAATATGGAGAGTTTTTTCAAGCATTTTTACAATTTCAGATCTGAGCCATAACCCATTTTCTCCCCATAACCATTTATATGGACTCACAAAAACTATAACACAAAAAATTCCTATCAGTATTGCCGCTAGACAGAAAACCAGGATAGGCGACAATAATTCTCTGAAAATTAACAAACAAGGCATCATAAACATAAATAGTAATGCTGATACTGTGAGGCCCGGAATAATAGTTTTAAAAAAATCGATTACAGCCAAATTTGTAATTCTAGAAGCTAAGTAGCTTTGTAATATAAAGCTAAAGAGGATAGCACCTGTTACTGTATAAGCAATTGCATTAATACCTTTATGATAGGAAAGATAACAACCAACAATAACTATCAGGGCATATATAATCTGAATGCACGCGAATGCATATACTCGTCCCATAGAAATTATTACGGATTGACTTACTTTGTAAGAAACACGAAAGAAAGTTGCACTAACTAATATTACAAATGGTGAGATAGCTGCCTCCCATTTCTGACCGAGGATAATAAGAATGATTTCGGGGCCCAATAAGCTAAGAATAAGGGTTAATGGTACCCCTATTAAAGCTGTAATAGATAAGCCACGTCGATAAGCAAAATTCATACGTGACTTATCATGCTGAGCTCGAGAATAAGAGCTCAAGGCTACTTTTGAAACAACTTTATCAAAAATTTGGGCAGGAAAACCAGCTAGCCTGTAGGAACGATCATAGAAACCTAAACTCTCAGTTCCCATAAATTTTGCAATAAAAAAATTGTCTGCATTAAGAGCAAAATAGTTAATAATGCGAGAGGCTGATAACCCTCCTCCAACGATCATAAGATCTCTCATTGCCTTTAAATCAAAAGACGGTCGGAAATCATGTTTTTGAAAAACCATCATCATTAACATGGCCTGAAAGCTCTGCATTAAGACTCCAATTACAATTGACCAGTAACTGTATCCCGCATAGGCAAGAAAAATTGTAACAAAAACGCCTGTAATAGATCCCATCACCTTAATGATGCCGAGTGTTTTGTAGCGAAACGCTCTGGACATCATATTTTCTGCAACCATCGACAACCCAGTCCATAGGAAAACAATCGAAAGGACTCTAATAACATAAGTTATTTCTGGCATTTCAAGGTAATCTGAGGCATAAGTCGCAGAATAATTAAGAACCAACGCCACAAGGAGACTGCTGGCCATACTCAATGTGAATGCAACTCGTATATGCTTTTCAGTCATTTCTTTTAATTGAATTATGGCCGATCCTAAAGCAACATCTGAAAACATATTGGCAAAAGCAATAATAATGTTTGCTGCTGCAACAACACCAAACTCTCTAGGTTCCAAAATTCTCGAAAGAATAGCTATAGAAACCAATTGTAAACCCATTTGCACACAAACAGTAATGGTCATTACACTAACTCCGCCTAATGCTTTTTGGCTTAATGTTTGTGCTTGTTTATTTTCAGAAATATCAGTCATAAGAACATCATCTATTTAAAATCCTTAACTCTAGTTTTTGAAAGCAGCGACTCATTTAACACTTTAATAAATTACAACGTAACAAACTAAAAACTTTTTCCTTACAGCTCACCGAACCAATAATTATCTTCATAATTAATATTAGAATTTTGTATAGGTATATTTTACTTTTATTGCGTTGTGTAATTTGTTAGTAAACAGGAATTAAGTTCACTATATACATAGCTACTTACCAAAAATGGAAATATCTGTAATTGTTTGTACATATAATAGAGCCAAGGCGATCACTAAGTGCTGTGAAGCTATCAAGGCCGCAATTCAAGCTTCCGAGAAAGAAGCAGAATTGATTATTGTAGATAATAATTCAACTGATAATACCGTAGAAATAATTCAAAACTGGATAAAAACATGCAATATCAACGCAAAGCTTGAGATAGAAATACAAAAAGGTACTGCCGCTGCACGAAACTGTGGAGCGCGAAAGTCAAGGGGTGAATTACTCATTTTTACGGATGATGATTGCTGCCTGAAAAAAAATTACATAGAGATAGCCTGTAAACACTATGAAAAGGATAAGGATCCAATTTTAAGAGGAGGGTACGTAGCCTTAGGTAATGACGAAGATTTACCCTTAACAATACAAACATACCCTAGAATTAGGAGATGGTCCCTTTCGCAACCACTCACTCGCCCAATAGGAGGAGGCGATATATTAGGGTGTAACATGATGGTTCCTCGTTCAATCTTTAATCAAGTAGGTGATTTTGACGTCTTGATGGGAGCAGGCGCGCCTGTACCAGCTGGCGAGGATACGGACTACGTTGTGCGTTCATTTTTAGCGGGTTACACTATTGAATATGTTCCTGAAGCAATTGTTTTTCACTATCATGGCAGAAGAAGTAAACATGAAGGGCAAAAATTAATGCTGAATTATGCGATGGGTTCTGGTGCCTTAATTGCAAAATTTCTGTTTAAACACCCGAATATTCAAAGCCGCCTTAAGTTAAAAAAAGAAATCCCCCAAACTTCTGAAAAGCTTACTTTTAAAACCGACGATCCTCTAGATCAACTGAAGCCGAACAAAGCAAAGAAAATCATATATCGTGTAAAAGGCGCTAGTCTATATTATCTAGCCTTTTTAAGGTTAAAATTATTAAAAATTAACTAGAAGGCAGAAACACTATGTCTCATAATAAAGTTACGATTGTTTGCACATATTATAATAGAGAAAAACATGTCATAGAATCTGTGCAAAGCCTGTTAGATCAAACTTACAAAAACGTAGAAATTATCATTATTAATGATGGTTCAACCGATAGCACGTTAGGCCAACTAAACACATTTCAAGATCCGCGGTTAAAAATAATAACACAAAAAAATCAGGGCTTTATTAACTCTATTCGAAAAGCAATTGACCATGCATCTGGTGATTTTATCGCTATACATGGATCAGGTGATATTTCATATCCGGAACGCATAGCAAAACAGGCGGAAATCCTTAATAAAAACAAAAAAATAGGTGTTGTCGGTTGTCATGTACTCGACGATGCCAAGACAGGATCAAGTACATACACCTTGAAAACTGAAAATGGTTTGAATTTTACGGAACGCTTACTAATTGATAATATGTTCACGCATGGAGAAGTTATGTTTAGGCGAGATATTTACCATAAGGTGGGTGGGTATCGTCACTTTTTCGTGTATGCGCAGGATCATGACTTATGGCTTCGTATGAGTCAGTATTGTGATTACCACATAGTAGAAGAAGTATTATACAGACGTTTCCGCTTAGACACAGGCGTGAGCCAAGATACAAATAAGCTTCTCTTGCAAATATATCTCTCTAAATTTGCAATTGAATGCATGTCTCAGAAACTCGTTACAGGTAAGGATCCTTTAGATACAATCGGACCACAATCCGTTTTCTTAAGAACACATTCAAGAAAACTAGCTTATACAATTGCTTGGATAGGTATACATGAAATGCTTTCTGATAACCATATGGCTGGAATAAATATTATCAAACGTGCACTTAGGGAATATTGTTCGTTAAAGACTATCTGTATTACGATTATAGGGTTGTCGCATAAACATCCTATTTGCTGGAATAATATAGGCAAACCTATCTTAAACGCTCTTTACCATAGACATTTACGCAGAATAGGACAAAAATAATCTCCGAGGCTATAAATTCAATGGCAATACAAGTATTGAGTTAGGCCAGATTATATGTTTTTTCATATCATCATAAAAATGGACAAAATGATGCTCACAGAAATTTTTTACCCGCATAGTTTAAAAGAAACACTAATTGAATTACGAAAAAGCAACAATTTAAACAACAATGCTTTACAAAATTTAAATACGTATTTTTTTATAGATATCATTGGTGTCACAATTCTCTTTTTTATTTTGTCGCTTTTCGTCGGGCATTTCTTGGTGCTTTGTGGCATAGGATTAACTCTTGGCTTGATAAGAGCACGTTATAATATAAGTAAGCTGTATGAAAATGAGCTATTACCATACGCTGTCGGCCAGATACGCAAAGGTCACATCAAATCAAGATCCGAAAACAACAAACGTATAGCTAAATACGAATATAAGGATAATCATGGATTGCTCGTTCAAGAAACTCTTATCTTTAATGACACATTCGAAAGACTAACAATACCTGATGGCAATACAGATATTTATATTCATAAAAAACATAGCATCCCATTTATAGAAAATAGATTTTTTAGTAGATGCTTAAACTTGCAACGAATTCAAGAAATAGAAAAGCGTATTGATTCTTGTGAACTAAATGGATATTGACCTATCTCCATTATCTCTTTTAAAACGCGAATCTGAAGACACCGATAAACTTTTTTTCAGTATTTTATTCAATCAATGAAATATCTTACAGGCAAAGAATACAAGCTGTGCGGATTAATGGATTAAGGAATTATTATGGATGTAGAGTGTTACGATAAGGCATATTCACGGTTTGTGAGTGACTTCATAATGATCGTGTTATCACCGAAGGTGCTTATGGTACTTGCGTTGAATAATAACTTTGTAAGTGCTGACTTATCTATGGCTCTTAATGGATCTTCGGCCTAAAATTTTCAAAGTTGTATTTCTTCCAAAACGCATAATGGGATAAAGCATTTTTGATAGGGTACGATGACGAAAAACCAAACCATTTAAACGATTGAAAAAAGTAGAAGGCGTACTCATCAGAGCTAATTTATTTATACACTCTTCTCCGTAGTAGACTGTGTCACCGCTGACAAAAGCCATGCCTTCATCTAAGTCATAACCATCATTCAAAAGCTTATCTACTATCGGGTGATGACTACGCGCATTAATAAGTTCAACCGGCCCGGCAACGTCCCTAATTCTAATAAGCGATACATAATTAGAGCAAAACGGGCACTCTCCATCATAGACAATATAAGATGGTTCTGATTTAGCCTTGTCATTTGACGTAGATTGCATATTCATCACGGTTTAAAACTTTCTTATCTAATTGCCCTTTATCTAATCCAAGGCAAACAGACTCGGTTACAACAACGTACTTTTGAATATCGTTTATACTAATTGAGTTGAAATTACCATATAAAAAGGGGTTTGATGGGTGATGATGACCACGCATATATATATTCATATTGCCTAATCGTCTTTCTCGATCAAGCATCATAGCATGATGTTTTCTAAAAAATTTATCGACTTGCTGTTTCTTAGTCTCTAAGTCAGTGTGTTTGTTACTTTTAGCGTAACCAACATATTCTTTTTCATTCAGTTTTTCGATAGACACACAAGAGCCGGATAATTTCAATCTGTCATAATCATAGACCGCCCCCCAACTGGATTTAGGATAATGATCTTCATCCTTTGCGATAGAGAAATGCCCCTTGGATGCCGAATAGGACATAGACATAAAGTAAGACAAAGGAACATTGACGCGCTCTCCATTCTTCAATTCAGCTTCTAGATGACTTTTCCTGATATCAACGACATCGTACCAAGCTAGTCGTGCACCATCTCCGAGCCAGCTCGCATAGCCAAGTATAATGGCTAATACTGCTGCAAGACGTGGAGCTGCACCACTGATCTCACTTTTATACTTGTGTAGTAAAACTGCAATGATAATGTTGTTGGCAATCCACGGCCAAAAGAAAAGACCGCCAAGTATGTATATTCCGAGATGAAAAAAATCTAAGAAAATAGTTAAGATGATAAGACTTCTGCTATGAAAAACAAACGGTAAAGCCGCCAGCTGAGCGAATAACACAATGACATTCATAGCCACAAAAATTCCCATAAAGCCGGAATATGCAAAATCAACAAGCCAAGGCCAATGTGCTATCGGCAAAGCACCTTTTTCTATATTGGTAATGATAATATTTGCAGTAGGGTTCTCCAAAACCCAGGAAGTAGGGCCGCCATTCAAGCGAAGTTTGACAAATCCTGACCAAAAGTAATTTGCCAAGTGAAAACCAGTTGTGGTCATTGCGAATGTTGCGAGAGCATAACTACGATATTGCTTCCATAGTTCGTCCGAACCTACCAAAACCTTATCTTGAGCAAAGGTGATTTGGTGGTAAGTTTTAATGAAAAAGTTAGCAATCTTAGAAAAAGTGGGTTTCTTTATACTTTGATCAGTAAGAAATACCAAATAACTAATTAAAATCACAAAGAGACCTGACTCAGAAATGTAAACAATATCAAATACCGAAGCCGGAAAATATGTGACAGCTGGATAAAGTAATTTATGTGAAAATATGTATAACAGCACTGGTAACAAAAGTGACTGAAACCGCCATACAGCTAACGCGGCAAGCAAAGTAGAAATATACCACCCGATATTTATATAATCGTAAGCCAGCGAATACTGCTCATTAACTAAAGGTAAGACCGGAGGTTCAAGTAGCAAGAATATGAGAGCAAAGATGGCCATCCCCCGATTAATTAAGGACAGTGGACCGAGTTTGGCGTTTGATTGAACTCTCCAGAGTAATAACGCAATTATTAAAGACAGAGCATAAAATACTACCGCGGAGTTAGGATCGCTCTCGATAAATTCGACATAAATGTTTCTAATAAGGAAAAAGGCAATGGCAAAAACAGTCGAAATCCCTGCCCAAAAAAGCATCGGGGTAATTTTCCAAATATAGTTTGATATATACGAAGTGAGTTCTTCGGTTTTCACAGTCATATTGCGATTTTCCTTTTTACTAAAAAGTTTTCAGGACATTTGAAAACCCAGCCAAGACGAATCTTGTTGGCAACCTCATACGCAAAAATCGAGCCAATTACCGCGAGAGTAACAGTTGATATGACGAAAATGAACGGATCAAGAACAGCATTCATTCCAAGCTTATGCATTACCGTGTTCGGAACAAAATGAAATAAATATATCGCAAGCGTATATTTACCGAGAGAAGAAAGTGGTTTTCGTAATGTTGTTCTGGAGATCAATTCGGAAATGGTAATTCCAAATGCAATATTTGCCAGAATAATAAAAAGCATGAGTATGGGCTGAATATGACTTAATTCTCCGATAAAAAAATACAAGGCAAACAAAAAGGGGGGAGCTATCACAATACTCCAACTAGGAATCTTTTTCCTAAAATCTTTCACATAAGGACTTATTAAATATCCGAAGTAAAAACAGATGAAAAACCTGGCCACTCTGTAAAAAAATTCAAGACCAAAAATCTGTCCGTTTTCAGAAAAAAGAAAAAAAATGGTCATGGCAAAACTCATGATTAACCAAGGCGGAAAGCTTCTAGTAAAATACGTAAATAAAAAATAAAAGGACAGAGCATAAATGAACCAAAGCTCTGCCATAGGCTCAGTAATAATATAAAAGATTGAATAAATATCCTTTTCCGATCCCAAGAAAAGGACTGGTAGTACCGTCGTCAGAATCCACTTAAAGAAAGACCATAGAACATATAAATACAGTAAAGGAAGGATGTGTTTGTGAAAAAAAGCGCTAAATTCATTTTTTATGACATGTGTTGCGAAAAAACCGGATATGAAAAAAACATTGGTAACATCAACAAAATCAGAGAATTATTGATTTGCAAAATAATCTCATTATAGCCGGGGTGTGAGGGGGCTTTGATAACAGTATGATGAATAACTACTAGGACAATACTAATAGCTTTAGCAATATCGGCCCAATCTTGCCTATTCTCATTATGAGTTTCAATTTTTAAATCAGGCATAAAAGCTTTTGACCTAACAGGTATTTATAAAAAATAAATAAATATTCTGCGGGAATAAAGCATTCACAAAGGTTACTGTCAATGAGAAGATTATTTACAGAAAAAATCAATTTTTATATGATTCAATGGCAGTCAAAATTGGTATAAAAAAACAGAAAAAGCATGTTTGCATACTAATTTTACTGGCTTTTCAGCTATGGACGTTATTCTTATAATATCGTACTAATTGTCATACGGTGTAGCTAGATTTCAGGAAACGTACATGAATGACATATCCTCAACACTCCTCCAAACAACAATAGACAATAACGGTTTTCAAATAGGCTGCGGCTGTTCATATTGCCAAAACGGTCGTGACCATGATGGCCTATCTTCTGATATTACCACTCCCTTAAAAGACCTCGCCGTGCTAACAGGTGGCGGCGGAACGGTAACCCCTGCCAATATCGGCGTTAATAACGCAGCCGAACTTATTCATGGCAATGAATGGGGGCCCGGCGGCGGAACTGCCGCAAATGTGAGCTATAGCTTTGTTACAGAAGTACCGTCTTATTACGCAGTTGATGCACGCGAGCAAAATAATTTCGAAGCATTCACCACAACAATGCAAATTGCCACGCGCGCAGCTCTAGACAGCATTTCCGAATTTGCCAATATCACCTTCACTGAGGTTGCAGGCGTTGGTGATATTACATTCGGGCAAGCCAACTTAACCGTCTCCGCTCAAGATGATCCTACAGCATGGGCGTATTATCCCGATCAAGGGGACTTCAGCGGTGATGTCTGGTTTAACGTCAATGATAATTTGACCAACTCTATGGATGCAGGGGAACTCGGATACTTTGTGGCTCTGCATGAGCTTGGCCACTCCCTTGGCCTAATCCACTCTTTTGATGCTGGCCTGACGGGCAATGAGAATACTGAACAATTTACCGTTATGGCGTATAACACTTCGCCATGGGGCAACATCTTTGCCGAAAGTTATATGCTCTACGACATGTCTGCCATTCAGGCAATTTATGGCGCGAATACAGCATTTAACAGCGACGATACAACGTACACGCTTGATCCTAACGCAGCGCTTAGCATTTGGGATGGTGGTGGAACTGATACGTTTGATGCCTCCGCGGTGTCAACGGGCGTGACCATTCACCTTGAAGAAGGTGGGTATAGCTCAGTAGGGTTATCCGAAAACATCGCCATTGCCTACGGCGCGGTGATTGAAAATGCCATCGGCGGCAGTGGCAATGATGCCCTTCATGGAAATGACGCTGATAATATTCTCACTGGCGGCGGCGGGGATGACCAGATAACTGGCGGCGGCGGACAGGACGAAGCCATATATAGTGGCGCCTTTAGTAATTACAATTTAACCGGCAACCTTGGCTTTTTTACCATTGAGGATACAACTGGTGTTGATGGCACAGATATATTGGTCGATGTAGAACGCTTTACATTCAGCGATGGTTACTATGAAAGCGGTGTTTTTACGGAAATTGATGTTGGGGTGAATGAGATTACTCCGATAGTTGATGGTGTTTCAGCTGCGGAAGGCCTTTCTGATCCGGGATCACTTTTAAATGGTTTAGATGAGATTACAGTTTTTGTAACAGTTGATGCATCTCAAATTGGTACTGATCGTGGAATTTTTGACACTGAAGGGCCGGATGGTCGAGATGATACTTTGCTTATGCGTTACGATAAGCAGGGTTGGTCAGGTGGTGGTACTAATGTGATTAAGATTGGTTTGCAAACCACTGAAGGCCAAATGAATATAGAATCGTCTTCCAATGTACAAACGACAGATGTGCAGCATATTGCGATGACATGGCGCAGTGGTGAAGCATTGAAGCTATATATTAATGGCGTTGAGGATGTTGTTACGTTCAATAGTGGTGCTTTAGGCGGGGTGATTGACAATGTTCAGGATTTATTTTTAGGCATTGGCCCGAAGAATGCAGGAGGGTGGTCTGGCAGTATTGATGATTTCCAAATCTTTGATGTCGCTTTGGATTTGACATCTATACAAGAATTAATTTTGGGAGGCACAAATAGAGATCCAATCGCTGCAGATGATATTTTTAGTAGTATTCAAGATTTAGAAATTTTAGGAAATTTATTAGCAGACAATGGAAACGGTGTAGATAGGGATCCGAATGGAGATCCCCTTAGTGTTGTTTCAGGAATATTTACAACCTCTCATGGCTCAGTCGATATTGCTTCTAGCGGTGATTTTATCTATACGCCGGAAGCGGGTTATGTGGGCTTGGATAGTTTTAATTATAGCTTAGAAGATAATCGAGGCGGGAGCGATATTGGAAATGTTAGCATTACTATTATAGACCCTGCGGCAATTACTCCGATAGTTGATGGTGTTTCAGCTGCGGAAGGCCTTTCTGATCCGGGATCACTTTTAAATGGTTTAGATGAGATTACAGTTTTTGTAACAGTTGATGCATCTCAAATTGGTACTGATCGTGGAATTTTTGACACTGAAGGGCCGGATGGTCGAGATGATACTTTGCTTATGCGTTACGATAAGCAGGGTTGGTCAGGTGGTGGTACTAATGTGATTAAGATTGGTTTGCAAACCACTGAAGGCCAAATGAATATAGAATCGTCTTCCAATGTACAAACGACAGATGTGCAGCATATTGCGATGACATGGCGCAGTGGTGAAGCATTGAAGCTATATATTAATGGCGTTGAGGATGTTGTTACGTTCAATAGTGGTGCTTTAGGCGGGGTGATTGACAATGTTCAGGATTTATTTTTAGGCATTGGCCCGAAGAATGCAGGAGGGTGGTCTGGCAGTATTGATGATTTCCAAATCTTTGATGTCGCTTTGGATGCTACGGGCATTGCGGCTTTATCACCTTTAGCATTATATGATGGAGCTGATACGGTCGTGTTTGATGCAATATCTGCCTTTACAGATAATACTAAAATTGATGATTTCAATATTTTTAATAATGATAGTTTAGATATATCCGATCTCTTGGAGGGTTATGATGCCCTTACTCATGCTATTACCGACTTTGTTCAGATTACCGACAATGGTTCGGACAGCATTCTTTCTGTTGATCCTAATGGCGATGGGGCATATAGGCAGGTAGCTTTGCTTAGCGGTGCTACAGGCTTGAATGATGAAGAAGCTTTGGAGATTTCTGGTAATTTGATTACTATTTGATTTTTACACGTTTTGATAGCTAAAGAGTAAAAGAGAATTAAAAGTGCTGTCGTCTAAGTCGGAAGCTATAATGATTATTGCAGATATAGATATATACCGTGCGGCAAAACTGTACTTTGATAAATACGGCGATGATGCAACATCTGAGGCTCTTAAAAAATCAGCAGAGCTTTTTGCCAAGGGTGATAAAGAGGGCGGTGAAACCTGGAATAAAATCGCTAACGCAGTGGCATGGATGCTGAATGAAGATTTATACGAAGACGGAGTAATACATTGAGATCTTTTATTACCGTGGCGTTCTTTTTGATGTTTTCAAGTTTGAGTTTTGCGAAAGGGCAATACTCCATGGAAAGCGCCCGTGATTTTCAGACCGATTTTCATACAGGCTTTGAACTGGATCATGTGATCGATGGCGATACGATTGTAGCAAATGGTATAAAAATAAGATTGTGGGGCATTGATGCACCAGAGAAAAGGAATATCTATTTTCTTCCCTCCAAAATGCTTTTAGAAAGTATGCTCTCAAGAGGAAAGTTGACTTGTAAATTCATAGAAAAAGACCGCTATAAACGCCATGTGATGCATTGTTTGATTGATGGCAGAGATATTGGATCAATGATGGTTCAGGTTGGTATGGCGAGAGATTACAGTAAGTATTCTGGTGATTATTACCAGTATGAAGAAGATCTCGCCAAAGCTAAAAAGATGGGCATATGGTCTGATAAAGTAATAAAAAAGGAAGATGATGAACAGGTTATGTGCACGATGGATGCAAAGCTGTGTCCTGATGGAAGTTACGTTTCGCGCCATGGTCCTAATTGTGAATTTGCATCATGTCCTGATGAGAGTAAGTGATGTCAAAACAGATTTGGGCTAAATTCAAAAATACCTTGAGGCTTGAAGCGGAAGTAAAAGAGCCGCATGAACCGCTTCATGTGGTGACGGCTGCTTTGATGATCCATGTGTCAATAACTCATGATGATGTCAGTGATGTCGAGAAACAGGGTGTTTTAATCTGTATTCAGGAGCATTTTGATCTTGAAGAAACTCAGGCTCATAAGGTTTTTGAAAAAGCGGTAGAGCATCATGACAATGCAACTGATCTATACGACTTTACCCGTGTGATTATGGCGGAGCTAGAGCATGAACAACAGATTGAAATCGTCAGGTTGCTTTATCGTGTCGCCTTTGCAGACAATCATCTTGAGAATTTTGAAGATCATATCATCACAAGGATTGCTGGTTTGCTTGGAGTAGGGACGCGAGACCGCGTGCGTCTTAAGCAAGAGGTGAGGGCAGAGACAGGGGCTTAACAAGGCGTGTCATATCAAAATGCGTTTTAGTAACGTTCGAAAATTTTTCTGTTTATTCGTAAATTTGGAGAAAAGTTAG
Organism: uncultured Micavibrio sp.; assembly: GCA_965263215.1. GTDB lineage: Bacteria > Pseudomonadota > Alphaproteobacteria > Micavibrionales > Micavibrionaceae > UBA1672. Next base: position 731,623 of record OZ253663.1, read on the forward strand.
CGACAGACTGCAAGTACTGCCACTTACAAGCGAATGAGCCATCACATAGCACACCAGTGGCACAGTATGAAAAAACTGCTCGGAAAGAAAAATATAGTAGCGCACCCACGCTGATATTGACCTCAGGCGACACCATCCGGTTCGTTATCATCCTCAGAAGGTTTAAACCCGGGCACTCGGCCAGAGAGCATTCCGGCTTTTGTACCCATATCAATATTTTTTGCTTGATCGTCGTAAAATTCGATTGATTGGCCACGCTCCAGCGCCATAAAGGCGAGAACTTCCAGAACGGGTTGTTTTGATGTTCCGGCCAGAAAGTGGGCTGAGCCTGAGACATCTTCATCCCATTGATAAAGCGTTTCAATAGCGCGCAATGCGGGATTACTGCCGCGCGCCGTTACAATAGAGATCGCATAGGGCTTATCATCACCAGCATAGCGCTTGTTCACCCCGTTATAATGGTGGAACAACTCGTATGCAGGGCCGTGATTCATAGGCACGTTCTGTAAGCTTTTTTCGTATGAATCATAAGCCTGAAGGCCGTGTTTTTGAAAAAATTCTTCCGACGTGCCATCAAAAACGACACCATCCAGATCAAAAACATGATGGCCGATGATACTGCCGTTAAAAACAGGGCGCACATTGGGGGGAAGCTTACGTTTCAGTTGTATCACACGCCCTTCGGTTATTTCATCGGGGGGCTGGGTTATTTCTTCCGAAGCATAAAGAGGAACAATCTTTGCTCCCCGCTGTTTTCGTTGTTCTCCCTCAATATCCGGATTGTTAATCCTTCTGTTTTGTGCAAGGTCGTAATAGGTAGAGAAAACCCCTGCCTTATTTCCGGCCGCAGCATCTTCCAGACTAGCAGTATAAAAATGTTTTATGCCGTACGCCTCTAAAAACGGGACGGGTGATTGGCCGTTGGTAAAAAACATACGCCCGGGCGTGATGCCTTCATTTTGCATGGTGAGTATGGCACGCCGTGCGGTGATTGGGCTGTTCTTTGAACATAAGACCACTTCCTCGAAGTCCGGGTTTTCAAAGGCCTGTTTCAGGTGTTTGAATCCGCGCCCTAACGGGAGTGGCTCATCTGCACATTCTTTCATATAGGCAATGTAGGATTCTTTTCCCTGTTCTCTGAAAATTCTATCAGGTTCAGACATATCGAATAAGACACTGGTCGATATACCTTTGATCATTTTTTCGTGAGGCTCTCTTTTACGTCTTGTCATTCTTTTCTCCGTTCTCTGAGCTGTTTATACAACTGGATTCAGCTCTATTGGCTCGTTGTCATTGAGATCCCGCCCTGCACGGCTGTATTGACGGATTGGGTTCATAAACAATTTTGTTTTTTCTGATAGTACTGCAGAGTCCTGATGCTCTTCGACCCATGTTTTGATTGCTTTGAACAGTTTCTTTTTCTTTGGATTATCCCCGACATACCTTGCATATAGATCGGGGGCGTTTTCCAATGCTTCTATTTCACCTTTTGCTTCGAAATAATGCTGATAGGTGAGGAATGCACGCATAGCTTCTGTTCGTTCAATGTCAGCCTCGAACATATGGTCAGGGTCAAGATCGTATTGAACCTGATTAATGGTATCCATTGTATCTTCTAGGACTTTGCGTTCCTTAAGTAGGGCATCGTAGAATTTATTGGCAGAATCCACATCATCGGCACGTACGGATTCTATATAATCACGTATGACTTTTGTTACATGGCGATAGGCAGAATTCATCCCGACTTTAGCCCGCATCCGCAGGAGGTTCTGCGCACCATGTTCAGGTCTCGCGGCGCGCCCGCCACCACTGTCGAGCTGACGCTCCAGATCGGGATATTCGTCAGGACGCCTATAATCGTTATAATATTTTGGTTCGTCCCCGTCTTTTTGGTTTTGCGCGATGCGGCCTTTCAGGATACGCAATTCACGATCGTTGTCCCACGCTTCTGCGACCTTTTGGGCAATCGTTTTCCATTCATTTTGCGGATCGACATAATTCAGATGCCTTTTGATCACACCTGCACGACGGTCAAGTGTTTCTTTGGGCACTGTGCCGTTGGCTTTTACCCTTAGGCCATAACGAGCGGGCACGACGATTGGATTTTGTCTTAAATCCAGAACTTCAAAAACATCATTATCGTAATCGGCGAGCATCTCCGCAATTTTTGCCGGTGGTAAATGCAGGTAATCATTCGGGTCATATTTCAGGTTAAAGACAACGGCATAACGTTCGGAATCCATGGTGCCTATAAAAGCCCCCATTTGAGGTTTCGGGCGTTTTGCCGAAGGACTGACATAAGAGAAAATAGGATGCGGTCCGTTAAAGCCCATATCCATACCCATGATGTCATTGAGCAGATGGCTGGTTGATGCATCTGCGTTGATGATCATTTGCTCAACCAGATCAGGCGCGATATCATATTGTTTCCAGAACAAATCCATACATAAGTTGGTGTCGTACTGGCCGCCATGCGCTTTCTTTTCATCATAATCCAAGCCGTTCTCGCGGGACAGGCTTTCCAAGGTATGATCCATGAAGTCGGCATCGGGTTTCATGGCGACTTTATACTCACCGGGGGAATAGGCTGCTAATGCGCGAGAAATGGCGCGTGTATCAATGGAAATTGTCTTATAAGTTTGATGAAGGCGCGTATTGGTGTCCAGATTTCTGGCAGACTCCTTGGCAATGAATTTGGAATCAAAACGCTCATTATGCCAGACGATCAGAGCTTTGACGTCATGGCGACTAACTTTGCCTTCTTCTGACTTTTCCTCAGCAAGTGTATGAGAGTGTTTTTTCACCGACGTTAAAGCCGTATTCATTTCATCAACAAATTGCGCGGCGTGTAGGCCTTCTTCCAGATCATCGGGATGTGTGTTGGTCACCAGCATCGCAATCGGTGAAGGCATACGGTGGTTGGGAATGTGTTGGAATAACTGGATATTCTCGATCGTCTCGCGTGTTTCTACATTCTTGATGGTCAGAGCGAACTCCCGCATTAGATGACGCATAGGTGACAGACCGCCGGTTTCAGTATCAGCTGCGCCAATCGCGTGAATACCTTTATCGGCAAAAACGCCTTCCTTGTATTTATCAATACCAAAGGCGATATCTTGTTTAAGGAATCCTTGAAGATTGTCAGCGTTAAAGGATCTTGAAAGGGAAACAGGTAAAGATCGACCCATTTCAAAATCCGAATTCACACCGGCTATGCTGCGTGCCGTATCTTCAAATGTGTCAACCAGTTGCGCCACAAGAGATGTGGAGACGGGCTTGATCGGCATGACGGATGTAGAAAAACGTCCCTTGAGATAGAATTTATCACGTGAGGGCGTATGATTTGTTACGCCGATAAATTCGGATGGAACGGTACGATAAAATGAAACCTTCTTTCCCTTTTCAATCCGCATCTCCATTGAACCGGTGACAACGGCAGTATCTGCACCTGCCTTCTCAGCAATGTCCAGATGGCTCTTTAATTGCTCTGGTCCACCATGAACAGGAAGGATAAACGGAATGCCGGATTCAATAATACCGCGCTCAATACCCTTGGTGTTATTATGGCCTGAGCTATGGCGAATCATGGGTGGTCCATAGGTTCCTTGTTCCGCGAGGTTTTCCATTGCCTCGGCTTCTTTGTCCACGGCCTCGGGCAAGATCACATGCGCTCCGTGGAACATTTCAACATAGTCCTTTAGGGCCATTCTGCGGAAATAGTTATCGCCTGTCGGTATAACGCCTTGTAGCGGTGCAATGATGTCGTTACTGCGGAGGTTCCATCGATGCGGGGGCAGAGCATCGCGGGCTGCGCGGTTAAGGGATGAAAAGGCTTCATCCTGTGTTCCTGTCACTAACAGGGCATATTCGCCATCGCGTGAGGGATCGGATAATAAAGGTTCCACCTTGGTTTTTTGGGTTTGCATGATGATATCAACATCATGGAAATCCTTTGCCCACTTTTTAAGGGCGTAAACTTTATCAGCATCGCGGACGAGATCTTCAACTGCCTTACCATCAATGACAAGCGTCTTGCGATCTGTTTGTCCTAATGCTGCGACCAGTGTACCAAGCCTTGTTACGTTTGAGCCGAGCATAGGAAATACAAATCTGTTATCGGCATGATCGGTAACTGTTTTAACAATATCTTTAAGGACATCTGATTCAAGAGTGTTTTCACCTTCTCTAATCGCTCCTGTAGAATCCGCGCTCATAGAATCAGGTTGATGACCGCGCATCCAGATATGCAGGGGCGGGATGCCGAGTTGGATAGAGTCATCCCATTTATAGTCACCCGTATGTCTATGTGATCCGGCATCTGTGATGATGTCGTACATTAAACCTGGGTCAGAGTGGGGCATAGGACCAACGCGAACCTCGAACACATCATTAATACGAAGACTTGGGAAATATTCATAAGAGCCCATTTTTTCACCGGGCTGAACCTCCGTCCATTGCTCTATCTTTGTGCCTGCAATTTCTGTTTCTTTAATTGCACTTGGGTCTTGCGGGTTGATATCGGTGAGCAAGTTGATGGGATAACACTTCTCCAGAATTTCTTCCTTAATCGAACTTTCGATGTCCAGTTCCGACATGTCCCGCTTGAGTTGAAGCATGGTCATCTCATTCATAATAAGCGGCGGGAGTTCATATCCCTTTTTCACAAGATAGGCGAGTTGCCCTAAATGGTCTTTGTGGCGGTGAGTGAATAATATTGCACCTACCGGTTCTTCTGGTTCATGGGCCTTATCGTGCCTATGCTTTAGATAGCGTCCGGCATTAAAAAATGCGACATCAAAAATATCATGAAACAAAACCCCAGCATCAATCATAAGGGATTCATTTTTCTTTTCGCCTTCATCATTTAAGAAGTCATAACCAATGATGTATTGGTTCGCGCCGATATTTTGGTCTGCCTCGGACACATAAGGGGTCTGGTTGTTTCCGCCGATGGCTGAAAACGTCATGATACCTTGCTTGGGTATGTTATGTTTTTCATTTAGATGCGGATATATACCCGTGTAGAGATTAATATCAGTTGGCAGCATAAAGCGCTTGTCATGAGGTGGTTTTTTTAAATCATCAATAAGAGCACGATCACCTGCGCGAACCATACGGTTTATATTTCGAACTGCTTTCATAACAGAGCCAACGGCGCGGCTGTCCCTGAGGTCAATTTTAACGCCCATATAATGCAAGGACTTTATGCTTGCTTCTCCTTTGGGGTTGCTTTTATTGGGCCTGACTTCAATTTTATAAAGCTCTTCCTCTTTTTTGCCGTCATCATCCTGAACAATCACTGTGCCGGTAATGTTTAAATGGTTTGGGTTTCTGCCACGTTTGTAGCGGTATTTGAACATTGAGTTCTGGTGTTCTTCACCTCGTCCAAACAGTGTGAGCACTCTGGACTGTGTATTGTCTTTAACGTATTTATGCGGGCCAACGCCTAAGATTGCATGCAAAAATAAAGCCGGATAAACCGGCTTAGCATCAGAATCAATCGTTTCACCAACAGTTGTTTTTACATCCCCGCTGGCATATAAGCCAGGCCACGCACGCTTCCCAAATCCGTTGCCATATCCGGCATCAGATATTAGTTGCACCGGATTAACCCATTCATTTTTCGATATGACGGCTTCCGAAAGGGGCTTGGTTATTCGCGGCAGTGAAACATGATTTTTGTGGTCACTAAGATCCAGTTCTTGCCCGTCTACTTCTGCTTTTGTAATTGTTATGGTGCTGTCATCTTCCGCGCAAGACAGGTGCAAAAACGGTACACTTTCATTGTGCCCTGTATTGTGATGATGGGAATAGGTGAAAGCAACATCAAAACCGGATGTGGTTTTCTCAGCCTTGATCATCAGTGTTCTGATTTCACCGGTTTCAAGATCGGTCGTCACTGTGGCAAAGCTAGACTCGTTTGAATTGCGTAAGTGCTCGTGTAAATCACGCACACCAAAAGAAGAGAAAAACTCCTCCTTATCGTAGGGTTTATCCATGTTTTTAAATCTCTAAATCGTTCTCCGTAGACAGTATTAGAAATTTTTATATTGCTATGCAACAAATTTTTTTATTAATTTTTTATAATTTATTTTTTGCATAATTTAAGGGGAATATGTATATCTCGATCCATGGAGAACGCTGCACATTTGCTCAAAAATCTTGAGGAAACGTCTTATGGCTTGGGAAGGACATTTTCAGGCGCAGGGCTGAATGGCTATATGGCATCTGCGGTTTTTGTGGCATCCAGTGAATCACCGGGCAGTGTTTTTGCCGTTACCCATGCGGGTGGATCGCGGGAACATTATGCAAGAACAGACAAGCATGTTTATTTGCGTAAATTTACTTCGAATGACAGTGTGGCTGCACAAGCTTTTGATGAAAACAATGCATCTATGTACGCAAGCCGTATGTTCCCTAAAGAGCATCTGTGTATCAATATTCCGATGATCCCAAAGGGAAGTACGGACATGGATTTATATTCTCGGGGGATGTTACAGGTTGTTTTTAAACCTGAGTCTTCGGTTAATTTGAATGATGTAAAGGCACATATCGAAAGTCAGCCGACATATCAAGCGATGTCGGGTATTCTTGTGCCTTTGTTGCAAGGCGTTGATGGGGCACGCGATTCGTTTTTCAAAGTGCGTGATCCATATGAAGCAAACTCTGTTGTGATGTTTTTTGATATCTCTGATTTTTCCGGTCATTCGAATCGTTTGGGGCATTATCGTGCGCAAGATTTTGCCGATAAATTTTGTCAAGATTTTATGGGCCCAATCAGTGACGAATACGGCGCGCGTTTACTGCGTTATGAGGGGGACGGTTTATGGATGGAGATGCCCTTGGATCAGTTTTCTTCAGAATCTGAGCGCCATGACAGGATGAAAGATGCCATTGAAATGGCACGGCATGCGACAGAGGACTTCAGTGCATTTGCCGTGGGTCAAGATCACGGCTTTAAGGACGCAAAGCTGAAAGTGTCATTGGAGCTAGGCGAGATTCGTAATTATTACTGGGATCGTAATCAGGTTTTTACAAATAAGCCGGATGATCGTTCGGGCCCCGTATTTTCACATATTCGCGCGGCGGATCACATGGTCGCGAGACGTGATCGGCATGATATTATCTTAGGCCCTGAATTGAAAGCAGAGCTAAGTCATACGAGTAAATATGATATCTCACCGGATGATTTCGGACATTACTCTCCATGACAGAAATACGCGCGTTCCGATTATTTCTTAAAAAATATAGTGTCCTTTTTAAGAACATATGTATTAATCAAAATGAATAATCGGTTCGTAATGTGTCAATTATGGGCTGCGATTTAGTTTTTCAATCCATCTGCTACAGACATTATTTGATAGGAGTCGAGCTTTTTTTATATGGCTGGTAACATTGTTGACATATAATAAAGAAAATTACATGCTCCTAAGTCCTAAAATATACAAAAATACTTAGTAACATGAAGGAACAGCGTGTTGTCTTTCACATCCAGAACTTACGAATATGTTCAGAATCTTGAGACGCAAGATACGCGACCCGGATATATTCTTAAGACAGCAAATGCACGAGACCTTATCTCACACCTGCCTTCCCCAAAAAACATACAAAGAAATATTAATCTTGTTCCGGATATCTCGATTAGTATCTTGCTTACAACAACCGAAGAATTGCCGGAGCATATTGCGGAGCAAATTGAAAATTCGGAAAATAAAAAAGAATTCACACATAAGAGCTTATTAGGCCTTTGCACCAGTGGGCGCGGAATGCCTGTCGAAATTTTTTTACATGACTATTCTATGATGGCACGCGATCCCTCAGGGGAGCTTTTCGAAGAGGTGATTTGGCATGAAACTGTTCATGGTATTGAAGGCATAGAGATGAATCGTGAGGGGGTGCATGTACGGTACATGCCGTGGTCCTATAAATTACAACAAGACATGCTTTCTATTGATGCCAAGAACGAACATGAGCCGAATTTACCTGATAATTTAAAGCTAAGATCACATATCAATTATCTTCGTTACGGGACAAGCTTACAACAAAATGCGTCTGAAATGTTCACCCGAATTGCCGGAATATTTATGTATGAAATAAAGGAAACGGGGCGGGCGCTAACATCCGCAAAAGATTTGTTGGATGTTATCTCAATATATGAGAGTGCAACATATAATTCTCGTAAGGACAGCAATATTTCTGATTTTTTAAAAGTACGGGACACTTTTTCAGAAGAAGCACAGCAGTTATTTGCAAAGGAAAGTGATGAATTAATAAAACGGGTAGCGGCGCTTTATGGCTGCGATATCATCGGCGCGTAAATATTCTCAATTATCTCATCTGTTTCATAAAAAATATGTAACTATTTTTCTGTTCTTACGGAACTATCAGGGGAATCGATATAAAAATGAGAGAGATTTTCATGAGATTATATTTTCTTGCGAAGGAAATCTGTAAGAGATGCGTATAACATGGTGACGCAGTGAGGATCACGCATTAAATATACATAGAAAATAAATTTATTTGAATTGGTAAGAGTCTTTGAAAACGAGTTACTACAACAGAAAATTATTACAGTTCTGCTTATTCACGGCGTCTATATTTTTATCCGGATGCGTTGGGCACACGGTCAATGAAAAGCCGCGTCCTGTCGTTCAGCCGTTAGAGGCATTTTCTATTTCAAACGATAGCCAAGCCTTTCAATCGCCGTGGTGGCATAGTTTTGAAAGAGAAGAGCTGAATGCGCTTATCGATCAATCTTTAAATCAAAATTATGATGTAGCGGCGTCTGTGGCTGCCTTAAAGCAAGCGCGCGCCTTGTCTCGTCAAACAGGCGCGCAGCGTCTGCCACAAATTGATGTTGCGGGTGATGCAGATAAGGACTGGGAAGGCAGTGACGGGCAGCGTGGTGGCGCGGAAATTGGCGCGGCATTGTCATGGGAGCTGGATATATGGAACCTTATCGGTGCGTCAGCAAAAGCGGATCAATACGAAGCAACGGCACGTTTCGAAGATGTCGAAGCCGTTAAATTATCACTCAGCGCGGATGTCGCAAATGCGTATTTTGGCGCGATAGCGGCGCAACAGCGCATTAACTTACTTGAGAAACAACTTAAATTAGATCGTGATTTACAAGGGTTATTACAGCTTCGTTTGGATAATGGTGTGGGAACGTCCGTTGATGTTCTACGCCAAAAAGCCCGCGTCGCGGATAGCAAAACACTGATACCATTGGCGCAATCAGATTTACGCGTTTTTGAGAACAGGTTGGATGTGCTGCTTGGTGAAATGCCCGATGCCGTGCCCCGTGTTTCACAAACCGAGACACTTGATTTTTCAGAAGACATGCCCGCGATCGGTGTCCCTTCGGCATTGCTTCTTAATCGCCCTGATTTGCGCGCGGCGCTTGCCGAGCTTGTTGCGGCGGACGCGGATATCGCCGCGGCCATAGCCGACCGTTTGCCGCGTGTAACATTGGATGGGTCTTTTGTATATTCTGACGCCGCGAGCTTTACAGGGCCGGTATCCATGATTATGGGCTCGTTTGTTCAGCCGCTTTTGGATTGGGGACGACGTAAGGCCGAGGTTGATCTTAATAAAGCATTATATGAGGAGCGACTAGCCGCCTATACGCAACTGTTTTTAGAGGCGGTGGAAGATGTTGAAAGTGCGCTTATCCGAGAGATAAAACAGCGTGAATTTTTGAAGAATTTACAAGTTCAAAAGAACATATTGCAGCAAACCGTTGATGCATCTGAAAACCGTTACACGCAGGGCATTGATGATTATCTGCCCGTTATTAATGCTTTGCAGGAATTGCGTAACGTAGAACGTAGCCTCATCACGGAACATTTGAACTTACTCAATATTCGCGTTGATTTATTCCGCGCGATCGGTGGCCCTATTCACATGCCGTCAAACAAAGGACATGACGATGAAATCTTATAAAACTATGCTTTTTGCATTGGCCTTGTGCCTACCTATTCAGGCTCAAGGGCAGGGAAAGCCAACAAGTGCAACGCCTGTGATTGTCTATGAGGTCACGCGCATGCAATTTTCTGATGAGGTCGAGGCACTCGGCACTCTGAAAGCCAATGAGAGTGTTGACCTTGCATCTTCGGTGACGGAGTTGGTGACGAAAATTTTGTTCGAGGATAATCAAAGTGTGAAAAAGGGTGATGTCCTTTTGGAAATGGATGCCGCCGAAGAATTGGCAGAGTTGGAAGAGCAACAATCTTTTCTAGATGAAGCGCAAAGGCAAGTTAATCGTTTGACGCCTCTGGTGAAACAGGGCGCGGCATCTGCGTCTGTATTGGATGAAAACAGACGTGAGGCCGCGGGCGCAAAGGCACGCGTTGATGCTATTCAATCGCGTATTAATCAACGCATTATCAAAGCGCCATATGACGGCGTTTTGGGACTGCGTAACATCAGTGTTGGTGCACTCGCACAACCGGGTTCGATGATTACCACCATTGATGATACCAGTGTCATGAAACTGGACTTTTCCGTACCTGAAATATTTTTATCAACCTTGAAGGCGGGGGTTGTCATTGAGGCAACGACAGAGGCGTACCCTGATGAAATATTCAAAGGAACAATCGCAAGCGTCGATAGCCGCATTGATCCGATTACCCGTTCTATTCAGGCGCGTGCCATTATCGGTAATGGCGAAGGCGCTTTAAAGCCCGGGCTTTTGATGCAAGTTGTGTTGCAAAAAAAACCGCGCCAAGTTTTGTTGGTGCCCGAAGAGGCCATTATCTCGGACGGGCCTGAATCTTTCGTTCTGGTTGTGAACACACAGGATAATCAAACAACCGCGCAGCGCCGAAAAGTGACGCTGGGCGAACGTAAATTTGGTGCGGCTGAAATTCTTGACGGGCTCAGTGAAGGTGAAAAGATTGTCAATCATGGCACACTTCGTGTTCGCCCGGGTGCGCCGCTTACGATTACGGCGGTTGAAAAAAACGATGAAACGTTGGAAGTCTTGTTAAAGCAGACAACAGACAAGACAGCGGATGATGTAAAGGCGAGTGAATAATGTTTCTGTCCGATGTTTCCGTTAAACGCCCTGTTTTCGCAAGCGTGATATCGCTTTTGCTGATTGCGTTCGGCCTTGTGTCGTTTGATCGTTTATCGTTGCGTGAATATCCCGATATTGATCCGCCGATCGTCACTGTCGAAGTTGAATATCCGGGCGCACCTGCCAATATCGTCGAGACTCGTGTGACGGAGCTTATCGAAGAGCGTATAGCTGGTGTTGAGGGGATTGAATTTATTGAATCCTCCTCTCAGGATGGTGAATCTAGTGTTACAATTGAATTTTCTATTAATCGTGATGTGAATGCCGCGGCGAATGACGTTCGTGACCGTATTTCAGGTATTCAGGATAATTTACCGGATGAGGCTGAGCCGCCGGAGGTACAGAAAGTCGACAGTAATGATGACGTGATCATTTGGCAGAATTTATCCAGTGATCGCATGAGCGTACCGGAGTTGACCGACTACGCTGAACGCTATTTGGTTGATCAGTACTCTGCGTTGGATGGTGTTGCGCGCATACGCGTTGGTGGTGGATTGCGTTATGCCATGCGGATTTGGCTTGATCGTCAGGCACTGGCTGCGCGGAATTTAAGCGTGAGTGACGTTGAAAATACTCTTAGAGCCGAGAATATCGAATTGCCTGCGGGAAGTCTGCAATCGGATGAGCGTATATTTAAAGCACGCGTTGAGAGGAATTTTAAAAAGCCTGAGGACTTCGCAAAGCTTGTTCTTGCCAGAGGGGATGACGGATATCTGGTGCGCTTAGGCGATGTCGCGCGCGTGGAAAAAGGAGTTGAAGAAGATCGTTTGTTCTTCCGTGGTAATGGTATTCCTATGGTCGGGATCGGCGTGATCAAACAATCAACGGCCAATACGATTGATGTCTCTGATGCTACGAAAGAATTGACGTCACGTTTGGAAAAAAGCTTGCCCGAAGGGATGAGTATTTCACAAAGTTATGACGCCGCCGTCTTTATCAAAGCGTCAATTTCGGAAGTTTACACTACACTCTTGATTGCCGTTGGGTGTGTTGTGTTTGTGATTTATATGTTTCTGGGTAGTTTCAGGGCGATGCTTATTCCTGCCGTTACGGTGCCGATATCACTTATTGCGTCTTTCATCGTTATTTATGCGCTTGGTTTTTCGATTAACCTATTAACCCTGCTTGCGCTTGTGTTGGCGATTGGGTTGGTCGTTGATGATGCCATTGTGATGTTGGAAAACATTGTCCGCCGTATACAGGAAAAAGGCGAAACACCTCTGGTCGCGGCCTATAAAGGGGCACGGCAAGTTGGTTTTGCGGTTATTGCGACGACGCTTGTCCTGATTTCTGTTTTTGTGCCGATCACGTTTCTGGAAGGGGATATCGGGCGATTATTTACTGAATTTGCTTTAACAATTGCCGCGGCTGTTGCGTTTTCATCTGTGGTTGCTTTGACGCTCGCGCCTGTTATGGCGTCAAAATTCTTGAAAGCCAAAGATAGTAATTCAAGCAAGCTTGTTCAAAAAGTCGATCATGTATTGGGTCGTGTGAGGGATACATATATTGACCTGCTGGTGCAGTGCATACGACATCCATTGGTTATAAGCGTTATTTTCGTTTTGATGTTGGCTGGAACGGCGTGGTTGTATCCGAATGTGACACAGGAATTCACGCCCAAAGAAGATCGCGGCGCATTTTTTATTAGTGTCAGCGGGCCTGAAGGATCGAGTTATAAATATATCGAAGAATATATGACCAAGATTGAAGGGATGTTGATGCCGTATGTTGATAGCGGCGAGTTTAAGCGTTTATTGGTGCGTGCGCCTAGGGGCTTCGGCAATATTGAAAACTTCAATGGTGGTTTTGTTATTATTATTTTGGAGGGCTGGGATAGTCGTCGATCTGCATTTACGATCATGGACGAAGTACGCGGCAAACTTTCTGTTCTTCCCGGGGTTAGGGCATTCCCGATCATGCGTCAGGGGCTTGGCGGCGGAACAGGAAAGCCATTGCAATTTGTTTTGGGCGGATCAACCTATGAAGAGTTGGCGGAATGGCGCGATATTATTATTGAAAAAGTGCAGGAAAATAACCCCGGCTTAGAGGGGCTGGATAGTGATTATAAAGAAACACGCCCGCAGATTGATTTTAAAGTGAATTATGATCGCGCGGCGGATCTTGGTGTCACCGTGGAAGAAATCGGGCGCACCTTACAAACATTAATGGGGGGGCGTAATGTTACGACTTACCTTGAGCGCGGCGAAGAATATGACGTGGTCGTTGAAGGGGATCGTGATCAACAAAGTTCTTTCAGTGATATTAAAAATATCTATGTACGATCTGATCGCACGGGGCAGCTTATCCCGCTTTCTAATCTTGCGGAGATAACGGAATATGGCGCAGCAGAAACCTTATCACGATATAATCGCATTCGCGCCATCACGTTGGAGGCCAACCTCAAAGACGGTTATGCGTTGGGGGAGGCAATAACATATCTGGAAGAATTGGTACGTGAGCATTTGCCCGATCAGGTTGTGGTTGATTATAAGGGGCAAAGCCGTGACTTTATTCGCTCAGGCAATTCAATCATTTTTGTCTTTTTATTGGGGCTTGCCGTTGTGTATCTGGTTTTGGCGGCGCAGTTCGAGAGCTATATTCACCCGTTTATTATTATGCTGACGGTGCCACTTGCGACAGGGGGCGGGCTGCTCGGGTTATACCTTACGGGGGGCACGCTGAATATTTATTCGCAAATCGGATTGATTATGTTGGTGGGGCTTGCGGCGAAAAACGGTATTTTAATCGTTGAATTTGCAAACCAGCTCCGTGATGAGGGTATGAAATTTAACCGCGCCCTGTTAGAGGCATCATCTGTGCGTTTTCGCCCGATTGTCATGACTGGATTAACAACTGTTGCGGGCGCTATTCCGTTGATTTTGACGAGTGGTGCAGGCGCAGAAACCCGTATTACAATCGGTGTTGTTGTTTTGTCAGGCGTTTTGGCGGCGACGGTCTTTACGCTGTTCGTTGTGCCGGTGGCCTATAGTATTATTGCGCGTAACACCGGATCACCGAACGAAGTCGCTGAACGGTTAGAGCGGGAAATCTGATAATAAAAGAACGCTTTATTATATAGCTGCGTTTTCGCTACGGCTCCATCGCCTGATCTAATTGTATGTCAGGGGCATCGCTATCATCACTAAGTGTTATCATGCCTTTTTGAAGCATGCTTTCAAACACAACATTAGGGTCAACATTACTTGATTGCGTGCTGTTTAGGCCTGCATGAGGCGAGGTTTCTAAAAGCTGTAACGCAGATTCCACCATGGTGCCTGCAACGGTTTTCTGCATGGATGTTAATCCGTTTAATTGGTCAGAACCGTATGAATTAATTTCCAGACTTTTATGGTGTGGCACCCCGGATGCGGTTATACCCTCAACGTCTATATGTATAACGGATCGATCCCGTTTGCCCGTTTGCCGTGCGTAAATTTGAGAAAGATGATCTTCAACGATGTCCTTTGCAGTCGGCGCATCTTTACGTGAATGTAGCGGTGTAGGGGCATATAATGGGTTTTGCGTATCGATACCGAATGATGTAAACGCGCCGCCGTTTGTATCTGCGCTGTGTCCTGCTTTGCTCATGCGTTGTTCCAGAACATCGGCAAATGTAGAGTTTGGCGGATAGGTTTCTTCATCATTGAGCATATCCAGTTGTCTTACGAGCGGGTCCCACATCTCGCAATGGCCTTCATGGCGACCTGTCAGTGTGGCGGCCAGCTCTACGTTTGTCGTATCTATGCCTAATTCTTCTGCGTGATCTAAAAGATGAAAGATGCCATCATCATTGGCGTAGGTTTCAATATGCGTGCCATCGTGAAGTGTTAAATGCGACATGTTTTCACGATTTTCGGGTGAGAATTTCTCGCGCGCGCCTATATTTGTTTGTTTCCCGTCTTTCACAATAGATGCAGGTCTGTGCCCCATGCCGTTGGTTATGCCTGCCCATGTGTAAATGTAGACATCCTCCGGCTCTTCTGCGATTCCGGCGCCTGTCGATGTAAGTCTGTGAATTTCACCGCCTTTGAAATCCTCCACAGCCATTTCGAACAGCCAAAAATCCAGACCCGGATCAAGACCTTTGCCCCATTCAGATGCAACACCTTGGGCCTGTACATAATCCTCAAAGTTGGTTACTTGGCCATTGGTTCGCTCCGTAGTTATGGCATTAAGCCCTTCAACGGCTTGTTCTGTTAGGAAATTAGAACTGACATAGTTTGTTTTTTCACGGGCACTGGCAAAGGCCGCATTATATGCCAATTTTCCGGGCGGCAATGTTGATATAACGATGTCGGGTTGATGGTCATTAATCAGGGCAGAAATCGCGTTAACATCTGATGCGTCGACTTCGGCAAATGTCACGGATGGGGATTGTAATACATCGGGCATCTCTATTGATGCAAGGGCGTTTTTGTTTGCGGTGTCGTCGTAATCGGCGGCAATAACATGGACACCGCTATCAATAAGAAATTGTGTGGTAGCGAAGCCGATATTGCCGGAGCTTCCGATGACGAGTGCGGTTTTGGGTGATTGGGAGGGGGGCATTGCAGACACAGTTATAACGCTCTTTGTTGTTTATTTTTTTGAATGCGTTAATGCTAATATAAATACGGGCTTATGGTAAGCTTTTTTATATTTGAGGTGCAAGCAGCATGCTGTTTGATAGAAACTAAATCATAACAGTTTAAATTTTCATGGTGCCTTGATTAACGGTAGTTTGATCCTGACGGGCGGCTTCTTCAGCCATTGCCAGAGTGGCGACATCAGCATCTACATTAGTTGATGTAGTATCATCATTCGTCATAAGGCTTTGTGCTGTATCACCATAATTCTCAGACAGTGATGCAATCACGGCAGAATCAATATCCGGATCGTTTAAAATTTCTTCTAGTCTTTGTTGTTCAATATCGTCCAGTTGTTCACCGGCTAGAATCTTTTCCATTGAAATGGCGGCTTCGATATAGTCCGGATCATCGGTAATACTCATTGATAATTCATTTTCGGATGCACCGGGGATGTTACTTTGATCCGGCGGGTCGGAAACACGTAATGTACGGATTTCTAATTCGGGGTCGACGGGCTGTACATTAATGCTATTTGTGGGGGTGTATAATTCTTCAACATGGAATTCATAGTCTAACCTAAATGTCGGGATATTCATGAACTGTGTATCAATTTGGGGGTTGATTCTAAAATCAACATTATATTGCGCATTGCCCGTATCATAATCCGGCGCGCCACTACCACCATTAAGGTCAAGGGGCTCTGGATTAATGTTAATCGCATCAAGGCTTTGGACAGGGAAAATATCACCTGCTTGCATGCTTTTTTCATTGAATGTTTGATCAATATTTCCGGGCAGTGATGTCGGTAGAAAATGATAGCTTGCGGGTGTGATTGGCGTGTTATTATCCATAGAGCCTTGGCTGTTTTCTGGTGCTATGTCCGCGGGTGTGACGGCATCATTCATTGTTTTGCCATCAAGCGATTTCGTAAGATCTCTTTCTTCGCGCTTTACGTCTCTGCGCTCTGATCTGTCTTCGATCTCTCGTCTTTGTATGCGGTCTTCACGGCTATTCTCCTGATAAGGTTCTCCAACCTTTGTTATAACGTCTCCGTTATATAAAGATAACTGTGCGGGTACATTTTCTATGCCGGACACACTACTGAAGATGTGCGCTTCGCCATCCACCAACATGGGGCGGGCGCCTTCTGCGAATTCGTCGACACCGCCGCCAGCACTATAACTGGAAACGTATCCTTCACGATCCAGCGTGAGGCTGAAGGCGTCTTGGCTTAAGACACGATTATCAAGTTCCGATGTCGCATTGGATGTGCTTTGGCTCAATGCTTCGACTTGTTGTGCTGATTGTTGTTTTAACTCTGTTGCTTCATCAAGCATGTCTTGGAGTTGCTGTTTCGTTGTTTCATTTTCAACAGGCTGTCTAACACCGTCTACTTCGATGCCGTTCTCTAACATATCCTTGATTTGAGCCTCACGCGCTTCTGCTTCGGATAGGCTCTGCTCGGCTGTTTGTTTTAATGCTTCGGCACGTTCTTGCAGGGCGGCGATCTCCGCAGGATCGGGAATGTCTTTTCCTAAGGCTTGCTCAAATTGTGATTGCAACTCTTCAACTTGCGGTGCGAACGTTGGATCGACGGTGATGGCATTGTTTTGTAATTCTGATACAGCTGCGGCATTTTCTGCCATATTTGTGGCTTGCTCAAGAACCTCGCCTGTGGCCTCGTATGATGCAACCAGATCTGCGATCTGTGTGTTATAGCGCTCTAAGGCATCTAGATTGCCTTGTTTATACTCACTTGCGCCGCCTTGCTGCTGCTGTCTTGTTAAAGTGAGTAGCTCGGCTTGTGCCTGTTTGATCTGGGCAAGTTCTGCTTCATGTTGCTGTGCGAGTTGGGCAATGTCTTCACTGGCTTCACTTAATATCTCGGCGTTCATATCACCGGATTCAACAAGCCCGATGAGGGCGGCACTACGTTGCATAAGTGCGTTATCTGTTATGCCATCATTATAAGCAGCGTTAACGCTATCCAGTTGTGCGCCAACGGCTTGTCCGAATTCTTGCTGCTTCAATCCAGCTTGGTATTTTACGATGCTTTCTTGTCTTTCATCAACCATAGCGCCAACGGAGGCAATTTGCTCTTCTGCCTTTTGAACCGCTTCTTCTTGGTTTTGGCCGTAGCCTTCGCCAATCATATCGCTTAGATTTTTAAGTCTATGTATGCTTTGTGCGGCTTGTTCAAGCCCTTGTCTGCTGTCGGCTAAACGCTGTAATGCTTCGGTGTCACCTGCGGCCGTTAAACGCTGTTCTTTTTCGGCGTAGAATTGTGCTTGTTTTTGAATAAATTCATCAACGCTATCTAGGGTTTCAATTTCTGATTGGGTCAGAAGAGAAGTCTCGATATGGCCAGTGAGAGCCATGCGTTTTGCTTCAAAGTCCTGTTGTGCGGCTTCTATCGCGGCGACATCAGTCCCTTCATAAGCTTCTTGTAATGCCTCTAATGATTGCGTGTATTCTTGTTCAAGCTCTTGAAAACGGTCAAGGTTTTCTCCGATTCCTTCTAGCTTGCCGAGGTTTTCTCTTTGTTCTTCCAGTGTTTGCGCGTCAAAATATTCTTGAAAATCATCATCAAGGACTTCGCCGCCGGCATAACCACCGCCGAATGCGCCAATAATACCGCCTATGGCTGCGCCTGGCGCCGCGCCGACACCAAAGAACCAGACGCCAATCCCTGCACCGATTGCTGCGCCACCAAGGGCGCCACCACCCGCACCAACGGCTTGTCCGGCGCGCTTGCCGTCATCTGTGGCTGATGCAATGTTATATTCAATGCCTGTTGTTACGACGGTTATGGCTGTTCCGATAGGGCCTGCAACACGGCCAATTTTTGATAATGTTGAAACACCGGAACCAAGACGACCCAAATTTGCAACGTCATCTATGTATCCGGCGGATTTGGCCAGTGCTAAACCACCACGCGTGGCATCGGCGGTAAGGTCAACCGTATCCAAAGCGAAGGCACCAACATCAAGGGCAAGTGCCGTTGTGGCCATGCCGGCAACTTCTTCGTTTTGTATATCTTGTTTAAATGTTGAGTTTTCGCCAAGAAGCTGTTGTTTCAGGTGGAACGCACTGAGGCCGAAACCCGCCTTACCTGCGGTTCCTTGAAGAACGCTGCCGACTCTACTGCTACCGCCGCCATCTACATTGCGTACGGCGCTATCCCATGTACTACCGCGCGGTGCGTCGGGATCGACGTTCGTTGGCACTAACCTTACGGTGCCATCTGAATTTCCGTTCCCTGCATTTATATCTGGCGCGTCACTTAATGAGGCGACCGGTGGTTTTAAATCTGCATCGCCTGTTGTTATGCGTGCATCTGTGTCTACATCTACATCACCACCAACATTTGTTCGTGATGTTTCGATCCCATCTCCGTCTACGCCAGTTTGAGGTCTTGTGTCCGGTCCGTCACCTTCGCCGTCAATTTTGGGCTTAGCATCCGTATCGCCTTCAATGTCAGTCGTCGGGGTAGTATCACGTTGAGTATCTTGGTCGGCGACGACTTCTGCAGGTGTTATCGCTGTGCCGCGTGTCCTGACGATTTCATCAAGCGAAGTAAGGCCATTTGCATATTTTTGACTGCTCATGAAATCATCGCTACGCATGGTTTCAATCAAATGTGATGTGCCTGCCTCATCCAGTGCAACAGTGTGTACATTATTACCTCTATTAGATGTTGTGGTTACCGTTGCAGTCTTACCGTCATCACTAAACGTAATATGATAATCGCTACTATGTTTGGGGGTTTTAATATGAAGTTCGTTACCCTCACCGGATGTGGTGACATTATTGTTGGTAATGTTATTTTTTCTTTCGAGATTATCTCTAATATCTTGTGCAAGATAGCGACCTGTTTGGACACGATCCATCGCGAGCGGCAAGCCGGTACGAATGCGTTCATCTTCAGCTGCAATGCGTCTCGCCCAATCATCATTCTTAGCCACTGTATTTGTCGGCACATGCTTTGATGTATCATCAAGGCTGTAGGTTTTTCCTTGTTCTGGTGGAAAATCGTTTAAGTCTTCGATTACACCGGCTCTCAGCTTACCAATTTGATCTTCATACACCAGTTCGGGTGTAGGCATTAATTGTGCAGGCTTCCCATCATCACCCATAATAGGATGGCCGTTTCTGTCTAAAAATGCGCGTGGTTTTGTTGGTATTTTCGGTTGCCCCTCACCATCAAGCTTTGGCTGCCTGTAAAATGTACCGGCCAGATTATCAGGGCCAATATCTTTTCCATAAATGGACCCCTGAGGGCCACCAGCCGGTAGAATACGATCACCAACGGGTATAACATCATTTAACTGATTTGGATTAAAGACCAAGAAGCTTTGTGTTTTATCATTAAAGAGTACAACGGTGCCTGCTCTATCAGGACGCTGCGAGTTATTGACAAAAAATTCAGTGTTTTTGTCATTGAGCATGTCCGTAATGCGCGTAACAAGCTCTTCACGTGTATTTACATTGAAGTCTGTTAAATGGCCTGTACCACCCGTACCACCGCTTGCGTGAAAAGCGATGCTTTCCGCCAAAGCTCTGATCTGTTCAGGTGTTAGATCCATTTTTTCCCTCCCCCAAGGATGTCTTTAGCTAACTTGGTTCAGGACGGTTAGCGCTACCTTGAAATACAACGCCCTTATAGGCGTTGATATCATCCATGACAGCAACCTCGTCCGAGGTTAAATCATCTTCTAAGTCATATGCATGTGAAGCATAAGCTACATATGTCGTCCATTCACTTTGTGACATTGGAATAGTTGACACGCCTTCTTCGCCGTCTGCAGCATTTTTTAATTTCTGCGTCAAAGCTTCAAATTTATCAAACGACGTTAAATCATACATTGAATTATCAATAGCATCCGGGTCATCAATCATCTTTTCAAACACGTTCACAAGTGTTTGCAAAGTGTCCTGGTCTAGCTCTACATCACAGTAGCTCGCCGATATTTGATTCATCTCTTTTATCCCTATGTATTGGCGTGATTTAATTATTTTTAAACAAACAAAACGCCCGAAATCTAAAATTTCAGGCTATTCACATTTAAATATTTACTTATGTTGAGTCGTCATACCCGATAAAAACCCTAATATTCTTATATTTTTTATTAGCATACGATTTTAGTCCCTCTTTTGGTTTTTGTCAATTTTTAGAAGAACATCTTATTGAGGGCATACAGGAGAGTGTATTTTTTAAGAAAGCGTATCGAGCTGCATCTCAGTTTTTGTTGAGCGCACTGCCTCGATGCGTCTTTGCCGAATTTTATCATAGGTGATTTGATCTGACGCATCTTCTTGAAGAATGTCACTCACATCCACCTCTTGCGCGGCTTTGAGCGTGGCTCTTAGGAAGTCTGCCTGCGGATAGGGTTTATCTTCCATTCCCAGTCGGCCCTGTGCGTCGGCTTGAACGGCCACGATGAATTGCTCAAAGGATTCAGGATTATCCAATGCGTCAATGTCTTCGAAGAGATTAACCAGCTTGTTTGGGCCCATTTCCATTGCACGATGGGCGTGTAAGTGAAACCGCGCAACATTCACTGCAAGAGCCTTAACATCTTGCGGGACACCAAGGCGATCAGAAACATTTTCAACAAGCGGGACGCCAAGTGCTTCATGATCGTGGTGCTTTGGCCAATGATCAGGGTCTGTCGCGGCCTTTCCAAGGTCATGAACCAGCGTTGCAAAGCGCACTGATAAGCCACCATTAAGGTCTTGTGCTTTTTTTAAAGCCATAAGCGTATGCCGCCCAGTATCAATTTCAGGGTGGTATTTTGCATTTTGCGGGACACCGAAAAGCGCATCGACTTCCGGTAGAATCTCTTTGAGCTTACCGCTTTTTTGCATGTCTTCTATAAAGGCATCAGGATTGTTGCCCCGTAAACCAGCGGCAAGTTCATCCCATAAAACGTCTTTGTCTTCGCCTATTACTTGCATGTGTGTCTCAAAATTTAATCACCTTATCTTTAACAAAGACTATAGGTCTAACAAGATGCGTTTTACAAACAATTTCGGATAAACACGCCGCCGCGCTCACCTTAATTGTACTTCCGTATTTTTGATTTACGGACTAATTGAGGCAGAGATAGTGTCGTAAGGCGAGAATGGAAAGCGCATCTGATTTTTTTAGGTGAAAATTAGGCTTAAAAATCCATTGACTCTGTTTGATGGTTTTGTAACCGTCATTAAGGTGCGAACGGTTTGCATTTACTGATTTATTTTAACGTATAGGGAAGAAATCATTCATGAAAAAGACAATCCTAACCTTGGCTGTTGGCGTATCGCTTGGTGTTTCAAGTGGTATGGCGTATGCGGAAGATAAACATGATCATGTCCATGATGACGTCACAGTAGAATCTGTGATCAGCAGTTACGCTGAACTTGTGCATACCAATTATGATGCGGCCTATAATGATGCGTTGAAATTGCAAAAGGCTATTGATGCGTTTTTGGCTGAGCCGAATGATGACACGTTAAATGCGGCGAAACAGGCATGGTTAGTGTCTCGCAACTCATACGGCTTAACAGAAGCGTTCCGTTTCTACGAAGGCCCGATTGATTTCGCCGATGAGGAAGGTAATGAAGGCCCCGAAGGTCGCCTGAATGCGTGGCCTCTGGATGAGGCGTATATTGACTATGTGAAGGGCAATGACAAGGCCGGATTGGTGAATAATCCTGATATTGCCATCACAAAAGAAGCGTTGACGGATAAGAACCAAGCCGATGATGAGGCCGAAGTGTCCACCGGATATCACGCCATTGAATTTCTGTTGTGGGGACAGGATCTTAGTTTGGAAAGCGCAGGCATGCGCCCCGTTTCTGATTACGCCAAAACAAAAGGCAACAAACGCCGCCGCCAGTATTTAAAAGTGGTAACCGATTTGCTTGTTGATGATCTGAAATTCTTGAGCCAAGAATGGACACCCGATCAGGGTAATTATGCGAAAAAATTTGTGCAGGATAAGGATGCTCTATCCAAAATCTTGACGGCTTTGGCCACGCTGAGCGGTTTTGAGCTTGCCTCTGAACGTATGGCGACGGCGCTTGATTCAGGGGATCAGGAGGACGAGCATTCTTGTTTCTCTGACAACACACACAACGATTTTATTTATAACGCGCAAGGCATCATGAATGTGTTCTTTAATGCCGGTATTTATGAATATCTGGAAACCAAGGATCATAATCTGGCGGAAGAGTTGGAGCATCAAATTCTGGACACCAAAAAACTTTTGGCGGCTCTGCCCCATCCGATTGATCGTGAAATCCTCAGCACGCCTGCGGATAGCGATGCGCGCAAGAAGATGGAGTTGGCGATTGCCTCCTTGCAAAAGCAAGCTGACCTGTTTAAGAAAGCCGGAACCGTCTTAGGAATAGAGGTTTCCATTAACGAGTAAGCAATGCGCAAAAAGCATTTTATCTTAGCGATAATTGCGTATGTGTCCTTCTGGGGTGTCGTTGATGCCGCGAAGGACACATATGTTTCTGCTGTATCCGATAGTGCGCTATCGGGCGGGGAGACGACCGTTTTCAATACGTCCCGTGATGCCTTTGCCAAGCCTGCGAAAAACCTGCCCACCGAAAAGCTGCGTGATTTCACGTTCGGCAACAAAATGTTCAACACCAAATGGGTGACTGCGCCCGCGTCTGTGACCTCTTTGGATGGTTTGGGGGCAACCTTCAACCGTAAATCATGTGCGGCCTGTCACTTCAAGGACGGACGTGGCAGACCGCCCCGTGATGCCAATGAGCCCATGAAATCGATGTTAATACGCCTGAGCATTCCGGGTATGACAGAAGACGGAGGCCCGATGCCGCATCCTGTTTATGGCGGGCAGTTGAATGATCGTGGGATTAGCGGCGTTCCCGCCGAGGGGGTCGCCCAAATTATGTATGAGGATATTAAAGGGCACTATCCGGACGGCACGGCTTACAGCCTGCGTAAGCCAATTTACGAATTTAAGGAATTGGCCTACGGGGAATTGGGGGATGATATTATGTTTTCCCCGCGTGTTGCGCCTGCCGTTTTTGGTTTGGGTTTGTTGGAAGCTGTGCCCATGGTTACTATTCTCGCCAATGCCGACCCTGATGATAAGGACGGTGACGGTATTTCGGGGCGTCCGAATTATGTATGGGATGTGGTGAGCAATAAAAAATCAATCGGGCGCTTTGGTTGGAAGGCGAATGTCGCCACATTGCAGGAACAAGATGCAGGCGCGGCGCTTGGCGATATTGGTATCACAACGTCTTTGTTCCCCGATGAAAACTGTACCAAGGCGCAGGCAGAATGCGGCAAGGCCATTAATGGCGGACAACCTGAAATGTCAGACATGCAGCTCGAAAAGATGACCTTTTATGTCAGTACATTGGCCGTTCCTGCGCGCCGCAATGTCGATGACCCCACAGTGCAAGCCGGTGCGCGCTTGTTTGAGCGTGCCCAATGTGCCAGTTGTCATGCACCGCAAATGCGTACAGGTGAGCATGATATTGCCGCGCTGTCGTATCAGAATATTCAACCGTTTTCGGATATGCTGCTCCATGATATGGGGGAGGGGCTCGCCGATAACAGGCCTGATTTCGAAGCCACCGGAACAGAATGGCGCACGCCGCCGCTGTGGGGGATTGGCCTTGTGAAGACAGTCAACAAACACACCAACTTCTTGCATGATGGCCGCGCCCGTAATCTGGAGGAGGCGATCCTGTGGCATGGCGGTGAGGCTGAAAGCTCCAAAGACGCATTCAAAGCCATGCGTAAAGATGAGCGCGCTGCGCTGATTACGTTTCTGAAAAGTTTGTAATATCCAGCAATCAGTTAAATTGTGCGTTGCAAAGAAACATTATTGACCAACCAGTCAATTATGTTGTAGGGTATATAGATTAGGAGATTTGAGAAATGGGTCGTGCACCGACAAATACAAAGCAAAAATTGCTTGAAACCGCTACTGACCTTGTCTGGCGGGAGAGTTACAATGCCGTCAGTGTCGATGAGATCTGTAAAAAGGCAGGTGTTAAAAAAGGAAGCTTTTATCATTATTTCCCTTCTAAGGCGCATCTCGCGCTAGAGGCCATGGATGTATCCATGCAGGAAATGAAAGTATATTATGATGATATTTTCTCTCCTACGCGTGAGCCGGTGGAGAGTTTTAAGCTGATGGTTCAGCATGTTATTGATAAACAAAAAGAAATTGAAAAAGAACTGGGGCACGTTTGTGGTTGTCCGTTTGCGACGTTGGGCTCTGAATTGGCTGCGCAAGATGAGGAAATCGGCCACAAAATAGCGGAAATTTGTGCGAAAAAAACGCGCTATTACGAAAGCGGGCTTCGGGCTTTGATTTCAAAAGGTCTGATTGACGACAACATAAATGTTGAGACCAAGGCCAAAGAAATCTTTTCCTTTGTTGTGGGGCAGTTGCTTATGGCGAGAATCCACAATGATCTTGACTTTATCGAGAATAATCTGGAAAGCGCGGTCTTTAATTTGATCGGTGTGAAGGAATACTAAATTTATTTATTTGACTGACTAGTCAAAACAATGCTAGGTGATCCCCCATGAAACAAAAAATATACATTATTATCGTTCTGTTGGCCGTTGGCATTGGTCTTGGTGCAACCTTTTATAGTCAGGATCAGGCTGAGGCTTCGGCCGAAGGTGCCGGTGGGCCGCCTCCTGCTATGCCGGTTCAGGTTACTGTGATGGAATCGCAAATGATTCAGGTTTGGCGTAATTTCTCCGGTAAGGTGGTTGCCGTCAACCGCGCAGAAATTCGTCCGCAAGTCAGCGGCAGGATTAATGAAATTCGTTTTGAAGACGGCCAAATGGTTGAAAAAGGTGATGTGTTGATTGTGATTGACCCACGCCCATATGAAGCCAGTCTTAATCAGGCACAAGCCGCACTGGGTGTTGCGGAAACACAGGCCGTTTTGGCGGAGAAGGAATATCAGCGCGCTAAAAAACTGATTAGAACTGATGCGATATCTCAAAGTGTTCTTGATGAGCGTACGAATAACCGCGAGTCAGCAAATGCGGCGGTGCTTGGCGCGAAGGCCTTGTTGGAAAGTGCGCAGATTAATTTGGATTATGCATTCGTGAAATCACCAATCTCGGGCAAGGTCAGCCGTGCGGAAATCACCGAAGGTAATTTGGTTCAGACTGGGGCGGGGGCTCCCTTATTAACTTCTGTTGTGGCGCAAGACCGTGTGTATGTTGATTTTGAAGTGGATGAGCAAACGTATATTCTCTCCGCTAAAAACAGCGCGATGAACGGAGACTCTAAAATTCCCGTACGTATACAGCTTCTTAATCAAGATCAGGAATATAAAGGTTTCGTCCATAGCTTTGACAACCGTATTGACCCAACGTCAGGCACAATCCGTGCGCGTGCGGTTTTTGACAATAAAGATAAGGTTTTATTGCCCGGTATGACCGTTAGTATCCTGATGGGCAGTGCGGGTGATGAAGAGCGAATTTTAGTGTCCGAGCGTGCCATTGGTACAGATCAAGACCGTAAGTTCGTCTATACCGTGAATGGTGACAGCGTGGCAAAATATAGGGAGATCAAGGTCGGGAAAAGTATAAACGGTAAACGCGTTGTACTTTCAGGCCTGAAAGCGGGTGAAAAAGTGATCACAGAAGGCATTGTACGCATTCGCCCTAATATGCCTGTTTCCCCTCAAATTAAAACTGCGGACACAATCTCTCCAAAAGAGATACAAACATCCAGCGGTGAAGAAGAGTAATTTTTTATGAATTTATCCAGCCATTTTATTGACCGGCCAATCTTCGCCAGTGTGATTTCCTTTGTGATTTTCATGTTGGGGGCGATTGCAATGTTCCAGCTTCCGATATCGGAATATCCCGAAGTATCCCCGCCATCGGTGCAGGTGACGGCGAGTTTTCCGGGGGCTAACCCTTCGGTTATCGCCGAAACGGTTGCAACCCCGCTTGAGGAGCAAATAAGCGGCGTTGAGAATTTGCTTTATATGAATTCACTGGCATCCGCGGATGGCCGTCTGACATTAACCGTGACATTTGCGATTGGTACAAATGTCGATTTGGCGCAGCAGCTGGTGCAAAATCGTGTCTCTCAGGCGCTCCCAAGATTACCGGAAGTGACGCGTAACCTCGGTGTGACCGTTGTAAAAAGCTCACCCGATTTGACAATGGTTGTGCATTTAACATCCCCGAATGAGCGATACGATATGTTGTATTTGCGCAATTATGGGACGTTGAATATTAAAGATCAGCTCGCAAAAATTCCCGGTGTGGGGCAAGTGCGTCTGTTCGGCTCAGGTGATTATGCTATGCGTTTGTGGCTTAATCCTGATCGTATCGCAGAGCGCGGTATGAGCGCTAGTCAAGTGATTGATGCCGTGCGCCGTCAGAACGTACAAGTGGCCGCAGGTGTCATTGGTGGCCCGCCTTATGATGATGGCATACAAACACAGTTCCCTGTTAATGTGCAGGGGCGTTTGACCAGCCCTGAAGAGTTTGAAGACATTATCATTAAACGTGATGAGAACGGTGTGATTACGCGTCTGAAAGACGTTGCCACAGCGGAACTGGACGCGCAGAGCTATGCCCTGCGTTCTATGTTGAATAATGAGCCGGCGGTAGCGATTCCGATTTTTGCCGCCCCCGGATCAAACGCGTTGGAGTTGTCTTCGAATGTTCGTAAAACGATGGCAGAGCTTAAAAAGAGTTTCCCCGAAGATCTGGAGTATACCATTGTTTATGATCCGACGGTTTTTGTTAAACATTCCATTGACGCGGTGATTCATACCTTGATAGAAGCCGTGTTGTTGGTTGTGCTTGTGGTTATCGTGTTTTTGCAAACGTGGCGTGCTTCGGTGATTCCGTTGCTGGCAGTGCCTGTTTCGATTGTCGGAACATTTGCCATTATGTTGCCGCTTGGCTTTTCGATCAATGTTTTATCGCTGTTTGGGCTTATTCTCGCCGTTGGTATTGTTGTTGATGATGCCATTGTTGTTGTCGAGAATGTAGAGCGTAATATCGAAGAGGGCAAAAGCCCGCGCGATGCAACAGTGCAGGCAATGAAAGAGGTCACAGGCCCGATTATCGCAACGTCACTTGTGATTGCGGGTGTGTTTATTCCGATCGCCTTTATCAGTGGTTTGACAGGAATGTTCTACAGACAATTTGCCTTAACCATTGTGATTGCGACGTTTATCTCAACTTTAAACTCCTTAACGCTCAGCCCCGCTATGTCGGCGTTGTTGTTAAAGCCACGCCACGAGCAAAAAGACAAGCTTACGCGGATTATGGACTTTTTGTTCGGTTGGTTCTTTAACCTGTTTAATAAAGGTTTTGGCCGCAGTCAGAATGTGTATGCCAAAGGTGTTGGTATCGCAGGACGCAGACGTGTGATTATGATGATCTTGTTTGGCGGGCTTGTTGCCAGTACGTATTTCAGTTTTGGTCTTGTGCCGAAAGGTTTTGTTCCTGCGCAGGATAAACAATATTTGATCAGTTTTGCGCGTCTTTCCCCCGGTGCAACGTTAGAGCGTACCGAAGCCGTGATGCGTCAGATGGGTGAGATTGCCATGGCGGAAGAAGGCGTGTCGAACGCCGTTCAGTTCCCTGGCTTATCCGTGAACGGGTTTGTCAATTCATCAAGCGCGGGGATTGTCTTTGTGCCCTTGGATGATTTTGAAGATCGTAAATCCCCTGAGCTTAGTGCAGGTGCAATCGCAGGAAAGTTGCAGCAGAAATTTAGTCAAATTGACGAAGCCTTTATCGCGATTTTCCCGCCGCCGCCCGTGCGTGGTCTTGGGACAACCGGTGGCTTTAAGCTCCAGATTCAAGATCGCGCCAATTTGGGGTATCAGGTTCTGGATGATGTCTTGAAAGAAGTCACAGGCAAAGCCTATCAAGACCCTGCCTTGGCGCGTGTTTATTCCAATTATGATGTGAACGTGCCGCAACTTTATGCGGATCTTGATCGCACAAAGGCGCAGCAATTAGGCCTGTCGATTGATGAAATATTCAACACGATGCAGATATATCTGGGATCAATTTATGTGAATGATTTTAACCAGTTCGGCCGTACCTATCAGGTGGTGGCGCAGGCGGAAAAACCATTCCGTTCCGAGCCACAGGATATTCTTCGCCTTCAGACACCTAATGCAGACGGGCAAATGGTTCCGCTCGGCTCTGTGGTTGAGGTTAAAGAAAGCTTTGGCCCTGAAATTGCCTCACGCTATAATGCTTATCGTTCTGCGGATTTAAACGGTGATGCCGCGCCGGGATATTCATCAGGGCAGGCGCAAGATGCGATCACGAAAATTTTGAACGAAACATTGCCGCAAGGGATTGAATTTGAATGGACGGAGTTAACCTATCAGCAGATTTTGGCAGGTAATACGGCGATTTATATCTTCCCGCTTTGTATCTTTTTTGTCTTCCTTGTTTTGGCCGCACAATATGAAAGTCTCGCGCTGCCGCTTGCAGTGATCTTGATCGTGCCAATGGGTATTTTATCCGCAATTATCGGCATATACTTAACAGGTGGTGATAACAATATTTTCACGCAGATCAGCCTGTTTGTGCTCGCCGGATTGGCCTGTAAAAACGCGATTTTGATTGTGGAATTTGCGCGTGATTTGGAAAATCACGGACGATCAGTGATTGAGGCGGCGGTTGAGGCATCGCGTTTGCGCTTACGCCCGATTTTGATGACATCATTTGCCTTTATCATGGGTGTTATGCCGTTGGCATTTAGTCATGGTGCGGGTGCGGAAATGCGCCAAGCTATTGGTATTTCTGTTTTCTCGGGTATGCTTGGTGTAACATTCTTCGGCCTGATCTTTACGCCTGTTTTCTATGTCGCACTTCGGAATTTGGAGATAAAGCTGACAGGTAATAAAAAACCGAAAGTAACGGAATAAATTTATGAAAAAACTGCTTATCATTCCATTATCACTATTCTTGAGCGGTTGTCTCGGCAACGGGATGGATTTGCGCGCGCCGGATCAGCCGGAAGATTGGAGCGTTAAGAAAAGTGCATTGTCACAGAATATTGATGCGAAAGACCTTCATCAGTGGTGGAATAAGTTTAATGACCCCGCACTGTCTAATCTTGTGACATTATCACTCGCACATAGTCCGGACCGTTTGATGGCCGAAGCCAGAATATTGGAAGCGCGCGGGTTACGCCGCACAAGTAGGTCATTTTTATTCCCGCAAATCGGTGCGTCCGGCTCTACGGGGCGCGAGAATACTGAAATTAGCGGTACATCGGCGGATTCATTTTATGACGCGCAGTTTGATGCCTCCTTCGAGCTTGATATTTTCGGTCAAAACCGTAAAACCGCGAGTGCGGCTGATGCCACCGTGAAGGCCGCTGAGGCGCAATATAATGATGCAACTCTAACATTGATCGCCGAAGTAACGCGCAGTTATATTGACTATCGCGCCGCGCAAAATCAGGTGCGTATTGCGAATAAAAACCTAAAATCACAAGAGCGTACGCTTGATTTGATCCGTGATCTTAACCGTCTTGGCTCCGCGCCCAGATTGGATGTAGAGCGCGCGATTAACTTGGTTAGTACAACGCGTGCATCCGTACATGGGTTTGAACAGCAAAAGGAAAACGCTCGTTTGCGTTTGAGCGTTCTGACAGGTGCGTTGCCGGCCATTGTGCAATCACATTTGGTGAGTGATGCAGAAATTCCGGGGGCGGAAGTAGAGCCTGTTTTAATGGCACCTGCGCAGGTTTTGGCGCTGCGTCCTGATATATTGGCGGCCTCGGCAACATTGGCTGCGAACACATCTCTGAGCGAAGCAGCAACGGCAGAATTATTCCCGTCTTTCACAATTAGCGGTTTTTACGGCATCGCGGACAGTGCATTGTTGAATGCGGCGAACCCGTGGAATGTCGGTCTTGGTGCGGCGGTGTCCTTGCTTGATTTTGGTCGCATAGAAGGGCGCATTGATGCGGCGCGTGCGCGTGAGAAGATCGCCTATGAACAATATAGAAAAACTATTCTGGCCGCAGTTCAAGATGTTGAATCAGCGATTAGTGATTACGCACATATCGAAGAGCAAACTGTATCGTTGTTGCGGGCGTATAAAAGCGCGGAAAAAGCGTTGGAGTTATCGGAAGTTTTGTTTAAGGAAGGTGAAGTATCTTTCCTTGACGTACTGGACGTACAGCGCAATGCGAATGCCGCGGAATCTGCTGTTATTGAAGCCAAGGCCGCCAAAGCGGAAAGCCTAACGCGTATGTTTAAATCTCTTGGCGTTTATTAGGGGCGTATATTAAGCGGTAGAGAAAAATTTGCGGTGCGTTATAATCACGCATCATGAGCGAAAAAACACGCACGAAGAAATCTATCGGAACGAAGTTCATCACATTTTTGCTGTTTGTGACGTATACACTCGGTATCGTCCTAATCATTCTGGTGTTATCGCCATGGAAATCATGGACAGGTGGGTATCTGGAACAAACGCTCTCGCAGCAAGGTTTGAATAATCCGAAATTGACGATTGATCAAATAACCTCAACGACCCTTTCCTTGCGTGATATTTCGGCGGGGGGACATGCCCTGAACATCAAAAATCTGGAGGCTTACTTTACACCTGAAATGCTGCAGGCAGGCAGAGTGCGTGATATATTACTCGATGGGTTGCAAGTGTCTGCTGTGCAGACGGATGAGGGATGGCAGATTGATGGCTTGAATTTTAAACCGTCGCAAGGCGATGCAAAGGGCGCAGCGATTCCTTTGAACCGTGAAGCACTTGATCAACTGCCATTTGAGACTGTGATTGTTACTAACAGCCATGCCGATATAAGCGGTGCAGGCTGGTCGATGGGGGTGCCGTTTTCGGTAACGATGCATAAGGATATTGAGGCCGCGGCGCAAAATATCAATTTCAAATACGGCAAGACATCAGTTGATGTCGGTGATTTTAGCCTAAGTGCGGCGTTAAATGGTGATGATCATGGCTGGTCAGGGACGTGGAGTATTAAAAACCTGTCCGTGCCCGCATTTACCATCATGGATGCGCAAGGGGTTTTTAGCTTCAATGGGGAGGTGCTGTCCATTACCGGTGATGCCAAGGCTACTGATGAAAGCAAAGCCAAAGGGAGCTTTGCGTTCAAATATGATTTTGATGCGCCTGAAAAGGCAGCCCTAACCCTGCGGAAGGTTTCTATGCCGTGGGGCGGGGGAACGATTTCATCGAACACAATTAATATTCCGGTTTTTTCGAAGGGAAAGGTGAGGTTGCCCGTATATATATCAAAGGTATCGGTGAATGAATTGATGAAAGTAATGACCGGAGAATATGTACGTGCGACAGGAACACTTTCAGGCAGTTTGCCTGTTATTGTGGCGCGTGATGGCACGGTGTCCCTCGGCTCTGGTGAGTTGAAGACAAATCAAAAGGGACGCTTATCCATGCCGCCGGATGTTATTCCCGGGCAGGGTAAGGAAATTGATATGACTCGCGATATCCTTCGTAATTTTCAATATGAAGACTTAAAGGTTGGCGTCACACAGGAAGGTGCGGATAATATATCCGTTCTTCTCGCATTGAAGGGGAATAACCCCGATATGTATAATGGTCGCGCGGTGCATTTGAATGTGCGTTTGGGCGGGGATGTTCTGGACTTCATCCGCAGTAATGTTATGATGATGACGCAGCCGGAAACGCTATTTAATCAGGAGCAGCAATGAGACAGTTATTTATCCTCCCCCTAATCGTTTGCGTATGCGCAGGATGTACCCCGACAGTCAAGGTCGAGGCACCCGAAAAGCCGATTGAAATTAACTTAAACGTGAATATCGAACATCGCGTTAAGGTTGAAATTGATCGTGACGTGAAACAGGCAATCTCTGAAAATAAGGATATTTTCTAATGGCACATCTCAAGAATATCAGCGTTTTAACACTCATCTTTATGGTTGGTATGGTTTTCTCTACGGCCGCTTTCGCAATGGATTTACAAGCCGCGCGTGATGCCGGCGTTGTTGGTGAAAGGCTCGATGGCTATATCGGTATTATCAAGGTATCGGCAAAGGCCAGAGGCCTTATGCAAGAGGTGAATGGTAAACGCCTGATTGAATATAAGCGTATTTCGGAAGAAAATAATCAGCCCGTTGATGTTGTCGCCAAACTTGCCGCAAAGCAAATTATCGCCGGGTTATCAAAGGGGCATTACTATCAGGCCGCTGATGGTTCATGGCAACAGAAATAGCCATCACTTAAAGACCCGCCAATTCGTTTCTTTTATGGAAAGATATTGCCAATTTCGCGCCTATCGTGATATTTTGTTTCTATAAGAAAAATTTGCGGGATACCAAGTAAATGAAACAAAATACAACGGGTTCTTTTTCAAGTGCTGGCGGCGATTCAATGTCGATCAGGCAAGCTATTGAAACTTATGAATTATTAGCACCTCAAAAACGCACCTTAGATGATGTCGGGCGCGGCAGATTTCAGGAATCAGTTGATATTTTGATGCCGGAACAAAAATTCATCGTTCTGTCCACCGATCCCGAATATGCGGGCATTCATGACCGTTTATTTGATGCCGTCCATAAACCTAAAGACCCTAGCGATTTAATGGGTCGCCTTGGTGATTACGGCACCAATAAAGTTGCTATGGCGATGGCGATACAAGATGAAGAAGGGGATTGGTTCCCGACAGCCGTTGTTTATACATATTGGTCGGATAAGCCTGATTTACCAACACATATCCGCCCGATTTTGCAAGAGCCGATCACGGAGTTGGAAGGCGATCCGAAGGTGATTGTGCCCTATACGATTTCGTCGAATTTCCCAAAGGCGGGTGGTGATTTGATCACACAGATGCATGGTCATATATACGGTGAACTTGGTCTGGATAAGGCGGTTTTGGCGACCTTATCGCCGATGCGTGCAGGCAGACGCGGCTTTGCAACATGGATGCAAGAGCAAGATATTAAAATAGATGGTGATGTGAAAACAATGTTGCCGCATGCCTTTGATTACTTGATGCCCATTCAGATGATAGGCGATGGCGGTTATACAACCAATGATGCCGTGCAGTCTTTCCATATGGCGGGTAAGGGCGCAATGCTCGGCGCGATCCGTCAGGGTAATGAAGACAGCCCGCGCGATATGGAGCTTGCCCATGGTTTCATGGCAAATTATGTTTATTTGCCCAGTTCAGAGTTAATGGAAATGAACAAGCAACGTTTTCGTGAAGAGGGGCTGGTCACAGTGACCCCTGAATTTGCCGAACAAGTGCCGGAGCAGTATCAGAGCCGTCTTTATGTGGAAACCGGTGAAATAGATGATCCGAGATTGGATCGAGATTTGGATGATGATTTCGACGGGCAAGGGCTCACCCTATAGATTAGGCGTGCATCTTATTTCTGCAACACAAGCGTTGTCCATTCCCCGATATCATACCGTTTTTTGAATGTTAAGCCTTCGCCCTCATAGGCGGACGCGACAAGATCAGCCTGCGCGTTCAGCATACCCGACAGCACGCAATAGCCGTTATCATCCAGAACATCGACTAAAGAAGGCGCCATTTCAATAACAGGGCCGGCCAGAATGTTGGCCAGAATAAGCTCGTATGGTTTTTGTTTATCAACTAAGGGCGTGTCGAATCCGTCGCCGCACGCGGTTAGTAGGGTGGTCTTACCAAGTTTTACGCCATTCATTTCTGCGTGACGATCTGTAACGCGCACGCTTTCTGCGTCATTATCAACCGCCAAAATCGGGCTTTTCCAGAGTTTCCAAGCGGCTAAAGCGAGAATGCCCGAGCCAGTACCCATATCCAGAATGTTCCACGGGCATACGCCTTTGCCTTTTAAATCCAGCATCGCCTGCATGCAGCCCTTGGTTGTTTCATGTTCTCCCGATCCGAAGGCGGTTGCGGCATCAACTTGCAGGCCGATCTGCCCATCCGGCACATCGCCGTCATAATGACTGCCGTGAATGAAAAAGGGTCCGATTGAGAAAGGTTTGAAGTCCTCATAGACCTTTTCAAGCCAGTTAATATCGGGTGTTTTTTCGATTGTGATACGATCACCGTCAAACTCACCCGCGGGAATGTCGTATGCTGCGGCCTGAAGGGCAAGGCGACTGATAACGACATCAATGTCAGGCACATCATCATCCCCCGTAATCCATTCTAAAACCCACGGCGTATTATGTTTACGCCCCTCACGTACAGCGGAACTGGAGAGCGCGATATCGATTAGACCTTCGGCAAGTGTGAGCGCTTGGTCGTTGGTGAGGTCGGTATCAAGTTTGAGGCGAATTGTGTGCACTGGATCAATATTGTTATGAGTTAAAAAAAGGGGCGTTTAGTGCGCCCCCTTAATCAATGATTAATCATCATCTTCGTCTAGTAACGTATCGTCATCATCGCCGAGGTCGGCATCAATGTCGTCATCCAGATCGGGGATGTCTTTCAGATCATCATCGTCATCCAGATTTGCGGCGCTATCATCGTCATCGTCGGATGATTTATCGTCGATATCATCAAGGCTTACGACCTCAACGCCATCGTCTTCTTCTTCCAACTCATCATCTTCGTCATCTTGCTCGGCTGCTTTTTCCTTAAGCTTCGCTTCGGCAGCGGCAGCTTCTTTGGCCAATTCTTCTTTTTTATCGGCGGCGGTTGTTCTTCCGCGGCGGCTTTTAACTTTCACTTCTCCTGTGAATTCTTCCCCACATGACGGGCAAACAATCGGGCGTTTATTCATGTCGTAAAACCGTACGCCGCAGCCTGTACAAATTCTTTTTAATCCCATTGGATCGGTTGCTTTTGCTGTGCTCACTTTTATTTTTCTCCTTAACACTTATGAATCGCTCTACCAGATGTTTGAAGTGCCTTATTTTCACGCACCTGTCAAATTATAATTCGATTGGAAAGAATATAGACCCGATCTTCGTAACATAGTACCATAGAAGTATAAGCCTTCTTATTGATCAGGAAAAAGGATTCATCATGGAAAAATCAGTTGTCATATGTGGTTTCAAACGCTCGCCAATGCATTTTGCGAATAAGGGTGCGCTCGCGAAGGTTCGTCCTGATGACATGGCGGCGGAAGTTGTGAAGGCTCTGGTTGCCAGCACAGGTGTTGAAGTTGAAGATATCGAAGATTTGATCATGGGGTGTGCCTTCCCTGAGGCCGAGCAAGGCTTTAACATTGCGCGCCTTGTGGTGAACCATGCGAACCTGCCTATTTCGGTGGCTGGCGCAACAGTGAACAGATTTTGCGGCTCCTCCATGACCGCCATACATATTGCGGCGGGTATGATCCAAATGGATGCGGGTGAGGTGTTTATCTCCGCAGGGGTCGAGAGTATGAGCCGTATTCCGATGGGCGGGTTTAACCCAATGCCCAACCCCGCGATTTATGCGGATTACCCGCAGGCCTATATCGGTATGGGTGAAACGGCAGAAAATCTGGCGAAAAAGTATGAAATCACCCGCGATCAGCAAGAAGAATTTGCTGTAAATTCTCATAAAAAGGCGGCGGCGGCGGCGGCAGGCGGTAAATTCGATGATGAGATTGTGCCCATCGGTGACGTGAAGGCGGATGGTACGATTCGCCCTGATTCCAGTGCAGAAAAACTCGCAACATTAAAGCCTGCTTTTTTGGCCGATGGTACGGTCACGGCGGCGACGTCCTCTCCTCTGACGGACGGTTCTGCGGCGGTGATTGTGTGCTCTGAGGCGTATGCCGATAAGAACAACCTTGAGAAACTTGCGCGGATCAAATCAGTGGCGGTTGCGGGATGTGCGGCGGAAATTATGGGCATTGGTCCCGTTCCTGCGACGAACAAAGCTTTAACGCGTGCAGGCCTTAAAATTGATGACATTGATATCATCGAGTTGAACGAAGCATTCGCGGCGCAGGGCTTGTCGGTGATTAAAGAACTTGGCGCAGATGTGAACAAGGTCAATCTGGATGGTGGCGCGATTGCGCTTGGTCATCCGCTTGGTACGTCCGGTGCGCGGATCACAGGTAAGGCGGCGTCTTTGCTTAAGCGTGAGAAGAAAAAGTTTGCCCTCGCAACCATGTGTATCGGTGGCGGACAGGGCGTGGCAACGGTTCTGGAGGCGGTTTAAAAAAATGGCCCCGGGGTCGATACTGATACCAGGTCAGCAGAGGACACTCCGGGGAACTTCATTTACGATTCTAGTGTAAAAACTTTTAAAATACAATAAATATCAATTAAAATATTTAGCAGCGGACATAAATGACTGATTTTTTTGAAAAAAGCTTATCTTCTGTGCGACTTGAAACGTATAGAGAAATTGCGCGAAAGGACGGAGAAAAACGATCAGAACGAGATTTGTATGCGCTCAATATACAATACTCCAAAGAATTATACGTCATGCTTAGTGGTTTAGAAATAACCGTACGAAATAACTTTAATCAAGCGTGTGTTTCATATGCAGAAAAAAAAGATTGGTTTTCTGCGAATTTACTTAAATCTAAGCATAAGGCTCAAATAAATAAAGCTGTAGATTTTTTGACACGTGAAAAACAAGATTCATATGTGCTTGATGATATTATCGCACACCTGAATTATGGTTTTTGGGTTAATTTGTGTAACAGTCCGTACGACAGCACTTTATGGCGCGGAGCCTTATATAAATGTTTTCCTGCACTTGGTCAAAAACCTGTTAGAAAAGATATCCGACAAAAATTTGAAAGAACTTTAAAATTAAGAAACAAAATAGCCCATTTAGAGCCGATCATAAAACATGAGGAATTGCTTATACAAGAGTATAGGAATGCCTCAGAGCTTCTGTATGCAATGTGTCCCAAAACACAAGAATGGTTTGCTCGTATTTGTGATTTTGAAGAAGTATGGGATAATCGTTTTGAGGATAAACTGTGAACAACATAAATACAACAGTCGTAATAGCTTATGGAGGCGGTTTAAGATCTGAGGAGCGCCATAATGGACATTAAAAAAAATGCAGAAGGCTATGAAGAAATAACGCTCTTTGAAACAAAAACAGAGGGTGATGATTATTATTCGGCAGCGTCTATAGAGGTGACTTACGAGCCCGATAAGGATCGTTTTAATATCTTTTTATGGAAGGCCGGCAATATAATCGAAAAGATTTATGGCGATTGGGATATTGAAGAATGGCTGTTCGTGAAACTGAAACACGGCAAGAAACTGGTAAAGCTCTGTTGTGATCAAGGAAACTTTAAGTCCCCTAAGGGGCAGTATAATTATCGCCATGTTTTTGAAGTCTTGCATCGGCTATACGCAGAAGACAAAGATGCTTTTCATAAGCTTA
Source organism: uncultured Micavibrio sp. (assembly GCA_965263215.1). Taxonomy (GTDB): domain Bacteria; phylum Pseudomonadota; class Alphaproteobacteria; order Micavibrionales; family Micavibrionaceae; genus UBA1672. Next base: position 769,577 of record OZ253663.1, read on the forward strand.
AAAAGCTGATGGAGAAGAATGATTTACCGCATAAATTTGATTATTACCACTAAGCGAAGGGTTTTAGATGACACAGATCAATAAAGTCGCCGTAATCGGTGCAGGTGTAATGGGAAGCGGGATTGCCGCCCAAGTCGCAAATGCAGGTTTGCCTGTTGTGTTACTCGACATTGTCCCGCCAAAGCTTGATGATTTTGGTGGCAATCGTAATGCTTTTGCTGAAGGTGCTGTCGCGAAGATGTTGAAGGCCGACCCCGCGCCGTTCATGCGTAAAGCCAATGCGAAATTGATTGAAACGGGTAATCTGGAAGATGATCTGGATAAGCTCGGCGATGTTGATTGGATCATTGAAGTTGTGGTCGAGAACCTGGAGATCAAACACAAGACTTACGAAACCCTTGAAAAGCATCGTAAAAAAGGCTCTATCGTGTCGTCTAACACATCGACCATTCCGTTGCATAAGCTTGCCGAAGGGCAGCCCGATTCCTTCAAACAAGATTTCATGATCACGCACTTCTTTAATCCGCCGCGCTATATGCGTTTGTTGGAGTTGGTTGTTGGTAAGGATACCCGCAAAGATGCGGTGAAAACCGTTAAAGATTTCTGCGATGTGCGCCTTGGAAAAGGTGTGGTGGAATGTAACGATACGCCCGGATTTATCGCCAACCGATTAGGCGTGTTCTGGCTGACTGCGGGTGTAAACGAAGCCATTAAGCAAGGCATTTCCATCGAAGCCGCCGATGCGGTGATGAGCAAGCCTGTCGGCATTCCCAAAACTGGTGTGTTTGCGCTGATTGATCTGGTGGGTGTGGATTTAATGCCGAAACTTTCGGAATCCTTGCTCGCGAATTTGCCGGAAAAGGACGATTACCGCGATATATTTGTTGATTACAAGTTCGTTCATAAAATGATAGAGGCGGGCTATACGGGGCGTAAAGGTAAGGGCGGGTTTTACCGCCTCAATCCCGATGCGCCAAAAGGCGTGAAGGAAAAACAAGCGCTTGCGCTCAACCCCGATAAGTTCGATGAGGGTATGTATGCCAAGGCCGATAAGCCGAAAATGGCGAGCGTGGATGCGGGGCGCAAAGGCCTGCGCGCGGTGGTCGAAACCGATGATGAAGGCGGCCGTTACGCATGGGAAGTGCTGAAACAAACATTATGCTACGCCGCCGAATTGGTGGGCGAGATTGCCGACACGGTGCATGACATCGATGAAGGCATGAAGCTGGGCTATAATTGGAAAAAAGGCCCGTTCGAAATGATCGACGCGCTTGGCCCGAAATGGTTTGCGGATAAATTACTGGAAGATGATATCGGCGTACCTGATATTTTAGATCAGGTCGCGGAGAGTGGCGGCACGTTCTATCGCATCGAAGACGGCAAGCAGCAATATTTCGGCACAGATGGCAAATATCATGACGTGGTGCGCCCTGATGGTGTGCTTTTGCTCAGTGATATTAAATTGACTTCTGAACCTGTCCTGAAAAACGGCTCGGCAAGCGTATGGCACGTCGGCGATGGTGTTTTGTGCTTTGAAAAAACATCCAAAATGAACACCTTTGATGAGGATATTTTTAACCTGCTGGAGGAAACAACAAGACTGATTTCCAAATCCGATGAGTATAAGGCCTTGGTGGTTTATAACGAGGCTTCGCATTTTTCTGCGGGGGCGAACCTTGGTCTTGCGATCTTCATGATTAACATCGCCATGTGGCCGCAGGTGGAGGGGTTTGTTGCGCGCGGGCAGCAAGTTTACTCAGGCCTGAAATTCTCAGACTTCCCCGTGATCAGCGCACCGAGCGGTATGGCACTGGGCGGTGGTTGTGAGATTTTATTGGCATCCGATGCCGTACAAGCGCACGCAGAAACCTATACAGGCCTTGTGGAGGTTGGCGTTGGCCTCATCCCCGGTTGGGGCGGCTGTAAGGAATTGATCTTGCGCTTCCAAGAGAAAGAGCGTCAGAAATTCGCCAAGGATATGGATAAAATCGGCAAAGATAATATCTGGTTCTCGCCTGATACCACGCCTGTTGGTGCGGTGCGTAAGGCATTTGAAACCATCGGCATGGCGACGGTGGCAAAATCCGCGCATGAGGCGATTGATATCGGCTATTTCCGTGGATCAGACGGCGTAACGATGAACCGTGATCGTTTACTTTATGATGCGAAACAAAAGGCTTTGGCAATGGTGGATGGGTACACGCCGCCGGAAAAACGTGAGGATATTCGCCTTGGCGGGGCGGGCGCGAAAATGGCGCTTGATCTGGCTGTGTCGGATTTGCGTAAATCGGGGCAGGCCACGCCGTATGATGTTGTGGTGTCTGATCATCTGGCGAAAGTTCTATCGGGCGGGGATAAGGATTATACCGAAACCCTAAGCGAGGATGATCTGCTCAAGCTGGAGCTGAAGGAATTTATGAAGCTCCTGCGTCATGACGGTACGTTAGAGCGCATTGAGCATATGCTGAACACGGGTAAGCCGCTCAGGAACTAAAGCAGTGGCGACAAATTAAGGACAAAATTTCATGTATGTGTATTTTCCTTTATTCAGTGCCATTGGTTATGGCCTCCTATACGTGTTTCTGCATAGAGCCTATGAAGGCGTCAACGTCGTCACCTATTTCTTTTGGGGTGGTGTGATGCAGGTCGTGGTTGCTTTGTTGGTGTGGTTTGCGCTCAAAGATCAAAAGATTGTCTTCAACCTCACACAAATCGAAACGCAGCCCCTATTGTTTTTTATCGGTGCGCTTACAGTCGCTTCTGTTGCTTGGTTGCTTGCTTTATATGGCATTAAAAATACGTCACCGATATACACAGCCTTTGTCGAGGTGTCCTTCCCGCTTTTTACGGTTTTATTTATGTTTCTGATCGGTGGTTTGCGCCAGATTGATCTCGCCACTATTGCAGGTGGCGTTTTGATTATAATCGGTGCATTTATTTTGATGTTGGCGCAACAGGCGAAAAGTGCAGCATCATGAATGACTATATCGACATCTATTGCGAGCGATTAGAGCCGGGCTTATGGGCGGAGCCGATTAATGCCGTGACCAATGCCGCCTTTTTTATTGGTGCGTTTTTCGCCTATCTTGTTGCGCGGCGTGAAAATGCCATAGATGCCCGTAGTATGACGCTCATCCTTCTGATGTGTGCGATTGGCACGGGCAGTACGCTGTTCCATACCTTTGCGACCAAGGCGACGCAGCTTTCTGATGTGCTGCCTATATTATTCTATCAGATCGCCTTTATCTGGTTTTATGCGCTCTATGTGATGAAACTGGAGGCGATGAAAACATCCGGCTTGTTCATCGTGTTTATGATCCTCACGGTGTTGTCTGAAATGGCACCTGCGCATATTCTCAATGGTTCACTTGGCTATGCGCCTGCGATTTTATTCCTGCTTGGGTTCGGGGTGTGGCATTTCAAAACCAAACAAAACGAGCCGTACGTGCTCTTGCTTGCGGGTGTTGTTTTCGCGGTTTCCTTAACTTTCCGTTCCATAGACATGGCGGTGTGCGAAAGCCTTGAGATAGGCACGCATTTCTTATGGCATTGCCTGAATGGCTATGTGCTTTATCTGGCAACGCGTGGGTTTATCGTGAATTCCAAAGCCTAGCCGGGCACAAGGCCGGATGAGTCGATATCCAAAACAGCCTCATCAAAATCGGATGTCTCGTCTGGTTGTGCATCCAGTAATGGCGGTACGTCCTGAATTTTGATATTCACACCGCTGCGATATTGATATTTGTAGGGTTGTAGTGAAACATGCTGCGCAATGCGCACATTGCCTAATGTGTCTTCTACGGGCTCATCAAAAAGCTCAAACCCGTTTTTCTCTAATGTATCCGCCAGTTTTGCAGCAATATCATCGAAGGTGACGTTATCAATTCTCAACTCTACAGGGAAATCACCGAGGGGGCGATTGTCCCACCCATTCATGCCTGTATCATCGCTCAGGACGTAATCGAGTGCTTCATCGAGATCATCAATAATGCGTGACCCTCCGCGCATAATGTCCGCTTTATGCTCTCGTCCGAATTCGACAAATAAATCTGCTGTTGTGGTCGCGTCCATTTATAACCCCTGTTTTATATTATCCATAATGCTATCACACAGATAAATTTCCCCGCAAACAATAATATTTTTTCACCACGCCGCGTCATTTTTATACTATAATAAGTGTATCTGAAAATTCTTATAAAAGGATGACTTATGCCTGTTTACAGCCCGCCCTTAGATGATATCCGCTTTGTTTTGCATGACGTTCTTAATGCCGATCAGCTCTCTTCGTTGGCGGGGTATGAGGATTTTTCAGGCGAGCTTGGCGACCAGATTTTGGAAGAAGGCGGCAAAATCTGTGAGCAGGTGCTCTTTCCGATCAACTTAAGCGGTGATCAGGAAGGATGTAGATTTGAGAATGGCGTGGTCTATACGCCCAAAGGGTTCAAGGAAGCCTACGATACTTTCGCGGAAGGCGGTTGGTGCGGTCTGAGCGCTGACCCCGAATATGGTGGCATGGGGATGCCTGTGACGATTTCCACGGCGATGCAGGAAATGATTTGCTCCGCCAATTTCTCATTCGGGATGTATCCTGGTTTATCGCAGGGCGCGTATGAGGCGATTCACGCCTTTGGCACGGATGAACAAAAGGAATTATATCTACCCAAGCTGATTGATGGATCATGGTCGGGTACGATGTGCCTGACAGAGCCGCATTGCGGAACGGATCTGGGATTGATTAAATCAAAGGCTGTGCCGAATGATGATGGATCATTCAACATCACGGGCACGAAGATTTTCATTTCCGCAGGCGAACATGATTTGACCGAAAATATTATCCATCTTGTGCTCGCGAAATTACCGGACGCACCTGATGGCGTGAAGGGGATTTCCCTGTTTGTTGTGCCGAAATTCCTGCCGAAAGAGGATGGTAGCGTGGGGGCGCGTAACGGCGTGGCATGCGGATCAATCGAACATAAAATGGGTATTCATGCCAATTCCACGGCTCTGTTGAATTTTGATGACGCGCAAGGCTGGCTCGTGGGTGCGCCGCATAAAGGGCTGAAGGCGATGTTCACCATGATGAACGCCGCGCGCCTTGGTGTGGCGATGCAGGGGCTTGGTATTGCCGAAGTTGCCTATCAGAACGGCCTTGCCTATGCGAAAGACCGCCTGCAAATGCGCAGCCTGACAGGCACAAAAGCACCTGAAAAACCTGCCGACCCGATTATCGTGCATCCCGATGTGCGCCGCATGTTATTGACCGCGAAGGCGTTTATTGAAGGCTCCCGCGCGCTGTCCTACTGGGCGGGGATGAATCTGGATATCTTCAACAAGCATGAGGATGAAAAAACAAGGCAGGAGGCCGATGAACTGGTCGCCTTGATGACACCCATCTTGAAGGCGTACCAAACCGATATGGGATATGAAGTCACCAATATGATGATGCAGGTTTATGGCGGGCATGGTTACATCGCCGAATGGGGCATGGAGCAATATGCCAGAGATGCCCGCATCGCCCAGATCTATGAGGGCACAAACGGTATTCAGGCGCTTGATCTGGTTGGGCGTAAAATGCCGAAGGATTTCGGGCGTTTGCTCCGTCGTTTCTTCCACCCCGTGCAGGATTTCATCAATGAGCATCAGGGTAATGCGGAAATGCAAGAGTTTATCTTCCCGCTGGCCAAGGCGTTTGCGAAACTGCAACAGGCCACGGCGATGATCGCGCAGAAGGGGCTTAAAAACCCCGATGAGGCAGGCGCGGCAAGCGTAGATTACCTCCGTCAGTTTGCGTTGGTGGCGATGGCCTATATCTGGTGCAAGATGGTTTTGGTCGCGAAGGAAAAAATCGAAAGCGGCGAGGGCGACAAGGCGTTTTACGAATCCAAAATTCAAACGGCTGAATTTTTCATGACACGGATGCTGCCCGAGGCGGATGCACGGTTCAAGATGGTTCTGGCGGGAGCAAAACCATTGATGCAGATGAAAGAAGCAGCTTTTTAGGAAGTAAATGTCCGTTGCACAAACAAATGTCGTTGATGCGATTTACACTGATACTGAAACAGGGCGCGCGATCCTAACAGTTATTAATCATTTGGACTGGGAAGACAAAGAACATTTTTTAACCCTTCAGGAAAAACTGAATGCTTATCTTCGTTTTGTTGAAAGCGGGGAGTTACTGGATTCTTATCCAGATGCGCAAGGGTGTGATGTTTTGATCAATGTGGTTTGTAAATATGCTCCGACGGATGAGGCAAAATCATTTTTAAATAAGGTTAAGGATGTTATTGAAGGGGCGGGAATTAAATTTACCTATGAAGTTTTCATTCTCGCAGAATAATTCTGTTTCTTTCTAGAAACTCGGATTAACATACCCCGAAATGCAGGCGAAAAAAAAGGCCGGGGTGGGATCCGGCCTTTATTACGCAGCAAAAGTAGATAAGTAAGTACTGTTAGTTTCTTATTATTTACTCAGTGTTTACTCTAGTGGTACGCAGTTAAACTCAAGTGTAGTTACGCAGTTAATCAGTAGTAAGCAGTCAGGTCATCAACGAAAGGGCTTACGGACCCTTTAGTTGTTGTTCTAAAATTTTGACGCGTTCCTCATATTGACGTTGTTGTCTGTAGAGGTCGGCTTTGGCCTCGTCTAACTCTGCTTCCAATGATGCAAGCTTGGCCAGTTGGCTTTGATCGGTGAGCTTGGGATCGAACAGCATGGTTTCAAGCTCTGTCTTTTCCTTTTCGCACACCGCGCGCGCCGTTTGTAATTGTCTGCCTAAACGCTGTATCTGGCGTTCGGACTCGTTATATTTCATCGTGGCGCGTTCTAAGTTCCAGTTATCAGAGGAAACTGATAATTTTTCCTTTTCGCCTTCCTGAAGAGAGATTTTAAGTTCCTCATCCAGCATTTTATTCTTCTCACGCAGGGCAATTAACTCATTCTCCATGCGTGAGATTTTATTACGCATATCAACGAAATCGCTGTTGATCACGTCATTATTGGCCTGACCACTGGCGGGATTGATCCTCGATGCGCTTTGCGCGCTGCTGTTTGTCGGGTGATCGGTGAAGTCCGCAACAATAGGCTCTGCGTTGCGTGTCACGTTATAAACGGGTTTGGGCGAGTTTGCGACATCTTCGCGCGTTACGCTTGATGTTTTTGCGACAGGTTTCGCGGCAGGAACAGGCGCGGCGCGTGTTTCATCAACGCTTTCGACCATTTTTTGTTCAGGTGCGGGAGTTGGCTTGGACTTTGGCACAACCGTTTCTTCAGGTTGATAATTTTTATTTTCTTCCTTCAAACGCTCCGCCAATATTTCGGTGTAGCGCGGCTTTTTCTTTGCCTCGGGTCTAAGGTTTTCTGCATTAACCGGCGCAATATCTTCCGCGGCGGCAACTGCGTCAGGTGCAGTAACAGGCGGTGGCAGTGCGGCAACATCGTCATGTGATGTCGGCTCGAGCGGCGTGACTTTTTCAATTTCTGCTTCTTCGGCGATGCGTGATTCCATGATTGGCATGTCAATCATCGCTTCTTGGACGTGTCCTTGCGGCTCTGCTTCTGCTTCGATTGCTGTTTGCACCTCGGCCTCGGCCAGAACTTCCGGCGGGGAAACACAATCATCGAATTTCGGCATGGATGCCTTTAATCCGGTTAAGTAGACGCGGAAATTGTTATCACGGATCTGAACGTCAAGTACGCCTGCAGATGCCAAACCTTTGGCGAATTCTTGCTTACCTGACAGGTCACTTTCGATCAAGCTGTCCTTCGTGGCCTTTGATGCCACAATCGCGCGGGAGATACCGGGGATGCTGTATTGTACTTCGTATTTCAGGTTTTTCTGGAAGGCGCTTTGGCGGAAATCAAGATTGATGTTGTTGATGCCGTCTGCTGTCCCTGTCATTTCAAGAACATAGCCGTTATTCAGTTGGTTGCTGACCGAGCATACCGGCTTATCTTCGGTTGTTGTACGCTCGCTGACGGTCCACTTATTCTTTGGGTAGAAGTAGAGCTCTGGCTCGGCGGCGTTTGCAATGCTTGTGCTTGATAAGAAACCAACCAACAGTGATGCAACGAACTTTTTGTACGACATCTTACGAAAATCCTGATTTAAAATGTATGCGACACGGAATGTGCCAAGTGATTCGATATTTACGTACATATCTTTACAGTTTTTGGAAGTGGTAAAAAGGAAATACCGTATTTTTAGGGCTTATTTTTGGGGACAAAATCTGTATAGTCATTCTTATGACTGTTGAAAACTTAAAAAAACAGGTTGAAGAGAAGCTAAAATTCGCACCGCCCTTAGGTGTGAAGTTCAAATTCGACCTTTCGGATGATGAGGGTATAATCCTTGTCGATGGCACACAAAACCCTGCGGTTGTCAGTGAAGATGACGTGGATGCGGACACGACCTTTATTTGTAGTGTCGACACGATGCAGGGGTTGCTTGACGGGAGCCAGGACCCGACCATGGCCTTTATGACCGGTAAATTAAAGGTGCAGGGGTCTATGGGGAATGCGTTGAAGCTGGCCTCCATGCTCGAGGATTAATCACGTGAATTTGATCTTTCGGCTTTTGTGGGTTGTGATTGCATCATGGTTCAAGCCGAAAATTACAGATGTCCTAAAGCCGCAGAAATTACGCATGCGGGTTTTGCCCAACGATCTTGATTTCAATATGCACATGAATAACAGTCGTTATTTGACGATTATGGATTTAGGGCGCGTGGATTTTATCTTGCGCACGCATCTGTTTCAGGAAATGAAGAAAATAAAGGCCATACCTGTTCTTAGTACGGCGCAAATGCGTTACCGCATCCCTTTGGAGCCGTTTCGCAAGTATGATCTTGAAACACGCATGGTGTGTTGGGATGATAAATGGCTGTATATCGAGCACCGCTTTATTATTTCAAAAGGGAAGAAGGCCGGAGCCATTGCCGCGATAGGTCTGGTTAAGGGCGTGTTCTATAGCCGTGATACAAAAGAAACTGTGCCGACGAGCACATTGTTAGAAGTTACAAATTTAGAGCAAGAAAGCCCACCATTCCCCGATTATATAACACAATGGTCACAATCAGATAACGCACTGCGCGATTATGTGCGCAATGCGTTGAAATAGATTGTAAATTTCGATGCTCTGAAGAGGTTAGAACTTATAGTTCAAGCCCATCGCGAAGATAATCACACGGCCATCAGTATCACCGACAATGTTACTGCCGTTTCTGGTCAGGTTGATTTTTTCTTCTGAAATATCGATATAGGTTGCCGCCGCATCAAATGAGATTTTCTCATTATACTGATAGGTTGCACCGGTCGCGAACCAGTTTCTGTCACCATCAGGTGTGAGTGACGTGCGGTATTCGTCCGTTGTTGGTGTTTCATCATATTGATATCCGGCGCGCAATTCCCATTTATCGTTTAATTGATATTCCGCACCCACGGCAAACGCCCATGTATTTTGATAGTTCTGGGTTGTGCGTGATGTGCCAAGGGGGCTGACCACTGTGATATCTTCGAAGTTACTCCAGCCGAACCATGTCGCACCGGCTTGCAGGGATAATTTATCATTAACACGTTGGTCGATACCGATTTGGAAAATATCGGGCAAGTGTAAATCGGCCGTAGCGTTCAAATTCGCAGTGTTTTGAATATCAATGCGACCCGCCAAATCATGGTTTATGCGTGATCTGTAATGCGCGCCCAGATTTGTGCCTTCAATCGGCTCATAGATCAGGCCAAAGTTATAGCCGATACTCGTGTCCTCACCATTCAATGTGCTTGTGCCTTCGGCAGGGCCTGCGATTGGTCTGATACTTTCCAGATTGGCACTGGCATATTGTATGTTCAAGCCACCACCGATGGATAATTTATCATTGATTTTCCAGGCAAGACTGGGTTGGAAGTCAAGCGTATGAAGTGTTGTTTCCGTTGAATCATAACGACCGAACCAGCCATCATTATATTCATTACCAAGGCCAAACGGTGCGGAAACAGCAAAACCAAACCAAAGCTGATCTTCCACAACTTCATGTGACATACTCAAATTCGGAACAGGGGATATTGAATAAGGGTTTCCACCGCTGCCGCCGACTGTGCCGAACGGAACTGTTGATCCGGTATCTTTGATTTCTGAATCAGGGGCGATGAAATGAACCCCCGTATTGGCATGTGTCCCTTTTAAATGGGTCATACCGGCGGGGTTGAAATATACGATACTGGAATCTCTTGGTGTTGCGACTTGTCCGGCGAATGCATTACCGAGGCCCGATACGGATTGTTCTTGTAAATAAAACCCTGCCGCGTTTGCATCGGCCGCGTGAAGGCCGGCAAGAGCAAGGGTCGAAACTGTGGCAAGTGAAAGGATTTTAAATGAGCGCATGTGAACCTCTATATGTCTAAATTGTTTGTGTCTAAGCGCGACACTAAAAAAGAATACTCCAGAACATAAAGATTCTAACAGAAAAAGGGCCTGTTGGAAAACAGATTGTACATAATGGGGGGAATCTATATATGCTGCACCGCCGCAAAAACTTCGGGTTTTGGAAGGATTACAGCTCTCTTTTCTGGATGTCTTTGGCGATATCATCCGCCGTATCTGTTGACGGGTACATCGCAATCATTTTGTTACTCTGATCCATCAGATACAAGAATGCGGAGTGATCCATCATATAGTCTTCCATCATCTCGTTTTCAACTTTGGTTGCGTAAACCTTGAATGCTGATTTTGTAGCATCCACTTGTTCTTGCGTGCCTGTCAGACCAACAAGGCGCGGGTGGAACTGTCCGACATATTGGCTAATTTCTTCAACTGTGTCGCGCTCAGGGTCAACCGTGATGAAGATCGGTGTGATTTTGTCGGCTGTTTCTTGTTCCAGTGTTTCCAGAATAAGGGTAACCTTTTGTAATTCTGTCGGGCAAATGGCAGGGCAGTAGGTAAAGCCGAAAAACACCAACTTATAAGTATCGGCGTAATCATCTTGCGTAACTGTTTTGCCGGTATGATCAACCATTTCAAATGCACCACCAACGGATGATTCAACGGCGTTATCATTCTTACGGCTCGGGCGTTTAATCACAGAGGCGGACGTATTTTGATCATCAGGGGAAAGGGCGATCATACCGCCACTGATTTGTTGGTCTGTGCTGTATTTCCATGCGTAACCGATACCAACACCGATAAGAAGAAAAATTACCCATCTAACCAAACGATTTTTCATGATCATGCTTGCCTTTGTTTGTCCATTCGTTAGGGGTTATAAAACTTTTATCATCACTTGACAATTCCCTTTATTAGGGCAAAGCTGCGTACATACGAAAACCTTAGGGGTGCGTTGATTTTTTGGGGCTGAAAGGCCGAAAAACTTAAAATCATGCTGAGAGGATACCCTTCGAACCTGTTGATTAGCATCAACGCAGGGAAAGGACTATAAAGGCTATGCCACATATTATTATCGAATATTCTAAAAATTTGGGTGAGATCATTGAAATCAGTGACCTTGTTTCGGGCTTGCATAAAGCGCTGTCCGATGAGGGTATTGATCGTGCGCGCATCAAAACCCGCGCCTATGCCATTGATTATGTGATGGTCGGGGATCACGACCTCAGCGGTCATATGATTCACACGACGTTGTTGCTGCTCGAAGGACGCGATCTGGAGACGAAAAAGCAATATGGCGATGCGCTGCATAAAACCATGCACGATCACATAGACGACATCGTCAATGAATGCGCCGTCACGCTAGAGATTCGTGACATGGATAAAGACACTTATTACCTATAATTATTGATAAAGAAGGGAGAGCAATCATGGCTCCGAAAGATCAACCCAACAATGCGGCGGGGGTTTGCCCGTCTACCACACACGTAACGAGCGGCGCATTACCCGCATCGAAGAAAGTCTATGTCGGCGATCTGAAAGTCCCCATGCGTGAGATATCGCTCACCAACGGCGAGAGCCTGACCGTTTATGACACATCCGGCCCTTATACGGATGAAAACGTAGAGCTGGACATTATGCGCGGCCTACCGAAAAAGCGTCATGAGTGGATCATGGAGCGCGGCGATGTGGAATATGTCGAAGGGCGTAAAGTGAAGCCCATCGACAATGGCTATAAAACCGAAGAACAACTCGCCAACCGCAAAATCAAGCACGAGAAATTCCCCGCCAGTCCTGAAAAACCACTGCGCGCGAAGGAAGGCCAGAACGTTTCCCAAATGCACTATGCCCGCAAAGGCATCATCACGCCGGAGATGGAATTCATAGCCATCCGCGAAAATCAACGCCGCACAGAGGCACACGCCATGGCGCAAAAAGGCGATAGCGGATTTGGCACGGACAAGGCGTTCGGCGCGAATATGCTGCCCCTGATCACCCCTGAATTTGTGCGCAAGGAAGTCGCCGAAGGGCGCGCGATTATCCCCGCCAACATCAACCACCCCGAGGTGGAGCCGATGATCATCGGGCGTAATTTCCTCGTGAAGATCAACGCGAATATCGGAAACTCCGCCGTGACATCCTCCATCGGTGAGGAAGTCGATAAGCTCGTCTGGGCGATACGCTGGGGCGCGGATAACGTGATGGATTTGTCCACGGGCAAAGACATTCATGATACGCGTGAGTGGATCATCCGCAATTCCCCTGTGCCTATCGGGACAGTGCCGATCTATCAGGCGCTGGAGAAGGTCAACGGCGTCGCCGAAGATTTATCGTGGGAGGTGTTCCGCGATACATTGATCGAGCAAGCCGAACAAGGCGTGGATTATTTCACCATTCATGCGGGTGTGCGCTTGCCTTATATCCGCCTGACGCAAGATCGAGTCACAGGAATTGTTTCGCGTGGCGGCTCGATCATGGCGAAATGGTGTATGACCCACCACCGCGAGAGCTTCCTCTACACCCATTTTGAGGAAATCTGCGAGATCATGAAAGCCTATGATGTGAGCTTCTCGCTCGGTGATGGTTTGCGTCCCGGTTCAATCGCTGATGCCAATGACGCGGCGCAATTCGCGGAGCTTGAGACATTGGGCGAGCTGACCAAAATCGCATGGAAACATGACGTGCAGGTGATGATCGAAGGGCCCGGCCACGTGCCGATGCACTTAATCAAGGAGAATATGGACAAGCAGCTCAAGGAATGTCATGAGGCGCCGTTCTATACGCTCGGCCCCCTTACGACGGATATCGCACCGGGGTATGACCATATCACGAGCGGTATCGGCGCGGCGATGATTGGGTGGTTCGGCACGGCGATGTTGTGCTATGTGACGCCCAAGGAGCATTTGGGCTTGCCCAACCGTGATGACGTGAAAACAGGCGTGATCACATATAAAATTGCCGCCCACGCCGCAGACCTCGCGAAGGGGCATCCGGGGGCGCAAAATCGTGATGATGCGTTATCACTCGCGCGGTTTGAGTTTAGGTGGGAGGATCAGTTTAACCTCGGCCTGGACCCCGACACAGCGCGCAGCATGCATGATGAAACCCTGCCCGCGGAGGGCGCAAAGCACGCATCATTCTGTTCCATGTGCGGGCCGAAGTTTTGCTCCATGAAAATCACGCAGGACGTCCGCGATTACGTTGCGGCAAACCCAGAGCCGACAGACGAAGAAGAAGCGGCATAAATGGCAGATGTGAATGATATTGATGCGCTGATCCTCTCCGCCGTGAATGGGGAGTGGCAGAAAACCGCGCTTGTCATTGCCAAAGTGTTCGATGACCCCGCCTTTGATAAGGGCAAAGATACCGCGCAAAGCGTAGCGGAGCGTATCTATGCCTTGATCGACACCGCAAAAATCGAAGCCACTGGTAACATCCGCCGTTGGCGGGATAGCCATGTGCGGTTAGCGGAGGGTGCGGAGAAGGTGGTTTAATAAATTATTTTTTCAACGTCAGATCCATCGTATTCGTCTAATATCGTGTTTAAATAATTTGCCGTCCAACCATATTTTGATTGAATGCTAGGATCGGGAGATCCTAATTGTGTCATTATAATTTCTTTTATGTTTTGGAGATCAATGTTTAATAGCTTGTAATTTACTGGGCTTCCGGGGACGTGAAATCTTGGTTGCAAAAAGTCATAAAAATAAAAGCCATCAGAATCTCTTCTCCAATTCTTTTTATACCCTAATAAGGTGCCATCTTTCTTTTTATAGGCGGTCCCATTTTTCCAAAGAGGTTCGAGATTTTTATCTAATATTATCCTTGGGTTTACGGAAATTTTATCTTCTAATTTATATGCTCTTATGAGTGCAGGGCCATAAATAAGAGACCCATCATGGTATAATAAACCACTAGTGACAGCGCCCCTTACTAAAAATCCGGATGAAATCATTGACATGAGAATAAAACTTAAATGCGGTAAAAGCATGTCTTCGGCGAAGCGTTCCGCGGAAACTGATAGCACGATGCAGTCAGAGAAGTGAGTTATTTGTGGGTCGCCTGGCGATTTTCTATCATCACCTGTCATTTTAGACGTATTTTCGATACTTTGACTGAAATTGCGAAGGGAATTTAATAAAACTCCTAGGTTTTGAGTTTTTTCATCTCCCTCTAATGAGTTTTTAATCGCGTTACCCCAACCTAAGATATCAAGGAAAGCCACTACGCGATTTTCATACTTCAAGCCTTGTTTAAATTTTTTAAATTCTTCTTCTTGTTTTTTTCGTTTTGCTTCTCTTAAAGGGCGCTCTTCTTCCCATTTCATTTCATCTTCATCTCTTTTACGCTCTTCTTCTTCTGTAAATTCTCTTAGGTATTGTTCTCCCGTTTTACCGTCAGATACATGTGAGTATCTTTTGTTGGGATATCGAATATCGCCTTTTACACGTACACGTTTTCCATCAACAATACGGTATACAGGAAGATTTTGTGTTTCTCCGATATTAACGGAGGAAACTAGCGTTGCTTCTTCATCTTTTTTATTTTTGCTCATTGCTTCATTTTAAGTAATTCTGTTTTTTTTTCCATTGAAATTGATTGTAAATTTTATATTCAATAATCAGCACTCTAACCACCCTATAGACCACCCCCTTGCCAGCTGCTATGCTCACACCATGAAAACATTATCCTGTGATTTATGCGACGCCGACTTTACCGCCGAAACTTTCGAGGGGTGGATGGCGCAAATGATGCCGCATTACAAAAATGATCACGGCGATGTCATGGAAGCCAACAAAAATAAGACCAAAGAAGATGGCATGAAATGGATGACGGAAAATCGGGCCAGATTCGATTCTGAGGCGGCAAAATAAAGCCCGAATTTACGATATTCAGGCCCGAAATTCGGGGCTTAATCGACCTTTTTGACTTTTTGTTTCTTCATGAAATTCTTTTGAATCTTATCAATCTGCTTGAGCGACATGCCAATCCCCAGACGAATATCATCGAGCATAATCCACTCATCTTCATCCATATCGCCATCCGCCGTCAGGATAAATAACGACGCAATCACCAGCTTTTCTTTCAGATTATTATCCAATGACGGCGCAACATTTTTCAGCTCATTTTCAATGTTAATGCCGTATTGCTGCATCTCTGCGGCGGTGTCACGGATGGTTTCTTCGGCAATCTCTGCGCCGGTTAAATGCTTGTAGATTTTGGCGATTTGCGCGACCTCATTATCATCCAGATAATCATCGGCTATGGAGATCGCCAGCATACAACGGATAAGACCAATGGAGAATGCTGCGCTATCCGCGTTGTGGATACCGCTTTGGGGGATGACGGCCTTCCCCGCGAGAGTCAGGAAGCCAAGCCCCATCAACACCAAACCGAGCAGGGCAGAGCCCGCGCCAACCGCAAACACGTTCGGATCAGGCACAACCTTAAGCGTGTAAGCACCAATAGCAAGCATCCCCGCCACAAACAAAAACGTGCCTGTGCCTAAAACTTTTGTGCTGATCATAACGATTTCCCCTCAAGTTGATCTGCCCCTACGATAGCAGGGAAGGCGCTGTTTTCAAAGGGTTATTTGCTTGCGTGGGGTGAAAAACATGCTCTTGAATATTGGAATGCGATCATAGAGGTGGTGTAAAAATAGCTGTTCTTACATGCTTAAATCATCATGCTCCATATCATCGTTGAAATCTTCGTAAATCCCATCCGCAGGGGCTTCGGGATGGTAAAAGAATGTGCTGCGTGCGATGCGTCCGCGTTTGTTCATGGCGTGGAAAACGCAAGGGGCTTGCACTTTTTTCACCTTGGCGGAGAAGTCCTGTGTTCTGTTTTTGGCCGCAGATTTGGCAAAGCCATCGGCAAGCGGAATATTCCCGACATCGCGGCGTACGCGGTTAACTTTCATATTTTCCTGATTGGCGAGGGCGGCTTTTAAGCGGTCGAATAGTTCCCCCTGATATTTATCCTCATCCAGCGTGCCTTCGCGAATATCGTTGATGCGGCGTTCAACGAACGGACAGTCCGATGTTAGCTTTTCAATATTGAAATTTTTGAGCTGTTCCAGCGCGAGCGTGGCCGCCCATAACTCGGCATGTTTGCTGTCGCGGATTTTGAACTTCGTGATGTTAAAGGCCTGAACCAATGCGATCTCGTCGTCATCATCAGGCCCTTGAACAATGGCGCCCGTGCCGGCGATGTGCTTTTTTTCGCTGTAATACGAGCCATCGACCCACACCTGACAGCTTTTACGTGCCATCTTCACAGCCATCCTTAGCTGCGTCCATGGCACGTCCTCGTCATGGATTAATTTCATAATTTTTATCTAAACCGTTACTTTATTTCCGTTAGGCCAGTTTAAAAAAAGCGATAAAAATATGCAAAGAAAATTAAGCGGTGCGTATGATTTACCTTAAAGAACGTCCAGCATCTCTGCGACCAATGGATGGCGCACGATGTCTCTTTGCTCAAGCCTACAAACGGCTACGTTCTTTAATGCCCCCAGACGCTCGCTGATCTGCGCGAGGCCTGACACGCCCTCTAACAAATCAGATTGGTCTGGATCACCCGTGACAACCATGGTGGAATGCCAACCAAGGCGCGAGAGGATCATCTTCAGCTGTCCGTAGGTGCAGTTCTGTGCCTCATCAATCACCACAAAGGCATTGTTGAGCGTGCGTCCGCGCATAAAGCCGATGGGCGCGATTTCAATCGTGCCATCCTCAAGGAACTGCCGTACTTTTTTGCCGCCCAAGCGATCCCCGAGAGAATCGTATAAAGGGCGCAAATACGGCGCCATTTTTTCCTGCATATCACCGGGCAGAAAACCAAGCGACTCGCCGGCTTCCATGGCAGGGCGGGAGAGGATAATGCGTTCTATCTCACCTTTTTCCAACGCCTCAACGGCAGAGGCAATGGCAAGATAGGTTTTTCCCGTTCCGGCGGGGCCGATGGCCATGGTCAGGCTGTAATCCTTAATGGATTGCATCAAGATTTCCTGCCCTTTTGAGCGCGGTTTTATGTTTTTGACGTATTTTTGATCTCTACGACCGTCTATTTCACCGTCTAGCGGGTGCCAGCCGTCGCTTTTGAAAGATGGGTGTACAACATTTTCTTTGTGGGAATTACGTGATTTACGGGATTTTTTAGCCATGATGAATAGTCCTCCTAGGACAGGCGGGTTGTGAAATACGTATAAGAATAGTGATGTATTGGAGTGTTTTGTGGTTTCTTACTGATCCGTTCGGACCGTAGCTTTAGTAGTACATAAAAAGAAAAACTTAAGATAACCACGTTCACATAATACCAAAAATCTGATGATCTACCTACTGCAAAGCATAAAAAGTACGATTTTGTTGTGCAGTATTTTGCAAAAGGCGTAAAACTGCAGTATGATTAATGGGTAATTTGATTGAAGGTTTGTAAGAAGATGACAACACGTTTTTTAAGACAGCACGCATTCTTTTTTGTATTGGGATTGGCCATTGTGGGTATGGCTTTTACAGGGGCACCTGCGCTGGCGGATGGTGCAGGAAAATCTGCTGAATGTACAAACAGCCATCTAAGAGATATCAAAACATTTAACAGCAAAGCCAAAGGTAAATTAAAAGATTATGACGAATTGGTTGCGCGCGCGCCTGATATGACAACGGTCAGAGACGCAAAGGAATTCACAGAAGATACCCAAAGAATTATCGCCTTTTTCCGATCTGACGAGTTTTCTGCGATGGAGGCTGTGTATGAAATGTGCGGTATGGTCATCCCGAGGCCTGTTGCAAAACAAAGCTTTTGGATCCCTGAAGATCAGCGCATCCATTATAGCGGCCTGTAATTTACTTCCACTGCAATATTTTGATTTTTAAAGATTTTCTCAGCCCTGAGCGTTGCGTTTTTTCCAAAATGTATGTAGCGTGACCACCTTATTTATTAAAGGTGGATCAAATGCCAGTTACATTCGAAGATGTGCAAGCCGCGCATGAAAAGATCAAAGATTCTGTTATCAGAACGCCGACGATTAAGGCGACGCGTTTATCTTTGCATCTCGGGATTGATTTGTATCTCAAGCTTGAAAACCTACAGCATACTTCGGCCTTTAAGGCGCGCGGTGCGCTAAACAAACTTCTGACACTCAATGAAGAGCAACGTAAAAAAGGCGTCATCGCATGTAGCGCTGGAAACCACGCACAGGGCGTTGCGTATAACGCGACACGTCTTGGCATTCCTTCTACGATTGTTATGCCCAACGGCACACCGTTTAACAAAATAAAACGTACCGAAGATTTTGGCGCGACCGTGGTAATCTACGGTAATAGTTTTGATGAATCTGTCGGCGAAACCATGCGCATGGCCGAAGAGCAAGACCTGACCTTTATTCACCCCTTTGATGATGAGGCGGTTGTCGCGGGGCAGGGAACGCTTGGTATTGAGATGCTGGAGCAAGTGCCTGATCTGGATGTGATTGTTGTGCCGATTGGTGGTGGTGGTTTAATCGCCGGTGTGGCGACAGCGGTAAAAGCGATGAAGCCTGAAATTCAAGTGATCGGTGCGCAGGCGGAGAATTTTGATGCAATGAAAGCTATGAGTGAAGGTCGTCCCTTTGTTGGCGGCGAAGCGACATTGGCCGAAGGCATCGCGGTGAAAGCGCCGTCTAAGAATGATTTTAAGATTATCGATAAGTTGGTGGATACGATTTATTCCGCGAGCGAGACTGAAATCGAAGAAGCGATCTTTGATTTGCTGAGTGATGAGAAATTGGTCGCCGAAGGTGCGCCGGGTGCGGCCTTGGCGGTGATTAAAAAGCACCTTAAGGAATTTAAAGGTAAAAAGGTCGGTATGGTTTTATGCGGCGGGAATATCGACTCGCGCATGCTTTCGACGTTGATTTTACGCGGTCTTGTCCGTGATGGTCGTATTACACGTCTGACATTCGAAATTGATGACACACCGGGGCAGCTTTCTGATATTTCGCGCATAATCGGGGAATCAGGGGCAAACGTTGTGGAGGTAATTCACCAACGCATGATGCAGACAGTATCTTTGAAAAAAGCTGAACTTGAGGTGGTGATCGAAGCGCGTGATAAGCTTCATGTGAAAGACATCGTCAAAACCTTGAAAGCGGCGGGCTTCAAAGTTTCAGCCTCACGCGACGTATAGCGTCATTTCTTGCATCCATCGCCGCGCTGATCTAAGTTATCGAAAATAACAATGATTGGGGCGATGGTTTTAGATCGAACAAAATATGATGGTGCGTATAAAGGCGATGATCCTGCGATTGAGGCCGCCCTAGATCGTGTGCATCCTATTTCAATAGACGCTGCGGATTGGTCGGAAGAACAAGGCTATGGCGTTATTGACGGGTTCCTTGCCGTTGTTGACGGGCGTGAAGATTTAAGCGGAGCGCTGGAAAAAGCGCGGGAGTTAATTCAGCGTGCGGAGTTCGAAGCGGTCACGATTGTGCGGGAATCCCAAACCCTGCAGAAAACAGAAGGCAAAGTGGATAATCTGTTTTGGAATGCATCCTTTGGGCATGAGGGGGTTGTACGCCCTGATCGCACTGTCGGCAGCAGGCCTGCGCAACAAGGCACAATTTTAATCAATCCAGATCAGAATAATTTTTATATTAAAAAGCCCGGGGAGCTGTTTAGCGCGATGAATTCTATTCGCGAATTGCTGGGGCATGATGTGCCGCAATTCAAGTACAAAAAAGCAGGGCTTATGAGTGGTGGCCCTGATATCGGTAAGGATGTGAAAGAGATATTCGGCCAAGCGGGGAAAGTCTTTCCTGAATATATGTCGGTGTATCTCTCTAGCGGCGCATCGACCAGTGAGCCCGGCTTGATGCATTTTGATTCAGGCTATCAGGTGCAAGAGGTTGATACGCATGGCAGTTTAAACAATCGCACTTACAGTCAATTGCCCAAGAAGTTCGTGGAAGCCGCAGATGAGCGCACGTTCGATGCGCTGCCGGGTGGAGTGACGATCACGGCCTCGATTATCGGCGGCGGATCCATTGTGCGCAAAACCGATCCCGATCGTTACATGACCTATAAACAGCATGAGGCGGAAGGCACGCTGAAGGATAATAAAGTGTATTTTCAGGATGATGCAGATTACGGGTATCAGGCGCAAGATGGGGACATCATGATTATGCGTAATGATAAATGGCCCGATGATGCGCAGGGTAATCCGCGTCTGCCGTCAGATCATTGCTCCACGATATTAAATGCCTATGGCAATACAGGAAATCATCTGGGGCGCGTTGTCGGCCTGATGTCATCGCAGGTTTGTTATATGTCGCCGCAAGTGCGCGAGCATTTAGGCATGAGCCGTATGCCCGAGCCGCGAGAATATGAGCCTGCGCGAAATGACGATGTGCACGAAGTGCCTGAGCAAGCCTAAGAAAAAGCCATCCCTTTGTCTCGAAAAGGATGGCTTTGGGTTTTACCTCTTGTGCAAAGGAAACTTTATGCGGCTTCGCTGTCGTCTTTTTTAACTTGGCTCATATCGTCAATGCCGCCGATTTTCTTACCGTAATTACCGGAGAAAATATCTTCGGAGAACACAGATTCCCATGTGCCTTGGGTTGACGCTTTTGCGTATTCTGTTGCGCGGTTTTCGAAGAAGTTTGTGTGTTCTGCACCATTGAGCATTTCATCCATCCACGGCAGCGGGTTTTTGGTCACGCCGTAGATCGGCTCTAGCTGTAGCTGCTGCAAGCGGCGATCCCCGATATAGCGGATATACTGCTTTACATCGTCAGGTGTCATGCCCTGAATTTCACCTTGTTCGAAACACAAATCAATAAACGCATCTTCATGCTCGACTGTGATTTTACAACATTCGACAATTTCGGCCTTCAACTCGTCATCCCAGATGTCGCGGTTTTCATCGATAAAGGTGTTGAATAAGCGGATCATAGACAGGCAGTGCAATGTTTCATCACGCACAGACCATGTTACGATTTGTCCCATACCCTTCATTTTGTTGAAACGTGGGAAGTTCATCAAAATCGCGAAGGATGCGAACAGCGCGAGCCCTTCTGTAAACGCACCGAACATCGCCATGGTTTTCGCCACATCACGGCGGTTATCCATGGACACGTCTTGCATGTAATCGAATTTATCCTTCATTTCCTTATATTTCAGGAAGGCGGAATATTCAGTTTCCGGCATGCCGATTGTATCAAGCAAGTGCGAGTAGGCGGCAATGTGCACTGTTTCGATGTTTGAAAATGCCGAAAGCATCATTTGTACTTCTACGGGACCGAACACTTGGGAATAATGTTTCATGTAGCAGTTATTCACTTCCACATCGGCCTGTGTGAAGAAACGGAAAATCTGTGTCATCAGGTTTTTCTCTGATGGGGTCAGGTTCTTTTTCCAGTCACGTACATCTTCAGCCAAAGGCACTTCCTCGGGCAACCAATGGATACGTTGCTGCGTCAGCCACGCCTCATAACACCATGGGTATAGAAACGGTTTATAAACGTGGCGTTCTACCAAAAGGGGTGATTGTGATTTTTTAGCGTCTTCTGTCGTGGCCGGATTGCCCATGTGTTCTTACTCCTTGAATTTGAAATGTGTGTTGTACTGTAATGTGCCATCCACAAAAGATTGAGTCTTTTTTTGACGTTCCCATGTGAATAACGGGGATAGGTTGTATAGTTTTCCCATATACACAAAAATTAGCATATATGGTGTATATTTAAATTATCATACACAATATGTTGTGGTTTTCAATATTTTTTATCCCAAATAATGATTAAAATTTTGTAATCTTTATAAGGTACTGATACAAAACATATATGGACGATACACAAGACGATTATTACGAAATTATTTGGATCAGGCACGGCGAATCCGAGGGTAACGAAAACCCCGAAGCTTATCAGGAAGGTGACCCCAAGGTTGCACTGACGGATGAAGGCGTACGGCAGGGCATACGCGCGGGCAGATTCTTGGGTGATTATCTCGGCGATGATGTTGGTGACGTCTTGTTTGTGTCCGGCGAATTTATGCGCCACAGGCAGACTTACGGCGCAATCTGGAAAGGTATGGGGCAAGAAGGCGAGCCACCAGCGCGATTTGATTCACGCCTGAATGAACAGAGTTTCGGTGTTTTGCCCTTTATGATTGGCAAGGATGGGGAGTATGAATCCATCTCGGCGGAGTATTCCAAACAGGTGCGTAATACCAATCCGTTTTCGGCCAGTGCGTTGCATGGGGAATCGGCGCGAGATGCCAGTGGACACATCAAAAATTTCATAGACGGAACGCTGAAACGCGACATGGAAGAAGGGCATAAACGTATTGTAATTGTAACATCGGGGCGTGTGATGCAAACCGCATTGATGAACTGGTTCCATTTACCAAGTGAATCGATAGAAAGCGGGCAACTTAAAAACCCGAATAATTGCGATATCATCTCAATCAGTGGTAGCCCTAAAAACTGGGAAGCGACAAAAATCTATGACGGGCCGAGCGCGCAAGGCTGTGAGATTGACTATATTGAGGGGATTGAACCATTGAGCATTCCGTCTGTCCCCGAGCATATTGCAGATGAGCCTGAATTTGATGATTTATTCCCGCATGATGATCAAGGTCATGACGATGTTCAGCCGTAGCGTTTTATTATTGTGCGCAGGAGTGTTCCTGATGGCTTCACCGCTCCGCGCGGAGCCTGCGGCTTTCACTGTTTTTCTTAATGATTTACCGCACACATATACCGCAAAAGTGCGCCCATGCTATCCTGTAATGGCGCGGTTTGAACATCCTAACCCGGATGTCACCCGCGTGCGGATGCGCTATCCCTATAATCATCGCATGTATATGTTTTTTGCCTTGAATACGGATATTAATATCAAGCTGCATGAAGATTACATGAAAAAGGGGCAGCTGAGTTTGAGTGATTTCATCGCTGAGGATGATTTCGGTAATGAATACGGCATGATGACACTTACCTTTATCCCTGTTGATCCGGAGAATGGTGAATTTTGTGATGCGTATTTAAATTCTTAGTCGTGCGTGGGGTGACATACCAGATCGCTGCCATGAAAATGTGTGCCGCCGCCGCTCGCAACGCATTCCTCAAAACCTGGCTCGCCTCGTGAGAAAACGCCATCAGAACCCGGATCATGCACAACAGGATCAGCAGTCGCAATCGTTTCGGCACCGGTCACGGTTTGATCAATGAAAGGTGTGGCATCTGTTGCAACAGGTGCGGCTAAATCTGCGAATGCGGTTGGATCCATGAAAGAGGCTGCCGCGCTGGGGTTGAACAGGTTCGTTAAGGCTGCGCCCATTTGACCAGACAGTTCAAACAGGCCAAGTGGAGCCATAAAGACATGCCCGACCGTGCATCCCAATGTTGCCATCACCGCAAACATAAATGGATTTTTTAAATCGCCAAAACTGTGCTCGCCCATATCTGCTCACCTTCAATTATTGTTATATTATAACGTAACATATTTGGCGCACCATAAGCCACAGAAAAAAATCACGCAAGGTTTTTGTTATTGTTTTGTGGGCATGTATGGCTTTATCATAAGGCCATTGAGTAATTTTTATGAAGATTTTCGGGTGATGAATAATGCTTAACCTACCAAGATTACTCTGTGTTTTATCCCTTATCTTTTTGGTGTCCTGCGATGAAGCCAATGCCAAAAATGTATGGCGTTATAAAGTGACAGTTGAGATAGAAACACCCGAAGGTCTCAAAACCGGTTCGGCAGTACGGCAACTTTCAAAGGGAAGGACGGGCATTACTTTTCAAGAGAGTGGTAGTCCTGCAAAAATATCAGGAGAAGCTGTTGTGGTTGATCTGGGGGAGCGTGGCGTTGTCTTTGCACTTCTATCTGACCAATCTTGGAAAAACTCATTAGTCCAAGCATTCGGCCATAAAGTGAAGTTTGAAACTGGTATGAAAGCAGAGCATAAAGAAAATATACCAAGCTTTGTTACTTTTCCTGATTTAAATGATCCTATGACAGTAAAATTAGTTTACGAGAATAAAAAATATGCAGATCGAACTGAAAAAAAAGCAAACAACTTTGAAGAAATATTTGGAGTTGGTGTGAGCTTGAAAAGAATTACGGTTGAGATCACAGAACAACCTGTGACTGAAATTATTTATAATTATTTGCCTTGGTTAAGGAGTTTGAAGTCGAACATTGATGGCACAAAAGTAACGAGATCAAATGATTTGCATAATATTTTGCATGTTGGGAATTTTAGAAAAGGATTTAAATGATGATCAATGATATCTCATTTAAGCTAAAGGCGTTTTGAGAATCTCGATGTCCTTAATCCACACCGTGCCTGTGCCTTCACCAAACACATTGATTTTAAGTAAATCGGGTTTTTGGTCTTTTTTCAGGTAAAAGGGCACCTCATAGACCTTCCAGTCTGTATTACCAATTACGGGGTTATCTATCCCCTTGGAGAAAAACTCCCCCTTATCCGGCAGACGACACCACATTTCCTGATAGGATCGTCCTTTCAGTCCTTCTGATTTCATTGTGGCGCGATAGGTCAGGATACAATTTTCTGCATTTTCGATTGGATATTCAAACAGGGCAACGGAATCGATTCCCGCGAATTGTATTTTCCACGCATCATCATCCAGATCAACATTCACGCCAACGCCGATATTGTCATTGGCCAAAACTGCATCAGATGGTGAATATGTTTTGAGGCTCTCCGCGGGGCCGGCCGGTTTAGGGGGCGAAAAAACTGATTTAATCCATGACAACATCGGTTCAGGTCCTCTCTTGTTTTTTACGAACAGTTGGCGCACACGCCGTGCACTTCGACGTTCCAGTGATGAAGGATGAATTTTTCGCTTTCTACTTTATCTTGTAGCGTTTTAGGCAGGCTACATAGGTGGATTTCATCCACGTCACCGCAGGAATCACAGATCATGAATTGTGACCCGTCATGTTTGTGGTTCACGTCACAAGACACATAAGCATTGAGCGACTCAATACGGTGCACAAAGCCGTGATCAGACAGAAAGTCAAGCGCGCGATAAGCTGTTGGCGGCTTTGGGCTTTTGATGTCTTTGCCCATCTCCTCAAGCACGTCATAAGCGGTGATTGGTTTTTTTGCGCTATGCACGATTTTAAATGCACTTAGGCGCGGGGGCGTAATGCGCAAGTTATTTTGTGCGCAATAGTCTTCAAAAGATTTGACGGCTTTCTTGATCATACACTGATCATAGACTTATTCCTTGAAGAGGGAAAGATATTCTCCAAATCCTTCTGCTTCTAAATCGTCTTTGTGAATGAACTTGAGTGAGGCCGAGTTGATACAATACCGCATGCCGCCTTTATCTTTTGGCCCGTCATTAAAGACGTGCCCCAAATGGGAATCCGCAGCAAGGGAGCGCACTTCGGTGCGTGGCAGTATAAGTTTGTAATCAGTTTTTTCGACCACGTTTTCCTTCACGATCGGCTTGGTAAAGCTTGGCCAGCCTGTGCCGGATTTGAATTTATCGGTAGAGGAGAAGAGTGGCTCGCCCGAAACAACATCAACATAAATGCCGGGTTCTTTATTATCCCAATATTCGTTTTGGAAGGGGGGTTCTGTGCCGTCATTTTGTGTGACGTGCTTTTGTACATCATTCAATTGGTTCACTTTTTCTGATTTTTCGGCCATGTCCATGCGTCCTTCTATTTGTACGGCTGTTTGGTTATCGGCTTGTGTTGGTTGATAGATGGCATAACCCGCAATTAAAGCGCCTGCCGTTACTGTTATCAGTGCCGTTTTTTTAAACTTCATCACCATATCCTCTTGTAACTATTCTATAATGTTTTATTCGCCAAAAACAATATTCCGTTACATGGTGCCCTTATTCGGCATATTTGAATTTGCGTTTCGACCATTGAATGAAGGGCTGCTCTATCGTGATGTGCATCACATAGGCCAAAGCTGTGGCAACACCGAAAAAGACCGGTAGGATGATCAGCCAACATAATGTTGGGGAATCTATGGATGGTGCTAACAGGTCAACCAGATAGGTTTGCAAGGATATGGCAAAAATATGCGTCAGATACATGGAATATGAAATACGAGCGATGAATTTCAAAAAGTTACCGCTGAAAAATCCGGTGGCGAAACATCCGCTGACGAGCCCGAGAAGCATTAAACCAAAACTGAGTGCAAATAGGCTGGTCATAAAGGTAAGCTCGAAAAATGTTGCCGTATCATTTATAAAATGGGGAGATAGGCCGTTTATCGCGAATAAAATACATCCGATTGTGAAGAGAATATCGGGTGTTTTTGTGTTTTGCCATGATGAAACAGTCGCTTTATTTTGCAAAATGAACGCGCATAAAACGCCTATGATCAGCCCATCAAGAGAGTAGTGAAATGGTGTTTTATAGAGTAAGAAATAATCACCATAAGGTACGTCTTCGCCACTGGTTTGTGCGTAAATAAACCATGTTTTTACAATCACATAAAAAATAAAGAATGCGGCAACCGTTATTGTTTGCGCGGTCAGGCTTTTTATTTTTGTAACGAAAAACAGGATGAGGGGCAGTACAAGATAGAATTTTATCTCTATCGGGATTGACCAGAACAGACCGTTAATGGACGGGTCACGCCCGATATAATCATGTAGGAAAATGAAATGCGCGATCACCGGAAACCACCATTTTGCAATCAGGTCGGTTGCGGATACCTCTCCGATCACCGGAATGATATAATAGGCAAACAGCGTGAGTACTATGGCAACGTAGTAAGTGGGTGCGATGCGGAAAAACCGTCTGGCCATGAAAGCACTCAGGTTATTTTCGATCAGGTTTCGGTTCAAAAGCTGCGAGGCGATCAGAAAGCCACTGAGCACGAAAAACAGATCAACCCCCATCCAACCGTTATAAATTAAATTGTGAAAATCCGCACCCCCAAGTGAAAGTGTGATTTGTGCATGGTATTTCCAACTGCTGTGGGAGAGGAGCACAAAAATAATGGCGAATGCTCTTAACCCGTCCAGAACATTAATCCGCTTATGTTGCTTTTCTATACTCATTTTTTTCTTTATGCAGCTGTTTTAAGAACAACGCGATAGGTTCTGATTTTTAATTCATCATCAGGCAACTCTTGGAAAGAGGGATGCATTTTACTTTTGGATAAAGGTAAATCGTCCCATTGACCTGTTGCGGTGCTGATAATTTCAAAGCCTGCATTGCGCATGGACTCTAAACTTTTCGTATATTGCATACGGTTGGTGTAAAAACCGGAGTTAGCAACAATTTCATTTTCCCAGAATGTATCCGAAAACCGTAAATTGTTGAGTGATTTTTCAAAATGATCCTGAAGATCAACGCTGTGTGATACGCGTCCGTCAGGTTTTAAAATGCGGGCAAGCTCGGCCATTGTAGCATCGAAATCTTTCTTGCGGATATGTTCAACCACGGAATGCGACCATATAAAGTCAACGGAATGATCGGGAATGGATTTCAAACTCTCCAGTCCGTTTGAAAAATACTGCGCGTTACAAACGCCAAGCATATCGCTGATCGCTGAGATGGTGCTGATGTCCGGAACATTCACCCCTGCTTCTTTTAAATCGCAGGCTATGGTTTTGTAATGCTCAATATCTTGCGAAGCATAGGCACCGACATCCACATGATAGGATTGTTTTGCACCAAAAGCGCTGGTCAAAAGGGCGCTAGATAGACTGTCTCCGGGGCCAAGCTCTAACGCAGTAAAATCTTTTGGTAGTCCTTCAGGAAAGGCTTTTTCCTTATGGATGTTAAAAACTTTCAGGCAATATTCGGCATTGTCCATTTCGCCATGTTTGAATATTCCGATGCCGCGCAATATCTGATGTTTAAACGGGATACGTCCAAGAATTAACTTCGCACCTATTTTAAATGCCCATTTTGCCATGCTGCTCTTTTTCTCCCGTTAATACCCTACCGTTTTGACAGAAAAAGAGCCACTTGTGAAGCAGCTCTGCTATAAAATTAAGGATGCAGCAATCAACAGCATGACAATACCGATGATGATATCCAGAATTTGCCATGCTTTTGGTTTTTGAAACAAGGGGGCCAGAAACCGCGCGCCATAAGCCAGCCCGAAAAACCACACGAAGGATGATATCATTGCGCCGATGCCAAAAATATATTTACCCGTACCCGCATAGGATGCACTCAGGCCGCCCAATAAAATCACAGTATCGAGATAGACATGTGGGTTCAGTAAGCTCACCCCCAGAATGAGCGCGATGGTGGCGCGTGCACTGTCATCTTTCAGTAACCCTTTGGCGGTTTGTTGCTCCATCGTTTTTGGTTTCAGTGCGTTGATAAAGGATTTTATACCGTATGCGGTTAAGAATAGTGCTCCACCCCATGTGATATAAGTGATAAGGGCGGGCATGGATTCCACGATGGCGCCGAACCCCAAAACGCCCGCGGCGATTAATGTGGCATCACATAATGATGCGGTGAGGGCGGTGATGAAGACATGGCGCTCCTTTAACCCCTGTCGCAAGACAAAGGCATTTTGCAGGCCAATCGCAATAATCAACGACGCCCCCATTAAGAGTCCATTTATAAAAACCTGAATCATGCTGGTTTCAACCTATAGCTATATCCCGCAATAAAAAAGAGCCACATTGCGCGGCTCTTTCTTAAATTTGTGTCTTCCTAAATATACTCTACTGACAAGAGAGGCATTCCTCGTACATCGAGCCACCTGTGCCGTCACCGAGTGCGCCTTGATCTTCCTCATTTTGTTTATCAACGATAGAGCGTTTCCATGAGGCGTCACTTTCTGCGCGCTGAATGGATTTTGATCGGCAGTAATAGAGTGACTTACAGCCCTTCTTCCATGCCATATAGTGAATGGCGTGCAAGTCGGCTTTTTCTACGTTGGCAGGTAGGAACACGTTGACACTTTGTGCCTGACAAACAAATGGTGTGCGGTCTGCGGAGTGCTCAATGATCCAACGTTGGTCAATTTCAAAGGCGGTCTTGAAGACGTCTTTTTCTTCCTGCGTTAGTACATCCAGATGCTGCACAGAGCCTTCATAAGTGAAGATATCACTCCATGTGTCGTCATTATCCACGCCACGTTCGGCCAAAATCTTTTTCAGGAATTTGTTCTTTACGGGGAAAGAGCCTGAAAGCGTTTTATGCGTATAAGCATTGGCGGCAATCGGTTCAATGCCCGGTGACGCACCGCCGCAAATGATGGAAATCGATGCGGTTGGCGCAATCGCCATCTTGTTTGAGAAACGCTCCATAATGCCGTAATCGGCGGCATCAGGGCATGCACCGCGCTCATGCGCGAGTTTCACGGATGCGTCATCGGCTTGACGTTTGATGTGTTGGAACATACGGCGGTTCCAGACTTTCGCCATGACGCCTTCCATCGGTAACATCTTTGATTGAAGGAATGAGTGGAAGCCCATCACGCCCAAACCAACAGAGCGTTCTCGCATCGCGGCATATTTTGCGCGTTTCATATTATCAGGGGCTTTTTCAATAAAGTCAGAGAGGACATTATCAAGGAATCGCATGACATCCTCAATGAAGGTCGGGTGATCCTGCCATTCTTCGAATTTCTCGAGATTGAGGGAGGAGAGACAACAGACCGCGGTGCGTTCATGTCCAAGATGGTCTTTACCTGTTGGCAGAGTAATCTCTGAACAGAGGTTCGACATCTTCACATTCAAGCCGGCCATTTTATGGTGATCAGGAATGGCATCGTTTACGTGGTCGATGAAAATAAAGTAAGGCTCGCCTGTTTCAACGCGGGCAGTCAGAAGACGTATCCAAAGATCGCGCGCATTCACTTTATCGACAACTGAATTGTCTTTTGGTGATTTCAATGCCCATTCTTCGTCATTTTCTACGGCTTCCATGAAGCGGTTTGGAATAAGAACGCCATGATGTAGGTTGAGGGCTTTACGGTTTGGATCACCACCTGTTGGGCGGCGGATTTCTGCGAATTCTTCAATTTCCGGGTGCCATACAGGCAAATAGATCGCCGCAGAGCCACGTCGCAAGGAGCCCTGAGAAATTGCCAGTGTCAGTGAGTCCATCACGCGGATGAACGGCACAATACCTGATGTCTTACCATTACGGCCGACTTTTTCACCAATAGAGCGGACATTCCCCCAGTAAGAGCCAATACCGCCGCCAAGAGAGGCAAGCCATACGTTTTCATTCCAGAGGTTCATAATGTCTTCGAGAGAGTCGCCTGTTTCGTTTAGGAAGCAAGAGATCGGAAGGCCGCGGCTTGTTCCGCCATTGGACAGAACAGGCGTGGAGGGCATAAACCATAAGTTGGAAATATAGTCATATATACGTTGGGCGTGTTCGTTATCATCACCATAATACATGGCAACACGCGCAAAGAGATCTTGGTATTGTTCTTCCGGCATAAGATACCGGTCTGTTAAAGTGGCTTTACCGAATTCTGTGAGGTTTTCATCTCGTGATCTATCGATCTCGACACGGTTACCTCTCTCCATTTGCGCGACGTCAAACATGAGCGATGCTCCCTATTGTTTATAATTTACTCATTCTTATGAAATGTATTCAAGGAATGCTGATTTGAATAGTGTAAAACCACAATGTGTAGTGATTTCATGAAAGGTAACATACTATATCTCGTATGTTGTGCCAATTGGAATATATTCCTTAAATTTGTCATTCGTTTCGAAAACGCGTTGATTTAGAATAAAAAAAACGACATATCCAGTCCTTTACCCCCATGTAAAAAAGTTTAAATTGTAATTTTATTACCCGTTTTATGACTATATCTAGTGGGTGTTTTTAGGGGGTAAACGGGAACATATCCGTGCGTTTTTTCTTAACTCTGTTACACTGATTCTAGTGGGAAGATATTGGAATCTTTTACAAAAACGGAAACGGAAATAATGCGTAGAAACAGACAAACAAAAATTTTGGCAACAATCGGACCGGCAACAAGTGATTTAGAACAAATTGATGCGCTTTTTTGTGCGGGTGTAGATTTGTTCCGTATGAATTTCTCGCATGGCGATCATGACGGGCACAGGCAGGTCTATGAGCGGATTCGTAAGGTGGAAGCGCAGCACAACCATCCCATCGGCATTGTCGCCGACCTGCAGGGGCCAAAATTAAGAATCGGGAGATTCGAAAACGATTCGATTACATTGACGCGCGGGCAGAGCTTTCGATTCGATTCTGAAGAATCGCTGGGCGATGAAAGTCGTGTGCATTTGCCGCATCCTGAGGTTCTGGAGTCTATGGAAATCGGCAGCCGCATTTTCCTTGATGATGGCAAGGTGCGCATTGAGATTAAAGATAAAGGCGATGGTTATCTAGAAGGGGTTGTGCAATCAGGCTCAGCGCTCAGTAATAATAAGGGGTTTAATATCCCGGGTGTTATTTTACCGATTCCTGCCCTGACGGAAAAAGACAAGGTTGATTTGCAGGCCGCCCTTGATATGGGCGTGGACTGGGTCGCGCAAAGTTTCGTGCAACGTGCGGAAGACGTTATCGAAGCCAAAGAGTTGATTAAAGGGCGCGCCGCTTTGATGGCGAAGATTGAAAAACCATCAGCCTTGGTTCAATTGGATGAGATTTTGAAATTTGTTGATGGCATTATGTTAGCGCGTGGTGATCTGGGCGTGGAAATTCCGCCTGAAAATGTGCCTGCCGTGCAAAAAGATGTTATTCGCCAAGTGCGTGACACAGGTAAACCTGTGGTGGTGGCGACGCAGATGCTCGAATCGATGATCAAGAATGCACGCCCAACCCGCGCCGAAGCGTCCGATGTGGCCACGGCGGTGTATGACGGTGCGGATTGTGTGATGCTCTCCGCGGAGACAGCCGTGGGTGATTATCCTGTGCGCGCGGTGGAGATGATGGATCGCATCGCGCAGCGTACGGAAGAGGATGATACCTATCTGGAGATGATGGAAACGGCAAGGCCGGAGGCTTTGAACTCGGCTTCTGATGCGATTACAACGGCGGCGTATTATGTGGCGCAGGACGTGGAAGCCAAATTGATTGTCAATTATACTACATCGGGATCAACGGCTCTGCGCACTGCACGCCAAAGGCCGGAAGTTCCGATTTTATGCCTGACGCCTGATTTAAACGCGGCGCGCCGTTTGATGCTGTCTTATGGCGTGCATACGGTGCATGATGAGGATGGGTTGGAGGATTTCACAGGCCCTGCGCGCCATGCGGCGGATATTGCACTTGAAAAAGGGTTTCTTGAAAAGGGTGATCGCTTTATTATGACGGCCGGCGTGCCGTTTGGTGTGTCGGGATCGACTAATATTTTGCGGATTGCCAAGGCAGACTAATTATAAAAATAAGCGGAGTAAGCGTAACAATGCATAATATCCATGTCATTTTAACGGGCGGTACGATCGAAAAATCATACGACCCCTTAACCGAAAAACCTGAATTTCGATCACAGTCAATTTTGCCTGATTATCTGAAAGACGTGATCAAGGCTTATCCTTATCTGACCTATGAAACGGTGTCGCAAATCGACAGTGTGCACATGGATGATACGGTGCGCGGTAAGATTGCCAAAGTAATCGAACAGACATCAATTACGCGTATTATTATTGTGCATGGCACATCGACAATGGAAGATACTGCGCGATACCTGGAGGCCAATATAAATGTCGGTGATAAAACGGTGATCCTGACGGGTGCGATGATTCCGATCAAAGAATTTGCCATGAGTGATGGTGGTTTTAATTTGGGCTATGCGATTGCGCAGGCACAAAATGCGCCGTCCGGTATTCATTTGGCCATGAATGCACGTTTATTTGCTGCGGACGAAGTGACCAAGAACACTGATACCGGACGATTTGAAGAACAGTAATATGGGGGGAGTGATGCGTATATTATTGGGCATGATGGCGATGTTTATGATTTGCACGCCGCAAGCACAGGCCGCAGAGATGAGCGTTGCACAAGCCTATAAAGCGCAGCGACATCAACAAACAACATTTAATAAAGACACCGCGCAGATGAGCGCGGCCGAATCCAAATATCTCGATCATTTGTTTTTTGTCACGGATATGGCCTTCCGAGAGCGTATGGTGATGTTGCAGTATTTTTATAAAAAGAAAGACGATCAATATATTGATCAATACAACAAACAAATCGGTGAGCTTCTTGCGAGTTTCGCATTGGTCAAGGCACCGGGGCGATCATTACCGACCGTTGAAAAATTGGTGCGCGAAGCCATTACAGAGCAACAACAATTCTTCAATTCATGGCATAAGGCGCGCGGCACAGAGATGTATAACAGTCTGTCACGTGGTTATACGTCGCATAAGTTGGTGCAGAGCTCGCACAAAAAACTCATCCAGAGTTATGGTGTTTTGATGAAAGCTTACCCGCGCGAGGCGGCACATAACAAACAAGCTTTTTACGATCATTTATGCGCCCTTGATTTTATTTAGGATGGCTATGTCGGAACACATTACATATTTGATTAATGTTGATATGGATCTTTTTAGTAACGAGAGCCTAAAAAAAATTGCCGATGAAATTGCAGATAAGGTTTCTATTCTGCATGAAGGGGAATACTCAGAAGGTGGGTATTTTTTGAGGGCAGAACTAATCAAAGCTGTTGAAGATGCAAATGACGCAATTAACGAGTTTGTTGAAATTATCACTGAGATTAGTAATCCAGATTTATTGAGTGCGTGCCACCGTAAAGAGTTTAATATTGGTATTGAGACAGGAACAAAGCCAAACGCATTAGAATTTTCTGTTTCCAATGAAGTCATGAAGAAAGCGGCGCATGCAGGATTTCAAATTGCTTTTACAGTTTATGGTTATAATAAAAAAAGATGGCTAGCTTGATTATTGAAAAATTATTTCAGTATGCTTTTGAAGTGTAGGCATATCTAAGAACGTCTTTGATGTCCCCATATTCCGTAATGTTTCCGCCTGCCTTTCCGGTTCGTGATGCGTGCCGCAAAATCCCCAGACATCCATATTTGCGGCGAGCGCGGCTGCGACGCCTGTGACGCTATCCTCAATCACGAGGGTTTTGGACGGGGCGATGTTTTTACGCTCCGCCGCCAAAAGGAATAAGTCCGGCGCGGGTTTCGGGTTGGGAGCCATCAGGCCGGTAAAGATAAAATCATCCTCAAACAATTCCCGCAAATTCGCAAAATCCAGTGAGGCAAGCACGTTATTACGCTCTCCGTTGGAGACTACGCAGGTATCGGCGAAACTCTGAGCGCACAAAACAACCTCGCGCGCGCCGTCTATGGCTTTCATATGGATGGGGGATAATTCGTTCACTTTCGCCAGATATTGCTGCGCGGCGTTTTCGGGGAATACATGCCCTGTCTGGTCTGTGATATTTTTCATGATAGTGCTGAAACGAAGGCCGACAAATTCCTCTAATGCGTGTTCCATCGTGATATCGGTCAGGCCAAAGCTATGCAATATGTCGATAATGGCGAGATTGTTGAGATACTCGCTATCGACGAGCGTGCCGTCACAATCAAAGATAATCAGGTCATAGGACATAGGGGGGAACTCTTATTGTTTTAAGTGCGCCACACTATAGAACCGATAGACCGAAATCACAACAGAGACAGCCACCATTAAGGGTGCTGCCTCTGTCATGGGGCAAGGGAGCTTAAGCTGTTTTTCGTTCTAAAAGCAATGCAGTTTTCAGGAAAAACAAAAAGACAAAATTACCAACTGTTAGGGCTAAAATCTGTGTGATGATTGCTAAAAGCTCGTAGTGTAAAAAATCAATCGGTGCATTTACGATGAACACTGCAAATAAAAGCTGTGCAAAGTAAAAGGTGAAAATCATAATTTTATCTGTTGCGGCGATTACGGTGTCTTTTGATGCCATGAGAATGATCCTTTCTGTTTTATTTTAGGCTGTTTGTTTTTCAAGTTTTGGCTTTCGTTCCACTAGCAGGGTCATTTTCATGATGCAGAGGAAAAAGAAATTGACGAGTAAAAGCCCGTAAGTCGTCATAAAGGCTCTTTCTATTTTATTGTGGCGGTCAGTTAAATCGAAGACATCGCCGATAAAATACAAAAGCATTCCAATTTGCGTGACACAAAGCGTAATGATCATAATGTAGTCGATAATATCAATGGCTTGTTTTTTGATCTCCATGGTTCCGTCCTTTCATTGACAAAAAAAGTACCGCCCCGTTAGTGAGTTTGTATATGGGGCAAGTGAGCGCGGGGCGATACTGTCCTTGTTGCTGTTTATGTTTCCAGAATACGGCATTGATCCGCGTGATATGTCAAAAGCGTGTAAAAGGGATGTAAAATATTTGTAAAATGAGTGGGTAGCTAAACGGCAACGATTTGATAATCATCAGAATATATAATCCTACCAACAAAATCGGATTTAGTAACTTTTATGAGGTGTCCATAATCTTCTAAAATCATTTTGAGTTCCCAAAATTTACTGACCATTTCGGTAGCATCGGATTTTAACCAACTTATACCATGATTATTTTTTCTATAAGCACCCTTGCTTTTGGATGCAGAAAATTTATCGGGAATCGGTAGTTCTTTATTAAAATAATCGAGTAACTCTTTTATTTTATCTCTTTGATAATGCTCTAAATCTTGATCTTCAGTAAGTCGGTACGCAAGAGTAAAAATTCCAACGTGCGTACCTAGGTCTTTATTCTTTTCTTCAATTTCGAAACGAATAAACACGACTAAATCATCGCCATGCCGCCATTCACGTGAATGGTTTGGCCTGTCACATATCCGGCTTCATCACTGGCGAGGAAGACGGCCGCCGCGGCGATGTCTGAGCTTGCGCCCATTTTCTTGGCGGGGATGTTCGCGTTGATGGCATCTTTTTGATCATCGGTGAGCGCATCAGTCATGGCGGTGGCGATAAAGCCCGGCGCAATACAATTCACCGTAATCCCGCGGCTAGCCACTTCTGCGGCCATGGCCTTGCTCCACCCGATCATACCGGCCTTGGAGGCGACGTAGTTACATTGCCCCGGATTACCCGTAACACCAACAACCGATGAAATATTCACGATTCGTCCGCTGCGGCGTTTCATCATGCCGCGCTGCACCGCTTGAGCGAGCTTGAAGGGGGCGGTTAGGTTTACATCCAGAACATCTTGCCAGTCATCCGCGCTCATCCGCATGGAAAGGCCATCGCGTGTTAAGCCTGCATTATTCACCAGAATATCAATTTGCCCCATGGCTTCGTCTGCGCGTTTGATTAAATCTTTGATCGATTCATCATCAGAAAGATCAGCAGGCAGGACATGAACACGGTCGCCAAGCTCCGCCGCCAGAGCGTTCAATTTC
Organism: uncultured Micavibrio sp.; assembly: GCA_965263215.1. Classification (GTDB taxonomy): domain Bacteria; phylum Pseudomonadota; class Alphaproteobacteria; order Micavibrionales; family Micavibrionaceae; genus UBA1672. The sequence goes on from OZ253663.1 coordinate 806,261, forward strand.
TCTTCATTACGGCCTGAAATCCCAACAACGGCGCCTTGCGCGTGCAGTGATTTTGCAATTTCTCCACCAATTCCGCCTGTTGCGCCCGTTACAAGCGCACATTTTTCTGTAAAATCGAACATATTTTGTTAACCTTTTTTCTATATAGTGTACCTAAGATTTAAACATTAGGAATGGGCTTGTAAAGACGAGAAAAAAGAGTAATATGCCCCATTAAATGAGAATCGTTATCAACTGAGTAAAGGGAACTGTATTTTTATTGACATAGCGCGGAAGCAGGCGTAAAGCTGTCGAAATAGTGAATTATTAGTTATTTTTTGTGCACTTTGTCGAAAAGATATGGTAGAAATAAGGAAATGAGCTTATCTGCGCAAATGAAACAACAGTTCTTTAAAGCTGCTGAGGCGGTTCTTACCGACCCTAGGTTTCAGCAGAAGCCCGTTTTGTATATCGAAATCGAGACATTCAAACAGATTTTCAGCCCGATTAAACGCGTTTTAGAAAGCGATCCCATGCATGATGGATCGGAAATAAAACTTAGCCGTCAAATCGAAGAATTACGCCGTATGTGCTTGGAAGCGCAAGTTGCGCGCGCCACCAAAGATAAACACACCAAAGAACGCCGTACGAAACTGATCAATACCCTGCAAGGATTGATGGAAAAAGTGCAGGAGGTCGAAAATGCCTGATGGTATGCTTTACAAACCAGCCGGTATGATCCCGCTCGATTCAGATGAGTTTGCGGATTTATCTGACACTTTGGCGGAAATGCTCGGTGAGGCAGGGGCTATCTTCGGCGAATCTCTACACCGTGATGATATCGGTGATGCAATCTCGGAAGTTGGGCAGAATATCAGAGGCGCGCAAAAGCGTTCGTGGTTTCCTGACCCTGACTTTAAAGAAGCAGTGCCTGTTGAGGATATGGATATTGCTTTTGGTGATGCTGCGTTTGATCCGCATGCGGACGAGTTCGACGAGAATGAACCTGAGCTTGTAGTTCATGAAACACTCGATGCGCATTAAACGCTTCGGTTTATCCTTTTAATTTTTCAATCAAAGATTCGATTTGTTCCGGCGTGCCGACGCTTTCGCACGCAATGGAACGATCAATACGGCGTGCAAGGCCGCTCAGGACTTTACCCGCGCCGAGTTCAACCATTTGATCCACGCCTTGGTCACGCATATATAAAACAGATTCTCTCCAGCGCACCATGCCTGTGATTTGTTCAATCAGAAGCTCTTTCAATCTTTCGGCATTACTTTCTGCTGTGGCAGTTACGTTTGCAACAACCGGAACAACCGGTGCGTTGAATGTCGTGTCGGCCAAGGCAGGTGCCATGGCTTCGGCGGCGGGGGACATTAAGGCACAGTGGAAAGGCGCACTCACAGGGAGGATTACGGCCTTGCGTGCACCACGCTCTGTGGCAAGGGTAACGGCGCGCTCAACGGCTTCTTTATGACCGCTAACAACGACTTGCCCGTCGGAATTATCATTGGCGGCGGTGCAAACTTCGCTGTGTGCTGCGGCTTTGGCGATTTCTGCGACGACATCAAAATCCAGCCCTAAAACCGCGGCCATAGAGCCGACGCCGACGGGTACAGCGCGTTGCATCGATTGTCCGCGTAATTTTAAAAGGCGCGCTGTATCACCAATCGCGATTGTGCCAACGGCAGTTAAGGCGGAATACTCTCCCAATGAATGGCCTGCAACAAAAGAACACGCATCTTTTAACGCGATGCCACCTTGTTTTTGCAGAACATTCACAACTGCCATGGAAACAGCCATGAGAGCAGGCTGTGTGTTTTCCGTCATGTTTAAATCGGCTTCGTTGCCATCAAACATCATACCACTGAGGTTTTGTGACAAGCTGTCATCGACTTCTTGAAATATCTCGCGTGCGTCAGGGAATGATTCGTTTAAATCTTTACCCATTCCGATAAATTGTGATCCTTGCCCCGGAAAAACAAACGCTGTCGCCATAACCTTATATCCTTTTAAAATCGTTTTGTTCGAACGTATTAGCCTTCGACAGTATGATAAAACCGTATTTTGTCAACAGCGAAACCTGCATACAAACTCCGTTAACATTTGCCAAAACCCCGTTTTTTGTGCAATTATTACGTTCTGGCGTTATTTTCGGTAATTTTATTACGCCAATGGGGGCGTTTTTCTATACAAGTGTGGTTGTGATTTACAGCATGTTGCGTTGTGTGGCGCAGGCATGTTTTTGAATTATTTTGAATCGGGAGAGACAATAATGAAAAATCGTATCATGAGGCGAGAAGTGCGCTATATCATCGAGGAAATGAACGCGGCTTATAGCACGTTTTCTGAACATAATTATATGAACGCTGACTATGCAGGATTTGCAGGCATGGCCATTGGTGAATTTCGCAATGCCTTGCGCAATCAGACGCTGACGCGTGAAGAGCTTGAAAGGATGCTGCGTGATGGTATTCAAAAGCACCGTCAAGAGGGCGAAGAAACAGATTGGGCACGCTTTCTTGCCTCGCATATGGCGCAAACATCGAACACGGATCGCTTGATTTAACGCTGGGCGTGGCTGTAACAGTTATTTTCCTATTAAAAATGCACAAAAAACTTGCGTATTCCCGCAAGAACGCTATAGTCTGCCCACTTTAATCAACCTCGCTGGTGATTAGGCATCATCAGCTAAGCTGTAGCAAAGGGTTACAGCACAACCCGGGAGGAAATGACATGCCTTATTATGAAACCGTGTTTATCGCACGGCAAGACCTGACGGAAGCACAAGTCAAAGATATGACGGAAGCTTTCTCTAAAATAATTACAGATGCAAAAGGTAAAATCACCAAAACTGAGTTCTGGGGTTTAAAATCGTTTGCTTACCGTATCAATAAAGCGCGCAAGGGACATTATGTTCTGCTCGAGCTTGATACTGACAGCGAAGCTTTGGTTGAGATGGAAAGACAAATGCGTTTACACGAAGATGTTGTGCGCTTTTTGACAATTCGTCTGGAAGAGCTAACCGATGGTCCATCCGTTGTGATGGATAAAGGTGGTCGTGATGATGATAAAAAACCAAGATTTGATAAAGATAAAAAACATAAGAAGGAGGCCGCGTAATGTCTGCTGCTGATGCACCAACTGTAAAACGTCCGTTTTTCCGTCGTAAAAAAACATGTCCTTTCACCGGCCCGAATGCGCCGGCTATTGACTGGAAAGACACACGTCTATTAGGCCGTTATATCTCGGAACGCGGGAAAATTATCCCAAGCCGTATCACTGCCGTATCTCAAAAGAAGCAACGTGAATTGGCAACTGCCATCAAACGTGCACGCTACATGGGATTACTGCCTTATGTTCAACATGACACCGATCAGGGCCATCAAGGCCGCGGTCGTCACTAGATCGAGATTTGGAGAAAAACTATGTCTACACAAGTTATTTTATTAGAGCGCGTAGAAAAACTCGGTGAGCTTGGCGAAATCGTCAATGTGAAACCTGGTTATGCTCGTAACTACTTGTTGCCGCAAAAGAAAGCTTTGCGTGCAAGTAAGGAAAACGTTGCATATTTCGAAGCGCAAAAGAAAACGCTCGAAGCTGATAACGAGAAGAAGAGAAAAGAAGCAGAAAAGTTTGCTAAGAAGATTGACGGCATCACAGTGCCTGTTATTCGTCAGGCATCAGAAGCCGGTCAGCTTTTCGGTTCTGTGAACTCTCGTGATATTGCCGCTGCTGTTTCTGAAGAATCAAAAGAAACAATCACACGTAATATGGTTGACCTTAACCAAAACATCAAAACAATCGGCCTTATTCCGGTTGCTGTTGTTTTGCATCCGGAAGTTAAGGTTGAAGTGATTGTGAACATTGCGCGTACTGTTGAAGAAGCTGAAATTCAGGCGAAGACAGGTCGTGCGTTGGTTGCAGAAGCTGCTGAGCCGGAAACAATTGAAGAAGTTGTTCAAGCCGCAGAAGCTGAAATCGTTGAAGATGACCTTGCTTTCGAAGAAGGCGCAAAACCTGAGGTTGGCGATGATTCTGAAGGCGAGAAAGTCGAAGATGAAGCTACAGCAAAAAAAGATGATGAGGGTTAAGGTAAGGCCTGATAACCTTTGTTCGTGACTATCCCCGATATTCACACCCTGTAAAGAATGAAGAGCTAGCAGATGCGGTATGTGTCTGCTAGTTTTTTTTGATGAGTACAGATACAGCATTTCAAACCATTGCGGGTGCGCAAGTTTCCGCCAATGAACAACCTGATAATCCGCACTACCGGATGTTACCCCACAACCAAGACGCAGAGCAGGGATTGCTCGGCGCGCTTTTGGTGAATAACAATGCCTATGAAAAGGTGTCGGATCTCTTGAAGGCCGAACATTTTTTCATGCCCGTGCATCAGCGCATCTACACCGCGATCACACAATTCGTAGAGCGCGGACAAACGGCATCGCCCGTCACGCTTAAGGGGTACTTCGAAAAGGACGAAGATCTTAGTGATTTAGGCGGCGGCGTCTATTTGGCCGATTTGGCGGACAGCATCGCCAGTATCATCAATGTGCGTGATTATGCGGAAACGGTGTATCAGTTGTTCATGCGGCGTGAATTGATCGGACTGGGTGAGGATATTGTTAATGACGCCCATGCGCAGCGTTTAGATGCCGCGCCGATGGACACAATCGAAGAAGCCGAATCACGGTTATTTTCTCTGGCCGAAAGCGGTGAGACGAAAGGTGGCTTTACGTCTCTACGTGATTCTGTACTGGTTTCCATCGAGGTTGCGGAGAAGGCATTTAAAACCAAAGGGCACGTGACCGGTTTTACCACAGGTTTGCGTGATATGGATAAACAGCTCGGCGGTCTGCATCCATCTGATTTGATCATTCTTGCCGGACGCCCATCAATGGGTAAAACGGCATTGGCGACCAACATGGCGTTTAACTCTGCACGCGCTTATGCGCAATCGGGCGGTAATGAGGGCGCACGCGTTGGGTTCTTCTCGCTTGAGATGGCGGCAGATCAGCTTGCCACGCGTATTTTGGCGGATGTTGCGAATATTTCCGGTCATGCGATCAAGCAGGGGGATATCAAGCAAGAAGATTTTCAGAATTTCGTAAAAGCGAGCCAGCAGCTCTCGCAAATTCCCCTTTATATTGATGACACACCCGCCTTGACGATTGGCGCCGTGCGTACACGTTCGCGGCGATTAAAACGTCAGCACGGCCTTGATATGGTGGTGGTGGACTACCTTCAGCTCTTGCGCGGGACAGGGTCACGTCAGGCGGAATCCAACCGTGTTCAGGAAGTTGCTGAAATTACACGCGGACTAAAAGCGATTGCTAAAGAGCTTCAAATTCCTGTTCTTGCCCTGTCACAGCTTTCGCGTGCGGTTGAGCAGCGCGAGGATAAACGCCCGATGCTGTCTGACTTGCGGGAGTCTGGGTCGATTGAGCAAGATGCGGACGTGGTGATGTTTGTCTACCGTGAGGAATATTACCTTCACCGCGCGGAGCCTGATATAGGCACGGAAAAACACATGCAGTGGCAGGAAAAATGTGAACGCGCCTTAAATATCGGTGAATGTATTGTTGCCAAGGCTCGTCACGGCCCGATCGGCTCGGTGCGCATGCATTTTGACGGGCATGTCACAAGGTTCAGTGATTTGGACGAACATCACGATACTCAAAGATTCTAGGGGGCGTTCATGGGCGCACTTACTGGTGAGTTGACGATTGATCTGGGCGCAGTTCGGCGCAATTACAAAATTCTGCAAGATAAAGTAGGAGCGAATTGTGCTGTTGCACCATCGGTGAAGGCTAATGCCTATGGTCTTGGCGCGGCGCAGGTCGTTCCAGCCCTGTATGGGGCGGGAGCGCGGGCATTTTTCGTGGCCACTATTGATGAAGGGATTGAGCTTCGATCACTTTTTTTTGATATCGAAATTTATATTCTCAATGGTTTTGTAGAAACAGCGCGCGATGTTTATCAAGAATATAACCTTACTCCAGTGCTTAATTCTTTGCATGACATCAAAACTTACGGGCGCGGCGCGGCGATTCTGCATTTTGATACTGGTATGAACAGACTTGGTATTCCTGCCGATGAGGCTGAGATGATTACTTCTGATTTATCCATTTTGAATGATATTGATGTGCGCTGTGCCATGAGCCACTTTGTGTCGTCCGAAGAGACACAAAACCCAATGAATGCCGAACAGTTCGCGCGGTTTCAAACAATCATGATGCATTTTCCTAATGCTAATTTTTCAATGTGCAATTCAGGCGGTGTGTTTTTATCGTCCGATTATCATCTGGATATGGTGCGCCCTGGAATCGCGCTTTATGGCGGTCATCCGTCTGATTTTGTGGCTGAAAACCCAATGAATCCGGTCGTATCGTTAAACGTACCCGTTTTGCAAATCCACGGTGTCAAAGAGGGGGAAACTGCTGGATATAACAGTACGCATCGTTTCAATAAAAACGGCAATGTTGCGGTTATGTCAATCGGCTATGCTGACGGGCTTTTCCGTGCGATCAGTAACGAGGGCGCACTTTATTGGATGGGCTATAAATTGCCTGTTCGCGGACGTGTGTCGATGGATTTGGTGGTTTGTGATTTGGGCGCTGTTCCTGAAGCAGAATTTCCGAAAATCGGTGATATGGCAGAGGTCATAGGGTCGCATCAAACCATTGATGATCTGGCGCAATCGGCGGGCACGATATCATACGAAATATTGACCGCGCTCGGGGCGCGGTACAAAAGAATTTATGTTTGATAATTCCTGAGACTTATCCGCCTAGTGATTGAGTTTGTACTGTCGAGTCAGCACCCACAAGCAATGCAGGGTTATCTTCAACGGGAAGAGGTGCAACGGCAAGCGCAGTTTCCTGAACACGACCTTCTATCTGGTCAATGACGCGCTGAGCTGCTCGTACTTCGCCGCTGATTTCCTGATATAGGTCACCTTTTTCTACAGTTGCATTGCGATTGCGTGTTTTACCGCCACGAAGCTCTGCATCAAAAGCATCACGCTGTTCGGATAGTTGTTGGTATTCTTCATGAGCAGCAAGGGCATCGGCATAGGCCTGACGTCCGGCGTCGTAGATTTTTTCTTCCCTGCCACCATCAAAAGCAATTTCATTCCAACTATTTGCATCCATTTCCTGAACTTGGTTGTAGGAATAGGTGTATGATTGTTCTTCTCCGTCAATTTCAACGGTGAATTGTATCGGCGTGTCTTTCAGCGTATCAACGATACCTTCCATTTTTGTATTTGTTTCAGCGCGTTGATCTTGGATACCGTTCCATTCTGTTTGGAATCCGTCCATGCGTGCCTCAGCGGCTTCTAGCCTTGTTCTGGCTTCACCGATTCCAGCGTCCTGAAGCGCAGCTTCATAGGCGGCTTCATAACCGTCAACGATTACTCTTTGATCATCAGTAAGCAATGTTTCGTCTTTCAGATCTGAATATTGTTCGTATGTTGCGAATATGGATCCTTCTGCTGCGACACTTTCCACTTCCATTGATACGATTCTTGCGGTATCACCAGCGTCAACAAATACGGAGCCTATTTCTTCTGGGGATGGGCCGAATACAGTTGGCATGCCGTCTAACTCACTAGAAATAGGGACGGGGCCAAGTGGTCCGAGAGTATCGCTCGTGCCTAGGGTGCTACCGTTAAGGGCATCGTCTTCAATGGTCATGGCCACTTGTGTCGTTTCAACTGTTGCGATGGATGTTCTGATCGCGGCTAATTGTTCGTTACCAACGCCTTCGGGCACAGTAAATTCGATATTAGCAGCTTGAAGTTGTGCTTTTAAAGTATCCACATCTGCTTGAAGCGCTTCAGTTTCCGCTTTGAAGGCATCACTAGCCGCCAAATGAGCTTCGAGCGCGGCAGCGTCGTACCCTGATGTGTCCGCGCCAACCATGCGTGCATATTCTTCTCTCTTTTCGTGAAGAAGCGTTTCTTGCTCAGTCAGGCCAATTTCTTCTGCGCGCGCATCCATGGCCGTTTTATAGGCCAGAGTAACGAGATTATCCTCTGCCGTACCAGCTTCACTTGTCGCGACTGCGCTTAGATATTCGTATTGCGCGTAATTCATTGTGATATTGCGGCTGTCATTGTCGGCCACGTTTTCATCAGCGTTGGATCCATTATCGGCAAGCTGAACTGTTGCGGGATCAACTTCTGTTGTGGCGTATAGCGTTTGTAAATTGCCATTCAACTGACCTGCATTATCAACAAACTTTTGCGCATCTTCTGCTGTTACGCCGTTTGCTTCAAGATATGTTTGTACCAAAGTCGCGTCGTAAACGCCTGTTATTTCTTCGCCATCGCGTCCTGCTGCGCGCTCGGACAGGATTACAAGTTTCTGTAATGCCTCACTCGTGCCTTTGCCAAGAATACCGTCGGCTTCGCCCGTTTGGTAATTGCCGATTTGATCGGCCTGCATGCCGATTTGTTCAAGAATTTGCCCTGTGAAGATTACTTCTTGCATGGCCGTAATTTGATCTTTTAATGGTGATGTTGAAAATGCTGGCGGTGGTGTGCCTTGCGTAATGGAAACGGCGCCTTCACCTAAACGTCTGAATTCTGCGACGTTAAGTTCTCTTGCTGCATTATCAGTGTTGATGGTGGCTTCATCGTAATCTTGGTTAAATTCACCGCCGGGATATACGGATTGGATACTTTCTGCGAATTGAGCGGCTGCTTCCGGGCTTGCATATTTTTCAATATAGGCCGTGATCAAAGGCGCGCTGTCCGCATTATATCCTGTGGTCATTTCGTTGGGGTCAACATTGGCTTCGATCTGGGCCATAATGGCTAGTACGTGTAAAGCTGTGCTTGTACCGTCTCCAAGTATGCCGTCAGGAACACCCTCACTGTCGCCAATACGCTCTGCTGTAATAGATCGGAAGCCAAGCTCTTGAAGATTATCAATAAGAACCTGTTGAAGTAAAACTACGTCGTTTGCTTGTGTTTCTGCCATGTCACCCTCTTAAATTACGGTTCTTATACGAACTCTATAAATTTTTACGATATGTCACTATAGAATATGACAAAAAATAATGCAAATTTTATGTGTGCTATTTTACGAGGCGCATGTTGGCGGGAAGATCATTATCCGATAACGGAGTGTATTTGGTGTAAGTGTCTGCAGGTAAACGAAAATCCCACCATTCTTCAGAAAGTAGATGAATCGGCGTTTTTAAAGATTTGGCAGCACTCGTCATACTTTCATCCAGTATAGCGCGGCTCTTTTTGATGTGTTCGGGGTGATTATACGTTCTGTGGGCTTCTTCGGTCATCGAATCAAAAGGCGTGCCCATATCAATCAGTTCACCGTCAAGCGTTTCAATCCCGATATCAATGGCCATGCCACGCGGATGACCGCCTGCACCGGGCGTAGAGAGCATGCGCGGCTCCTCCATCCAATGCGGGTTTTCACGTGCACGCTTGGTGCGCATCATTTTTTCTTGAGCATCGGTAGTGCGTAATCCGTCGTAAAGAATAAAACGTGCGCTATGTGTTTTATAACAATGCTTTGCCGCATGACATACAATCTCTGCCAGAGTTTTATGGAGCCACAACTGAGCGTTGCTTTTGTATATTTGTTCCGCGAAGAGCAAATTATCCTCATGCGCATAGGCCAGATCGATGCGGTAATAGTAGTGATCGGCGGCATCATGCATACATACAAGATCATCAATCGGAATGGATTCGGTCTTATTCATGGTTATCATCGTGGATTGCGGACATAATACGAAAGTTGAGTATAGACGGAATTTGCGAATTCCTTTAGTGTTTTGATGTTTTGAATTAAAGATCGGGTCTAAACCAGAAATATGACATCACAAGCGACCACCACTGATATAGACAGCAAGCCGTCAGGCGGGCCGATTACGGGTTTGTTGAATTTTTGTGGCATGATTGGCGCTGGCATCTTGAATTTTTTGGCGGCAACTGGTCGTTTGGGCGCATTCACAGGCCGTAGTGTGGCGAACTGTTTTGCGCCGCCTTTCTACCCCTCACAATTGATGCGTCAACTGACTGATATTGGATATTATTCTTTGCCTGTGGTTGGTATGACGGCTCTGTTCACAGGGATGGTTCTGGCGTTGCAGAGTTATACCGGATTTACAAGATTTAACGCGGAGAGCGCGATTGCGGGTGTGGTTGTACTGTCTATCACCCGTGAATTATCACCTGTTCTGGCCGGATTAATGGTGGCAGGGCGTGTCGGTGCAGCGATTGCGGCAGAGATTGGGACGATGCGCGTGACTGAACAAATTGACGCGCTGCGTACCTTATCGGTTAATCCCTTTAAATACCTCATCGCGCCGCGTGTGATTGCGGCGACACTGACTTTGCCGATATTGGTTTTGGTTGGTGATATCATCGGCGTTTATGGTGGATATATTGTGTCCATCTATTCACTTGGGTTTTCGCCGGCCAGTTATTTGACCCAGACATGGGATGTGGTGACACAAATGGATGTGGTTTCCGGCCTGTGGAAGGCGGCGGCGTTCGGGTTTATCGTGTCCATCATGGGGTGCTATCATGGGTTTAATTCCGCGCGCGGCGCACAAGGGGTTGGAGCAGCTACAACCAATGCAGTTGTATCATCCTCTATTTTGATTTTGATCTTTAACTATCTCATAACACAGATATTTTTCTCATGAGTGAAACAGCACAAAGCACAGAAAATCAGAAAATTGTCATGACAAAGGTCAGCAAGGCCTTTGGTGATAACAAGGTTTTAAACGACATGGATTTGTCCGTGCCGGCAGGGAAATCTCTGGTGGTTATCGGCGGCTCAGGTACAGGGAAGTCGGTTATGCTGAAATGTATATTAGGGCTAATGGAGCCGGACACGGGATCAATCCTGATTGATGGGCAGGAAAGTGCGCGCGTTGATGCCAAAACTCGTAATGCCATGATGGGCAAATTCGGCATGTTGTTTCAGGGCGGGGCACTGTTTGATTCTCTAAAGATATGGGAAAACGTCTCTTTTGGTTTGATTCACGGTAAGGGCATGGATAAAAAAGAAGCCAAGGAAATTGCGATTGAAAAAATCCGCGCAGTAGGGCTTAGGCCAGAAGTGGCAGAGCTTTATCCTGCGGAAATATCAGGCGGCATGCAAAAACGCGTCAGTTTGGCACGCGCAGTTGCGACAAAACCGGAAATCATTTTCTTTGATGAACCGACCACCGGCCTTGATCCGATTATGGCGGATGTGATCAATGATTTGATCGTTGAGCAGGTTAAGGGGTTGGGGGCGACCGCATTATCCATCACGCATGACATGGCGAGTGCGCGAAAAATTGCTGACTATGTTGCAATGATTTTTGAGGGGCGTATCATCTGGAAAGGTGCCGTTTCTGATTTGGATCATTCGGGTAACGAATATGTTGATCAATTTATTCACGGCCGCGCTGACGGCCCGATCACACGTCGTGTTGCGTAACTTGCGTTTTTATTGTGTAAAGCATAATTTTATGTTAAATCCTTTGTTTTTTAATCAGGTGGCAACAATGCGAACCTTCAGGAATAGATAATGAAATACATATGGCGCAGTTTTTTATGGCTTTTCTCGTTCGGCTTTATCGGGGCGTGTGTGGCTATTGTCGCTTTTGTCGGGTTGGTTCAATATTACGGGGAAGATTTACCTGATTATTCCGAATTGCGGAATTATGAACCGCCGATTGTGACGCGCCTTTATGCAGGTGACGGGCGGTTACTCGCGGAATTTGCACAGGAAAAACGTGTGTTCGTGCCGATTGATTTTATTCCGGATCGCGTGAAACAGGCCTTCATTGCCGCGGAAGATCAGAATTTCTACACGCATAGCGGCGTTGACATGAAGGCAGTTATTCGTGCAGGCCTGAAATATGCGCGTAATAAAGCTATGGGTGTCAAAAAACGCCCTGAGGGTGCATCGACGATCTCTCAGCAGGTGGCGAAAAACTTCTTTTTCTCTAATGAGGTTGATCTTGAGCGAAAATTCAAAGAAGCCATATTGTCTTACCGTATGACCAAGACGATGAGTAAGGATCGTATCTTGGAAATTTACCTGAACCAGATTTATCTTGGTGGCGGTGCACACGGCGTCGCAGCGGCATCGTTGTATTATTTCAATAAATCGCTTGAGGAACTCAACATTGCTGAGGCGGCCTATTTGGCGGCATTGCCGAAAGCGCCCAATAATTACCACCCTGTTAAACATCATGATAGGGCTTTATCAAGACGCAATTGGGTGATTTCACGTATGTTGGTTGAAGGATATATCGATGAAGCGCAGGCCGAGCTAGCCACTGAAGTGCCGCTTAAAATGATCGAAAACACAAGCGAGCAAGTCGATGCTCCGTATTTTGCAGAAGAAGTCAGGCGGGAATTATCTGAACATTATGGTGAGGAGAGTCTTTATCAAGGCGGGCTTGCCGTTAAAACTTCTGTTGATCCTACGTTACAACAAATTGCCGAGAAATCTTTGCGTGATGGTTTGACCGCCTATGATAAACGTCATGGTTGGCGCGGTGGTCTTGTGACGTTTGAAACAATGGATGATTGGCGTACAAAGCTGAGTGAAATTCAAATTCAAGAAGGTATGTTGCCTGAATGGCAGTTGGCCGCAGTGTTGGACGTGACGAAAGAAAGCGCAAAAATTGGCTTTGTAGAAGCGGAGCAAGGATCAATTAAACTAGCAGACTCCAAATGGGCGCGCGAATATCTGAATGACGGCTATGCGCTTGGCCCTGCTGTGACATCTTTAGAGCAAGTCGTAAAAGTTGGTGATGTCGTGATGGTTGAGAAAAAGACCGAAGATGACAAAGAGGGGGGCGATAACGTCTATGAATTACGCCAGATACCCAAAATTCAAGGTGCAATTATTGCGTTAGACCCGCATACTGGGCGCGTTCTTGCGATGCAAGGTGGTTGGAATTACCGCTATGGCGGCAGTGAGTTTAACCGCGCCACGCAGGCACAAAGACAACCCGGATCAGCGTTTAAGCCGTTTGTTTATTTGGCTGCGCTTGATAAAGGCTTTACGCCGGCAACATTGGTGTTGGATGCGCCGTTTGTTTTAGAGGACAAGGTGGCAGGTACATGGAAGCCAACCAACTATTCCAACATTTTCTACGGCCCGACCACATTGCGTGTTGGTGTTGAAAAATCAAGAAACTTGATGACTGTACGCTTGGCAGACTTTTTGGGGATGGAGCTGATTGCTAAATATTCAGACCATTTCGGCATGACGGATAATATGCAGCCTTTGCTTGCCAATTCATTGGGGTCGACTGAAACGACTTTGCTTAAAGTGACCACGGCCTATGGGATGCTTGTTAATGGTGGTAAGAAAATCACGCCGACCTTTATTGATCGTATTCAGGATCGTTACGGGAAAACAATTTTTAAACATGATAATCGCGGATGTGGAACTTGTGGTGCGATGATTAAATGGGAAGAGCAGCCCGTGCCGACTATCCCTGATAATAGAGAACAAATTGCAGACCCAAGAACCACGTATCAACTGGTATCAATCATGGAAGGTGTTGTTCAAAGAGGAACAGCAGCGCGGTTGCGTTCCTTAGGAAGACCACTTGCAGGGAAGACGGGAACGACAAATGAATCACGTGATACATGGTTTATCGGATTTTCTCCCAATTTGGTCGTGGGGGTGTTTGCCGGTTTTGATAATCCACGCTCATTGGGTAGGAAAGAAACCGGATCATCTGTTGCGGTTCCTATTTTTAAATCATTTATGGAGGAAGCGCTTGCCGATAAGCCGCCAACACCGTTTAGACGCCCGCCCGGGATCAGAAATATTCGTATCAACGCCGAAACCGGTGTGCGTGCGCGTCCTGGTGATAAGAAAGTGATTTGGGAATCTTTCCTGTCTGGCACTGAGCCGAGCGATGATATGTACATTTTGGATGAGGGCGGGATATCACTTATGCAGAGCTATGGCTATGAATCCTATGATTATAATTACGATAGCATCTATACGCCGAGCGCAAATCAGAACAATCCCCAACCGACAACGCAACAGCCGAGCGCCGTTTCAACAGGAAGCGGATTATACTAATTCTATGTCATGGTTTCTTTATATCGTGGAATGCGCTGATGCGAGCTATTACACAGGTATAACAACGGATATTGATCGTCGTATTGATGAACATAATACGGGTAAAGGCGCAAAATATACGCAAGGCCGTGGCCCTGTAAGCGTGGTTTATACCGAAAAGTTTGAAGATCGTTCGCAAGCATCAAAAAGAGAATTTGAAATAAAGGCTCTTACGAAGGAGCAAAAGAAAAAGCTTATTCAGTCTTTGTGCTAATTACTTTTTTGCCGGAGGCTCTTTGATTTTAGGCACGGTTTGCATGCCTTCGACAATGCTTAAGAGTCTGGCTGCATTTTTCTCATCCTGTTTACTTTTAAACACAAATTCGTTCTTTTCAACATCAACCGTATAGCGTTTTGATCGTGTATAATAAAAGGTAACCAAATCATCATATGCAAGGATAAGGTCGTCTTCTTTGGTAAAGAACGTAACATAATCCGTGAGCTGCTTTTGTGTCATGTCTTTCCATTGTTGAAGGAAATCCTGTTTTAGTTCGCTATCTTCGTCCTTGAGATCAGATTCGATTTTCTTTTTGTATGTTTCGAAGATGGCGATGATTGATGCAGCGTTTTGACGTAAAGAGGGGGCAATGTTTTCTCTAAATAGTGTGTAGTTCTCTTTCGCATATTCCGGTGTTTCGAAATTATAAGGATTTTTTATTTCCTTTAAAATGCGTTTGGTTTCTTTGTAATCCGCGGCTTTTTTGCGGAGTTCTTGTGTGAATTCATTTAAGTACGCGTCATAGAGAGCCTGAATTTCTTCTCTCGTTTTCTTAATTTTTTCTATTTTTGCTTCGGCGATCTTTTGTTCTTTGTGCGCGATCTTTGTTTGTGTTTTTGTATGATTGTAATAAAAAAGTGCAGCAACAAGGCATACGGCGGTAATCACAATAAATGCGATCACATTCGTATTTTTTGAATTTCCAGAAGATTTAGAAGTCATAAGACTTTCGTGTGCCTATTGTATACTAACGACATCAACATTTGCTGGGATCTTTTCTCTCAGCATTTTCTTTTGTTCGAATGTTATTTTACGCAAGCGATCAATAGATTGTCCAAAATATTTGTAACCTGAGAAATCATAAAACTTAACGCTTCTTTCATTTTGAACGTAATAATAGCTTCCGCCTTGTTCAATAATGAACGCAACCAATGACTTATAAGTTTTCAGATATTTATGCTGCATATTAAAATATAATTTTGCATAGGCTTCGAATTCGCCAATCTTTGTTTCCCACAACGGGTCCAATGTCTCATAGTCTTCTGGACGAATGCCTTCTTTGATTTTCGCATATTTCTTATTAGCATTGCTAATATCCTCAGTCATGCTTTGGTAATTTTGATTGAGGTTTTCAATCGCGTTTTTCAATACACCCGAGAACTCTTTTGAATAACGCGTTGTTTCAAATTTCTCTGGGCGAACGAGGGAATAAAACTTTTTTTGATAATTAAAGTCAGTAATCGCATAGTTCCATAGTGAAACATAAAGCTCGTTATAGATGATATCGAGTTTCTGAGCTTCTTGTGCACTGGTCACCTGAGAGGAGAAAACTCTTGGTACAGGCGGGGCGGCTTTATCCTCATATTTTTTCTGCTGTGGCGCATACTCGCCTTGATATTGCTGCGCATGCGCGTCAGACGACATCATGCTTAGAGAAAGAATAGAAACAAGGGCAAGGCTTAGCTTAAAAAATTTACTCATGGCGTCATTCTGTCATGTTGTTAAAACGGTTGCAACTTTTCATATCAATTGTCGCGCATACTGCCTATATTGTGCTGTATCAAGGGCATAAAGTAAAGATTCTTATCGTGAAAGCACCGCGAAAACCGCCAGTCGAATTTATCTATGATCCGCCGACAGACCCGTTGGAGGTTTTGCATGTGGATGATGATGTACTTGTTCTGGTTAAGCCAAGCGGTTTATTAACGGTTCCGGGGAGGCGAGCAGAGCACGCTGATAGCCTTGAAACGCGCGCTCAATTAGAGTTTCCGGATGCGCGCATTGTACATCGCTTGGATGAGCCTACATCAGGCGTGATCGTGATGGCCATGAACGCCGATGCGCACCGTAATATCGGGTTGCAGTTCGAGCAGCGTAAAACCAAGAAAACTTACATTGCCCGGGTTTGGGGAAATGTGGAAGGCGATAGTGGGCGTATTGATTTGCCATTGCGCTGTGATTGGCCGAACAGGCCGCTGCAAATGGTGGATCATGATCAGGGCCGCAATGCTCAGACCGATTGGGAAGTTCTGGAGCGAGAAAAAGCTGATATCACGCGCTTGGCGCTTTATCCGATAACGGGGCGCTCTCATCAGCTGCGTGTGCATATGATGGAAATGGGGTATCCGATTTTGGGCGATGAATTCTACGCCCATGATGAGGCATTAGCGGCGGAAGGTCGGTTGCAGCTCCATGCTCACAAGCTTATGATCCATCATCCTAAAGATGGTACGCAAACATGGTTTGAATCGGCGTGCCCTTTTTAGATATTTAATACCGTTCCGGTCTGTTAAGCCATCCGGCTTTGACCCACCAATCTGAATTTTCCTGCATGATTTCTTGTTCTGCGATTTGTGCTTGTTCTATTGTTTCGAACAGCGCAAAGCAACTCGCTCCAGAGCCTGTCATTCGTGCCATGAGGCAATCTTTACTGGCCTCTAATGCGTTGATGACGTTTCCTATTTCAGGCACGAGCTGCGCTGCGGGCTCATAGAGATCATTACTTGTGGTTCTTAAGAACTCAACCAGATCGAAAATGTCTATAAATTGATCAGGTAGTTTGATTTTATCTTTAAAAGCAGCGTCGTGATGTAAGAATGTTTTCTCAGTCGGGCAGGGCAGGAGGGGGTTGACCAATAAAATCGGTATTTCGGGTATGTCCGGCGCCGTCAACAATTTTTCACCGATCCCTTCCACCAAAGTAGGTTGGCAGCGCATACAAACAGGCACATCGGCACCTAGTTTCGTCAGCATAGGTAGGAGGTAAGCAGCATCTTTTTGTGTTCCCCAGAGCTGCTGTAGTCCCCAGATGACGGCGGCTGCGTCGGCTGACCCGCCGCCTATACCTGCGGCCAAAGGAAGGTTTTTGGTGAGCGTAATATCGACATTAAGGGCTTTGTTCTCAGCTTGCGAAAGGGCGCGTGCAGCCTTTACCGCAAGGTTTGTGCCTTCGATGGCTGTGTTTTTTTCTTGTTCTTTAAAATTGCGTGCGAAGGGGCCTTTTACAGAAAATGAAAATTGTTCCGCAGGTTTAATATTGATTTCATCACCAATATCCGCAAAAGACACCAATGATTGCAGGGCGTGATAGCCGTCTTGTTTTTTACGGGTGAGGTGGAGAAATAAGTTGATTTTGGCAGGCGCGAAAACCTTCAGTTTTTTATCATTTGTTAAAGGCGTTTCTGCATTCATAAAAGCGGGTCTTTATAATGTTTAACTATCTTCCGGAAGACCAGATTCTAGTTTTTTCTCTATCTGCTCTATTTGTTCTTGATCGTCTGAATTATTTTTGGCGCGTTCCCATTGAAACCGTGCTTCCAATCTTCTGCCTACTTTCCAATAGGCATCACCAAGGTGATCATTAATTGTCGGATCATAGGGCAGAAGTTCTACGGCGCGTTCAAGAACTTTCGCCGCGTTTTTATAATCATTATTTCTGTACATCGCCCAGCCAAGAGAATCTGTGATGTAGCCATCATTGGGCCGCGCATCAACGGCTTTTTGGATCATGGCTGTGGCTTCATCCAGATTAATGCCACGATCGACCCATGAGTAGCCCAGATAATTTAGGATGTATGGATGATCAGGCTGAAACTCGAGCGCGGCAGACAGCTCTTTTTCGGCTTTTTTCCATTGATCTGTTTGTTCATAGGATATGCCCCTAACATAATGCAAATGCCAATATTCTGCCGTGGTTTCACCCCCCAGAGCTTTGATGGCTCTATCATAGAGTTCTAATGATTTCGCGTATTGTTCTTTATGTCTGTATAGATTGCCGATCTTTATCAGCGTATCAGGATCGGTTTCTTTCTTGGATAGCTTATTTAGAATGGCGAGTGCTTTTGCAAATTGTTCGGTCTCGTCGTAAATATCAACAATGTCATATTGTGCCTGAACGTAGTTTTCATCCTTTTTGGGAATTGAGTTATAAAGTGCGATGGCCTCGTCATATTGTTTATGACGTGCGTTGATTCCTGCCATAAGAAACGTGGTTTGCGTCAGTTCCGGCGCAAGGTAAATGGCGATTTGGGCAAAAACGCGGGCGCTTTCATCGTTCTTCTCATTATATAGAATATTGGCAATGTCATAGAATGCCTGCGCCATGCCCTGATTTGGGTTTTCAACTTTCTTGAACAACGGCACTGTTGTGTCTTTTTTGAGATTATCAATTTTGTTTTTGATAATCTCATCATCGGGATTTTGCGTTAAGGCTTTTTCGTATAAATCCGTTGCTTTTTTCATCATGCCAACATGGGCGTATAAATCCGCGATGCGTTCCAGTTCTGATATCGACACATTGTCAACATTCATGGCTTTGTCGATCATCTTTTCAACATCGGTATGATCGTTTAAATAATCGGACACCAAAATCGCATGATAGAGCTGCACTGTGTTTTGCTTCAGATCTTGAACCTTGAGATTGCCCTGTGCGGCGTCAATCCAGACTTTTATGAACGGGCCAATAAACCGTATTGTTGCGTCATTATCCATTTTACTGAATAAGGCTTCGGCCTTGGTGTATTCTTTTTTCTTGAACGCTTCGACGATTAAAAATGTTTCGGCAATGGTGTTGTTTTCATCAGGTTGTAATGCCTTTGCCTGTTTCGCAAGTTCCAGAGCGCGGTTATGATTTCCGGCGCCCATCGCAATAATCATGGCACGCTGTAATATTTCCTTATCTGATAAATCGGATTGTAAAATCGGTTTAATGAATAAACTTGCGTTTTTCCAATCATGGCGCGTTTGTGCAAAGCGGCTTGCGAGGTAATTCCCTGCACGAACATTCTGTATGTCGGATCTGGTTTTTACAGGCTCAGTTTGTTGTGTACTTGATGTTTCCTGTGTGGCCTTGGCAAGTTGAAAAGAAGGGGCGCCGGCATTGACATTGGTACATAATCCCATCGAACAGGTTGCCAATATTAAGGACAGGGTTTTCATCATTCGTAGATCCTAATTATATGTGTAGGGCTTTATAATACGGTTTATTCGAGATCTTTCATTAAAAAAGATACGTACATTGTGTTTATTTATCACATACCTGAATAATTGGGGCCACCGCCGCCTTGTGGCACAGTCCAATTAATGTTTTGCGATGGGTCTTTGATATCGCATGTTTTACAATGCACGCAGTTCTGGGCATTGATTTGGAATTTTGGCATGCCGTTTTCTTCGATGACTTCATAAACTGCCGCGGGGCAATAACGCTGCGCAGGCTCGGAATATTCCGGCAAATTCTTCTCAATCGGAATAGCTGGATTTTTTAGGACTAAATGGCAAGGTTGGTTTTCCGCATGGTTTGTGTTTGAAAGTTGTACGGATGTAAGCCGATCAAAGGTAATAACACCGTCGGGCTTTGGGTAGTCTATCGGTTGATGTAAGGATGCCTTCTCGGTGTGGCTATGATCCGCATGGTTCTTCAATGTTGTTGCACGCCTGCCGCCTGTCAATGTTTCGATAACGGCGTATATGAGGCCACTCCATAACCCTTTATAGAACCCGGGACGGATGTTGCGCACAGCTTTTAATTCATCCCATAACCATGTCTTCTGTAAATTTTCGGAATAGCTAACACACTCTGTGCCCCATTCGGTTGTTTCTTGTAGGTGTTCATAGATGCTTTCGGCGGCGACCATGCCCGATTTCATGGCTGTGTGATTCCCCTTGATTTTTGGCACGTTTAGAAATCCGGCTGTGTCGCCAATCAAAACGCCGCCCGCAAAGGTAAGTTTTGGTAAGGACTGAAAGCCACCCTCAACCAAGGCGCGTGCGCCGTATGATACGCGTTTACCGCCGTCAAGAAGGGGTTTTATTTTCGGATGGGTTTTGAAACGCTGCATTTCCTCAAATGGGGAAAGATATGGGTTTTTATAATCCAGCCCAACCACGAAACCGATGGAAATCATGTTGTTTTCCATGTGGTAAATCCACGACCCACCATAGGTTTTATTATCCATCGGCCAGCCGATTGTATGTTGGCATAGGCCTTGGTGATGCTTTTTCGGATCGATTTCCCAGATTTCTTTAATACCTAGACCGTATGTTTGCGGGTCACTATGTTTGCGCAAATGATATTGTGCGATGATTTCTTTACTCAGTGAGCCATGGCATCCTTCTGCGAATACAACTTGGCGTGCATGCAGTTCCATGCCGGATTCGAATTGTTCGGTTTTCTCACCATTTGCATCAAGACCCATATCGCCTGTGGCCACGCCAATGACTTGATGGTCATCATTATACAGCACCTCAGCGGCGGCAAATCCGGGGAATATCTCGACGCCAAGAGCTTCGGCTTGTTCCGCAAGCCAGCGGCATAAGCTGCCCAGAGAAATAATATAGTTCCCGTCATTGTGCATCTGTGGCGGTGTCGGCATTGTAAAGCCGCCTTTCTCGGTCAAAAAGACAAATTTATCTTTTGTCGCGGGGCAGGTGAGGGGGGCGCCTTTATCTTTCCAATCAGGAATCAGTTCATCAAGAGCTCGCGGTTCGAATACCGCCCCGGACATAATATGCGCGCCAACCTCTGAGCCTTTTTCCAAAATACAAACATTTAAGTCCTCGCCTTTTTCTGCCGCAAGCTGTTTCAGACGTATCGCACATGACAGACCCGATGGCCCCGCACCGATAATGACAACATCATATTCCATGTTTTCGCGGTCTGAACGGATGGACTCGGGCATGCTTGGATTCTCCTCTTTCTTTTTAAGCAGAATTATTCTACCTTAATTTTATATCAAAATCTCTTAACAAATACGGGAAATGTGTGTGACGCTCGAGCCAACGCAACGTGAAATGATTTCCGCACTGCAATGGTATGCTGACCATGGTGTGTCTGACATTGTTTTGGATGAGCCGATAAACAGGTTTGCAGAGCCGAAAAGCGTTCCTTCCGTAGCATCAACCGTAACGCAAACACATCAGCCAGCGCAGCAACAGGCGGCCCAGACATTTCTTGGGAAATCAGATGCGTATGATGAGGCCATTAAGCTGGCAAAATCTGCGAATTCTCTGGAAGATCTATCACAAGCTATATCTGATTTTGATGGTATTGCCCTAAAGAAAACCGCAAGTAATATGGTGTTCGCTGATGGTAATCCAAAGGCGTCTATTATGATTATCGGGGAGGCGCCGGAGGCAGACGAAGATCGTTTAGGAAAGCCTTTTGTCGGGGCTAGCGGGCAATTATTGGATAAGATATTAAGTTGCATCAATTTGGATAGAAATGCTGAAAAAGCAGAAGAATCTGTTTATATTTCTAATATCTTGAATTGGCGTCCACCGGGCAATAGAACGCCTTCGCCTGCGGAAATAGAGGTTAGTTTACCTTTCATTGAGCGTCATATTCAGCTCGTAAAACCTAAAATCTTGGTTTTTTGTGGTGGTGTAGCAGCAAAATCTTTGCTACAACGCAGTGAAAGCATATCAAGATTACGAAAGGTGTGGCATGAGTATTTGCCGCAAACACCTGATTTAGAAGAAAATTCAGAGAAAATATTAGCTCTGGCCACGTATCATCCTTCGTACCTACTGCGTACACCTGTTCAGAAAAAACTAGTCTGGGAAGACATGCAAAACTTGCAGAAGCGTTATCTTTCCCTGTAAAATAGTTTACATAACTAGAAAAAACTGGACATATTTTTACAACTTGTGTATGTAATGCGGCACTATGAAATTGAAACGATTTGGAACATACAGCCTGCGCTTTGGCGTAGGGCTTTTGAGCATAGGCACTTTATTGATGCCTATCCAAGCTGTGCATGACGCCGATGCGCATGCTGCTGCACCCAAGAAATTTACCGCTGTTACTGAAATTGTTGTGACTGCCAAGCCAGAGATTAAACCGGCCCCAGAAGCGATCGCTTATATTCCTGTGCCAAGCACAAAGCCTGTTTATGAGATTGAGCCTGCGGCAGGTGATGAAGCTGTCCCTGAAGTTGAAATGGCGTCGGTAGAGCAATCACATTATGCGTCTTTGAATTTAACGAGCCTGTTACCCGCTGATATAGAACCGATTTCCAGTAGTATCGGGGAGCAATATCCGCATGGCTATAAGCCGCTTTCGTCTGTTCAATCTAAAAAATACGCGAAGGCGTTCCAATCACAAATGCATGGCCAGTGGGATGCCGCAGATCTTGTTATTAGCGAAATTAAAGATAAACGCCTAATGGGGCATGTCCAATATCAACGTTATATGCACCCATCCTATAAAAGTGGTTTTAACGAGTTAAAAGAATGGATGGATTCTTACGCGGACCATCCTTATGCCGATAAAATACACAAACTTGCACTTGCCAGGCAGGGTGACATTGAAGGTGACGTGAAGGCGCCTGTTAAAACGCGTTTACTCTCACAAATCAAAGAACCGACAATTTATTATCCAAAACGCTATAAGGTTCAAACGAAACGTAATCATGCACAAAATATTCAAGTCCGTGATTTTTCACGAAAAGTACGCGCGATGGTGCGCAGCGGAAAAACGCAAGATGCGCTTGATTATCTTATGGCGTCTGAAACAACATTCATCATGGATTCCGCCGAAATCGACATTCTGAAGTCGAGCATAGCAGCCGGGTTTCTATATCGCGGACAGATTGATCAGGCCAAAGTTGTTGCCGTTGATGCGGCGTTACGTTCCGGTAAATATGCCCCGCGCGCATCATGGGTGGCCGGGTTAGCGCTATGGCAGAAAAAAGATTACGCGCAGGCCGCAACATATTTTGAAAAGGTTGGTGCGTCTGCGTATGCGTCAGGCTGGCGTTCATCCGCCGGATATTATTGGGCAGCGCGCAGTTATAGCCGCCTAAATGATAAAGAAAAACTTCGTACAGCATTGAACAATGCGTCGAAACATTCCAGAACATTCTATGGTCTGATTGCCACCAAGATGCTTGGTAAGAGTTTTGACTTTAACTGGCATACACCTGAATTTGACCGCGAGGCAGAAGGATTGGTTCTATCTACGGATGCGGGACAGCGCGCATTTTCTCTTGTCGCAGCAGGGCAGTATGATCTGGCGGAAGATGAACTTATGCGCTTGAAATATAAGGGAAATATGAAATTACGCCGCGCGGTTTTAGCCTATGCGATGCGTGTAGGTCTGCCCGGTATTGCCCTTCGATTGGGGAATATGGTGCCCGGTGAAGACGGCAAGTATTATGACGCCGCGCTTTATCCTGCTGCGCCGTGGGAGCCTCAAGACGGCTTTAATGTTGATCCAGCATTGATCCACGCGGTGATGAGGCAAGAGTCACGCTTTAATCAACAAGCCAAAAGCTATAGCGGGGCGCTGGGGTTGATGCAAATTATGCCAAAGACGGCACAATATGTTGCACAAAAGCGTGGCTATAAACAGACAGTGAATAAAGTATCCTTGGCTGATCCGGCGTTGAATATGACGATAGGGCAAGATTACATTGATTACCTTCTAAAAGGTAAGTATGTGCGCGGTGACATTATATCACTTTTGATTGCGTATAATGCAGGCCCCGGTAATTTGTTAAAGTGGCGCAAGCGAACAAGTGACGCAAAAGATCCGCTGTTATTCGTTGAAACACTCCCTGTTCAGGAAACACGTGATTACGTGGTGAAGGTCATGTCGAATTACTGGATTTATCGTTTGCGTTCCGGCCTTGATGTGCCTAGTCTGGCGTCTATTGCTGATGGTCAATCACCAAGCTACGCACATGCAATCACATTGCCTGATACATATAAGGTATCTTCCCAATAATTTTAGTCTTTATATAATTTGGGCATCATCTCAAGATAGGATTCAGGCGCGTCTTCATCCCACGGCCATATGCCTTTTGTGCTTGGCCAAATCAGTTGATAGGTTTTGAAATCAGAATTACCGTATAACCACAGGCATGAGCCGAGATGATCTTCATAATGGCTTTTGTCGAATTCTTTGAAGGTCACCTGAAAACCATCAAGAAAACCATCGTAATATTGATCTACTTCAAAACGCTCCCCGTTGATAATTCTCCGATTATATTCATTGATGATCCAATGCGCGATGCCTTGTTTCAGACCGGTTATGATTAATTCTGGCTGTTTGGTTGTCTTGTAAATGCCGATGGAATAAGTAAAGCAACTATTGTCTTCGTTATCAAATACATAAGTGGCCTGACACCCATGTTCTTCTATATTTTTTAAAAGCTTTTTTTCATACTCATTCATATGGAGTTACTTCCTAATCATGATCTGGGGTAGAGCGGGGGCATAAGATGCCGATACTCTTTTGATGCTTTTTTCTCCCATGGCCATTCACCGGAAAAATCGGGCCAAATAAAATGCAACGCTTTGAAGGTGTTATTGCCATCGTGAAATGCTAAAGTTTGTGGGAAATATTGCGCGTAATGTTTCTTATCAACGTCTTTGAATGTGATTTGGAAATCTTTGAGGAAATTGTCGTAAAACTCATCAGCCTTAAATACTTCACCGTCTTTCGTACGATTCACATATTCATTAATCAGAAAATGCGCGGTATCTTTATCCATACCTGTTACAATAAGTTCCGGCGCTTGTACGCTTTGTTCGATGCCTACTGAATAGGTGAAGCTTGGCGAGATTTTTGTTTCGTCGACATGAAAAATATGACAGCCATTTTTATCAATATTAGCGCGTATTTTGTCGTTTTCTTTATCCATGAATATTCAACTTATTAGTAAGGGGATTTACGGATAAGACGTTCAATTTCCGGCCATAGATCAGGATCACCAACCGCGATAACTTTACCGACAGAATTAAGTGTTAGCTCATCGCCGCGCCAATCGCTCATGTGTCCGCCTGCGCCCTTTACAACGGGGATGAGGGCAGCAAAATCATGCGGTGATAAGTCTTCTTCAAATATGATATCAACATAACCATTAGCCAAAAGCCCGTACATATAACAATCGCCACCCCATGTGATGCGGTTTCCGGTGGTTTCGAATATCTCATAAGCGCGGCCATAGTCGCTGAGCTTGGCAAACATGGTTGGAGAAGTGCTGCCGATTGTTGCGTCATGGATAGATGGACAGGATACAGTTTTTGCAGGCTTGCCGTTAAATGTTGTTGCCTCACCGTCCATACCGACCCATCGTTCTTTTAAGATTGGTTGGTCAATAACCCCAAGCTTTGGCGTCAGTCCTTCACAGACGGCAATCAATGTCCCAAAGGTCGGGCGGCCAACCATAAAGCTTTTCGTGCCATCAATCGGATCAATCAACCATGTGATCTCGCTATTGCTCTCCTTGATGCCAAACTCTTCACCCAAAATACCGTCATCAGGGCGCTCTTTTTCAATCATCTCTCGCAACGCTTGCTCAACTTCGCGATCTGCAACTGTTACGGGGCTGTCATCTTCTTTTCGCTCAATATCAATGGGGGTGCGGAAGTGCTTTTTAATAATTTCGCCCGCTTTATCGGCCATCCTATTGGCAAGTGCTGCAAATTCCTGCATAAATAATCCTTCTACATTTATAGAATAAAAAGATAGGATTAAGTTTCAATGCGAGTCAACTCCCAGAATTTGTTTAACCCAATCTACTTTTGCCTATGCGTAATGTTGATCAGCTTTTCTTTTACTGTGCATGCCCAAAGCACTGATGTTGAGATGGTTAAACGACAGGCAGAGCAGGGGGATCCATCATCTCAGTTTTTTCTGGGGAAGTTATATTACGAAGGATCATTGATCGACAAAAATCAAATGTTGTCTTATGTCTGGTTCAGTTTGGCAGCAAAACAGAAATTCGAAGGGGCTGAGAGCCAAAGAGATAAAGTTTATAGTGAACTTCATAATAATTATAGGCCCACAGCCAAGGCACTTGTCGATCAATACTATGAAAAATATGTATTCCCTTTTATTCCGCCTTTTGAAATTAATTTAAACGGTGAAAAAATAACCGGATCATCGGATGTTTCCCCGGATTTTCCTATCTATGCCATCTTTAAACATAAAGATCCCAATGTTACGCGAGTGCGTATGCATTATCCAAAAAAGCCATCTAGATTCAAAACGTTTGAAATGGGACGCCCTTACAGAATTTTAAACCATGAAAAATTCATGAAAGCAGGACGGAAATCGCGTAGTGTCTTTATCGCAATCGGGGACGATGGAAAAGGATATCATCAAATCGTACTGACCTTTATTCCCGTCAGTGAGAAACCAGTCAGCAAAGAACTAGTCAGCAAAGAAGAAGTAGGGCAAAAAGAAGATGAAAACAGTCAATGACATCCGTAATGAATTTTT
Source organism: uncultured Micavibrio sp. (assembly GCA_965263215.1). GTDB lineage: Bacteria > Pseudomonadota > Alphaproteobacteria > Micavibrionales > Micavibrionaceae > UBA1672. The sequence continues at coordinate 832,813 of OZ253663.1, forward strand.
AGGGTTTTTCAAAGATAAGGGGCATGAAGTTGTCCCTTCATCTTCGCTTGTACCGCATAATGATCCGACATTGATGTTTGTGAATTCAGGCATGGTGCAGTTCAAGGACGTGTTCACGGGCAAGGAAAAGCGTGATTACACGCGCGCGACCACGTCACAGAAATGCGTGCGTGCAGGCGGTAAGCATAACGATCTGGAAAATGTCGGCTATACGGCGCGTCACCACACCTTCTTTGAAATGCTTGGGAATTTTTCATTCGGGGATTATTTCAAGGAAGAAGCCATAGAATGGGCGTGGGAACTGGTCACAAAGAATTTCGACCTTCCTGCCGAAAAATTGTGCGTAACAGTACACAGCACCGATGAAGAAGCTGCTGAAATTTGGAAGAAAATCACAGGCTTTGCCGATGAAAAAATAATCCGCATCCCCACCGATGATAATTTCTGGCGCATGGGCGATACAGGGCCGTGCGGGCCGTGCACGGAGATTTTTTACGACCATGGCGATCATATCTGGGGTGGCCCTCCGGGTTCACCGGAGGAAGACGGCGACCGCTTTATTGAGATTTGGAACAATGTTTTCATGCAGTATGAACAAATTGATGCCGATACCCGCATTGATCTGCCCGCGCAAAGTGTGGATACAGGCATGGGGCTGGAGCGTATGGCCGCAACCCTGATGGGCAGTAACGATAATTACGCCATTGATATTATGCGCGCCTTGATTGAGCATTCTGCCGATTTAACAGGCGTTGCGCCTGATGGTGACATGACGGCCAGCCATAAAGTGATTGCCGATCATTTGCGTTCTGCCGCATTTTTGATGGCTGATGGGGTGATGCCTTCGAACGAAGGGCGTGGCTATGTTCTGCGCCGGATTATGCGCCGTGGTATGCGTCACGCGCATTTGCTCGGAGCGCAAGACCCGTTGATGTATAAGCTCTACCCGACATTATTAGGGAAGATGGGCGAAGCTTACCCTGAATTAAAACGCGCAGAGGCGTTGATCACACAGACATTGGAAACCGAAGAAAAGCGTTTCAAGGTGACGCTTGATCGTGGGTTGAAAATGCTGGATGAGGAAGTGGAGAAGGTTGCGAGCGGCGCAAAATTCCCCGGCGATGTGGCGTTCAAACTCTATGACACATACGGCTTCCCGCTCGACCTGACACAGGACGCCCTGCGCGCGAAAGAAATTGAGGTGGATATTGATGTCTTTGACGCTTGCATGGCAGAGCAAAAGCAAAAAGCCCGCGCCGCGTGGAGTGGTGCTGGCGGTGAAGCCACTGACAAGCTATGGTTTGATATTTTGGAGAAATATGGTTCGACAGAATTCTTAGGTTACGAAAGAGAGCGATCCGAAGCAAAAGTTTTGGCAATTGTACAGGGCGGTGTTCTTGTAAAAGAAATATCTGCAAGAACAAAAGATAAGCCCAGAGACGAAGCATATATAATTACTAACCAGACTCCATTTTATGCAGAAAGCGGTGGGCAGGTAGGCGATAATGGGTATGTAATTGTAGATGATGAAAATCAAGGACGTATTTTAAACACTCTCAAGAAACTTGGAAATATCTGGGCGCATGACTGTCAGGTAACTAAGGGAAAAATTTCTGTGGGCGATACTCTCGATTTATGCGTGGATATTTCTCGTCGTACAGCTATCAAATCCAACCACTCCGTTACACATCTGATGCACGAAGCATTACGCCGCGTTTTGGGGGATCATGTTGCGCAGAAAGGCTCGCTGCAGGATGCGGAGCGTACACGTTTTGATATTTCGCAGCCCGTGGCCATGACCAAGGATCAAATCACCGAAGTTGAAACCATCGTCAATAAAGAAATCGCCGCCGATACGGATGTTATCACACGCGTGATGCCATTAGATGAAGCGCGGGAGAGCGGGGCGATGGCGTTGTTCGGTGAGAAATACGATGATGAGGTGCGCGTTGTTGCGATGGGTACGCAGGAAGGGAATAAGCAATTCTCCATTGAACTTTGCGGTGGTACACACGTTAATAAAACGGGCGAGATTGAGAAATTTAAAATCATTTCCGAAGGGGCGCTCGCCTCAGGTATCCGCCGTATTGAGGCCGTAACAGGTGCACGCGTTGATGCGTATTATCAGGCGAGAACTGACGCAGTAATGGCTGAAGCTGAAAAGCTTAGGGAGTTACAAAAGGCATTGAATGAGGAACTCCGTTTGCTCGGCCAAGATATTCTAGGCGAACCTTCTCCTGATAACACACCTGAAGCTTTACTGGATTTAAAGAAGATTAATAAACGCAAACAAAAAGAAATTTCTGATCTTCGCCGTAAAAGTGCAACGGCTGATGCGAGCGATGACGAGATCAAAGACATTGGCGGTGCGAAGTTTATTGGTAAGGTCTTGGACGGTTTTCCACCGAAAGATCTGAAACCTATGGCGGATGATTTGAAGGCCAAACTCGGCTCCGGTGTGGTGGTTCTGATTTCCGCGAATGAGGGCAAGGCCTCTATCGTGGTTGGTGTCACCGATGATTTAACAGGCAAAATCAGCGCGGTTGATCTGGTGCGTGTCGGATCAGAGGCTTTGGGTGGTAAGGGCGGCGGTGGTCGCCCCGATATGGCGCAGGCCGGTGGGCCGAATGCAGATGCGGCGAATGATGCCGTTGAAGCCATAGAAAAATCTTTGGCGGGTTAAATCGCGCTTGCATCATTCAGGCAAGGTCGATATACAAAGAACACCAAATTTTTAAGGGTTAATAAGGAAAGAAAAGATGGCCATAGAACGTACATTTTCAATTATCAAGCCGGATGCAACACGCCGCAATTTAACAGGCGCGATCAACGCGAAACTGGAAGAAGCAGGTTTGCGCATCGTTGCACAAAAACGTATCCACATGAGCAAGGCAAAAGCCGAAGGGTTTTACGCCGTTCATAGCGAGCGTCCGTTTTTCGGTGAATTGACAGACTTCATGTCATCCGAGCCCGTTGTTGTGCAGGTTCTGGAAGGAGAGAATGCCGTTGCCAAAAACCGTGAGGTTATGGGCGCGACAAACCCGGCCGAAGCCGATGCAGGGACAATTCGTAAAGAATATGCAGTGGATATCGGTGAGAATTCCGTTCACGGGTCTGACTCATTGGACAATGCGAAAATCGAAATTGAGTATTTCTTCACTGAAGATGAAATAGTCGGTTAATCAGTAATTTACTGATCTGCCCATTTTAGAAGTGCTGCCCGTGTTTGATCATTGGCGGCACTTAGTTTTTGTGCGGTCTTTATCGCATCATCATTTTGTGAAAGTTTTGCGGATTTTTCAATTTCCCCTGCCAGTTCACTGACGTGTTTCATACCGAAATTTCCGGCCATACCTTTAAGCTCGTGCGCTCTGGCACCTAAGGCTCCAATATTGTTTTCTTCTACATTTGTTTCAAGATCTTCTATGATTTCCGTGGCCTTTTCCAAGAAGCCTTGTAGAAGGTTTGTGAACTGGTCTTTACCGAGTGTATCCACAAGGCTTTTGAGCATTTTATGATCAAGTAATTCTACCTGTTCTGTTTTTACTTCCGTCTCTGTCTCTGTTTCACTTGGGTCAGGACTGTCATCGGGCGTAGGAATTGATGGGTCGTCGTTGTTCTCTGACGCTGTGTGCACCTCAGTCTGCGGTTCTTCTTCAGGCGTGGTGTCACCGCCTTTGTTTGATGAATGTTGTTGCATCAAATAGCGCTGAATTTCGGTCATTTCGTCATCAGGTGCATCACGTCTGAAGGCCGGCTTTTTTACATTTTCTTGTGTTGCTGGCGCAATAACGGTTTTTGTTATTTTTGTTTCTTCTTCGAGTTTTTCTTCGTTCTGTTTAATCTCTATAGGTGCAGGTGTTGTCACGATTGGCGCAATGCGTTTCTTCTTTTCGCTTGCCGGTTTGACATTATCGTCCCGCATAGCGGGGATTATCTTTTCACGGGTTTTGATTTTGGAATCAGAGACGTAGTGCTCGCGATCATCAAGGCTTAAATTGGTTGCAACATTTTGCAGATCGATCTCTTTAGCTTCAGTTTTTTCAGGAGTTACCACAGGAGGATTTTCAGGTGTTTTGCTCTCAGGCTCTTTGATGTCATTTTCAAACTTACCAATAGAGGCATTATAAAGAACTTCATTTAATTGATTGGAATCTATTGGCTTTGCGATAAAACCATTCATGCCGGCAGCAAAAAAGTCCTCAATATCCTCGAGCATGACATTACCGGTGAGTGCGATCACGGGCGTTTTTGCAATAGTATTATCCGGATCAGTCCGCAACTTTTTCGTTGTGTCTAATCCTGATAATCCATCCATCTGGATATCCATCAAAATTAAATCAGGATGATGTTTTCGGCATAAATCTAAAGCTTCCAAACCGTTCGCGGCCATGAATAATGTGTGGCCTTGTTGCGTTAGTAGCCCGTCAATGACTTTACGGTTCATCTCGTTATCTTCGGCGACGAGAATACGCATTGGCTTTGTTTTATGCTGCTCTACATTGTCCGGATCAAAAAAGCTTTGATCATTCAATACATTGTTACTTTCCACGATCATGGGTAGATCAAAGAAGAATGTGCTCCCGCTTTCTGGTGCGCTATCAACCTGTATTTTGCCGCCCATGGCCTCGATCAATCTGTAAGAAATAGCAAGCCCTAACCCCGTACCGCCGTATTTTCTTGAGATACTGGTCTCTGCCTGTGTGAACGGTGTAAAAAGCTTGGTTTGCGCATCGTCTGAAATACCAATACCTGTATCTTTAACCTCGAAACGTACTTTTGTTGTATCCGTTAATTCGATTGTTGTGACTTTAATTAAGACTTCACCATCTTCTGTGAATTTTAAACCGTTATTCACTAAATTTAAAAGAACTTGGCGCAGGCGTGTGGGGTCACCAGATACAACATTTGGTACGTCATCACCAATATCACTGTTAAGCGCAAGACTTTTTTGCGAAGCATGACCAGACATTAAAATAATGATATCTTGGACAAGTTTATGCAGATCAAAATTGACGGTTTCAACTTCCATACTGCCGCGTTCGATTTTTTCAAAATCCAGAATATCGTTTAATAAAGCCATCATTGTGTCGCCGGATCTGCGGATCGTGTCTACATAATCGCCTTGTGTTTTACTCAGGCTTGTTGTTTGCAAGAGCTGAACCATACCCATAATACCGTTCATCGGTGTTCTGATTTCGTGGCTAACGACAGCAAGAAATGCTGATTTGGCTTGATTGGCTTTGTCCGCTATTTCTTTGGAGTGGCGCATTTCTTCGGTTCTTTTGATCTCACGCTCTCTAAGCTCGGACATCAATTCTCTTTCACGCTCAATGACACGTAAAAGACGCGCTTGGTCGGCTGAATCTTTTGACTTTTGTAGGCGTGCCATAGAATGTTCGTCGCGTGCCTGATGTTCTGTCTCGGCTTTTTTACGCTCGTTTCTATAAATGTTGGCGCGTAAATAAGCGCCCATAAAACAGAATGCTTGGAATAAATGCGCATACCAAAAGTAAGTTACGTAGCCGGGCTCAACGTATCCCAATGAAATAATCGTGAGCAGTGTGAGCGCTGCACCTGATGACAGTAGAGCTATGCTAAATAGGCATGAGATTAAGGCGGGTTTATCACTGGTGAAGAAGACAATCGTAGAGAGTAAAACAAGGCATAATCCAATTGTGCTTGCTACAATAATTAATCCCATCGCGCTTGCATTGAAAACGAAAATATAGAGTAAAACTGAGGCTGCCATCAAAAGCGTTAGAATGACAAGTGCGATGTTTTCCATCGGCTTTAAATCATATGTTAGTTTCGCAAAGAACTTTGTGGCGATAACCAACAACATGAAACTGGACATATATAACCAGAACAGAACTGCACCGTTAATGATGTTCACTGGTATTGCATACGCATCAAGATTGAAGAACAAGGCGCAAAGCACGGCATAATAAGAAAGTAAGGCAATTGATGCCTTGTTTTTGCCGATGTGGAAAGATGTTAGAAAAAAGGAAATGATCGTAATGAATAAAAGAGCTGCGATGATGTTTTTTATATTCCCTTGCAATAGCATTTGCATATATGTTTTTTGAGCAATGATCTTAGGTGCGAAAACCAAAGGTAAGCCTTTTTCCGGCTCGATCTCCATAACAAAGGTGTTTTGCATATTCGGCTTTATACTCAGAGACAATGCCGAACCTAAATAGACGTCACTTGTCTCTTTTGAGGACGAGGGGATTGATATGGTTTGTTTTGTGTCATGATTGAGAATACGAATGGTTTTAATCATGCCCATTCTTCCATCTAGCGTATTACCAAAATGCAAAACCCAATCATCGGAGTTTGTTTGGTTATAGACAGAAAATAAAATCCAGACAGAATGCTCGGTGTCATCCAGATTTATAATATCGGTTTTAGGCTTTTTGCCGCGAAGCTTCTCATTATGGTTTTTGATAATAATTTCAGAGGTAAGATCTTTATTTTGGTCAATTGTGAGATAGCTGTAGGGGGTTATGTTATAGGATGGTTGTTTACCATCTAATATCAACGTGTTTTGTGATTGCGCGTGCACTGATAATGGATTGCACAGACACGCCAATACCCACAAGACGCCAACCGCCAACATGCGTAAGCGGCTAGTTTTTATATTAACAAAAATGTTTCGTTCTATAATGGCCATCGGGCCTAGTCTTTCTTCTGAATGAAACGCAGTGATGGTTCTACTCACGCTGCATTATGGGCGTAAATAGTTAAGGCTTTCTTAGAAAAAGACGTTTTTTTGCAGTAAATTGGATGTTATTAGGTGAATTTTACGAATGCGAGTGCAAGTAAAACCAAAATAATGCACGTTGCATAGGTTGCATATTTCATGCCCACGGTGAAGTGATGCCAAAAATTTTCAGCTTCTTGAATTTGTTCTTTGGTCACTTCGACTGCTTTATGTTCGGCCATGATATATTCCTTATTCTTAACTTTAGGCTGCGATTATAGTAATAAAACTTCCGGCTATATGCCACTCGTTTTTGTTCTTTGTTGCGCGATTAATTTTATCGCTTCGGGGTATATTTCATGCTCTTGCTCTAAAACACGGGCAGCGAGACTATCTGGCGTATCACCGTTTTTGACGGGTACGCGTCGTTGGGCGATAATTGGTCCGCTGTCTAAATCGGGGATTACAAAATGCACGGTGCAGCCTGCCTCTGTTTTACCATCATTGATTGCACGCGCATGTGTGTTCAGACCTTTGTAGTCAGGTAGTAATGACGGGTGGATATTTATCATTTGATCCGGCCATTTTTCAACAAAGGATCCAGTCAGGATGCGCATGAAACCTGCCAGTACGATAAGGTCAATCTCGTATTTCTCTAAGCGGCGTTGAATTTCATCTTCGAAGGCTTCACGTGTTTCATAGGCTTTGTGATCAACCATTTCTGTTGAAATGCCAGCTTGCTTTGCGGTATCGAGGCCTTCTGAGTTTGGTCTATTACTCAAGACCAGTGAAATTTCAGCCGGAAAATCCGCATCTTCACAAGCAGCCATAATGGATCGCATGTTACTGCCGCGTCCGGATATGAATATTGCCAGTTTTAATTTTTTGATCTCTATGCCCATGACTTTGCACGGTTGAAAATATGAATGGGAATGTCTGATTGTGTTTGTTCTTTAATTTCACCGATTTTATAAACGGTTTCGCCCGTTGAAATCAGTGATTTTTCAATTTGATCAGCTTGCGCGGCATCACAAATCACAATCATACCAAGGCCGCAATTAAGGGTGCGCGCAAGATCATCATTATCCAGATCACCTTCCTTTTTTAGCCATTTGAAAATGTCAGGCAAAGGCCATGATGATGTATCAATGCTTGCCATTAGACCTTCCGGTAAAACGCGCGGAATATTTTCCGTCAGGCCGCCACCTGTGATATGTGCCATGCCTTTAATGGCACTCATACCGTCATCGCTTTTGATCTCCAAAGCTTTTAGCAATGATTTCACGTAAATGCGTGTAGGCGCGAGCAAGGCTTCTAACAATGTCTCTGCCTTATATTGAGTTTGTTTTTCAATGTCTTTGTCTTGATATTTAATCATCGCACTGAACGGGCAGGGCACATTAAAATCATGATTGCTGTCGGCGATGATTTTACGCACTAAAGAATAGCCGTTTGAATGGACGCCGTTTGATGCCAATCCCAAAACGATGTTACCTGCTTCAATGTCTTTGCCGGTGATTACGGAATCACGGTTGACTGCGCCAACGGTAAATCCTGCCATGTCATAATCGCCATCGGCATACAGCCCAGGCATTTCTGCGGTTTCACCACCAATCAGGGCACATCCGGCAATCTCACATCCTTTGGCCACGCCTTCAATCACAGATTGCGCGACATCATTTTCCAACTTTCCTGTTGCGAAATAATCAAGAAAGAATAACGGTTCTGCGCCTTGTACAACCAAATCATTCACACACATTGCAACGGCATCGATGCCGATGGTGTTATGCGTGTTTGATTCGATAGCTATTTTAATTTTTGTACCAACACCATCCGTTGCAGAAACTAGGATGGGGTCTTCATATCCTGCATCTTTTAAATCGAACATTGCGCCGAACCCACCAAGGCCCGACATCGTGCCTGACCGGTTTGTGTTTCTGACTGCAGGTTTTATGCGCTCAATCAAGTTTGCGGCTTCGTCAATATCGACGCCTGCCTTTTTATATGCGCTTTCTTTTTTTGGCGGTTTATTGTGCCCTAGCATTGCTTCGAACCTATCCGTTGCTGTTTCATGTTGCTCTTATGCTCTGCTCGTTATAAAACTAAAAGATACATAATTTAAACACTCTATCTCAGGTGCATCATGGGCATACCGCATAAGGCTTTTTACTGCAAGCGTATAATATTTTCTCTTTTGTTCTTTATGGCACTGATTTTGTTGCATACAAAGGCTTACGCCTATGATTCGATCTATGTGGTTGAAGATGTGAATGTCGATGTCACGGCAAATAATTCGGTTGAAGCGCAAGGCAAAGCATTCATCAATGCGCAAGGCAAAGCGTTTTCAATTTTAACCGAGCGCATGGTTTCCGAGAAAGATGTGAAAACAGTGCGTAAGCCAAATGCTGATGTTATTGCAACAATGATTGATGATTTTGAAGTTAAAAACGAGCAAGTTTCCGCTGTTCGTTATGTCGGTGATTTCACATTTCGTTTCAATGAGCGCGCTGTCAGTCAGTTTTTCTCCGTAACGGGCGTTCAATATACATCTAAAAGCAGCAAACCCTTGTTGGTTCTGCCGATTTTGCAGGTGCAGGGCAAGAATACCATCTGGTCAGAACGGAATTACTGGATGCAGGCTTGGGCGCGTGCACGCCTGTCGTCGGGTGTTGTGCCTGTTGAGGTTCCAATAGGGGATTTGGACGATATTGCTGATATTGATGATAATGATGCTTTGCGTTATGAGCGTCAAAGTCTTGAGCGTATGTTGATGCGTTATGGTGCGAAGGAGGCCGCGATAATGATTGCCGTGCCTGATCCTAAGCTCTCTGGTTTAGCGCCTGAGGAGACTGCCAAAGGTCGCTTACGTATCAGTATATATCGAACGGACCGCGGGCAAGCTGAGCGTGTGAATGATATTGTTGTGGAACCTGAAAATGATGAAACCGTTGCGCAGCTTTATGACCGTAGTGTGTATCAAGGCCACAGGTCGTTGCAGCGCGATTGGAAAAATAAAACGTTATCCAGTGCGGCAGATGGGCAAACATATCATGTACGTTTATTGGTTGGTTCTATCAATGATCTTGTGCGCTCAAAGAATATGCTTTCAACCCTGCCGGGGTTTGGCTCTTTGTCGGTATCATCTCTTAAACCCGTGGAGGCACAATTATCATTTGTCTTTCGCGGCGACGAAGAACGCCTGCGCGCAGCCCTCGCCAGAACGCCATTTTCGCTCAGTGAGGGTTATGAACCTCCCAAGCGATTTGTGAATACGACGAACGCGCCAAGCATTATGTATGATCTGTATTACAGGCAGAAAAAAACACATAACTTCTACCAATCACCGCAAGCTGAACCGGCGGCAGGTGGAAGCCTGCATACGTTTTAATCGCATGTCTATATTATAAGGGGGCTTTAGATGAGCGTTAAACCGCTGAAACCATCAACACATATTATTTTCTGGACAGGGGCGGCGGTTGCGTTTGTGCTTAGTATTTTGCTGTTCAAGGCGGTTTTATTACCTTTTGTGATGGGGATTGCCGTGGCGTATTTGCTTAATCCCATTGTGAATAAATTCGGTGATTTGGGAATTGCACGTGGCCCCGCGGCACTTATGATTCTATTTAGTTTCATGATTTTTATGCTGGGCTTCATCGGCATCGTATCGCCGATTGTTTATCGTGAATTGGTCCAATTCGGTAAAGATTTACCCGAATATATCGAGAAATTCTGGCAAATGATGACTCCCGTGACGGCTTTGATCGAACAATATGTCGGTGGTGTCGATAAAGGGAATTTAGAAAACCTTCTAAAAGAAAACGCAGGATCAGCCACGAAGGCCGCCAAGATGATTGTTGAGCATATCGCCGCGGGTGGGCAGGCGGTGATGGATGTGATTTCCGTTGCTGTGTTTATGCCGATTGTCGCTTATTTCATGATGAAGGAATGGCCGATTGTTACAGCGTGGGTGCGTGATTTAATGCCCCGCCATTCTGAAGGTGTGATTATGGGCTTGTTGAAACAGATTGATGAAAAGCTCTCTGGTTTTGTACGCGGACAGATCAGTGTTGCGATGGTGCTTGGTGTTTCCTATGCGTTGATGCTCACCCTTGCGGGATTAAAATACGGGTTTTTGATTGGTTTAATGTCTGGCCTTCTGTCAGTGATCCCGATGGTCGGTTCTGCGGTGGGATTGATCGTCAGTGTGTCTGTGGCATGGTTTCAGGCTGGTGAGCCAACATTTGTCTTATTGATTGCAGGCATATTCATTGGTGGGCAAGTGATTGAAGGGAATTTTCTGACCCCGAAATTGGTGGGTGATAGTGTTGGCCTTCATCCGCTTTGGGTGTTCTTTGCACTGTTGGCAGGCGGTAGCTTGCTCGGTATTCTGGGTATGTTTCTGGCGGTTCCTGTCGCGGCGGTTGTGGGTGTTTTATTATCATTTGCCATGCAGAAATATAAAGAAAGCGCCTATTATTTAGACAGCGTGGTCGAGGAAAAACCAAAGCGAAAAACCGCTGTAAAAAAAACCAAAAAATCAGCGTCTTCCAAAACGAAAACAAAAAAAGTAACCGCTAAAAAGACTAAAGCGTAAGGATAGAATGTCGCCCTCATCATTTGCAAATGCACGACAAATTCCGCTTGATCTTGGCTCTCGCCATGCGTTCGGGCGCAGTGATTTTCAGATAGGAAAGTCCAACGCCGCGGCTGTTGGGTGGATTGATCGTTGGCCGGAATGGTCCGCGCCTGTTTTGGTTTTGCAAGGTCCTGCGGCGAGCGGTAAGAGCCATTTGGCAGCAGTGTGGCAGGATATTGCTTCGGCGGCGGTGGTTAATCCGGAAATGTTGACCACGATGCAGGCGGAGGATTTATTCGCCCTTGGCGATGCGCTTGTGCTTGATGGGCTTGATCCTTGGCTTGGTGATCGGGATTCAGAAACCACGCTGTTCCATTTGTACAATATGCTCAAGGAAGAGCAAAAAACTATGATGATCACCATGCGTATGGCACCATCATCGGCGGATTTTGTTATTCCTGATTTGGCCTCGCGTTTTCGCGCCGCACCGTCTGTCAGTATTCACGCGCCCGATGATATGTTGCTTGCGTCCGTGCTGATTAAATTATTCAGTGACCGGCAGCTCAGCGTTAGTAATGATGTGATCGCGTATCTGTTGCCACGGATGGAGCGTTCATTCGCCTCTGCCCGTGATATTGTCGCGCGCGCAGATCAGAAAGCCTTATCCGAAAAACGCCGTATCTCCGTGCCGTTGATGCGCAAAGTTTTGGCAGACATGTTGGGATATTAATGCAGTATGAATGAAGATTTTCTAGTAGAAAATTTAATTAAGTACGGAAAAATAATTCAGGATGATGAGTCTGATCCCGATAATAAGGCTGAGGAATACTTTCACAAATATGTTGAATTAGTAGATTCACTAACAGGTAAAGAAAGTGAAAAGGTATTAAAGGGATTACTTAGATCAATTCAAGTGAAGCATGATTATGGCGCATACCAGAACACTATGAATGTGGCTATGGATAGTTACCCTAAAAAAATGTTTGTTTCTGCTCTTATTTCTGAATTACCTAGGCTTATAAAGGAGCAGCCAGATTGGGCAGGAGATCTGTTAGCAGGTATAGTAAATCCGCATAGGAGAAATTATATTACTGAGTTTAATCGCCAACTTTTTAAAGATTCTGATGGTATATTGCACACTATACTAACTTTTATCCGAGAGCAGGAAAAGCAAGGCTGGCTTGAAGATATACCAGGCGTTTTAGGACGCAAAAATTCTTCATGGCTTGGCTTTTTTAAATAATAATCACATCCAACGCGTGGGGCGGGCGGGGGCGTTATAGTCCATCGGGTTGACGAGCGCCGCGAGTGTGTTTTCGGCGGGCTGAATATTTGCCCATTTTTCACATACAAGGTTCACGATGCTTAAACTGGCGGGGGCGTAGCCCTCCGACAGGCGTTGCATAACCGAATCTGATCCTTGCGCCGCGAGCAGGCGTACAAGTTCGTAAATGCTTGGGTTATGTGCAACCATCAGGATATTATCGTACTTATCGTCACATTGCTGAATTTCGTACAGATAATCTCCTGCACCACCGGAATAAAGGATATCAATTGTTTTGACATTACCGACATCCAGATGTGTTTGTACGCCTTCTAATGTTTCACGCGTACGCCGCGCGGAAGAGCATAAAACCAGATCAGGCGTATAATTGTGATGCTTCATATAGTCGCCGAGGGCTTGCGCATCCTCAATACCCTTGGGGGCAAGGGCGCGACCTTCATCACCATCAGACATTTCATTCACGGCGATTGCGTGACGTAATAAAAACAGACGTTTTTGTGCGTTAGATCCCATATCTTAAGGCTCTATTATATTGGCATTTTAATCAATGGGTAATTTTGCAATTTTACCGTTTTTTAGGCCTATGGCGAGTTTGCCATGCTTCACATCAAGTGCGTGTTGTCCGAAAACGTCTCTACGCCAACCTTTCAGGGCAGGTACGTCGGCATTATCATCGAGGGCTATTTCTTCCAGATCACTGCTGGAGGCGATGATTTTAGACGCGACTTCGTTTTCTGTGCTGATGACTTTCAGTAGCATTTTTAAAATATCAACGATGGCGATGGCTGTGGGTTGCAATGGTTTTTTCTTTTTTGGCTTTGGCCATGTTTCTTGCGGGGATGATAATGCGCGCTCTATCGCCCCAAGGAAACGATCACCCATTTTACCTTCTGCCATATCCTTGGATACGTTGCGAATTTTGGCGAGTTGCTTTTTATTTTTCGGTGCCTGTCCGGCCATATCAGCCAGTGCGTCATCCCGTACCACCCATGTTTTGGGAATATTCCGCTTTTGCGCATGTTGTTCGCGTAAGGCCGCAAGCTCGCGCAAAATGGCAAGGCTGCGCGGTTTGGGCGATCTGATTTTGATGCGTTCCCATGCCTTGTACGGATCATTTTCGTATGTCGCGGGATTACTCAGAATCTTATCTTCTTGCTTCACCCATTCAGTGCGTCCACGTTTTTCAAGAACATCTTTCAGATGCAGGTAAATGTCACAAAGATGCGTGACATCACCGAGCGCGTAATTGAGTTGTTTATCACTGAGCGGGCGCAGAGACCAATCGGTGAATTGAGAGCTCTTATCGATTTTGCCGCCTGTAATATTGGCAACCAGTTTTTCGTAACTGATGGAATCACCGTAGCCGCACACCATCGCGGCGATTTGTGAATCGAATATTGGCGATGCGACTTCACCTGTCAGATTATAGAAAATTTCTAAGTCCTGCCGTCCTGCATGGAACACCTTCATAATGGATTCATCACGCAGAAGTTCGAATAGCGGCGATAAATCGATCCCCTCAATCAACGGGTCGATCGCGCGTGCATCTTTATCAGGGCCGCTGATTTGCACCAAGCAGAGCTTTGGGTAATAGGTTTTTTCCCGCAAGAATTCGGTGTCTATGGTGATGAATTCACACGCGGATAGCGCATTACAAAAGGAGGCGATTTCGTCTGATGTTTTGAGTATAGTCATAACGCTCTTACATATTAGGACTGTATCATACAAGACAATGCGGTTTCGTCTAGCCCCTAAAAGCAACTCAATTTAAAAAATCGGCGTGACTTTGTCGTACCATACGTTATAAAAACAGACTTAACGTAATTAAAGCAGACAAATACAGGATAAAATAATGCACGCCTTTAGAACGCATAAATGTGACGAGTTGAACAAAAGCCATGTTGGCGAGACGGTTAAATTATCTGGTTGGATACACCGCATCTATGATTTAGGCGGTGTGTTGTTCATTATTCTGCGTGATACGCATGGCATCACTCAATGTATTGTTGAGGAAAATTCACCGCTTATGAAAAGCCTAAGCAATTGGCGCGTTGAATCAGTGGTCACGATTATCGGTAAGGTGCGTGAGCGCTCTGCCGATACGGTTAACCCGAAAATGAAAACCGGTGAAATTGAAATTTATATTGATGAGGCCGAAGTACAATCTGCCGCGGATGTTATCCCATTTCAGGTTTATGAAGATGATGGTGCGGGTGAAGATATTCGCCTTCGATACCGTTATTTGGATTTGCGCCGCGAAGGCATGCAAAAGAAAATCCGTCTGCGTAACGATGTGATAGCCGCGATGCGCAGTAAAATGCACGGGCAGGGTTTTCAGGAATTTCAAACGCCTATCCTGACAGCAAGCTCACCGGAAGGCGCGCGCGATTATCTTGTGCCTTCACGGTTGCATCCGGGCAAGTTTTACGCGCTTCCGCAAGCGCCGCAGCAGTTTAAACAGCTTTTGATGATGAGCGGGTTTGATAAATATTTCCAAATCGCGCCCTGTTTCCGTGATGAAGATGGCCGCGCCGACCGTTTGGCAGAGTTTTATCAGCTCGACGTGGAGATGAGCTTTGTCACGCAAGATGATGTGCACAACACCATTCAGCCTGTTATTGAAGGTATTTTCGAGGAATTCTCTGGCTTCACGGGTGAGAAACGTGAGGTGATTTGGTGTGACTCTATTCCCTATAAAGAGGCGATGTTAAAATACGGGAGCGATAAGCCGGATTTGCGTAATCCCCTAGAGATCGTGGATGTGACCGAAGTATTCGCCCGCGACGATGTTGAATTCAAGGCATTCAAGGGCGTGATCGCAAAAGGTGGTGTTGTCCGTGCGATCCGTGCACCGAAAGTATCCGATCAACCACGCAGTTTCTTTGATAAATTAAATTCATGGGCGCAGGGCGAAGGCGCACCGGGTTTGGGTTATGTCTTGTTCGCCGATGGCGAAGGCAAAGGCCCGATTGCGAAATTTATCCCTGAGGCCGCGCAAACCGCGATTAAGGAAACCTCTGGCTGCGCAGATGGTGATGCGATCTTCTTTATTTGTAATCAGGAATTGCCGGCGGCGAAATTTGCAGGCGCGGCGCGTGATGCAATTTGTGATGCGCTGCCCGAAGGTCATGAAGCGGCGCGTGAACAGGGCGTATACAAGCTTTGCTGGATTATTGACTTCCCGATGTATGAATTCGACGAAGCGCAGCAAAAGATCGACTTCTCTCATAATCCGTTTTCAATGCCGCAAGGTGGTATGGATGATTTAGATAATAAAGACCCGCTTGATATCTATGCGTGGCAGTATGACTGCGTGTGTAACGGGTTTGAGCTTGCCTCTGGTGCGATCCGTAACCACAGACCTGAAATCATGGAAAAGGCGTTCGGTATTGCGGGATATGACAAGGCCGTTCTGGAAGCCGAGTTTGGCGGTATGCTAAACGCGATGCGTTACGGCGCGCCCCCACACGGTGGTCTGGCCTTTGGCGTTGATCGTATCATCATGTTGCTGGCGGATGAGCCGAACCTGCGTGAAGTGTATGCCTTTGTCATGAACGGCCAATACGAAGACCAGATGATGCAAGCCCCATCGGAAGTGGGCGTGGAACAGCTCAAGGATTTGCATTTAAAGGTTAATCTACCGAAGAAACTAACCGACGCGGCTTAACCTTGGTTTTCTTGCCGTGAAACTTGACAGTAGGGGCGTAGTTTGTGCGATACTGCTACATCTTAAATTATAGTTATGGAGAATGAATTATGGGTGACCCTACACAAGGTAGTACAGCTTGGTATGAAGAAGCTGCAGGTAAGTTGAAGGCATTTACAGAGGAAGTACAAGAGCGTAGAGAAGGCTTGACCTCAGATGATAGTGAAGCTGAGATTGTTGCAGCGGAAGGTGCGCAGGAGTTGCCGGAGCATATCCGCAAGCAAGAGCAGCATGCGATTGAGCGTGATGCGAGCCTAGGTTAGTAGGTTTTTGCATATAAATGTATTAGATGGTCGGGATTTCCGGCCATTTTTTATGAGGTTTTTTGATCTTTCAGGGCAGGGATATAAGGTTTGAGAAAGCCGAATATTTTTGCAGCTACCCATCCGATGATTAAACCAAAAACAGCATTGATCGTTGCACCGCAGAGCCATTTAACAAAGCCATCCAAATGCAGTGCATGAATAAAATTCTCTACTTCATGGTGGAGAAGCGGCACGGAGTGAATGATAATGCCACCGCCAACCCAGAGCATGGCTGTTGTGCCAACGGCACTGATAAATTTTAAAAATGCCGGCATGGATTTTATAATTTTTTGACCTATTTTGCGCGTCCATTCATATTCACCGTACTTGGCCAAATGCGCACCTACGTCATCTGCTTTGACGATCAATGCTACTGCGCCATAGACACAGCAGGTAATCCCGACGGCAATCACTAAGAGAACTGCCGATTGAATAAATAAACTGCTTTGTGCAACGACGGCATAAGAAATTGCTATCACTTCGGCCGACAATATAAAATCTGTTCTAATCGCGCCTGCTGTTCTCTTTTTTTCAAGCTCTTCCGGGGTAATGGTCGGCAGTTTTTCAGGGTTTTCTTTTATCTTCTTATACGCATCTTTATGCCGCATTTTATGTAGGACATGATGCACTTTTTCATAACCTTCAAAACAAAGATATAATCCGCCCATCGCTAAAATCGGTTTGATAATCCAAGGTGCGATAGCGCCTAAAAACAGGGCGGCAGGTACAAGATATAAAATTTTATTTTTAAGCGATGCTTTGGTGATATTCCAAATAATCGGCAGTTCGCGTTTCGGGCTGAGGCCGACCACGTATTTTGGCGTGACTGCCGCGTCGTCAATCACCACGCCAGCGGCTTTTGTGCCTGCTGCGCCTGCCTGTGTTGCAATGTCATCCAATGAGGCCGCGGTGACCTTTACAATGGCGCTAATGTCGTCAAGAAGGGCAAGTAATCCTGTGCTCATGATTCACTTATACGGTTTTGGGTTGAATGTTGAAACCTGAATTTTAAAAATCAGGTGTGTGCGGTGGTTCGATGTTATCGTCTTTTTCTTTTTCGCCGCTGCTATCGTCACCACTTTCGGAATTGCCGCTCGTGTCTTCTCCTGTGCCACTGCTGCTGTCACCTGTTTCATCCCACGCGGACCTTTTTCTTGATCTGCGCGTTTCAGTAACAGGTTTTTTCCATGCAGTATATTTTGGCTCAGGTGTATTGGTGTATTCATCTTCGGCGGTTTTATTGCGGCGTAAGTTTTTAAGCATACCGGTAATGACTGCAAACGCGCTTTCGCGTATGGGTTGGGGCTCCGGTTCACCGTTTCTTAAATCGTTGATATCACGCGTAAGGCTGGCCTCGACTTCGATAACCTCTTCTGTCGTTTCAACCTGACTTAATTGTTGTTCACGTGCTTTGACGCGTTGCAGAAATTTTTTAAGCCGGCTACGCTTTTTCTTCTTGGTTTGAATGACAGATTCATCAAGGTCATCCTCAATCGCATCTTCAATGGTCTCGTCTAGCTTGTTAATGCGGTTTTCTATGTTTTCCGTGATGACGTTAATTCTGGTTTGAACATGTGTAAATAATCTTTGGAATTCCATGAACATTGCGCGGTTCATTTCACGCATTAATTGCTCAAGCTCTTCAATTTTTCTTCTTTTTTCTTCATCCCCCTTGAGGTTTCCTGCAAGGGCAAGTGAAGAATGTTCACCATACACAAGGTGGTGAACAGCATAGCCGGTCGAATACCCTTTAATCTCCATCATAAGCTGCACCATGTTGCGCAGTGATTCTTTGAGGTTGTCCAAGCCAATAGAATTGGGTCGTGCAAGAAAAGCGTTCAACTCACGTAGAGCTTCTGTTTCCAGTGCTTCTTCTTCCGTAATATGAAATGCTTGTGCTGTATTCATTTTGTGAGGCCCGCATGTTTTTTATGTGTGCACTTATAGGTGAGAAAACTGATTTTGTCAAAAAATGACCCGGACGCTTGTGTGGGGGGATGCGTCCGAGTCTTGGGGGTTACACCTGCTGTCAGAATTGGGTTAGGGAGTAATGCAGGTGTATAGGGTATTTTTTAATGCGCCGTTTGGCGCTCCTTCTTATTTTTGTACATGCCTTTATCAGCTTGTTCGATAATGCTTTCGATGGTGTCGCCTTGGGAATATTCCTTTAAACCCAAGCTGCCATGGATGTGCACGGTCGAGCCTTTCCAATCAAATGTTAGGGCATTCAAATCATTGCCAATTTTTTTTGCTCGTTTCATGGCTTTTGCAATCGATGTGTTGGGCATTAAAATGATAAACTCATCACCGCCCATACGCGCCACTAAATCCATTGGACGGACTGTCGATTTTAAGAAAAGTGCGACAGTTCTCAGGGCTTCGTCGCCTGCTAAATGTCCGAATGTATCATTGATGGTTTTGAAATAATCAAGATCAATCATAATAAGCAAACCACCGGTGTTTTGTGCTCGGTTGGTTCTATCCAGTTCACCTTTGAAATTGGTATAAAAGCCGCGGCGATTGGTAATGCCTGTTAATTCATCTATTGTCAGGATGCTTTCCAGATCTTGGATACGCTGTTCCTTTTCTGCAAGCTCACGTTCTGTCTGTTGAAGCATTTTGTAAGCTGCCTTAAGCAGAGCCGTTGCTTCAACCGTTTTTCCGTAAGTATCACTTTTTTTCAGGAACCCAAGGAATTCCCCCGTGTTACCTAAAAAGCGTTTACCTGTCTTTACATCCCTTGAAATATTCGTTTGTTTTTCAATAAGTTCGTTTTGGTAAATATCCGATGTCATGTTAGCTACCCTTTCTTTTGAACGCCGAAGCGTCCGTTTACGCAAAGTTCCCATCGAAACCCTTGCGAAAAGCATGCCAAATTATGTAATGTGCTTATTTATTCAATTATATCAGTGTTTTATTTTGGTTGTGCGTGCCGTTTTCCGTAATGTTTTGATTGGGTTAGTTTTTCCTGATGTAAGTTTTTTCATGTAAAAAAGCGGCAAAGAATGCCGGAATCCTCTTATTCCCCTTTGACCATAGAGGCGTTTCGGGTAGGATATAAGCAGTGCACAAAGCACGTAATTTTGTTAGCTTTAATCGAATTCCGAGAATAAATAAGGTCTGTATGCGTATTTCTAAAAAATCAAAAAAGATCATCGGTTTAATTGGTTTCTGTTTTATGATTGTCTGTGTTGCGCCCAATCTTGCGCATGCAACATTAGATCGTGCCCGTAAGGCGGGCTTTATGCCCCATAAGGCACTCTATGATATTCGACTTTCTTCTAAGAATAGCAGCTCTAAAATCGCTAATATACGCGGTAAAATGTTTTATGAATGGCAACCATCTTGTGATGCGTGGATATCAACGCACAGGTTTGATATGTTGTATGAATATAGTGAAATGCCGGCGGTTCGTGTAACCAGTGATTTTTCAACCTATGAATCTTTTGACGGAAAAAACTTTAATTTTACGTCTCAACGTAAAAGAGACGGCATCGTTTTTGAAGAAGTGCGCGGTAATGTGAGTGCAAATGGAGCAGATTATCCAAACGAAGCTGTTTATACGATTCCTGAGGATTTAATCTTTGATTTGCCGAAGGGGACGCTTTTCCCTATGGCGCATACGCTTGATGTCTTGAAATCCGTTAAGGAAGGTAAGAAATTCTATAAGGCGACGATTTTCGATGGCAGTGATGAAGAGGGGCCGGTCGATGTGAATAGCTTCACGGGCAAACCGACGATTTACAAGGTGCCGGAACAGTATAAATCCCATATTGATGCCAATCTCGTAAACAATAAAAGCTGGGATATGCGCCTTGCATTTTTCCCTTTGCACAAGCCTGACAGTACATCAGATTATGAAATGTCTCTGGTTTTTCATGAAAATGGCGTCATTAGTGATATGGAAATTGAATATGGTGAATTTTCTGTCACCCAAAAATTGGTCGCGATTGAGGCATTAGGCGATGCCTGTAATGCAGAATCGGGATTAAATAAGGATAAAGAGGGTAAAACAAAAGAATAAACTTTTATGGTCTATATTAACGATTTAGCAATGCCTTGGGCATAAGATGTTGCTGAAATAACGAATTCGCAAGGTTTGTGGCACAAGAAATGAGAAAAAAAGTCCTTATAGTCGAAGATAATGAGCTGAATATGAAGCTTTTTCACGACCTTTTGGAAGCACATGATATAGATACTGTGCAGACAAGAGAGGGGGCTCTTGCTTATGATATGGCACTTGAGCATAATCCGGATCTTATTATTATGGACATTCAACTGCCGGAAATCTCTGGCCTTGATATCACTAAACAACTTAAAGAAAATGACACATTGAAAAATATTCCAGTGATTGCCGTTACAGCGTTTGCCATGAAAGGTGATGAGCAGAAAATTCGTGAGGGCGGGTGTGAGGACTACATATCTAAGCCAATTTCTGTGTCGTCTTTTATTGAGGTGGTTCGCAAACATCTGGACAGGGATGTATTGGCAGTTCCCCAAAATAATCAACCAGAACCAAAAAAGGAGACGCTCTAATGTCTGCACGCGTTCTCGTTGTCGATGATATTTTGCCTAACGTTAAATTGTTAGAAGCTAAGCTTGCTTGTGAGTATTACGATGTAATCACAGCCACCAGTGGCCAAGAGGCTTTGGAAAAAGTCGAAAGTGAAAATCCGGATATTGTTTTATTGGATGTCATGATGCCTGGTATGGATGGTTTTGAAGTGTGCAAACGCATTAAATCGAATTCTGAAAAGGCGCATATTCCTGTTGTGATGGTTACGGCTTTAACCGACATTCAGGATAAGGTGCGCGGCCTTGAAGTTGGCGCGGATGATTTCTTAAGCAAGCCGATTAATGACGTAGCTCTCATGGCGCGCGTGCGTTCTTTGGCACGTTTGAAAATGGCTTTAGATGAATGGCGCATTCGTGAGAATGCGGCCAATCAATTTGGTGTTGTCACTGAAAAAACAAATTTAATGAAAGAGCCGGTAGAAGGTGCACGCATTCTTCTGATTGAAGATAAAGAATTTGATAAAAACAAAGTAATTGAAGCACTTGCAACGGATTTAAATATCGTGATGACCGTTGACAGTGGCATGAAGGCAATGGAACTTGTTGCGTCGCAGGAATTTGATATTCTGATGGTTAGCTTGAATTTGGAAAATGAAGATGGCTTGCGCCTCTGTTCACATCTTCGTTCAAACGAACGTACGCGTGCTCTACCGATCGTTATGATCGCTGAGGAAAGGGATATGGATCGTGTGGCGCATGGTATGGAAATCGGCGCTTATGATTACATTTTAAGACCAATCGAGAAAAGCGAACTATTAGCGCGCATGCGCACGCAAGTCCGTCGTAAAAGATTTCAGGAACGTTTGCGCTCCAGTTATGAAATTAGCCTTTCTATGGCACTGACAGACAGCTTAACAGGCCTGTATAATCGCCGTTATCTGGAAGTACATCTTGAAAAACTCATTGAGAGTAATGCACAAAGCAAAAAGGCTTTGGCGGTTATTATGCTGGATATTGATCATTTCAAAGAGGTCAATGATACGCATGGGCATGGTGTCGGCGATGAAGTTTTAAAAATATTCTCGGAACGTCTCAAGGACAATGTTCGTAGTTTTGATCTGGTGACGAGAATGGGCGGTGAAGAATTTGTTGTCATTTTGCCTGATGTGTCTCCTGAACGTGCATATATGGTGGCAGAACGTTTGCGCAAATCAATCGGAGAAGTACCAATTCCTTGTGCTGTTGAAGGTGGCGCGCTGAAAATTACTACATCTGTTGGTGGCGCGATTATTAATAATGGTGGCCATAATAATGCCAGCGTACTTGAGCGTGCAGATAAAACACTGTATGAAGCAAAAAAATCTGGACGTGACTGCACGATTTTTGAGGGTAAAGGTAAGATTACAGCCGATGACTATAAAGAGATTGAACGTGTCTTTATGGCAGAGGATGCAAGTGAAAATGTCGCTTCAGCGACGAACATTATTGTTGAAGAGCAAACTGAAAAAGAAAATTCAACCAGTCAGGCGTAATCCTATTTTTCGCCCTTATCCTTCTTATAAGCCGTCATTTTAAATGTTCCGCCTTGATCTAAATAGGTGGTCATGGGGAACTCATATTCCGAAATGTCAAATCTGTAGCTCAGTTTGCCCGGATCAAAAATAATCACCAGTTCATTACCTTGAATATGCCAACTTTGTTCCGGAACGTATGCGTATGGTCCGGGCTTTGACCAATTATGCCCCAATGATCCGTCCGGCTTAAGGTGTAAATATGCCCCTCTAAACCACAACGCTCTGATACCTTGGTCAAAACGAATATTATCATTAATGGGTTCGATGCGTGAGAAAAGATATTCATAAGGCGTTTTGCCAGTTGATACAGTTTCAAGCGCAGCGTTTTCATTATGCACGTCCGTTTTCATTGGCGGATTAGCAAGCATCATATTGAGATAATTAACGGATCCGGTTCCGGTTACATCCATTCTGGTGATATTGATTGCGCGTATAGTCGTGGCATCAGCGGCTATATTTTCTGCCAATAGTGCAAAATGATATGGTGTATCAGCCAAGAGTTTCGCAGAGCGTTGCTGCTTGTCCTTCGCGTTAGCCCCAAACGCCAGAAAAGTCGGATAAGACATACCAGTGTCATCTTGCACCTTTGTTGCGTTACCACCATGAAGATTTAAGATGCGATCGCGATTTTTACTGACGGCTGTGAGCCTGCATGAAACGGTACGGTCTTTCAGTGAACAATAATTAACGGTTATCGCAATGCCGTGCATTTCCCGTTTTACCTGTCCAAACATTTTCTGATTGGATGTGGTCGTTGGCCCTTGCTGTTGTTGCGGCATACAAGATGTTAGCGGGATACAAAAAAACGCGAGCAAAAGAATAAAAGTGCGCACAGGCAAAGATCCTTTATATGAATTCGTGGATGGTTTTAGATTGGCATAGGGGCGATGCGATAACAATATTTAAAAAATAAAAACGCCCGCGAAACTCGAGGGCGTTCTTGAAATTCGGAAAAATAAAAAAACTTAGTTTTTCTTCGATGGTGGCATTTTCTTTTCAACAAACATAACGTGCATGCCTTTTTTGCCAGTCTCGGGGTTTACGGCCCATGGGTCGTATTTTTTCTTTTTGATTTTATATTCCGCGCGAGTAGAGCGTTTCGTGTAATAGCGGTATCCTGTACCTGCTTCGCTTTCTAATCTCACTTTAACGTATGATGCCTTCGCCATAACTTAATTCCTAAATTCTGTATTGAGTGTCGCTTTATGAAAGGTTTTGGAAAAAATGTCAAGTATTTCACTGTGACGTTTTACCTTTTTTTCTACGTTTATGTTTGTATCGGCTTTTTCCACCTGATTTCTTCGCATTATTCGGGCTGTTTTTTCGATCAGATCTAGGCGCTTTTGGCTTTGCCATTCCTTCGATATCTGCGCCTTTCTGCCCTGGGGCGAGGGCAAAAATACAGGATCCTGTGATACCATCTGCCTCTTTGATGGTTACGCGCATTTTTGCACCTAAGCGATAAACGCGACCATGTCTGCGCCCAATCAATGCATGCGCCTTTTCATCATGAACGTAAAAATCATCACCAAGTGATTTCATCGGTATAAGGCCGTCCGCACCGCTTTCTTTTAATGTGACGAACAATCCAAAGCGGGTAACACCATTGATTGTGCCGTCGAATTCCGCGCCGATATGGCTGGACAGGAAACTGGCGGTGAAGCGGTCAACCGCGCTGCGTTCGGCTTGCATGGATGTGCGCTCGGTTTCTGAAATATGCTGCGCAATTTCTTCAATGCGAGCCTTTTCATGGTCGTCCAAACCACCATCACCAAGGCCATAGGCACGGATTAGGGCGCGGTGCACAAGTAAATCTGCATAACGACGTATGGGTGATGTGAAGTGCGCGTATTTCTGGAGTGCGAGGCCAAAATGCCCAACATTATCAATCGAATAGATGGCCTGACTTTGTGTGCGTAGAACCATCTGGGAAATCAAATGGGAATAAGGCATTTTTGATGCCGCCTGCAGCAAGTGATTAATTTGCTTTGGCGTGATTGATTGCCCCTTAGGCAGGGATAGGCCGAAACTGTCGATAAAGTCACGTGCGCCTTCCAATTTATCGTAAGATGGCTTGTCATGAACGCGGTACACGCACGGAATGTCCTTTTTGACCTCAAGCGCGCTGGCGGCCGCGACATTGGCCAGAATCATAAATTCCTCGATTAACTTGTGCGAATCCAGCCGATCACGGGTTGTTACGCCTGTCATATTACCTTTGTCATCGATAATGATCTGTCGCTCCGGCAGGTCAAGGTCGAGTGCGCCGCGCTTGCTTCGTGCTTTATCGAGGATCTTGTAAACCTCATAAAGTGGATTGATCACATTATCCATCAAATGCGCGGTGGTTTTATCGCCATTGCCGTCACGCGCGGCCTGCACCTGTTCGTAGGTCAGGCGGGCATGAGATTTAATCAGCGCGCGTGAGAATTTGTATTTCTTAAGATTACCATCACCATCAATATACATATGCACGGCGAGAGATGCGCGCGTTTCATTCGGGCGCAGCGAACATAAATCATTCGATAACGCCTCGGGCAGCATCGGCACAACGCGATCAGGAAAATAGGTTGAGTTTCCGCGCTTTTGCGCTTCGGTGTCTAATGCTCTGCCGTGTGTAACATAATGTGCGACATCGGCGATGGCGACGATCAGGTGGTATGTATTATCATCTTGTTTTTCTGCGAAGACGGCATCATCAAAATCGCGAGCATCCGCGCCGTCAATGGTAACCAAAGGCACGCCCTGTAAGTCTTCACGTTTACCAAGCGGCGGGACTTTCATCCCCTTGGTTTCATCCACCACATTTTGCGGGAAATGATCGCTTAATCCGGCCTCATGCAGAGAAATCAGGCTGATGGTTTTGGGATCACCTTGTCGTCCGATGACATCGGTTATGCGCACTTTTTTGCGTTTAAGGCCGCGGGATGGCAGCACTTCGGCGGCAACAAGATCGCCATCTTTCGCGCCGTTCAAATCGCCTGTGCTGATATCGAAATCATGTTTCGCGCGTTTATTGGTAGGCTGAAGAATAGCGCCGTTTTTACGAATATTGATAATACCCAGAACACTGCCCCCTTCATAGCGAGATCCTTCATCAACAAGGCGTATAATCCGCGCTTCATAGGCGTTATCGCTGATCCGTGATAGGCGACATAGTGCGCGGCTACCTTCGCGGACATTTTTGAAATTCTTTTTATCCGGCACGATTTCAATGCGCGGCGGCTGCCCGCTGACATCTTCATCCCATTCTATCGGAACAGCAAAAACATCGCCGTCCAGATCAATTTCGTTCACTTTCACAACGGCAACAGGCGGTAAACCATCAGGCGCACTGTAAACACCGCCGGGCTGTTTCGTGATCGCCCCATCTTTCGCGAGTGCTTTTAAAATCTGTTTCAATGCAACGCGGTTCTCTCCGCCTTTGATCCTAAAGGCACGTGCGACTTGGCGTTTGGTGACGGGGCTGCTCGATGTTTTGATAAAATCGAAAACCGCTTCTTTGGTCAGGGTGCTCATAATATATTAGGCACTTTTCTTGGATTTAGAGGCAGCTTTTTTCTTCTTTTTCGCTGGTTTCTTTTTCTTGGCTTTGGCTTTTTCTTTCGCCTTTTCTTCTTTTTCTGCTGCTTTCTTGGCCTTGGCTTCCTCGCGCGCGGCGCGTTTGATTGCGCCTTCTGCCAGAACTTCCACGGCGCGGTTCATGCCGACATGCATCACATCGTCGCCTTTAGGCAGGGATGTGAATTTACCCTCATGTTTTAGGAAGGGCCCGAAACGCCCTATACCGGCCTGTATCATTTCACCGGTTTCAGGGTGAGGGCCAATATCACGCGGAAGAGCAAGCAAGGATAGCGCGATTTCTAATGTGACGTCTTCTGCGTTGGTTCCTGCGGGCAGACCCTGACGTTTTGGTTTCGGCAGAGCCTTTTTCTTTGGCTTTTTCGGTTTCTTTTTACCATCGGCTTCGGCTTTTTTTACTTTTTCTGCGTGTGCTTTGATGGCTTCGTCATTGATGGCTTCAACTTCTGCGACCGCTTCGGGGGCAGGGTCAATTTGAACATAAGGGCCGTAAGGGCCGCGGCGTAAGGACACTGTGCGGCCAGTGCCGGGGTCTTCGCCCAGAACTTTAGGCTCATTTGCTAAGGCGGCGTTATCATTTTCATCCCCGTCAGGCACGACAAGCGGGCGGGTGAATTTACATTCAGGGTAATTTGAACAGCCGATAAACGCGCCGAATTTCCCAAGCCTTAATCCTAAACGGCCATCTTCGAGATCCTTATTATCCTTACAAGCCTGACAGGTGCGGCTTTCTTTACCTTCGGGGAAGAAATGCTCGGCCAGTTCCGCATCCAGATGATCTATTACTTCTGTGATGGTGAGGTCTTTTGTGCCATCAACTGCGGCTTTGAAATCAGTCCAGAATTGCTTCAGAATTTCTTTCCACTGCGTATGGCCAGAGGCAATCGCATCCAGTTCTTCTTCAAGATTAGCGGTGAAATCATAATCAACGTAGCGCGTAAAGAATTTGGAGAGGAACGTTGTTACCAAACGTCCGCGATCTTCCGGCATAAAGCGGCGCTTATCCATGGTCACATAACTACGATCACGCAAAACCTGCATGATTGCCGCGTAAGTTGACGGGCGACCAATGCCAAGCTCTTCCATTTTCTTAACGAGGGATGCCTCCGTGTAACGTGGCGGTGGTTGTGTGAAATGCTGATTTGGCTTTGTATCAACTAATTTCGTGTTATCGCGCTCTTTCATTGGCGGTAGGCGGCGATCATTCTCGTTTGCGCTTTCGTCATCATCATCCGTATCTTCATGATAAAGCGTCAGAAAACCGTCAAACGCCACAACTGAACCGTTAGCACGTAGAATTGCGTCATCTGTGCCATCAGATATATCAACCTTCATCTGATCCATGATCGCATTTTCCATCTGTGATGCGATGGTACGCTTCCAGATGAGATCATAAAGCCGCCATTGGTCAGGCTCTAATTTGCCTTTCATTGAGGCGGGCGTACGCGTCAAATCTGTCGGGCGTATGGCTTCGTGTGCTTCTTGTGCGTTCTTGGCCTTAGACTTATACAGGCGCGGTGAATCGGGTAGGTATTTTCCGCCGTAATCATTACTGATCACGCTGCGGCATTGATTAACCGCATCTTGGGATAATGTCGTACCGTCTGTACGCATATATGTAATGTAACCGCCATCTTCGGACGAGCCCTCATAGAGGCGCTGCGCGAGGCGCATCGCATTTGACGCCGACATACCAAGCTTACGAGATGCTTCCATTTGAAGTGTAGATGTAATGAACGGGGCAGACGGGCTGCGGCGTACCTGTTTTTTCTCAATCTTCTGAATAGATAAATTTTTGTTTTCTATGCGCGCGACAGCTGCGTTGGCATCTTCTTCGCTTGGAATATCAAATTTACCAAGTTTGTTGCCCGCCAAATGGGTAAGGCGTGCCATAAACGGCGCACCGTCAGGCGTATGCAGGCGTGCTTCGATGCTCCAATATTCTTGCGGCTTGAATAGCTCAATTTCGGTTTCGCGTTCACATATCAAGCGTAACGCCACCGATTGAACGCGTCCTGCGGATTTTGAACCGGGGAGTTTGCGCCATAATACGGGTGAAATATTAAAGCCCACCAAATAATCAAGCGCACGGCGCGCGAGATAGGCATCGATTAAAGGTTGATCTAATTCACGCGCATTTTCAAATGCTTTTTGAACGGCTGTTTTTGTGATTTCGTTAAAGGTAACGCGGTGAACGCCTTTCCCATCGAGCAACCCATCTTCATTGAGTAACTCATATATATGCCAGGCAATCGCTTCTCCCTCTCTGTCGGGGTCAGGGGCGAGGTACAATGCATCGGCCTTTTTCAGTGCGCGTTTGATTTCTTTTACATTTTTGTCGGAACGCTCACCGAGCTGCCATTTCATTGCGAAATCTTCATCGGGCAAAACGGAGCCGTCCTTATTCACCAAATCCCGAACATGACCATATGATGCCAGAACCTCGTAATCTGATCCCAGATACTTGTTTATGGTTTTGGCTTTCGCGGGGGACTCAACAATAACTAGATTTTTGCTCAAAACGTTTCCTTTTAATTATCACCCTGTTCTAGCAGGCTTATTTTGTTTCCGGGCAGGCGTTTTATGCGTCCTGCAAGCTCCAATTCCAGCAAAGTTGACTGAAGCTCGGAAATAGTCACATGACACGCTCGGATCAATTCGTCAACAGAAATCGCGGTAAAAGACAGGTGCGCGAGGATTTTTTCCTGCATAATTTCAGGCGCATTTTCTGGCATGGATTGATCTGTTTCGACCAAGTGTGGCGTGAAGTTTGCGTATTTTGTGGGTGGTTCGCGCAAGGAGTTACCGGAGAAATCCATGAGGATCTCTATCACATCATCTGCGTTACGTATAAGTGTCGCGCCCTCACGGATGAGATGGTTCGGCCCAGACGCACGCGGATCAAGCGGGGAGCCGGGCACAGCGTAAACATCGCGCCCTTGTTCACCGGCGAGGCGTGCAGTGATGAGTGAGCCGGAGCGCTGCGTGGCCTCCACCACAATTACGCCTTTGGATATGCCTGAGACAATACGGTTACGGCGCGGGAAGGCGGCGGCGTACGGTTTCGCACCAAGCGGACTTTCGGCGACCACCGCGCCTTTCTCGATAATTTCTTCGTAAAGTTTCTGGTTTTCCTCTGGGTAGACCACATCAATGCCGCCTGCGACCACAGCGATCGTGCCCGTATTCAAACTGCCTTGATGGGCGGCGGTGTCAATGCCGCGTGCTAGGCCGGAGGTTATGATTTGCCCGCGTCCGCCAAGATCACTAGCGATTTTGGATGCGAATTTTCGCCCGTTGAGGGAGGCATTTCGCGCCCCCACAATGGCAACGCAGGATTTATTGAGCAGTTCGGGATTACCGAGAATACTTAAAACAGGCGGCGCGTCATCCGTGGCGGTCAGGGAGAGGGGATAAGTGCTATCCTTCACTGTGATGATTTGTCCGCCAAACTTCTGCAGGGCTTTATATTCCTTTGCGATTTGGCTTTCGGGTGGTGCGGTTAATGGTTTTTTACGCCCGCCGCGTTTGGAAAGCTCAGGCAAAGCGGCAAGGGCTTCGCTTGCGCTGCCGAAACGCTCGATCAGCTGATAAAATGTGATGGGGCCGATATTATCGGTGCGGATAAGCCGCAGCCATGCAAGGCGCTCTGTTTCGTCTAAATTGTCTGATTGTGCGTTACTCTGAAACAGGGTCAACGGAATCCTCTTTTTTCTTTTTGCCGATCTTTGGCTCTTTGCCCTTTAACAGGCGTTTGATGTTGTCCTTATGTCGTACCCATATCAATAAAGTGATCAAAGCGCAAATCGCAGCAGGGGCAGAGCCATATATAAAGAGCGTTACAATTGGCGCGATTAGGAATGCAATGAGCGCGGAGAGGGATGAATACTTTGATATTTTTGCGGTGGCTATCCACGCGGCGCAAGCCGCCAACCCCGCATAAGGCACAGCGGCGAGTAATACACCTAGCCCGGTGGCAACACCTTTCCCGCCCTTAAACTTCAACCAGATGGGGAAGCAATGGCCGAGAATTGCAAAGAAGCCAATTGATAGAGAGAGTTCGAATAATTGTGTGGTCGCTCCACCGAATCCAATTTCTGATTTCTCAATAAAGTGCGGCAATCCATTTATAAGCCATATGGTTACAGCACCCTTTCCTCCATCTAGTAGTAATGTGCATAAGGCCAGCTTTTTTTTCCCAGTTCTTAAGACGTTTGTTGCACCTGTGTTACCTGATCCTATTTTGCGGATATCGCCTAACCCTGACATTTTAGTAATGATATAACCAAATGGAATTGAACCAATTATGTACGGAAGCACTAGTACGATTAGAACGGACAATGTAAAAATATTGATATTGGATATTACTGAAATATGTTCCAAAAAATCAGGATCAAGCATCAATATCACCCCGTGATCAGCATATCGAGGATCGCCATGCGCGTGGGGATGCCGTTGGCGACTTGCTTTTTCATCAGGCTGCGGGCGGGGTCATCGGCGACATCATCGGCAATTTCCACGCCGCGGTTCATCGGGCCGGGGTGCATCACCAGAACGTCTTTCTTCGCCAGTTTCAACCGGTCAAAAGTCAGGCCGTAATTGTTGAAATAGGCAGCCTCATCAGGGATTGTACCGCGATCCATGCGCTCCTTTTGAATACGGAGCATCATAACAACATCCGCGTCCTTGATGCCATCTTCGATGGTGTTAAAGCATTCCACCCCTTCGGCAGGAAGCTTTGGCGGCATTAGCATTTCCGGCGCAACAAAGCGCACATGTGCCCCCATCTTGGTCAGCAGTTTCGCATTCGAATTGGCGACGCGGCTGTGTGCTACGTCCCCGCAGATCGCAACGGTTATGCCCTCTAACGTGTCTTTCTCTTGCTTGATGGTCAGTGCATCAAGGAGCGCCTGCGTCGGGTGTTCGCGCCAGCTATCGCCCGCATTAATCACAGGGCAATTTACGCGCCCCGCCACAAATTTCGGCGCGCCGAATTCACTGTGACGGATAACGATGGCATCCGGCTCCATCGCGCTGAGTGTGTCTATCGTGTCGGAAAAGCTCTCATCCTTATTAAGGGAGCTAACCTCCGCGTTCCAGTTCACCACATCCGCGCCAAGGCGTTTTGCGGCGATATCGAACGAGGTTAATGTGCGCGTTGAGTTTTCAAAAAACAGGGTGAGGATGATTTTGTCGTTTAATTTATCACGATCCCAACGGCCATCACCAAGGGCGCGGTCATAATAGTCCGCACGATTAAGAATGTCCTCGATATCGTCGGCGGATAAATCTTCGATGCTTAATAAATGTTTCATACTTATAGGAAATGCACCGAATTATGATTTTTGTCTAGCATAAATTTAACCGATAAGGGCGGGCAGGGTGTGAAATTTTATAATCCCCATAAAGATGATGCTGATGATAAATCCCGGCCCTGCAGGGATGGGTAATGTTGCGAAATTGATTGTTTTGCCTTTGGTGGCTCGTATTATCACCACATACAAAAAACCGTGAATTATACCCATAATGGCACCGAGTGATATCGCCAGAAAGATGAAATCCGTGCCGAGCCAAACGCTAGCCGCGCCGATGAGTTTCACATCCCCCATGCCAAGAGCCTCTGCCTTATATATTCGGTTGAAAATAAAGCGGATGAATAGCAACAGCCCCACACTGGTGGCGGCAGTGGCAATTATGTTGGTTGGTGCGGCGTAATGAAAACCCGTTAAAATATGAAACGCGATACCGCAAAACAAAAACTGCATCACGAATTTATTGGGCAATAGATATGTTTTTAAGTCGATTACAAACAGGGCCGTCAAAATGAGCAAGCTGTAACCTAAAATGATTGGAATTATTAAATCTGTCATGGGATTGTCATATCGCCTTCATTGTGCTGCATAGCATTAGAGTTTTTTACACGGTTTAATGCACGAAGGGCTTGCATTACAAGCGATTTATAGAGTATCACAATCATTGCCCTAACCATAAATAAAGAAGAATTAGGAGAAGTAAAAATGGGTTATAAAGTTGCAATCGCAGGCGCAACAGGAAATGTCGGACGTGAAGTGCTGCATATCCTGCATGAGCGTAATTTTCCTGTGGATGATGTGGTGGCCTTGGCCTCTAGCCGTTCCGTTGGGAGAGAAGTGTCTTTTGGTGATAATGACATTAAGGTACAAGACCTTGCAAAGTTTGATTTTAAAGGTGTGGATATTGTGTTGTCTTCACCGGGCGGTAGCGTGTCTGCGCAATATTCTCCGATTGCTGCGAAAGCTGGCGCAGTTGTGATTGATAACACCAGTCATTTTCGTATGGATCCTGATGTACCTTTGGTGGTGCCCGAAGTAAACCCTGAAGCCATTAAAGATCACACGAAAAAAGGCATCATTGCTAATCCGAATTGTTCAACTATTCAGATGGTTGTTGCGCTAAAGCCTCTCCATGATGCGGCGAATATCAAACGCGTGGTTGTCAGTACGTATCAATCCGTATCCGGTTCAGGTAAGTCGGCCATGGATGAATTGTTCAATCAGACCAAAGGCGTTTACATGAACGAAACGCCCACGCCGTCTGTGTATCCGAAGCAGATTGCCTTCAACGCTATTCCACAAATTGATGTATTCATGGATGATGGGATGACTAAAGAAGAATGGAAAATGGTTGTTGAGACCAAGAAAATTCTTGATCCGAGTATCAAGGTTTGTGCGTCATGCGTGCGTATTCCTGTGTTTGTCGGTCATGCTGAAATGATCAATGTTGAGTTGGAGAAAGAATTATCCGCCGCGCAAGCGAAAGATCTGTGGCGTAATTTTGAAGGCGTGACATTGATTGATCTTGAAAACGAAGATCTGGAATATGTCACACCACAAGAAATTCAAGGTGATGACGATGTCTATGTCTCACGCGTGCGTGAAGATATCAGTGTTGAAAACGGCCTGAATTTCTGGTGTGTTGCCGATAATTTACGCAAAGGTGCGGCATTGAACGCAGTGCAGATTGCGGAAGTCTTGATCAAGGATAAGGCCAAAGTCGCCGCTTAACCCTTTTTTATACAGGTATAACTTCTGGGCTGATTTGCTGGAATGCAATGCGGTGATGGGAAAAAGTACTTCCTTTCACCAAGGCTTCCATTTCAGGATATGTTTCAAAAACGGACTTTGCTGCGTCGCTTTGCCTCAATAAATCAATATCGATATTGACAGATGGATCACCTGATAGGGGATTAAGGAAGTTCATCACAAAATCTTCTTCACGTTCGGTTAGGGGCTGCGCTCCGTTCTCTTCTATATCGGGAAATATATCTTTGGCTACGCCGCGCCATGCTTCCAGCACGCTTTGAGTTTTATTATTATCAAAGTGGGTGTTGTATTTCGCCCGCAAGCTTTTTTGCAGATGTACCGGATCATTACCGGATTCTGATAAATCACTATAGTCAAAGCTGAAGGTCGTCGGGGCTTGTCGAGCCAGTGCAATGACCGTCATGATACGCAGTAGTTCGGGGTCGTGATCATATCCGGGTGAATTGACTGTGTTGTAAACATCAACGTAATCCCCTGGTTTATCGAATAATAGAGGGTCTTTATGCGCAAGCATGGCGCGCGCCATTTTAAAGGCCACGCATGCACTGGGTGCTTCGCGCCGCAAGATGCTGTTTTTGTCGGGGCTGTCGTCGAACCCAACAGTGTTGATGATAGAGTTGTCGAGTATCAGCAGATCAATTTCTGTTCTGACAGTAACAGAATCCGGTAAATCAATGGCGTCGACAAATACACCACTTTTGGCCAACATGTCTGTGATACGGTCTTGTTCTAAAACTGTGCGCATTTCATCCGCTGAATATGTCTTTTTCGCATAAATTTTGCCATCATATTCACTGATTAGCTCTGCGCCGATTGTCAGACCACCTTGTTCAATCGCATGATTGACGGTGTCTTTCATAATCCGCATATATTTGGGAACATTATCAAGGTTACGCTCTTTGCCGGGCGGTGTGGCCAATGTCAGGTCGATGTCGCTGGGGGGCTTATAAATATATGTATCTTGCATACCGCGATACCACATATAATGAGAGGTCGCGGACCCTGTTAAAACAATATGCTCGTCTTGTTCGAAAGGGTTGGGCGCATCGCGCAGGCCATCGATAAGCCGCGCGCTCATGTCACTTTTCATGATACGCTGAAGCGCTTTTTCCTGAATTTTATGTTTGAATGGCATGCCCAACCCAATTTATTTTTTTATATTCTAAATTAGCATATTGAATTATGGGAATGCAAAGGTCTTTTGATCGTTGTTAATCTTTTAGAAGGTCAATGCCAATCGCCAAAAGAACCTCATCAAGCCATTGGAAGTAGGGAATACGATGTCCGTGTTTGGTAATACCGTCTTCGTCGATTGAAATATCATGTACAAACAACTCCGCTTCTGCGGCTTTTTTGGCTTTCTCGCGGATGCTGTCTATGTCCAATCCGTCTGTTGCCATGGCATGCAGGCGATCCAGTAAATCCTGTTCTGAGGGATCAAGGTTTCCATCCTTGTGCGCCATGAGACGTGCAAAATACACGACTTGGCCGCGATAGCGCGGATCATTGATTTGCGTGAAAAGTGCCCCGACATCTTGTGGTCTTGTCAGGTCATCTTCCAGTATGTCTCTTTGTTCATCAGATAATGGAAGTCGGTTTGTGAGTGCAGATATATAGGCACGTTCTTCATCGCAAATCACGCCATCGGCATGTGCCATTGCAATCAGACACCTGATCATATGGAGTTTACTGTTCGATACGTTATCTTGATCAAAATTTTCGTGTGCCATTTTGTGAATACCTTTGGTCTAAATTTCAACTTATATTACAGCATCAAGTTTTTAAAAATAGTGAAAATTTTAACGCGTCTTCATGATTATGTATAAACTCTCAAGTTAAACATAGAAAAACCTAACTTTATTAACCCCTAGGACGATTTTGCCTCTTTAAAATCTTATTTCTTAACCGTATGATGTAGGCGAATTAAGAAACAGGAATTTAAAAAACGATGTCTGATACGACAAATAAGGTTCAAAGGCCGCTTTCTCCACATTTACAAGTCTATAAACTTCCGCTCACCGGATTGATGTCTATATCCCATAGGATTACAGGCGCAGGTTTGGCTGTTGGAACACTTCTGATTGCGGCGTATCTGATTGCGGCGGCAACCAGTGAAACACATTACAATACGGTTATGTCTATAGCGACAAGCAAGCCGGGGCAAATCATTATGTTCCTATGGTCATTTGCACTTTACTTTCACATGTTTAACGGTATTCGTCATATGTTCTGGGATACCGGCCGCTTTCTTCAAAAGGCGCAGGCCATGCGCACCAATTATGTTGTTTTGCTCTGCGCTGTTGTGGCTACGGCGATTACGTGGGGCGGTAGTACATTCGTTGAGTTTATGGTTGTTTTGGGGAGTTAAGATGTCAGAAAAATATAAAGATCAATACGCAACACATCTGAAAAAAGCCAAAGGCTTGGGCTCTGCGCATGAGGGTACTGACCACTGGATGAAGCAAAAAATTACGGCGATTTTGAATATACCGCTCGTGCTTTGGTTCGTGTGGTCAATCGTTAGTTTGCAGGGGGCAAGCCATGCGCAGTTTGTTACATGGCAGGCGCAGCCAGCCAATGCGGTTTTGATGATCATGTTGATCATATCGGTGATGTATCATGCTAAACTTGGTGCGCAGGTTATTACCGAGGATTACATCTCTACGGAATGGTTCAAGATGTTAAAGCTGATCGGGCAAAAGATATTCTTTTTGGCGCTCGGGATTATGTGCATTTTCTGTGTGCTGAAAATTGCATTCACCGCAGGTATATAAATTTTAAGAAAGTAAGAAGTAATATGTCAGAGTCATACGAAAT
Source organism: uncultured Micavibrio sp. (assembly GCA_965263215.1). Lineage (GTDB taxonomy): Bacteria > Pseudomonadota > Alphaproteobacteria > Micavibrionales > Micavibrionaceae > UBA1672. The sequence continues at coordinate 868,961 of OZ253663.1, forward strand.
TATTGATCACGAATTTGACGTCGTTGTTGTCGGCGCAGGTGGTGCAGGTCTTCGCGCGGGATTTGGTTGCGCAGAAAAAGGTTTGAAAACTGCCATCTTGTCTAAAGTTTTCCCAACGCGTTCACACACGGTGGCGGCGCAGGGCGGAATATCGGCCGCGCTTGGTAATATGGGTGAGGATAGCTGGCAGTTTCACATGTATGACACCATTAAAGGTTCTGATTGGCTTGGTGATCAGGATGCGATTGAATATATGTGTCGCGAGGCAATCCCTTCAATTATTGAATTAGAACATTACGGCGTGCCGTTTTCAAGAACGGCTGCGGGCAAAATTTATCAACGCGCGTTCGGTGGTATGACCACGCATTTCGGTAAGGGCACGGCGCAACGCACATGCGCGGCGGCTGACCGTACAGGCCACGCGATTTTGCATACGCTTTATACGCAGGCGCTGAAGTATCAAGCGCAATTCTTTATTGAATATTTCGCGCTTGATCTGATTATGGATGATGACGGTACATGTGTTGGCGTGATGGCGTGGGATTTGGATACAGGAACATTGCACCGCTTCCGTGCCCATCAGGTTATTTTAGCCACAGGCGGTTATGGACGTACATTCTTCTCTTGTACTTCGGCACATACCTGTACGGGGGATGGAAATGCGATGGTTTTACGCGCAGGACTGCCTTTGCAGGATATGGAATTTATTCAGTTCCACCCAACCGGAATTTACGGCGCGGGCTGTTTGATTACCGAAGGTGTACGCGGTGAAGGTGGGTATTTGACCAACTCGGAAGGCGAACGCTTTATGGAACGTTACGCGCCATCGGCCAAGGATTTGGCGTCACGTGACGTGGTTTCGCGTTCCATGACGATTGAAATTCGTGAAGGGCGCGGTGTTGGTGAAAATAATGACCACATTCATTTGAATTTGATGCACTTAGAACCTGAAATGATCCGCGAGCGTTTGCCCGGTATCGCAGAAAGCGCCCGTATTTTCGCCGGCGTTGATGTGACGAAAGAGCCAATCCCGGTTCTGCCAACAGTGCATTATAATATGGGCGGTATTCCGACCAATTATAAATGTGAAGTGGTTAAACCAACCAAAAAAGATCCGAACACAGTTGTTCCGGGCTTGATGGCAATCGGTGAGGCAGCGTGTGTGTCTGTGCATGGTGCAAACCGTTTGGGGTCGAACTCTTTACTTGATCTGGTTGTGTTCGGTCGTGCAGCGGCGAATACAGCAGCAGAAACCGTAACGCCCGGTCAATCACATCGTCCGTTAAAAGGTGATGACGGATCAAAGGCGATTGATCGTTTGGATCATTATCGCCATGTGAAAGGCGGCACATCGACATCGGAACTGCGTGATAAAATGCAACGCAGTATGCAAGAACATGCCGCTGTGTTCCGCACAGGTGATGTTTTAAACGAAGGTGTAACTAAGATTGATGAATGTTTTGCAGGCAAAAAAGATTTAGGTATTAAAGATCGTTCCATGATTTTCAATACTGATCTTGTGGAAACGCTAGAGCTTGATAACCTTTTATCACAAGCTGTTGCCTCGATGCATTCAGCGGCAAATCGTGAGGAATCACGCGGCGCACATGCGCGGGAAGATTTTCCTGATCGTGATGATAAAAAGTGGATGAAGCATACGGCGATTTATGTTGATGATAAGGGTAAAAGCACAATCGACTATCGTCCTGTGATTATGACGACCCTTACCGATGAAATTGAGCCATTCCCGCCGAAAAAACGGGTTTACTAACTGAAATCATCAGGGCGGCTATCCATGCCCGTTTCCAGTTTTTGTTTCATGTAAAAACTAAAGGCGGTGTAGTGTTCGGTCGCTTTATCAAATGCGTTCGCATAGAGCTTTACGTCATTGGCAGCGTCTTCTTCCAATGCGATATATGCAATTGTTTCATTCGCGTCTTTTAGTCCAACCATCAATGTTGTCATGTCTGTTTCTGTAATGATTTGAGACAGATCGCTGACCCCGCTTTGTTCGGCGGCTAGTATTTTTTGCGCAATAATGGCGGATTGCCCTGCTGTACTGCCGAAAAACCCATCAGGTGACTTTGCCGCGAAATTAATTGTGCCTTCTGCGGTTCCTGCGGCTTCGGCGTCATGCTCATTTTTGGAAATACGTTCCAGCGATTGTAATGCACCGCGAATATAAAGATGGCCTGTCCCTGTGACATCACGCCACGCCTTTGATTCCGGTTCATCTTCTGAAATACCAAGGGCAGGGCGAATTTTATCACCACGCAAGGCCATAGCTTCTATTAATTCAGATGTTTCCATGGCGGCAATGGTGTTTGTTTCTTCAGCGTGTGTATCTGAATTTAAGGGCGCAGTCTCGCTTGCAGGCTGTTCTGATCTGCCTCTGAATTTATCCAGAATGCTTTTAATGCTCCAATCCATTACCAAACCCGATTTTTTTAATTTTTTATCACTATATGTAATCTACATTATGGCCTTAACGTCCGTCAAATAGCGCGCTTTTCTTTTATAGGCTCGCTTCTTGTCCACTATGACCCAATTCACCGTTCTGACCAAATTTCATATTCGCATTCAGTTTTGTTTCAAATGTTTTTGCGACTTCTGCGATGAATTCTTGTCCGCTAATCGCCGGAACATTAGCTACGCGCGAGATGTCACCTGTCATTTTCCCGTTTTCGATGGTTTCAACGACGGCGGCCTTAAGTGCGACGGCCATATCTGCTTCTCTATCCAAACCTTCTAAATCCGCTTTGTGACGAATGGCTTCGGCATATGCGTATATATAGGCCGTGGGGTTGGCAAGCATGATGCCTTCTTCTACCCATTTGGCTTCGAGATCATCTGCTGTACCATGTGGCGGATCAGCCAACAATGTGCCGTCAGCACTCGTGAGTGTTGAATCCATCATCCCTAAAGAGAGCGTTTCACCTGCAAGTTGGTCTGAGCCGACATCACCATCATAATTTTTGAAGGCGACAATCCAATCGTTCATTTTTCCCTGTGGGATTTTTGAAACGGCGGCATCAATCAATTCATCAAATTTTACGTTCAGACCTTGCTCTGCGTATCGGTCTGCATATTCTTGTTCAAATACTTCGTTGAATATGTCAATAAAGCGACCATCATAAACGGGGTTGATGGTATTTTTGGATGCAAAAACAACCGATTTATCGAGCAGAAGCCCTTGTTCGAGTGTTTCGTGAACGAAATCACGGATTGCATCATTGCTCTCGGTCAGCATCATAGCAACACCGGGCTCTACGGTTTTTTCCGACATTAATTCAACGTTTCCATCTTCGGTTTCAAGCGTAATGCGCAGTTTTCCACCTTCGGGGATGTCAAAGTTGGGCGCGCCATATCGTCCGCCAACGGCTTGTCGTGCGGTTGTGACGTTGTGAATTTTTTCCGAAAATTGCGGTAGGTTACTGGCCTCAATCGGGCTACGCATGATCACGGCACCGTTTATAGCGGAGCGAATAATACCGTTCGGTGAGCCTAATTGTTGGCTCAGGCCATACTCTTCGGTTTGTTTTACTGTTGGCGTGACAGTCGGGCCTTTCACGGCGGCTTTGTGTTCTTTTAAATCGGCAATCGCATCTTGCAATGCGCCATCGTTAGTTTTGTCGCGGGCATACATGCTGATATCATGGATTTTCCAATCAACGTCAAAAAACGGATCAATTAAATTCGTGCGGATTTCTGCGGCTACGTCAGGCCAGTATCTGTCGCCTGTCATGTCTACGATGGTTAAACTCATTATTCACCCCTTATTTAAGATTTTTCATATATACTATACTTTACCAAGATAAACAAAATCTAAAAGAAATGGTTTATTATTTACGATTAAACCGCAGAGTTTTAAGGTTTTAGGTCTTAACAAAATATTTAAAACCCTTTACTATCCTTGGCGATGTAATATCTATGCGAAAGACATAAAAGAATGGCTGAATTTACGCTTCCAAAACATTCGAAAATTGTAAAAGGCGAAAAGATCGACGTCTCTAATGGTGCGGAGAAATCCAAAACATTCACGGTGTATCGTTGGTCGCCTGATGATGTGGATGAGAAGGGCGAAGTTAAGAACCCGCGCTTGGATGAGATCACGATTGATTTATCCAAATGCGGGCCGATGGTTTTGGATGCATTGCTTTACATCAAAGATGAGGTCGATAGCACGTTAACATTGCGCCGTTCCTGCCGCGAGGGGATTTGCGGTTCCTGCGCGATGAATATTGATGGTACGAATACACTTGCCTGTACCAAGGCGATTGATGATGTAAAGGGTGATGTGAAAATTACGCCATTGCCGCACATGCCTGTCGTGAAGGATTTGGTGCCTGATCTGAACCATGTTTATGCGCAATATACCTCCATTGAGCCATGGTTAAAATCTGATACGCCGGCCTCTAATCGGGAGCGTTTGCAATCGGAAGAAAATTCTTTGGTATTGAACGGGGAAGATGGACACGGCCCTGCGGCCTGTATTTTATGTTTCTGTTGTTCAACGTCCTGCCCGTCTTATTGGTGGAATGGGGATCGTTTCCTTGGGCCGGCGGTGTTGCTGCAGGCCTATCGCTGGATCGTGGATAGCCGCGATGATGCGACGGGTGAACGTTTGGATCAGCTCGAAGACCCGTTCCGTTTGTACCGTTGTCATACGATTATGAACTGCACCAATACATGCCCGAAGGGACTGAACCCCGCCGCGGCGATTGCCGAGATCAAAAAGATGATGGTCGCTAGACGCTAAAGGCTCCCATATTTCAAGCGTTAACATCGTTATCCTTCAATTTCGGGGTGCTCACGTATTTTTACATACGCTCCGCGCCCCTTATTTTGGCTGCCTCGTAACGCATAAAATCTGAAAGCCTTTTGTAAATGGCGAATAATGTATTGTTCTCATCCGTAAAGACCAGATAAGATTATACCCATGAGCAGTATTCACATTATAAAACTTGTTGTTGGTGTCGATAGCCTCAAACAATTTTACGACCTTCAACGTCATCATGAATTTGATTATCACGGGCAGGCGGCGACGCCGTGTTGGACGCGATATAAACCCAGAGCAGCGGATGAAATCCTAAAGGAGGGCGGTTCGATATATCGTGTCGTGAAAAACCGCATTGTTTGCCGTCATAAAATTCTGGGTTTTGAAATGGTGGAAACTGATTCAAAAGGCACGATGTGCATGATTGTGCAGGATGCGCAAATGATCGAAACCATCCATACGCCGCGCCGTGCGTTTCAGGGTTGGCGTTATCTCAAACCCGCCGATGTGCCTGCCGACAAGGGTATTTATACGGGCGGTGACGCGGAAGAGGTAATTCCCGAAGAAATGCAAGATGAGCTGAAAGAAGCGGGGTTGTTATAAGTCGATATCTAGCCCGATATCAAAATTCATGGCGGAGTGGGTGAGTGCGCCGATGGAGATATAATCAACGCCCGTTTCGGCGATCTCTTTGACAGTATTGAGGTTCACACCGCCGGAGGCTTCGGTTACGATTTTGCTATCTACCATTTTCACGGCTTTTTTGAGATCATCAATATCAAAGTTATCCATCATCACAACATCCGCGCCGCCATGTTTGAGAACTTCTTCAAGTTGCGCGAGCGTATCTACTTCAATCTCGATTTTCACCATGTGTCCTGTGTTATCGCGCGCCATGTTCAGGGCGTTTTCAACGCCGCCTGCCACCGCAATGTGGTTATCCTTAATCAACACTGCATCATCCAGGCCGAAACGGTGATTGAACCCGCCGCCCGCCCGCACAGCATATTTTTGCACTGCGCGTAAACCGGGCAATGTCTTGCGTGTGTCACAGATTTTGGCATTCGTGCCTTGCACCGCTAGAACATAGCGGCGTGTTAATGTCGCAATTCCTGACATGTGGGTCATGAAATTTAATGCTACACGCTCCGCCATTAATAGTGAAGCCGCGGGGCCATTCACGACGGCGATATCTTGCCCGGATTCCAGAACATCGCCGTCATGCGCAAACACTTCAAATCCAAATTCGGGATCAACATGCATGAAGGCTGAAAATGCGAGAATCATCCCTGCCAATACACCTTCCTCACGAGCGCGAAATACGGCGCGTGTTTGTGTATCATGCGGGATAATGGATTGGCTTGTGATATCAAGTCCGTGGCCGAAATCCTCTTTCAAGGCCGCGCGCACTAAGTCTTCGATTAAAATAGATGGAAGTTGCATATTGGTATCCTTTTACAATGACATAGTCTTAGCAATGAAATGCGCTGATTACCAGCCACCTCCGCCGCCGCCGCCTCCGCCGCCACCGGAAGAACCGCCGCCGCCGCTACTGCTGGAGTTACTGGTTGACGCGGCAGAGAGTGTCGAGTTGAAACTATTTACCATATTGCCTGCGGAAAATCCTGATCCCGAGCCTGATGAAGCACCTCTATACCAATGCGGTGCTGTGGTTGCAGCCGCCGCAGCGACAGCAGCAGCGCCAACTGAAAGTGCGAATTTATCAGCCCATTTTGATTCCACATCCAGTGCAACAGCGTAAGGCAGATATTTTTCGTATAACTCCCGCGACATTTCAGGCGGGTCGAATTTCTTGAGAATTTTTTCTTCGACCGCCTCCATGTAATAACGCAGGCCATTGATATGATCCATGGCTTCACGTCCTTTACGGGTTGGAGCCTTCATGATGTGGCGCATTTTAACAACCAAGATGACCATCACAATAATAACAAAGATAACCAGCCATGACATTGTTTGAGAAAGCACAAATAATCCCATAAATCCGCCGATGGAAAACCCTGCTGCCCAAATTATGAGGAAGACTGCTCCCGCTTTTTGCATCGCCGGGGCAGTGAAGAGTTGTTTGATGCCGTGGATCATCGCAACGGATGACAGGCCGCCAAATATGGCCATGAATAAAGTACCCATTAATAGGCTTTCCGGATTTTTTGCCTGTAAACTAAGCGCGATGATCGAGGCCAATAAAATAATAAAACCAATGCCCCACCATAGTCCGTTTTTGAAAAAGTAATGTTTGTGGCAGAGATCGGTAAGCTTCTTTCGATGCTTTTGCGCCGTACTAACAAGACTTTCACTGGAAGATCGAATAGTCATGCCGTGTTTTAATTTTTGATAGAGAATATCTTCATCTTCCGATATCTTCGGTCCTTCATCACCTTGGGATGTGCCCGATACGACATAATGCCCTGAATTTTTTTCCTCGATTGTGAGATAGCCTTTGGATGCCAAGGATATGATCGCCGCCGTCATGCATTTGTCTTTGCCGACATCACCCATCGTATGGATCACAGCCGCCATTGCGGGTGATATGCCCTCAGGCGGTGAATAGAAAGGCGCGAGGCCACGGCTCTTGGGGTCTACGCCAAAAGTTTTCCATGCAAAATAATAGTAACCACAAAGAAGAAGAAGAAAGTTTAACATCAATTGTAAACCCGGATGCTGCTTCCAGAAAAACGCTGATCCGCTCATATCTTCGGTAGGTGTCACATAGCCTTTTGGCCAAGATACGGCGACTGTCATACCTTCACGCTTTTTTAATGCTCGTGTGGTTTCAACCACGATCGCATCGCGATATTCTTTCATGGTGAAGTTTTGTGCACGCGATAATGCTGCGCCTGTATAGGCCGTAAAATCCATCATTTTTGCATTTTGGGGTAGAATGATTTTAACGCTGCCGCGTTCTATCGGGAATACCCATCCTGTGCCGATGGCATTCCAGTTCAACTCGTCATATTCATCGAAGAAAAACACCTGATTTGGTGTTGTGTATGTGATTTCATAGACATAGCGTCCAGGCTTCAACATAACACTGCTTTGTCCGATATAGAGGCGGAAATTGCCGTTTTCTTTATCGGTCTTAGTGTGCCATTTTTCTTTCTCGCCGTCCCGTTTTACGGATAATATGCGGTAAGTTGAGGGGAGTATGCCGCCCAAAAATGTACGGCGATGAAGCGGAAGGTCACGATAAATACCACGGCGAATTTCTTTTCCCTCCGCGATCACATCGATGGTTTCTGTGACAAGCAAACTACCATCGGTTTTAATTTCTATACGAGAATGATAATTTTTTATGACTTCCTTGGCCTGAACCAAAGACGGCAGAAAAGAGAATGCGAAAATCATGCTCCATATAAAAATACGGATTTGTGTTATTTTCATACCTTACCTTACTTCAATACGATTATTCCTTTTACGCCGCATGTTCTGATGATTTAGTCTTGGCTTTTCGTTTTGCGGCCTTAGCCATCAGGGCTTCCATTTTTTCAAGCGGCACGCGCGCGCCTTTTAAAATTTCTTCTGAAATAACAATTTCATGTTGTTCGTTGATCAGAGCTTCATAAATATTGCGCAAAGTGATCTTTTTCATGTGTTGGCATCCCTTACAGGAAGAGCTAACGATTTGTGCTTCCGGATAGGCCATGGCGATTTGATACCCTTGTGCACAATCGGTGATCATAGCCAAGACTTTGGGGCGATGTTTCTCCACATAATCTGCCATTTGACTTGTCGAGCCGCTAAAATCAGACGCTTCTAGTACTTCAGGCTTACATTCAGGGTGCGCCAAAATCAGAATGCCCGGATGAGTAATGCGTAAAACCTCAATTTCTTCTGGGTCGTATAGCTCATGAACTTCGCAAGATCCGGGATGCGTGATGACTTCAATTTTACGATCAAGTTCACCGCGTTCATACATCCCATCGAGAGTGATTTGCGTGTTACGCGCAAGAAATTGGTCAGGCGATAAAATAACTTTATTGGTGCCCCATTCTTCGGTGATTTCAATCGCGATATCAACGATGTTTGCAGATGTACAAAGGCAGTCAGATTTTGCACGCACATCAACATAAGTGTTGGCATAATTCACAATCGGAACACCGGGGTGCGTGATACGCATCATATCCACATCGGCAGGCTCAATAGAGGATGCCAATGAACATCCGGCGTCCATGCTGGGTTGTAAGACCTTTTTATCGGGATTTAGGGTTTTGGCAGTCTCGGCCATAAACTTGACGCCTGCATTGACGATAATCTCTTTATCGTTGAATTTTTCACTTGAGGCTGCTTCTCCCATTTTCAGGGAATCACCCAAAAAATCACACACGAAAGAAACATGTGGATGCATGTAATTGTGCCCGATAACCGCGGCTTTTTTTTCTTTCTTAAGTTGTTCTATGGCGCAAATGTAAGGGCCGACATGATCAGCTTCCCAACGTTCTCGCGTTAAAAGCGGGTCAGCAATAATGGCCTTGTCAAAAAAATGGTCTGTCGCTGCGCGGACGTTCGGATCATTTGGTTTCAGGTCCCGCAATGGTCCTGTATACGCATATGTTTGCGTGTCCATGGTTCAACCCCTTCACAGGTGGTACGTTATGACGCTATATTTCTCACATTCACTAACCCAAGGTCAAGAGAATGACGGACTTATTCGCGCAAAAAACAGCTAAAAATGATGACGCAGCGCATCAAAACCGCCCATTGGCGGATTTATTGCGCCCAAACACCCTTGAAAACGTGGTCGGACAGGATCATCTTTTAGGAGGTGACGGGGCATTAAAAACCATGGTGGAGGCGGGCGCGCTGTCTTCTCTCATCCTCTGGGGGCCACCCGGATGTGGCAAAACGACCATTGCGCGCATTCTTGCCAATCACAGCGATCTTCATTTTGAACAAATTTCCGCGATTTTTTCAGGCGTGGCAGATTTACGAAAAGTTTTCGAAGGTGCGAAAATCAGAAAAACCAACGGGCAGGGCACTTTGTTATTCGTGGATGAGATCCATCGTTTCAATAAATCACAGCAAGATGCATTTCTGCCCGTGATGGAGGACGGCACGATTACACTCATTGGTGCGACTACGGAAAACCCATCTTTTGAACTCAATGCGGCGGTACTGAGCCGCGCACAAGTATTTGTTTTGAAGCGCCTGGATGAAGAGGGTTTGCAGGATTTAATCACTCGGGCGGAGGAACAAAAAGGGCGATCTTTGCCTTTAAATGATGAGGCAAAGGAATTGCTCAAAACCATGGCCGATGGTGACGGGCGGTATATTTTATCAATGGCGGAACAAATTTTCGCGCAAGTTCCCGAAGGGCAAGAACTTGATCCCAAAGGCTTGCTTAAAATTATTCAACGTCGTGCGCCGCTTTACGATAAGGGCGATGATGCGCATTTCAATTTGATCTCCGCCTTTCATAAATCATTGCGGGCATCGGATGTGGATGGTGCGCTATATTGGATGGCGCGGATGTTACAGGGCGGGGAAGATCCAGCTTATATCTTGCGGCGGATGACCTGCGTAGCGTCTGAGGATGTATCAAACGCCGATCCGCAAGCGTTGCAGGTTGTGATTGCCGCGTGGGATGCGTATGAGCGTTTAGGATTGCCCGAGGGGGAGCTTGCAATGGCACAAGCATGCACATATTTGGCGAGTGCTCCAAAATCCAACGCGAGCTATATGGCGCTTAAGGCGGCGAAGATCGCAGCGAAACAGACGGGTTCTCTGATGCCGCCGAAACATGCGATGAACGCACCGACCAAGTTGATGAAGGAGCAAGGATACAAGATCGGCTATCAATATGATCACGATACACCGGAGGGTTTCAGTGGACAAAGTTATTTCCCCGATGATATGAAGCGCGAAGAATTCTATAAACCTGTAGAGCGCGGATTTGAACGCGAGATCAAAAAACGGTTAGACTATTGGCGTAAGTTGCGTCAAAGCAAGGAATAGGAATATGGCTAAAAAAGGCGGTAATAGCGGTTTTTTCCGCAGTAAAGCAAACCCGGTGGCGCGAGATCTGCGCACGCCAAAGTACCGCATGCGCGTTGTTCGGGATAAAAGACGAGAATTGGAAGAAGGTGCGGCCGATCAGGAAATAGAAGAAGGTGTGTCCGAGCATGAAGATGGCAGCGATTATGACGATTACGATATTTAATTCTTTTTATTCAAAATCAGCATGACGCCGCTTAGGATGATGATACCTGCGCCCAGTATCATTGAAAAATCAGGGAAATCATTAAATACGACATAGCCTAAAATTAAGGCAATCACCATTTGGCTGTAATGTACGGGGGCAACGACGGCATAGGGCGCAATGCGAAAGCCGTAGGCGATGCCGCTAAGACCGATCAGAACACCAACACCATCAAGGATGAAGATCGGAATATGTTCAGGTGCGGGCAGGTAAATGCCGGGAATAACATGAAATCCCAAACACAAGATGATTGTTAACGATGGATAAAAGGAGAGGGATAATATACTCTCTTTTTCATTGATTGGCCTTGCGAGCAGCCCTAAGCATACAATAAAAAACAACGCACAAAAGGCGTAAACCACTTCGAGTGTTATGACGCTTAAGCCTTCATGAAACGCAACCAGAATACCGGAAAAACCAAGTAATATAATACCCCAATTTTGCGGCGGGACTTTTTCCTTATAGATCGGGATCGCAGCAACCGTTGTAATAAATGGGGCGAGGAAAAGGATGGTGTATAAGGTTGCAAGCGGCAGGCCGTTTGAGAGTGCGGTAACCACGAATAATCCAACTGCCAGCGCGCTGATCCCGCGGCCGATATGTATGTGGAGTTTTTTCGTTTGAAATGTTTTTTTCAAGCCCCCCAGATATTGCGAAAAACAAACACCCAAAATAAGGGAGATCAGGTACACCCAGAACAAAATAAAGAGCGTGTCATACTCCGCACCAAGCCATTTTGAGCATGCGTCGGCAACGGCGAATCCGGTAAAACCGCAGAAGGCCGAAAGAATTCCCTTTTGTGATGTGGTTAAAGCGCTTAACATGCGGATGTGAATACCCTATATAGATCAAAAGAGTGTAAGAGGTTTACATGATCAGTACAATAGCCATGGTTGGCGCAGGCGGAGCAATAGGCGCGGTTGCGCGTTACGGTGTGAATGTCGGCAGTGTGTATTTAATTGGCCATGGTTTTCCGTGGGGAACAGTGATTGTGAATGTGATCGGGTCATTTCTTATGGGAGTTTTAATAGCAAAATTTGCGATGATGGATAACATTTCTAATGATATGAAAACGATGTTAACCACCGGTGTTTTGGGAGCGTTCACGACATTTTCGACCTTCTCCCTTGATTTTGTGACTTTGTGGGAGCGTGGAGAAATGGTATCTGCCTTCGGATATTTGGCGGGGTCTGTCGTTCTTTCGATTTTAGCTTTATTTCTTGCCCTGTGGGTGATGCGAGGTATGGCATCATGAGTTCTGGTCTTCGATTTATCACGGTTAAAGATGATGATGACGGGCAGCGGGTAGATCGCTGGATCAAGCGATACGTCCCCGATATGCCTTATGTTTTGGCGCAAAAGCTAATGCGTAAGGGGCAAATCCGTGCCGATGGTAAGCGGGTAAAGCCTGATACACGCCTGAGTGCAGGACAGGAGGTGAAAATACCGCCTTTTGCGAGCAAAGCGCCCCCGACCTATGAAAAGAAGGTCAAAATCTCTGATGCAGATGTCGACTTCATTCGCTCTCTTATAATTTATGAAGACGCAGATGTTATTGCCTTGAACAAACCCCATGATATTGCCGTCCAAGGGGGTACGAACACCAAACGTCATATTGATGGCATGTTAGAGGCGTTAAAGAATAAGGAGGGCGTTGTGCCGCGCCTTGTGCATCGTCTTGATAAAGAAACGAGCGGTGTGCTGTTGCTTGCGCGATCTGCAAAATGTGCACGTGAATTAGGTTTTGCGTTTAAAGGGCGCACTGTTCGTAAGATTTATTGGGCGGCCTTAAGTCCGACGCCCGAAGGATATGAGGGCACAATCAAAGCACCAATTGTAAAGTCCGGCGGTGATTTTGAGAAAATGGTGATTGATGAGGATGAGGGCAAATATGCCGTCACGGAATATGCGGTGATTGAAAATGCCGGACGCGCCGCGGCGTTTGTTGCCTTTTGGCCGCGCACGGGACGTACGCATCAAATTCGCGTCCACGCAGCGCAGGTTCTTGGGGCGTCTGTTTTGGGAGATCGTAAATACCGCGCGGTGAAGGATGAAGAAAGTAAATTGATTGATGCCGATCTCGCAGGTATGGGTTTATCGAAATGCCTTCATTTACATGCGAGGCGTTTGGTTTTGCCGCACCCGATGAAAAAGGGGCAAACCTTGGATATTACTGCGCCGCTCTCTCCCGAGTTGGTGAAAAGCTGGAAGAGCTTAGGGTTTAATCACAAATACAAACAGGACCCGTTCGAAGAACTTGATTGAATGCGGGCTTAACCTATAATGGCGAAAAGAAACAAAATGAGATTTACATGACTGACGACTCCTATTTATTTGATTCAAAAGATAAAAAATCTAAACCAGCGACACGTTGGTTTGGACGTTTGTTAAAAATATTTTTCGTTTTATGTGCGTTTTGTTTGGTGATTCTAACAGTCCTACACAATATGGGCGGTTCTAATGACATGCTTAAAGGTGGGGTTACTCAAACAATTAGTAATACATTCGGTGGTCGTCCCGTAAAGCTAAGTAACCTTGTTCATATGGGCTTTTTCCCTACTGTAGCATTAGATATTGAGGGAGTTGGAATTTATGAAAAAGAAAAGGACATCGTGCCTTTGATCACACTTCAGGCGTTGCAATTATACATGCCGTTTTGGAATGTCGCTACGAAAACCCCGCGCGTGACGAAGTTTTATATCGAGGGCTTTGAAACAATCAGGGGGGTGTTCTTCCCTGAGGCCATAAAAATAGATAAGATTTTTATTGATCATGATGTTGAACATAATGTGGCTCAGTTAAAGGGGAGCGGTATGGTTGGCATTCATGTGTGGAATTTTACGCTAGATCTGGACATTGCCGGTAAAGCCGGTAAGTACAGCTATATGGTGGCACCGCAGACCAAAATGATTTTTGACATTGCGGATGTTCATTTTGAGAGCTCCATTATTCGTGGTGAAGGGAATTATTTAAAGTTTGAAAACTTTATTTTTGCTATGGATAATAAAAAAATAAGTGGGGACTTAACGGTTTCGGCCATTAGTGAGAGACTTTTAAAGATCAAAGGCGTTGTCAAAGCGCAAGATGATAGAAATATTCTTTTCCCTGATCTGGTGGTTGATTTTGAACAACGCGGCAAAATGGCATTTTCGGGCGCTGTGAGTTCAGAGAAAATGGCTGTCGCTGATTGGATTGGTGATGAATCTGTATTTGCGATATTTACCAGATTACGTCAAATTGTAGGACAAGGCGCAATTCCGCGTCAAAAGGATGGTACGCTCGCTTTGTTGGGTGCTAATAACCTTAACATTGATTTTGATCTTCAAAATGTTGATGTCGATGGACAAGTCAGAGACAAGCTTTCATTGAAAGTTGTTCAAGATGATGGGCGTATAAAAATCGGGCCTGTTAAGGATCAATCTGAAATGGTTATGCCTGTTATTATGGCTGTGTATGATCAAGACCAAAATGCGTTGATATCTATCTTACAAGATGGGCGTATGGACGTTTCTTTTCTAAAATTGTGGTTAGATAATTTATCCGGATCTATTCTTAAAAAAGACGCGATAGATGTGGAATGTGGAATAATGGTATTTTCTGAAAAGAGGGATCATGTTGAGATTGGCTCTTTTGGTATTCAAACACCAGATAAGACCATCGGTGTGAAAGAAAAAAAGATCCCCTACAAAACCGATTTTTCTGATTTAAATTTTACGGAAGACAATAAACGTGATGCGCTATTAACAGTATCCCTTTCACAGGAGAGTTATAATTTTGTGCAAGGTAGTCTTCAAAAGTCAAAAGAGGGATCACCATGCTCTTCTTATGTTTTACGTGCCGCAGAACCAGAACAGCCACCTCAAATGCAAACGCCACAACAATCTGATCAACAGAGTATACAGTAGCCATGAAACGTTTTTATAAGCTTGTTTCGTTTCGGGAAGATTCCGAAGGCTATGCGTTATTACTGGATGGAAAACCGATTAAAACCAAAGCGGGGCAGCCTTTGGTCGCGCCAAGTGAATTAATAGCAAACGAGGCTGTTCAGGAATGGGCCAATCAAGCCGATGTGATTGATCCGGATACTATGCCGATAACACAAATTTTGAATACTAAAATTGATCGAATTTCTATTGAGCGCAATGCGATGACACGCGCGATTTTGAAATATCTGGATACGGATCTTTTATGTTATTTGGCGGATCAGCCGAAAGAATTGGCTGAATTGCAGAATAAAAAATGGGCGCAGTGGCGCAATTGGGCTGAAACTAAATTCGGACACACTATTGAAACAACAAGCGGGATCCAAGCATTATCGCAGCCCGCGGAGTTGCATCAGGTAATAGAAAAGCATGTCCATGATTTAGATGATAACCGTTTTACCATTTTGCAAATCATTGTGCCTTTATCAGGATCTCTCATATTGGGGCTGGCTTTGGTCGATGGCGCAGTAAATGCAACAGATGTTTATGAGGCTTGCTTTGTTGAGGAAGACTTCAAGGACACGCTTCATAACGCTGAAAAATATGGCACTGATCCATACACGGATAAAAAACGCTACGCTAGCCTTCGTGACTTGAAGGCCTGCGCAGCTTATTTAAATGCCTGTTAAAAAACTGTGTTTTTTATTGCCCTTGTTTCTTCGCAAGGCCGGCAATGACCAAAAATGAGATACTGATCAGCGCGTAACAGCCACCAGCAACAATCAATGTTTTATCAATCCCGAGCGCAATGTTGAATGCAATCGCAAGGGAACTTCCCAAGACACCCGCGGCGCCGTTTATCCCCCAGAACCAAGCCGTTGCACGTGAATCGAATTTCTCTGTCAGACTCAAGCCGGTTGGAAAACCAAAGCCCATCAATAGACCTGCAGGTGAAATCACCACAATACTGATCAGAACACGTGTCATGATGTCTACTTCCGCGTAGGCGTGGAAAATATCACCTAATATTACGGACATTAACACGCCGTATCCACATGTCAGGAAACACCAGGCAAGTTGACGCGGCAGTGTAACCAATGGAATTTTTTCAGACAAAAAGCTTCCGATACCTGCGGACAGGATCAGGCCAAACAAAACCACACTCAGACCGTAAATAGGGTGGCCAAGGAATACACCCAAAGCCTGCAGCAAGGATATTTCCATGAACATAAAGCCAAGTCCGATGAGTATGAAATAGAGCGTCCCAGCTTTAATGAAGGTGCTGCCTTTATCTTCGACCGTTTTTAACAATGGGCCGATAATAACGAATGCAACCATGAAAAATGAGAAAATCACAATCAGGTATAGATTAAATGTTGCTTTTGCTTGCCCCATTGAGACGTGGTGCGCGCCATTTGATGGAGATAAAGCCAATTTAGAAACAGCGATTGGCATTGATAAGCGCGCTTGATTGAAGAAGAAAGGGCGCATATCTGTAGAAGCCGATACATCAAAGAATTGTGTGGCTGAAATATCGTTTATTTCTTGAACACTTTTTGCCTGAATAAGATCCCCTAATAACCCGACTGGTGGTTCTTTATTTGGGATCAAAACAATTCGATAGTCCTTTTCTTCTGCCGTTTTTTCAAGAGCGGCGAGTTGTTCGTCTGTGAAGGGAGACTTTGAAATCACTAATGTTGCGATTGCCTCTGAGTTCACGAGAACAATGTGCTTTCGTGCATCTGTTATGCCTTGATTAAACAATGTTGCCATTGCCACAGAAAGTGAGCGACCTGTATCATCCATAACACTGGCTGACCAACGACTGAGGGTGAACACACCGTTCTCACTTAAATCGTTCATAAAGATCGTCCACGCATCGGTTGTGTACAGACCATTTTCTGAAAGAGCAAAAGCACCGGCGCCGGTTGCCGCCCATGTGTCGATCAAACTCATCTGAACCAGATCAAGCTTTTCTTTATTTTGCCTAAACCAACTGCGTGCTTCCTCGTTTAAAATTTTAACGCCCGGTTGTTTGTATAGATTGGCATAATCCCTGTATTCCGGATGATCGTTCAGCAAGCTGATTTGTACCGGATTGACGTCTAACGCTGTGACTTCATCAACGCCAAAATACTTGGCAGATAATAAATCACGACCACCACCGACACCAACGATGGCGGCTTTTTTAATGTTAGGGAGCGTATATGCAATGTTTGTTACATCATATTCCAGATATTTGTGTTTGCTGAAATCACCGTCAAACTTTGTGATTGGTGTGCCCGCATCGCCGTCAATAATAAGCATTTTAATGGCGAATAGGCTGTCATAAGGGAATTTGGGAGAAGGGCCCCAAGCAAATGGAGTACGCACCATTTCATTCATGACGGTAACACGTGAAATGGAGTTCCATTCCTCGTAATCTATATCGGACATCGTTGTGAATCTGTCTTTAACCCATAAAGGATATAAAAGTGGTGAAGGCAGCATTACATTGGTTAGTCCTAATCCGAATGTAATGACCAGAAAAATACTGGCTGTTTTTTTGAGGTTATATTTTTTGCCTGCTAATTCTACAGACTTGGATGCCTCGTTATCTGGTACAGGGAATGCTAAGGCAGACATAAAAGCTAAACCAGATAAGAAAAGAATAGCAGATGGCGTATCTATCGTTTCCATTAATATAAGTGCGCCAATACAGCCCAAACCGGCACCGACCAGATCAATACCATAGGTCTTTCCAACAGGGAATGGTGCACGCGTCAAACAAACGGTGATAGCGACGCCGGCATGATAATAGGCAATACTGGTTGTGATCGCTGCGACAGGTAGTGTTGCAAAAGTTTTTAGAGCTTCTTTAGAAAGAATAGGAATAAACAACTGGCCTGCGAGAGCAATGAGTATAAAAAACCCGAAAGCCATTGAGTGTTTTCGGGCAATAAGGCCGTAATCGCGGCGCTGTTCTTCTTCTGAGGACCTGTAAATTTTTAATGCGCCAAGCGTTAAGCCGAACATGGCCATACTGATGACAAGAAATGAGAGGTGATACCATGAGGTAACGGAAAATAATCTCGATTGAAGAATCTGAAGGGACATAACAAGCCCGGATATCAAAAACACCCCAGTGTAAAATGAAAACGCTTTATTTTTCATGCGAATGACCTAATTTCTTATCTAAAATTTTATAATTTTGCGTCTGGTACCATCTTATATTGAATAATCAGGGCCCAGCCTTTTACGCAACGCACCAGAAGATATAATAATACAGGAGAAAAAGCAATAAAGGCCGTGATCTTAATATTGAACCAGTTTTTTTCAATAAAGATAGAATTACAAACACCAAGGATCTTTGGGAGCTGGGAAAAGTGCCCTCTTTGTAATGTTCCGGAGATCGTATCGATGCATGGGCCTAAAGGTTGATAGTCAATAGAAACCAATAAAAACAAAATGCCCACAAAACTGGTGATCAACAAATATAAATTGGCGCGCCAAAAGGTTCTGATCAGAAAAGTCATGTGATTTTCAAGAAGGCTGTCTTCTTCGGAATTCATGCGGAAAGAGTAAATTGTGGACAATGTGCAAACGCAAATCATGATTGCGAACACGGATGCGGCACTAACAGGGATGAGGGCCAAGGAAAAAGACAGAAAGAAAATAATATACATGACAATTATTTTCTGACGTTCTAATTTTTGGTTACTGATAATATTCTGAATTTCTTCTACTTTTTCTTGCATACGCACCCCAAGAGCGGACTTTAGACGGATCAGTCTACCGCCGACCAAACAACCGTTCAATCTCTTTTAATGATAATTGGACATAAGTTGGTCTTCCGTGATTGCATTGACCGGAAAGAGGGGTTTGTTCCATTTGGCGCAGCAATGCGTTCATTTCATCTGCATTCATCCGCCTACCGGATCGAATAGAGCCGTGACAGGCCATTGTGGACAGTATGTGGTTGATCTGTTCCTCTAATAAGTCTGCCTTGTCATATTCACTCAGTTCATCAACCAGATCCTGAATAAGTTTCGTACTGTTTACTTTTTTACCCAAAATAGCGGGCACGGCCTGCACCGCGATGGCGTTGGGGCCGAAGGATTCAATCTCTAACCCGAGTTTTTTGAATGTTTGGGCATGATTGAGCAGTCTTTCTATGTCCAATTCTTCCAACTCGACAATATCAGGCGTTAAAAGTCCTTGTCTTTCAACACCTGTTTCCGCAAGTTGCGCCTTAAATCGTTCGTAAACAAGGCGTTCATGCGCCGCGTGTTGATCCACAATCACCAGCCCGTTCTCAGTTTGGGCAATGACGTAGTTTTCATGGAGTTGCGCGCGCGCAGCGCCCAGTGGGAATGCCTGTGTATCTTCATAAGTGCTGGGGATTTCTTCTACGCGTCCGGCAGGGGCAAGGTCTGGATTTTCTTGCGGAACGTAACTTTGATAATTCTGTTCGGCTAAATTTCCATAGGATGATCCGCGTGCATAACTATAAGGAACGGCTCTATGATCACTACGGCTGAGCGGCAGAAACGGCGTGTTTGCAGGCTCGGGCTGCATTGCGTTTAAGGTTTGAGTGGCCACAGTACCAGAGCTTTGGAAGCCGCCTTCCATAATGGCATGTTTTAATGCGCTGATGATCATGCCACGTACACGCGCAGGATCACGAAAGCGTACCTCTGCCTTGGCGGGGTGCACATTTACATCCACTTCGGAAGACGGTAGCTCAAGGAATAATGCTAAGACAGGATGACGATCACGGTGCAAAACATCGGCGTATGCAGCGCGTACACATCCATGCAACAGGCGGTCTTTCACCGCGCGGCCATTGACGAACAGATATTGATGTTGCGACGTGCCGCGATGATAGGTCGGTAGTCCAGCATAACCGTGAAGTTTTATTTCATCACGCTGTGCTTCGATGATCATCGAGTTGTCACCAAAATCTTTACTTAGAATGTGGCTTAACCGTTCTTGCAATTCAGATGCGGCATGAAGATGAATTTTCGTTGCGCCATTATGTGTGAGTTTGAAACTCACGGACGGGTATGCCATGGCAAGGCGCGAGACGATATCTTTAATCGCGCCATATTCTGCGCGTTCGCTTTTCTGGAATTTTAGGCGTGCAGGTGTGGCATAAAATAGATCTTTAATTTCAATACGCGTACCTTTGGGGTGCCCTGATGGGCGTACATCCTCTTTTTTTCCTGCCTCGCATGAGATTTCCCAGCTTTCGCCGTTGTTTTTGTCGTGAGTTTTGACCGATATACGCGACACGGCGGCAATAGAGGCCAGAGCTTCACCGCGGAAACCCAAATGCTCTATATGAAGCAGATCATCATCAGGCAGTTTTGATGTTGCATGACGATCAAGCGCAGCGGTCAATTCCTGCGCAGACATACCATGGCCGTTATCGGATATAATGATTTTACTTTTACCGCCGTTATGAACATCAACTTCAATAGAGGTCGAGCCTGCATCAATTGCGTTTTCAAGCAATTCTTTTACGGCTGCGGCAGGGCGTTCGACAACCTCACCGGCGGCGATCTGATTAATCAGTGTTTCTGGTAAATATCGTATGCGCATACGCAAAACTATAGCGATATCATGACCATAATACAGCAAAAGATTAACGTGTTAGGTAAATTGCAGTGGACGGAAAGAAAACTTAAAAACTCTATAGTGAACTAAAATCTATAATCGCGCCGTCTAATTGCGCACCATCAAGCTTTACACCTTTTAAAATCGCACCTGTCAGGTCGGCCCGTCTAAGGTCTGCGCGCGATAAATTGGCATGCGTTAAATCAACGCCCATCAAAATGGCATCACGAAGATCGATGTATTGTAAGTCAGAAAACCTTAGATCCGCACCGCTGAGATCAACACGATTCAGGCGTATACTACCATCTGCTTTTGTAAATTGTAACGGGCTCAGGCGGGCATATCTTAAATTGACCCGTGTCATGGTCGTGTTTTTGAGGTGAGAACCCCGTAAATCAGCGCCTTCCATATAAGCATCACGAAAGTCGGAATCATTTAAAACTGAGCTTTGTATGGAGGCATTGCTTAAATCCAAATTGATGAAGGATGCACTCAGTGCTTTGATCGCGGTGAGAGGGTATATCCTTAAATCTTCAATCTCACGCAAATCATAGCCGCTTAAATCCATTTGTTTGCCATGGGATCCAACGGATTTTATCCAGATGGTGTGTTCTTCCAACATATCGGTCAGGGTTTGGCCGGAATCCTCAATCTTTAAGCCCGTATTTCTGCCTGTGATCGCACCGGTGCTGTCAACGCCGTAACTTTCGGTATCTTTCATGATAATGCCTGAAAGGATCGCACGCTGCATGTTGGCACTGGAGAGATCAGACCCTGAAAAATCTGTGTTACTGAGGTTTGCGCCGCGGAAAATTGCGCTTTTTAAATCGGCATCATGTGATACTGCGCTTGTCAGGTCTGCGTCTGTGAAGTCGGCATTGCGGGCGCGTACGCCCGATAAGTCTGCATTTGTTAGTCGTGCGCCGGTCAGCAGGGTTTGCGATCCGATGACGCCTGCCCTTATGCGGGCAACCAAATCACCGGTTTCACCTTTTTGCATGATTTGCCCTTCGCGCATATCTGCATCGGCAAGGTTAGCGCCCGATAAATTTGCACCGGCCATGGTCGTGCCGCGCAGGTCGGTGCGTGATAAATCGGCATGCGATAGATCACTGCCCCGTAAGTCACAGCCAAAAAAGCTAGCACTTTTTAACGTACATAAAGATAAATCTGCCCCCACCATTTTGGAGCCGGTAAAATCAGATTGTGAAAGATCATGGTTGCGGAAGTTCAGATTTGATAAATCTTTATATTGAAAAATGGCACGTTTCCCACCAATTTGTCCGCGGATGAACATGCGGTGCTTTTCTAGCGCGTCGTCTAATTCCCCTTGTAAAACAACAGGCATCGCTCCGCCTGATCGCGGCATATCATTATATGTGTTGGTGTCTAACATGCTTTAAATATACCTTAAAGGCTCTTGTTTTACCTTAAATATATAATGTTTATTCAAGGGACATTTATATAAGACGCAGCATCACTATATTAGGCTTAATCTTTAATCATATCTATCAAGTTTTGTGTAGAAGAATCAGTATCAGACCCATTGCCATCAAGCGTATCCATAATCTGACGCGCCAAAACTTTACCGAGCTCTACGCCGCATTGATCAAAGCTATTAATGTTCCAAAGGACGCCTTGAACAAAAACTTTATGCTCATACAGCGCGATCAGCATGCCGAGTGTATATGGTGTTAATTCATCAAGCAGGATGGTTGTGCTCGGGCGGTTACCTTGAAACATCTTGTGCGGATCACTATCTTCTTTGCCTTCCATGAGTGCCTTTGATTGCGCAATCACATTGGCGAGTAACATTTTCTGATGATCACCGATGGGGTTCTGGCTTTTGATGGCGGCGATAAACTCGCACGGAATAATATTTGTGCCCTGATGGATCAACTGAAAAAAGGCGTGCTGCGAATTTGTTCCCGACTCTCCGAAAACAGTTGGACCAGTATCGTAGGGTACTTGGTTGTTGTCGCGATCAACGGCCTTACCGTTTGATTCCATGTCTAATTGCTGCAGGAAGGCAGGGAAGCGATGTAGATATTGGTCATAGGGAATAACAGCCAATGAATCGTATTTCAGGAAATTCCTGTTCCATAGACCAACCAACGCCAGCATAATCGGGACATTATCTTCCATTGGCGCGGTTTTGAAATGATCATCCATGGTGCGCGCGCCATCCAAAAATTCTTGGAATTGTTTTCCCCCGAGCGCGATGCATAACGGTAGCCCCACGGCCGACCAAATAGAATATCGTCCGCCGACCCAGTCCCATATTGGAAAGATGTTTTCTTTTTCTATACCAAAGTCAGATGCGCCTTCAATGTTTTGGGATACGGCCACGAAGTGATCAGAGATATCATCTTTTCCAAGCTTATCTTGAAGCCACGCACGTGCACTGGCTGCGTTTGTCATGGTTTCTTGTGTCGTGAATGTTTTGGACGTCACAATGAACAGGGTTGTTTCGGGTGTGATAACGCGCAGCGTTTCAGCCAGATGCGTTGCATCCACATTGGAGACAAAGTGAAAATTTATATCGCGGTCAGTGAAGGGTTTTAAAGCTTCATAGGCCATAACCGCCCCAAGGTCAGAGCCGCCAATGCCGATATTGACGACATCGGTGTATGTCTTGTTCTTACGGATATTATCCGCAAAGTTTTTCATTGTGTTCAAAGTTTTCTGAATTTCGGGATATATATCGGCATCATTGATCTTAAGTTCGCCGTCAGACTTGGCACGCAAAGCCGTATGAAGAACAGCGCGATCTTCTGTGATGTTAATAGCCTCACCCGAGAACATCTTGCCGCGCCAATCCTCCAGATCACAGGCTTTGGCGTATTCGCAGAGTTTTTGCACGGTATCTGCGTTTAGGCGTTGTTTTGAATAATCCAACAAAAGATGATCCATGCGAATGCTGAAATCATCGAAGCGGTCAGGGTTATTATCAAAGAAGTTCAGAATATTAAAATTATCAAGAGACTTGGCGTGTTCTTCCAATGCTTTCCATTCCAATAAATCTGATCTGATCTTGCTTGCCATGGCTATTCTACATTCGGCAGCGTTGTTACTTTTTCGGCGGGCTCAATACCTTGCGGTTTTCCAACAATCACTGTGGTCATGCTGTCTTTATCAAGGACGCGCTGCGCTGCGGCTTGAATATCACTAATTTGCACGGCCTGTATTTTACCCGCGCGTTGGTCAAGGTAATCAATCGGAAGGTCATCAAGTTGCAGCGATAACAACACACTCGCGATGGAGCTTGTAGAAGTAAGTGAAAGCGGTAGGGAACCAATCAAATAGGATTTGGCATCGTTAAGCTCTTGCTCTGAAACGGGCGCATCTTTGATTTTATCCCATTCTGCGTGAATTAGAGATAGCATTTCCGTCACGTTTTCATTGGCCGTAGATGTGGAAACATGCAAAACATCAACGGCGTCATACTGACGGAAGTACGAATAAACGCCGTATGTCAGGCCGCGTTTTTCACGGATTTCTTCCATCAGACGTGAACCAAACCCAGACTCGCCCAGTATAAAATTCATGATATTGGCGGCGTAATAATCTTTATCCTTACGGCTGATCCCAACTTGTGACATTTCGATAACGGATTGCGGAATGTCTTGTTCGTAAAGGTATGTTTTACCTGCATTTTTCAGGTTGGTCTTAGTAATGGCAGTCTCATCGACCACAGGCATGTCGCCAAAAATATCATCCAACACGGTTTTTAGCTCGGCGGCCGTGATATCACCGGCAACACCGATAACCAGTTGGTTTTTACCAAGTGTTTTATGAAAGGCACGCAAATCATCGGGGGTAATTTTCTCAAGAGTGGTGAGTGTCCCGCCACTGTTCAGCGCGTAAGAGTGGCCTTCGAATATGCGGTCATTTTGGATGCGCGCGGCAAGCCATCTGGGGTTGGACACGGATGATTTGATACGGCTTTGGTTGCTTGCACGCATACGGTTCACAGGTTCCTCATCAAAACGTGATTGTGTTAATGCAAGTTTGAGCAGGTTAAAAGCATCTTTTTTATTTCGCGATAATGTCTTAACACTGCCGCCGAAATTATCACGGCTGGCGGAGAAAGACAGACTGATGGATTTGTCCCTCAGCTGTTTTTGAAAGTCCTGACTGGTCAGATCACCTGCGCCCTCATCCATTGTGTTGGACGCCAAGCGCGCCAAGCCTTGCTGCGCAGGCGTGTTGTTTTTTGCACCTGCGCCGCGGAACGAGAAGGTCATTGCAATAACAGGAATAGAATGGTCTTCAACCAACCATGCATTAATGCCGCCCGCGCTCGTGATTTTCTGAATATCGAGGAATTTTTGCTGCGGTTCTTTTGCAAATGTTGCGAAGGGCAATACAACCAGTGCAATAACCAGAATGGCGACGTGATATCTGTTTTTCATTATTTCTCTCCTGCGTTATCTTGCGGGGCTTTGGGCAGTAATATGCCAGTCACAGGAGGCATGGAAGATGGGGCGTCAGGGTTAAGATATTGTTTCGCTGCATCTTGTATTTGTTGTTTCGTCACGGCGCTGATTTTTGCGGGCCATGTTTCAATATCATCAAGTGATGAGCCTGTTGCCATGTTGTAACCGATAATCATGGCGGGGCCGCTGAGGCTATCTAGCGCGTAAATCGCATCGGCCTGCATACGTGTCACTGAATCCGATAATTCCTGATCTGTTACGCCATCCTTGATCAATGTGCGTAACTCTTCATCAATGGCTTTTTTGAGGGCATCAATATTGTCGATAGAGGACGGATTAGCAGCAATACTTAGCTTGGAATCGTTCCATGATGCACCCGCATAAGATAGGCTGATGTTGGTTGCGAGCTTTTTATCAATCACGAGTGATTTGTATAAACGTGATGTTGAACCACCGCCCATCACTTCTTCTAAAACCTGCAAAGCCAATGAGGTTTCAGGACTTTGGCGATAGCTCGGCACGCGGTAAAGACGCTGATATACGGGTTCTTTCACTTGTGGATGTTCAAGCGTGATCTGCGTTTCTGCGACAAAAGGTGGCGATTTGATGCGTTCTCTTTTTGGTGTTTCAACGCGCGGAATAATGCCGTATGTACGTTTTGCCATGGCGTACACGTTTTCGGCCTTCACATCACCCGATACAATTAAAATGGCATTGTTTGGCGCATAATACTGATTATAAAAATCCATCATATCTTGCCATGTTAGTTCTTGAATCTCATGCATCCAACCAATGACAGGGATGCCGTATGGGTGGTTGGGGAACAGGATTTCGTTAAGCTGTTCAGATAGCTGCGCGCTTGGTTTATTGTCCGTGCGTTGTCTGCGTTCTTCTTGAATAACTTTATTCTCGGAAATGACTTCTTCTTCCGGCACGTTCAAACCGCGCATGCGCGCCGCCTCGATTGTCATCATTTTTTCTAGATGCTCGGAGGCAATGGATTGAAAATAGGCCGTATAATCTTGTGATGTGAAGGCGTTATCTTCACCGCCTAATGAGCGTACGATTTTCGAAAATTCGCCGGGTTCGTATGTGCCTAACCCTTCATATTTATGCCCCTTAAACAGAAGATGTTCCAGAAAATGGGCAATACCTGATTTGCCGCGTGGCTCATCGGCCGCCCCGACGCGATACCAAACCATGTGTGTAACCACAGGCGCGCGGTGATTCTCAACCACGATAATTTGCAGGCCGTTATCCAATGTTTGGGTTTTGGCATTAAAAACCTTGGCGGGTTGTGTAATGGCGACGGGCTCTTTTGCGTGCACAGTGTGTGTGAACGGCAAAAAACCAAGGCATAAAAATAGGACGGCAAGTCGTTTAAACATAATTTAAGGTGTTCTTTCTGAAGTTTATCTATTCTTCGATAATTGGGGTGTCCCCCTCAAGGATGCTTTTACCCTCGGCTTTGTTCTTCTGTATTCTTTCCATTTCTTTGATCGGATCAACCACAGTCGCAGAAGCCTCGTTTTTATCACCGCCGATATTGAGTAACTTCTCCGCGACGGGCTTATTACGGTCATGCATTTCCTGTGTTTCTTTGTTCACAACGGCGCGGATATTTGGGTTGGTTGATTTTGCACCGGCCTTACTGAGGAGCGCGGATTCGGCTGCGCTTGATTCATCTTGTTTTTGCACTTTTTTACCGAGCACCGCCTCACTGGCAGAATCAAACGTTGATGTTTCTTGCGGGCGTTGCATCCCCGGTATCGGTGGCGGTAGAGCAAGCGTTGAAGGTATTTCCAATGGTGCGCGTGTGATCACGGCAAACTCATCAGGTGATTCTTTCACAAGGCCGAGGCTGTTTTTAACATTGCCACACCCCGTCATGAGGGGAAGCACAAAAATTGTGCTAAGTAACGCAGCGTTTCTAAACGTTTTTTGTTTCATCATATTAATCGACCTTAAATCGTTCTCTCATGTATTTTTTATGTTCTTGTCGTTTTTTGTAGTTTTTACGATACCGCCGCGTGTTCTTGTTTTCAAAGAATAAAGATACAATAATCAACAGGCTTATGCCTGCGACAACGGCCATGTCGGCAACATTAAATGCCGGCCAGTGAATATCATTGATATGAAAGTCTAAAAAATCAATGACGGCGCCAAATCGTGCACGGTCAACCACATTCCCCAAAGCGCCACCAATCACAAGGGCATTACAGAAACATTGGAAGTGTTTTTCTGCCGACCACAGCCACAGACCAAATATCATCACGATCACCAACGCGACGAAAATCAGGATAACCGGAGCATAAGCACCAACATCACTGAACAGACTGAAGCTTATGCCGCGATTCCACGCCAATACGATGTTGAAATATGATGTAACGGGAATTTCCGTATAGGGGATAATGCTTGGTCTGTTTGTAAACCATTCAAAAAATCCTAGACCTTCTGTTTTGTATCGGGCCGGCCTGATCACCTTTTCCATGACTGCCCATTTGGTGATTTGGTCAATGAACACGACAAAAGCGGCAAACAATATCCAAATTGTTCTGCGATATTGGATTTTACGGATTTTCTTGGTTTTGCGGGCGAGCGTGCGCTGTCTTTTGCGCTCATGCATCGCTTCTAATTCTTCGTCGGTCATAAAAAACCCTGTGACTCTTCTTATATGAAATCACAGGGTAGTTATTTATGCGCTACAATCAAGCTTCTTTTTCGCTCTCATTGGTTAATTCACCTGTTTCTTCGCTTTTTGCCTCAGTGTTAGAGCCGCACTTGTTTTTGCACAAGAACTTCTGCGCAATAGCATCGATGGAGAGCATGCCCCCACCTTTTAGTAAGGGGACTGCGAGTAGTAACATCCATAAATAATGTTCAGGGTTTGATACGCCGTAATCTTCCGGAACGGCGAATTGGATAACCAATGTCATAATGAATAAGCCCGCGGCACCAAAGCGCGTAAATAGCCCTAAAGCCAACAAGACGGGAAGGATTAACTCGCCTGCCGTTCCGCCGATGGCGGCTAAATTTGGATCTATACCAGGGACAGGATGGTAGTCTCTGAATTGTTCAACAACAGTTTCCCATCCTTCATTGATATAAGTATCATATTTTAACTTGCCGCCTTTAAAGAATATATAGGCCATTTGTAATCGTATGCCTAAATACAGTGCATGAACGAGATATTTTTCTGCAATTTCTACTAGAAAGCTGTAGGCACTGATAAGTTTTTTCATTGGTGATAAGCCTTTAATATTATTTGGTTATTTATGTATTCGCGGCAAGGTTTGAAAAAGTTTCAAGCGCGATATGTTTTTGCAGGAAAGCCGTGAAATTAAAGCCTGAGTGTGCAGTGAGTGTTTTCTCTATCGCGTCACCCAGCGGTGTTTTTTGATTCAGTAAAGTTAATGTCAGATATTCGTCTTGATCAAGTGGCAGGATATTAACCTCTAATTGCGGGCGGATGATTAACAATTTTGTTTGATGATCGACCTTTAAATCCGGCGGGGCATTTTGGTCTGTATCGTTGCAAAATTCTTGGATGCCAAGAATCGGGTAACGCGAACTGATCAATGTTGCTGATGGCCTCAGTGATAAACATGTCTCACCTAGATTTTCCGGTGGAATTTGCGCCAACGCATCGGCGGGAAGGGCGATGTCATCGGGTGCGTAATAGGCGGTGTTTGTGGCAAATTCGAATGTGGCCATGTCAGGAAGATAAGGCAGGGATTTTGCAGGCTCGTAAGATTTAATAAATTCATCAAACCTAGCGCCATATTCATGTAGACATCCGCCCGACGGGGGGTGGTCGAATATGAACGCTCGTGCCATTGCTTTTATAAAATCTTCTCCGACCAGATTCTCAATCAGGGGATAGGTTGCGCGGATGGCTTCGGTTAAGCTGCCGACGACATTATTGTGATAGACCTTCAGGCGGTCATGGGGGCTAATGTCGTTTTTTTCAAATACATCGAGTAGTTCACCATCATACTCCTCCAAGTTTTTAACGGGCTTGAGCATCAACTCCTTGAATGTGGTTTGAACCTTATTCAGCCGCATGATCAAAACTTTCAGGGACAATTTTCTTGATAATGCTGCGGGCGCTTTCAGCTTCATCCAGTAAAGTCTGGAGGGGCGGGAAATCCTGATCCCATTCGATCAATGTTGGAATTGTGCCGAGATGTTTTACGGCATGCTCATAAAGAACCCAGACTTCATCGCATACTTCTTGATTATGTGTATCGACCAGAATGCTGTGATCGCCAACTTCTTTTTCTATATGACCTGCTAAATGCATTTCACGCACATATTTGGGATTAATGCTGTCGATATAGGCGCGCGGATCAAGGCCGTGATTGTGACTTTGGACATATATATTGTTGATATCGAGCAGCATAAAACATTCGCTTTCTTCGCAGAGTTTGTTCATGAAATCATGCTCGCTCATCTCGTTATCTTTAAAGGCGATGTACGTGGATGGGTTTTCAACCAGCATCGCACGGCCGAAATAATCTTGTGTTTGTTTGATGTTATTGGTCAGGCGTTCCAGTGTTTCACTGGTGTAGGGCAGGGGCAGCAAATCGTTTAAATGCGCATTACCGCTCGCGCTCCAAGCGACGTGGTCAGAGACGTTAAATGGCTTGTACCGATCAATCAGCTCCTTGAATTGCTTTAGGTGGTTGGTGTCGACCGCTTGATCCGCGCCTAATGACAGTCCGACAGCATGAAGGCTGATGGCGTATTTTTCAGAAATTTGATCTAGGTAATGGCGGTGAATGCCGCCGCCGAAGTAATTTTCGGGGTGAACTTCTACCCAACCGATTTTAGGGTCAGTATCAAGAATTTCTTGGTAGTGGGGGCTTCTTAAACCGATACCCACCGGGTCCATGAGAGGCAGACCCGATGGGCTTGAGGAAAGAGTCTGTAACGTTTGAGGGATGGAAACAGACTCATTCATGATTAATACTCCTGACGAATTATTTCGCCATCATGTCTTTGGCTTTATCCATGACGGCATCCTTGCCTTTTTCCATGGCATCTTTTTCAAAGACAGGCTCTAAGGAACCGCCTGCGAGTTTTTCGCATGTACCGGTTGGCAGAGAAATCCATTCAACGCCACTGGCATCAACGGTTGCTTGTCCGGCACAGCCATGTGCCTTGTCAGCAGAGCCACAGCCGTTCTTGCCGGCTTTAACAACGCCATAACATTTTTCCTTACCGGCACCCGGGCCAGCGTGCGCGGCTGTTGCGGCTGTACCGAGTGCAGTAACTGCAACGGCGCCTGCGAGCAATGTGTGTAGTGTTTTCTTAGAACTCATGTTCAATTCCTTCAGTTATATTAAAAATATTGTTCAACTCAGAGCATGCGGCCGGATCGTGCAGCCGTTCATCTCAATGTTTGAGTGTTACAGTGCATTTCGTCCAGCCAGAAAATAACGTTACATTAAAAGCAAAAAAAACAAATCAAAATGTTTTGTGTGTAGATTTATAGCGGAAATCATGATTGTTTAGGCAATAGTCGTAATAAATTGAATAAAGACCCAAATGCAATATTTCGAATCATACACAGATTTGCCGGATGCCGCGCAAGAATGCGTCATTGTTATTGGCAATTTTGATGGCGTGCATTTAGGGCATCAAGAGCTTCTTAATCGCGCCCGTGACGTTGCGAATCAGCAAGGTAAAAAATTGGGTGTGTTAACGTTTGAGCCACATCCAAGGCAGTTATTTCGCCCCGATGACCGCCCTTACCGTATTACGCCTAGTGATTTAAAAGCGGAACGGTTGGAAAGTAATGGTGTCGATTATGTTTTCTCGTTGCCGTTTGATTGGGATTTTGCAAGCCAAACTGCGGAAGACTTTGTTCAAAACATTCTCATTGATGGATTAAAGGCGTCCCATATTGTTATTGGTTACGACTTTCGGTTCGGTCAACTGCGCAAGGGTTCCGCCGATACGATTAAAGATGCTGGGCTATCTGTTACCATCGTTGATCAAGTTACAGATAGTAAACTAGGAGAGCTATCCTCTAGTCGTGTCAGGCAGCTATTACGCCATGGTAAAATTGATGAAGCAAACGCAGTTCTGGGATGGAACTGGGAAATTCGCGGGGAGATCATAAAGGGTGATCAACGCGGGCGTGAATTAGGCTATCCCACGGCGAATATGGATCTCAATCAAACAGTGCACCCTGCCTATGGGATATATGCGTGTTTTGCGCGCATTCAAGGCGAAGATGAATGGCACATGGGTGCGTGCAACATTGGTATTCGTCCGATGTTTGAAATAGAGGCGGCGCAAGTTGAAACCTTTATCTTTGATTTCGATCGTGAGATTTATGGTGAAACATTGTGCGTTAGACCTGTGGCGCGTCTGCGCGGAGAGGCGAAGTTTAACTCCTTGGAAGAGCTCATCGTGCAAATGGAAAAAGATTGTGATCTGGCGCGCTCTATCTTGAGTGAAAAGGAATGATATGGGCGCGTTTTTATCACTCTTGATGAATTTGTTTCCGCTCTATCTCTTGATTGGTGTCGGCTACAGCGCGGTTCGCCATCTTAATGTTGATAAACATAGCCTCAGCACACTCGCGATCTACATATTTATGCCCATTGTGGTGTTTGGCTTTGTCGCGGATATGGATTTTCAGGCCTCCTATATCGCTTTGCCAATATTCTTTTATATTGCGAGCGTTATTATTGGCCTTGGGTTTTTTAACTTCGGTAAGCTTGTGTATCAGGACAAGCAAAAGAACTTGATGGCGATGCTGACATCTATGGGGAACACGGGCTATTACGGCTTGCCGCTCGTGCTCTTGTTTTTTGATAATGATACGATTGCCATATATATATTTATGACGCTGGGTGGTTTGGTCTATGAGGCCACCGTCGGATATTACATCGCTGCGCGCAGCAGTTTCACGGTGCGCCAAAGCTTGATTAAACTGACGCGCTTTCCCGTGATGTACGCGATGGCGGCGGGGTTCATCATTAATGCTGCGGGCATAGAGCTGCCGGACATATTCTGGACATACTGGACACATTTCAAGGGCGCATACGTTATTGCAGGCATGATGATTATTGGCGGCGCGCTTGCGGGGTTAGAGCGCTTTGTGATCGGCCCTCGGTTCTTAGGGCTTGTTTTTGCAGGGAAATTTCTACTATTCCCGATCCTCAGTCTCATCTTTATCGCCATGGATAAAGCGCTGATGCAGTGGTATGGGCAGGATATCTATAACCTTCTTATCATTGTGGCTATAGTACCGCCCGCGGCTAATATTGCGGCTTATGCCTCTCAAATGGATATAGAGCCTGAAAAAGCGGCGACGACCATTTTGATCGGTACAGTGTTTGCGCTGTTTTATATTCCTGCTGTGATTTGGCTGATTGGGTTATAGCCGCCCATTGTGCATTGCACAATATGCATGTCCGTTATGCGAACTTTGCGGTTCTCTTTTGACGGTCAGGGGCGTACTACTCCCCCTCGAAACTTACTCCTCATTATCAAATTTATAAGTCTAACCCTCTTACCATTTGATAATTTACTTTATAGCAAGGGCTCGCTTCATCGCGGCTCTTGCTTTTTTTTATGGGCTGACGTGCCTTGCGGTACTTGATCTTTATGGCAACTCCCGCCATAGTGCCTTCTATGAAACGCGTGCACAGCATAATTATTCGAATTACGAGCCCGGCTCTCACATAGCAGAGACCGGGGTGAAGCCGTTTTTAATTTCCTTGAAGCACAAAAAATGTTTATAAAAGGCGCATCAAATATGCGTGAGAGACCATGACAGATAAGATCGAAAAACCAGATTACAGAGACACCGTTTTCCTACCTAAAACAGACTTCCCCATGCGCGGTGGCTTGCCAACGAAAGAGCCTGAAATAATAGCCAAGTGGGAGGCAATGGATCTCTACGGTAAAATGCGAGAGCAAGCCAAGGGCAAAGAGAAATTCGTGCTCCATGACGGCCCGCCTTATGCGAACGGTAATATCCATATGGGGCATGCGGTCAATAAAATCCTCAAAGATGTGGTTGTGAAATCACAGGGCATGATGGGCAAGGACGCGCCATACGTGCCGGGATGGGATTGTCACGGCCTGCCGATTGAATGGAAGATTGAGGAAAAATACCGCAACGAAGGCAAGGATAAAGATGAGGTCGATATCCTTGAGTTTCGTGAGGAATGCCGCGTATTCGCGCAAGAGTGGGTTGGTATTCAAAGTGATCAGTTCCGCCGCTTAGGTGTAAGTGGTGATTGGGAAAATCCATACCGCACCATGACCACGCGCGCAGAAGGTAAGATTGTGCGCGAAATTCATAAATTTGCCCTGAATGGCGGCTTGTATAAAGGGGCGAAGCCTGTGATGTGGTCGGTGGTGGAGAAAACCGCTCTGGCAGAAGCGGAAGTGGAATATAAAGAGCATAAATCCGTTACGATTTGGGTGAAGTTTCCGATTGTACAGTGTAGAGCCACTCCTGAACTAGAGGGCTACGGGATTGTAATTTGGACAACAACGCCTTGGACGATCCCATCAAACCGCGCAATCGCCTATGGCGCGGGAGTTAATTATAAGGCCTTTGAAGTTACTGAAGTTACGCCTGAAAGCAATGTTGAGGTTGGTGATAAATTAATAGTTGCAGAATCTTTATATGAGGACTTTGCTGCGAAGGCAGGAATATTGAAATGTGATATAACTAAGCAAAATAATGGGCATGTTTTATTCTCATTTTCGAAGTTATTAGGCACAATTTGTAAGCATCCATTTGCAGATGTAGAGGCAGATATAGAAAATTATTATAGTTATAATGTTCCTGTTCTAGATGGAAGTTTTGTCACCGATGATGCAGGAACGGGTTTCGTGCACATGGCCGGTGGTCATGGTGAGGATGATTTTCATTTGATCCGCGCTACGAACCAAAGCCTTGGAGCAGACGAACAAATCGAGATCACCGATAACGTCACCGATGACGGCAAGTTTCGCCCGCATGTAGGGATCTTTGCTGGTGAGGAAATCTATACCCAAGACGGTAAATTGGGTGGGGGGAATTTCTCTGTTTTGCGAGAGCTCGTGAATGCCGGAAAGTTGCTCGCCAAAGGCTCGCTCAAACATGAATACCCACATAGTTGGCGTTCAAAAGCACCGATTATTTTCCGTACCACCCCGCAATGGTTTATTGCCATGGATGGTGAAGGGCAAATTCGCCAAAAGGCTCTGGAGCAGATCAAGGTTACGAACTGGCATCCCGCCAAAGGTGAGGCGCGCATCAATGCGATGATCGAAAACCGTCCTGACTGGTGTATTTCACGCCAGCGCGCGTGGGGTGTGCCGATTGCGCTGTTCCTGCATAAGGAAACGGGGGATGTTCTGAACGATGAGGCTGTGTTCAATCGTATTGGTGATATTTTCGAAGAAGAAGGCGCAGATGCGTGGTGGCAAGACGGCGCAGCGCAGAGGTTCTTGGGCAATGAATATAATGCCGATGATTACACGCAAGTCTTTGACATTGTTGATGTCTGGTTTGAATCCGGCTCTACCCACGCCTTTGTCGTGGGTGATACGCAGACATGGCCGTGTTTTGAGGGTGTGGAGCAGATTGATTTGTACCTTGAAGGCTCTGATCAACATCGTGGATGGTTCCATTCATCTTTGCTCGAAAGCGTGGGAACGAACGGTCATGCACCGTATAAGAATGTTTTGACCCATGGTTTTGTACTCGATGAGAAGGGCTATAAAATGTCCAAATCAGACGGCAATGTCGTTGATCCGCTGAAGATGATGGAGCAATATGGCGCGGATATTATCCGCCTGTGGGTGATGCTGTCTGATTACAACGAAGATATCCGCATCGGTAAGGACACCATCAAAAACACCAGTGATTTGTATCGCCGTTTGCGTAATACACTCAGGTTTTTGCTCGGTGCTATGGATGGTTTCACAGATGAGGAGCGTGTGGATTTATCAGATGCACAAGTGCCGGAGTTGGAACAATATATGTTGCATGTTCTGGCCGAAATGGATGAATTTGTACGCGGGTGCATTAATAATTATGAATTTGGAAAACTCGCCAAACGTCTTCATGATTTTTGTAATCAGGAGCTATCGGCGTTCTATTTCGATATCCGTAAAGATCGTTTGTATTGTGATGCACTGGACAGTTTTGATCGCCGTGCCTGTCGCACCGTGATGGCAGAGATTTTTAATCATTTGAGCGCGTGGCTCGCTCCGATTTTATCCTTTACAGCCGAAGAGGCGTGGAGCCATCGCCCACAAGGTGTGTTTGAAGATGCAGACAGCGTGCACTTGCGCGAATTTCCGTCCGTGCCCGCGCACTGGCAAAATAAAGAACTTGCCGCCAAATGGGCGCAAATTATGAGTGTACGTGATGGTGTTTTATCCCGTATTGAGCCGCTTCGGAAAAACAAGGATGTTGGCTCATCTCTGGAGGTGAACGCCGAAGTACAGGCGTATGCAGGTTTGGAATCAGTCTTTGCCAATATTGATCTGGCGGAAGTTTGCATTGTGTCAGGCGCAAAAATTGCGTTTTTGGATGATGAAAAGGCCAAGGGCCTGACAACGTACGTGATTAAAAAAGCCAAAGGCGATAAATGTGAACGCTGTTGGAAAGTTCTTCCCGAAGTCACCGAAGAAAGCGGGCACCTTTGTAATCGCTGCTCCGATGTTGTGAAACATAGGAATGGAGACAGTAAAGCAGCCTAATATTGCCTTTTTTTCTTTTCTATATTACTTTTTTAGGATTATATAAATTCAGAAAAAAGAGTGGAGAAGCAGGATGCACGTTGTTCTGGCAATTTTGGGTTCGGTCATTACGATCCTTTTCTATCTGAACAGATTAAATCAAGCGGGCATCGATCTGGGCTGGCTGAACCCGTTTGCATGGGGACGGAGAAGAAAGTGGAAACAAACCTACGCAGCAGACCCTCTATATTCTATTGAGAGCCCTATGGAAGCAACAGCTTGTTTGATGTACGCCATGGCCAGAAGCTCCGGTGATATATCTGCCGAACAAAAGCAACGCATGAAGGATCTTTTTTGTTCCGAATTTAATCTTTCTTCTGCTCAGGCGACCGATCTTTTATCCTCTTGTAGTTATCTTATGCAAAACGATGAGGATAAAATCGTGGGTAATATAGGAAAATTTATGAATAAAAGCTTGTCCGGCTTTACGGATGAACAAAAAAGCTCTGCTTTTGAATTGGTTCAGGAAGTTTTTGGATGCGAAGATGTGCCATCGGAAAAACAAAAGCAGTTTTTGAGTGATGTGAGTGACCTTTTTGTTGCCCCTCAAATACAGGCTAAATGGGCCTGAACAAGACTAAGAAACAAAAAATTCAAAAAAACGTAACTTTTTTCTAGTAATTTTCCCAAAAGGGGAGTAACTAAGCCCCCGTTTGGATCGTGCTGCTATGGTTTTGCGTAATATTATTATCGTAATTTGATAAAAATAGATAAAACATGCTATAACTTTACGGTTTAAAGAACTTTGATTTTGAAATAAAAATACTATCTGGGTAGATGATAAAAACAAACAGGGAATACAGGCCATGAGTGACGAAGAGAATACTCCAGAGCCATCTGAGCAAGAAGGCAGCTATGCCGTAGAAGAACAAAGTCCGGAAGAAATTCTGGATGGTGCCGTAAAGTTGGCTACTGTTGCCATGGAAGTGGCGCAAGAGGCGCTCACAAAAGTAGAAGAAGCAGCGGAACTTTCAGATTTTAGTGAAGATGAAATAGAGAGCGCAAGGCAGCAGGCAAATGCTGCTTTAGAAGGTGCGCAAGAAGCACTTGAGAAAGCGCAGAATAAAGCTGGTGGTCAAGAGCGTCATAAGCCGACGATTGATGAGCTTGCGAAGTCTGCCGGCGAAATTCATGACAGGTTAGAGCGAAGAAGGCTTTACGATCAGCAAAAGCAAGAAAAAGAGGAAGAGGACGCAAGACGGAAACAAGAGCTTGCGGAAGCAGAAGAAAAAAGAAAAATAAAGGCCGCTCAGAAAGCTGAAGAGGAACAAGAAAAAAAAGAAAAAGAAGAAAGAGAAGCTGCGGAAGCGAAAGTGGAGGCAGAGGCACAAAAGAAGCTTGAAGAGGAGCGTAGAAAGAAGGCGAGTACGCCTGAAGGGCGCGCTGAGCTAGCGAAGCAAAGAAAAATAGAGGTGCGGGCTATTAATAATGAAAAGCAGGACCTTCTCGAAACTGTGAAAGCTGGTTTAAAGCCTCGTTATAGTGAGTTGCAGGGTAGTCTAACCACTTTGTTTATGTTGCCGCACATAAGGCCACTTCATATAGAACGCAACAGCGATCAAGATGAGCCGAAACTAATGTGTTATTATGGAAGTCTGGATAAAACGAAAAATGGTTATCAGACAGATAAATTTCGTGCGGTGATAACGTCTGCGCCGGATGGGCTGTACAATTTAGAACATCAGGCTTGGAAAAGTTATACGGACGGACGTGAAAAGCTTACGAGTTTTACATGGGGGACTGATATGTACGGCCCTGTTCCTAATCCGCGTGAAAATATTACCTTTGAAGAAGTTATTGATACGATGCATCAACGACTTGATGACATTGAACAGCTACATAAAGACATGGGGTTAGGCCGCATGATAAGGGTAGGTTTGATTACAGCGGCGTTAGCAACGGCTGCGGCCTATCATGAAGAGCTTGGTGCTGAGACGTTGGAGGAGTTGTTAGAGCCTACAGACGGTTCGACTTTGGTGATTACCCCGCCGACAAGAAGATTGTTACCCGAGGGCTTTGTCTATAATCTTGACGGCTATGAGCTTGAAAGTCAGGAAGTTGTTGAAGAGCCGAGTTTCTAGAATAGTTTCTTGATGACCACTATTTTATTTTGCGGATGCTACAATCGTGTTTGATGATTTCTGCGGTGTTGTGTGTAACCACCATGCCGTACGGTTGATTGAGAAAATTGGCTTATAGTGTTTGATGCTCTGTGCTTTGCGCATTTCTTTAATCTGATTATCAAGAATGACAACGCCTTTTTCCGAATAGACAATTAATATGGCATGCGGCATGTTCTTTATTTGATCTTGAACGATTGCAATACGCATGTGGTTTTCAGGAACGCCCAGTGCACGTAAGGCAGCGTATTTCGCGATTGCAAAATCTTCGCAATCTCCGCCACGGTTCATGAACTCAATCGGCGTGGCCCAGTAGTCCGATTTGCCCCAGTTTTTACTGTCGATGATATATTTTTTCTTATTCATCAAGCTGTTTACTTGGCGCGCCATATCATAAATAGAGTCCGATTTAAATTTTGATATTTGGGACTGTAGCTTTTTGATTGTTTTTTCTGTCTTGGCGTTATCAAGTTCCCGATCAAAGCGTTCAAACATACCCGTCCACTTTGTAAAAGCTTTTAGGTTTTTTGATTGTTTCTCATCGGCACCAAATAAGGCAGGATAACTTTTGATTGATTTGAATGTATTGTTACCAACAGAGGCGAGGGTTATTTTCGCAGGCACATCTTTAATATCCGCCGCGCGTGACATTTTTGCAAAGCTTCCGCAAGACATCATATACAGCATCGTGCCGGCGCATACTCTCAGGACTTTTTGCCTCCAGAGCAACCGCGTTAGTTGCCATTTGGAAATGAGGTTA
This sequence comes from uncultured Micavibrio sp., assembly GCA_965263215.1. Lineage (GTDB taxonomy): Bacteria > Pseudomonadota > Alphaproteobacteria > Micavibrionales > Micavibrionaceae > UBA1672. Next base: position 907,556 of record OZ253663.1, read on the forward strand.
AGGTCTTGTAGAAGCTGCCCCAAAGGTTGGCTTGTTTGTCTTTGAAGCTTGAGCGCGTGTTTTAAATCATAGGGTTGAATAAGGCCCTGCATAACAAGAATTTCACCGATCTTGTTACGCTCCATCGCATTTTTTATATTGTTAAGAATGCCGGTCTTCGCGGCAGTGTGATTTTTTTTACTTGTACTTACACCAGTGTTACGCACCATAATCCCCTTTAATCCAAAGCGCAGATACCCTAATATCTCCCTTATTATTAAACACGAGAAAGATTGACGAATTCCTAACAAAAGCCCATAAACAGGGTGTTTTTAGCGATTTTTTAATGATTTTGACACCACGGAGCAAAAAATGAGTGATATTGATATCGTCCAGGCCATGAAAAATACCTCTGTTTTGGTTGTTGGTGACATCATGCTTGATCGGTTCGTATATGGAAAAGTGGAGCGTATATCACCGGAGAGTCCTGTGCCTGTGCTCTCGGTCACGCGTGAGAATATTATGTTGGGCGGTGCGGGAAATACGCTCGCGAATTTGATTAACTTAAATTGTACGGGGCGCGTTTTATCGATTATCGGCAATGATGATGAGGGGCGCGTTTTAAAAGATTTGGCGCAAAAAAGCGGTGTGGATAGCGATGGTTTGATCGAGGTAGATGATCGTACAACAATCGTTAAAACACGATTTTTAGCGGGGCATCAACAGCTTTTGCGAACCGATTTTGAACGTATCCAGCCGATTAACGATGACATTATGGAGCGTCTTTTAGCGAGGGCGGAATCAATTTTGCCTGACGTTCAGGCCATGATTTTATCGGATTACGGCAAAGGGCTTATGACGCCAGCATTCATCAAGGCATTGATCGATGCGGCGCAGAAACATAATGTGCCGGTTTTGGTTGATCCGAAGGGGACGGATTACAGTATTTATGCGGGCGCGGATGCCGTGACGCCTAATAAGAAGGAATTGTCCGAAGCCACGGGCGGTATGGCGGTCGATACGGATGAAGAGGTGATTAAGGCCGCGAGAACATTGATGGATGAAAGCGGTATCAAGGCCGTTATTGCCACGCGCTCTCAAGACGGGATGAGTGTTATTCAAGGGCAGGGCGCAGAGCCCGTTCACATCAGAAGTGCATCTGATATAGAAGTGTTTGATGTATCCGGCGCGGGGGATACGGTTATCGCGACAATTGCTGCAACATTGGCCGCAGGCGGAGATTTGGTCAAGGCGGCGTCAATTTCTAATGTTGCGGGTAGCATTGTTGTTTCGAAAGTGGGGACGGCGCCAATACGCAGTGAGGAATTGTTAGAAACGCTAAAGCATCATGATTCGGAGACGGATATCGTCGTGGCTGGCGAAAGTAACCGCCCTAAGATTGAACGTGTGAGGCAGGCTCCGGTTTTAGATTGGTCGGAGGGTGTTGAAGAAGTTAAAAGATGGAAAGCGCGCGGTCTTAAAGTTGGTTTTACCAACGGATGCTTTGATATTTTGCATTATGGTCATGTGACGTATCTGAATGATGCGCGCCAAAAATGTGACCGTTTGATCGTTGGTTTGAACAGTGATTCGTCGGTGCGCGTTTTGAAGGGGGCAGAGCGCCCTGTGCATGATGAACAATCGCGTGCGCGTGTGCTTTCGGCGCTGGGCTCTGTTGATATGGTTGTTTTATTCGGCGCGGAAAAACAGGGCGATGATAACACGGCCTGTGCGTTGTTGGAGCAGATACAGCCTGACGTTTATTTCAAAGGCGGGGATTACACCGTTGATCAAATCCCTGAGGCGCCAACGGTCATGCGCTCAGGTGGTGTTGTGGATGTGATGCCTGTTTATGATGGGCACAGCACGACAAGCTCCATTGAAAAAATGCGCGCGTAATTACCATTTTTCATACATATCCATAGATTTTCTTTGTGCAAGTGAAGTGCAATATTGACTTTTGCCTGTTAATTAAGAATGATTATCATTATTAATTACTGTTTAAGAGGGGGAGTTACCTATGCTTCAGGATTTTGTCGCACTTGAAAATTTATTTGGTCGCAGGGACGCCGCGATGTTTGTGGAAGATGTGTTGGAACATTACAGCGAACATGATTTAAATACGGCAATCAATGACGGTTACCTGGTGTATCATTGCATTTGTATCGGTCCTGATTGCGGGAGGTATGTGTGTTGGTTGTCTGAGGCAGGGCGAAGCCTTGTGAGCCATTAATCGAATAACACTGTACCTAAAGGAAAAGAGTTGATAGAATCTTGGTCGGTAAGATCTGGTTGTCTCTTTGATTTTCTCTAACAAGGTTTTGGTATTATGCGTTTTATTCTTTCTCTCACTGTTTTTTGTTTTACCGCTGTTTTGCTCGCAGGGTGCTCAGGTAAGCCTAGCCCGATGGCACGCGGTTATTCTTCTTATGATCAGGAATATAAATCAGTACCGGGTGTTAAGCCGCATGATGTTGGCTATGCTTATACTAATCAGGATAACGCAACCGCCCTTAAGGATATGCGCTTTGCCGCACGTGACTTGGTCGAAAAGTTGGATGAAAAGCTATCCTTCAGTGTTGATGAAATTTATCTGAAAATCTCTGAGAACTCTGCTTTCTACACGAGCTTTGACCACCTCATTCGTGATGAACTAACACAGCGCGGATATCTTTTATCGAATACACCTGTGAATACAGTGACATTGGATTTTGTTGCGATAGACGGGGTGCCTGAATGTTTTGCGCAAACATCTGAAGGGGATTATCAAAGTGTTTATCTCGCCTTGGCGATTAATGCGGCCAATGAAGATGCACGGGATAATGTTGGCGGTTTTTACGAAGTGCCGTTATATGACTTCCGTAATGTGAATGCCATGGGTGTTAAAATGCCCGAATGCCCGGTTCCATTGACCAATCAAGAGGGCTAATACACATGCGGGACGTTCGTCACAAAATACGCCAATGTGTGTTGTTGGCGGCGTGCCTTCCCTTTTTGGCATCTTGCGGCAACGAAGTTCTCGGTTTTAAGGCGGCAACAGGGGTTTTAGCGGCAACATCATTCGGTGTTTTTTCTGATCCTGATGTTAATTTAAAAGAAAAGAATTATGCTGCAGCTGATTACCTGCAGTCACAGATTAAAAATAAAGTTTCATATTACCAGCATATCGCGGCCAAGCCTTTACAGCAGGCGGATCATCCCGGGGTTTCATCGCCGTTGGGTTTGTCTATTTCAGAAGGGGTCGGTCTTCGTCTTCAGGAATTGGGTAATAAGGTTTTGCTCCATGAGGTTGCGCCTTACGGCAATACGTCACTATACCCCGCGCCTGAGAACACCGTGAACGCGGCCTATGTTTTAAACGGAGCGTACATTGTTAGGGCAAAGCAAGTTGATGTTTTCTTGCGCATTATTGATACAAAATCACACCGTGTTATTGCGCAGTTTGATTATGCTATGCCGCTTTCGCGCGAGCTTAAGAAGCTTTCGGAAACAGAGCCAAAAGCATTCCGTATTAAGGATTGAATCTCAATATAAATCTTCGTTTTGATAGGTCTGAAAGATTTTCACTATTGTGCGTCGGGCGCGATAGGGATGCAGTCATGCAGGATTTTGCACGCGTCATTTGCCGCGGCCTTTGTGTATCCCTGAAGGCGTCCGCGATAGATCCAGCCTTGCGCCGTTTTAAGTGGTGCTACTGTGCTGTTACCGTGTTTCAGGTCGCCGGGTAATTTGTTCAGGCTTTGTGTGATGGCAATGTCTACCCTGTCTCTTGTGGTGAAGGCGCCAATCTGTATCGCCCAGTCGCCTGTTTGGGACAGATCATTTTTAATGTGCCCGTTAGAGGCGAGTTTGACAGGTTTTCTTTCCTCATCATCGTAGAGTTCCGGCGGCAATGTTTCTTTCATGTGCGCGGAAATTGCGATTAATCCGGTTTCGATGCGGCTGCGTACGGTTTGATCATAATCACCTTGACCGATCATGCGGTTAAACATCGAATGCTCCAGTGAGGAATCCAGCATATCCCAGCGCGATACATTGGGCGGCCTTATGTCGATAGTTTCAGGCTCTTCATAAGATTTTGTCGCCGGTTCTACGCTCGCCAATTCAAGCGTTTGAAACTCAGGCTTTGTTTGCGGGATGGGTACGTTTCTGTTCGCAATTTGCAGTGTTTGGACTTTTTGGAACGCGTCGTCCAAAAGCTTTTTCATCTGCGCATTGCGGAGCTTGCCTGTGCGGCCACCAAATACAACGCCAATGAGCCTGCGGTCGTTCTGAACAGCAGATGCTGCGAGGTTAAAGCCGGAGGCCTTAATATAACCTGTCTTCAAACCATCCATACCCTGATATGTTTGCATCAGTTTGTTATGGCTTTTATATGTTTTGCCTTGATACGTGAAGCTTTGCGTTGAAAAGTAATGATAATGCCTGCTGTAATCATTAATAAGCGTACGCGACAGGCGTGCAATATCTCGCGCTGTGCTGACCTGTCTGGGGTCATGCAGGCCCGAGGCATTTTTAAAACGCGTTTTCGTCATGCCGATTTTGTGCGCTTTTTTTGTCATCATCTTTGCAAAGTTAGCTTCCGTTCCGCCCAGTTTTTCGGCTATCGCAACGGCTACGTCATTGGCGGATTTTGTCGTGAGGGCATAAATTGCATCTTTAACCTTTATCGATGATCCAACCGGAAGGTCGAGCTTGCTTGGGATCATACTGGCGGCATGTTCTGAAATGCGCACACGATGATAGAGCTTAAGCTTGCCGCTATCAATTGCGTCAAATACCATCAGAAGGGTCATCATTTTTGTCAGCGATGCGGGGTGAAGTGTTTTGTTGGCATTCTCACGGTGAAGGATCAGGCCCGTATCGGCATCCATCACAAAAGCAGCATATTTTTCTTGATACACATTACCTTTGCTGCGCTTTGCTTCTGTCTGTGTTGGGATAAGTGTGATTATGCAGATAAGCGCTAGTGACAAAGAAAAGTACGCCCGAATATTTTCGAAAGCAGAAATACACCAGTTACTTTTCTGGCTATGTTTATTATTCACAATCATTAAAGCGCCGAATAAAGAAGTAAAACCCAAAAAACGTAGGATAAGCCTACAAAACAATAGTGACGGATTATACAGCGTTTTGCCCTAATTGTCTAATTTTGCACATATAAACCCATTTTTGTGCGCCGCACAAAAATATCTTGACATCACCGTAGAGCAATTATATATTTATTTTGTATTGTGCGATGCAAAATAAGTTGGTAATTTAATTTCCCTTATTGGGGTAACTTCTTTGCCACTCGCGTATCGACAAAATTATGGAGATTATAATGAGCAAGACAACACAGACAGCAACACAATTTGATAAAATTATCAAAGACACGACTGATTTCGGTGCGCAGTATTCTGACGCATGCACGAAGTCTAGCGCAATCATGATGAAAGGTTTTGAAGACATATTCGGAACAGTTATATCGATGGCGCAAAGCTCTGCTGAGAAGCAAGCTAAGTTCGTGAAAGAAGCAATGGGCAGTAAGACAATTAATGAATTTGCAGAAGTGCAGAACAAAATTGTTCAAGCCAACTTCGATGATTTTATGGCAGGTGCGACTAAGATTTCTGAAATCGGAACAAAGGTTTTAACCGAAAGTTCTGAGCCAGTAAGCGCGGAAATCAATAAGGTTGTACAAAAAGCAACGAAATCTATGGCCGCTTAATCAAGACTTTTGGATTAGAAAAGTTTCAATCTCCGCAGCGTCTTGTTGCGGGGATTTTTTATTGTCGTTTTTGTGCAAACATCCACTTCCATACATTACTCGCGTAGAAGTCCTTGTGAGAGCATGTGTGCGGCATAGATTCAAAGCCTTTATAGATTGCTTTTCCACCTGCTTTTTTGACATTGGCGGTAAAGGCTTCCCCTGAAATGTTTAAAAACATCGCATTTATTTTACCGTTTAAAGTCAAGATAGGTGTGGATTTGAATTTATTGTAATTTTCTGACTGCCATGTGCCGCTTAGTGCAACCAAAGAGGCGAAGCGATCCGGTTGTTTTTCAATAAGGTGAAAAAGCGTTGCTGCGCCAAAGCCGCAACCGATTAGATATATACGTTTTTCGTCTATCGGATATTTTTCTTTTACATTATCAATTAAGGCCGTTAATGGCGGCAGTATTTTTTTTGTGTGCTCTCGAAACGTTTTAAAATTAACGGCGCTTTTTACGGTTTTGTTATCATTGACAGTGGCATTAAAGGGATTGTTTGTTTTTTTCATACGCTCATCAATATTGAGGTGTGCGTAGAGCTGATCTGTTTGCGGCACAATGGAAAATGCGGGGAAGTGGAACGTCATATTATCCTGCGAGATGTATTCTGCGCTATATGCTAGATCATTGTGGTCATTTAAATGAACTATTAACGGGAATTTCAAATTTTCGGGCCATGGCTTGGGCGGAGAAAAAAAGAAATAATCTATTGAATTTAAGATCTTGGTGTTTTGGTCGTTTTGAGAAAAGTTTTTTCTTTCAAAGCGGTGCTCTGATAACAGAGTTTTGTTTTCTTTGTCCTTTTTGTTAGGTGCGCTTGATATCGCGGGCATTTTCTTCAAGGAGTTCAGGGAGTGTTTATCGTAGGCCGTTGACTCTGGATTTTCAGTGTAAAAAAAGAAATAAGAGAGCGCAAAAAGTAAGGACAATGTGGCCAAAAGGATGACGAGTTTAAAAACTTTCACGCTGATGATCCTTGTCTGTAAACACATAAAAATTAAGGAGAAGTCATTTATACAGCAGTTTCATCTGTTTGTTAATGGCGTCCGTTTTTTACTGGCTTTTTCTTTGGATTCGACGGCAAATTCTATAATTTTTCCTGCGACATCAACGCCTGTTATGCTCTCTAGCCCCGTAAAGCCGGGGGATACGTTTATTTCAATGACAAGCGGACCATTGTCGGATCGTATAATATCCACGCCTGCGATGTTTATGTTAATCGCACGCGCTGCTTTAAGGACGATATCCTGCTCTTCCTTGCTTAAGGTGACGTGATTTGGTTCACCGCCAAGTGCGACATTCGCGCGGAAATCGCCGTCTTGGGATTTACGTTGCATGCAGGCAATGATTTCATCACCGATAACAAATGCGCGGATGTCCGTTCCCGCCGATTCTGCGATGAACTTCTGAACAATTAAGGGTACTGATAATTGCTGGAATGTCTTAAGCAGGTTGATTGCGTGTTTTTTATCATCGGCAAGAAAAACGCCAACGCCTTCTGTGCCCTCGACCAATTTGATGATCAATGGCACGCCGCCAACAGTTTGGATGATGTTTTCATAATCTTCGGATGAGTGCGCAAATCCTGTTGAGGGGAAGGGTACGCCTTCACGCAATAATCTTTGCACACATCTGAGTTTGTCACGGCCAAGTTGCAGCGCGCGTGGTTTATCGGAAATAAAAATGCGCATGGCCGCAAATTGTTTTAAAACGATCAGGCCGTATTCTGTTTCGGGGGTGTCAATGCGCGGAATAATGACATCAAAGTTTTTGCTGATAGGTTCGCCGTCATAATACACTTCGGGCGCGTCCATACACACACTTAAGCTACATCTTTGAAGTTCGAGTATTTTGATATCATGGCCGCGTTCTAATCCGGCTTCTAATAAACGTTTATCTTCGTGTTCATTGACCGTGGTCAAAATACCTATTCTCATTTTTGTAACCTTCTAAAGATTGTAGTAGTGCTTCGTAATCGAAAACCTATTTGTTGAAAAACTGATTGTTTATATATGAATAATTCAGACTAGAGAAGCCGTTTTAAACGGCTTCTTTAAAGAGTTGGATTTCTTTTTGGACATCGCCTTTTTGACGCACGGCATATTCCACAATTTCGCCTGCAACGTCGACACCTGAAACATCCTCAAGTCCCCATTTACCACCAAAGTTTGGTGACACATTGATTTCAATAACCAACGGCCCTTTGTCCGAGCGAATAAGATCAACGCCGGCAACGTTAATGCCGATAGCTTGTGTTGCTTTTAAGGCAACTTCTTTTTCAAGCGCGGTTAGCTCTACAGATTCACTAACGCCGCCTAATGCGATGTTTGCGCGGAAATCACCATCTTTGGATTTTCTTTGCATCGCGGCTACGATTTTTCCGCCGACAACAAAGGCGCGAACATCAGTACCTGCTGATTCTTCGATGAATTTTTGGACAATCAATGGTGTTGAAAGCTGCTTGAAAGTTTTAAGCAGGTTCACAGCGTGCTTCATGTCGTCTGCCAAGAAAACGCCGACACCTTCTGTGCCTTCAACTAATTTGATGATTAAAGGAACACCGCCAACAGTCTTGATGATGTTGTCGAAATCTTCTGTTGAATGTGCAAATCCTGTTGAAGGAAATGGTACATTTTCTCTTAATAGGCGCTGAACACAACGTAATTTGTCACGCCCTAACTCTAACGCACGCGCAGAATCTGATGTGAAAATACGCATAGACTGGAACTGTCTTAGAATGGTTAAGCCGTATTCAGTGTGCGGCGTGTCAATGCGTGGAATGATTAGATCAAGATCCTGACTAATAGATTCGCCTTCGTAATATACTTCCGGCGCATCCAGACATACGCTTAGGCTGCATTTCTTAAGATGCAGTAATTTTGCATCGTGGCCGCGTTCTTGAGCTGCTTCTACCAGGCGGTTATCTTCTTCTTCATTACCTGTCGTTAAAATACCGATTCTCATATTATCACCCTTTTTATTTTACATAATTAATTTTGTTTCATTCTAATAAACCCTTCTACTGTGGCGAGTAGGGGTGGAAGTCGAGTATTTGTGCGATTTCCTGAAACTTTGGCGAATTATACTGATTTTATGGCTTTTATGCAAATACTGTTCACAAATATTTAACTATTACCGTGCATATTACTTGCATTGAAGTATGTTTTTTGTAACTATTTTAATATCTTAAAGGGCATTCTGTCCGAATAATAAAATAATTAAAGGTTATATTTGTATGTGTCGCTGGATCGCCTATAGCGGGCAACCTATCTTTATCGAGCAACTTATCACGCTTCCCGGTCATTCTTTGGTGGAACAAAGCCTTCATACTGAAATGAACTTCAGTACAGATGGTAATTTGATGGCGACGAATGGTGATGGGTTCGGTATTGGTTGGTATGCCGAAAGGCCGGAGCCTGGCCTGTATAAAGATCCGAGGCCTGCATGGAGTAATCTGAATTTACGTGAGCTCTGCAAACAAATTCGGTCGCGTATTTTCTTTGCGCATGTGCGTGCCACGACGACAGGTGCGGTGCAGCAGAGCAATTGTCATCCCTTTAAATATAAAAATTGGTTGTTTCAGCATAATGGGGGGGTATCGGAATTCGACAAAATACGCCGTGATTTGCAGTTAGAAATAGCGCCGGAATTATATACTGAATTAAAAGGCACGACAGATAGTGAGACTTTTTTCCTTTTGGCGTTAACCTATGGTTTGCAAGATAACCCTAAGCAAGGGTTGCTTAAAATGGTTGAGCGTGTTGAAAAGGCGCTTATTGATAATAATGTTCCGGGTGGATATTTGAATTTGTCTTGCGCGATCAGTGACGGGCAAAAGATTTATACGCTTCGATATGCACACAATGCGAAAAGTAAAACGCAGTTCTATTCATCTCAGTCCGGGTGGATTGATGGTGTGGAAGATTCCATCGAGGGCGCGAGTTATTTCCCTGAGGAAAACATCGTTGTCGTGTCAGAGCCTTTAGACGATTACGATAATAAGTGGAATGAAATCCCTCAAAATTCTTTTGCCACAATTTTTCAAAGTGATGTCACGATAGAAAAATTCAAGGAATAGTAATTCAGAACACTCAATAGCATTTGATTAAGCCATAGCCTTTGATTATAAAAGGGCTATGGCTATTTTATATGAACACGCAGTGCAGGAAATTATCAAGGCGGGCAACCGTTTGGATCAGCTTAATCTTGCGCCTGCGACCAGTGGAAACTATTCCATGCGCTTAGGCGAGGATGAAATGGCGATTACTGTTTCAGGGGCGCATAAAGGGCAGCTCAAGCCCGAGGAAATCATGCGCGCCGATATGCAAGGCGTGCCACTGGAAGATAAGAAACCGTCAGCGGAAACTTTGCTTCACTGTTTGCTCTATCGTCTCTACCCCGAAGTGAATGCAATTTTGCATACACATTCCGTGCCTTGCACCGTTTTAACGCGTCTTATGAAGGGCGGCGATGATGTGGTGTTAAGCGGTTATGAAATGCTCAAGGCGTATCGCGGGGTTGAAACACATGATGTTTCCGTTGCATTGCCGCTCTTTGAAAATACACAAGACATGAACGATTTGAGTGCGCGAGTAGAGCCTATATTAAAAGCGCGCTCTGATACACCGGCCTTTCTAATTCGCTGTCACGGTATATATGGCTGGGGGCAGGATATGGCCGAAGCCATGCGCGTGATCGAAGCAACAGAAATGCTGCTTTCATGCGAAATGAATGTTAGACTAATGCAATCACAAGAAGGAAAAGAAGATGAGCCGATTAACGCTTTATCCGGACACGCAGCCTGAGAATGTTATTTTGGACACAACCGATGGTGCGGTTATGGCCGAAGAACTCAATAAAATCGGGGTTCGCTTTGAGCGCTGGGAAACGCAAGCGCCCTTGCCTGAAGATGCCGATGACGAGGCGGTAATGCAGGCCTACGCCAATGATATTGATCGTTTGAAAACGGAAAATGGCTATGAGTCTGTTGATATTATTCGCCTGTCATCTGACCACCCGCAAAAAGATGAACTGCGTAATAAATTCTTGAGCGAGCATACACACAGCGAAGACGAAGTGCGTTTTTTCGTTGAAGGGGCAGGGATATTCTATTTACGCGTTGATGGTAAGGTTTACATGACTTTGTGTGAGCGCGGCGATTTGATGAGCGTTCCGACAGGAACAAAGCACTGGTTTGACATGGGGCCAAACCCGCATTTAACCTGCATTCGTTTATTCACATCCAAAGATGGATGGGTCGCTGATTTCACAGGTGATGAAATTGCCGAAGACTTCCCGAAATTCGATAACAACACAGAAAAGGCGGCATAATTCATGACGCAGGAAATAAAAGCCATAGTCACAGATATTGAAGGCACGACAAGTTCTTTGTCGTTCGTGAAGGATACGCTGTTTCCATACGCCTATAATCACCTGCCTGATTATGTGTGGGATCATGATAAAGAGATTGCGGAACTTCTTGATGCTGTCCGTGACGAAGAGAAAAATCCTGATCTAAGCCTTGAAGAAGTGATCGAGGTTATGCTGCGCTATATTGATGAAGATCAAAAAGTAACGCCGCTAAAAACCCTTCAGGGTATGATCTGGGCGGATGGCTATAAAAATGGTGAATTTCATGGCCATATATATGAAGACGCCGTGCATGGTTTGAAACGCTGGAAAGAGCAGGGCATTGACTTATACGTCTATTCATCAGGTTCTGTTCCTGCGCAAAAATTACTGTTCGGCCATACTGAGAAGGGTGATTTGAACGGCCTGTTTTCTGGGTATTTCGACACGGAAATCGGTGGCAAGAAAATCCCTGAAAGCTACGAGAAAATTGCTGCAGAAATTAAAGTTCCTGCTAATGAAATCTTGTTTTTGTCGGATAGCATTGAAGAAATTACAGCGGCCTCCAGTGCAGGGATGAATGTCATTATCCTAGATCGTGAGAAAACCATGTCTGATTCATACGGCCATCGTATATTGAATGATTTTAACGATATCCTTCCTGAATCTGTTGATGCTTAAAGTTTGGAGATTAACTCATGAAAATTAATGGTACGCATTATCGCTCTATTGAGTTGAATGATGATGGTTGGTCGGTGCGGATATTCGATCAACGAAAACTCCCTTGGGAGCTCGTGCACGTCAAATTGACTGAAATGGAACAAGCCGCGCGCGCAATATCTGAAATGTGGACTCGCGGCGCACCGTTATTGGCGGCGACTGGGATTTATGGTTTATGTCTTGCATTGCGCAAAGATGCATCAGATGAAAATCTGGAATCGGCTTATAAAACCCTGCTCGCGACACGACCAACGGCGGTGAATTTGCGTTGGGCTTTGGATGAAATGGTCAAGGCCGTAAAGCCGTTTGAAGGTGAGCAGCGCGTTGCGGCGGCCTATAAGCGCGCCGGCGAGATTTGTGATGAGGATGTTGAGATTAACCGCAATATCGGCCTCAGCGGTTTACCATTACTCAAGAAAATGTCCGAGGCCAAAGGCGGTAAGACGCTCAACATTCTGACACATTGTAACGCGGGATGGCTCGCTACGGTTGATTACGGAACTATCAGTTCTCCTATTTATATGGCGCATGACGCGGGGATTGACATCCATGTCTGGGTGGATGAAACGCGCCCGCGTAATCAAGGGGCTTTGCTGACCGCCTACGAATTACAACAACACGGCGTGCCGCATACGGTGATTGCCGATAATGCAGGCGGGCATTTGATGCAAAAAGGGCAGGTGGATTTATGCTTAACTGGGACTGACCGCGTCACGCGTAACGGCGATGTGTGTAATAAAATCGGAACCTATCTTAAGGCACTGGCGGCGAAGGATAATAACGTACCGTTCTATATAGCGCTGCCATATCCGACGATTGATTATTCCATGGAAAGTGGCGATCTGATCCCAATTGAAGAACGCGATTCGCGTGAGGTCACGCATATGAGTGGTCTAAAAGCCGATGGGGCAGTCGAAGAATTCCAAATCACCCTCTCAGAGGGCGCAAATCCGGCTTTCGATATCACGCCTGCACGCCTTGTTACGGGCTATATCACCGAACGCGGCATCCTTGAAAAAGTGTGTGACGGTGAGAGCGATGAGCCTGTTTTCATGCAAGATGCAGCGTAAAAACCGATTTTTACCCGAATTTATTTGCGTTACTTGACTGTTCTTGTGTAAAATGGGCATAACTAATAAAAAATTTAGGTGGTAGAAAGATATGAGCATGAATTTTAAGCCTGACGATATTAAGCCTGACGGCATTGACGATAATCCAAATGATTTGGATTCAGCCGCAGAGCGCGAAGCATACTTTCAGGGCATTCATCTTGATCCGAATTTGGCAAAATATTCTCCCAATGACATACATCTGAATGTTGTTAACTCGGGGAATGAAGAAACATACGACATGGCTGGTGAATATATCGGCGGTGCAAGTGGTCGTGCAAGTCAGCATAATAATGTTCTGGCCGGAAATGTAGATGATAATCAACAAGCACTTGATAAGAGTGTTGCCGACGAAATGAAGTCAAAAGATCTTGCAGCTAGTAATAGAATCGAGTCCGGCGTTGAGAACGATGTCTTGGATGAGGCTAATCCTGCTCACAATGGCGAAGAAATGGACATGCCTGTCACGCTTGACAAGCAAGACATGAATCCGGCTATTGCGGCAATTTATATGGCTTTAAGTGCTTTTGGGATTTTTCAGGGACAGCTTAACGAAGCAATGGGCGCAAATGGGCCGGACGACGACCGCGCGACGCTTGCTGCTTTTCATGAAATGGCTGAAGAAGCAGGTCTTGGTGACTTGGCTGAATATATTAAAGATGCTGACGAATTTGCTATGCATATGCAAATGAACGACGGCATGAAAGATATCTCTCCTGCAATTGGCACTGAGCCTGAACCGCAGCCAGAGACAACGACACCGGAACAAGATCTTGTTTTGGCCCAGCAGCTTGAGCAGCAAGTTGAGCTTGGTGGTCCGACTGCACCAACGGCGATGAAGCCGGGATAGCGTGGTTATTAGCCAAAAATTATTATTCAGACATAAGCCTGCTTATCTTAAGCAGGCTTTGTTTTATGTGCGTTTTATAAATTCCGAAGGATATTCGGAAAAAGTCACGTATAATCCCTAAAGCGAACATTTTTGAGGGGAAATGACGTGACTTATCAATCATATATTGCGGCGCATCGGTTCGGTTTAGGGGCAAGCGGCGAAGATATGCGCCGTATTGCACAAAACCCGAAAGGGTGGCTCAAAGCGCAAATTAAGTCAGGAGCGCAAACGACTTTGTCCGGCTCATTCAAATCTACGGATGAAATCGCAAGGCAGGTTAGCAAAATAAAGGCCGCAAAGCAGGCCGAGCGTAAAAAAATAATCAGAAGCGGCCTGGAACTGTACCGTGATGAAATGGAAGCGCGGTTTCAACATGGCATCAATACTGATACGCCGCTCATTGAACGCTTGGTGATGTTCTGGAGTAATCACTTCGCGGTATCCTTCAAAGGCAAGCCTTATATCGCGGGTCTTATGGGGGCGTACGAACGCGAAGCCATTCGCCCGCATGTCCTCGGCAAATTTTCTGATATGCTCCGCGCGGTGGTAGAGCATCCGGCCATGCTTGTTTATCTGGATAATGTTCAGTCCTTCGGCCCGAATTCAGTTATCGGAAAAAGGCGTAATCGCGGCTTGAATGAAAATCTCGCCCGCGAAATTTTGGAACTGCATACGCTTGGCGTCGATGGTGGGTACACACAACAAGATGTGATTGGATTTGCCAAAATTTTAACAGGGTGGACGGTCAAACCGCCAAAGCAAGGTGGCGGGGGTTTTGAATTCATAAAATACATTCATGAACCGGGTGAGCATGTGCTGCTCGGTAAAAAATACGATCAGAAAAATCAGGCGCAGGGGATTGCGGCGTTGAATGATTTGGCGCGTCACCCGTCTACCGCGCGTTTTATCGCCACAAAAATGGCGCGGCATTTCATCAGTGATAATCCATCCAACTCCAGTATTAGAAAACTGGAACGTACCTTTATCAATACGGATGGTGATCTTCGATCTATGGTTGATACGCTTATCAATATGCCGGAGGTTTGGAAAAATCCGCTGCCGAAGATTAAAAAACCATACGAGATGGTGGTGTCGTGTTTTCGCCTGATGGATATTCCAGCAAGTAAGATGCCGTTTAAGCGCGTGGCACAATCGCTCGCGCTTTTGGATCATTTGCCCTTTCAGGCGCCATCACCGAAAGGCTGGCCGGACACAACGGATGACTGGCTCTCGCCCAATGCAATGATGAACCGCGTTGAATGGTGCCATGCTTTTGCGCAAATCATCAGACCGAAAGAAAATCCGTTAGATTTTGCGCGCGGCGCTTTTGGCAGCGTGGCCAGTGCAGACACATTAACATGGATTGAGCGCGCACCAAGCCCCGTGGATGGTTTGGCACTCATGCTCGCCAGTCCGGAATGGCAGAGGAGATAACAAGATGGTTTCAAGACGTGACTTTATAAAGGGGATGTGTTCAACGGCGGCTTTGGCTATGGCGGGTACGCTTTATCCCGGGATGGTTTTTGCCAATGCCATAACCGATAGGCGTTTGGTTGTGGTTATTTTACGCGGCGGTATGGATGGTATGGCGGCGCTTGCACCTTATGGTGATAAAGATTATACGAATTTACGCGGTGACTTGGCACTGAGTTCGGATGCGCTTTTGCGCGTAGATCCTTTTTTTGGCCTGCATCCCAGTTTAGAGCCATTTGCAAAATTATATGAGAAAGGCGAAATGATCGCTATTCCCGCGTCCGCTTCACCTTACCGTGAGCGTTCACATTTTGATGCGCAAAACGTTCTGGAACTCGGATCAAGCAGACCGAACGGACTAGATTCAGGTTGGCTTAATCGTTTGGTGAGCGCGATAAACGCGAATGAGGATGCGGCGTTGGCCTTCGGTCAGGGGTTGCCAACCATTATGCGCGGGGAGGCCAGTGTCAATTCATGGGCGCCCTCTGCATTGCCCGATGTGGGGGAAGATTACCTTTCTTTGGTTGAAAAAGTATATGCACGCGATAAGGTTTTTTCGAAAAACTTTGCCAAAGCGATTAACATCCAAGACATGAGCATGGATGCCATGAAGGGTAATGAGCGGAAGATGACACGCAAGAGCCGTTCACCGCAAGCCTTTGTCACCATGTCGAAAACGGCGGGGCAGTGGCTCGCCCGTCCTGATGGCCCGCGTATTGCGACGCTAGAGCTTGGCGGATGGGATACGCATGTTCAGCAAGGAACGGAAGGCGGACGCATGGCGAATAACCTGTCGCTGTTCGCGCGCGGCATTGATGAGCTTAAAAAAGGCTTAGGCTCGGCATGGTCAAAAACTGCGGTTATTGCGATCACTGAATTTGGGCGTACCGCAAGGCCGAATGGCAATCGCGGCACAGATCACGGCACGGCGGGCACGGCATTTCTATTCGGCGGTGCATTAAAGGGTGGGCGCGTTGTTCATAAATGGCCCGGTTTAAAAAGTTCTGATCTTTATCAGGGACGAGACTTAAGGCCGACTATTGATATTCGTGAAGTGGTAAAGGGCGTGCTGTCAGAGCATTATGGCATACCTCAAAGCGTGCTGTCACAGCAGATATATCCCGATAGTCGTAATGTTGGTTTGGTGAAAGGTTTGATACGAACTTAGCCGCCGCATATTTTCCTTGATTTCCCTGAAAGCTTTGTCTATTGTCCGCAGCTAATTAGCCGTGGGAGGTTATCTTACGAAAGTTCCATGTAAGAGCCGAACCGCGAACTCCAAAATCGCTATTGCATAAAGGAGAAACACAATGGCAAAGAAAAAGGCAGGCTCTATCAGTCTGACAATTATGGGTGGCGCAGCCAACCCATCTCCACCAGTTGGTCCGGCTTTGGGTCAGCACGGTGTAAACATCATGGAATTCTGTAAAGCATTCAATGCAAAGACAGAAGACAGCAAAGGTATTCCTATTCCGGTGATTATCACTGTTTATGAAGACCGTTCATTTGACTTCATCACCAAGACACCACCTGCGAGCTACTTCTTGAAGCAAGCGGCGAAGGTGAAAAGTGGTGCGAACAACCCTAGCCGTGAAACAGTTGGTCAGGTGCGTAAGTCACAGGTTAAAGAAATTGCTGAAAAGAAAATGGAAGATTTGAATGCAAATGACATTGATGCAGCAATGAAAATTATCGAAGGCTCGGCCCGTTCTATGGGTATCGAAGTCGTGGAGGGTTAAATCATGGCAAAAAGTAAAAAAGCAAAAGCATTTGCAGAAAAAATCGATCGCGAGGCGTTTTACGCGCTTAACGATGCTATTTCTCTTCTTAAGGGCTTCGCGAAAGAGCGTAAGTTCGATGAAACTATCGAAATTGCCTTGAATTTGGGTGTTGACCCGAAGCACGCCGATCAACAGGTGCGTGGCATGGTAAGCCTTCCAAACGGAACAGGCGCGACAGTGCGTGTTGCTGTTTTCGCAAAAGATGATAAAGCCGAAGAAGCCAAAGCGGCAGGCGCGGACATCGTTGGTGCGGAAGATTTGGTTGAGAAAATTCAGGGCGGTGCCATTGAATTTGATCGCTGTATTGCGACGCCTGATATGATGGGGCTTGTTGGCCGCGTTGCCAAGGTTCTTGGGCCAAAAGGTCTTATGCCGAACCCGAAGCTTGGTACGGTGACACCAAATGTCGAGCAGGCTGTTAAAGATGCCAAGGGCGGTGCTCTTGAATTTCGCGCAGAAAAAGCAGGCGTTGTGCATGCCCGTGTTGGTAAAGCATCATTTGATGATAAAAAACTGGCTGAGAATGTTTCTGCATTTGTTGAAGCTATTCGCAAGGCAAGACCAACCGGTGCCAAAGGTACATTTATTGAAAAGATGTCTTTAAGTTCAACAATGGGTCCGGGTTTGAAAATCAATCTGGAAACCGTTGAAGCGGCATAAAGAATAAAATTACTTGACGAGCCGGTTTTTTACCTATAGAAACTGGCTCGTTAAATAAATCTGTCCAAGACTGTAGGCATGTGTAAGCCCTACATAGATAGAAAGTAAGCGCCCCAAATATACGGGGGTTTGTTTTTGTCGTAATTGGATAGGTGGCTTTGAAGGCCACTTTTTTATTGGAAGAATTTTAAGAATTAGGAGTAAGACCTATGGGCATGAGCCGGGCACAAAAAGAAGCAGAAATTAAAGAGCTTAATGAGCGCTTTTCTAATGACGAATTGGTTGTGGTTGCACATTATTCAGGTTTGAGTGTATCTGAGCTCACTGATCTTCGTGCGCAATTACGTGCGGAGGGCGCATCTTTTAAGGTGACAAAGAACTCTCTGACAAAGCTTGCGATTAAAGGCACACAGTTCGAGCAACTGGATGATTTGTTCACCGGGCCGACTGGTGTTGCATCGTCGCAAGATCCTGTGGCAGCGGCCAAGGTTGCACACAAATTTGCAAAAGATCATGACAAGCTTGTCATTCTTGGTGGTGCTTTGGGTGACATGATTTTGGACGCTGCAGGCGTTGAAGCGATTGCGAAATTGCCATCTTTGGACGAAATTCGTTCCAAGCTTGTTGGATTGCTACAGGCACCTGCGCAGAAAATTGCAGGCGTTATGCAGGCACCTGCGCGTGAATTGGTTGGTGTAACCAAGGCGTATGGCGAAAAAAGTTAGTAAAAAAGTTTAAACAGCAAAATTATTTATAGTTAAAAAAGGAGAAAATATTATGGCTGCTAATCTAGAAAAACTTGTTGATCAACTCTCTGAATTGAGTGTTTTGGAAGCTGCTGAGCTTTCAAAGCTTCTTGAAGAGAAGTGGGGCGTGACAGCTGCTGCTGCTGCACCTGTTGCTGTTGCTGCTGTTGGTGGTGACGCCGGTGGTGCAGAAGCAAAGAGTGACTTCGATGTTATTCTTGAATCTGCCGGTGGTAACAAAATCGCAGTGATCAAAGAAGTACGTGCGATCACAGGTCTTGGCTTGAAAGAAGCAAAGGACCTTGTTGAAGCTGGTGGCGCAATCAAAGAAGGTGCACCTCAAGCTGAAGCTGACGAAATCAAAGGTAAGCTTGAAGCTGCTGGCGCAACTGTCGCTCTTAAATAATAATTACATTACTTATACAGCATTTCCCGCTTTTTTTAATGCGGGGGATGCTTTTTCGCATGTGGAGCAACATTAAGGTTGACAATGACCTTACTGTAGGCCATATAGCAGACAAAGTTTCTGGGATGAACGTGATACCGGTATTAAATACGGACCTTATTAAGGTGCAAAAACGTTAAAAAATGAAAGCCGCTTTAGCATCGGATCGAAGATGCTGAGAAGTGGTTGTTTTGCTTTTCGGAGCAAGGAAATTGAAAAAGGTAGGATCATTATGTGCGCAGCAAAAGCCAAAAAAGAATCAAAAAAGTATATTTCCGCTAACAGTATAGAGAGTTTTACAGGTCGTAAAAGGGTGCGTCGTAGTTTTGGACGTATTGATGAAGTCGCTCAGATGCCAAATTTGATCGAGCTTCAGCGTGACTCTTATGAGCGTTTTCAACAAAAAGACGTTCCCGCGGATGACCGTGAAATTACTGGTTTAGAGGAAGTTTTGGCCTCTGTGTTTCCTATTCGTGACTTCGGTGACAAAGCTGAAATCGACTTTGTAAAATACGAATTTGAAAAGCCGAAATATGATGTGGAAGAATGTCAGCAACGTGGCATGACATACGCGGCGCCATTACGTGTGACATTGCGTTTGTCTGTTTTTGATGTTGATGAAGACACGGGCTTGCGTTCAATTCGTGACATCAAAGAACAAGATGTCTACATGGTTGATATGCCGATGATGACTGAAAACGGTACATTCGTTGTGAATGGTACGGAGCGTGTTATCGTTTCGCAAATGCACCGTTCACCGGGCGTTTTCTTTGATCATGATGGTGGTAAGAACCACGTTTCAGGTAAATATTTATTCTCTGCCCGTGTTATCCCATATCGTGGTTCATGGTTGGATTTTGAATTTGACGCCAAAGATCTTATGTATGTACGTATTGATCGTCGCCGTAAATTGCCTTTGACAACTTTCTTGCGTTGTTTGGACAGTGCAGAAACGCAAAAATTACGTGCAGAAGCAGAAGCAAATGACGAGCAAATTGATCCGTTGATGGTTCAGGGCATGTCCAACGAAGAATTGCTGAATGTTTTCTATGATGGTGTGTCATATAAGAAAGATAAAAAAGGTTGGAGAACAGCGTTTGACGGTGAGCGTTTACGCGGCGTTAAGCTTCCTTATGATCTTGTCAATGCCAAGTCAGGTAAAGTTGTGGCGGAAGAGGGCACAAAAATTACACCGCGCAAGGCGAAAAAGTTCACAGAAGATGGATTGAAAGAAATCTTGGTTCAAGGTGAGCAGATTATTGGTCAATACCTTGCGACAGACATCTTTGACAATAAAACAGGTTTGGTTTTATTCGAAGCAGGACATGAAATTGAAGAAGGTGATTTTGAGAAGCTAGACGAAGCCAATGTTCAAGAGCTTAGCCTTCTGAATATTGATTATCTGAATGTTGGTCCATATATGCGTAATACATTGATGGCCGATAAGTGTGACACACGCGAAGAGGCGTTGATCGATATTTATCGTGTTATGCGCCCGGGTGAGCCGCCAACGGTTGAGTCGGCTCAGGCGTTGTTTGAATCGCTATTCTTCGATGCAGAGCGTTATGATCTATCGCCGGTTGGTCGCGTGAAAATGAATGCGCGTTTGGATCTTGATGCTGAAGATCAGTTCCGTATCCTTTGCAAGGATGACATTCTTGCAATCGTTAAATATCTGCATGATTTGAAAGATGGTAAAGGCGAGGTTGATGATATTGATAACCTTGGTAACCGTCGTGTTCGTTCCGTTGGTGAATTGATGGAAAATCAGGTTCGTATTGGTTTGCTTCGTATGGAGCGTGCCATTCGTGAGCGTATGTCATCTGTTGAGATTGACACATATATGCCACATGACTTGATCAACTCTAAACCTGCGCAAGCCGCTGTTCGTGAGTTTTTTGGTTCATCTCAGCTTTCACAGTTTATGGATCAAACAAACCCGCTTTCTGAAATTACGCATAAACGTCGTCTTTCTGCGCTTGGGCCGGGTGGTCTTACGCGTGAACGTGCCGGATTTGAAGTACGTGACGTTCACCCAACGCATTATGGTCGTATTTGTCCGATTGAAACGCCGGAAGGTCCGAACATTGGTTTGATTAACTCACTTGCGACTTTTGCGCGTGTTAATCAGTACGGCTTTATCGAAAGTCCTTATCGTAAAGTTGAAAATGGTAAAGTGACGCCGGAAGTGGTTTATATGTCGGCGATGGAAGAGGCCAGATACACAATTGCTCAGGCCAACTCTGTTTTGACAAAAGCGGGCGGTTTTGAAGCTGACCTTGTGTCTTGTCGTCAGGCTGGTGAGAACGTGATGGCCACGGCCGAGCAAATTGAATATATGGACGTTTCACCGAAACAGATGGTTTCTGTTGCTGCGTCTCTTATTCCGTTCTTGGAAAATGATGATGCGAACCGTGCCTTGATGGGATCAAACATGATGCGTCAGGCTGTGCCATTGTTGCGCTCTACTGCGCCGATTGTTGGTACAGGTATGGAAGCGATTGTTGCACGTGACTCCGGTGCTTCGGTTGTTGCACGCCGTGCAGGTGTTGTAACCAAAGTTGATGCACAGCGTGTTGTTGTGCAGGCGACTGAAATCGTAAGCGCGGATGAGCCTGTGGTTGACATCTATAAGCTGTCAAAATTCCAACGCTCAAACCAAGATACATGTATCAACCAACGTCCTTTGTTGAAAGTTGGTGATCATGTGAAGCCGGGCGATATCATCGCTGACGGTCCTTCGACGGATCTGGGTGAGTTGGCCTTGGGGCGTAACATCACTGTGGCGTTCATGCCATGGAATGGTTACAACTTCGAAGACTCAATCTTGATCAACGAAACAATCGTGCGCGATGATGTGTTTACATCTATCCACCTTGAGGAATTTGAGGTGATGGCACGTGACACGCGTCTTGGCGCAGAGGAAATCACACGCGATATTCCAAATGTTGGTGAAGAAGCGCTGAAACACTTGGATGAAGCCGGTATTGTTCACATTGGTGCAGAAGTTCACCCCGGTGATATTTTGTGCGGTAAAGTGACACCGAAAGGTGAATCACCCATGACGCCGGAAGAAAAACTTCTTCGTGCGATCTTTGGTGAGAAGGCTGCGGATGTTAAAGATACATCACTACGCTTACCCCCTGGTGCATCCGGTACAATCGTTGAGGTGCGCGTGTTTAACCGTCGCGGTGTTGATAAAGATGCGCGTGCGATGTCGATTGAACAAGAGGAAATCGAACGTCTTGCAAAAGACCGCGATGATGAGCGTCGTATTCTTGAGGACGGTTTCTATGGTCGTTTGGCACAAATGCTTGAAGGGCAGACTGTTGCGACAGGGCCGAAAGGTGAATCTCTGAAGAAGGGGGCTGTGATTACGCAGACTGCTTTGGATGACATGAAGCGCGGTCTATGGCGTCAAGTTGCTGTTAAAGACGAAAAGCGCATGGAAGAAATCGAAGCGATGTCAAAAACATTTGATGCTGCTGTTGATGACTTGAAAGAGCGTTTCGAAAACAAAGTTGAAAAACTTCAACGTGGTGATGAATTGTTACCGGGGGTGATGAAGATGGTTAAAGTCTTCGTTGCTGTGAAACGTAAAATGCAGCCGGGCGACAAAATGGCTGGTCGTCACGGAAACAAAGGTGTTGTATCACGCATTATGCCGCAAGAAGATATGCCGTATTTGGAAGATGGCCGTACAGTTGATCTCGTGTTGAACCCGCTTGGTGTTCCATCACGTATGAACGTTGGTCAGATTTTGGAAACGCATCTTGGTTGGGCGTCTGCGAACTTTGGTAAACAAATCGGTGAAATTATCGATGCGTTCCAAGATCGTAAAAACCCAACGAAAGAAGAACGTAAACTGCTTGATGAAAAGCTTAAAACTGTATACGGCGAGCGTGAATATAAGGAAAAAGTTTCTGATCTTGATGAGAAGGAAGTCCTTGAAATGGCGAATAATCTGCGCAGTGGTGTGCCGATGGGAACGCCTGTTTTCGACGGTGCAGACGAAGGTGACATTACTGATCTTCTTGAGAAGGCAGGTGTTAATGCTTCCGGTCAGATGCGTTTGATTGATGGTCGTACGGGTGAATATTTCCACCGCGATGTGACGGTTGGCATTATGTACATGCTGAAACTGCATCACCTTGTGGATGATAAAATTCACGCACGTTCTATCGGGCCATATTCACTTGTTACGCAACAGCCACTTGGCGGTAAGGCACAGTTTGGTGGTCAGCGCTTTGGTGAGATGGAAGTTTGGGCGTTGCAGGCTTATGGCGCGGCGTATACGTTGCAGGAAATGTTGACGGTGAAATCCGATGATGTTGCCGGTCGTTCGAAGGTTTATGAAAGCATCGTTCGCGGTGAAGACAACTTCGAAATTGGTATTCCTGAATCATTTAACGTTTTGACGAAAGAGCTTAAAGCCCTGTGTCTGAATGTTGATATGAAGCAGAGCGGAACCAAGTCCTAATAATCGGTGATTTAAAAGATATAGCCCAGAAAAGAAAAGGGAAAATAAAATGAATGAACTCATGAACTTATTCGGTCAACCAACAGGCCCGCAGAGCTTTGACCATATTCGTATTTCTATCGCATCACCGCAACAGATCAATAGCTGGTCTTTTGGTGAAGTGAAAAAGCCTGAAACGATCAACTATCGTACGTTCAAGCCGGAAAAAGACGGTTTGTTCTGTGCACGTATCTTCGGCCCCGTAAAAGACTATGAATGTTTGTGCGGTAAGTATAAGCGCATGAAATATAAAGGCATCATTTGTGAAAAATGTGGTGTTGAAGTCACATTGACTAAGGTTCGTCGTGAGCGTATGGGCCACATTGATCTGGCTTCTCCGGTTGCGCATATCTGGTTCTTGAAATCATTGCCTTCCCGTATTGGTCTCATTATGGACATGACGCTCAAGGAGCTTGAGCGCGTTCTTTACTTTGAAAACTTCATCGTGATCGAGCCGGGCATGACTCCGCTTAAGCCATTACAGCTTCTGAGCGAAGAAGAATATTACGACGCGCAAGATGAGTATGGAGAGGAAAATTTCCGTGCGGGTATCGGCGCGGAGGCGATGAAAGAAATTTTGTCTGCTTTGGATCTTGAAGAAGAGCTTGCACAAGTTGAAGAAGACCTGAGAGAGACTGGGTCTGAAGCCAAGCGTAAGAAATATGTGAAGCGTATCAAGTTGCTTGAAGCGTTTATTAATTCCGGCACACGCCCTGAGTGGATGATTTTGGATGTTGTTCCTGTTCTTCCACCAGAATTGCGTCCGCTTGTTCCATTGGATGGTGGTCGTTTTGCGACATCAGATTTGAACGATCTATATCGCCGCGTGATCAACCGTAACAACCGTTTGAAGCGTTTGATGGAATTGCGCGCACCTGATATTATCGTGCGTAATGAAAAGCGTATGCTTCAGGAATCTGTTGATGCGTTGTTTGATAACGGTCGTCGTGGTCGTGTGATTACTGGCGCGAATAAGCGTCCGTTGAAATCACTATCTGATATGCTTAAAGGTAAGCAAGGTCGTTTCCGTCAAAACCTTCTTGGTAAGCGTGTTGACTATTCCGGTCGTTCGGTGATCGTTGTTGGGCCTGAATTAAAGCTCCATCAATGTGGTTTGCCGAAGAAAATGGCGCTAGAGCTGTTTAAGCCGTTTATTTACCACAAGCTTGAGCTTTACGGCATGGCCTCTACGGTTAAAGCTGCAAAGAAGATGGTTGAGAAGGAACGTCCCGAAGTTTGGGATATCTTGGAAGAGGTTATCCGCGAACACCCTGTGATGCTGAACCGTGCACCAACATTGCACCGTCTTGGTATTCAGGCGTTTGAACCGGTTCTTATCGAAGGTAAAGCGATTCAGTTGCACCCGCTTGTGTGTACAGCGTTTAACGCCGACTTTGATGGTGACCAGATGGCTGTTCACGTTCCATTGTCTATCGAGGCGCAACTTGAAGCGCGTTGTTTGATGATGGCGACAAACAATATTCTATCGCCGGCCAATGGTAAGCCGATTATCGTGCCGTCTCAGGATATTGTTTTGGGTCTTTATTATATGTCCATCGCGCTTGATGGTGAAAAGGGTGAAGGCATGATTTTCCGCGGTGCGGGTGAGATTGCTCATGCTCTTGAAAACCACGAAGTGTCGTTGCATGCAAAGATCAAATGTCGTTATCACGGCGTTGACGAAAATGGTGAGAAGAAGACGGAAATCGTTGAATCAACACCAGGTCGTATTATCTTGTCTGAGCTTTTACCGCGCCACCCGAATGTTCCGTTCAGCGTTTTGAACCAAGTTCTGACGAAGAAAGAAATTTCGAACATGATTGATACTGTGTATCGTCATTGTGGCCAGAAAGATACGGTTATCTTCTGTGATCGCATGATGAAGCTTGGTTTCAAATATGCGTGTATTTCAGGTATTTCTTTCGGTAAGGATGATTTGATTATTCCTGTAGAAAAGCAAAAGCTTGTTGCCGAAGCCAACGATAAGGTTGCTGAATTTGAACAGCAATATATGGATGGTTTGATCACGAAAGGTGAGAAGTACAACAAGGTTATTGATATTTGGTCAAAGGCAACAGATGATGTTGCGGATGCCATGATGGCGCGTATTTCTGATATTTCAGAAGATCTAAATGCCGTTTACATGATGGCACATTCAGGTGCTCGTGGTTCTGCAGCGCAGATTCGTCAGCTTGCCGGTATGCGTGGTTTGATGGCCAAGCCGTCTGGTGAAATTATCGAAAACCCGATTATTTCGAACTTTAAAGAAGGTTTGACAGTTCTTGAATACTTCAACTCTACGCACGGTGCGCGTAAAGGTCTTGCTGATACAGCGTTGAAAACAGCGAACTCCGGTTACCTGACACGTCGTCTTGTTGATGTGGCGCAAGATGCGATTATTACTGAGGTTGATTGTGAAACTGAAAATGGCATCAAAATGCGCGCAGTTATGAACGGTGCAGATGTTGTTGTTTCTTTGGCAGAACGCATTCTGGGTCGTACGCCGACAACTGAAATCAAAGATCCGTTATCCGGTGAAGTGATTGTTAAGGCGTCTCAAGTGATTGACGAGGTTACAGCCGAACAAATCGAAACAGCCGGAATTGATGAAATTCAGGTGCGTTCAGTTCTAACGTGTGAAGCTGAAAGCCATGGTGTTTGTGCGAAATGTTACGGACGTGACCTTGCACGCGGAACCGAGGTGAATATCGGTGAGGCCGTTGGTGTTATGGCGGCGCAGTCAATCGGTGAACCGGGTACACAGCTTACAATGCGTACATTCCACATTGGTGGTGCGGCGCAAAGAGGCGCAGAGCGTTCACATGTTGATGCAAACATTGAAGGTAAGGTCGAGATCCGTAACCAGAACGTGGTTAAAAACTCTGAAGGTATTGAGATCGTTATGGGTCGTAATACTGAGATTGCTCTTCTTGATAAGAAGGGGAATGAGAAGGCCACACACCGTATTCCTTATGGTGCACGTTTGTTGGTTAAGGATGGTGGAAAGGTCAAGATCGGTGATAAAATGGCCGAGTGGGACCCATACACATTGCCTGTGATTACGGAGAAGGATGGTGTTGCGCATTACTTCGATCTTGTTGAAGGTGTGTCTGTTACCGACGATGTTGATGAGGCGACAGGTATTGCATCTAAGAAGGTGATTGACTGGCGTTCACAGCCAAAAGGCGGTGACTTGAAGCCACGTATTTCTTTGCTAGACAAGAAAGGCAAGGTTATTAATTTGGCCAACGGTATGCCGGCAAACTATTACTTGTCAGTTGACTCTGTTCTTTCTGTTGAAAGTGAACAAGAGGTTAAAGCTGGTGATATTATTGCTCGTATTCCACGCGAAACATCGAAAACACGCGATATTACAGGTGGTCTGCCACGCGTTGCAGAATTGTTTGAGGCACGTATGCCGAAAGACTTTGCTGTTATCAGTGAAAATGATGGTTATGTTGAGTTCGGTAAAGACTACAAGTCTAAACGCCGCATTGTTGTTCGTCCATCGAGTGCGGATGAAGAGGCGTCTGAATACCTTGTGCCAAAAGGCCGTCACTTGGCCGTTCATGAAGGTGACTTCGTGCGTAAGGGTGATCCGCTTCTTGATGGTGCGCTTGTACCGCATGACATTTTGAATGTTATGGGTGTTGAGGCTTTGGCAGAATATCTGACAAATGAAGTGCAGGAAGTTTATCGCTTGCAAGGTGTTAAGATTAACGACAAGCATATCGAAGTGATCGTGCGTCAAATGATGCAAAAGATCGAAGTGCAAGCCGTTGGTGATTCAACTTATCTTGTTGGTGAGAATATCGACCGTCAGGAATTTGATGAGACTTGTCAGAAATATATTGCTGATGGGAAGATACCACCGGAAGGCAAGCCTGTTTTGCAAGGGATTACAAAAGCGTCACTTCAAACACGTTCCTTTATCTCTGCGGCATCGTTCCAGGAAACAACGCGCGTTCTTACAGACGCGGCTGTGAATGGTAAAGTTGATAAACTCTTTGGCTTGAAAGAAAACGTGATCGTTGGTCGTCTGATCCCGGCTGGTACAGGTGCATATGTCAATGAGATTAAGCGTGTGGCAGCGGATCGTGATGAAGTAGCGATTGCCAATATGCCTGAGCGTGAGGAGCTTGTTGCATCTGTTTCTGCTGATGTAGCGGCGTTGCCGGAAGGATCATCTGATGAAGGTTCTTCAGAAGGTGATGCGAAAGAAGCCGCAAACGGTTAATTTGGCTGTAAATAATTATTTGAAAGGAAGCCCTTACGGCTTCCTTTTTTTGTGGCTGATATAAAGATTTAAGATAATATACAGAATTAAAAATGTAAGACTGGCCAAAGATATATATGCCCCTGTCTTTTCTTCGGCCATGGTTTCTAATTCTATTGCAATATGATGCTTTCCTGCCTGCACGCTAAACTCCATCTGACCAAATGGTTTGGCATCATGTAATTCAAACTCTTTTTGATTTATCGTGCTTGTGCCCTTATTTTTTATTTTCCATCCTGAAAAATAGAATTGCCGCACTTGAATTGTAGAGCTTGTTTCTGCTGTAATTTTTAGCTCAAGATATCTGGGCGTTCTGTGAATGACAGAGGTGTTCGCGTTGCCTGATTGTACCTTAACCAGCGGTAAAGGTTCCATTGTGACCAGAGCGTGGACGCTGGTTGCCATGTTTTTATTGTGAGGTATGTGCTCTAAAGTAAGGAGCTTTGCTGCGACTTGCTGATGAAAGTGGTCTTCGTCCTGATACGGGTTTGAATAAAGGATCATGGCCAGAGAAGCCGTCATGTAGAAACATAGTGCAACATATAAAAAGATAAACGCAACGATAGACATTGTTGTTTTTGATGCTCTTAAGGCGCTGGCAGAGGTGTTCTGAAATATTTGTATGATCAGAGTTATGAATAAAAAGTCTGATATGACCAGTAATCGCCAAGGAAATTGAATTTTTTGAAGTGGGATAAAGGTGTCCCAAATGAATTTTGAAAAACCTGTCATCAGAAAAAAGCACAAGAAGGATAATAAAAAGAAATTGATGGCGTGTTTTTTATATTCTGTGTCTATTTTTTCTATACGGGGTAGTAACAAGAACAAGATCAGGGGCACAAAAAATTGTACGGTCGAGATCGAAAATAAATTTTTGCAAAGGTAAGGTTCCGGACAATCTGTCTGGGGCCACAAATACCACTTATAGTATTGTAGAACATCCAAGCTCCATAAAAATTGTGAATTCAGATGTTTCATCATGAAGATTGCAGGGTACAGATATACACATGACAGGCATATTCCAATGATTATTGATATTGTAAATCTTGCTGAGTATTTTACTTTTTCTCTAAATTCTTGCTGTGGTAAAATCATTAAAACGCCATAAGCACCCATAAAAATAGATGTAAAAAGCGCAGAGGGAATATGTGACATTATAAGCGCGGCATAGCTTAGTGATAAGAGTGTGATATAGGCAGGTTTTTGTAATTTCTCTGGATTGAGGCATAGAAATATAATTGGTATCCAAGCATAGGCGCTTAATTCTGCCGTAGCGTTGCGCATGTATATTTCGTGCCAGAAGTGATAGGGGGTTACGATATAAATCAAAGCCCCCAGTAAGCTTAGTTTCTTGGATGTGATGCTGTTCGCAAAAACATAAAAACTTAAACCGGAGAAGAAAAGCCATACTAGAATGTTGGCTGATATTATATGTTCGATCGAAAGTGTATCGAATGTGATAGCATTAATGAGGGATGCGGAATAATAGACAAGAGGAGGGTAGTAAAAGAAATTCAGTCCCCCCAAACCTTGGTTGGCATCTTTTAGCCATCTTGGATATAGCTCTCCCTCATTGATTTGACTTATAAAAAGATCGTATGAAATGATTTGATTTTTATAATCATGGCCTATCGGTAGACCGTCACTGAACATCTGTATCGAAAGTACTGCGGTTACACAGAATATAACAAGAATATGAAAGAAGTTTTCTTTAGTCATACGTTCTTTGAAACCCGCAAAATAAAATACTCAAAGCACCTTATTACGCCGCTCAGATTTTACAAAATGTTTCTATATAAAAAATAGTAAAACTTTTCTTGACGAAGTCCCATCTATACCCTATATTCCGCGCCACTGTGATGGGCGTCCCGAAAGCGTTATGTAGTAAGGGCGTGCAACATCCGAATAAAAGAATTTTGGTTCACTTTAATTTAGCGTGGTACAAAATTTTCGGATGCTCTGCGGAAGATATATCATTTCAGGCACTTTTAGTGTTTGACATGATGTGTAAATCCGCGCTAAATGCCTCCATCCAAATATTGAGATATAGAATTTTTAAGAAGGTTTGATATGCCAACCATTCAACAATTAATACGTAAGCCCCGTAAAAGGGTTATTAAAGCCAAGAAAAACAGAGCGCTGAAGAGCAACCCTCAGCGTCGTGGTGTGTGTACACGTGTGTATACAACAACACCAAAGAAGCCGAACTCGGCTTTGCGTAAAGTTGCAAAGGTTCGCCTGACAACAGGTATCGAAGTTATTTGTTATATCCCAGGTGAGGGACACAATCTTCAAGAGCACTCAGTTGTTCTTGTTCGCGGTGGTCGCGTAAAAGACTTGCCGGGTGTTCGTTACACAATTATCCGCGGTACGTTGGATACGCAGGGTGTTAAAGATCGTAAACAATCACGTTCACGCTACGGCGCGAAACGTCCGAAATAAGAGGTAGTTAATTATGTCACGTCGCCATAGAGCAGATAAACGCGTTATTTTACCAGATCCCAAATTTGCGGATCTTGTTCTTTCGAAATTCATCAACAACCTGATGTTAGATGGTAAGAAATCCACGGCTGAAGGTATTGTTTACGGTGCTATTGAAATTCTTGATGGTAAAAAGCCTGTAAATGACACGAATGCGGAAGGTGAGGAAAGTATTGATCCTGCTTTGAATGCAAAGGGTGTTGGTCTTGGTTTGTTCCACACAGCGCTTAAGAATGTTAAGCCTCGCCTTGAAGTTCGTTCACGCCGTGTTGGTGGTGCGACATATCAGGTGCCTGTTGAGGTGCGTAGTGAGCGTGCGGTTGCTCTTGCGATGCGTTGGTTGATTGGTGCGGCACGTAAGCGCGGCGAAAACACAATGCGCGATCGTCTGGCGGCTGAGCTTTATGATGCGGCGAATGATCGTGGTTCTGCGGTTAAGAAGCGCGATGATACGCACAAAATGGCGGAAGCAAACAAAGCGTTTGCACATTACCGCTGGTAAGAAAAACGGATTAGAGATTTAGAAGATATAAGGAAAACGGATTATGGCACGCGAACACGCTATTGAAAATTATCGTAACTTTGGGATTATGGCGCATATTGATGCGGGTAAGACCACAACGACTGAGCGTATTCTGTTTTACTCTGGTAAGTCACACAAAATTGGTGAAGTGCATGATGGCGCGGCGACAATGGACTGGATGGAGCAGGAGCAGGAGCGTGGCATTACAATTACGTCTGCTGCGACAACGACTTATTGGGATTCTCCGAAAGAGGGGCCTTATGAGGGTGAGCGTTTCCGTCTGAATATTATTGACACACCCGGTCACGTTGACTTTACAATTGAAGTTGAGCGTTCCTTGCGTGTGCTTGATGGTGCGATTGCTGTTTTTGATGCAAATGCTGGTGTTGAGCCACAGACTGAAACTGTTTGGCGTCAGGCTGATAAGTATCAAGTGCCACGCATGTGTTTCGTGAATAAAATGGATAAAATAGGTGCGGACTTCTACAACACTGTGGACATGATTGTTGATCGCCTTGGTGCGATTCCTTGTGTTATTCAACTTCCGATCGGTGCTGAGAGTGATTATGCAGGTCATATTGACCTTGTGCGTATGAAGGCAATCATCTGGGATGGTGAGCAGCTTGGTGCGTCATTCTCCGAAGAGGATATCCCTGCTGACCTTGCGGATAAGGCTGCTGAATATCGTGAGAAGCTCGTTGAGTTGGCGGTTGAGCAAGATGATGAAGCTATGGAAGCTTATCTTGAGGGTACTGAGCCGGACGAAAAAACACTCAAAGCGTGTATTCGTAAGGGTACAATCAATAACGTGTTTGTTCCTGTTCTGTGTGGTACGGCGTTTAAAAACAAAGGTGTTCAGCCGATGTTGGATGCGGTTGTTGAGTATCTTCCATCCCCACTTGATATTGGCGAGACAAAGGGTCTTAAAGTTGACTCTGATGAGGAAGAAAATCGTCAGCCATCTGATGAGGCGCCTTTCTCTGCGCTTGCGTTTAAGATTATGAACGACCCGTTTGTTGGTTCTTTGACATTTGCACGTATCTATTCAGGTACAATCGAGTCCGGTTCTTACGTTAAGAACTCTGTTAAGGATAAGCGTGAGCGCGTTGGCCGTATGCTGTTGATGCACTCCAATGATCGTGAAGAGCTATCAGTGGCGCATGCTGGTGATATTGTCGCGTTCGTTGGTATGAAGGATACAACAACAGGTGACACATTATGTGATATGCAGGAGCCTGTTGTGCTTGAGCGTATGGAGTTCCCTGAGCCTGTTATTGAAATTGCGATTGAGCCAAAAACAAAGGCTGACCAAGAGAAAATGTCTACTGCGCTACAGCGTTTGGCGGCGGAAGATCCATCTTTCCAAGTTTCTGTTGACCATGAATCAGGTCAAACGATTATGCGTGGTATGGGTGAGCTTCACCTTGATATCCTTGTTGATCGTATGAAGCGTGAGTTTAAGGTTGAGGCGAATATTGGTGCGCCACAGGTTGCATATCGTGAGACAATCACGAAGCCTGCTGACATCAGCTACACCCACAAAAAGCAAACGGGTGGTTCAGGTCAGTTCGCTAAAATCGACCTTACATTTGAGCCGGGTGAGCCAGGTTCAGGTTTCATTTTCGAAGACACGATCGTTGGTGGTAATGTTCCGAAAGAATATATCCCGGGTGTTAACAAGGGTCTTGAGATGGCCAAGGAAACGGGTATTATTGCCGGCTTCCCAGTGCTTGATTTCAAGGTAACCTTGACTGATGGTGCGTATCACGATGTTGACTCATCTGTCATGGCATTCGAAATCGCTGCTAAGGCGGCCTTCAAAGAAGGTATGGCAAAGGCCGGCGCGCAATTGCTTGAGCCGATGATGAAGGTCGAGGTTGTAACCCCTGAAGAGTATATGGGTGATATCATTGGTGATCTGAACTCACGTCGTGGTCAGGTTAATGCGATGGATGACCGTGGTAATGCAAAAGTAATTACAGCAATGGTGCCTTTGGCAAATATGTTTGGCTATATCAATACGTTGCGCTCAATGTCTCAGGGGCGTGCGCAATATACGATGCAGTTTGATCATTATGAGCCAGTGCCGGCGCAGATTGCTGCAGAAGTTAAAGAAAGTTTAGGCGCTTAAGAAAAGCGAAGTAATTTAAAAAGAAAGGACGAGTAAAATGTCGAAGGAAAAGTTTGAGCGGACAAAGCCGCATTGTAACATTGGAACGATTGGTCACGTTGACCATGGTAAGACGACGCTGACGGCGGCGATCACGAAGTATTTTGGTGATTTCAAGGATTATGACCAGATTGATGGTGCGCCAGAAGAGAAGGCACGTGGTATCACGATTTCTACAGCACACGTTGAGTATGAGACAGATAATCGTCACTATGCGCACGTGGACTGCCCGGGTCACGCTGACTATGTTAAGAACATGATCACAGGCGCGGCGCAGATGGATGGTGGTATCCTTGTTGTGAACGCAGCTGATGGTCCGATGCCACAGACACGCGAACACATCTTGCTTGCACGTCAGGTTGGTGTTCCTGCTCTTGTTGTTTTCATGAACAAAGTTGATCAGGTTGATGATGAAGAGTTGTTGGAATTGGTTGAGATGGAAATTCGTGAACTTCTGTCTTCTTATGAATTCCCCGGTGATGATATTCCGATTATTGCAGGTTCTGCTTTGGCGGCACTTGAGGGTCGTGATCCTGAGATTGGTGAGAACAAGATCCGTGAATTGATGGAAGCTGTTGATAGCACAATCCCTCAGCCGGAGCGTGAAGTTGATAAAGACTTCCTTATGCCTGTTGAAGATGTGTTCTCAATTTCCGGTCGTGGTACTGTTGCAACCGGTCGTATCGAGCAGGGTGTATTGAATGTTAACGATGAAATTGAAATCGTTGGTATCAAGGACACAACAAAGACTGTTTGTACAGGTGTTGAAATGTTCCGTAAGCTGCTTGACCGCGGTGAAGCCGGTGACAATGTTGGTGCACTTCTTCGTGGAACGAAGCGTGAAGATATTGAGCGTGGACAGGTTCTATGTAAGCCCGGTTCAATCACACCACACACGAAGTTTACAGCCGAAGCTTATATCCTGTCTAAGGATGAGGGCGGACGCCACACACCATTCTTCACAAATTATCGTCCACAGTTCTATTTCAGAACAACAGACGTGACAGGTGAAGTTGCGTTGCCAAGTGGCACGGAAATGGTGATGCCCGGTGATAACATCAATGGCATGGAAGTGACATTGATCGCGCCAATCGCGATGAGCGAAGGTCTTCGTTTCGCGATCCGTGAAGGTGGCCGCACAGTCGGCGCCGGTGTCGTCAGCAAAATCGTAGAATAATGTGTTAAAGCGAATAGGATAAAGAAAATGGATACGCAAAGCATCAGGATCACACTTAAGGCATTTGACCACCGTATTTTAGATACGGCGAGCGCCGAAATTGTGAATACAGCAAAAAGAACAGGCGCAAGTGTACGTGGCCCTGTACCTTTGCCGAACAGAATTAAGAAGTTTTCTGTTATTCGTTCGCCACACGTTAACAAAGGTTCTCAGGAGCAGTTTGAGATGCGCACACATAAGCGTCTTATGGATGTTGTTGAGCCGACCCCGCAGACAATTGATGCTTTGATGAAGCTTGATTTGCCCGCAGGTGTGGATGTTGAAATTAAAATTGGTCAGATGGCGGCTTAATTAAAGGCTTAAATTGACACTAAGTTGGCCTAATGTTTGGTCAACCTCTGGAAAGGAAGAAGAAAAATGAGAACTGGATTGATTGCACGTAAAGAGGGCATGAGCCGTATATTCGATGAGGATGGACGCCACATACCTGTGACTGTTCTGAAAGTTGACGAATGTCAGGTGATTGCTATTCGTAGTGAAGAAAAAGATGGCTATGTCGCTGTTCAGCTTGGCGCAGGTAAGGCCAAGGTAAAACGCACATCCAAGCAAAACCGTGGTCACTTTGCGAAAGCAAAGGTTGAGCCAAAGAAGAAGTTGGCTGAATTCCGTGTTTCTAATGAAAACATTTTGGAAGTTGGCGCGGAGCTTGGTGCGAACCACTTTGTTGCAGGTCAGTATGTTGATGTGACAGGAACATCGATTGGTAAGGGTTTTGCCGGTGCGATGAAGCGTCACAACTTTGGTGGCTTGCGTGCCACACACGGTGTGTCTGTATCTCACCGTTCACATGGTTCGACAGGTCAGTGTCAAGATCCCGGTCGTGTTTTTAAAGGTAAGAAAATGGCCGGCCATATGGGCGCAGAGCGTGTAACAACGCAGAACCTTGAGATTGTCGGTGTTGATTTGGAAGATAATCTTATCCTTGTTAAGGGGGCTGTGCCAGGCGCAAAGCAAGGTTGGGTTTTGATTAACGATGCCGTTAAAAAGCCTGCGCATGCAGACGCACCATTGCCCGCCGGATTGAAAATCGATGAAAAAGCGATGGCAGCCGAACAAGCGAAATTGGATGAGGAAGCTGCCGCAGCAGCAGCCGAAGCCGAGGCCGAATTAAGAGCGCAACAAGAAGAAGCTCTAAAGGCAGCAGAGGCCAAAGCAGCTGAAAATGCTGAAGCAGCCGAAGAAAAGCCAGAAGAGAATAAGGAAGGCTAGTCATGAAAGTGTCAGTAAAAACAATAGAGAATAAGGCAGCAGGGGAAATTACCCTTGATAAGTCGGTCTTCGGTGCGGAACTGCGTCAAGACATCCTTCATCGCATGGTGAATTATCAGCTCGCAAAGCGTCGCTCTGGTAATCATAAAGTGAAGCAGCGCCACGAAATTACGGGAACAGGTAAAAAGCCGTGGGCGCAAAAGGGAACAGGACGTGCACGTGCCGGTGATCTGAAGCGTAACATTGACCGTGGCGGTGCCACTGTTTTTGGTCCGGTTGTCCGTTCACACGCAGTTGATCTTCCTAAGAAGGTGCGTAAACTTGCGTTGAAAATTGCACTGTCTGTTAAGGCATCTGAAGGTAAGTTGATCATTATTGATGATGTTAAGGCGAAGTCACATAAAACCAAGCCGATGGCAGATGCTTTATCAAAGTTTGGTTTTGACTCAGCGTTGATCGTGAGTGGTGCCGAAGTCGATGTAAACTTTGCGCGCGCAACTGCAAATTTACCACGTATTGATGTGGTCCCATCACAGGGTGCGAATGTTTATGACATTCTTCGCCGTGATGTTTTGGTGCTCACTAAAGATGCAGTCAATGATTTGACTGAGAAATTGAAAGGTTAGAACAATGGCAAAGGCGAAAGAAAAGAAAAAAGCAGCCGCAGAATGGATGTATGAGATCATTAGATCGCCACACATCACAGAAAAGGCGACATTGGGAAGCCAGCATTCACAGGTAACTTTTAAAGTGCCGAATTCTGCGACTAAGCCACAGATCAAAGAGGCCGTTGAGGTTTTGTTTGATGTGAAGGTTAAGGGTGTTAACACGCTTATACAAAAAGGTAAGAACAAGCGCTTCCGTAATATTGTTGGTCGCCGTTCAGACTTTAAAAAAGCGGTTGTGACTTTGGAAGAAGGCCAAACGATTGACACCGGCGTAGGTGTTTAAATATAAGGTTTAATGCAAATCATGGTGGCTCGCCGAGAATGAGTAGAAGAAGGAAATAAGACAATGGCATTGAAAAAATTTAATCCGATTACTCCTGGTACACGCCAGTTGGTTCAGATTGATAGATCTGACCTACATAAAGGTGATCCGGAAAAATCATTGACCGAAGGTTTGACAAAGTCAGGCGGTCGTAACAATACAGGTCGTATTACGTCACGTCACATTGGTGGCGGGCATAAGCGTAAGTATCGTAAGATTGATTGGAAACGTACAAAATGGGATATGGAAGCGACAGTAGAGCGCATTGAATATGACCCGAACCGTACGGCATTCATCGCATTGATCCAATATACAGATGGTGTGAAGGCCTATATTATTGCGCCTCAGCGTTTGAAAGTTGGCGATAAGGTTATTGCCGGTAACAAGGTTGATATTAAGCCCGGTAATGCAATGCCACTTAAGAATATGCCGGTTGGTACAATCATTCACAATATTGAAATGAAGCCTGGTAAAGGTGCGCAGATGATCCGCTCAGCCGGAACATATGCACAGCTTGTAGGTCGTGATCAGGGTTATGCTCAGATCAAGCTAGCATCTGGTGAGCTTCGTGTTGTTTTATCCGAATGTATGGCTTCTGTAGGTGCGGTTTCAAACCCGGATCACATGAACACAAATATGGGTAAAGCCGGTCGTAACCGTTGGAAGGGACGTCGTCCACATGTTCGTGGTGTTGTGATGAACCCGGTTGATCACCCACATGGTGGTGGTGAAGGTAAGTCATCTGGTGGTCGTAATCCTGTTACACCTTGGGGTGTGCCGACTAAAGGGTATAAGACGCGTAAAAAAGGTAAAGACAGCGATAAGTACATTATCCGCCGTCGTAAAAAGAAATAAGGTTTATAAGGAGCAGTAAAGATGGCACGTAGTGTATGGAAAGGCCCGTTCGTAGAAAGAAGTCTTCTGAAAAAAGTTGATGAAGCAAGAGCGAGTGGCAAAAACACAGTTATTAAAACATGGTCACGTAGATCAACAATCCTACCGAACATGATTGGTTTGACATTTGGTGTGCATAACGGGAAAAAGTTTATTCCTGTGGTTGTTTCTGACCAGATGATTGGGCACAAATTGGGTGAATTCGCGCCAACAAGAACGTTCACAGGCCATGGTGCAGACAAAAAAGTCAAGAAATAGAGCCTCATAGGTTAAAGTAAGGAAGAAGAAAATGGGACAGTCAAAAAACCCGAGAAGAGAAAAAGATAACGAAGCAAAAGCATTTGCGAAGTATGTACGTACTTCTCCGCAAAAGCTGAATCTTTTGGCGCGCACAATTCGTGGCAAAAGTGCATCACGTGCTTTGATTGATTTGGAATTCTCACAACGCCGTATTGCACAAGACGTTCGTAAGCTGTTACAGTCTGCCGTCGCAAATGCGGAGAATAATCACGGGCTTGATGTTGACCGTTTGATCGTATCCGAAGCGTATGTTGGCAAAAGCGTTATGATGAAGCGTTTTCGTGCACGTGCACGCGGTCGTGGAGCACGCATTCACAAAACAATCAGTAATATGACGATTATCGTCAAAGAAGCAGAAGAGGCTTAAGTTATGGGACAGAAGATTAATCCAATCGGTTTAAGAGTGGGCATTAACCGTACGTGGGATTCACGTTGGTACGCCGGTCGCGATTACGCGGACAAGCTGATTGATGATTTGAAATTGCGTGAATATGTGCAAACACACTTGAAGGCCGCCGGTATCAGTAAGGTGATTATTGAGCGTGCCGCAAAATCAACTAAGGTGACGGTACATACTGCGCGCCCGGGTGTGATTATCGGCAAAAAAGGTGCGGACATTGAAAAGCTACGTCAGCAGCTTTCTCGCCGCGCAGGTGGTGAAGTTAGTTTGAACATCGTTGAAGTGCGTAAGCCGGAAGTTGATGCGCAGTTGGTTGCTGAAGGT
Organism: uncultured Micavibrio sp.; assembly: GCA_965263215.1. GTDB lineage: Bacteria > Pseudomonadota > Alphaproteobacteria > Micavibrionales > Micavibrionaceae > UBA1672. The sequence goes on from OZ253663.1 coordinate 945,787, forward strand.
GTGGCACAACAGCTTGAGCGTCGTGTTTCTTTCCGTCGTGCCATGAAGCGTGCAGTTCAAAATTCTTTGCGTTTTGGCGCACAAGGTATTCGTATTAACGTATCAGGTCGTTTGGGCGGTGCAGATATCGCGCGTACTGAATGGTATCGTGAAGGTCGTGTGCCTTTGCACACACTTCGTGCAGATGTTGATTACGGTACAGCCGAGGCACTTACAACATACGGAATTATCGGTGTAAAGATTTGGCTTTATAAGGGCGATATCATGGAAAATGATCCAATGGCCCGTGATAAGAAAATATCTGAAGCACAAGGCGGAGCGCCTAAAAACAGATTTTAAAAAGAAAGTTACGAAAGTACTGGATTTTTAAATAAAAGTGCGATAAGGTCGCGCGAAATTTAAGGAAAGCTTTATTTTTAAAGCACCATATGGGAACTAGAGTTCATAGAGCTAAAAGTCCATGTGATCGAATTTTTTTTATGCCTGCGTTAAGCGATTTACAAAGGCAAGGTTAAGGAAAGACGGAAAAGAGATGTTAAGTCCAAAGAAGTTTAAACACCGCAAACAGTTTAAAGGCCGCATCCACGGGAATGCGAAAGGTGGCACACAGCTTGCTTTTGGTTCGTATGGTTTGAAGGCGCTTACACCTGATCGCGTTACTGCGCGTCAAATTGAAGCGGCGCGTCGTGCGATCACACGCCACATGAAACGTCAGGGTAAAGTATGGATCCGTATTTTTCCGGATGTTCCGGTAACGGCAAAGCCTTTGGAAGTTCGTCAGGGTAAGGGTAAAGGTTCCCCCGAATATTGGGCTGCGCGTGTTAAGCCTGGCCGTATTATGTTTGAATTAGATGGTGTGCCAGAAGATGTGGCACGCGAAGCTTTGGCTTTGGCAGCGATGAAGTTGCCCGTGAAAACGAGATTTATTAAGCGCGTTGGTGCTACCGAGGAGGCTGCGTAATGAATACATCTGAAGATTTAAGAGCAAAGACAGTGGATGAGCTTGTGAAGATTATTGTTGATCTTCGTAAGGATCAGTTTAATGCTCGTTTCCAACAGGCTCAGGGCTCATTGGAAAATACTGCACAAATTCGTAAGAACCGCCGTGACATTGCACGTGCGAAAACAATTTTAAACCAAAAGCGTCAGGAAGAAGCGAAAAACTCTTCCGGTAAGAAAGCCGCTTAAGAGGAGATTTAATCCATGCCACGTCGTGTATTAGAAGGAAATGTTGTTAGTGCCAAGCGCGACAAAACCATTACGGTTCTTGTTGAGCGTCGCTTTATGCACCCGATGTATAAAAAATATATCAAAAGCTCGAGCAGGTATACTGCGCATGACGAAAGCAACGCAGTGCAAGAAGGTGATCGCGTTTCAATTATTGAATGTCGTCCGATTTCAAAAACAAAGCGTTGGACTGTTGTAACGGGTGATCAGCCTGAGACAAAAAAAGAGGCGAAGAAGCCTGCCGCTAAGAAGGCGACAGCACCAAAGAAGGTTGACGCTAAAAAAGAAGAGGCAAAGCCTGCAGCTAAGAAAGCTGCCCCTAAGAAAGAAGCCAAAAAGGCGGATAAGAAGCCAGCTGCTAAGAAAAAAGCACCGGCTAAGAAAACAAAAGCTACTAAGAAGGACGCGTAAGTCATGATACAAATGCAATCCCGTATGGCTGTAGCCGATAATAGCGGCGCGAGAGAAGTGCAGTGCATTAAGGTGCTCGGTGGTTCACACAGGCGTACGGCAAATATTGGTGATGTTGTTGTTGTTTCTGTTAAGGAAGCAATTCCACGCGGTAAAGTTAAGAAAGGTGACGTTCGTCGCGCCGTAATCGTACGTAGTCGTTTTGGCCTACAGCGCAAATATGGTGAGAAAATTCGTTTTGATACAAACGCTTGCGTTTTGATCAGCACAAACGGTGAGCCTATCGGCACACGTATTTTTGGCCCGGTTACGCGTGAGTTGCGCGCAAATGGGTACATGAAAATTATTTCATTGGCATCGGAGGTGCTCTAGACATGGCACAGTCACAAACTAGAAATAAATTGAAGATTAAAAAAGGCGATCAGGTCGTTGTTTTGACAGGCCGTGATAAAGGTGCCAAAGGCGAAGTTCTTATGGTTCTTCCTGAAAAAAGACGTGTTGTTGTGCAGGGTGTGAATCTTGTGACGAAACACCAGAAGCCAACACAGGTTTCACCAGGTGGCATCCAAAAGAAGGAATTGCCAATTCATGTATCAAATGTCGCGATTGCTGACCCAAAAACAGGTGAAGCTACACGCGTAGGGTATAAAACGTTGAAGTCCGGTAATAAGGTTCGCGTTGCGAAAAAATCCGGCGAAACAATTGAATAATAAGTGTAAGAAGCGAGAAGAGATATGAAACCGCGCTATAAAGAATTATACGAAAAGGAAATAGGTCCGGCTCTTGATAAGAAGTACGGCTATAAGAACCCGCATATGCGCCCGCGTTTGGACAAAATTGTTATCAATATGGGGGTTGGTGAGGCAACACAAGATCGTAAGCACATGGATAATGCTGTTAATGATCTAACATTGATTGCTGGTCAAAAGCCGTTAATTAATCAGGCGCGCCAGTCTAATGCGTCTTTTAAAATTCGTGAAGGGCAGGCGATCGGAACGAAGGTAACGTTGCGCGGCGATCGTATGTATGAATTTCTTGATCGTCTGGTTACGATTGCAATGCCCCGTATTCGCGACTTTCGCGGTATAAATGGCAAAAGTTTTGATGGACGCGGGAATTACGCGATGGGTGTTACTGAGCACATCATCTTCCCGGAGATTGAGTATGACAAAGTAGATAAAATCCGCGGTATGGACATTGTAATCTGTACAACAGCGGCAAACGATGAAGAGGCAAAAGAACTTTTGAAAGGGTTCAAAATGCCTTTTAGAAACTAATTCAAGAAGACAGAACGTAGCAAGGAAAGAGCATAAGCAATGGCAAAAGTCTGTATGATAGAAAGAGATAAGAAGCGTAAAAAGCTTGTTAAGAAGTACGCAGCAAAACGTGCGGAACTTAAGGCGATTATTAAGGATCAGTCTGTTCCCGCGGATGAGCGCTTTCAAGCTGTTTTAAAATTGGCTGAATTGCCGCGTGCGTCTTCTAAGACAAGAATGCGTAACAGATGTGCCCTAACAGGCCGCCCGCGTTCATATTATCGTAAGTTTAACCTCTCTCGCATCGCGTTGAGAGATCTGGCTTCTCGTGGTGAGTTGCCGGGTGTAACAAAGTCAAGTTGGTAGGAGGACAAAAATCATGGCAATGAGTGATCCCCTCGGTGATATGCTTACGCGCTTGCGTAATGGGCAACAAGCCGGAAAAGAAATTGTTGAATGTCCTTTTTCAAAGCTTCGTGAAAACGTATGTAATGTTTTGAAAGATGAAGGCTTTATTCGTGGATACAAAGTCGAAGAGCGTGAAGGTAATAAAAAGTACCTTTCAATCCAGATGAAGTATGCGGAAGGTCGCGGTGTTATCCGTCAGATTGATCGTGTGTCAAAGCCCGGTCGTCGCGTTTATTCAAATGTTAAGACAATGCCGCGTTTTTTCAATGGTTTAGGTATTTTGGTTGTTTCAACGCCACAAGGTGTGATGGCAGACCATAAAGCCAGAGCGGCCAATGTTGGTGGTGAGGTATTGTGTCAGGTATTCTAAGCCGGACATAAGAAAGATTTAAGGAATTAAGATAATGTCACGTATTGGTAGTAATCCTGTAAGTATTCCAGAAGGTGTAGAAGTGCAGCTTAATGGGCAGGACATTAAAGTTAAAGGTAAATTGGGTGAGCTTGAGCTTCACATTCATGATGAAGTGAGTGCGAAACTTGAAGATGTTGCCAATGATGATGGTAAAACATCCAAGGTTGTTAAGCTTAGTCCGAAATCAAAGTCTAGGTTTGCTCAACAGATTTGGCCAACAATGCGTACTTTGGTTGATAACCTTTGTATTGGTGTTAGTCAGGGATATGAAAAGAAGCTTGAAATTCACGGCGTTGGTTATCGTGCAAACTTACAAGGTCAGGATCTTGTTTTGGCTTTGGGTTTCTCTCACGAGGTGCGCTATACAATACCGCAAGGTGTAAAAGTCGAGGTGGAAAAGCAAACTGCGTTGACGATTACCGGCATTGATAAGCAGCTTGTTGGTCAGGTCGCGGCTAAGATCAGAGGATTTAAAAAGCCTGAGCCATATAAAGGTAAAGGTATTCGTTATGCGGATGAGTATATCGTACGCAAAGAAGGTAAGAAGAAGTAAGGGATAAGAAGATGGCAAAAGCAGCATCTATGAAATTGAAGCCGGCACAGCGCCGTAATTTCAGAACACGCAACAAGATTCGTCGTGTAAATATTGACCGTGTCGGATCGCGTGAAACGCGTCCCCGTTTGTCCGTTTTTCGTAGTGGAAAACAGATTTATGCGCAGGTGATTTGTGATGTTAAGGGCGTTACATTGGCGGCCGCGTCCACGCTTGAAAAAGACATGAGAGAGAAATTAAAAACAGGTGGAAACGCGGAAGCGGCATCTGAAGTTGGTAAATTAGTAGCTGAGCGCGCAAAAAAAGCCGGTGTATCAAAGGTGGTTTTTGACCGCGGAAGTTACATTTATCACGGCCGCGTTAAGGCTTTGGCCGAGGGCGCACGCTCCGGCGGTTTAGAATTTTAAAAAAAGGGATTAAAGAAAAATGGCACGTGGACAACAGGCAGAACAACACCGCGGTGATCGCGAAGAACCCGAACTAATCGAGCGTTTGGTCGGTATTAACCGTGTTGCAAAGGTTGTAAAAGGTGGACGTCGTTTCGGTTTTGCAGCTTTGATGATCGTTGGTGATGGTAAAGGCCGCGTAGGTTATGGTCACGGTAAGGCGAAAGAGGTTCCTGAGGCAATTAAGAAGGCAACTGATCAAGCCAAGCGTAAGATGATCCGTGTTCCATTGCGTGAAGGTCGTACATTGCACCATGACGTATTTGGCAAAGATGGTGCAGGAAAGGTTTTCCTTCGTTCGGCTCCTCCGGGTAAAGGTATTATTGCTGGTGGTCCGATGCGTGCGGTATTTGAAGCATTGGGAATTCAGGACATTGTGGCGAAGGCCATTGGTTCGAACAATCCGTACAGCATGGTGAATGCAACATTTGCGGCTCTTGAAAATATGCAAAGTCCAAGACACGTTGCATCGCGCAGAAGTAAAAAAGTAAGTGATATTGTTTCAAATCGCGAGGAACAAGCGACTGCGGGCATTATCGACGCTGATGAACAAGATTAATTTAAGGTTTAACCATAAGGATTTCAGTTATGGCTGAGGAAAAGAAAGAAAAAAAGGCACCGGCAAAGAAAAAGCCAGCAGCAAAAAAAGCTCCGGCCAAGAAGACCGAGGCAAAGAAGGCTGCGCCTAAAAAAGAAGCTGCGAAAGCTCCGGCAAAAACAGCTGCTGCTAAAAAAGAAGCACCAAAGAAGGTTGCTGAGAAAAAGGTTGCGCCTAAGAAGCCTGCTGCGAAAAAGAAGCCAAGTGGCAAAACAATTCGCGTGACACAAATTGGTTCACCAATTGGTCGTCAGGGTAAACAGCGCGCAACATTGATTGGTTTGGGCCTGAACAAAATGCACCGTACGAGTGAGTTGGAAGATACGCCATCAGTACGTGGCATGATTAATAAAGTAAGTCACTTGGTGAAAATCGAGGACGCAGCTTAAGTGCTGAAAGATAAAAAGGATTAATCTGATGAAACTGAATGAAATTAAACCACAAGAAGGATCAACCAAGAACCGCACGCGTGTTGGCCGTGGTATCGGTTCAGGTAAAGGTAAGACTTGTGGATCTGGTCAAAAAGGTCAGAAGTCAAGATCTGGTGTTGCGATTAAAGGTTTTGAAGGTGGTCAAATGCCTTTGTACCAACGTTTGCCGAAATTCGGTTTCAGCAACGTGAAGTTTGCAACAAACTACGCTGAGTTGACTTTGGTTCAATTGCAGCATGCAATCGATACAAAGAAGGTAGATGCCAAAAAAGAAATCAACGAAGACACACTTGTTGAGGCAGGGGTTGTTCGTCGTAAACTTGATGGTATTAAGGTTTTGGCAACGGGTGAGTTGAAAGCAAAAGTAAACCTTAAAGTCTCTAAAATTTCTAAAGGTGCGCAAGAAGCTGTTGAAAAGGCCGGTGGCAAAGTTGAGCTTATTGAACGTGTCGTGGCACCTGTTAAAAAACGCGGTGAGAAAAAATAATTTCGATCCTGTTATAAAAATTTAAAGCCTCTGCATTGCAGGGGCTTTCTTTATTTTGACACTTAAGCGTCAAAGGGTTACACTATTTTCTGGTTTTATTCGTATCCTATAGCAGGTTAAAATTTTCATGCGTAAATATTCTACTTTGTTTCTTTGTTTTTCATTTTTTATGTTGGCGACTTTTATTATATCAAGCACAGATGCTTATGCTGTTACTGATAGATGCCCACGTCACCAGATTAAAACAAGTGTAAAGGCCAAGCGTGAAAAAACGAAATTTATGCGTGCGACTATTGATGGTATTAACGAATATCTTAATTCTCACAGTGTTTTAGCATTTGTATCTAATCCGATCAGAGTGGAACCACAATTTAAATTTGACCTAAAAGATATTGGGTATGGACGCTATTGTGTAATGTTGGAAGAAGTGAAGGTTTTTTATATTTCTTCCCCTCGCATTGTTATGCCTGCAGACTTCAAGAGGTCGAGTTGTGAATATAAGCTTATCTTAAAACACGAAAAACGCCACCTACAGGTTCATTATGATTATTATAATCAGAGTGTGCCACAATATAAGGCCTTCCTCGGGCGCATAGCCAGAGATGTGCCGTTATCTGTGCCCGTGAAAACAAGTGAAGAGGCACAAGAAGTCAGAAATAGTATAGAATATTACTTCGTTGATAAATTTTATACGCATGTCGGTAACTCTATTGACGAAATGAGAACATTGCAAAGTAAGATTGATAGTAAGCAAGAATATCTTTTCACAGGCAGGAAGATTGATCGCTGTGAAGACACAGATAACAGGGAAAAATCGCAAAATAATAAAGTCTTTATTGATCATAATAGATAAAGATGCGCTTACTTATCCTGTTATCTTGTATTTCTTTTTTTTCTAGCACAGCAGTATTTGCACGCTGTCCGTCACAGAAGCCTTTGGCTATCATTCAATATTCAGTCTCTCCTACGGAATATATCAAAAAGAATAATGCGGATCATTTAACCAATATGCACACCGGTGGACATGGGGCGGGGCAGGTTCTAGGCCTAGCCGGAGGTGATGTAGGCACTAGTTTTAAAGCGACGTTTGATCTTAAGCAGGTCAAAAAAGACTTATATTGTTTAAACGTGAAAAAAATTAAGGCCACTTTTTTTGCGCACCCTAAGGTTTATATCGCTAGCAATTTTAAGCGCGGAACGTGTGAATATGGGAATGTTTTAAAGCATGAAGAAAAACACGTAAAAACCCTTAAAAAGACGCATAGAGAATATATGCCCAAATTTAAACAACATTTGAGTAGTGCGGCGAGAAAATTACCCGTTTTAGAGCCCATGACATTAAGCGAAGCCAATGAAAATAAGGACGTTTATGTTAAGAAGATCAGTGAGGACCTTTCCTCTTACATGCAAATAATTATGATGGAAGTGGCGCAACGTCAAAAAGAAGTCGATTCAAAAGAAGAATATCAGCGCGTTATGAAAAGATGTTCAAAATGGGATAAACGTCTTGCAGAAAATCCATAGAGCGATCTGATCTCGTCCGTACTTTCAAAAAATGTTCAATAAAGCCTTTTTTAAAAGGCGAGGGCTTGTGCGTGGCATGACTTTTCTTTATGAATAATCGATCTGAACTGTTTAAGGAACTATAATTATGGCATCAGCCGTTGAACAGCTTGCTAAAAATGCAAATTGGGGGGCTCTCGCGAAAGCGACTGAGCTTAAAAACCGTATCTTATTTGTTTTGGGGGCGTTACTTGTCTATCGATTGGGGACTTATATTCCTGTTCCCGGCATTGATCCTGCAGTTTGGAATGAAATTTTTGAATCTAAGGGCGGCGGAATTCTGGACATGTTTAACATGTTCTCTGGTGGTGCGCTGTCTCGGATGACGATATTTGCGCTTAATATTATGCCTTATATTTCGGCATCTATTATTATGCAACTTGCGACGGCCATGTCTAAAAACCTTGAGGAACTCAAGAAAGAGGGCGAAGTCGGGCGCATGAAAATAAACCAATATACGCGTTATTTGACCGTGCTATTGGCGACTGTACAAGCTTATGGCTTGGCTGTTGGATTGGAATCCATGCAAGGCCAAGGCGGCTCTGCTGTGATTAATCCTGGTATGTTTTTCCGAGTTTCAACTGTAATCACGATTGTTGGTGGTACGGTTTTCTTGATGTGGCTTGGTGAACAAATCACAAGTCGCGGGGTTGGTAACGGTATATCGCTTATCATCTTTGCCGGTATTGTCGCAGAATTGCCGCGTGCAATCGGTAGCACTTTGGAGTTAACGCGTCAGGGTACGTTCAGCGGTTTTGAATTACTGTTGCTTGTGGCCATGGTGTTTTCTGTTATCGCCTTGATCGTTTATGTGGAGCGCGCGCAAAGGCGTGTCGTTGTTCAGTATCCTAAGCGTCAGGTCGGCAATCAAATGTCACAGGGGCAAACGAACCACATTCCACTAAAGCTTAATACATCAGGTGTTATTCCACCTATCTTCGCGTCATCTCTTTTGTTGTTGCCGATGACCGTCGTTGGCTTCGCCGGAGCGGGGGGGAGTGATTTTTGGGCTGATGTAACACGATATCTGCAACACGGTAATCCTGTTTACATGGTGCTTTACGGTCTATTAATCGCATTCTTTAGCTTTTTTTATACGGCCATTGTGTTTAATCCGGAGGAAAACGCGGAAACATTACGTAAGTATGGTGGATTTGTTCCGGGTATTCGCCCCGGACGGAATACGGCAGACTATCTGGATTACGTGTTAACGCGTATCAGTACGGTTGGTGCGATATATCTGGTGTTTATTTGTTTGTTACCCGAATTCCTAATCTCAAAATATAACATGCCGTTTTATTTCGGCGGGACGAGCTTGCTGATTGTGGTGAGTGTGACCATGGATACTGTGGCGCAAATTCACTCGCATCTGATTGCCCATCAATATGAAGGCCTGGTCAAGAAAACTAAGCTTCGTGGACGTAGTGGCGGCAGACGCAGGTAAACATAAGAAACATATCAAAACAGGAGAGCTTTTATGAATATCATTATGTTTGGTCCACCGGGCGCCGGAAAAGGAACGCAAGCTGAGCGTATTCAAGAATCACATAATATTAAACAGCTCTCAACGGGGGATATGTTACGTGCGGAAGTTGCAAGCGGTAGTGAATTGGGAGCAAGATTAAAAGAAATTATGGATTCAGGTGCTCTTGTGTCTGATGATATTATTGTTGAGTTGATCGAAAATTGTATGAGTTCTGCGGAATGTCAGAATGGTGCAATCCTTGACGGTTTTCCAAGAACGGTTCCTCAGGCAGAGGCGCTTGATGAAATGCTCAATAAAGCAGGCAAGAAAATTGATCATGTCATTGTGCTTGATGTTGATCATGAAATTCTGATTGATCGTATTAAGGCGAGAGCCGCAGCGACAGATGGTGCGCGTAGTGATGACAATGAAGATGTGCTTAGAAGCCGTCTTGAGGTCTATACTGAGCAAACAGCACCGTTGCTTCCTTACTATAAGGAAAAGGGGATGTTGCGTACGGTTGATGGTATGAAATCCATTGATGAAGTGACAGAGCAAATTAAGGCGATTTTTGCGGCTTAACCCCTGTAAATACTGTTATTTCCACCAAAATCATAAATAGTCATAATTTTGTTGACGCGGGGCGCGTAATACCTATAATGCGCCCATTCTCAATGGTTTCGGAATATTTGCGATTCATTGAGATTAGTTTACAAACCGGCGCAGTGAAAGTGTAACGAACGGAGCTGACAACGGTTTGGTTGAGATTTTGGCATGAGGCTAAAATTTCTGAAAATATTTGAAAGGAAAAAATATGGCACGTATTGCCGGGGTAAACGTACCCGATAACAAACGCATTCCGATTTCCCTGACTTATGTTCACGGTATCGGACACACTACAGCATTCAAAATTTGTGAGAAGCTTAAAATCGATGTGCAAATGCGCATGGGGCAGGCAGACGAAGATACATTGAATGCAATTCGTAACGAAATTGATGCAGGTGATTATAAGATCGAAGGTGATCTTCGCCGTGAAGTATCAATGAACATCAAACGTTTGATGGACATGAAATGTTACAGAGGACTTCGTCACAGAAACGGTCTTCCTGTTCGTGGACAAAATACGCGCGTTAATGCACGCACGCGTAAAGGTCCGGCTAAACCAATTGCTGGTAAGAAGAAATAGGGAGGACTGAATTATGGCTAAGCCAAAGGTTAAATCAAAAAGAAAAGAGAAGAAGAATATCGTGTCCGGTATCGCACACGTTAATTCTACGTTCAACAACACATTGGTTACGATCTCTGATGATCAAGGTAATGTTGTGTCATGGTCATCTTCCGGGATGATGGGCTTTAAAGGCTCTCGTAAATCTACGCCGTATGCGTCGCAGATGGCTGCGGAAGATGCGGGTCGTAAGGCACAAGAACATGGCATGAAGGAACTTGACGTTCGCGTTAAGGGCCCAGGTTCAGGTCGTGAATCTGCATTGCGCGCATTGCAGTCTATCGGCTTTTCAATCAAGTCGATCAAAGACATCACACCAATACCACATAATGGTTGTCGCCCGCCAAAGCGTCGCCGCGTGTAAGTAAATTACCGTTGAGCATCCGTACTGTGCGGGTGCTTAACAAACAAATTATTTTTAACAGTAACAAGAGGCCGGCTAAGAACCGGATGAAGTGAAAAGGAAAAAATTATGATACAGAAAAACTGGCAAGAACTAATTAAGCCACAAAAACTTGACCTTGCGGACACAGGCCGCACGAACGTTGGTAAAGTTATTGCAGAACCTTTGGAGCGTGGCTTTGGTCTAACGCTCGGTAATGCGCTACGTCGTATTCTTCTATCATCTCTACAAGGTGCGGCCGTAACGGCTGTTCAGATTGATGGTGTCCTACATGAGTTTTCATCTGTTGAGGGTGTGCGCGAAGATGTAACAGATATCATTCTAAACCTTAAGGCTTTGGCTGTGCGTATGCACGCTGAAGGCCCAAGAAAGATGCGTTTAACTGCTGAAGGTCCTTGTGAAGTGACTGCTGCCCAAATCGAAGCGGGTGCAGACATCGAAATTATGAACCCTGATTTGATCATTTGTACGCTTGATAAGGGTGCAAAGCTCAGCATGGAAATGACAGTGGACACTGGCAAAGGTTACCGCCCGGCGGCGCAAAACCGTCCGGAAGAATGCCCGGTTGGCATGATTCCAATCGATTCAGTTTTCTCACCTGTGCGTAAAGTAACATACGAAGTTACTGACACACGTGTTGGTCAGATCACTGACTATGACAAGCTAACGATGGAAGTTGAAACAAACGGCGTTCTTTCGCCGGAAGATGCCGTGGCATTTGCCGCGCGTATCATGCAAGATCAGCTCCAAATCTTCGTTAACTTCGATGAGCCTAAGCAGGAGCAAGAGAAAGAAGAAGAGCAAGAGTTGCCATTCAACAAGAACCTTCTTCGTAAGGTTGAAGAGCTTGAGCTATCTGTTCGTTCTGCGAATTGTCTGAAAAACGATAACATCGTTTACATTGGTGATCTTGTTCAGAAGAGCGAGAGCGATATGCTTCGTACACCAAACTTTGGACGTAAGTCTTTGAACGAAATCAAAGAAGTACTTCAAACGATGGGTCTGTATCTTGGTATGCAGGTTGAAGGCTGGCCGCCGGAAAATATCGAGGAGCTTGTTAAAAAGATCGACGATCAACAATTTTAATTGGCATGTTGCCAAAATCGGTATGTGACTGAATATAAAGTGCATTGCCGAGTGACCATGGTTCTCATACGTGAGACCGCAACGCCGTAAGTGGCAGAAAAGGAAAATACGATGAAACACCGTATTAAACAACGTAAACTAAACAGAACGACCAGCCACCGTAAGGCGATGCTGGCAAACATGGCGGCAAGCTTGGTTAAGCATGAGCAGATCAAGACAACGCTGCCAAAGGCGAAGGAACTTCGCCCGTATGTTGAAAAACTGATCACTTTGGGCAAGCAGGCTGCTGCTAACCCTGAGACTGCTGTTGCGAAACGTCGTCAGGCGATTTCAAAAATGCGTGATGTTGATCAGGTTAAGAAAATCTTTGATGTTCTGGCAGAGCGTTACGAAGACCGCCCGGGTGGTTATGTACGTGTTCTTAAGGCGGGTTTCCGCTATGGGGATGCGGCGCCAATGGCAATCATCGAGCTTGTTGATCGTGATGTTGACGCAAAGGGGCAAGATTCCGGTCCGGTTCAATATGACGATGAATATGATGAGTCAGTCGAACAGGCAGTTGCCGCTGGATAGTATGATAAAATTCAAAAGCTCCGCTCTTGCGGGGCTTTTTTTATGCGGGGATGTTATCAATTAAGCGTGTTTTTCCAAGCCACGCAGCAGCTAAAACGCGATTCCAGCGTTTTTCAATATAATCAACCTTATCAAAGCCATTTTCTAAAAGCCGTCTTTTTGCTGCTTCAAGATCATCGGTTTTTGCCGCGTTCTTCAAAATAACATTGAGTGTCCGCGCTATTTTTAGCTCTTCCTCTGACAGGTAAGCATTACGGGAGGAGAGGGCGAGTCCTTGTTCGTCCCTTGCGATAGACCCGCCGATAATATCAATCGGCAGGTTTTGTTCTTTCACCATTTCAGTGATGACTTGTAATTGTTGAAAGTCTTTTTCGCCGAATATAGCCATGTCGGGCTTTACCGCGTTAAACAGACGATAGACGACATTCACAACACCATCAAAAAAATGAGGGCGGAAGTCTGTTTCTAAACCTTGTCCGGCTGCTCCGGCCGTGACGGCACTTTCGAAGCCGTCGGGATATAAAACATCTTCGGTTGGTAAAAACACAAAATCAACGCCCTCACGTTTCAACTGTTTTAAATCGGTTTCGTAATCTCTTGGATAGCTGTCAAAATCTTCGTGGGGAGCGAATTGAGTAGGGTTGACAAAAATACTGACAATCACCGTATCGGCGTGCTTTTGGGCAAGCCTAACAAGGGATAAATGCCCTTCATGTAATGCACCCATCGTCGGCACAAAGGCTAATTTTTTTATGTCTTTGCGGATCGCATCAATTTCGGCCTGCGTGCGCGCAACTTGCATTATTTTTTTCCTTTATAGGTATGTTCATCCGCGGGGAAGCGCCGTGATTTTACGTCTTTGGCATATTCTTGCGCAGCATTACCAATCACGGATGCGAGATCTGCGTATTGCTTGACGAATTTAGGGACGTGGTCTGTGATCATGCCCAACATATCATCAACGACAAGGATTTGACCATCACAGGCCACAGACGCGCCAATACCAATGGTCGGTATTTCAACGGCTTTGGTTATGTCTTGGGATATGCGCTCTATCGTGCCTTCAACTAAAATGCCAAATGCGCCTGCATCTTGGGCAATCTTTGCGTCGTTAATTAAGTCTAGCGCTTCTTCTTCTGTTTTGCCTTTAATCTTATATCCACCTTCTTTTACGACGGATTGAGGTTTCAGGCCTATATGCGCCATGACGGGGATATTGTTTTTGTTCAGTAGTTGAATCGTATCACTTTTTGATGCGCCACCTTCGAGTTTTACGGCATCACATCCAGTTTCATTCATGATGCGTTGTGCATTCTCTAATGCTTGTTCAGCACTATCTTCATACGTGCCGTAAGGCAAATCTACGATGACGAAGGCGCTTGGGTTTGCACGCATGACGGCTTTTCCGTGGTTGATCATCATATCGAGTGTGACGTCGAGCGTATTGTCCATACCGTAAAGAACCATGCCTAAAGAGTCGCCAACGAGCAAAATATCACAGTGTGGATCAAGTATTTTGGTCATGGGTGTGGTATAGCTGGTTAAGCAAACAAGCGGTTGATCCGTATTTTTACGGCTGCGTATTTCTTCTAGAGTGAAGCGCTTGAGATCATTTTTCTGAGTCATTTTTTTTATCAAACTCTTGTATTTTACGACTATGGGATTTAAATTTTCACCATGCTTATCAGAATTTTTATGACCTTTCTAGTCTTGCTTTTCCCGTTAACTGTGTACGGGCAGGGTAAAGATGTGCCGCAAAACAAGGGAGAGATACAGCTTTCCTTCGCGCCGTTGGTCAAGAAGGTTGCGCCGGCAGTCGTTAATATCTATGCGAAACGCAATATGATGGCGGGTTTTAAAAACCCGTTCATGGATGACCCGTTCTTCAGCATGTTTTTTAATAGTGACTTGTTTGGCGGCCAAATGCGTCAACTTCTGGAAAGTGCGCTTGGTTCTGGTGTTATCGTTACGGAAGATGGTCTCGTGGTTACAAATGCGCATGTGATTGATGGAGCGCAGGATATTAAAATTGTGTTGAGCGACGGTAATGAATATGCCGTTGATGTTTTGTTGTTGGATAGGGGGTCGGACCTGGCGCTTCTTCGTGTGCGAGATTCATCGGTCACTCTTCCGTTTGTTACGCTGAAGCCAAGTGAATCACTGGAAGTGGGGGACCTTGTTCTGGCGATAGGTAATCCTTTTGGTGTTGGGCAAACTGTGACCAGTGGTATTGTTTCCGCACAGGGGCGTTCCTCATTAGACATTAATGATTACAACTTTTTTATCCAAACCGATGCGGCAATTAATCCAGGTAATTCGGGTGGGCCTTTGGTGGCGATGGATGGGCGTGTTGTCGGTATCAATACCGCGATTTACTCGCAAAGTGGTGGGTCGCTAGGAATTGGGTTTGCCATTCCCTCTGAGATGGTGGCAAGTGTTATTGCCGCAGAAATGAATGGGCAAATAAGTGCGGCAGGTATTATCAGGCCATGGTTAGGGGCGCAGGCTCAGGATGTGACGTCTGATATTGCCGGTAGTCTGGGGCTTGCTAGTCCTGCGGGGGCTTTACTTTCCCATGTTCACTCGGAAAGTCCCTTCAGTCAGGCAGGTATTAAGGCCGGCGATGTCGTTACGGCGATAAATAAACATCAAATTAAAGATGCTGCAGGTCTGAAATTCAGAATGGCGACGGTTCCTATCGGTAAGGAAGCGACTGTAACCGTTCTTCGTAAGGGAAAAGAGCTTAAAATTACAGTAAAGGCCGTTGCCCCACCTGAAATTCCCCCTAGAGATGCGCAAACGCTGCGGGGCAATCATGCGCTGCGGGGGGTGGTTGTTGCCAATCTTAATCCTGCTGTCTCTGTTGAGTTAGGTTTGACGGGGGAGAATAGCGGTGTTGTCGTCGTTCAGGGGCCTAGTGGATTTTTCTTTGGGCGTACAATTATGCCCGGTGATATTCTGGTCGAGGTTAATGGCCGGAAAATATTGCAGCCGTCGGATGTAGAAGCTGCGTTAAACCTTTCTTCAAAAGGGATACAGTTACTTATAAAGCGCGGTGGACGCGCTACACGTTTGTATCTTAGATAGAATATCGTTGATACATAAAAAAAAGACGCCGATTTTTCGGTCATCTTCTTTTTATTTTTCCCAAACTCAAAGGCTTTTTTGTTTCGCCTTCTTTTTATATATGTGAGCTTTTTGCTCTTTTGTTTTCAACCGGATGAGGATTTTTCCTCTTTTTCCAAACTCAAAGGCTTTTTTGTTTCGCCTTCTTTTTATATATGTGAGCTTTTTGCTCTTTTGTTTTCAACCGGATGAGGATTTTTCCTCTTTTTCCAAACTCAAAGGCTTTTTTGTTTCGCCTTCTTTTTTATATTTTTGAGCTTTTCGCTCTTTATGTTTTGTTCAACTCGCTTTTATTCTTAGTACAGGTTTTCTTCTGCAAAGTTCGGACTACTGTCCGCACCGTCCCAAGCTGCTGCCCAAGCGCCGAAAAAATCGTTCGGCAGTTTCTTTTTTGGGGCCTTGAGGGGATCAGAAATTTTAACATCTTTTCCACCACTTAGTGAGGCTGACTTTCTTCCGGACCTTTCTTGTCCTGAGATCCTTGCGCCTTCACCTGCGCCAAAATCTGTAGGTTTTACGCCCGTTTGGTTACCGAATTGGACACTT
This sequence comes from uncultured Micavibrio sp., assembly GCA_965263215.1. Taxonomy (GTDB): domain Bacteria; phylum Pseudomonadota; class Alphaproteobacteria; order Micavibrionales; family Micavibrionaceae; genus UBA1672. The sequence goes on from OZ253663.1 coordinate 962,003, forward strand.
TCCTGAGCTCTACTTGCCATCTTCCTCTACCTTTATATTTGGTATGTTTAGATAATACCGCAATGAATGCAGATGCGTCAACAAAAAAAGATGTAAAAATGAAGTATAGAATTTACTTAATTAGTTGCAAAACTAAAGTAAATATTGCAGTTACTTTTAATATAGAATCTAAAATCTTAAGTAAAAATTGATTTAAATACTGCAAAGTTTCGAAATTGGAGGTGTTAGTCCCGTTATTGAATGCGGTGCGGGTGTGCGTCATTTTTTTACGTGTCTGTGATGCTTATCCCTTGTTTTCTCCTGTTTTTCACGCCATGATGCCTGTGAAAAAAAATGCAAAAAAAATTTTAAAAATTGCGTTATATAAATAATTTCAAGTAAAAAAACGGACATATAATTCATGAAAGACATAGTATCCTTGTGCAAAAGACGTGGTTTTATCTTCCCTGCGTCAGATATTTACGGCGGTTTAAACGGGTTTTGGGATTACGGCCCGCTTGGTGTGGAGCTTAAAAATAACCTGAGAGACCGTTGGTGGAAGGATATGGTGCTAACGCCGCCGATTGGCCCTGATGGAAACCCGATTGATATTGTCGGCGTTGATTCGTCCATAATTCAAAACCCCAGAAGTTGGGAAGCATCGGGGCATGTTGGCGGGTTTTCAGACCCCATGGTTGATTGCCGCGAATCGAAAAAGAGATACCGCGCAGACCATATTGTTGTTTTGGTTCCTAAAGATGGTGAAGGGCATGCCTTTGCGTTTGATCAGGATGCAGAAGACGAAGATATAAATAAGCGTCTTAAAAAGCTTTCGAAAGGTAAGTCTAAAGAAGACTTCGACACAGCAACGTTAGATCAAGTGCCCACAGAATCCTTTGCTAATATTATCGGCCCTGACGTTAAAAATGCGGGCACACTTACGGAACCACGTCAATTCAACATGATGTTCCATACATATGTTGGTGCAACGGCAGGGGATGAGAATAAGGCGTATTTACGCCCCGAAACCTGTGCAGGGATATTCCTGAACTTTAAAAACGTTGTCGACTCAAGTCGCGTGCGCGTTCCTTTTGGTATTGCCCAAGTGGGTAAGGCCTTCCGCAATGAGGTTACGCCGCGAAACTTTGTATTCCGCAGCCGTGAGTTTGAACAAATGGAGCTGGAGTGGTTCTGTGAAGAAGAAGACGTACCTATGTGGTTTGACTTTTGGGTAGCAGAGCGCACAAAGTTTTGGGAATCTGTTGGTATTCCAAAATCTGAACTTCACTTCCTCGATGTGCCGAAAGATGATCTGGCGCATTATTCCAGTCGTACAATCGATGTTGAGTATCGTTTTCCTTTTGCGGCGCCCGGATATGATGAATTAGAAGGTATAGCGCATCGCGGTTGTTATGATTTAACGCAGCATCAGGAATTCTCCGGCACGAAGCTTGAATATTTCGATCAGCCTACAAATAAACGCTTTATGCCGCATGTGATTGAGCCTTCAACGGGTTTGACACGCGGTGTACTGGCACTGATATGTCAGGCATACACGGTTGATGATACGCGACCATCGGGGGTGTTTTTGGACTTTGATCCTGCTATGGCTCCAAAGAAGGCCGCGATATTGCCATTAACGGCCAAGGATGAGCACGTGCCGATTGCGCAAAAACTTTACATGCATTTACGTGATGACTTTGCCGTTGATCTCGATGTAAAACAAAATATTGGTAAGCGTTACGCGCGCCAGGATGAAATCGGCACGCCGTTCTGTTTTACGGTTGATAATGATACGATTGAAGATGAAACCGTAACTGTACGTCACCGTAATACGATGCAGCAGGAGCGTATTCCGTTGGATAATATCAAGCCATTCTTGCATGATAAAATCAATAAATCCTGATATTGTTATTTTATGGATAACCCTAAACCACTCATAGTCGGACAGCATTATCCCGCTATTGATGGTATGCGGGGCATGGCGGTTCTGCTTGTTATTTGGTTTCATGCTTCTTATTTTGTCACAATCGGTATGGAAGAGCCGCTCGTAGGGGGCACGTACGGTTATTATCTTCTAACCATTCTGGGCGAAACGGGCGTTGATCTGTTTTTTGTGCTGTCAGGGTTTTTGATTACCGGAATACTTATCGACACAGCCAATGATAAACATACGTTAAAGAACTTCTATATCAGAAGATCTTTAAGGATATTTCCACTTTATTATGCTGTTCTGTTTATCTTTGTGGCTTATTTCCTGTTTATTTTTGGAATAAATGGCTTGGATCATGGCAAGATATTGGCGCATTTCTTATATCTGCAAAACTGGACTTTAGGGCATAATGAGGATCAATTCCTCTTGCTTGATCATACGTGGTCTTTAGCCGTTGAAGAGCAGTTTTATTTATTCTGGCCATTATTGTTCTTATCTTTTTATAAGGGGCCTATTCGAGGGGTTTTTATTTTATGTGCGTCTATGGTCTTGTTCTCGTGGGGGCTTAGGCTCTTTTTTACGGATTTAAATCAGTATAAGTGGGCTTACACATTTACCATCTCAAGGCTCGATGGATTGGCTCTTGGGGCTTTATTAAGCGTTCTGTGTGTCCGTTATAAAGACAAATGTTTTCAATATAAAAGGGCATTGCCTTATGTGATGCTCATTACTTTATCTGCAATTTTGATTACATTATTTGTTCAAGAGACAAAGATGGACAGCCATCATGCAATGATTAGGCATGGCTTGACGTTTTTCAGTGTTTTATATGTCTCTTTGTTGGCGTACGTCTTTTTGTCTAATGAGAATAATATTCTGAAGCGTTTCTTTTGCCTAAAGCCACTCCGAGAAATCGGTCGTGTAAGTTACGGTGTTTATATTTTTCATTCACCTGTGATGATGATTGCCGTGCGCCAACTCTATCAATATAAGCTTGGGTATTGGTACACACATCTTATATTGCTCCTGGCGGGAGGGGTTGTCTCATTCCTGTTGGCTTCTCTAAGCTATCATTTCTTTGAGAAGCGCATGCTTCGACTGAAGGACAAATATGCACCGTTAAAACAGTAGTTTTTTCTTGTAAATAGGCGGAAAACAAGGTTTTATAATGCCATTGCAATTAAAGAATTTATGAGGAGCATATAATATGGCTAATGGCTATTACGAAATTAAACAGGCAAAAGATGGTCAATTCCATTTCAACCTGAAAGCAGGTAATCACGAAATTATCTTGAGCAGTGAGCTTTATACAACTAAGGCAGCTTGTGAAAACGGTATTGAATCTGTTCAAAAGAACAGTGGCGATGAAAGCTTGTATGAAACGCGCGAAGCGAAAAACGGCAAGCCATATTTCGTTCTTAAAGCAAAAAACCACCAAGAAATTGGCCGCAGTGAAATGTATGAATCCGCAGCCGCATGTCAGAACGGAATCGAATCTGTTAAGAAAAATGGTGCTTCTGAAGAAGTTAAGGACAAAACAGCTGAAGCTGCTTAATTCCGGAACAAATACATATTAAAGATTATAAAGGGGCCGCGTGACGTAATATGTCATCGGCCTCTTTTGTATGCTGGCCGTTTTGATCATGCATCACAATGCCCTGATGAAGGGTTGCGGGTGATTTTTTATGTTTATAGGCACGAATGATGACACGCTTGGCTGCTGTTCCTGCTTTCGGGTATAGCGGAATAATTTCAACACTGCCAAATCGCCGTCCTCCGTTTTCGCTGTATAAAGCTTGGATCAGGCGGTCTGTTTGGCCGGCTTCGTGTACCATCGTAAGGCTGCCTTGCCCTTTAATGTGGTGCCACGCGCGTGTCGTCCAGCTTTGTAGGTTTAAATTTTCTTCCAAATGTCCCATAGCGCGCGCTTTTGCGGGGGAGGGCGATTGTCTGTGTGCACCGGCTTCTTTATATGGCGGATTACAAATCACATGATTGAAGGACCCGATATCCAGCTCACTGCGAACATCAGCGCAGGAGAAATTAGAGCGTTCAGCCATATTATTTTTTTGCGCGTTCGTCACGGCCAAGTCTATGTGATCTTGTTGTATATCGACCCCGTGCAATTTTGTTTCGGGTATACGTTTTAATACGCAGAAACCTGCACTACCAACACCGCATCCTAAATCAAGAATGCTTTGTCCTTTTTTTGCTGGGCAAGCTGCGGCAAGCATGACGCTGTCCATGGATGTTTTAAACCCACCGGCAATCTGGTGCAAAGCCAACGACTTATTCAGGACATAAATTAGATTTTCGTCATTCATGTCTTTGTTTTAATCAAAGGATTAGCTTTTGTCACGGATGACTTTAGACGGGCGTGCTGTTTGTGTAAGAACCATTAAATCAAGCGGTTCTGCTATTAGGCTAAAGAACGGACTTTGCGATGCACTGCTATTTTTACTCGGCGCTGCTCTTTTGGTCTGTAGGGGCATGAAAAGGCTGTTGTCGTTTCTGATCTTATTGTCATGATCATACGTGCCATTACGCATGGCTTTTGCGCGTTGCATTATCATATTGTCGGATAAACGCGGTGGATACAGGCTGTTTTTGCGGGCTATCTTTTGTTGCGGTGTGGCAGGTGGCAAGGGGACTGATGCTATGTCATTTGCCTCGATATTAACTGTGCTGTCGAACTTTTGATCAAAGAACTGATATACCTGTTCTAATGTACGCGCCTTCCCTGTCTGGCGATCATAAAAAACATTACGGTTGGCCATCGCAGCGCGCGGGTTCAGATCGGCGGCGTATTGAATGGGGTTTTCATCGCGTGCTTTAAGAAAGGCAGTTGCGCCACCAGCGCCTAAAAAATGCGCCAGATATAATTCAGTTGCGCCAACGTCACCGCCCCAGTTGGTATTAAGATATTGCTCGTTCTCGGACGCAAAGGCCGCTGCCATAAATGATGCCTTTTCAGGATCTTTGCGCATGTTTAATATCTCTGATCTGGATTTACCTTTTGTTTCAATACCGTATTGGTCTGCGTACTTGTTAATCATATCAAGCCACGTACTGTCGATGAATTGGTAGAGACCTGTGGCAGAACTGGTTTTTGCCTTGGCATCGGGATTAAAGCTGCTCTCTGCTTTTGCCTGATTCACGAGGTAGGAAAAATCAACCCCGGTGCTTTTGCTGGCATCATTGATCGCATTGATAACATTTTTGGGAACATGAACCATATTCTTTCCTAAGCCACTGATTTGTATAGTCTCTAAGTTATTACTCATGTCATTTTTTACTCTAATCTCATTGTTTATTACCGAACTGCTGTTTGAAGTTTTGCAAATGCCATGCCAGAATAAGAATAGTGAACAAAAGGGGCGTTCATGAATAATCAATATGAGTCTTTTGAAAAACCTAAAAATCTGAACAATAACAATAACTTTGCTGTTATTGCTCTGTTCGTATGCTTTCTTTCATTCTCGCTCTCCGTTGCTACGCCATGGTTCATGGGGGCGTTCGCGCCACCACCACCCGTTGTTGAGGAAGTAGACGAGCCCGGTATGACAGAGAAGTTTTTGTCTGCTTTTCTAGGTGGTGAGGAAGCAGAAGCACCAGATGATGAGGGGGAAGAGGAGCCAGAGGTCGTCCAAGAGCATTGGACAGATGCTTGGCCTTTCACGGTTATGATGATTGCGCTAGGGGGGCTGCTCTGCGCAACCATTGCAGTGTTACAAAGGCAGAATTATTACATTGCGGGAACGGCTATTTTCTTCGGCGTGGCCGCGATTGTTATTCAATATATTGTGATGGCGATCATCGTTTTTACAATTCTTGTGATTCTTGTCTTTTTGTTAAGTGCTATTGGTGTAGAATTTTAGACAAATTTTTCTATGAAAGGGAGTGCGCATGTATAAGCCACCAGTCAATGAGATGTTATTTATCCTCCATGATGTTTTAGGCTTCCAGCATGATGATTTGGATCGTGAAACATGCGAGGCGGTTTTGGACGAGGCTGCAAAGCTGGCATCTGGTGTTTTGGCACCATTGAACAAAAGTGGTGATGAGCAGGGCGCAACCCTAAACGAAGGCGCCGTAAAAACGGCCGATGGATTTAAGGAGGCCTACAAGGCTTATTGTGATGGTGGCTGGAATGCTGTGCCATTTGATGCGGAATATGGCGGGCAAGGCCTCCCGTGGGCTTTGGCATTTCCTGTGCAAGAGATGTGGCAGGGCGCGAATATGTCCTTTGGGTTATGCCCTTTACTTAATCAGGGGGCTGTCGAGGCGATTCTTTCTCACGGCTCTAAGGAGCAAAAAGAATATTATTTGCCGAAACTGATTTCCGGTGAATGGACGGGCACAATGAATTTAACCGAACCTCAGGCAGGGTCGGACCTTGGGCTTTTACGTGCCAAAGCGGTAAAGCAGGATGATGGTACGTTTGCGGTTTCAGGGCAGAAAATTTTTATCACTTATGGGGATCATGATCTTACGGACAATATAATTCACCTTGTGTTGGCCAGAACGCCTGATGCACCTGATGATGTGAAGGGGATATCGCTTTTTATTGTGCCTAAGGTTTTGGAAGATGGTTCGAAGAACAATGTTCAGTGTATTGGTCTGGAGCATAAACTTGGTATTCATGCCTCACCCACATGCACAATGGATTTCGACGGGGCAACAGGATATTTAATCGGTGAAGAAAATGCTGGCCTTAAATGCATGTTCACAATGATGAATAATGCGCGCCTTTCTGTGGGTCTACAAGGCGTTGCGATTGCAGAGGCAGCTTTTCAGCATGCTTTGGCTTATGCGCAAGATCGCGTTCAGGGAAAGTCGTTTGAAACAGGCGAGCGTGTGGTTATCGCGGAGCATGCAGATGTACGCCGTATGCTTATGGACATGCAATCTCGTATTGTCGCCGGGCGGTTAATGGCGTATGGCGCTGCGGTTGATTTGGATAAGGCCAATGCAGGAGATCAAGAGGCGAAGGCGCGTGTTGATTTTTTAACGCCTATCGTCAAAGGCTGGTGTACGGATATGGCCGTTGATGTGGCATCAATAGGGGTGCAAATTCACGGCGGTATGGGGTTTATCGAGGAAACAGGCGCTGCGCAGTTTTATCGTGATGCACGAATATTGCCGATATATGAAGGTACAAATGGTATTCAGGCCGCAGATTTTGTGTTTCGTAAGATGCTTCGCGATGGGGGCGCGGTTGCTAAAGCTTATTTAAATGAAATGAGCGGCTTTATAGATAATTCGTTCATTGAAAACCTATCGAAAGCAACGGATCACATTCTTGAGCTTGGTAAAAAGAATGATCTGGATGGCGTTGCGTGGCTGTCGTCGCCATATTTGAACGCATTTTCTAGTGCGTTGGGTGGATTCCACCTTTCTAAAGCCGTAAAAACAAAAGCGGATTTCGTGTTGGATAGTAACGTTTCGCTTTCAGATCTAACGGAGTTTTATAAAAAGCACGTTATCAGCGCATCAATGAATTTTTAGATTATCTATTGGTAAGCTTCAGGTCTTTTGCATTGGCCTATTGCTTTTGTACCATAAGACATCTTCATTCTTGGGTTAAAATTACCTGATTGAGCTTCGTAGCTTTTGGTCCATGCTCTGGCATAGCATTCACAAAACTTTTTGCGTTCTATGCCGTAAGTTTTTTTAACGGCAGCTCCACTCATACATTGCTGATATTGAGCTCCTGCGCTTTCTACCAAATTTTTACATTTCCCACCCAAGGAGCCTAAGATGATATCACGTCCTAGTATCGGGCCTTCTTCAATGCGTTTTTGTAAGAACTCGGACGCCAAGCATTCACAGTCAAGTTGACGGCTAACGTCATAATCTCCCTTACACCATGCATAAACAGATTCGGCTTCTTTCATTTGTGTTTCTGTTACTTCGACGTTTACTTTCTTTGGGTCTTGAATCATGGATTTTTCGTCTTTTAGACAACTGTTAATATTTTCTGCCGTGATTTGCTCTACAGTCGCGCTATCGCCTAATTTAAGACGAGTTTCCAGATATGACGTTGCTGCACATTTACAGTCTTTACGCGCGTTCAAGGTTTCATTGTCTTTGCATTTCTTATAGAATTTTTGAGCTTCGTCAATTTGGGCATCGCTTGCACGTGCAAACGCATTGCTTTCTTCTGCTGGCGCTTGTTCGCTTGGGGCAGAACTTTCAGTGCGCTCGGCTTCATTTTCAGAATCTTGAGCAAACGAAATATTACTGGATGACAGTATAAAAATAAAAGAGAATAAAAGTAGTGTTAAAAAGCGCATAGCCCACCATTATATAAAATTTACAAACACAGACATAATACCATCTATTATGGGTGTAATGCCACAGTAAGTTTAATATACAAATTGTAGAGGGGGAGGGAGTCAGAAAAGCCAGAGGTTACCCTTTGGCTTTTTTCCAGAAACGGAATACTGAGCCAGTGTCTTCAGTGGTGTTTTCGTTTTGTGCTTTAAGCTTTTGCATTTGATCGTCTAAAATCTTAGCTTTTTTGGCATCAGGCTTAGGTGGAGCAACTTTCTTTTTGCTGCTGGCTTGTGCTGTCTGAACTTTTGCATTTTGCAGACGTCTTTGGCGTGCACGCTCTTCACGTTCTTTTATTTGCGCGCGTAATTCTTCAGCTTGCTTTTGTGAGTACTGGCTAGTGATAAGCACTTGCGAGGCTTGCTTTTCCCATTTATCACGCTGATCTTTAAGATCATCGATGTTTTCAGTCGCTGTAGAAAGCTGTTGCTCTAACATTTTGATTTGCATTGCCATGCGCTCTTTTTCAACGGCTGCTTCAATGTCAACATCTTTACTTTTTGCTGCAGGTTCAGGGCTTGTTTGCTTGATGCCAAAGACACGCTCCAACTCAGAAACATCGATTATTCTGCGTTTATTCTGATCGAGCTCATAGGATAGCTTCCCACTATTCATGGCGCGCTGAATTGTTGATTTTGATTTACCTGTAAGTACGGCGGCCCTTTGTGCTCCAACTTTTGCCATGACTTTCCTCGTTCGTTTCTTGAAGTGAAAAAATGATCTATAAAAATAGGTATCATGGCTCAATGTCCGAGTTCAAGATAGATAATGTTAATCAGGTCATCTATCCACAATTCGTATCAAAGCGCTGATAGAGCGGACGTTTTTACTTACACTATTGGGAGTTTCGAAACTAAGCAGCTTCCTTCTCGAGGCGCATATTCAGTAAACGCGTTAAGCGAGACCATTGGGCGCCAGAGAATAAGTGTGCATAAAGAATCGGTAGCCAACCTTTTGCGCGCCACTCTAGGAATGTGTCATCACTTAGCTCTGCAAGCTTCCCTTCATCAACGATTCTAAAGCCTGAGAAGTTGATTCGGCGATTGCCCGCGACATTAATTTGCGCTTCACGTTCAATAAGTAGGCCGCTATCGGCGAGTGCCTTACTAAAGTCTAGCGTTTGCTGTGCTGCTGCGTGGTAAGATTTGCAGAAATCTAGTGCATTTTTAGCGAGCTCGCTTGGTGCACCTTCCGCGTCAAAGAAGGGTTGTTTGTTACTTTCTTCAATGACTTCCGGAACATTGTCGATACACAGTGTAAGTTGGTCACTGTTTGGAATCTCAGAGAAGATAAATGGATAGCGCCTTATATATGCAGGGATATAAGACGATTCGTCCCAGTTGCCTTTCGCATCCAGAAATAGATTTTCATTGTCGCGTAAGCCAAGTATTGCAACAGGGGTTGCGTTTTCGTCGGGGCTGAATGCAATTGGGTAGTAATGGCATATTTGCGGCATCTCAATCATATTCACCGGCACAGCATTAACTTGGTTCGTAAAGCCAAATCCAAAATTCTTTTTCAAGGATAAGTTGCCATGTTTCTTGGCGTCTAATGGCATTGGTTGTTTATAAAAAAGAGGTAGGTTGGCGGCCTCTCCTGCCTGCGCGGTTTCTTTTTTTGTTTTTGGTTGCTTTTCGTCTGCCATGGTTTGTGATCCTTAAATCTGCTGTTCGGTCATACTTTATTGCGGGAAAATAAGAAAAAATCAAGGTATATGCCTATCATTTTTGCGATCTGATGGGTGATCGTAATTTAGTATAGGCGTAATCTGTTAAAACAATGTTTAAAAAATGCCTTATTAACGGGCTTTCATTACGTTCGAAAATCGGTTAGTTTCCGAACTATTATTTATAGACACGCAGCAATAAAGGGGAAACCTCATGCGCATTGGAATGGTTGGAACAGGTTACGTTGGTCTTGTATCGGGGACGTGTTTTGCAGAATTTGGTCACACTGTTATTTGTGTTGATAAGGATGAAGGTAAAATAGAGCGCTTGAAGAATGGTGAAGTGCCGATTTTTGAGCCGGGGCTTGAGGATTTACTGAAAAGGCAGATTGATGCAGGGCGCATTGAATTTACCACCGATATTGCCGAAGGCGTGAAGGGATGTGACGCAGTCTTTATTGCCGTTGGTACGCCGTCACGAAAATATTGTCGTGATGCGGATTTATCTTTTGTTCATGGTGCGGCAAGGGAGATCGCGCAAAACCTTGAGGGCTACACGGTAGTTGTCAATAAATCGACCGTGCCCGTTGGTACAGGACGTGAGGTTGAGGAAATTATTCGTGCAGAAAACCCCGATGCAGAATTTAATGTAGCGTCTAACCCTGAGTTTCTGCGTGAGGGTGCTGCCATTGATGACTTCATGCGCCCTGACCGTGTTGTGGTTGGTACATCTTCTGAAAAGGCGCAAGGGGTTATGCGCGAGGTATACCGTCCGCTTTATCTGAATGAGACGCCGATTTTGTTCACGAAACGTGAAACCGCGGAGATTATTAAATACGCCGCGAACGCATTCTTGGCGACAAAGATCACCTTTATTAATGAAATCGCCGATCTATGTGAGCAGGTCGGCGCGGATGTGCAGCACGTCGCCAAAGGTATTGGCCTTGATGGGCGTATTGGTTCCAAATTCCTTCATGCAGGCCCGGGTTATGGTGGTTCTTGTTTCCCGAAAGATACGCTGGCGCTCACGCGTGCCGGTCAGAAATACGGTGCGCCGCAACGTATCGTTGAGACGGTTGTTTCTGTGAATGAGGATCGTAAATCTCGTATGGCTGATAAGATTATCGAAGCCGCAGGCGGTGATGTGCGCGGCAAGAAGATCGGTATTCTTGGTGTGGCGTTCAAGCCCAACACGGATGATATGCGTGACGCGCCATCGCTCACCATTATTCCTGTGCTTCAGCAGGCGGGTGCAGAAATTTGCGCGTATGATCCTGAAGCCATGGATGCCGCGAAAGGTATGATTGAGGATGTGACATGGTGCAAGGATGCCTATGAGGTTGCACAAGATTCTGATGTATTGGCGATTATCACGGAATGGAATGAATTCCGTGCGCTTGATCTTAAGCGTATATCGGAAGCAATGGCGGGTAATGTGATTGCGGACTTACGCAACATATATAAGACAGAAGATATGCAGGGCAGGGGTTTCGATTATATCTCTGTTGGCCGTGATCAGGTTCAGGTTGATGGTACGCGTGTTTCGAATGCGGCTTAATTTACTATAAATAATGCAATTATGGGCGGGGCATGTATGTCTCGCCTTTTTTGTTGGCGATGCGCACGGATTATAAATAACATTAAAATTTTGTATTATTTATTTCCTTGTTTTATCGGTTTCTATGGCCTATATATAAAATTCATTCATTAAATAACATTTTTAAAATGTATATTAAATAAAGGGAATATGAAGGTGTATAGCTATCTTGATGAGCTTGAGGCAAAAACGGTTTATATTATCCGCGAAGCCTATAACCGTATCAATCCGATGGGGATGATGTGGTCGATTGGTAAGGATTCCACGGCGATGCTGTGGATGGTGCGTAAGGCGTTCTTGGGGCGCGTGCCGTTTCCCGTATGCTTGCTTGATACCGGTATGGAAATGGATGAAGTATACGCCTTCCGTGATCGTTTGATCGATGAGTGGGGCTTGAACTGCATCAATCAACCATGCCCACCCGAAGAAGATATGGATCAGACCCTGCCGCCTAATACGCGTTCTGCGATGCGCAAAACCGAAGGGCTGAAAATCTTGATGAAGGAGCAGGGATTTAAAGGCATAACAGGTGGTATCCGCCGTGATGAACAGGGCCTCAGAGCGAAGGAGCGCGTCTTCTCTCCCCGTACCATTGACGGGGAGTGGGATTTCAAAGATCAGCCACCTGAATTCTGGGATCAATACAAAACCGAATTCCCCGAAGGCGCACATTTACGTATTCACCCAATCCTGCATTGGACGGAAATTGATATCTGGCGCTATCACTTGCGCGAAGGCATTCCGTTTTGCCCGCTTTATTTAGCGCAAAAGGATGGGGAAACAGGCAAGATGATGCGGTATCGTTCTCTGGGGGAAAAGAACCTGACTTTTCCTGTGGAAAGCAGTGCCTCTAGTATTGAAGAAATTATTCAGGAATTGGAAACAACAAACACAAGCGAGCGCGCAGGCCGTTCCATGGACACCGAAACCGAGGACAGCTTCGAGAAGCTCCGCGCAGCAGGGTATATGTGATGAGTGAGCCTGTAGTCATAAATTATTTCAATTTAAGTAAACCGCCAACAGCAATTGAGCAAAAGGAGCTAAGAAGGCAAATTATTGTGTATTTTGAATGGATATCGGATGAGAATAATAAATTTCCTGGAGATGATCGTGGAGATTCAATCGCTTGGGATGAAAATACACCATTTATTTGGTGGTGGGAGTTAACGGTTCATTCTGCAAGCATTAATTATGAAAAGCTTCCCTATGACGAGCAAATGAAGCAGCTGCGCAGTTTCTACGATAGTTGTTCAGTTTTTAATAATGATGAAATAGACGAAATTATTAAGTACAACAAGATTTTGGGGCGGGCGGCGACTGAAGAAGCTAGGATTTATGAGCTAGATTTTGATTTTGATGCCAATCCGATTGCAGATCTAGAGATGTTGTTTGACTCGCCAGAATGGATGGCTATGCATCACGCAGCAAAAAAAGCGCTAAAGGTTTTTAAAAATGACACAAATACGTAAGAAACAAAATGCAAAACAGCCTTTAAGGGTTGTGATTGTCGGGCATGTTGATCATGGTAAATCAACGCTGATTGGGCGTTTGCTCTATGACACAAATTCTTTGCCTGCGGGTAAGTATGAGGAATTACAGGCGATTTGTAAGCGCCGCGGTACGGACGCGCTGGAATGGTCGTTCGTGCTTGATTCTTTTCAGGCGGAGCGCGATCAAGCCGTCACCATCGATTCGACACAGATATGGTTTTCAACGGAGGAGCGCGATTACGTCATTATCGATGCCCCCGGTCACCGTGAATTTTTGAAAAACATGATTTCCGGCGCGGCGGCGGCGGATGCGGCCATTCTGGTGGTGGACGGCACGGAGGGCGTGCAGGAACAAACCCGCCGTCATGCCTATCTGCTCCACTTGCTTGGCCTGAAACAAATCGCGGTTGTGATTAATAAAATGGATATGGTTGGTCATGCGCCCGAAGCGTATGAAAAAGTCACGCGCGAGGTGAAAGAATATCTGGGTTCTATCGGGATTACGCCGCGCTTCATTGTGCCGATCTCTGCGCGTAACGGTGACATGATCGCGGATCGTGGTGAGGATATGAAATGGTATCAGGGTAAAAATCTGATTGGCGTGCTCGACAGTTTTGAAGTCGCGCCGGAGCCAATCGCTCTACCTCTGCGTTTCCCAGTGCAAGATGTTTACAGATTCGGTGAGCAGCGCGTTATTGTCGGTCGTGTGGAAACAGGTATCTTGCGCAAAGGCGATAAGGTTATGTTTTCACCGGGCAATGAGGTCGCAACGGTTGAATCCATCGAAGTTTGGCCGGAGAACCCCGATAAAGTTGAAGCAAGGCCGGGTGAAGCCATTGGTATTACGCTCGATCAACGTTTATTTGTGGAGCGTGGTCATATCGGATCACACACCGATAAGCCACCGATGTTATCCAACGTATTCCGTGCCAGTATTTTCTGGCTCGCGCATAAGCCGCTGAAAGTCGGGAATAGCTATAAGATTCGTTATGGTACGCATGAGGCCATGGTGTCTGTGCAGTCCATTGATAAAATTATCGACACGCAGGATTTGGCCGATGCGTCGCAGCAGGGCGAAGTCGCTCGTAACGCGGTGGCAGAAGTCACCTTCCGTGCGCGTGATGTATTGCCGATTGATCCCTACACAGATAATGAACGTTTAGGCCGTTTGGTTGTTTATGAAGGGTATGACATTGTTGGTGGTGGTGCGCTGAATATGGAGGGCTATGCCGATCAACGCCGTGATGCGCCCAAGGCGCAAAATGTCCATCAGGTGGATCATATTATTTCCCATGATGAGCGCGCCAAACGCAATGGACACCGTGGCGGCATTTTTTGGCTGTCGGGGTTGTCTGGCTCCGGTAAGTCCACGCTTGCGATGGCGGCGGAGAAGATTTTATTTGAAAAAGGTATTAATGTCGTTGTTGTGGATAGTGGTCATGTGCGCAGCGGTATTAATAAAGACCTAGGTTTCGCCCCAGAAGAGCGTTCGGAAAACATCCGCCGTACAGGGCATATCGCCGAATTAATGGCGCAAGCAGGGCAGGTTGTGATTTGTTCTTTTATTTCGCCATATCGTTCTGATCGTCGATTAATACGTGAACGCGCAGGTGACCTATATCACGAAATTTACGTTTCTGTTGATCTGGAGACGTGTGAAAAACGTGACGATACAGGTATTTATAAAAAGGCACGCGCAGGCGAAATTAAATCATTTACAGGCATTGATTCGGACGCGCCGTATGAAATTCCCGCGAATCCTGAATTAATCGTCGATGCGCAGAATAACGGGATTGATTTTTGTGTTGAGCAACTCGTAGACTATATCGAGCAGCAAATTGCATTGGGTGATTTGTCTGGCGAAGCTCAAGCGAAAGAACAAATCCTCGATTATGTCGTCTAAAATCCTGTCGCACCGCGGTGCACTTAATAACATGGTTAAACGTATCGCGGTCGATGCGGGTGAGCTGATTCTTGAATATTTCGAAGGTGTGCGTGATATGAAGCTCGCCGAGAAAGGGGACGGCTCGCCTGTGACCCTCGCGGATCAGGAGGCTGAGAAATTAATAGAAGAGCGCTTGCTTGCGATTTTACCGGATATCCCAGTTATTGGTGAAGAATCGCATGCCGCTGGGCGACGCATTGATTTGGCGACGCAGGAGTATTTTTGGCTTGTTGACCCCTTGGATGGAACACGCGCTTTTGTGCGCGGGGATGCTGATTTCACCGTTAACATCGCCCTGATCCATAAATCAGAGCCTGTTTTGGGCGTGGTGTATGCCCCTGAAAAGGGTGAAATGTATTCCGGTTTTGTGAATGAAGATGGTAATGCGCAGGCTGTGCGCTATTTCGAGGATAGTGAAACCGAAAAAGAACTTCGTACCCGTAAAATGCCCCAAAAGGGGCTGACTGTGATGTCGAGCGGATATTACGGCAATAAGGATGAGCAGGAAAAACTTTTGGACGGTTTAAAAGTCGCGACGGTGGTTCGGCGTGCAAGTTCCATAAAAATATGCGTAATTGCCAATGGTAAGGCTGATTTATATCCGCGTTTTGGTCCAACCTGTGAATGGGATACGGCCGCCGGGCATGCTATTCTGAAAGCTGCCGGCGGAGATATTCGTGATATGAAAGGGAATTCATTAAAGTATGGTGTTGGCGCGCCTGATTTGCTGAATCCTGACTTTATGGCGGCATCTGGTGACGTTCTTGAGCATTTTAAAGCCACTTAAACCGTAAAAACACAATAAATCTTGTCCTTTAATAGATGTGGTACTATAATTACGTATGGTTTTAAATATACGCAAAATTTCAGCTTTATTTGTTATGGTAACATGCGTTGCCATGTTTTCTTTTTTATCAATCTCTTCTGCGCAGAATGTTGTTTCTGAAGCTGAAGGTAAGAAGAGGGCGCTGGAAAATGCGCAAACCAACGAAGATGGTGAAGTGCAGCATCTTGATCCGCAGGATTATCAAACGTGGAAAAAAGATTTTGTTCCACATAAGTTCGAAGATTTGGCTTTTTCTAAGGATCAAAGGGGGTGTAGTACCAAAATGGCATTTTCTAATATGCTCATTGAGAAATATAATGAAGGTACTTTGCCTGCCGGGTTGACTGAATCAAAGATAATACAGCCATATATTGAAGAGCAGTTTGCGTTAATCCGCGAGCAGGGTATTGATCAAGCTAGATATAACACAATGAGTGAGTATCAGAATTGTATGAAAACGGCTGTTAAGGACTCCGATCCTTCCAAAGCCTATGACATGGAACAGCGTTTTGGGGCCTGTGGTCAATTAAATAAGATCGTTTTGGGCACGCTTGATTCGATTAAAAAAAGGCAAAGCATGGATAGTGTCATTCGTAAATATGAGAATGACGCTCCTGATCTGACGGAGACGACCTTTGGTGCTACTGAAGATCCGGTCCCTCTTTTGGTTGGTAAACTCTATCAGGTTGCTGAAGAGGGTGAATATAACGATGCTGTCGCTCTTGGTTCTAAGATGACATATGCTTGTTATATGTGATCTGTTGCGCTAAATAATTTACGTAACCACGCTTAGTAAATATTTGACATATCAAC
Organism: uncultured Micavibrio sp.; assembly: GCA_965263215.1. GTDB lineage: Bacteria > Pseudomonadota > Alphaproteobacteria > Micavibrionales > Micavibrionaceae > UBA1672. Next base: position 978,588 of record OZ253663.1, read on the forward strand.
GAATATTCTTTAGTTATTATATGAATAAGGCGTGCATATGTCGCGGGTAAATGAGTGCGTTTTACAATTTAAAAGAACATAGGGATGAATAAATGTCTATATTAAGAGATATTACGAACACGGTTGCAGCAGCCATCGTTGTGGCAGGGTTGTCTACACAAGCCCTGTCCCAAGATTTACAGGCGGATAATACTGCGACAATGGACAGGACGCATGTGACAACGCAAAGTCAGCAAGCAGGCGGTTTTGTCAATGCTCAGGTTCCTGATACTGAATTGCAGTTCAGGAGTGGTAGGATCAACGGAGAAATGGTTGAAATTACGCCTGACATTGTGCGCGAATATGCGCAACGCGGGCAAATTAAGGCACCGGTTGCAAGAGAGGAAAATACAATTTCTCTTGAAGGGTTCTTTGAATTTCGTGAAAAAAGGGCAGCGGAAAAAAAGGCTGGTATTTTCATCGGCGTTGTTGTTGGTAATGAGCCATATAAACCACTTTCTGCTGGGTATGATGGAAGAGATCAGTTCCGAGATGTACATAAACGTGTTGTAGAATTGATGAGCGGATATGAACATGCGGATGTTGGTATTATTCCAGGTACTGGCGGGCAGTTGAATGAGGATACGAAGGTTCCCGGTTTTGCGGAGGTTTACGGTGCAGAGGTGCAGGGTATTATTCCTCTGAGGAATCATGATGGTGCAGAGATATCGTACCCGGGTGACTTTACGGTGCCTATTCGTGAGGGGGATATCTTGATTATGGTTAATGATAATCCTCTTGTTTTTATCAATGCTGATCCGGGTGAAGAGGGTGATTATGAATACGGGTTTCCTGACACCGTTGAGGAAATGGAAGTGTTGCTTAAGTATTACCTTGCACGTGATACGCACTTATATACATACGATGAGTATATTGAGCATAACGATGCAATATTACTCGCCGCTCAAAATAAATATGGTGAGCATTTTGTAATGCGAGCGTCTGAAAGGGCGTCGGCAGGTGATGTAGCAGGGTCAGAAGACAGTAAGCCAGATATTACCGCATTTGCTTTAAACAATAATTAAGCACAAATAAATGAGATACAAAAGAAAGCTCCCGCAATTTGCGGGAGCTTTCTTTTGTTTGTGGCCTTTTCCTAATTACACGCGGAGAACTTATTAAGCTGTGAATGCTGTTGTGCTGCCGCCGGTAAATGCCATTTGTCTATCTTGGTCTAAATCGTTTCTTGATGCAGGTTCCGCAGTTGTATCTTCTGGAGATACTTTAGAGGCAAAATGTGCGGATATTACGCTTGCCGTTTCCTCACCGGTACCTGAAAATGAACCCAAAGTATTGTCCGTATCGAATGCCTGTAATGCGACTTGTTCAGATTCACTAAAGGCAAAATCCTGATTTAGATCATCAGCACCAAAAACATCATTGCTTGCGAACTCGGTTTCTGTTGATCCAAAGGCGTCACCGCTGTCAAAAGAATCAAAAGCGTCCAGACTTGCAACTTCTGTTTGTGTTGAGCTAAAAGCATCGCTGTCAGTGTCAAAAGACGCTTCTAAGCTTGCGGCTTCGGATATCAGATCATCCACATCACTGTTTGATGGCAGCTTAAGCGCTTCAGAAACGGGACTTCCGCTATTGAGGCGCGATTCCGCCACTTCAACCTTAATACCACCAGCTTCTTCGATGAGGTCATCTTTTTCATCATTGTTAGCATCAATGGTGTCATTGTTTTGAGTTTGTTGATCAAGATAAAATTGGTTTAATCTTTCAGTGTCAATTGTGCCATCGCTTTTTCTGAAATCGTCTAAATTGCCGCCATGTAAACGAACAAAACTTTCGGCCTTTGCCCGTGCTGTGCGTCTGACGGATGGGTCAGAGGAATTGAGGTCGTCAACATCGTCCATCAACTCTTCAATTTCAGCGTTTTCTTGTTCTAGCTGAGCATTTTCTTGGTCAATTTCATTTATTCTCTGTTCGATTTCTGCAAGACGAGCATACAAACGCTCAAGCTCACGTGACTGTTGTTGAGCTAAATCAAGCGTAAGATATTGTGTTCTTTTGCGTTCTTGCTCTTTCTTGAAGGCGTCGGGATCTTGTATGCCGACTTTTCTTCTTCCGAGGCTTGTTTCTGTGTTTTCATCACCTTTACCGCCTTGAGCTTCTCTGCCGGTCTCCATAAGGCTGTAGTTGAATGTCGTGCCTTCGTGGTGATCTTCAACTCGAGTCGTGGCCATAATATCGGCCATTTCAATTTCATCAAATGTTGCTGGAGTTTTCTCTAAGTTTTCTTCAGCACGCAGAAAGTCTTCCATGGAAAGGATTTCGGCTTTCAATAGCTCTTCTATTTCAGATACGCCGCCTTTGGAGAATTGATCACCCAATTGCCCGGGGAAAAACCCGCTCGTATCCTCTAATGGTTTTAATTGTGCTTGTCCCACGTCTTCTGTCACTTCAATATCCCCACACTGGTGACTTAATAAAAAAGCCAATATTCCGAGTAGAGGATAAACCCTAAAAGTTAAAATTATGTAAATGGAAGATTAAGTATGCGTTTGCATTTCTTGAAAAGACATACACGCCACTATTTCTTATTTTATATTTGAAACTTGTGACGTCTCCCTGTGTCAATAGAACTGCGGATTTTTTCCTTGTTATTACTACCGACTTAAGAAAACTACGCCTTTTTTTTGTAGAATGCAAACTTTTTTAAAATTTTTTTGTTTGTAAATTAGTGGTTTCTAATGCATTGATATAAAAGGAAACCTGTATGTATTATGAAATACATAATATGTGTATTATTATGCATTAAATTATTTACATAACGTTTTTTGCCTTTGCAGGCGACATTTCTATATCTTTTGTGAATGCGCTGTTTTTTTTGACGAAAAGCATGCTGACAGTGATAAGAAACACAAAAGTCCTCAGCCATAAGCTTTGCCATAATCCGTACGTCATGGGTGCAATGAGCGACATTAAAATGATGAAAACTAATGGAAAACGACTGGAGCGTGTCACAAAATTACCTTCCAAAATATGTGAATGCTTTAATCATGCTTTTCTTTATGTATTAGGTTTTTAAAAAATAAGTAGAGCTTTTCATTTTTTTTCCAAGGATCACTCTTTCCTTATCGTCTTATCTGTATAAAATGGGGGAAATTCCCGTTTAGAAAATGGTTAGCGTATGCCGAATACGGATGAAACAGAGCTGATAAACCGTGCATCGCGCGGAGATGCCGATGCTTTTGAAGCTCTGGTAAACACTTACTATGAGGTCATGTTCAAGATGGCGTATAAATGGTGCGGGAATAGAAGAGATGCCGAGGACATCACGCAGGAAGCTTGTATGAAGCTTGCGCGTGGGATTGGCAGTTATAAAGGCGGTTCTAAATTCACAAGCTGGCTTTATGTTTTGGTCATCAATACGGCAAAGGATTGGTATAAATCTCAAAACCGTCACCCCGAAGGTACAGAACTGTTGGAAAGCATCGTTGCGGATAGTGATAATGCTGAGGAGAGGCTCTATACTCGCCAAGTCTTGGACGAAGTGAATAAACTGCCCGAAACGGAAAAGGAATCATTGCTACTTGTCATGGGGCAGGGGTTATCTCACAAGGAAGCCGCTGATTTATCGGGCGTCAAGGAAAGCACAATATCATGGCGTATCCACGAAGCGCGTAAAAAGCTTGAAAGTATCTTTGGAAAGGAGGAGCGTTATGGATGAGAATAAATTAGAGAAAATCCTGAGCGAAGATCACGCTCCCGACATTGATATTAATGCGCGAAAACGCGCGGTTAATCTGGCTATGGCGGAGTTTAAAACTGCGCAAAATGAAAAAAATAAAGAATCTTCCCAAGGAAATTCATTCCTCTCTCGTCTTATCGGTATCAACACCCGAAAAGGAGAGAGAACAATGGAACAGAAAAAGAAATCAAAATTTATATATGGTGCAACCGCAACGGCGATGGCTGTTGTGCTTGTTGGTGCGTTAAGCATTTCCCAAATGAATGAAACCATCGATAGACATCAGGCAAATGCAATAGGAGGTGGAAGTAGTAACAATTTTGGAAGTATTGCACAAAATACATCTACTTCGTCGTTGTCTGATTTGGCCTCTGGTTTGAGTGAATTGTTTTCAAGTGATGACGCCGATGTAGGGCAGGGTGCTAGTGTGATGCCTTCTGGGCCAGATGTAAGTGCTACACCTAGAACAGATGAAGAGGTGGCACCCGCTTATGTAGAGGCGGTGGAGCAGGAAAGTGCATCTAAAAATGATGGTGTGCAAGACTGGCGCCGTGAAAAAGGTGCATCTGATGATATTGTGCGCCAAAATAAGGAGATTGCCGATCAAACCGTGGCGGTTCCAGCCGAATCTGTTGGCGGGAAGCTCAAGAAACAAGTGCCCGCCAAAGATGCGCCGTTAGATGATTGGCGCAGATCATCGGAAGTCGATAGTGCTGTCGCTGGTGCGACTGCTCCATCTGTTGCAGAAGAAATGGTTCAGGCGCCTGTAACGCCTCAAGCCAAAGCCGAAAGAAAGGCAATCGGTCAATCACTCTACAATAGTGTGCCAAGTGGTACTGTTGTTGGTGACAGAATGATTGCGCCGTACCCACAACCGATGCCAGTACCGCCGCCTGTTTATCAGGAAGAAAACCGCGATCAGTTCGAAAAATTCGTGGTGAACCCGTTCAAACAAGTCACAACCGATCCTGTTTCGACTTTTTCATCAGATGTTGATACGGCAAGCTATAGCTTCGTGCGTAAAACTCTGAATAACGGGCGTTTGCCGAACCCGAATACAGTACGCGTTGAGGAAATGGTGAATTATTTCGATTATAATTACCCACTCCCCGAGAGCCGTTCCGAGCCGTTCAAGCCAACAGTGACTGTCGTGGACAGCCCATGGGCCGAAGGACGCAAATTGATGCATATCGGTATTAAGGGCTATCAACTCGCGAAAACTGAACTGCGTAGCAATATCGTGTTTTTGCTCGATGTGTCCGGTTCGATGAACCAACCTGATAAGCTACCGCTTGTAAAAAATTCTATGAAGATGCTTTTGGATAGCCTTCACCGCGATGATACTGTTTCGATTGTGGTCTATGCCGGATCAACAGGCGTTGTGTTAGAGCCAACGCCCGTATCTCAACGCTCTACCATTTTGAGTGCGATGAATAATTTGCGTGCAGGTGGTGGTACAGCAGGTGCGGCAGGTATACGTCTTGCGTATGACATGGCCGAGCAAAATTTCGATAAACGTGCTGTGAACCGCGTTATTATGGCCACTGATGGTGACTTTAATGTCGGTATTACAAACCGTGAAGAACTAAAGGGCTATATCGAGAAGAAACGCGATAAAGGCATATTCCTCTCCGTCCTTGGTTTTGGTCAGGGCAATTATAATGACCACATGATGCAGACTTTGGCACAAAATGGTAACGGTATCGCGGCTTATATTGATAACATCAGTGAAGCGCGTAAGGTGCTGGTAGAGGAAGCAACATCATCATTATTCCCGATTGCCAAAGACGTTAAGTTTCAGGTGGAGTTTAACCCGAATGCTGTCGCGGAATATCGTTTGATTGGTTATGAAACACGTGCCTTGAAACGCGAAGACTTCAACAATGACAAAATTGATGCCGGTGATATGGGCGCAGGTCACACTGTCACCGCGATCTATGAATTTGTTCCGGTGGGTAGCTCTGCGGTGACGATGGATCCATTGCGTTATGGTGATCAAGCACAAGAGAAACGTGTGGTTAAACCGGTCAGCAATGAGTACGCATTTTTGAAAATTCGTTATAAGTTGCCGACTGAAAATACAAGCAAGCTTATCACAACGCCTGTAACCACTGATCTACAGCTTCGTGAATATAGCAAATTTCTTGAGAAAAGCCGAACTCAAAATGATGCCATGTTCTCTATCGCGGTTGCGGCATTCGGGCAAATTTTGAAGGGTGGCGAATATACCGGAAACTTCTCTTACGATGACGTGATTGCAATGGCGCAAAACAGTAAGGGTGAAGATATTTACGGACACCGCTCGGAATTTATAAAGCTTGTGCGTTTGGCGAAAACATTGTCCAGATAACCATACTTAATTCACAAAATGATAAAGAGGCCGAACATTCGGCCTCTTTTTATTGGCTTTTTGGTAAGATTTATACTACACAGGCCATTGATTTTAAGATGAGACGGTACAAATGGCACAGAATTTAAGAAATATAGCAATCATTGCGCACGTTGATCACGGTAAAACGACCCTGATTGATTCAATCATGCAGCAAAGCGGAACATTCCGCGACAATCAACGCGTTGATGAGCGGGCTATGGACTCAGGCGATCTTGAAAAAGAGCGCGGCATTACTATTTTAGCCAAGCCGACATCCATCGATTGGGAAGGGACGCGCGTCAATATTATTGATACACCCGGACACGCCGACTTCGGCGGTGAGGTGGAGCGTGTTCTTCACATGGCCGATGGCGTGATTTTGTTAACCGATGCTGCAGAAGGTCCGATGCCGCAAACTAAATTTGTACTTGGTAAAGCATTGGCTCAGGGACTACGCCCGATTGTGATTATCAATAAGATTGATCGCCCTGATGGTAGGCCTGAAGAAGTCGTTGATGAGGTTTTTGACCTGTTTGTTTCACTAGATGCAACAGACGAACAACTAGATTTTCCGATTCTTTATGCGTCAGGCCGTGATGGGTGGTGTACGCGCGAGTTGGATGATGAACGCAAAGATTTGTCGCCATTGCTAGAGCTTGTTTTGAATCATGTCCCTGAACCTGATGTTGATTTTGATAAACCGTTTGCATTGCTTGCAACGCTTCTTGATTCTGATCCGTTCTTAGGTCGCTGTCTGACAGGGCGTGTGGCACAAGGACGTGCGAAGGTGAATGATTCTGTTAAGGCTATTAACCTTGATGGTGAAACTGTTGAAACTGGGCGTTTGACAAAGTTGTTGAAATTTGAAGGTACGGAGCGCGTTCCTGTAACCGAAGTGCAGGCGGGAGACATTATTTGTATCGCTGGTCTGACCAAAACATCCGTTGCGGACACAATATGTGATACCGCTGTCACTGAAGCCGTGCCGTCAACGCCGATTGATCCACCGACAATGTCTGTGACAATTTCTGTGAATGATTCGCCGTTCGCAGGGAAGGAAGGTTCTAAGGTAACATCGACCATGATCCGTGAGCGCTTGTTAGCCGAAGCAGAAGTGAATGTTGCAATTACCTTTAAAGAAAGTGCCGATAAAGATGCGTTTGAAATTGGCGGGCGCGGGGAATTACAGCTTGGTGTTCTGATTGAAACCATGCGCCGTGAAGGCTTTGAGATGACTGTATCTCGTCCTAAAGTTTTATACCGCGAAGAAAATGGACAAAAGTTAGAGCCAATTGAAGAAGTTATTATTGATGTGGATGAAGAATATGCATCATCCGTTATTGATGCGATGAACCGTCGTAAGGCCGAAATGACGGATATGAGATCTTCCGGTGTGGGCAAAAGCCGTATTACATTTCTTGCACCGTCCCGCGGTTTGATCGGGTATCAAAGCAGGTTTTTGACGAACACACGCGGAACAGGGATTATGAACCGTTTGTTCCATTCTTATGCACCGCATAAGGGGGATATTGGTCAACGTCGTAATGGCGCACTTATTTCCACGGATACAGGTGCGGCTGTGGCGTTTGCAATTTTCAACCTGCAAGATCGTGGCACAATGTTTATTGAACACCAAACACCCGTTTATTCCGGGATGATCGTTGGTGAACATAACCGTGAGAATGATCTGGAAATCAATGTTCTTAAGGGTAAAAAGCTTACCAATATGCGCGCCAGCGGATCAGATGAAGCTGTTACTTTAGTGCCGCCGCGTCTGATGTCGTTAGAAGACATGATGTCATACATTAATGATGATGAATTGATGGAAGTGACGCCGAAATCTTTGCGCTTGCGTAAGAAGTTCTTATGTACGCATGAGCGTAAAAAGGCAAGCCGCGCAGCTGCGTCGTAAGTGGCTTTGTGAGTGGTTTTCTGATTTTCCTTGTGGTTGATCAAATAAGCTGCAACACTTTGATTTAAGGTAAATAAGGAAAATATAATTTATGTTCGAAGTGGCTGAGGAGCGTGCTCCCCAAAAGAATGTCTCTAATATTGCTTTATCGAATGATAACGCCGAAATAAAAGAGCGTATTGCTAAATTAGTACGGCATTGTGCCAAATATCAAGGAGCCGATGACCGTAAGGCGCTTGTGCAATTAGTGAACACGCTGATACCGTTTTCTTTTATTTGTGCAGTGATGATTTATAGTTTTTCTTCTATGTACTGGCTGACAGCGCTTCTGACTGTCCCAGCATCGTTTTTTTTGGTTCGTATATTTATTATTCAGCATGATTGCGGTCATAATTCGTTTTTTTCGTCTCGTAAATGGAATAATTACGTCGGTCGTATTTTAAGTGTTTTAACATGGACGCCATATGATTTTTGGCGCAAAACACATAATTTGCATCATTCCAGTTCTGGTAATCTTGATAATCGTGGGTTTGGTGCGATTGAAACAATCACGATAGAGGAATATAACGCTCTGCCCAAAAATCTACAGTTCTGGTATCGGCTTTATCGTAATCCCTATATTTTACTGCTTTTGGGAACGCCTTTTTTTATTATTGTGGGGCAGCGTTTCGCGAGTGCTAAAGCGTTTCCGTTTTGTGAGGTGAAGCAAGTAATCTCTTTCAACCACATATGGAAAAGTGTTTTTGGGTTAAATGCCGCTTTACTTATTACTTATGGTCTTGCAGGTATGCTCTTGGGCTTTGATGTTGTGCTTTTGTCTTATCTTCCGGTAGTGATTGGTACGGCATGGATTGGCGGTTGGTTGTTCTTCATTCAGCATCAATTTGAAGATGCCCATTGGGAACAACAGGACGGGTGGAATTATGCAGAGGCTGCTGTCATGGGAAGTTCTTATTATGACCTACACCCTGTATTACAATGGCTGACAGGTAATATCGGCCTTCATCACATTCATCATTTGAATGCGCGTATTCCAAATTATCGTTTGCAAGATTGCATGGACGCTAATGAAGATCTTCGAGGTATTAATCGTATTACTCTGTGGGAGAGCTTTAAATACGCGCATTTGGCTCTGTGGGATCAAGACAAACGTAAGATGATTAGATTTTCACAGCTTGCATAAAGGCTCGCTTCTTTTAGCCACTGTGCTCCTTTTTCTATCTTTTTCCTGCTCATCACATGGCTAACACGTAATAACGGCTTTCATTATATTTACCATTTAAACGCGCGTATCTGATTATCTGATAGGTTTCCCAAAGCATTAATCGTTGTAAATACGGTAATGAAAATTGAGTGTTATGGATTGAAGATAAGCGCAAATTGGCACAGTTCACACAAGCTGATAACAGAGCTATCCATTAGCTTCTTTTTTCTGCTTCTTCTCTGCTTTTTCTTGCTCTCTTTGAGCTATACGCGCGTTCCATTCTTCATCAATGGCGTCATTATTCTTTCCTGACCACAGGAACCAACGGCGGATGAACATAACCTCACGCACCGGCGTTTTAACAACCAGTATAAGGATACCGATAGACAGGAGACACCAAATTGCAGCAACTTCGTTTGGATTGCTCGTGAGTAGCATTGAAAGCTGAGGGCCTACGAGGAAGTGATAGATCGTGAAACGCCAAGAACCATAGATAAACGGCAACAATATTCCAACGAAGAAGTAACTAGGATACAGGCTTAAGAAACGCGCCCATGAGTCGACTGTAATAAAGTTTAACATGCCATTGGTCGGTACATTCCATGCAATGTGCCAGTCTCCTGAGACGGAGCATAAATTCTCTGCGCACATATTACGGCCAAGCTCACACGTTCCAGCCCATTCAAATGGATATAGCTGAAGCAGCATAATAATAGCGGATATAAAGCACAGCGTATAAACGGGCCATTCAATTTTTTTGCGTATGACGTTAGGTACGAAATACATCGATATTAAATTAATAAAGAATGGTTGGAAGGTTATGTGCAGATACCCAAATATCGTTGCAATTTGGTTAGAGGGTAGTGAGCATTGGTCAATCACAGAGTATGTGAAAGCCTGCAAAAGTTCCATTAATGAAAAATATCCCAAAGCCAGATAAAGTCTTGGATCTTCTTTTTTATAGGCCGCATAGGCCGTGGTTGCTAAACCAATTCCCGCAAGAACCGCCGATGCTTCACCACTCCAACACATAAAATTTATCCTGCTTCCAAAATTTCGACTTTTGGAAAATATAGGAAAGGGTTTGTGAAGTAAAGACGGCCTTGGTCGTTTTTTAACCCTAAAAAATATTACAATGGATTGCTTATCGTGTAACTTTTTAATGCGTTACTCGAATATCTCAATAACTTAACACTCAAGAGGAATTAAAACATGCAAACTATTTCTGAAAAGAAACCATTTAATAAAAAACTAGCAACTGCAGCATTTGCAGGCATGCTTGCCGTCGGTGCATTTTCTGCTGCACCAGCATTCGCGGGTAGTCATAGCAATGGCTGTAGCGCATCTGGCTGCAATAAAAAGACAGAAAAAAGCAGTTGCAGTGGTAAAAGTGGCTGTAAAGGCAAAACATCATGTAAGGCAAAGGCCTCTTGTAAAGGCAAGCATTCTTGCAAAGGTGCAAACTCTTGTAAGGATAAGCATTCCTGCAAAGATAAAAGTTCTTGTAAGGATAAGACTTGTAAAGGCAAGACTGACCACAGCGATAACGAAAACTACAACGACTAAGATCGTATAATGGAAAAACAACACTTTCCAAAATTGGGATATGGGTTGGGGTTTCGTCCAACCCATTTCTCTTACATAAAGGAAAACCAACCTGATGTGGATTGGTTTGAAATCATCGCGGAAAATTACATGGATACGGGCGGTAAACCGCGCCGTGTTCTGGATGAATTAAAAGAACGTTATCCGATTGTGATGCACGGCGTGTCTCTATCAATCGGCACGGTTGATCCACTCAATTCCGAATATCTGGATAAGCTCAAAAAACTAGAGCAGCATGTTCAGCCCAAATGGATATCCGATCATCTCTGTTGGACGGGGATCGCGCATAAAAACACGCATGATCTTTTGCCGGTGCCCTACACGGAAGAGGCACTCAAACACATCATCGAACGTATAAAACAGGTGCAGGATTATCTGGGGCGCAGGATCGTTCTAGAAAATCCATCGACCTATTTGGAATTCACCGCTTCAAGCATGAGCGAGTGGGAGTTTATCGCTCGCATGGTCGAGGGCTCAGGCTGTGGCTTGCTCTTGGATGTGAACAACATCTATGTCAGTTGTTATAACCACCGCTGGGATCCGAAAACCTATATTGACGCCATGCCATTGGATGATGTGGCGCAAATTCATCTGGCCGGCCATTCCAATATGGGCACACATATTATTGATACGCATGACGATCATGTGATTGATGAGGTCTGGACGCTGTACGCGTACGCGATCAACAAGGCTGGCCCGATCAGCACGATGGTGGAATGGGATGACAACATCCCCGAATTTCCCGTGATGATGGAAGAATTAGGCAAGGCGCGCCACTGGGCGAAGCAATCCCAAGGGCCAACCGAAATGCCGCACTTCAAATCGTTCCGCGATAATATGCGCCCGCCTGAAAAGCCGCTTGCTTATAAGGAAGAGCTTGCCGATATGCAAAACGCGATTTTGGAGGGCGACGGAGATATCATGAACCCCGATGAGCGCATCATCCCGAAACCTGATTTTGCGCCGTCTGAGCAGATTCAGAGCTACATCAATGGGTACCGTTTTCGTTTGTTCGATATCGTGCATGAGGATTATCCCGCGCTGCGTCGGGCGATGGGGAAGGATAAGTTTAATGACATGCTCGATGCGTATATAGAGGAAACCCCGTCGGAGCATTTCAATGTGGCGCGCTATATTGATAAATTCCCCGAATATGTGCGGGAGAATGAAGCCCCGTTTTTCTATGAACTATCGGTTCTTGAAACTGTGCTGTCACGCGTTTTCGACGCGGAGGAAACGGACGTTCTGGCGCAGGATGATCTGGCGGGTATAGACCCTGAAAGTTTCATGGACTTGAATTTAAATCCACGTGCCGCGCTCAAGCTTCTGGCGTTTTCCTATCCGGTGAATGAGTATTACAACGCGCATTTGAACGATGAAAACCCTGACGTTCCGGAAAAATCACCGAGCTTTGTTGTGGTGTATAGGCATGAGGATGAGATTTGGCGTCTTGATCTGGAGGAGCGGGAATATATGGTGCTGTCCTCGCTCTTTAACGGCCTTCCCGTCGGGGAAGCGCTCAGCGCCGCTATTCCCGAAGAGGATGAGGAAATCATGGCCGCCATTGGCCCGTGGTTTTCCAAATGGATGAGCAATGGCCTGCTCGCGAAAGCGGCTTAGTTAAAGTATTTGATAATATTACCTACGGAAAATTATGTTGAGGGAATCAATAATATTTCAACGTTTGGCAAGCGCTAACACGTTCAGTCTGAATGGGTAGATTGTTATTTTGTTGGAAGGTTTCTATTATTTCTTTAATAACAGGTACACAATCTTCAGCACCTACTAACAGGCCATCTGATATATCCTTTTTTGTAATTTTAATAAAATTACCGTGTTGATTAATTACTAGTGAGATAGACATTCCAAGACTACAATATTCATCATTATTTGATGACGCATTGTAATAACTTGGATTGATCTCATTGATTTCAAAATCGTAGTTATTTTTTACTAATGAGACTACCTCATCCAACTCTTCTGCTGTGCCTGTTTCACTCACAATAAACATAGTTTCACCACCACAAGCTATAGCCTCAAAACTTGCGTAGGAATAGATTGATAAGAAAATGAATAAAAATATAAAAGTTCTTTTCATTTGTTTCCCATACTTTGCCCTTATTCAATATTGCCAAGAAAGCGGAATGACTACCCCTTCATCTCTTCCAATTCTAGCCATCTTAGCTCGGCGCTGTCCAGTTCTTCCTTCGCAAGTGGCAGGCGGGTGGAGGCGGTCATAAACGCATCGGCGTCTTTGGTATAGAAATCAGGATCAGCGAGGCGCGTTTCCAGTTCCGTGATTTCTTTTTCCAGTTTCTTCATGGCCTTGGGCAGCTGTTCTAATTCCCGCTTATGTTTATAGCTAAACGTGACAGGGTCTTTCGCAGGCATTTCTTTGGGGGCTTTGGCTTCACTTTTCTTCTGCGTTTTTTCAGAAGATTGAGGTGTCTTTTTTGCACTTTGTGCCTTTTTAAACGCCATATAATCACTATAGCCGCCGACAATCCCCTCAACCACGCCATCGCCTTCAAATACAAGGGTTTTTGTGACAACTTGATCGAGGAAATCACGGTCATGCGATACAACAAATAGCGTACCATCGTAGCTTTTGAGCACGCTGGTCAGCATATCGAGCGTATCCATATCCAGATCATTGGTGGGCTCATCAAGGATGAGCATCGAGCCGGGATCTGCCAATATTTTTGCGAGCATCAGGCGGTTTTTTTGCCCTCCTGATAATGTGTGCACACCGCGCCACGCATCTTCCGGGTCAAACAGAAAGTCTTTCAAATAGCCGCAAACATGGCGTGATTTGCCGCGTACATCAAGGTAGTCTGACCCTTCATCACACAAATTATCCTTTAATGATTTTTCAATCTGAAGCATGGAGCGTTTTTGATCGAAATAGCTGAAGGTTAGGTTCTTCGCCATTTTGATTTTACCTGAATCGGGATTTTCCTCGCCCGTCAGCATCCGCAAAAATGTGGTTTTACCCGCGCCGTTCTTACCCAGTATGCCGATGCGGTCTTTGCGTTTGATGCGCATATTAAACTTATCAAGAATGAGCAAATCATCATAGGCCTTGCCGACATTGAAAAACTCGGCGACATTTTTAGATGATTCTTCGGCCGTGATGGGCGGTAAATCAATGGTGGAGGTCACACGGCGAAAGGCTTTTTGGTCTTTCTCCAGTTCATTGCGCGCTTGAAACGCTTCGGCTTGGCGGCGTACATTGCGTTTTACACGTGCCTTTACGCCTTTATTCGCCCATGCAATTTCTTGCTCCACTTTTTTGGCGCGGTTATGCAGGGCGCGGCCTTCCTGTGCGAGCATCTCGCTTGACCATTCTTCGAAATGCGCGAACCCTTTGGGCGCGACTTTAAGCTCCCCGCGGTCAAGCCAGAATACGCGATCAGTCGTGTTGGCCAAGAATCTACGATCGTGGGAGACAATCAAAACAGCGCCGCGATAACCTGCTATATAATTCTCTAGCCATTCTATAAGCTCTAAATCCATGTGGTTTGTTGGCTCATCAAGAAGCAAGATGTCAGGTTCTTCGACTAATGCTCTCGCCAGAGCCGCGCGACGAAGCTGCCCGCCCGATAGGTTCTCAAGCTTGTCATCAACATTGAGGAGTAAGGGCGCAATAACCATTTCGATGCGATAATCAATATCCCAGTCTTCCAAATCATCACTTAAGCCTTCAAAGACGAATTCGCGCACTGTCTTCCCCGGCGTTGGGTCGACCTGTTGTTGCATGTAGCCTGTGCTGATCCCTGCTAACAGGAAATGTTTTCCGTCATCAATTTCACGATCACCCGTGATGATGTTCATAAGCGTGGTTTTGCCCGCACCGTTTTTGCCGACGAGGGCGATTTTACGCCCTGCATGGATGTGGAAAGTCAAACCGTCAAAAAACGGTTTTCCGGCAATTAGGACGCTTGCTTCTTCTACACTTAAAATAAGATCACTCATAGGAGCGTCTTGTATCAGAGTAGGGCGCAAAGATAAATGATTTATCCTACGCCCGGCGCGTCGTGGTCGGATTTAAGATTCTGAGAAACATCTGAAAGTGTCGCAAACGCGGATTCTATGGATGTACGCTCCATTTCATCATAGAGCTTAAATTCACTCCAGACAGGGCGCCCAAGTGCCTCTTCAAACTCTTCTTGTGATGATTGTTTGAATTCGTCCTGATGCCCTTTTTCAGACGCATTAGAGGCAAAAATACCAGCCGCACTGACGGGGAGGAAGTCTTCATATGTAATGGGCGTATACGCCAATTGACCGCCTTCAACAAGGCCATATAAATCGTTACTGACGAGGCCTTCTTCCATACCTTTTTCTGTGACGTAATATTGAAAAAACGCAAGGCCTTCTTCGTGCATGCCTTCAGGCGTATTTGGAAATTTTTCTGTGAATTTTTCTTCCAGAACGGCCATATATTCCGCCGCGTTTGATCCGTCAGGCGTAGGCGTTATCTCTGCGCGTACTTCTGTAAGAATTTCATCATAAAGCTTACGGCCTTTTTCTGTTAATGCCGCGCCGCGTTGTTCTATTTCACCAAAGCGCGCCGTGTGAAGGCCTTCTTCTCCATCAAATTTGACGGTTTCGGTTAGGGCTTTGAATGATGTTTGACGCAGCAAGATCGCGTGTGAGGGGGGCGGCCCTTCAACAACATTTTTGGGATTCATTTTGCGATTGGGCATATCAGCGTGAATAGTATCAATTTCAAGCGTGCGCGGCGTTAAGTGATTAATGTGTGGCCCTTTAAAGCATACAATATCTGCTGCGCGCGGGTCTTCGGCCTTTAAGGCTTCGTAGAAATCCTTATCAACGGCGGCGTCTTGGTGCCACTTAAATGTATAGGTCGCTTCATTGATGAACTCTTCAGCTTCGCTTTCCGTTAATCCGCCTTGCTCTTCCGCTTTATCAACCAGTTCACGCAGTCGCGGCGTAAAGATATCGCGCGCCGCCAGAATTTCTTCTGACTTCTGACGTAAATCTTCATCCTTAATAAGCTCTGTGCGCAGTAATGACGTAAAGACGCGGAAAGGTGACTTGGACAGGCTTTCCTGATCAGTCGCGCGGAAAGCGGTTGAGTGCACAGGCACGTTGGCTTGTGTTAGGTCGTAATATGCGACAGGTTCCATGCCCATCACATTAAAAACACGGGACATCATTTTCAATTCATCGGCTGTACCCAAACGAATCGCGCCGTGGCGTTCTTCCGAAATACGCTCAAGGTTATCGGTCTCTTCTAATGTTGCTTTAAGCTCGGGATCGGCTTGCAACACGTTGTCATTCGTTTCTGCAACAAGATCGAGAAGTGTTCCGTAAGCAGGCACTTCTTCACGGTACATCTTAGACATGGCTTGTGAAAAGCGTGCGCGAATGTCGTCTGAGGAAACAAAGTCCTGAGTATCTGGCATTTTTCAAACCTTTTTGTTTTTCTTGTTATAAACTCATAATACACTATTTTTAAATTTGTGTGCACCATATTCAGATTCACGGTGACAATCAAGATTTTTAAAAAGACAAGGAAACCCATGACTTTAGACGACATCCTGAACAATATTGGCCTAGATAAAAAAGATTTAGAGGGCGGTGATTTAAATGTTTACAGCCCCGTTGATGGCGCAAAAATAGCATCAGTCAAAATGGACATATCTGCGGACGTAAGCCAGAAAGTTTCTCAATCTGTGACGGCGTTTAAAGAATGGCGACAAGTACCAGCCCCACGGCGCGGTGAGTTGGTGCGTATTTATGGTGAGATTTTGCGTGAGAATAAAGAGGCTCTGGGTGCGCTCGTGACAATGGAGTGTGGCAAAATATACCAAGAAGGTCTCGGGGAAGTGCAGGAGATGATTGATATTTGTGATTTTGCTGTCGGTTTGAGTCGTCAACTTTATGGCCTGACAATTGCTTCCGAAAGACCGCAGCATAAAATGCGAGAAATCTGGCAACCGCTCGGCCCGGTCGGGATTATCAGTGCGTTTAACTTTCCTGTAGCGGTATGGGCGTGGAATGCAACACTCGCACTTGTCTGCGGGGATAGTGTGATCTGGAAACCATCAGAAAAAACACCTGTCACCGCTCTGGCTTGCCAGAAGCTATTTGAGCAAGCGTGCGAGCGTTTTGGTGATGCGCCGGAAGGTTTATCGCAAGTGATTATCGGGGAGCGCGATATTGGTGAACTTTTGGTGGATGATAAACGCGTGCCCCTTATTAGTGCGACAGGTAGCACCGCGATGGGGCGTGCCGTCGGGCCACGCGTGGCGGAGCGTTTTGGTAAAACAATTTTGGAACTTGGCGGCAATAACGCGATTATTGTTGCGCCTACGGCTGATCTTGATCTGGCGTTTCAGGGTATTGTGTTCGGCTCTGTCGGGACATGCGGACAAAGATGCACCACAACGCGCCGTCTGTTCGTACATGAGGATATTTATGATGATCTCACCGCGCGTTTGAAAAAAGCCTATGGCGGTTTATCCATTGGTGATCCACTGGATGATAAAACGCTTGTTGGACCATTGATTGATGAACAATCTTATCTGGCGATGGAAGATGCGTTAAATAAGGCGGAGATGGATGGCGGTGCGGTCACAGGCGGTGGGCGCGTACTTGCGGATGAGTACCCGAATGGCTTCTATGTTAATCCGGCCATTGTTGAAATGCCCGATGGTGGCAACGTCGCCGAAGAAACGTTTGCGCCAATCCTTTATATTTTCAAATACACTGATATTGAAGATGCGATAGCGCGCCAAAACGCTGTGCCGCAGGGGCTATCATCGTCTATATTCACACGTGACGTGCAAGAGGCTGAGTTGTTTACGTCAGAAACGGGCAGTGATTGCGGCATCGCCAATGTGAATATTGGCACATCAGGTGCGGAAATCGGCGGTGCGTTTGGCGGTGAAAAGGAAACGGGCGGCGGACGCGAAAGCGGTTCCGACAGTTGGAAAGCCTATATGCGACGCATGACATCCACCGTGAATTATTCATCAGAATTGCCGCTCGCGCAGGGTATTACATTTGATACAGGAGAATAAAGAATGAGAAAATTTGCAACCTTATTAATAGGTGTGGCCATGGTCGCCATTTTGGCGAAAGTCATGATTGCGCAGAACGAAGCACAAACTGCGGCCGAGAATACGCAAAACACAAATACTGTCGTAGTTGCTATAGATGAAGTCGATGACGGAACGACTGACCCGGAACATGCACCGCCGATTGAGACAGAGCATGAAAGTACGGTTAAGGTTGGCGATAAAGCACCGGACTTTACGCTTCCGAATGCAAATAGTGAAGAACGTACACTCAGTGATATTCTGAAACGTGGGCCGGTTGTTCTGACATTTTACCGCGGGGGCTGGTGTCCATATTGCAATGATCAGCTCTACGCTTATCAGCAAATTTTACCGGAATTCGCCGATTTGGGCGCGGAGCTTGTCGCGATATCTCCTGAAAAGCCTGAAAGCACGCAGGATACAGTTCTGAAAAACGAAGTGGAGTTTGAAATCCTCAGTGATGTCGGCAATGTCGTGACGCGCCAATATGATTTACTCTGGGAAGTGCCGGAGGATAAGCGCGAGGGGTTTTCTGATTGGCTCAAGGGGGAAACCGGAAAAACCCTTTCCGAGTTTAACGGCATAGGGGAATATGAGCTTCCGATCCCCGCGACATTCGTGATCGCGCAGGACGGCACGGTGGTGTATGTGTTTAAAGATGAGGATTACAAAAAACGCGCCGATATGGATGATATTTTAGAGGCGTTAGAGAATCTCAATGAGCGCGCGCCTGAGTGATTCTTAGAATTCCTGAAATTTATGATTATAAGTTTTTATTTTTGCATAAAATATTATAGCTTGATTTTATATATGTAAAGAAGAGGCATGCTATGGGCGATAAAGAACAAAGTAATACGAATTATACGATTACGGTAAATAACCAAAAGTTGAGCGATGTGATGATTACGGAAGGAGAGGCTGGACTTTGGTCTGCGACGTGTCTTTACTGGGAGGACACTAATAGAAGATTATTAAAGGTGTCTGGAGAAGAAGGACAAAATAAGCTTTTTCATGAAAACATTGCCGGAACCAGCTTAGAAGAACTTTTAGGAAAGCTTGACTTATGGGCGAGAGAGAAATTTGAACAAGAAGATGTTAACATTAAGAAAGTTTAAAGCTTTTCGATTGTTACTTAACCCCTTAGCACACCAAGCCATTCTTTTTGTACATCTGTCAGGGCGTTATCCTTGGTCATCACCGCGCCATTCAAAGCCGTACGAATATTCTCCGGTGTTTCAGAAATCCCGTTTTCTAATAGCTTGAGCACGATTTTTTTAATCTTGCCGATATTCTCGTAATATACCGCGAACACGGCCTCCACACTCACATGCTCATCGGGGTCTTCACGCCAACAATCATAATCTGTGGCAATCGCGAGTGTGACATAGCCCATTTGCGCCTCTCGTGCCAAGAACGCCTCAGGCACGTTGGTCATGCCAACCACATCGGCTTTCACGGCATCACGTAGGAAAAAGCTCTCAGCCTTTGTGCCAAGACGCGGCCCTTCAACGCAGGCGTATGTTTTATTGATATGCAGCGGAACATCTATCGCACTGGCGGCCTTTAATACATCCTCCGCAAGGGCAGGGCATGTTGGCGCGGCGGTTGAAATATGCGCGGTGACACCTTCGCCGAAAAAGGAATTCTTTCGAAAGCCGCGTGTGTGATCAAAATATTGTGATGCGAGCGCCATATCACCTGGTGCGATTTCCTCCTGTAAAGATCCTGACGCGGATATACTCAAAACCGTTGTTGCGCCAAGTTTTTTGAGCGCATAAATGTTGGCGCGAAAATTCACTTCGGAGGGCAGGAATTCGTGATTACGGCCATGACGGGGAAGGAACAAAACTTTTGATCCGAACGCTTCACCCTCAACGATGGGTGCGGATGGTTTGCCGAAGGGGGTGTCTATATTGTGCTCAGCTAAAATTTCCAGTTCATCCAGAGCGTACAGGCCGGAGCCTCCGATAATTGCGAGCATATTCATTCCCTTTTTTCATGTGTTCTTCATGATTTGTATAAAAGAAAAACGCTACAACGACAATCGGGAACACAAAATAATGTGCTCCCGATGAAAAATGAGATAATTTTAGATGCTTTTACATGCGCATGTCGTCGTGATCTTCTGACTGTTTATTTGGAAGCAAGTTTGTAACCGCCCGGACAGGCTGTGCGTCGATAATCAGTTCAGTAACATCAATACCGAAATCTTCGCCCAACAAATCATCAGCAGAGCGCATTTCCGCACTGTTGCCATAAGCTCTGTTATAAGCTGTTCTGGCAGACAATAGTTTATGTCTGGCTTCGTCGATGATTTCCTGACCTTCTACTGTGTTCGGATCGAATGTGCCTTGTTCACCAACACCGGGAACATATATTGTGCCGTCTAGTGCATTTGTATACTTTGTGGCTGCTTCGGTTAGATCCGGTGCTGAGAAAATTGCACCATGAAACTTGTTTAACATTGTTGTAATTCCGGTTGAAATACCCGACCCAATTTCTTTAAAACCCATTTTTACTCTCCGTTATTTAAGATTTTTTCGAATTATAATAGAATCCACTAATATAATGCAATAAATTTAACGAAAACTCTTATTCTTCGTTAAATTTTTAAATAGTTATGTTTTTTTGATTTTATCGTTGGTTAACCCAAGGATGCGTCATTATCTTGACCTGGGTTTTCTTCGCTTCCGTCGCTGCCGATCCACTTATAGATTTTGTCCCATGCAGCAACCGCTTGTTCACGCGCTTCTGTCGCTTTTAAAACACGCTCTTCTGCTTGCGCTATTATGGCTAGACCTTCTTCTGATGTGGGGTCAAATCTACCCTGTTCACCACCGGCCGCCATGTTGTAATCAATACCTTGTTTTGCTTTTTTTAGCCGCTCTTCTGCTTGAGAGAGGTTTCCTGCAGAAAGAAACATATTATACCCAAGCTCACAGCCATCACCAGCCTTTTCAAAAACTGTACCAACTGCAGAACTAATTTTCTTTCCTAAATCCATTACTATCACCCTTTAAATTTTTGAATTGATAGTATTATAGATAGTCTGATTG
The DNA here is from genome assembly GCA_965263215.1 of uncultured Micavibrio sp. Taxonomy (GTDB): domain Bacteria; phylum Pseudomonadota; class Alphaproteobacteria; order Micavibrionales; family Micavibrionaceae; genus UBA1672. Next base: position 999,542 of record OZ253663.1, read on the forward strand.
AGTTTGTAAAACTTTCTTATGCAAAAAGAGTGCGCTCACTGTAGTCACCAAAGCTTTCACCATCTTCACGGTCATTGGCGTATTTGCCGAACAGATCATCCAGAGTTTTCAATATTTCTTCTTCATCCGCTTCTTCGATGTAAACTTTGTTCAAACGCTCGCCTTCATAATCACCGGCAAGACGGAGCACATATTTGCCTGCAGCCTTTCCAACAAGCCCGATTTCAGCGACATAGGAGCGGCCACAGCCATTCGGGCATCCGGTGATGCGTGTCGTAATCGGTCGATCCAGAATATTATGTTTTTTCTGAAGTTCTTCGACTTTGGTCACAAATTCCGGAAGGTATCTTTGCCCTTCTGCCAGCGCGAGCGGGCATGTCGGCAGAGCAACACAAGCCATGGCTTCGCGCCGCGTGGCGTTCATTGCATCAATCGTGATGCCATTTCGGGCCAGAATTTCTTCTAATCGGGCCTTATTTTTTTCATCAACGTACGTGAACATGATGTTTTGGTTTGCGGTAAAGCGGAAACCGCAAATATCGGCCTCGGCCACTTCCTTCATCGCGGTTTTTATGTCGTATCCGTCTTCGTCAATTACGCGTCCGCTTTCGACAAAGGCGGTGTAATACCATTTGCCGTGGGCATCTTCGACCCAGCCAAACGGGTCACCGCGATGGGTGAAGGCGGGCACTTTTTTGGCGGGCTCGAGCTTAAACCCAAGGCGTTTTTCAAGCTCGCCAACGAAGAAATCAAGGCCGAGGCGGTCGATGGTGTATTTCAGGCGGGCGAGGTTGCGCGCTTCGCGGTTACCGTAATCACGCTGCACGGCGACAATTTGCCAGCACACATCCAATGTTTTGTCTTTCGGGATAAAGCCAATGACATCGCCGCGGCGCGGATAAGTGTTTTCATTACCGTGCGTTGCGCCAAGACCGCCACCGATGGAAACATTAAAGCCCTCAAGTTTATCACCCTCACCAACGGCGATCAGGCCTATGTCATGAACATACACATCGACATCGTTGTGTGGCGGAATTGCAGTAGCAATTTTAAATTTACGTGGCAGGTAGATATCTTTGTAGAGCGGATCTTCCTCTGTCGGTTCATCTTGCGGAAGCTTTTCGCCATCTAGCCAGATTTCCTTAAATGCGCCTGTACGAGGGAGGAGGTGCTCACTGATTTTTGCAGCATATTCATGCACTTCCGCATGGAAGGGCGCCGTTGCAGGGTTTGAACCTGTAATTCCGTTGCGGTTTACGTCACCACAAGCGGCAATGGCATCAAGGCCAAGTTCGTCGAAATCTTTCATGGTTGGTTTCATGCGCGCCTTTACAACGCCATGAAATTGCACGGTTTGACGTGTGGTGATCTTAACCACACCGCTGGCCTTGGTATCACAGCTTTCCTGCAAACCAAGCCATTGTTGCGCGTTGATATCACCGCCGGGAATGCGCAAGCGGATCATGAATGAATATGCCCATTCTAGTTTTTTGTCTTCGCGCTCTGTGCGTCGGTCACGGTCATCCTGAATGTAGGAGCCGTGGAATTTAATCATTTGCTTACCGTATTCTGTGACATTCCCTGTCATACGGTTGTCCATTTGTTCCGCAAGGTCACCACGCAGACCGCGGCTTTTTGTTTTAAAGCCTTCGACTTCGGATAGATTCTCCGGTTTGTTAATTTCATCAGCCATTAGTACACATCCTTCATATATCTATCATTTTCTTCCATATCGGCGAGGAAGTCCGCCGCATCTTCTGCCGAAAGGGATTTATGCTCGGCGATAATATCAATCAGAGCTTGATCAACATCTTTACTCATTGGGTCTTTGTTGCCGCATAAATAAATGCTCGCGCCGCCGTCAATCCATTCTATCACATCTTTTGCGTTTTGTTTCAGGCGGTCTTGCACATAGATTTTATGATCTTGATCACGAGAGAACGCTAGATCAATTTTGTGTAATACGTCGGTGGCCAGATGTTCCTGCCATTCTGCTTGATAGAGAAAATCACAATGCATATGCTGATCCCCGAATAGTAGCCAGTTACGACCTTCACTGCCGCGCTCTGATCGCTCATATACAAAGGAACGGAACGGCGCGATGCCAGTGCCCGGGCCAATCATGATGATATCTTTATCATCGCTCGGTAGGTTGAAAATTTGATTTTGATGAATGTAAAAATCAATTTCATCACCTTCTTTTAAATCGGCCAGATATTTTGAATAAATGCCGTATCCCGTGCTGCCGTCATCATTGGCATGCGTGGCCAAGGCAACGGTCAGATGCACTTCACCTTCATGATAAGCGGGCGAGGAGGCGATAGAATATAGGCGCGGCGCGGCGTCACCCTGATTTTGATCGTCCGGAACAATAATACCTGCCGCATCACCGCATGTGTAAATCACATCATCGTCATATTCAATTTCGATGTGGTAGGTTTCCTTATTCGAATCGATATCGTTCAAATTCACGATTTCCTTGATCGTGCCTTTGATTGGTTCCAGACGCGTGTAGCCCTTGCCTGAACGTACAACTTGTTCATCCGCAACCGTTAGCGCGACCGCTTGTGTTTGTGTATCAAGGCCGAATAAATCATCCATATTTTTGACGGTTTGCTCGATCCAGCTTGGTGTGTGGGATGCGTAATCAACATCAAATAAAGCGTTTTCTTGAAAAGGTTTCCCGCCCATGCGTTGAAATTCTCTGTCCAGATCGGTTGCGAAACCGCAGAAGATTTCATAACTGGAATCTCCAAGACCAAGTACAGCGTAATTTAAGCCTTCCAATGATCCGTCTTTGGCGGCTTTTATGTCTTCATAAAAATTAATCGCCGTTTCGGGCGGGTCGCCTTCACCATGAGTAGAGCAAAGGAAGATGGATAGTACATCAGGCTTGATGTCTTTTGCCTTCAGGCGGTTTACGGCAGAGTTTTTAACCTTATAACCAGCCGCTTTGGCGGCCTTCATAACCTGAAGGGAAAGCCCTTTGGAATTGCCTGTTTCAGTGGCGTAATAAATCATCACGGCGGGCTTGTTCGCCGCCGGAGCTTCTGCGCCTGCGCCTTCAACGCTACCGATTTGACCTTGCATAAAGCCAGCGAGCCAAATTTTCTGTTCATGAGAAGCGGAGCTCATGAGTTGTTCTAATAGTGTTTTTTGTTCTTTATTGAGCATAACTAACCTTTAACTCTCACCAATTTTCCATCAACCATGTGCAGTCCGCATTCTTGTGCGTCATCCCCATCTTGAAACTTAGCTTCCCACCACCAACGGCCTGCGCGCATTGGCTCGCCTGCCTTGATTGCTCGCGTACATGGTGCGCAGCCGATAGAAGGAAATCCACGATCATGCAATTCGTTATAGGGAATATCATGCGCGCGAATATAATCTTTCAGCGTGTCTTCTTCAACATCAATCAGGGGGTAGAGCTTGATTATTCCACGGCCTTCATCCATTTCGGCAATGGGCAGGTCTTCACGGTTTTCGGAATGGGCGCGTCTTAGGCCGCTGATCCAGATATCAACGCCTTGCAGAGCGCGGTTGAGCGGCTCCACTTTCCGTACACCGCAGCAATTTTTACGGTTTTCAATACTGTCGAAAAAGCCGTTAATACCTTGGTTGCGCACTAGATCCTGCGTTTTTTCTGCGTCAGGGTAGTAGGTTTCGACTGAAATGTTTTTGTACTTTTCCCGTGTTTCCTGTGCGACTTTGTGGGTTTCCTCGAAAAGGCGGCCTGTATCAAGTGTAAAAATTTTGACAGGCGTACCTTGAGCGGCAATTAAGTGCGTGATCACCTGATCTTCGTAGCTTAAGCTTGTCGAGAACGCGATGGTTTGATTGGTGTGTTTTCCAAGTGCCTTGATGCGATCTTGCCAGGGCAGGGCGCTGAATTCTTCGATGATCTGATTAAGCAACTTTCTTCTCCTTTTTATCAAGGGGAGGGAAGTATGAGCCTTTATCTTGCGGTGCGTCTTTCCATTGATTCTGATCTGCCCATCGCGCAACATCGCCGACAATCATGGTACACGGGGATGCAAAGGTGGAAGAATCCCAATCCTTCTCAAATGTACCGATGGTGGAGGGGTATTCGCGGTGGAAATCTGTGGTGCCCTGCTCCACGACAAGCAATGGTGTGTGTGGGGAGTAACCAAGCTCGATTAATTTTTCGCAGAGCAGAGCATAGTGAGGTGTGCTCATATAAAACACAAAAGTTTCATTTTTTGAATACTTAATTGACTGCCAAAAATCATCGTCTTGTAATGTTTTCGTATAAAGCGTTATAAACCGCACAGATAGCGCTCCGCCGCGCTCGGTGAGGGGAATGCCTGCGTATGCAGCGCAGCCATTTGCGGCGGTAATGCCCGGTACGATTTGATAGGTCGCGCCAACACGTTTTGCGATTTCTATCTCTTCCGCACCATGCGCATAAACGCCTGGATCTCCACCTTTTAAACGTACAACAACATCACCGTTTTTCAGGTGTTCTTCGATCATGGCGTCGATTTGTTCTTGTGTTTTGTGATGTTTATGCCGTGTCTTGCCGACGAATATTTTCTCCGCATCTTTGCGGGCATATTGCTCAATAATCAGCGGCGAAACGAGGCGATCATACAAAACAATATCAGCCTTGGATAATAACCTGATGGCCTTTACCGTCATAAGTTCAGGGTTACCCGGACCTGCACCAACAAGATAAAGTGCGGCCTGTTTATGGTTGGGGTATGTCTCAATCAGATCATCAAATAATTGATCTGCTTTTTCTCGGTTGCCCTCAAACAGCTCCTCGGCAATCGGCCCATGATAAATTTCTTCGCCAATTAAACGGCGCGGCTGGATCGTAGAAAGCTGCTCTCTCAGTCTTTTCTTTTTATCGCCCATAAATTTAATCAGATTGGTAAAATTAATCGGCACAACCTGCTCGATAGCATGTTTAACCATACGTGCAAGAACAGGTGACACGCCTGATGATGATATTGCGATTTGTAAGTTTCCGCGACGAACAAGGGCAGGGAAGATAAAATCACATAAGGGTGGGTTATCGACCACGTTCACCAAAATGCCGCGCTTATTACAGTCTTTTGCAATGGTTTCATTCACAGAGTCGTTATCTGTTGCAGCGACAACAATGGTTACGTTTTTTAAATACTTCTTGTGATACTTTTCGGCGGTCATCTCAAAGCTGTGCTTTTCACAAAGGAGTTCTACGGCGGTACTGATGTTTTCGGCCAAGATATGTACTGTCGCGCCAACGCTTGCCAAGGCTTCGGTTTTGGCCGCGGCAATCTCTCCGCCACCAACGACAAGAATGGTGCCGTGCTTTTCAGCATTTAAAAATAAAGGGGTGTAACCCATATCACTAAAACCTTTTTATTAAGGGCGGACTATAAATTAACAAATTTAACTTGTAAATACATTTTTTTTGTGTAATATCGGGAAATGCAAATTTTACCAAACAAATTATATTTGGCTATGAATGCGGCGATGTTTATCGCTTATAATGGCACAGAAGATATACCGGTTTCAGGCAGTGCGATTGTGGATTATTGTAATCTGAATAAGCGCGCTCTTGAGCCCGTATTGCAGCGCCTTTCCGGTGAAGGCTTGATCGTTTCAGTGAAGGGCGCAAAGGGCGGGTATTATATGCCTCATCCTGAAAACATCACCTTGCGTGAGGTCGTTGATGCTTTCGTAACAAGCGTTGTGCCTGAAAAGCATGAGTTTGCAGGGTATGATACGATTTTGAATGAGAAATTGGAGACTTGCTATGAAAGTTGGCTGGATAGTCTTTCCGATATCAGTTTCAAGCGCCTCTGTCACAAGGCAAGAACAGCAGGTCAACTCGATCCGATAAACACACCTGTATTGAATTTTGCGATTTAGTTTTGAATATTTCTTTGCTTTTGAATTTTTAGATAGTAAATTCCCCGCATGAGTATATTTCGCTGTTTCTTTGCTGTCTTGGCGTGCGTCGCCTTATCGTCGTGCGTTGCCGATCGTTTGAAATTTTGGGACTCAGCGCCCTCCAAAACATACGAAATTTCAGGGCTTGAGGATAAAGAAGAAACCAAAGACTATATCCGTACAATTATAGATAAAGGTTTTGCTGAACCGTCTGAAGATGCAGATGATTTGGCCTACATTCAAGAGGCAGTACGTCTTGATGTGCTTAAGGCGATGCGTGCTAAGGGCTATTACGAAGCAGATGTAAGCTATACTGAGGGAACTGAAGCAGGTAGCTATGCGATTGAGTCAGGACCGTTGACCACCATTTCAGATGTATCCATTTTACCGAGACACTATGAGAAGGAATTCTCTGATTTGTCTGTTGCGAGCGGTGATGCGCTTGAGGCGACGACAGTATTAATCGCGCAAGCTGATCTTTTGAAAAAGGTACGAAAAGACAGCTGCGCTTATGATATTGATGTTGGACACGGCGTTATTCTTGATCCCAATACAAATAGTGCGGAGATTATCTATCACATCGAAAAAGGCAAAGATGCCAGTTTAGGCGCGCTGAGCTTTACAGGCGCAGAAACCGTTGATCAATCCTATATTGATAAGTTGATTACATGGGAAGAGGGGGCGTGCTTTAAACATGAAAAGCTCTCTGCTGTGCGCGATAAGCTGCTTGGTACAGGGCTATTTTCACGGGCGGATATGGTACTTCCGGAAGATGCCGCGAAGGTAGATGTTATTCCCGTCGAGTATGCATTGAAGGAGCGTGCACACCGTACAATCAGTGCAGGGTTGAGTTATTACACGGACGAAGGTATCGGCGCAGTGTTTGGATGGGAACACCGAAATTTCTTCGGCAGTGGTGAGAAACTGAAAGCCGAGCTAACGCTATCTATGCTTGAGCAAGAGTTGGAAACCACCTTAACCAAGCCGTTTTTTTTGCGTAATGACCAAACCCTTTCTCTGCGTGCTTCCGCTGGGCGTGAAGATACGGATGCCTATGAAAGCCTATCCATTGGCACAGGTTTTGGTATTAAGCGTGACTTTAATGATCATTTATCCGGGCGTGTTGGTGCAGATTTTGAATTAACGCAAATTGAGGAAGAGGGGGAAGAATCAAGAAATTTCGCTCTTTTAAGCCCTGTCGCAGGAATAACTTATGACAGCCGAGATGATGCCCTTGACCCGCATAAAGGGGCGCTGGTTAAAATATCCGTAGAGCCGACTGTTGATGTGTTGGGTGAGAGTGATCCATTTGTGAAAAATAAATTCACCGCGCAAACATATTACGAAGCGCATGAAAAATTGGTGCTCGCATGTCGTTTAAACGTTGGCTCTATTGTTGGTTCTAATGCGGATAACTTGCCCGCATCAGAGCGATTCTTTGCCGGTGGCGGCGGATCTGTGCGTGGTTTTGGTTATCAGGAAGTCGGTCCGTTTGAAGACGGTGATCCTGTGGGTGGACGCTCACTCGTGGAAGGTTCATTTGAGCTTCGATTTAAGGTAACAGAGACTATGGGCGGTGTTGCTTTTGTGGATGCAGGACAGGTGGCGGACAAGGTTACACCTGCGGTGGATGATTTATCCATTGGTGCTGGACTGGGTTTTCGTTATTATACCGACTTTGGGCCGCTGCGGTTTGATGTTGGTACGCCATTGCGCGGCGATGATAATACAGATGAAAACTTTCAGGTTTATATCAGTATCGGACAGGCCTTTTAGGATATTTATTGCATGGAAGCGCCTGCGAAAAAAACAATTATAAAGAAGGTGACGCGTGTATTCACGTGGAGCATCGCTGTCGTGATGGCGTTGTTTGTGTTTGTGCAAGTCGCCTTTTGGGGGGGGATTGTTTGGATCAATACGCAAAGTGGCCAAAACTTTCTAGAATCAGTTCTGGGTGCGCAACTGAAGGAAAGCGGTTATCGTGTTGAAATAGGCGGTTTCTCCTATGCTTTTCCAACATTGCTTGGTGTTGGTAAGGTAACGCTTTATCAAGAGGATAATGAAATCATAGAGGCGCGTTCTGTGCATTTTGATGTTGATATTTTTCCTTTAAAGAAAAAGATATTAACGCTTGAGCTTAATATCGGCGCATTGACCATCAGCCAATCGGAAAAGCCAGTTACCTATGAGCCTGTACCAGAAGTTTCAAGCTCCGCTACGCCTATTGTTGTTGCGCCTTTTGACCTACCGGAAATGCCTTTTGATAAATTCGTAATCAAGCAAATTGCGATTGATGATCTTGTGATAAAGGGAGATCAGGACATTATGCTTTCCCCGAAACTTACGGGTGAGGTTGTTATTAAGAATGATCGGTTAATTGATATTGATTTGATCTATGCGGAGCGCGTAAAAAAGGCCGCTGAGCATATGCCTCGCGCCGCGAATTTTAAGGCCGAATTCAATACAAAAACCGCAGCTTTGACAATTCAAGAAATAAAGGTTACCGCGCCTCTCTATGCTATTGAAGCACGCGCAGATGCCGTATTTAGGGCCGATGAATATATGAACGCAGCGGTATCTGTGAAGCAAAAAAGTATAGCAAACCTTTCTCCACTTAAATTGATTATCAAGGCCAAAAATGTTGAGAAATTCTCTGCTGATATTGATATCACAGGTCAGTATTTCGAAAAGTCGGTATTCTTAAAAACAAATTTGAGTATGAGGGGGCAATCTGTCGTTTTAAAAGCGCTGGATGCCAAAGCACCAGATGTAAGCGCGACAGGAAATATCACTTACAATACGGCGGCATCTATTGCTACAGGAAAGCTATCAGGGCGTTTAACAAGCTTGGCAGCATATCAATCTTTTGTAGGCGTCGGGCATGACCTTGGGCTGACCACGTTTGATATTGGCTTAAATGGGGGCAAAAGTGGGCAGCAGGTGAAAATCGATCTGGAATCTACGGGGTACAAGCATAAGGAATATGGATTATCACTTCAAAATATCAAGCTTGATGCAGGTTTGTCGGGGCAGACATTCACTGTTAATTCTCTGACTATGCGTGATAAAGATCAGGGTACGTTAAAAGCCAAAGGGGTTTATAATTTGACGACTCAAAATGCTGATTTTTCTATCAATGCCAAAAAATACCGCGCCTTGAAAGGTGAAATTGCCAATGGGATGATCAATGCGGATGTCACAATCACAGGTAATCCGGAGAAATACAAAATCGGTGGAACGATAGCGCCTGAGAAAATTGATATCAAAATTCCTGAACAATTTTCGAGCGGTATCCCGCAGCTTAATGTTCAGAAGAAAGGCAAGTCAGAGATTAACCCACCAGAGGCCTTTGGAAAGAACATAGCGTTAAATTTAATCATCGATGCGCCGCGTCAAATTTTTGTACGCGGCTGGGGTTTGGATGCTGAATTCGGCGGTAAGCTGGAGGTTAAAGGCACGGCCAATGATCCGAAAGTCTATGGCGACTTTGAAGTTGTTCGCGGGAGGTATGCAGAGTTCGGTAAGAAATTTAAATTGGCACGCGCGAAGTTGAAATTTTCCGGCAGTATTCCACCCAGTCCTACGCTTGATATTCTCGCTGAAACCACCGCGGGTGACATTCTGGCCAAAGTTGGCATTGCAGGTAATGTTATGAAGCCGGAATTGGAGTTTTCTGCTGAACCTGCCTTACCACAAGATGAAGTGATGTCGCATATCTTGTTTGGTGAAGATTTAGAAGAAATATCACCTTTTCAGGCCGTGCAACTTGCCCAAACCATGCAGCGTTTCACAGGTGTTGGGGGCGGGGGAAGTTCGTTTGACCCGATGGGGGATTTGCGCGCGGTAACGGGGTTGGATGACTTGAGCGTCGAAACGGACGCCGCTGGCGGTGCAACTGTAGGCGCGGGAAAATACCTAACAGAAAAGGTGTATCTGGAATTTGAAACGGGATCGGAAGAGGGCAGCAGCAATGCCAACATTGAAGTTGAATTGACGCCTAATATCACATTGGAAAGTGAGATTGGTCAGGATGCAAGCGCGGGCGCCGGTGTGTTTTGGAAATGGGATTATTGATTCCTTAAAAGTGATAGAGGATTAAGCCATATGAGCATTCAAAGCGTGAACCCGGCCACTGGGGAGATCATTAAGACATATCAACGGCACAATGATGCAGATATTGAGGCTGCCTTAGAAAAGGGGCACGCCGCTTTTCGGGTGCACAGAAAGACTGATATGCAAGACCGCCGGAAAAAGATGCGCGGTGTTGCGGATTATCTTGAAAATAATAAAGAAAAATATGCACGCTTAATGACGCAGGAAATGGGTAAGTTATATACGGCATCCATTGCCGAAGTTGAGAAATGCGCATCGCTTTGTCGGTATTATGCGGATCATGCACCGGACTTTCTGGCCGATCAACATGTTGAAACAGACGCGAAGGTATCCTTTGTGCGATATCTGCCCATTGGTATTGTTCTGGCTGTAATGCCTTGGAATTTTCCGTTCTGGCAGGTCTTCCGTTTTGCTGTGCCGGCGTTAATGGCCGGTAATGTGGGGGTGTTGAAACATGCCTCTAATGTTCCGGGGTGCGCTTTGGCGATTGAAGATATTTTTACGAAAAATGGTTTTGAAAATGGTGCGTTCCAAACGCTTTTGATCGGTTCGGGTAAAGTGGAGCGAATTATTGCCGACCATCGCGTTCGTGCTGTTACGTTGACGGGCTCAGAAAAGGCTGGCAGTGCGGTTGCCGCGCAGGCAGGAAAACATCTGAAAAAAAGTGTTCTTGAATTAGGGGGGAGTGACCCGTTCATCATCATGCCCTCAGCAGATATAGACCGAAGCATTGAGTTGGCTGTGCGCGGGCGGGTCCAGAATAACGGGCAGACGTGCATTGCCGCAAAACGATATATTATTCACGCCGATATTTACGACGAATATAGATCTAAATTAATAAAGCGATTTGAGGCCTTAAAAGTGGGGGATCCGATGGATAAGGAAACGGATGTCGGGCCATTATCAACACCGAAAATTCGTGATGAATTACAAAAGCAAGTTGATGAGGCGTTGAGTGCAGGGGCAACTAAATTGTGTGGTGCAGAAGTAATAGAAGGAGCTGGGAATTTTTACGCTCCTGGCTTATTGGAAAACATCCAGAAGGATAGCACCGCATATAAAGATGAGCTGTTTGGCCCTGTGGGGCTGTTGTTCAAGGTGGGTAATTTGGATGAGGCTATTACGCTCGCCAATGATACGCGCTTTGGTCTTGGCTCCGTTATTTGTTCGCATGATGAAAGTGAAATAGAGCGAGCGATTAGCGAGCTTGACGCAGGCGTAACGTTTGTAAACGAGACTGTTTCATCTAACCCTGCATTGCCTTTTGGCGGGGTTAAGCAATCCGGTTATGGGCGTGAGCTAGCTGATGTTGGTATCCGTGAGTTTACCAACATCAAAACTATAGTTGTTCGTTAGCTTAGCGTTCGTTTTTGACCTGATTATAGGCGATAACTGCGAACAGGCATGTTCCACCAATGATATTTCCTGCCGCCGCTGCGATTAGAAATGAAACGGTCTTAGCGAAATCAATATGGCCCTCGATGAGTAGAATAAAGGCTTCGGCTGAACCGGCAACAATATGCGCAAAATCACCGATGGCGATGATATATGTCATCATTACAATTACCCAAAACTCTGTGCCGCCCCGTGCGCTCGGTAACATCCACACAAGACATGCGATGAGAAAGCCGGCTGGGATAGCAGTTTTAAATATTTGCCAAAAATCCTGATTAACTGCGTGAAGTGAAATTTCCGTGAAGACGTGTAAAAGCTCTGGCGTGACGAGCGACATCTTCGTTACAAGTAACGCCGCGATGAATGTACCAACAAAATTTGTGAGCAAAACAACACCCCAAAGCTTGGCCGTGCGAATGAAATTACGCATGGTCTTTTTTTCAAGTAGTGGGAGAATAACTGTAATGGTGTTTTCTGTGAAAAGTTGAAAACGTCCAACGATAACAATAACAAAACCGAACGTGTATCCAAGATTTTCTAGAAGGAAGTAATTACCCTCAGCAGGAAGGTAATGCTTTAAATATCCCTCACAAAACAATGAGAAGCTAATGCATAAACCTGCAACCAAACCGGACCAACCGAGAGAAGGTAAGGGGCGTGCCAGCTCTTCTTCACCCTCGGTAGAAATGATTTCATAAATAGTTGGTGAACTCAGACGAAGATTGTCATCGACGTCATCTTTTTTTAAACTCATCTTTATTATCCTTTTGAAAACCAAACATATAGAAGGGGAATCCATATAAAACTCAGAGTTAATATACCCTTAATACTCTGATACACAACCCATGCCCAGAATAGATTTTTACTCGGAGCCTTAAATCGATCGCGTATGCGTGAAAATGTTTTTTCTTTAGTCATGGTTCGTTTACATGATACCATTAGGTGTTAATGTCAAGATTATTAGATGCCGTGACTTATTATTCTAGAGGTAAAATGACACATCATACTGTATTTATACTTGTTTTCGCTTTGTGTCTTATCTTTTGCTCACAAAATGCGGTTTATGCTCAAGAAAATGGTAATGGTAAAAAAGAGCTTCCGACGTCTCAAGATGGCCGTCACACTAGCGGATCCGTGTTAGGGGAAGGCATAGTAGATTTAAATGATATTCCAGGCTCCAGAGAGTCGGATTCATTGTGGCAGAATTTTAAGGGTTTTGGTCGCACTGGTAAAACGAATTTAACGATGGAAAGGGCTATTGAAAATATGCCTGTCGGAGCTTTGCCTGATGCTTCTGCTTTATCAGATGACTATAATCCTAAAGCTTATCCTCATTTAAAAAATATGGCGCGTTATTGTAATCAACAATGGAAAAGCCAAGGGTGTTTAAAGCGTTTATCGTCTCTTGGTATAGATCTCATTAAAGATTATATGAAAAAAATACATTATTCCAAAACGGTTTCAGCAGATATGAAGGGGCCGGTTCAAAAAGTTCTTAAGGAGAGTTGCGCCGGCATTATTGTTGGCAATCGTGAAGAAGTGATCCCTATGGTGATGAGCGATAATCTAAAAAAGTGTGTTAATGCGGTCACGATGGTCAATGATATGGTGAAAGAAAAGCCTGATCGGGATTTACGACAATTAACTCTGAGTTCAACCTTTTGTATTATCAGACAGCCTCAGTGTAATATGATCGAAGGGCAATTATCTTTGATTGCAAGGCCCGTCGCAGCCTCTGCCGCGGAGCAAATTGCCCCTTCAAAATAAAGTTACTGAAATTTTGAGTAGTTAGAAGATGCGCTGAGATATTGAAGCAGTTCCACAGATGTTTCGCCTGTGACATCAAGATTAGCTGCTTTTTGAAATGCTTCGATGGCATTGCGTGTCATTGGCCCCATGACACCATCAACCGGGCCGGGGTAGAGACCCCGCCTCATGAGTTCATTTTGTGTTCTTGAAATAAGGGATTTACTATCTTGAATATTGGGAAATGATGTATCTGATTTTTTTACGTTTTCAATGATACGGTTAATGTCATCCATACCAACGCCCAAGGATGCCGCGAGTTGTTCCATTGCGGATTGTGCTTCTGGACTTCCGGCGTCAGCAGCGTGTTTGTACCATGTCAGTGCAATATCAGGCTTTTGTTGCCCAAGTAGGCCATTTTCATGGATAAGGCCTAGGTTATAGGCAGCTTCTGTAATGTTTTGCTTTGCGGCTTTCTCAAAGTACTGCGCAGCTTTTTGTGGATTATAGGGAACGCCGATGCCCTCAATGTTTGCGATGCCGAGATTATATTGAGCCTCCGGGTGTCCCATATCGGCGGCCTCAATGTAGAGTTCCATGGCCTTGTCCAGGCTGGCTGTAACGCCCATCCCCTGATGGTATAATACACCGAGATTGTATTTTGCATTGGCAACGCCGTTATTCGCGGCTTCTTGAAACCAGGTTATAGCGCGATCTAGATCTCTTTCGATATTACCATGTCCGCTGACATAAATGGCGCCCATATCATGCTGAGCCTCCGGTACACCTTCAAAGGCTTTGCGCTCTATTTGCTTTGCTTTATCAGTTAAATTAGGGTCGGGTTTTATGCGTCGTTTAAGAGCTGCTTTATAGGCGTTATCAATCACACGTTGCGGTACGGCAGATGCTATTTCTTGTTGAGTTTTTTGTGGTGGTAGATCTTCTCGCATGTTGATGCTGTCGGGCTCGATTTGATTTAGTCGCTGCGCCACTTTTGCAGGATTTTTTTCCATCGCGGCGAGCATCTGAGCATCATTGTTGATGTCTAGTGCTTCATCCTTTGTGATTTGTGATGGATCATCCAGGCCCTTATGGATGGTTATCCCATGCTCGGTCTTGGCTTCTACGGTCGGCGAAGGCGTATCTTGAACCTCAGTCTTTTCTATTTCAGTGATCGTTTCCGCCGTATCTTTATAGTCCAAGCGAAAATCAGGTTGGACTGACGTAAAATTTTCTTCTGCCGGCGTATCCGTTTCTGCACCTAGGAGTTGTGCACTTTGTATCTTTTCTGAGGGGGCGTTCATTTCCTGCTTGGCGGATGACTTGAGGCTTACAGTCGGCGGTGGGGCGATCGATGCACCAGAGTTTTGTGTTTGCACCGGATTATTGGCGGCATTCATAATCCATCCTAATAAAAGGACTGCCAACATTAATAAAACTAAGCTTGTGGCTTGTAAACGCACAGGCTTGCGCCACCAGGGCAGCATCGTTTCTTCCTGAAGGCGCCGTTGTAACGCCATAGGGTCAGCGCGCATCGCAGCGTCTGTGATTTGCGGCATGTCGACGCCAGCCACCCCTTGGTCGGTAAGCAGAACCATGGCCTTTGCATTCAGTGCATCTCGTGTTTCTAAAACCGCTTGTTCAATGCGCTCAACTTTGCGCAAAATGCGATTGCGATCCTCAATCACTTTATCAATTTTACGATCAAGCTTTAAATATTCGGAGGTCGCATCTTCTATTTTGTTGTCTAAATTATCTTGGCGCGTTTCCGTATCACCAACCCGTTTCGTGAGCGCGACATAGGCGGCAACACTATCAACCATTTTCTCGCCTTGGTCTTTTTGCGTTGCTTCAAGTGATTTTTGTTTTTCTTCAAATAAGTCGGCTTGTTTGCCTTGTTCGTCAATCTTCTTTTTAACCTCAGTTTTTATTTCTTTGAGGCTTTTATCTTGAGTGTTTGATTTTTCTTCGAGCTGCTTCACAAGCTCCTTGGCTTCTTTTAATTGTTCCAAGGTGCTTTTAACAGTGCTTTCAACGCGTGAGGTTTTCTTGCTAACTTCATTTTGCTTGTTGGCAACTTTTTGTTCCAGATCAATGTAATCACTTTGTTGCTTATTGGTTTTTTCTTCCAGTGATTTGATCGTTGCCTTATATTCGACCAACTCCTTTTTCATGGATTCGCGGTCATCTTTTGAACTTTTCAATTTCGTGTTCAAAGATTTCAAAAGCAGCAAGATCTGCATTTGTGCATTGCTTTTGTTTATTACGGGTTCAGATGATGTTTTGATAGGCTTGCTTGGCGCATCATCATTGTCAGGACTTTTGAAAAAAACGCGACCTTCGGATGTTTTTTTAAACCCCATTGCAAACCATCCTTTCGGGAAGTTACCCAGTAAACAGAAATTACGTATAATATATTTACATACATACAGATTTTAGGAAGAAAGGGTCAAGGTTTTCCTATGGTTTTGGTTTTTATTCTTTGGATAAATTCTCAGAGCTTTCTTATCCTAAAGCATCTTTATATGAATTTTCGTCAAAGCCGAGCAAACTGTTTTTGCCATCAACAAGAAGTGGGCGTTTAATTAATGACGGGTTCTCTTGAGCATGTAATATAGCACTTTTCGTATCCATAGTGTTTTTTACATCTTCGGGTAATTTACGCCATGTCGTGCCGCGTTTGTTAATGACTTTCTCCCAGCCATGATCTTTAATGGCCTTTGATAGAACGTCTTCATCAACACCTTGTTTTTTATAATCATGAAAGTCATAAATTACGTTGTTGCCTTCTAGCCATTTAAACGCTTTTTTCATCGTATCGCAGTTTTTAATACCGTAAATTTTAGGTGTTGTCATTTGTCGCCTCGGCTTCTTGTAAAATGGTACATCGCGGGTGTTGTTTTATTTATTATGTGTTATCACATTTCTATGAATGAAGAAAAGCAGCCTGACAAAAACAACACACAATTTCAGACATTGAAAACATTGGCGCCATATTTGTGGCCGAAGAATGCGGCGGGTACACGTGTACGTGTCGTTATCGCCATGATTTGCCTTGTGTTAGCGAAGGTGACCAATGTCTACATGCCTTTGATCTATAAGCAAATCATTGATTTGATGACAGAAGGCTCCAAAGTTCTTGAAAATACAGATGTTGAAACGATGGTCTTTGTTGTGCCAACGGGATTATTGCTTGCTTACGGTTTTGCAAGAATTATGACGGTGGTGTTCGCCGAAATTCGTGAGGCGGTGTTTGTTAGCGTGACACAAAGCGCCATGCGTAAGGTTGCCAATGAAACATTTACGCATATTCACGCACTGTCCATGCGCTTTCACATGACGCGACAAACGGGCGGCCTCAGTCGTGTGATTGAACGTGGTTTAAAAGGCATCGAGTTCTTAATGAGTTTTATGCTGTTCAATATTGTGCCGACATTAATTGAAATCTTAATGGTTTGTGCCGTGCTCTGGTATTTATTCAATGCTTGGTATGCGATTATTACGTTCGTGACTATCGCCTTGTATATTGCCTATACGTTGGTGACCACTGAATGGCGTTTGAAATTCCGTAAGCAAATGAATGACAAGGATGCGGAGGCCAACACCAAAGCCATCGATAGTCTTCTCAATTACGAAACAGTTAAATATTTTGGCAATGAGGAACATGAGGCCAGCCGTTATGATGTATCGCTGGCATCATATCAACGCGCCGCGATTAAATCTTTACGCAGCTTGTCTGTGGTGAATATCGGGCAAGCGGCGATTATCGCGATTGGCTTGGTGGTTGTGATGTATATGGCTGCGCAAGGCGTGGCCAACGGCACGATGAGCGTTGGGGATTTCGTTCTTGTTGTTGTCTACCTCGTACAACTTTATATGCCACTTAATTTTTTAGGCTTTGTTTACCGACAGATCAGGCAGTCTTTAACGGATATGGATGATATGTTCTCTATGCTCAAGATTGATCGTGAAATCACCGATAAAGAAGACGCGGTAGAGCTTTCTTGCAAGGGCGGATCACTGGAATTTGATAATGTTCATTTTGGATATGATGGCAAACGCAGCATTCTGCATGGGTTATCGTTTAAGGTGGAGGCAGGAAAAACCGTGGCCATTGTTGGCCCAAGTGGTGCAGGGAAATCCACAATCAGCCGCCTGATTTTCCGTTTTTATGACGTTGATGAGGGTGCAGTACGCATTGACGGGCATGATGTGCGCGATGTAACGCAGCATTCTTTGCGCAAGGCCATCGGTATTGTACCACAAGACACGGTTCTGTTTAACGATACAATCAAGTATAATATCGCCTATGGACGCCCTGATGCAACAGAGGTAGAGATTTTCAAGGCCGCCGAGATGTCGAGTATTGATGGCTTTATTGAGAAGCTTACAGATGGTTACGACTCTATTGTGGGTGAGCGCGGATTGAAACTCTCTGGTGGTGAAAAACAGCGCGTCGCCATTGCACGTACAATCTTGAAAGACACACCGATTTTATTGTTCGATGAGGCGACATCGGCGCTCGATTCCGCAACGGAGCAAGATATTCTTAAAAGTCTGAAAGATGTATCAAAAGGGCGCACAACATTGGTGATTGCGCACCGGTTATCAACGGTTGTATCAGCGGATGAAATATTAGTGCTCGATCACGGTAAGGTGATGGAGCGTGGTACGCATCAGGATCTTTTAGAAAAAGACGGTATTTACGCGCAAATGTGGCGCAGGCAGCAGGAGGATAAATAACGCTTTCTCTGGTTATTCGTCGAGAATCCAGCCCTTTACCTCAGGGCCGAGCCAGTCTTCAACACCTTCAATTTTGGTTTTAATGCCGCCATTTTTATCGATGATAAGTGTCTCAGGGTATTTTGTAATACTCAGAATCCCTTTTGAAATGGCTTTGTCGGCATCATGTGCGAAAAACACATTATCCAGTGCGATATTATTGCGTACGTCTTCAGGTAATCCGTTCAAGAATTTACCGATAGGCTCTGGGGTATCATCAACCGACAGGCCAATGAAAACCATGTCATCCGGCATGCGGCGTGCCAGTTCAACCAGTTGCGGAATTTCGAAGATACAAGGCGGGCACCATGTTGCCCAGACATTGACCAGAACAGTTCTGCCCTGAAAATCACTCAGGCTGTGTTCTATGCCGTTTAAATCGGTAAAAACAAAGTCAGGGGCGGGGTTTTTAATTTCAGTTTCTTGCTCGGAAATCTCGATGGGCTCTGTGGTGGGTGGTGGGGCGATAACATCCCAAAAGGCAACCGCGCCGCCAATCATCAGGATTACGATAACGATAATCAGTTTGTTCATGACTAATCCCTCTCGTTTGTGCGTATATGTTGATTGTACGCCTCTGATCAAAAACCGCTAGTGTAAAATGATGGTTTCGTGATAATAGCTACGGTTATGACAGACAGTAAATTGATAGAAATTGAAACCACCCTCGCGCATCATGAGCAGCAAATTATGGAGATGAGCGCGATTATCACTGATCAATGGAAAGAGATTGAGGCGTTGAAACGCAAGCTCTCTCGAGCGATGGATAAAATCGAACAACTTGGCCATGACGGCGAAGATGGCGGTGAAACCTTAAGCACACTCGAGCAGGCCGCCCGCAACAAACCCCCGCATTATTGATAGGAGTTTTTGGGTATGAAAAACGACATAGAAAATCAAAAGAAGCTGTCACAAGGGGAGTTTATAAAGTGGGTTGTACTTTTTATGTTGTTGTTACTCGTTGGATATTTTTTATGGGGGTATAAGCTTTTTGAGGAAAAGATTGGCAAGTTATCACAGGATAAGCAACCTGGTGGATTAATTGAAATTTCGCGTGTGAGCCAATTTGAAGAAACATGCAAAAAATTGAGTGCGGAGAAAGAATATAATTACATTCCAGTTAGGGCATACGCGAAATCTGTTAGCCCATATCCTCCGGAACCGTGTAGACCCCCTAATCCAATTTGTCCGGAAGTAAGGTATACATTCATTATAAGGATGCATCCATTGCTGCGGAGTGAGGAAGGTGATCAAGAACTTATTGTATATACCAAGCCCAAATTGTATGGAGAATTAGGTAAGATTGGTGGGATTATTCAGAGGGAAAAAAGTTATAAATTTTGTGCCCGTGAGGTTGAGTATTTTGATTTTTTGCCTAAAGAGAAGACGCATAACGAGGAAGGGCGCAAAATATTTAAAATTGACCACTTGGAAACAATCCAACCTTATAACCCAACTGACAATTTAAAAATCACGCCGCCTGACAGCGCGGAATAAAAACATCAAGCAGCTTGGCTTTCACGGCCTCCGGATCGCGCAGCGTATTAATCTCTGCCCTGAAATTGGCTGCGCCATCAAATCCGGTGCAATACCATGCTAGATGTTTGCGGGCGAAGGGCACGCCTTTGTGCTCTCCGTAATACTCTAAGATATGATCGTAATGTTGCAGGATAATTTGGAGCTTTTCTTCCGCGTTTGGCTCTGTCCCAATCACCCCGGTTTTCATGTAATCCATCACTTGTTGCAGGAGCCACGGTTTCCCCTGACAACCACGGCCAATCATCACACCATCCGCACCGGACTGTTCCAGTGCGCGCACCGCATCTTCGGGTGTGTTAATATCACCATTAGCGATGACGGGTATATCAACGGCGTCTTTAACTCGGCGTATGGCATCCCAATCCGCACTGCCTGTGTACCTCTGTTCACGGGTGCGTCCATGCACGGTGACCATTTTTATACCTACATCTTGCGCTTTTTTTGCCAAGGACGGGGCGTTGTGGTTTTCATTGCTCCACCCAAGGCGCATTTTCACCGTGACGGGTACATTCACGGCATCGACCGTTGCGGCCATAATCTCGGTGGCGAGGGATTCATCCTGCATCAATGCGGAGCCTGCCATTTTCTTGACCACCTTTTTCACAGGGCATCCGAAATTAATGTCGATAATTGCCGCGTCGCGTTCCACGTTCATTTGTGCGGCTTGTGCCATGACATCCGGATCACACCCCGCCAGTTGCACCGCCATCGGGAATTCTTCGGCGTAATTCTCATTCATTTTCAGGGATCGGCTGGTCTCCTGTATCATTTCACGGCTGGCGATCATTTCGGAAAACACCAGCCCCGCGCCGTATGATTTCACCAACCTGCGAAAGGGCAGGTCAGTGATGCCCGACATTGGTGCCAGAAAAACCGGATCATCAATTTTGATGGTATCTAACGAAAAACCCATAACGCTATACTTTGACCGCACCCATTTCGAGCGGGGCAATCGTGCCCTTTATCGTGCGGGTTATTGCTTTGATTTCTTCGGGCGTGTAGAGATCATAAAATGCCTGATTTTTACGTCCTAGACCGTGTTCCGCGCTGAAGCTGCCGCCAAATGTTTTTACAACGATATCCATCACCCAAGCGCGTAGATCACTTTCGTAATTTTCTTGTTTGGCCCTCTTGTTTTTCTTTTGCAGAACCAGATTAAAATGCACTGCGCCATCACCAATATGCCCGAAATCGCACAGGGTCAGTTCGGGATATTCATCGTACAGTGCGTCCTCCATATAATGAATAAAGGGCATCACATCGCCGCGCTTAAATGAGATATCAAAGGCATACAGTGTGCCTGATTTTTGTACGCCTTCGGATAAAGCATGACGTAGCGCCCACAGTTTTTCGGGGGAGCCGACAAGCGCATTTTCTAAGGGCGTTCGGCTATCCTCCCAGATTTCGCCCAGAATGCTCTCAAGCACATCATTCAGGCTTTGTTCGCCGTCACGTTCCGGCCAGTCACGGCTGATCTCCAATAAAATCGCGTATTTGGGAACAGGATCGTTCCCGAATGGGGACGATAAAGATGGTGTGTGTTTAAAGGCGGCTTTCATCGCATTGCCTGACATACCTTCAAATGCGCTCAAATATACGCCGCATTTTTGTTCTAAGCTTGTTAAAATGGCGTTGATGTCTCGCTTATTGTTGGGGATTAATAAAGCCGTTGCTGTTTGTTTGGGAATAGAGGACAGCAATAATACGGCTTCGGTTATGACCCCGAATAACCCTGCGGTGCCGATGAAGAATTGTTTTATGTCCAAACCGGTATTGTTCTTATGAAGCGGTATCATGAGGTCTATAATTGTACCATTTTTATCTGCGAGTACGGCCTTAACCCCCAAGACATGTTCGCGTACGCCGCGATATTTTAAAAAGCGCGAGCCGCCTGTGTTTGTGGCAATCATACCGCCAATACATGGGTCTGCACTGATGTCTATGGGGAATTGAAGATCGTGTTCTTCCAGTTTTTCATTGAGTGTTGAAAGGCGTGTCCCTGCCTGAACACGTACTGAGCCATTTACGGGATCAATATCTTCAATGTCGTTCATGCTCTCAAAGCTCAAAATCACTTGTGTGCCGCTATCATCGGGGGAGGATGCTGCAACAAGTCCTGTATTTCCTGATTGCGGAATAAGATGAATTTTGCGGCGCGCGCAATAGGATACTATTTTGGAAACGGCTTCGGTCGTGCGTGGGCGTAAAACAGCGGCAGCCGTACCGGAATCTCCGCGCCAGCCTTGTTCGTAACGTTCAAGTTCTTTTGGTTCGGTGATAACGCCATTATCGCCAAGCCAACCCTGAAATATATTTAAATCATGCGTATTCATGGGGGTAGTGTAATATTGATACGCAAAAAAATCTACAGAATAGAAGCAGAGTCGGGAATTACCCGCCTTTGAGCTGTTTCATTTTCTTTTTGAAGAAAACACGCGGATGAATTTCGCCTTTTTCTTCTTCGTATTTTTCGTAAAATTGTTGGTGGTAATCTTCACCAAGCCAAAATGTCGTGGCGGGACTAACTTTAGTCACAACCTTTGCGCCATATATGTTTCGGTTATCAATGGATTGAATGAGATTCTCTGCAATCTTTTTTTGCTCTTCATCGTGATAGAAAATGGCAGAACGATATTGCGTGCCGACATCCACCCCTTGGCGATTTAACTGCGTTGGGTCGTGGGCTTTCGTCAAGAAAAACTCAATCAATGCGGTGTATGTAATCTTTTTCGGATCATAGGTAATCTCTACCGCTTCTGCGTGCCCTGTCGTACCTGTCGTAATGTCCTGATATGTTGGGTTTTTGGTTTTGCCGCCGATATAGCCTACGCGCGTGTGTAAAATACCGGGTAAAACACGAAATTCACTTTCCACACACCAAAAACACCCACCTGCAACGGTCGCAATGGGGTAACCTTCGGGTTTTTCGGGCATTAAATCATTGCTTTTGACCTCTAATGTGCCCTCAACCGCGTGTGTTACAGGGCTCAGCGAAAAAAATGCTAGGGTAACAAGGCCTGTTAAGAGTATAATCAAGGATGTTATTCGCATAATACTGATTTCCCGTGTGTTTGTTTTTTACTGTGTTTAAACATATTATCCTAGTAAGGCATTCGTAAGGTTTCGTGGAAATGTTTCTTTGGAATACAAAAAAACTAAATTATGAAGATCGACCCAAGGGTGTCGAGCCTTACATGATATTGCTTCATTATACGGGTATGGAAAGCATGGAGGCCGCGAAAGAGCGTTTGTCTGACCCTGAGGGGCCCGTTAGTGCGCACTATCTTGTTGATGAAGATGGCACAGTTTTTGATCTTGTGCCCGAAGATAAGCGGGCATGGCATGCTGGCGTATCATTCTGGGATCATGAATCAGACATTAATTCGGTTTCGATAGGCATTGAGATTGTAAATCCCGGCCATGAATTTGGATACAGACCCTTCCCGGAGGTGCAAATGCAAGCTGTGTTGAAGCTTTGCCAAGATATTCAAGGGCGTTACGATATTACGCATGTGTTGGGGCACTCGGATGTATCACCGGAGCGTAAACAGGACCCGGGTGAGATTTTTGAATGGCAATGGCTTGCAGAGCATGGGGTTGGTATATGGCCCGATCCGACGGAAGAGGAAGAGGAAAAAGCCAAGAAAATCGCCATTAATGATTTCGAGGTTGAAAAACTGTTCGTCGCTTATGGGTATAATCCTATGGCGGCTTACGTGGATACAGTTACGGCGTTTCACAGGCACTATCTGCCCGAAGCCTTTCTGGCGGAAACGGAGGGCGTGGTGCATACTAAAACTGTGGCGCGTTTGCTCTCTTTAATTCGTCAGCAAGGCTATATTAATGCCGAGGCCATTGATTAAGTTCGAAAATTGTTGATTTTCACATACGTTTAGGCGCATTGTGAGCGCGTCGAAGAAATCGGATGGCCGCTTGTGCATTTATGTATGAGAGGAAAGTCCGGGCTTCACGGAAAAACGACGCCGGATAACGTCCGGGCGGGGTGTTAAAGCCCTGACGGCTAGTGCTGAAGAAAAGTAGACTACCATCTCTTGTAGGTGGAAAAGGTGAGAAGGTGCGGTAAGAGCGCACCGCGCGTCTGGTAACAGGCTTGGCATAGTAAACCCCGTCGGAAGCAAGACCAAATAGGAGTGGCAAGCCGTTCGCGGCAGGTGCTTTTCCGCATCGTCACTCGGGTAGGTCGCAAGAGGTTTGTGGTAACGTAAGCCCCAGATGAATGGTCATCGCCTGTTTACAGGTACAGAACCCGGCTTATAGATTTCTTCGACGCTCTTCTTTTGAAAAGGAATTTCATGTCTGTGCATAAAAAATGCACTATTATGCAAAATTAATGATTATGGAAAAAGGTGTTGAGACGTAAAAAACCGCCGAATATTTTCGGCGGTTTCTCTTTTTCTGTTTTTGTTATTTATTCTCCGTCTTCAAAAAAGAGAAACTTAAAATACGCAGTATATCTGTGCTATTTCAATGGTTTCTACTCTTTGTGGGTGGCAAGATACGTATATATAATCGTACCTAAAAACAAACCACCATTCAGAGCCATAATTAACATTAGTATGTTTATGAACATTGTGTTTCTCCCCACACACAGTATTAACAATGTTTCTAGTAATGATCCATAATTAGCACAGTAATTTCGTAAAATACAAGAAATTTTTTGCAGTATATAGAGTGGGTTAGTGTAACTGTGCGGAATATAAGGGTTTTTTAATATAATTTTTTTTGTGGCGGTGCATATTTTATGTACTTTTTACCTTTTTAGGTTTGTCATCTTACCTTTTCCACAGTTTGGGCATTATTATCCCCAGCTTAGCCCACATTTAACAGTGCTCACCAATCGCAAAAAATTATTGTTTATGAGGATATTAGGGGCTGTTCTTGTTGACGTTATGCTTAATTCCATGATATCCCATATATATCCATATTTTTCCATTTTGGGCTATGTGGTGATTTGTTTGTGCGAAGGATTACGGTTGTATGGCATTATTTTTGTCTACATTTACGAATAAGGTCGATCAAAAGGGGCGGGTTTCCGTACCTGCTTCGTTCCGTGCTGCGCTTGGTGACCAACTGGGGCAGGGCATTGTTTTGTTCCGTGCGCACAATCACGATTGCCTTGAGGGGTTTGATTGGGCGAAGATGGATGAAATTGGTGATCGTATGGATCATTATGATTTGTTTTCCGATGCGCAAGATGATCTTGCCACAACAATTTTCGGCCAAAGTGTGCAGTTGTTTCTTGATGGTGATGGGCGCGTGATTATCCCGTCTGATTTATTATCCGCTGTGCAAATTACAGACTCTGCCACTTTTGTTGGTTTGGGGCGGAAGTTTCAAATATGGAATCCGGATCATTTCGAGGGCCGTAAAGATCAAGCGCGTAGTGCAGTGCAAGATCAAAAGCTCACCATTCCAAAACGGGAGGGCTCGTGATGGTTGAAGCGCAAGCCCATTATCCCGTGATGTTGCCGGAGGTGTTGAAAGCGCTCGATCCACAAGATGGTGAAGTTTATGTTGATGGTACATTTGGCGCGGGCGGGTATTCCCGCGCGATCCTTGATGCTGCCGATTGCACGGTCTATGCGATTGATCGTGATGCTGCGGCGCGCGGAAGTGCCGAAGGGCTTGCTAAAGATTATGGTTCTCGGTTCGTTTTTTTACGCGGTTGTTTCGGTGATGTTCGGGCGTTGCTAGATGATGCAGGCGTGGAGCGTGTGAACGGTTTTGTGCTTGATATCGGTGTTTCCTCTATGCAAATCGATGAAGGCGAGCGAGGGTTTTCATTTCGGTATGATGGGCCGCTTGATATGCGTATGGACACGGAAGGTGGGCAAACCGCCGCCGATATTGTCAATACATACGAAGAAGAAGATTTGGCCAATGTGATTTATGAATATGGCGAGGAGCGTAAATCTCGGCATATTGCGAAGGCGATAGTAGCGCGGCGCGCTGAGCAGCTATTTGAGACAACATCTGATCTTGCTGATGTTATCCGTTCTGTTATTCCCAAAAAAGGCGGCGATAAAATAGACCCTGCTACACGTACGTTTCAGGCGTTGCGTATTGCGGTGAATGATGAGTTAGGTGAGCTTGATCGCGCTTTGGAGGCGTCTGAGGATGTTCTGGATGAGGGTGGACGGCTAGTTGTCGTTTGTTTTCATTCGCTTGAAGATCGCCGCGTTAAAAAATTCTTGAAAGAAAAGTCTGGTGGTAATGATGCAGGCTCTCGTCATGTGCCGCAGGTTGAAAATAAATCTGTGACGATGTTTGATTTGCCGATGCGTAATAAGGCGGTAAAGCCTTCAAATCAGGAAGTATCTGAAAATCCGAGATCGCGATCTGCAAAGCTGCGATATGCGTTACGAGCAGGAGAGGGGCTATGAAGAAGTCTCTTTTGAAATATGGTTTTGTGCTTGTGTTGCTTGCTTTGAGTGCTGGTGGGTTGATGCGTGTTAGTCAAAATGTGCAGAAAGTTGAACGTGATATTGCCGCGACGGATCGTGCAATTGAGCGTGAACAGGAAAAAATTCGTGTGCTTAGGGCTGAGTGGGCGTATTTGAACAACCCTGCGCGTTTGGAATCCTTGGCGTTGGATGCGTTTGGTCTTGGTAAGGCTGATATGTCTTCTGTTGTGTCAACACCAAGCTCTATTCCTGAATTTACTCTTCCTCAGGGAGAGAGTGACGTGCTGTCACAATCTATTCCCATCGCTTATGGCGGTAATAATGGGGGGGTGGAATAATGTGGCGCCATGCACGATATAGATCAATCGTGATTGAGGGGGAGCGTCAGTGCGCCGTGTCGATGGCGCAAAGCCGCCTGTCGATTTTAGCAGTTTGTTTTATTGTGGCCTATTTGCTGATCGCCGTACGTTTGATGGATTTAGGCATTGTACAGGCGCAAATATTGGCCGATGCCGAAGATACGGGATCGGAAACTGTTGCGGTAAAAGAAATAGCCGCGCGCAGGGGAGATATTTTCGACCGTAACGGATTCTTGGTGGCAAGCAGCTTGAAGACCCCATCCTTGTTCGTTGATCCTTCGATTGTTCTTGATGCGGATCAACTTATTCAGGATATTATCGGTGTTATTCCGGATTTGGATGTTGAAAAAGCTAACATTGTTATGAATGCGAAAAACCGTTTTGGTTGGCTTGCGCATAATATTACACCGGCGCAGCAACAGGAAATTCTCGAGATTGGTGATCCATCGCTGGGGTTTAAGTATCATTATACCCGTGTCTATCCGCAAAGTGCGCTCATGGCGCACATGATTGGGTACACAGATCGTGATGGCCTTGGTTTGGCTGGGGCCGAGCGTGGTTTCGATGACATACTGGGGCGCGGTGATGATGTTACGTTGTCGATTGATTTGCGTTTGCAACATGCGGTCAAGCGTGAGGTTTCTCGCGCTATGAGCGAGTTTAATGCAATCGCGGGGGTTGGGATTATTCTTGATGCGCATAGCGGTGAGGTTTTGGCTGGTGTTTCATTGCCTGACTTTGATCTTAATAAAGCAAGGAAAGCGCCGGATAATAAAAAGTTTAACCGTTTAACGTTAGGCGTCTATGAGCTTGGCTCTATGTTTAAAATTTTTTCTACGGCCGCTTTGTTGGAGATTCATAAGGTCGGTATGGATTACACCTTTGATGCGCGTAAGCCCATTAAGGTTGGTTGGCATAAAATTAATGATTACCATGCGGAAAAGCGTATTCTTACCGTTGCTGAAGTGTTTATGTATTCGTCCAATATCGGCAGTGCACTAATGGGGCAGATGGTCGGTGGTAAGGCTTTACGGGCTTTCTATAAAGATCTTGGGCTTATGGATCCATTGCGTTTTGATATTAAGGAATCTGGAAAGCCCTTGACGCCACCTGAACCATGGCGCGATGACAGCACCATGACCGCGTCATACGGGCACGGTTTGTCCACGAGTCCTTTGCAAATGACCACTGCGGTTGCCAGTGTTGTTAATGGCGGAATTTTTGTTCACCCCACGATCAAAAAGAAAGCACCCAAGACAGGCGTGACAAGCGAGGTTCGTGTCGTATCCGAGGAGACTTCAGAGCAAATTCGAAAATTGTTACGCCTTAATGTGACGGTTGGTACAGGTAAAAAATCCGGCGTTAAGGGCATGGTTGTTGGTGGTAAGACCGGAACGGCCGAAAAAAGTATCGACGGACGCTATCACCGTGATAAATTGATTTCCTCTTTCGTGGCCGCATTCCCTATGGATGATCCGCGCTACGTTATTATGGTTATGATTGATGAGCCAAAGGGCAATAAGAGCAGTTACGGTTACGCTACGGCGGGCTGGGTTGCTGCGCCTGCTGTAAAGCGCATCGTTGAATCCATGGTCTCCATTCTTGGTCTTCCTGCCGATCGGTACGATCCTGCTACCGATATTTCCCTCGATCTTCTTCCTTATATTCACGATAAGAAGGAAAAGAAACTTGCCTCATACTAATACGGCATCACAGCTTGGTATTGATCTGTCGGCGTTGCAGGGAGTAACGCAGGATAGCCGTGCCGTTGAGGATGGGTTCTTGTTTGCGGGCTTAAAGGGGGAGGCACATGACGGGCGGATTTATATTTCCGATGCTGTAAAGGCGGGCGCATCAGTGATTTTAACGGATACAAATTTTGATGGTGATCAGGTCGTAACGACACAATTAGTGCGTTCTGATCATCCGCGAAAAGATTTTAGTCATATCGCAGCAGAATATTTCGCGCAGCAGCCAAAGCATTTGGTTGCTGTAACGGGCACAAATGGCAAAAGCTCGGTTGTGCATTTTGCAGATCAACTCTGGGCGGCGATTGGTGAGAGTTCTACTTACATAGGTACGTTGAATACAGCGTTGACAACGCCTGACCCAGTGTCACTTTTTAGTGCGCTTGCTCAAATGAAGCAGGATGGTATCACGCATGTCGCGATGGAAGCGTCCAGTCATGGTTTGGCACAATATCGTATGGATGGTGCGGATATAACCGTGGCAGCCTTCACCAATTTTTCGCAAGATCATCTTGATTACCACGAAGATATGGAGGGGTATTTTTCTGCCAAGGCGAGATTGTTTGAGGAGATATTGCCCTTAAGTGGTGTTGCTGTTTTAAATGCCGATATTCCCGAATACCAAACTTTGATCGGCATTTGTAAAAAACGTGGATTGCGGGTTTTGTCTTATGGAGAGCAGGGTGCGGACATCATATTGCAGCATCGTGAAATATCAGGTGTTCATCAAGATGTTACGATAAGCGTCATGGGTCGTTCGTTCGATGTGCGGTTGCCTTTGGTTGGTGCTTTTCAGGTTATGAATGTGCTGTGTGCTTTGGGCTGTGTTATTGCCGAGGATGTAAAGGATGAGCGGCGCATTAATAAGGCGATTGATGCGCTTGCATCCCTTGACGGGGTTCCCGGTAGATTGCAGCATGTGACAGATGAAACGTCACAATATCATGCCTATGTTGATTATGCGCATACGCCCGATGCACTGGAAACGGTTTTGAATGCCCTGCGTCCGCATGCGAAAGGGCGCTTGATTTGTCTGTTTGGTTGTGGTGGGAATCGTGATCAATCAAAGCGACCTATTATGGGTGGAATTGCATCACGTTTATCGGACGTCGTCATTATCACAGATGATAATCCACGTGGAGAAAATCCGGCGAAAATTCGTGAACATATTGTGGATGGTATCGATGATGATGCCGAAGGAATTGAAATTGTGGATGACCGGCAAAAAGCGATTCGCCGCGGCGTGCAATTAATGAATAAAGACGATATTTTACTTGTTGCTGGTAAAGGTCACGAACAGGGGCAGGTTATCGGCGCAGACATTTTTCCTTTCGATGATGCTTTGGAACTCCGGCAAGCATTCCTTTCTAAAAAAATCACTAAGCCTAAAGGGTAGAGTAACTATGATTGAAAATAACCGCTATTACTGGTCACATTTGAAGACAAGCTCCGTTACGGTGCGTGTTCAGCCTAAAAAAAGAATGACCGGGGTTATTTTTCGCGTTGGGAATATGATTGATCTTGGTAATAGTGGCCGCCAAACTGTTATGCTAGATCATGTTGATTACCCGAAAACATATGTAACACGCAGGGGGACCGGGGATGTGGCTATACCGTTCCGTATGGGACATTTTGATTTTGTTTACACGTCTTTACGTAAGCCGGAAATTCGAAATGTGAACAGCTTATTATCGGCCTTATATAAGGACGGTGACGTCGAAAGAATAGTGCCCGATGTTTTATGCCCTGGTGATCTTCTTGTTTTTAAACAGGAAAAAAGTAGTTTACAGATAAAGATGGTTGAAGCGCTGCGCGTTGTAGAGCATCATGTAAAAAAGACAAAAATGGCTGAGCATGCTTTATAACTTATTTGCCGATACGGCACTTTTCTTTGATTTATTTCGCTCTATCACGTTTCGAACCGGTGGAGCAATCGTTACCTCTCTTGTGGTTTGTTTTTTAATCGCACCGCACATGATCCGTTGGTTGAAGTCGAAACAGGCGGAGGGACAACCCATTCGTGATGATGGACCTGAAACCCACTTTAAAAAGGCGGGCACGCCGACAATGGGCGGATTGATGATCTTGATCTCAGTGACAGTTAGCACCTTGTTGTGGTCGGATTTAACAAATGTTTATGTTTGGTACACATTGTTAATTATGTTGGGGTATGGATTAATCGGGTTTGCCGATGATTATTTGAAGCTCACTAAGCGTAATACCAAAGGCCTATCGGGGCGTATTAAAATTCTGGGGCAGTTATTCTTTGGGGCAATTGCCACGGTGGGGATCATGTATGCGCTCCCCGATCATCTCAGTACGCAAATTGCGCCGCCATTTTTTAAAGATGTGTTGATCAATATTTCTTGGTTTTTTGTACCGTGGTCACTGCTTGTTGTTATTGGAGCGTCGAACGCCGTGAATTTAACGGATGGCTTAGATGGTCTGGCGATTGTTCCTGTGGCTATTGCTGCGGGATGCTTTGGCCTTATTGCATATATGGTTGGCCGCGTTGATTTTTCGGAATATCTTTATTTGAATCATGTCCCTGGATCATCTGAACTTGCGATTATTTGCGGTGCTTTGATTGGTGGGGCGATGGGCTTTCTTTGGTATAATGCTCCGCCAGCCGCCATTTTTATGGGCGATACAGGATCTTTGGCCATGGGGGGGCTACTTGGCATTATATCAGTCATTACCAAGCATGAGATTGTTTTGGCAATCATCGGGGGGCTTTTTGTCCTCGAAACAGTGTCCGTAATTGTTCAGGTTGCTTCGTTTAAATTAACCGGAAAGCGTGTTTTTGCTATGGCGCCATTGCATCATCATTTCGAAAAGAAAGGGTGGTCAGAGCCAACAATCGTGATTAGATTTTGGATCATCGCCGTAATTTTAGCTTTGGTTGGACTCGCGACACTTAAGCTGCGATAATGCTTGCTCTTTTTTAATCGAATGCGTGGGGTCATTGAAACATGAGCGAGATTAAAAACTTTGTTGATACATTGAACGGTGAGCCAATCCTTGTTTATGGCTTAGGTAAATCGGGTAGTGCTGCGGCTAATGCGCTTAGTCAGGCGGGTGCGAAGGTTATTATTGGTGACGATAACGCCGAAAGTTACAAAAGATTTAGTCACAAAAATATCAGTGAACTTAACATTGATACTCAGGATTTTGCTGATTTTTCTTTTATGGTTTTATCGCCCGGCATTCCTTTAACGCATCCAGAACCACATGATATTGTTAAAAAGGCCAAAGACGTTGAGCTTGATATATTCTGTGATATTGAACTTTTTATGCGGATTTATCCGAATCTAAAGACTATTGGGATTACGGGTACGAATGGTAAATCGACCACCTCTGCCCTAGTCAGCCATGTTCTCAACGAATCTGGAAAAAGCAGTGTTTTCGGTGGCAATATTGGCACGCCTGTTTTTGATCTGGATGTAGAGAAAAAACCGCCAGAATGGTTGGTTTTAGAAATGTCGTCTTTTCAGATCGATTTGTGCCCGACTTTTCGTCCTGATATAGCCGTCATTTTAAATCTAACGCCTGATCACATAGATCGTCACGGTTCGATGGAAAATTATGCCGATGTAAAGGAAAAAATTACGGAGCTTGGGCAGCAGTCAAGTCAGCTAACGGCAATTATATGTAGCGACGACGATCATACAAAAAAGATATATGACCGCGCGCTTGAAATAGCTCTGCGTAATGTCATTGAAGTCTCTACGTTAAAAACGTCAAATATTTATGTTGATGATGGTGTATTGTACGATTCGACCGATGGAGATGCCAAGATGATTGGGGATTTGTCAAAAATTCCGTCACTCAAGGGCATTCATAATTACCAAAATGCGGCTTGTGCTTTTGCTGTTGCTAAAACGGCAGGTGTTCCGACCTCTGAAATACTGGCTGGATTAGAAAGTTTCCCCGGCTTGAATCATCGGCAATTTTTGGTTCGTACGATTAACGGGGTTGGATATATTAACGACAGTAAAGCGACAAATGCAGCGTCTACGGCGATGGCATTAGGGTGTCAGAATAATGTTTATTGGATTGTTGGTGGGCGTCAGAAAAAGACAGGCTTAGATGGATTGGAAGATTTTTTTTCGCACATTAAGCATGCATTTTTAATTGGTGAGTCTACCGAAGGTTTCGCGAATTGGTTCGATAAATACGGCATGGACTATACGCGTTGCTTTACGCTTGATAATGCCCTGAGTAAGGCACACGCTATGGCACAAGAAAATCGTGGGCAGCCGGGCGGCACAGGGGTTGTTTTACTTTCTCCCGCTTGTGCGTCTTTTGATCAATTCAAATCCTTTGAAGAACGCGGTAATCACTTTGCCGACCTTGTGAACGCTATAGAAGAAGAATAACAAAAAGTATGAGTGACACTACGCAACCGCAAGCATTCTCCCGTATGGATCAGTCGTTTCTGGGAGCGTGGTGGTGGACGGTGGATCGTACGTTATTAGCATGCGTGTTATCGCTTATGTTTTTTGGCATAGCCCTTGTCGCGAGTGCTAGTCCGCCTGTCGCACAAAATATAGGTGCACCCGAATATCATTTTCTAAAAAAGCACATCATCTTCTTAATTCCATCAATATTCTTGCTCGTCGGGGTGTCAATGATAACGCCTCGCTACGTCTGGCGTCTGGCTAGTATTATGCTGCTAGGGGCGGTGACTATGATGGTGATGGTTCTCTTTTTTGGGGATGAGGTTAAAGGTGCGCGGCGGTGGATTTCCATTTTGGGTTTTTCTGTCCAGCCAAGTGAATTTTTGAAGCCGGCCTTTGCCGTTGTGGCCGCGTGGTTGATTGCCTTGCAAAAAAATGTAACTCACACTGCGGAGCATATCAATAAATCACGCCTTCAAGGCTATCAAATCGCCGTAGCGCTGTATGTTTTTTTGATCATTTTACTGCTGATGCAACCTGACTTGGGTATGACGGTTGTGTTGACCGCTGTGTTTGCCGTGCAAGTTTTTCTGGCAGGACTTCGCTTTCGTTACTTAGCAATATTGTTTGGCATTGGTGCTGTCGGTTTAACGAGTGCTTATTTCGCATTTCACCATGTTCGTAGTCGTATCGATCGGTTTTTTAATCCTGAAAGCGGTGATAATTATCAGGTTGAACGTTCTTTGGATGCTATCAAACAAGGTGGATTCGCAGGCGTAGGGCCGGGGCAGGGAGTAGAGAAAGTGAATTTGCCGGATGCGCATGCTGATTTTATTTTCTCTGTTCTCGTGGAAGAAATGGGTGTTTTATTTGCTCTGATTTTGATTGGCATATTCATGTATATTATTCTGCGTGGGTTTAGCAGGTTGCAAGAGACGCAGGACGTATTCTCTGTATTAGCTGTCGGAGGGTTGCTCGCGATGTTTGGGTTTCAGTCCCTTATTCATATTGGGTCTTCCGTCAACCTTTTACCTGCGAAGGGGATGACATTACCTTTTATTAGTTATGGCGGGTCGTCTTTATTATCGATGGCGTTATCAATGGGCATGGTGC
Source organism: uncultured Micavibrio sp. (assembly GCA_965263215.1). Taxonomy (GTDB): domain Bacteria; phylum Pseudomonadota; class Alphaproteobacteria; order Micavibrionales; family Micavibrionaceae; genus UBA1672. The sequence goes on from OZ253663.1 coordinate 1,033,063, forward strand.
TTGCGCTCACAAGGCAGAAAAGTCGTAATTCTATTGCGCGAAGCTCTATGTCAATGCGGCGTGCTGTTGCTGAGGGAGAGGCTTCATGAGTAATAAAACAATTTTAATCAGTGCAGGTGGAACCGGTGGCCATATGAGCCCTGCGGCTGCGCTCGCGAAGGAACTGATTATACGTGGTCATCGCGTTGAATTAGCGACGGATGATCGTGGACAAAAATATACTAAAATGTTTCCTGATATTCCTGTGCACGTTATTAAATCGGGGACGGCTTTCGCAGGGATCATGGGTAAAATAAAAGGTGGCCTTAACCTAACACTTGGTATTATGAAAGGCTTTGGCGTGGTTCGACGCATTAAGCCCGATATTGTCGTCGGGTTTGGTGGCTATCCTTGTGTGCCTGCGGTATTTGCAGCACAGCTAAAGGGTGTTCCGACAGGACTGCATGAACAAAATGCGGTTTTAGGAAAGGCCAATAAATTTTTGGCGCGGAAGGCTCGTTTCATTGCTTTATCGCTTATTCCGCAAGCGGAGCTAAAAGGGCGCATGTCGAGAAAAATGGCTGTCACGGGAAATCCTGTTCGTCCTGAGATTATTGCCCTTAAAGATTTGGCTTACCCCGTAATAGCACAAGATGGTGTTATCAATATTCTTGTTATGGGTGGCTCGCTTGGTGCGACTGTATTCTCAAAGGTTGTGCCTAAGGCATTGTCATCTCTGCCTGATCATTTTAAAAAGCGCGTTCGGATCGTGCAGCAATGTCGAGACGTTGATTTGGATGCTGCGCGAGCACTCTATGAGGAGGCTGACATCAATGCGGAGCTCGCCTCGTTTTTTGATGATGTCGCGGGTGAATTAGCGAAAGCTCATTTGTTTATTGGGAGGTCGGGCGCAAGCACAGTTGCGGAGGTAAGTATCGCCGGACGCCCCGCAATCTATGTTCCATACCCTCATCATAAAGACCAACAGCAAAAGAAAAATGCACAAGGTGTGGCCGATAAAGGGGGCGCATGGATTATGAATGAAAACCAATTTACGCCTGATGCGCTGTTAGAGCGACTTGGCATGATTTTGGATAATACGGAAACCTTGTCTCGTGCAGCGGCGCGTGCTAAGGAGTGTGGCTTGCCGGATGCGGCGCAAAAGCTTGCTGATCTTGTGTTGAAGAAGAGTTAGGAGAAAACTGTTATGCGTATGATGTCCCCTGATATAGGCACATTACATTTTGTTGGTATTGGTGGCATTGGCATGAGTGGTATTGCGACTCTGCTTGCCTCGCTTGGCTATACTGTTCAAGGGTCGGACATGGCGGATAGCGCGAATGTTAAACGTCTGCGTGCACAAGATATTAAGGTACATATCGGGCATGATGCTGGTCATATAAAGCTTGAGGATGGCTACCTACCTGCAGCGGTTGTGATTTCTTCAGCAATTCAGGATGATAACCCTGAATTGATTGCCGCGCGTGCTGCCAAGATTCCAGTTGTACAACGTGCGGAAATGCTTGCCGAATTGATGCGTTTAAAATCAGCGGTAGCCGTGGCGGGGACGCATGGCAAAACGACGACAACATCTATGGTTGGACAAACATTGGATCAGGCTGGGTTTGATCCGACAGTCGTCAATGGCGGTATTGTTAATGCCTATGGTACGAACACTCGTTTCGGTGAATCGGAATGGATGGTGGTTGAAGCCGATGAGAGCGATGGTAGTTTTATACGCCTGCCCGCAACGGTGGCGGTGGTGACAAATATCGATCCCGAGCACATGGATCATTACGGTTCGTTTGATAGAGTGAAGGATGCGTATAGGCGTTTTGTTTTAAACTTACCGTTTCATGGATACGCGTTGCTCTGTATTGATCATCCTGAGGTACAGACTTTGGCGGCGCAGGTGTCAGACCGTAAAGTCATTACATATGGGTTTAACCCGCAGGCGGATATTCGCGCGGATAACGTACGTAGCGGGGCAGACGGCTCTATCTTTGATGTCACGTTTGCCGGTTGGCTCAACGAGGATGGACAGGAGTTGGAGATTAAAGATATTCATCTGTCTATGCTTGGTCGGCATAACGTACAAAATTCTCTGGTTGCGCTTGGCGTCGCCAAAGAAATGAGCGTGCCACCCGCGACCATGAAAAAAGCATTGGCGAATTTTGGCGGTGTGAAAAGACGTTTCACCAAAACGGGGGAAGTTGATGGAATCACCATTATTGATGATTATGCGCATCATCCTGTGGAGATTGATGTCGTATTAAAAACTGCACGTTCTGCCGTAAAGGATACTGGTGGCAATGTCATCGCCGTTATGCAACCACACCGTTACAGCCGTTTACAAGATTTATACGAGGAGTTCTGCCGTTGTTTCAATGATGCCGACCACGTGATCATCGCCGATGTCCATGAGGCCGGAGAAACACCGATAGAGGGCGTAAACAAAGAATATTTGGTGCAGGGGCTTAAGACCCACGGGCATAGATCGGCACGCATTTTGCCTGAGAAAGAAGATCTGGCACGGATAATTTCCGAAACTGCGCAATCCGGCGATTACGTTATTGTGATGGGTGCCGGCAGCAGTACACATTGGGCGTACGCTCTTCCCGATGAGCTCAAGGGCGAACGCGAAAAAGCAAAAGGAGCCGCCGCGTGAGCGTTGCTATGACGAAAGAACCAATCGTAAACATCTATGATTATGACGGTGTGTTTACCGAAAACGCGCCGCTTGGTGCTAAAAGCTGGTTTCGTTGCGGTGGTGCTGCGGATTTATTATTCGAACCAGACGACATGGATGATCTGGCGAGATTTTTAAAAAATTACCCATCAGGTGAACCGTTGACGATATTGGGTGGTATGGCCAACACGATTGTACGTGATGGTGGTATTCGCGGCGTTACGGTGATGCTCGGTAAGCCTTTTGCTGAAATTCAGGTGCAGGGCACGAAAATTATGGCGGGTGCGGGCGCGTTGAACGGCTCTGTTGCTGCGGCAGCGGCGAAGGCGGGCATCGGCGAGTTGGAATTCCTCTCCGGTATTCCGGGCACTGTTGGCGGTGCGCTCAAGATGAATGCAGGTGCGTACGGGGCAGAAGTCAAAGACGTTTTAGTTGGTGCGATGGCGTTGGCGCGTGATGGGGTGTTTACACCTTTATTGCCGGAAGATATGAAGTTTTCTTATCGTTATTGCGGCGTGGCGGAAGGCTCTGTATTTGTCGGTGCTGTTTTTCAGGGACAGCATGAAGATAAAGCGACAGTAAAAAAACGTCTGAAAAAAATTAAATCGGAGCGGCAAAAAACACAGCCTATTTCGGAAAAAACCGGCGGCTCGACCTTTGCCAACCCATCAGCGGAGCAGCTTAAGAAAGCAGGCTTGGAAGAGGGCACAAAGGCGTGGCAACTGGTGGAGCGTGCAGGCGGCAGGGAATTGGAATTAGGCGGCGCGCGTATGAGTGATAAGCATTTGAATTTTATGATTAATTCTGGTGATTCCAGTGCGTCTGACCTTGAGGCGTTGGGCGATGAACTGATCAAACGCGTGAAAGATGAATGCGGGGTGGAACTCCATTGGGAGATCCGCCGCGTTGGTGAAAAAGTAGAATGTTTTTACAAAACAAATATTGATAATTAAAATTTCAAAAATATTCCAAGGGTCCCGTTTAACCGCGGGGCCCTTGCTCTTTTTTTGTGCCTGAATGCCTGCATTTATTTCGGCGCGGTGCATTGTTCATAATCATCGGCGGAAACACGCGTCCATGTTTGTGATTTCCCGAATAAAGGCATACCGATATAACCGCGCAAATTCAACGTCGTCGGGTTTTTAACGGTGATGTTGGCATCATAGGTTTTCCCCTCATCGGCCTTATAAATCTTTCCGTTTTTCCAATGCTCACCTTTTTTCTTAAACCCCTTGAGGAGCTGTAGGCCGCACATCGGCCTGTTTTTGGCATTTGCATCAGGATTTTTGGAATCATATTGCATGCCGCCTTCGATAATCCAATAAATATTGCCGCATAGGCTGTTGTCGCAGGATTTCAGATGAATAACCGCGCGTTTATTCTCCGTCAGCCAATAACCTTCCGCGCCGCTTGCGTGGGCATTTTGCGGTAAGAGCAACATAAACGCAGCACATAAAAATATGGATGTTTTCTTCATATCTAAATCTCCCTGTATTCCTTTTTTAAGGGTAACACAGATAGAGCGGGATTTAAATCTTCAGCACGCGTTCATAGATATCGGGTAAATCATTCTCGAGCAGGATCACATCGCTTTCACGTTTATTCTCAATCAGCCATTTTTCCGCCGCGGCAAAGGTTTCAAATTGCTGCAGCATTTTGCCGTCTTTATTCTGCGCGTTGAACCCTTCGATAAAGGTGGGAATGCGCGCGGGGCTGACGAGGATGACAATATCGCATACCTCTGCGGCGAGTTGGCCGAGCGTGCGGTGCACTTCATCATGGGCATTACCAAGTTCGACGATACCCGGTGTAATAAGAATGGCGCGGCCGTTGCGATCATCCGCCAAAACCCGCATCACATGCATGGCAGAGCGAAAACCCGGCGGGTTGGAGTTAAACGCGTCATCAATAATGATAGACCCGTCAATTTGTTGCTTCACCTCTAATCTGTGCGTGATTTGCGGCGTAGAGGCAAGGGCGGTTTTGATGTCTTTGGCGTTCATGCCAAGTTGCATGGCGCACGCAAAGGCGAGGGCAATATTATGCCCGTGATGAATACCGTAAAGCGGGGCACGCAATGTGGTTTTCTCGCCTTTCCATTCAACAACAACGCACAAGCCTTTTGGCGTTTGTTCAACGGACATAATCTTCAAATCATCGGGCGCGAGATAGCTAAACTCTTGCTCATTCTTCGGATCATCGCTTTGCATTGGCTCTCCGCAGACAATGAAATTATCCATGTGGCGGTTGCGAATATTGCGTGAATGCTCAAACTTCAGGGTTTTTTCATGCACAATCATTGTGCCGTTGCGTGCAAGCACCGATTCCGCAAGCTCATATTTGGCCTTGGCGACAGTGTCGAGCGTTTTAAAGCGTTCATAATGTGCATGCCCGATGGAGCTGATAATACCGTAATTGGGTGGCGTAAGTTCGCATAATGTCGTGATGGAGCCCGGCCCGTACGCGCCCATTTCAGTGATGAAATAGGTGTGGTTGGGCTGCAGCCTTTCACGGATAATGCGGGTGACACCCATCAAGGTGTTCACGCTGCCCGGTGTGATGAGCGTGGGGGCAGAGCTTTTCAGGATATGGCCGAGAATATGCTTAATAGAAGTTTTACCGTATGAGCCTGTGATGCTGATGATGGTCGGGTTAATCTCTTCAAGCTTTGCCCGTGCCTCATTGTAGAATTTCTTTTGCACAGCGGCTTCGTAAGGGGCGAGTGTTGCATTACCGAAGATAAGCGTGAGCGGCAGCAGTTGCACCGCGATAATCCAGATTAGCGGCATCGCAAAATAGAACGCGACAAGGGCACATGACGCTGCATATATCAAAGATATGATCAGGATACGCTTTGCACGCTGGGTCAGCACGAAGGCCTTCTTGGAGGCTTTGCGCGGGTCTTTCTCCATATAAGTCGCAACCGCGAAAACCAGAAAAACCGCAACATTCATAGCCACAGCAGGCACATCAGTGAATAAGTTAATCCCCACAATCACCAACAAAAACTGTGTCACCCGCGTATCCAAAACCTTATGTTTGAAGATCCACGCGACCAATCGAGCGTTATCGTAATCATCTTGCTGAAGCGCATGAAGGTAACTCATGAGCCTGCGTCCCGCGAATCCCAGAAACGCGATTAGGGTAAAAAACTGAATGGCTTGATCAGGGCTCATAGATGCTTTTCCTTTATAAAATCATCAATTATTTTAATGACTTGGTGGCGGCCATTTTGCAAGACAGAATAGTGATCTTGCCCTTCCAGTAAAAATAATTTTGAATCTTTAATCAATCGGGAATATCGCAGCCCAAATTCCGGCGGTGTTTCTGTGTCGCCTGATCCATACACCAGAGCCATAGGGCATTGTATCTGCTTGGCTTGTTCTGTGAGGTCTTCATTCACAACGCGTATGAAAATTTTACGCATTGCACCTGCGCTTTTGTAATCGGCACTGCCGAATTTGCTCATGAGCTTGGTTTTAAAATCACCCTCCGGCACAAACTTTCTGAGGAATTTGAACAGCTTAATGCGGCAAAAGAAATATATTTTTTTATGAATGGGACGTTTGCGTTTTAACCCTGCACCCGCGATAAAGATCATGCTTTTGATACTTGCAGGATGACGCGCCGCCAGTTGTGCGCCCACGCGGCAACCGAAAGAATGCCCAATCCATAAAACAGGCGGCAGGTTCTGTTCTTTCATCCATGATGCAATCGCATCGGCGTAGCTTGCCGTGCTCCAATCTTCAGGCGGGGGCGGAGATTCGCCAAAACCCGGAAAATCAACAGCAATATGATTGGCGCGCGGTTCAAATGGAGTGATCAAAGGTAAAAAGGCTGCGTGACTTTGCCCCCATCCATGCGCCCAGAAAATCAGTGGTTTATCATTCGTCCCCGTTTTTTTTGCAAGAGAATCAAGGGAGAAGTCCTTATCTGCCGTGATGTAAGCAAACTTTACCCCTTCGGAATTGAATTCTTGCACGTTTCTTCCCCTTTAAAGAGACTCGGTTTCATGATTAAATACATGAGTCTTAATTCGACCACCCTTACTTATACGATGATTGATCTATGGCTCAAACCAAAACTGCACAAAATGGCCTTATTAACAAAAAAACCGTTGCTGTTTTTTTCGGCGGGCGTTCACCTGAACATGACGTTAGTGTGATTTCAGGGCTTCAGGCTCTGCAGGCACTAGATAATGCGCTTTATAATACGATGCCTGTTTACATTGCGCCCGATGGAGCGTGGTATGTTGGCGATATTTTGCGCAGGCGTGAAAGTTACATGCTCAGCGGGGATCGTTTGAAAGAGGTCACTGAGGTAACACTTGATGTTAAGGGGACGCGCGGCGGTGTTTTGATCCCTAAGAAAACATCCATGTTTGGCGCGCCAAAGCCGATCACCTTTGACATTGCTATCCCTGTTTTCCACGGTTTGTATGGTGAAGATGGTAATATTCAAGGTCTGTTTGAACTGGCAAACGTGCCTTATGCAGGCATGCGTACAAAGGCCTCTGCCGTTTTGATGGATAAGGTCACAACAAAATATCTTTTGAAGGCGCTGGATATACCCACACTGCCTTTTGGTGTTATTCGTCGCCCTTCGGAAGGGTATTTAGTGCCCGAAGATGAGCTTGAAGCTATATTTGCGCCGCTTGATTTCCCTTGCATCATTAAGCCGTCACATTTGGGAAGCTCTATTGGTGTGGCAAAGGTTAATAACGTGGCAGAGGCGAAGGCATGCTTGCCCGCCATATTTGAATTTGATGATTCCGCCATTGCAGAGCCGTTCGTCAGTAACCTTGTGGAATATAACGTGTCCGTTGCGCGCATAGGCGGTAAAATTGTGACATCGGCGATTGAGCGTCCGAAGGCCACGGAGGAGTTGCTCGATTTCAAACAGAAATATATGTCCGGTGGTGATGATAAGGGCGGCAATAAAATGGCCGGTGCCAAAACCTTTACAACGGCAAGTGAAGGGATGCTCTCGCTCACGCGTGAGATCAATCCCGAAATATCAAAAGAAATGGATCAAAATATTCGCACATGGGCTTCACGGATGTTTGAATCTATTGATGGTACAGGTGTGCCGCGCATTGATTTTATCGGTAATTCGAAAAGCGGTGAAATATGGATGAATGAAATTAATCCTTGTCCCGGCTCACTTGGCTATTTCTTGTGGGAAGCTGCCAAAGACCCCGTGTTTTTCACTGATCTTTTAACAAATATGATTGCCGAAGCGATGACCGAAAATAAAGGCCGTATTTTACCGCATGATCCTGTGCCTGAAGATGCACGGTTGCTGAAAAGAGGATAGGGAAAATGGCGGCAAAGAAAACAAAGGCTAAAAAAGGTGCGCGTAAGTCAACAATGACGACAAAGCGTAAAAACGCGAGTAAGTCAGATGCGGTTGCTGCGCGTTTTAAAAAGCTGTCCGTTATTTGTCTGATTGGTTTGCTTGCATTGTGGGGGCTTGGTTGGTTCGTGTTAAGTGGTGGCCCTGCGAAGGTTGCGACCAGTGCATCAAACCAAATGCTATCCGTCACCGCTAATAGTGGTTTTGAGGTGAAGAATATTCTGGTTGAGGGGCGTGAATATACTGATGCGGATGTTTTGTTGGCTTTGATTAATGTCGGGGAGGGGGATCCTCTGTTTTCTTTTGACCCGGCAGAAGCAAAAGAGCAGATTGAACGTATCGGCTGGGTGAAGTCCGCGCATGTTGAGCGGCGCTTGCCCGACACCATATATATACGCCTGATTGAACGCGAGCCGATTGCGCTCTGGCAAAGGTTTGGTGCACTGTCTTTGGTGGATAGTGAAGGCACACTGATTACGGGCGAGGGGCTTGATCGTTTTAAACACCTTCCGATGATCTTGGGTAAAAACGCACCTGTGAAAACTGCAGCCTTGATGTCTATGTTAGGGCAGTATCCTGAATTTAAAGCACTTCTTGATCATGCCGAGCTTATTGACGGGCGACGCTGGGACTTGTTTTTGAAAGACGAAAAGCGTGTTAAACTGCCGGAGAAAAATACATTAGACGCCATTAAGCATATTATGGTGCGTCACGAAGAAGATCAGATATTGGATAAAAAGGCGATTATTGATATTGATGCACGGTATAAGCAAAGACTGATTGTCAGAACGCGTCTGGGTACGGTACAAGATTATAAGGCTGATTTTCATACAATCGGCACTCAACCATAGTTTTAGGTGAATTGAAAAGGCATGGCACAAGATAAAACCATAAGGCCAAAAGGATCATTGTTTGCTGCGCTGGATATCGGCAGCAGCAAAACCGCCTGTTTCATCGGGCACATCGTTGATGATAAGGGCACGTTTGAAATTATCGGTGTCGGTAACAAGCCGTCTGCGGGCGTGAAAAACGGTTCAATCGTTGATCTGGATGCCGCAGAAGGCGTGATCAGGCAGACCGTGCATGCCGCGGAAAATATGGCCGCCGATGTTATGCGCGGCTACCCGTTGCGTGAAGTGATTTCCAATGTGTCTGGCGTTCATGTGCGCTCATTCGGGCATAGCGTCAAAGTTGAAATTGGTGGGCATGATATTACAGATAATGATGTACGCCGCGCTCTGGCGAAAGCGCAGCAAAAAGAATCAAACGAAAATCTGGAGCTTATACATACAATTCCGACATTTTTCCGTGTAGACGGGCAAGACGGAGTACGTGACCCGCGCGGCATGTATGCAGACAATCTGAAAGTTGATGTCAATCTTGTGTCCGGCGAAAGTGCTGCGCTACGTAATATGGCGGTGTGCATAGAGCGCAGTCATCTCGATATTTCCGCACTTTGTACGGGGGCCTATGCGGCCGGATTATCATCCTTGGTGGATGATGAAATTGATTTGGGGTGCACGGTGATTGATATCGGCGCGGGCACGACATCTTTCGCGGTCTTCCATAGTGGTTATATGATTTATTGTGATGCCGTGCCGATTGGCGGGCAGCATGTCACGAATGATATTGCGCGCGGTTTGACCACATCGAAAGCGGATGCGGAGAGATTGAAGATTCTATATGGCTGCGCCGTCGCTTCTCAAACAGATGAGGGGGAAATGATCGAAGTCCCGCGTCTGGGGGAGAATGAACAAGAGGGCGGAAAGCCGAACCATATTCCGCGTTCTTTCCTCGTTGGAATTATCCAGCCACGTTTAGAAGAAATTTTCGAGCATGTCCGCGCTAAAATCAAAGATAGCGGTCTGCAAAAAGTCATCAGCCGCCGTGTTGTTCTAACGGGTGGTTCCAGTCAAATTTTAGGGATTCGTGATTTATCAGGTCATGTGCTTGATAAGCAAGTGCGTTTGGGTAAGCCAATCCGCTTGACAGGTTTGCCTGACGCGGTGAGCGGTCCTGCCTTTTCTACGGTCGCTGGTTTGTTGGCGTATGCCGCAGAACACACCGAAGAAATGCCCGCCGAAATTATGGCGCGCGTACGACCTGAATCAATGGTGGATCGTGCCAAGCTGTGGCTTAAAGAAAATTGGTAATATAAACAACGATTTATCCACACAATTTTGTGAATATATTTTTATAAAGATGTCGTGGTGGGGGCTTTTCTAAAAAAAGTGAATCGAATGTGTGGGTTAGCATGATTCCCTGTGGTTTTGATTCATGTGTTATGGTTATAAAATCTATCATTATTTTCATGAAAGTCGTGGATAGCTTGCTCTGCACCCCTTTTCATCGAAAAAAAACTTATCTACACTTCTAATCGTCCTACCATGAACATCCAAATTCTCAGGGGTTCCAAAAAATGTTAAATGTAAAAATGCAATCGGCAGAAGTGCAACAGCTGTCTCCTAAAATCGCTGTTATAGGCGTAGGTGGAGCAGGCGGAAATGCCGTTAATAATATGATTTCATCCAATCTCGACGGGTGCGAGTTTATCGTGTGCAATACCGATGCTCAGGCTCTTGGTAATTCGCTGGCGGAACATACGGTTCAGCTTGGTGAAACTGTTACAGGCGGATTGGGCGCAGGTTCTAAGCCTGAGGTTGGGCAGGCTGCTGCCGAAGAAAGCCTTGAGGAGGTTTTACGTTTTCTTGATGGTGCGAATATGGCATTCGTCACTGCCGGTATGGGCGGTGGTACAGGGACAGGCGCAGCGCCTGTGATTGCTAAGGCGTGTCGTCAGCAAGGGATTTTGACCGTGGGGGTCGTAACCAAGCCGTTCCACTTTGAAGGTGTTCACCGGATGGAACAGGCGGAGAAGGGCATTGAGGAAATGCAGCAATATGTTGATACCCTCATTGTCATTCCCAATCAGAATCTATTCCGCATTGCCAATGAAAAAACAACATTCGCAGAAGCCTTTAAAATGGCGGACACTGTGTTGCAATCTGGTGTGCGCGGCGTGACAGACCTTATGGTACGTCCCGGTCTTGTTAATTTGGATTTTGCCGATATTAGAACGGCTATGATGCAAATGGGTAAGGCCATGATGGGCACTGGTGAGGCATCAGGCGATAAGCGCGCTGTTGAGGCGGCCGAATCTGCGATTAATAATCCATTGCTTGATGATGTATCAATGAAAGGTGCGAACGGCGTTATTATTAACGTAACAGGTGGCTTTGACATGACATTGTTCGAGGCAGACGAGGCCTGTAACCGTATCCGTGATGAGGTTGATCCGAACGCCAATATTATTTTTGGTGCGACGTTTGATGAATCGATGGATGGTTGTATGCGTGTGTCTATCGTTGCTACAGGCATTGAAAAAGAAGAAAAAGGTAAGGTCTTCGGTGGTTCCGGCGGTGGTCAAACAGCGACCAAGCCCAATAACACTGGTGGTTTAGATCGTGCAGTTCCTAATACGGTGACTGCTGCTAATAAAATTTCATCACCGATTGTTGGTGGTGGGGCGCAGCATGTCGCGCGCGACGTAGCCTCTATGTCAGGGCGTGAAGTGATTAAAGGTCTAACGGCACCATCACCAATTTCGCAATCTCCTTCAACTGAGCCGCGAGCAGAGCCCGCATCAATTGATATGTTTGAGCAAGGTGAGTTTGTAGCCGAGGCCGATGAAATGCAACTCCGTGGTTCAACATACGGTGATTCATTTATTCCGCCCAAGCCAATGGAGCCGGATATGAAGATACCTGAAACAGGTGTTGGTCCGCATATTTCTAACTTTCATGGGATGCATGCTGAATCCGGTAAAAAGCCACAACATCGTTCTTCCGGTTTGCAGCTGAATCCGCCGAAATCTTTGTATCCTTCTGCGGTATCTCAGAGTAAGCAACCGCGCGCCCCGTCTTTATTCGAGCGTATCACCGGCTCTGTCCAACAGCATATCGATAATCTTCGTGATGACAGCGATATGGTGAAATCACAAGCGCAACCAACCGCGCCGCGTGAGAAAGGACCTGAGTCTCCCTCCCAAGAAAGCCTCGACATCAATAAGCCTGCTAAACCGGCAGTGAAGATTGATGAGGAGCTTGATATCCCAGCATTTCTGCGTAGACAGGCAAATTAAAGTTTACCCCTTGTGTCTTCCGTATACTATCGGGTGAAAAGAGCTCTGAGACGTCAGGGCTCTTTTTAGTTTCTCCATTTTGTCTTCTGATGCGTTACTCGTTCCTTATGTATTGTTATACGTTTCGTCACTCGTGCCTGTCATAAAACAAAATATTGAGTACTATTTTCTCTATGAAGTTTTTCTATGTAACATTTGTAACAAATCGAAACAAAGCGTGATTTGATGCGGTGCAATGTTTTTTATATAGTCCTAATATAAACAAATCTATATCCAGTAAAAACAAGGGTATAGGGGTAAATACAGGGCTGTTTAAGACATAGAAAAAGAAAGAAAAAGCCGAATATGACATACGCAATGCAACACACATTCAAGAAAACAGCCACGCTTTCGGGCATTGGTCTGCATTCCGGTAAGCAAATCAATATGACGTTGATTCCTGCGGCCGAGAATCACGGTATTGTGTTTGTACGCAGCGATTTACCTGAAGGCGAAAATGTTATTCCCGCGTTGTGGGACAGTGTCGTTGATACGCAACTTTGTACTGTGATCGGTAACGAACACGGCGCGAGCGTTGGTACGATTGAACATTTGATGTCGGCTTTGCGCGGGTGCGGCGTTGATAACTTAATCATTGAAATTGATGGTGCGGAAGTGCCTGCCATGGATGGCAGTGCGATGCCTTTCGTGAATTTGATTGAAGAGGTCGGCACAAAGCCGCAAGATCTGCCACGCCGTATGGTTCGTGTTTTAAAGGAAGTCACCGTAACAGACGGCGATAAGCGCGTAACACTCAGCCCTGATGAGTCTTGTACTTTTGTGGGTGAAATTGATTTTGATCACGATAAAATCGGTAATCAGCGTTTTGGCACACAACTTGTAAACGGTAATTTCAAACATGATATCGCCGAAGCACGCACATTTGGATTTTTTCATGAAGCAGAATGGCTTCGCTCTCAAGGGCTCGGTCTTGGCGGATCACTGGATAACGCCATTATTCTGGATACAGAAGGCGTGATGAACCCGAAGGGGCTTCGTTTCAAAGATGAATTTATTCGTCACAAATTGCTTGATGCGATTGGTGATCTATACCTTGCAGGTGGTCAAATCCTTGGCTTGTATGATGGTGTTAAGGCCGGTCATGCAATCAATAACGCGATCTTGCACGAGTTGTTTTCTAATGATGCAAATTGGGAATATGTCGATATGCCTTCTTCATCAGTTCAGAAAACAGAATCATCTTCTTTAAAAGCACAGGAATCCCTGTTGGTTGCATAACTCGTTTTCCTCATGGTAGCATTGTAAAGCAATGTTGATTATTGAGGGATCATACTTGTGTTTAGAATTTTTATTTTATCGGTAATCGTTTCATTGTTCTTCGTTGTTTACGAAGATGCCGTAATTGCCGGCAATGAATATGCAGAATCTACACGCGTTGTTGAGTTTTTTGAACCTGATGAAGTAAAATCACGAAAGGTTAATAGCAAGCCAATAGCAAAAGTTTTTCCTCTGGAGACGATGTCTCAAAAAAGAAGTGCAGGAAGCGGTTCCAGCAGTAGGGGGAGGCATTAAATCATAGCCTTCTTGTGACGTCATTTCTCTTTTCCAGAGTTAAAATAACGCCACACCCTAAAACTCCTTTCATTCCGAATGCGTTCGGTTTATCAATAAAGTAATCATTTATAAACATCCGGAGACATTCTTTATGCGTCGGGACATACGCTCTTTTAAACTGCTTATTGCTCTGTTTCTTATGCTCGGTCTGAGTGCATGCTCTAGTTCTGAAAAGAAAAAGGCAAATGTCGTTGAAACGGCGCCGGTTGAAACATTATATGAACGTGCCACGAACGCGATGAATGACGAGCGCTATGTCGAGGCGACGAAGTATTTCGAAGAAGTAGAACGACAGCACCCTTATTCCAAATGGTCGACGCGTGCGCAACTTATGGCGGCTTATGCCTCTTATCTTGATCAACGATATGACGAGGCGGTTGTGGCCTTAGATCGGTATATTCAGCTCCACCCAGGCGCAGAAGATGTTGATTATGCTTATTACTTAAAAGCAATGTCATTTTATGAACAAATTTCAGATGTGCGCCGCGATCAAAATATGACCATTCAGGCCGTGAAGGCACTCAATACATTGATTGGCCGTTTCCCGAACAGCGAATACGCACGTGACGCGATGTTGAAGCGCGACCTTACGCTTGATCACCTTGCGGGTAAAGAAATGGAAATCGGGCGTTATTACTTAAACCGCGGCCATGTGAATGCGGCGATTAACCGTTTTCGCTCGGTTGTGGCGAACTTCCAAACAACCAGTCACGTAGCAGAGGCCTTGCACCGTTTGGTTGAGGCTTACATGACATTGGGCTTGAAAGGCGAGGCGTATCAAGTGGCAGCTGTTCTTGGGCATAATTATCCGGGCAGTAAATGGTATGAGCGTTCTTATGCATTGCTTGATGATGAGCAAAGAAAGAAAATCATTGATGAGCGCGGTATTATAGAACGCACAGTGGATTCATTGCTGAAGCCGGACTAAAAAACACTGACGGAGTAAACTTGACATGCTGATAGAATTGAACATCGACAATGTTGTTCTGATTGATCGGCTGCATATTGCATTCAAACAAGGGCTATGTGTGTTAACTGGTGAAACGGGGGCAGGGAAATCTGTGCTACTCGATTCGCTCGGTCTAGCGCTTGGTGTGCGCGCCGAAAGCGGTTTGGTGCGTAAAGGCGCGGAAAGTGCGCGAGTCACCGCCAGTTTCCAAATACCCGAAAACCATGAGGCGTTTAAATTGCTGCGAGATGCCGATATCGTGCTTGAAGATGATATCCTGTTGCTGCGCCGTGTGGTTTACACATCAGGCAAAAGCCGCGCCTTTATCAATGATCAACCCGTTAGTATCGGTCTGTTAAAACAAGTTGGGGATACGCTCGTTGAAATCCACGGGCAGTTCGAAACGCAGGGGCTACTTAACCCCTCAACACATCGTGCAATGCTCGATGAATATGCAGAAATAGATTCTAGCGCACTTTCGGATGTTTGGCAGGCATGGAAAACAGCAGAACAAGATTTGGATGATATGCGAAAGCTTTCCAGTCGTGCGCGCGAGGAGGAGGAATATTTAAGGCTCTCTTTGGAAGACTTGCAAAACCTTGATCCGCAAGCAGGTGAGGAAGAAGAATTATCAAAGATGCGCGAGCGTTTGAAAAACCGCGATCATGTTCTCGAAAGTTTGAATGCCGCGCATAATCACCTCAGCGCGGAGCATGACCCCGTTCAAAAAGCATGGGCAGAGCTTGATAAGATATCCGGTAAGGCAGGGGATAATGTCGATGAGGCACTTGCGGCCTTATCACGCGCATCATCTGAAATTTCTGAGGCTCATGCGCTCGTGCAGTCCGCGCAAAGTGATATTCAGGATGGTGCGTATGATTTGGAAGAAATTGATGACAGGCTCTACGCCCTTCGTATGCAGGCACGAAAACATAACTGTGCTGTTGATGACCTGCCCGAAGTCTTGCAGCAAATCGAACAACAACTTGGCTTGATTGAAAATTCGGATGAAACTATAACGGCGCAGCAAAAATTGTGTGAAGAAACGCGCAATGCTTATATCGCTGCGGCTGAAAAAGTTTCAAACACCCGCAAGAAAACGGCGGAAAAACTGAACAAGCTTGTCCAAGAAGAACTTGCGCCGCTTAAGCTTGATAAGGCGCGGTTTGTTACACAAATTGATGCATTGGATGAGGTTGAGTGGAACGTAAACGGCATGGATCGTGTGCGGTTTTTAGTCTCTACCAATCCGGGGCGGGAACCGGGGCCAATTCATAAGATTGCCTCTGGCGGTGAAATGTCACGCTTTATGCTCGCGCTGAAAGTTATTATCGCGCAGGCAGGTAGCACCCACAGTTTTATTTTTGATGAGGTTGATACGGGCATTGGCGGCGCTACTGCAGACGCGGTTGGAGAACGTCTTGCAAGGCTTGCCGATTCAAAACAAGTGCTGGTGGTTACCCATGCGCCGCAGGTTGCCGCGCGCGCCGATCATCACTGGATTGTGACAAAAACAGGTAAAGCGGAGGTGAAAACTGATATTTCCCCGCTATCATCACGCACGGAGCGTTGTGAGGAAATTGCGCGGATGTTGGCGGGCGCGGATATAACTAAAGAAGCCCGCGCTGCGGCTGATAAATTGCTCGATAACGCAGCATAGGACGCACAAATGAACGCAGCATTATTCGACATGGAATTTGAAGATGCGAAGGCGCGACATAAGGCTTTGGCCGAAAAAATGCGCACCGCTGATCATGCGTATTATGCGGATGATACGCCAATTATTGATGATGCGGCGTATGATAAATTGCGCCAAGAATTAGAAGAGATTGAAACAAAACATCCTGATTTGATTACGCCAGATAGCCCCACCCAAAAAGTAGGGGCTGCACCATCCAAAGGCTTTAAAAAAGTACAGCATGCTCTGCCGATGCTTTCGCTGTCGAATGTGTTTAGTGCAGAAGATGTTGATGGTTTTCTTGATAAAATCAGGCGGTTTTTGGGATTGCCTGATGATGAACCGATTGAAATTGTTGCGGAACCGAAAATTGACGGATTGTCATGTTCCTTACGGTATGAAAACCGCAAACTGGTTCAAGCCGCAACGCGCGGTGATGGCGCGGAAGGTGAGGACATCACCGCCAATATCAACACAATGGATTGCATCCCGAAAACCTTACCGAAAGACGCACCAGATATATTGGAAGTACGCGGCGAGATATATATGGGGCGCAAGGCGTTTGAAAAACTCAATAAGGCGCAAGAAGAAGCGGGCAAAGATGGCTTTGCTAATCCGCGCAATGCCGCGGCGGGTAGTGTTCGTCAACTTGATTCATCTGTAACAGCTGCTCGGGAGCTTGGGTTTTTCGGTTATGCTTTGGGTGAAGTGTCGGAAAGTTTTGCGGATACGCAGGACGGAATCAGGCAAAAACTGATTGATTGGGACATCCCCGAAACACCTTATGCATTGTGCAATAGCACACAAGAAATGATGCATTTCTATGACGGGTTTTTGGCATCACGCCCCGATCTGGATTATGAAATTGACGGTATTGTTTATAAAGTTAATCGTCTGGATTTGCAGGAGCGTTTGGGCTTTGTTTCCCGCGCGCCGCGTTGGGCAACGGCACATAAATTCCCCGCTGAACAAGCGGTTACACGCATTAACGCGATTGATATTCAGGTTGGTCGTACAGGCGCGTTGACCCCTGTGGCGCGGTTAGAGCCGATTACCGTAGGCGGTGTGGTTGTATCAAATGCGACGCTTCATAATGAAGACGAGATTGAGCGCAAGGATATTCGTGTTGGTGATACGGTCGTTATTCAGCGCGCTGGTGATGTGATTCCACAGGTCGTAAAAGTCATGGAAGATAAGCGCACAGGAAAAGAAGAGGCTTTCACGCCGCTATCCGAATGCCCCGAATGTGGATCAAAGGCGGTGCGTGAAGAAGGCGAAGCGGTGCGCCGATGCACTGGCGGTTTGACCTGTCCGAAACAGGCGGTTGAGCGTTTGAAACATTTTGTGTCCCGTTTGGCGTTCGATATTGACGGGTTGGGCGATAAGATTATCCAGTCTTTCTGGGAAGAGGAACTTATCCAAAATCCCGCTGATATCTTTACCCTTGAGGAGCGTAATAAGGGCAGTTTAACGCCTATTCGTGCGCGCGAAGGGTGGGGTGATTTGTCCGAGAAGAACCTCTTTGAGTCCATCAATGAACGCCGCACAATACCATTTAACCGTTTTATTTATGCACTGGGGATCAGGCAAATTGGTGAGGCCACAGCAAAACGCCTTGCAGCCACTTATGGTGATTTGAATACCTTGAAGGGACAAATGATTGCCGCGCAAGACGGAGAAAGTGAAGCTTTCGCAGATTTGATTTCGATTGAAGATATCGGCCCCGCCGTGGCGCGTGATTTGGTGGCGTTTTTTGCGGAAGATCATAATTTAGATATTCTGGAACAGCTAAACAGTCATTTGAATATTCAGCCTTACGATATGCCGCAAACATCGGATAGCCCAGTCGCCGGAAAAACCGTGGTGTTTACCGGCACATTATCCAAGACAACACGCGCGGAGGCCAAGGCCAAGGCAGAAACATTAGGCGCGAAAGTGTCGGGATCGGTATCAAAAAAGACAGATCTTGTGATTGCAGGGGAAGATGCAGGATCGAAGTTGAAAAAAGCCACAGAGCTTGGTGTCACAGTGCTCAGCGAAGATGAGTGGATTGACCTGATTTCATAAAAAAAGGCATCCAATTTGATGCCTTAATTTTCAATATTAGCGCAATTTTAAACGGCCTCTTGCTTATCACGAAGCTCGTATAATTTGCTCATGGCGTGCTCAATCTCAGGCGGGTAATCACGACGTTCAACAAATTCACCGCCGCCAGTGTTGCGTGTCATGGCTTGTTCCAAAGCACGTGTTAACAGCTCGGAGATTTTTAGATCATCCTGATCTAACGCGAGTTCCAACGCGGACAAAATCCGGTCACTCAAACGAATTTGTTCTCTATTCATATCGCCCATTTTTATATACTCCTTTATTCGAGATTCTCATCTTGCACTGTAATCAGAAAGGTTTCAAGGTTTCCGGCCTGTCTATAATTGTTTCTTGAACAAGTTCGTAGAAATAGCCTAGAAAATTGTTTCTAAACTCATCCTTTTCCATCAAAAGTTCGTGATAGGCGTTAGGGTAGTCCATCACTTTGGCGTTTGGCATTTTGGCGATAACAGATAGTGCCAAATCATTATCAACCAAATCTTCTTTCCCCGGCAGACCAAAAAGGCATGGTGTTTCGATCGGGAATTTTTGCATTGATTTTTTAAGGGCTATGCAGGAAAGCTGTGCCTCATGCACCCACCTGAATGTGACATCACCGCATTGAAGTTCGGGGGCATGCTCGCACCATAAATTATCAATATTCTCACGCACAGGGTCAGAGCTAAGCCTTGCGCGTTCTATTCTTTTCCCCCAATCATTGCCAGTGGGGACATATCGCGAACCCGCGAAAAGCTTACACATTGCCGAAACGCCTAAAAGTAATTTTTGCGGATAGGGCGCGAAGGCCTTTATACCGATCATCGGCGCACTGAGCGCGGCACATTCGAATGTATTCGGGTATTTACACATGTAACGCATTGCGGTATGTGCCCCCATGGAATGCGCAAGAAGGGCGAGTGGTATGCGCCCCTTATCGGGGTGAACGCTGGAATGTTTTATATATTCCAAAATGAAATATTGAAGATCCTCGATATCGGCATCAAAACCATGGCTGTGGCGTTTTTGTGGATTTTTCAGGAAGCGCGTTGATTTCCCCTGACCCGCCCAGTCACACGTCCAAAAGGCAAGGTTATGCTCCAGACACCATTGTGCGACTTCGAAGTATTTTTCTGAAAATTCGCGAACGCCCTGAAGGCAAACGACCACGGCATCGGGAATACTGTCTTTTGGAAAGACTGATCCAAAACGTATATGACGCCCCTCACGCTCAAAGCTGTGCCAGCGCCACCCTTCGGGCATGTGGAATTGGGGTTTTAAATCCGGTGGATGTATGTTTTGGGTCATGTAACCTTCGTAAATAATATCAAGCACTTAATGTACTTTTGTATTATGCCGTAAAATACTTAACAGAATACAAAATTATTCGATGGCTTTAATAATGTCTTCGGTCATCTTTTTGGCATCACCAAGCAACATCATGGTGTTGTCGCCATAGAAAAGCGGGTTATCGATGCCGGCATAGCCAGAACCGAGCGAGCGTTTCACGAATAATACTGTTTTTGCATCCTCAACATCCAGTACGGGCATACCGTAAATAGGCGAAGCGGAGTCGTTCTTAGCGGCGGGGTTAGTAATATCGTTCGCACCGATTACATAGGCGACATCAGCTTGTGCGAAATCGCGATTAATGTCTTCCATTTCAAAGACTTCGTCGTAAGGCACGTTGGCCTCAGCCAGCAGAACATTCATATGCCCTGGCATGCGCCCGGCCACAGGGTGGATCGCGTATTTCACATCAACACCTTCTTTTTTCAAGATGTCGGCCATTTCACGCAAGGCGTGCTGTGCCTGAGCAACAGCCATACCGTAACCGGGAATGATAATGACTTTTGATGCGTTTTTCATGATATAGGCTGCATCTTCTGCTGCGCCGATTTTGGCGTTTCGATCACCCAAATCTTCTGCGGCGCCTGCGACATCATCGCCGCCAAAACCACCTAAGATGACGTTAAAGAATGAGCGGTTCATGCCTTTACACATAATGTAGGACAGAATTGCACCGGATGACCCGACAAGCGCACCTGTGATAATCAGAAGATTATTGTGGAGCGTGAAGCCAATACCAGCCGCGGCCCAACCTGAATAAGAGTTCAGCATGGACACAATAACGGGCATATCCGCGCCGCCGATTGGAATAATCATCAATATACCTAAGGATAGCGCGACGATGGCTATCATCCAAAACCAGAAGGCACTGCCTGTCCAACATAGTAATATAATCATCAAGAATAGCGCACCGCCGAGCATGGCGTTTAATTTATGCTGTCCTGAAAAGACGATGGGTTTACCGGAAATGCGCCCCTGTAATTTACCCCACGCCACTAATGATCCTGTAAAGGTTAGAGCACCAATGGCAAGGCCAAGTGCCATTTCAATCAAGCTTAATGTTTTAATTTCGCCGGGTACGCCAATGCCGTAGGCTTCGGGGTTGTAAAACGCCGCACCTGCAACACAAACCGCGGCCAAACCAACAAGAGAGTGAAACGCCGCCATCAATTCAGGCAGTGATGTCATTTCAATGTTTTTGGCGATATACGCACCGATTGATCCCCCTAAGGCGATACCAATAATAATCCATGACCATCCGGCAATTTGCGGAGAAAGTAGGGTGGTGACGATTGCTAAACCCATACCAACCATACCGTAAGTCAGGCCGCGGCGCGCCGTTTCAGGGTGCGATAAACCGCGCAATGAAAGTATGAATAAAATTGATGCGGTCAAATATGCGAGTGATGAAAGTATTGCCATGCGTGCGTTCCTGCTATGCCTTTATATATTTGTCGGTTTAATCGTCTGCTTCCGGTGAGCAATCTATGCCCGATTCCAGATATTCCGGGCTGTGATATTTCTCTGTGAAATTTTTGTAATGCGCTGGTAGGTATTTAACCGCGCTGTCCAAGCAATAGAGATTAATTAATCGTGCGTTATCAACCTCGTATCCGCGAATTTCACCGTTATCCAATTTTGCCATGATGCTGCCCAAAGAGTTTTTATTGGGCGTCGGTGAGATAGAAACAATAATTTCATCTAACACCACCGCATCTTCATAAAGTTCTTCCGGTGGGTTCAGGCGCGCAGAAAAATAATGGCCTGACTTGATGTCGTTCCATTTATTTTCAACGCTGCCACTATCGCGGTTGATCTTCTGCGTTAGAACGCTGGAGGCGTGGGTGTTTTCAGTGTTTGTGTTAAATGCGCTGATAATATGCTCTAACAAAATTTTTGAATCTTTTTCATGCACAAACATAGGCTGACCGTTTTTGTTGATGACAACTTTTCCGGTTTCCTGATCGGTATAATCCTGAACGTAGGGCACATATACTTCATCATCGTTATCTTTCGCTGTGGCGTATGAAAACGGAAGGAGTAGGGCTGTTAGGAATAGTAATACTCTAGTCATGGTTTTATCCTTTTTTCTGGAACATGTGGAGCATGCGCTTTGTGATAATAAAGCCGCCAAAAATATTTACAGATGCAAAAACAACGGCCAAAAAGCCAAGAAGGCTTGAAAATCCTGAGACAGACGCCGTACCCGTCGCGAGCACTGCCCCAACAATAATCACAGATGATATGGCGTTTGTGATACCCATCAATGGTGAGTGCAAAGCAGGCGTTACGCGCCAGACAACGTGGTATCCAACAAAACATGCCAAAACAAAAACGGTTAATCCGGTGATAATGAAAGGTTCCGAATGGACGCCACTTTCGGAGATAACAGAACCGGCTTCCGCGGCCAAGCGTTCTGCTTCAGCGGCTTGGGTGCGAAAAGTTTCCGCTAATTCCTGAAGGCTATCTTTGAATGTTTTTACGTTTTCAGAGTTCTCAGACATCGTTCTTTATCCTTAAGCTTTCTTGGGAGTACTTTTCTTTTTGTCACTATCCGCATCTTTGGCATCAGCTTCTTTTTTCTTAGGAGCTGCTTTTTTAGCCGTGGCTTTTTTTTCTGCGAAGTTCGGGTGAACGATTTCACCGCCACGTGTCATGCAAACGCCTTGAATGATTTCATCATCCCAATCAATGGCGAGTTTTTTACTGTCGGTGTCGTTGATCAAATTCAACAAGTTCAACAGGTTTTTCGCATACAAAGCCGACGCATCTGCGGCCAAACGGCTCGGGACGTTTAAATGCCCAACGATGGTCACATCATTTTTGATGACAACCTCACCGGCCTTTGACGCATCGCAGTTACCACCGGTTTCCACGGCCAAATCAACGATAACAGACCCCGGTTTTATGGATTTAACCATGTCACTCGTAATCAGTTTTGGTGCGGGTCTGCCCGGGATGAGCGCAGTTGTGATAACGATATCTTGCTTGGCGATATGCTTTTCAACCAGTTCGGCCTGTTTCTTCTTATAATCCGCTGACATTTCCTTGGCATATCCACCTGCGGTTTCGGCCTGTTTAAATTCATCATCCTCAACGGCAATAAAACTTGCCCCTAAGGATTCCACTTGTTCTTTTGCGGCGGGACGCACATCTGTTGCGGAAACAACACCACCTAAGCGGCGCGCCGTGGCGATGGCTTGCAATCCGGCGACGCCTGCGCCCATGACGAAGACTTTTGCGGGCGGCACAGTACCTGCCGCGGTCATCATCATCGGCATGGCATGCGGATAATGCTCTGTGGCATCTAAAACGGCCTTATATCCGGCGAGATTAGATTGAGAAGACAAAACATCCATGCTTTGGGCGCGACTGATGCGGGGGACAAATTCCATCGAAAACGCATCAATTTTATTTTTCGCGCAATCGGCCAAAATGGTTTTGTTTGAAAATGGCGCAAGCATGCCAATCAGCAATGCGCCGTTTCTTATGTCTTTTAACTCATCTTTATTGGGGGCCTGAACCTTTAAAACAACATCGGCCATTTTCACTGTATCAGTGTAAGTTTTTGCAATTTTCGCACCGGCCTCTTTATAGGCGGTATCCGTATATGCTGCGGCGTCGCCAGCCTTTGTTTCGACAGTAACCGTAGCGCCTGTGGCAACCAATTTCTTTACGGTTTCCGGTGATGCGGCAACACGTTTTTCATGGTCATTGGTTTCCCTTGGGACAGCAATTTTAATACCCACGATGTTCGATCCCTTTTTGTGATGGATGCAAAATACAATGCCTTATTTCATGGGGATTGTGAAGGGCGTTATGTAAGATTTCTTCTGCCAATTCAGCGCGTAAAATAAAAAACAGGTTTTTATTGAAGTAATATGCCTCAAACACTTGAGTAATGGCTGTTTTTTGCATATGATTAGTGTTCTGTACGGCATGATTCTATTGCCATTTTTTGTGTTTCTAACAATCAGTTCTTGATGCATTTGAAGTTTAAAACCGCTGTTTTGTTTGTTGCTCTCGTGAGTCAGGGCGGCTTTGCGCATGCTCAGTCACTACGAGATTCTGTGTTGTTCGCGCTTAATCATAATCCGTCCATTGAAGGTGCGCGCGATAGTAAAGATGCCGCAAAACATGGCAGGGATGCGGAGTTTTCAAATTATTATCCCGAAATTTCTGCGAATGCGTCTGTTGGGCGTGTTTATCAAGATAATTCAACCAGTCGTGGTTTGGTGGTTGAGCGCGGCGCCGCTTATTCAGGGTATGGTGAGGGCAATGTTGCGGTTCGTCAGATGTTATTTGATGGGCTGGAAACGCAAAACCGTGTTGACGCGGCAGATGCACGCCTTGAAGCGAAAACATATAACTTGATTAAGACTGAGAGCGGCATTGTTTTTAATGTTGTTAAAAATTATCTGGAAATTATGCGCCTGCGCAGTGCGCTTAAGCTGTTATCCAAGCAATCAAAATCAATAGATGATTACGAGGCGCGTATTATAACAATGGTCAAAGAGGGCGTCGCGGATGAGGCTGAACTTCAACAGGCGCGTGATGTTTCTATGGTTGTTGATTCCATTATAGCGGATTACGAAGGCAAGCTCTTGGCTGCGCGTGCTGTTTATTACGAGGCCACAGGGCAAGCGCCGCCAAAGATACAAATTCTGCCGCCATCCGTCAGTAGGCATATTAATGATAATATCGTGGACACCGTTGAAACGGCGCGGGTTAATCATCCGGCGTTAATGGCTGTGCGCATGGATTCGAATGCGGCGCGCCATGATATGAAAGCCGAGCATGGGAAGATGTACCCCGATGTTAGTGGTGAGCTTTCATATTATAAAAGCGATAAAGATGATGTGATTGGCGGTGAGAATAAAGATGCGCGCGCTCTGGTTAAAATGAATTGGTCATTTTCAACCGGTGGTCGTGAGTTTTCTGAGTTTCGCAAAAAGCAGTCTGAGCATGATGCCGCCTTAAGAAAAGCGCAAGACGCCGAGCGTCAGGTTGAGCGGATGATTTATGAATCTTATGCGAAATATCAAACTTTAGAGCGTAAATTAAAGTTATCAGCTGAGCGTGTGGAGCTTAACGAGAAATTGGTAAGTACCTATAAAACTCAGTTTGAAGGCTCACGTATAAAATTGCTTAGCGTAATGCGCGCAGAAAGCCAGCTATTTAAAGCAAAACTTGATTACAGTGATAATCTTTACAATATTTTGACCGCACAATATGGTATATTAGCCTCTGTAGGCACGCTCAAGAATATTGTATTATCTGTGCCTGAGGACGAAGGAAACGTCCAGTGATCGAGGGAGAAGGAAATCGCCGATAAAGATCATGATCTGGGATCTGTGAAGGTTGAATATAATGGTGATCCTTTGTTGGATTGCCTTGTTTTCTTGTGTGAAACATTTGGAAAACCAAAATCCGCGGACAGCCTTACATCAGGCATTGCATACGATACAACTGGCATGAACCCGTCCCTTTTCTGCGAAGCGGCGCAACGTATTGGTTTGAAGGCTGAGATATTCAAAAAACCTGATCTCGATAAAATATCTGCGGCGGTTCTGCCGTGCGTAATTTTCCTGAAAGATGATCAGGTTTGTGTCTTGTTAGAAAAGAATGACGAAACGGGGCACGCGAAGATATTCGTTCCTGAAACCGGATCAGTGCGGGAAATGCCCACTGAAAAGCTGTCCGGTTCATATATGGGCTATGCAATATTTGTGCACCCGACAGCCGTTTTTAAAATCCCCGAACGTCAAAAAGACGAAGTCACCGACACGCATTGGTTTTGGGATATTGTCAGATTAAGCAAATCGACCTATGGCCTTGTTATTCTGGCATCCATATTTATCAATTTATTTGCACTGGTCAGCCCGATATTCATCATGAATGTCTATGATCGGGTAATTCCGAACAACGCCACCGAAACAGGTTGGGTATTGGGAATTGGCGCATTGATGGCATTTGGCTTTGATTTTATTTTCAGGACGGTGCGTGGATATTTGATTGATTTCGCAGGGCGCAAAACGGATGTTTTGGCCGCGCGCAGAATTTTCGATCATGTTCTGGATATGAAACTCGCCGACAGGCCGCAATCAAGCGGTGCATTTGCCAATATTTTACGCGACTTTGATTCCGTGCGGGAATTTTTTACGTCTGCAACAATCACGGCGCTGGTTGATGTTCCTTTCACGCTTTTGTTTTTATTCTTTGTGTATCAACTTGGCGGGTCGATAGCGTTTATTCTGGTGTTCATGGTTTTGGCGGTCAGTCTGTGCGGGTTTATCATTCAATTTAAGCTGAAGCATTTGGTGCGTAAGTCTCAGGAAACAGGTCAGACACGGCACGGTATTTTGATTGAGGCGATTAACGCATTGGAAACCATCAAATCAGGTGGAGCCGACGGACGTTTTCGTGCGCGTTACGGCGCGGTGATGAATGAAGATGCCAGGTACGCGCAAAAGGCGCGCTTCCTATCCGCTATGGCGGTGAATATATCAACTTTTTTTCAACAAAGTGCGTCTGTCGTGATTGTTTTGGCGGGGATGTATCTGGTGCAAAGCGGCGATTTAACGATGGGTGGTCTGATCGCCAGTGTTATTTTAGGCGGACGTGCTATTGCGCCAATCGGGCAGATTGCCAATTTGATTACGAAATATCATCAATCCGGAACCGCGCTTAAAACCTTAAATGACGTGATGAGTGGTCAAGTAGAACGACCTGCAAA
This sequence comes from uncultured Micavibrio sp., assembly GCA_965263215.1. Taxonomy (GTDB): domain Bacteria; phylum Pseudomonadota; class Alphaproteobacteria; order Micavibrionales; family Micavibrionaceae; genus UBA1672. The sequence goes on from OZ253663.1 coordinate 1,059,636, forward strand.
TCGTGACTTTTTACACAGGCCAAACTTATCGGGTAAGCTTGCCTTTGAGAAAGTTTCTTTTGCTTATCCGGGCACAGATGTTCCTGTTCTGGATGAGGTATCCTTTACAATAAATCCGGGCGAACGTGTGGGGATTATCGGGCGCGTTGGCTCAGGGAAAAGCACAATCGCAAGAATGATGCTGAAACTATATGAACCTGATAGTGGTGTTATTCTGGCCGATGACACGGATTATCGTCAGATAGACCCTGCCGATTTGCGTAGGAATATGGGGTATATTTCACAGGAGTCGCAATTATTCAGGGGCAGCGTGCGCGATAATATCACGGCGTTTCATACGCATGCGAGCGAAGACGAGATTTTGGCTTATGCGAAACAAAGTGGTGTTGATGCGTTTGTTTCACGTCACCCCATGGGGTATGACGCACCTGTGGGAGAGCTTGGCTCAAACCTTTCAGGTGGTCAAAAACAAGCCATTGCCTTTGCGCGTGCGATGATTGTAAGACCGAATATTTTGATTTGTGATGAACCGACCAGCGCCATGGACACACAAACCGAAAACGCGTTTTGTACGCATGTGATGGAGCAAACCAAAGATAAGACCTATGTTTTGATTACGCATAAGCATGCGTTGTTAACGACCGTGGACAGGTTGATATTGCTGCATGATGGTAAGGTTCTTATGGATGGCCCGCGTGATGAGGTTATTGCCGCGCTTAATACGGGTAAAATTAATGTAAAGGCGAGCGGCTAAGAATGAGCAAAAACGAAACCGCATATATGAATGAATTGGAGGCTGCGATGCGCATGCGTCCGTCTTCGCCTGCGATCATTCTATTGTTCACGATCATTGCCTTTGTCACCTTTATCATTGTCTGGTCGGCCGTGTCCGAGGTGGAGGAGCTTACCCGCGGGGAAGGGCAGGTTGTGCCATCGAAGGAAATTCAAGTTGTTCAAAGCTTGGAAGGCGGGATTTTACAGGAGATTAAAATCGAGAAGGGTGACTTTGTTAAAAAAGGTCAGGTGTTGTTGCGGATTAGTGATGTGATGTTTTCATCCGAAGAGCGCGGCACCGAGGCGCGCTTTATGTCGCTAGAGGCCAAAAAAGCAAGGTTACAGGCAGAAAGTAACGGTGAAGAATTTCACGTTTCGGCGGATATTGAGAAAAAAATCCCGACCATCGCAGAGAATGAAAAACTCCTTTATTTATCACGTCAAAAAGAACTTGAAGCTGCCTACACAATTCAAGATGAGAAAATCAATAAAGCCAAGGCGGATTTAGGGGAGGTCAGCGCGGAGATTAACCGCCTTTATCAAAGTAGAAAGTTACTGAATAAGGAATTGTCCATTACCAAAGATATGGTCGCCAAGCGCGCAGTGCCGAAGCTGGACCAAATCAGGTTAGAGCGTGAATTGGGTGATATTAATGGCCAAATAAACGTGCGCGTACAGGAGAAAAAAGGACTGGAAGCATCATTGAGCAGTGCCGAAAATGAACGTAAAACCCAGTTAGATAAATTTCAATCAGTGGCTCTGGAGGAGTTGAATGAGGTTGAAACACAGATTTCATCGCTGAAAGAGAGTTTAAAGTCTATTGGTGATCGTGTGGATCGTACAGAAATACGTGCGCCCGTTGATGGCATTGTTAACCAGATTACATTGAAAACGATCGGTGGTGTCGTTGAGCCCGCAATGAAGTTGGTTGAGATTGTCCCGATTGATGATGAACTTAAGATTATTGCAAAAGTCAGGCCGGATGAAATTGCCTTTTTGAATGTCGGGCAACCTGTGAAGGTCAAGGTCAGCGCTTACGACCCGCAAGTTTACGGGTCTCTTGATGGTGCGTTAACGCGCATCGCCGCAAACAGTGTGAGTGACCGTGATGGCAATGTCATGTTCGAAATTGAGGTTCGCACAACAAAGAATTATCTTGGGAAGGCTGAAAGCCCGCTGCCAATTACATCAGGGATGGTGGCCACTGTTGAGGTTATCACCGGCAAGCGTACGATTTTAAATTATCTTATGAAGCCCTTTCATCGTGGTGTAAATCGCGCCTTCAGGGAGAGGTAGTTTCGTATATGTTTAAAAATATTAAAACATCCAGATGGGCCGTGATACATGTTTTGTTTCTATTGAGCCTTTTGATTCTTGCGGTTTTGCTTAGTGGTTCTCAAAATCCTGTACGTATGACATTACAGCGCAGTGTCTTTGACAATTTCAATCATATGCACCCCCGAACATCTACACGGGAAGTTGTGATTGTTGATGTTGATGAAAAATCACTTGAGTTGATCGGGCAGTGGAATTGGCCGCGCGATGTGATGGCAGATTTAACAAAATCACTGAGCGAGAAGGGCGCAAAGGTGATTGCCTTTGACGGTGTTTTTGCGGAGCCTGACCGCACGTCGCCGCATATTCTTTATAAAGACACGCCAAGCGATCAAATTGCTCAGTTTCCTAATGCCGTTCAAACAGACGGTGTGTTTTTGAACTATGATGATTTATTCGCCCAAGAGATTAAAAAATCAAAGATATTTGTAACGGCATTTACCTATGGGCGGTCTGATCGTGCGCAGACACAGCCGTTGAATAAAAATCGTCTTGTGGCACGGAGCGATGTTAAGTCAGTGTTTTTAGAGAACGCATCGCGGTTTAAGGCAGCGGCGGTTAACTTGCCTATACTGTCCAAAGCGGCGGCGGGGAACGGCAGTTTTATGGCCAAGCCTGATGATGATGGTATTTTGCGCCGCGTCGGTATGGTTTTTACAAATGGTAAGCATCTTTATCCGTCCTTGAGTTTAGAAGCCCTGCGTGTGGCGCTGCTTGGGCGAAAGGAAGCGGTTAAACTTGCGAAAGTACCTGAAGATGAGCGCGGTGAGATTGATACGAATTACCGTATATTGATTGGTGATAAAGCCATTCCGGTGGAGAGTGACGGTATTTTGTATGTTCGTTATCGTCATTTCTGTAATCACGATGATGTTCGCCTCAACCCACTCGTCTGTTCAGCGCCTGATTACATACCGGCCTATAAATTTTTAATTGATGAGTATTCAAAAGAAGCGGAAGATGCGGTTAAAGGAAAAGTCGTTTTAATCGGTGCAAGTGCAGAAGGCTTGAAAGATTTAAGAAGTACAGCTCTAAGCCCGTTCAGGCCGGGCGTTGAAGTGCATGCCAATGTCATAGAACAAATATTAAGCGATGATTACTTGTTGCGCCCGTCAGTTATGCGCGGCGCAGAGGCGATTTTTATTATGGTGGCCGGTGCATTCTTTATTATTGTCTCTCCCTTTATCGGTATTTTGGTGTCGGTTGCCTTATGTATCACAATTATTTCCGTAGCATTTTTTGGCGCTTATTATGCCTATGTGGAACATGGATTATTGGTTGATTCTGTCTACCCATCCTTGGCGGTTATGACGATCTTTATTGTTTCAACCATCTTATCCTATGCCAGAGCCGAGGCGCGGCGAAAACAAATTCGCAATGCGTTTGGAATGTATGTTGCCGGTGATGTTATGCGTGATCTTGAACAAAACCCCGAGAAGCTGAAACTTGGCGGAGAAAACAGAGATTTAACAGTAATGTTCACTGATATCCGTAAATTCACAACGATTTCTGAAGGGTTGTCGCCGGAAGAATTAATCCTGCTTATGAATGAGTTTTTAACGAGCATGACGGATATTGTTATGCAGCATCAAGGCACGGTCGATAAATATATCGGGGATGCCATGATGAGTTTCTGGAACGCCCCGCGTGATATCAAAAACCACGAGCGCGAAGCGTGCCTGGCCGCCCTTGCGATGCAAACAGCGTTAGAGCCTGTGAACGAAAAAATACGCATCAGAGCGCAAGAAGAGGGGAAAGACGCCGTTCTTCTCAATGCAGGGATTGGTATTAACTCGGGCTCATGTGCGGTTGGGAATATGGGATCAAAACAAAGATTTGCGTATTCCGCGCTTGGTGACCCTGTTAATCTTTCATCACGTTTGGAAGGGCAAACGAAATTTTATGGCATCAATATTTTGGTGGGTGAGGCGACATATAAGGCCGCTGATGATCTCGCTATGATAGAGCTTGATATGATCAAGCTTGTTGGTAAGAAAGAGTTAGCCAGAATTTACGGTTTGTTTGGCGATCATGACTATGCCAAGCAAGAGCAATTTATAAATTGGAAATCTACGCATCAAAAAATGATGGATTGTTACCGATCACAATCATTTGATGAGGCTTTAAATTTAGCGGATGAGTGCAAGAGCATCGCGGGGGAAAGCTATGTCGCGCTTTACGATATGTATATTACAAGAATGAATGCGCTGAAATCTCAGGATTTGCCGCAAAGTTGGGATGGATCAATCGAGGCGGAAGGTAAGTAGCGCTCTTATATTTTCTGCGGCTTCCAGTTCGCAACGGTCTCTATGACATCTTTTTCAGGAACAGGTTTTGCGAAATAAAAACCTTGGGCGTAGTGACAGCCCATCTTCTTTAACATTTGCGCTTCTTCGATTTGTTCTACGCCTTCGGCGATAATTGACATATCCAGATTATGTCCAAGTGTGATGATTGATCGTACGAGTTCCTTCGAGTTTTTCTTGACCTGCAAGTCTCTGATAAAGCTTTGATCAATTTTGAGCGTATTAATTGGATAAGCATGAAGATAGTTCAGTGAAGAATATCCTGTACCAAAATCATCAATCGATATGCCCATGCCTGCCTCGCGGCACATTGCCAATGTCTCTTTGGCCTTTTCAGGCTGCGCCATCAAGATACGTTCCGTGATTTCCAAATGAATTTGGCTGGTCGGTAGCTTTGTTTCTTTAATAGTTTCATGGATGTTGTCGACAAAATCAGGCGCAGAAAAATCTTCGGTTGAGAAATTCACACTCATGTGAAGGTCTCTATGGTATTGAGTTTCTGCTTGTATGCGCTTTAATGCGTTGCAGGCTTCTTTAAATGCCCAGTTGCTTGCCTTAATGATTTGGCCGTTATCTTCTATGATTGGAATAAAGACGCCGGGGGATATGAACCCTTTTTCGGGATGAATCCAACGCATGAGCGCTTCGAACCCATAAATTTCACCATTTTGAAGATCAATAATAGGTTGGTAATACAATGAAATTTCATCGTTTTCCAAGGCTTCCATAAATTCGTTGGCAATGCGGATGGTCTCAACGGCGTCGGCTTGTTCCAGATAATCTCGTTCCGTATTCTCTGCGCCGGAACCGTCCTTGCTTTGTCTTTTAAGGTCTGAGCGTTTAAGCATATCGCGATAGCGCGTCAAGATAACCTGAATGGTCATACGTAGCACAGAATCGGCGCCCTCTAAGCGTCGTGAAAAATCATCCTTTGTGATTTCTAAAACCGTACAATCTTCGATGACTGTTACTGTGGCGGTGCGCGGTGCGCTATCTATCAGTGACATTTCACCAATCATTGCGCCTGCGCTGCGTGTTCCGACAACGCGTTCTTTACCGTCAGAATTTTTGACAGTAATTTCGACTTTTCCATCTTCAATGATATAAGCATTTTCGCCAAGATCACCCTGACGCATTAATACGTCACCGGCTTTAAATTTCTTTTGTGATTTTACAGATGAATACATCTATGTAGAACTTTCTTGGACCTGTACAAAATACATGATGAAGGTATTTTGTTATCGTTTGGTTAATGATGCCTTTTTTTTTAGGGTAAAATCAATGAAGAAGATGATAGTTTTTTTGAAGCAACACTTGACAAAAGACCTTAAGCATCGCTATGTTCGCACCTCTATTAAGGAATTTAAGTAGGATTTAAGAAAATGAAAGTCGTTAATTCACTGAAAACTTTGAAAAAACGTGACCGCAACTGCCGTGTTATCCGCCGCAAAGGTCGTGTTTATGTAATTAACAAGACAAATCCTCGTTTCAAAGCGCGTCAGGGCTAATTTCCTGCGACTAAGATAATATTAAGGGTTTTTTTGTATTGTAAAACCGTGAGCATTGCGTTCACGGTTTTGTTTTTGTTGACAATATATTCTCTTTTCAAGTCAGAGGGTGCATTCTTCTTTTTAGTCTGATATATCGTAATAACCACATCTTTTCATACGGATAGGCGGGACGATCTATGTTCTCCAAACTTTTTGGTTTTATGTCGGCCGATATGGCCATTGATCTAGGCACAGCGAACACATTGGTGTACGTGAAGGATCAGGGCATTGTCCTGAATGAGCCTTCTGTTGTGGCGATTTCCGTTATGGGCGGTAAAAAACAAACATTGGCCGTTGGTGATGAGGCCAAGCAAATGTTGGGCCGCACACCGGGCAGTATTATTGCAACGCGCCCATTACGTGATGGCGTGATTGCCGATTTCGAAGTGACTGAGGCGATGATTAAACATTTTATCCGTAAAGTGCATAATCGCCGAACATTCGTATCCCCTAAAATGATTATTTGTGTGCCGTCAGGTTCAACCGCGGTTGAGCGTCGTGCCATCCAAGAATCAGCGGAGAGTGCAGGGGCTAGCGAAGTTGGCTTAATCGAAGAGCCGATGGCGGCCGCGATTGGTGCGGGTTTGCCTGTGACAGAGGCTACAGGATCAATGGTTGTTGATATTGGCGGCGGTACAACAGAAGTTGCCGTTATATCATTAGGTGGTATCGTTTATGCGCGTTCTGTGCGTGTTGGTGGTGATAAAATGGATGAGGCGATCATTGCCTATATTCGCCGCGTTCATAATTTGTTGATTGGTGAAAGCACGTCTGAGCGAATCAAAAAGGAGATCGGTTCTGCCTGTATTCCGGGTGATGGTGAAGGCCGCACGATGGAGATTCGCGGGCGTGATCTTATGAACGGTGTGCCCAAGGAAATTGTAATTACAGAACGTCAGGTCGCTGAAGCTTTAGCCGAACCTGTTGGGCAAATTGTCGAAGGTGTGAAAGTCGCGCTTGAGCATACTGCGCCCGAACTTGCCGCAGATATTGTGGATAAGGGAATTGTCTTAACAGGCGGCGGCGCGCTATTGACCAATCTTGATTTTGTTTTGCGCCATGCAACGGGCTTGGCCGTAACCCTTGCGGATGATCCGTTATCTTGTGTTGCACTGGGTACAGGGCACGCGCTTGAAGCCGGAAAATCATTACGCCATGTTTTGATCGGTACATATTAAAGTCATTGTTGATTACGGATTGATCGAATCCCAGTGTGCATATACTGTTGCATACTAATGTCATTATTATTCAGAATGAAAAACTTTGAGCCGTAACAAGAAATTCAGAAGTGCTGCACATCGTCTGCCGTTACCATGGGGCGGGTCGTCAGCCTCTTCTTTGTTCTTGATGGTTTTATCAGTTGTTCTTATTGCTGTATCGGCTTTTAGACCACAGTCATTTGAAACTTTACGTGCGTTTACGGCTGATTTTTTTACGCCTGCACTTTTGACGGTGAGTATTCCATTTCAGCAAGCGAATTTATTTTTTCATGATGTTACCAATTTAGCGCAACTTCAGGCGGATAATTCACGCTTAGTACAAGAAAATATCAGGCTGAAAGAATGGTATCAGACGGCCTTATTGCTGGATTCTGAAAACAGATCATTACGGGAATTGCTCAATTTAGATGTTGAGCCATCTTATACGCATGTAAGTGCACGTATTCTGGCAGATTCCGGCAATGCGTATGTGAATAGCGTGCTTGTCTCAGTCGGCAAGGAAAGCGGCGTTGTCAAAGGAGCAGCCGTGGTGTCAGGCGATGGCCTAGTTGGGCGCGTTGTAGAGGTGGGGGAGAAAACATCACGTGTTCTTATGATTAATGACATTAATTCGCGCGTGCCTGTGGTTGTTGAAGACACCGGACAGCATGCAATCATGGCCGGATCTAATGAGCATAATGCGTATCTAATTCACTTGCCGGAGGGTAGTAACATAGGTGAGGGCGCACGTGTTATCACATCAGGGTATGGCGGTTTATATCCGCAAGGCTTGCCTGTTGGGCGTGTGATCGCGGGAGAGAATGCCAAACTGGATGTTGTTTTGTTTTCCAATTTTGACAAGCTTCAGATTGTTCGGATTTTAATGAAGGAGCCGGAGATCCGGTAATAAAAAGGTAAAAGTAATCATGCAATCATTTACGGAATATTTGGATATTTTTATACGCTTGTGCGCCGTTTACATGTTCATGTTTCTGCTCTTTCTTTTGAACATTATACCTCTTCCAATCACATTGGATATGCCCTTCATTTTTATGATTTTTTATTACTGGTCGATTTACAGGCCAACCCTTATCCCGCCGTTTCTTACGTTCTTTGCCGGTATTTGTTTGGACATGCTCAGTGGGTGGCCTGTGGGCGTGAACGCCCTTATTTTGTTGGTTCTGCGGCATAATGTCACATCACAACGCCTTTTCTTGACAGGGCAACCATTTATAATCATTTGGCTTGGTTATATGTTGGTGAGTTCGATTGCGCTTTTGCTTCAATGGGCTTTGTTTGGTTTGGTTTATTGGCAATGGGCGGCGATTGATCCTGTTATATTGTCTGCCATTATCGGCATTCTTTTATTCCCCATTGTTAGTCTCATTTTACATGTTTTGCATAAGATATTGCCTGAAATTCAAGGGCAATATAGTGCGGTGACCTAAAAAGGATTAGGGCGGATTAAATGCACCAAGATGAATATAGCGAGAAGATATATAGCCGCCGCGCGTTCTTCGTAGGCGGATTGCAACTGCTTGGCTTATGTATTCTGGGTGGGCGTTTGGCTTGGTTGCAGATCGCACAAGGTAAGCGTTATAAGATGCTTTCTGATAAGAACCGTATCAACATCAAAATTTTGCCACCACCCAGAGGACAAGTTGTTGATCGTTTCGGTGTTCCGTTGGCGGTGAACACGCAAACATACCGCGCATTGATTATTCCGGAGCAAAGCGATGATATGGAGCAGTCGTTACGTGCGCTACAAAAAATTATTGATGTTGATGATCGAGACATTGAAAGGGTGCTTGAGGGGGCAAAGCGCGGCGCAAAATTTATTCCGATTAAAATCAGAGAAGGACTAACATGGGGGGAGGTTGCGAAAGTTGAAGTAAACTTACCTGATTTGCCGGGAATATTTGTGGATGTCGGCGAGGTGCGATCATACCCTTATCGCGATGCAACGGCGCATATTGTTGGCTATGTGCGTTCTGTCTCGAAAGAGGATCTGAAAGAAGAGGATGATCCTGTTTTGCGATTACCGGGCTTTCGCATTGGCAAGACGGGTGTGGAAAAGGTTTATGATCAGTCATTAAGAGGGCGCGCGGGCGCGGCGGAAGTTGAGGTCAATGTCATTGGCCGTGAGGTTAGGGAACTGAAGCGTAAAAATACGGTGTCTGGGCGACGCGTGACGCTTTCGATTGATGGCGAGTTACAACGCTTTACGATGGAGGCTTTATCAGAGCATAAAAGCGCATCAGCCGTGGTGATGGATGCGCATACGGGCGCGATTTATGCGATGGCGTCTTACCCGGCCTTTGATCCCAATTTATTTGTAAATGGTATTTCCAGTGACAAATGGCAGGAAATTGTCGATAATCCCGGTCTTCCACAAACGAACAAAGCTATTTCCGGTCAATACCCACCCGGTTCAACCTTTAAAATGGTCACCGCGCTAGCCGGATTAAAGGCGGGCGTGATTTCCAAGAATACGACGGTTTATTGTCCCGGGCATTATGAGTATGGAAAAGACAAGTTCCATTGCTGGAAGAAATGGGGGCATGGGAATGTTGATCTGGCCGCTTCATTAGAGCAATCATGTGATGTGTATTTTTATAAAATGGCCACTGAAGTCGGCATTGATGCGATTGCCGAGATGGCACATACACTGGGGCTCGGGGAAAAGCTGGACTTAGAGCTTAGTCAGGAAAAGTCAGGTTTAATTCCAAATATCGCGTGGAAGAAGAAGGTCTTGGGCAAGCCTTGGTATCATGGTGAAACGATTGTTTCGAGTATCGGGCAGGGTAATGTGCTCGCAACCCCCTTACAGCTTGCGGTGATGACCGCGCGTATGGTGAATGGTGGATATGCCGTGAAGCCTTGGTTGACTGGGTATCTGGGGGATCAGTATTTGGGGCGGGAGCAATGGGACAAGCTCGACATATCAGAAGCGCATTTAAAACTGGTTTTACGCGGTATGGACAGGGTGGTGAATAATAAAAAGGGGACGGCCTATGCCTCACGCATAGAGGGTGAGGGGCTGCAGATGGGCGGAAAAACAGGAACATCACAGGTTCAGAGAATTACGGCGGAGCAAAGACGTCTGGGGATTAAGAATGAAGATTTGCCATGGGAGCAAAGGCATCATGCCTTATTTGTAGGATATGCGCCGCTCAAAAACTCACGCTATGTTTGTTCAGTTGTCGTTGAACACGGTATTGGTGGTTCGCGCGCGGCGGCACCTTTGGCAAAAATATTGTTAGAAGAAACACAGCGCCGTGATCCTGCGCGCACCCAGATGCAGCCGGAAATTATTGAAGACACAGAAGCAAATGCATTTTGGCCGCCCAAAAAGCCATTAGATAGCAAAAATCAGGAGGCGTTATAGTCATGGTTTATTCTATGTTCATAGAGAGTGACCTAAGCTTTGCGCAAAAGCTCGCCAAGTTAAACTGGTGGTTGATCATTCTGATTACACTTGTGGCAACGATCGGGGTTGCATCTTTATATTCTGCGGCAGGTGGCAATTTTGACCCTTGGGCATCGCGTCAATTAATGCGTTTTGGCGTGGGCATGGTTGGCATGGTTATTGTTGCCTTGATTGATATAAAATGGTGGTATCGCCTGACGTGGCCGATTTATTTCATCGGACTTATGTTGCTTGTTTTTGTTGAGATTAAAGGGCAAGTCGGCATGGGTGCGCAACGCTGGATTAACTTGGGGTTCATGCAATTGCAGCCATCGGAATTAATGAAGGTTGCCGTGGTGATGGCGTTGGCGCGGCACTTTCATGGCTCTGGTCCTGAGCAGGCGCGGCGTTTATCTTTCTTGATTGTTCCTGCGCTTATTATCATCGCGCCTGTCGCCCTTGTGTTGCTTCAGCCGGATTTGGGGACTTCATTGATGATTGTTATGGCAGGTGCGGCAATGGTGTTCATTGCGGGCGCGCCGATATGGTTGTTCGTCAGTGCAATTGTTCTGGCGGGGATCAGTGTGCCCATTATTTGGCAGTTCTTACATGATTACCAAAAGGCACGTGTGATGACCTTTTTAAACCCCGAGTCAGATCCGCTGGGCGCAGGGTATCATATCACGCAATCGAAGATTGCAATTGGCTCCGGCGGTGTAGAGGGGAAGGGCTTTTTGCAAGGGACGCAAAGTCACCTAAATTTCCTGCCTGAAAAACAAACGGACTTCATTTTTACGCTATGGGTGGAAGAGTGGGGGCTGTTAGGGGGTGCGTTCTTGCTCTGCCTGTTTTTGTTTATTTTTATTACGGGGTTAAATACCTCAATGAAGTGCAGGCATAATTTTGGGCGTTATCTGGCATTGGGCGTTAGTGTCAACTTTTCGCTCTATGTGTTTATTAACATATCAATGGTGATGGGGCTTATCCCCGTTGTAGGCGCGCCATTACCATTGGTATCATACGGCGGAACATCCATGCTCGCCGCACTCATCGGGTTTGGTTTAATGATGTCGTGTGGAATTTACAGACATAGTAAGATCACGCGTTAAGCGGCAATCTGAATGCCTTTATCTTGCAATAGCTTCTGCAGTTCACCTGCCTCGTACATTTCACGTACGATGTCACATCCACCAACAAATTCACCTTTAACGTATAGTTGCGGGATAGTTGGCCATTTTGTGAATTCCTTTACGCCTTGGCGGATGTCATTATCCTCTAGGACGTTAATATCGCGGAACGTAACACCCAGTTGTGAGAGAACCTGAACAACAAGTGATGAAAACCCGCATTGCGGATAAACGGCAGTGCCTTTCATAAATAAAACGATATCGTTCTCATCTATTTCCTTTTGAATTCGTGTAAATACTACGTTTTCCATTTTTAAATTCCTTATTTTTATTCCGGTACGGATGTTTGCAATGCCAGAGCATGTAATTCATTTCCGACCTTATTTTCAAGAGCATCATAGACCATTCTGTGTTGCTCTACGCGTGATTTTCCTGCAAAGCTGGGGGAGGCGACGTAAGCCGCGTAATGATCACCATCTCCGCGTAAATCTTCAATACGAACGGTTGCATCAGGAATTCCTTCCAAAATCATTTGTTCAATCGTAGCAGCATCCATGGGCATATTATGCTTCTCCTAACTTCTCTTACTCACTACTAATCTGTTTTTTGGCTTCTTCAAGACATTTCTGAAGTTCGACATCCATGACATGATCAGAGATGTCCAAACCTTTTTCGTCAAAATCTTTTCTGACTTTACGCAAAATATCGTCAAAACCAGGCTCTTCCAAATTAGCGGAAACAACGTCACCGGCATAGGTGTTGGCATCTGCGCCGCTGAGGCCAAGTTTTTCTGCAGCCCACAGGCCATATAGCTTTGACAGGCGTGCCTCGACAGCAAAATCAAGCTTTTCATCATAGGCAAATTTGCTTTCAAATGCATTTTCGCGATCATCAAATGTCGTCATAGTCGTCTCCTTTAGAACTCAGGGCTTTGCAAAAAATATACGTTAAATGATTTCTATCATTTGAATCTGTTTAAATCCATTGTTATATGGTGGGTAATTAAAATTTAAGGATAGTTTTATGGCTAAACGCACAAAGATATATGAAGGCAAAGCAAAAATTCTTTACGAAGGCTCGGAACCGGGAACCGTAATTCAACATTTCAAGGATGATGCAACGGCATTTAACGGCGAAAAGCATGCCGTTATTGATGGTAAGGGCGCGATGAATAATCGTATTTCTTCACATTTGATGACCAAGCTTGAGGCTATCGGCATTCCAACGCATTTTATTCGTATGCTCAATATGCGCGAACAACTGGTCAATAGTGTTGAGATCATCCCCATTGAACTTGTTGTGCGCAATATCGCCGCGGGATCATTATGTAAGCGTCTGGGATTGAAGGAAGGCGAAATCCTGCCGAAGCCATTGATCGAGTTTTACTATAAGAAAGATGAACTTGGCGACCCGCTCATCGGAGAAGATCACATTGTCACCTTTGGGTGGGCTGATCCTTATGAGCTTGAGGAAATGGTCGCCATGGCTTGGCGTGTGAATGACTATCTGAACGGCATGTTCTCCGGCATTGGTTTAAAGCTTGTAGATTTCAAACTGGAGTTTGGACGTATTTGGGGACATCATGGAGAGCTTTATATTGTTCTTGCCGATGAAATATCACCGGATAATTGCCGCCTTTGGGATGCGGAAACAGGCGAGAAAATGGATAAAGACCGTTTCCGTCAGGATTTGGGCGATCTTGTTGAGGGATATCAATATGTTGCGAACAAGCTTGGCTTGATCCCTGATGATATTATGCGTGGCGATGGTATTAACGAACAAATGTTGGAAGATCTTGATCAGATCGAAAACGAACTGGCGGAACGCCGACGTTTGCGTGACGTGAAGGCCGCAAAACCGCGTAAAATGTAAATTTTTTAGCGCTTAACCTTTAGTCCGATATCAGACAGGGTTTCAATGAGTATCTCCGGCATCACAGGTTTTGGGATGCTCGCGGATGCACCGACGGTTTCGGCTAATTTCAAAAAACTGGTATGTCCGGCCATGCCTTCGGATGAGATTGCAATGATTTTTGTTGATGGCGCATACTCTACAAGGGCGGCGATCAGCTCAATCCCTTCCATGCCGGGCATCATAATGTCTGTGATGATGACGTCATATTGATCATTCTGCGCTTGGTTAAGCGCTTTTTCGCCACTATCCACGGCGGTAACAACGAATCCTTGTCGTTGCATTGTCATTTCAATAAATTTGCGTGTGATCGCATCGTCTTCTGCGATAAGGGCTGTTTGTGGCATTGTGATTACTCTGGTGATTTTGCAATCATGAGTATAGCAAATTTTTATCCGTATAACCGTACGTTTATTTGTGTGCACGCTATGGTATGCGCATCTTAGGGGGCGAATTGTTCCTGATATATGCGCTCTTCCAGATGGTTTTCCGGATCAAACAGCAACGTGGCCGAAACATCGCGCGCCTCGACAATATTAACTTCCGCAATATCGCGAATCTCCGTTGCATCGGCGGACGCACTGACGGGGCGTTCTTTCGGGCGGATAATCTCAAAACGCACAGATGCCGTGTTTGGTAAGAGTGCACCCGGCCATCTGCGAGGTCTGAACGCACTGATCGGTGTCAGGGGCAGGACATTTGCCCCCAAAGGCACGATAGGGCCATCAGCCGACGAATTATAGGCCGTACTGCCGACAGGTGTGGAGAGCATAATACCGTCGCACACAAGCAGCGGCATGCGCACTTCATCATTCACCGAAACCATAATCTTTGCCGAACTGTGGGTCTCACGCAGAAGGGAAACTTCGTTATACGCTAAGGCGCTATGCTTTTTACCGTTCACATCTGTGACGTTCATACGCAGGGGGTGAATTTCATATTCATTTGCGCGGGCGATGCGCTTGGGTAAATCCGCGCTTTTATATTCATTGAGAAGGAATCCGAGTGTCCCAAGGTTAAGCCCGTAAATGGGCAGGGGGCACTCTGTAAATTCATGCAACGCACGTAACATTGCACCATCGCCGCCCAAGACGACGATTACCTCGGCGTTTTCCAAGTCATGGTGCTCGTATTTTTCTGTTAACTCGCGGTAAGCTGCTTGCGGGCGCGGGTTTTCTGATGCGTGAAAATGGATTTTCATTATATGTCCGTTTAATCGTTTTTATCTTGCCACTGTATAGGATTATTTAAAAACGCCTCAACAGATTCTAATGTTTCTTTGTCGAAATAATCATTGTCTTTGGCAACATCCAGAACGCTCCACCATGTGGTGAGGGCATGTAATGTGATGCCAAGGTCTTTCATGTTCTGTTTGCTTGCCTCGAAAATTCCATAATGGAAAACAACAAAGGCGTGTTCAACTTTTGCGCCTGCCTCGCGAAGGGCATTGATAAATATCTTTTTACTACCGCCATCTGTTTGAAGATCTTCAATTAAAATTACATTGGGCTTTTTCTTATCCTTGTTCTTTTCGGGCATGAATCCTTCAATTTGTGCCATGCGGCCATAGCCTTTGGGCTCCTTACGGACATAAATCATGGGTTTATTCAAGCGATCAGATATATATGCGCCGTACGGAATCCCCGCCGTTTCGCCGCCTGCGAGCAAGTCCATATTATCTAAGCCCACATCAGAGGTTAGTAATTTCGCAGCATCATTCATAAGGGCGTTACGCTCTTGAACGAATGAAATTAAACGGCGGCAATCAATATAAACGGGGCTTTTCTTACCTGATTTCAGGGTGAATGGCTCTTTCGCGTTAAACAAAACCGATTCGGTTTCAATTAATGCTTTTGCTGCGCGCTCTGCGATTTCTTTTTTCTCATCTGCGCCGAGACTTTTTTGCGGAGTATCGCCAATCAGGCTGATGAAATCGGTCATGGTTGCATCGGTTACGGACAGCACCTTGGCCAAGCTTTCTGTTGATGGCCAGCGGGGCTTACCCTCCGGGCTAATGCGTTTGCTTTTGTTGAAAGATGTCGGGTCTAGTCCTGCTTGTTTTGCAAGGCCGGAAGGGGAGTAACCTTTGGCAGAAGCAAGGCTGTCTAATCCCTGCCAAATTTGTGCGTGTGTAAACATAAGTAATGACCTGTCTGTCATGATTAAAAAAACTGACTTAGGACAGTAATCCCATTTATGCGGCAAAAGGTAAATAAGAAATTATTCCTATTTTTTCCTTGACTTCGGATTTTCTTTATATCATAAATGAGAACATAAAGAGAACATTTGTTTCTTTTTTTTACACACAAAAGTAACCACCCAAGACAAAAAACAAGAAAGGCGCAGGTATGAACCGCAAAACCAGAGATATAAAAGTGCAGAATAGCACCATGTTTACTGCCGATGAGTGTGTACCCTTTGATTCCGTTGAGGAGGCTTGGTTTTGGTTTATTGCCGCACAACAAGCGCGCAATGACGGGGCCCAATATGTATCGGGTGCAAGCGTTGTTCGAAGGCCATGTGAGCCTGTGGATATTCTAAAAGTTCTTGATGGATTATACCGAAAACGAAGATTGCAACGTGATCACTTGCTCGTGCTGCGTCATTACGGCCGTCGTCATATGGCGCCGGATGTGCGTCGCGCAAAGGAAGAGCGCGCTTTTTATCTGTGGCGTGAGGCTTTTGATCGTATGCGTCCGGTGATGGAGGATAAGGGAATCATCGCCAAAAAACATTGGATTACGCAGTTCAGCCAGAATGATGGCTATGCGACCCCAAGCTTATTTCCAAATTATGAAGGAGTGGCAGCAGAATGATGAAACAGTCAGACATTAATGAAATCGCAGGACTTAACCCGCAACAGGCGTGGATTATCTTTACCAATCAAACGGATTTACCTTGGCTTAGTTTGTGTAAGGAGGGGTTTCGCCATTGTTTTGTTTTAATCCATGACGGACAAAATTGGATCAGTGTCGACCCGATGGCCAATTACATGGAAGTAGTGGTGCACAGTGTGCCGATAGAGTTTGATCTTCCCGCTTGGCTAGAGGAACGTGGCAACCACGTCATAAAGGCCAATATAACCCGCGAGATTAAGCGTTCTGCCCCGATTATGCTGTTTACCTGCGTAGAGGCCTGCAAACGCATATTGGGCATTCATAAAAGATTTATTTTCACCCCGTGGCAGCTTTATCGCCATTTGTTGATGGAGCAAGAACACGGTCATAAGAATTCAGTACACAAAGGAGATTTAGCATGGGAAGTTTAAGCTCAACCCCCAAAGTACCACAAACGCAAATAGTGCAGGTGCCTGTGGCAAGCCCTCAGCCTGCAACGCAGACGTCAACACAATCCACCCTGAGTGCACAGGAGCGCGCCGCGAATGAATCAACGGAGCGTGAAAGAAGTTTGCTCTCACGTGGACGCGGTCGTTTTGGGACGATTGCGACAAGTTTTCAAGGGTTTCTGCGTGAGATAGATCAAAGCAAGGCGCGAAAAACGCTCTTGGGTGAATAGAGGAAGGATAAAGACATGATCGTCGAGACAGTAAAGAACGAAACATTATCGCAAGATGATCCGCTTCATGCGCGTATGCTGGTGGAGCGTTATAACAGCGCGCGTAAACATCGTGACGTATGGAATAATCTGTGGGAAGAATGTTATGATTTTGCCCTGCCGCAACGCGGCGGTTTTAACGGCCAACTTAACCCCGGCCAGGCGCGCACCAATAATATATATGATGCGACGGCCATGGACGCTGCAGACCAACTCGCGGCAAGTTTGCTTGGTAATTTAACACCAAGTTGGTCGCAATGGTTCGGCCTTAAACCTGGACCGGATTTGTCACCATCAGAGGCTGATGCGCTCGCGCCGGTATTAGAACAAGCCGCAAAAACCATTCAGGCGCATTTTGATCGCTCTAACTTCGCGGTGGAAATTCATCAATGTTATCTTGATTTGGTTGTTGGTGGGACGGCGTCTTTATCATTTGAAGAAGCAGAGCCTGGTGAGTTTTCCGCCTTTAATTTTCATGCTGTTCCGCTCAAAAATATTGTGCTGGAAGAGGGTGCAACAGGTTTTCTGGATGGATCATTCAGGACATTGCCGATGACGCTCGATCAACTCACTACGCGTTACCCATTCGCAGAAATTCCGCCCGATGTGCTGAAAGCGGCGGCGAGTGACCCGCAAACCAAGTTTGATGTGCTCGAATCTGTTTTGCCGAACGATCTGGTTTATGAATATACGGCGTTTTTGTTTCACAATCCTGATCAGCCAATTATCTTGCAGAGCGGAACATTTTCCAATTCGCCGATTATTAATTTTCGCTGGGTGAAGTCCCCCGGTGAAATTTACGGACGATCACCTGTGATGAAGGCTCTACCGGATATCAAAACCGCAAATAAGGTTGTGGAGCTGATTTTAAAGAACGCTTCCATTGCCGTGACGGGGATCTGGCAAGCTGACGATGACGGTGTCTTGAACCCCGCCAATATCGAACTGACACCGGGGAGTATTATCCCTAAGGCGATTGGCTCAAAAGGATTACAGCCATTGGAAATGCCCGGGCGTTTTGATGTCTCGCAACTTATGCTCGATAATCTGCAATCTCGTATTCGTCATGCTTTACTGACTGATAAATTATTACCTGCGAATGGTGCGCGGATGACGGCGACGGAAGTGATTGAGCGTTCGGCCGAGATGTCCCTGATTTTGGGGGCAACGTACGGACGGCTGCAATCGGAGCTACTCACGCCGTTGATTAAACGTGCCTTTGCAATTTTACGCAGGCGCGGGGAAGTGCCTGATATCTCGCTTGATGGGCGTCTTGTCGCGGTGGATTACCGATCACCGCTCGCGCGCTCACAAGGGCAGCGCAACGTACAAAACACACTTAGCTGGATTTCCTCTGTCATTGCGATGGGGCCGGAGGCGGCATTGTCGATTGATATGCCCGCCGCGGCACGTTTTCTGGGTGAAGCTTTGGCTGTGCCCAGTGATTTAATCCGTAGTGAAATCCTGCCTGATTTGTCGGGTGTGATTAACGAACAACCACAAAACACAACGCCAGCAGAATAATTTTGAACCTAAAAGGAGTATAAAAATATGACTGAAGATAATTTACTAAACGCCGATATACCGGAAAAATTCAAAGACCCTGAAACAGGCGAAGTGAAAATTGATATATTGGCCAAATCCTACCGCGAGTTGGAACATAAATTATCGCAAAATCCAAAGCCGCCAAAGTCACCCGAAGAATATTGCATTAATTGTGACCACGGACTGTTTCAGCCGGATGAGGAGATCAATAAACGCCTGCACGATATGGGGTTCACCCATGAACAGGCGCAGGTTGTTTATGATATGGCGGCGGATAAAATGGTGCCGATGCTCAAGGAAATTGCTGCGGACTTTAATGCAGACCGAGAAGTTGAAAAACTGATCAATCATTTCGGAGGCGCAGAGCAATGGAAAGTGATATCGCGTCAGTTATTATCCTTCGGGCAGAAAAATTTACCCGCCGATGTTCTTGATAATCTGTCATCGTCCTATGAGGGAGTAATCGCGCTCCACCGTATGATGAAGGGGAACGAACCACGTTTAAGCCGCGATAGTACGGCTGCGCAAGGTGGCGCGAACGAGGCGGAGTTATCATCCATGATGCGTGATCCGAAATATTGGCGCGATAAAGACCCGGCCTTTGTTGCAAAAGTCACTGAAGGTTTCCAGAATATGTACGGGAAATAGGGCATAATGCTCTTGTCCTTAAAAGTAAAACCTTCCGTCATTCTAACGGAAGGTTTTTTTATTCTCTCAACGTATTAAATCTTTAGGATTGCGATTCGGCAAAGCGTTGCGACACATAATCATCGACAACTTTTTGGAAACGCGTTTGCACTTCTTTATTCAAAGGTAGAAACTGTAAGGCAATTTTACTTGGTGCTTTACGAACAATTTTGGCTTTGTGATCAATCTCCATGATTTCATCACGAAGCTTAAACTTAAGGGTGAAAACACATTCTTGATCAATGGCGAAAAGTCGTTCATCAGCGGCAATCATCATGCCGCCATTGCTCCAGTTTTCTACGGGATGCATTTGTCCGTTAATAATGCTCACGCAACGGTCATCGGAGCGACGCGCGAACTGTCTGTTCTTTTGCAAAAGGGCGTTTCTATCCTCTTTTGCGGGTGATGATATGACTTTACCAAACATAACTTTATCTTTTACAATTAATTATTTATGAAAATAAGCTAATATAAATTTCTGGCAAAATTAAGGCAAAATTAACCTTTTGCCCAAAATACCCACAATTATTAATTTTTATCTTGACATATTGGGCTTATATTCCTAATATTGTCCTTATCAACGCCATAATAGCGACTCGTTTAAAAACTTGAGCGTTATTATTTTTTACAGAGAACACATTCGTATGTGCCTGTATGCGTTGCTTTCATCCTCTCAGCGGCCTTTTCACAAGACAACCAAAAGCGGATTTTTCTTTCAATATTAACTTTTACAGAAAATGAGGTTTACGTATGTCTACTACGATAGATCAGGCTTTTATCAAGCAGTTCGAACGCGAAGTGCATGAGGCCTACCAACGTCAGGGATCGAAGCTTAGAAACACGGTCCGGACAATTTCAAACGTCAATGGGTCTTCCGCGGTTTTCCAAAAGGTCGGGAAAGGCACGGCGAGTACAAAATCAACCCACGGCATGGTGCCGGTGATGAATTTGGATCACTCCAATATCGAGGTTGTCTTGAGCGATTATTACGCTGGCGACTGGGTGGATCGTCTTGATGAGCTTAAGACAAACATTGATGAACGCCAGGTGATTGCCAATGCCGGTGCGCATGCTCTGGGACGCAAAACCGATGAGCTTATCATTGCCGCGTTAGAAGGGGCGTCATCACAGGTCATTGCCGATGGTAATGTCGGGATGACCAAGGATAAAATCCTGAGCGCTTTCGAAACATTCGGATCGAACGATGTGCCTGATGATGCGCAGCGTTACTGTATTGTCGGTTGGAAACAGTGGAGCGATATGCTCTCCATCGAGGAATTCGTCAATGCCGATTATGTCGGTAGCGATGCGCTTCCATTTGCAACAATTACACAGGCGAAAATGTTCCTCGGTACAATTTTCGTGCCGCATTCCGGCCTACCGGTGGATGTCGATGATATACGCTCGTGTTTCTACTATCACAAAACGGCTGTCGGTCACGCCGCGGCCAGTGATGTGCAAACGGATGTGTCATGGCACGGTGATCGCGCCGCCCACTTTGTGAACAACATGATGAGTCAGGGTGCAGGTCTGATTGATGAGAGCGGTATCGTTGTCATTAATTGTGACGAAACCCCAGACTAATCCCCATGAATTTTAAGAATAAGGAGATAAATCATGGCTTTTAAAGCATCTGATTTAAGCGTGCTTGCGTACGCGAACAACTTCACATTGTGGCATTACACCAGCATCGACAGCAGTGTCGAGGGCGCGGGATATCTTAGCGCGGCCGCGGGTATGTTGAATGTGAATGATTTGATTATTGCGAATATCGATACCGATGGAACCCCGGCGACGACATTTTATGTTGTCACCGCCAATGACGGCAGCAACGTCACCATAACAGCCTATGTTTAATGCCTTTTGGCGTTAGTCACGTAGAAACTGTTCCTTTCAAAGAAGCCGATCACATATGATCCGGCCTTGGATGTTGCCGTAAAGGCTCGTAGCGTTCCTCCTCTTATATGACGCTCGTCTTTGCCGCATTTCGCGAAAGATCAGGTATCGAATAAGCGCAGCCGTGGGTTTTAAAATAACCTGCGGCTGCTGCTTTTTTATTAGAATTTTTAAGGAGATTTCATTATGGCATTAACAGATATTGGGTTGTGTTCGCGCGCGCTCATCAAAATTGGCGCGGCACCGATTACAAGTTTCGATGACGGCACAGCAGAAAGTGAAATAGCAGGGGCTCTTTATGCTCAGGTGCGTGATGCGTTACTTTCGGCGTATGCGTGGAGCTTTGCCAGCGGGCAGATTGTGCTTGATCAACTCGCCAGTGCGCCGATTGCGGATTATAGCTACGCTTACCAATTGCCGAATGATTTTCTGCGCGCCTTGAGCGCAGGGTCAGGAACACGCGGGCGCGGTTTGAATTACCGTATCGCCAGTGGGGCGTTGCACACCAATGCGCCTGATGTGGTGCTGACCTATATTTTCAGGCCGGATGAGGCGAGTTTTCCGCCGTACTTCGACTCTGCATTGATTACAAAATTAGCGGCGGAGTTTACCATTCCGGTGACGGAGAACACCTCGCGTTCAGAAACCATGCTGAGGCTTGCTGAGCGCGAGTTTGAACGCGCCCGTCAGATTGATGCGCAGCAAGACACTCCGGGCAAGATAGAGGATTTTACCCTGATTAAGGTACGTGATTGATAGGAACAGCACATTTTCTTGACGTTTACATCAATGATCAGTTAGAATAGTGCATCAGTTTAACAAAGAATATATAGGTGAAGTATGGGTATCGATAATATAGATAATATCAAAGGTGGTTTTGATCCGCAGGCGGATGAGAATTTAGGCGCCGAAGGTGCGGTTTTTGTTGCATATGAAGGCACAGATGCTTCGGCAGAATCTGGTGTAAAACAGGCAACGGCGCCGGTTCATCCTGTTGTGGAAGGCGAAGACAATAACGAAATTCTCGGTATTTAATCGCAATTTCATGAAAACAGTATTTCAAAGCCCGTATTTAACGGGCTTTTTTTCTAACAAAAAGAGATGGTTTTGGCAGACGTAAAAACAGCATTAGACAAAGTAACGGCAAGTATCGGTAAGGTGTTTGCGCTTGTTCGCGGTGTTAAGGTGGAAGTTTCAAGCCCTGATGAAGAAGAGCTTGATTATTACGAAAATGCCGGCCTTGATACCGGTGTCACCGTTGTTGCCGATGGTGAATATGTGTCGTTAAAAGACCTGCCGGAGGTTGATTATTCCGATTTGGTGGAACACCCGATCAGACCATATATAGAGCCTGATAAAGACCCTTATCTTTAGCGATATTAAATATAATCATTTATATGCCCGCCATTTGGCGGGTTTTTTGTGCCCGAAACACCGCACCGCGTTGTTCGGTTTTTTATGCCCTCATTTAAAATTTAAGGAAAAATCATGACACGAATAAGAGATATCAAAACCACCTTCACCGCGGGGGAGGTGAGCCGTGATTTATTGGGGCGTGGAGACTTACGTGCCTATGATAATGGCGCGCTGACGCTGCGTAATGTGTTTATCAACCCGACAGGCGGGGTAACACGCAGGTCAGGGCTTGGCTATATCGATACGGCGGCGGGGGACGGCAAAGTCATCGCGTTTGAATTTAACACCCAGCAAACGGCGTTGCTTGTGATTACCGATGAACAAATTGATATTTATTCCGGCGGGGTGAAAGAGGTCACGCTGAGCGCACCATGGACAACCGCGCAAATTCAACAACTGGCATGGACACAGAGCGCGGATACCCTCCTGCTCACCCATCCTGATGTGCCGCCGAAAAAGCTGGTGCGATCAATCGGCGGGGTGTGGACATTAAGTGATTGGTCGTTTTTCAGTGATAACAACATCATTTTTCAGCCGTTTTTTAAATTCGCCGCCAGTGACATGACACTCACACCAAGCGCGGTGAGCGGTGACATTACCCTGACCGCATCGGCAGATATCTTCGAGGCAGGGCATGAGGGTACACGCCTGCGCGTCCGTGGTATTGATATCGACATCACGGATTTTGACTCGCCAACGGTGGTGAGCGGCACGGTGATCCCAAAGCCCAATCCTGATTACGACCCAGAGGATGTTAGCAGCGAGGAATTCCTGTACCTGCCTGATACGGATGCAACCATTGACTGGTTCGAACAAGCCTTCAGCCCTGCACGGGGATACCCTGTGACGGTGGCGTTTCACCAAGATCGTTTAGTCATTGGTGGCAGTCGTGATCTACCCAATCGTTTATGGTTTTCAAAATCCGGTGATTTGTTCAATTTCGATCTCGGCGATGGGCTAGACGATGAAGCGATTGAATTTTCAATCCTCTCCGACCAAGTGAATGCGATACGGGGGATTTTTTCTTCCCGTCATTTGCAGGTCTTCACAAGCGGCGCGGAATGGATGGTTACGGGTGATCCGCTCACACCGGTATCTGTGCAAATACGCAGGCAAACCCGCACCGGATCACGGATTGATCGTTATATCCCGCCTGTAAATGTCGATGGCGCGACGCTCTATTGCGCCCGCAGTGGGCAGGAGCTTTATGAGTTTCTTTATACAGATCTGGAGCAGGCTTACACCTCTACCGATTTGGCGCTGCTCTCGCGGAACATCATCGGAACGCCGATTGATCAGGATTACGATCAAAAAAATCGTTTATTGTTCGTGGTGCGCGAAGATGGAAAATTTGCAACTTTAACCGTATTCCGCGCCGAAAAAGTGTCGGCTTGGACACTGCATGAAACAAGCGGCTCGGTGAAATCAGTCGCCGTGGTCGGGGATGAGGTTTATATGCTTGTCTTGCGTGATGGCGATTATTTTATTGAGCAATTTGACGTTGCTCTGAATTTGGATTCCGCATTATCGGGTCAGGTAGGTTCGCCTGCAACGGTGTGGTCTGGCCTGGATCACTTGGAAGATCAAGAGGTTTCAATTGTTGCAGACGGTGTGGTGATCCCCGATCAAACGGTTCTTGGCGGGTCAGTGACCCTTTCTGAACCTGCATCTGATGTGCAGATTGGCCTCGCATACACCCATATCATTGAACCGTTGCCGCCTAATGAGGTTGGAAAGGTTGGCGCGGGGCGCAAGTTACGATTGGTTGAGGCGATCTTTCGTCTTAAGGATACCGCGTCTTTGCGGCTTGATGTCGGGCGAGGGCTAAAGGATGTGTCACTGAAAGATTTTGGCGGCACGATCACATTGGATGAACCGATTCCATTGGTCGGCGGTGATGTACGCGTACGGAGCTTAGGTTGGCAGAAAGAGGGTGTTTCACCGCTCTGGCGTATTGAGCAAAGCCTGCCGCTACCTTTTACGTTGCTCTCGGTGGCGACAGAAATTAAAGTGAATGATTAACAAAAGGAACATAAAATGGCTGCACTTGTACCATTATTAACCACGACATTGGTTACGCAAGGCGTTGGGCTGGCGGTGAATGAATTTTCACGCCGTAAGTCGCAAGACCAAGCGCTCGACCAATTACAGCAACGCCAAAACCTGCAACAGCAGCAGGCCGCGCAAGATGCTGCGTTGGAGCGCGAGCGTATTGCCCTTGATGCACAGGCGAATGAAGAGGAACGTAAAACCGCGTTGCGCCGTGCCGTTGCTCGTCAACGCGCCAATTTCGGTGCGCAGGGGGTGGGTTCCGGCGCGGGATCATCACAGGCGGTTCTGCTTGGCCTGTTCGAGGAATCGGATGATGAAAAAGCGCGCCGTGATGCGTTGGATACGCTGCGCCTGAATGCCATCGACCAAAATTTGGAGCAGGGCGCATCGCTTAATGTTCTGCAACGCACCCAACTAGAAGAGCGCAATCGTTTGAATAGTTTAACCGCAGGTGCGCGCGGGCTGACTAGCCTGTTCTGATTTGCAAATTAGAGGTAACCTCATATAGAGTATAAATATATAAAAAGGGGTTGATATAAATGGTCGCCAATCTTGAAAATTTCAATAGTGCCGCGCTTGATCCGAAAGGCTCATACATTGCCGTTGCGAATTTTTATTCAAAACAAGGGACAGCGCTTGGGAAAGATAATAGTGGCGGTTTGGCGAAAATGGCTGACAATTACCATAGCGGTATTTCCGATGAGGATTTTTATGCTTTGATTGATGATTTTGCGCAAAGACATAATATCGAGGTTATTATGATGGATGATGGTGCGGCCGTTTTAGAAGCACGCCCTGAGAGTTATAAACTCATACAAGAAGAATGTGGTGATCGCTTTTCCTATATGTTGGGTGCTGCCGCTATGGTGGATGCATTTACCAAGCATATGCTCGGTGAGCGGGAGAGAGCTGTCATTATGGAAGAGTTGTATGAGGAAGAAATGCACGATAGCCCGCATCTGGATGCCTGATCACTGACACAATTAAATGAATAGTTTTATGAAGTCGCCTTTGGCGGCTTTTTTTGTTTTCAAGGAGAAAAAATAATGACCGAGCATATCAAAATGCCTGATATTACACCGATTGTGCGTTATGTCGCGGATGGGGTGGATACGGGCTTTAGTTATCCGTTTCCCATATTCGCGAGTGAAGACCTTGCCGTCTATCTGGATGGCGCCAAACAAGCCAGCGGTTATACGATAACGGGCGCAGGGCAGACAGTGGGCGGAGATGTCACATTCGACATTGCGCCCATGAATGGCGTTGTGATTACGCTTGCGCGTGAACTCCCCATAGAGCGCGTCACCGATTATCTGGAAGGGGGAGATTTTTCCGCCGTCAGTATCAATACGGAGTTGGATTATATGATCGCCTCGCTGCAACAGGTCAACCGCGAGAATGATCTTATGCTGCGCTATGGTGATCATGAGACACCTGCGGCTGTGGTGTTACCTGATCGTAACATCCGCAGCAACAAAGCCCTTGGCTTTGATGGCAATGGTGACCCGGTTGCGGTGTCGTTGGAAGGCTCTATGGCGGCGCCTGATTATACGCCGAATGGTACAGGCGCGGCCACGCGTTCAAGTCATGATAAATTCTCCGACCTAATTTCTGTGAAGGATTTCGGCGCGGTCGGGGATGGCCTCACTGATGATACCACCGCGATTATCAATGCGATCAGTGCATCGGACAGCGTGTTCCTACCGGAAGGGGAGTATCTGGTGTCCAGCACGATACAGCTCACCGCGCGGCAATCCATTTTTGGGGCGGGGCAAAAATCTGTCCTGAGGGCGAGCGGCAACACATTCAATGTTATTGAGGTTGTCGAAGACCATTGTCGCATTGCGAATTTACGAATCGAAGGCGGGAATGTCGGGATTAAACTTTATGGCCTGACGCGTCCCGTGGTGCAAACCGCGGTTACCGATGTTACCATCGTCGCACCGAATACGGGCGTGCAGCTTGACGGTTATACCAATGTTAATTTTCCATGCCTGCCGCGCTTATTCACTGGGCGCGGATATATCGGGCGCAGGGTTTTATATCGAAGAGGGGCGGTTTAACAACGCCTTTATCGACTGCGAAGCCAATGTCAAAGGCACGGCGCAGGGGTGCTTTATTGTCGGCGCGGGGTCGGACAAAACTTTGTTTGTTAATCCCTACGCGGAGAGCAACAACCAAGTGCCGAATATTAAGCTTGAGGCGGGGTCGATTGAAACCTCGATCTTTAATCTGCTGTCGGTGAGTGACGGCGCGGCGATATGGGATTTATCGGGCGGGGAATACACGGCCTATAACGCAGGGTTTCCACATAAAAATCGGTTTCAGCGCACAACATGCACCGATATGAATGCGACGTTGCAACGTTTTGATACGGAATTTATTGATACAGATGGCACGGTCAGCCTCGATCTGTCCCATTCTGTGCATCTGGTGTCATCCTTTGGCGGTGCGCTAACCGTGGAGCTTCCCAATGCGGGTGATGCCATTGGTGTGATGATGGTGGTCAAGAAAACTGATTCCTCATCCAATGTGATTACAGTAACCGAAGATAGCGGCACAGGGCCGGATGGAAAGGACTTCTTTTTAGGCGCGGAGAATGACTATGTCATGATGCTCTCCAACGGCGCGGAATGGTTTGTGATTGCCTCCAACCGCTCTAGCGGGAATACGCGCTTTTTCGATGGCTCCGGCACATATGATATTGATATGGCGGTGGATACTTATTTGCTCTCAAGCTTTGGTGGCGCGATGACGGCACGATTACCACCCGCGAATGCGTCCGAGGCCATCGGGCGCACGATCACCATCAAGAAAACCGATGTTTCCGGTAATGCCATCACGGTGACAGAGCAAGGCGGCAGTGGCCCCGACGGGTTCGGCCAGCCCCTTAACAGCCAGTACAGCGCCATCACCATCGTCAGTGACGGCGGGCAGTGGTTTATCATATCTAAACATTTATAAGGAGTTTACATGCCTAATGAACAGGTGCATACGCGCGAGGAAATCGCAGCGTTTTTGCCGCACGCCCTGCAAACGGCTTTGGAATCGTATAAGGAATTTTCAGGCAAAGACGTTCCCGAAGATCCGAAAGATTTCAAGGCGCATCATGATGCGTGCAAAGTTGCGATTGCACATATACAGTTGCTCACCAAACTGGCGGAGTGGGCGGATATCCCCGACCCGCATGTGGAAAATGAAGATGACCAAGAACTCATGGATAAATTGCTCAATGCAAAAGGTGAGTTAAATAAACGCTTGAATAGTGGTGAATTTGACAGCGAAGGCGAAGATTAACTATGACTATGGTATGATGGATCGGTGAAGTCCGATGTAGATGCGTATATTTAAGGTGATCCCCGCGTGGATATGAGAATTAAAGATTATAAGCCCCCGAAACCGCCAAACCTGATGATTCCCATCGGTCTGGTCGCGGTTTTGGCGACGGCATCGGTCATTAAAGATTATTGGGATAACCCCGATGCCGGCGAATTTACGAACGGCCTTGAGGTGAATGAGATGTTCTGCAAGGCGCCTGAATTTGAGAATGAGCTGACCTTATTCGAAGACCCGTTCGGGCGTTTATCGATTGCCAGTTCTGCAATTTACGGGCAATTTTGGGAAGAGGCGCAGCAAGAGCATAAAGTCGTGAATTTCGAATTTGACTATAACCGTACAACGACGTCGCGCAATTTGGCGTTTTTCGATTATATTCCGCAAGATGTGATTGATAACCCAGGCGTGACATTCATGCTGACCGGGCATTCCAGTTATGATTTGGATGATCAGTTGGGTATGCGGATGGGTGCGAAACCCCCAAGTGATTTTGAACGTCTGCATTATCAGCATTTGAAGAATAATTTTGCTGTGGCCAGTGATCGGATTGATTTTATCAAAGGCAAATTACTGGAGGCCGGCGTGCCTGAAGACCGTATCGTCGTGACCAATTTGAATACACGCTATGATAAACGTGCGGTGGATCTGGAAGTTTGCATACCCGATAGCGATACGCCCGAAGCGTAACTTTTCCCAAGAACCCGCACAAGTTACGCGCCCGATGGGGCGTTTTTTTATGCCTGAAATTATACAAACACAATGAGGTGATCTATGTCGAAATACGCGATTGAATCGGCGGATTTCAAACTGTTTACCGTTTTGTGGAATCAGCAGCAGGGGCGTGAAACACCGATATTACATTTGAAAATGGCCGATTGGCTGGAACACGCGTGGGAAGGCGGGGATAAGCGCCTTTTGCTCATGGCGTTCCGTAGCGCAGGGAAAAGCAGTATCGTCGGGCTGTTCGCGGCTTGGCTGGTTTACCGCGACCCGAATATCCGTATTTTGGTTCTGGCGGCGGATTTTACACTCGCGAAGAAAATGGTGCGCAATGTTAAACGCATTATCGAAAGCCACCCTTTAACGCCGCGCCTGAAACCCGATCGCGCCGATCAATGGGCCTCGGACAGGTTCACGGTGCGCCGCGCGTTAGAGCTTCGTGATCCGACCATGATGGCCAAGGGGGTGACATCCAACATCACGGGCAGCCGCGCCGATATCGTGATTTGCGATGATGTGGAAGTGCCCAACACCTGCGATAGTGCGGATAAGCGCGAAGATTTGCGCGAGCGTTTAAGCGAGATTAACTATGTACTCGTGTCCGGTGGAACACAACTATACGTTGGCACGCCGCATCATTATTACTCGATCTATGCCGATGTCGCGCGCACCGAAATCGGGGAGCAATTCCCGTTTCTTGATCGGTTTAAACGCTTATCCTTACCGCTACTCACGGAGAAAGGTGATATCGCATGGCCGGAGCGTTACACCGCCGAAGATGTGCATCACATGAAGCGCACGAACGGGCCGAATAAGTTCGACAGCCAGATGATGCTGAAACCCGTGAATATTATGCAAGGGCGGCTTGATCCCGATCTGCTGAGTGTTTATGACGCGCCGCTAGAATATGACCGCATGGTCAAGGCGCTGTTTATCGGGCAGATGAAAATGGTCGGGGCGAGCTGTTGGTGGGATCCGGCCTTTGGTAAGGCGGGCGGGGATCACAGTGTTTGCGCGGTTGTCTTCGCCGATGAGGGCGGGAATTATTACCTCCATCATCTGGCTTATATCCGTGTGAATGAAAAAGATGAAACCGACGAAGCCACGCAGCAAGCGCGCATTGTGGCGCAAATCGCAAAAGATCATTACTTGCCTGCGGTTTCTGTCGAAATTAATGGGATAGGGCGATTTTTACCCAATATTTTGCGTAATGAGCTGACCCGCGCACAAGCACCCGCGCGCGTGAATGAACGGAACTCCACGCGCCCCAAGGCGGTGCGTATTATTGAGGGGTTTGATGCGCTGATGGCGGCGCAGCGCCTCTATATCCATAAAAGCGTATGTGACACGCCGTTTTTGATGGAAATGCGCGAATGGAGACCGGATACACGCTCTGGCGCGTCACATGATGACGGGTTGGATGCGGTGGCTGGGGCGCTCTCGCTCCAGCCCGATCGTTTGGAACGGCTGCATGGGCGCGGCAGTTATAACTGGATGCACGGCGCAGGTACACACAGCGCCAAGAGTGATTTTGATGTTTGATTACAGACAATATAAAGGCGGAAATGCCTTCATCATTATTAGTGGTGCATAGAGGGTTAAGGCCAAACTAAAATGCGTGATTAGAAAGAGTAAATCGGTTTTTCGATACAGGTACACACTGAAGAAAACGATCGTTAGAAAAAGGTTTATTCCCCACAGGATGATAGGCAGCGGAGAACATAAAAGAGCCATAATGAAAAGCACCGGCACGCCACTGAAAGCGTGATAGATATCTACACCTTCGTGAAAATAGTTGTTCAATACTATTAACGTGTAGGCAACGAAGAAATGTATGAATAATGATGGTTTGTGTTGCTTTTCTTCTATCATGGCATTGAAAGATGGTAGTTGGGCGGGAATATAATCATTAAAATTACGGGTGCATAAAGAACAAGACCTAAGCTGACATGCGCCCAAATAAAGGCAGGGCGTGTTTTTTCTGTATAGTAAGGGTGCAAAAAGAAGATGCTAGCAAGAACGCAGATTACCCAGAAAATAAAATATTCCACAGGCAAAACTGATACCGCGAAAGCAAATGAAATAGGTGGGATTACTACTAAAAGAGATAAAGGTATTGAACTGCCGAAAATACTGGGCACAACGATGGCACAATAAAGAATTGCAAAATGAATGAATGGCGATGGCTTTAAGCGCTTTTCTTCCATCCCTCAACTATTCCATAAGGATTTAAAAAATGACAGAAATTTCAAAAGATCTGCTCTGGTGGATCACGGTGGTGGATCTGCCGGCGATGGCGGGCTTGCTCTGGATGATATGGCGCGTGCGCGGCGAAACCGACAAGGCCGTTGATGAACTGCAACTGATGCTTGATCGGCGGAGCGATCAACTGCGTGAGGCATTGCACGGGTTCAAGCTGGAGGTCGCCAAAACCTATGCTTCCCAGAATGATTTACGCCTTCTTGAGTCGCGCTTGGTGGAGCATTTACTGCGTATTGAATCAAAACTGGACGCAACCGCCCTGAAAACGGAGCGCATCACCGCGTCATCGAATAAAAAATAAGGAGAATAGTATGACTGATAAACCTAAGCTGACGCCGATTTGCGGCGGTCAGGATAAAAACGCTGCGTCAAATTCAAAATCCATGCAGCATTTCTATGATGAGATTACCGTCGATGTGCTTGCACGGACATTATGGGGTGAGGCACGCGGGCAGGGCACGGCGGGGCTTCAGGCCGTGGCGAATGTGGTGCTCAACCGTGTAAAGGTCGCGGAGGAAAAGGGAAAATTCTGGTGGGGGAATAACATCATTCAGGTCTGCCAGAAGCCGTATCAATTTTCCTGCTGGAATAGATCAGACCCGAATTTCCGTAAATTACAGGCCGTGAGTGAGGATAACCTCTATTTCTCCTCCGCGATGCGGATTGCCCGCCGTGCGGTGATTGGCGCGTTGGAGGATATAACACTCGGCGTGACCCATTACCATGCTGACTACGTCAAACCCTATTGGGCGCATGGGCAAACACCGACCATCACAATCGGTAATCACATTTTTTATACTTTGGTGGAATAAGGAGAACACATCATGCTATCTGGATTGATATCACAAATAGGGTTGCCCGTGTTGGTGGCGATTGTCGGCAGTGTTTTGGGAGAAATTGACAACCCGACAACAAAGGCAGCGTCCAAAGCATTGGAAAAGGTGGACGAAGCCCTGAAAAACGGCGGGATCAGCCCCGAGCAACTTGCCGAAGCCAACCGCCACACTGAAAAAATGGCCACAATGGAGATGGCGAATTATCAAGAAACACTCTCGGAGATCAACCAATCCCTGCGTGCGGAGGTCGCCTCGGAGGATAAATATGTACGGCGGATGCGCCCCACCTTTGGCTATTTAATGGCCTTCACGTGGGCGGCGCAGATGTTTGGCATTGCTTATGTTATTATGTTCGACACCGATAAGGCGGGCGTGGTCATGGCGGCGATGAGTAACCTTAGTGCGATCTGGGCGGTGGGCTTGTCCGTTTTGGGGATTTACGTCTATCGGCGCAGTGATGATAAAAAAACTATGATGCGGGATGTGATTTTCTGGAATCCGAAGACGTAGGCTATGTTGTTACCATTACATCATTGCTGGTATAGTGCATATATAGCCGCAGAAAAAAACAATTACTGAGATAAGGGTTATTAACAAAAAGGTTTTCAGTATTGGCGTTTCCTGATGTCCATCAAACTTTTTGGAAAATAAATATGTCATGAAGATTGGCAGGAAAATTAAAAAATAGATGAAACATAAGGGAAAAAACAAAAAACCGAGAGCTTCGTCTGATATATATTGTGAAATAAAACTGTAATAATTTAACCCAGATAAAGGGGGCGGTGCTAAAACATACAAAGCTGCGAAAGAAGTGAGTCCAATTGCAAGTGTAGAATTTACGCCTGACAAAAGTGACCTCGTTGATATGTTTATTTTTTTGCGCGTGCTTTTGTCCATGCCTCATTCTAACGCGATTTATCGTTTATTGGAAAAATATATGTAAGGTTTTAGTACCTCTGGAAAAACATAAGATTATGACATAGACTCCATATATCTGCGTTGGTGATTCTAGCCTGCGTTTTTTCTTAAGGAGTTTTTTAGGTGAGCAATAAAACCCCCATTACAGTTGCGCGTGGCGATGGCATTGGCCCCGAAATAATGGATGCAACCTTACGCATATTGGAGGCTGCGGGTGCGCGTCTTGATGTTGAGGAAATCGAAATCGGGGAGGCCGTGTATAAACGCGGCATCATGACAGGGATAGAGGATAGCGCGTGGGATAGCCTGCGCCGTACGAAAGTATTCCTGAAGGCGCCGATTACAACGCCGCAGGGCGGTGGTTTTAAATCGCTCAACGTGACCGTGCGCAAGAGCCTTGGTCTGTTCGCGAATGTGCGTCCGTGTGTGTCTTACCATCCTTATGTTGATACGAACTTCCCTGATATGGATATGGTGATTATCCGCGAGAATGAGGAAGATCTCTATGCAGGGATTGAACACCGCCAAACCCAAGACGTGGTGCAGTCGATCAAGCTGATCTCACGCCCGGGTTCGGAGAAGATTATCCGTTTTG
The DNA here is from genome assembly GCA_965263215.1 of uncultured Micavibrio sp. Taxonomy (GTDB): domain Bacteria; phylum Pseudomonadota; class Alphaproteobacteria; order Micavibrionales; family Micavibrionaceae; genus UBA1672. The sequence goes on from OZ253663.1 coordinate 1,093,065, forward strand.
CCTTTGAATATGCGAAGGCGAATGGCCGAAAAAAGGTTACGTGTATGGCCAAAGATAACATCATGAAAATGGCCGATGGCCTGTTCCACCGCGTGTTTGACGAGATTGGCGCGGAATATCCCGAGATTGAGCAGGATTTCTACATCGTTGATATCGGTACCGCGCGGGTTGCTGCGCGCCCCAATGATTTTGACGTTCTGGTTACTGAAAACCTTTACGGCGATATTATATCCGATGTCGCGGTGGAGATTACGGGCTCTGTTGGTTTGGGTGGTTCATGTAACATTGGCACAGATTTTGGTATGTTCGAAGCCGTTCACGGCAGCGCGCCTGATATTGCAGGGCTTGGCATCGCCAATCCGTCGGGGCTGTTGCTTGGCTCTGTGCAGATGTTGAATTATATCGGGCAGAACGACATTGCGACCAAAATTCATAATGCGTGGTTTAAAACCATGGAAGACGGTATTCATACGGGTGATATCTATGATGAGAAGCTCAGCCGTGCATGTGTGAAAACACAGGCCTTTGGTGATGCGGTGATCGAGCGTCTGGGCGAGAAGCCTGACACGTTTAAGGCCGTGGATTATGGCGCGGGCGGCGGTAAGGGGCTTACGCTGCCGCCGTTAAAGCCATCCGTTGTGCAGGAAAAAACACTTGTCGGCGCGGACATCTTCATTGATTGGGATGCGGGCAGTGCCGATGAATTAGCAGCGGTGCTTGAACAAAGCGTCGTTGATGGATTGAAGTTAAAGTTAATTGCCAATCGGGGGGTAAAGGTTTGGCCTGACGGGCATCCTGATACGTTTTGTTCTGATCATTGGTGTTTGCGTTTTATTGGCCATAGCGTGAGCGGCGATATGATTATCGAACAGCTTAACGCAGTCAAAGGTTGCGGCATCGAGTTTATCAAGGTGGAAAACCTGTATAGCTTTGACGGTGAGCGTGGCTATACACTTGCACAAGGCGAATAATCAGGGTAAGCTATTGCGTTGTTTATGTTATTTTTTTCAGGGGCGGTTTTTTGAATATTAGGTCTTTTTTTGCTGTTTTCTTACTAATAGCCTTGATCGTGCCCGGGAGTACGACTTTGAGTGCTAAGCAGTATTTTAAGCCGGATGCCGGGGGGTATGAACCTGTATTCATGCCGGTAATGACGTCAACATCAGTGATAATTGATAAGGACGAGACACCTCCTTTGGAGCCTAATCTTGGCAAAGCAAAATTTTTAAAATATCCACCTGTTGCCAGTCTTGATGAACGTGTTGATCGTTTGGTGTATGGTATCATTACTGATATCAAGCCGGAATTAGATCATTACGGCTATGAAATACGCCGTTACATGTCCACCGTTGGCAGTATGGAGGTTTTTCACAATAAAGATCGTATTGTAGAAGAAATTAAAAACATAAAAAAAGCGAGAATTATTGCTGATTATTGGAAAAAGTACATTGATCAAGAGCTTTCTGAAATACAACAAATAATAGATGAAGATAAAAGTATAGACTTGCGTGTTCGCACAGCCTTTAAACAGAATAAAATTACAGCCCAATCATTTTTGATTAGTTTAAAGTCGTGGATTGATGCGAATGAGCGCCTGTTATTACATGTGTATAAACAGCCTGAAATCTATGAAGTGCTTTATCCTGAAATTATCATTGTTGTACCGACGTCTCGTGTGGCTTTTTACAACATGGTTGTTATAAGGCAGTCTAAGTTAAAAGATATGCAGCAGTACCAGCCATTTGCTTTGATGGTTTACTGATAAGTTTTTGCGGCCTTGACCGTATTTGCCAATAAACATGCGATTGTCATGGGGCCGACGCCGCCCGGCACAGGTGTAATTGCCCCTGCAATGTCTTTTGCATTTTCAAAATCAACATCACCGCATAATTTTCCGTTCTCCATACGGTTAATGCCGACATCAATCACGCATGCGCCATCTTTCACCCAATCTGCCTTCACCATTTTTTCACGCCCCACAGCCGCCACCAGAATATCGGCCTGCTGACAGATTTCTTTCAGGTTTTTCGTACGTGAATGCGCCATTGTGACGGTACAGTTTTCCTTGAGCAGAAGCTGTGCCATTGGTTTACCGAACAGCAATGAGCGCCCGATGACAACGGCGTGAAGGCCGCTTAAATCTGATATAACAGATTTAATTAAAATCAGGCTGCCTTCAGGGGTGCAGGGGACAAGCCCGTCTAAACCCGCCACTAACGCGCCGACATTGCGCAAATTCAAACCATCAACATCCTTTTGCGGCGATATCAGTTGAATAAGATAATCACTGTCGAGGTGATCGGGCAGGGGCAGTTGCAGCAATATTCCGTGCACAGCGTCATCCGCGTTCAAATCATTGATAACGCTTTCTATGGCTTCATTTGTTGTATCTGCGGGCAATCGCTTTTCCGTGCTGATGATGCCAACTTGCTCGCATGCTTTGATTTTATTGCGCACATATACATGAGATGCGGGATCATCACCAACCAAAATAACCGCAAGGCCGGGCGTGTTCGGCATGTCTTCTACGGCTTGTTGCACGGTGTTTCTAAGGGCGGCAGCAATGGCCTTTCCGTCAATAATATGTGTCATGTTTATAAAATTCTTGTTGGTTTAAAATAAAATAGCGCGGCTAATACCGATTAAAATGCTTCCGATGACTTGCACACCGATTAAGGCCACCAAAGGTGTTAAATCAATGCCACCAATGGGCGGTACAAATTTTCTGATCGGTGTATATAGGGGGTCAGTAAATTTCTTGAGTAGCGCGGTTAAGTTTTTGGCCGCTTCGTTGTCTTTATTTACAATCTCAAACGCAATCAACCAGCTCATCGCAACATCGACAATAATAATGAAACAATAAAGCGATACCGCTAATCCGATAATAAATGCCATGATTTTTCTGCCTTTTGTCGTTGTTTTCTTTGTTATATCGGGTTTATCTATAAAGGAAAAGCCCCCGCGGGGTCATCGGACGCTAAATTATATGTTTTAAGGTAACTTTTACTTTATTTGGTGTACTCTAAGCGTAGCAGAAAGAAGAGAGCATGTTTGGTTTAGACCCGATAGTAATTCCAACATTAATGATTTTGGCCGGAGCGAATACGGCGTGCCCGACGCAAGAGGCGACAAAAATCAACATTATTCCGCGTACGGAAAAGGTGAAATATGATTATCGCCAGACGCTGAAACAGATTCAAGGCTATAGCACTGACACCGTTGATCCATATGGGTTTCACGGCCAGACGGTGACGCAAGGTTTCATGAAGGGAAAGATTGATTTGCGTCATAAAGTTCAGTTTAACCAGATCACACATCCGAGATATAAAATCTCCTGTCTTTGGTATAAAGAAATCACGGTTGAGATTAACATTGACCCGACCATCGTGATCGCGAAGGAAATGTATCAGGATCAGTGTATGCGTAAGGCCATTTTGGGGCATGAGTTAAAGCATGTGCGCGTTGATCGTGAAATCGTCAATAAATATGCCAAAAGCATGGGGCAGAAATTGCTGAAGGCCTTAAAATCACGCGGGTTCGCCGCAGGCCCGTTCGAGACCGAGCGCATGAATGAAATTATGGTTAAAATGCAAACGGTCGTGAAGCAAATCCTGGAGCTTGAATATAAGAAAATGGGCATTGAACGGCAGGAGCGTCAGCGCGAGGTGGATACGCTCGAAGAATATAACAGCGTTGATGATAAATGCCCGGGCTTCCAGAAGAAAAAGCAACAGCTCTATTCCTCAATCTTGCGGTAAGCTGCATAAGTTTTGTATGGTTACTGCGGCTTCTAAGCGTTTAACTGCATGTAAGGAATCGAATTGATGGCTTCACGGACAGAAATATCAGCAGTAGTTTTTGAGTTAATCAGAAAGGACTCGCCTTTTGTTTCTAATGAAGTGGAAATCAAAGAAACAGATAAGCTAATTGGTGATTTGTTCGACTTAGGCGATGACGTCACTAGTATTATATTGCAAGCGCAATATCGTTTAAATATAAAAGCTCCTAATAAGTTATGGCGCAATATCGATGATGTTGGTGGCATGATAGACTTGTTGTTTGAACATTCTGACAAATAGTTTTGAATTTCTATCACTCGTTTTGCTGTATTTCAGTGTTTTCGGCACTTTCCTCAATCTTCTTTTCAAGTTCACCGATGAAATGTTCAATATCCGGCAAGAACGGAGCGTTTTCGGGGGCTTCGGCAACGGCGTAGAGCAGGGACTTTAGCCCAAGCTCGTAATTACCGTTTTCCGCATAGAGCAATCCGCGCGCGAAATGTGCCGTTGCCAGTTGCAGGGCGAAATCATCATTGCGCGGGTCTTTTCTTTGTGCATCCCGCAGGAGCGTAATGGCATCGCTGTATTTTTCCTGCGCGATATATGTCCCCGCAAGGTCTAACACCGTTGTGGCATCATTTGGATATTGATCCAGTTTTTTCTTCAGCGCGATTTCCTCTTGCTCATAAACGTCAATGACGGGCGCGGAAGGGGCGTATTGTGGCGCGCTCGGCATAAACACCATAAAAGTGGTGAGCGAAACGGCGGGAATAAAAAACATCAATATATAACAAGTTTGCGGTTTTGTGCGCATCAATGGCGCGGTTACATATAATGTGGCTATTCCGGCGATAATCGCACAAATAATTAAGACGCTCATGTTTGCCCCTCATTTAAGTCTGTGTCCTTACGAATGGTTTTGATCACCTGTAATATACGCGGTAAATCGGTTTTTCGTATGGGGCCTCTGAAATGGTATCTGACCATGCCATTGGCATCTATGAAAAAGCTTTCGGGCGTGCCGTTAATCCGCCATCCTGCCGCGGCGTAGCCCTCATCATCCAGTGCGATGCGCGTATAGGGATCACCGCGATCATCAAGATAGGCCGTGATGTCGGTTGGTTCATCCTTATAGGCAATGCCGATAATGTTGAGTTTATGAGTCTTTGCTAGCTCTACGATTTGGTCATGCTCAAGCAAACAGGTGGTACACCATGTAGCAAAGAAATTCACCATCATCAGATCACCTTGCAGGTAATTGGTAATATTCTTAGAGGAAATCACGATGCCATCTTGGGTGCGCGTGGGCATTTCGGTGATTTCAAAGAACGGAATCGGGGCGGCGGTTAGTGTCACCGTGCGCGCATCAATAATGGTTTTGATCTGGAGATAAGCCAGAGCGCAGAGTGTGATAAGAGGGAGGAGATATATCGTTTTGTTCATGTCAGAAACTCTGCGGTGATCAGAATTGCCGAACTTATCATAAGCACGATGATGATCTTTCGCGCACGCGTTTTGGGGAGTTGGAATACCATGGCGCTGAAACCTATGACAATCGCCAGAATAATGCAGAATAATCCAACACTATAGAGCATGATTTTATGACACCTTTTTGAGTGCTGTTTGAAGGTCTTCGATCAAATCTTCCAGATGCTCAACGCCGACAGACAGGCGGAATAACTGGTCAGTCACACCGGCCTTGGCGCGCGCTTCCTCGCCCATTGAGACATGCGTCATGGTGGCGGGGTGGTTGATCAGGCTTTCCGTGCCGCCCAATGACTGCGCCAAACGGAACAGCTCCAGCGCGTCCACAAAGGCCGAGAGCTTCGATTTATCGGTCTTAATTTCAAAACTCAGCATCGCGCCATAGCCGCTTTGCTGCTTTTTGGCAATCTCATGGCCGGGATGGTCGGGAAGGCCGGGATAGTAAACTGTGTTCACGGATGGGTGATCATTCAACATTTTTGCAATGGCCTGTGCATTATCCTGCGCACGACTAACGCGTAGCTCCAGCGTGCGCATGCCGCGCAACGTCATATAGGCATCAAACGGCGCACCGATAAGCCCCAGAGAATTCGCCCAGAATTCAAGATCTGTCAGTATATCTTGATTATTCGTTGTGACGCACCCGCCGACAATGTCGCTGTGTCCGTTCAGGAATTTAGTGGTCGAGTGATAGACAATGTCCGCGCCCAAATCGAGCGGGTTTTGCAGCATGGGCGATAAGAACGTATTGTCACAAACGGTGATCGCACCGCAAGCCTTTGCATGGTCTGCGATCATACCGATATCGGCAATTCTTAAGACGGGGTTGGACGGGCTTTCGATTAAAACCATTTTCGGCGGTGTGTCTCGGAACGCGTCTTCAACGGCCTGCGCGTCATATTGATCAATGAATTTTAACTTGAAATGATGTTTCTCGGATAGCGCGGACAGCATCCGATAAGAACGCCCATAACAATCATAAGGCGCGATCAGAAGATCATCAGGGTTTAAAAGGTGCACGATCAATGTCAGTGCCGCCATGCCCGATGATGTCACACATGTGCCGATGCCGCCTTCCAATTCTGTCACAGCTTCGGCCAGATCATCACGCGACGGGTTTCGCGTGCGTGAATATTCGTACGGTGCCTTTTGCTCCAGCCCGTCAATTTCATAGGTCGAGGACAGGTAAATCGGCGGAATGACCGCTTTATGTGCCTTATCTTTTCCGACGGCTGCCTGAACGATGGATGTGCGTCTGCGTTTTGTTGTCATTGGTATTTTCACATTCTTAACTTAAAAAGAAGATCACTTTATCCCCTTCAGAATCAAAAATCAGCAAAGAAATTTTATTGAGTTGCGAATCGGAAGTTTGTGCCCGTACGTATATGCCGAATCAAAAACCGCTGCTTGGTAAGAGCAGCGGTATGAATAAAGTAAGTAAGCGAATTGATTGTAAGAGGAAGAGTCTGAAATCTTTTAAGTATTACAACCTCTTGGAGGTCCTCATATAATCTAATTATCATTATTGACCCGAAATGTGGCGAAAAAATGGAAATATCCTGCTGTTTTACGGGTATTGAGTTATCCTATTGTAAAATAATGTTTTTTTAATGTTGAAAACGTCTGTGCGTCCACGTTTACCATAACGTTTTGGCGCGTATTTTCATAAAAATTGAAAAAAACGTCTTTTGTAAATTCTCTGTTAATCTCTGTACTCTTATGATGTACACTTATTTTTTAGTGTAATATTGCACTGCACATTTCTTATTACAAAGGGGTATCCCGATGGCACGTACTGGAAACGATTCCTTAAAAACCAGAAAAACACTTACCGTTGACGGCGAAAATTATGATTATTTTTCTTTAGAGGCTGCGGCCGAAAAAATCGGTGATATTGCGAGATTGCCCTATACGTTAAAAGTTCTGCTCGAAAATCTTTTGCGCCATGAAGATGGCCGATCCGTGAAGGTTGAGGATGTTCAGGCGATTGCCGATTGGCTCAAGGAAAAGAAGTCTTCGCATGAAATTGCCTATCGTCCCGCGCGCGTTTTGATGCAGGATTTTACAGGTGTGCCTGCGGTGGTTGATTTGGCCGCAATGCGTGAAGCCATGGTCGCCTTGGGCAGTAACCCTGATAAAATTAACCCGCTTGTGCCGGTTGATCTGGTGATTGACCATTCGGTTATGGTGGATGAGTTTGGAACAGAGCAAGCCTTTCAAAATAATGTCGAGCGTGAATTTGAACGCAACGGCGAGCGTTATGCCTTTTTGAAATGGGGGCAGGGCGCGTTTAATAATTTCCGCGTTGTGCCACCCGGTACAGGGATTTGCCATCAGGTGAATTTAGAATATTTATCGCAAACCGTATGGATGGATGCGGATGATCAAAATCCGAAGAAAAACATCATTTACCCTGACACATTGGTTGGTACGGATTCGCACACAACAATGGTGAATGGTTTGTCTGTTCTTGGTTGGGGTGTTGGCGGTATTGAGGCCGAGGCCGCGATGCTGGGGCAACCTGTTTCCATGCTGATCCCTGAAGTTGTTGGTTTTAAACTAACCGGACAGTTAAAAGAGGGCGCAACGGCGACTGATCTTGTGCTGACCGTGACGAATATGCTGCGTGAAAAAGGCGTGGTTGGAAAGTTTGTTGAATTTTATGGCTCTGGTCTTGATCATCTTAGTCTGCCTGACCAAGCAACATTGGGTAACATGGCGCCGGAATTCGGCTCGACTTGTGCGTTCTTCCCGATTGATCAGGAAACACTGAAATATTTACGTTTCACAGGCCGTGATGAGCACCGCGTTAAAATCGTTGAAGAATATGCAAAGGCACAAGGTATGTGGCGTGATGCTGATACGCCTGATCCGGAATTCACCGATACGTTAGAGCTTGATATGGCAACTGTTGAGCCGTCTATCGCGGGTCCGAAACGTCCGCAAGACCGCATTGCATTGTCGAATGCGTCAAAGGCGTTTGAGGAATTAGTACCGGAGCATAAATCAGTGCCCGTTGAAGGCGCGGATTACACGCTTGATAATGGTGATGTTGTTATCGCGGCGATTACGTCGTGTACCAATACGTCCAACCCCATGGTTATGGTTGCGGCTGGGCTTGTGGCCCGTAAGGCGCGTGCGCTTGGTATGCAGGTGAAACCGTGGGTGAAAACCTCACTCGCACCGGGGTCGCAGGTGGTGACCGAATATTTGGAAAAGGCGAATTTACAGGAAGATTTAGACGCGCTCGGATTTAATACTGTCGGGTATGGCTGTACGACTTGTATCGGGAATTCAGGGCCTTTGCCTACGCCTATCGGTAACGCGGTTGATGAAGGTGATTTGAACGTCACTTCCGTTCTGTCGGGTAACCGTAATTTCGAAGGGCGTATATCGCCGCACGTAAAGTCAAATTATCTGGCGTCACCGCCTTTGGTCGTGGCTTATGCACTTGCGGGTTCTATGCGCGCAGATTTGTATAATGACCCATTAGGGCAGGATAAAGACGGTAATGACGTTTACATGAAAGACATTTGGCCGACCAATCAGGAAATTTCTGATATGGTGGCCTCGTGCCTGACACCTGAAATGTTCGCAGAGCGTTACTCAGACGTGTTTAAAGGCCCGCCTGAATGGCAAGCTTTGGGTGGTAGTGATTCCGGTCAAACCTATGATTGGCAGGATAGCTCGACTTATGTGCGTAATCCGCCATTCTTCAGTGGTATGGGCAAAGAAGTCGGCGATATGCAAGATGTCAGGGACGCGTATGCGCTTGCCATCCTCGCTGATTCTGTCACCACAGACCATATTTCACCCGCAGGGGCGATCAAGAAGGATTCTCCGGCAGGGGAATATTTGAATGATCACCAAGTGCGCAGTGTTGATTTTAACTCTTACGGCTCACGTCGTGGGAATGACAAGGTCATGACGCGCGGCACGTTTGCGAATATCCGTATCAAAAATGAAATGGTACCGGGGATTGAGGGCGGCTTTACCAAGCATGTGCCAACCGGTGAGGATATGAGCATTTACGATGCAGCGATGTTGTATCAAGCCGAGGGGCAGTCACTGGTTGTCATCGCCGGTAAAGAATACGGCACAGGGTCATCACGTGACTGGGCGGCGAAGGGTACACGTCTTTTGGGCGTGAAGGCCGTTGTCGCGGAAAGCTTTGAGCGTATTCACCGTTCTAACCTGATTGGTATGGGGGTTCTGCCTTTGCAATTTGCAGGGAACATGAACAGGGAAACCATGGGGCTTCGCGGGGATGAGCGTTTTTCCATTACCGGTATATCCGATGGTTTAACACCGGGTAAGCAGGTTCAGATGAAGGTGACTTATGCAGACGGGTCTGATCAAAGCGTTGATCTGCTTTGTCGTATTGATACGCTTGATGAGCTGGAATATTACCGTAATGGCGGCATTTTGCATTACGTCCTCAGACAACTTGCTGCGGCTTAATTATTTTTATTCAATATAAACTTCGTCCTCGTCATCGAGGACGTTGTTTTTTGCATATTTTTCGGCTTGTCCCATTATGAATTCGAAGAGCGGGCGTTCGGGGCGATAATGCACCTTATACCTGTTTTCCATGCTGTTTATTTGTGCCTCTAATTGGTCCAGTCGGTCACGTGCCATGTATCCTTGTTTGGCTTCGTCCGAAAATTTATCAATTGCGCCTTGGTTTAACTTTTCTGTGTTTACACCAACCAAATAGGAAAGCTGTACACCCTCTAAGAAGTCAGCCGCGGTGCTAAGCCCTTGTGTCACATTTATTTTTTCATCGGCTTCCATAGGCTTTAGGGAGTAATTGAACGTGGTTGTGCGATCCGGCTCACGCAGGATCATGCTACAGCGGCCGGTCTCACGCCCTAAGAGTGCGACCAATGCGATATTGCTGTCGTAATTGACGTTCACTTCTCTGCCGGCGCGTTTGAATACGTCTTCGGCAAGCTCAAGCGATTTGTTGTAATCGCCTTTATTGACGACATCGCATTGCTCGATAACGTCTAAAAAGGGGTGTTTGGTTCCGTATGCGTATATAGGCTTTCCTCTGTAATACACGGAAAGCCAGCGATCAGGATTATATCTGCGTTCATAATCATTCAGTGACCTGTCCCAGATATCCGGCCATTCAATGCGTTTCAAGCGCGGGGTTAAAGGGCCCATTTTTTCGTAATCAGCAATAATCAGCGCCACCATTCGTACACAGCTATGCATTGTATTTGTACGCACGATGAATGTTTCTGTCGGCAGTCTGCCCGCCTGAAGGTTGATCACCATGCGGTTGCTGCGTGCGACGATCGCAAGCTGTTTATTATCACTCTTATTTTGTTTTTCCTTAATCACGAATTTTTCGCGAAGCAAGGAGGTGTCAATTTTCATGGGTAAATCCGAAAGCAGAACTGCAAAGACAAAATGCCATCACTTTGAAGATGATAGCATATTGTACGGATTCTTAAAGAGAGTTGATTGAGGTGATTTTTATGCGGCGAAACTCGGTCTTGGCGCAGCATATTGAGGCGCGTTGTCTAATTGATCAAGCTGTTTCGCGTAATAGGCCATGTTGCGTTCGATTGTCATACGCTTTGGCAGGTCTTCGAAAAATGCCTGCATGCCTTCTGAAATTGTGCTGCGTAGGTTAAAACCGCCGGAGATAGACTTACCTGACATACGCGCCATCGTGCCCTGACCGTGTGCATCTGTCTTTTGTCTGTCTTCTACATCAGTAAGATACTCACTATACAGTTCCATAACGTTGGCAACATCGATGTTTTCTGCCCAGTCACTGATGTTTTCAGAGAATGCTTCGCTAACCGCGCTGCCGAGGATGGTTTCCATGATCATACTGCCGAGCATACCGTCATGGTCGTTTGCAACTTTGAAGTTAGGATTGCTGTTAATGAAAAGTGGTCCGTGATAATTAGGACGATCCGGGTGCGGAGCCAGTGTCTGTAATTCTTTCATAAGGCCCATAATGGTGCCGACGATTGCTTGTTTTTGATTATGTGTGTTGTATGCGTAGCTCATTTTGTACTGCCCCTTTGTTAAGTTAATAGTATGCGGGGCAAGTAAATATGATTTTAATTATTGATAAAATTCGAAGTAATTCATATTTTTACTTTATTGTTTATTTAAATAAAAACTATATAAAATTTTAGTTACTTATGTTTTTTGCAGCTTTTTAAAAGGTTTAGCAATTTAAGGGCTCGCTCACGGGTGGGGCATCTGCATGATAACTTTGACAAAAATAGATGATTGGGTGTATAGATACATTGAGCACTGAGCGGGTGTTTGACAAAAAATTAACAAATTTATTAAGGTTTTGAAGATGACAAAAATAGATGTAAAAGAAGAGATCAGAGGGCTTTTGGGCAATCGCGATCAGATTATGTTCTACGCAACGTCGGGATATAGTGATGGTCGTTCATCGGATGACGGGCGTCGTCTTGATCAAATTGCAGAGCAGTTGGCCGAGTTTGGTATCACAGATGAGAATATGACGTTGGATCGATTTAATGAAGATTTAGAACGTGGCCTGATTACGTTGCCGGAGCAAAAATCAATGGCGGGCTCTATGTTCGATAAGGTCACAAGTTGGCTTGGTGGCGGTGAGAAGAAGCCCAGTAAGTTCGATGAGCGTCTTGCGCGTATCGCCGCTGAGAATACGCATGATCATGATTAATGTGTGATTTTGACTATATAATAAGAAAGCCGATCAGATGTGAGCGGCTTTTTTTTATGGGTTATTCTCATGGGGTACGTTGATCTATGTTTCCATCGGTTGGTATAAATCAAACACATCAATAATCTCAAGAAGCTGTTCGACTTCCTTTTTACACTGCATCGCCTGTGTTTTTGTTGTGACAGGCACAAACAGATCGGATGCTTCGAACATATCCTTATCATAGGGAATCATCATAAAGACGTGCTTCCCACCGAACAGAACAGCCGTAAGCGGCGATTCATCAAAAATGTCTGCCGCTTCGGCAAGCTCTTTCAATAGACGTTCACCAATTACAAGCTCTGCGCTTTCAGGCTTGGTTGAATAAATTGTAAACTTATCCCAGTCAGGGTTAGAGACGCTCACATGAACTTCGCTCATGGTTTTCCAACGTGTTTTAGAATAGGCCTTCACCATTTTATCATTGGCGGTGATAATCGTATGGCCTTCAAATACTTCCTCCGGCGTTTCTAACAGCACGAATATACCGCTGAATACGGGTTGGCCTTTGCGCGTTTTAGAGTATAGGCGCGCTTCCGAGAATATAACCTTCACACCTTTATAAGAGCCCATAAAGCAATCTTCGGCTTCGTACACGTCATGTGCAGGCACAACGGCGAGTTTTTCGATTGTCTTCGCACTGACGCCGCGATTTTGGTGATAGCTCAAACCGTTTAAGGCTTTCGCCAGTTTTGGCATAAAGACGGTTTTATGTTCCCGCGCATATGTCTTGAGCGGGCCGCCTGACCAGAAGTGCAGGAAAATTGACGGGATAATGGAAATGACCAAAAACAAACATCCCAAGCCAAGCTGTGCCTGCATCAGGAAGAACCAGCCAAAGGCACCAATACCAATCATGATGGAAAGAATACTAAGGTTCATCGCAACAAAACCGCGCGTACGGTGCTGTTTCATGCGGTTCAGGCGCATTTCTTCTGATTCTTTAATCAGGCGATCTAGCTCGCGGGTAAATCGTTGATCATCAATTCGATCCAAAGAGCCATCATCCTGAAGCTCGTTGGTGTGCAGGTCTGCTTTTTTATCTATATCCATGGGTGTTATCTAACCAGTCAAATGCGTTGAGCGCAAGCATTTTAGGATGTCGGTTTTTTGTCTGCAGAAAAATCAATGTCCGCGAGCGGTTCATACCAATCACGGATCATGCCCGCATCCTCACGTGATGGATGATTAAAGGGCGGCTTTAATTTGCCGTTGAAATATTCTTTGACCAGGCGTTGCCAATATTCTTCTATATCGTGGTTATGGTAGGCGCACCAGTGCTCAAACCACACTGTGCCTGCACGTACATGTGTGACCTCATCATCATGAATGATTTTTAGCATGGCGGCCGTTTTATCATCGCCTTGTTTGTTCATCATCGCGATCATATTGGGCGTGACGTCAAGGCCGCGCGCCTCAAGCACCATGGGCACAATGGCCAGACGTGCGGCGAAGTCTTCGGCGGTGCGCTCACTTGCTTCCCACAATCCATCATGCGCGGGCAGGTCACCATAGGTGGCATCAAAATCATTGAGCCGATCTTCGAGCATGAGGAAGTGTTTGGCCTCATCATCGGCGACCTTGACCCAATCATCAAAAAATGCACGCGGGATGGAAAAGCCGTCCTTTGTATTCTCATCAGAATATTTTGAAAAGCGCGCCATAATATCCCACGCCAAATCAATGGCATTCAGTTCGATATGGGCAATCGCATGGAGGAGGGCAACCTTAGAGGCATCCGTACCGGCCTTGCGGCGTTTGGGCATTTCTCTGGCGGGTCGTAGTTCGGGTTTTTCCGGCCTTGCGGGGCGGCTTTTTATGTTCGGTGCTGTGCCAATGTTCGGGATGGCTCCATCACGCCAGTCCTGCGCATGAGCGCGGCTCTTTTGTGCCTTTTGAATGGCATCACCGCATTCTAAAACATCTAATGCTGCTTCACAGAGAGTTATCATGCGCCGTAGACTTTTTCCTGAAACCGATTGGCATGATCACACAGGTTTTTTAAAAACAAGGTATGTTCCTTAAGCGGCGTATCAATCGGCGGCGCAATAACCTGAATGACAAAGGCATGCGCCCAGATATCAAGTAATGTCGGTTTGCTTGATCCAAAGAACCACGTATCATCACCAAGCAGGGTCGATAGAGCATCCATGTCGCGTGCACCTGCGGCGTATATATCTTCTCTGCTATGGCGGCCTGTACCTTGCCTATATAAGGCCTTGATTTTGCCTTGCCTGAATTTTTCACTGATGCGCCCGCGTAAAAAAGCAGGGACAGGGGCAAAGAATATATCCCGCACCACACTGAACCCCGGCTCATCAACCCAACGGGAATATAGTGCAACGAAATATGTGGCCTCATCCAACATACGGCAAAAGGCATGTGATGTTGCCTTTTGCTCATCATTCAGATGCGCATTCATATCAATATTTTTGGTGTCGCACAGATGACGAATAATCATGTGGGAATCCCCCATGGATTCACCATTTTCAAATACAACAAACGGCAACTTCTTTTTGGGCGCATTGCCCAATGATTTGCGTATGTCTTTACCGCCAAATTTGAACTCAATTTCGTTGAGCCTTAAAAAGCTTTCAAGTTTTACACAAAACGGACTGGGGTCGGATATGCCCCATTGCGGGCCGAACTTATAAAGTGTCAGGGTCATTGGCATTTTCCTGTGTTTCTTTCAAATAATTTATAACGGGTTTTATGGCTTTTTGACAGGTCTGAGGTCATAAAATATGTACTTTTGAAATTAGTGCAAAAAAAACGAAAATAAGCCCCTTTTTTTGTTGCTTTTAGGGGCTGGGGGGCATATAAAACCACCGTCCCTGGCTGTCTCTCCCCCACACACACTCCCTCTGACGGCCAGGGCTTTTTTTCTAAAAATTTCAATGATTTATGTTTTTCAAAGCAAGCTGTTTATGACAGACCCTTTGGACGGATTAAGCAGGTCTTCAAGCGGCTTGATGTTGCGGCCTTGTGGCTCTGTAATGCCAAGGCGCGTGCGGATATCAATAATGTCTTGAATGCTTTTTTCTATGCGCTCTTCAAACAGAGTATTCGTACTTGATTGCGTACGCTCTATGAAGGCTTCGGGGTCGGCGTCACGCTCACGGATTAATGCCAGATCATTGCGCAACTGCGTGGCCTTGCGGATAAGGTTTTCACCCACCAGAAAATTCTGCACGTCTTTGAAACTGCTGTTAAACGTTGGAAATGATGGTGTTGATACGGGCAAATCCTTTACCTCCATATTTTTCCTATTATATCACGAAACAGGGCGAAATGGTCAGGAAATTATTCGCTCATATGCAGGGGAACGGCTTCTACGGGTAGGATAAGGTCAGATTGCGCGCCCGTATCCGTGTACATATTACCCGTTAAAACACGTGCGGGGATCATGGTGACAGTCCCCAAAAGACGTCCGGTCTCACCGCAGCCGGTTAATGTAAGAATTGCTGTAAAAAGAAGAAGATGCTTCATGATGTTACTCCGTTAAATCCAACGGCGGACTTTTTTCTTATAGTCTGCATATTCATCGCCGAATTTATCGCTCATATATTCTTCCTCGGGGATAACCACACCAAGCGCGAGCGCGTAGAATAACGGGATAACCATCAAGAACATCATTACAGAATCCGCCATAAAGCTCAGGCCGATCAGGCCAAACAAAAACGCCATATAGATGGGGTTGCGGGAATATTGGTACGGCCCGTCTGATACAATCGCTGAAACAGGCTCATCGGTGGGCACGCTTGTGCCTGCTGTCTTAAATGTCTTGAAGCTCCACTTCGCAACGGCAACTGATCCGGCAAATAAGAAAAACCCAATCCAGCCGAATAAACGACCACCCGCATAGGTGGGGAACATCCATTCTAGAACAATACCCGCCATAATCGCGAGCAGCAAAAGGAATGGCGGGTGCGTAATAACCTTCGCCGCATCGTTTTCATTGGCGGCCTTTGTCTTCTTGGGCGGAATTTTAACCTTTAAATCGGCCTTAGATTTTTCTGCAGTTTTACTCGCCGCCGCAGGGGCTTTTTTCTTGGCGGGTGCTTTCTTCTTCGCAGCAGGCTTTTTTGCAGGTGTTTTCTTCTTCGCTGGGGCTTTTTTCGCCGTTTTCGGCTTAGTGCCTTCATTATCCTGTTCGTCGGTTTTCTTCGCGTCAGCCATGTTCCTGTCCTGTCTTCCTGTTCTTCTTTGTCTTTACTGTTCCATCGGCGGTAAGATCAACATACCACATGATAAGGGTGATGATGACTATAACACCAAATACAACGCCAACCCACAAATTAACCTGTTCGGGGGCGGGTGTGAAGCCTGTTTGATTGAGTAAGTAGGTGATGAAACTGTCGGGCAATTCGGTCGCGCCCAGTTTTTGTTTCACCGACCAATGCCAATGGGTGAGGGGGCAATAGCCAATAGAGCCGAGCATGTAGCCAACGCCAAGCCAACAGGCCGTGGTGATCGCCACGCACCACCGATGGAACGGGCGCACCACCGCCAACAACCAGCCGAATAAATTCAGCATAATGATAAAGATATGAAATCCATACAGGCCATAATCAAGCGCGGGCAGAACGTAAGGCTCCGTGAGATTATCATCATAAAAATAACTACTGAGCAGGATAAACCCTGTCAGCGTCAGCGCAAAAGCAAAGATAGAAGACAGACTGCATAGAAACTGCGCGAATTTCCCCGGCACATACCAAATATTATCCTTCTTAACGGTGACCTGATAATCACACCATTTCCCCGCATAACACGTGAAAATCAACATAACCGTCATCGCCATGGACAGGATGAAACAATACAGAATGTTAGAGGGCTGCATTTGCACCAGATGAATATCGGTGGCAATCGTATCTTTTTTCACCGTTAAAATGCCAATAATAAAGGCGGTGTTGAGCACCATCAGCGCCTTCACCGCACCGGCGGCGAGGCTGTTTAAATGTTGCTTTTTCTGCTCTGGGGTTTCATTCATCGGGCGTGAGTGTAGCACGAAGTGATGGGTTAGGGGAGTGGGCTAATCAACCTTCTTTTTCTTGTGCCATAATTTATAAATCCCGAAAGCGATGAGGATATAGAGGCCTAAGATTAACAAACATAAGATATATTCCATGCCATGAGGTTGCAAAGCCATAAGAGTGCCTAAACAAAAAGAAGAGCCAACATAACCTACGTTTCTTAGAGGTTTTTTGTTCGTAAAGCACAGGAGCGCGCATAAAACAACGATTACGGATAGAAAGAATCGTACAGTTTCATCTTTGCTGGGGCGTGGTTTGTAAATGAAAATATCTTTTTCGGGGTTTTGGGGGTTTACGAAAAAGCGGTGTGATCCTTTTTCTACCATTTCGTTTACAAAATTATTGTCTTGATAGGCGTAGTCTTTTCCTCGAAAGACTGTTTTGTCTGTTTCGTGTTCTTTACCTCTTAGTTCAAATGTTAATCGAATGACTCGGGCAGTAGGGTAGATGTTTAAATCTTCGTTCTTGAGATTTGTCAAAGCGGTTAGGTTTAAAACTGAATAGATGCTAGTCGTGCCGTAGCCACTGTAGTTTATCGCTAAAGCAGCAAACCCTTGTTCAGGCCAATTAACCTCTGCGTCAACGGGTACAACGGTATTAAACAAATGATATTGCTGAATGACGTGACTGTTATAGTGAAAAAATTTCACTAGAATTAAAATCAGAATAACTGCCTTTAAGGCGCGTTTTTTTGTCACTCATCACCCATCTTCAGAGCTGCAATAAACGCGCTTTGTGGGATTTCGACGTTGCCGTACTGGCGCATTTTCGCCTTACCCTTTTTCTGCTTCTCGAGGAGCTTTTTCTTACGCGTGATATCACCGCCGTAACATTTGGCGGTCACGTCTTTACGCAGGGCGCTGACATTTTCCCGCGCAATGATTTTACCGCCAATCGCGGCCTGAATGGCGATTTTGAACATTTGACGGGGGATCAAATCCTTGAGCCGTTCACACATGCCGCGCCCACGATGTTCCGCGCTGTCGCGGTGAACAATCATGGCGAGCGCGTCGACGGGCTCCTCATTCACACGAATCTCCAGCTTCACGAGGTCATTTTCCCCGTACCCGTCCAATTCATAATCAAAACTGGCGTAACCCTTTGAGATGCTTTTCAAACGGTCATAAAAATCAAACACAACTTCGTTCAGGGGCAGGCGATACACCAGCATCGCGCGATCACCGACATAAGTCAGGTCAATCTGCACGCCGCGGCGATCCTGACAGAGTTGGAGCAGGCCGCCGACATATTCATCGGGCACAAGGATGGTTGCCTTAATCCAAGGCTCCTCAATGGTTTTGATCTTCACGACCTCTGGCATATCAACGGGGTTATAGAGCTCTATCTGTTCCCCATTCGTCATGTTGATTTTATACACCACAGACGGCGCGGTGGGGATGAGGTCTAGGTCAAATTCACGCTCCAGACGTTCTTGAATAATCTCCATGTGAAGAAGCCCAAGGAAACCACAACGGAAACCAAGGCCGAGCGCTTGGGAGCTTTCCATTTCAAAGTGCAGGCTTGCGTCATTCAGGCGAATCTTACCAAGCGAATCACGGAGCTTTTCAAACTCGCTGGCGTCGGCGGGGTAGAAGGAACAAAACACCATCGGAATAGAGGGTTTAAAGCCCGTCAGCGCCTTTTCACACGGGCGTTTCTCATCAGTGATCGTATCACCCACATTGGTTTCGGATATGTCCTTAATACTAGCGGTGATGAAGCCCATCTCACCGGGGCCAAGTTCGGGCAGCTCCACCTTTTTCGGGGTGAACATACCGACGCGGTCAATCTCGCGGGTCGCGCCGTTGCTCATGAATTTGATCTTTTGGCCTTTCTTCAGATAGCCGTCAATGACGCGCACCAAAACCACAACGCCGAGATAAATATCGTACCACGAATCAACAAGCAGGGCCTTGGTTGGCTCTTCCGCTTTGCCTTCATGCGGCGGGGGGAGTTTGGTTATGATCGCCTCGAGCAGGTCATCAATGCCTTCACCTGTCTTACCGGAGCAGGGGATAGCGTCATCCGCGGGCAGGCCGATGACATCCTCAATCTGGTGGCGGGCATTGTCGATATCTGCGGCGGGCAGGTCGATTTTATTAATGACGGGGACGATCTCATGGTTGTTATCGAGCGCCTGATACACGTTGGCGAGGGTTTGCGCCTCTACGCCTTGCGATGCATCCACCACGAGCAGGGAGCCTTCACACGACGCCAGAGAGCGCGACACTTCGTAGGCAAAGTCAACGTGGCCGGGCGTGTCCATCAGGTTCAACTGGTATTCAATCCCGTCTTTCGCGGTGTAGGCCAAACGCACCGTTTGTGCCTTAATCGTGATGCCGCGCTCGCGCTCAATGTCGGTGTTATCAAGCACCTGTTCGGTCATTTCACGCTCTTCCAGACCGCCGCATGTTTGGATCAAACGATCCGCGAGGGTGGATTTGCCGTGGTCGATGTGGGCGATAATGGCGAAATTACGAATATGCTCTAATTTTTTTGTCATGCTTACCTTCTTCTAACATGTGGGAAGATAAGGATTTTAAAGGCAAACAGCAATCAAAATCTTAATTGTCTTGTGATGAAAATCTGTTCATAATGATGCGTTGAAACGATGGGTTTGGTATGAGCGATAAAGAAGACGAAATTGAATGGACGTTGTTGAAAGATGGTGTCGAGCAAGAGCCTGAACCGGAGGAAGTAGAAGTCGCAGAGCTTGATCCTGATTACGATGGGCCTGACTTGTTTGAAAAGTCTTACATGGAGGAGGACAATAACAAGCCGTCATGGATAATGGTGGCTGTGGTTGTTCTCTTGATTTTGTCAGTATTCTGGAAAAAAATGATGGTGACGTATTTTCAAAAAAGTCCATCTCAGGTGGAGCAGCCTGTACAGGACAAGGCGCCATAGTTTCTTTTTTTTATAAGTTTAGACAATAAAAAACAGGCACTTATGCGCCTGTCTTTAAAATTCTGTATGCTTGGCCTTAAGTTATTACATGTTAAAGGCTGCATTTGATTCTGTGCCACCAACTTCGGCAACTTCCGGAGTGTCTTGGCCCGGCAAGAATGAAAGAGCACCAACTTCAACACCAGTACCATTTGCGGTTACTTCCATGTCGCCCGTTGCATCGACAACAAATGTTGCCACAAGTAAATTATCATCAGACAGAAAGTCCTCTGTCAATGGCACAAGGTTCGCACCATTCATTGTATCTGCTAGTTGTCCCGCGCCAACTAAATCAAAACCTTCATTCATTTTTCACTCCTTGTAGTTTTTTTGTTTTAAATTTTCAACCGCCTGATTAATCAGATCTTATTGCTATTAACTTTGTGAATGGATTATGAGGGGAATATATGTACCTTCTTTAGGTGAACCCGTATCATCGTCCATTAAAATCATTAGTATTTGATGACTGTTTTGCATGTTCTTGGATAATTCCCTTTTTATCGGTATTCCCAGGTCACGCGTTTCGCCACCGTCCATTACAAATCCAAGCTTACACAAATCTAAGTCATATTCAAACCACGAAAGCTCGTTTTTGAGTGGTTTATTATAAAAAACAGCACATCTACCGTCTTCTTTGATAGCCACCTCTATCTTTAGTTTGTTATCCTCTTCAACGCCGTAGAAGAAATCAACGATCGAACCTGTGTTGCCACTTTGGTCTTCTACCTGCTTATTCATCGTCCCAATTCTTTCTTACAAATAGTATATAATGTTTTTCTTAAAAAAGCCCGTATTTTTTTCAGTTAATTTACAGTTTCTTGAATCTCGGGTTCTTTGATTTTTAGATGTACTTCAAATCCGTCAATAGGCTTGCCATTTTCAGTTCTGATAATGAATAAATATTGTTCTTTTGCAATGTAAGGGCGGACAAGCCATTGAATTTTTGCCCCTAAATCAAAGCGTTGGCGGTCATTTGTATGAACGGTGATGCGCTGTGTTGCGTGATCATACTCCAGAAAGTCAATTGTGCAGTTTAATTCGGGGCCGTGGAAGATGTAGTTTTCACCGCGCTCACGATCACAATAGATGTCAAAGTCATCCGGGCTATCGAACAAACTTTTGCGACCAGACCCAAAGCCTGATCCCCAATCATCGCCCATGCTTTTGGGTGATTTAGGGGGTTCTGAATTTTCTATTTCGTCCGACATAGCTAGATCCGCCAGAAATGGCATGTTTTCGTAGTGTTTCAGGCGATTATATAGGCCAACACTTAAGAAAATCATAACATTTGTCCTGCGTCATGGGAAGACATAAGCGATTCGTACGCTTTTATTGCCCCTTAGGTACTGTCAGATCAGCATTTTCAGGATCAGTAATCGTGTAATCCACGGTGATCATCTGCAATGGCTTGCCACTAGGATCGTTAATGGTAACGTCCACTTCTGCCTTCAATGGGTTTGGTAAGTGTGAGCCACTGCCCGTCATTGCCGGGTTAATGCCATTTTCCTCTTTAATGCGGTTAAGCTCCGCTTGGATTTGTGCATTAATCTGCGCTGCAGCTTCAGGATCAACAACAAGGTCATTGGCTGTTGTTGGAAGGCCGCCAGCCATATCCTGAACAGTCATTTTGCCATCAACGTAAACAATGTGATTAACCTGTTGTCCGTTACGATCAACGATTGGTGCTGTAATTGTTGCAGGAGTCGTTGTTGTTGCTCCTGCCGCACCGGCCGCTGTTGTTGTAGCCGTTGTCGTTGATGAACCCGGAGTTGTTGTGCGTGCCGTAGGAACATGCGATGTTCTGTTGGTTGTTCTGGAGACTGCATTGTAGTTTCCATTTGTTTGAAGCGAGAATTGTCCTCTACCCTCAGCTGCATTCACCATCATGTCATTTTGTTTACCTGTGCGGTTGATAAAGAACAAAGCAACACCAAGCATGATACCCCATTTGGCCACACCCTGAATTTTACCGCCAAACAAATTGTCGTTGATAAAGTTGAATGCAATTAAACTACCAAAGATACCAACACCGGCTTCGATACCGTTTAACCAGTTTCTTTCACTCTGTGTACGGGCGTTACGTTTGGTTTCGCCCCACCAATCGCCGATGCCTTTAACACCATTCCATGCAGTTTGCAGTAAACCGCCAGCAGCACTCATTACGCCGCTTTCGCCGCGACCAAAGAGCTGATAGGGCAGGCCACCTTCACCGCCGCCAAGCTTTTTCAAGCCTTCGTCGATTTGGTAGGCGTTACCGTAACGATATTTGATGTCGACATTCATATTCATGAGGTCGGCATTGTCTTTTGCTTTGTCCGCAATACTTACATAGAGCTGCTCGGCCTCAGCTCTCTTTGCTTCGATTTGTTCAGTCGTTGAATTGAGCTGTCTTTGCAAATCAGCCACTCTTCCGGTGTCTGCGTACGCCGTAATCTGGTTGATCTGATCTCTGTATGCTTTTGCCTGATCTTTCAACGCATCCATTGAATTGTTTAAGTCTTCAAGTCTGTTGTATTGATCTCTTGCGCCTGCTTCACCAATGCGAACTTGATCAAGAATAGGTTGCAGATCATTTGCTTTTTGGATTTCACCGTCTTGGCGGAATTCATTCTGCAAATCAATGATCGCTTGTTCTTGAGCATCTATAGATGTCAAGATTTCCAGGGCACCCGGCGTATCACCGGTCGGCGTGCTGACATATCCCTGAATAAGGTTCAAAGCTGTGGTTGCTCTCGCGTATGCTTGGTTAGCCTCGGCTTTGTCCGCATCCAGATCTTTTTGCCATTGTGGTCTGTTATCAACTACCGGAGTAGTGGGTGTAACAGGCGTTGTTGGTGTCACTGGTGTGGTCGGATTAACAGGATTCGTCGGCGTGACAGGCGTAATCACACCCGGTGTCACTGCACCGGACGGTGTTACTGTACTGATCGCCGTATCAATCTGAGTAGCAGCAGCCTGGAACTGCGTTGATCTCTCAGTCAGTGTATGCAAGGCCAATTCCGCGACGGTGTCACCTTTTTGCTGCTGTTCATTAAGCAAGCGTTGTGCTGTTGTTGCGTTGGTCGTGCCCTGAATTTGTGTATCAAGCTGTTGCATTTCCGTGATGGCGGTATCAAGAGATGCCATGGTTGCAACGCGATCTTGTTCAAGACCTTCTTTAAACAAACGTGTTGTTTCAAGCATATCGGCTTTGATTTGCTCGTAGTTTGTAACGCTTTCTGTGTCATTCGCCGCTGTCGCATCTTGGATATTTTGGTCCAGAGTAGCGGTTCGAGCAGCAATGTACTGGTCGATCATAGATGCTGCCGTAATATATTCATTGGCAGTTCTATCTTTAAATTGCTCGATTTCACTAACTTTTTGTTGTGATAGTTGCTTTAAGGCACTGATGTCCGGCGGTGTAACAACCCAACCGGCAGGTGCGTCAATGTCATCTGAAATATCAGATGGTAACGGCGATGATCTTAGCGGTGTGCCAGATTCAACTGCCCCATCTATTTTCTCCATTGCCTCTGTCACTTGATCTAAGCGTAGGTGTAATGCCTTCTCTGTAGTCGAGTCCATGGCATTAATGAATTCTTGCTGTGAGGCCAAGAGTTGGTTGGCTTCTTCAACGGTGGTTGCACCTTTGATAGCAGCGTCGCGATTTTGAACTTCAAGAAGTGTCGCCTGAACACCTTCAAGTGAAACGCGCTGGTCGTCAACAATTTGATCTCTGTATGCTGCTGTTGTTTCCAGCATTTGTTCTTTGATACGTCTGTAGTTGTCAGCTTCTGTGCCTGTAGACGCCGCAATTTTTGCATCCAGTGCAGATGTTAGTCTGGCAATATCGTTGTCCATGTCTGACAAGACTTGTGCATATTGCTGTTGTAGAGACGTGGCTTTTTGCTGAACGCGCGCAACATTATCTTCTGAATAGTCTAATGCCTCGGATAAAGTATCTGCTTCTTTTGCTCTTGTTTCTTCTGGTCCGTTAATAAGGTTGCTACCGTATCTGTATGCACCATAAGCCAACGCTGCACCACTACCCCAACGCAATGCGCCGAAGAAAAGTGATTCACGAGATAGCTTTTTCGATCCGAAGAAAGAGTTTTTGTATGGTAAATAGTTCCATATTGCACCAGGTACCGAATTGACCATTCTTACAACGGGGTTCATACCGCGGTTACCTGTCGCGCCCCAACCGGTTTGCCATTCTTCCGCCATGCGGCGTTCTCTCATTCTTTCCGGATTGTTTCCAGGATATGAAAGTTCGTTAGAGAAGTCACCACGGAAGCGCAAGTTTCTGTGGCGGTTCCACATATTGGCCCACTGTTCACGCTGAACGTCAGCACCGAGTGCGGAAACATCATCAAAAAACCTTGATGTGGCTTGTTCTATACGGTCATCAAACACACCGGCACGTCTGTTAGAGCCTGCACGTCCTTTTGCACGATCACGCATAGCCGTTAAGAATTCAGCGAAGAAGTCGTCTTCACGAGCTACGTCTGTTGCTTTGCCTGCGTCGGCGTTACGCGCATAACTTAAGGCAGCCCATTTAATGGCTTCCCAATATCTGTTTTCATCACCGGATTGGAGTAACGATTCTGCATGTCTGATCGAAGCATCTAAGTCACGGCTTACAAAATAGTATTCCATGAATTTCTGAGAATCCGTTTTCATGATGCGACCGGCATTACCTTTAATGGCATCTGAATTATATGCGTTTTCACCGGGAACATAGCGAAGAAGGTCGTCTAATGTTTGTCCTTCTCTGAGTTCGACTTTGATATCGCCGCTTTCAACGAGTTGTCTGAATTGTCTGCGATAACCAGCTGTTACCTCTGCTTCTACGAGACCAACAGCTTGCTCTCTCTGTAAACCCGTGTTTGCGCCCGCTCTACTGAAAATATCAGCATCAATATCTTGCGTTGTACGTGTGTATTTGTTGACAGCTTCGTCCATGCTGTCGACCGCATCCAAAGCTTCATCCAGACCGTTCAGAGCTTCGCCTACATTTGCACCGGACACACTTTCAAGTGATTCAGCTTTGTTGGCCAAGGCATCTGAGAGGGCGCGAAGGTTTTCGACGCGTGTTGCATCACCGCTGTTTAATGCATTTTCAAATGCGTTATCCAGTGCGCTTGTATCTAAGCCTTGTCTGATATCACCTGTAATTCTGGATAGGTTGTCAGAATATGCTGAGACGTTCTCTAAAAAGGGCTTCGCTTCATGTGCAGCCAATCGCGCTGTCACGCTACCACCAAGTAAGTGGTCACCAAGTTTCTGGGGTGGTGGTGCTTCAATATCTGCTATTCTACCGCTTACTCTTGAAATATTCGCATCAAGATTTTCAACGGCTTCGTTTAATTCGCCTAATGCAGATGATTCAACATTATTCTGTATGGCTGACTGGTGTCTGCGTAGAACATCGTTGGCGCGGTCAGTCATGGCGTTGGCAGAACCATTGACCTCATCTGCACGTGCTAATAATTCAGCATTTAATCGTTGGTAGATGTCTGCACTGTTCGCGGCAATCGTACCATCATCAAGACCATCAGTATTTTTAAGGGCTTCTAAATCATCAAAGCCTTTTTGCAGTATAGCCTTTGATGTTTCGTCGGCTGTTCTACCGATAATGCCTTCTAATTGTTTTGTAAGCGTGGCAACGTCGGCTTTACCACCGGTTAAGATGGTTGTTGAGACACTGCCAAATGATCCGGCTGTTGCTCTTATGAAGCTTTCCTGTTGTTTAAGTGCTTCTGCGGCTTCAAGCTGGTTTGCTGCATCCGAAATTTCATCACTGGCGCTTTTAAGGCTTGTTGTAATTTCATCAACGGATGATTCAATTTCACTTTGTGCTTTTCTAACGGCTTCACCAACTTCTTCTACAGAACCATATAAGTCATCAGGTGATTTAACCGCACCTTCAGGCCTATACTTATAGTTCATTGGTGATTCTGCTGCTCTTGAACCTTTGATATCAAGGGCAAGACCGGCTGTGTTCGTACTTTTGTGAACATCCGCGCGTGAGAATAACCCCTTGGAAAATACATGGTCTGTATGTTTCCAAGAAATACCTCTTTTCGCGTAATCAAGCGCGATGTTCCTACCTAATCTGTAAAAGTCGTTTGTTGCTCTTGCAATAGGGTTAACCCAAATACCTAATGTGTAATTCCACGTTGTTGTAAGAGCTTGTCTAAGCGCACCCGGACCTCTTGGAATTTCACCAGTTCCACCACCATCTCTTGGTGTTGTCGTGTCTCTCGGAGGCGTAGTTTCAGGCTCGTCTTTTGGTGTTGTTGTTTCAGGCTCGTCCTTCGGTGTTGTTGTTTCGGGCTCATCCCTTGGTGTTGTTGTTTCAGGCTCAGTCTTAGGCGTTGTTGCTTCATCAGCAGCATTAACGGGAGGAACATCATCCCCAAGACCAGCAGCCTCATCTCTACGGATCATTTCTTGAGAAAAACCTTCAAGAGCCTCCTGCCTTGTTACACCATGGTCATCCATGATGCTTTTGATTGTGGCTTCTCTTGCATCCGCGGCATCATCAAAAGTTCTTCGAATAGCAGTGATGTCAGCATCCGATAATCTTGTTGGTGTTGCATCATTGATGGATTGGATCAATACATTGACATCAATCTGGTTGGCGGAGCTTTTATAAATGTTATCAAATTCTAAAGCTGCCTTTTGAACATGCGGGATAGCATCGAGGCGTGCTGCAATTTGTGGGCGCCCTATGAACGCAACCATTTCGTCAGTAACTCTGAACGTTTCACCAGCTTCGTCAACGACGTTACGCGTACCGTTTTCGATAGCGGTGCGCCATGCAACGATGTCGTCTGCCATGGAGTCCAAGCTGTCAGCGTTTGACAGCACTTTCATCAAGTCATCCTGAAGAGCCGTGGGGAAGTTGGCATTACGTGCCGCACCACCAAAAAGTAGTCTGAATACGTTGTCTAACTGACCTACATTTGCCATGGAATGTTACACCCTTACTTATCACATTTATTTATTATATTTTTATACTATTAAAGCAGATAGTACCGGAAATGGTGGCGTATTGTCAAATTTAATTACCTGCTTTGCTTTTTTATCGTTGTTGTATTGCTTGCCTTAGGCTATTCGCCGCTTCTTCTGATACCTCAACATTGAATACCGGTGTTTCAATTGGTATCACTAAGCCATTGGAACGATTGTTAAATATGCCTGATTGTTCATCCCGTGACGGATCGCCACCTGGCAGAGTATCTAGTTCAGGTCCGCTTGGAACGCTGGGGAATGTATCCCGTAAGTTATTTTGAGGCACAGGGCCTTCTGTTGGTGTGTCTGTCGAATCTGCGCCATTGGGTTTAAACCAACTTGTGTCTTCACCAAGTTCTCTTGCGCGTTCAGTTGTTTCACCGATCACGCCTTCGGTTGTGCTTTGAGAGATGGAAACGCCACCCTCAATTTCGGCCTGTGCGTTTTTCTGGTCGGCCCATACACCGACACCAAAGGAACCACCGACACCAATGCCGTCAATGACAGGACTGCGGAAGGGGTCGCTAAATCTAACGCCGCGCATAGAGCCGATTCGGAAACCTTCCATGGCACGTGCACCTGGTGACATTTGTTCTAATGTTCTTGTCGCGTTGCGTGCAGCTTGTTCAGTGACTTCTTCAAGGGCATTGCTGCCACTATTGACGAGAGCATTAACCTCTGTGCGTGCTCTTTCAAGCGCATTTTCAGCGTTCCTAACTTTTCTTTCAGCGTTCTGAATTTGTCTCGGGCTTGCATCTTCACCCAATTCTCTCAGTGCCTTTTTGGCATCATCTAATTTATCCGCCTTCTTTCCTAAATACTCTATAAGGTCAGATTGCTTCAAAGCACGACCCGCATCATCTACGTTCATACCTAATGTCATTTTTATACGGCGCATTGCTCTTTCACCCATGGTGAAGCGGCGTGTTCCTTGAGCAAATTCGTCGGCCATGCCAAGGGCGCGTGTAACTTTACTTGCATCGGCACCCTTGTCGGCGAGTTTTGTACCACGTTGTGCAAGGCGAACACCGTCAGCCACCATATCTACACGTCTGAGTGTGGCAGCCGTTTGAATGCCTTTGCCGCCAAAGCGTGCTACGTATGCGGCCGTACCTGTACCACCTGTAACGGCAGCAACACCGATGAAGGCCGGGATTTCGAACACAGCCTGACCACCATACAGAAGGACACGTTCATAGGTCGCATTAGGGTTTTCAATAATTTTTGATTGAATATAGTCTGGGAGATCGTTTTCTGTGCCCGGCTCAACCTCTACAGGGACATTATATGCAGGGTTTTCAATCATATCACCATTGGCATCTTCAATGAATTCGCGTACATCAACATAGGCCTCAATTTCAGGCTCAATGCGGTCTGCGGCCCACTGCGTATTGTCATTCATCCATGTGGAGTAGCCGAATGCTCCACCGGAATATTCATTCCATGACTTGGTTGTTGAAAAGAATCCGCCATTACCATTGGCTTCGTTCCATGATCTTGAGATCGCAAAAGTATCTATATTTTCAAAAACCGGCCCCGCACCATCTTCTGCGCCAAGACTATGAAGGCCATTAACACCATGTTTGAAGCCTGCGACGGCAAGGTCGGCAGTACCTGATACAACATTACGCCCGATATCGTAAGCGCCTGATATAATCATGCGTCCACCATCACCAATGAAACCTACGGTACTGGTCACACCATTTGAAAAGCCTTGTACGGCCAGTTGTCCGGCTCTTACTGGGTTATTCGCTACATACGTACCAAAATTATTGATACCTGTTATGCTGCGTCTATGTTTGTCTGCTAAATCGTTTTCATAGCCGAGAGCTTCTACGCCTCGCGCTGCCCAACCAACAACATTAAGGTGGGCTGGAGGTACATTGACCGTAACCCATTCGCCTGCATTAGCTACGGCCGGAATGGCGGTTTCTGTTGTCCATGTGTATGCTGTGCTGATGGCTTCGTTTCGTGCTTGTGCAACGATTTTCGCATCGTCCCATCCCACTGCATCTGTGATGGTTTCGCCAAGCACCGTTCCACCGACGACGGCTGCGGTTGTTTTCGCGACTTCTACACCTTCTGATATTACGGCATTTCTGACTTTCGCGGCGTCGGTTGCTGCATCCCATCCGATTGCTTCGGATGCAGTTTCGCCAATGACAGTACCTACAACAGCACCAGCGGTGTTGTTTATCGCTCTACCGGTCCAACTTACTGCGTCTGAAAACCAACCCATATCTTATCCCTCTTTATACCACCCTGTTTTTTATTGTTATCAGAGATATTTCTCTTTTTTTTATAAGTATGTAGATCATAGAATCTAACCCTTATGCGGTGCTTGGGGAGAGTGTATTATACAACTGTAGTCTTTGAATTGTGTGCATATTGCTGCTCTCTTATCACCTAAATAGTAGCACATTTGTGTGCCTTTTTTTAATTACTTACGTGAAGTATAAGGTAAATGAAAGCTTTTGTGCAAGTGTTTTATGTAATTGAAAGGGCAGTTAGTGCCGGAAATGGCGCATGCCTGTGAACACCATCGCAAGGCCACGTTCGTTGGCGGCGTCAATGACTTCCTGATCGCGGATTGATCCGCCAGGTTGAATCACGGCGGTCACACCTGCATCGGCGGCGGCGATAAGCCCATCTGCAAACGGGAAGAACGCATCTGATGCAACGACTGACCCGATCGTTAGCGGTTCATCCCATCCCGCGTCTTTCGCTGCTTCTTGTGCCTTTAGGGCTGCGATACGTGACGAATCGATTCTGCTCATCTGACCTGCACCGATACCGACTGTGGCGCCGTCTTTAGCGTACACAATGGCGTTGGACTTAACGTGTTTAGCAACGGTAAAGGCGAAGAGAAGGTCTTCCATTTCCTTTTTCGTCGGTTCGCGGTCAGTCACGGTTTTCATTGTTTCACTGTCGATGATGTCGTTATCAGCGTCTTGAACCAAAAGGCCACCCGCAATGCGTTTCACCATGGGAATGTTTTGATCGGCATCCGGCATACTGCCTGTAGTCAGGACACGAATTTTCTTTTTTTGCTGTAGGATATCAATGGCTTCGCCTTCAATAGAAGGGGCAATAACAACCTCGAAGAATCGTTCTATGATTAGGGATGCTAACTCTTTAGTGAGTGTTTGGTTCAGCGCAATGATGCCACCAAAGGCACTGGTTTGATCACACATTAATGCCTTTTTGTAGGCTTTAACGATATCGTTATCACTAGCAACACCACAAGGGTTGGCGTGTTTGATAATCGAAATTGTCGGTTTTTCAAATTCACTGACCAATTCAAAGGCGGCGTCGGTGTCATTCAAGTTATTATAGGAAAGTTCCTTGCCCTGCACTTGGTTTGCGCGCGCGGCGCCCGGGCGAATGCCGTTATCGACAAGGTATAGTGACGCATTTTGATGCGGGTTTTCGCCATAACGCAGTTTCTGCTTAAGCGTTCCCGCAAAACTGATGCGGCGTGGCGCTTCTTCTTTTGTCTGTTGCGCAAACCAACTTGCGATGCTTGAATCATAGGTCGCGGTCATTGAGAACGCGGTAAATGCAAGTGTTTGTCTTATTTTATATGTAACCGCGCCGTCATGTTTTTTCATACTGTCTAAAACGCGGTCATAATCTTGCGGGTCTGTGACGACGGCCACATGTTCGTGATTTTTTGCAGCGGCACGGATCATCGCAGGGCCACCAATATCAATATTTTCAATGCATTCGGAAAAACTGCCATCGCTCAGAATGGTTTCAACAAAGGGGTATAGATTAATCACAACCATATCAATGGGTTGTATGTCATTATCTTCCATGGCCTTAATATGATCATCATTGTCATGCTTGCCCAGGATACCGCCATGAATAGAAGGGTGGAGCGTCTTGACGCGACCTTCCATGATTTCCGGGAACCCTGTATGTTCTGACACATCTTTAACCGATATTCCGGCCTCTCTTAGGGCTTTTGCCGTTCCGCCAGTCGAAAGAATCTCAACGCCGAATGATTCCAACTGACGCGCGAAGTCTTCGATGTTTTCTTTGTTGGAAACAGAGATAAGCGCGCGCTTAATCTTTTTTGCTTTGGGGTCACTGATGATCGGGGTGTTCATGGTTTGCGCCTTAAGATTTTGTGTCTGGTTGCCGTGTACAGGCGCGGACTATAATCATAAATGAATAAGGGTGCAATAGTGCGGGGCGTATTTTTACGGAAACAAATCTTACGCGTCAGAAAGATGATTACTTTCTGATTTTGCGTAAATACCGGCGCAGTTTGTAACGGCCTTGAAGTCTTCCGCGGCTTCAATAATATTTTCATCGTGTCCAAGCAATAAGAGGCCGTCATCCGCCAACTGTTCGCTCAAGCGACTTAAGACGTCTCTTCTTGTTTCTTCGTCAAAATAAACCAGAACGTTTCGGCAGAATATAATATCGAATTGTCCCATATTTGACATGTCATTCAAAAGGTTAAAGTCTTTGAATTGGACCATCTGTTTAATATCGTCATTCA
Organism: uncultured Micavibrio sp.; assembly: GCA_965263215.1. Lineage (GTDB taxonomy): Bacteria > Pseudomonadota > Alphaproteobacteria > Micavibrionales > Micavibrionaceae > UBA1672. The sequence continues at coordinate 1,124,541 of OZ253663.1, forward strand.
GTGACCACGTATTACCATTTTGAGAAAAATACTTCATCAACATCGAAACAGACAAGCCGCGCTGTGATTCGAATTGCGTATATACGCCTTCTTTGGCGCGTTCTAGAATTTCATGTGATATATCGCTCGCGGTGATTGAAAAATGCCAGTCAGTCATTTTTTCCTGTTCTTCCTTAAGAAGCATCGCCAGAGAGTAGGGCTCTTGTCCGCTGGATGCGGCCGCGCACCAAATTTTAATTTGTTTATCGCCGCCCTGTTTATTCAGGTAATAAGGTAAAACCTTATCTCTGATAACATCAAACGCCTTTTTATTTCGAAAGAAAGATGTGTCGCCGGTTGTCATGGCCTCTATGATGTCATCAATCAGGTCTTTTGGGGGCACACCACGAAGGACATGGGTCATAACAGAGATATTGTCATATCCCCATTTTTTGGAAATTGGGTTAAGCCGTGATTTGATCAGATATGCTTTATCTTGTGTAAGGCTCAGGCCGGATTTTTCTTTCAAAAGATCCTTATAAATTTCGAAATCTGCAATATTCATTCCTGATTACCTAATCCGCTTTGCTTGTGCATACAAGGCTGTTTTTATATATGTCTCTATGTTTATCAGTGATTATAACGCGTGATCAACAGCCGTTTGTAAAAAGTACTGAAAGTTTTTTAACTCTCGATAAGACCGATTTGAATGAATTTTGATTTTATGATCTCGCTGTCGAAAGGTTTCATAATGTATTCATTGGCCCCTGTTTTCATGGCGCGTTGAATGTGGTTTACATCACTTTCGGTTGTACAAAAGACAACTTTTGTATTTTCGCCACCCTCCATTTTACGGAGCCTTTCAAGAAATTCGATCCCACTCATGATGGGCATATTCCAATCCAGAATAATGGCATCAGGCATTGATTCTTCGCACGCATCACATGCTTTTTGGCCATCTTCGGCTTCGCGGCAGTCGAACCCTAAATCAAACATGATTCTGCTGGCAACTTTTCTAACGACCCGACTGTCATCAATGACTAAACAAGATTTCATTTTTTCCCCTTACGCAGGCGACCCTAGCAAGTAAACAGTAATCTACAAATATAAACATATTCTAAACATCAGGTAAGGCACTAATACATTAACATCTTACCGTTTATTCAAAAGCAGTGTGCCGTATTTATTTGGGAGAAGCGAACAGATTCCCAGTATTGTCTAAGATTAGTAGGGGATTTTTATTGTAAAACAACACCCGTTACCCCGAATGGTCTCGACTTCAATGGTTCCGTTAAGTTCGACTATGTTGGTATAAACAACATCCATGCCGACGCCGCGCCCGGATGTGTGTGATATTTGATCTGCCGAAGAAATGCCGGGTTTGAATATAAACTGGAGCAGATCTTGGCGGCTTAGGTTGTTTACTGCATCGTTTGTTATCAATCCGTGACTTATGATGTCTTCTTTTAATGCTTGTTCATCTATACCTTGCCCGTCATCAGATATTTTAATAATCACGTGATTATCTTCTGATGTTGCGACAATGTTGATTGTTCCCGTTTCATCTTTGCCAATGTTTTTTCGTTTGTCAGGGGATTCAATGCCGTGATCGACGGCATTACGAACCATGTGGAGCAGCGGGGCTTTTAGTTTTTCAACAACAAGTGCAGGGCATTGCACATTCCCGCCTTTAATGCTTAGGGCGACTGTTTTATTAAGTTTTTTATTCAGATCATCAATAACGGCAGGCAGTTTTTTAAAGGCCTCACTAAGGGGGGTGGCCTCTTTCTTTTTATCTGCTGCGGACAGGGTGTCATAGATTCTGCGGATTGCTGAGACAGTCGTTTTATCATCGTAGGGGGTATTGAGGCGTTTAATAAGTTCATCATGGTCGCACTCGGTCTCTACGCCGTTCTGTTCTATGGCATCTATGCTGCTTTTGATGGCGTTTATACTGTCGTAAATCAGGGTGATATGGTGCGGCGTGATGGATGCGTTCGTATCTAATTTGGCGAGCAGGTCTTCGGCATTGTGCGCGAGTTTTTCTAAATGTTTGAAGTTTAAAAAGCTACAAGAGCCTTTCACTGTGTGAAAAAACCGAAAGATTTTTGCGATATGTTCTGTATTCGGTGCAGTTTCCAATGCAATTAAATCGGCATGAAGATCGTCAAGATTATCATTCGTTTCCGCTACAAAGTCGCTGGTGAGCTCATCCATATTGCGCGTCTCCGTGTTTGTGCGCTTCAGGCGTTTTGTTTTACGCGAAGGGATATTGAATCGGTTTGTGATGCATCTGTCGTAATATCAAATCCGTATATTTGGGCAAAAAGCCCCGTGATATAAGGATGAATAAGTTTCGGAGCAAGGTCATCGGCAGAAGTTTCCAGCATTAGGGCATTGGTTACACCGTCACGAAAGTTTGCACTTTCTCCATGTCCCGTAACCAAAATCGTATCGTTTTCTTCTGCTGATACTGTGATTGTTCCACCTTTAGGAAGTGCTTCAGAGGCCAGCAATAAAGAGCACATAACCATTTTGGGAAAGCCTGTTTTGGGTTCAAACCCCAGATCAAGATGTGCATCCCAGTCCTGTTTTACGCGGTTGTCGCCTGTGATGAATTCATTGAAGGTCTGATGAATTTCCTCCAGCCTTATGCCTGTATCAGCACCGCCAAGGCCATAGGCCAAGCGCATTGTCTTTAGTTTTGCATTGGCTTGGGTAGCACTGAAAGAGATCAGAGCCGTGACATCATCGTCGGCGCCCATTTCTTCAAGTATTTCCACACCATTAGAGACCGCACCAACAGGGCTGATCAAATCATGACATATTTTAGAGGATACAAGTTCAAGAAGTCTTACAGTATTTTCTGCACTCATTTACACGACCTTATCGGATTACACATTGTGATGCCGATATGATTCGGCGATTAGAATTGCAGAGTATACCCTATTTTTTTGACTTCTTCACCCGCCATATTTTTCAAACGTTGCAGGCCTTCTTCGCTGCTGGCTTCAACGCGTGCGACCAAAACATCTTGTGTGTTTGACGGGCGTAAAAGCCACCAACCATCAGGCGTAGATACTCGCACACCGTCAATATCGTCTAACTCGGCATTATCATTGGCTTGCGCTTTTAGGCTTTCGAACACACGCGGTACAAGCTCAAATTTTTCCGCTTCGTTAACTTCGATACGGAGTTCGGGTGTGTTGAATAATACCGGCAAGTGGCTCGTCAGGCTTGAAAGGCCGCCATCTGCTTTTGAAAGTGCGTTTAGCAATCGAACTGAGCAATAGAGCGCGTCATCAAAACCGTAATATTTATCGGCAAAGAAGATATGTCCTGAAAGCTCTCCGGCGAGGGGGGCGTTCAGTTCTTGCATCTTATCTTTAATCAAGGAGTGGCCGGTCTTCCACATCACGGCCTTGCCGCCCATTTTGTTGATTTCGTCAAACATGACTTGTGAGCATTTCACATCACCAATGATTGCCGCGCCTGGGTTATTTTCAATCACTTCACGAGCATAGATGGTCATCAAGATGTCACAACGCAGCACCGCACCGTTTTCATCAACGACACCGATACGGTCGCCATCGCCATCAAAGGCAATACCAAGGTCACATTTTTCTTCACGCACCAATTTCTGCAAATCAACCAAGTTCTTATCAACCGTTGGGTCAGGGTGGTGATTAGGGAAGTCGCCATCAATGTCTTCGAATAGTAAATGATGTGTGCCGGGGATTTTCTTGGCTAATAGTTGAAGGATTTCACCCGCCGCGCCGTTTCCGGCGTCCCATGCGATGGTCATATCGCGTGTCAGTTCCAGATCTTGCATCAAACGGTCGACATAAATATCTTTAATGTCGAATTCTTCAACAGAGCCTTCACCCTGCGTAATATCACCTGCCGTAGACAGGGCGCCTATGGCTTGAATGGTTTCACCAAAAATAGGTGCTTTGTTACGGGTCATCTTAAATCCGTTATAATCAGACGGGTTGTGTGATCCTGTGACCATAATACCTGCGTCGGCATTTAAGTGTTTGACCGAGAAATACAACATGGGTGTTGGGCCAAGGCCAACATTAATGACGCGCACGCCCGTTTCTTTTAAGCCTTCGCATAAGCGAGAAGATAGGGCGGGGGAGCTGTTCCGCCCGTCATATCCAACACAAACGACATGATTTGAACCGATAGAGGTATCTTTTTGTATGAACGTTCCAAATGCGCGTCCCAAAGCATACGCATCATCTTCGGACAGGTTCTTATCGATTTGACCGCGAATGTCGTATTCACGCAGGATTGTAGGATCAAATGTGTAGCTCATTATCTTGTTCTCTTTCTCGTCAATTTTATTAGTATTGTTTCAGAAGCTCTTGAACGCCTTCGCCGATTTCAGGGTCTTTCAGACCATAGGCAAGGTTTGCCGCGATGAATCCAAGACGGCTTCCGCAATCGAAATGATCACCTTTAAAGCGTAGGCCGTGGAATTCTTGTTTGCCCAGTAATTTGGCCATCGCATCGGTCAGTTGAATTTCATTACCTGCGCCTTTTTCGAATACAGAAAGATGTTTGAAAATTTCAGGTTGAAGGATATAGCGACCAATAATGGAAAGTGTGGATGGCGCATCTTTTGGATCAGGCTTTTCAACCAAGCCGTTAATAGCAACGGCGTCACCTTTATCCTCACCAATGTCGAGAATACCGTATTTCTTGGTTTCTTCTAACGGGACATCCTTCACCGCAACGACGTTACCGCCATATTGGTTGTAGGAATCAATCATTTGTGACAGGCAACCTTTTTCATAGTTCACGATGTCATCAGGCAACATGATGGCAAATGGCTCATCACCAACAAGCTTAGCCGCGCACCATACGGCGTGTCCCAATCCCAATGGTCTTGGTTGTCTGGTCAGGAACAGCTTACCTGCAGGCATTTCGGAGTCACGTACCTTAGCGAGCATGTCGTCCTTGCCGCGTGCTTCCAGTGTTTGTTCAAGCTCAGGCTGGAAGTCAAAATGTTCTTCCAGCATGTTTTTATAACGACCTGTTACAAAAATAAATTCTTCGATACCGGCTTCGCGCGCTTCTTCAAATACGTGCTGAATCAATGGGCGGTCATTGATGGGTAACATTTCCTTTGGCATAACTTTTGTGGCTGGTAAAAACCGTGTTCCCAATCCGGCCACAGGAAAAACGGCTTTTCTGACGGGCTTAAAGCTTTGTTGTGTCATGATAATATTATCTCTCTGTTCATATTATTTATTTGCATCACAAATTACATATTCCTTGCTGCGATGCAAGAAATTAACATTGTTTTTTGGCTGATTTTATTCTTCCGGTTGATCAGAAGTCTTATCAATTTGACTTCGCGCGTTCTTTTTCTCTCGGTAATATCCAATGACAAACGGTATGCCTAAGAATAATAGTCCGATTGAAATAAAAATTCGCGCCGTCATTGCAAAAAACAGCATGGTTGCCGTGTATGCAATAAGCATGCAAATGCGAAAAAATGTTTTGATTTGGGCGGGCGTCGCTTTGATAAAAAAACGGTACAGTGCAAACACACCAACAATTAATCCAAGTGCGAGAATAAGATAGGGCATAAAATTCCTTTCATCTTTGCAGCGCTCGTTTTATCCTTGGCTTTGCATATTGAATTTCACCTAAGGTTACAACATGGCATCAAAACGCAGTCCTTATCAAGTCAGACTATCTGCCTTACGCAAAGAAATGAAAAAAGAAAAGCTTGATGGGTACATTTTGCCGCGTACCGATGAGTTTCAAGGCGAATTCCTTGCCCCCTATGCGGAGCGCTTGGAATGGCTAACCGGTTTCACGGGGAGCGCCGGGGTTTCAATCATTCTGGACTATAAAGCCTCCGTTATGAGCGATGGCCGATACGCGACACAATTGAAAGAACAAGTTGAGACAAAGCTTTATGAAATAGATGATAGTACAAAAGTGTCTATGGGCGAATGGCTGGAGACGAATGCCGAGTATGGCACTGTTATTGGCTATGATGTTTGGTTGATGACGGCAGAACAAATAAAAAAAATAAAAGAAAAGGTCGACCATAAGGATATAACACTGAAGCCCATCGTGGGTAATTTGATTGATCGCATTTGGAAAAAACAGCCGGAAAAACCATGCGAACCTGTGAGCATATTTCCAGATGAGATCGCCGGAAGTTCTTCTGCCGATAAACGGAAGAAAATCGGTAAATTATTGAAAGAACATAAATGCGGAGCATGTCTGATTACGGCAGGAGATTCAATATGCTGGCTTTTGAATATTCGGGGTAACGACATAGATTTCTCACCGTTGTGTTTATCGTATGCCGTGCTTTATGCGAACGGTAAAATGGATTGGTTCGTTGATCAAGACAAGCTATCTGAAGAGGTCATCCAAACGCTGGGAAAGGATGTTGTCACCTTTGGGTTTGAGCCAAATAAGAAAAAAATCGCTGACATGTTTGTAAAGGCCTTGGGGCGAGATACGCGTGTCTATAGTTCTGATCAAATAGAAAAAAGAATGAAAACCATCAAGGGCACATTATGGTTGGACGAAGCCTCTGCACCGCAATGGTTTGCACAATTTGCGCAAGATAACAAAATCAAGATTTTGAACAAAGAAGATCCGTGTGTTTTACCGAAAGCGATAAAAAGCGCGAGCGAGCAAGAGGCCATTCGTAAAGCGCACATCGCTGATGGGATCGCGGTTACCAAGTTTTTGAAATGGATTGAAGGTAAACAAAATAAAGTAACCTTTAGCGAGCTTTCCGTGCAGCAAGCCCTAAAAAAATTCCGTCGTCAAAGCGAAGATTATCTAGGATCTAGTTTTGCAACAATAGCAGGCTTTAACGCAAATGGTGCAATCATTCATTATCGGGCGACACACCGATCAAGCAGCATGGTGACGGGCGATGGTCTGTTATTGGTGGATAGTGGGGGGCAATATAAATGGGGTACAACGGACATCACACGCACCATTGCTATTGGCGAACCGACACAAGAAATGAAGGAAAATTACACGCGCGTGCTCAAGGGGCATATAGCCGTTGCCTCTGCGGTGTTTCCAAAAGAAACAAGCGGTAAGGATATTGATGCGTTGGCACGTAAGTCTCTGCACGAAGTTGATTTAGATTACGCGCACGGGACAGGTCATGGCGTGGGGTGTTATTTATGCGTACATGAGAAATCAACGCACATATCGCCTAAGGAGGAAAAGCCATTTGAAGCAGGGATGTTACTGTCTAATGAACCTGGATATTATAAAGAGGGCGAATACGGTATCAGACTTGAAAATTTGGTTTTAGTATCGGAAAGCATCAAAAGAGGCAGCTTTTATTTTGAAACAGTTTCTTATGCCCCGTTTGATGCGTCACTGATTATAAGTGATATGCTTAATGAGCGCGAGAAAGAATGGTTAGCGCAATATCTACGATCTGTTGAAGAAAACTTATCGCCATATTTATCGGAAGGTGAGAGAGTATGGCTATCAGAAAATATAGAACGTAGCTCTAAGTAAGGCGTGTCCACCAGAAAGTTACCACATTAGTCAAGATAGCTTTCTTTCGGTGTAGCGTCTTCCTCTTCTTCCTCTTCTTCAGTTTCCTCATTATTTCCAGCGTCATCAGATTTTTTAACTTTTTTCTTGGATGCGCGTGCATATTTTTCAGGATGAAAGTCTATTGATTCAAGGAGAAGTTTGGGCAGTTCTGACCTTGCATGTCCAGCACTTGTCAGGATTTCCTGAACAACGATAGTATCCCCCTGGTAGCGTACTTCCAGAAAAACAGTGTTGATATAAGGTAATTTACGAGGGGGGGTGATGATAAGCTTTGTCGACATAATATTTACGCCATCAATGATGTCATTTTCTGTTTTTAGGCTATCTATAGAAGCATTCCGAACAAAGCGTGTGATATGGCTTGCAAATAAAATGTTTTTTGCATTTTCATAGGTTACTTTTTGACCAATTTTATATGAATACGCACCATAAATAACTTTTTGGTTTCTAACGGGATCGTGAAACTCAAAGTTCATCGATTCAGATGTGCGTGACGCTTTGAACGCTGGTAAAGCGGGAGAATAATCAGAGTTTTTAGGAGGAAGTTTTACTGAGAAAATGTTGTTCTTTGATGTGTAATTGATCCATCCACCACCTAATTTCACAGGTTCCTCAAGTTGATTCATGCCATCAAATAATTTAATGGAATTAAAAAAGTCATCTGAGCGATATGAGTACATTGTTCTGGCAGGGCCTGTAAGAACTTGTTCAATTTTGGAATAATCGGTGAGATAGATACGGATACGCATCCCGTACTTAATGCCATTTTCCATATATGTTATATATAACCTTCGCCCTAGAAAATCATTGTATTTGACTTCTTCGTTCGCAAGAACTTTACCTTTAATAGATCGAACAGAGTGAGCATATCGTCTGGCTTCACTTTCCAATATTTTTTTTGCTTCTCCAGAGGTGATTTCATCGCCAAAAGTTTGCACTGCGCGGATCATAATACTTTTGTCTTTTGTTGCACTCCCTCCATCTAGGCTGGATACAATTTCAGTGCTGAAAGCAACGTCCGTCTTATTATAGCGAAAGGGGAATATTTTATATATATAGAGTTTTGGGAATTTAGTTGCAAAGACACCGGTTGCAGACTCGAAGCGTTCCCACTTCATTTCTTCTTTGTCTTCTTTGTCTTCCTGAAATTGAGCGTGAGCAACGACAGGCACAAAACTGAACAGTAAGATCAGTAAAAATTTTAAAGCATTCTTCTTTGCACAAAACATCATAATTTAGTCTTTAATCCTGAAATTTAAAAATGAATGACTAGTCTATCATATTCATAAATAATTTTACACGCACAAAAAAACTGCCGACGCGTTCACGAGGGCAGTTTTTGTTGAATATTTATTTAGGACTAATACCCATCGCGATCGCGACGTTTACGATCCATCTTACGGCAACGACGAATCGCTTCGGCTTCTTCGCGTGCTTTTTTCTCAGATGGTTTTTCGTAATGACGACGAAGCTTCATTTCGCGGAAGATACCTTCGCGTTGCATTTTCTTTTTCAGAACGCGCAAAGCTTGATCGACATTGTTATCTCTTACGTTGACACTGACCACAGTGTTCACCTCTTTCTAAATTGTTTAATATTTAAGTCTAACTTAAAAACGTGAGTAAGGTCTTAACACGGTGTTTATTGCAAAGGCAAAGGAAAAATGCACAAAAACGCGCAAAAATTTGTGTTTAAAGCCGAGAGATGGTGCAACGCGTCATAGAAGGTCATGGACAAGCATGACCCATATATATCTATAATGAATTCATAATAAAGAAAGTATGAGTTATGGATAAGTTTAATTCACCGTCATATTGCGATACAGCCCTTGAGGGGGTGCGCACAGGGACAGAGATGATGAACAGCGCATTTGGCTTTGCGCGTGATTTTATAATGCCCCAATCAGATGTATATCGTGGACCGGTTATGGCCATTCCCGGTTTCATGGCGCACGATATGACGACATACGCGCTTCGTACGTCTTTACGGCCTGAAGGGTATCAGCCGTATGACTCTGATACGGGGCTTAATCTTGGTGTAATAGGGGGAATCACCACGCGTCAACAAAACCAGTTAGACAGAATTTTTGAAGAACATGACGGTGAGCCGGTTGCTTTAGTGGGGCATAGTTTAGGTGGAATTCAAAGCCTGTTATTGGCATATCGTAATCCTGATAAGGTGCGGTCTGTCACGACATTGGGCACGCCGCTCGGGGCTGCTATGGATAAATCGGGCGTTAATTTACTCGTTGAGGGTGCTTTTGTTCTGCTCAATCATGGTGATCGCGATATACAAGCAGAACTGAAAGAGTACATGGAAAACGGGCCGCCTGATGTACCGTTATTATCCGTATATTCTGCATATGATGGTGTTGTTGCCGTAGATTCTGCACAAAACCCGTGGGCTGGTCAGTATTCTGATGTAGAAAACATTGAAGTAGACCCTAAAAGCAAACAAAGCCATATGGGCATGGTGTGTAGCACCGATGTGTTGAGCATTGTTAAGGCTCACCTTGATCAATATAGCGAAGCAGTTCCTGTTGTTGATCACGAATTGGCGCTAACGTAGTCAGGCAGAAAATACTAAGCCGTTTTTTTGGCCTTTAAGTTCATTGCCGCTTCTAATAAAGCTTTTGTGTATTCTTCTTTCGGATTGTTGAACACGTCCTGCGCATCACCGTGCTCTACAACTTTGCCGTCTTTCATCACCAATAATTTATGGCTCATGGCGCGTACAACGCGCAGATCATGACTGATGAACATATAGGTTAAATTGTGTTTTTGCTGAAGCTCTCGCAGCAAATCAACGATTTCCGCCTGTACGGATACATCAAGTGCGCTTGTCGGCTCATCCAACACTACAAATTCAGGATTAAGCACCATGGCGCGTGCAATCGATATGCGCTGTCTTTGACCACCTGAAAATTCATGGGGGTAGCGATTCCGCGTTGCCGGATCCATATGGACGTCTTTTAAAACATTGATAACGCGCTCATCTCTCTGTTCTTCCGACAAATCCTTGTGATGCAGTTTTAGCCCTTCTTCAATGATTTGGGATACGCTCATACGCGGGGAGAGGGAACCATAAGGGTCTTGAAACACAATTTGCATGCGTGAGCGCAGTGGGCGCATGGATTTTTTGTTATAGGCAGAGATATCAATATTATCGAATTTTAAATTGCCCTTACCATTCAGTAATCTAAGCGCGGCAAAGCCAAGTGTACTTTTCCCCGAACCTGATTCCCCCACAACACCAAGCGTTTCGCCGCGGTGAATTGTCAGATCAATGTGATCAACGGCCTTGATATGACTGATGGCTTTACCAAAGAAATTACGTTTATTCGGGAAGTAAACTTTCACGTCTTGGCCTTTAAGAAGAACTGGCGCATCTTTGTTTAAGGGCTTTACCATACCGCGCGGAATAGTGTTCAGCAGCATTTGCGTATATTCATTTTCCGGCTTTGCGAATAATGTCTTTTTATCCTTCTGCTCCAGAATTTCACCATGACGCATAACACAGACATAATCCGCCATTTTTTCAACGACGGATAAATCATGTGTGATTAACAGCATGGCCATGTTGAGTTCTTTTTGAAGATCTTGCAACAGTTCCAGAATTTGCGCCTGTATCGTGACATCCAGCGCGGTTGTGGGTTCATCGGCAATCAACAGTTCAGGGTTATTGGCAAGGGCGAGCGCAATGACCACACGTTGGCGTTGTCCGCCCGAAAGCTCATGCGGATAGGCGTTTAGGCGTTCCTTGAAACGTGATAAGCCAACCATATCGAGTAATTCCAGAACGCGCGCCTTGGCCTGATCATTATTCATGCCCTGATGGATTTTCAAAACTTCGTTGATTTGTTTTTCAATCGTATGGAGCGGGTTAAGCGCGCTTTGCGGTTCCTGAAAGATCATGCCGATTTGTTGTCCGCGGATTTTACGCATATAGGACTCTGGCTTATCAATCAGCTCTTCGCCTTCGAATATTATCGAAGACCCATCCTTGTGGGATGCCACCGGATAGGCCAAAAGCTTCATTGCCGAGAGGGCGGTTACAGACTTACCAGAGCCGGATTCACCGACTAAAGCCACCGTTTGCCCGCGGTTAATATCAAAACTGACGCCTTTCACGGCTTCAAACATGCCCGAAGGTGTTTTGAAATCGACATGAAGGTTCTTGATTTGAAGGATTTTTTCCATTAGCACTGCAAACGTCATATTAGATAGATAAAGGTAAGCTAAACCATGAGTAAGGACAAGAGCGGAAGCCCGCCATGCGGCATTTATGTGCGGATAGATGATTTCTCGAACATGCTTGATCTTATTGGTTATGTGCGCCAAATGGCTTTTGCGATTAATCGCGGATCGGGGTATGAGAAAAACTTTACCGTTGTGGAACTGGTCTGCGATGAGAATGATCAGGAACGCCAAGAGCGCATCACGGATTTAATACCCGTCATACGTGATCAGGGGCTTGTCGCGGTCGTAAGTGGTTTGAACGATATCTCGGATATTAAAGGTGCGGATGGCGTACTGATTAAGCAGGCTGATGATATTGAAACTGTTCGAAAATATCATGGCGCAGATGCCATTATCGGCGTTGAGGCCGATAACCAAAAGGATGCGAAAGAGGCGATATCCGCTGGGTGTGATTATATTGTGACCGGTGCGGATCCAACCGTCATTGCGGGTATAAGTCACGGTACAGAATGTTTGATCGTCGCGCGCGGGCAGGATATCACCAATCAAAATTGTGGTGTTCTGGCGCAGGCAGGCGCAAGCTTTGTGGATGTTTCAGGCTATGTTTTAGGTTATGAGAAGGGTGTTATGCAGGCGACCGTGAATGTTTTGGATGCGTTGGAACAAGCAATGCAAGTGCCTGAGACATTGAACTAGGCGCTTTTAATATTGTTCGACAGATTGCACATACATTAATTCGCAGGATTCTAGCCCCGTATCATTGCGTGTGAGAGATGTGCGGAGCATAAAAATTCGGTTTTTAATACGCTCATCATAATGAACCAAATGACCTGACAGTGTCACGAATTGCTCTTTTTCAAGTACTACAAGCTTTTTCCAAACCTCTTCATTGGCAGGGATAATGTGAATATTTGCAAAACTTCTTATGGCGTCCTGACGCGGGATTTTAATTTCCCCTTCCCAAGTAAATACGCGGTTATGATTGTGCATTTTCGCGTTTTTATAGACGCGCGGTTTAGACATATATTGCCAGCCCAATGATAAATCCATCGGGGCGATTTGTGCATAGCGCCCATCATCATAGTATTTTTTACCTAAAACGCGTCCGCTAACCTCGAATTCAGCCATAAAGCGTAACTGGCCATGTTTGAATTTAATACCGTGTGTGCCCGGTAAGTTTGTTTGGATGGGGGCTTGCCAATGTTTTAATTCGGCGGCGTTTCTCGGGGGGCGCGTGCCGTTTATGTCATAAAAATAATCATAGACGTAGATTGATAATGCGCCGAAAAAGATCAACAGAAAGAAAAGGTTCTTCAACGTGGCAAACATGTCTTTTACATTTATTTCTTTTTTACACTGAGCACGGCGAAAATATCATCCGTAATGTCGGCATGGATGGCCTGCATATCTTTTAGGTCCAATTCATCAAGCTTGCAGCCTTTATTTTCGGCCATTTTCACAATCGCGCCTGTAACATGGTGTGCATCACGAAACGGTAGGCCTAAATTCATCACGAGCCAGTCGGCAAGTGCAGTCGCGGTCGTGTAGCCCATTTCGGCGGAGTTTAGCATCGCATCGGTATTAAATGTCGCACTTTCCAACATGCCTTTCATCGCTTGTATACATAGTGAAATCGTGTCGAAACTGTCGAATGCGGATTCTTTATCTTCCTGTAAATCCTTGTTATAGGCGAGAGGAAGTCCCTTCATCACAGTCATCATTTGCACAAGATTACCATTTAAGCGTCCCGTTTTGCCGCGTACCAATTCCGCCGCATCGGGGTTTTTCTTCTGTGGCATGATAGAGCTTCCGGTGCTCCACGCGTCAGAAAGCTGTATAAAACCAAATTGCGGTGTGGCCCAGATGATGATCTCTTCCGCCAAGCGAGAGAGATGCAGACCCGTTTGCGCGCAAGCGAATAAAAACTCATTGGCAAAGTCACGCGCCGATACGCCGTCCATTGTGTTGAGAGTCGGGCGGTCAAAGCCAAGCTTTTCTGCCGTAAATTCACGATCAATCGGGTAGGGCGTTCCTGCGAGAGCCGCCGAACCAAGCGGGCAAGTATTTAGGCGTTTGCGTGCATCAATAAAACGCAACTTATCGCGGTTTAGCATGCAGTAATACGCTTCGAGATGCATGGCCAGTGTGATGGGCTGCGCCGCTTGAAGATGCGTGAACCCCGGCATAATATCGTTCTTATGCTTTTCAGACAAAGCATCTAGAACGTCTTGTAAATCCTCGATTAAATGTACAATTTCATCAATCGCATCGCGTGTCCACATGCGAAAGTCGGTGGCGACCTGATCGTTCCTGCTGCGTGCGGTATGGAGCTTTCCTGCAACTTCGCCGATCATCTCCCGCAGGCGTGCCTCAATGTTCATGTGAATGTCTTCAAGTGCTGGTTTGAATTCAAACTGGCCGCTTTTAATTTCTTCGGCAATCGCGTTTAGACCGTTAACAATTTCAACGGCCTCATCTTTTGTGATTATGCCTTGTTGAGAGAGCATGGTTGCATGCGCGATAGAACCGCGAATATCTTGTCGCCACATGCGTTTATCAATACCGATTGAAGCATTGATCTGTTCCATGATATCGGAGGGCTTATCTTCGAACCGTCCGCCCCACATCTCGTTACTCATAATGTCTTAGTCCTGTGTTTACTGATTTGCTGGTTCTAACACATAATGGATCATAAGCGCCAAGGCAACAGAAACACCGAGGCCGATCATCATTTTCAGGAAGTCTTTCCCAATAAGCGGGAAGACATATCCGGCCTTGTAGGTATCACGATATGTCGTTGCGATTGCCAGTTCACGCCCTGTCAGCAAACCAACAAACACCCATGTTGTGGACATGGGGATGGAATTCATTTGTTTAAAGTAGATCAAGATCACAGCATAAATAAGATCAATGATGGTTGCTGAACGCATAAAGCGCGTACCTGATTTTTCCAGAACGATTTGTTGGATTTTACCGCCGTTGCTCCAGAAAATAACACCGAGCCAACCACATAATATGGTGATAACGCCCATAAACATCCACAGAGGAAGCTCTCTAGGCAGGAATACAGCGATATTCGCCATGTCATGGCTTAGCCAGCTATACCAAAGAAATCCTGTGGCGCACCACTGCAAAATACGCCATTTTGCACGGTTTTCCTTTTTCACCATGTTGTATTTTTCATTCATAAAGCGTGAAATGATCATCCACAAAGCATAGGCAATAATGGCAGCAAGACCGTAACCGATGACGCTTTTGACGAGCATTTTTTCAAGGACAAGTGTGCTTGCGAAGGTGGAGAGAACAAGGAATGTGGTTGAAACCGGGATACCAACGCGCGTGAGCAGAACCAAGATGAGTGGAGCCGCCGCATGATACCATTGTATTTGCACAGGTGGAATTTTTTCCAAACGTCCAAACGCGATATCACCACCATTGACAATCCAGCCGTAGGTCAGTGTGGCAATAAGAACCGAGGAGGCCGCCGCCCAAAGCCAGTACCATTTAAAAACCTTAATATTTGAGGCAATAAATGTTCCCAGTGTTTGCACTGCGTCGTTACCCACAACGGCATAGGCCGCAAGTAGAAAGCCAACCAGTGCGTAAAATGAATGGATATCCATAATTTTCTCTGCTTTTTGTGTATCTTAGCTTTAGCAAATTTAGCTTGGAATGACTACCGCATTACTTGATTTTATTTTACAAAAAATGTTATTTTACGTCAGATAAATAAAAAAGAACGAAAAAATGGGTAATAACAGGGATTCAGTTTCAGCCATGATTGGTGATCTTGTGGTCATTGATTATAAGTCTGACGATTTACCGCAACAAATTTCAGAATGGAAACGCAATACGATTGCGCCATACGGGCAAAACTGTAGGCGTAACCTTTATTATGGCTTTTCCGAAGATTTTGAAGATTTTCCGTACGATAAATTAGACCGTGATTATACCGATGTTGGCGGTGCGCATGCCTACGCGCATTTACTGCAGTTCGCCTCCGGATTTGAGCGCGGAAAGTATAATGGTCATAACAGATTCCAGTTTTTTGAAGCTTGGGCGCAATCAACTAAAAATCATGCCGAAACCGGCGAAAAATACGGACGTTTATTGTCATTGGTGTCGAATGATACAAAATTTATGGCACAACATATAACGTCAAAATATAAAGCCAGACGTTTGGAAATATCTGCACGAGACTTATCCGGTATGAAGAAGGGCGATGATGTTTTGATTGTTGGAAATCTTGACAGAAATGATGATTTATCACCGCTGACCAGTGGCATGATACGCATGGCCGAAAGTAAACAAAAAGGGCGTAAAAACTTTATTAGTGTTACGCACCCTGATCCTGAAGTGCTTGATAAATTAAAAGAGGCCATGGAAGGGCATGTTAAACGGGGCAATATACGCTCTGGCATAGACTTTGTTGACTTTGAAGATGTCCCGCTTGCCATAGAGATTAACAATCGTGTTTTCGTTGCTATGCCTATGGGCGCACATGAGGAAGGTGAAGCTGCTCTTATTGATATGTGGAAGAATAGATCAGAAGATCAAAATACCTTAACGCATCTTCATGGTGAAATTGGAAATCAAGGTTCAATGTCGTCTTTGTGGGAAGGGGCGGATTTAGATAATTTTACATCCCCTTATGATATTCGTGAGGATATGGCCGAACGCGCACGTTATAATGCAGAAGTCATTGTGAAGGCCGAGCAAGCCTTCTGGAAATGCGCAGAATTAAGATCACAAGGCGAACCGCTAACCAAGGAAAGCTTCTTTGGTTCCTCGCCTGACTTAATTATGGAGTAGAATGTCTTTACCTTTAGGTGTCGACAGTGAGATCCATAGAAATTTCAGCCGTCAGAACTTTTGAAATCGGGCAACCGTCTTTTGCTTGTTCAGCACATTTTTTGATGGCATCTGCGTCGCCTCCGGCAAGTCTTACGGTAACTTCTAGATGACTTTTAGTAATGGAAAAACCATCACCATCTTTTTCTAAAGATACAGTTGCCTTCGTGCTTATATCGTTTGCAGTCATGTCAGCTTTGCTTAACATAAGGGATAACGCCATCGAAAAACACGCGGCGTGGGACGCTGCAATAAGCTCCTCAGGGTTAGATCCTGCTGTGTCTTCAAAGCGATGCGTATAAGCGTAAGGAATATCGTGCAATGCACCGCTCTCAGATGAGATATGTCCCATACCATCTTTAAAATCACCAACCCAGTATGCGCTTGCGTATTTATTAATCATGATGGTTTCTCCTAATTTTCTATTCGGATATCTTTTTGACAAAACAGGTGAGCAGAACAAGGCCTTTGACTTCCTTTGTGCGGCAGTCAATTTGTTCCGGGTTATCGGTTAAACTGATGTTTTTAATTGTTGTTCCACGTTTAAGGGTTGTGCCTGCGCCTTTGACGTCCAGATCTTTAATCAACGTGACCGTATCACCATCTTTAAGTTCTGTGCCGTTTGAATCGCGGGTTGGCTCTCTGGTGTTTTCGCCTTCTTCGCTCCAATCATGCGTGCCGACATTGTAATCTGCCTGTGCCTGCGCGAGGGCGTCTTCCTTGGTCATGTGCCATAGTTCAGCGGTTGGCGCTTCATCTAATGTGGTATGCGCATATAAAAACCAGCCGTCAGAGGCAGGGTCAAATTCTAACACGAGATGTTTGATATCGCCTGATCCTGTAACTGTTGCTGTGCTTTTGCTCATATTATGCGGCCTTACTTGATTTTTGGCTGATGGGTTTGCCATGTACGGCTGTGTTGTTTTTCAAACGCACCGCATTGATCTTGATAAAGCCATCGGCATCTTTTTGATCATAACCACCTTCCACATCCATGGAGGATTGCTCCGAATCATACAGAGCAATCGGGCTCTTGCGGGCGATCGGGTAGGCCACACCCTTGATCAGCTTGATCTGAACGGAGCCAGTGTTGGTTTCCTGCGCCTTATCCATGAAGGTCATCAGCAAATCAAATTCGGGGGAGAACCAGAAGCCGTTATAGATCAGCTCTGCCACTTTCAATGACATTTGATCACGGAGCTTCATAACTTCGCGATCAAGGGTCAACCCTTCAAGGTCACGATGCGCCTTATAAAGGATTTCACCGCCCGGTGTTTCATAAACGCCGCGGGATTTGATGCCAACATAGCGGTTTTCAACCATATCAAGGCGACCAATGCCGTGTTTCGTGCCCAGATCATTGAGATATTCGAACAATTCAACTGCGCCGGAAACGGACTTACCGTCGGTTTGGTTGGTGACCTTGACAGGAATCCCTTGTTCGAAATCAATTGTCAAAATGTCGGCTTCGTCCGGTGATGTGGCTGTGCCGTTTGTACGGGAATATACATCCTCATCCGCCGGGGCGTTCGGATCTTCCAAAACGCCTGCTTCGTGCGAGATGTGTAGCATATTGTCATCTTCGGAGTAGGGTTTTTTGCGGGTGGCTGTTACCGGAATACCATATTGATCGGCATAATTCAGCATATCCGCGCGGCCTTCGAAACGCGTAAGAAATTCTTCCATCTTCCATGGGGCGAGCACTTTTATATCGGGCTTTAGCGCGTAGTAAGAAAGCTCGAAACGAACCTGATCATTCCCCTTGCCCGTTGCGCCGTGAGAAACATATTCCGCGCCTTCTTTTTCGGCGATCTCAATTTGACGTTTCGCGATAATTGGCCGTGCCACAGACGTACCGAGTAAATAACGCCCTTCGTATATGGCTTGCGATTTTACAGCGGCGAAAATGTAATCGCGCACGAATTCTTCTTTTAAGTCTTCTACATAGACTTTGGCTGCGCCAACTTTCAATGCCTTTTCCTCGGCGGCTTTGAAATCTTCTTCCTGACCGACATCGGCGATATAGGCGATAACCTCGTATCCTTCCTCAATAAACCATTTTAAAATAACGGAAGTATCCAAACCACCGGAATAGGCCAGTACGATTTTACCTTTTTGATCTTTGGCGCTCATAATCTCAATCCTTCTTTTTATAGATTTTTTCAATCCATATCGTCTTAATAAACCCTAGCGAGAGTGTTGATAGCACATAGGCCGCGGGCGGCACAAGAGCATGCAGCCACGCATAATCAACTTTTAGTAAGTTTAGATAAAACCCGACAATCAGATAAGTCACAACCGCAATAATGCTCCGCCGTGTCAGGGACGTTTCCCACGCCTTATCGGCTTCGACACGTTTGTTGCGTTCATGAATATCTTCATTCATCCTTTGGAATAGCCTTTTGCCAAAATTCAACACGTTTTGTGACGTCTTTGTTCTCATCTCCCATCCAGACTTCATTTAATAGTTTTCTGAAACGAGGACTACGTTTGGCTTCTAATTCAACACGATCAATAAATTGAGATCCATGCCATGTTAACAAGTTTTCTAAATGTCCTGCCCCCATAGCACCATAAGCGGGGTGATCTGAGTTATATTTTTCGCAAAACTTCAATGTTATCTGCCAAAGCACTTCCGGCTTTTCACTGCACAGTTCGTTGAGGAACATGTAAGACCAAAAATACTGATCTTCGTCCTTGGTTTCTAAGTATTGCATATATGCATCTAGCACATATTCTTGTGCATCATCATTTTCTATTTTTTCAGCAATCTGAACCTGTTCTGGATTCATGTCGATGAACAACATCATTTAAAACCCGATCGGTTTGGCCAGACGCACACCCGCATCACTCAGGCACCATGCAAGGATGGCCTTTTGCGCATGAAGGCGGTTTTCGGCCTCATCGAAAATTACACTGGCGGGGGACTTTGCGACATCTTCGCTGACTTCTTCCCATTCATGGATCGGCAGGCAGTGCATGAAAATTGCGTGTGGTTGCGCCAGAGCCATAAGCTCCGCATTCACCTGATACGGCCAGAATTTTTCGATGTCCTTGCCTTCTTGCCCCAATGACACCCATGTGTCAGTGACCAGAACATCCGCGCCTTTCGCGGCCTCTTTTGCATCATTGGTAAAATTCGTGCCCTTTGGTACGTTGCTATTTAAATCTTCCGGCAACGCCATCACAAAATCGAAATTCCAGATTTTTGAGGCATCAATGTAAGACTGACAAACATTATTATAATCACCGAACCATGCAATTTTTTTGCCCTCTGCAGTTTCAAGATGCTCCTCAATGGTCATCATATCGGCCATAATCTGACAGGGGTGCGACTTATTCGTCATGCCGTTGATAATCGGGATATCGGCATGCTTTGCCAATTCGGATAATTTTTCATGATCGCTCATCCGTACCATAATGGCATCAACATAACGCGATAAAACCTTGGCCGTGCTTTCGATGCTTTCTGCGCCGCCAAACTGCATTTCGCCTTTGCTCATCACAATTGTATGTCCACCAAGCTGCTTCATCGCCACATCGAATGACACACGTGTACGGGTAGAGAGTTTATCGAACACCATCGCGAGGGATAACCCCTCCATCACTTGCGGTGGGTTGAATTTCTCGGCCTTCAGCGCATGCGCATGTGTGATAATTGCCCGAAGGGTTTCCGGTGCGATATCCGGTAAATCCAGAAAATGTTTCACGGGTTTGGTCATTGTTTTAATCCATTTCTTTCAATGTTTTATCAATAATGCCGATGGCTTCCTCGGCGTGTTCTTTTTGCAAAATCAGGGGCGGCGTCAAACGGAGCGTTGATTTACCCGCTTGTGTTGCCATCAATCCATTTGATTGCAGATTTCTCAAAACGTTTTTGATTTCGAATACGGTATCCACACCAATCATCAGGCCTTTGCCGCGAATATCGGTGATTTTGTTGGATTCACGTTGAATTTTGGCGAGGCCGTCAAACAAAAGGCTCGACATTTCCTGCACGTGCTCCATAAAACCGTCTTGTGTCATTTCTTCCATGACGCATGCGGCCACAGCGCAGGCGAGGGGGTTTCCACCGTATGTTGTTCCATGCGTTCCAACGACGATGGCTTTGCCGAATTTCTCTTTTGCTGCCATTGCACCCACGGGAAATCCGCTGCCCATGCCCTTTGCCCACGCGGCAATGTCGGGTTCTACGCCGAATGATTGATAGGCGTGGAGCGTTCCGAGCCTTCCAAATCCGGCCTGCACTTCATCAAAGATCAGGCAGATATTTTCGCTGTCACAAAGGGCTCTTAGCGCTTTTAAAAATGTTTCATCCGCAGGCACCAATCCACCTTCACCCTGAACAGGCTCAATAATGATGGCGGCGGTTTTATCGGAAACCAATGCTTTCACGCTGTCTATGTCATTGAATTCCGCGTAATGCACGCCCTCAAGATATGGCCCGAAAAAGGGCTGTGTGTGGCGTTTTTCGGTGACGCTGGCTGAGCCGTATGTGCGCCCATGGAATGATTTACGGAAGGCGATAATCTCGTTGCAGTGCTCGCCCTTTTCATCATACGCCCATTTGCGCGCGCATTTCAGGGAGGCCTCAACACTCTCCGTGCCGCTGTTGGAGAAGTAAATTTGATCAAAGCAACTTGATTGGATCAAGAGCTTGGCAGCCTTGAGTTTCTCTTGCGTTGCGTAGGATGCCTGACAGGTCATCATCCGCGCGGCCTGCTTGTTTATGGTTTCCAGTAATTTCGGATTGGCATGCCCAAGCGAAGCCACAGCAATACCTGCGGCGAAATCCAGATATTTCTTCCCGTCCGTATCAAACGCATAGCAACCCTCTCCGTGGTCCATGACAACAGGCTGGGAATTATATGTTGAAACCAAAACGTCTTCGGTTTCCTTGATGATGTCTTGCGTGGTTGTCATTTTTTTGGTCCTTATGATTTAAAAACGTCCTTAAAATAATCTTATATCTCTCTTAAAACTCATCGTATGAAAGTTTTGAGTTTTTGTTTCTTTGGCCTTTAACGAAAAGCAGTAAAGCTTGGAAAGTCATGATAAATAAATTCAGTCCCATAACGATCGTTGTTACAACAAATGGATTCCTTTCCATAATTTCAAATATATCAAATACAGACCCGGGAAGAACCCATATTGGAACCATAACAAACAGCGGAGACAAAGGTATCAATATTAACCAAAAACTCCATCCTAAGTCTCTTAATCGCTTAATATCAAAAACAAAACTAAGGTAGCCTATGAAAATTGCGGCTGGTATAAATAAATAGAATGGAGGAAAATATTCATGTCCGAAGATTAACGGAGGGAGTATAAAAATAAGTGATGCAACCGTTAAATAGACATATTTAAAAAGAAAATAATCTAACCTTCCTAAGGCTCCATATCTGGGATCTAGAAATGTAAAGTTCATCACTTCCCCCCGATGGCCTTTTGAACATCGACTTCGTTCATGTAATTGGCGCATTCACTTTCCCGCAGGATCATGGTGCCGGGTCCGACGGATTCAAATATTTCCTTATGCAGAGCATTTTCCCGTAAGCCGTTAATCAAATGGATGCGTTTGACGCCTGCGTTTAAGGCCTCAAGGCAGTTTTCCATTTTTACTTTCATACCGTCCGTGACGATGCCGTCTTTAATTAAACCGGGGATATCCTCCGCCGTCACCATCAGGGCCGTTTCGCCATCAATATTCACGCCGTCCACATCGCTCATAAAGATCAGCTTATCGGCCTTCAAGCCTGAGGCGAGTTGTGTTGCGATGGTGTCAGCGTTGATGTTGCACAAATGGCCATCCGCACTGATTGACAGGCAAGGGCAGGCGATAAAGTCAGTGATCTTTAACTTCCGCATCACGGGGCGTGTATGAATATCGGCGATATCCCCGACAAAGCCAAAATCAACAGGCTCTTTCGGGCGTAAATTAACGCTCATCCAGTCAGAGGGGACGGCGTTAAAACACAGTCCTTCGACGTTATGTTGTTGCATGGCTTCGTAGATGCTCAAGGATAAATCACCGCCGATAACCTCGCGGATGACTTGCATTGTTGCCGCATCGGTAATGCGCCGCCCGTCATCCTTTTTTACCTCGATACCGCGCTGTTCAAGCGCCGCGTCAATCGCATTCCCCCCGCCATAAATCAGAATAACTTTAATCCCAACCAGATTGAGTTCCTTAATATTGGCGATCAGATTACTGCGCGCGGTTGCGTCTTCAATCACGCTGCCGCTGGCTTTCACGATGAAAAGATTGTCGCGGAATTTACTCTCGTAAAATGCGTTGATGAAAAAATCTGGGAGTTTGCTTTTATCTGGCATTGTTCTAATTCCTTATGGGTAAAGCGGGCTGAGTTGGGTTAGCCCTTCGGTTTCATCATAACCGCATATTAAATTCATGTTCTGCACCGCGCATCCCGCTGCACCTTTTACTAGGTTATCAAGTGCGCCTTGTACGATATGGGTTTTTGTTGGGACGTCATAACCAAAGCTCAAATCACAGAAATTAGAGCCGATAATATTGGCGAGTGCGACTTCATCTTGCAGCCTTACAAAAGGATGGCCTTCATACACATCGCCCGCGCATTTCATCTCTGCGCCATCTTTGGTGGTGACGAACGCGGTGGCGAAAATACCCCGCGTAAACGGCCCTGATGTTGGTACGAAGTTCAACTGATCTTCGCTAATGTCTGCGGATCTGCAAATTTCAGGGATGTGTCTATGTTTGTTGATGTTATAGCTTTTCATGTTGTGACTCCGCACGGGGTGGTGCGTGCCGTCGCTTGCAGTTTTTCCTGATCCGCTGGAACCTGTCACCGCCATGATATCCGCATGTTTAATCGTGCCCGCAAATGGAAACAGCATAAGCTGCGCGAGGAGGGCAAAGCACCCCGGATTGGCAACTAATTCTGCTTTGGCGATAGCGTCCGCACCGACAATCTCCGGCGCACCGTAAATCGCCTTATCCAATAAATCGGCGTGGTTATGCGGTGTGGCATAATATTTTTCGTATGTGGCGACATCATCCAGCCTGAAATCCGCCGATAAATCTATGATTTTTACTTTTCCATAGAGCGCGGCAACAGTATCTTGCGCGGTTTTGTGGGGGAGGCACAAAAACACAACATCACTATCCGCCGCAATTTTATCCAAATCAGGATTGGTCACGGGGTGATCCATGTGCGCCAGATGCGGGTAAACATCACCAATACTCACGCCATCATGTTGCCGTGAGGTGATATGCGCGATCTCCACCTTTGGGTGCGCGTTTATAAGTCTTAATAGCTCTAATCCGGTGTAGCCGGTTATGCCGATAATTGATATGCGTGTAGCCATCTTGAGATCACCAAATCCATCCATTCTGTTGTCGGGTTGAAGGCGTTATAAACAATAACGTCCATTTCATCCCTGATAATTGTTTTACCCACTTCGTTGTCTGTCACCGGGCCGCTGATTACGTCGATCGGCACGCCTATGTCGGCGCATCCTTTTGCCAAGCCAATCGCAGCCACAGGATCACCTGCACAACCAATATGAAGCCTTACATTCTTTTGTATCTCCGGCGTTTTAAGAACGGCCGAAACGCCGTATTTACCCATTAACCCGTCACCAAATTCTACGATAATCGCATCAGGGTTATCTTGGCTTAGGTAATCCAGTGCACCCTTTGTCATTTGGTTCATTGTTTCATCATCAATATTTGCAGTTGAGGTTATCCCTGCATCAACAAATGATACCGCGTTATAAACGCCGTAATCTTGCATCTTATAGAGATCACGGAGCGCACCAACACCCGTAAGCTTTGCGCCCGCCAGTTTCATACCCATCCGCGTTAGGGTTTTTGTGATTTCAATGGCGACGGTGGTTTTACCACTATCCATGCTTGTGCCCGTAACAATAATCAGCGGGATCGTACTGCTCATTGTGTCTTTTAGGCTATAGAGCGTTTTTTGATTGATATTAAGTTGTTTACCTTTTCTTGTAATGCCGCCCAATATTCTGATCCGCAACGGGTTGCCCACTTCCTTTGTGTTTGCGCTTGTGCATTCACCGGCCACACCGCCAAGGTTTAATAAATGGATAATGTCACCCGGATGTAATGAGGTTGGTAGATCACCAACAAAGCCTTTAAGCGCCCGTCTTTGACCCAAAGCCACAGCAATAATATCACCTTTTTTAAGCTTCGACATCCGTCCTGAAGGGAGCTCCAGTTCATTATAAACCGTTTTATCTTCCAAAACTTCCGCAGCGAGAACCGTGCCCATCTCACAGGGCAGAGCCACCGATGGATCATCCATAATTGTTTCGACGTGGTTGAGCTCCAGATTTTTTGTCACGGAGCTGATTTTGTCTATAAATATCTCTGTCATTTTTTTCGTATTTCGTTTTTTGTTCATCAATAAAATGCCGTAATCACCCTATAAATACAAGGGTGTAAGTGGTTGGTTTTTAAGGGAATCGTAAGCCTGGTATTGAAAACGGTCATGATGTTGGGAATTGGCAGCACAAAACGTCTCGCTGAAGGAGGATTTCCTAGCGGGTCAATCGTCGTCGGTTTTGTGTCAGTGCATAATTCATAGTGCAATCAAAAGCATATATTTTGCGTAAGTGTCAAGCATTTTTGTTTTTGACAGCAGTTAACATAAAATATTACGATGAAAGAAAAATAAAGGGTGATGCTATGGGTGATGAAGAAATCAATAAGGCCGTCTATCAAGATTTTGCGCTGCGTACCTATGCAAGCGTCAGAACCTTTATGGAATCTTATCTCAGAACAAACCGGGAAGGAACGCCTCTGCTGGTTGTTGTTGGTGAACAGCATCTTGATATCGATCTGGAAAAGAAAGCGAATGAAAATATACCCGATGAACTGCAGGAGCCTGCACTTGCCGCTGCTTTCGCTGAAATTGGTGCGTTAGAGGCTGCTGCGCGTTTGGTAGGGCGTGACGATATTGCATTGTCCATAGAGCTTCCTCCCGAAAGTTTGCCAAAATATGTCACGGCTATTCGTGAGAATGGTGGAATTGTTCCTGATCCGTATAAAGAGCTTCCCTTTATGCATACGCTTGCTTTTGCCGTTAATAACAATATTGAAATTGTACCGACTGATCCGGGGCTAGAGCATCGAAAAACAAATGAAGACCTAAGAGAAGAAATGCAAAAAACGGCTATTTCGGCTATTGCGAGCAGTGAAGATCCGCCGCGCATTATTGTTCATGTCGGCGGACAAAATCATATTTCCAACCTTTCAGGGTATCTGAACAGAGAGATCCGCGCGAATGAGGGGGATGTGTTGCGCGATGATCGTCCCAATCCGTTTGCAGGTGTTTTTGATAATGTCTTGTTTTTTAATGCTACAAGAAACGCAGAGCAATATATCGATAGTCTGGGGCTTTCACCAAACTCTACGGCTATTGCGGAATCCAGATATGCGGAAAATCCGGCAAATGCCATTCAGATTGATGCGCCCGGCAGAATGAGCGAAGCTGTCGCCAATAATATTGGTGAAATGGTCAGGCAAGCGGCGACAGATTACAATGAGAGTATGAAGGCTGCCGCTGAAGAGGGCGGCACGCCGGATAATAACCTCATAATGGCGAAAATGTAACGGCGGAGACTCTATTTCTTTAGTGGCAATGTATGCTCTACAAGCCTAACCCAATATTCTGTTGCAATCGGTATTAAATCATCGTTGAAATCATACCCTGCGTTATGCAATCCCTTGCTACACGGGTGGTCAGGTTCATTGATGACACCTTGACCAATTTTTACATACGCCCCGGGCACGTGATAGAGGAAGGCACCGAAATCTTCACCACCCATGGATGGCTTCGCATCAGTGATGACCATTAAGTCACCCATATAATCTTGTGCAACCTCTGTACATATCCGTGCTTGTTCAGAATCGTTTATCGTTGGCTCTGTTCTGTTTTCATAGACGCAATTCGCGTTGGCGCGGTGACTGCTCGCGATTTTCGATGATATTTCCTTAATACGCTTTTCTGTTTGTTTGCGCTGGTTTTGGCAATATGTACGCACAGTCCCGCTGAATTTAACGGATGCAGGGGTAACATTAAACGCGCCTGTACCGCCGTGGATATTGGTCACGCTAATGACGAGCGGCTCAAACGGGTCTGTTTCGCGGCTGACGATTGTTTGGATAGCTGTGACTATTTCACAGGATATAGTGACGGGGTCAACGAACGTATGCGGTTTAGAAGCGTGACCGCCTTTGCCTTCGACTGTGACTTCAAAATAATCAACGGCGGCCATACTGGGCCCGTTATTAATTTCAAAATATCCCAAAGGCGCATAAGGCCAGTTATGCATGGCATAAAGCGCATCGCAAGGAAAACGCTCTAAAAACCCATCAGCGAGCATGGCTTCTGCGCCTTCACCATTTTCTTCTGCAGGTTGAAAAATAAGGTTAACTTTGCCATCAAACTTATTGTTTTCTTTTAGATATTTTGCTGTCGCCAACAGAACTGCCGTGTGGCCATCATGGCCACATCCATGCATTTTCCCTTCGGTTAATGACATCCAGTCTTTGTTCGGCTCTTCGAAAATATCAAGTGCATCCATATCCGCGCGAATACCAATGGCCTTACCACTGTCGTTTTTTTCGCCTTCTATGGTTGCGACAATGCCAGTCATGCCAATGCCGCGCACAAATGGGATATCCCATTCGGTTAACTTTTTGGCGATTAAATCACCCGCATAGCTTTCTTCGAATGCGGTCTGTGGATTTTGGTGCATGTCACGGCGATATTCCGTGAACTCATCCTTCAGGGCTTGAATTGACTCTCTAACGCTCATGATTTTTATCTCTTACAATGTTGTTTTACGCGGATCAAATGCATCACGCACAGCTTCGCCGATAAAAGTCAAGAGTGTAAGCATGATGGCGAGAGATAAAAACGCAGCGATCCCGAGCCACGGTGCCTGAAGGTTGTTTTTGCCTTGCGCCAAAAGTTCACCCAAAGACGGGCTACCCGGCGGCATACCAAGGCCAAGAAAATCGAGCGCAGTGAGATATGTTATGGAGGCCGTCAGAATAAAAGGCATAAAGGTCATGGTGGCAACCATTGCATTGGGCAGAACGTGCCGCCACATAATCACAGGGTTGGAGATACCCAAAGCACCCGCAGCGCGAACATAATCGAAATTCCGTGCGCGTAAAAATTCGGCGCGCACAACATCAACAAGTTTCATCCAAGAGAATAGGAGTAATATGAGCAGTAGGCTCCAAAATCCGGGTATGAACATAGACGCAAATATAATCAGGATGTAAAGACTTGGCAGGCTGGCCCAGATCTCCATAGTGCGTTGCATGATAATGTCTGTCCATCCGCCGTAATACCCTTGAATAGCGCCGGCCGTGACACCGATGACGGAACTGACCAGTGTTAGGATAATGCCGAATAAGACAGATATTCGAAATCCGTAAATCACCCGTGCGGCGACGTCGCGCCCCTGATCATCTGTGCCGAGCCAATTCACTTTATCAGGCGGTGTCGGGGCGGGTTTAGAGAGGTCGTAATTAATGGTGTCATAGTAAAATGGTATTGGCGGCCAGAGCATCCAACCTTTTTTGCCGTCCTCTCCGATAATTAATTCTTGTACAAATTCATCCCTGTACTCTGCTTCGGTTTCGAAGTCACCGCCAAAGGTTGTTTCGGGATAATTGAAAAACACGGGGTAATACAGGCTGCCTTCATATTTCAACACGATAGGTTTGTCATTGGCAATAAGCTCCGCGCCTGACGCAACCAGCAACAGCGCAAGGAATATCCAAAAACTCCAAAAGCCGCGTTTATTTGCGCGGAATTGGGATAGTCGTCTACGTGTGAGGGGCGTTAACTTCATAGCATAAGACTATAGGCAAATTTTTGCGCTTTCAAAAGTCCTATAAGTCCTTTTCCTTAGTCTTGTTCACCGTCTTTGACTTTAATCGCATAACAGATGGTGCAGAAAAGGTCGGGATATGAACAAAGCGCCTTTTTTGTATAATCTTTTCCCCGAAGATTGTGCGGTAAAAGGCTACGCAAATAAGGGCGATTAAATAAAGAGACATCATCCCGAAGAAACTTTGGTGTCCTAACTGAGATAGTAATATACCCGCAACGATAGGGCCAATCATCGAGCCGAAGGAATTAAACAGAATAAGCGAGCGGCTAGCCGAGACGATTTGCGCCTTTTTAATCTGGTCGTTCATGTGCGTGATGGAAACACTGTAAAGAGATGTGACCATTCCGCCGAGTATGAAAATTAATATATACGAATAAGAATAAAGTGTAATAATCGCGGCACATATAATAGCTGCGCTAGTGGCAAATTTAATGACCATGCGACGGTCTATTTTATCGGATAATGGCCCCAAAATTACCGGGAATATAGTATTTCCCAGAATATAAACCCCCATGAAGATTGCAATCTCAGAAGCTGGTAAATTTAGGCTTTGTGCGTATATAGGGCCAAGACTTAACATCGTGCCGTTACAAAGGCCCGCGACAAAAACCCCTGTCATGGATAGTGGTGATATTTCCATCATGGTTTTAAAGGCTATGGGTTCCGGCTTTTTATAAGCAGGCGTTCTTTTATTGGTAAGTGTTATCGGGGCTAGTGCGAATGATATCATGATTGAGACGAGCACAAATAAATTCATACTGGTCAGCGGCGCAAGATTGATCAAAAATTGTCCTGTAAATAAGCCGCCATAAACGATTGAGACATAGGCACTGAAAATCGTGCCACGCTGAGACTTATTGGCAATTTTGTTGAGCCAGCTTTCGGCGATGATAAATAAACCGGAAAAACAAAAGCCGGTCAGTAAGCGTACAGGTATCCAGAGCCAAGGATTAACAAAAAGCCCGTGAATAAGCACTGTCGTGGAGGCCATAGAGGCCAGGGCGGCAAAAACCCGCACATGTCCGACAGAGGCGATCAAGCCGGGGATATAGCGACAACCGATTAGAAAGCCCGCATAGTACATCGCCATGATGATACCTGTGATTTCAACCGGAAAGCCTTCGGCATTTGCACGAAGGCTCAATAACGTGCCCTGAAGGCCGTTACTGGTGGTTAGAATTCCAATGCCAAGCAAAAGAGGCCAGACGATTAGTAGGCGTTTAAATGCGGAAGATGAAGACATAAATTTTACTCTAAAAAACCATTATGCGCGCAGCATATATGCCTTTATTAGAAAAACGTCAAGTATAATATTTGTAATAATAACAGAGTTATATATCACGACTTTCAAAGTCGATGCGAGGGTCAACCCAAACATAAACAAGGTCTCGGAATAAGTGCATTAAAACACTCATGAGGGAGAAGATATAAAGCGTGCCAAGTACCACAGGATAATCACGGTTTATGATGCTTTCGTAACTGAGAAGTCCTAGTCCATCAAGAGAGAAAATAACCTCTATCAGAAGAGATCCCGTGAAGAAAATAGAAACGAAAACAGCAGGAAAACCAGCAATGACAATGATCATGGCGTTGCGGAATACATGCCCATACAGGACTTGGTTTTCGGATAAGCCTTTGGAACGTGCGGTCAGAACATAATGTTTTCCGATTTCATCTAAGAAGGAATTTTTGGTCAGCATGGTCAAGGATGCGAAGCCACTGATGACCATCGCCGCGGTAGGCAAAACCATATGCCATGCGTAATCTGCAATTTGTTGAATCATGGTCATATCTTCCCATCCGTCTGATGTTAGGCCGCGCAAGGGAAAGAAGTCCCAATATCGACCACCTGCAAATAAAACAATCAACAAAATCGCAAACATGAAGGAGGGGATAGCATAGCCAATGAATATGGCTGCGCTTGTCCATATATCAAAGTGAGAGCCATCACGCACAGCCTTCTTGATGCCAAGCGGAATTGATATAAGATAAATGATCAGCGTGGACCAGAGCCCCAAAGAAATAGAGACCGGCATTTTTTCAACGACAAGGTCCCATACGCCGACATCACGATAATAGCTTTGCCCAAGATCAAAAGTTAGATAATTTTTGATCATGATAAAAAAACGTTCATGTGCAGGTTTATCAAAACCGTACATAGCTTCTAACTTTGCTATGAATTCAGGGTCAAGGCCTTGTGCACCTTTATAGCTGCTGTTTTCACCAACCGATGCTTTTGTAGCGCTGCTTGTGCCCATATCGCCACCACCGCCTGTAAACCGCGCAGTGGCTGATGTGTTGTGTCCTTGCAGCTCTGCTATCATTTTTTCAACGGGGCCACCGGGCACAAATTGAATGATCACAAAACTGATGAGCATAATGCCGAACAATGTCGGAATCATAAGGAGCAGTCGTTTAAGGATATACGAAAACATGAACGATATAATAGGTGCGCGGACGTTATAAGTCTATGTGCAAAAAACGACGTAAAAAAGTTTTACGCCGTTTTCCATGGTGAGTTCGTTTTTATGGTCGCTTAGTGGATGGATTTTGATTCCGCATGTCCACTGCGCTGATTAAATTCGTCAAATGCATTCGGTGTTTCCGATTCAACAAAGACAGATTCGAAATCTCTCAAGAGCTTAGATTCGATATCCTCTAGCTTCTCAAGACGTATCTTTGCCGACACGTTATATGCACGCATTAATGTTTGTTCTCTTAATTCATCTCTGCCAAGAAGTTTGGCAACATAAGCTTTGTTACCAAGGACGGTTAAGTTCTCGGGATCAACCAACAAGGCTTTATCAGCAATTTTTAAGGCTTCTTCTTCGCGGCTTAAGTTCGCCAGAGCAAAACCTTTATTGATCATTGCATTTACGTTTCTTGGATCGTTTGCAAGAATTCTGTCTTCTCTTTCCAGAAGCTTGCTGTATTCATCTTTCAAATGTTTGATGTATGCTTGCTGGAATTGTGCTTTTTCATCATCCGGATCTTCGGCAAGGCGTTGCCCGACGACCATTTCGGCCTCTTTATAATAGCCATCAATAATCATGATATCGACTTCGTCATCACTATATTGTGGGTGATAGCCTGCTGCACTTTCCGGATTTAGAAAGTAATTACAATCGCT
This sequence comes from uncultured Micavibrio sp., assembly GCA_965263215.1. Classification (GTDB taxonomy): domain Bacteria; phylum Pseudomonadota; class Alphaproteobacteria; order Micavibrionales; family Micavibrionaceae; genus UBA1672. Next base: position 1,156,185 of record OZ253663.1, read on the forward strand.
GCGTTCCATGAATGTCATTAAGTCGTACGCAAGGCGCGCGCGAATAGAGCTGTCATCCACTGGTTCGTGACTAAGCGGATGTGCATATTTGAAATTAGATGAGGACCCACTGCCGGCGTATATCTCTTCTGGTAACATGCTTATCAAACCCCAAATTTTTATAATTATGACTATATTTTTATATAGTGTGGCTTTTCACCTTATTAAGATAGTACCGCTTTTGGTTGGTCAAAAGCAAGGGTTTTTGTGGGTTTTTTTAGTTTTGGTGTGATTTTAACCCAAAAGCGGAACTATGTTCCAGTCTGTAACCCGCCATTTACCTTGTGAAAAGGTCAATATCCCTATAGCGCCTGTTTTAAGCTTTATTGTGTGCTGTTTTGCAAAAGAATCGAAATCACCTGTGATATGCGGCGCGAATCGAGCAATTCCGTTGGATGTTACAACGAAAGCAGTGCGGTCTATATCGCAGATACTTTCTGCGAATGTATGCCAGTTTTTGATGATTTCATCTGGATTAACTTTCCATCCATCAGGGACTGTCGCGTTTTTATCCCATTGTTCAACAGCTTTTACGCCAATACGTTTAATCACGGCTTCTTCTGTTTGGTTTTCATCAGGGCCGTAATCAATCTCATCAAACATATCCAGCGTTTCAATGGAGAGAGGTGATCCTGCAGACTGAAGAGCAAGATCAGCGGTCTCTTTTGTACGTTTTAAGGTCGCGCTATAGGCTATGTCAGGATTTAAATTATGTTCTTTAATATATACGCCTATCGCTTTGGCTTGCCGGCGACCTTTTTCAACTAAGGGGATGTCCGTACGTCCACCAACGCGTGTTGGTGTATCTTCAGGGCCAAATGTATTGCCATGACGGGCGATAATCAATGTTGTCATTATATTGGCTCACCGTGGTTTAATATGTGGCTTTCGGCGCGGTCAATGTCTTCGGGGCTATCGACGCCGGATTGAATCATGCCTTCTTCAATTTCAAACTCAACGGTTTGTATGCGTATCCCGTTTTCCAACATGCGCAGTTGCTCTAATCCCTCAAGCTCTTCATAGACGCCTTGTTCGCACATGCAGAATTTTTCCAAAATGTCACTGCGAAACCCGTACAATCCTAAATGCTGATGCACAGGCGAGTAGGGATCTTCACTACGTAAGACATCTTCCTTACGAATGGCGGGAATAATATTTTTTGAAAACCAGAGCGCTTGACCGTCATCTTTAACAATCGCGGTTGTACCGCTATAGGGGGTTTCTTTTTTACGATTGCGCAATCGATCCAGATCATCCCAACTCAGTCGGTGTACAGGGGTAATGACCTCAGCGCGTGGATTATCAATGAATGCAGAAATCATTTTTTGAATGACAGATGGCGGCGTGAAGGGGGCGTCCCCTTGTAAATTAATGACAAAATCAGGCCAATCGCTCATTTGTCTTATGGCGGATAAAACCCGATCTGAGCCTGTGCGGCAACTCGTCGGGGTGGGGATGCACGCGGCGCCAAGCTCTTCAACATGCTCGGCGATGCGTTTGTCTTCTGTGGTGACAAATACGCTGATATCGTCATAGGGTTCTGCTGCTTTTTGGGCGACTTCGAGGACACGTTGCAGCATCGTTTTGCCTGCAATCATGGCCAAGGGCTTGCCCGGAAAGCGTGTTGATCCATATCGTGCAGGTATCGCGATGGCGAGTTTCATGAACAAAAAACCTTTATATTGTGACGTTACTTTAAAATGACGTTACTTGGTTTTTTCTGTTTTTTCGACCTTTTTCGCATTGGCTGACCACCATGTTTGAGTAATCAATGGATTCATGCCGGACAGTGTTTCGGGTCTTTGAATATTATTCCAGTATGCGATACGCCATTTCGGGTAATGCCACATGGGGATGACATAGTGATTCCAGAGCAAGATACGATCCATCGCACGTGTCTTCGTTATGAGATCATTGCGAGACTTCGCTTGAATAACACCCTCAATCAATTCATCAATCACAGGGTCTTTAATGCCAATTAAGTTGCGTGACCCTTGCATGTCAGCTCTCTCGGATCCCCAAAACTCACGTTGTTCGTTACCCGGGGAATCGGACTGACCGAAACCACCAATCAGCATATCAAAATCGAATGTGTCGGTGCGTCTCTGGAACTGTGCGGGATCAACAATCCGAAAGTTAGCACGTACTCCCATGCGTTCCATATTTTTGATAAATGGTAACACCCATCTTTCGTATATGGGAAGAAAATGCAATATTTCAAAACTTAATGTTTGAATGGTACCATCTTCCAGTGTTTTGAAACGGATACCATCTTCGTTTAACTGCGTGTAACCTGCGGATTCCAGTAACTCAATTCCTGCCTTAAGATTGCGGCGGTTTTTACCTGATCCGTCTGTTACTGGTGCTTTATATGCTGTTGTGAAAACCTCTTCGGGGATTTTTCCGCGGTAAGGTTTTAAAATTTCCAGTTCTTCTTCGCTTGGCAAACCAATGGACGCCAGATCGGAGTTTTCAAAGAAACTGTTGGTGCGCACATAGTCGCCATGAGCGAACTGTTTGTTAGACCATTCAAAATCCATCGCATACGAAAGTGCGTGTCGTACATTTTTATCTTGGAATAATGGTCGTCTTATATTGAATATATAGGCTTGCATACCGGCGGGTTGGTCATTTGATATTTCTTCTTTTGTAAGGTCTGCTTGCCTGTCGGGGGAAACGATATATCCTTCTTTCCATATTTTGGCTGTGTTTTCTATTTTCACATCATAATCTTGTGATAGGAAGGCTTCGTGTGCGACGCTTTTGTCGCGGTAATAATCAAAGACAACCTTATCAAAATTATTCATGCCTTTGAAAAACGGTAAATCTTTACCCCACCAATCCGGGTTGCGTTCATATTCAATCGTACGGCCGGGGATGACTTTTCCGATTTTATATGGGCCACTGCCCAAGGGGATTTCCAATGATGTTTCATCGAATTTGCGGCCTTCCGCTGTCCAGTAATGTTTCGGTAAAACTGTCATTTCCGCGATAATCAAGGGTAATTCAGTATTACCTTTGACCGCAAATTTAAAAGTTACGGTTTTATCGCCATCGGCTTCGATTGTTTCGACATCATGCCAGTATGCCTTGAAAAAGGGCTGACCTTTTTCTGTAAGCGTTTTAAACGTCCATATGACATCTGCAGATGTTATCGGTGTGCCGTCATGCCACTTTGCTTCTTCGCGTAAATTAAAACGAACCCATGATTTATCTTCGGCAACAGTAATATCTTTTGCGATAATGCCATAGAGCGAGAAGGGCTCATCCCATGCATTTTGCATTAGGCTTTCATAGTATAAACCACTGCGGATGAAGTTGTTTTTTAAACCTCCTGCAGGGTCACCTTTAACAATAAACGGATTAAGAGAGTCAAACGTTCCGATAACGTGCTGTTTAAGCGTGCCACCTTTGGGGGCATCCGGATTGACGTAATCAAGGTGTGTGAAATCTGCGGGATATTTCGGCGTGCCGTGAAGGGCGATTGCATGGGCAGCTTCACCGCCAACATTGGGTTGAATCGCTGCTGCTTCTTCGGCATTTTGTTGTTCCTCAGTGTGTCCAAGCGAGGTCATAAACAAGATATTTATGACGAGCAGAAACAAAACCAGACATAAGTTTAAGCGCAGAAGTGGTGTACCCATTATTCATAATCCTTTTAAAAATTGTCGTATTCTATATTAATGTTTTACGTAAAGTCACGCAGAAATATGAAAAATATATACGCAGAGAGGGGTGGTTTTTAAGAAGAGCCCGTGTAGACCCCCTGAAAATCAGGCTTTCCGAACAAAAACCCTTGCCCGTATTTCAAATCAAAATCCAAAATCTGTAACAGAGTTTCTTCGGTTTCTATTTTTTCTATAATGATTTCAATGCCATTCACGTCCAGATTATGCTTGCGCGACAAAATATCTGAGAAGCCATTTTCTGTTTTGCTGCCTTTTAATAATGTTTCGGCAGCGATTTTGATGAAGTGAATATTGTGTGTACGTAAATATTTGACGTCCTCGGGGATTTCCGCGACATGATCTAGCGAGAAACGGCAGCCTATATCAACAAGGCCGTTTATGATCTTTTGTTCCCCGGGGGAGAGCATCAGAAAGTCTCGATAATTAATTTCAAAGACAAGCGCACTTGCGATAGAGCGGTTGCGCGAAAGTATGCTCAGAAGACTGCTCATAAATAATCTGTTACGCAATGTCGCCGGTTTGATATTTATGAAATAGGCAAAATCGTTATCATGTTCTCGCCGTTGTTTACCGAGGATTTTAATACAATGAGACAGAAGGAGAGCATCCAGGTGGCTGATCATGGGTTCGTTCGCGGCCAATGGCATATAATCCTGTGCGGCCAAATAAATGCCTGATTGCACGCGTAGTCTTCCGTAAAGCTCATAAAATAAAATACGGCGCTGGGGAAGGGTGACGATAGGCTGTATGAAGACATCAATATCGTTATGTTCTACGGCACTATACAGCCGCTCTCGAATAACCATGTCACCCGGCGTGATAGATTCGACGGTAGAGCCTTTGGTGAAAAATTCAATGTCTTGAATCTCTGTTTCGGCCTCGATGACTTCATCGTTGGCGTAGTATTGCTCAACGATATGATCAGGGGCAAGAAATGCCGGAACGACATTCTCAAAATTAGCATATTTTTCCTGTTCACCCATTCTGGGCTTTTTCTTGTCCATGTAAAACAGCCATTTTTTTGTAATACAGAGTTACAATGCAAATGCTGTGCCGTTTTTTGAAGATGGTTAAATGTGATGTTTTTTATTAAGCATCCACGCCGATAGCATCGCTGATGTTATGAAAGCCATCGCGATCAAGGAGTTGGAGTAATCCTTTATTGATATTGTTCGCGATATCAGGGCCTTCGTAAATCATACCCGTATATAGCTGCACGAGGCTTGCGCCGGCACGAATTTTCTCATAGGCATGTTCTGCCGTAGAGATGCCGCCAATACCGATAATAGGCAGGCTGCCCTTCGTTAGCTTGTAAAAATTGCGAATAACGTCTGTCGATTTATCCCGCAGTGGGGATCCACTTAAGCCACCTTTTTGGGCGCGGAAATCTTCGGGTAAAGATGCGGGGCGATCTAATGTTGTGTTGGTTAGGATTACGCCTGCAACGCGTGCCTCTAACAATGTTTCTGCAATGTCTTTCTGCTGTTCTTCCGTTAAATCCGGTGCAAGCTTTACCAGTAAAGGCGTCGGGTGATCGCCACAAACGCGCCTTACGGTTTTCATAAGCTGAGCTAACAATTCTGATAAAGGTTCTTTTTCTTGCAAATCACGTAACCCCGGCGTGTTGGGCGATGATATATTCACCGTTATATAATCTGCTTGCTGCGCGAGTTCTTGTAACAAAAGGCGATAATCGGCCACCGGATTGGCTTGCCCTTTATTCATACCGATATTCACGCCGATAATGCCGTCATCCGGGCGGGCAGGATTGCTTCGGGCTTTATCCAGATTAGGTTTAAAGACGCGCACACCGCCGTTCGGAAAGCCCATGCGGTTTATGACTGATCCGCTTTTTGGGTCGCGGAAAATGCGCGGTCGTGGATTGCCCCCTTGTGGTTTCGGGGTAACGGTGCCCGCTTCGGTGAAGCCAAAACCCAGCTTGAGCAACGGTACAATGACTTCGGCATTTTTATCAAACCCCGCCGCCATGCCGACAGGGTTCTCGAATTTAAGGCCGAATATATTTTGTTCCAAAGAAGATGATTGTATCGGTTTACAAGACTTTACCATCCCTGTTTTCAGTGCCTTGATGGTTAAGCCGTGCGCTGTTTCCGCATCCATTTTGAAAATAGCCGGGCGGATTAATTGATAGAATTTTTGCATGTTTTAAGACTCGTTTGTTTCCGGTTGTTTTGTCATGTGATTTAACCCAATAGATAGGTAAGACATGCCGGTGATTAAAGTCAATATGGTTGCCAAAGCGAGAAGCATTAACCCAAGTTCATGCGCGTAGGGTGAATATCCGCTGAGGATCAAAAAGCCGATTGCAACCATCTGAACAGTTGTTTTGAGTTTTGCCATTTGGCTGACGGGGACTTTTATGTTTTTAGGGCCTAAATATTCACGCATGCCGGATACCAAAAACTCTCGTGCGAATATAAGCATTACAAGGATCACCCAAGGCCCTGAAATGCGATCAAAGCCGACCAGCATAATCAATAAAGTGGCCACGAATACTTTATCAGAAATTGGGTCAAGAAACGTTCCAAGCTCACTGATTTGATTTAATTTTCTTGCGTAGTATCCGTCAAAAAAATCTGTGATGGCGGCAAAGGCATAGGTGAAAAAGCATAGAAAGATTACAACGGAACCATATGTGCCCTCAAGGAAGAAAAACAGCACCATAAGCGGTAGAAGCAGCATCCTTATAATAGTGAGCGTATTGGCGATGTTGTTTTTGATGATGTCCATGGGCTCACTTTATCGTAAATGTGGCTATAAGGGAATGATGATCTGATCCATGTGATTGATCTTGTTTTATGTGCGTCAGATTTAGGTCATCACTGAACAAAATATGATCAATCGGGATTCTTAAAAACGATAACCCCATGAATGAGGGCCATGTTGTTTCGGGCAGAACGCTGTAATTCTGATAACGTAAACCCGACACATCGAGGAGTTTTCGGAAGTTCGGACTGTAGGGGCTTGTGTTAATGTCACCGATGAAAATTGTTTTGTCTGTTTTTTCCTTATTAATCCATCGCCCGGTTTGTAAAAGTTCTTCACTTTGTCTGTCGTAATGCCCTTTAAAAAGTGGCGTATCGGCATGCACCGAAAAAACTGTTATTTTTTGTTCCTGCGGCAATGTAATCTCGAAACGTGTCGCACTTGTCTCACAGAGTTTTTGGCAAACCTTTTTGACCTGAAGATTTTCAAGTTTGTACTTACTGAAAATCATCGCATGTCCCGGTATCCTCACGCTGCTGGGGGGAGAAAAAGGAAGCAGAGATCCTAATTCTTTTTTGAATTGTTCAATTTCTTTTTTGCCCAACTCTTGCATGATTAAAAGATCAATCTTGTTCTGCTCTAGCCAAGGTAAGAGTTCTTTGTAGGGGTGGTTTTTATGATATTTATTATATTGTGCAACTTTTAACGTTTCGCTGTCTTCGATTATTGGTGGCGGTGAAAACTGCCAAGGTTCTGCCATCGGAAATCTTGTTTGTGCGAAGCTGATTGCCGCAACAATGATCATGCAGAGTGACAAAAATAAGTCATGATTTAGAAAAACAAGAAACGGTAAGAATATAAGCGCACCAACAATATATTGGACATTGAAGTGCGTGAATAACGCGAACGACCAGTGCCAATGTGCAAGAAAGGCCAACAAGAACGCAGTAATAAGCACATAAGACAAAATTGGTATGGCGGTTTTTAATATGTCCATGGGAGCTATTCTGGAATGGCAAAGGTTGCAATAATAGGATAATGATCCGAACCCATCGCAGGGCCGCGGCGTTTATCAATCAACTCAAGATCGCCTTTATGCAGGATATGGTCAATAGGAATTTGGAAAATATAGTCGTAATACGCCGATGGCCAGCTTGGTAATGGAAGCAGGCTCGTATATTGATTTTTGAGTCCTGTTGTTTTTAAGGTGTCCTTAAAAAACGGAGAATAAGGCGTGATATTAAAGTCACCAAGAAAAATGATATTTGTCGACGAGTCTTCTTTTATCATATTTGCCATCTGTATAATGTCTTCATTACGTTGCGTTGTGTGGATGTACGATACAGGAGGGACTGGGTGCGCTGAATAAAGTGAAATTTTTAAATTCTCTGAAATATCAATAACAGCGTAAGCGTATATGTTGTTCAAAACATGTTTTTTGGTTTCCCCAATTTTATGTTCAGAAATTGGAAATTTACTCAGAAGAATAAAGCCGAACGGATTGGTTGGGATTTTTTCTATTGAGTATGGATACTCATTTAAAGTTTTAGTCAAATTAGACGTGGGAGGATCAGATTCTTGAATAACTAAGATGTCGGGAGCTTCTTCTTTTATCCAATTCAATAGCGCATCGTGATTTGGCGCAAAATACAGCTTGTTATAGTTTGCTATTGTAATGGTTTTTTCGAAGGAAGTAGGCGGAAACGGTGAAGAGCGTACTGATATGATCTCATAAGCAGTCAACAGAGCAGTAAGCGACATTATTGTCGACCATAGCCATGATTTCCTGCAAGTAAAAAACACCCCGAGTATTAACGCGCCAATAAAATATTGGTGTATGAAGTGTCTTAGGATATCTGAAAACCAAAAATACCGTGCACCAAACGATGCTGCGTAACACACAAAAAGTAAAAGAGCCAACGATGTGGCTCCCTTATGAATATCATTGATGATTCTACTTTTAGCCATTATGCACTAGCGGCTTTTTTTTCATCCTCATGTGGATCGCGTAGAACATAACCACGTCCCCAAACGGTTTCGATATAGTTCGACCCGTCCGTGGCATCGGCAAGTTTCTTACGCAGCTTACAGATAAACACGTCAATGATTTTCGCTTCCGGCTCGTCCATACCGCCATAAAGGTGGTTGAGGAACATTTCCTTAGTCAAAGTTGAGCCTTTACGAAGGGAGAGTAATTCTAATATCCCGTATTCCTTACCGGTCAGGTGGAGTGGTTTTCCTGCAGCCTCGATCGTGCGGGTATCCAGATTAACCTTGATGTTGCCGGTTTCAATGATGCTTTGTGCATGGCCTTGTGAGCGACGTACAATCGCCTGAATACGTGCAACAAGTTCGCGTTTATCAAATGGTTTTGTTAGATAATCATCGGCTCCGAACCCTAGGCCTTTCAACTTATTATCCAATTCTGTTAAACCGGACAGGATAAGGATCGGTGTATCAACTTTAGCAGCGCGGAAGGCTTTTAAGACATCATAGCCATCCATATCGGGTAGCATGAGGTCTAATATAATAATGTCGTAATCATAGATCTTACCAAGATCCAGACCATCTTCCCCAAGATCGGTTGTATCTACGATATATCCTTCTGATTTGAGCATCAGCTCTATGCTCTTTGCGGTGGATGTGTCGTCCTCAACTAATAAAACGCGCATGGATTCTCCCTTTGAAAACGTAAGAAAAACAAAAAGTTATGCAAATTGCGTTAACCTTTATTAACAAGTATATTAACAAACATTAATAAAGTTAACAAATTGTTTAACGTTTTTCGCACAGATTTATTAATATTCATGTTTTTATCTGCTCTGTGCTTTGTATTTCCTGTGAATAAGAGTAAACTGCGGTTGTCTGAATTAACGCGGATCAAATCATGGATAGATTAGCAAAACAGGTAGGAAATGCCATCGACGCAGTGCCCGAGCGGCAGCTCTACGGCCGCGTTACAAAGATTCTTGGTCTGTTGTTAGAAATTGATGGCGTATCAGAGGCTTTGACGATTGGCTCGCTCGTTCATCTTAAGCCATCAGAAAGTGAAGATGTTCCATGTGAAGTGATTGGATTCAGGGATGGGCAAGCACTATTAATGCCGTTTGGTACACTCGAAGGAATCGGCCTTGGATGTAAGGCCATCGTGCAAGATAATACGCCTTCGATAACGCCATCGGAAAATTGGCTTGGGCGTGTGATTAACGCGCTAGGAGAGCCGATAGATGGAAAGGGTGCGCTGTCGCAGGGGGCTTTGCCTGTTCCACTGAAAAATAAACCACCACCACCGCACGCACGTCAACGCATTGGTGATCAGCTTGATTTGGGCGTACGCGCGGTAAATACGTTTTTGGCTACGTGTCAGGGACAGAGAATGGGGATTTTCTCTGGCTCTGGTGTTGGTAAATCGGTTTTACTCTCTATGATGGCGCGCTACACGGCTGCGGACGTTTCGATCATTGGGTTAGTGGGCGAACGTGGACGTGAAGTTCAGGAGTTTCTACAAGATGATCTGGGCGAAGATGGTTTGGCGCGATCGGTTGTTGTCGTGGCCACTGGCGATGAGCCTGCGCTTATGCGTCGTCAGGCGGCCTACATGACCTTGGCCTTGGCGGAATATTTCAGGGGACAAGGCAAACAGGTTTTATGCCTGATTGATTCATTAACACGCTTTGCCATGGCGCAGCGTGAGATTGGGTTAAGTGCGGGTGAACCTCCAACGTCAAAGGGGTACCCGCCGACAACATTCGGTGAATTGTCACGGTTATTAGAGCGTGCAGGCCCAGGCGAGGGCGATGAAGGCTCAATCACTGGACTATTTTCTGTTCTTGTCGAGGGCGACGATCACAACGAGCCGATATCCGATGCGGTGCGCGGTATCGTGGATGGACACATCGTGATGGAACGTCCGATTGCGGACCGTGGGCGTTTTCCGGCTATTAATGTCTTGAAATCCGTATCTCGATCTTTACCTGGTGCAATTACGCCACGGCAAAACGAAATTATGAAGCACGCTAAGAAAATCATTACAACGTATGAAGATATGTCGGAATTGATCCGTCTGGGCGCATATAGGAAGGGCAGTGATCCACTGGTGGATGAGGCTATATTGCTCTATCCGAAAATCGAGGCATTCCTGACTCAGAACAAGGATGAATGTACTGGTATTGAGGATGGTTTCTTACAATTGGCAACAATTCTCGAACTAGAGTATAAAAGAGGCACATAATGTTTCAGGCGGTTTCATGAGTGTTAATATACAAGATTATACGAATACAGAAGAACGCATGCAGGCCTTAATGGACTTGCCAAAAGCATCATTTATGAAAGATGCGCGTGGGCATTTTGACCCGTCGAGTGCTGTGGCTGTAGAAATGAATGAGGGGGGCGTAACGACCCCAGATGCGCAATATTCGGCATTAGGAACAATGTCTTTGGCAACATGCATTGGTGTCGCGGTTCATAATCCGTTAACTAAAGCGACCGGTCTGGTTCATGTCGTCTCAGAGGGATCATTATCCCAAATGTCTTCGGAAAGTGTTAAGAGTTTGCGCGCAGTATTGAATAATGTGCATCAAGGGGATGGCAACCCGGTGGAGGCGCGTTTGGTCGGGGCGCAAATGGGCGGCAGCATGCAAGACGGTATTCTAAACGAGATTATCGATATGCTTGCGGAATATGATGCATCTATTCTGAGTTTCGATGTAAAAGGAAAACCTGCGCCAATGCATATCGCTATTGATTCTGCGCGTTGGGAGGAGGGGCTTGTTCGCGGTGGCTCTGATTCTGTTGATTTCCTCCATGACCCGAAAACGGGCGGTATTGAAGAAATGATCAGGCAAAAGCAAAACAGCGTTAATCTGGATGATATGGTCTGGTTAGGTGCGACGCATGATTTGTTGGTTTATAACGGCACAGAGCAAGACGTGCCTGACAGCACCCTCGATATATAATTTTTTTCAAAAAATGGATATAATGCGTGCATGGCTGAATTAGATTCCCTAATCCGTGTACGCAAATATAACGTTGAACAACGGCAAAAAGCGTTAGCCGCGCTGTATAAGCGTGAGCAAGATTTGAAGGATGAGCGCGATGCGTTGGAAGCGCAGCACGCGATTGAAGCCGAAAAAGCGCGACAGATGGATGCCGATTTCCTCAGCTATTTCGGGGCGTATTCAAAACGTGTGGGGGATGCTATTGATGCCATTGACCTAAAGCGGAAAAAACTTGAAAATCAAATTAGATTGGCACAGGAGCAGGTGCGCGAAGCTTTTGCCGAAATGAAAAAGGTGGAAATTGTCAATGACCGCCGCAAGGCCGAAGAACAAGCCGAACGGGATAAAAAGGAATCCGATGAACTGGATGAAATTGCCATTGATGGGCACAGGCGCAAGGGGGATTAGGGATGATGTTTGCCATGATGATGATTCCTGGGTTTGCTCTTGTCATGTGTGCAATGCTGTATCTGGTTGTCCGATTATATATGGCGTTGATAGATATTTTGATCCGAAATTATTTTATATTCCGAAAAAAAATTTCAATTAATTCAAGGTTTCTCAGCATTACCTTCACTGTTACAACTTTTATTTTATGGGTTGTGTTGATGCCTTTTATTTTGGTGGCATTGTGTTTTTTTATTGTTCAAATATTTACTTAAACATCTGCTGCATATTCCTTCACCTCATCTGGTGTGATGCGCACCCAACTATCCAGATGATCTTGGAATGATAATTCCCCGGTAATGTGTGTTTCGTGCAGTGCGTCCGTGTATGCTTGGCGCATTTCCTGTTTCATAGCTTGGGTAAAGCTCTGCTCTGTTCGCAGCACAAGATCGAGCCTTCCTGCGCCGTCTTTGCCAATAAACAGCCCGTCCAGTTGCACCTTGCCCATCTGACTTAGGTTTAAGTCCATGATAAATCGTGTTTTTTTGCCTGTGCCGTGTTCGGATGCGTTGTTTTCTTCTTCTTCATTACGATAGTAAAGGGCGACCTTATTGATATCATTTTGCCAAGCAAGGGGCAGAGACATCGCACGCCAGTCACCGGAAATAGTGTCCGTGTTCATCCGTGCCATCGCCGAGATTTCTCGTCCCAAACGCCCAAGAATATCTGCTTTGCCTGCGCGTTTTAGGGCATCAACGGCCCTATCGCCGAGCCACCCCTGAACATCACCGGAGCGCATTGCCGCCACGAAGAACAGAACGCTCGTGCCCAACTGTGCAGGCGCGGCGGCATTGGGAAGAACGGTGTTAAACACTTGCGCAGTTTGCGGGGCTGTATGTGCCAGTGTTTGCTGAATGTCTTGCATGATTGGCCAAAGTTCAGGCGTTAAAAAATAGGATGCTGTTAAGGTCGGCAGGGCGTGCACGGGGCTTTGGTTACTCTGTAGGATATTTACATCTAGGCGCGTTCCAACAGGGATGTCTTCAATGGGGACTTGCAGGGCATATTGCTGATCGGCAAGGCTTTGCGGAGCAGTAAAACGTAGCACGGCAAAATTTTGGTTTTCTGTGAATCCTGTCAAAATGGCATGACTGTTTCCGATTTTTGTATTGAGAAGCGCAAATGCTTCTTCATGGCGAATGGAAACCTCTGGTAATGGTGGGGATATGCTTTCAATTTTGATTGAGGATGGTTGCCTGGTGATTTGTTCTGAAGTCGTAATTTGATGTTGCAACTCAGAGGTTAAGCTCTGTGCGGCGATGCTACGAAACGGTAGGGTGTTTTGCGTGGTAAATGTCTGTAATGTGCCATTCGCATCCCCCGTAATTGAGGTAAGTTGTGCCGATGTGAGTGGCGCAATGATGGGGGCGGGCGAAAGTGACGTGGTTTCTATGCTGCCTGATCCGGCCAAGGCTAAATTGATGGGCAAATTTGTACTTACAGTCCCCTGAATTTGTTCATTATAGGGCTGTGTAATGTTTTGGTTATATGGCGCGATAGATAAGGGCGTGTTGTTTGTTATCTGCGCAAGAGATATTGTCTGCGGCAGTGTGATTTGGATGGTTGACTGCTGTGTTTGTGCTTGCGTTTGTTTTACATTTTGTGGGGTGGGGCGTAGTGCCGCGTGTGTTGGTGGGGAGCCCGATTCAATTCTGATTTCAATCTGCTTACCTTCTTGAAGGCGCGCAGCCTGATCCGTGCGGATAACGATTTCGCCCTGATCTGTGCGAATAGTCACTGTGTTATTCTCAGAAATTTGTACAATCTGCCCGCTTAAATTCTGCGCTTGTTTCAGCTCCTGCAGATTTTGGGCAAGAGCGATGATTTCCACCTTGGCATTGGCAGATGCACGGGCGTTCGCCGTTATGGTTTGCGTAAGTAAGGATGCAATGGATGTTGGGTCACTCATGAATGTGAGTTTAGCGCGAAAGTAACACTGTCGCGAAGCATAAAATTAAGCGGACGCACTTCTACGTTGTGCTGATTGCACTTTCTTCCAAACATATTGTGCAACTTTTTCTACATCGACTGCTGCATCAGCGTTCGGAGAGCGAATCAAAATAGGCGTTTGGCTGCGTATGGTTTCCTTTACTTTGCTGTCAGAGCGGATCATGCCAGCCAAGTCAGGTGATAAGCGTAAGAAGTTTTCACACGCCTTAAGGAGGGTTTTATAGGTTTTTTCACCTTCGCTTACGCTTGAGGCCATATTCACCACGATATTGATATTGCTCGACATGCCTGCCGCATTGCCGAGTTTGATAAACGCATAGGCATCTGTCAGGGAGGTTGGTTCATCGGTGGTGATTAATAACGTGTTGGTGGCGGTGGCAGAGAGCATACGCACGGTACGATCCACGCCCGCGCCAAGGTCGGCAATTACCACATCATATTCCGATGCGAGGTCTAATAATTGATCACGTAACAGGCTTAGTCTCTGGCTCGGTAGGGCAGAGAGAGAGGCTTGACCGGAACGCCCAGCAATAATATCAAAGCCACCTTCTTCGTATTCTTGTACAACTCGGTCTAATCCTAAGCGTCCGCGAATAACATCATTTAAGTCACGTTTTGGCATTAACCCCAGTTGAACATCGACATTGGCCAATCCCAAATCACCATCGAATAATAATACGCGTTTACCCATTTTGGTTAGGGCGTGCGCCAATGTGATTGAAAACCATGTTTTTCCTACGCCGCCCTTACCACTGCCGACGGCAATGATGTTTGATGCTCTACGCATTTTCGGGTTGGCTGGCGATGGCGATTTTCTGGTTACGGGCTTGCCTGTCATTATCTGGTTCCTGTTTTCTTCGCCTCTATTCTCGAGGTGTGGTTGCCTACTATATCACTTCTGGTGGATTTATACAGTCGCGGCATCAGAAGTTGTGCGAGTGCTCTGGGTGAGAGCGGTACTAAACCTTGTGCGACTTTTGGTGTTGTGCTGACATCTGAAAAGCTTAAATTTCCATGATACGCTGCGGATAATAAACTGCCTAGCCGTCGAGCCATATCCACGCGTGTCGGCAAGATGTCACTGACGCCGATTGTGGCAAATACGCGCGCCATTTCACCGGCTTCGTCTGCGTCTGTTCCTGCGGGCAACACAAGAACGGGCCTGATATCCGTTGCGTTAATAAGCCGCGCAAGCCCCTTAACTTCGTTTTTATCAAACGGATTAAGACCGGAGCTGTCGATAATCACTTGGTCATGCTGTTGTGATAAGTCATCGGCAATTTTCCCAAGGTCTCTATAGTCAGAAGTTTTGTGTAAGTCGATTTTCAGAAGATCGGTGAACGCCTTCAGTTGTTCTATACCACCTGCTCGAACAGTGTCCGTCGAAATAACACCAATATCAAGACCATTCATAGCACCGCGTGCAGCAAGCTTTGCGACTGATAATGTCTTTCCTGAGCCCGGTGGACCAACCATCATGATCGGCTTTGCAAATTGTCTGATAGGCAAAGGCTGGTATGTGAATAATTGTTCCAATGTCGTCACAAGGGCAATACGAATATCATCAAAGCCCATAACGGTCGCAGAGGATATAAGATGGTCCATCACGTCTTCGGGGACGCAATGGCGCAACATAATGTCGGTTAACTCTTCGGCGATGGCATCTGTATCCGTTTCATCATCATATTGTAGCCAGTTATCACCACCGGATACGGCGGCAGTATCTTCACCAATTTCGAACGCAGGCTCAATAGCGGCAGTAACGCGCACGTTACCCTTTGCACGGTCTTCACCCGTAGCAACAATAATGGCGTCTTCGCCAAGAGTATCGCGTATCATTTGCATTGCTTCTGTCATAGTATTGGCATGAAATGTTTTTAGCCGCATGGGAGGAATGTACCCGAATCAAACTTAAGTATATGGTTTATGATGAATCTATACTAGAGCATAAGCATAAAAAAATGCTACAGTCTTTTGAATTTTATATAGTAGACGTTTCTTTGAGGAGAACCTTTGTGAATAACAATCAATTTTTTAAAACATCATCACGTGCCATTGCTGTCGGTTTATGCGTTCTATCGCTGAACAGTATAGAGGCGCGTGCGGAAATGGAAATTATGCCGGCTGATGAACCTTCTGTTGAAGTGATAGACGAAGCCCCGATGATAAAAAATGGTGCTCTAACGGAGGATGCTATTAGAGATTTTTACAAACAGGCGGCTGACGTACAGATTAAGGGAGCTACTGAAACACTGGCATTTTTAGAAAAACATACGCATGAAAATGCAAAAAATAAATTGCACATGCGTACGCGTATGGAGGGACAGCCCCCTCAGAAAACAACGGTTATTTCTGATAAGGCAACAGTTTTAAAAGAAACGAAGGGAGCCTATGAGAAAGGACACGTTGACAGCATTGAAACCGAAATTATTGAAATGGATATTGCTGATGATGGTCAGTCTGCAAAAGTGGTTGAAAAGACATCGTCTGATTTTACATTGAGTATTTCTGAGACAAAAACACTTTTGATTGCGAGTAAACAAAGCTGTGATACAGAAGTTGTGCTCACCGAAGGTGTAATTCAGACGAAAGAGTCTGAGTGTGATGTGGAAGTTAATGTAAAACCCAAAAAATAGTTAAGGTAGGTACGAATGAAATCAAAATACTTTACTTTTTTTGTGGCCATGTTTGCTTTGGTGCAAACTGTATATGCGGATACTTCTGATTTAACAGACGATAATGTCAGAAGTTTTTATAAAGAATCCATTGATGTACAGCTTGCGGGGGTAAAGCCCACCATGGACTTCATGAAAAAGCACACACATAAGGACGCTAAGACGGTTATTAATGTCATCAGCAACATGGCTGGTGCGCCTCAACAAAAACAAACGTTGTCTATGAACAAAGAGGAGCTGTTGCGTGAAACTCAAAAAGGTATGGAAATGGGGGATCTTCAGTCCATCGAAAGCACCATATTAGTACTTAAAATAAGTGAAGATGGTCAATCTGCAAATGTAAAAGATAGTACGTATTCAGAATTTACGATGTCAATGAACGCTCCGCACGGCGTTGTGACCTTTCGGGCAGAGCAATCAATGTTGTGCGATTCTCTTATTGTTTTGAATGATGAGGGTGTTATTCAATCAAAGGATAATAACTGCAGTTCTGAAATTAATATTAAACCAGTTCAATAAAAGGTGCATTTAACGTGAAATTTTTTAAATTATATCTAATGGTTGTTGCGTTGGGTTGCGCCAGTTCTGCTCAGGCATTTGCAAATGATAGCGTTCTAACCGATCAATCTATTGAAACATTCTACAAAGACATGATCGAGGCGCGTATTGCCGGGGGCACATATATGGTTTCTTTTCATGATAAGCATTTTCATGGTGATTTAAGTCTGATCATTAGCTTGATAAGAACCTCCAACGGTCGTGATATTCCAAAGACCTTTTTGGATCATGACAAAACGTCTTTTATGACGGCTATAGAAGATAACGATAAAGTTATTAATCGTAAGACGGGCGCTAGTAACGTCACGAATATTGTTATTAGCGAAGATGGTCGCAGTGCAGTTGTCGATAATCAAATGACGAGTAGCTTTGTCGTTCAAGTTGACCCGCTCGCAAGGCCTAAGAACGGTAAAGAGGATGCGCAATGTCAGGACAAGATTGTTCTGTCAGATAATAATATGATTCAAATTGTATCATCTAAATGCGAAGTGCACGTTTCTATGGATTAATAAAATAGCACTTCTTCAAATATTTATATTTGCCCCATAGTCTTGATTTTGGCTTTGGGGTGAATTTCATTTTGCGACATGATGATTGTTTGTGGGCGGAAGCGTTCTACGACTGACCGCACATAAGGGCGGATCATCGGGGAGGTGAGTAGTACTGGTGTTTGTCCTTGCGCTGCCAGTGCGTCATATTGTTCACGCACTGCGCCAATAAAGTCTTGAAGGTTTGTTGGTGGCATAGCCAGTTGTTTATCTTCTCCATCCCCAACCAGAGCGTCCATGAAGGCTTGTTCCCATTCAGGGGAGAGGGTGAGTAAAATTAAAACACCTGATGGATCTGTATTACTGTCGCAGAGCTGGCGCGCAAGTCGAGCGCGTACGTGCTCGGTTATTTTTGCAATGCTTTTTGTGTAAGCCGCTGCTTCAGATATACCTTCTAGAATTGTGGGCAAGTCACGTACAGAAACGCGTTCAGACAACAGGTTTTGCAAAATACGTTGCAAGCTGCCAACGGTGACCTGAGCAGGGATGACATCGGCGACCAGTTTTTGATATTCCTGCGGTAATTCATTGAGTAGCTTTTGCGTTTCTGCGTAGTTCAGTAGATCAGGCATATTGTCTTTGATTAATTCTGTAATATGCGTTGTAATTACAGTAGGCGCATCAACAACTGTGTAGCCTTTAAAGTGGGCTTCTTCACGATATTGTTCTTGTATCCACATGGCCGGTAAACCGAATGTCGGTTCGATTGTGTTTTCGCCAGGCAGGGTAATTGACGCACCGTTCGGGTCCATACACATCAGCATGTTCGGGCGCACTTCGCCGCGTCCGGCTTCTATTTCTTTGATACTCACCACATAGGCATTGGCGGGCAGTTGTAAATTATCTTGAATACGCACAGCAGGCAAAACATAGCCCATGTCTTCGGCAAGTTGGCGTCGCAACCCTTTGATTTGATCTGTGAGCTTATTACCGCCATCACCTTGAACAAGCGGAAGTAGGCCATAGCCGAGTTCTAAACGGATAATATCCATGGCAAGCGCCTTGGCGATAGGCTCTTCTGATGGCGCAGCAGTGCCTTCCGTACCTGCGGCGGCTGTTTCTTTTTGTTCACTCTGTTCTTTTTCCATAGCGCGTTGATATGAATAAAAGGCAAGCGCACCCATGATGGCCGCCAGTAATGCAAAGGGTACAAAAGGCATGGCGGGGACAAGTCCAAGAACAAGCATAAGGCCCGCACTCATCGCGAGTGCATTCGGATAGCGACCAATTTGCGCAAATAATTCTTGTTCTGCAGAGCCTTCTACGCCTGCTTTGGAAACCAATAAACCTGCGGATACGGAAACGACAAGGGCAGGGATTTGACTGACGAGACCATCGCCAATGGTTAAGATGGTATAGTTTGATGCAGCCTCGGCGAGGGTCATGTCCTGCATCACCGTGCCGATCACGATACCACCGATGATATTCACAAATACGATCAAAAGTCCGGCAATGGCATCACCTCGTACGAACTTGGCCGCACCATCCATGGCGCCGTAAAAGGTACTTTCTGATTCTAGTTTTTTGCGACGATCTCTGGCTTCATCTTCTGTGATCATGCCAGCGGAAAGGTCGCTGTCGATAGCCATTTGTTTTCCGGGCATTGCATCCAGCGTGAAGCGCGCAGCGACTTCGGCAATCCGGCCGGAACCCTTTGTGATAACGACAAAATTTACGATTACGAGAATCGAAAAGACAATAGCGCCGATGATGTAATTACTGCCGATGATGAATGTCCCGAAGGCTTCGATAATACCACCTGCTGCGTCACGGCCTGTGTGTCCGTGCTCAAGAATTAGACGTGTGGACGCGATATTTAGACCAAGACGCAAAGACGTTGCAACCAACAGCACTGTCGGGAATGTAGAAAATTCCAACGGTGTTTGTATGAACAAAACTGTCATCAGGATTAGGATTGCAAATGTAATAGAGATTGCGAGGCCACCGTCTAAAATCAGCGGCGCGACAGGCACAAGCATAAACAAAATAATCGCAATAATACCAAAAGCGAATATGATGTCCGTCCGGAAGAAAGATCCCCCGTTGAAGCCCGCATTCGGGGCAGTGCTTTGCGTTTGAACTGGATTATCAGCCATGAAATTTATCCGATTAGGCGAAACCTAAAACAAGAAACAGTAAAAGGGTTCGTGCTTTGCGCACAAACTATAATCATACTACCCTTGCATAAATAAACATGCAAATGCTTATGACGGATGTTCGCCGCGGAAGATTATCCGATATCGTTATCAGCGCCGATATATTCCGGTACAGTCGGAACTTCGGTGTAAGCTTGCGTTTCTTCTATGTTCGGACGTTTAAAGTCAACAACTTTGCCAGTTTCAGGATCAACCATAACAACATTATGGTCTTGCGTTGCTTCATCTGTTTGCTCATAAGAAAATGCGCCGCCCATGACGGCCTTTTGAATGGCCTCTTGTCTTTGGGCTTCGGGAGTAACAACAAAGATTAAAAGAGCATCTTTTTGTGATGAGTTCAGTTGATCGTAACTATCGACGTTATCGCCTAATTCTTCACGTAGCTCAGTTTCATGAGACTTCTTTTCGCCAGAATCGACATCCTCTAAATAGCCACCATCAACAAGTTCTTCAGAAAACTTAGCAACAATTTTGACAGCTTCATCTTTTGTAACAACACCATCATTTTCTTTTGCGCCGCTAATATCCATGCCAAGCTGCGCTTCGAACATTGGACCTTTTTGTGGGTCGTTTAACATTTGCGTTAATTGCTCTAAGTCGCTGAGTTCTTGGCCTGTCGATGCAGAGCTTTCTTCATCTTGATCACCAGTTACGGCTTCCATACCTTTTTTAACTGTGTCTTTTACGTCATCCAAGCTTGGAAGTTTAAATTTATTACGCCAGCTCATAACATAACCTCATCGTTTGTGATTATCTGTATTTGAAATGCCAAGACACTATAATGCGCCTTATGAAAATACAAGTCAAAACCTAATTTTGACCTGCGGCAGGGATGTCTAAGCCATCATCCTTGTACTGATTGAGCTTATTGCGCAGTGTTCGAATTGAAATCCCAAGGATATTTGCGGCATGTGTGCGGTTACCAAGGCAGTGATCTAACGTGTTCAAAATCATGTCACGTTCAACATCTGCAATTTTTCGACCAATCATAGATTCAACGCCACCTGCATTTTGTACGGTCGCATCAGGGGTGTTGTTTGCACTTGATACGCCCGCAGGGTCAGGTGCATTTGCGGCTGTTGGTGCGGTCGTGGCAGATAGGCCATCGCTTTGAATGAAGATGGCATCGGCTTCTATTTCATTTTCTGTCGCCATCAAAATGGCACGATGCATTGTGTTCTCCAGTTCACGGATGTTACCGCGCCAGTGGCATGATTTGAGTTTTTCTGCGGCTTCTTTTGAAATTGTTTTGCGTTCTATGTCATTGGATTCTGCAAACTTATCGGCAAAGAACTGCGCAAGGCGGACAATATCCGATGGTCGGTCACGAAGCGGGGGCAGGGGAAGGTTTACAACGTTTAGACGGAAGTAAAGATCTTCACGAAACTCACCTTTTTTAACAGATTCCTGAAGATTTCTGTTCGATGTTGCCAAAATACGGACATCTATTTTAACGGCATCATTACTGCCGATGCGCGTAATCTCTTTTTCTTGTATCGCACGAAGTAGTTTTGCCTGAAGAAGAGGGTGCATTTCACTGACTTCATCGAGCAAAAGCGTGCCGCCATTAGATTCTTCGAACTTACCTATGCGGCGCCCTGTCGCACCTGTGAACGCACCTTTTTCATGGCCGAATAATTCAGATTCTAATAAGTTCTCAGGGATGGCCGCGCAATTTACGGCGATGAACGGGCCGCTCTTACGTTTGGATTTATTATGGATGTAACGCGACATTACTTCTTTACCTGTGCCAGATTCCCCTGTGATCATTATTGTCGCATCGGATGGTGCAATTTTATCGGCAAGCGTAATCACCGGTTTCATCACCGGATCATCGGCAATCATCGAATTGTTTTCTTCGGTGACAGCCTCCAGTACGGCGGCGATAAGCTCAGCATCTGGCGGTAAGGGGACATATTCTTTCGCACCCTGTTGAATGGCTTTAACTGCTGACTGTGCGTCTGTTCCAATACCACAGGCAATCACAGGCATGTGGATGCGTTCATTTTTTAAGCGCTCTATGAAGTCACCGATTTTTTGTTTCACGTCAATCATGACGAGGTCGGCACTTTTGCCATTGAGTAAAGCACCCATCGCCTGATCTGTATCTTCGCAGTGAATGACCTTTGCGCCGCGTTGTAATGCAATTTTTCCAGCTTCGGAGATATGTCCGTCCAGACGACCAATAATCATTAAACGCATGTTGTTTTTGCTCCTGACGCAGAATTCTAAGACCAATGTGTCATGTTTACTATAACGCAACCTTTTCGCGGTATAATGCCATCTTATGACACAACTGAATTATATACCAGAGGGTTATGATCGAATAAAGGTTGTCGATGATCTGTTTTCTTTCTTTAAAACAGATTTCGAACCCAAGGCAAATGTTGTGCTTTACCCCAGAGCTTTAAACGGAGATTTTGATAGGCTTGCCGTTAAAATGGCAAGGTTCTTCGAGCTTGAAGAGGGGGAGCTGTTTATCAAATATAGTGAGCGCGAAAAAATAGAAGAATTTAAATCGAATCTAGATGACTTTGAATTGTTCGAAGCGGTTGATATGATTTTGGCGGATATGGAATGTTTGTATTCCGCGCGTGTGAAAACGCATATGCGTCTTGTGGTCAATGGTTATAAAAAGCATTCAGATGTTCATCATTTTCATGTGGACGGGCTTAACCAGGACTTTGATCGGTTTATGACGTGTTATAATGATCCCGTAACGCAGTTTATTCGAAATAGTGACGTGATTTCCGTTTCTGGCAATGATGTGGAAATCAAATCAGATGCCCCGATCTATCAATTTCAGACGGGTGATTTCTGGAAAGCGCGTGTTCGTAATAAACAGAAGAACAGTGCGGATAGTTTTTTAGACAAAATATTACGTGATAAAGAACGCCGCGCCTTTGTGCATCGCGCGCTACACTCCGAACATCCGCGTGTTATGGTCGTTGGTGATAAGCAATTATCTTGATTTATTTAAAATAAATGATGCGCTGGGATGGCTGTAACAGGCTATTGATCATCATTTCCAGATTACGCGGGTTTTCCTGTTTTAACATAGATTGTATGGTTTTTAGGGTCATGGTTTTTGCTGTCACTTCATCATCTGCATTTTTCTCAAGTTTTGCCGCGAGAGGGGCCATAACAATCGTTCCCAATATTGCGCCATAAAACGTGGTTAATAAGGCAATCGCCATGAAGGGGCCAATGGTTTCCGGGTTTTCCAGATCCGCAAGCATTTGCACAAGACCAATCAAAGTACCAATCAATCCCATTGCGGGGGCAATTTCAGAACCGCGTCTTAATATACTGGCCGCGCGTTTATGAATTTCTTCTTCTTTATCTATTTGTAATTGTAGGATACGGCTTAAGTCTTCCGGGCTGTAACCATCGACAACTAAACGGACGGCATATTGTAAGAATGGTTCATTGCTGGTTTGCCTCTCGTAATTGGATAAATGTAAAAACCCTTTCACACGGGCAATAACGGCCAGATCAATCATGCTTTTTGCGAGGCCGGAGAAATCTCTGACGGGTCTGAATACAGATGACGCGATGATTTTTACGGACTGCAAAAGCTCTTGCACATTGAAGGAAATGCACGTTGCCGTGATCGTTCCGAAGAGTACAATTAAAAGGGAGGGCACATTAAAAAATTGGGCGTTACTTGGGTTAAAGTTAATCGCACCAATAATCATACCGAATGTCAGAACAAGACCGAATATGGTTGCGAAGTCAGGCTGTGATTGTGCCGTGGGCACATTCACGGCCGGAAGCCTTACATCACTCTGCTGTGCTTGTTCTTGCTGTTGTTCGGGTTCTGCCATGGTTTTAATACGATCCTTGTATCAATCAACGTGACTATATCACTCAAAAATTACGAAATGGGTACGCGAGTAAATAAGAATTTTAGAGTATTTTAAGAACGATCTGACTTTACGATTTCTGTCATTGTGATACCGAGCTTGTCTTCCACGACCACAACTTCACCGCGTGCAACCAAGCGATTATTCACATATATATCAATGGCTTCACCGACTTTTCGGTCAAGTTCGACAACCGCGCCACGACCAAGCTTTAGAAGCTGACTAACCTGCATGGTTGAACGGCCAAGAACGGCAGAAACATTAACCGGAATGTCGTAAATTGCGGTAACATCACCAGCCATGGCTTCGCCGAGGGCAAAGTCTTGTTCATCCTGATTTTGTAATTCATCGGGCTCATCTATTTCATTAAGGTTGAGATCACCAGCAGCAGGGTCTTCTGCCTTACCTGCATTCTCGTTTTCTGTTTCATCGCTCATTTACGATTCTCCCGATGTGTTTGTTTCTTCAGACACGTCTGTTTCGTCATTATTTTTCTGTACTGTCTCATCATGAAGGCTTATGCCATGCTCTGCAAGAGCTTGATGTAAGATATCGAATATTTTTTGTGCCGTGTTTTCACGGTTACAAATAAGCCCGCCACCTTGCCAGCCGATGCGACAATCATAGTCTGATAACGCATCATTTGGCTTTAACGTGATCTGTTTTTGTAGTGCGCTTTCCTGATCTTTGAAAAAGCCAGATAGAGCATCCAGTAAGCTTGGATTAAGCTCAATTTGGATTTTTTCCGGCGTCATGTGATCGGATAGGGCGGTTGTAATCGATGTTTTTAATTCTTCGCGCCCGTATGCTTTCATGTATTGCGGAAAAGCTTTCGTGAAAATACTAGCGCTTAAATGCAGCATCTCTTGTTCAAATATGGTGTTTCTTTCTTGCTCGCTTGCGAACAAAACAGCCATATCGCCTTCGACTTTTTGCAGTATATTTAGTGTTTTATTGGTGATGCTGTTTTCACTTTCGGTAAAGCCGGCTTTACGACCTTCTTCGTAAGCATCGGCTTTTAATTTGTCCATTTCATTGGGGGAAAATGTGGGCTCGTTGGCGCGCGCCTCTTCAGACATCAAGTTTTCATCATCGAAGTTGTTCGAATCAAAGAAAAACGGCTGTCCTTTCATGTTTTTATCCTAACTATTCTTGATTAGCTCTTATTAGGCGATCATTTCTTCTTCGGCGTTGCCTGTGTTGATGGTCACTTCTCCGCGTGCTTCAAGATCTTTTGTGACGGTCACAATATATTGCTGTGCTTCCTCAACATCTTTTAATCTGACAGGCCCCATTGCCGCCATGTCTTCTTGCATGATTTTACCGGCGCGCTCAGACATATTGTTGAAGAACAAATCTTTGACCGTATCGGTCGCACCTTTGAGTGCAAGCGGCAGCTTTTCTTTATCCACGGCGCGAATGACGGTTTGAATAGAGGCTTGGTCAAGGCTGAGGAGGTCTTCAAATGTAAACATCAGGCTGCGGATTTTTTCAGCGGCGTCTGGCGTATGCTTTTCCAATTCTTCCATAAATTTATTTTCAACAGCGCGTTCCATATTGTTGAATATGTCAGCCATTAATTCATGGCTATCGCGGCGTTGTGTACGTGCAAGGTTCGACATAAATTCTTTGCGCAAGGTACGCTCAACTTCTTCAAGAATTTCTTTTTGAACTGTTTCCATCTTGAGCATGCGATTGATTACTTCAAGTGCAAACCCATCTGGCAGCGTGGCCAAAACGCGTGCGGCGTGATCTGTTGAAACTTTAGAAAGGACAACAGCAACAGTCTGCGGGTATTCTTTTTGCAAGAAGCTGGAGAGTATATCCTCGTTCACGTTACCAAGTTTTTCCCACATCGTACGCCCTGCGGGGCCGCGAATTTCTTCCATGATGGCATCGATTTTTTCTTGAGATAGTCCGGACTTTATAAGCATGCGCTCTGTACTGTCTTGTGAACCAACGAGCGTGTTGGTTGAACTCATTTGCTCTGTAAATTCGATGAAGAGGCGTTCTACGATGCTCGGTCCGATTTTCCCTAGGCCTGAAATGATTTGTGAGAGCTCTAATATTTCATCGTCGTCCATGTGGCTAAAAATTTGTGCTGTTTGATCTTCACTGAGGGATAACACAAAAATCGCGGCCTTTTCCGGCCCCGATAATGAACGATAATCATCTCTAACGCGTACGCTCATAAGTTACTAACTCTCCTGCGACATCCAGCTACGGATAACAGAGACAGTTTCTGTCGGATAGCTCTCTACGATGCCTTCAACTTTTTTAACGGTAGAGGCCTTAACCTTGCCCTCAATACCTTGAATATTGATCAATGAATCTTCGTCTTCCTCAACGTCATAATCACCGCCCATATCTGCGGCCGATAAGGCTTGACCATCTGCGCCAATTTGTTGTTGTGCAGGCGGGGCAAGAGCCGGGTTTGCGGGGGAGGCTGCCAGAAGGTCATGTTGTAGGAGTTCATCCAATCCCGTGACGGGTCTGTTTAAAGATTCTGCATTCACCAATTTTGTAACCATTGGCTGTAAAACGAGAAGAACGACAAGGATCAACATAATGCCGACGACCAGCATTTCCGCAGCGTCAATTAAATCACTTTTCTCAAAGCCAAACAGCATGCGGTCATCAATGATTTCCGCATCTGTATCGATTTGAGCAAATTGAAGGTTTACAATTTCGATGACATCACCACGATCTTCATCATATCCGATTGCGGATCGAACAAGCGCGGTGATTTGGCTCATTTCTTGTTCGGACCTTGGCTCGTATGTTTTGTTGCCTTCTTCATCGGTGGTGTAGCGTCCATCGACCAAGATTGATACAGATAGTTTTTGAATTTCACCGGACTGACGAACTGTATTGCGGATTGTTTTACTGATCTCGAAATTGGTTACTTCTTCTGTGCGTGATGTTTCTGCCGTTGGTGCATTATCGGCAAGTAAATCACCGCCAACACCCGGAAGGTTCGTGCCGACGGAAACTTCGTCGGATGCAGGCTCTCTCTCGGTGGTTTCTTCTTGCGTGGTTTGAGATGAACGCTGAACTTGGCCTTCAGGATCGTATATTTCTTCGTTCATACTGATTTGATCAAAATTCATTTCAGCATTAACAATGGCCGTAACCTTGCCGTAACCGACAACACGGCCGATTTGATCTTCAATACTGCTTTGCATACGTTTTTCGAAGGTGCGCCTGAGGTCTTCGGTTTTGACTGACATCAGACCGTCATCTTCACCGCCTTTTGCCATTAAATTACCATTGCTGTCGATGACAGATACATTTGATGCTTTCAGGTTGGGCACTGCGGACGCAACAAGAGACTGGATGGCAAGGATTTGAGATCGTTCGGCGGAGGAACCTGATTGAATGCCTAAAAAAACACTGGCTGACGATGATCTTGTGTCACGGCTAAACAGTTCTCTTTGTGGTAATACGATGTGTACGCGTGCACTGCGGATGCTGTCTAATGAACTTATCGTTCTGGCCAGTTCGCCCTCTAATGCACGGACTTGATTAATGTTTTGTACAAAGTTTGTTGTTCCAAAGCCGGATTGCTCGTCAAATATTTCATATCCCATTGATCCGCCGTTGGGCAGTCCGGCATCAGCAAGTAGCATGCGTGCACGGCCGACTTGGTCACTGGGCACCATAATGCGTGAACCGTCGGTCGAAATTTCATACGCGATTTGCGTTTCTTCAAGTTTTGCAGCAACGGCGCCAGAATCTGTAGATGATAGGTTCGTGTAGAGTAATTTCATCTCTGGCGTAGCAATACGCATTGATAAAAATACAAAAAACATTAATAGACCAAGTAGGATTGCGCCCATAACACCCAAGCGGGCAGGGCCTAATTGTTGTAATGTTGCGATAAAATTATTCACGACGATGGCCTTTTACAACACGTTAGAACTCCATGGAAGGTTGGAGTAACGTCTAGTATAACATAAAAAATGCGCATAAGACGAGGGGGTGATTCGCCATAAACACATCGCTTAAGGTACTGTAGTTTTTGTATTCTGGCAAATCCCAAAGTTAAAAACGCTCTTTTTCTGTTTTCTTTAGCATTTTCAGTGGTTTTATTGACTTTATGGTAATAATTGTGTATCATGATAGTAGGGTAGTATGTCAAATTTGCGCTTACTGTATTTTTTAGCGGATTTGGCAAAATGTAGAAAGGTTAGGGTTACGCTCATGATTGAAGCGGTTAATTCTACAATAGCAAATGTAGCTGTATCGCGAGATGCAGCGGTGCGGTCAGCCAATACGGCTCCACCGCCTTTGCCTGAGGGCGCGCCATCCGTGCCGCAGGCTCCGTTTGTTTCGCCTTACATATCGGTTGATCTGGATTTTGATACAGCCGTTCTTCAAATTCGTGATTCTGAGACTGGTGACGTTCAGCAACAATTTCCAACGCAAAGTCGTTTAGCGCAATTAAGACGTGCGCAAGATGCACAGGAGAGTCTTGATCTACAGCAGCGTCAGCAACAACCGCAAGCACAACAGGCTGCCGCGCAGCAATCTAATGTTGTAACACTTCAGGATGTTACGTCTAGTCAGGCATCTAATACATCACTGCCATCACCGCAAATTGCGATTGCCGCTTTATCGACGGGTGCGCAATCAGGGCAGGCTGGCCAGTCCGCCGGTGTTAGCGTCCTTGCCTAAATAATTTTCAAATTAATTATTATCCGGAAATATCAGTTTTTTCGTGCTGTGTGTTTTCCTGCACAGGTTTTGCCGTTGTCTCACTTTCCTGATTAATCATCAGGCCGGCAGAAATTTCGCGATTGATATTGATAAGAATGTCGAGTTTTTCTTTTTGAGGATTCGCCATAATTTCCATTTCACGTTTGAAAATGAAGTTCGCGAGATTGACGATGTTGCTTCGTAAGTCGTTCGGGCGATCACCATCTTTGTTTTCCAAGGCTGTGTCATAAAACAGCATCCAAACCTGACGATTATATTTAAGCGTTTCTTCCAGAAGGTCTTTCGGGCGATCATCCCAACCATCGATGAGTTGTTGCATCATGCGGTTGGATTTCAACAAAATGCGTGCTTCCAATTCTCTTTGGTTGCCCGCGTTGGCCTGTGCGTTTGTATCGTAAGCACCGGCAGCTTGAGCGTACGGATTGTTTTTATTATGAGACATTTTCAAGCAGCTCCCGCTCATGTTCGATTAATTGTTGGGCAAGCTTCATGGCCTTGTAATATGTACCGGCTATGATTTGTTCGTTGATTTGCATGAAGAATATTGCGCTTGAAGGAGACGCTTTTTGAACTTCGTTTACAAGATTAAAGTAGCGATCATGATATTCCTTCGGATTGCGTGAAATGTACATACACTGAATAAGGAAATACACTTTTTTACACGGACTATCCGTATCTTCCTCGCGCATGATGTCTTTTTCACGAATGATCGGCGCATCGCCCGCGATGTGAAGGCGTGTGCGATTAGAGCTGTTTGTAATAACAGCCTCACCGATGAGAATTTTTTCTTGGGGTTTTAGGTCGATAACGAGAGCCATGGAATTCTTCCTTTCTTATAACAACCGCTTTCTGCAGCATGGATATCAATACATTATCATACAAAAGCCAGGTAAAGGAAGGCTTAAAAAATCAGTTTAAAAAGCAAAAAAAGGAGCGGAAAATTTCTTTTCCCGCTCACTCTTATTTGAATAGTTATGGTTTCTAATGCCCTTACTGGGATGATTAGAATAATCGAAGAACAGCCTGCTGAGACTGAGACGCCAATGATAGGGATGTAACACCCAATGTCTGACGTGTTTGCAAAGCGAGTAGGTTTGCACCTTCTTCGTTTTGATCGGCAACTGTCAAGTCATCGGCACCGGCTTCAAGAGTATTGATTGTTTTCTCTGTGAAGTCTTGGCGTGTCTGAATGATAGACAGGTCGTTTGCGATAGATGAACCGAAGTTTCTTACATCATCAAGAGCCGTACGAATGTCATCGATTGATAACTGGATCGACGCTGTGGTTGTGAATGAACCTTCGGCAATGCCTAAACCGTTAGCAGAGAAGTCAACGCCCTGTGTGGTTAGTGAGTTATCACGGTCTTCGTTAAAGAATGTAATAAGATCGTCACCACCAAGAAGGTTAACACCGCGATATTCGGCATCTTCAACGATACCATCGATTTGCTCTCTGATATTGTTAAAGTCAGATTCGAATTGCTCGAGGTCCACACTTGTACCGACGAATGTGAAACGCTCGGAGTTCACATCGCCTGCAGTACCAATCGCACCATCACCGGCATTTGTACCAAATGCGAAGTTCGGGTTTGCTGTACCACTAACATCTTCATATTCGATCTCTAATGTACCGATGTCGTTACCAGCTACTATTTCAAGCTCACCGGTATCTGTGTTAAAAGATGCGCTCACAAGGCTTCCAACATTGGAATCGTTATTGATATTATCAATCAATTCCTGAATTGTCGTGCTTTGGTTTACAGTGATGTCAGCACTGCTTGTGTCATCAACATTGACACGAATAGTGAGTTCATCAACTCCGGCCGCGCCAGTCGTCAAGAAGCCAGCATCATTCAAAGTAGCAGAAGCAACGTAGTTTGAGTTCACCTGAGATGCCACCAAAGCGCGGTTTGATCTCAATGTACTTCCGGCAATCGCTGTTCCGCCGTAACGGATAGCCGCGGCACCACCGGCATCATTGTTTTCAGCCTGAACGAAGTCGCCAAGACCAATTGCCGTGAAGCCGGCAAAGTCGAATTCAGTACCACCTGCACCGGAGTCGGCGGAGTCTTGAATACGAATGGAGGCACCATCGACGAGTGATTCAATTTGTAATTGACCGCCTGATGTCACACTTGCGCGGATTAAGTTGTCATTGTTTGTGTCAGAGTTAATCTGAGCCACAATGTTATCAACTGTATCGTTTGCTGCTAGTGTAACGGTTGCTGCCGGGTTGGTTACTGTTGGGTTTGCTGTCGCAGAGCCATCAGCTTCTTCCACAACGATTGTGAAGCTCTCACCACCTGCAAATTCAGCAAGATCTGCTGTAAGATTAATTCCACGAAGATCTTCCGTACCGCGAATAAGGGCGAAGCCTTCTGCGGTTCTTGCTTCGGATTGGGCTTCGATTGCAACTGATTCAGCCTGCTCTACGAGGTTTGTTAGAGCGGTAATACCGTTGTCAGCTTCCTCAATCGTTCTGATGGATTGTGAAATACCATCGAGAAGTCTTGTAAGGTCACCTGCGCGGTTATCAAGGCTTTGTGCTGCGAAGAAGTTGGACGGATTGTCCAATGCAGAGTTCACCTTCAAGCCAGTCGCCAAACGCAATTGTGTTTGGTCAATGAGGCGTTGAGTGTTTTGGAGAGATAGTAGGTTGCTCCTGAGAGCAGACGTCAACACGATATCTGAAGACATGGTTAGTTCCTTTCCTAGGTTGTAACACTGAAAAATCCTATTTCAGCTTTATACTCCATAATAATAACACAACATTTAACAAAAGGTTAAACTAATTTAAAATACCACGAAAAATGTTGTGAATGGCGTATTTTGACTAAGCTTCCTCAAAAAACGATGTAATTTCAAGGGGGAAATAAAAAGGGTGCACCGGTTATTGCTTCTGCAATTATACCGGATACACCCGAATTGTGAGCCCCACACTTCTGTATGAAGGTGTTCACAATAAATCGGATACTAAGCTCTAGGGGTTAGGGATGCGGGTAGCGTGCCTAGAACCCAATATCCTAATCTGTTCTTATCTCAACTGCAGTAGCTCCTGTGTCATTTGGTCCACTGTGTTGATAACTTTTGTTCCTGCTGAGTAGGCACGTTGTGCAACAATCAGAAGGGCAAACTCATCTGCCAGATCAACATTTGAATTTTCCAGTGTGGAAGCCTCAATAAAGCCTGCACCGCCTGTACCGACCTCGCGAAGGTTCTCTTCACCGGAATCTTCAGTTTCTGTGTAGGCTGTGCCGGATTCCTCGGCCAGGCCGTTTGGATTTGCAAAAGTCACAAGCGGAAGCTTGTAGAGGACGGAACTTGCGCCGTTTGAGAATTGCGCAATGACAAAGCCGTTTCTGTCTATTTCAATGCCTGAGCGTAGACCTAATTCAGCACCATCTTGGTCAGAGAACAAAACAGTGTAATCACTGGAGAATTGGCTGAAACGTTCGATATCAACGGCTATGGTTTGAATTTCGGAGCCGTTATTCCAGTCAATCAGTGGTAAATCAATGTCAATATTGCCATCAACATCTTCAAGGGCGTTGATTGTACCGTCACCGTTGAAGTTGATAAGACCCGATGATAGTTGATTGTTGTTCGGATCGCGCACTGTGATGTTCCACCATCCGCGTGAATTGTACGTTGACGCACCGGGCAGTGATTGCAGAGTAGGGTAGTTGCCTGTGCTGTATGGTGGCGTATCTGTCGGTAAACCGTTCGAAAACGTACCGCCGCTTAAGTTATCAGACGTATAGGTTGCCGGTGTAAAGCCAAGAGATGCCAAAGCCGCGCCGCCGCCAATATCTGCTATTGTGAAGTTTTCCGTGCCTAAAACGAAATCATCGTGTTGGAAAACAATCTCACCGTCATTACCGAGGAAGGCCGATAAATTGGTTACATTGTTATTAATGTCGTCGATCAGATCGCCAAGATCAAAGATCATGGCGTCCACGCCACCCGGAAGCGGTGCACCGTCAATCGCACTGATTTGATATGTTCTTGCACCGCCGCCGTCGACATCAATTGTAAATTGGTCGCCATCGGTCAATCCAAGGTCAATCACCATTTCATCGGTGGATGACAGTGATGTTCGTGTGCTTGGGTGGGTTGCTTGTGGGCCGAAAGTTTTCGTGTATTCAAATGTTAATGGCTGCGGATTGCCTAATGAATCGAACACAGTCAGGCTTCGTGTGAAGTCAGCTGCAATCGTACCAACATTGGTCAATATTGTGTCAACTTCACCAGAATCCAGATTAACCGAGAGTTCTGCATTATTTGTCGGGCGTGTTAAGCCTCCGACAAAGGCCACATCAATAGGTACCAGAGAATCCAGATCCCCTTGATTGGTCGGTAATGCACCAGTCTGATCGATCGGCCAGCCATAAAGGAAAAATCCTGCAGAGTTTCTTAAAAACCCTTGTGAATCTTCGGCGAATTGTCCGTTTCGCGTGTATAGGAACTCGCTTAAGGCAGAGTCATCAGAGTCACGTTTTACAGCAAAGAAACCATTTCCTGAGACTGAAGCATCCGTTCCTGATGATGATTGAATTAAGCTGCCCTGTTCGCTTACGCGTTGTAGGCGATTGGCGGTCACTGATCCGGGAGAATACAGTGCCGAGTTGCCTTCTGTTGTCACCAGAGAGAAGAAAGCAGCTTCCGAGCGCTTAAACCCTGTCGTGTTGATGTTGGCGATGTTGTTCGAAATAATCGCCGTATTTTGGGCTTGTGCGGTTAATGCCGACACCCCTGTAAATAATGCTCCGAATAGTCCCATGGTCTTTCTCCTTTTACTTTCTTAAATTCTGTTTCTTCAAAGTTGCTGTTTTTATGTATCTGTTTCTGTGACGTTAATGACGTTTCCAACGGAAACGGCGCGTTCACCTACCAGAAGGAAGGTTGTACCGTTCTGTGTTTCAACGCCTTTGACGTGTCCGGTGACAACGGTTGTCGCGGTTAGCGGGTTATTTTGCCCATCCAACGCATCAATACGTATTTCGTATGTGCCTTCGGGTTGAAGGAAGCCACCGCTGTTCTTGCCATCCCAGACAAAGCTTTCAATATCCTCGTCATCGCTGATTTTTTGTGTGAAGACGAGTGTGCCTTCTTCGTTGAATATGTTAATGGTTGTATCTACCGATGTGCCATCCACGGCGTAATCCACCTCAATGGGCTTCGTGCCATCAAAGTATGCTTCTGCACTGATATAGCTGACATCTTTTCCGACATAATTTAGTGAAGAGGAGAATGATGTACCCAAAGCCAGAGACACCAGACTTTCCAGTCTTTGGTTAGAGTTGATTTGTTGCTCAACGCCTGCGAAAGACACAAGTTGGTTTGTAAATTCAGTTGAATCAGCCGGATCAAGCGGGTCTTGATTTTGCAACTGTGTGGTCAGCAAAATCAGAAAGTCGTCGAAGTCTTCCGCCAGTTGTGCGGATGAATTTGATGTTCTTTGCGCGAAGTCCAGTGCGCTGTTTATTGTGACATCACTCGTCATGTCTGTTTACTCCTTTATATCCTAAACCACAATGTTGTAGCGCGTGCGCCCCGTATCGGGGTCAACGTGCCAATCCACTGTACTTTGTGTAATTTGTTCGTCTTCATTTTGCTCGCCAGAGCTTGATTTACCGCGGTCTTGTGCATCCTCACGGTTGAAATCGTGATCATCGCCTGCCAATTCGAAGCCAATGTCACCATTCATGTCTAAGCCTGCGTCCGCAAGTGCACGATGAAGCGCATCTGAATCACGTTGTAACATCAAAAATGTTTCAGGTTTTTCTGCGGTCAGAACGATTTTACTTGCACTGTCCTTATCAACGCTCATTTTAACTTCGACGCGGCCTAAGTCAGGTGGGTCAAGGCGGAGCTTGATATTTGTATCGTCACCGGCCTTGACGGCCTTTTGTATCGTCATCGACACCATCTGTGTTGCCGGGTGGTTTTGACCGGCACTTTGTGCCTGTGTGGTGATGTTGGTCAACGCGCTTTGTAAGGGCGTGCTTGGTGATGTGATGGTAAACCCACTCTGCGGCAATGCACCTTCCAATGTTGATATTGTCGATGAAAGGGCGGTGTTACCTTGCAGGAATTGTTGTCCTGAGGATATTTGTGCCTTGTGATTTTGCGGGGTAGGGGCGTCTTTGGCAGGTGCACCTTTTAATGCAGTGTCGAATGTTTCTTCCGCGGCGTCACTTTGTGGGGCAGCGTTGTTTCCTTCATACCGGGCATCAAAGCGTGCATCATACCGTCCTTGTGTGTGATGTTCGCTTTGCGCCGTATTATTGTTAGGCGTTGCCTTTAAATCCGTTTTTAAAACGTTGTCAGAGATTGCATTCGCTCTATCCGCTGATTTTTCGGTTTTACTGCTTTCCGGCTGCGTTAACGCATAAAACTGACTGATCAAAGCGGCGAGGGCGGCCTGATCTTCTGCGCTTAACTCATCCAGGATGTAGTCGTGAATTTGTGTTTTGAGTTCGGTTATTTCTTGCGGTGACATACCGCCTAGAATAGTAAGTAAGTCATCTTGATTTTCTGGAAGCACATCGTCTGTGAGTGTGCTGCTATCATCTGTAGCGGGCTCTCGGCCTATAATTTGCGAGACAATACCGTCAAGCAGCGCCTGTAGTGATTGCTTTTCCTCATCGCCTTCTTGCGTTGTGATCAACCCTGTCGAGGCATATTCATCAATCAGTGCTTGCAAATCTTCGCTCAGGATGTGAAGCGCCGGAATTTCAGTTTTTGTGTTTGTGAACACTTCTAAAGGAACGGCTTTTTGCACTTCTTGAGACTGTCCAGATTGCTGCGTAGCATTTCTTTTCTTCACAGATTCCAGAAAATCGGCGAACTGCTTTTGGCTTTCGGTGCTATTCGTAACGGCTTTGGTGGCCTTGAATGACTCTATGTTTCTTTTGGACGCAGCATTGCCTCTTGCGCCTATCTTTGCGGATAGGTCGTTCAGTTGGGAATTATTACCCTGCTGGGTTGTAAAAAACTCAAATGCCATCTTGTGTTGTGTCCTTTAAACAGTTTCGCTTAAGCCTGATGAAACGGCCTTTTTCTGCGATGTGTTGGGGATTGCTCCTGTTTGGCTATAGCTATAGCCGCGCTGAGTTTGTGCCGATTTAATGGCTGCGTTTCGGATGGTATTACCCAAACGCTCTGTACAGCGCTGCATGCGTTCGATTGCGTTCATATTCTCTTCTGATATGGCAGAGAAGTTATCATGCAGTTTGCGCAAGCGGTCTTTCATCGTAGGATCCGCGTTCTTCAGTTCGTTCTTACGTGCGATCATTTGTGCCATCGCCGACTGATATTCATGCGCAACGGCGATTTTTCGTTCTTGCATGGCCATAAAAGTTTTTGTGTCCGTGCGTTTTAACGCTTCAGTTTCTTCGTCATAGACTTTGCCCAATGTTTTAATGATATCCATCACATCATTCATTGCCGCGTTTGTGTCACGTGAAAGAAGCTTAGGTTGCTTGGGTTGTTGTTGCTCTGTGTGCGGTTCTTGTCTCATGCTTCTTTCCTTTCTTCGTTGTTTTGTGGTTCCTGAAATACGGCGCGCTGTCCCATCTGTTGCGCTGTGAACAAAGTTGACTGCGTGTTGGCTGCTGCCTTTGTTTTGATTTGATCAATCATCACATTATTGTGCTCTGTTTTTTCCTTAAGCTCGTTTTGTAACGCATTCAGTTGAGCAATCAGGTTTTTATCGGCAATACGGAATGCGCCAAGACGCTCACGAAACTCTTCTGATGCTTGTGTGTATTTATCCGCTAGCGTCTCTTTATCACGCTGTGCGAAGGCGAACTTCATGTGATCCATCGTGACCAAGGCTTGTGCCTCGTCATCCGCAAGGCGTACGAGGTCCTTACTAATTGCGATTAACTGACGCACAGCCTCATTAATGTTGTTTGACAGGATTGGTTTTGATTGTGCCTGATTATCGTTTGATTTTACGCTCATGGTGATACGTTCCCTTCTTGGTTCCCTAACGTTTCTGTAAATTCTGCATCAATAACGGCATTCTTTTGAATGGCTGCCGTTTGGCTTTGCGCCGTTTGTTCAGCTTGCATTTCAATTAATTTATGCAACACTTGTGTTTGAATGCCTGTAACATCCTTGTGCGATACGGTTTTGCCGTATTCTTGAATCATCATCCCGCGGAAAACTTCTTCACCCTTACCACCACCAAACATTTCATCAGTTTCAATGCCTTCAAACATCGGCTTCATCATTTCGGAAACGAACACAGCTTCGAATTCGCGCGCGACTTCCTGCATTCTTTTCATGTCTTTTGTCTGCATATTTGCGGGATTTTTAATCTCGCTATGTTGCATTAAGGTCATGGCTGTTTCGGGGGAGAGCATTTGCATTACATCACCTCGATTTCTGCCTGAAGGGCACCGGCGGCTTTGATCGCCTGAAGGATTGTGATGATGTCGCGCGGTCTTACACCGAGTTGGTTTAGTCCAGTGACAAGCTCTTGTAAGGTTACGCCCGTATCAAGTACGGCTAGTTTTGCATCTTCCTGATCGGCGGAGACGTCTGTGCGCGGCACAATAACGGTTTCACCTTGATCGGCAAATGGGTTGGCCTGAGATACTTGTGGGGTTTCGTTGATTTTCAGGGTCAAATTGCCTTGCGCAATGGCAACACTGCTGACCCGCACGTCTGCGCCCATCACAATCACACCGGAACGCTCACTGATAACAACGCGAGCCGGTTGGTCGGGTTGAATAGGCAGTTGTTCAATATCTGTGATCAGATCAACGATTGAACCGTCATAGTTATTCGGGCGGCGTAAAATAACGCTTGCGGAATTTTCTGCCTTCGCAAGACGTGCGCTGGTGAAGCCGTTGATCGCTTGCGCGATACGTCTTGATGTTGTGAAATCAGGGTTTCTTAAGGCAAGGCGCACTTGCTGTAACTCTTCTAATGTGAAATTAATTTCACGTTCTACAATCGCGCCGCTGGGGATGCGCCCGGCTGTTGGAATATTTTGCGTGATGGATGCTGCGTCCCCTTCAACGGAGAAACCGGCAATATTAACTTCGCCTTGCGCTACGGCATAAACCTCACCATCTGCGGCGAGTAGGGGGGTGACGAGTAATGTTCCACCTTGAAGGGAACTGGCGTCGCCAAATGCCGACACGTTAACATCTATTTTAGAACCTTGGTTTGTGAATGGCGGTAGTGTTGCGGTCACCATAACGGCGGCGACGTTTCCTGTATTCAGGTTTTGTCCACGGATGTTAACGCCAAGACGTTCCAGCATGGCGATTAGACTTTGTTCTGTGAACGGTGAGTTGTTCAACCCGTCACCTGTGCCGTTTAGGCCCACAACCAGGCCGTATCCGACCAGTTGGTTTTCCCGCACACCCTCAATATCAACAATATCTTTGATGCGTGATGTTTTGGCATCACTTATGCTTATGTTGCTGAGTAGGAAAAGCAGGCAGAACCCGACTGTCACAAATACCCTAACGGTACCCACTTGTGACAACCGGATTACAACCGAAGTGTTTGTCTTATTATTTGTTTTACACTCAAGCATATCTGCCTTTTTCCTTTTGGCCTCGATATTCTAAGGCCCTTACTCTTCTCTTTTTTAACTTCTCTACTTTTACGCTTTGGAGGTATCTCATGGAGAAATCTCTCCCATATCCTTTGCGAAAGTCGTGCCAATTTTAAAAAGCCTTGATTTCAGGGCTTTTGCGCGAAAAAAGAATCGTTTTACAGAGGTTTTTGATAGGGAAAAAATGTGCAATGCCTGTTTTTGGGCACAGATGAATAGGCAATTCTTACCGACTTGATTTAAAATTTGGGGCGTGCCTAAATTAAAACATGCAAGAGCATATATGTTTATTGTATACTTAATGTATATCAAGAGAGGTGTGGTATGAAAGTTGGCGGCACTAAAGGGCCTAACTCAACGTCTAAAACCAAAAAATCGTCATCTGCGGATGGTGAGAACACTGTTGATTTTAGCCAATATGTTAAAGGCGGGCCTTCGGAGGCCGCAGGCGCAGGCGCAACGCAGTCTATCGCGCAGTTAGACGCACTTTTGGCGGTTCAGGAAGTTGAAGATCCTACAAAAAGAGCTGCGAAGAAAAGGGCGCATTTACGCGCCGACAGTATTCTGGACAATCTAGAGCAAATTCGCCTTAAAATGTTAGCCGGTGATTTAACTGTCGGGCACATGATTGATGTGGCGGATGTTGTTGCATCGCACCGTGATAAAATTGATGATCCGACGCTTACTGCGATCATGGATGAAATTGATTTGAGGGCGCAGGTCGAACTGGCGAAAATGCGTGTGGCTCTTGATCAGGCGGCACTTTAATCAGGTCTTTCAAATTCATCTTGATCTTGCCTGCCTTAATTTCCTTGTTTTTCAATTGAAACGGACTTATATTCTCAGCTCTTTTTAATTTAGAGCGGTTTATATTTTATAAATATAAGGACAAGTAAACATGGCAACACCCAATAGCGTAACGCTTCCTCCTGATTATGATCCCGAAAAAGACAAAGGGGAATTTATGAACCCCAATATGAAGGAATTCTTCCGCAGAGCCTTGGTCGCATG
Source organism: uncultured Micavibrio sp. (assembly GCA_965263215.1). Lineage (GTDB taxonomy): Bacteria > Pseudomonadota > Alphaproteobacteria > Micavibrionales > Micavibrionaceae > UBA1672. The sequence continues at coordinate 1,195,147 of OZ253663.1, forward strand.
GCGTGAGGAGCTTTTGAAAGAATCCGAAGCAACAATTCATGACACATTGCAGGGGACAGAATTGCAAAAGCCTGATTTGGCAGACCGCGCATCAGCGGAAACAGATCACGCATTAGAACTTCGTACACGTGATCGTGAGCGCAAACTTATTTCTAAAATCAATAGCACATTGCGTAAGCTTGATGAGGATGAATATGGATATTGCGAAGAAACAGGGGAGCCGATTGGTATCGCCCGTTTGAAGGCACGCCCGATTGCAACGATGAGCTTGGAGGCGCAAGAGCGACATGAGCGCATGGAGCGCACACAGCGTGATAATTAGTCTTATTCATTTAATAAGTTAAGAATTTAAAATAAGGGCTTGTTTTGCCCTTATTTTTTTATGTATCAGAATGGGAAGATTACATCATAAAGTTGCTGACCATAGCGCGGTTGTTGCACATCCGTTAATTGACCTTCACCGCCATAGACAATGCGCGCCTCGGCTATTTGGTCATAGGCAATGGTGTTACCCACGGAGATATCTTCCGGTCTGATGACGCCATCAATCCGCAACAAGCGCTTTTCAAAATTCACCAAAACTTCTTGTTTACCGTGAATGACCATATTGCCGTTGGGCAGTATTTGCGTAATCAACGCGGCTAAGCGGAGCTTAATCTCATCTTCCCGCTCTATGCTGCCTGATCCCGTGTGGTTTGAATTGGAATCAAAATCCGCAAGGCTGGCGTTGTTCACGGCCTCGGGTAGGACACGGCTGAGGGATTGTTCTAAACCAAGGAAACTGTCAAGCCCCGCGCTTTCGCCGCCCGATCTGCTTTTGGTAGTATCGTTTTCTAATGTGGCTTCGTCTTCGATATCAATGGTGACCGTGATAATGTCGCCTATATTACTTGCGCGTTGATCTTTGAAGAAGGTTACGCGGTTGCTTTGCCAAAGTGAATTTTTTTCCGGTGTTATGTGCTGTGGGGCCGGCATGGGTAAGCTAACCGGTTGATATCCGGGGTCAGTCATAGGGTTAGCTATGTGCGTCATAGCAGGAGGTTTTCCGATATTCGCGATTTTATCGGCTGTGGAACACCCACCAAGCATGGAACACCCTAAGATGCCCAGTGTTGATAATTTTAAAAATTCTAATTTACGCATTTGTTCCTCACATGAGTTTTAGTTATTCACGACACTGACGCGGTTATCGCCAGTGACCATCGCCTGCAGGGTTTGATTGCTAGAGGCATTCACGACACGGATAATGTCGCCTTTTGCACCGTTTTCCAGTGCCTTGACCTGTGTTGAAATGTTCATAATGCCGTTATTCAGGTTGAGCATGACAAGTTGTCCGCGTTCAATGATCTGCGGAGCGATGACCTCGACTTCTTTAATGGGGCGTCCGGCGATTAGCATGCGGCGTGCTGTCATACCGACCAGTTTTTGTGCATCAACAATCGTGTCTTTTGAAAAGTCACGCTCACGTATTGTGATTGTCTCGATGTCGCTATCTCTAATTTTGCGGCCATGTTCAATATTCTCGACCAATACGGGTACATGGATGACATGATGCATTTGCCCCTTGATCCGTAGTTGTTGAATAGGGTTTTCTGCCGACGGTGCGGCGAGTGTTACCTCAAATGTGCTGCGTTTGGAATCGACATTAATGCCTGTGACACTGAGCTTCGCGGGTTCATTCGCAGGTAAGATAATGCGCTGATGACGCGCAGGGATGGATAGTTCGAAATCACCATAGACACCTTCATCATAAAGCGCAGTGTACAGCTCTTCTTTGATTTGGTCATATTCAATGATGGTGGCATCGCGGCGCAATGTAACCTGATCGGCGTTGCTCGACGGCCTCCACGGTAAATCCAGTGCAATGGCGATGCGCTGCAATGTACGTGCACTGAGCACCATATCTTCACCCGGGCGCGGGGCATTGCCAAGAACGCGATCTTCATCACGGGACAGACCATAGAAAATATCGCCCAGTTTAATGGTGTTATCCGTAATCAGACTGTTTTCTTTTAACCCCATCGCATAAGAAGAGGGTGCAAAGGCGAGCATAGTTATCGTCGCCACCGCGCAGAATGTTATTGTTCTTTTAAATATTTTTATTGTCATGGCTACCCTTCCACTTAACAGATAAAAATTAACGTAACTGCGATACTGTTTGCAGCATTTCATCGCTGGTTGAGATCACGTTTGAATTCATTTCGTAGGCGCGCTGCGCGGAGATTAGCTCCGTAATTTCCGAAACAACATCAACATTCGATTGTTCAAGTGCACCTTGTTGAAGGCGCCCGAATTGTTCCTGATTAGCAATGCCTGTTGTGGCCGAACCTGATGCGTCTGTTTCCAGATACATATTATTGCCGATGGCTTCTAAACCCGCTGGGTTTACAAAATCAACCATTTGAAACTGTCCAAGGTTTTGTGTGGCAACTTGCCCTTGAATACTGGCGATCACTTCGCCTTCTTCGTTGATGTCGATGCCTGTGGCATTATCGGGAACGCTGATGGTCGGTGCGATCGTATAACCCTGAACGGTTACAATTTCACCGTTTTCATTAATCTGTAATGTCCCGTCACGTGTGTAGGCCGTTGTGCCATCGGGCAAATCAACTTGGAAAAAGCCGCGCCCTAAAATCGCAACATCAAGCTCATTTTCCGTGATTTGTACTGTGCCTTGGCCGTGCATGCGGTAAACCGCGCCTGTTTTAACACCCAAACCAACTTGTAAGCCTGTGGGAACAGTCGTACCTGAATCTGATGATGTTGAGCCTGGGCGTGTTAGATTTTGGTATAAAAGGTCCTGAAAGGCCGCGCGGCGCTGTTTGTATCCGGTTGTGGTCATATTGGCGATGTTGTTCGATATCACATCAACATTCAGTTGTTGTGCCATCATGCCCGTTGCGCCGATATCCAGTGATCTCATTGTTTTAACTCCTTAAATGCTCATTCAGTAATATTTAAACTTGTGTTAGTTTTTGGATGGCAGAGCGCAATCGCTCATGCTCGCCTTCCAATAATTTTTGTGTTGATTGAAAATCTCGTAATATTTCGATCATGCGTGTCATCTCCACGACGGGCTGTACGTTTGAGCTTTCCAAAAAGCCCTGCGCCGCAGTTGTATTTTCGGCCAGCGTGCTATTGCCATCGGTGGTGTAGAGGTTATGCCCTGCAGGCTCTAATTCCTGTACGTTTTCAAATTCAACAATCATTAATTGTGCGACTGGGCCATTTTGATCGGAAACAACGCCTTTTTCGTCAATGGTGATTTCTGTGGCATTGGCGGGGATCACGATCGGTCCACCGCTGCCTAAAATGGGTAAGCCGGAAGAATTGACCAATGTACCGTCTGCGGTTTTTTGGAAATTACCATCGCGTGTGTAGCCTGTTTCGCCATCGGGCATTTCAACACCCATATAACCCGGCCCATTCAGCGCGACATTAAACGGATTACCTGTTTGTTCGAATGACCCTTGTGAGGTCATCTGATATTGGCCGTAATCATAAACAAACGATAGCGGATCATCGGCATAACGTGGATCAGACAGATATTCTTCGAATACCGGATTTTGTCCGCGAAAGCCTGTGGTATTCATATTGGCGATATTGTTCGCAACGATGTCCATATTGGTCTGGAGCACCATTTGTCGCGACAATCCCAAGTAAATACTGTTTTCCATTTCGTGTGCCTTTTAAAAAATTTAATTCCGTGAAACACAATGCAGGGATCATGCCAACTTAAAATATATAATTATATCAGTGATATGGGGTGTTTTTCGTGCGGCGTTGTGTTTTTTCATAACGGCATTAATCGTATGTAAGATCGGTCAGGCAGGCATTTTTTACCACCATGTGCACAAAGCGAAATAATTTGTAAAACAATGTTGATATTTCTAGGTCTTGGTTAGACGAATCTATGTCTTTGGTTTATACTCGCATTAATTTTACGCTCGTGTTTTTACCCGCATTATCATTTTCGCATACAAACGGACCTTTAAATTATGGCAGACGAAGAAGAGCAGCTTGAAGACAATTTTGACGCCGAAGGCGCTGAAGATGTTGGTGAGGACGGCGAAGAGGGTGAGGGAAAAGGCGGTAAGAAAAAGCTGCTTATGATACTTGTGCCTGTATTGCTGTTAGGTGGTGGCGGTGCGGCGGCCTATTTCACAGGCATGTTGGATTCTGTTTTGGGCAGTAAGCCTGCCGAAGTGTGTACCGTTGACGATCATGGTGAAGAAGTATGTGAACCCGTTGCGGAAGATGAGCACGGCGATGATGGCGATGACGAACATGCAGAAGGCGGCGATGATGGTCACGGTGAAGAGGGGAAGTCCTCGGACAAGGCAGGATCTGCATTTTTACCGGTTCCGCCGATGTTGGTTAATCTTAAGTCTGAAGATGGCTTGCCTAAAAATTTCAGGTTGAAGGTTTTCTTGGAGTTGAATAACAGCAAAGACCGAGAAAAAGTTGAGGCGATATTACCGCGCGTAATTAATGAATTTCAGATATATCTCAGGGAGTTATACGTGAAAGACTTAAGGGGGTCGGCGGGAATTTATCGTTTGAAAATAGAGCTTTTATGGCGCGTTAATCAAGCTGTAGAGCCGATTGAAATCAAAGATGTTTTATTTCAGGAAATCCTTATTCAATAAAGCTTTGAGAAAAAGCGGCATGTTTTTTGCTACGATCTTCTGATAGAGTAGATTAAATACATACATCGTAATGAGTATCAGGCCTGTGCCACATATAGAAAAATTAGAAAATGACTGACGCAACAGAAGAAAAAGAACAAGTCGCAGATAACGCCACGATGGATGATGGCGCTAATGCAGGCCTCGGTTTAGATAGTGACGAAGTGATCGGGGATGAGCTTGAAGACGAGGCATCTGCGCGTATCCTTAATCAAGATGAAATCGACAGCCTTCTTGGGTTTGATGATGATATAGGCGGCGTAGAAACGTCTGGTGTTATGGCTTTGATCAATTCGGCCATGGTGAATTACGAACGCTTGCCGATGCTCGACATCGTGTTTGATCGTCTTGTGCGCTTAATGTCCACGTCCTTGCGTAATTTAACATCTGACAATGTTGAGGTGAGCCTTGATCAGGTCTCCACGGTGCGTTTTGGCGATTATATGAATTCAATTCCGCTCCCCGCCATGCTTTCGGTTTTCAAGGCCGAGGAATGGGACAATAACGGCCTTTTGGTGACAGATAGTGCGCTGATTTATTCAATCGTTGATGTTTTGTTAGGTGGGCGCAAGGGAGAATCCTCTGTTCGTGTTGAGGGGCGGCCTTACACCACAATCGAAAGTAAACTTGTTGAGCGCATGGTGCATGTGGCGCTTGCGGATGTGTCGTCCGCGTTTGATCCTCTATCTCCGGTCAGTTTTAATTTGGATCGTGTGGAAACAAATCCACGTTTTGCCACGATTACGCAAACAGGTAATGCTTGTGTTCTTGCGCGGTTGCGTCTTGATATGGGGGAGCGCGGCGGACGCATGGAAATCCTTATCCCTTATGCTACGTTGGAGCCAATCCGTGCCTTGCTTTTGCAGCAATTTATGGGGGAGAAATTCGGCCGTGACTCGATTTGGGAGAATCACCTGACGCAAGAGCTATATAAAACCGATGTTCAATTACAGGCGGTTTTGGGTGAAGTTGCCGTGCCACTTGGTGAAATGCTAGACTGGCAGCCGGGAGATCAACTTTTATTAAACACCACGACCAGTGATTTTCTCGAATTACGATGTGGGGACTTCCCTATGTTTAAGGGGCCGGTAGGGCAACGGCAGGGTAACATTGCTGTTCGCGTTGAAAATTATATAGAGCCGGAAGAAGGCGGCGGTTAATAAATGGGTAGTGACTTGGTAACTTTGTTTTTAAATATTCTTATGTTGTTTTTACTGGGTGCGACGATTTATTTCGTCTATCGCCTGACAAAAAGTCTCGATAATTTCAAGGAACATCGCAAAGAATTGGATAGCGTTATCGCGAACTTACTCTCATGTATTGATCAGGCGGATCGCTCTGTACAAACGCTTAAGCAAGCCAGTGCGGAAAAGGCCGAAGAGTTATCACGTATGATTGATCAGGCGCAGGCGCTCTCCGATGAGTTGCAAATTATCAATGAAGCCGGAGAGAGCATGGCCAAGCGCCTTGAAAAGCTTGCGGAGACAAATCGGAAAATAGTACAGCCGACGCATGCGCGCAAACTGCAGGAAAAAGTTCTTTATGAAGAGGATGAAGAAAAGATAAGCTCGCCGGTTCACAGGAAGCCCACACAAAGATCTCAAGCGGAAAAACGCGATAGTTACGAAGCTCAACTCAAACGTGTTGATCGTGAGAAAAGCATACAAAAAGAAGATTTACCGTCTTTTATGATCAAAGATAAGGATTATGAGGATATTGATTCTTTAGGCAATCGTCTGGATTCAAGCGTGAGTAATGACGGGAGCGCCTCTGGCGGCGATGTGCCACCTGAAAAATTACAAAGTCAGGCAGAGCGGGATTTATATGACGCCCTGCGCAGTGAGAAAAAAACGATATCCAAAAGGAGGCGATGATTAAGTAATGTTCACTTATTCTAAAGTTTTTCCGCTTCTGATTATTGTTTCGGTTCTCACGTTTTCGATTAAGCTAACCGAAGTTATAACCGGCGTTTCAAATATGTCGAGTACGGCGTTCGCGAAGCCTGCTGACGATGAAGAGCATGCCGAGAAGCCTATGGAAGATAGCGGGCATGATGAAGATCACGAAGAAACGGCCAGTCAAGGGCACATGGGTAAAGACGCGGTGAATAATCCTGATGTCGTTGAGGGGGATAAAGCCAACGCCCCAAAATGGCGCGATGCCAGTGATTCAGATCTTGATGTCACCAGTATAAAACTTGAAATGTTTGAGGATTTATCCAAACGCCGTAAACAAATAGAAAAAGCCGAACAGGATATCAAAATTAAAGAAGCTCTTTTGAAGGCCGCAGAGCAAGAGTTGGATCGTAAAGTGCAAGAGCTTAGTAATCTCAGGCAGGAAATTGAAAAATTACTGGAATTGCAATCTGGCAATGAACAAAAACGGATCGATAGCCTTGTTAAAATATATGAGGGCATGAAACCCAAAGACGCCGCGCGCATATTCAACACGCTTGATTTAGATATTCTTGTGCGCGTGATGTCGAAAATGTCAGAGCGTAAGGTTGCGCCTGTGCTTGCGGCTATGAATCCTGAGCGTGCACGTACGGTGACAATTATGTTGGCTGAAGAAAAAAGCCTGCCAATACTGCAATAAAATTTCTTATAATATGACCTCGTGAAACCGTTTTTTGTAGAAATCTTGAGCGTGAAAATGTCCTCTGCTTTGGAGCGTTTTTTAATTTTATCATGTTGGTTGTGATAAGATGGGGGATGATCCTATCGCTTTTTATAATGGCATCAGATAGGATGATTCATATCTTTTGAAATACTTCTTAGGATCTCATGGCCAATCAATTTTTGTCACTATCGCTGTTTTTGATGTTGCTGTCGTTCTTTATTGTTCTGAACAGCGTGTCTGAATTTGAAGAAAATAGAGCCGTGCCAGCGGCTTTGAACAGTTTGACGTTGGCTTTTTCAAGCCAGTTAAGCACACCGCAAGATAATCCATCGGCTACACCATCGCTGCATCCTGATAAGCGCGGTGGAGATTCTTTAGAGGCCATTGAGGGATTGTTTAATGCGCATATCGCAGGGTTTGAGGCCAAAAGAAATCGCCTTGGTACGATGTTGCACATGCAATTACCAATGCAACGATTTGAAAATGCCGTCGATGAAACCGATTTTGCCGATGCTGGGTTTTCTGATACGCAGCAATCCTTTGCTACAACATTGGTGACAGCATTAAGGTCTGCGGAAAATGATAACCCGTATCGGATTGATATGGTTTTTAACATTCCGGAAGATCCGACTGTTTTGTCGCAAAATCAGCCTGATGAATTTATGCAAGCGTTAAGGCGTGTGAGTACTTTGGCCACAACTCTGGAGAATAAAGGCATTCCCAAAAAAATGATCAGTGCGGGGTTGAAAACGGGACAAACAGGATTTGTCGATTTGTATTTTTATCGTTATGAGCCTTTTGAATTGCCATCAAATAACAACGGTGATGCGCTTGATCAGGACGGGGGGCAATGATGGATGGTGTAAACATACCCGCCAATACAGACGTCCCTGATGGTCACGATGAGGGGCGCGAAGAAAACTCTTCGGAAGATGCAGAGGTTGAAGAGGAGGTTCTGATATTCTCCGAAGAAACTGCCCCCAAAACCGAACATGAGGATGACGGTCAATCAAAGGTACCGTTATGGTTGATTACATTCACGGACGTCATGGCGTTGATGTTGACCTTTTTTGTTCTTTTATACTCTATGTCGACCCCAAAAGAAGAAAAATGGGAGGATATATCAAGCGCCTTATCGCATAAGCTTAATCATTTTGATGCGGCGGCCTTTAATGCAGGGTCTCAGGATGTGATTAGTCTTGATAAAATAAGTAAAACCAAAGCTTTAGAGCTCGGCTACGTCAAGGCGTTGGTCGAGTCACTACTAAAGAAACGCAAAGTTGAAGATGTCTTGCTGATTCAAAATGGTAAGCGTCTCGTTATTTCCTTGCCTTCTGAGTTATTATTTTCATCCGGCAGAGCTGATGTGAGCGCCGAAGGGAAGAAAATTATCTTTGAGCTTGGTGGTGTTTTGTCGCGTGTTAAAAACCGTATTGAAGTTGTTGGTAATACGGACCCAAGGCCAATAACGGCAAGAGACGGACAATACACAACAAACTGGGAATTATCCTTGGCGCGCGCAACGTCTGTTTCCAGTGTTTTGCGTGATGTGGGGTATGTGCGCGATATGACGGTGCGCGGTCTTTCCAGTGCACGTTTCGATGAATTGCCTGAGACACTTTCGCAAGATGAGCGTTTTGCCCTGTCGCGCCGCGTTGATATTGTGGTGATGGATGATGACGGATACCGTCTGAATGCATTTGATACGCCTTAACAACGCCCCGCTTTTTGAGTGATTATTTCAAAAATGTGTATGATATGCTTTCACACTAGATTGAAAACCCAAGCTATGGCATTCTTAAATCATGAAAAAATTACTCTTTTTCATATCTTTTTGTGTGTCTTTAACCATCTCTGCTTCTCTTTACGCTCAGGATCGTGTTCCGCTGCGTAGTGGAGTGCATGATGGCTATACGCGCTTGGTTTTTGGTTGGTCTGAAGTCGTTACCTATTCATTGGATAGAAGCAGTAACGGCATGCTTACGATGCGGTTCAACAATGAGGGTAAGCTTGACCAGTCGGGTGCGCAATTATCAGACCTTAAAACAATCGGCGAATTTGATGTGCTGTCAGTGAAGCCATTGACTGTTCGGTTGAAAATTCCCAAAAGCAGTAAGATTAGGCATTTGAAAATAGGAAAACGTGTGGTTCTGGATATCTATGATCCGGATAACCCTGATGATTTAAAAAGCTTAAAGCCCGTCAAGCAGGTGAAGTCACAAGAGCCACCTCCGCCCAAAAAAGCCGCACCTGTGAAAAAAGAAGAACCCAAAGTTGCGAAGGTTGAAGAAAAGAAAACAAAAAAGCCGCCCGCGGCCCCGCCCGCCTTTGTTCTGGTACCGGAGAATTTGCCTGTCGAAAAGCCGCTTCAGGAAAAGAAACAAGAAGCTGAGATTAAAAAACCTGATCCGGGGGTTGCCAAGCAAAAATCTCTTAGCAAAGCCGTAGAACAAAAAGAGCATGTTATTACGCTGCGTGGGACACAGGCCATGACTGTCGCGGTTTATGAAAGTTTTGATGCATTATGGATGGTTGTATCAGGTGGAAACTCTTTCGCACAACCGAACTTAACAAGCCCTGATCCCAATTTATTTGCCGATATTCAAACCGTCCAAAATGATATTATTGATGTTTATCGCCTAAATATGCCCGATGAACCTTTATCCGTGAAGGGGATTGGCGGCGCGCTCGCGTGGGATGTTGTCTTGGGGGATAAAGTCAAGAAGGGGGACCCGGTAAAATTACAGCGTGTGGTGCATAATATTGATGGTTTACGGGGTGGTTCAATATTCTGGCCTGTGGAAAATATGGGTGAGATTGTAGAGATTGAAGAGCCGGCAACCGGAGAAACATTAATCGCAGTAACGGTTGAAAATGCCACGCAACTAGCCGGTGATGAGCAGCATTTTGTGGATTTTGATGTTCTGTCCTCACCAATTGGGTTGGTTATTCGCCCTAAAGTTGATGATCTGGAGGTTAAAAAAGTCGATGGTGGTGTTGAAATATCGCGCCCCTTGGGTTTGGCGTTAAGCTTATCAAAAGATATTGATGCCGCAGAGTTGTTTACCCGCCAGCGCAAAATAAGAGATAAGAAAAAAAGCGGTCAAAAACAGGACGTAATTTTTAAGTTTGATGAATGGCAACTGGGCAATCACAAAACACTGAAACACCGAGAGAACATCCTGCTGGCCGGCATACACGGGCAATCTGAATCACGGCGTGTGCAAGATTTACTTAACCTTGGAAAAATGTTTCTTGCCCATAGCCGTGGTGCGGAATCTTTAGGCTATTTCAATTTTGCATCCTCAGAATTACCAAGCTTGGAAGATAGCGCAGAATTCAGAGCGTATCGCGGTGTCGCCAAGGCAATGGGATGGAAAAGCGCGGATGCATTGGATGATTTATTGTTCCCGGCATTAGATAGCAGCCAAGAAATAGATTTATGGAAGGCCTTCGTCTTGGCCGATCTTGGTGATTGGCAGCAAGCTGCTGGTTTGTTGCCTGAAAAATATGCTGTTCTCTACACCTACCCCTATAGTATCGCGAGCCGTTTGGCCGTTGTACTGGCAGAGGTTAATTTGCGTGCAGGTAATGTGAAAGCCGCCGATGAATTGATGACTTATGTTGATACCAAGAAAGAGCGCGAATTATCAGAGCCCATGAAAGCAGCGCTACAATATTTGCGCGGAGAATCTTTCCGGCAAAAGAACGATGCCGATCAGACAAAAACGATCTGGAAAGAACTGGAAAATAATGATGATGATCTTTATCGCACAAAGGCGGGGCTTGCGTTGACGATGCTGCTTGCGAATGAAAACAAGATCGATAACACCCAGAAAATTGATCGTCTTGAAAGACTGCGCTATGCGTGGCGTGGTGACGGGTTAGAGGCACAGGTGAATTACTGGCTCGGTGATGCGTATTTTCAGGCCAAGGATTACATCAAAGGCCTAACCATCATGCGTCAGGCGGCATCCATTGCAAAAGAAACTGTTTTGGCGGGGCGCATTACATCAGATATGTCGCGTACGTTTAATGAAATGTTTCAGGAAAAAAATCTAAAAAATGTTTCACCTCTTGATGCTGTTGCTGTGTTTGATCAATTTAAGGAACTGACACCGCCGGGATCAGAAGGCGATAAACTGGTTCAACGTCTAGCCGAGCATTTGGTGCGGTCTGATCTTCTCGGTCGCGCTTCCAGTCTGCTTAGGCATCAGGTTGATCACCGTTTGAAAGGGCAGGAGCGGCTCCGCATTGCTATACGTTTGGCGGCGATTGAGCTACTCGATAAAAACCCGCAAAGGGCGATCGATGCTCTGGGTAAGGCAAGTGACACGTTGAATTTCCTATCGGAGAGTGATGAGAAAGAGCAGCGTAAGCATGAAATTAATCTGTTGCGCATTAGAGCCTATGCGCAAAACAAGGAATATAATAAAGCTCTCAGGCTGCTTGATGCGATGCCGCTCGATAAGATGGTCAATCGTCTGAAAGCCGATATCGCATGGCAAGCGGACTTTTGGGATATTGCAGCGGACGCGCTTAATGACGTGCTGATTGATGAAAATATTTCTATGACGGAAAAACTCAGTCCCGAGCAAGTGGATATCATTCTACGTCGTGCCATTGCACTCAATTTGGATAATGACCGTATATCCTTGGCCAATATGCGTGAGAAATATAGTGCGCTCATGCTGGAGAGTGATAAAAATAAGGCGCGCCAATTCGAGGTGATTACAAGACCGCGCCGTACAGCCCTTCTTGATAACCGCGAAGCCCTGAAATCAGCGGTGTCAGAGGTTGATTTGTTCAAGGATTTCCTTGAAAGTTACCGCGATGCACAGAATTAAATCTTTGTAATAGAGCGCCGCGTTATGTAATGTAGTGCCAACAAAGGGAGTGAGTATCCATGGGTGATCAACCAAAAATTAAAACAGCCGATAATATTGCAGGTGTCGTGAATGACTCCTTCGGGTTCTGGCAACCCAGTCAAATTATTGTACATGAACGCAATATTGATGGGGATTACAAAGCTTTAACCGATTATCTGATGCGCATGGAACATGTGGATAGAACAGATGAGCGGGAAATCACACTGCACAGACTATACAACGCCATTGATGATGTACGTCTATCGGAAGAGGGACAAAAGGCCGCGCTACAGGTGTGGCATGATTTGCGCCGTATCAGAGGGCTAACAGATAATGCAGGGGTGTACGTACAGGGGCCGGAAGCGGATAACGCGACAACGGATTGGCACTATCATGGCGAAGGTGTAGAGCGCACAATCTTGTGTAAATACAATGGCAGTGCGACAGAAATTGCAAAAAACAAAGATGTGACATCATGGGGTAAGAATGACCCTAATCGTACCTTTGTTGTCTGTGATGTTAAGCCTGATGCCGAACCCGTAACGTTAGATAATGGCCATGTGTTTGCCATGACAGGTGACGCCCGTTTCTTTGGTAAGCCAACAGTTCATCGCAAGCCGCCACCAGATGGTGAAGCGAGCCTAATCCTAATATCAGAACCTTATCTATAAGATTTTTATCCGCCGCCGCCAACAACGGTGAAGCTCTGGATGAGTGATCCGGCGATTAAATACCATCCATCGACCAGCACAAAGAATATAATCTTAAACGGCAATGATATCGTAATTGGCGGGAGCATCATCATACCCATCGACATCAAAATGGATGCCGTCACCAGATCAATAATCAAAAACGGCAGGAACAGCATAAAGCCGATTTCAAAGGCGCGCCGAAGCTCGGAGATCATGAAAGAGGGGATAACGATATGAAGCGGGATATCTATGGCTTCGTCATACGGGCCTGTTTCGCTCAAATCTACGAACAACGTCAAATCATCTTCGCGCACATGTTTCAGCATGAATTTTTTGAACGGCGTTGTCGTGCGCTCAAACGCTTCAACTTCGTTGATTTCTTCGTTAATCAAGGGAACAACGCCCTCATCGTAAGCCGATTGTAATGTCGGTGCCATAATAAAGAAGGTCAGAAACAACGCGAGCGAGATCATGACCGTATTGGGCGGGGTTTGCTGAATCCCGATGGCGGTACGCAGGAAGGACAACACCACGATGATTCGCGTGAATGATGTCATCATGATCAATATTGATGGTGCAAGGGAAAGCACCGTCATCAGCGCGACAATTTGAATGACGCGCCCTGTTACCGTGCCGTCACCATCTGCGCCCAGATCAATGGAAATATTTTGCGCAAACGCCGGAAACGCCCAAAAACCAAGCATTGCCAGACATAATCCGGCAATCATTAGGTGTGATTTTTTAAAGATGGCTTTGTGCATGCGCATATCATAGCCTAAGCGATAGGCGAAGCTTAAGCCTCTTGATCTGAATTGCCGGAATAGTCCACAGGCGGAATGTCTTTGGCTATGACGGTTTCGCCTGTTGCGCTCAGAATGACCAGATGCTCGGCCTTATCGCATTTCAGGATAACCAACCGCCTGCGTGCATCAAGGTGCAGGGATTCAACAATGTTTAAACGCTTCTTACCATTGTTTTTGGTGGTGGTTTGTTGCGCCAATCCGAGTTTCTTAAGCAGCAAAGCCAAACCACCCATCAAGAGTAACACAACGCCAAGCGCGATAATGAGACGTAAAAACTGTGGTAAATCGGGTGAAATTGTATCCATGGATATTAATTATCATCATTCAGGATCGCATCAAAGGGGTTTTCCTCTCCGTTTGCACGATACACATAAGACAATATTTCCCCTACTGCCATGAAGGCCTCGGTCGGGATGGGGCTGTCTATTTCAACGGTGGCCAGTAATTCCGCGAGATCGCTATCCTCCCGCACATTGATATTATTCTCATAGGCAAGCTGCAGGATTTTCTCGGCAAAAGTCCCGCGACCCGCGGCTGCCAGCTTGGGCACTTTTTTCCCACCCTTGGATTCTTTCAGAGCCACAGCAGTCTTTTTCTTTGGAATTTTCTTTATAGAAGAATGGCTTAGGCCTTTTTTGCCGTTATTTTGAAAACCGTCATCATACCCATCGCTCATTGGCACGCTTCCTGCATTGTTGATTATGGAAGTAATTATACAAGGTTAGAAACCATGACGATACAGGATATAGGACTTTTTCAGGCCATCGGCGCAAAAATGGACTTTTTGAACCAGCGCCAGAGCATTATCGCACAAAATGTAGCGAATGCGGACACGCCCGGTTATCGCCCGAAAGATTTGGTGGATGTCGATTTTTCATCCATGTTGGAAAAAAAGGCGCACGGCAATGTGAATTTGGTGTCTGTTGCCACAACAGATGATCAGCATCTGGGTAATCCAAACGCCACGGGTGACGTGAATTCCCGCAAGCAACGCGACACATACGAAGTCGCGCCCGCAGGTAACGCGGTCATTATGGAAGAACAACTGATGCACGCGGGACAAAATGCGATGGATTACAACATGATGGTGAATGTCTATCAAAAGCAAATTGGTTTGTTCAAGATTGCTTTGGGTACAACACGATAGAGTAGGGAGCATAAAAAATGAGTGATATTGTAGATGCATTAATGATTTCGGCCAACGGTATGCGTGCACAAGGTACGCGTATTCGTGTAATTTCCGAAAACGTGGCGAATGCGGAAACAACGGGCTTAACGCCGGGGGCTGATCCGTACAGACGCCAGACCATCAGTTTCAAGAACGAACTTGATCGTGAGATGGGGTTTCATTTGGTCGAGGTAAATGACATCGGCACAGATCAGGAAACACCATTCCCATTGGAATTTAAACCCGATCACCCCGCGGCAGATGAAGGCGGGTATGTGAAAATGCCAAATGTGAACACAATGCTGGAGATGATGGATGTCCGCGAGGCGCAGCGATCATATGAGGCGAATTTGGGTATGATCGAACAATCACGCGCGATGATTTCACGCACAATCGATTTGCTTCGTGCGTAAATCACACGTAAACTTGGTAACTAGGAAGGGAATACATTATGGGATTTAGCGGTATCAATCCAAACGCGGCGGCAAGCGCCTACACGAATTCCCAGAATATCGGGGGCAGCAATGCATCTGGCACGCAGATTATATCTGGCGGTGATGCCGCGGACGACAATGACGGCGTAACATTTTCCGACTTCCTGAAAAACACCATCGAAGAATCCGTTGATACAATGAAAAGCGGTGAAGATATGGCCGCGAAGGCCGTGACAGGCGAGGCTGATCTAACAGACGTCGTGCAGGCCGTCACTTCCGCGGAACTTACGCTCCAGACGGTTGTTTCTGTCCGTGATCGTATGATCTCCGCCTATCAAGACATCATGCGGATGCCGATTTAGGAACAGGCTTTGATAGTGTCATTCAAGACATTTTGAAAATAACTGTCATCATCATTTTCAAGGACTTTTTTCCATTTCCTGAGTGATGCTAGAAATTTTTTATCTGCAATTAAGGTTGCGGCTTCTAATGTCAGAATGCCAATTTCTTCGCTTTCTAATTCTTTCAAAATAAAGTCTTTGATACCCTTATCTTTTCTTTTTGCCATTCCCACCATTGCTTCTCCGCGAGTTATGCTATCTTTGTCTGATAAACGCGCTTTTAGGGCTTCTCTTAATTCTGGTGTATCGACATCGCATTGAGTGCCAAGGTTAAAAGTTGCCCAATCTCTTACATCACGATCAGGGTCTGAGCTTAACTTAATGAGTGTCTGAATAACGGTTTTGTCTTCGTAGCCTGTTAAGCCGTACACGACACTATGGCGGATATCCTCACTTTTGTGGTCTTTGAGTTTTATCAAATGAGGAATTGCTTCAGGTGCTTCTCTATGCCCCAAGGCCGTGGCCGCAGCATAAATGACATCTTCATTTTCATCTTTTAACAGAGAAATAAGAATTTTGACGGAAGCTTTTCGAAATTTACTTTTTTGCCAGCCGAGTTGGCCTAAGATATCTGCGCCGATTTCACGCCTTATGGGATCGTTTGACTTTGATTGTTTTTCAGCAAGATTAAATTCTTCTCGTGTGCCGCGTCTTTGGATTTCAGCAATAAATTCCCAACGCTTATTAAGGTTAGATTCTTTATAGGCTTTTTCTACTAATTCTTTTGATGAATTTTTCATTTTCACTCCGCTGCAACATAGCTGTCGCGGTTTTTACGTTTCAATACATGGCTCAGGATGAAGGGTACCACGTGGTAAAGTTTTTTTCATGTGGTTTACTTTGGGGAATACCGTGATTGCGGTTTTATGCGCGCCTTGCTTTTGCTAGGCTGAGGGTTATGAATGATACAGAAGTCATCGAAGTTGCCCGCCAAGCCCTGCTGATTACTATACAAATCAGTTTACCTGTGTTGTTGGTTGGCCTTGTTGTCGGTGTGGCGATTGCGTTGGTGCAGGCTTTGACGCAAATTCAGGAAATTACATTGGTGTTTGTGCCGAAAATTGTCGCAATTTTCCTGTCTATGTTTATTTTCCTGCCATGGATGATGAACGTCCTTGTTGTTTTCATGGAAACACTTGCTGATCGCATGATCGGCGGAGGGTAAAGGGGCGATGCAAAGCGCACTCGAAGCCTTTTTGGTCAGTGGTGTTCTGGCGTTTATGTTGACCTTCGTACGTATTGGTACGGCCATCATTATTATGCCGGGTTTAGGGGATTCCTTTGTCTCCACGCGTATTCGTTTGCACATGGCGCTGGGAATTTCCTTCGTTCTGTTTCCGCTTATCCTGCCTTACATTCCAAACCCAATTCCATCGACGTTTGAGCTTGTCGGTTTAATCGCGATGGAGCTCGTGATCGGTTTGATGATTGGCACGTTCGCCCGTATTTTTATGACCGCACTGGATACGGCGGGTATGGTGATATCTTCGCAATCGGGCTTGGCTAACGCGCAGGTCTTTAACCCGTCATTGGCGGCGCAGGGATCAATTATTGGTGCGTTTTTATCCATGACAGGCGCCGTGATTTTGTTCGCGACCAATATGCACCATTTATTGATTATGGGTGTGATGGAGAGTTATCAGATGTTCCCGCTGGGCAGTGTGCCTGATTCAGGATCAATGGCGGAACTGATTACCAAGGCCGTTGCCGCGAGCTTTATTTTGGGCGTAAAACTCGCAATACCGTTTGTTGTTATTACATTATTGATTTATGTCGGTATGGGTGTTTTAACGCGCTTGATGCCACAGGTGCAGGTGTTCCTTGTTGTTTTGCCGCTTCAGATTTTGATGGCGATTGTGCTGCTTTCGCTTGTTGCGGCGGCGTTGTTCCATCAATGGCTGACGGAGTTTGAATCCGCGATGTTCTTTTTCTTTTCTAACGGCGCTTCGCCAATTTAACCATTTATAGGGTATAGTTGATCGTATGGCAGAAAACGACCAGACAGACGATTCCCAGAAAACCGAAGACCCCACCCCCAAAAAGCTGGAGGAGGCACGAAAGCGCGGGCAGGTGGCACTGTCGCGTGAGGTGAATAACTGGGTGATGTTGTGTGCGGCGACTATTCTTATCGTAACGCTCGCCGGTACGATGTTGACAGAATTAAAAGATATGATGGCTGTGTATATTGAACATGCGCACGCTTTACCTAAAGAATCCGGCGGTATTGGTGAGGTTTTGGGGAGTCTATTGAAAAAGACATTAATGATCTTGATGTTGCCGTTTTTGCTTTTGGTCGCGGCGGCGTTTTTTGGCCCGTTCCTGCAAGTCGGCCCTTTATTTGCGCCTGAAGTCATCAAACCTGATTTTAGTAAAATATCCCTGATTAAGGGCTTTGGGCGCTTATTCTCCATGCGCTCTATCGTTGAATTCGTGAAAGGCATCATGAAAATTTCGATCATCGGCGTTGTCGCCACGATCATTATCTATCCGTATTTCGATAAATTGGAACATATGATCGATATGCCTGTGCCGATGGTGATGGAGGAATTGCAGTTTCTTACAATCCGCATGATGGTTGGTATATTGATTATTCTGGCGGTGATCGCCGGACTGGATCTGATCTATCAGCGCTTTGAATATAATAAGAAAATGCGGATGAGCCGCCAAGAAATCAAAGATGAATACAAACAATCAGAAGGTGACCCGCATGTGAAGGCGAAGCTGCGCCAATTGCGGACAGAGCGCGCGCGTCAACGTATGATGCAGGCCGTGCCCGATGCCGATGTGGTTATCACAAACCCGACCCACTATTCGATTGCATTGAAATATAATCCTGATGAATCGCCCGCACCGATTGTGATTGCCAAGGGTATTGACGAGGTTGCCTTGCGTATTCGTGAGATCGCCAAGGAAAATGATATTGTCCTGTACGAGAACAAGCCGCTCGCCCGCGCGCTCTATGATGTTGTGGAGATAGACGAGATTATCCCGACGGAGCATTTCAAGGCCGTGGCGGAGATTATTTCTTATGTTTTCAAATTAAAAGGCAAGTTAAATTAACTGTTATTATTCAGTTTTATCGAATTCAGAAAGTTCTTTAAGTTCCTTGCGTAAGCCTGCTTTGCGAATACGTTTTTTCAGTTGGCGTTCTTCTTTGTCACCACCGCGACGCATGGCAAGTACTGACAAAACAGGCGGAATAAGGAACAGCAACGCGATGTTTTTTTCTTCGCCGTACGTATTACTGTAAATCAATACCAATACCACGATTGCAATGATATTCGCGATCAGCG
The DNA here is from genome assembly GCA_965263215.1 of uncultured Micavibrio sp. Lineage (GTDB taxonomy): Bacteria > Pseudomonadota > Alphaproteobacteria > Micavibrionales > Micavibrionaceae > UBA1672. The sequence continues at coordinate 1,214,113 of OZ253663.1, forward strand.
CAAGCATGTGAATGATGCAGCCTTTATTCAAACATTTTTTCATTTTTGAAACCTTATTTTCCTGTTTGCCCCAATCGGCACGATGATGTAGCTTAACGTATATTGAGGGATTTTAAAATAAGAGGAATTATCTATGCGCCGTTTCATTCGCTCTTCGTGTTTCGTTGTACTGTTTTCTATGCCTGTTTTGTCGATGCCGGCATGGGCGGAGGATGTGGAAACGGATAGCAAAATTACGGCCGCAACGGTTTATAATGACCGCGCAACATTAACACGTAGCGCAAAAGTCGAAATTCCGGCGGGCGCACATAATCTGGTTTTTACAGGATTGCCACTTAATATGTTCACGGATTCCCTGCGTGTAGAGGGAAGTTCTGTCGCAAATGTTACTTTTGGTGCGTTGTCCCATAAACGTGAATCTTCAGCAGATTATGTCGTGCCACGTGAAAAGGCCTTAAACGCGCAGTTGGTGCAGTTACAGGATACGAATAAAATCTATCAAGCCGAGAGAAGTGCCTTGCGTACGGCAAAAACTTTCTTAGAAAACTTAGGAAAGCAGGCGGTTCTTCGTGAGAGTGAAGAAATTGCCAAAATGGAGTTAAACCCTGATACATGGGGCGCGGCAGCAGACAGCCTGTCGGCGAAAATGTCGGAAAATCTGAAAAGTGATCTGGCCTTGGGGATTAAAATCCGCGAGGTGAATGAACGAATCCAAAAAGTTCAAAATGATTTGCGTCAGTTGCGCACAGGTCAAAAACAAACCTACAGCGTGACCATTCCCTTTGAATCCGACAAGCCATCGACATTGAATGTGGAGCTTAGTTATCAGATTTCGGGTGTCAGTTGGCAGCCGATTTATGATGCGCGTCTTGATGTAAAGAAAAAGACATTAGAATTGGTGCAGTATGGCTCTGTTTGGCAACGCACAGGCGAAGATTGGGAGGATGTTGAATTGACCCTTTCCACCGCGCAACCAAGTCGCGGCGCGGGACAGCCTGATCTACATTCACGATGGTTGTCGATTTATAAACAAGCACGTATTTTGCCCGGAGGATCTTATGTTACATCTGTTCCTGGGACTGATGAAGAAGTTGCACCTGCTTATGTTGAAGCTGTCGAACAATCAAACGAAGCAATGATGGATAGAGCCGTCGCAATGGGGGGAAGCGCTATGCCTGTTCCTGTTGCTAAAAAAGCATCATTCCAAACAGCGCAAATCAACACGGAAGGCTTTGTCGGGGAATATAAAATCACCGGCCCTGCCACAGTGAAATCAGATGGCACAAAGGCAAAATTACTGGTTGGTGGCTTTGAAACCGAAACCGCGTTGCAGGTGCAAATCAAGCCACAGTATAGTACAGATGCCTATCTGGTTGTGGAAACCAAGTTGAAAGGCGATGCGCCTGTCCTGCCGGGGCAGGTTAGCTTGTTCCGTGATGGTGCGTATATCGGGCAAAGCCACATGAAAATGCTGCGTCCTGATGATACGACTGAGCTTGCCTTTGGTATTGATGATAACGTCACGGTGACACGTAATATTTTGAAAGATGAGCGCAGTGAAGCGGGTATCATCACAAAAGATAGTGTGATCGAAAAACACTTCGTGACCGAAATTCAGAACTTGCATAAAGACGATATTAAAATCGCCGTGTTGGAAACCATCCCCGCATCAAGGGATGAGCGTATCCGTATTGAAATACTGGCGGATAAAACCACCGCCGGTTATGAAACTGATCTGAAAAACGTCAAGGGCGTCACGCGCTGGATGGGGACATTAACGCCCAAGCAGAAAACCGCGATTAACCTTGGTTGGAAAGTCAGCTGGCCGAAGGGGCAGAACATTTCCGGCCTGTAAAGTTTTCCGGTTTTTGATCCTAAAAACGTGTATACTGGCGGGAACCTATCCTCTTGCCCTGTCATTCAGGGTGTGACATGATTCTTGAGCTATGAACACCGACCATTCAGAATTTATCAAACGCCACAGCAGAAAAGAAACCCGCCATTTGTCGGGCAGTCGTCGGCAGATAAGTGCCGCCATAATTATATCCATCTTTGCGCTTTATTTTGTATTGATGTTGTTTGTTGTGCACATGGCGCGTGTTGATCAAACCACCATCGTTATTTCCATGACGGTATTTGTTATGGCGACATTGGTGGCGTTCGTGGCGCGGCGTGCGCAATTTCTACAAGCCGAACAGGAAAAGGAACTTATCCTTCTAAGAGAGGTTTTGGAGAGCAGTCACGGCGGGCAACTCATTACCGATCGGGCGGATAAAACTCTTTATTATAATGAGAAATTCATAGAACAATGCCCATCTGGTGAGGATGTGAGTTATCATGCGCTTGTTGAGATGTTCTCAGGTAATGAGGAGGTGGAATCGTTATTCGAGGGATTAATCGAACAAGCTCATCGCGGCCTTAGCGATTCCATAGAACTCTATTGTGATGAGCGTGATTATGAAGGGTGGTACTTAATTACCGCGAAGGCCGTGGCGGGGCATCCGGGGTTTATTCAATGGCGGTTGGATAATGTTACCGATCAATACACGGCAGATCGCGCCGAACAAGAAGAGCGTGAGAAGCTCATTGATTTCACGGATAATGCGCCGGTCGGGTTTTTCTCCGTTGATGAAAACGGACGTTTTGTGTTTGCGAATGCGACGTTTGCACGTTGGCTCGGTATTGATCTCAATCAATTATTATCCCAAGAATCACTTCATACGTTTTTATTAAACCCGCCCGATGGTGCCAACCCTTACGACTTGATTGCAGGTGATAAAGATAAACAGCTCGTTGAGGTTGAGATGAAAGGCGCTGCGGGGCAGGTTTTTTTGGCATCAATAAACCAAAGTATCATGAAGAATAATGATGGCACAGTGCGTACGCGCGCGGTTGTGCATGATCTGACATCCGAGCGCGAGATGCGCCGCGCATTGAAGGCATCGGAAGATCGCTTTGAACGCTTCTACGATGAGGCACCGCTGGGCATTGTTCTGGTCAATGATGAAGGCTTGGTTGAAGATTGCAACAGCCAGTTCGCACGCATGATTGGCCGTGATATGGCAAAAATTGAAGGCAAAAAGCTAGAGCTTTTGATCACTGATGACGATAAAAGTGATGTGCTGTCTGCGTTAGAGCATATGCGAGAAGGGCAACCAATGGCAGAGGCCATGGAGATTGCCTTGAAGGGCGCAGGCGATCAAACCGTAAGCGCGCAACTTCATGCGCGGCGTTTTACTGATGGTGGCAGTACGGTTCTTCATTTCATTGATGTCACAGAGAAAAAATCACTGGAGCAACAATTCGTGCAGTCCCAGAAAATGCAAGCGGTCGGGCAGCTTGCAGGCGGTATTGCGCATGACTTTAATAATTTGCTGACGGCGATTATTGGTTTTTGTGATTTGTTACTGCTGCGGCATAAGGCGGGCGATCCGTCCTTTGGTGACATTATGCAAATAAAACAGAATTCAAATCGTGCGGCCAATCTCGTGCGGCAGTTGCTTGCGTTCTCGCGGCAGCAAACACTGCGCCAGCGCGTCCATGATATGACGGATATCCTGACGGAGCTATCGCATTTACTCCGCCGTTTAATCGGCGCCACGATAGAGCTTGAAATGACTCACGGCAGTGATCTTGGCCTTATTAAGGTTGATGAAGGTCAAATGGAGCAGGTGCTGATCAATCTGGCGGTGAACGCCCGTGACGCGATGGAGGGGCAGGGCAAGCTCACCATCACGACTGAGAACTTCACCAACAAAAAAGCCAAAGATGTGATGCAAGAAGAAATGCCCCCCGGCGATTGGGTGCTGACGAAGGTCACTGACACCGGAAGCGGGATATCCAAGAAAAATCTTGGCCGTATTTTAGAGCCGTTCTTTACCACCAAAGACGTTGGTGAGGGAACAGGCCTAGGGCTTGCAACGGTCTATGGTATTATTCGTCAAAGTGGTGGTTTTCTTGATATACAAAGTAAGGTTGGCAAGGGGACGACGTTCCTTATTTATCTGCCGCGCGCGACTGAGGAAGATGAAGATGCGGATGTAGAAATTATTTCAGAAGAAAAGACTGTAACCAAAGATCTGACAGGTACGGAGTGCATTTTACTGGTTGAGGATGAAGCTGCTGTGCGAACATTCTCGCAACGTGCTTTGGTGAATAAGGGCTATGAGGTTCTTTGTGCGGAAAATGGCGAATCTGCGCTTGCCCTTTATGAAAAGGAAGATGCTGATAAAGTTGATTTGCTGATCACCGATGTTGTCATGCCGGGGGTTGACGGGCCGACATTGGCGCAGCGTATTCGTCAACATAGTCCCGATCTCAAGATCATATTCATGTCAGGATACACTGAAGATAAGCTCAAAGATTATATGGGGGATAACACCCATTTCTTGCCCAAACCCTTTACGCTCAAAGGGCTTGCGGCCAAGGTAAAAGAGGTTCTTGAAGACTAATTGTTCTTTTTTTGTTCTTTTTTGTTGACATCGGAATAAAACAAGAACATTCTGGTGTGCATAAGGGAATCGTTTTACCCCTAATCATTTGCACATCCGCAGTAACTATGCGACAAGGGAGAGAGCCATGAGCGTGACACAGCTTCGTAAAAACACACAGAGTAAGGATACTGATATGACCCAAAATGCCTCCGAAAAGCAAAAAGCATTAGATGCCGCATTATCACAGATTGAGCGTGCGTTTGGTAAGGGCTCTATCATGAAGCTGAATGACGGGCAAAAGATTGAAGTTGAATCGGTATCTACCGGTTCTCTTGGTCTTGATATTGGCCTTGGCATCGGTGGTTTACCGCGTGGTCGTATCATTGAAGTGTACGGGCCGGAAAGTTCCGGTAAAACAACATTGGCGCTGCATGTGATTGCCGAAGCACAAAAACTGGGTGGCACATGCGCGATTGTTGATGCGGAGCATGCTCTTGATCCGGGTTATGCGAAAAAGCTTGGTGTCGATGTTGATAATCTTTTGATCTCACAGCCTGATGCGGGAGAGCAAGCCCTTGAAATTACGGATACATTGGTGCGTTCTGGTGCGCTTGATGTTCTTGTTATAGACTCTGTTGCTGCGCTTGTGCCGCGTGCAGAGCTTGAAGGCGACATGGGTGACAGCCACATGGGATTGCAGGCGCGTTTGATGTCTCAGGCGTTGCGTAAACTTACTGGCTCTATCTCTCGTTCACGTACGATTGTGATCTTTATTAACCAAATTCGTATGAAAATCGGTGTGATGTTTGGCTCACCCGAAACGACAACAGGTGGTAATGCCTTGAAATTCTATTCCTCTGTACGTCTTGATATTCGCCGTATCGGTGCAATCAAAAACAAGGATGAAATTGTTGGTAACCAAACTCGCGTGAAGGTCGTGAAAAATAAAATGGCGCCGCCATTCCGTCAGATTGAATTTGATATCATGTACGGCGAAGGTATTTCCAAAACAGGCGAACTGATCGACCTTGGGGTTGCTGCCGGATTGGTTGAAAAGGCCGGATCATGGTTTTCATACGATGGACAGCGTGTCGGACAGGGGCGTGAGAACGTCAAAAACTTCCTAAAGGAAAACCCTGAGATTGCGGAAAAGCTTGAAAATCAAATTCGTGCCAATGCCGGATTAATCGCGGATGATATGTTGGCAGGGCCGGAAAATGCGCAAGAGGCCGCTGAAGCCGCGGCGGAGAACAAAGCCAATGATGATTAGGTTTTCTGATTTTCGATAAAATACAAAATGGGCCCAATTATCGGGCCTTTTTTTATTTTTTCGGGCCGAGTTTTATGACGCGGTTTTTAACGATTTTTAGCCGTTTAAAGCCATTTAGTGACGTTCTTTGAGTAAACGTTGTTTTTGCTTGCCCCAGTCACGCTTTTTTTGTGTTTCGCGTTTATCATAGGATTTTTTACCCTTAGCCAAGGCAATCTCAACTTTGGCACGACCACGCGCATCAAAATAGATCTTTGTGGCGACAATACTCATACCTTCTCTGGCCACTGATCCCATGAGCTTATCTACCTCGCGTTTATGCAGCAGCAATTTGCGCGGTCTTTTTGGTTCATGCTGTGCTTTTGGGCCTGCTTGTTGATATTCGGCAATATTCGCATTGAACAGCCAGATCTCGCCATCCTTTGGGCCAACGTAAGATTCTTTAATACTGCACTGACTTAGGCGCAGGGATTTAACCTCTGTGCCGACAAGCATGATGCCAGCCTCGAATGTGTCGTGAAGCTCGTAATCAAAATTAGCTTTACGATTATCGGCCACGGTTTGATCGGTTGAAATCATCCCGGATTTTGTTTTTTTCTTTTTGGACATATCAATCAGCCTTGCGCGTATTTATGCGCTTATGCTGCCGCCTTTAAGTTGGCGAATGTCAAAGCATCTTCAACTTTGCTGCGTGCAACACCAGATGCCGGTAAGAGCGGTAAGCGCACTTCATCCGTGCAAAGTCCTAAAACCATTGCAGCGTACTTAACGGGCGCGGGGTTACTTTCGCAGAATAAATCATTCGCCAGTGAAACCAGTTTATCGCGGATTGTTGCAAATGTTTCCAAATCACCACTGCGCCACGCATTTTGCATATCGGCACTTTCCTTTGGTGCGACATTGGACAAAACCGAAATACAGCCGACACCACCTTGTGCCAAAAATGCGGCGGCCGTGATGTCATCACCTGAAAGCTGACAGAAATCATCACCAATAACTTGGCGCGTCAGAAGGGGGCGTGCCAAATCACCGGCAGCGTCTTTTACGCCGACAATGTTTTTTAACTTTGCCAGACGTGCCATGGTTTCAACATCCATATCAACCACGCAGCGTCCCGGGATATTATATAAAATAATCGGAATGTCAGTGGCCTCATGAATGGCGTGATAATGTGCATACATGCCTTCTTGGGTTGGCTTATTATAGTATGGCGTCACAATTAACGCGGCATCCGCGCCTGCATCTTTCGCATGAGATGTGAGTTCGATTGCTTCTTTTGTGGAATTCGAGCCCGTTCCTGCAATAATTGGAATTCTTCCCTTGACCACGTCCACGCAACGCTTAACAATACCCATATGCTCATCATGGGATAGCGTCGGGCATTCACCCGTAGTACCACAGGGAACCAGTGCATGCGTGCCACTTTCGATTTGCCATTCAATCAGGTTATCAAACGCCGGCCAGTCAATCTCGCCGTTCTTGAATGGTGTAATCAGGGCAGTAATAGAGCCGTGAAACATTGTCTCTCTCTTTTGTTACAGGTCATAAAAATGGCGTTCAATTTATCGCGTGGTAAAGGTTTTTGCAATAACCCCTTCATCTTTATTGCGTTTATCGCGTTTTTATTTCTGCCTGTGTCCGCCTTTGCCAAAGACAGCCCCATCAACAGGATGCAAACGCCAGAGGCTAAAAAGCAAACGTTGCAGGCTCTTAAGTTGATAGATAATGGGCAGTGGGATGAGGCCAGAACAATCATAGCGGAAAGCAGAGACCCGCTTGCGGCGAAAATATTCCGTTGGCTTGTTTTGGCAAAAACAAAGCAAAAAGATTTTACAAATCAATCCTTTATGAGCCTTTCACAGTTCGTACGATACAACCCCGAATGGCCCAATATTCATTCGATGAAAGTACGCGCAGAGGGCGTTATGCCCGAAACACTTTCGAATGATGAAGTCATCGCATGGTATAATGATTTCCCGCCGCAAACGACATACGGTATCGATCGGTACATGGATGCGCTGATTATCAATGGTGAAACCGAAAAAGCCAAAGATTTCATTGCAGGCTGGTGGTCTAATTCACGAATCACGCGCGATCAACAACGAAAAATATTGAAAGTGTATGGCGATTTTCTGACGGTCGGGGCACATAAAAGACGTTTTGATGCACTGTTGTTGCGTGGTGATTACGATAATGGTTTTGCCATGGCGGAATTATTGGGTAACGGTTATCCCGCACTTGCAAAAGCGCGCAGAGCGCTGGCTCAGAATAAAGGCAGTGGGCTTGGTAAATTGATTGATAATGTGCCTGAGCATTTATCAAATGATCCGGGTTTGTTGTATGAACGTTTGAAATGGCGCAGAAAGCGTAACCTTGATGATGGCGCTGTGGAAATTCTGTATTTAACGCCTGATCCTGACATGGTTCAAAATCCAAAAGATTGGTGGACAGAGCGCCATATTATTATCCGCCGCCTGCTTCAAAATGGTGAATACCAAAAGGCTTATGAATTGGCTTCTAACCATATTCAGGATAGTGGCGGCTCGTATGCACAGGCACAGTGGCTCGCCGGGTGGATGGCTTTGCGTTTTATTCATAAGCCGACAGAGGCGTATGAACGGTTTTCCGCGCTATATGCGAAGGTGAATATGCCCATCAGTAAGGCGCGTGCATCATATTGGGCGGGACGCGCCGCGCAGGATATGGGGCAGGAATCACTGGCACATGACTGGTATCGTAAGGCCGCGCAGTTCCAGACGACTTTCTACGGTCAACTCGCGGGGGCGGCATTATCTATGAAAGATAAATTGCCCAATACGCGCCTGCCATATATTTCAAAAAGTCAGCGCAGAGCCTATGAAAAGTCGGAACTTGTTCAGGCCTCTGAATTATTCAGGCTTCATGGTAAACAAGATATGTCGGAAGATTTCCTGAATGCTTTTTTACGGCTGGATGAAACACCGAAATCCTATCGTTTTGCCGCAGAGAAGGTCGCCAATCAGGGCAACCACAATATGGCGGTTAAAATTGCGAAGAAGGCGACACGCAAGGGATTGTTTCTCACGAAACAGTCATATCCCACAATCACCAAGCAGCTTGTTGATATCAATTATGCCGAATGGGCGTTGGTGCATGCGATTATCCGTCAGGAAAGCATGTTTGATTATAAGGCTAAAAGTCACGCAGGGGCGCGCGGCCTGATGCAACTGATGCCCGCAACAGCACGCAGCATGTCTAAAAAAGTGAATATGCCATATAAGGCCAGTTGGCTCACCGATAAGCCGAAATATAACATGACCCTGGGCGCATTTTACATTGCGCGATTGGTAGAGCGTTATGACGGCAGTTATCCGCTTGCTATTGCTGCTTATAATGCGGGGCCGGGGCGTGTTGATGCGTGGATACGCGATTTCGGCGACCCCAGAACGGGCGCAGTTGATCTTCTAGACTGGATTGAATTGATCCCGATATACGAAACCAGAAACTATGTTCAGCGTGTCATGGAAGGCGTGTACGTTTACCGTTTGAGGCTGAAAAGCATACAGATGCAACCGAATACAGAACTTCATGTTGCTATTCATGCCAAACAATAGCACTCTTATGGTTGTGCATACGCACATCATTTTAAGTTTTTTCTAACTTAATCTATGTTATACTAAGTCTAGGGTTTGCCTGTGTTTTTAAGGCATCAGAGTGTGTGGAGAATTTTTCATGAAACTGTTGATCGCGGATGATCATACTTTATTTAGGGATGCGTTGGTTCAATATATAGAACGCTCGGATCCGAACTCAACCGTTGCGTTGGCCAAAGATCTGCACGAAGCGATGAACATTTTGCAATCAGATCCGCATCAAGACCTTGTCATTTTAGACCTGCGTATGCCGGGTATGGACGGCATGAAAGGGTTTGAAGCAATTCGCACGAAATTCCCCGAAAACCGTGTTGCTTTGATGTCCGGTGTTGCCGAAAGCGAAGATGTTCAAAACGCATTGGAGTTAGGCGCGGTTGGTTACTTCCCTAAAACATTGTCAGGAAAGGCCTTGTTAAGCGCAATTCAGCAAGTTGTCTCAGGGGATAAATTTATTCCTGAAGGTGAGGGCGCAGCCTTCATGCCGTCTTATTATACCGACCCCCCTGTAAGCCCCAAAAAGAAGAACGGCGATGCGCGTGATCAAAGTGTAGAGTTCACGCCGCGTGAAGGCGAAGTTTTGTCTTATCTGGTGAATGGTGCATCCAATAAAGAAATTGCGAGAGCATTAGACTTACAAGTGGTGACCGTTAAACTTCATGTTCGCGGTGTTTGCAGAAAGCTTAACGCGAAAAACAGAACACAAGCCGCACTTATGGCACGGGAAATGGGTGTTACGCCGGTACAACAAGTCAATTAACGTATATTTGCGAAGGAAATAGGCAAATTTGTGTTTGGAAAACACCTCAAAAGCAAAATTATTCATTTTCTGCCCGGGCTTGTTATCCTGATCCTCTCTGCGGTTTCTTTTTACGCAATATCGCATTTAATCGATGGGCATGCGCATATTGATTCCCTTCATCATCATGGCGATATATCAGGGGATATCTCACATACATCAAGTTCAATGAAGCAACAGCATTTATGGGCTTATGGCTCGGTGTTATTGCTGGGCCTTTTTGGTTTTACCCAAATTGTTTTCAGTGCCTATAAACTCAGAGAGTTGAAAGTTTTTGATGAGGAAAAGCAGGAAACTCTTGGCTTACTGAAAAACCGTTTAGAGGCGCTGGATGCGACGCGTGATGGTATTTTCATTATGAATGCCAATGATGAAATTACCTATATGAACAAATCATTTTGTAATATTGCGGCATTGGGGGATGTGAATAGGGGAGAATATATCGGAAAAACATGGGCGGATATATTTTCGCGCTCTGATTGTGACATTATCGAGGAAGATATCCTGCCTGAGTTGTTTGAGGATGGCTTTTGGGTTGGTGAATTTCAGATGATCCGTAATGATCGCACGGTGTTGCATACCGAAATGTCTATCACACGTTTGCCCGATGGCGGTTTGATTGGCACCGTTCAAGACGCGTCATATCGTAAACAGGCGGAAGAGCAGAAAAAAAACCTTGAGGATCAATTTTACCAAGCACAAAAAATGGAAGCGATCGGCAGATTGGCCGGCGGTATTGCCCATGATTTTAACAATATTTTGGCCGCTATGAACGGGTACGCGGAATTTCTTGTTGATGATCTGGAAGAAACCAGTGAGCAAAGGAAATTTGCGGAAAATATTCTACAGGCAGGTATGCAGGCGCGTGAGCTTGTTGATCAGATGTTGGCCTTCTCACGGCGAAGTGACAGCACGAAAAATATTTTGGATATAGAAAAGTCGGTTGAAAAAGTCTTATCAATGGTGAATGCCACGATGCCCAAAACCATTGAACTGACACGGGATATTGACGTTGAACAAGCGTTCATTAGCGGAAATCAAACACAAATTTCGCAGTTAATTATGAATTTATGTGTCAATGCGAAGGATGCGATGGAAGACACGCACGGTACGTTGTCTATCGCATTAAAGTCTGTCGATGCGTCATCCGTTAATATAGATGGTGTTGTAAAACAGGATTTACCGGATCCGAAAGATCCGCCATATATGCATGTGGATGATCTGGGGGTAGGGCGCTCACGTTTGGTTTTGGGGCATTTATCAGAAAATGAACATTACATAAAGTTATGTGTCTGCGATACAGGGACGGGCATAAGCCGTGTCATCATGGAGCGTATATTCGAACCGTTTTACACGACAAAATCTGTAGATAAAGGCACGGGACTTGGTCTTGCGACGGTTCATGGCGTTTTGACAAGCCATCAAGGGTTTATGTTGATTGATTCTACGCTTGGGAAGGGCACGAAATGCGAACTATATTTTCCATTAAGGGAAGATATCGCCGTTGAACAAACAGCCAAAGCGCATAAAACACAGGCCAAGTCATCAACACAATCAGGGATCAATGTCCTTCTAATCGAAGATCAGAAAAATGTGCGTGATATGATCATAAAAATGTTGGATCGTATGGGGCATAATACTTTTGCCGCGGTTTCAGGTTTGGAAGGGTTAGATATGATCCGTGAAAATCCTGATGGTTTTGACGTGGTGATTACAGATCATAACATGCCTAAAATGACGGGTTTGGAAATGATCAATCAAATCTACACGGATTTACCCGATTTACCGTTTATTTTGCTTTCAGGCTATAGCGAGAAAAAGATGCAAGACATGATAGATGGCCATCCTTCGATTAAGGCTATGCTGCGCAAGCCTGTCTCTAAAGATGTGCTCGCAGAAAGAATAGAATCTGTCCTAAATGTAAAAATTGCCGCAGAGGTATAATCGTTAGCGATTTTGTCCTTCTCTCCACCAGAGCAATAACAAAACAGATAACAGAATTAACAATGTCATCCATTCAGGAAACAGGGCAATATCACGTACACCTGTGACGGTGAAATCATCATTTTGTTTCATCGCCAACCAGTTAGAGCCACCATAACGGCTGGTGTTTTTGGACAGGCTGATTTGCGGTTTTGGGGTGTCATCCAACCAAATCGCGGTGCCGCCTGATGCGTCAATCAATGGCTTAAGGTTTTCATCTGTTGTGATCACACCGCTCAGCTCGGGTGGGTTTAAATCCCCGATAATTGCGAATTTTCGTGTTCCGTTCGTATCTTCGAATGCGTAAATGCCTAGATTTTTGGCCTTATGCTTGTGGGTCAAAAGACCAGCCGCATCTGCCTTCAGGTCGATCGTTAGGTTTTCGCCATCGGGGGTTGTCATTGCGATGGTTTCTTGTGTTTTACCATAGCTTTGTTTTTGGATTGTGATTGTATCTTGATTAACCTTGACGGTCATTGCGCGTTCGTCCAACTCAGGTTCTTTCATAAGCCAATGCACGATGCGGCGTAACAACTCCGCATGCGGGCCGCCGCCCTGATATCCGCGAGACCAGAGCCATATATGATCACTGGATATTTGTGCAACGCGGCCTTCGCCGACGCGGTCGAGTATAAGGAGGGGGCTATTCTCCGCGCCGTTCATGAGTGTATCACCGCGCATAGGCTTAATATTAATATAGCGAAGCCAAGAGCCCCAGTTTTCCTTCTCCCCGAAATTTATTTCTTTATTGTCCCAAATCAGGTTTTTGGTGACGGGGTGTTGGTGCCCTAATTTTGTAATGGTCGGCGTATATTTATGTTCTGTGACTTTGCCTGTCGGGCTACCCGGAAGAATATCACCAAGCGGCGTATCATATACGGAACGACGACTTGCGAAGGCAGGGCCACTCGCCTCTAGGAAGGCACCACCTTCACGCACATATTTCACGATGTTTTGGAAATAACGATCAGGCAGAATGTTATTGACGCGGTAACGATCAAAAATGATCAAGTCAAAATCATACAGCTTGATCTCGAACAACTCCCGAAACGGAAAGGCAATAAGCGAAAGTTCGCGTTTGGGTGTGTAATCGAATTTTTGTGGCTCTCGCAAAATAGTGAAGTGGATCAAATCAACACCGGGATCAGACGTTAGAAGATCACGCCATGTGCGTTCCCCGGAATGCGGGATACCCGACACAAGCAGCACCTTTAGCCTGTCACGGACGCCGTTGACCAGTATCGCGGTTTTATTATTCGCGAGGGTAATTTCATCACTGACGCCTTCAACCTCGAGCGAGAATACATTTTGCCCGGGGTGTAGAATTGGCAAGGTGAGTGTTTCTTCACGGTTGACCACAACATTATAATGTTGTTGCGTACCATCATGGAGGGTCAGCATAACCTTCGCGCGGCCTTGGCCGATATTCTTGGTATCCTCAACGCGATATTTGACCGTGATATCTTTGCCAACCAAGCCATAGGCAGAGGCATGCGTTACGTGAATTTGACGATCTTTTTCATTTTTCTTGCCACTTAGCAATGCATGCACAGGGCCATAGGATTTCAGCTGCGTTTCATTCTTTGGTACATCATGGATTTGCCCATCGGTTAGGAAAATAACACCGGCGCGTCTTTTTTGCGGCACATCGGTGAGCGTTTGATCAAGCGCGCTGAACAGGTCGGTGCGGTTGGTCAGTGTCGCGTTTTTCGGGGCATTGATGACACGTACATCAAATGCGTTTAACCCCTCTAGCTTTTGCTGCACATAGGCCAAGGCATTTTTTGTGCGCTCGGATCGTTTTTCGAAATTCTGGCTTGTGCTCTGATCGACGACAATAACGGCAACATCTTTGACGTAATTACGATCTTCTTTGAGGAGTGACGGGTTTAATAGGGCAAGGATGAACAAGCCAAACATCACACAGCGCATCACAAGGCCGCGCTTATACCGAATGAATGACAGCACGAGCAGGATTAAGCCAAGCGCCGCAATCATCCACACCCATTGCCAGTCCAATGACGGGGTGAAATGCAGTGTCGTTGAAAGGCGTGTTTGTGCGTCCATTACCGATCCAGCCTTTGTAAAATGTGAGGGATATGAACTTGATCGGCTTTATAATTCCCCGTAAGGGCATACATAACCAGATTAATACCAAACCGCATGGCCATTTCGCGCTGCCGTGAATCCGGTGAATTGCTAAAACGGTTGAAGTTTTTCTGGCCGTAAGAATCCGCCCATGACCCAACCCAATCATTACTGCCAATGATGACAGAGCTTACATTATCGCGTCCGCTTGCGCTGTATCGCTCTACCCATAATGTGCCTGCGGAATAACGTCCCGGGTATTCCTTCAAAAGGTAAAAGGCGCGCCCTAAGACATGGTCATCCGGCACGGGAATAATCGGCGGAATGTTGAGGGATGCCGTGATGCGGCGCAGTGTTTTTGCATTTTCCGTGTTGACCATACTGGCAGTGGAGCGGTTCTGATCACGCGTATCGAATATAATTGTGCCGCCATGATCCAGATAATATTGAATATTCTGCATGGCCTTATCAGAGTACGCCTTTTGCTGATCGCTGATCGCCCAGTAAATAAGGGGGAAGAACGAAAGCGTGTCATGCTCAGGGTCAAGCCCGACAACACCATCAGGCTCTACGGATGTCCTTTGGTTGAGTGTCGCGGAGAGGGATTCAAGGCCGCGCCGTGTTAAACTGTCGAGTGTTTGATCGCCCGTTTTGACGTAAGCCAGATAAAAGCCGCCGGAATATTTAATGTCGGCATTCTCATCGGCATGCGCGGTTGTCGGGCTGAGGCATAATAATGCCATCACAACCAATGACGCCTTGGCTGTTTTTCGGAATAACAATAATGAGCCACTGCCTGCCATGACAATCATGATGAGCCAGTCCAAACAAAACAGACCAAGTGCGGTATAGAGAAGATAGGGCATAATGCTGAGTTCGTAATCCTGTTCATAATGGCTTTCGATCACACCCGACGGGAGTGATTGCGCCGTCAGCATAGCAGGTAAATGCGTGCCGATGTTAAATGCATATTGTGTCTGTCCGTTGCCGTACAAGCCCGGCGGGTTCATTGATGTAGGGATAAAGGATTCAACCTTATCGGCAGAAATCGGCGGCACTGCGGCGGGCGGGCTAATCAGGCCGCCAAAACCATCCATAATCAGTAAAGGATCAAGCGTGGTAAAATCACGATTTATGGATGTGCTATTGCTGCCCGATAGTTGAATGATACGTTTGAGAACGGACACATACAGACCTGATAAAGCAAAGTCAGACCAATCTGTGTTGGCGGTTGTGTGTACCAAAACAATCAAGCCTTTGTCTTCTTGTTTGGCGGTAATCATCGGTGTGCCATCGCTTAAGGCTGCCCAGACTTTATTTTCCAAATCTTGCTCGGGATCAGCCAGAACTTGTTGTTTGATGCTGATATCATCAGGAATGGGCAGGCCGTAAAAGGGGCTGTTTTCTTCAAAAGGGGCAATTTTTTGTGGCTCGTCCCATGATAGAGAGCCAGACAAAGACCGCCCGCCTGAGCGCAGGGCAACAGGCAGAAGAAACTGTTCATTAACAGAATTGGCAAGGTTAGGGCCGGAAAAACGTAAGAGGAGGCCGCCTTCTTTGATCCATTCCTCAAGTTTGTTTAATGATTCTGTCGGCATCGCGCCAACATCAGGTAGAATAATAACGGAAACGTCCTCTTCAATCAGTGTTATCGGATCGGCGATTGTAATGTTTGAAAAAGGCTCTAGGGCGCGTTTAATGTAATAGCTTGCCTCAATTAACGGGGCAGTACTCTCAGAATCGGCGGCATCGGCGATACCGACTTTGCGTTTTTTAAATTGATCATCCAGCAAGAATAACGCACCTGCGCCGCGGCGTCCTGAAATTTCAAATCGCGTAATTTTACCAACCAGATCATCCAGAATATCGAATGACAGTGTTTTGGGAAGATCATCGGATGCAATGCTATCGGAAACGACATCCAGAATATCGTTCTTTTGTGCTAATGCCCGAACGGACACGGGGACATTGACTGGCGCGTTCCTAACCCCATCAACATCAATGCGTACGTCACTGGCGGTTTCGGCTTCTTTTTTGCTCAAGGATTTTTTGGTCGGGCGAAGCAACAAGGGGAGTTTTTCGACTGCAGGTGTCATGAAGCTTAAGCTGCCTTGATTGCGTACCTCTTTCAACGCATCTCTTATATTGCCTTCATCCAACCCATGGGACAACCAAAGGGTATGAATCGATTTGTTCTCTTTGTTTTCTTCGAGTGTTTGGATTAATGCATCATATTGTGCCGGCCAAGGGTTGGGCTTCATACCGCGCAAAATAGATAATGCATCACCTTCGCTTAATGGGCCATGCTGCTCAATTTTGGTTTCCCCAAGGGCGGAGGTCGTCGGCACGATGTAAATTTCTCGTCCCTCGCGCGCAGCTTGCTTGATGGTTTCCTCTGCAGTGTCTTGTTGTGTGTTCCATGTTTGCGCACTGGCCCAACTATTATCCATGACAACACGTACAGGGCCATAACCTGAAATTGAATCTGCGGGATTAATAACAGGGTTGGCGAGGGCAAAGATGATCAGTGCCGATATGATTAACCGCAGGAGCAATATCCACCACGGCGACGTGCTCGGTGTTTGCTCTTCGGAAATCAACCCTTTTAAAAAACGGGTTGCGGGGAAGAAAATCGTTTTCGGGGCAGGAGGTGTGACGCGCAAAATATACCAAATCACAGGCAGCGCGAGCAAAGCCGATAAGATGATCGGTTGCATAAACACAATTTGGGTAAGGAAAGCCATCATGGGTTATGATCTCCTGCATCCAGAAGAGCCCAAATATCTTTCAGGGTGTTTTCCAAGGGTGTGTCAGAGCGATGAAGCACATAATGCCATTGGTAACTTTCACACAAATCCTTCACGGCCTCTACATGCGCGACTATTCTTTGTTGGTAGGCACTGCGCACCGAAGAAACGTGATTGATAATTTCTTGGCTTTGATCTGTTCCTTTAAAACGAATACGCCCGTTGAAGGAAAGGTCAATTTCAGTTGGGTCTAATGTTTGAATGACAAGCGCATTGTTTGTTTGTTTGCTCAGGGATCTAAACGATTCTTCTATGTCTTCTATGGGTGAGAGGAAATCGCCCACAGCAACAAAGAACGCATCGCGCGGTAATGTTTGTGCTTCGGCATCGGGTAAGGTTTCATTGATATCAATACGGTTGTGAAGATGCTGTGCGATTTTCCCGATGGTCTCTTCGCTGCGTCCTGTGCGTGATTCCCCTAATATGCCGATCTGCTCCTTGGCTTTTCTGAGCAAAAGAGTAAGAGACAGGCAGAGGATCTGCGCGGATTCTAATTTTGAATGTGTCGCCGTTTCGGATGTGAAGTTCATAGACTCACCGCCTGCGCACCATAAAAAAACCTTGCGCGTTATTTGCCATTCTTTTTGTTTGATAAAGACCTGATCACCTTTTGCAGATTGTCGCCAGTCAATGTCCTGCGGCCTGTCCGATGGATCATATTCACGGAATTGCCAGAATTTCTCACCACTGCCGGATTTGCGGCGGGCATGTTCACCATAAATGATGTTATCGGCCAGTTTTTCCGATTTTATCATCAGGACAGGCAGGGACATGACCGATTGTTCGGCCTGTTCACGTAGCTTTTCTATGTATGACAAGATGCCCATTATTACCAGTTGTTACCAGTCTTATAAACTGTGTACGATTTCTGCGATTAGATCTTCAAGATTTACGCCTTGTGTGCGTGCCTTGAAGTTTAAGGCCATACGATGGCGCAATATTGGCGCGGCCAATGTGATGACGTCTTCCTCAAGCGGGGCGCTGCGTCCTTGTAGTAATGCACGCGCACGTACGGCAAGCATAAGTCCTTGCGAGCCACGCGGCCCGGGCGCCCAAGCGACGAATTCATTCACCAATTCATGGGCGTGTTCACCAGGGCGCAATGCGCGCACCAAATCAACGATCATATCAACGATGCCATCACTGACGGGCATATCACGTACTAGATGCTGGATATCTATCAGATCATCGGCGCTCATGATGGTTTTGGCCTCGGCCACGGCGTTTGTTGTTGTGCTGAGGACGATGTCGCGCTCCGCCTCGTAATCGGGATAGAGCACATCAACTTGCATCAAAAATCGGTCAAGCTGCGCTTCGGGCAGGGGATACGTCCCTTCCTGCTCAATCGGGTTTTGCGTCGCCAGAACATGAAACGGTGTTGGCAATTTTTGCGGCACACCTGAAACGGAAACTTCTTTTTCTTGCATCGCCTGTAGAAGAGCAGACTGTGTGCGCGGTGATGCACGGTTAATTTCATCGGCCATAAAGAATTGTGTGAAAATGGGGCCGGGAATAAAACGGAAGGATCGTTTCCCTTTGGCGCCTTCTTCCAAAACTTCGGAACCCAATATATCGGCAGGCATTAAATCAGGCGTACATTGAACGCGGTTGGAGTTTAAACCCATCACATGTGCCACTGTTTCAACCAGTAAGGTCTTCGCCAAGCCCGGAACACCGATCAACAAAAGATGCCCACCGGAAATCATCGTGATCAAAGTCTGGTCAACGACTTCATCTTGTCCGATAACAATCTTTGTGATCTCTTTTTTGGCTGTGTTGATTTGCTTAACGGCCTGATCAAAAAATTCAGGTGGTGCGGTGTCTGTTTTAACAGAAGCCATGGTATAAAGTCCTTCCTTAAAAATGCTTAGTTTGTATAATACGCAAAACGAAGCGAATTGCATGCTGAAAATTAAAAAATGTCCCTAGAAATTAAGCGTCACATTGTAGCACAAGATTGGATGCGCGCCCCCCAGACGGAGCGTTTATTCAGCATATTACAGGGAAATATCCCCGAAGATGAACCGCAAGCTCTGTTTGTAGGCGGATGCGTGCGTAATATATTGATGGGGCAAGACGTTGAAGACATGGATATCGCAACGCCGCTCCATCCCGAAAATGTGGTGGAAATTTTGGAACGTGATGGCATAAAAGTCATCCCGACAGGATTACAGCACGGCACGGTTACGGCGGTAGTAGATGGTGAAACTTATGAGATCACGACATTGCGCCATGATAAAGAAACCGACGGGCGGCACGCGGTGGTGACTTTTACCGATTCATGGCTTGAGGATGCTAAGCGCCGCGATTTTACAATCAATACGTTGTTATTGGATAGAGCAGGGAATGTTTATGACCCGCTAGATTTAGGGCTAGATGATCTTGATGCGCGCAAGGTGCGTTTTGTTGGCGAAGCAGCACAACGTATAGAAGAAGATCATTTGCGTATCTTACGTTTTTTCCGTTTTTCTGCACTTTATGGTGATGGATTTGATCAGGAAGGTCTGAAGGCCTGCGCCGCGGCGGCGGATACGATTAAAAAGCTCTCGAAAGAACGCATCACACAAGAGTTTTTCAAGATCATTGCATCAGATCGCCCTTATGATGTTATTGCCCAAATGTTTGATCATAATGTTTTGAAGTCATTTGAGTTTACAGATTACGACCCCGAATTTTTTGAACATTTTTGTACGTTCCAATCACGCTACAGCTTGACCGCTTTATCGGCACGTTTATTCGTTTTTGCCGCCATGAATTTTGAGAATATCAAGACGATGGAACAGTATATTTTGTTTCCCAAAGTGTTCTTAAAAGACATGCAGGCCATTAACGGTGCGCTGAACTTACCTGACCTTTCTTGCGACCATGCTGTGCGCGTTGCTATTTATAGGTTTGGGCGTAGCGTAACGGCGCAAGCGCTTATAATGGAGTTGGTGCAAGATCGGGTCATGAACGGATATGCGCCAACGGCGATTGAGATTATTCAAAATTGGGATATCCCTGATTTTCCGATTAGTGGCGCAGACCTAAAAGCCAAAGGCATACAAGAGGGGCCGGAAATGGGCGAGGAACTGAAGCGCTTGGAGAAAGAATGGATCGATAACGGTTTTAAGTACTAAAATAGTCTGTGGCAAAATTTGCTTTTTTCCAGACGACCCGTTAGCTTTCTTATAAAAATAAAGGGGTGTATATGTCGGTTGAAGGTAGTTTGGCACATAAGTTAAATGATGCCGCATCTGATTTTTATTATCATGTTCGTGAACCGTTAGAAGAAGGCGATGTTGTCAAGATTTTCAGCAGTTACAACTGCTCGGAGAAACCGGACTTATCTCAAATGGATGAAGATGAGCGTGATATTCATCGTAAGCGTCATTATGCCAAAAAAGGAATTGACCTTGTCACCGGAGAGACCGTCGATCCGCGTCATGATGCCGATGACGATATCATAGAATCAAGAATAAAAGCTGCTCAAGAGGTGGTTTATGAATTGATCTCGGACGCGCATGTGCAGGAATTGGCCGAACATATTTATGAAAGCGTACAAGACAGAGATGATAAGAAAGTTTTTATGCTCAGAAATTCTGTCATGAAAGAAGGGCAGGTGTCGTATAATTTCTTGAGCCCGACTTATGATTATATCTTGATAGAGGCTCTTTTAAACAAACTGGATGATATAGATCCTGACCACAACATAGAGTTTGAAATGGCTACTGCACTTCGATTGAATGATACAAGGCGTGTTTACAGCAATCCTATGCAACGCCTTGCGCGTCAAGCGTACATGGACACAGAGGATCTACAGCAAATGCGCGGTAAGAATGTTCTGATCGCTGACGAACATGTGCAATCCGGCGCGATGGTGATGACGATTTATTCTCTTCTGAAAAAGTTGGATGGTAATACTAATATTATGGGTGTGACAACGCTGACGTCTCACCCGACAATGCATAATTTGACGCCAAGTAAGGATGTTGATGATATGCTGCGGGATAATCTTTCGGAGAGTGATTACGATGATTTGGAGCAAACGCTTAATCGGCTGGGGCTGGGATATGATACCATAACGGCGCGTGAAGGGCTTTATGTTTTGGCTTTGGTTATGAATGGCCATGATCCGGAGCAAGCGGCAGAATTTATGGCATTAGAAGAAAAAATGAGCGCAGGTCGTAAAGTGGTTGAGGGTATAGAGGATGATCTATACGCCACACTTATGATGCCGCCTTTAGATGTTGATGAATTTGAGCAACAAATAACGGATCACATTTCGCTACGTAAAGACACGTTTTATACAACTGATCCAGACTTAAAAGGTATAAATCATGACGGATAAAATGAAGAATAAAACAATAGTACCGGCTAAATATCCGAAAGAATGGTTAATGTCTGAGGAAGAACGTGATGAATTGAAAAGGGCTGAAAAAGATGTGGTTCAAAAAATTCAAGATGTTCTGAAAAATTCTGACAGAAAAAAGGTTTAAGGGAGCTGAAATTTAATGCAACACCAGTGAATCCGTATCATTCGGTGATTGCCCTTTGACTTTATCAAGCATTTTATCAGTGAGTGTGCGGATGCGTTCTGAACCGTTTTCAAGCTCATGTTCAACGTAGTATAATCCCATCGGTGCGGAGTTCCCCTCGATGAGCCAGATGTTACCATCGCGATCACATTTTGTGTCGAAGGCAATATATGAAACGCCATGTTCTTGATATAGGTGCAGCGCGATGTCGTCAATCTGTTGTATTATTTCTGTATCATCTACCGCGTGTCGTTTTACACCCGGCCAATGAGCGGGGTTGGTGACGAGTTCGCGCGGGATATCCTGATCCGTTGCCTTTTCATAGGCAATCACGGTTTCACCATCTAAACAAATACCGCGTATTTCCCTGAACAGGCCTTGTTCGTCACCCAAATATTGCTGAATCAGCATAAGCGCGCCGTTGCTGCCGTCATTGCGTACAGTTTGTATCGACTCAAGAAGTTCATTTTCATCATTCGCGATAAAGACATTGCGGGACAGGGACCCTTTGTTAGGTTTTAAAACGATTGGAAATTCAAAAGGATGGCCGGGATCTGCTATTTTTCGTACGACATCGTCTCTAATGTCCTGATTTGTACGTGCAGACGTCTTATGTACGGATTCCGTATGCGGCCAAGGCAATTCATCTTGAGTTTTCCGATAGAGTGACCATTTATCCCGCACCAGTCTTTCCGCGCCTTCAGGGTTGAAGGGCGTATGTCCGAACTCAAAATCGGCGCTTCGTTCTTCGAATATTACTTTTACGCTAGGGCTTTCGCGGATGGAATCACGATCAACAGAAAGTTGCAGTGCGTCATCGCCGCGCCGTTTATACGCATCAATAATGTAAGATGCCAAATATTTGGGGTCTCTTGGATTATCCATTTATTACCGCTTTTTATTATTTTCGGTAATATCATGGATGAAAAAACATATATATGTAAAGAAAAATTACTTTACGGCCATTTTACTTCCGGCGGCATGGACATCAAAATTGCCTCAGTATTGCCACCGGTTTTCAGGCCAAACTGTGTCCCGCGATCATAAAGCAGGTTAAATTCAACGTATCGCCCGCGCTTAATCAGTTGGTGTTCGCGTTGTTCTTCACTCCAATCTTTATGCATGGAACGCCGCACGAGGGTACAATATATATCCTTAAATGTTTTGCCGACATCTTGGGTGAAGGCGAAATCCTGATCCCATCCCTGACGATCAAGGTAATCATAGAATATGCCGCCAATGCCGCGTGGCTCATCACGATGCGGCAGGAAGAAATAACGGTCGCACCAGTCTTTAAATTCAGGGTAATAGCCATCATCATATTGATCACAACATTCTTTGAAGGCTTTGTGGAAGTCTTTCTTGTCTTTCTCATCCGTGAACATCGGTGTTAAGTCCGCGCCGCCCCCGAACCAACTTTTGGAGGTCGCGATCATACGTGTGTTCATGTGTACCGCAGGCACAAGCGGGGATTGCATATGTGCCACCAGTGATATGCCTGATGCCCAAAAGGCGCCGTTACTTTCTTTCGCGCCGGGGATTTTCTCTGCAAATTCTTCGGAGAATGTACCGTGTACTTCGGAGAAATTAACGCCAACCTTTTCAAAGACACGCCCGCGCATCACCGCCATGCGCCCGCCGCCTTGCAGAACAGAGCCTGATTCATTGGGCGTCATGTCATCGCTGCGTTGCCATACTTTTTTATCAAAACGCCCCGCAGGTTGATCCGATTTTTGACCATCGGTCAGTTCGTCTTCGATGTCTTCGAACGCGGTGCAGATTTGATCTTGCAGTGTTTTGAACCAATCGGCGGCGGCATGTTTGCGCTCTTCCAGTGGTTGTTCTTTGGTTTTTTGTGCGGTGCTGGTCATTTATAGTTCCGTTTGTCTTATGGCTTCGCCAAGTATCATAGAGGTCGCGTTCACGATATTCAACGAACGCAAATTGTTTTTCATCGGGATGCAAATTTCCGCATCCACTGTGTTATGCACGTCTTCGGGCACACCGGCACTTTCACGTCCTGCCAGTAAAATATCATCCGCACGAAACGTGAAACCTGTATAAGGTGCGTCCGTTTTGGTAGACATCAAAATAATGCGCCTGTGTCCTTGATATAAGTCAAAAAACTTTTGCCATGAAACATGACGCGTAATTGTAATTTTATCGTAATAATCTAAGGCAGATTGCCTGATCTTGCGTTCGTCCCATAAAAATCCGCATGGTTCAATGATATCAAGCTCTGCATCCATACAGGCCGCTAAACGGATCATCGCACCGCAATTTTGTGGGATATCCGGCTGATATAGGGCGATTTTCATGGATGTGTCCTTACGTTTTTCCACATTTTTCTATCTTGTTTGGCATAAAAAAACAATTTTCTTTTACAAGACTGGAAAGCAGGGGCTTGATCTATTATAAAGAGAAGATTAAAAGACTTCTCAAAGATTAATCTTCGATTTTAAAAATTATTACAAGAGGTTCAGGCAAGGATGTCAGCCGATACAAATTCAAAAAACGATCATGACGGCGAAACGCGCCGTGATTTCATGCAGCTTTTGGCTGCCGCATTCGGGGGGATTGGCGGTGTTGCCGCATTATGGCCCATGATTAACTCCCTTAATCCTGCGAAAGACACGCTTGCGTTGTCAACCGTTGAGGTGACCTTGAGTGATATTCCAAAAGGGCAGTCAAAAACAGTCATGTGGCAGGGCAAGCCTGTGTTTATTCGTCACAGAACAGATGAAGAGATTAAAGCCGCCGCAGATGTAGACGTGCAAAGTTTGACGGACAAACAAACAGATGCAGATCGCGTGCAAAAGCCTGAATGGCTTGTGACTGTGGGCGTGTGTACGCATCTTGGCTGTATTCCACAGGGGCAGAAACCTTCGGAAAACCGTGGTCAGTACGGCGGTTGGTTCTGTTCTTGTCACGGATCTGAATATGATACTTCAGGCCGTATTCGCAAAGGCCCTGCGCCAAAGAATTTGCCTGTGCCGCCTTATGCGTTTTTAAATGACACAACAATCAAGATTGGGTAAGGATAACGAAGATGGGAAGTGGACCACGCGAAGAATTTGATAACCCAGTTGTAGAGTGGATTGATTCACGTCTACCGATTTTTACCGTTCTGAATAAAGAATATGGTGTTTTTCCAACGCCAAGGAATTTCAATTATTTCTGGAATTTCGGTGCGATCTCTATGTTTATGCTGGTGACGATGATCCTCACCGGTATTTTTCTGGCGATGCACTATACTGCAGACACCAAACTGGCCTTCGACAGCGTAGAGCGCATTACGCGTGACGTTAATGGCGGTTGGTTGCTCCGTAATATTCACATGAACGGTGCGTCGTTCTTCTTTATTGCCGTTTATATCCATATGTTCCGTGGTCTTTATTACGGTTCATATAAACGTCCGCGCGAATTGCTGTGGATTTTAGGTGTGATTATTTTCCTTTTGATGATGGCCACGGCCTTTATTGGTTATGTTTTGCCTTGGGGACAGATGAGCCTGTGGGGCGCGACAGTTATCACCAACTTGTTTTCCGCCATACCGTTTGTCGGTGACAGCATCGTACAGTTACTGTGGGGGGGCTTTGCCGTTGATAACCCGACATTAACGCGTTTCTTTGCGTTACATTATCTATTGCCGTTTGTTATTTTTGCGGTTGTGTTTTTACACGTTTGGGCGCTGCATGTGACGGGCTCTAATAACCCGCTGGGGATTGAACCAAAAGGCCCGCAAGATACATTGCCATTCAACCCGTATTATACTTATAAGGATATATTCGGCCTTCTGGTGTTTATGATTGTGTATGCCGCGTTTATTTTCTATATGCCGGATGCACTTGGGCACCCTGATAACTATATCCCCGCGAACCCGCTTGTTACGCCTGCGCACATTGTGCCTGAATGGTACTTCCTGCCGTTCTATGCGATTTTGCGTGCGGTGACGTTTAACATTAACCTGTATATGATCGCTGGTTTGGCCTTGTTGTTCGTGTTTATCGTTGAGTTCGTATGGCGTCATAACCCTAAGACTTTGAACAAAGGGCAGGGCACATTGCTTCTTATTATTGGTGGCGGCTTGGCGTTGTTTGGTATTGTTTGTGATGCGAACCAAGGGTGGGAAATACCTTTGACCGCTGCGGAAAGTGCGCCAATCTCTGCGAAGCTTGGTGGTGTTCTGGCGATGTTCGGTTCCATTTTTATGTTGGTGATTTTGCCTTGGCTTGATAATCACCCGATCCGTTCGGCGCGTTTCCGCCCTTACTTCCGTATCTTTGTTATTTTGTTCACCGCAAGCATGTTCATTCTTGGTTATGCCGGATCACAAGCGGCGGATAAAGTATACTGGTCAACCTGTATGGGCGAGGCAAGCGTATGCGAAGCCATCGCGCACGGTCATGATGCACATGTCGAAGCAGGGCACGAGCCAACCGTGATTGAATTTAACAACACGATGCTCGCGCAGGCTTTCACAGGGTTTTACTTTTTCTTTTTCCTTATTGTCTTGCCGCTCTTGAGCCGGTTTGAAAAAGGGCGAGAGCTTCCGCTATCTATTCATCAGGCGGTTTTGGATAAAAAACATAAGGCGGGGGCATAAGAATATGTACGGACGTTATTTACTACTCGCAGGTCTTTTTATTGGCTTCTCCCCCGTTGCTCAGGCAGCAGGAGATGCCCCAAAGCCACCGACACATGAATGGAGCTTTAACGGCCCGTTCGGTTATTACGACAAAGCAGCGATGCAGCGCGGATATAAAATTTACCGCGAAGTGTGTGCGTCATGCCACAGCATGAAACACATGTATTTCCGTAATCTTGAGGCGTTGGGCTATAACGAAAATCAGATCAAAAATATCGCATCTGAATATTCCGTTCAGGATGGCCCTGATGATGAAGGCGAAATGTTTGATCGCCCCGCAAAGCCAAGTGACGGTTTTCCTGCACCATTTGCGAATGATAAGGCCGCTGCCTATGCGAATGATGGTGCTGTGCCACCGGATTTGTCTTTAATCACGAAGGCGCGCATGAACGGCCCTGATTATCTCTATGCGCTTATGACAGGTTATCAAGAGCCACCACATGATGCAGACGTTGTAGAAGGGAAGCATTGGAATAAATATTTCCCCGGGCACAATATCTCAATGGCGCCGCCATTATCCGATGATTTGGTCGCGTACGAAGATGGTAGTGCGCAAACCGTTGAACAATATTCAAAAGACCTTGTGCAGTTCATGATGTATGCCGCTGACCCGCATATGGAGGCTCGCAAAAAAGCCGGTTTCCGTGTGATATTGTTTTTACTTGTTTTTGCAGGCATCATGTATGCTGTGAAAAAGAAAATATGGGCGGATTTGCATTAAGGATATAATGCATTTCAGTAAGAGACACGATAAACGCGCCTGTTTCTTCAGGTGCGTTTTTTTAAGGGGAGAGGGGGTAAGCTTTGCGTGATACAAAACAAGAAGTTCTGAAATTTTGGTTTGAGGAAACCATGCCGCCGCAATGGTTTCAAAAAAATGATAGCTTTGATCAGGAAGTGTCCGAGCGTTTTATGGTCACCTATGATATGGCCAAGAAGGACTTATGTGCGGATTGGACACGTGATGCGGATGGCGTGTTGGCGCTCTGTCTCGTGCTTG
Source organism: uncultured Micavibrio sp. (assembly GCA_965263215.1). Taxonomy (GTDB): domain Bacteria; phylum Pseudomonadota; class Alphaproteobacteria; order Micavibrionales; family Micavibrionaceae; genus UBA1672. Next base: position 1,241,287 of record OZ253663.1, read on the forward strand.
ATCAATTCCCGCGTAATATGTTCAGAGGGACACCAAAGGCTTTTGAAACAGATGATAAAGCACTGTTGATTTCAAAAGATGCGTTGCATCAGGGGTTTGATGCGCTTCTAACGCCCGTGAAACGAAAATTCATTTTTATGCCGTTCATGCATAGCGAAGATATCGAAGAGCAAAACCGAAGTGTCTTGCTGTTTGAAAGCATGAGGGATGATGACCCGATGAGCTATGAATATGCAATCAAGCACATGGAAGTCATTGAAAAATTTGGCCGTTTTCCGCATCGCAACAAGACGTTAGGGCGTGAAAGCTCTGATGAGGAAATGGAATATCTGGAACTGCCCGGCGCGGGGTTTTAGGGATATCTGTGAAATCGAATCATAATAATTACATTAGAAATTGACGATATATTCTTATGTTCACTTAACGTTTTGGATTCGTTGAATGAATAAAGTTTTTTTGCGATTTCGTCATTTTCAAGGTATCCTGAAAGGTATAAGCCCAATTTAAAAATGGAGGAGACCGCATGTCTTTAACGACAGTATCTGAAACATCAGTAAATCCGCGTATTCAAGCTCTAAAAGAAAAACACACCGCTTTATCTATGAAAATTGAGGACGCACAAAAATCTCTTTCAACGACTGATTATTATCTCAGTCAGCTCAAAAAACAGAAATTAATGGTTAAAGAAAAAATTGTTGCCGAAGAGCGTGAAGCTGTCGGTTAATTGCCATTCTCAATGAACAAAATAAAAGCCGGATCAAACGTCCGGCTTTTTTAATGATTACGATTGTATTTGATTAATCGTCGTCTGATTCTGATATCTCAGGCATGAAGTTTGAGAAATCAAACCCGCCTGTATTTTCGCGATCAGGCGCACCTTCTTGTGGTGCATTCAATTCTTTTTGAATTTCTGCTTCACGCTCGGCTTTGATGGTTTCCGGATCTTTACCGGCTGCTTTCAAACCTTTGTGATACGCTTTTTCAAATTCTTGATATGTACACAAACCCAATTCTGCCGGGTGGCGTGGTTTCAAATTCGGCGTGTTTTGGTGGGTACGCTCGCGAATAGAAAGGATTGTAGGCTTCGTTGTGCCAACAAGCTTACAAATCTGTGCGTCGGAAATTTCAGGATTATGCTTGATGATATATGCAATCGCATCAGGCTTATCGCCACGCTTTGACACAGGTGTATAACGCGGGCCTTTGGAGCGCACTTTCGCCGCTGGAAGGTCACGTTTTGCAATTTTCAAGGATGCCGCAGGATCGGCTTCGCAACGGTCAAGCTCGTCTTGTGTCAGCTCACCATAATCAATGGGGTCTCTGCCAACTAAGCCTTTGCCGATATCTTCGTTTGCAAGTGCTTCAACTTCGATTTCGGTGATGCCTGTAAATTCGGCAATCTGTTTGAATGTCAATGCTGTGTTTTCGATCAACCAAACTGTTGTTGCCTTTGGCATCAAAAGTTGCGGGGTTGATTTTGTTGCGGCCTTAGCCATCGTAGTCTCCTTAAAATAACCTTCTCAAATTAAAAAGTTCATCCGAACCTGTTCCTTGGCTCGATGCTGTTTATTATAAAATATATAGGGAACCTGAGCTTTATAAGCGATCTTTTTTAGAAATACTAGTTTTTTTTACTTATGCGCTCATACGATATATGGATTGCTTTTAGGGCGCGATGCTTTTACTCTTTTTGATCGTTGGGCTTTTTAAAAGTTACGGAGTAGACAAATGTTCGATGATGATCTTCCAAAACCCAAAACGGCGGCGTTTCCAAGAAATCTTGAGACCTTGTCGGTTTCCGATCTGGAGGAATATATAGAAGAGCTTGAATCTGAGATAGCGCGCGTAAAAGCGGATATTGATAAGAAAAAAGCGTCTAGTGATGCGGCGTCTGCCTTTTTTAAATAATCAAAAAACAGGATAATTATGCGTATAGAAGAAGATACTAAACTTGATTTTAAAGATGTTTTGATTCGTCCAAAGCGTTCAACGTTGCGTTCGCGCAAGGATGTCGATATCACGCGTGAATATAATTTTAAGTGGAGCGGTCGCATATACAAAGGTGTGCCGATTATTGCTGCGAATATGGATGGTGTCGGCACATTTGCAATGGCCAAAGCCTTCATTGATCAAGATACAGGCATGAGCGTCGCCTTGCATAAGCATTATGATCTGGATGCGTTGACGACGTTTTATGACGATCATGGCGCCGACAGCGTGTGGTACAGCATCGGCATGGTCAAAGATGATCAGGAGAAATTAGAAGAATTTATCAAGCTTCGTCCGAATGCGATTGAAAAACTCTGCGTTGACGTGGCCAATGGCTATAGTGAGCATTTCGTTGATTTCGTGAAGCGCATTCGTGAATTGGTACCTGATATGACCATCATGGCGGGTAATGTTGTGACCGGTGAAATGGTGGAGGAGCTTATTCTCTCCGGTGTTGATGTGGTCAAGGTAGGCATCGGGCCGGGCAGTGTGTGCACAACACGCAAGATGACAGGTGTAGGATATCCGCAGCTTTCTGCGATTATTGAATGTGCGGATGCGGCGCATGGCCTTGGCGGTCTGATTTGCGCCGATGGTGGTTGCACTGTGCCGGGTGATATTGCCAAGGCATTTGGTGCGGGCGCAGATTTTGTTATGCTTGGCGGGATGTTGGCCGGACATGACCAGTCTGAGCAGGAATTAATTGAAAAAAATGGCGAAAAGTTCCTTCAGTTTTATGGTATGAGTAGCGACACGGCGATGAAAAAGCATAAGGGCGGCGTGGCAGAATACCGCGCCAGTGAAGGAAAAACAGTTAAGATTCCATATCGCGGCGATGTTGCGCAAAGCCTGCAGGATATTCTGGGCGGTGTACGTTCGGCCTGTACTTATGTTGGTGCGCGCAGGCTTAAGGAGCTTCCGAAACGCACAACCTTCATCCGTGTGACTCAGCAAATTAATACAGTTTTCGGGAATAAATAAATATCTTTTGATTATCTTGCGTCGCGGATAGCAAATAGATAGAGTGTGATTTCTTATGTATGTAAATCTTAAAAGGAGCCTTTGATGGACGATGATATTCAAACACGATTGAAAGAGACCTCTCAGACTTGTCTGGACGCGTATGTTGCGTGGGAAGGCAAAAAGAAAGATACGAAGGCTCAGGAAGAATTGCATTCTGCTATTCATGAGTTGCGTAAGGTTTCATCTCGTTTGGAAATTGAATTGGCCATCAGTGAGCGTGATCAAATCACATCTAAGCCGATCCCAATTCCTTCACATAGATCAAACAGCAAAGGCGATTCATCTTCGATTTTAGAGGGTGATAGCGATAAAAGCGGCCCTGTGGTTCAGTCAAAGCCAAAGCGTAGACGCCCACCGAAAAAGCAAGCGAGCAGCGATTAGGTCTTTGCGCTTTTAAAAATTATCTTTTTTACGACGAACAACGCCGAATTCCTCGGCGTTTTTTGTGCGCATAAAGATGTTTGTTTTCTTTTCCAGACCGATCGTTGAAGGGATTGTCGGTTGGTTGTTGGCGCATAGGGCTTTGACGTCTTCAATGCGCTTTTTTAAATCTTCGTTTTCAGGCTCCATGGCCAGACAAAACCCTGCACCGCCGCGCGTATATTCATGCCCGCAATAGACCTTTGTTTCATTGGGGAGGGCTTTGAGCTTTTCTAATGAATTGAACATATCTTCCGGCGTGCCTTCGAATAATCGCCCGCATCCCATCGAAAACAACGTATCGCCTGTGAATACGGTTTTTGAATCTTCGAAGTAGAAGCAAATACCGCCAAGCGTATGACCGGGCGTGGAGATAATGCGTGCCTTTTGTTCGCCAAGCTCGAATATATCACCATCCTCAAGCGTGATATCAACATCGGGAATTTTATCGGCCTCCGCGCGTGGGGCGACCACAGGGCATTTATATGTCCGCTTTATTTTTGGAATGCCGTTGACGTGATCCCAATGGTGATGGGTAATTAAGATAAAATCAGGCGTTAGGTTTTGGTCTTCTAACTCTGCGATGATCGGATCAGCCGCGCCGGGGTCAAGAACCGCCGTTTTTCCGCATGATGTTTGAATAATCGCGGCGTAGTTTGTTTCCAATATTGGAATGAGCTGTACGTCAATCATGGTTTTGCTTTATCTCCAGTTGTCAGTTCGACTGTACTAAGCGCGTCCGCTAATCTATGTTCTGCGCTGCCCGGGCGCAAAGGTTTTTGTTGAGATTCATGCGGCGCCCAGCCGAGCAGGAATATAATCTCGAAAGAGGCGATGATACGGCCGTCATCTTGCGCGAATTTCTCCTGATATTCTTGCGCCGCGCGCATGAAGAAATCACGGGATATAAACTGTTTGTCACGCGCCAAAATGGCGTTGCTTTCGCCCATGCCGCGAATATCATGTAATAACTTGAATATATTGTCATAAGTAACTGTAATTATTTCAGAATCCACCACAGGTAAATTGAATCCGCCACGTTGCAGAAGATCACCCATTTGCTGTTTATCTGCAAATGGCGCGATGCGCGGGCCTATACCGCCTGTCATGCTTAATTCAACAGTCGTGAGCACAGATCGTAGCTCATGCAGTGTTTCCCCTCCGAACATTGACGCAATAAATAAACCGTCTTTTTTCAGGCACTTACGGATTTGTATTAATGTACCGGGTAGGTCGTTGACTGTATGCAGGTTCAGGTTGCTGAGCACCAAATCCATGCTTTCATTTGAAATGGGAAGGAATTCTTCGGTGGCTTGGATATATGTGCCTGTATCTTGCGTCAGGCTGTGTGGCGTAAGATCACATGTGAAAATATGCTCTATTTTTTGATGTTCGGATGTTTTCAATGCGCCGCGTGATCCTATTTGTAAGGCCGCACCGAATTCACGGTTGATATCTAAAAGGCGTTCCGAGAGTTCCTTCTTGCTCCATTGGAATAAGAAATCATAGTCCTTGAATCCTTTAAGCGCGCGTTGTCTTTTGCGCCTTACGAGGTCGCGATCAAACACCAGAATGTCAGATGTTTTTTGCTGTGCGGTTACCATTCTTCAGGCTTTGGCTTTGAATCGTTTTTATTGTCGTCTTCCAGAACTTTGCGAATTTCTTCAATCTCATCTTCAAAATCGTTAAGAAGATCAATATCTGCGTCATCGATATTTTGGTCTTTTTTCGCTTTACTCGTTTTTGATGTTTTCTTTTTGCCTTTTTTCTTGGCCTTCACATCCTCTTCAAATTTATCTGATTTTTTCTTCTTCTTTTTAGATTTTGACGGCTCTGAGGTTTCTTCTTTTTTCTTCTCCACTTTACCCAGCCCCATAATTTCTTCTTTGGTTTGCGCAATGGATACGGGCAAAGACCAATCAGGATTGGTGTTTTCAAAGATTTTGTTTGTGATTTTCTTTACGTTTCTTTTGGCTTCAAGCTTGATGTGTTCAGGCATTTTCATGTAAGCGCGTGCAATGGTCGTCATAAAATGCGGTTCTTTAGAGAGCAGGCGCCATAAAACCATATATTGGAAAACTGGCATGAAGCGTGTACCCGGGTCTTTGAACGCTTCGGGCGGCGCGGTAATCGCAAAAGGGTGCACCCGATGCGGCGTGATACCAACATGCGTGAAGTAACTCTCACCGAGTTTCAGTACCATATTGGGCGTAACACCGAATTTTTCTGCAATGAACTGTTTCAGCATCCGGTAATCTTTGATTTCTTTGGGAATATTAAACTGCGGCACACTCAAGCTGATTCCGTTCCCCTCAAAGCGTTGTGGGACAGGCATATGTTTAACGGTAAATCCCGCGTGAAGGTCGCGTTTTGTACTTCTTGTAATTGGTAGGCAAACCGCGGTGTTCACAGTTTTCTCATCTGATAAAACAAAATCAATGGTTTCTGATGAGATACCAGTTTTTCCACCTTGGCTTTGGCCTTCTTCAACAAAGATTGAGTTAACCGTACGAAGTTGCCCCGCAGAGCCTTTAACCTCTTTGAAGCGCTTGTCACTGTAACTTGCTTGGCGCAAAAATTCACGGATATCGAAGTCTTGTGTGATTTCACCCGAGGCGATGGAGATATCTTTTCTAATCCAGTTTTCGGCGCGGATATCGTTATGCTGCATTAAGGACAGGATCTGAAGTTCAAGGCGGGCATTCGGGATAAGGCCAACTGTGATGGCATCCAAAACGCTCTGGGCGTTCAATTCCCGTATGATGCCTTTTTCTTGAAAATGATGTGTTTCAAGAACGCGACGTTTTGGTGGTAGACGTTTTTTGCCCTCATTGACCTCAACGAAGTAGGTGTTCACGCGCTCATCGATGTAATTCGGATCAGGGTAGTAAAATGCACCTTCTTCAAGCAGGGCGCTGCTTTTAGCGGTGAGCCCGAAATAGCTTTTGACGAATTGCCGTGTATTTTGCGCCGTGATGTCACCTAAATCCTGAACGCGTCGGCGTTCGATAGAGACGGCTTCGATCATGTGTGCAGACCATTCGCGCCCGTCGATGTTATCACCGCTTCGGCTAATCGCGTTACTGATGCCTCTGATAATGCCATCATGCAGATAAACGTATAGTCGCCCCTCATCATCCTTACGATAGGGTAGAATTTCGGCATATTCCATGCCGCGCGTGACCACGTCCAGAATGTCGCCGTTCTTTTGATCACGCAGGGTTTTGATTTCCAGATCACCTTCTTCGTCATAGGCGATGCGGCGTTCTTTTACGAACAGGCTGCTGCGATCCGGTTTTTTGCGGGCAAGTGCGATGAAGCTAGTTGGCGGATCACTGATGACATCGCCATTACTTTTCATCAGGCGGAAATGCCCCTCGAAATGATTGCGAATATATTCTTCGTCCCAATGGGGCGCGGAATATTGCATTTGCGCACCAAGCGCGCTCAGCTCTTTTCTAAATTCGCCGACTGTAAAAAATGTATATTCAAACGGCAGCTGACTTTCCCAGATGTCACGATCATCTTTGCGCATGATAAACTCATACGCCCATTTATAGGGCAGGCGGAAAAGACGCGTGCGCGGAAAACGGGGAGGGAGTTCCTCCAAGAAGAAGCCGCCACATCCCGGGTCTTGCTTTGGTTGTGCGTGTTCAGAATACCACACCAGCAGGTCTGCCTCTGATAAGTCAGCCAGAGCATCGCCATGACTTTCTTTGTCATGCATTTCCATGAGCACATATTTATCGGCATCCGGCTTGGCAAAGTCACGAATGAACATGATGCCTTCATTCTTCAGCATGGAAAATTGTTTACGCAGCGTGTCACTGACGATGCGTTGGTTATAACGCGAATTGGAATAAACCTGATGCAAGGTAAATGAATTGATGATGGCATCGAGGCTTTCTTCGTCGAAAATTTCGCCGGATACGTCACCGACTTTATATTCAAGATTATGGAGTTGATATTTCTCTTTTGCGGCCTTGATAACCTTTTTACTTTTATCGACGCCGATAAAACGAATTTTCGGGTTCAATGCGGCCATCGCATAGGTTAATGCACCATCTTCACAGCCCAAATCAGCAACCTTTGACCCTTCGTCTAACAACAGGTGTGACAGGGTGAACCAAGCACGACGAACGGCCTCGTAGGGAATCTCCTGCAATAGAAAATTACGCTCTTCGATATAGCTTATCGGGGTTTCCGTCCCGAGTATGTCGTCATCTTGTTCTTTTTTGGATGCCATTTAAATATGTAACCCCTTATTCAACCCGTTTTTATATCGTCTTTTTTTATTATTTCCAAGACTTTACATCATATATCGAGATATGGAAAATATGCAAAATATTATTGGAAAAAATAAGCAGTCTCTATACGCTTACTTGTGATGAAACAACTATACCGATATACAAAATCCGTGGTGCAAGATGGTGTTGATTTGATTTTGCCGCCGCGTTGTACCTTGTCAGGCGAGATTGTTGACACACAGGGGATGCTCTCTGCGGGGGCTTGGGGCGGCTTGCATTTTGTGGCTGATCCGTATTGTGTGACATGCGGTATTCCCTTTGAATTTGAAAGCGGTAGTGAATGTCTGGAATGTATGGATACGCCGCCGCCATTTTCTTCCGCGCGTGCGGCGTTAATTTATAACGATACGAGCCGTGATCTTATTCTGGGCTTTAAGCATGGCGATAAAACGCATTTGGTACGAAGTTTTATTCCGTGGCTTCAAAAATCGGGAGAGGGCATGTTATCGCAGGCGGATTATCTTGTTCCCGTGCCACTTCATACGCGCCGCCTTATTGCGCGGCGTTATAATCAGGCGGTTTTAATCGCGGATGCTTTGTCAAAAGCCACTGAAATAGAACATCTTCCCTGTGCCATGATCCGCACCCGCGCCACCGTGAGCCAAGGGCATTTGAAAACAGATGAGCGTGCGAAGAACGTCAGGAAGGCTTTTGATGTTCATCCTGCGTTTAAAGACCGGATTAAAGATAAGGTTATTGTTCTGATTGATGATGTTTATACAACGGGCGCAACGGTGAAAGAATGCACAAAAACCTTGAAAAGTTATGGCGCATCAGAGGTTCATATTTTAACGCTGGCGCGTGTACTCAAATCATAGTGGCTGGCCCGATGAGAGCCGACCTTGGTCAAGCGTTGGGGCTAGGCCGTGCTGCATCACGAGAGTTTTAAGCGGGCTGAACCGATCAAGCATTTTCAACCCAATGCGGCGGAAATCTTTAACAGGCGCGCGGTCACTGCTGACCAGTTGATTGATGGCATTCACACCCAGTGTGCGCGTTTCAATGTCTAATGATCTGCGGTGTGCATAGGCCTTCAATGTCGTTTGATTACCGAAATCTTGCCCTAAACGCATCGCATCGACGATTGTTTCGGCTAGCGTTGCCACATCACGCAGGGAAAGGTTTAACCCTTGCGCGGTTATGGGTGACATAACGTGCGCGGCCTCGGCAATTAATGCAACGCGTGGTGCAATTAATGTTTTGGCCTTAATCGCACAAAGCGGCCAAGATTGCGGCGTTGTTTCCATGGTTATACCGCCCAAAATGTCTCTGGTGGCCTCTTGCAGGGTATTTTCAAATACATCCTTGGGGAGTTTAATCAAGGCATCTGCTTTGTCTTTAGTCTCAACCCACACGATGCTTGATTGGTTGCCTGCCATCGGTACGATCGCAAAGGGGCCCCCGGGGCGATGAAACTCGGTTGATGTATTGTTGTGCGCACGGGAATGATTGATGACGAGCGTAATGGCTGATTGATTATATTGCTTTTTGTGTGTCTTGATATTGGCAAGTTTCCGCACCGTTGAACCGCGTCCGTCTGCACCAACAATAAGGCTTGTTTTGATCGTCGTGCCATCATCCAGTATCACCTCAGCTGCACCATTATCCTCGTGATAGCTTTCAAGGCTTTTCTTTTCATGAATGGTAACGTTTTTTGCGTTTTTCAACGTCTCATAAAGCTTTGCGCGCAAAAGATCGTTCGGGATGTTCAGACTAAAATAATCAAGGCCAAGGTCAAAAGCCTCAAATTCTGAGATAATCGGGTCTTGACCTGCGATGCTATCATCATAGATGCGCATGATTTCCATTTTGGTGCCATATTCGGTGCAAAAATCATCAAGCCCTGCGGCTTTTAGGATGTTGATACTGCTCTGCATTAGCGCAACGGTTCGTCCCGAAACGGAGGTTTTCTTAAATGTTTTTGGTGGGCGGGGTTCAATGATGTGTATGTTTGTGCCCTTATCGGATAATATCTTCGCGAGCGTTAGTCCGGCGATCCCCGCGCCGACAATAACCAAATCACACATGCTTTTTTTCATTTTTACCATGTTCAAGCCTTTTCGAAGTGACTATAGTTTGTTTGTGTCATACTGAAAAGGACTTAGAAACAAAATGCCAAATGTAGAAATTTATTCATCAAACACATGCCCGTATTGCGTGCGCGCAAAACAATTATTAGATTCCAAAAGCGTGGAGTATGTGGAATATAATATATCCAACGACAGTGAAGCGCGTGACAAAATGATGGAACGCACAGGCGGTGCACGCTCAGTGCCTCAGATTTTCATTAATGATGTTCATTACGGCGGCAGTGACGACCTTTATGCGTTAGATGCAGAAGGCAAGCTGGACGTCATTCTGGCAGGATAAGGTTCTTAAACTATGGGTTCTTCTTTAAAAGTCGCGTGTATTCAAATCACAAGCGGCCCTGATATTCATGAAAATATGAAAAAGACAGGCGCTTTGATTGAAGAGGCCGCCAAAAATGGAGCGCAGTTCATTCTGACACCTGAAAACACAAGCCGTATGCTGTCGCAGCATGAAAAGAAAATCGCCGAAGCGCTTACGCAGGATGATCACCCCGCAGTGCCGTTTTTTGCGGATCTGGCGAAGTCATTGAATGTGACGCTTTTGATTGGCTCTATGGCAATGAAAACGGATGGCGATAAATTGCTCAACCGCAGTTTTCTATTTGCGCCTGATGGCACGATACAAAACACATACGATAAAATTCATTTGTTTGATGTGCGCCTGCCCACGGGGGAGGACCACACCGAAAGCAAGGTCATAAAGCCGGGCACACAGGCCGTTGTTGCCAAGGTTAATGATGATTTTTCTGTCGGGATGAGTATTTGTTACGATTTACGTTTTTCATATCTGTTCCGTGATTTGGCAAAGGCAGGAGCAAATATCTTGAGCATTCCGGCCGCCTTTACTGTGCCGACAGGTAAGGCGCACTGGGAGGTTCTTCTTCGTGCCCGTGCCATAGAAACAGGCAGTTACGTTTTGGCGCCCGCACAGGTAGGGGAGCATGACGGTGGACGCAGGACGTATGGGCATTCGCTTATTATTGATCCATGGGGACGTATTCTGGCGCAAAAGGAAGATGGTGAGGGTGTTATTTACGCCGATATCAATGTTGCCGAGGTTAATACGGCGCGCGGTGCAATTCCTGCACTGACGCATGATCGTGATTACGAGGTTATGCTCCATGAGTGATAAGCATAAAAAAGAAACGCGGTTGATGCATGCGGGGCGCAAGCCTGATGATTATTTTGGTGTGGTGAACCCACCAATTTGCCGCACCTCTACGATTTTGTATAAGGATCTTGCCGCTTATCTTGATCCGAATACAAAATACAGGTACGGGCGCGTGAATAACCCGCTTAGTCAGAATTTCGAAGAAGCTGTGGCAGAGCTTGAGGGCGGCTTTCATGCCATTTCAACATCAAGCGGTCTTGCGGCGATTACAACGGCGATGCTGTCATTTTTGAAAGCTGGCGATCATGTGCTTATCGTCGATAGCTGCTATCCACCGACACGGTTTTTCGCGAATAAACAGCTTCATTCCTTTGGTGTAGACGTTGAATATTATGATCCGATGATTGGTGCGGACATTGTTGATTTGATCCGTGATAACACGGCCTTTATTTATCTGGAATCCCCAGGGTCCGCCACGTTCGAGGTTCAAGATGTGCCTGCGATTGTTAAAGTTGCACAAGAAAGTGGCGTATTGACCATTATGGATAACACATACTCTGCGGGTGTTTTGTTCCGCCCGCTTGATCATGGCGTTGATATATCTGTGCAGTCCGCGGCGAAATATCTGGGTGGGCATTCTGATGTGAATTTGGGTATCGCGGTGGCGGCTAGCGAAGATCATTACAAAACCATGAAGGCGTGCGCCATTAATTTGGGTGTGTGCGCCGGGGCGGAGGATATGTACCTTGCCATGCGCGGGCTTCGTACGTTGCAAATGCGCCTTGATCATGCGGGTAAGAATATGCGTCCCGTACTGAATTGGTTTGAAGGGCGCGCGGAAGTGCAGGGAATTTATTGTCCTGTTTTAGGCGATAATGCTGGGCATGATAACTGGGCGCGTGATTTTTCAGGCGCGAACGGACTGTTTAGCGTCTTATTCAACCCTGAATACACATTCGACAGTGTGGCGCGGTTTATTGACTCGCTCGAGCTGTTTCCCGTGGGGAGCAGTTGGGGTGGCTATGAGAGCCTGATACAGCCGCAAAACATGGATTTATATCGCTCTGAATGGGAGCATGAAGGTGTGTTTTTGCGCTTTCAGATTGGTAATGAACACCCTGACGATCTGATCGCAGATCTGGAGCAGGGTATTAAACATTTAAACAAAGAGTAATAAGAGGCATTTATGAGTTGTCTGAAAGATGATGCGATTTATATCGGTAGAAGCGATAACGGCGAGGGCGCGGATCAATACCTTCCGCTGAAATGGGGTAATCGCCATGGGTTGGTCGCTGGGGCAACGGGAACAGGAAAAACCGTTACATTGCAAAATCTTGCAGAAGGATTTTCAAATGCAGGTGTGCCTGTTTTTCTCTCTGATATTAAGGGTGACTTATCCGGTATGTGCCGCGAATCCGAAATGGAAGATTTTCTGGTTAAGCGTGCCAAGTTGATTGGCTTGCTTGATGAATATGAAGGACAAGAATTTCCGGTTGTCTTCTGGGACTTGTTCGGCAAACAAGGTCATCCTGTACGCACAACGATATCCGAGATCGGGCCGCTTTTGCTCGCGCGAATGTTAGAGCTTAACGATACGCAAGAGGGCGTGCTTAATATCGCGTTTCGTGTGGCGGATGAACAGGGTCTTTTATTATTAGATTTGAAAGACTTGCGCGCGCTTCTTAATGCGGTAAATGAGCAACGAAAAGAAATATCCGCCGAGTATGGAAATGTATCCCCGCAGTCAATCGGCGCGATACAGCGTGGATTGCTGCGGCTTGAGGATCAGGGAGGCGATCAATTTTTCGGTGAGCCTGCGTTAGATTTAAAGGATTTCATCCGCACCGATAAAGACGGGCGCGGGATGGTGAATATTCTGGCGGCGGACAAATTGATGAATTCACCGCGTTTATACGGCACATTCTTACTCTGGATGCTTTCCGAATTGTTCGAAGAATTGCCCGAGGCAGGAGATGCAGATCGCCCGAAGTTGGTGTTTTTCTTTGATGAAGCGCATTTATTATTTAATGATGCGCCGAGGGCTTTACTCGAAAAGGTGGAACAAGTCGTGCGTTTGATCCGTTCTAAAGGCGTTGGTGTGTTTTTTGTTACTCAAAGTCCTGATGATGTGCCTGATTCCGTTCTGGGTCAGCTCGGTAATCGTATTCAGCACGCATTGCGCGCTTTTACCCCGAAACAGCAAAAGGCCATTCGCATGGCGGCGCAGACATACCGCCCTAATCCGGCCTTTGATGTGGAGGATGTTATCACTGCGATGGGCGTGGGTGAGGCTCTGGTCTCAACGCTTGAGAAAAAAGGGCAACCTTCTATTGTGCAGCGGACAATGGTGCGCCCGCCTTCATCCAAGCTTGGCCCCGTGTCACGCGGTGTGCGAAAAAGTGTGATGATGGATAGCGATCTGTCGGATAAGTATGATGAGACAGTTGATAATGAATCGGCCTATGAAATCCTTCAGGAGCGCGCCGAGAAGGCTGCAAAGCAAGCAGAGAAGGCTGAGGCGAAGCCTAAGAAGAAAAAGTCATCAAATCGTCAAAGCGTAAGCGAGGCCGCGATAAAATCATTGGTGCGTTCTATGAGTTCGTCGGCAGGCCGCACGATTACGCGTGAAATCATGCGCGGTATAATGGGCGCGTTCAAGCGTTAGATTTTAAGCTTCTTGACGCCCAATTATTTTGTGTCGCCAGACTTCAAAGAAATAACATGCAGCATGATGTTCATCCGGATTGTTAACAAATAGATTTTCAACGATCTCTTTTGCATCGTTATATTTCTGAATTAATCCATACTGATTTAAATCCTGAGGCAGGAAAGTCTCATCAAAACCGCCGCAATTGGTCAGGGCACTAATTGTTCCGCCAGTTTCAACTAAGTCATAGCCTAGGAAAGTGAAGTTTTGATCAAGTTCTGATTGCTTGGGCTTCTCTTTAGATGGTTCCCTAATAACCGCATATAAATTGAAGTGCGCGATGTTTTTTGTCTTTTCTACAACGAAATCTAGGGATTTAAAGAAATCAAGGATCATAGATTCGTCCGTAACTACATTTTCCCAAACATCGCTTCGATCGAAGTTTGGGGTAAGGCATGGCGCATTTAAAATACCGTCGAGAGAAGCTATTTCTGTAACATGATGTAACCGAGAGGATTCTAAAAACCATGTCCAGTTGTCGCTAAATGGGCCATAGGGTTCGCATGCGGCATACCAAATCTCATCAGTTGCCATGTTTTCCCTCCATTTTTACAGCGCTAAATCATCGCCTGCGGGTTCGCGTTCCATGGCGATTTGATCTTCGTATGGGGCTTTATAGGCGTTGGTTTCAGCAAAGCCATAGCGTTCATAAAGGTTCATGGCAGGGTTGGTCAGAGCGACACTGGCGAAGGCGGTGGTGCAATTATCATCCAGATATTCTGTCACGACATCCATCATCTCAGAGCCGATACCATCATCACGATAGTCAGGGTGGACAAAAAATCGTGCGATATGCATGGAACCATCGGCGTTTTGTTCCAACATTGTAACGCCGAAAATATTCTCACCATCATCCGCGCAAATTACAATTTCTGAATCCAAATATTTTTCAAGAATATAGGAATCCACCGGTTGTCCGTCACCGTTCCAATGCGCTGATAATTCTTGTATCTGTTCGATATCCTCCATGGAGGCTTCTCTGATTTCCATATCTATCACTCAGTTCTATTTTTTATGTAAGATCGCCAACTGTTACATCAAGCGCGCCGGCGATGGCCTTCATTGCACGCAGAGAGCCGTCCTTTTTGCCTGTTTCAATTTCTGTAAGGTAGGGGCGTGAAATACCTGAGCCCTTGGCTAAATCGGCTTGTGTCATTTGGCGGTATTTACGAATGATTTTTATCGGATGATCTTGGCGCGCAGAAAGTTGATCTAATATTTCAGACGGCAGTTCAGAGTCCGCACCTGAATTTGTCAGGTCACGATAATCATGCAAAGGCACCAGTACGTAAGGCTTTCCCTGAATGTGTAATAGATCGTATTTCATTGTGATTCTCCCATAACTTAGAGCGACATTGTATCAATTTTGATGCCGATGTATAGGCTTAAAGCGTATAGGCTTAAAATCTCTTGGTCAGGGTGAGGGAGCCGAAAACACTCTCATTTCTTTGGTTTTTAAATTCCTTGGTACGCAAATTGAGCGTATAAGACAAACGGTAATCATCATAAAACAGGGATACGCCAGTACCCAGATCGCCAACAAGATAGTTTTTATCAACATCATTGCTGCTTGAGAATGTATTACCATCAAGGAAGATATCGCGCCCGACCAATCGCCCGTCAATACCTGCAAAAACTTGCCAGTTGAATGTATCGTCATCGGTCAGGAATATTCCGGTGCCGGGAACCGCGGGGCGCACACGCGGCGGCGTGTCCAGTAATCTGTTTGAGCCAGCAACCAGAGTAGCGCCTAAACCGACATTCGTGCGGATTGTGCCAAGAGACACTGACATGTTGGGTTCAATGCGCGTGTTTACGGAGCCGAAATCTTTTTCCCAAGCATAGGGAAAGCGGCGTTGCCACGAGACAATGAAGCCGGGCTCAAATTCCAGTTGGTTATCCCATCCTTCAGGTTTAGGGGAGTCGGAAATATATTTATGGACGAATTTTTGTGTTTGCTCGCCCAATGCCTCCGGCCCGACGATACCGAGTGTGAATTCCAGCTCATCAAGATGGTGGACATCACCATTTTTACTGAAGGTCGGGGTCGCCATTCCCACAGAACCGTATAAAAATGCAGCCCACGGACGATCGCCCTGAGGTTGGTTGGCGAGTGTGATGTCTTCGGGGGTATATATGTTGTGCCCGATTGTATAAAAAGTTGATGTGCGCTCGTTCAAATCAAAGGTCGGGATTCTGTCCGCCATTGTATCAATCATGGGCGGGACGTTAATATCCGCATCAAACCATGTCAGGCGGATGCCACTGGTGTAGAACCGATCTGTGCCGCCGCCCAAATTATCGTTTTCAACCGACAGACTGATATAGGTGTCGTTTGTGCCTTTTAATTCTTGTTGTTTTTGTTTTCTGTCTTCTGCCTGCGCAGTGAGTGGCAAGGCCGTTAAAAGAAGACTTCCGAGAAATAAGGTTTTAAAACGCATCATGATGTCCATTTATTTTTATCGAATATGTTCTATCGCATATTGTACGTCTGTGCTAGATATTTGCTTATGAGCATTTCGAATTTTTATGAATACGGGCCTGATTTGGCCGAGGTTGAGCAACTGGTGATCATGTTGCATGGTGTGGGATCAAACGGGCAGGATCTTATTTCACTTGCGCCGATGTTGTCGCAGAAATTACCCAAGACGATGTTTTTATCGCCTGATGCGCCGTTTGCCTGTGACATGGTGCCGCCCGGTTATCCGAATTCTTATCAGTGGTTTTCGCTGCAAGACCGTGACCCGCATATGATGTTGGCTGAGGTTAAAAATGTCTTTCCTCTCGTTGAGGAATATATCGAAGCCCAAATGGAGCGTTATGGCGTACCACCGGAAAAGACGGCGCTTCTTGGGTTTTCACAAGGCACAATGACGAGCCTGTATGTTGCACCGCGCCTGCAGAAAAAGATCGCGGGCGTACTTGGGTATTCGGGGGCGTTGTTGTGGGATTCTAAAGTGGACGCTGATGATCTGCGTAAGCCGCCCATTCATCTTATTCACGGTGAGGCCGATGATGTTGTGCCTGTTGAGGCATGGACACAAGCCAAAGAGATACTTGGTGAAAATGGATTTCAGGTCGGTGGACATACAAGCGCAGGATTAACGCACTCGATTGATCAAAAAGGCATCGATAGCGGGCAAGCGTTTTTAAAGACAATACTGGTTGATTAGTGGGGTAACCGCCAATGCAGTCACATAAAATCTATAAGCTTGACCCTGAAGGGGAAACGTATCAAGCGGTGATGGAGATGGAAGAGGCCATCAGGGCGCTGCATCGGGATTTTTACACCGAGGCACGCGGTGCAGGGTGGAAAAAGCTAGCTGTGCAGTTAACCGATAAAGTTGCGGATTGGGACATCAGGCGCATCGAGGATACGGGGCAAACCCATCCTGTTATTCAGGTTAAGGATGACGAGCCGCAAGGCTTCCCAAGAGCGTACGCGCATTTCCCTCAAGTTTATGCCACTGAGTTCAAATATAAGGATGCGCCGGATAATGGTGCGCAGAAATATGATTTATATATGTATGCGCCTGTTGGATATGATGGTGATCATTTTGCGCCGGAAGACGCGCGTTTGATTGATGATAAGCGTGAGGAGCAATGGGTTGGCAATGCCTTGTTCGCCGGTGGTTGGAGTGATCCGATATCGTGTTTTAGTCTTCAAGCCAGAGGGGTCGGCGTACCGGATGATTACGTCAAGCCGGAAGAGCAGCCGCAGGGGTACGTGCCTGCGCATGATAAGGCGTGTTTTGTTGCGCTGGGGGAAACGCGGGCACAACTGGATGATTTCGAAGCGCGGCAGGGCGCATATCAATCCGCCGCCGATGATGTGATGCGCCGTGTTGACAGTATCATCAAAAATGATTTGGGTGACATGATCCGCGATCAAATAGATGTGATGGAAGAGTTCTATATGAATTGGAGCTATGCGCCGTCCGATGAAGCGGAAGGGAAAACCGCATTTCAGATTTCAGTACGGCAAAGCGGTAATGTCGAGCCCATGCAAGGCGGGCAGCCTTTGACATTGTCTGATAATGATTTCTTTATCGTGCAGGCGGGGCACAGCCGCGGTGAGTATAACATCACCCCCAATTTGAACACACCGCAGGGGCAAGCATTGGCGGAGGTTTTTGATGCGGTTCCGCCTAAACCATCATTGTCTGATTATCCTGATTTAGTCGCTGATTTCCCGTTTACCGAAGAAGGGTATGATGCGATGCTCGGTGTGAATGGGCAAGTGCCGCGTGTGCAGGAATTTCAAGGACATAAGGTGTTGATCTACAACACTGATGACGCGGATTATGACGGCTTTTGTCCGCCTGATTCTATTGCACTGCCTGCTGCGCTTTATATTTGGCTGAATAAGGATGATGAGGATGCACGGATGGGGATAGAGCCGCCCCCTGCAGCAGACGAGTTGGTCAAACTCAACGAAACATTCGAAACACGCCTAAATCTTGCGCTGGGCAGCGATCATCCGCCATTGCTCGAAATGTAAAGTTTTTATCAAATACGGCAGTTTTTTGCAGTTTTATTTTTCATAACAATCGCAGCGCAGCAAAATAATGTTTCATGTAAGGTGTTGGTGTTAAGTTATTGTAAAATATGGAAAATGTTTCTTTCATGCTTATGCTGCACAGCAATGAATTGTGGAACGCAGCAAAGAAATTATATTTCAAACGATTAAAAATCCCGCAATTATGATATAATTTCCATATTGGGACGCGGGATTTTTCGCGGATGTTGAGAGCTCTTTTTCCTTCCTGAAAATCCACACTAATTCGGTCTTTGATCGTGCACATGATCATACGGCCATTAGCGAAAGGAGATGTGCAATGAACACTGCGATGCCATTAGAGCGATGTAGCGCATTAATATTAAATGCGGATTTTAGACCGCTGAGCTACTTTCCCTTATCTGTATGGTCTTGGCAGGATGCTGTTAAGGCCATTTTTAGAGGGAGTGTCAATGTCGTGTCGGAATATGATCGTATTGTACGATCACCCGAACATGAAATGAAACTGCCATCGGTTTTGGCGTTGAAAGAATATGTGCCGACAACACGATCACCGGCCTTTACACGGTTTAATGTGTTCTTGCGCGATCAGTGGATGTGCCAGTATTGCGGCGGAGATTTTAAGACACATGAACTGACATTTGATCATGTGATACCACGTTCCAAGGGCGGAACGACCTGTTGGGAAAATATCGTGGCGGCGTGCCAATGTTGTAACACACGCAAGGGCAATCAAATGCCAAAGGATATCGGGATGTTCCCGTTGGTGAAGCCAAGGCCGCCATCGGTGTATGAATTACAGAGCAGCGGGCGGAGGTTTCCACCAAACTTCCTGCATGAAAGCTGGAGCGACTTTTTATACTGGGATACGGAATTAACAGAAGGATAATTAAAAAGAATAAATAAAAACTAGGTCTTATGTGTTTTTAAAAGAATTGGCATGCCACGGAAAGCGGTTTTCAGGCCTGCCATAAACCGGCGCAAGATCAAAAACGTAAAGCATGGTGCTTTGGTTTTGAAGATTGAGCGCAACGTGCGACGAAAGGAGAATGTTATGTTTAATCATATCACAAATCTTGCACACTTACGGTCAACCACGCAGGCCTTCGGGTTTTTCCTGTTCTATACGGTTTTGCTGGTTGGTTTATCAACCTTCCTTGGGCACTATATGGGTGTCATGGGAATGATAGACAGTACAGTGGGTACTTTCTTTGAAGGTGGTCATTGGCACACGCTGATCGGTGCTGGTTGGGCTTTGATCCTGTCCAGTATGATCCTGACAGGCAAGAAACTGACCAATGACATGATGTCGGTCGTTATCGCCTTCATCGGCGTTTACCTGTCTTACAAGGTTGATGTCCTTTTAGGGATGGTTGTGGTGTCTTACCTGACCACACTTGAAAAAGGCAAATAACCAATAACAATAAAAAATGAACAGGGCCGGAGCTTCAACGCTTCGGCCTTTTTTATGGAGTGCGTAGGTGGATGGTGGTAATATTGTTGGGTTAATTGTTAGGCTAATAAATAAAAATATGAAAAATAAATCGACTGCGTTTGTATTAATACTCGTGCTAGCGTGTTTCTTCTCAGGTTTTCAGGCTATAGCTTGCGGCTATAACATATTGTTTGTAGTAACAGAAAATGGAAATCAGGAAAATTTAGAAGAAATAGTATCATCGTTGAAAGATGTCTATAGCTTTGAAATTGAAGAAACTAATCCTTTTCAATACCTAGCATCGTATAATGATGAATCGTGCCATTTTGAGTTGGTTGTTTCTTTAAAAATTAATCAGAACGGTAATTTTATTACGATTAACGCCCCTGGAGATACAGGCTTAGTAGAGTATGGTAAGGATTGTCTACTTTTCATTAAGCAGATAATAGTTAATATCCAAAAAGATATGAATCTACTTGTTAATACTGAGGCCATCCCCCCGTGCCAACATGATCTATATAGGTAATTTTATCTTCCAAACCCCCCGTAAACCTTGACTTTCCACCATTTGATGCTATACACCACACTTATGTTAAATTTGATTGGTATGAATGGGCACGCGCATGTTTGATGATTTATTTGATTTCGGGAAAAAACGCACACTGAAACAATCTGTTGGATTTTTTATGTTTCACGGTGGTTTGATCACCCTTATTCTTGGGGTGATGAAGTTGGTTGGTTAACGGCCTTCACCATCAACGCACTTAAACCGCAGAACGCAAATAACCCAAGGCACAACGCAATATTGTAATTCGCCATGGATAGGCCAAGGACGGGGTCTGTCCATTGAACGTCGCTGCAGGCGGCGGCGGGCGCGCTCATGAGGTTTTCAAGAATGCTTTGATCGGATGTGTCATCAAAGAAGAGGGGGACTTTGCACCCTTCTAATGCGGAGTCCCACCATTTTTGCTCCACGCCGGTATGATAGGCCGCGATGCCGCTATTTACCAAAAAGTTTAAGCTACTTATGCCCAAAAAAGCGCGCACAACGGAATGTCTTTCACGCAGGGCAATCCCGATTAGACCGATAACCAAACCAAACGCAAAGGGGTAGCGTTGATAAATGCATAAATTACAAGGCTCTAGGCCAAAGAAAGCCTCTGATATGAGCGCGGCAGAAAGCGCAATAAAGGATGTGAGTGCGATCAGGCCAAATGAATAAATCGGGTTCGATAAAATCTTTTTAATCATAGTATTTTCCGCTTCCTCAAATATAACTTTTGATCAGTTCTTTGACAACGTCAATGCCTTCTGTGCCCAAAAACAGAACCACCGCAACAAGTGCGCTAACCCAGAGCATGCCTATAATCGCGCCTGCGAGAACGGCCAGCCCGTCACGCATAATCACGCCGATGGACATCAGGGCAATCCCAAAGCTCGGCACGGTGTTGGTGAGTGGTAGAGGCACACAAACCGATAGGGCCATGATAAACCCGAATATACCAATAATTCGTGAAAATAATCCCTGCGTTACAAAACTTAATCTTGGTTTAATGAGCTTTTCGACGCGCTTTGTCCATGGTAATGCCCGCTCTACCATCGAAATGACGGTCTCGCGCTTTAACCCTTTTTTTCTGAATTTTTCAGGAAACCAAATGGTGTGGCGGCCAATCGCCTGTTGCGCCGTTAAAAACACGAGGGGCAAGCCGAGGATTGTGCCAACCCCAACGGCGGGGATAGGTAGTGCGGCGGGCAGGGCGAAAATAAACAAAAAGAAACCAAATCCGCGCTCATGGAAGGCCTCCAGCAAGTTATCAATGCTGATGGTTTCGCCGGAGCATTCGGTTTCGATGCTTTTAAGGATGTCGGAAAGGCTTCTCATTTCTATTCAAATATCAGAGTTTGCGCATGTTGACGAGGGGAAAGCGCGGCATGAATAAAATCTTTCACTAAATTCTTGCAGAATTTATCCAGATCAGTATGATCACTTTCATTCTGACATGCCCCTGTGGCGGAATTGGTAGACGCGCCGGATTCAAAATCCGGTTCTTTCGGGAGTGGGAGTTCAAGTCTCCCCGGGGGCACCATTATTTCTATGCAGATATAACAACATTATTAGGGGAGCTATACTGTGCGCGTTTTATTCAGTGTTTTAATTACAGGTTTGGTCTTGTTTGGTGCGATGGCACAGGCGCAATCAAACGGTGGTGAAACAACAGTGAATGAGATGAAGCGTAAGAGTGATGAGTGTCGCTCTAAGCATTATATTATAGAAGATCTTGAAATGCCGGCTTTTAAAACATGCATACATTCTTGCTCCGCATCAGATACTTATTTTCAGCGCACTATGGGCGGCACTCCGCCATCAAAAGAAGAAGTTAAGCGCACGACTGAGGCATGCAATGCATCGCATAAAGAGGTCATGGAAATGGTTGCAAAGATGCAGGGCGTTTCACCTTCTGTGCGTTTGGGATTAACGGTTTTAAAATATCAAGACAAAATGGATCGTCATCATAAAAGATGTTTGGGTTATTCATCAGAAGAAGTCTGTGATTGCGCGACCAAAAACCTGTCTGTGAAGCTCAACGAAGCCTACAGAAGTATAGATCGAGCCTATCCACGTGCGCTGGCTGGCTGTGAAACAGGGAAACATCTGCCATTATAGGAGCATAGAGCGCTCCTATCCACGTGCGATGATTGGTCTTGTAAAACGGGTAAGCATATCAGCTATTAGGGTGCTTTATTTGAGCATTAATCTATTTTCGGTTTTTAAAACGTGACTCCTGCTTTCCAAGCTCTCAAATAATAAGTGCTATTTTTTCTATCCATATGCACCATTTTATCTCACCGTCCTGAATGTGGTCTAAGGCCAAGGGTGGAGGCGTATTTGCGGCATCGTGTTTCTTGGGATCGCAGGCCGTGACCTGCGATGATTTGTTTCAGGCTGAGGACGCGGCGCAGTATGGGCGATCATATGCTCCTGGATAAATATGTCGACAACCATTGACATGTTAAATTATGTCCATTAGTCTGGACATATGGATATACAAGAAGCAATTATTATGTTTGATGCGCTATCTCAGGAAACTCGCCTGAGTGCATTTCGTTTGTTAGTAGAGGCTGGCGTTGAAGGCTTGCCTGCAGGTGCAATCAGTGAAAAGCTGGGTACACCGCATAACACAATGTCTTTTCACTTAAATCACCTGTCGAACGCAGGGATTATTTCATCACGCAAGGATGGTCGCTCGGTTATTTACTCTGCGAACTTTGATGTCATGCGTGATTTGATCGGCTTTATGGTGAAAGATTGCTGTAGCGTTGAATTTGCCAGCATCCGTGAAGACAAGAAAAAAGGTTGCTCAATAATTGAGCTTGCAAATTGTTGTTCTCCTAAATCTAAATGAAAGGTCTGATTATGAAACGTATGCATATACATGTTGGTGTTGAAAATCTGGATGATAGTATTAAATTCTACAATGCGCTGTTTAACGCCGAGCCGATAAAAATAAAAAATGACTATGCCAAGTGGATGTTAGACGATCCGCGCATTAATTTTGCGATTTCAACACGCGTAAATACAAAGGGCGTCGATCACCTCGGTATTCAGGTGGATGACTTGTCCGAACTTGAGGCAATCAGAGCGCAAATGTCAGCCGCGAATATTTCCACGCATGATGATGGCGAAACCACATGTTGCTATGCCAAATCCGAGAAGTCATGGGTTAAAGATCCGAATGGTATTGCATGGGAAGCTTATCAGACGATGGAAGATGTGCAGATATTCTCTGAAAAAGAGCAGAGTACAGATTCCACATGTTGTGTTCCCGATACCAACCAGAAAACAGGCTGCTGCTAGTGATGAAAAATGTTCTTGTCCTTTGCACAGGTAATTCCTGCCGCTCTATTATGGCCGAAGCTTTGATTAATTACTTAGGCGCAGGCAGCTATAAGGCGGTGAGCGCGGGCAGCGACCCGACAGGTGAAGTGCACCCTAAATCGATTGAGGCATTAGAGCGGCATGGCATTCCTGTCCATGAACCACGAAGCAAGTCATGGGATGAATTTGAGGGCACAAACTTCGATCTGGTGATTACGGTTTGTGATGCTGCTGCAGGGCAAAGTTGCCCGATATTTTTTGGAAAGCACGAAAAATTACATTGGAGCACGCCTGACCCTGATGCGGCAACTGGCAGCGAAGAAGATATAACCGCTGCATTTGATGAGGCGTTCAATATGCTGAAAACCAGAATAGAAAGCGAATTGCAATGAGTACAAATTCACAATCACCAATGGGATTATTCGAACGCTACCTCTCGCTCTGGGTTGGGGTATGCATAGCGGCTGGTGTTGGTTTGGGCATTGTCATGCCGAGCCTGTTTGAAACGATAGCCGCCATAGAATATGCCAGTGTTAATTTGGTGGTTGCGGTTTTTATCTGGGTGATGATTTACCCGATGATGGTGAATGTAGATTTCGCCAGCCTTAAAGATGTGGGAAAGAAACCCAAAGGCCTGTGTATTACATTGGTTGTGAACTGGCTGATTAAGCCGTTTACGATGGCCGCGCTCGGTATTTTGTTTTTTCAATATCTGTTCGCTGGGTTGGTCGATCCGCAAGATGCCAAGGAATATATCGCCGGCATGATTTTACTCGGCGTTGCGCCATGTACGGCGATGGTATTTGTCTGGAGCCAGCTTGTACACGGCGATGCCAATTATACACTCGTGCAGGTGTCTATAAACGATATCATTATGGTGTTTGCCTTTGCCCCGATTACGGCGTTCTTGCTCGGGATTACGGACATTGTTGTGCCGTGGGAAACATTACTTCTATCTGTTGCGCTCTATGTCATTATTCCACTGGCTGCGGGGTACATGACACGCAAAATGCTTGACGGTTCAGGCAATGATGAAAAGATTTCCAGCTTTACAGGGAAGGTCAAGCCGTTCTCGATTATGGGGCTGCTGGCAACTGTTGTTTTGCTGTTTGGATTTCAGGCGCAAACGATCATCGATAAGCCGCTCATTATTGCATTGATTGCTGTGCCGCTCCTTATTCAGAGCTATGGCATCTTCGTTATTGCCTATGGATGGGCTTATATGTGGCGTGTGCCGTTTTCTACGGCGGCTCCTGCAGCGCTTATCGGAACATCAAACTTCTTTGAATTGGCTGTTGCTGTTGCGATTAGTTTATTCGGTCTGAATTCGGGGGCTGCTTTGGCAACGGTGGTTGGGGTGCTGGTTGAGGTTCCTGTCATGTTATCTTTGGTCGCCATTGCGAACCGAACCAGAACTCTGTTTTCACAAGATTAATGTCATTTCTACTGAACGCAAGCTGTGTGTTGTACACAACACGCTTGGAAAGGGAGATGCTGCGCTCTCCCGTTTCATCCTGCACAAAATCTGCACATAAGCTCCTGAATATCTGAGGAATGCACTCATAATTTCTGCAAAGCGGTTTGGTACCGTTTTGTTATGAGCAAAAATATTCAAAACACAGGTGTTAAGACCACACTAAAACCGCCTAAGCACATGCATCCGATATTGATGCAGGCTTTTTATGTTGTGCCGCGCAGTGTTCAGCGTGATGCATGGTGGTTGGTTGATGAACCTGATTTTTGTTTAAGGCGCTCTCCGATTTTGTCATTGCAAAAAACTCAGGAAGGCACAAAACCATGACAGATATATTTTCATTATTTCGAACATCATTCAGGTTTAAGATTATATCCATGCTGGGGCTGACGGCTTTGGCAGACTTCCTGTTCTATGGACATCAAATCGGCTGGACGATTGGTATGTTTGGATTACTTTTAACGGGTGTTTGTGTTCTCCATAATTCTCAAGTCATTCAAACTCGTTTAGGGCAGGCAATACTGGTGTTGACCGTTGCCCAATGTCTTTTGCAGATCGAAAAAGCAAGCTTACTGTGCTTTGCTCTGATGTCCGTAGGAATCGTAAGTCTTGCGATATTGTCACAAGAGGGATGGAACGAAGATGCGGGCCTTTGGTTCAGAAAGGTTTTATCATCCGTTTTACGTTTTTTACGTCCGTTAAATAAAGCGCTTATAGGTGTTCAAAGGTATAAACGCCGATATATGCCACCCAATCGTTTTTCTTTGTTTATGCGGGGGTGGTTTTTACCGATTATTCTCTCATGTGTGTTTATATCTCTTTTTTCGCATGCGAACCCGATTGTCACGAGATGGTTTTCCGGTTTTGACTTTAATGCCCTTTTGAAGATGTTTTCATTCGGTCGGATGCTGTTTTGGAGCGTAATAGCAGCTATCATTTTTTCAGTGATACGACCAAAATTAAAGAGGAAAAGAAGAAAGCCTGTCGTTGACGTATATTTCAAAAAGAAAAAACCGATGGGGTTCACTGAATGGGCTTTTACAAAAGAAGCGGTGCTGCGTTCGCTTGTAATTTTTAACGTGATGTTTGCCTGTCAGACGCTTATGGATATGAATTACCTATGGGCCGGCGGTGAATTACCTGACGGAATTACATATGCTGCTTATGCTCAAAAAGGCGCTTATCCTTTGATCGTGACTGCGTTGCTTGCTGCTTTATTTGTCCTTATCTCACAAAACGCGGGAACAGAGGTGGCAGGATCAAAAACGGTGCAAGGCTTGATTTATCTTTGGGTGGCGCAGAATATTTTATTGGTTGTATCCTCGATATATCGCACGGGTCTTTATGTGGAAGTCTATGCACTCACTTATTTGCGTGTTGCCGCATTTATCTGGATGGGATTAGTGGCCTGTGGTTTAACATGGATCATCATTCGCAGCATCCTTAATAAATCGAACACGTGGTTGATAAATGCGAATGTGATTACGGCTCTCGCAGTTTTGTATGTGACGAGTTTTGTGAATATCGGTGGTATGATTGCGCATTACAATGTGTCTTATTCTCGTGCCGTGTCAGGAAAGGGGGTGCAGCTTGATACGTATTATCTGGAATATAGCATTGGGAGCTCCGCTATTCCTGCACTTATCCAATATTCTCAGTATGGAAAAGTTCATGATCGAATTTTATATATGAGTGGGGAAGAGGAAGAACGCCTTGATACTATTGATGAAATGATATCTGAATTACGTATTAATATGGACGATTGGAGGCGCTGGACATATAGTGAGTATCGCTTGCTTAAATCTTTGGAAGGGCAGATACAATGACCAAAAAAATTCTGATTGCTGATGATGATCCGCATATTTTGGAAGTTGTTACCTTTGCCCTTGAAAAAGCAAGTATGACGACCTGCATGGCATCGGATGGAAAACAGGCGATTGAAACATTCCAAGGCACTCACCCTGATCTCATTGTTCTTGATGTGAATATGCCGGAGATGGATGGTTTGGATGTATGCAAGGAAATCAGGAAAACCTCGGATGTGCCCATTTTATTTCTGTCCTCACGTGATGAAGAGATTGATCGTATCCTTGGTCTGGAAATCGGCGGGGATGACTACTTAACCAAGCCTTTTAGCCCCAGAGAGCTTGTGGCTAGGGTTAAGGCGATCTTGAAACGGGTTTCTCCAAAAGAGAAAATGGAAAGCCACGTTTCCGAAATTTCTTGTGGCGGCTTGAAAATAAGCACTGAAAAGCATCAAGCATTTTGGATGGAACAGGAAGTACAGCTCACTGCAACAGAGTTTTCAATTCTATGCGGTATGGCAAAGCATCCGGATCATGTTTTTAGTCGTGATAAAATTATGGGTATGGCGTATGAATTGAATATCAATGTTAGTGATCGCACGATAGACAGCCATATCAGAAACCTCCGTCATAAATTTACTGCACTTGGTTGTGAAAATATCATTCAGACTGTTCATGGTGTGGGGTATAAACTGTCCGTATGACTTCACCTCAGAACGCATCAAAGGCCAAGCTACGATTAAGAACAATTCTGTTATTTGTTAATCTGATGGTGTTGTTGCTTCCTTTGGGTGGGCTCTTCTTTTTTCGCTTTTACGAAAATGCGTTGGTTCAACAAACGGAAGCTGAATTGATCTCTCAATCCGCAGTTATTGCGGCAGTATATAAACGGGAAATTATCAATGCGAACGGCACAGGTGATAATTTTGGGATTGCGGCTGATCCGAATAGCTTGGTTTACGAAGATGATTATTACACCCCAATCAATCCGCAGATAGATTTATCCAATGAGACGTTGTTGCCTAGACGACCCGATGGCGAGATGGTGGAGCAGATTGATCCGTTGACGCGTCATGTCGGCGATGCGCTTATGCCGATATTAGAAGATGCAAAACGCACGACTTTATCGGGTGTGAGAATTCTTGATTTTCATGGAACTGTCATTGCGGGTAAAGAGGAAGTTGGACAGAATTTTTCAAATATCCCGGAAGTTTCAAGCGCATTAAAAGGGTTTTATACAAGTGTTATTCGCGCAAGAATTTCAGACGATCCTCCGCCTGCGATGGCTTCTATCAGTCGTGGTACAGGCATAAGGGTGTTTACGGCTTTTCCCGTTATTCATGAAGGGCGTGTTTGGGGGGTGGTATATATGTCCAGAACGCCAAAAAACATTTTGAAATACCTGTATGCGGAAAAAGAGAAAGTAGTATTAGCAGGGTTTGTTTTACTTGTTCTTACCGCTCTCATTGCTTTGCTGACATCATATATGATTGTGCGTCCTATGAATGCTCTTTTAGCGAGGATCAATGCGTTTTCAGCAGGTGATAAGCAGGCAATGAAAAAACTCGACGTATCAGGGGTTCAAGAGGTTGAACTGCTTGCGCAGAGCTTTTCTAAAATGGCGTTATCGCTTCATAACCGCTCTGAATATATCAAAAATTTTGCAACACATGTTTCGCATGAATTTAAAACGCCTATGACCTCAATTCAGGGGGCGGCAGAGCTTCTATTGGATCATATGGATGACATGGAAGCGGAGAAAAAGAGTAAATTTCTATCGAATATCATAGCTGATAGTGAGCGGTTAAAACGTTTGGTAAATCGCCTTTTAGAGCTGGCCAAAGCCGACAACGTGGAAATGAGCAATGAGACTTGTGATGCCGTTGAAATATTGGAACAACTAAAGGGGCGCTATCATGACTTAGGATTAACTCTGACTTATGATTTGAATCTTCCATTAAACATTAAAATTGCCACAGATCATCTTGAAACCATCTTTGTAAATTTATTGGATAATGCGCTTCAACATGGATCCAATGAGGTTCAGATTGTTGCAGAAGTAAATCTTGATAATATTGCCATGATTATAAGTGACAATGGCACAGGAATATCACAGGGTAACAAAGAGAAAATCTTTGAAACATTTTTTACGACCAAACGCGCAGAAGGTGGTACAGGTATAGGCCTTGGCATTGTTCAATCACTTTTAAAAACGCATAACGGCAACATAAAAGCGTTAGATTGTGAAAAAGGCGCGAAATTTGAAATTCAGTTTTTATGATCGGTAATCATATAAGGTTTTTCTGGTAGATATTTTTGTATTTAATGGTCTATCGTTTATCCTTGTAAAAATATTTAAGTTTTAAAAACACCTAAGGAGCAAGATGTGGCCACAGATAGCGCCAAAATTAATTTCATTATTATAGCGATTGTCAGTCTGTTGTTTATTCAAATTGGCTTGTTCTCTTTCTTTTCCAGCAATTTAAAAGATAATACGTCTGAATTATCCAGCCTAAAAGAAGAGGTCAATATTGTTAAAGATGATGTTAGTTCTGCTATGGATGGTTTTACCTCCTCTCAAGCTTTGTTGGAGGGGCGTTTTGATGTATTACGAGACGATTTTCTGCGCTGGGATGTGTTGGCTCGTGGAAATATAGAAGAAATTGACGTTACAAGTGTCGAAAAAAAGAGCTTTGCTTACTATCAAAGTGGGGCATGGGCAAATGAGATAGCAAAATACATAGACGGTAATACGCGTCGTTTTTTGCATACCGGGACAGCAGCCGGAAGGATATTTGATGGTAGGGGGGGCGTTGATACCTTAGATGGGTTCGATGGTAAGTATTTGTTCTTGAATGGCTTTAATTTCAAAAGCATAGAGAAGTTTAAGCTTGATAATGGCGTGGAGAACGTCATTGCTGTCACAATTCCAGGTCTTAATTATTTAGAACGAAACGAGATAGAAATTCTTGGTGATGATGATTTGGATAAAGTTTTATTGGATGGATGTTTAAGTTGGACAGAGGAATATAAGGGTAATAATACGCGCCGATTTAAAGCTACGGACAGTAAGGGACATGTTCGTTTCGTAAATATTTTAGGAGAGATATCTGTTAAAATTGAGCAGAATTGTCGGCAAAATTATACGACAGAGCATTTAATTGCAAATGCCAGAAATACCGTTCATGCCTTTGATAAAATTAGGCAGCAAGAGACATCTAAAGAGCCGATAGATTATGCAATCAATCAGGAAGGCAACTTGCAGATATACAAAAGCTGGTTAGAGAAAATAGAAGAGGGCAAGGTAAAAGAAAAAATATCAGTTCTGGTTGATCTTATGGAAGAAGGGAAAATTCCAACAGAATTTCCGCGTACGTTACCGTCTATGAACAAAAAAAGTTTGATGCAAATGCTCTATTTTGATCCGGAGTACATGCAAAAACAAGATGTTTGGGACAAGCTTAACTGCCATAGTGGCCGTGGTAAAACTATGTTAATCACCAACGGATCAGGCCAGAAAAACATCAACTGTTCTTGGAATAACCAGATTTATGTTCTGTCAGATGAAGGTGAAAGATTAGACGATTCATGGGGCGATGATATCGTGTTCCCGGGTAAGGGGAACGATGTTCTGGATTTGCATTGGGGACAAGATATAGTTGTTCTGGAAAAAGGATGGGGACATAAAACAATTTCCAAGACATGTCATCATGCCAAAGTCTATGAAGATGAGTTGTATAGTGACTATCGTTTTCGTTTTGTCTTTATGGGGGTGGGTATTAATTATAAGAAAAACAATGACACACTTTATGTGAATGGCGTGCTTTCAGGTGGGGCTGCTGAGAAGGCGGGAATAGCAAAGGGCGATCGAATATTATCGATTGATGATGTCGCAGTGTCCACGATGTCAATATTTCAGACTTTAAGGGCGTTTAGGGATGGGGAGAATCCATATGTTACCCTGACTTATTTGGATCACGATGAGAAAACTCAGAAAACAGCCAAAATCAAAAAACAGATAACAACAACGAAGCCGAGAAATAATCATGGCTTATGGCCAAGCTTTGATAAGGATGAGCATAAGTTCCAGAAGATAAAATATAAATGGCCATTTGAGTTCACGAACCTAATCATCTTTGGCAAAGGAATAAAATATGATGATATGGAGTGGGTTGGTAGTCGTGTTTTAAAAAACAAAGAAACGGGCGATGAAATTAAGTTCACGGGCAAACAGTGTTTTGATTTTGTGTATAGTGATGATGGTCAAAAAGATGCCTCTGTGCATGATGAGGTGTCGGTTAAGAAAAATCCAGAGCCCGAACATAAAGATATTGCTGAAAGCGAACCACAGTCAGAGCCCGCCGCTGTGCAAGAAAAGGCTGGTAAAGGAAAGGTTGGAAATTATGAAGATGTTTCCGATTTTTTTGCACGCGTAGCTTTTCGTGCAGGCCTTAAAAAAGATCAATATCTGCAAAGCTTTCTTAGAGGATATAAAAGGCTGGTGGGTGAAAATGGTGTTATTAACGACGAAGCCATTTCTATGGACATCAAGAAAGCCGTTAAACAAGCTGTATTGCGTCAGCGCAATCAAATATTAAATTATGACAGCGACTTGAACGGTGAGGTGACTATGAATGAAATCATCGCAACGATAGAGAGTAATGCACATACGAATAAGTCACATCACGATAGGGTGAAAAAACGTACTCTGCAGAAGATGGAAAA
Organism: uncultured Micavibrio sp.; assembly: GCA_965263215.1. GTDB lineage: Bacteria > Pseudomonadota > Alphaproteobacteria > Micavibrionales > Micavibrionaceae > UBA1672. The sequence continues at coordinate 1,272,769 of OZ253663.1, forward strand.
ACATGACCTGAATGGCGATCAAACCATAACCAATGAAGAGATGATTGTTCTGGATAATTCGGAAAAGATGAAAATTGAAAAAAGAACCGAGCTTAAATACGCACCTTATTGGGAAGTTGATCTGAATGAAGACGGAAAGGTGACGGAAGAAGAGGTGGCTACATCAGCGGAAAATGCATTCGATATAATAGATCTTGATGGTGATGGCACACTGTCAAAATATGAAATTAATCAAATACAGCAAGCCAAGCGTGCTAAAGCGATGTTGGCAATCGAGCAGGCAAGACAGCAGAGGGCTATTAAGCTTCAAAAGACCAAATTTTCAGATATGCCATTGAAAGTTAAAAAAGCGGCAATGGAAATCAAAAGTATTAATGCTGCTGTTTCAACATTTCGCGATATGTACGATGCGTATCCCGGAGATATGGCGAATGCATTTAAGCGCATTCCGAATTGTATTGAAAAGAATTGCGGTGAAGGTAATGGGGACTCTAAAATTGGAGAAAGCGAGCTGTCTCAAGTTGAACCATATAAAGACGAACGACACTTATTTTGGCTACATCTTAATAAAGCGGATCTTCTTGGACGTCTTAATATGAACAAAAACGATAAAGATCCTAAAAATGGATATCCTGCATCATCTCTAGGCGGCTTTTATCAGGTGTATTGGTACAATGCCCAAAAGCCTTTGCCTAACGGATTTGGGGCAACGCCCAGACCGGGGCACTATGTTATTCTGGCAAATGATGTAACGGGCACAATGGTCGGTAAGGATGTGCATTTGCTATCATCCTCTGATGCTCGTGATTTGGATCGTAAGCTTGATGATGGAAGCCCTACTACAGGTGGTGTTATAGCGGTCGGACAAGAAAATTGTTTAAAAAAGGTTGGAAATGGATATGCTTACACAAACGATAATGAGAAGAAGTGTTTATCCCTTTTCGTGAGAATTCGTTAGATAGATAGCCCTTGCCCACCTTATAAAAATTGATTTTTATGATGCGTATGCGTTACTATCAATGAAAATAATGAGCATGTTAAATTAAAGCTGTGGTGGGTTTGAAATGAATCAAGACCATATTTCATGGAAAGATGTCATTCAGGTTGACCCTGATGAGGATTTGCTTGTCTATGATTTGTCGCCTGAAGAGTTTCAAGAAAAAGTAGAGCAAATTGAGGCTTTCCTTGATTTTGTCGAATGCACTGATAAAGGGCAGGAATTGTTGCGGGATATCCAAGAGCAACAAAAAAATAATAATGGTGGCGAGAAGGTTCATATCAAGCTAAGTGACACGAGCGACTCTGAGGCTACGCAAGATGGTGTCATTATAATCAATACAAATACGCCTGATTATTTGATCTTTATGGATCAAAGTTCAGGTGAAGCGAAGGCCGTTAGTCTTGAAAGATGTGTGTTTCATGAATTATGCCATATGTCAGATGAAAGGCTAGCCGATATCTCACCAGGGGATATTTTAGCAGAAGAGTATGCGACGCAGCGCACAGATGCTTTTGCGTGTGCGTACATGCCTGAAATGGGATTGCGCTTGGCATATTTGAACGGAGCGGGGAAAGTTCCGACTATGGATGGCGACGGGGAGAAGGGGATGGATATGATTAAATACGATTCTTATACTCAAGAGGAAATGGAAACGGCGATCAAAGAATTGCCGGAGCGTATAAAAGATGAGAGGCAGGGAGAGAATCCTTCTGATTTGGAATATATGGATATTGCAAACCCTTGTGTGGCGCCTGTCTTAAAGCATTAGGAAATCTAAAAGCTATTGAACGACGATACCGCAAGTTTTGCGGTTTTTTTTATGCGTGAAAAGTGGGGTGGGTGCCCCCTTAATTGTGTGGGAAAAAGAGGGCGCCCGTTAGTTACGCATGTACATAAGTGTGATTTATCACACCAATGTGGGCAATGTCAATGGGAACTTTCACCTGCGCGGGCGCGTTGATTGGTGTGTCGCCTGTGGTGGGGTGTGTGGGGGCGTGTGCTATTTGTTTTTTTTGTTCTTTATCGCGTTTTTAAGTGCGTTAATGTCCTCGTAATCGAGGTCGGCTGCTTCCTTAAGGAGGCGTATTTCTTCATCTTTCTGCGCAAGTTGTGCGTAAGATTGATCAATCATGGAGGGGATGAGCCTGTAGACGGGCACGTTGAGTGCTTGTGCAAGTTTATTAATGGTATCGAGCTTTGGGCTGGCTGATCTGTTCTGAAGGATGTCACGCACGGCTGTTTCACCGAGGCCGGCCTCTAGCGAGAGTTTTTTGGCATTGGTTTGGCCTTTACGATCATCAAGGATAGCTTTTAAGTTTCTTTTGAACTCGGCTGTGAGTTTGTCGGTTAGGTTTTTGCTCATAGCTCTATAATGACTACTCCCCCTTCAATATGAAAGGGGGAAGTTTCCCGCAAAATATTGCAGAATACTAATTGTCTCATTGTGTGTCGTTAGGTTCTTTAGGTGGGCGTGAAGTCAGCTGCGCCCCACCAGTCGGCGATGCTTCCGCCTGCGCTTGAAAGGCCTTCCCAGCCCGCTTCCCAAACCGGCCCGCTGTTCATGACGCCTGTTCCGAGGTACGTTCCAATGTTTCCGACGCTTTGAGCTGCTGCTCCCGTGAGGGTTGTTGCTGCTTCTTGTGTTGCTACGCTGTTGGCAACGGATGCCAAGAGGGTTGGGTCCATAGCAAAGGATAGTGCTGCTATAGCAGCTGAGCCTATGAGGACTGGTTTTGCAATTCTGACTGCTGTGTTAAAGCCACCCTTGATTGATTGCCAAGTGCTTTTACCTGCATTTTCTATTGTGTCGACTGCGCCGTCTACTGCATTTGCCATTGTAAATTTCCTTTACACCCTATTTTTTATAAACTAATTCCGCTTTTGGTAAATTCTAGCATGTAGTTTTTCATATATGCAAGCTTTTTCATATTTTATTCCGCAGCGGCTTGGGTAAATCTATGTTTTTTCAGGATTTCCTTCAAGAACTGTCCTGTATAGCTCTTTTTGACGGTGCATATCTCTTCGGGGGTGCCTGTGGCCACGATTTCTCCACCCTTGTCACCGCCTTCGGGGCCGATATCGATAACGTGGTCTGCTGTTTTGATAACGTCTAAGTTATGTTCGATCACGATAACGGTATTGCCCTGATCGACCAATTTATGAAGTACTTCCAATAGTTTGCGGACGTCTTCGAAGTGAAGGCCTGTTGTTGGCTCATCTAAAATATAGAGCGTTTTCCCTGTTGAGCGCTTTGAAAGCTCTTTTGAAAGCTTTACGCGTTGCGCTTCGCCGCCTGATAGGGTGTTGGCCTGTTGACCGACCTTGATATAGGTCAGCCCTACATCCTTCAGTGTTTGCATTTTATCGCGAATCGACGGGATTGCCTCAAAGAAATCTGCGGCTTCTTCCACGGTCATGTCCAGAACATCGGCGATGGATTTACCCTTATACTTAACTTCCAGTGTTTCGCGGTTGTAGCGTTTGCCGTTGCAGGTCTCGCATTCGACATAAACATCGGGCAGGAAATGCATCTCGATTTTGATGACGCCGTCCCCTTGGCAGGCTTCGCATCGTCCGCCTTTAACATTGAAGGAGAATCGTCCGGCCTTATATCCGCGTGCTTTAGCTTCCGGTAGTCCGGCAAACCATTCACGGATGGGGGTAAACGCGCCCGTATATGTCGCGGGGTTTGATCGTGGTGTGCGTCCGATGGGGGATTGGTCGATATCGATGACTTTATCAACGTTCTCTAACCCCTTGATTTCTTTGTGGGGTAGGGGCTGCTCCTTTGATTTCATCAGGGTACGGCTGGCGGCGCGGTATAGTGTGTCGAGTGTTAGGGTTGATTTCCCTGATCCCGATACGCCTGTAATACATGTGAATGTGCCCAGAGGGAATTTTGCCGATACATTCTGTAGGTTGTTTCCGTTTGCGCCAATGACTTCAAGGTGTTTGCCTTTTTTGCCTTTACGGCGCTTTTCCGGCAATGGAACTTCACGTTCGCCGCGCATATACTGGGCTGTGATGCTGTCTTTGCTTTTGAAGACGTCTTTGGGAAGCCCTTTTGCAATGATTTTGCCGCCATGCACACCTGCGCCCGGCCCGATATCAATTAAATAGTCGGCGTTTCGAATGGCGTCTTCGTCATGTTCGACCACCAAAACGGTATTTCCGAGATCACGAAGTCGTTTAAGAGTTTCCAGTAACCTATTGTTATCACGCTGATGTAGTCCGATGGAGGGTTCATCGAGAACATATAAAACACCCGTTAGGCCAGAGCCGATTTGTGAGGCCAATCTGATACGTTGCGATTCGCCGCCGGAGAGTGTTCCGGAGGATCGAGAGAGGTTCAAATAGTTTAATCCAACATTCACAAGGAAGGTCAGGCGCTCATCAATCTCTTTAAGGATTTTTTCGGCGATCTGTTGTTGTTGCGACGTTAGTTTTTCGGGTAATTCCGCGAACCATTTATGCGCTTCTTGAATGCTAAGCGCGCTGATTGTTGATATATGTTCACCATTGATTTTAACCGCTAATGCTTCTTCTTTAAGGCGCAACCCGTCGCATGAATTGCAAGGAATGCTCACCATGTAGGAGCTTAAATGCTCTCTCATTGAATTACTGTCAGTCTCAACAATCCGCCTTTTTAAGTTGTTTATGACCCCTTCGAATGGCTTTTTGCTTTTCCATGTGCTTTCATTTTTACTCTGGTATGTGGTTTCAATGACCGTGTCACCTGAGCCATAAAGCATGATGTCTTTATGCTCTCGCTTCAAATCCTTCCACGGCGTGTCCATATCAAAGCCGTAAAACTCCACAACGGCTTGCATCGCCTGCATATAAAATGGTGCAAAATTCTTTGACCACGGCACAATTGCACCTTCGGCGATGGATTTATTCTGATCCGGTACGACTAGATTCTCATCAAAATCATTTTGTTCGCCCAGTCCGTCACATTTCGGGCATGCACCGTGGGGGGAGTTAAAAGAAAATAGGCGTGGTTCTATTTCTGCGATAGTGAATCCTGACACAGGGCAGGCGAATTTCTCCGAAAATAGTTTTTGTTCGCCCGAGGTGGCATCTTCAGCAATAACAAGTCCATCGGCCAGTCCCAGAGCAGTTTCAACCGAATCTGCAAGGCGTTTTTGGAGCGATTCTTTCGAATCGTTGCGTATGACAAGGCGGTCAATGACAACTTCTATGTCATGTTTTAGCTTTTTGTTGAGTTCAGGCACTTCGTCAATTTCGTGTAGTGTCCCGTCAACTTTAATGCGGCCAAAGCCTTTTGCTTGTAACTCTTTGAATTCTTTTTTATATTCGCCTTTACGGCCGCGCACGATGGGTGCAAGAATGTAGAGCTTTGTGCCATCATCCATGCCCAATATTTGGTCAACAATTTCACTAACGGTTTGGCTGGTGATGGGTTTTCCGGTGGCAGGGGAATAGGGGATGCCAACACGCGCCCACAAAAGGCGCATATAATCGTAGATTTCTGTCACTGTACCAACGGTAGAGCGCGGGTTTTTACTTGTCGTTTTTTGTTCAATGGAAATGGCGGGGGATAGGCCCTCGATACTGTCGACATCGGGTTTTTGCATCATTTCCAAAAATTGACGCGCATAGGCGGATAGGCTTTCAACGTATCTGCGTTGTCCTTCTGCGTAAATGGTATCAAAGGCCAGAGATGATTTGCCGGAGCCGGACAGGCCAGTGACCACGACAAGTTTGTCGCGTGGTATGTCGATATTAACATTCTTTAGGTTATGTTCACGCGCCCCACGGACGCTAATTTCTGTCAGCATGTGTCAGAATATGTATGAAAACAGACGATCAGGCAACAACTATAAGAGAAATTATATAGGTGTGTTTTCATCGGCAATCACAGGACTATCGGGATCATCATCGTGTAAAACATGGATGCTTTCATCTTCCGCTAAGTGGTCGTAATAGTCGTCTTCGTAGGAAATTGTGACGCCAAGTTCTTCCAGAATTTCTGCTGCGGGAGTTAGTTGCTGATCCGGCCTGACGTGAACGATAAGCGCTCCGCGTTCTTGAAGTGTGTTCAGGGCAATAACGACGTCTTCGACTTTCATTGCGCTTAATTCTGTTTTGCGCTTGTCCTCAACAACTTGAAGGTTAGGCACGTCAAGATCTCTGAGTGTTTGAACAGTTTGCTCGTAGCGTTCTTTTTTGCTCTTTTTGTGCTCTGCTAAGGCTGTGTCAGCTCCTACGTAGGCGCTGTCGACTGTATCGTCTGCGCTTAAAATGTGCATGCCTGCGCTGGAGACCAACGGAAATGTCATGTCGTTATAATGAAAGGACGCCACTTCGAGTTCTGCTTTTATGCGCTCAAGCCCTGCTTGGAATTGTTGTGCGGCCTCTTCGGGGCTGTCCGCTTGTGTGTTCATAAGCAATGTAAATTCATCCCCGCCAAGGCGTGACATGGATTTTTCACCGCCATGCTGTCCGGTGTGGCCGTATGGCTCAAATAAGTCATCCGTATCTTCCGGCTCTAGGCGACGATCCAGAGCGTTCGGTCGTGCTTCATCGGTGCGTCTGTCGGGTGCGGTGCGCGTGATGTTTTTAAGGATGCTCGCAAAAGCTTGTAATGCGGCGTCACCCACATCATGCCCGTAATCATCATTAATGCCTTTGAAACGATCCAAATCGAACATAACAAGGGCGAAGTAATGTTTTTGGCCGTCAGCCTTATCATCGTTTGAGGCGATCTTGTTCGTCGCGGCCTTGATTTGCTCATGATAAACAGAGCGGTTATTGGATTGCGTTAGGGAATCTGTGCGCGCGGCTTTTTCATGTTCGGTGGCGCGTTGTTTGTAGTGATCTCTGTTGTCTTTCCGCATAATCGAGAAGAGCTGTTCTATGGATAGGGTTTTAAACATTTCAACCATGTCGGTTGCTATGGATACAGTTTCTTCTAGCGGGTCGTCATAAGCATGATCGATCGCTTTTCTTATTTTTGCTACGCGCGTTTCAAGCCTTTCTAAAAGCTTATCCCCATTGTCTCTTTCAATGACTTGATCGCGCATGATATCTGCCTGATCATCTAAGTCTTGTTCGATTTTAAGAAGTTGTTCGCCGTATTCCATTGCTTCACCCTAATTTTTGGAGGCTAATTAATTCTTTATGACGGGGTTTGTCAAATTTTGTTTTAAGATTTTAGATTAAAATGCGATTTTTTACAAAATAATACTGTTTTTGCAGTCTGGTAAACGCTCCACAATAATTGCGAAAATTACAAGGAAAGGGCTTTAGAATCCTAAGCGCGCGGTCTATACTCGGATTCTCTTAATAAATATGAATGGAGTATGAAACGTGGCAGGTAGCGTCAACAAGGTAATTTTAGTTGGAAATTTAGGGGCAGACCCCGATGTACGGACAATGCAGTCTGGTGACAAGGTTGTTAACCTTTCGATCGCTACATCTGAAAGTTGGAAAGATAAGGCAACGGGAGAGCGCCGCGAAAAAACTGAATGGCACCGTGTTGTTATCTTTAATAAAGGACTTGTCAGTGTTTGTGAGAACTACCTGAAAAAAGGTGCTAAGGTTTATATAGAAGGGCAAGTAGAGACACGCTCATGGGAGCAGGATGGTCAAAAGAAATACACGACAGAAATCGTGCTGCGCCCGTTTCGCGGTGAATTAACAATGCTAGACAGTCGCAATAGCGGCGGCGCATCCGGTGGTTACGGCGGCGGACAGTCGTTTAATGATGGTGGAAATTCCGGTTTTGATAATGGTGCACCACAATCACAACAACAAGCCGCACCGGCAGAAGCTATGGATGATGAAATCCCGTTCTAGTCCAAGAGTTTAATTAGTAAAGGAATGTGTATTATGAAATTTTCAAAATTTTTGATGGTTGGCGCTGTGGGCGTATGTGGTGTTTTAGCATCGACTCAGGCTTTTGCGCAAAATGAGGCTGTAAATGCCGATGACGTTTTGGCGCCAAAGGCACAAGAGCAAGTGCAGAAACCTTCTGAGCCAACAAAAACGCAGGCACAAATAGATCTGGAAAAAGGATTGGCTGAGGCCAAGGCCGAAAATGAAGATAAGGAAACTCTTGGTAAAAAGCTCGCTCTGGCAAAAACAATGCATGAAATACGGCCTGTGCGTGTACAGGTTGATGCTGCTGTGAAGCGTGTTTCCGAAAGGTTGCCTGCATACGAACGTCAAAATTTCGTTGTAACAATGCAATCAATGTTAAATTACAATGCGATTGAACGTATATCTACCGATGCAATGGTTGACACCTATACGTTAGAAGAACTTAAGTCGATGGTAGAATATTTCAGTAAACCGGAGGCGAGAAGCGCGTCTACAAAGGTCAATAGTTGGGCCAGATCAGTTCATCCTGAAATTGTAAAAATGATAGACCGCGCGATGATGCGGATCAAAACAGGCCAATAATCTTATTTTAAACAACGAGCGTATATAATATGAGTGACGATTTAACCCCCGAAACACCTGATGCAGATGTTCCGAGCATTGCGCTTGAAGAGGAAATGAAGCAATCCTATCTCGATTACGCGATGAGCGTGATCGTTAGTCGTGCTTTACCTGATGTTCGGGATGGTTTGAAGCCGGTGCACAGACGTATTTTATATGCCATGAAAGTTGGGGGCTATGCCTCTGACAAACCTCACCGTAAGTCTGCCAAGGTGGTCGGTGAAGTGATGGGTAATTATCACCCACACGGGGATTCCGCGATTTATGACTCGCTTGTCCGTATGGCGCAGCCTTGGTCCTTGCGTTTGCCGTTGGTTGACGGGCAGGGGAACTTTGGTTCTATGGATGGCGATAGCCCTGCCGCGATGCGTTATACCGAAGCGCGTCTGGAAAAGGCTGCTGAGCATATCCTTTTGGATTATGAGAAGGAAACGGTCGATTATAAACCGACCTATGATGAAAGTGGAGAAGAGCCTGTTGTGCTTCCTTCACGCATTCCGAACCTTCTTGTTAACGGTGCAGGCGGTATTGCTGTTGGTATGGCGACAAATATTCCGCCGCATAATCTTGGTGAGGTTGTTGATGGCTGTTGCGCATTCGTCGAAAACCCGGATATCACAACCGAAGAACTAATTCAGATTATTCCCGGGCCCGATTTTCCGACAGGGGCATATATCCTTGGGAAGGCGGGGATAAACTCTGCTTATCATACGGGTAATGGCTCTGTGAAGATGCGCGCAAAAACCTCGATCGAGGAAATAGGAAAGCGCGAAGCGATTATCGTCCACGAGGTTCCATACCAAGTGAATAAGGGTAAGTTGCTTGAACGTCTCGGTGAAGTGGGGCGTGAGAAGATTGTAGAAGATATCCATGAAATACGCGACGAATCGGATCGTGATGGCGTGCGCATTGTGATTGAACTGAAGGTTGGTGCAGTCGCAGATGTTGTTTTGAACCAGTTATTTAAGTACACGGCGCTTCAAACGAACTTCTCTTGTAATATGGTGGCGCTTCATAACAACAAGCCGCAAATCATGGTCTTACGCGACATGATCAAAGCGTTTGTGAATTTCCGTGAGGAAGTCATCACAAGACGCACAATCTTTGAGCTTGGTAAGGCGCGTGACAGGGCGCATGTATTGGCAGGTTTGGCGATTGCCGTTGCAAATATTGACGAGATCATCGCACTTATACGTGGTGCAGCGAACCCAGCTGAGGCGCGCGAAGGATTGCTGGCAAAGCGGTGGCCTGTACATGATATTGGTCCGTTAATTGAGCTTATTGCCGATCCGGAACATGCCGTAGAGGATGACGGCACGTACCAAATGTCTGAAATTCAGGCCAAAGCTATCCTTGATCTGCGCTTGCATAAACTCACGGGGCTTGAGCGTGAAAAAATAAGTGATGAACTCAAAGAGATCACTGATCTTATTGCTGAATTACTCTTTATTTTAAGTAACCGCGAAAAATTGTTAGAGGTTCTGGTTGATGAATTGAAAGAGGTTAAAGAGCGCTTTGACACACCGCGCCGCACTGAATTGATAGACGCCGAGTTCGAAGTCGATATGGAAGACTTGATCCAGCGTGAGGATATGGTGGTTACCATTACGCATGGTGGATATGTTAAGCGCGTACCGCTTGATACCTATCGTGCGCAGCGCCGCGGCGGTAAGGGGCGTTCGGGTATGTCGATGAAGGATGATGACTTCATTTCCGACTTATTTGTCGCAAGCACGCATACGCCGATATTATTCTTTACATCACGCGGGATTGTCCACCGTATGAAGGTTTATCAATTGCCCCTTGCGACGCCGCAAAGTCGCGGTAAGGCATTGGTTAACTTACTGCCGCTGGAAAAAGAAGAGAATGTTAGCGTTTACATGCGTATGCCTGAAAATGAGGATATATGGGATGAGTTAGACATTATGTTTGCGACAAGCCATGGTTCCGTGCGTCGAAACAAACTCTCTGATTTCAAGAATATTCGTTCTAACGGCTTGATTGCGATGAAATTAGGTGAGGGGGAAAGCCTTGTTTCCGTTAAAATATGTAAGGAAGATGAAGACATAATGCTGGCGACGCGTATGGGTAAGGCCATTCGTTTCCCTGTGACTGACATTCGGGTCTTTTCCGGACGCACATCAACCGGTGTTCGCGGGATCAAGTTGAAACAAAAAGATGATGAAGTCATTTCGATGTCAGTCTTGAAGCATATAGATGTCACACCGGATGAAAGAAACGCATATCTGAAGATGGCGAGCCAAGTGATTGGTGAGGACGCTGAAGGTATGGATGTGGAAGACACAGATTATGAGCTGACGCAGGAACGTTTCCAGGAACTTTTGGATAATGAGCAGGTCGTTCTTACAATCTCTAATAAAGGCTTTGGTAAGCGGACATCTGCCTATGAATACCGCGTTTCAGGACGTGGCGGGCAGGGGGTAGCCAATATGGCGCTGACCAAGAAAAATGGCGGCGCAGTCGTTGCGACCTTCCCGGTAACGGATAGCCACCAAATCATGCTGGTGACCGATGGTGGGCAGTTAATTCGCACGCCTGTGATGAATGTCCGTACAACAGGACGCAGCGCACAAGGCGTGACAATCTTTAAGGTTGGCGCGGATGAGCAGGTCGTCTCCGTTGCATGGTTGGTTCAGGAAGATGATGACGCTGATGACGCGTTAGAGGCAAATTCTGAAGAGGTCGCAGCTGAGAGTAATTCTGATACAGAAGGTGCGCCGCAAGCAGAAGAGGCCACTGAAGAACCAAAGCCCGACGCGGAATAAATCCCATGACAGCACAAGGCAAATATTTAATTGGTGTATATCCCGGATCATTTGATCCGATAACCAAGGGGCATTTGCACCTTATTAGGCGTGCAAGCCGTATGGTTGATAAGTTGATCGTCGCCGTTGCTGAAAGCTCTCGGAAAGGGCCTTTATTTTCTTTGGAGGAGCGTTTAGATATGCTTCGTATCGATATAGAGAATATGCCACAGAAGGGCTGTGAAATAGAAGTCCAGACGTTTGATAAGCTCCTTGTTCACTTTGCAAAGGATGCTAATGCCTCTTGTATTTTCAGAGGGTTGCGCGCCGTTTCTGATTTTGAATATGAGTTTCAAATGACGGGTATGAACGCCAAATTAGATCCGGATATCGAAACGGTGTTTTTGATGGCTGCTGATAAATGGCAGTTTGTTTCATCGTCCTTCGTTAAGGAAATCGCAAGCCTTGATGGGGGCGTTGATGAGTTTGTAACGCCGCAGGTTGGTGAGCGTCTCAATAAAAAATTTGGAAAATAAAACTCAATGCTTGACGCCGTGATATGAAATACATATTGTGCAGCAGTCCGAACGGTATAGTCCGTTAAAATGTTGGTAAGATCGCGTAGCTCAGCCGGTAGAGCAACTGACTTTTAATCAGTAGGTCGAGAGTTCGAATCTCTCCGCGATCACCACTTTTCACAAAAATTTTAGAGTTGTAACCAAAGCAAGGTCGTTCTTGCTTTTTTTTTGTGTTTTATGGTAAAAATATAGATATAAAAAAAATAATTAAGAAAATAGAGGGTAATATGGGTAAATCTGGTGCAGATGGCATTGATACAAGCGGTTCACGCGAGTATGATCTTCCGGGATATGATCATCACTCAATACGTGCGGTAAGGCACAAACATGGTATTATTGTTGATAATTTTGCGCACGGGCAAAGATATACGCATTTGAATATCAATTCAGATGATCGTAAAAGGCCTAATTTTGAAGCCGAGGGCATTGGCCTTCGTAACCTTGTGACAACGCCTGAGGTTGAGCAGCATGTCGAAGTTGTTGAAGGTGAAAGAATTGAACAAAAAGGCGGTTTATATTTTGAACATGGTTATGATGCGCATACGCCGACAGATATTGTCGCGGCGAGCGGTTATGAGAACGTTGATATGGATGAAGTAGCGCATGTTCTCGTCTCGCAGCCTGATTTTGAGTTGAAAATGACTGGCCATGCTGACAGATCCGGTAATGTTGATCGTAATCAAACCTTATCCGAAAATCGTTTACATACGGCCGAAGTTATGTTGCTTGCAGCTTTACAAAGACAAGGTTTGTCAGAAGAAGATGCTAAAACTCTTTATGATGAACGCGTTGCGCCGCACTCTACGATTGTGGCATTGGGCGAAACAGAAGGGCCTGTTAAAACGGCTGATGAGGTAAAAGAGCAGGGGAATAGAGTTGTTAGCTTTGACTTGTTCAGCGAAAAGCCTTCAGAAGAACTGTTAACGAGTATGGTGCATAAAACCGGTGATGCTGATAACCACGAGCATGTGGTTATTGTGAATCTTGGTACAAGCAAATCGCGCGATGACTTTAATTTTCGTCCTGAGGAGCATCCGGATAAATTAAAAGCGGGGCAATTTGCGATTGCAGATGAAAGTACGCACTTTGTACTTAGGATTGATGAAAACCGTAACTTTGATCCAGAGCACGAATTTACCATTAATTACGATGCAGATAACAATCTCATAGCGGATAACACGAATTTTGTTATTCAACATGATCAACCCGGGGCAGTGACGAGCGCATATAATTTTGAAACGGGTCATATTGACATCAGTTTGAACGGAAAAGTTGCGGTGAACATCAACTTGCCGGATAATATTGATCCCGCAATCATAAGTGTTGGACAAATTACATCAAAGGGGGCGGTTACTATATCCCCCTTAACGAATTTGGAAGATGTTGCGCCGATCAGTGAACTCCGAACAGTTCATGGCGAAAGAAATGACATAACAAATGCGGCTGATGCTGTTGTGCGTCTGTCCATCGATGCAAAGCATATGTTTATGGAACATGATGGCGACCCGGCCGGATATCAGGCTGCGCTAGAAGAATATGGTTTCTTGAATAAATTGGATGAGGCCTTCTTTGGTGTGGAACTACAGGGCATTGATACAAAGCCTTATAAAGCCCTCATTGAAAGTCAATATGCGAATGCTGAATCGGCACTGTATAACCCGTCTCAGGTTGTTTTCCCGTTTCAAACATACCAAGGATTGTATGAATCTGAAGTAAGCTTGGGGCACATTAATCAAGAGAGTGGCGTTGACGCGTATAGCGCGCTAGTTGAACATATGAGCAATAGTACGGCGACGTCTGATGCTATTGCTGCGCCGGATCATATCGAAGACCCTTTGAATGTGATACCTGCCCCCGGTGGCATACGAAACAACTAGTTTAGGCTTGCCATTTTATCTCTGTGCTTGTTTTTCTAGTGCACTCACGTCATAGTGTTGAGCTTATTAAGGCAGGTAATAAATATGTCTGAAAAAAAGGCTCAAAAAACTGAAATAGATATCTCGGAAGAGGCGGTTGGTTCATCAACGGGGCCGTTGGCGCGTCTACGCCGTTATTTCTTAACAGGTATTTTGGTCACCGCGCCGATCAGTATCACAATTTATCTGACTTATATCTTTCTAACCTTTGTTGACAGCAAGGTTGTGCGGTTCCTGCCAAAAGAATGGTACGACGCATTATACGGTCATACGACAATACCGGGCTTGGGATTGTTTATTGTTATTGCGGTCTTTATCGCTATCGGTTGGCTCGCGACGAACTTTTTGGGGCGCATTTTTATTCGCCTATCAGAGTATATCGTTGAGCAGATGCCAGTCGTGCGCACTTTATATGGCGCGATTAAGCAAATATTTGAAACGATCATGGCGAGTCAGTCTAATGCGTTCCGTGAAGTGGTTATGCTTGAATATCCGCGTAAAGGTGTCTGGTCTATTGGTTTTGTCACCGGAACAACACAAGGTGAGGTTCAGGGGCACACGGCGCAAGAAACGGTCAATGTTTTCGTGCCGACCACACCCAACCCGACATCAGGTTATTTATTGTTCGTTCCCAAAACGGAGCTAAAATACCTTGATATGAGTGTAGAAGAGGGCGTAAAACTGGTTGTTTCTGCGGGTATTATTACGCCGGACGAAAACAAGAAGCCGTTAAAAACCAAGAACGGTAAAGAAAAATAAGGTAAGACCATGTTTGATCTTATTAAATCCATACAGTCACGAGACCCGGCAAAGCCCGGATTTGCAGAGGTTCTATTTGCCTATAACGGTTTTCATGCCGTTATGTGGCACAGAATGAATAATTGGTTATGGCATTTGGGGCTGCGTACATTGGCGCGTTTCTTTGCAAATATCGCGCGCATGTTTACGGGCATTGAGATCCACCCTGAGGCCACCATAGGTAAGAATTTTTTCATTGATCATGGATCAGGTGTTGTTATCGGACAAACCGCGATCATTGAAGATAACGTCACGATTTATCACGGCGTGACACTCGGCGGTGTCGGTAAAGTCGGCGGCGTGAACGGAAAACGTCACCCAACCTTGAAACATGGCGCTATCGTTGGTTCCGGCGCGCAAGTGCTGGGTGATATTACGATTGGGTGCTGTGCCAAAATCGGGTCAAATTCGGTTGTAACCTCTGATATTCCCGAAGGAGCGACTGCGATTGGTATCCCTGCGCGGGTTATTGGCGGCGATGATAAGGCGCGTGCTTACGGTATGCCGTCCCGCAAGGAAATGGAAGACGTGACCTTTACGATGGATTGCATTATCCGTGAAATGAGCAAGATTAAGCGCGAGCTGAACATTGATGAAAATGCACCGGACACCATCGAAGATTGCATGAGCAAGAATAAAAAGACTGCGGCGGAGTAGTTTTAATCATCATCTAATTTAAAGAGCGTGATGTTGTGTATACAGTAACTAAAAAATGTGCCGAGCCACAATGCGCCGAAGGTTCCGCGCAAAATAAAAACAAGAATTATTGATTCTCCTGGGGCTCCGGGTAGTTGACTGTAAACATAAAAAGTAAGTGCTATGAGCAAAATATTACTAAGTATAAAATGAAATAATAGCCATTTGTTTCTCTTAAGAAAAAAGGGTAGCAAGAAAAATAAACTTAAAACAAGGGCTGCTAAAATGATTAGTTCAAACATTTATCCTCCCCGAAAATACTTAATCGCCTGATCGCGTTCAAATAGGTAGAGTAGGGTTTTGAGCGCTAACCCGCGTTCTGATTCCAGTTTAGGGTCTTGATTGATAATCAATTTCGCATCATCGCGCGCCGTTGCCAGTAAATCACTATGTGCCCCAAGGTTCGCAAGCTTGAAATCAGTAACGCCGCTTTGTTTTGTGCCGAGGATATCGCCGCTACCGCGTAATTCCAGATCTTTCTCGGCAATCACAAAGCCATCTTCCGTATCGCGCATGATGCTTAAACGCTCCTTTGCAATTTCACCTAAAGGGCCGGAGTAAATTAGGAAACAATATGACTGCTCTGCCCCGCGGCCGACACGACCGCGCAACTGATGGAGCTGCGAGAGGCCAAAACGCTCCGCATGTTCAATCACCATAATGGTGGCTTCGGGCACGTTCACACCAACCTCGATCACGGTGGTGGCAACGAGTATATCCAGCGCGCCGTCTGCGAATTTCGACATGACCTCATCTTTTTCAGCAGGTTTCATGCGCCCATGAATAAGGCCGATACGTTCCCCGAAGGTGGCCTTGAGAATGTCATAGCGTTCTTCCGCCGCGGCGAGGTCGAGTACCTCTGATTCCTCAACCAATGGGCACACCCAATATATACGCACGCCTTCTGCGATTTTACGCTGTAGTCCTGCCACGACTTGATCCATTTTATCTTTAGAAAACAGCATGGTTTCAATCGGCTTGCGCCCCGGTGGCTTTTCATCAATCTTCGAAACTTCCATATCGCCATAAGCCGTCAGGGCAAGGGTGCGAGGAATAGGGGTGGCGGTCATCACCAGAATATCGGTGCCCTTGGTTTTATTAGATAGCTCAAGGCGTTGGTGCACGCCAAAGCGATGCTGTTCGTCGATTACTGCAAGGCCGAGGTCACGATATTCCACATCAGGCTGGAATATTGCGTGTGTTCCGATCACCACTTGTGCGATGCCGTCTTTAATTTGCTTGAGGATAAGATCGCGTGATTTACCTTTATCACGACCGGTTAGCGTCACAGAGCGCACACCCGCCGCGGTCAGCCATTCTTTCAGGCTTTGTTCATGTTGCCGCGCGAGGATTTCAGTCGGTGCCATAATCGCGGCCTGTGCGCCGCTTTCAACGGCGTTCATCATTGCCATTGCTGCAACAATCGTCTTTCCACTACCCACGTCACCTTGCAACAACCGCAGCATGCGCGCCTGTACGGCCATGTCTTGGTCAATGTCATGAAGGGTGCGTTTTTGTGCGCCTGTTAATTCAAACGGTAGAACGCTTTCTATCTTTGTGCGTAAATCTTGTGATTGCGGGAAGCTGCGCCCGTTGATTTTGCGCTGTCTGTCGCGCACCAACGCAAGGGTGAGCTGATTGGCGAGTAACTCATCATAGGCAAGGCGAGATCGTACCTTATGCAATGGTTCCAGATGGTCTTCATCTTTAGGGGTGTGCAATGCCTTTAGGCATGCATCCCAATCATCCCATCCCTCACGTTTTTTGTGCGCATCATCCAGCCATTCCGGTAGTGGCGTAATATAACCAAGCGCAGCATTTTGTGCCTTGCGCATGACTTTATTGGTCACACCTGCGGTTAGGGGGTAGATTGCCTCCACCGTTTCAAGGGTTTCACGCTCCGACGGTTTTGCAACATCGGGGTGCATCATTTGCGGTTGTCCCTGATAATATTCAATCTTGCCGCTGATAATGACGGGTTGCCCGATGGGGAGGAGCTTTTCGAGCCATGCTTTCTTGGCATGAAAAAACACGAGGGTAATGCTCCCGCTATCATCGCTGCATTTCACACGGTAAGGCAGGGATTTACGCGCATTGGGGAAGTGCTTTTCCACGCGCACCTGCGTGGTCATCACCTTGCCGTTAGGCGCATCGGACAGGGGGCAAGCAAAGCGACGGTCAATGAAATCAACAGGGGCATGAAACAGCAGGTCGAGCACCTTCGGCCCGCCAATCAGCCCTTCCATCAATTTGCCATTGCGCGGCCCCACACCGAGCAGGGTGGTGATGGCACGAAATAGCGGATCAAGCTCGAATGGTCGTTGACTCATGGTGGTTTAACTGCTCATATTTTTTGACGAACAAGGATAGGCTACTATGGAACCCGTAGGAAAAAAAGACGAAACCATTGAAAATAAGCGCAGGCGGCTGATTTTCCGCTCCGGTCATCGCGGAACAAAGGAAATGGATTTGATTTTAGGGTCATTTGCGGCGCAAAACGTGCCGAATTTCACGGAGGACGAGTTGAGCGCGTATGATCTGCTGCTCACGAATAACGACCCTGATCTCTATAATTGGATTACAGGAAAAGAACAAGCACCCGAGCCTCTGGCTTCCTGCAGTGTATTTCAGAAGTTATTGGGGTATGAGGTTGTTTAGAAAAATGAAAGAAGAATTGAGTAAAGAGGTGTCAGTTGAGCTATCAGTCGGTCATCTGTTGGTAATATGGAACGTATTATCCAATAAATTATCTGGATTAAACTTTAATGAAGAGTTTACAGATGAGGAAAAGCGGGCGTTGTGGGCTCTCGAAGATATTTGTGAAAAGTCGTTGATCAAAAATAAAATAACGACCATGCCTGAGGATGAATGGGATGAGCTAATCCAAAAAGCTTTGAAGCATGTAAAAGCATTACCAGTAGAGTTTTTGGATTGATGAGGTAGCTTAGAAGGAGCTTTTTAACACTGTAAGCCAGTTCGCTTTGAACTGAAGTGTGCGAAAACAGCTAATAATGTGAAGCCCGTCGCAAAAACAGCAGTCACGATGTCGGTATGGTTGTTCAGAAAAAAGTTAATCAAAACAACTGCCCATAAAAGCAAAGAAAGAATTGCCCATATAATAACACCAGATGACGGCATCTTTGATTTTCTGTGCCCTATGCCGTAGAGCTTTTTCCCTCTTTCGTTCATCTCGTTTGTTTCGGTGACATCACTCTCACAGATTTCCGAGCATGCTAATCCGTGTTCAAGTTCCTTTGCACACTCTTTGCAGATGGCTTTGTAGCAGGATTTGCACAGCCCTACAGCATTTAATGATTCGTGATTGTAACATTCCATGTTGTCAGACCTTCCTAAAAACCGCGCGGTAGGAATAGCGTTTATACATGTGATGCACCTCTAGCGCGCCTTTTTTCTCCACCTCAAGGCGTTTCAGGTAGTCAAGGATTTCGGGCTTGTGATACACGTGGAACAGTTTGAGCCACCAGAACAGGAACTTACTGAAAAACTTGGGTAAATCTTCCTGCCCGCCGAAATCAACGATGTGAATCTCTCCGCCTTCGGGGAGCAATTCGAGCGCATGGTCAATCGAATCCTGCCATGGCGGAATAATCGACAGCGCATAGGAAAAAACAATCTTATTCAATGGTTTATCAATACCAAAAAGCGTTTTCGGGTCAAAGTTCTGAGAGAATCCCTGCTTGAGCGTAACGTGATCGCTCATCTCCGCTTGCTTTAAATTGCCGTTCGCGGTTTTGAGCATCTCATCGGAGGCATCAAGGCCGTAAAAATGCGCCTTTGGGTTGGTTTTCGCAATTTTAATCAGGTTGCGCGCCGTGCCACAGCCAACCTCGCATATATGCTCATCATCCTTGGCGTTGATATTCTCAATCATCCGGTCACGCCCCAAAAGGTAATATTTGCGCGTGACGTCGTAAATATGGCGCGTCCAACGATACATATTGTCCATATTTGCCTTGATCTGGGCGTCGTTGGTGCTTTTCGCGGTTTGTGACAGGTCTGATGGCATGGGTGCTTAGGCGGCCTTACGTTTTGCTTTTTTACGGTTCAAGGTATAGGTGTGGAAGCCTCCATAAATGGAGGAACGGTCACGCTCATTATCCGGCGCGGCCAGTTTCGGGTCATAATCCCAAGGGGAGAGGTTGTCTTCGGTGAGACCTTCGGTGAGGGGGCTGTCATCGCCGGCGGTGCGGAAGATCACGCGTGCGCCATCCGTGGCGGATCGTAATACAGCCGACCAGAGTTCGTTTAGCTGCTCGTCATTCATCCAGTCCTGCGCATCTAAAAACACAAAACAGTCAACACTATCAGCGCCTTGGCCGTCTAAATATTCGGTGATGGTTGAGTGAACGACGTTGGCATTTTCAATGTTAGCCTTGAGCGTTTCGTAATTATCTTCTTTCAAATAACGTGGCACGGCGCGCTTATTCTCACGGTCATAACCGCGGTTGAAGGCTTGCCATGCGAAGTAATTATCTTCTATAGGGAATTGACAGGCCATGCGCTCTAAACGCGCCTTTAACAGCGATGCCATGTCACCTTTGGCGGATTCGTTAAGCTCATCAAACTGCGCGGGCGGAATACCAAGCCCGTAGAGTGATTCCGGCTTGTTACACATCATTTTGACGAATTTCTTCTCAAACAATGGCGCGAGGGTGCGATCAAAGATCACTTTTTGCTCTTCCATTGTGCGTGCCTTCAGGATGTCACGCGGATTTTTACCGTAAATCTTGGAGACGCGGTGCACAGTGCCGATAAACTTACCGAGCAAACCAAAGCGGTAGATGTTCTTTTTGAACATATTGATGCGGCGGCCATGTGGTACGATTTTCTTTTCCCAGTAATCGCGCGTGAATTTATCCAGATGGGGGGCGATATACTTGTCGTAGTTTTCAATGTTCTTCGGATCATCAGCGCAACCAAAGAACAGGAAGAATGTTTCATAATCGGGCAGGTGCTTAAGCGCAGCAATCTTCAAGCGTCCCAAAGCCACATGCGCGGGGTTCAAATCCACGGCGGTAACAGAGGCTGGAGATTCGGTGAGGTAATTCATCATGTTACAACCGCCTGAGCAAATCGTCATGATGCGCGTTGTGTCATCAATTTTCATTGCAGGAATGTCGACTTCAGGGTCTTCCCAGATTTGCGGATAAACAAAGCCGCTAAACGCCATTGTGAACAGACGTTCCTGCAAACCACGCTTTGATGTTGCTTTATTCTCGTGGACAGCACTTTTCAGCAAATCTTTGTTTGCAACTGTTTCCTGCTCGTCTGAAAGTTTTTGATCCGCACTCATATTGTCTTACGCCTCTTGAATTAGACAGAAACCTATATATAAAAAGCCTATTGAAGGCAAACAACTATTTAGTTTTAAAAAAGGGTAATCTGTGCACAGTACAGCGCGTGAAGCGGATAATCAACCAAAAGACACGCAAAATCAGGACACTTTATATGGTGTGCCGGAGGGTGAAGATGCGCGCGTTCTGGCGGAGTATGCACGTGGCTTAATGCCGAAAGACCGTGTTCTTGTGCATGTGGCTTTGGATGATGCGCGTATTGAAACATTAAGGGGATTGTTGGAGTTCTTTGCGCCTGATGTGAAGGTTTTGGCGTTTCCTGCGTGGGATTGTTTGCCTTATGACCGCGTTTCCCCGCATGGGGATATCGTGGCGCAGCGCGTGTCGTGTTTAACGAAGCTGATGCTGTGGGAGAATGAGAAAGAGCGCCACCCGCGTATATTACTGACCAGTGTTAATGCCGCATTGCAACGGGTCATGCCGCGTCATGTGTTAAGAGAATCGAGCTTGAGTGCAAAGGTGGGCGGGCAGATTGATCTGGATAAGTTGAGCTTGTTTCTAACGCAGAACGGATATTTGCGCAGTGAAACAGTGCGTGAACCCGGTGATTATGCCATACGTGGGGGAATTGTTGATCTTTACCCCGCGGGGTATGACAATCCGCTGCGGTTGGATTTGTTCGGTGATGAGATAGAAAGTATCAAAAGTTTTGACCCATTGACGCAGCGCACAGGTGGGACGGTAAAAGAATTCTCCCTACAGCCTGTGACGGAATTCTTTCTAAACGAGGATTCTATCGCACGATTTAGGTCGGGTTACCGCGAATCCTTTGGCGTTATCCAGAACGATGACCCGCTTTATGCTGCGATCAGTGAAGGACGACGATATAACGGAATGGAACACTGGCTTCCGCTTTTTTATGAAGGCATGGACACTGTATTTGATTATACGCCGGATGGACAAATTACATTTGATCATCATGCGCTTGATTCGTATGTGGAGCGTATGGATCAGGTTCGTGACTTTTATGAAGCACGTAAGACACTGCAAACTGCCGCACAAAACAAGTCTAAGAAGGTAACCTTATCAGGCACGGTTTATCATCCATTACCCGCCGATAGTTTGTATATTCCGAAAAATGAATGGCAAGTGTTGGTTAAAGACAGCAAGGGGGTTAGCCCGTTTGGTGCAGCCGATGACGCAGGGTTTGAAGATCGGGGCGCACGAAAAGGGCGGGACTTCTCTGACATCCGCGCAATGCCTGATGGTGACGTGTTTGCAGAGCTTAAAAAGCATATTACGTCTGTGCAGGCCAATGGTAAGAAAGTTGTTATTGCGGCATATAGTGACGGGTCAAAGACGCGCCTGAAAGGCCTGATGGTTAATGCTGCGATTAAAGATGTTGTCGATTTAGAAGATCAGCGCGATTTAAAGGCGATGAAAAATCATCAGGTGGGCGTATGTGTTGCGCCGTTGGAGCATGGGTTCGCCGCAGAAGATTTGGTTGTTTTAAGCGAGCAAGATATTTTGGGTGATCGATTAGCACGTAAGGCCAAGAAAACCCGCAAGGCCGACAATTTCTTAACAGAAGTATCCGCGCTTAATGAAGGTGATCTTGTTGTCCACGTGGATCATGGTATCGGACGATTTATCGAATTAGAAACCGTAAATGCTGCGGGTGTGATCAATGATTGTCTTAAGATTGAATATGCGAGCGGTGATAAATTATTTGTACCTGTGGTTAATCTGGAGGTGCTTTCGCGCTTCGGATCGGATGAGGGCACAACGCGCTTAGATAAGCTTGGCGGCGCCGGATGGCAAGCCCGTAAGGCGCGTGCGAAAAAGAACCTCATGGAGATCGCAGATAAATTGCTTGGTATTGCTGCGGCAAGACAACTTAAGAAAGCGGACTCGTTGCAAGTTAGTAGTGAGCTTTATAATGAGTTTGTTTCGCGTTTCCCTTATTCGGAGACAGAGGATCAGGAGCGTTCGATAGAGGCTGTGCTTGAGAATATGGCAGGATCCTATCCGATGGATCATCTTGTGTGCGGTGATGTTGGGTTCGGCAAGACGGAGGTGGCATTGCGCGCAGCATATGTTGCGGCAATGTCTGGTGTTCAGGTGGCTTTGGTTGTGCCGACGACGTTACTGGCGCGGCAACATTACAATAACTTCCAAAAACGTTTTGAGGGAATGGGTATACGAATCGAGCAACTGTCACGTATGGTGAGTGCGAAAGATTCGGAGCGTACGAAAAAGGGTTTGGCGGATGGCTCTGTTCAAATTGTTATCGGCACGCATGCGTTATTCGCAAATTCACTAAAGTTCGATAATCTTGGTTTGCTTATTGTTGACGAAGAGCAGCGTTTCGGAGTGAAGCAAAAGGAAAAGCTGAAAGAACTGAAAAGTACGGTGCATGTGCTTACACTGACGGCGACCCCAATCCCGCGAACATTGCAGATGTCCCTGACAGGCGTTAAGGAAATGAGCCTTATCACCACACCACCTGTAGACAGGCTTGCGATACGCTCATTCGTGATGCCGGTTGATACGGTAGTTATTCGTGACGCTTTGCTGCGTGAACATTATCGCGGCGGACAGAGTTTTTATGTTGTTCCACGCGTTAAGGACATCAAGGAAGTGTCAAATATGCTGCGCGAGCTTGTGCCGGAAATTAAGTTTATTGATGCACACGGACAAATGACACCAACAGAATTGGAAGACCGCATGACGGCCTTTTATGACGGGCAATATGATGTTTTGCTTGCAACAAATATCATCGAAAGCGGTATTGATATTCCAACGGCCAATACCATGATTGTGCATCGCGCGGATATGTTCGGCTTATCGCAACTTTATCAAATTCGCGGACGTATCGGCCGCTCCAAGGTGCGTGCTTATGCGTATTTGACCTACCAGCCGAATGTTGTGCTTAACCCTAACGCACAAAAACGCCTTGAGGTCATGGAAACGCTTGATACGCTTGGGTCAGGCTTTCAGTTGGCATCACATGATATGGATATTCGCGGTGCGGGTAACTTACTGGGTGACGCACAGTCGGGTCATATTCGCGAGATTGGCGTGGAGCTTTATCAGCAAATGTTAGAGGAGGCGGTCGCCGCAGCTAAATCCGGTATAACGAATATAGATGACATGACGCCAGATGAATGGTCGCCGCAAATTAACTTGGGCGCATCTATGCTTATTCCTGAAACTTATGTTGAAGATCTGGCCGTACGGATGAGCCTCTATCGCCGTCTCAATGATTTGGATGAAAAAGAAGAAATTGAAGGATTCGCAGCCGAAATGATTGACCGCTTTGGTGATTTACCTGATGAGGTTGAGAACTTGCTTGAGATTTTGACAGTTAAGCAACTTTGTAAGCGTGCTGGGGTGTCTCATATTGATGCAGGGCCAAAGGGCGCTGTGATTGCTTATCATAACAATCAGCCACCAAATGTTGAGGGCTTGATGCAATGGATTAGTACAAAGGCGGGGACTGTGAAGATTAGGCCAGATCAAAAACTTACAGTTGTAAGGTCGTGGGACAAGCCTAAGCAGCGCATTAAGGGTGCACAAACGATTTTAAAAGAGCTCGTTGCTCTTGCTGGTTAGTCTTACATTGCGCAGTGGTTTTGATCGTCATTTTGAACGAAATTAATGGCCATTTGAGCCTTTCTTTCAATATCCGCACCTGTGTGGCGGTATTTCGGTATATGAAGTTGTAACTCACCGGTGATGTAAGATAGATTTCCATCTTTCTCTGGTGTTGTGATGTGCTTTACCACGTCATATTCATCTTCCGCGAGTATTCCGGTATCAACCAATGCATCATGCAGGCGACTTTCAACGGCTTCGAATTGTTCATCGCCGCGGCATATAAAGTAAAAGTCACGTGATTGCCCGGCAACGGGTGCCACAACGTTATAAAAAAGCTCTCTAATCGGTCTAAAAAGATAGGAATTGGGATTGTCTCTGGGGGATTGTTCTTCGCTCAATTTGTCCTCGCTTATATTTATATTCCATAATATTCACAAAATTGCAGAGATTTTGTCAAGATATTATCCATATAACATTCGACATAAAGCGCAGTTTCCTTTCGCATTTGATGTTTATATATGTCAGACTATTTATATATTGATGAACCTAAAGGTGATGGCATGTCCAGAGAGTATGCTGAGACTAAAATTAGAGAAGCGTTGAAGTTATGTAATGGTAATACAGGACGTGCACGTCAACAAATCATAACGTTGGCGCAAGATGACATGCAATTACTGAAAGATTTGGTTCGGCCGCATTTGGACGGTATTGTCGCCTATCAGATAGAGCGCGTAGCATCAGGCCGCGCGGAACTTGAAAAGCGCCATCCAAAGATTCCTTTGCCGGATGAAAATGAAAATTTTGGTATGGAGTTGCTTCGCGCGATTGCATCAGAAGACGTCACTATTTTTGGCCAAGATGAGCATTTTCCCAGAAAAAGAAAAGGCACATCAAAGCAGCATATAGATGCGATTCACCAAATGGCGGCCAGTGCCCGTAAGAAGAAAAAATAGAAAAACCTGTGACAATTACGATCAATACAGAAAATCTGGTGCGTGAGACAGGTGTGGGTCACCTTGAAGCGTTGCCACGTGATGTTTCGCCGCGGCATTATTACCGCGGTCGCAAAAACGGGCGCGATGTCATTGTGATGCTTTATCCTGACGCTGATGAGGTAAGCCAAAAGGAACTTGCTAATTTTATTGATATAGGCGCAAGCCTTGAGGCACAGGGAATTAAGACGCCAAGCACGTATGGCTCTAATCAAGAAAAATGCTATGCCGTTTTGGAAGATCTGGGCACACGATCATACGGCGATTGTTTGCGTCAGGGGATAATGAGGGCAGAAGATATATATCAGGCGGGAACAGATGTTCTGATCCGTTTGCGTGATGTGACGGATGTTAACGGATTGCCGTTATATAAGGATAGCGGTATTTATCAAAAACGCAGGCAGCTTGTTGATTATTATATGAGCCTTAAACGCGGCGCACATGCGGGGGAGCAGACCGTACAGAGTTTTTTGTCTGTATGGGATGAGATAGAGCAGAGCCTACCGCCATGTCCGCTTGGGTTCGTTCACGGTGATTACCATTTGGAAAACTTAATGTATGTGGAGGCAGAGCAGGGCATTCGTCAATGCGCTTTGATTGATTATCAGGATGCGCTGCATGGGCCGCTTCCCTATGATTTGGTGAATTTACTGGAGGATGCGCGTGTTGATATCCCCGAGGATATTCATCAAGCCATGATTGATCGTTACTGCGCGGGGATGAGTGCAGAGGAAAAAGACGTTTTCCTGCAATGGTTCAGGGTGTTAGCAGCGCAATTCCATGGGCGCGTTATTGGGTTGTTCATCAAGCTGGCCGCCGAGCAGGACCGCGATTCTTACCTGGTTCATATTCCGCGCTTACAAAATTATCTAAAAAAATCTCTCAATGACCCTGTTTTGGCGCCATTAAAAGCATGGTTCGATAAAGAAGGGCTTGATTTGGAAGCCATAAATGATTTAGATGGAAATCATATTCGCAACATATTTCGAAACATTGAGTTTTGAATTTAAAACCTACACGAGGAGCTATAACCATGTCTATCGTTGCCAACCGCTTAAGCCGTATCAAACCGTCACCCACCATTGCGGTCACGAATAAGGCAAAGGAACTTAAGGCAGCAGGGCGTGATGTGATTGGTCTTGGAGCAGGTGAACCTGATTTCGATACGCCTGATTTTATTAAAGAGGCGTCATACGCAGCGATTAAGCGCGGGGAAACGAAATATACGGCCGTTGATGGTACACCAGCATTGAAAGATGCGATTATCGCGAAGTTTAAGCGTGATAATGATCTGGATTATACGCGTGATCAAATCACTGTCGGAACAGGCGGTAAGCAAACGCTCTATAATGCGTTGATGGCCTCAGTGAACCCTGGTGATGAAGTGATCATTCCCGCTCCATATTGGGTGTCATATCCTGATATGGTTTTGTTGGCGGAAGGCACGCCGGTTCCTGTAGAATGCACAAAGGAAAACAATTTCAAGTTAACGCCGGAGCAATTAGACGCGGCGATTACACCAAAAACCAAGTGGTTCATTTTCAATTCACCATCGAATCCGACGGGCGGCGCATATACGCGTCAAGAGCTGAAGGCGCTGACCGATGTTTTGTTGAGGCATCCGCATGTTTATATCATGACCGACGATATGTACGAGCATCTTGTGTATGACGGCTTTGAGTTTTGTACCCCTGCACAAGTGGAGCCAAAGCTTTATGACCGCACATTAACCTGTAACGGTGTTTCCAAGTCATATGCGATGACAGGTTGGCGCATCGGATACGCCGCAGGGCCAAAAGAACTGATCAAGGCAATGGCAAAAATCCAAAGCCAGAGTACGTCTAATCCATCTTCTGTGTCACAAGCGGCTGCGTTGGCGGCGTTGGAAGGGGATCAATCATTCCTGAAAGAGCGTAATGATGTATTCGCAGAACGCCGTAATATGGTTGTTGATATGCTGAATGAGGCAGATGGTATTGAATGTTTGAAGCCGGAAGGCGCATTTTATGTTTATCCGTCATGTGCCGGTGTTATTGGCCGTACTACGCCGGATGGTAAAACAATCGAATCTGATAGTGATTTCGTGACTTACTTGTTAGAGAGCGAAGGCGTGGCCTGTGTTCAGGGCTCTGCGTTTGGGTTGTCACCTTATTTCCGCATCTCTTATGCCACAAGCACAGAAAGCCTGACCGAAGCCTGTAAGCGCATTCAAAAGGCGTGTGCAGCGTTGAATGGTAAGGCAAAGGCAGCTTAGAATTACTTTTCTAATTATAATGCAGGGTGATCGTCGTCTATTTGGGCGGCATCATCCATATCATTATCATGAAGCGGTGTGTCATTAACGTCTATGTTAAGTTCAGGTTCATCCTGTTGTTTACTTGGCTTGACCTTATCCAATAGTCGCTTGAAGGTACTACGCACTCTTTTTACACCGCGTAGTAATGGGCTTTCGTTAGGAACGGTAACATTTTCCCAATTATCGGTAATTTCTTTCATCGCGTTTACGATGAGTTTTCGTGCGGATTTAGATTCTAAAAACGGATGGTGGTATGTATCAAATTCATGGAAGTCGGCGTTAAATGCCTTGGCAACATTCTCAATATAATTTTTGCTCGATACAAAGTCTTTTGATCCTCCAAGCATAATGGTTGGGAATTTTTTGGCCGCTTCCGGAACGCCGTCTTCCTGTATGCGTCCCCAGAGTTTTTCACCCTCCATATTGGAATATAAAATTTGCCCATGCGTGGTGGCCGTATTCGCTGTGGTGATAGGGGATTGCGTTGCGCGGGTTTTTTGCTGGAAGTCTTCGCGTAAAGATTTATCTTTTCTTCCTATTTTAAGCTTGCTCTTAATTTTTTCTGTTGCCGAGAAGGCCCAATCGAGAGGTGCTTCGCCGTATGATTTATCTGCAAACAGCTTACAGTAAGATGTGTAAATCGCGTTTAAAACAGGCTTTGAGCGATAGGGGGAAGAGAAGTGCGGGGCAATTAAAACAGCCAGCGCATAGTTTTCTTCGATTTCTTTTGCAAATTCTTCATCCAACATATTTGCGACAAACGCGCGACCGCCCAGAGAGTGACCAAAGATGAAATGCGGTATGTTCGGGTGTTGGCTTCCCGGAGGGGGATTGTCTACGAGCGCATCTTTTATGATGTTTTTGTTATCGTCTAAATATCCTATTTGTGTGCCCGGGTCAGGTAGTAAGATAAGATCTACTTCTATACCAATCTTTTGAAGGGCGCGAATCTGCGGTGTATCGTATGTTTCAACGTCTGCTTTAAGTCCGGAGAATAAAGTAATCTTTGCTTTGGGTTCACCGCCGCGCGCTGGTGCTCTTAGGCAACCAACTTCTATACCTGCAGGGGCATAGTCAATAAATTCCCAATTCTTGGGAACGGCATCGATGCTGGGTTGTGGGGATCTGTAAATCAGTGGAGTATCAGGCACAAGAGGCACTTGCCACATCCAACTGATGCGGTCAACCAAGCTTTTACCATTAAAATCAGATGCGTGGCTTATTTTTTATATCTCCCCAGAGTTACTCTTTTTATTTTTCTTATATATATTTTTACCATGATTACGCGTATTAGCAAAACTTAATTATGCTGCGGCGCAAACAGAAAAGGGGGCTGTAAAAAAAGAAAACCGGACCATAGGTCCGGCGAGTTGAACAGGGAGATTTTAACGTCTCTTAAGACGGAAGATTAGCAAAAAATCTAAATCTTCAATGATCTCATCGATCATTTTTCCAATATACGTATATTAGCATTTTATAACAAACGTGATTATCGCAATATAGGTATGCGGAAAACGCAAGATGCTTTTGCATCTGTTATGCGTAATGATAATGGCTATTGATATGACTTGGAATTGTTGATGTAGTCAAACAGAAATTCTCTTAGAACTTTGATACGTTGAGAATTACGGCGTTCTTGCGGATATACAAAATACATATCAACACTGGGAATTTTAATATCAGGACATAAAACCTCGATATCGTCGTCTTGATGGATAATATAGTTAGGAAGCACAGAAATGCCGGTTCCGTTTTTTACAGCGGTATAGCGCGTGTGCATTGAATTAATTAAAATAACATTGGGGTTATTTGTAATGTCGATATTCAATTTTCCAAATATCCAGTTTGGTTTAACGAACGGGGTATAGGTGTTCATCGGATGGCCGATCATAAGATGATGTCTGAAGTCTGCTTTCTTTTTAGGACGGCCATTTTTTTCAAGATAGGCTTTAGAGGCGCATAATGAAAATTCAATCGTAGTCATATGGCGTTCAATCAAATCACTGTGATCAGCCTTTTGTAATCTTATGGCGATATCGGCTTCACGGCGGCTCAGGTTATAGATTCGATCATCTAAAAGCATCGTCAGTTGAATTTTCGGGAAGGCTTCCTTGAAAATTGATAATTGAGGAGCGAGCCATGTCGAGGCAATAAACTCAACAGTTGTCATCGTAAGAGGGCCGGCAGGCAAGTTACGGGAATCACTGAGCTGTATTTCAACTTGTTTTAAGCGGTCTGAAACATCACACGCTGTTTGAAACAGGATTTCACCTTGTTCTGTCATTACCAAACCACGGGCATGACGATGGAAGAGGGGAATGCCAATTTCCTGTTCTAAGCCACTAATTTGTCTTGATATTGCCGATTGGCTAAGGTTAAGCGTATCGCCTGCATTGGTAAAGCTCCCTGCCTCTGCAACGGCCTTGAAGATTTTAAGCTTATCCCAATCCACTATATTTTATTCCTTATTGGTTTGGCGCGCTTTATTCTGCAGCTTGTGCAGCGCTATCTTCGCTATCATTTTGTGCAGCAAGGAAACGATCAGCCTCAAGCGCAGCCATACAGCCCAGTCCTGCGGCCGTCACAGCCTGACGGTAAACATGGTCACTTACATCGCCCGCGCCATAAACGCCGGGGATGGATGTTGCCGTAGAATCAGGCGCCGTGATGAGGTAATTGTTCTCATCCATTTCAAGCTTACCTTTAAAAAGTTCCGTTGCCGGATCATGACCAATGGCAACAAACAGCCCGTCCTTTTTGATTTCTGAGAGTTCACCGTTTTTCGTGTTCTTCACTCTCAGGCCGTTCATGCCTTTTTCGTCACCGAGCACTTCTTCAACTTCGTGATCCCACATCATTTCAATTTTTTCGTTGGCGAAAAGACGCTTTTGCATGATTTTTTCAGCGCGTAATTCGTCACGTCTGTGTATCAGTGTGACCTTGCTACAGAAATTCGTCAGGAACAGGGCTTCCTCAACGGCTGTATTGCCGCCCCCAACAACGGCGACCTCCTGATCTTTGAAAAAGAACCCATCACACGTTGCGCAGGCCGATACGCCGCGACCTTGATATGTTTTTTCCGAATCCAAGCCGAGCCAGCGTGCTTTTGCGCCCGTGGCCATAATGATTGTATCGCCTGTATATGTTGTGCCCGAACCGCCAGTGGCTTTGAATGGGCGCTCTGACAGATCAACTTCGGTAATGTAGTCAATGATAAGCTCCGTACCGACATGCTCAGACTGAAGCTTCATTTGTTCCATTAACCATGGCCCTTCGATGGCATTTTCAAATCCCGGGTAGTTTTCGACCTCTGTGGTCACCATTAACTGCCCGCCTTGTTCCATGCCTGTTACCAGAATTGGTTTTAGGCCTGCGCGTGCGGCATAAATGGCGGCGGTATATCCGGCAGGACCCGATCCAATAATGAGAACTTTTGTGTGGTGTGTCTGTGTCATTGTTATGTCTACCCTATTTATGTATCAGGTTATATTAGTCATTCAGGGTTTTTAGTAAAGTCTTTCAGACGTCTTTTAATCTCTGACGCAACCCTTTGTGCATCATTCAGCGGTTCATAGGAAAAGGTTTCAAGGTTACCTTCAAATTTTCTTAACTTGCCATCATTTATCAGGTTTTCGTGTAGCTGCGTAATACGTTTTGCACCACCATCCAGATCAATCATATAAACAGGTTTTCCGGTCGTGCAGCTTTCGGAGATCATGGATGCGCTATCTGCTGTTACGAGAATAAAGTCTGCCCAAGCCAAGAGCGCTAAGTAAGGATTATTACCGTTTCCGTCCCAAAAGTAATTTGAACCGTGATCTAACGTATCGCGCAGAATTTTTTCGTTCTTCTCGCCCGTTCTTCTGGAGCACGTAATCATTAAGGAGGCATCCAGAGCGGATAGCTGTTCGGCCAAAGTGCGCGTAATAGTTTCGTTCATTGTGTAGGCACTGCTTGAACCACCAATAAGGACAGCCACGCGCGGCGCGCCGAATTCAGAAAACTCAGGGAAGTCTTGTTTTGCCTGATCAAGCAGGGCAGGCGTGATTTTGTTCGGGGAAGCTTGGGTGACAATGACATTATCACCGCGCAGCGGGTCATGCGCCGGCACAGCAACCAGGTCAAAGTGGTCTGCCGATATTCTGGGATCTTGTACCTGAACAGTAAAGGTATTGCCGTTACTTTTCTTTTTTATGAACCGTGATGCCGCGATACTTTTTCGGCCGCTCGCGATCAATATATCCGGCCAAGGTGGTGATAAGGCAGGTGTGAATGTACTTTTTGTTTCAAACCCTAAATAGGGGGAAAGGCTTTTCCATGGTTGGTTTAATGATATCCGTTTGACGTCATAATTAAGCCCAACTGCGTTGGCGATACCAATACATTGGTTTTCAGTTCCAGCCATGCCTTCTGTGATAATCCAGCAGATTTGAGTATCTTTATTTTTTTTCATAACGTTAACAAAATCAGGACAGGGTTTTTAAATTAAGACTTGCTAATTTTCGACTGTAACCTTATACAAACCTATCAAAAATACATAGTATAATACTTAAGTTAAGGTCAAAATAGTAATGTCACGATCCCGTCTGGATAAAATCGATAAGAAAATACTGAAAAGATTACAAGAGGATGGCAGGGTAACAAATGTTGAGCTTGCTAAATTTGTTGGTATATCAGCGCCACCATGCCTTAGGCGTGTGCGCGTGTTACAGGAATCTGGTTTTATCAAGGGGTATTTCGCCAAGGTTGATGCTACCAAATTAGGCTACGGCGTGAATGTCTATGCCATGGTAAAATTAAAGAGCCATGCCGAAAAAGAACTTACAATTTTTGAAGAGTATGTAACGAAATTTCCTATGGTACGTGAATGTCACATGCTTGCAGGGGATGTTGATTTTATGTTGAAAGTCGTTGCCAAAAGTTGGGACGATTATCAAGAATTTCATCAGAAGTTCTTAGGAGATGCACCTAATGTGGTTTCCGTGAAATCGTCTTTATCTATTCGTTCTTCCAAAAGCTTGCCGGGTATCCCGATCGAATAAAAAGTTATTCGACATCATCACGCTTAAATTTATTGTTTTGCAAAAAATATAGAGCCTGCTTCATGACGTCCGGATTAAACATCATGAAAGAATGTGTCGCGGACATAACAATATGATCTGTCATGCCTTCGATTTTCGTGCGCTCCACGGGGACAATACCGTCATGTTCGCCTTCTAATACCCAAGGGGCGAGGGGGTTTATTGACAGATTTCCGGCAATAATGCCAAGGGGGTAGGTGATATCACCATCTATATGCAAGTGCTTGGTTGTTAGTTGCTGCCCCGCCGGCCCGAAAATGGTTTTAAACATCGGAGCAAGAACCTTTGTTTCGGATAGCCAGTCTGCGAATTCACTACCTGTGTTAGGTGGTCCAAGCATAACAACTTTGCCAAGGTTTTTTGGCTTTTTGCGTGCGATGTAATAACGCGTAATCAGGCCACCCATAGAATGGGTGACGAAATTTAAAGTAATGTCATCGTGATAATCGGGACTGTTGGTGATTTGTTCGTGTACGAAGTCACTTAAATCTTCCAAGTTCTGCTCGCGCGAAGGGTAGAGGATGTTGAGCGTGACAAAGCCGTTTTTCTCGAACAGGTTATTCATGAATTGCATATCAAGCTTACTGCGTAAGATTCCATGCAACAAAATAACCATTTCTTTTTTTGGCTCTTCTTTCATGTAATTCACCTCTGGTTCATGGTTCGTGCAAGACAGTAAAAATAATGCGCAGAATAAGGGTAACAAAGCAAGCGCGTAATGATGAGAATTTATGCTGCGCATTGTGTGTCCGCAAGCCATTCTTCCAAAGAGCTTTTCGCGATATCTGTGTAAACTTTTTTGCGGTCTTTGCCTTTTAATTTTTTGCGCCTGCCGCTGGGCTGTATTGGGCGCATTAATTCATCCGCAGGCAACGGAAATAGGCCGAAATTGACATTCATGGGCTGAAAAGTTGTAGCCTCAGCGCCGCCGGTAACGTGATTGAGGAGAGCACCGTGCGCCGTGTTTAAGGGCGGTTTTTCAATTGGTGATCCAAGAATTTCTGACGCAGCAAACCGACCGGCCAAAAGGCCGATGGATGCGCTTTCTACATACCCTTCGCAGCCTGTGATTTGTCCAGCAAAGCGAACCTTAGGAAGCGCTTTCAATCGCAACATATTATCGAGCAACTTAGGGGAGTTTATGAATGTGTTACGATGTAGTCCGCCAAGGCGTGCGAATTCTGCATTTTCTAAGCCGGGGATCATGCGGAAGACCCGAACTTGTTCCCCGTATTTCATTTTTGTTTGAAAGCCGACGATATTATAGAGCGTACCAAGTGCGTTATCTTGACGCAATTGAACCACGGCGTATGCGCGTTCATCGGAATGCGGACTTGTTAATCCGACAGGTTTCATAGGGCCGAAACGCAGTGTTTCGATACCGCGCGACGCCATAACCTCAATAGGCATACATCCTTCGAAATACGGGGTGTCTTTCTCCCATTGTTTGAAATCACCATACTCAGCGTTTAACAATTCCTGAATGAAGGTTTCGTATTGCTCTTTATTCATAGGGCAGTTCAAATAGTCCTTACCCGTGCCGGCTGGGCCTGCCTTGTCATAGCGTGATTGGAACCAGCATGTGTTCATATCAACACTGTCTAGGTGTACGATGGGGGCAATGGCATCGAAGAATGCCAATCCGTCCTCTCCCGTTAATTTTTGTATGGATTCGGCCAGTGGTGATGATGTTAGGGGACCTGTGGCGATGATTGTTTGTTCCCAATCATCATTATCGATGGTCGTGACTTCATTACGATCAATGGTGATGTTAGGGTGTGCTTCCAACGCCTCAGTAACGCCCGCAGAAAAAATATCACGATCAACGGCAAGGGCTCCGCCTGCGGGGACGGCTGCTTTATCACCTTCACGCATAATGAGGGAGTCCATCTTACGCATTTCTGCGTGGAGCAGGCCAACGGCGTTATATTCTGAGTCATCGGAGCGAAATGAGTTTGAGCATACAAGCTCTGCACAGCCATCGGTTTGATGAACTTCGGTTTTAACGGTTGGACGCATTTCATGCAAAATCACGTTTACGCCCATATTGGCGGCTTGCCATGCGGCTTCACTGCCTGCAAGGCCTGCGCCCACGATATGTAATTCGGTTTTTTTCATGGAAGATCAGTAGCAAAAACCAAGGGGGAGGGCAATTTAAAAGTGATGGTTTAGCTCCAGAATTCTTTGGTATCGGGGACGCGCGCGAAGGCGATTTTTGTGCCGACATATCCTGCCGCGGTTTTTGGTGGAATACCAAGGGATACGACTTCTTTTTGGT
The DNA here is from genome assembly GCA_965263215.1 of uncultured Micavibrio sp. Taxonomy (GTDB): domain Bacteria; phylum Pseudomonadota; class Alphaproteobacteria; order Micavibrionales; family Micavibrionaceae; genus UBA1672. The sequence continues at coordinate 1,307,551 of OZ253663.1, forward strand.
ATTTGTTTTGCAGGCTTTCCAAAGCTTGTGTCAAAGATTCGTTTTTTACAGAAATCGCCCTAGATGTTCCCGCAGAAGATAAAAACATATCATCGGTGACCATATTGGCTGTGATGAGGTTAAAGAAAACAACAGATACTTTTTTTATTTTCAGTGCGCAATGAAACGGGTCATGGTTGCGTTCCGCGTAATGTATCATTTTCGCCCATAGTGCATCGACATACTCTAATAATGTAAATGGATCTTGCGTTGCCTGTATAGGTAATTGTTTAGAAAATTTTACACCTGATTTTGTGCGCAATGACACGGATATTGTGCGCGTGTGCAAGTTTTTGTTGCGCAATCTATGGGACGCTTTGACGGTTAGTTTTCTTAGTATTTGTTTTGCTTTGTCGGGTGCGCGCAAATTTGGGTCAAGGATACGGCTATGGCCAATCATTGATGATTTTGTTGCGGGCTGTTCGAAGTCATATCCGTGCAGCAAATACCAAAATCTCTCTCCTTGAACGCTGCCGAATATTTTGCGCGCATGTTTGGGGGAGGTGTTCCAAAAATCTTCAATGCTCGATATACCCGTCTTGTTTAAACGGCGTTCTATGTTGCGCCCTATACCCGGAATATCGGTGAGTTTTAAAGAGAACAAAGCATCAGGTAAGTCTTCCTGCGATAATATGGTCAATCCGTTCGGCTTTTGCATTTCGCACGCTATCTTCGCAAGCAAAGAGTTTGGTGCAAAGCCAATGGAACAATTAATCGCCTCTCCCACATTTTCCCATATCCCGTTTCTTATGTTGCTGGCTATTTCTTTTGCTGCGTCTATGTTGCGTTTTCCGGGGGGGAGGCGGCTTGAAAGTTCATCAATAGACCAGACTTTATTGATGGGGGTGTGCTTGATGACTTCTTCGAGGATTTTATGATGATAAGCCACATAAAAATCATGGCGTGCCAATGTGCATTTCAGATGCGGGCACATCTTTTTTGCATCTTTTATGATTGTTCCGGTTTTTATGCCATAGGCTTTTGCCTCATAACTTGCGGCGATGGCGCAGGTATAATCCGTTTCCATCGGTGTGACGGCGACGGGCTTGCCGCGCAGTGCCGGCTGCTCTTGTTGTTCTACACTTGCGAAATAGCTGTTCAAATCCATGAATAACCATTTTATGCCGGGCTCACGTTGCATGCTCTTTGCCTTGATTGATGATAAAGGAATTTGCCACACCAAAAAGAACAAATCAAGAACATTCTTGTGCTTGCCAAGGGGGATGTATATATGTTCAAATATTATAAAGGGTTAGGTAATGGACATATATCAATTCAGCGCACCGGAAGAAGACGTTTTCAGGCTATGGCGGGCTGTGTTCGCGTTGGTTCATGTTGATGGTACCTTTACAGAAGAAGAGCAAAATTACATTAAACAAATCATCGAGACGTTTGCATTCACTGAAGACCAAAGACAAACAATTGAGCAAGACATTAAAGACAAGGCCAACGTCATACAGTTATTTGCAGATATTCAAGATGAAGATAATCAAAGGCAATTTTTTGTTATGGTGCGCACGATTGCATGGTGTGATGGTTATTTGCATGAAGCAGAGCAAGAGGTTATGCAGAAAATTGTGAATAAGCTTGGTGATAAAGCTCAAAAATTTGAAAAGGAATTGCGTTGGTTGGAGCGCAAGCCCATTATGACCGAAGGACAAAGTTCCGGAAAACCGGAGGATGACCTCATGCAGCTTGTTTTAAAGAAAATGTCAGCGTTTTACAGGGAAAATATAATATGAACGATGGTGTGAATGACAGTGCGTTTTATATGTGGCGGACGCTTATCGCCGTTGCGCATGCCGATGATATCGTGACAGATGAAGAGATAGAGTTCATTGCTCGTGTAATGGACGATGTTAATTTTTCTGACTCACAGACAGAAACGCTGAAAGACGATATCGTTAATGCCAAAGACGTTAACGATATGTTCTCCGGCATCAAAAATCAGCAGGATCGTATTCAGTTTTTTGAATTTGCACGTGACTTGGTCTGGGTCGATGGTGATTTCGCATCAGAAGAGCAAAGCGTTATGATAGGGCTTTATCAGCAGCATATCAAAGAAACGGATGTTGATGGGTTGATCGGCCAAACGCATTTGGAGTTTGAAGAAGATTCTATGCCACGCAGCCAACCAATTGCTCCTGATAAGAAAACAGGGTTCAGGAATATCTTTTCTTCTCTGGGACAGCTTTTGGCTAATTCTAACAAGGATTAGCTATTCAAGGGAAAATACTTGTTTCTATGAATGATTGATGGAGCTTATATGAACCATTGGCGTGGCGCATCGTATATTGTTTGCCATCAAACGATAATAACGCCATGTGTGCACTTTCTTGCTTTCCTGAGACATAAACACCAATATCCTGCCACCCTTCTGTTTTCGATTTACTGATGTGAAAGGGCGGGCGAACTGATTCTATTTCACCAAGCACAGAAAACCCATCAGGGTACCCGCGTAATATCAAGAGGGTGCACCCGTGCATGTCACACCATTGTCCATATGGGGTTTTGAAATAGACAATGGCGTCATGTAGGCCGTCATTATTGAGATCTTTTTTCATGAAATCATATTGTGAGTATGGTGGCGCGTTTTTATACGCCAGATAATCGCGCATAGCTTCTTTCACGTGACCGTCATCCAGACGCACTGTTTTGTCATGCTGTGCAAGTGGAAGTAAGGGAGAGCTCTTCGTCTGTGTGCTGTGCGTATGCGCATTGCAGCTTGAAAGAAAGCCTAGGAATAACATAAGGGCGATTAAGTGGCGTTTGTTTCGTGAGAACATAGAAACCTAATATGATTGTAATACAGGTGTGATGTTACCGTTGCAGTAGATTCGTGTATAGCATTCTTTTGAAAAGCAGTTGCCTTATCAAAATGGGATATTATAGTGTGTTTTTCTAAAACTGGGTCAAAAGTAAGGATCAGTAATGACTTTTGTTGTAACAGACGCGTGCGTCCGCTGTAAATATACCGATTGTGTTGAAGTGTGTCCGGTTGATTGCTTCTATGAAGGTGAGAACATGCTTGTCATCCATCCTGATGAATGTATAGATTGTGGGGTGTGTGAACCGGAATGCCCGATTGAGGCCATCTTGCCAGACACAGAAAATGGCGCAGAGAAATGGGTAGAGATTAATCGTAAGTATGCCGAAGAATGGCCGAATATTACGCTTAAGAAAGACGCGATGCCCGAAGCCGAAGAAATGAAAGATAAAAAAGATAAGTTCGAAACGGACTTTAGTGAAAAGCCGGGCGAAGGTGATTAAGGTTTAGGCGCACCTAAGGTTCATTCTAAAGGGCCAAGCGTTGTTGTAACGGTTTAATTTAAAGACAAATGTAAATTGTAATCTTTTAAGAGGAGATACTATATGACTTTCCCAGCCATCAAAAACACAGAAAGCCCGTTAAAAGCGAATGCTGAATCGCGCGGCCGTATTTATGACAGTATTCTGGACACGATTGGTGCGACGCCGCTTGTGCGTGTGCCACGGTTTACTGAAAAACATAATATTCAGGCTGATATTCTTGCCAAATTGGAATTCTTTAACCCCGTGGCATCCGTTAAAGATCGTATTGGTTTTGCGATGATCGAAGATGCGGAAAGTAAAGGGAAAATCCAGCCCGGTAAAACTGTATTGATTGAGCCAACATCTGGTAATACGGGAATTGCACTGGCTTTTGTTGCAGCAAGTAAGGGCTATCGTTTGATTTTAACAATGCCTGAAAGTATGTCGATTGAGCGCAGAAAAATGCTGCGATTTTTAGGGGCGGAGCTTGTGCTGACGCCGAAAGAAAAGGGCATGTCCGGTGCGATTGCGAAGGCAGAAGAACTGCTGAACGAGTATGATAATTCATTTTCGCCGGGGCAATTTGATAATCCTGCTAATCCGCAAATTCACCGCGAAACAACTGCAGAGGAAATCTGGAATGATACAGATGGCGGTGCAGATATCTTGATATCCGGCGTTGGTACAGGCGGTACATTGACGGGCACATCGCAAGTTTTGAAAGAGCGTAAGCCGGAATTTAAAACATACGCGGTTGAGCCGGAAGAAAGCCCTGTGATTGGTGGCGGTCAACCGGGGCCGCATAAAATTCAGGGGATTGGTGCAGGTTTTATTCCATCGATCCTTGATACAAGCCTTATTGATGGCTCTGTCACAATAGATAGCGAGACAGCCCTGCAAACGGCGCGCGATGTTGCAAAATTAGAAGGTATTCCATGCGGTATATCCTCTGGTGCGGCTTTTGCTGCGGCGAAAATAGTCGCAGAAATGCCGGAAAATAAAGGAAAGCAGATCGTTGTGATTATACCTTCATTCGCGGAGCGTTATATATCCAGCCCGTTATTTGATGGCATCGAATAATAAGCCGAAATGAACCTGAAATGAAAAGTCTAAGGGGCGTGAATATATGCCCCTTTTTCAATGCTTAAGCCGCTTTATCATCAACACCAAGTTTCTCCTTTAGGGAAGAACTTGACGTTGTGTATTCAAAACGAAGTTTGGCATCGGGGCGACAGTATTTAAAGGCTTGGCGCGCCATAAGTGCTGATTCGTGAAACCCGGACAGAATAAGTTTTAATTTCCCGGGATAGGTATTGATATCGCCAACAGCGAAAATACCGCTATGTGACGTTTCGAATTTCTCGGTATCAACGGGGATAAGGTTTTGATCAAGATTCAAACCAAAATCAGCAATAGGGCCAAGCTTCATAGTGAGGCCAAAGAAAGGAAGCAATGTGTCGCACTCCAGTGTCTTCAGGTTTTTATCCTGATCTTGAATTTCTATGGCGTTAAGTTGCCCATTGTCGCCGATAAGGTTTTTAACCTGACCCAGTTGAAATGTCATTGCACCTTTATCAACAAGCTCACGCATTTTTGTGACGCTGTCAGGTGCGGCGCGGAATGAATCGCGTCTATGAATGAGTGTTATCTTCTTTGCTATAGGCTGTAGGTTAAGGCTCCAGTCAAGCGCAGAGTCGCCGCCGCCAACAATGACGATATCTTTGTCCTTGAACTGGTTCATTTGACGCACGGCGTAAAATACTGATTGCCCTTCAAATGCGTCAATATTTGGGATAGGGGGCTTTTTTGGAACGAAACTGCCGCCGCCTGCGGCAATGATGATGCAAGTGGCATCAAAAACAGTGCCGATATCCGTTGTTAGACGCCATTTTCCATTATCGAGCTTTTCAAGTTTTTCTGCCATTTGCTGAAAATGAAACACCGGATCAAATGGTTCAATTTGCTCCATAAGACGGTCTGTAAGCTCTTGCCCAGTAATAGTCGGATAGGCCGGAATGTCGTAGATAGGCTTTTCGGGGTACAATTCCGCACATTGTCCGCCGGGACGATCAAGGATATCAATTAAATGACACTTCATATCCAACAAGCCCATTTCAAAGACGGTAAAAAGTCCGCATGGCCCCGCGCCGATGATAACCGCGTCTGTTTCAATGATCGAAGATGTACTGCTCATATCCTTATCCAGTATTTGTTTTGGTGTTGAAGTCATAGAATATTAGGCCATTCAAGTAAAGATGCTTTCACTCGCTTTATGGTCGTGTTTTCTTTTTTAAATCATACAGAATGTCTAAGGCTTCGCGCGGTGACAAACTATCGGGGTCTATCGCATCAAGTGCACTTTCTATGGCTGAAGGCTTTGGCGGCTCTATGTTTGTTTCAAACAGTGGTAAGTCCTTGATGATTTGTTCCGGTGTATTATCGCGTTCATTCGTCGTCAAGCGCTCTAGAATAGTTTCAGAACGTGTAATGACAGCCTTAGGTAAACCCGCGAGTTGTGCCACATGCACGCCATAAGAGCGGTTCGCTTGCCCCTGTATGACTTTATGCATGAAGATAATGGTGTCGTTCCATTCCTTTACCTGCACGGTGTAGCACGATAAATGATCAAGAGCACCACTGAGAGAGGTGAGTTCGTGGTAATGCGTTGCGAAGACGCACCGGCTTTTATTGATGTTATGGAGATACTCCACGCAAGCCCACGCAATAGAAAGTCCGTCATAGGTAGCTGTGCCGCGGCCGATCTCATCGAGGATGACCAAAGAACGCTCTGTTGCTTGGTTTAAAATGGCGGCTGTTTCCACCATTTCCACCATGAAGGTTGATTGTCCGCGTGCCAAATCATCTGAGGCACCGACACGACTGAAACATTTATCAATAACGCCGATATGTGCGTTTTCTGCGGGAACGTAGCATCCGATTTGCGCCATGATGGCGATGAGGGCATTTTGGCGTAAGAATGTCGACTTACCTGCCATATTAGGCCCTGTCAGCAACCATAGACGTTTTTTGAGCGTTAAATCACAGTCATTCGGCACGAATGTTTCGCTTTGCTCTTTCAGAAATGCCTCAACAACGGGGTGGCGGCCTTGGTTGATCTCAAAGTGGAGGCTTTCATCCACGGTAGGGCGCGTATAGTCCATATCTTGTGCTAATTGTGCAAATGCTGCGCTTATGTCGATGATAGATAGGGCAGAGGTTATGGATTTAATATTTTCCGATTGAGCCGACACAGTGACTATAAGATCATCAAAAAGAGATGTTTCCAGAGCATTGATTTTATCAGACGCGCTAAGGATGTCGCGCTCAAGTTCTGCAAGTTCTGTGGTTGTAAACCGCACTGCATTGGCCATTGTTTGGCGGTGAATGAATTTGTGTGCGTGCTCGGGGTTATCATCATTCGCAGAAACCATAAGGGAATCGGCACGCTTTGCAGGCACTTCAATGAAGTATCCAAGAACATTGTTATACTTAATTTTGAGAGGGTCGACCTTAGAAATGCTGCGGTATTTTGATTGAAGTGACGCAATTGTGCTGCGGCTATTATCACTGAGTGAGCGTAAATCATCTAACCGCTTTGAAAAGCCTGTTTTTATGTAACCGCCATCCTTAAGTGAGGCGGCTGGATTATCAACCAGCGCGACTTTAAGTGTGTCATGCGCGGCGGCAAGGGCTGGTTGTTGGCTTAAGGATTGGAAAATATCATCATAACTTTTCAGTTTACCTTTATTGGCATGCAATTCTGCACGAATAAGTTCTGCCTGAGATAGGCCATCACGAATAACACCCAGATCTCTGGGGCTTCCGCGGCCAAGGGTTATACGGGATAGGGCGCGATCCATGTCCGGAATATTGTGCAAAAAATTACGTATAATGTCTCTGAGAGAGGATTGTTGTAAAAAGCTTTCTACACGGTTTAATCTGCCTTCGATTTCAGTCGTATTTGTAAGCGGTGCAGATAAGTAGGCCTGCAAAAGGCGTGCGCCTGCACCCGTCAGTGTTTTATCCATGGTATGGAGCAGGCTGCCTTTGCGTTCACCTGATAATGTGCGTGTAATTTCTAGGTTTTTGCGTGTTGCCGCATCAATTTCCATGATGGTACTCGACAATACTCTTTGCGGTTTTGCGATATAGGGGATTTTACCTTTTTGTGTGCGTGATACATATTCCAGTAGCGCATGGATGGCCTGTATTTCAGATTTTTCAAAATCACCGAGCCCATCGAGCGTTTTTAGATTATATATCTTTGCGATATTGTGCGCAGCATCGTCACTTTTAAAGAGAATATCAGGCTGCCGCGTTAGTTTATCTTTAAAGGGGGAAACAAGATCCTCAAAATGCTTGGCAAAATTATCTGAAACGATGATCTCAGCCGGGTCTATACGCTCTATGGTTGATGTGAGGGCATTATTTGAACATGTTTGAACCGTTAGTGAGCCTGTCGAAAGTTCTATCCATGCTATGCCGTAATGTGAATTGCTATATGCGATAGAGCATAAATAGTTATTGCCGCGCGCCTCAAGCAGGTGATCTTCGGTTAATGTACCTTGGGTAACAATACGCACAGCTTCACGTGAAACTAAGGCTTTGGAAGCACTTTTCCCTTCTTTTTTTGCACGTGCTTTTGCTTCTTCCGGCGTTTCTGTTTGCTCACAAACGGCAACTTTATGGCCGGCGCGGATTAACTTCGCCAAATACGGTTCATAGGCATGAAACGGGACACCGCACATGGCAATGTCCGTGCCATTCGACTTGCCGCGTTTCGTTAATGTTATATCGAGGACTTGTGACGCGACAACGGCATCATTATAGAAAAGCTCGTAAAAATCGCCCATGCGATAGAATAAAAGGCAATCATCATGGTCTTCCTTGAGCACATGATATTGCGCCATCATCGGGGTATGCCCCTCAGCTAGAAAGGATTCGATCCTTTTATCGTAATCAGTATTTGTTATGCTTGTATTTTTTTTACTGGCAAGCGCCATGATCAAGCTTTCTTACTTTAATCTTTTCCCGTTGAGCCAAAGCCACCTTCGCCGCGTTCTGTATTATCTTCCAAATCAGAGACAACCTTCCACTTAACACTTGAATAGCGTTCAACAACCATTTGAGCGATACGCATGCCGCGCTGGATCGTAAACGGCTCTTTTCCATGATTGATTAAAATTACGCTGATTTCACCGCGATAGTCGGCGTCGATGGTTCCTGGTGTGTTCAAAACGGTAACGCCATGATTGATCGCTAAACCCGAGCGCGGCCTGATCTGCGCTTCAAACCCTTTCGGCAGAGCGATGGAAAGCCCTGTCGGGATAAGTACACGATCACCGGCACCAAGCTCTATGGCATCTTCCAGCGCGGCTGTTAAATCCATGCCGGCTGATTCTGTTGTGGCATAAGTCGGCAGTTTTAAGCCAACAGCATGCTCCAGAGGTTTTAGTGCGACCTCAATATCATCTTTATTGATAAAGTCCATTATGCTTGCCTTGTTTTTCAGTTTCAAAATGCGTCACGATTTTATCGACCAAACGCGTTGCGATGCGTTGTTTCGATGCTCGTTCCCATGTTTCTGTTTCGCGATTAGATAAGAAATATATTTGATTTTCGTCTGAACCAAAAGCCCTTTCATGACCTAATTCATCTTTACCGACATGATTGGCTAAAATCCAATCACAGCCTTTGGTCTTTAATTTCGTTTGGGCGTTTTTTTCAACATCTTGTGTTTCTGCGGCAAAACCGATAACCAAACCAGGCCTTTTTTTCGGGTGATTGGAGAGTGTTTTTAGAATATCTGTTGTTTCTTTGAGCTCTAGCGATGGCGGGGCTTTATCGTTGGCCTTTTTAATTTTGTTTGTTTGCGGCGTTTTTGCGGTCCAGTCACTAACTGCGGCGCTGCAGATGCAGATCTCTGCTGGCAAGGCTCCAGTCGTTGCGTTGAGCATATCTTCTGCCGTTTCAACAGGAATGCAGTTTATGCCGGACGGCGTGGATAAGTTATTAGGCCCTGCGATTAAGGTAACCTCAGCTCCGGCATTAGAGAGCGCTTGTGCAATGGCGTAACCTTGCTTGCCGGATGAACGATTGCCGATAAAACGCACCGGATCAATCGGCTCAAAGGTTGGGCCGGCTGTTACAACGGCACGTTTTCCTTTTAAAGGTCTTTCAAAAAAAAAATCTTTGATGGCGTTTAGAATATCTTCCGGCTCGCTCATGCGGCCCATACCGGTTTCCCCGCATGCCATGTCACCTTCAGTCGGGCCTATGGTTAAAATGCCGCGCTCTTTGAGCGTCTGGACATTGGCTTGGGTAGCAGGATTGTTCCACATTGCATGATTCATGGCAGGGGCAATGAGGATCGGTTTATTTGCCGCGAGTAGGGTCGTTGAAGCAAGATCATTGGCAATGCCATGTGTCATTTTGGCTATGATGTCCGCGCTTGCGGGGGCAATCACGATTAAATCATTTTCTCGGCTCAGGCGGATATGCCCCATTTCTGTTTCATCGGTCAAAGACCATAAATCGTTATAGACTTTATTCTCTGAAAGAGAGGCAACGCTGAGAGGTGTGACAAACTGTTCCCCGCCTTTTGTCAGCACGCATGTGACGCTGCCGTTGTTTTTACGGATTAAGCGAATGAGGTCGAGCGTTTTATACGCCGCAATGCCGCCTGATATAATCAGTAATATGCGCTTGTTTTCTAACATGTTGAAACCTTATCAATATAACAGCAGTAAAGAAAAAGCCTTACTAAAAAGCAAGGCTTTTTTCGATTGGGATTTTCTAAAAGCTTACTGGCTTGAATCCTGTGTAACGCTTGTAATAACTTGTGTCACGATATTTGTCGCTCCACCCGGGCTACCACCTGCGTTGATTAAATCAGTTGCAGCTTGACCTGCGGCTTGCGTTCCGAATTGACCGGATGCGTTTCCAACCATACCTGTGACAGCACTTTCGAAATTTAACATTTCCTGAAGAGGGCCACTAATCGCAGCGGTTAGCAAGCTTGTTGCAGCCTGTGTTAATACGCCAATCACTTCACCAACGAATGGAATGTTCGGTATGATTGGAATAATTTCTGAAGGCAAGGATACCACGGATTGAATAACCTGCGAGATGATAACACCTGCACTGATATCTCCGCCAATTGCACCTGCGAAAGAGGCTTGTAGCCCTTGTGTAAGGTTACCTAGTCCTGCGCCACCCATAGCACCGGATATTTGTCCGGTTAAGAAACCACGCGCAGCTGCTTTCGCATTTTCAGGATTTGTTGCATTTTGAACAATCGTTTGAATGTTACCAACAGAGTTTGTTGCAGCGGTTTGCGCGGCTTGTACAATATTTCCGCTAGATTGCTGAACGGTTGTTTGTGCACCGGTGACGGCCTGTTCAAGCATCGATCCGGCCTGTCCTGATTCCATTCCCGGAAGTCCCGCCGCCGCAGCTTGTGCATCAGAACTCATGCCCGCAGCCTGCTGTGTTGCATTGTTTAGGTCTGTACCGGTATTTGTTGGGTTATTGGCAATGACCTGATTAAGCTGGTTTGCCAAATCTTGTGTGTCAGCGGCTTGTTGAGCGGCTGCATTCGCGGCTGTCTGTAATTGATCAGCTGCGGCTTGTGCCTGTGCTGCAACTTGTGCATCAGCCGTCGCTTGTGCAGATGCGTTCGCTTCTGCTGTTACCGCGGCGGCTTCCGCATTCGCTGCGTTGGCTTCTGCTGCTTGGGCTGCTGCCTCATTATTAGCGGCGGTTGTTTCTGCAGCTTGAGCATTAGCAGTAGTCTGCTGTGCTGCTACATAATCTAACTGTGCCTGATCCGCGGCTGCACGTGCATCAACGGCTGCCTGTTGTAAGGCAGGGTCTAATGGATTAGCTGCTGCATCTGCTTCGGCTTGTGTGGCCGCTGCATCAGCGTTTGTGGCATTTGTTTGTGACGCTGTTTCTGCCGCTTGCGCTTGTGCCGCAGCAGTTTGCGCATTAGACAAATCTGTTTGTGCTTGAATTGTCGCTTGTTGAGCTGCGGCAAGATCTGCCTGCGCTTGCGCTAGATCTTGCGCCGCTTGCTGAGCTTGTTGCTGAGATGCTGAAGCAGCCGCTGCATCGGCATCGGCTTGATTTTGCGCGGTGTTAGCAGCTTGCTGAGCTGCCGCTGAAGCTACAGCAGCTTGGTCTGCAACTGCTTGCGTGTCCGCTGCGGCTTGAGCAGAATTGTTAGCCGCATCTTGTGCCATTTGAACAAAATCTAAAGCATTAATGTTTCCTGTAATCAGAGCTTTGCTTTGACTTTCAGTCGTTAAGCTTACTGTTTTTACAAGAGACTCTTGCATCGCTTTTTTATTAATAAGTGATGGGTTTTGACCTTGTGACTTCGCCTGCGCCGCTTGTAAAGCCTGCTGCATGATGAACGCCTGTTGTGTCATTGGCTTCTTTTTAGATTTTTTGTTATTGCGCTCTGCAAAATTCGAATCCTTCATGCCCTTAAGAAGTCTTTTCTTATCGGCCTTGCTGTAAGACTTGCTACTTTTAGAGTGCTTACCGGCACGTGCTTGTGCATCTTTTGTAGCTTGATCTAAAATATCGTCTATATTTCCCATATCTATGCCGCCCGGAGCAGGTGTGCTGTTGCTACCGGCCAAAATTAGGTATGGAGAGCGTTGCATGTGTAGGGCACCGCTTTTCTCAGGAAGAGCGTGAGGGCCGCTACTGCCTTTTATTTGTTTTTTGATTTCTTCGTGAGCAGGTTCAATTTGCTCGATTGTGTCTTCAGGTGTAAATGTCTCTTCAATGGCTTCGCCAGCTTGTTCAATTGTTTCACCAACAACTGCTCCAGCATCGTCCATCTTAGATTTGACCGGCTCCATAGCAGCTTCCGCGGAATCTTTTATTTCGCCAACCTTTTCTTTGGCTGCTTCCGTGGAGGCTTCGATTGTATTGCTAACATTCTCTATAGCTTTATCGTATCCGATACCGATGCTGCTTACGCCTGCTGCGGGGGTTATGTCTGCCACACTGCTTCCGTCTGGAGATGTGGACACATTATTATATATAGCAAATATTGCGACAACGCCTGCGGCAAGAACCGTTGTTGAATACACTACCGATTTTGTAAAGTTGCTCATTTTTGTAGCCTCTCCTACTTTTTGACATAAACCCGAAATAAACTGGGACACAATAATAATGCACTATAAGGTCAAAGGATGTCAAATAAAGCGCATTTTATTTTATTTTTACGTAAAATCTATATTTGTGCTTTAATGCTATGCTGCTGATATAGCTATATTTTTGTTCCTTGGTGGATGCAGGCTATACCAAGGGATAGGTTTGTGTATTTGGCACGCTTGAACCCTGCGTCAGTGATTCGCCCTAAAAGTTTCTTTTGTTTTGGGAATTTCCTAATGCTTTCAACAAGATACTGGTAGCTGTCACGGTCATTTGTGATGCGTTCACCAAGTTTTGGTATGACGTTGTACGAATAAAGGTCGTAGGCTTTTGCAAGCGGTTTGGGGCTGACATGACTAAACTCAAGGCAGAAGAAGCGTCCGCCGGGCCTTAAAACGCGGTATGCTTCGGCTAGTGCGGTGTCTATATGCGTCACATTCCTTAGGCCAAAAGCGATTGTGTAGACATCAATGGAGTTGTCTTCTAGTGGAATCGATTCGGCATTGCCTGTTACCCATTTGAAATCATTGATCCATCCCTTATCAATCGCACGGTTCCGGCCAACTGAAAGCATGTTATCATTGAGGTCACAGAGCGTAATGTTGCCTCCGCTTCCTATTTTTTTGCGAATACGAAAGGCGATATCGCCCGTACCGCCGGCAACATCCAGATAATCGGCTGGGCGTCCGGCGATCTTTGTACGGGGACGTATCATACGGATAAACTGATCTTTCCACAGGCGGTGTATGCCGATGCTCATAAAGTCATTCATCAGATCATATTGGTCGGCAACGCTATCGAAAACACCAATCACACCCTCGGTTTTTTCTTCCGGGGTGACTTCTTTTTCGCCAAACCATGATTTTTCAGGATTTTGCATGCTGTTTTTCCTTTCAAACAGTGCTAATAGTTAGCACATGAAACTCGTAAAAGCCATGGCTACTGTCGCAGGAATGACAGGTTTATCGCGGATCGCCGGATTTGCACGTGATATCCTGACAGCTGCCTATTTAGGGGCGGGACCTGTGGCGGATGCGTTCTTCGTTGCGCTGAAATTACCCAATTTTTTCAGGCGCGTAACGGCAGAAGGTGCATTTAGTATTGTCTTTGTGCCCATGTATTCCAAAACGCGGGAAATCGAAACGCCAGAAACAGCCGATCAATTTGCCAGTAATGCGTTCATGGTTATGCTGAGTGTTTTGTCAGTGTTTACAGTCATTGCACTTATGTTGATGCCATTCATTATCAGTGCAATCGCGCCAGGCTTCATAGGTGACCCGGTGCGCGCAGAGCTAGCGGTTGAATTGTCGCGGATCACATTTCCTTATTTATTGTTGATTTCATTAACGGCTCTTTTAGGGGGCGTGCTTAACGCAGTGGATCGGTTTGCACCTTTTGCTTTCGCGCCGGTACTGTTTAATCTGTCACTTATCGTATCGTTATTGTTAAGCGCGCATTTTGAAACAGCAGGACATGCAATGTCATACGGTTTGCTCGCGGCAGGTGTTTTCCAGTTTTTATTCTTATGGATATGTGCAAAACGGGCCAGAATTCAAATAAAAATGGCCCGACCTAAAATCAATGCCGATGTAAAGAAGGTATTTCGTTTGATGGGGCCTGCGGTGATCGGGGCAGGGGTTGTTCATATCAACTTGTTTGCGGACATTATATTGGCATCCTTTTTGGTGGAAGGGTCTATTTCCTATCTTTATTACGCGGATCGTTTAAATCAGCTCCCTCTGGGTATTGTAGGTATAGCGGTGGGAACAGCTTTGTTGCCGATGTTATCACGCGCGATGATTAAGGAAGATAAAAGCCATGCGCGTAATTTATTTAACAGATCACTCGAATACTGCCTGCTTTTGGCACTACCTGCGGCTGTCGCTCTTGCGGTTATGCCACTAACTTTGATTACCGTCTTATTTGAACGTGGTGCTTTCGATGCAGCAGATAGTCTCATGACGTCAAAAGTTCTTATGGCCTATGCCATTGGTTTGCCTGCCTATATCGCAATTAAGGTGTTTTCAACGGCGCACTGGGCGCGGGAGGATACCACGACGCCCGTACGCATATCAATCGTTGCAACCTTATTGAATATAGTGGGAAGCATAATATTAATTCAATATATAGGTGTTGTCGGCATCGCTCTCTCAACGGGGCTAACAGGATGGTTGCAGTTTTATTTACATGTACGTGCGTTGAAAGACCATCCATCTGCGCAGTTTGATCAAAAGTTCATGCGCAATATGCCGAAAATTATCCTCTCATCTTGCATCATGGGTATCGGCGTGTATAGTCTCAGCGTTCTTTTGCGGGACACTTTGTTTGATGGCACAACATTGGCTCAAATAGGTGCGCTGATGATGATCGTATTTTTAGGCGCAGTTTTATACGGTATGTTCATTTTAATAACAGGCGCAATAAGTACAAAAGATTTGAAAACGTACGTGTTTAAAAAGAAGTAAGAAGGTATTGAAATGAATAGAATTTTATCCGGTATGCAGCCCACAAGCCAACTCCATTTGGGGAATTATCTTGGTGCGCTTAAAAACTGGGTGGCGTTTCAGGGTAAGCCGGATTATGAGTGCCTTTACTGCGTTGTTGATCTTCACGCCATTACCGCGGATTACGATCACAAACAGCTTGCGAATGCGACGCGCGAAATTGCCGCGGCTTACATCGCGGCGGGGATTGATCCGAAAAAATCAACATTATTTGCGCAATCTCATGTGCCGGAGCATTCACAGTTGATGTGGTTGCTCGCGACGATGGCACAAATGGGCAAGCTTGAGCGTATGACTCAGTTTAAGGATAAGGCCGGAAAAAATGCCGAGCGCGCAGGGCTTGGGTTGTTTGCGTATCCAGTGCTGATGGCGGCGGATATTTTGATCTATAAGGCGACCCATGTGCCTGTTGGTGAAGATCAGAAACAGCATCTGGAGCTGACCCGTGATTTGGCGGCGACATTCAACACGCGTTACGATGTCGACTTTTTTCCACAGCCAGAGCCAGTCATCGCAGGGCCTGCGCCGCGCGTGATGTCACTGCGTGATGGAACCAGTAAAATGAGTAAGTCCGCAGATTCTGATATGACGCGGATCAATCTTACCGATACCGCCGATATGATTGCGAAGAAAATTAAAAAGGCGAAAACGGATGCTGATCCGTTGCCCGATACATTAGATGGTCTGGATGGCAGGCCAGAGGCATTAAACCTTGTGACGCTCTATGCGGCTTTGGTGGATATCAGTAAGGAGGATGTCATCAAACAGTACGCAGGACAACAGTTCGGAGCGTTCAAGCCGGCATTGGTTGAAGTGGCAGTAGAGCATCTGGCGCCGATTACCGGAAGAATGAATGAGTTACTGGAAGATACGGCGCAAATTGATGCGTATTTGAAGGACGGCGCAGAGCATGCGCGCTCCATCGCCTCGGGTGTGCTTGCCGATGTTCAGAAAATAATGGGTTTTTTCATATAAAATAATTCCTTAAAGAGCTTTAATGTGTTAATTTCACATAGATATTTGCATTTTATTAATTAAAATAGCACAATATGGACAGCGTTAACTTACTGGGACAGCGTACATTATGTTTACACCTTTAAAATCACTTCTAGTAGCAGCACTTGTTTGCTCTGCATTCGTTTCAACAGCACAGGCCGAGCAGTTCTTCTATGAAGACAGGCAAGAGCGTTTTACAATGACGTTCCCTGATACGTGGAAACGTGTTGCCAATCAAAAGGCAGATGATCAAATCACAATCGCAGGTCCAGGCTTAGGTGACTATGCGACGTGTAAGGTGCGTGTTCGTGATGATCGTCGGTTCGTAATTTTCCCAGGTAAGTTTGACTCAGATGTTCAGAAGGTCGCTTACAGCAGAAACTTCTGGAACGATTATCTCGGCGATTATAATGAGATTGTTGTTGATACATTTAAGGACGGTTCAGGTCTTGGCCTTGGTTATGCAACGATGGCAGAAGCATCTTATGAAACTGCAGAAGGACCATTGGTTCGCAAGCGTGGCATGATGTTCGCATCTTTGTATCACGATCAACTTTACGTTGTTGATTGTTCTTCACATGAAAGTGTTTACCAGAAATGGCGTCCTGCCTTTCTATCGATCGTAAAGTCAGTTGATTTTGGTAGTGTAAGACATGCAAAGCCGCATGGCCATTACAGAGGGTTTGATAGCGATCCTAAAATCGCAATTGAAGGTGCTAAAAAGCTTGATGTATACAAGTTCTAATGCACTTTGCCTTTTGAAAATATGACCACATAAAGCACCTCATTAATTGAGATCCTTTGCTTGTTCAATGAATATGCCAAAAGGCAACTAAAGGGGTGTTTTTTAAATGCAGATTTATCTGCCGATTGCTGAGATGAGCATAGCCATAGAAGTGATTTTTCTTCTAGGCTTTTTTGTTGGCTTTATTTCAGGTGTGTTCGGCGTTGGCGGCGGTTTTCTTACAACACCTCTTCTTATCTTTATGGGGATTCCTTCTGCCGTTGCTGTTGGTACGCAGGGCAGTCAGCTCGTTGCGTCTGGTCTCAGTGGTGTGATGGGCTATTGGCGGCGTGGCCACGTGGATTTTTTGGTTGGCACGATTATGTTAGTCGGTGGTTTAATCGGGACGATCATTGGTGTTTTCTTTTTTCAATTCATAAAGTTAATAGGGCAAATTGATCTCATCATTTCCCTGCTTTATATCCTTTTGCTCGGCTCTATTGGGATTATGATGTTGTTCGAGAGTGTCTTTACAAAGTTCAAAAAGAAAACAATGAAGTCGGAATTTAACAGACTGAAATCAAAAACTCTTATATCCAAACTTCCTTATAAGATGCGGTTTCCCCGCTCTAAGCTCTATGTCAGTGTTTTTGTACCGGGCGGCATCGGTGTCGTGAGTGGCTTTTTGGTGGCGACGATGGGCGTCGGTGGTGGCTTTTTGCTTGTGCCTGCGATGATTTATATCCTTGGTATGCCGCCTTTGCTTGTTGCGGGAACATCATTATTTCAAATTATTTTTACCAGTGCCTTTGCAACGATTATGCATGCAACGGTTAGTAACAGCGTTGATATATTGCTGGCCTTGTTCCTTATTCTTGGCGGTGTTATTGGTGCGCAGGTTGGCGTGAAGATGTCTCGTAAAGTGACGGGTGCTAATGCTCGCGTTATTCTGGCTCTGCTTGTTTTAGGCGTATGTACGCAGTTGGCTGTGCAATTATTTTTCAGTCCATCGGATATATTTGTGATGGTGGAGAAATGAGCATGAGACGATTTTTTATTTTGATGTTTGTTGTGACCCTGTTTTCGGGGGGGCAAAGCACCAATGCTAATAATTTCGATGTTGAGGTAGCAAACGAAAATATCGGCGTTACGGTTGGTTTTACAGGCTCATCTGTGGAGCTGTTTGGTGATAAACGTAATAAAGATGCGGATGTGGCCATAATTGTTGAGGGGCCACGTAAGGATATCACCATCTGGAAAAAAGCGCGCGTTATGGGGACATGGGTTAATCGTTATTATATGACGTTTAGCGATATGCCTGTTTATTATCAATATGCAACGACAATTGATGGTGAGTTAGATGATAATTTAGATCTTATTATGAGGCATAATGGAATAGGGCACGAGGCTTTGTTTGCTTCTATGGATATTAAAAAATCAAAGAGTATTGATGACACGGCGCCGTTTAAGAAAACTCTTTTAGAGAAGAAATCTGAGAGAGGAATTTATTTTAAAGATCCTGCTGAAATAAAATTTATTAATGATTATTTCTTTCGGGTGCGCTTTGATATCCCTGCATCGGCACAAACCGGGGAATATAAAATACGAAGCTATTTAATTGAAGATGGTAAAGTCACAGAGCAACGCGTTGATACTCTGCTCGTAAAGCAAGTTGGTATGAATGCGTTTATTTATCAAATGGCCAAACAACATAGCCTTGTTTATGCGATGATATGTATATTGCTTGCGCTATTTTGCGGTTGGTTTGCAAGTGTTGTCAGGGTACGTCCGTAACAGGAGGAATGTGTAAGATGAGTGAAGAAGATAATGTAAAAAAGCGTAAAGGTGTTTTCCTTGTGCTCGTGGATTCGACACAGGAATCTAATACTGCGGTTGATTATGCGTCTGAATTTGCGAATGCAGAAGATGGGTATGTCGCACTGTTGAACGTGATAGAGCATACTCCTGTATCAGGTTGGCAAGACATAGAGGCGCGTGTCAGAAAAGAAACGCGATCTCAGGCGGAGCAGATGATTTGGCACGCCGCCGGACGTGTGATTGAGAACACGCGTAAAATTCCTATCGTGTGTATCGAGGAGGGTGATCGCAGTGATAATATTGTTAAAATGCTTGAGGATAATAAGAATATTGTCGCTCTTGTGCTGGCATCTGCTGCGGGATCTTCAAATCCCGGGCCGCTTGTTACGTATTTCTCCGGCAAAGGAATATCGCGCCTTCCGGTTCCCTTGATGATTGTACCGGGACATTTGGAAAACACCGATATTGCTTGATTGCGCGCACAGTAGATCGTATAAATTCGTCCATAGAATAAAGGACAAAACGCATGTTTATACAAACTCAAGATACGCCAAATCCGGCAACAGTTAAATTTTTACCCGGTCAGGACGTTTTATCATCCAATAAAACAATAGATTTTTCTGGTGAGGATGAAGCTAAAAATTCGCCTCTGGCGCAGAGATTATTCAGTATTGTTGGTGTTGTGCGTGTCTTTTTGGCACAAGATTTTGTATCCGTTACAAAGGCAGATGATACGGATTGGTCAATGCTAAAGCCGATGATATTAGCGGCCTTGATGGAGCATTTATCAACAGGACAGCCAGTTGTCATCGAAGAGGCTGATAATGCTCAAGTCACGGCGAACGCAGATGTTGAAGATGATGAAATAACGAAGCAAATCAAAGAGTTGTTGGAAGAACGCGTACGGCCAATGGTCGCCATGGATGGTGGCGATATTGTGTTTGACCGTTTTGAAGATGGTATTGTTTATTTGCAAATGCAGGGTGCGTGTTCAGGCTGCCCAAGCTCTACTGTCACGTTAAAATCCGGTATTGAAAATATGCTTAAACATTACGTGCCCGAAGTCACAGAAGTCCGACAAGCCGAACATTTTTAAGGAATATCTATGCTGGTTCTGGCGATTGATAGTGCTATGAATGGTTGTTCTGCTTGTGTCTTCGATGGTGATGAAGGCGTTTTAAACGCGCAGCACTTGGATATTGTGCGCGGACAAGCCGAGCACTTAATGCCGTTAATTAATGATGTCATGCAAAAATCAGATGTTAACTATAGCGATTTGGATATGATCGCTGTGACACAAGGCCCCGGCGCTTTTACAGGTATGCGTATCGGCCTCTCGACGGCGAAATCTATTGGCATGGTAATTAATAAACCTGTTGTCGGCGTGTCTTGCTTTGAGGCAGTTCTAGAGAGTTACCTTGATGACCGCAAGGCTGTGGATACCGTTCCATTTTATGGTGTTATTTTGGAAACAAAACGCAAAGATTATTACTTCCAAATGTTTGAAGGGTATATTTCTGCGGGAGACGATGCGGCGGCTATGGATGGGCGTGATATTTCATTAGTAACGCAAGACAAAGAATGTTTGTTTGTTGGGGATGCTGTTGAGCGTTATGCCGATGAAATAGGGCAGGATATCAAAAGCGTTTCTATTAACGCGCCGAAGGTAGATATCATCGCAAGGCTCGCGATTGATAAATACAAAAATAAAGACAAAAACGCTATTAATTGTGCTCCTGTTTATTTAAGGTTGCCTGAGATCGGTAAGCCTAAAAACCCGCCGAGAGTTTTGAAATAATTATTTTACTTCATACCATGATCTTCATTAAGTATTTTTATATGTATTTTCTTGAGGTGTAAGAAAATCTATGTATTTTATTAAGTAAATAACGTTACCATTACTATAAAGTTTAATAAGCAATTCCAGAGAAAGTCTTTGTTATGAGTGATGAAATTAGTCGCGCTGAATTATTATCATTAACGACAGAAGTCGTTTCATCCTATGTTTCGAATAATACAGTCGGCGCAGATGATCTGCCTGCTGTTATTGAGCAAGTGTTTAAGTCACTTTCTACAGTAACGGCGGAAGGAATTGGTAATGCAGACAGACCACAACCTGCTGTACCTATTAAACGCTCAATCACGCCTGATTTCTTAATTTGTTTGGAAGACGGTAAAAAACTGAAAATGCTTAAGCGCCATCTAAAGACAGCCTATAATATGACACCGGAACAATACCGAGAGCGTTGGGGCTTACCGGCGGATTATCCAATGGTTGCACCGAGCTATGCTGAAAAACGTAGTAAGCTTGCAAAAGATATCGGTTTAGGAACGCGTAATTAAGGCGCGCTTAGGAATTTAATTCTTCGCCGCGTTTCTTGGCGGCGTTTAATGCCTCATCGAATATGTCTTGAACGCGTCCATCCATCAATATATTCAGGGCGGCCTCCGTCGTGCCTTTGGGGCTTGTGACATTCTCACGGAGGGTGCTTGCGGGCGTGTCTTTGTCATGTTCAGCAAGTGCGGCACTGCCGATAACAGTTTGACGCGCTAGGGTCATCGCGAGATCTTTATCGAGGCCGACAGATTGCCCGGATTGCGCCAAAATTTCAATTAAATGAAAAATGTAAGCAGGACCACTGCCGGATAAAGCTGTGACGGCGTTCATTAACGGTTCATCCTCTATCCATTCAAGCGTGCCCAGAGCCTTTAGCAATGATGCAACCCCTCGTTTTTGTGCTTCAGACACTAAACTATTCGCGATGGCAACGCTTGCGCCCTTACCAATGGCAGCAGGAGTGTTGGGCATTGCCCGCACAACCGGATGTTGCGCGTCGAATATCTGTTCTATTGCGGCAATAGTTTTTCCTGCGGCAATGGAGAGAATGACAGTGTTGTTTGAAACTTTATCCTGAATTTTTTCAGTGGATTCTTCCAGAATTTGTGGCTTAACGGCCAAAATCAGAAGGTCTGATTTTATAGGCTGGTCAGCATTTGTTGCGTGAGTTACCCGATCATCTGCAGCAATGGAGGCGGGTAATGGGGTGGGGTCTATTACAAGCACATCGGAAAGAATATCTTGATCCAGCCATGAGCGCAGCATTGCACCGCCCATCTTGCCGCAGCCAAGTAACGTTGCGGTATATGATTTCTGTTGGCTCATAGGTATGCTCCCTATGTTTTAAAGAGGGCTATCAAGATTCACCCACGGTTTCCATCATAGCCAGAGACAATGTTTGTATGTTCAGCGCTTCTTCAGATGATAGCATCTGAAAAACGGTCTGATGTTGTTCGCATTGTGCCATGCATATATCAACGATGTCCTGGATATTGGCGTAAACATTTGTTTCGTTATTGCGGTCATGCAAAAGACACGTATAGCGAAAGCAAGGTGCATGCGTATCTTGTGTGAGTTCAAAATGCCCCATCCACATAGAGCGATTGACGTTCATCAATGTTTCCATAGCAAGGTTTAAGTTGCTTTCAGGGATGGTGCAGTCCATCTGACATACAATTTGCATAGCGTTCATGTGCTCTTGCCAAGCAAAGAAAAGCCGATAGCCAAACACCGAGCCAGTCACATCAACCAACAGTTCATCACTGTTCATGCGGCTGTAGATCCAGTTATTGTCTCTTAGAACATCTTCAACACTATCAAGTGGGTTAAGCTCAGGTGCGTTAGTATGTGCTTCTAATGTTTGGCTCATGCTTTGTTTTTCTTTTCTAGTTTTTCAATACGTTTTTTTAATTCGTCTTGCTCAGATCTTAGTGCTTCCACCATGGATTCGAGTACTTCATAGTCTTCTCTAGGGACAAGATCCATGTCCTGCGCCAGTGTATCGACCTTTGATCGTACAATCGCTTTTGCTTCGCGTCCTGCATCGGAAAGTACACCAACCGCACCGCCCGCAACACGCGCCACATCGTCAATTATCTTTTCCCGAGAGGACATAATTGTACCTTCTGTCTTTGTAAGTATGGTGGGACTCTTAACACGATGAATGATCGACAAGCAAGATGATTCGGGAATCAAAAACAAGATAAATG
Source organism: uncultured Micavibrio sp. (assembly GCA_965263215.1). Lineage (GTDB taxonomy): Bacteria > Pseudomonadota > Alphaproteobacteria > Micavibrionales > Micavibrionaceae > UBA1672. The sequence continues at coordinate 1,330,141 of OZ253663.1, forward strand.
TGCATCAAATATTATGTCTAAAGATTAATCATCTTAGGGCTTTTTTTTTGTCCGTTATCAGAGTAATCAATAGGGATGGAAAGTATTTTGCATCATATTGGCCCTGTCGCGTTTTCCCTAGGGCCACTTGTCGTTCGTTGGTATGCTTTGGCTTATTTAGCAGGGTTTCTACTGGGGTGGAAATATTGTCTTATCCTCGTTAATCGTGATGAGAATACGCGCCCAAATGCGACCGATATCGATGATTTCCTGACATGGGCGGTTGTTGGTGTCATATTGGGTGGGCGGCTGGGATCCGTTCTGTTTTATAACTTTGATTATTATGCGTCTAATCCCGGTGAGATATACAAAATATGGCATGGGGGAATGTCTTTTCACGGCGGCATGCTTGGTGTTCTTGTTGCGATGTTTCTGTTTGCGAAAAAGCGCGAGATTAGTATTTTTCGTTTGTCCGATGTCGTATGCGCCGCCGCACCGATAGGGTTATTCTTTGGGCGTATTGCAAACTTTATCAATGCCGAGTTGTATGGTCGTGCAACAGATGCACCGTGGGGGATTATATTTCCCGGGGGCGGTGATATCCCAAGGCACCCGAGCCAGCTCTATGAGGCATTCTTGGAAGGGCTTGTTTTATTCGTTATTTTGTACCTTCTGTCAAAATCATCCAAAGTAAAACCCGGAATGATTTCCGGTGTGTTTTTAATGCTTTATGGGGTGTTCCGTGCCTTGGTCGAATTTGTACGTGAACCCGATGCACATATCGGTCTGATAGGTGACTTTATTTCAATGGGGCAAATCCTGTGCTTGCCCATGATCATGGGTGGTTTAGTTTTGATTTATTGTTCAATGAGAGGGAAATTGACGCTCGATGCCTCCCAAGACAAATAAGCTTAGTGAGATTATCACCAAGCACATCAAACAAAATGGCCCGATGCCTTTGGGGCAATTTATTGAATATGCGATGACGCATCCTGAATATGGGTATTATACGAATAACGACCCTTTAGGGAGCGCAGGAGACTTCACAACCGCGCCAGAAATATCGCAAGTTTTTGGTGAGTTAATAGGCGCGTGGGCGGTTGATGTATGGATGCAACTAGGGCAGCCCGCATTTAATCTGATTGAGTGCGGACCGGGGCGCGGAACGTTGATGGCGGATATTATGCGTATCGGATCAAGTGTAAAAGGGTTCACAGAATGCGCGAACATTCATTTAATTGAAACGCAGAGTGTTTTGAGGGATAAGCAAAAAGAATCTCTTTCTACTTATAATGTAAAATGGCACGAAAATTTATCAGGAATTCAATCTGATCAACCATGTATTATAATCGGGAACGAATTTTTAGATGCTTTGCCGATTGAGCAACTGGTTCGTGGTGGCGATGGTTGGAACCAAAAAGCTGTTGCTTTAGATGATCAAACGCAAGCGTTTATATTCTCCAACATAAATGCAGATAAAGACTTAACTGTTCTATTGCCATTCAAAACAGAGTCTAATCAAATATATGAAGTGTCGCCGGCGCGTATTCGGTTCATGGAAGAGTGTGCTGAAATGGTTTCGTCACATGGTGGTGCGGCCTTGTTCATTGATTACGGGCATAGTCAATCTCATTACGGTGATACGTTGCAGGCTGTTAAAGATCATCGCTTTTCAGACGTTCTGAATAATATAGGGGTGAGCGACATAACATCTCATGTGGATTTTGATGCTTTGTGTCGTTGTGTCGGTGCGTTTGATGTTACCACAATGCCAATTACGCCACAGGGGCGGTTTTTACAAATGCTTGGTGTCAATGAACGTGCAGAAGCGTTAACGGCTCATAATATGGATAAAAAAGGTGATATTATGCAGGGCGTTAATAGATTAACCGCAAAAGAGCAAATGGGTGATTTATTCAAAGTTATGTGTTTTTATAATGGTTCAATAAGGCCATGTGGATTTGAGTGATGAAACAAGAAATTAAATATTATACCGAAGACAGCTTTTTAAATCGCGATAATGAAGATGCTTTTTATGGGTTTTTTACGCGTTTAGGCGGCATGAGTACGGGGATATATAAAGGCCTGAATTGTGGCGTAGGATCGAATGACCCTTTTGAACATGTTCTGCACAATAGGGTGGCAGTTGCTCGTGAAGCGAAGGTAGATGTTAATAATCTTCTTTCTGTTTATCAAGAGCACGGTTCTCATGTTGTTGAGGTCAAGTCGGTCTGGACAGATAGGCCGCGCGGTGATGCTATGGTCACAGATAAAGCAGGGATAGGGCTTGGCATATTAACGGCGGACTGCACACCTGTGTTGTTTTTTGGAAGAAAAGAAGATGGTGCACCTGTCATTGGCGCCGCGCATGCGGGATGGAAGGGCGCATTGGGCGGTGTGCTCGGTAATACTGTTAAGGCTATGCAAGGACTAGGTGCGCAAAAGCCAACAATAAGAGCTTGTATTGGCCCGTGTATCGGTAACAGTTCTTATGAAGTGTCATCTGAATTTATTGCCCCATTCTTCGTAGAAAATCATGAAAGCGAACGTTTTTTTCACAGTGCGTCGCAAGAAGGGCATGCGATGTTTGATTTAGGCGGTTATTGTGCGTGGCGTCTGGCGCGTGAGAATGTTGCACAAATCGCAATTCTTGATAAAGATACATACAGTAACGAAGATGAGTTTTTTAGTTATCGTCGGTCTGTTCACAAAGCTGAAGATGATTATGGGCGACAAATTTCGGTTATTAGTATTCGTAATACATAAATTAATGAAACCCTCTTGATTTATATGCTCTGTTTTCTATAGTGCGTGTATCAAAGGGTAGTTAAAAACATGCAAGGGTATGGTCTCATGAAATTGATTTCGGGCAACTCCAACCGTGCTCTGGCTGAGCAAGTTTCGTCTTATTTGGATATCCCACTGACCCAATGCAATATCAAACGATTCTCCGATAAAGAAATTTTTGTTGAAATCATGGAAAATGTGCGCGGTAAGGACACGTTTTTCATTCAATCCACATCCTATCCTGCCAATGACCACCTTATGGAGCTTTTGATTGCGATTGATGCATTAAAGCGCGGTTCAGCAAGGCGCATTACGGCGGTTTTGCCTTACTTTGGTTATGCGCGCCAAGATCGTAAAACGGGCGGTCGTACGCCGATTTCCGCTAAGCTCGTTGCGAACCTTATTACTGCGGCTGGTGCAGATAGGGTTCTGACGCTGGAGCTTCATGCAGGGCAAATTCAGGGGTTCTTTGATATCCCGACAGATAACCTAAGCTCCACTCCTGTGTTTGTTCCTTATGTGAATGAGCAATTTAACGGTGAGAAAATCTGTATTGTGTCGCCTGATGTCGGTGGTGTGGTGCGTGCGCGCCATTTGGCCAAACGTATCGGCGCAGATCTTGCAATCATCGATAAACGCCGTGAAAAGGCCGGTGTTTCTGAGGTTATGAATGTAATCGGCGATGTGAAGGATAAGGTTTGTATTCTTGTTGATGATATTGTTGATTCTGGTGGAACGTTGTGTAACGCAGCAATAGCATTAGAGGCAAAGGGTGCAAAAGAGGTTCATGCCTATGTTGTTCATGGTGTTCTATCCGGAGCCGCCGTCGAACGAGTCACAAACTCTCCGCTGAAAAAATTGGTCATTACGGATAGTATCGCAGCCACGGATGAGATGAAAAATGCCCCCAATATAGAGCAAATTAGCATCGCATCTTTACTTGGAGAGGCTGCGCGCAGAATTAGCGAAGAGCGCTCTATTTCTGCACTTTTTAAGTAATATTCTCTAAAACACGTTATTTGGCGTGCAAAAGACAGAATTTTCTTGAAAAAACTATCAATATTTGATTTATCTCTGTCGTGCATTTAATGGATGCGCATTTAACTGATCAGCACCCCTGGAGGCTGGTCATAACTTTTAAGGAAAATGATATGTCTAAAAACTTTGCTCTAAAGGCAGACAAAAGAGAACGTACCGGCAAGGGGGTAGCTCGTTCACTACGTCGTGAAGGCCGTACGCCTGCGGTAATTTATGGTGACAAAAAGGAACCTGTCACAATTTCATTGTCAGAAAATGAAATTAACGTTGAATATAACAAGGGCCTGATTTTCACAACCTTGTGTGATCTTGAGGTGGATGGCGATAAGCATCTTGTGTTGGCTCGTGATGTTCAGTTGCATCCTGTTACGGATGTTGTTGAGCACGTTGATTTTCTTCGCGTGACGAAGAAAACGAAATTGGCCGTTGATGTTCCGGTTCAGTTTATTAATGAAGATAAGTGCCCAAGCTTAGATCAAAAAGGTACAGTTAATATCGTGCGCCACACAGTTGAATTGATGTGTAGTGCGATTAACATTCCTGATTTCATCGAGGCAAATCTGGAAGGGAAAGAGCACGGTGATGCTGTGAAAATCAGTGATGCAACTCTTCCTGAGGGGGCAACACCGGTTATTGATGATCGTGACTTTACGCTAGCAACACTTGTGCCGCCGAAGACTGCAGAACAAGAAGCCGCTGAAGAAGCTGCGTTGGCTGAAGAAGGCGATGGTATCATTAGTGATGATGAAGTTGAAGCCGCTGAAGGTGGTGAAGGTGCAGAAGAATCCAAAGAAGAAAAAGCGGAAGAATAATTCCGTGCTTCGGTGGTTTTGCACACTGTCAAAATTATTCAAGAAAGAGCCTTTTAGCGAAGGCTCTTCTTCGTATTCGGATAAGGAAGAGGATATGTGGCTTTTTGTTGGCTTAGGTAATCCCGGCGAAAAGTATGCCAAAAACCGTCATAATGCAGGGTTTATGGTTTTGGATGCCATTCAGGATAGTTTCCCTGTATTCAGTCCTTTTCGTTCCAAATTTCAGGGGCAGCTTTCAGAAGGGCGCATTGAAAATACAAAGGTTCTGTTGTTAAAGCCTACAACATATATGAATAATTCGGGACAGTCCGTTGTTCAGGCGGCTAAGTTTTATAAAATCGATCCCGATAAAATCGTAGTTTTTCATGATGAAATTGACATTGCCCCTGAAACCGTGCGTGTGAAGCAGGGCGGTGGTAATGCCGGTCATAATGGTCTTAAATCAATTCAGGCGCACATGGGAACAGCAGATTTTTGGCGCGTGCGTATCGGAATAGGGCGCGGTCATCCGCAGGGGCAAGTTAGTAATTTTGTGTTGGATGATTTTTCGAAGGCCGAACAAGAATGGCTATACCCTCTTGTTGATATGCTTGGGGATAAGTCTGGCATAATAATTTCTGATACACCAAAGGCTTATGGTGAGAAAATAAAAGATTACTTGAGCAAATAAAGAGTTTTATTTTTGCTTATATTTTCGATACAAAATACGAAACATTATATGCATAGAAAGTTTTAAAATGGGTTTTAATTGTGGAATTGTCGGATTACCGAATGTTGGGAAATCAACGTTATTTAATGCTCTCACTGCGACGGCTGCGGCGCAAGCGGAGAACTTTCCGTTTTGTACGATTGAGCCGAATGTGGGGCGTGTTTCTGTGCCTGATGATCGATTGGATAAAATCGCGAGCATTGCGGGTTCTGCGAATATTTTACCAGCGCAGCTTGAATTTGTAGATATTGCCGGTTTGGTTAAAGGCGCATCAGAAGGGGAAGGGCTTGGTAATCAGTTTCTATCTAATATTCGTCAAACAGACGCCATCATTCACGTTGTGCGTTGTTTTGAAGATGGTGATATCCACCATGTGGATGGATCAGTTGACCCGATACGTGATATTGAAACGATTGAAACAGAATTGATGCTCTCTGATTTGGAAAGTGTTACTAAACAAATCGAAAACCTTCAGAAAAAGGCGCGCTCAGGTGATAAAGAAATTATCGCGCAAAGTGAGTTTCTTACACGTATCAAAGATGTGCTGGATGAGGGGAACCCCGTACGCAGCATTGATGTAACGGATGAAGATGAATTGCGTTGGCTTAAAGTTGCGCAAATGATTACGTCAAAGCCTGTTTTGTACGTATGTAATGTTTCGGAAGATGATGCAGCAGAGGGGAATGACCTGACAGCAAAGGTTCATGAACTCGCGGCGGATCAGGGTGCGCAGGCCGTCGTGATTTGTGCCTCTATTGAATCTGAGATTGCACAGCTTGATACACATGAGGAAAAATTAGAATTTCTAGAAACGATGGGTTTAGAAGAGCCTGGTTTGAATCGTATTATTCGATCAGGGTATAAGTTATTGAATTTACAAACATATTTCACTGCGGGCCCTAAAGAAACACGCGCATGGACGACGTCGGTGGGTATTAAGGCACCACAAGCGGCAGGCGTTATTCATACTGATTTTGAAAAAGGGTTTATTAAGGCCGAAACCATCGCATATTCAGATTTTGTTGAGTGTAACGGAGAAGTCGGCGCAAAAGATAAAGGAAAAATGCGTCAAGAAGGCAAAGAATATGTCGTTCAGGATGGTGATGTAATCTTATTCAGGTTTAATGTTTGATATACAACATTAATTGGCTGGTGCGTTTTCAACGCTCATGCGTCTCTCAAGTTCATCTTCAACTGTGCACTCACCTTGTGGGTTGCCGGTCGCGTCTTCAACATTTGTCTTAATGCAATCGCAGTTCGTTTCATCTGCGTTAGCCGCATCCGGGAAAGTCTCACCGCGCAGAACGCCTTCAACGGTGCATGGACCACCATTTGTATTGGTAGGGTCAGTATTCGCCGGGTCATTTTCATTGTTCGGGGTGGCATTTGGATCGCAGGTGCCGACATCTTCCTTAAACGCTTGATATCTCTCTAAATATACATCGCGATCACGTTCGTAGCGTGTAGGCTCTCTGGAACCAACGATCCCTCTAGGGGTGCCAAAGTATAAAGAAGGCGTGCCATAGGAGTGCCTTATATGATCTTCGGATGTCGAATATAGCCGTGCTTTTTCTGCAACAGCGCTGTCGGGCATTTCTCCGAAACGCTCCGCGAATGCTCGTGCGCGGTGTGCAAGCACAGTAGTACGTTCATCATATTCAAGGTTATATGACCCTTCCGGACCGTATTCTTCTAGCTTTCTTCTGAACCATTCCGTTTCCGGAACGCCAAAGCCTTTTTCTGCCAAATGCACATCATCAATATGGGGCATAAACTGGCCTTCATGAATCATTTCATGAATTTTAGTTTCGTCGAACGGTTCGTCTGGATTGATAAGACACCATGCATCTTGCGCACGAATGCTCATAATCTCAATAGCAATCTTACCAACTTCCATTTCAGACATGACGCGTTGTCGGCTCATGTCGATATCAAGGCGTTCGGCTGCGCGCATTAATATTTCATAATTTTCTTCGCTGTAACTTGGTTTATCGAACAGAACATCTGTTGTAACTGTTTTGTTTTGATAGAGGTCTCTGTAGGCGTAGCTGTTAAAGAAACGATCACCTGAGTCATTATTCGTCCATTGCGTGTCCCAAGTGACATCAACTTCAGGCTTTGCGACCGGGCTGTTGCTCGGCAATTCGGCATTCACCATAAACTTCATAACGTTCAACAAAGACACTGCGCTTCCTAGTGCTCTTTGTTCACCGGTAGGTGCAGGCACATCATTACCATCGATTGATAAACTGCCGTTTTGTAATGCCCATAATTGTACTAGCATGCCTTCTAACGCTGATTCTGGCGCGTTGGCATCGCGCATACGCTTATGCACAACGGCATTTAGGAAATCAACAGCGCGTTGATCGAATACACGCGGGTCAAATTCGACATCAATATCTTGTTCAGATTGTTGTAAAGATTCTAATTCTTCTCTAATGGCACGGCTTGTACGTGCATCAATTTTTACAACACTACCTTGTGTCTCGGGTGCAGAGTCATTCGTTCCTAAATATTTTTCAGCAAGTGCAACTGTGGCGATACCTTGGTTGGTTTTACCGTTTGCTGTTGAGGGCGGTATGAAATACTGAATGTGGGTTTCAGTTTCCGCGCGAATGTCAGCGGGTAGTTCTTGGTACAGAGTACGAAGTTCTGATAATGCGGGCGTGCTTTCAAGAAGCGCATCATTGAAGACATATCGCTCCATAAGCGAAGAAAAGGCTGCGTCGTTGGTATCGCCATTCGCGTGAACACTCATGCCACGGGTTGCCGGAAGAATTTCAGGTAAGCGTTCATTTAAAGTTTGTTTGAATTCAGCGAGTGCACGTTCGGAACCATTTAAGGCCGCAACTTCGGCCGCAGCGACGTTTTCAGCAAGCGGCCTTGCTTGCGCTTTTTCAGGTAAGGCGGCATAAAGTGTTTTTAGTTCCTGTAATGCAGGAGTTTGCGCCAAACGCGCATCATTTAAAACAAAACTATCCAATAAATTCAAAAAAGGTGCATCTTGAGGGTTCGCATTGGCGTGAACAGACATTCCAGTTGTTTCAGGTAATATTTGTGGCAAACGCTCATTGAGGGCCGTTTTAAAGGCAATCAAAGCCTGACGTTCTGATTCGCTTAAATCAGACTCAGTCGCTATACCGCTAAGGACTTGTGAACTCACTGCTTTTTACCCCTTGGTCATCATTGTAACCAAATTTATTATTAATTACCGAAATTATAGGGTTTTTAGAGTTTTAAGTCAAATTTAAAGGAGCGTTATGCCAAAACCAGTTCTTCATACGCAGAGCGTAATTTTTTTGTGATTGGGCCAACAGTGTATTTGTGATGATCAATTTGCCCGACAGCGGTTACTTCTGCGGCGGTTCCGGTTACAAAAATCTCCTGAAAATCACCTAGTTCATCCGGCTTGATATGGCGTTCTTCAAATGGGATGTTCATGCTTTTTGCAAGGGCAATGACTGTTTGCCGCGTTATGCCGTTTAAAAAACAATCGGGTGTAGGGGTTAATAACGTACCGTCTTTGACTGCAAAAAAGTTTGCTGCGGACGCTTCGGCGATGTACCCGCGGTAGTCAAGCATAAGCGCATCATCGTAACCTTCATCTTCCACGGCATGTTTGGAAACTGTGCAAATCATGTAAAGACCTGCCGCTTTACTTTGTGTTGGCGCAGTGTCCGGGGCAGGGCGGCGCCAGTTCGATGTTTTTAACGTGATGCCTTTGTCGCGCTTTTCTTCGTCGAAATATGCTCCCCAAGACCACGCGGCGACGGCTACGTGCGTTTTTGTTAACTTTGCCGACACACCCATTTGTTCACCGCCACGCCAAGCAACGGGTCTGACGTAAGCGCTTTTTAATCCATTCTCTTCACAGACTTTGTACTTAATCTCTTCAAGTTCATCGACACTGTAGGGGACTTTCATGCCTAAAATGCCCGCGGATTTATGAAAACGCTCTGAATGCTCACGGCTTTTAAAAATTTTACCATTATACATGCGCTCCCCTTCAAAAACGGAACTTGCATAATGAAGGCCATGGCTCAGAACATGGATTTTGGCATTCCTCCATGGAACAATCTCACCATTGATCCATATAAATCCGTCTCTTTCATCAAATGGAATGATTGACATGTTTTAAGCCTCTCGCAGTGTTTATAGAATAGTATATTCTCTTTTGGGCAGAATATATGTATCTTCTCTAAGAATAAACATTAAAAAGTCAGTGTTAGTTAAATTTTATGTGAAAAACATATGGGCATGAATATGGCGAACCAGCCGAAAGCAATAAAATCACATATTCTGGTGGTCGATGATGACAAACGCATTCGTGAGCTAGTTTCACGTTTTTTGCATGAGCATGGTTTTATTGTCATGACGGCGGAAGATGCAAACGAAGCTTATAATGTTACGAAGCGTTTTGAATTTGATGCGCTTGTTGTGGATGTCATGATGCCTGGTGAGACAGGCGTTGAATTTACAAAAAAAATGAGAGCGAGCGGTTTTAATACACCAGTTTTGCTGCTGACTGCACTAGGTGAGGCAGATGATAGAATATCAGGTTTAGAATCAGGCGCAGACGATTATCTGGTTAAGCCCTTTGAACCAAAGGAGCTTGTTCTGCGCCTGGAGTCGATTTTAAGACGCACAAAGAAAGAGCTGACGCAACAGTCAGGATATCGGATCGGGAATTGGTATTTTGACCCGGAGTTTGATGAGCTTAAAGGCAGTGAAGGTGATGAAATGCGCCTGACCGCAGTCGAGGCGAATTTGCTCCGTGCGCTAGCAGAGTCTATTGGCTCTCCTGTGACCCGTGATGACCTTGCAGAGCGTTGTGGCTTAGACGCAGGTGAGCGCACAATAGATGTTCAAGTTACAAGGCTTCGGCGCAAAATAGAAGAAAATACCAAAATGCCGAAATACCTTCAAACAGTAAGGGGTAAGGGATATTTGTTGCGGGCGGAGAAAGCTTAATGCCAAATAAAGCGGGTGAAATCAGGAAGAAGCATAACGGGGTCAAACGGCTATTACCGGAGACGTTGTTTTTTCGCTCTTTGTTAATTCTTATTACACCTATTTTTCTGATACAAATTATTTTGACGGTTGTCTTTTTTGACAGGCATTGGAGCAGGATGACGTCACGTTTATCTTTTGCGGTTGCCGGTGAAGTTTCATTGGTGGTGCATTACATTGAGCAAAATGAAAAACAAGAAGAGACAAATCGACTGATTGAACTGCTATCACAGCGGCTCGATTTGTTGGTGACGCATGATGATGGTGCGAAATTACCCGGCAATGACCGTCAGGACGTACAGCAAGGCATGACTTGGGAGGCCATGATACGAACAAGTCTTATCACGGAGCTAAGTAAAGTTTTGAGCATGCCCTTTACTGTGAATGTTGATTTTAGTGAAAAATGGATAGATGTGCGGGTTCAAACTTCGCAAGGCGTACTGAATGTGTCTGTGCCGCAGCGGCGTTTGTTTTCCTCTACGACTTATATATTTCTTCTATGGGTTTTTGGCGCCTCCAGTATTCTTCTTGTGATTGCGGTTTTATTTATGCGTAATCAAATACGCCCGATAAGACGTTTGTCCGCAGCAGCCGAGCATTTGGGAAAAGGACGGAATGTTCAAAACTTTAAAATAGAAGGTGCGCGGGAAGTGCGCCAAGCCGGACAAGCCTTTTTGGATATGAAAACAAGGATACAAAGGCAAGTATCACAAAGAACGGATATGCTTGCCGGTGTTTCACATGATCTCAGAACACCGTTGACACGTCTTAAGCTTCAAATTTCCATGATGGGCGATAGTCCTGATATTTATGAAATGAAAAAAGATATTAGCGACATGGAAAAAATGATTGAGGGGTATTTGAGCTTTGTGCGCGGTGAGGGGCGTGAAAAATCTAACATGACAGATGTATCCGGCGTTTTAAGAGAGGTTACGATATCTGCTAAACGTCAAGGATGTGATGTGGACATGCAACTTAATGATTTAAAGCCTTCTGTTATGTTGCGCCCCATTGCCTTTAAGCGTTGTTTGTCAAATATTATCAGCAACGCCATAAAACATGCAGATCATATCTGGATAACACTTGAGCAAAACTCTAAGTCGGAAATTGAAATTATTATCGAAGATAATGGTCATGGTATTGATGAGAGCCAATATGATGAGGTCTTTAGACCATTTTATCGTGTTGACACATCGCGCAATTCTGAAACGGGAGGTGTCGGTTTAGGGCTTCCGATTGCCATGGATATTGTGCATTCACATGGGGGTGAGATATGGCTGGATAAAAGCCGGTATGGTGGTCTGGCGGTTCATATATCTTTGCCGATTTAAACTAAGCCTGTTTTTTACCTGTATGAGCCTTTACTTCTTTGATGCTCTCGTTCGCACGATCTTTAAGGATCTTACTTGCTGTTGCGTTCGATTTTTTTATTAATTCTGATATTTCTTGCACATTAGAAAGGGCCTGCTCATAACCTTTTTGAAAATTCAGGGCGTTTCTTTTTAATTTTTCTTCCGGGCTTGAATCATGAGCCATGTCATTGGCCATCATTGTTGTTTGCTGCATAATTTGAGAAAAAATTTCATTTTGCCTTGAGGCAATTTCTTGGAAGTTCTCCATGGACGCTCTTTGAGCCTGATTAATGGATTTAATGTTTTTCATTTGAACATCAAAAAGCCCCTTAACTTGCTCGGGCATGGATTGGTATTGTTTAAAGAGGTCAAAAAAAACCTTATTAGAAAACCGAGGTGTGAAATCTTTATCTTCTGACATGATGCTGTTCCAATAATGTAAAATGCTGCACTTATCACGCTATTATTTTTTTATGTTTCAGTCAAGGTTAATCAAATAGGCCACGGATGTATGCAACAATAGTAATCTAAATGCTTTTTATATGTGTACTTCTCGGGATAAGTGCTGCGTGGGGTTTGTTTTCATGGCTGGAATTGTCCATCATAAGCAGTGTGTAAATCAAAACTGTCATAATTTTTCTGTAAATACTATAATAGGGCACTGTGTGGCGTTTCATCGTATTGGTTGTGTATGAAAAAAGGTGTAAACAAAAGTAATAATATGGGGATGCGAAAACCCAGAAACAAGGCGAAGGCTATATGGCTTACGTCTGGCTTAGCACAGGCGCTTGTGCTTATCAGTGGTACAGTGATTACCTTAACGTCCTTTATGGTTTTTAGTTACTTTATCAATGGTATGTCCGCAGAAGAATATAAGCGAACATCACAAGAAGCGGGGCGTGCTTTATTTGAAAGTATATCCAGCCTTGAAAATTCTGTGAGACTCATCTCAAGTATCATTCAGCTTTCTGAAAATTCTGATAAAGATATTTTGGTTGCACGGATAAGGCGTAATCTATCTGACTTGAGTGACTTTGATCAACTGATATGGCTTTTCGAGGAGTCACCCGGTAACTGGCAATATAAAATAATATCGGAAAATAGGACCGGTAAAGAGGATCTGTATCGCCTTGTGCCTAACACAAGGTTTATAACGAGATTAATCAAAGAGAAAGTTTTTCAAAGTGAAAGGCTTCGTATTGTTTCGGACTTTGAGGGGATGGATTATTTAGAGGAGAAATCCAAGCCTAAAACAATGGCGAGATCCTTTGCCTTTTTAAAAACGATAAAAGAAAATGATTCCAGCCAAGGTATTGTGATTGGTGTTAGTCGTGCAGCACTGTTCTTTGATCAAAGCTTAATATCCGAGGAGCGGTCCGTTTCGCGTATTACGATACGGGATTCAAAAAGTGATCAAAGATTATACTATATGGACCGAAGTATTGGCGAAGAAGATGCCCCACAAGATCAAAACCTTACTCAAGATTATGGTTTTTTCATCGGCGATAGTGAGTGGGCGATTACGTTGATTTTCATGAAAAATCAGAATGTTATTTTGCTTGAAAAAACACCTTATATCGTTTTGTTTTTTGGCTTTATTCTTACGTTGATTGGTGCATTGTTTATTAGAAATAATAATAAACAATCGCAAAAGTTGGCCGATATTAATTACAAATTAGAGCAAAAAAACTATGAATTGGAATCAGAGGTTTCAGAGCGCGCACGATTGAATGATGCGTTGGCTCTGGCAGAGAGAGACAACAGAGCAATCATTGATTCCGTTAGTGATGTGATTTTTGAAACGGATATCGAAGGGACCGTACTGTTCTTAAGTGCAGCATGGCAAAATGTAACAGGGTTCGAGGTTGAACGTTCGCGCGGCAGCAGTCTTTTTTCTATGCTGTATCCACAAGACCAAGAAAAGCAAAAGAATGATTTTGATTTATTAATCAAAGGCCAGAAACAGGCGTATAGATCATTCACACGCTTACGTATTGAGGATGGAACGTTTCGCGCCGTTGAATTAGCGATGTCGATGATCCGTCAAGATGAAAACAAAAATTTGCGTGTGGTTGGTACAATCACGGATGTTGAAGAAAGGCGTCGAGCAGAACGCGCGCTTGCCGAAGCGGAGAAGAAGTACCGTACCATTGTTGAAAATGCAGCAGGTGGGTTATACCAGTTAACGCCAGAAGGGATATTCCTGAGTGCGAATCCTGCGATGGCAAGAATATTAGGCTACAACAGCCCTGAGGAAATGCTGCGCGTTGTGAAGAATGCGAATGGTATCGTTTATCCTGATCCGGCAGGGCGTGAAAATCTTAATCAAACGTTGGTGAAGCAAGAACAGGTTTTCGGTTACGAGAGTAAAGTTATGCAAAAAGACGGGAACAAAATATGGGTACGAGAGAACATCCGTGTTGTGAAAGATGATCAGCAAAATGTGATTTACTTTGAAGGTTCAATGGAGGATATCACAAAGCGTAAAGAGGCTGACATTGCCCTTATGGAAGCCAAAATCCAATCTGATATGGCGAGCCGTGCTAAAACAGAATTTATCGCAAACATGAGTCATGAACTTCGTACGCCGCTTAATGCGATTATTGGTTTTTCAGATATCATGAAAAATGAGGTTATGGGGCCTTTGGGGCAAGATGCGTACAAGGAGTACGTTACTGATATAAACAAAAGTGGTACAGGGCTTTTGAAAATTATCAATGAAATTTTAGATATTTCAAAAATAGAGTCTGGTAATAGAGATCTCAATGAAAGTGAATTTGATTTAGATTCTGTCTTAAGATCTTGTGTTGATCTTTATGATTCCCGTATTAAAGAAAAAGATATTAGCCTGATGGATCAAACCAAGGACATGCCATTCATGGTCGGGGAGGAGCTATCCATAAAACAGGTGTTGGGTAATGTATATGCGAATGCGGTTAAGTACACGCCTGACGGTGGGCGTATTACGATGTTTACCAATTACGACATGGATGGCACGTTCAGGCTGTCTATTACGGATACTGGTGTTGGTATGAATATAACAGAAGTTCAAAAAGCACTATCACCATTCGGGCAACTTGATAATGCCTTGGATAGATCATCATCCGGTACTGGCCTTGGCCTACCGTTATCCAAGGCGATTATGGATGTTCATGATGGGCGTCTTGAAATCTTGTCCGAAAAGTCCATCGGGACAACAGTCACGTTAGTCTTTCCTTCTGAGCGCGTACGAAAGAAAAGCCAAGAGAAATCAGAACAAGAGCGTGTTGATACGTAGTAGGTGCTAGTACATTGTCATGTCTACATCTTCAGCGTTCATCTCTAAAATACTCATAGCGACGCTATAAGAGAAACCACCGCGTGCAAGCACGCCAAGTGATCTTTTGATGTTTTGCTCATTCCCTCTAAAATACGGGCCTATTCTTTTTTTGCGCGCGAAATTTAACGCCGCAGCACGCTCCGCATCATCGCAGCTTTCATGTGTCTCATAGTCTAGTTTTTCTAAAGCAAGCAAAGTTTGATCTTTGGCTATACCTTTTTGAAGCATTTTTGAAATAATAGCCATACGTGAGAGCCCTTTTCTGCGCAAAGACGATACAGATCCGCTCGTGTATAAATCATCATTCAGTAATCCTGATTTTTCAAACTTATTGACAAGCTCATCCACCAAGATTGCGCATTCATTATAGTCCTGATCCTTGTGGTGCATACAAGATCGTTTGACTTTGCGCATCATAACGGTTTTGAAGTGCTTTTTACTGGCGGCAAAGCGTTCCAAATAATAAAGGCCTGAATTATGAAGATAGGTCGATGTTATTTTTTTAGGAGGTCTGCGCTCTCTTTTTTCTCTCGTATTTTTTTTCGCACGAGCGTTATTTTCAGGTTTAATGTCTGAATATTCTGCTCTATTGTGGCTCATATTTTTTAGCTTTCTATCAAGCATCGTGCTGATAGAATGATGTTAAATGTTCTCAGGTCTTATTGTAAAGCTTATAACTGAAGAACAAAATGGATGTTCATGCGTAGGAGTTCGGTAAAGCGTGGTTTCTGATAACTTTGTACAAACATTTCAATTAGAGGAATCATCCATTCGCGGACGTATCATTCGTCTTGGGTCGATCTTGGATGATATTTTAGGTGCGCATGAATACCCGTTACCCATTGCGCATTTGGTCGCAGAGACGATAACGTTGACTGCGGCGCTTTCTGCGATGTTGAAATATGAAGGGATATTCACTTTACAGGCGCAGGGGGATGGCCCACTTCATATGCTTGTTTCTGATATCACAAGCGCGGGGATTGTGCGTGGTTGTGCATCTTTTGAAGCAGAAAGATTTCAAAAATCCAGAGAACAAATTTCTGCTTTGGAAACAAAGGAAAGCTCTCAAAACCATCTTGCGCAGTATCTCGGTAAGGGGTATTTGGCATTTACGGTTGATCAGGGGGAAAACGCAAGCCCGTATCAAGGGATTGTTGATATCAAAGGTGCATCCATGGTTGATTGTGTGCAGCACTATTTTGCGCAATCCGAACAAATTGGAACTGGTATTAAAATGGCTGTAGGTAAGCGCGGTGAGCATTGGCGCGCCGGTGCCATTATGCTGCAGAACATGCCGGAGGATGGGCTAAATCCCGAAGCAGGAGCTGGGAATTTACAAGAAGATGATTGGCGTCGTGCCATGATATTGCTAGATAGCTGCACTGAGGACGAAATGCTCTCGCCTGAGCTTGAGTCAAATGACCTCTTGTTGCGCCTTTTTCATGAGGAGGGCATACGTGTTTATGAGCCTAAGATTTTGAAAAAAGGGTGTCGATGTGATGAGGGGCGCGTTGAAAACATTCTCATGACAATGACCGAAGACGATATTAAATATATGAGCGTAGATGAAGAAATTTTGATGAAGTGCGAGTTTTGCAGTAAGACTTATGTCTTTAAAGAAGCTGATGTTTTGCGTAGAATTAAAAAAGACGATGAGTCTTAATTTCTTTATTAAAGGGGTGGTTTCTTGAAATATTTTGTTTTCCTACCAATGTTGTTTTGTGCCGTTATGCTTAACGGGTGTTCTTCTTATGATGGACAGCCTCTGGCGCAAATGACGTTTGATCATGTAAAACCCTTCCCTTTATATGTCGCGTCGTATGAGCCTGTTAACCTTTATGCTGGTGTGAAGCAAAAACGCCCTGTTGGGTTCGTCTCCAATCCATCTGAATTAATATTTGATTATCTCGGAAGTCGTTATGAGGCCGCGGGTAATCAGGGCAAGTTGAAAATTGAAATTGCGGACGTATTAATTAATCATGCCGTAGTTGAGTCCGATAATAGTGTTGGTTCACTCATCGGTTTAGGTAAACGTGATCATTATCATGTGAAAGCACACATAAATATTACAGGGCTTGGTATAGATCATACAGAAATAAAAAAACAAAACCTAATTTTGAGTCGCAACATATACATATCAGAGCATGTCTCACTGGTTGAGCGTGAACAGCTTGAGATGCAGGCGTTAGATAGCATGATTGATGATCTTGATATAGCGCTTCGCAGAGTTTTGAAAGATCAATTCAATATCATGCGTTGATTAATGTTTCCAGAAATTCGGCGAGAGCATCACGAGTATTGTGAAAAGCTCCAATCTGCCGAGAAGCATTCCTGCACTTAGAATCCATTTGGCGCTATCGGGCAAAGGTTTGAAATTGCCTGTTGGGCCGATAATGTCGCCTAATCCGGGGCCTACATTTGATATAGAGGTTGCTGCGCCGGACATGGCGGTTATAAAGTCTAGCCCAACATAAGACAGCGCGATGGCTAAAAAAGAAAACCCGAGCGCATATATGAAGAAGAACCCCATAACCGCGGATGGAATGTCACTGGCCATTGGTTTCCCGTTGTAATGCGGTATGAAAACGCCGTTAGGGTGAAGGAGCTTATTCATTTGCACTTTTGTAACGCTGTAAAGGACTTGAAAGCGGAAAATTTTGATTCCGCATGACGTTGATCCCGCACATGCGCCAATAACCATTAAGAAGAAGAAAATACTGACAACAAAACCGCCCCATGCGTTGTAATCACCACTGCCATATCCTGTTCCTGTGACAATCGAAACGATATTAAACAAAGAGCGTCTGACGGCTTCGCCAACGGTCATATCTTGTTGGCTGACCAGATAGGAGGTTGTCACGATTGTTGTTATCACAACAAGAGATAGAAACCATCGAACCTGAGAGTCTTCATACAAAGGGGCTAAATTTCCTCTTACGGCTTTCAGGTAAAGTACAAAAGGTAACCCACCAAGTATCATGAATAAAATACAAACAACTTCAGGCCCTAAGGTTGTGTAATGGCTAAACGAAGCATCAAAGGTAGAGTATCCGCCAGTTGAAATTGTTGTCATGGCGTGTGCAACAGCATTAAACATTTCCATGCCGGTGATCATGTAACAAACTGCACATAACCCCGTAAGAGCGATATATATAATGGCGATAGAACTGGCCATTTTAGCTGTTCGAGGAAGCGCTTTTTCATTTTCGGATAGTTCGGTTTTAAATATCTGCATACCACCGACATTTAAGAAGGGTAATACCGACATGGCCATGATGATGATCCCGATCCCGCCAAGCCATTGAAGCATGGCACGCCAGAGTAGGATTCCTTTAGGTGTGTAATCCAAATTGGTGATCACCGTAGAGCCTGTTGTTGTTATGCCGGACATAGATTCAAAAAATGAGTCTGTAAAAGACATGTCTTGTGAGGATAACCAGAAGGGCAATGCACCGAATGTGGGTAAGACAATCCACGTTATATTGGTTAAGAGGAAGGCTTGCTTGGTCGTGATATCGAACTGATGCCCCATATTACTGAGTATGAGGGCGCCACCAAAGAAGGCTGTGATAATAATACATACAAAGAACACCATCCAATCGTCATAACCGAAATAGATGTCGGCAAGCATCGGAAAGATCATACTGATGGACAGAATGCTTAAGAAAATGCCGTTGATGTATAATATAGGGCGTAAATCCAAGGTGTTTTACCCTTCTTTCATAGGTGAAGGTCTTGTCTAAGTATTTATAATCTATCTATTTTATTTTCTAAAGCGAGAAATCAAGATTGGATATTTAAAAGAACGAAGAGAATAGACTTTATATATAAAAAAGAAGCGCAACAATGAGCGCTTCTTTATAAATTCATTACTGTGTTCGTTTCATTATTTGAATGAAATGTTCACGCGGCGGTTTGCCGGTTCACGGATATCATCTGCTGTTTCAACAAGAAGCTTTTCTTCACCGCTACTATCGACAGACACTAGATCCGGGTTAATTCCACGCTCAACAAGTGCATCGCGTACCGCATTCGCACGCTTGAAACCAAGGCGCTGGTTGTAGTCTTTATTACCTGATGTGTCGGCATGACCATCAATAATGACTTGTGATGGTGGGTTTTTCGCAACTTCTTCTGCAACCGCATCCAAAACATTCTTTGCGCCTGCGCTCAATGTTGCTGAATCCCAGTTGAAGAATACCAAGTACATCGCTTCTTCAGGAACCATTGGGGGAGGTGCAACGTCTTCAACTGCTTGTGGAGCTTGTTGAACCAGTCCTTCAAGTTCTGCAACCGCATCCATAAACTCTTTCTTACATGAAAGATCTTCTGATGATTCCCAGTTTTCTTCTTGCTGTTCGATCCAGCAGTCAAACTTAGCTTGCGCCAAAGCTGCCGTGGCTGGTGCAATTTCGCGCCCACCTAAATCAAACGTTATAACAAGGCGTCCGCGTGCCGCAGCCAGTTCACGTAAGTGATTTTCACTTAAGTTCCAGTCTGTCACAGGCTCAGGCATAACAGCTTCGCCAGCAGATGCAGCCAGACCTTTACGAGCAAAATGAAGAGCGTCCGGGTAATCAAACATTTCTTCTAATTGATTGTTGGCAAAGGCCTTGTATTCACCAGCTAAAGCTTGTGTGAAAGGACTTCCCACAGGTTGCGCTTCGTTCAGCGCATCGACTTCGCTGTATGTATCAAACATTGTACAACCGCCTAAAAGCAGGACACCAGTTGCCAAAACTAGATTACGCACAGATTTCATATTTTTGCTCCTTAAAAGTAACGCATCGTATTCATTATTAATTCTTTATATTACGTATGACACATAAAACCAAATTTTTGATTCTTTATCAGTACATTAAATATGTATCCTCGCAGGAAGTGATTGTAAAGAATTGTTTGTTTTTTTTACACTTTTATTAAACATAAGCAAAATCTTTTTTTGCGTTGCACAAAAAAACTGAATTGTGTAATATTCGTATATTGTTAGGGAATAATTGGAGTAATTACTATGCCGTCACTTAGAAGCAAAGGCAGAAAAGCCGCATTTTTGGTTGAAAATGGATTTTGTGAACGTGAGCTTACTCAGGCACAAAAAGCACTTTTCGATAGTGGTTATGATTGTCGTATCGTCGCGAGCGAGGACAGACTTATTAAGGCGTGGAACGAATTGAAGAAAGTTAATGGTTCACATTGGGGGCAGGGATATGCGCCTGATTTTTCTGTGCAGGACACGGTTCCAAGTGATTTTGATGTACTTGTTTTGCCGGGCGGTAAAAGAAGTATTGAAAAACTCAAGCTTGATCCTAATGTGAAATCTTTTATCTCAGGCTTCTTAAATACTGGTAAGCCTGTGGTCGCATATAACTATGCGGTTGATTTGTTGATGTTCCACGATTTACTCTCTGGCTATTCTGTTGCCGCGAAAGATGCCTTGTGTGATACCGTTAAAGGTGTAGGCGGGCGCTGCGCTGCGCCGGAATTTGTTGTGAGTAAAAATCTGATCACTTTATCCAGGTTCAGAGATGTTGAACCAAAAATTCAAGCGGCCGTTGACGCTGTTTTGAACGGCACGCCATATGTTGATAAGGTAGTCTCTTCGGATAACATGCCTTCATCTCATCAAGCGGCTTGATTTTGCACCTCATTCAATATTAAATTTTCGAATGCTCAATATTCATTTTGGAGTTCATTTGCTATGCGTGCAGAAATAGAAGCAAAAGTAACATCGGTCACAGATATTATCGTTTTATTACGGAGGCGTCTTTGACTGGGATCAGGCCAATTCCCGATTAGACGAACTTAACGCTCTTAGTGAAGACCCTGATTTGTGGTCTGACGCATCTAAGGCGCAAAAGTTAATGCAAGAACGCACACATCTTGAGCAAAGCATTACAAGTATCAATGAGCTTGAATCCTCTCTTTCTGATTATGTTGACTTAATCGCAATGGCAGAAGAGGAAGGCGATGAAGGGATCATTAAAGAATCTGAGCGTGCGATTGAAAAATTAGAGAAACGCGCAGCGCGCAATCGCTTGGAAAGCCTGCTTTCAGGGGAGGCCGATTCTAATGATGTTTATTTGCAGGTGAATGCTGGAGCAGGAGGTACGGAAGCGCAGGATTGGGCGGAGATGATCTTACGTATGTATATGCGGTGGGTTGAGGCTCGAGGCTTTAAATACTCCACCCTAGAACGTAGCGACGGCGAAGAGGCGGGGATTAAGTCAACCACGCTTAAAATTGATGGGTTTCAGGCCTATGGTTGGTTGAAAACTGAAACAGGCGTTCATCGTTTGGTTCGTATTTCACCGTTTGATTCAAACTCTCGTAGGCATACAAGCTTTGCTTCAGTGTCGGTAAGTCCTGTTATTGATGATTCAATCAATATTGATATCGATGAAAAGGATTTACGCATAGATACTTACCGATCAAGTGGTGCAGGTGGACAGCACGTTAATAAAACGGACAGTGCCGTGCGTATTACACATATTCCAACCGGGGTCGTCGCGGCATGCCAAAATGGCAGGTCACAGCATCAGAATAAGGCACAAGCAATGGACATGCTCAAAGCACGTCTTTATGAGCAAGAGCTTAAAAGGCGGGAAGATGAACAGGCCAAAGAGCATGGCGAAAAAACAGATATAGGGTGGGGGCATCAAATAAGATCTTATGTTTTGCATCCCTATCAAATGGTAAAAGATCTAAGGACGAATGTTGAAACCACCCAAAGTCAGGCTGTTTTGGATGGAGATATTGATCAATTCTTAGAAGCATCATTGGCACATATTTCAGAGAATTAACAAATCTGGATATCTCTGTGGAGTGATTACGAAAAACCGCGATAGCGTTTGAGATTCGTGGTTTCGATTTTCCTTGTTTTTATAATGTTGTCATAATAGTATTGGGCGTTGTTATTTAAAAATTCGAGGATATTCCCGTGCGTAAGATTGTCGCTTCTGTGTCATTAATGATGTGTCTCTCTGCCAGCGCTTCGGCAATGGATTATCGTGCTGACGGCCAATCTCCCTTGTTTACAACAGTAGGTTGGGAACAAGAGAATGTGAAAATTAATAAACAAAGCACATCGGCTCTTCGTGAGCAGTTAAAAAATCTTGAAAAAGAAAATGAGCAACTCCGCAACAGCATTAATAGAATGATGGGGAGTAAGCAGAGCACCAAAATAGCTCCGGATAGTCGCATTCAGGCTCTTATTGAAGAAAATAAACGCCTAACAAAACTTTTGAATCAAAAGAGTGTTAGCGCGCCTACGTCTGATGATGTTTATGCACGTAAGATTGCATCCTTAAAAAATGAAAATCAAAAATTACTTGAGCAAGTGAATGGTTTGTCCGGTCAGGCGAGCGGCTATAATGCTTCGGCTTTACAAGCATATAAAAAAGAAAATGCCCTTCTTAAAGAAGCGCTAAACCAGCGTGATAATGGAGCAGAGCGTATTGTCGCGCTTCAGAAGCAAATACAAAGACTTCAGGATGCGAATAAAGCACTTCAAAAAAACCAAGTTCAACGCGCCTCTCTGAATGCTAAGGAATCTGAAATTCAGGCAAAGTCAGCCAAAATTCAATCACTGCAAGGTTCAATCAACCAGCTACAGGCGGAAAATCAAAAATTAAAAGTATCTGTAGCGGACATGAATAAGAAAGCACTATCTGAGGACACACGCGCAGATAAGGCTATGAGCGCTTACAAGAATAACCTTAAGGCGTTGGAAATACTTCAAGAAAGGTTGGCGAAAGTACAGCAGGATAACAAGCAGTTAAAAGCAAAAGTTGCAGGTATTTCTGAGAATAGTTATTCAAAAGAACAGTTTTTAGCCGTTCAAAAGCAAAATAAAAGCTTGAGGGATACAATTAAGGCGCAGAATGCTTCTTTGGTTTCTACCGATAACGCTGCGCAAGTCGCAGAAAGATTGCTATCTGAGAATGCCGCCTTGAAAAGAAAGTTAGAGCTTGCCGATAAATCCAGTTCGGCGAACGGACAAACAGCGAAAGACATACTTGAACGCAATAAAAAGCTTCAATTTGAGATCGTTCAGCGTGACAATTATATTGAAAAGCTAGAAGGCTTGAAGGATACAGTTAAGCAACTTCGTGAGGCGAATGATCGTTATGCTATGGGGCAGGGGGATAGCCAAAATTCGAAAAAGCAAATTTCCGAATTGTTGGGGCAAAAAGATGCTTTGCAACTTGCACTGGATCAAGAGCGTGACAATACGATTGTCTACAGGACAAAAATTAAAGAGTATCAGGATATTATCGCAGAATTGAAGAGTGATAGTTCAGCGCAAGATGACCTTCAAAAAGAGCGCAGTGCGGCAATGGCGTTGCGTTTAGAGAACCAAGAACTGAAAGCGCGCATTGATTTGTTGTCAGAAAAAACGAAATCGGTGGTTTTCCAAAAAGAGACATCATACAAAGAGAGTAAGGTTCTTGATACAAACGCGCTGCTTCGTGAGAGCGTTGAAAATGCTCAGGTAGAGTTTTCTCGCGGGACGAAAGAAATTGTAGCAACATCAAAGACGGGCAAAGGAAAGCAGGTTAAGTTTATTGACACTGAATACCCCCCCGTAGATGAAGTTGCGCCTATTTTGAATATGGATGGCGAACGTATGGACGGTTTTATTGCCGCTGAAGAAAATATTGAAACATCGTCTGTTGAAAACATGGCAGATGATCCTGTTGTGAAAAGCATTATCAAACCGGAGGATCTTTTGGCGCAAGAATTAAGCCCTTTGGACGATAAATAAAACAATACTTAAAAATACTAACTCTTCATGTAAAAAGGCTTTGAAACATCAAAGCCTTTTATTATTTTTGTAGCGCTTGGAAAGGCGATTATTTATCTGTCTTGTCTTTCGCGTCTTGTGATCCCATATAGCCCATATTAAATGGAGGCATCATTTTCATTGCCTTTTCAAACATTTCCATGTTTTTACGTGTGAGTTCTTCCAGGTTATTGTTTTGCGGAAACATGCCTTCCATATTGCGCATGCCTTCAAATGACTTATTAATTTGCTCTTGCATGCGCTCTTGGTTTTGCGCGAAAACATTCATCGTCTGTTCAAGATATCCGGGCAACATGCTTTGCATATTGTTGCCATAAAAACCAATTAAAGTGCGCAAAAAGTTCGTTGGCAAAAGTGTCTCATCGCTTGCTTCTTGATCAGCAATGATTTGTGTCAAGACACTGCGCGTTATGTCCTTGCCTGTCTTGGCCTCCAGAACAATAAAGTTATGGCCCTCTTGAACCATTTCGCACAAATCATCGAGCGTGACGTAACTGCTGCGCCCTGTGTCATACAGGCGACGGTTTGCGTATTTTTTGATTACGGTTGGCTCATCCTTGCCATTTTTTGCTTTGGCCATGTTGCACCTTTGTTCGTTAAATATTTTGATGTAATATACTATATTATGCACAAAAATGATTAAAAAAAAAGCATTGTATGGATAAACTGCAGTATTTTTTTATGCTGCGTGTTATGTAATGCACATAAAGGAGTTGTTTATGCGTAAGGGATTGCACCCTTTGTTGGTTCATCTTGGTATGGCTGCGGCGAGTGCCGAGCCAATACGCGCGTATGCAGCGCAATTTAAGCCATCTTTCACGCAAGAACAGCTTGTCGAAATGGTGCGCGGCATAAAACTTTATCAAGCGCACTCTTTTGAACCACAAAGGCTAGCGTTGGATATTGTTTGGAGTTCAGGCGCTACCCGTATTTTGAAATCTAAGAATACGTCAATAAAAACACAAACAAAACCGCTTCTTCTTGTGCCATCACTGATTAATAAGTCATATATTCTGGACCTGAGCGAGCAAAGGTCATTATTAAGGTGGTTTAATGAAAACGGTATTGCGACTTATTTGTTAGATTGGGGGGATTTACCTTCTGATGAGATATCAGAAGACGTTACGCTGGGGACATTGGTAACAGAAAGGTTAGTTGATGCGATAAGACATATATCTGAATTGCATGATCAGCCGATTGATTTACTTGGATACTGTATGGGGGGAACGCTTTTGGTTCCTGCTTATCATTTTGCCAGTGAGCAGATTAATAAAATGGTGTTTTTGGCAACGCCGTGGGATTTCCACGCGCGCGCTAATGATAATAAAAGTAATGAGTTGGCACGGTCTGTTCGAATATGGTCACCGATTGTGCTTCCGGCTATTAAAGATAAGGGCATTATGCCATCCCAATATATTCAGGCGTTATTCGCAAGCTTAGGGTCGGCAGGTTCAGTTCAAAAATTCGGTAACTTCGCTGCAATGGATCAAAATAGTGAGGAAGCAAAATTCTTTATTACGGTAGAGGATTGGCTGAACGATGATGTCCATATTCCCGGTCAGGTCGCGGTGGAATGTATAGAGCGATGGTTTATCAAGAACGAACCGGCAAAAGGTGATTGGGTCATTGAGGGCACTGCTATCGATCCTAAGAATATAAAATCGAAGACAATGGTTGTTGCGTCAAAAAAGGACAGGCTTGTTCCATATAATTGTGCGTTGGCATTACATGACCAGTTATCAGCGCAGTCTAAATTGCTCGATGTTTCGGCAGGACATATCGGGATGATCGTTGGTAAAAATTCGGTGTCATCTGTGTGGCGTGAGATGCTGAACTGGTTGAAATCTTGATGCAAGTAAATGTTGTGCATACACGCTTTTGTGCTTGATAAATTTGCCCGTGGATATATGGTGTCTTCATAGTGAACAGAATTTAAAAGTGAATGGAAACATTATGACGGATACCGTAGTAATTGTTGCAGCAAAAAGAACAGCAATCGGAACATTGGGTGGGGGGCTATCGACTGTGCCTGCTGTAGATTTGGGCGCGCGGGTTATCAGCGCAGTTCTAGAAGATGCAAATATTGACGCGCAAGACGTTGATGACGTTTTGATGGGACAGGTCTTAACGGCGGGTTGCGGCCAAAACCCTGCAAGGCAAGCCGCAATAAAGGCAGGTATTTCACAAGACGCGACTGCTATGACAGTTAATCAGGTGTGTGGTTCAGGCTTGCGCACAATAGCTCTCGGTATGCAGGCGATACTCTCGGGTGATGCTGATATCGTTGTTGCAGGCGGACAAGAAAATATGAGCCTATCACCGCATGTGATGCATTTGCGCGAAGCCGTGAAGTTTGGTGATGCACAAATGCGCGATACAATGATTGTTGATGGTCTGTGGGATATCTTCAATGATTATCACATGGGCATCACGGCAGAAAACATCGCCGAAAAATACAATATTTCGCGAGAACAACAAGATGAGTTCGCAGCATCGTCGCAGAACAAAGCCGAGAAAGCTATTTCTGAGGGTAAGTTTAATGATGAAATCGTGCCTGTAGAAATACAAAAACGTAAAGAAACAGTTGTCATGGATAAGGACGAATTTCCGCGCGCAGGCGTAACGGCTGAGGGGCTTGGTAAACTCAGGCCGGCCTTTAAGAAAGACGGAACTGTGACGGCTGCGAATGCCTCAGGTATTAATGATGGCGCTGCGGCGGTTGTATTGATGCGCGGAAGCGAGGCGAAGAAGCGCGGTCTAACGCCAATCGCAACAATTAAATCATGGGCAACACGCGGTGTTGACCCGTCTGTTATGGGCACCGGGCCGATCCCCGCATCAAAGGCAGCATTGGATAAGGCTGGGTGGTCTGTTAGTGATTTGGATTTGGTCGAGTCCAATGAGGCATTTGCCGCGCAAGCATGCTGTGTGCTGCAGGAGGCAGGATTTGATCCTGAAAAAACGAATGTAAATGGTGGTGCCATTGCACTTGGGCATCCGATTGGTGCATCAGGTACACGTGTTTTGGTAACGTTGTTGCATGAAATGGTTCGTAGGGATGCTGCCAAGGGACTTGCAACATTGTGTATTGGCGGCGGCATGGGGATTGCGCTTTGTGTTGAACGTTAAGATTTTTGATATTTAGGAGAAAAAGTAATGACTAAGGTTGCCGTTGTAACAGGTGGAACGCGCGGAATAGGCGAAGCCATTTCGAAAGAGCTTAAATCAGATGGCTACACAGTTGTTGCCGTTTATCGTGGTAATGATGAAGCCGCGCAAAAATTTAAGGATGAAACAGGGTGCGAGACAATAAAGTTCGATGTTGCGGACTTTGATGAATGTCAAAAGGCAATGGAGACTATCGAATCTGAGTATGGCGAGATTGCTGTGCTTGTTAATAATGCAGGCATAACACGCGATGGTGTGTTGCATAAGATGCCTTTGGAAAACTGGAATGATGTTCTGCAAGTTAACCTCTCTTCCTGTTTTAATATGTGCCGTACCATTATACTGAAAATGAGAGAGCGCAAATATGGGCGTATCATTAATATCAGCTCAATCAATGGTCAAAAAGGGCAGTTTGGGCAGGTGAATTATTCTGCCGCGAAGGCTGGCATGATTGGCTTTACGAAGGCTTTAGCTCTGGAATCTGCGGCGAAAAACGTCACGGTGAATGCCATTTGTCCAGGGTATATTGAAACAGACATGACCGCATCAATTCCGCAAGATGTTCTTGATTCCATCATCAGGCAAATTCCCGAAATGCGCATGGGGCAGCCGGAGGAAATTGCGGCGATCGTATCCTTCCTGTCTTCTGAAAAGGCGGCATTTGTTACGGGCGCGACTATTTCTGCTAATGGTGGTCAATATATGGTGTAGCGAGCCACGCCCTTCGTATCACTTTACTGTTAGTTCTCTTGATATATCTATAGAAAACGCGCCTGTGTTTCTGTATATATAGGGCATGACTAATGAACGAATTATATTAGAGCGGCGTTTTGTTCCCAAGGGAACTGCCATCATCAAAGAAGATGATGATGCTTATTCAGCCTACCTTATTCAATCAGGTGAGGTCAGTGTATTTACCAATAAAGACGGTAAAGAGATTGAATTGGCGCGCCTTGGCGCCGGTGAAATTTGTGGTGAGATGGCGTTGATCGCGGATGATAAGAGAACGGCAAGCGTTCGTACTGTCGAGGATTGTAATCTTATCGTGATTACACGTTCTGCATTCGAAGAAAAGTTGCGTAATAGCGACCCAACAATAAGAGCCGTTGTTAGCATGCTCATCAAAAGGATTATCGCATCCAATTCTGATTTTATTGAGTATTCAACGCAGAAAGATAATTAAAGACTGAGTTCCTTCAATCTTTTTGATGTTGAGATTGCACTCACATCCCGATACTATTTGATTACACCTAAGTTTAAAAAATGAGGCAGAGTCCATGAAACGTTTCTTGGTAATTATTTTCACTGTTGTATTTGTATGTGTTGCCGCCGTGGTCGTTGCGCCGTCATTCATAGATTGGAGCGCATATAAGGGGCAAGCCGCGCAACAAGTCGCAGATAAAACTGGCCTTGAGATGGATGTGAATGGGGATTTGGGCTTCTCTATTATTCCTTCGCCGCGTTTCTTCATTGAGGATGTCTCCATTAAAGCCCCCGAAGGCTCTAAAAATGAAATCTTTGCATCGCTGGAGCGTTTGGATATCAATGTTGCCTTGATGCCTTTGTTCAGCAAGCAGCTCAAGGTTAATTCTCTCACAGCAATCAAGCCTATTATAGCGCTCGAGGCTCTGGAAAATGGCAAGCTGAATATTATGACAGAGAAGCTCGAAGCCATGAGTTCTGGTGAGGAAACAGAGGCACAGGCGGGAGCAAGCACGCAGAAAATCTCATTGGATAAAATTCGCATTAAAGATGGTGCTTTTACGTATTACGATCATAAATCTAAAGCAGAAACGAAAATTCAAAACATCAATCTTGATTTAAGTGCTGGCAGTCTAACTGGCCCGTTTAAGGCGCAAGGCTCACTTTTCTATAGCGGTCAGGCATTGAATTTCGATGCGCAAACAGACACCTATGATGCCGAAAGCAAAATTATATCACCCAAGGTTAAATTGATTTTACAACCCGGCGACATCGCGCTTCACTATGAGGGTGTCGTAAGCTTTGATGACGCATTATCGGTTCAGGGGCAAACGGGCCTGCATATTGGTGATGTTGTAAAGATGCTATCGGAATATAATATTTCAGCGGCGGCTTTAAAATCTGGTGCAATGACGTCTACGGGGCTTTTGACAGCGGATGCAAAGTCTCTGGATTATAAAAATGTTGCCTTCACTTACAATAATCAGAATCTCAACGGCGACTTATCTGTTACGTTTTCGCCATTATCTTATAAATTGAAATTAAAAACGCCAGAAGACTTCAAAATTTCGGAGATTACATCAAGCGGGTATGGTTTTGAAAACGCGGCCATGAATATCGACGTTTCCGGAAGTGATGGCAAAACATCCATTGATAAATCATGGGTACAATTAGATGGCCAAAAAATAGATATTTCTGGTTCTTACAAAACCGATGTAAAAACGAATAAATCTAATTTAGGGTTGTCTATATCATCACCAAAAATTGACTATGATAAATTGGCCGCCAAGTTGCCAAAATCATCTTCCGGTAACGGAAGTTTAAAGCAAAGTATAGCATCGCTGGCGCTTCCCGTTGATCTTGACTTAAAAGCAAATATTGCGGAGCTGATATGGCAAAAGAAGAATATCAAGGGGATTTCTTTAAATGCCAAAACTGCAGGCTCTGCGCTTACACTTGATAATCTATCTATCAAAGATTTCGGTGGATCATCTGTAAAAATTTCTGGCGGTATAAAAAATGTTAAAGATGCATCGGGCATTAGCTCTTATGTTGATTTGAACAGCCCGAATATCCATAAACTGGGTAAATGGTTGGATGTTGATACATCGGCGTGGCCGCAAAAGCTCGATAAAGCTGACATTAAGGTTAAGGCGAACGGTTCATTCAATGCAGTGGATATGACGACCAATATTCTTGCGATGGGCGGTGAAGTTATTGCAAAGGGGGGCGTGAAAACACCTTTTGAAACTCCTGCACTTAATGATCTCGTGTTACAGCTTAAGCATAAGAATATGGCGCAAGCGATACAAATTGTTAGTGCAACACCGTTAAGCGATAAAAACCTACAAAAGCCTTTAGATATTTATACAAAAATCAGCCAAAAGGGTTCCACCTATACATTACAGGATATTAAAGGGGATCTATCCGGAACATCCGTTACAGGCAGTATGGTGCTTGATCTTGGTGCGAATGTCCCGAGCGTTAAGGGCGCATTGGACTTTGGTAAAGTAAGTCTTGAATCTGTCATGACGTCTAACTCCAATAAGAGCTCTTCAGCGCGCTGGTCAAAAGAACCCATAAGCACGGCTGCACTGCATTCTGTGAATGCAGATGTGTCATTGACGGCGCAAAGTATCACATATGGCGCATGGCCTCTGGTTAAGCCAAAAATGAAATTAACCCTGAAAAACGGTGTTTTGGATATCACCGATTTAACATCAGGCGTATTTGACGGCAATATTGCCCTGACGTCCCGCGTGAAATCATCAAAGGAGGCGCGTTCTCCAATTCATTTTGAAAATACAAGTGAGTTTAAGAATGTTGATCTTGGTAAACTTTCCAAGGCGCTGTTGGGAACGAACCTTGTGAAAATATCAGGAAAAGGCAATTTGAATATTAACTTGAAAAGTGCCGGCGTGAGCCCTGCAGCTTTGATCTATGACCTTGCTGGTACGGGCGTGGTTAAGGGCTCTGATATTATTCTTGATGGTGTCGATGTTACACGTTTCGTACGCGCCCTATCTGATGAAAGTAAGCCAGGCGACACGGTTCTTGGTCTATGGAAAGGGAGTACAAAGGGAGGGCAAACGGCGTTTGATACTCTCGATGGAGCGTTTGTGATCGAAAACGGTATCGTGAACATTAACTCTATGAACTTAGACGGGCAGAAGGCGCGCATCGATACTGTCGGAACGATTGATCTTCCTAAATGGTATCTTTCAACCAAGCATAAAATGTCAATAAAAGGCACAGAGGAAACGCCATCGGATGTTCCTCCGTTTGAAATGACATTGAAGGGATCGCTGGACAATCCCGCGCAAACATTCGGACAAGGTGTTCTGGAGGATTATCTTGGTCGTAAGGTTCAAAGAAAGTTGAATGATTTGATTTCTAAGAAACTCGGCCTTCCGGGGAATGATAACGCAAAGCAAAATAGTGAACCGGCAGCCGGAGGAGAATCACAGCAAAATCAGAATAACGAACAAGAACAGAAAAAAGCCCCTGATCTTGAGGATGCTGCCGGTAAGGTTCTGGAAGGTGTGTTGAAGGATTTACTGCGTTAGGCGTTGCTCTAAATCTTTTAAAACATAGACCCTGACGGCACTAGAGAGATTGCGCGTGTTATGTTCGTCAATTTCCGATATGAGGGCGTTTATTGACGTTTTGCGTCTTTGTGCAATGTCTTTGAATAAATCCCAAAACTCATCTTCAATCGTCAGGCTGGTGCTGTGCCCGGCAATACAAACAGAACGCTTTTTGATCTGAATATCGTCAGGCACAGGATATTTCCTTACTTAGATGGTTTGATCATGTCCAATGGGTTGATCCATTCTGCAAATTGCTCATCCGTCAGTAGGTCAAGCGCTTTACCAGCTTGCAGTAACGTTGATCCATCCGCGTGCGCTTTCTTGGCAATCTTCGCGGCGTTATCGTAACCAATGTGTGGATTAAGTGCTGTGACCAGCATAAGACTCTCATTCAGGAGCTTATCAATGCGCTCTTCATTGGCTTCGATACCTTCAACGCATTTTTCTGTGAAGCTGTTAGCACCATCTGCGATTAACCTGATGGATTGCAATACATTGTAAATCATAACAGGCTTGAATACGTTCAATTCAAAATGCCCGTTTGATCCGGCCACAGTAACGGCAACGTTGTTCCCCATAACTTGTGCGCAAACCATTGTCAGGGCTTCACATTGAGTGGGGTTGACCTTACCGGGCATGATCGATGAGCCAGGCTCATTTGCGGGTAGGTTGAGTTCACCGATGCCACAGCGTGGGCCAGAGCCAAGTAGGCGGATATCATTGGCAATTTTCATCAAAGATGTCGCAAGAACATTAAGTGCACCGGAAAGCTCAACCATCGCATCATGTGATGCAAGCGCTTCGAACTTATTTTCAGCAGTCACAAACTCTAAGCCGGTGATTTCAGAAACGTGTTCAGCGAATTTTTCAGCAAAACCAACCTTGCTGTTAATACCCGTGCCAACGGCTGTGCCGCCCTGCGCGAGTTGCATTAAGCGCGGCAGGCATGCCTTAACGCGGGCGATGCCAAATTCGATTTGTTTGGCGTATCCTGAAAATTCCTGCCCTAAGGTTAACGGCGTTGCATCCTGAAGGTGCGTGCGTCCGATTTTTACGATTTTTTCGTATTCTTTGGCTTTCTTATCTAGGGCGCTATGTATATTTTCCAATGCAGGGATGAGTTCATGGTGAACCTGTTCTGCGGCGGCGATATGCATTGCGCTTGGGAAGGTGTCATTCGATGATTGTCCCATATTTACGTGATCATTAGGGTGTACAGGCTCTTTACTGCCGCGCTCACCGCCCAAAAGTTCAATCGCACGGTTCGATATCACTTCATTGGCGTTCATATTGCTTTGTGTGCCTGATCCGGTTTGCCACACGACAAGCGGAAATTCATCCAACAGTGTGCCATCAATAATTTCTTCGGCGGCTTGAACGATGGCTTTGCCTAATTCTTGATTTAGCGCGCCAAGGTCTATGTTTGATAGAGCGGAAGCTTTCTTCTGAACCCCTAATGCACGAATGAGGGGAGCGGGCATTTTTTCACCGCCAATTTTGAAATTTTCAATAGAGCGTTGCGTTTGTGCCCCCCAATAACGGCTTGCAGGCACATCGACGGGGCCTAATGAATCGCTTTCGGTGCGTATGTCAGTCTCATTTGTGTGTTTTGCAGGTTCATTCATTGCGTTATGTCCTTGATTAATATGGTTGTTTATAAATTATTTAATCGCTTTTAGGGCTTAGGGTCGTTATGTGTCCCATTTTTCGCCCTTCTTTAACCTGTTTCTTACCATAGAGGTGAATGCAGGTGAAATCATCTTGAAGGTATTCATCAATATTGTGAACGTCGTCACCAATAAGGTTCAACATGGTGGCATCGCTATGACGTTTGCTTGATCCAACGGGTAGGCCGCAAACGGTGCGCACATGATTGTCGAATTGGGATACGGTGCACCCATCTATGGTCCAGTGACCTGAATTATGTGTACGCGGCGCGATTTCATTTACAAGAAGGCTGTTATCGTCACAAACAAAGAACTCTACGGTTAACACACCAGTAAGATTAATCGAGTTTGCAATGGTTTTCGATACGTTGAAGGCTTGCTCGTGTGTGGCGGTGGTAAGATCACAGGGCACTGTCGTTTTATGCAGGATATGGTTCTTATGTTGGTTTAACATTGGGCCATAAGATTCTGTTTTTCCATTTTTATCTCGCGCTATGACAACGGATATTTCTTTGGTAAAGGCTATGAAGTCTTCCATGATAAGGGCGTGCCCATCATTCTCCTTTAAGAAATCTTTTAGGTCTTGATCACCGTCCAATTTTTCCGTTTCGCATTTGATCTGGCCTTTGCCGTCATAACCGAATCGCACCGTTTTCAAAATAAATTGTTTGCTCTGCCATTGATCTGCCGTGGCTTGGATCTCGCTCAGGTTTTGAACCGATGCCCAGCGGGTCGTTTTGATCCCATGGTCGTTAAGAAATGACTTTTCTTTGATTCTGTCCTGCGACACATGAAGGAGGGCTTTTTCAGGCAGTACTGAATTTGCTTTAAGGCTTTCAAGGTACTCTATTGTTTTGACAGGGATATTTTCAAATTCGTATGAAATAACATCTGTTTTATTGGAAAACTCTTTTAAAGCCTCTTCATCATCATAATCCGCGACAATTGTTTCTTTGGCGACGTGTGATGCCGGGCAATCTGATTCGGGGGAGAAAATAATGACAGATATACCAAGATTGGCTGCGGCCATGGCGCTCATACGGCCCAACTGACCACCACCCAGAATGCCCAAAGTCATATCAGTGTTGATTGTGGGCATGTGTTCTTACTCCGATGGGATTTCTTTAATGCTATCGGTTTGCTTTTGCCTTTGGTTTTCCAGCGCCTGTTGAACATCAGGCATGGACGTACCCAAGATTGACGCTGCCAAAATCCCTGCATTTTTTGCGCCCGCTTGTCCAATGGCGAGTGTGCCAACAGGAATACCACCAGGCATTTGAACGATAGAGAGTAAGCTGTCCATTCCCTTCAGAGGTTTGCTTTCAACGGGAACCCCAAGCACGGGTAATGGTGTTAAGCTCGCCACCATACCGGGGAGGTGCGCCGCGCCGCCTGCGCCTGCTATGATCACCTTAATGCCGCGGTCTTTTGCCGATTTGGCATATTCATACATGCGATCCGGTGTGCGATGAGCCGAAACAATGCGACACTCATGTGCTATGCCTAAATTATGCAATACATTATGAGCGGCTTTCATTGTTTCCCAATCAGATTGAGAACCCATAATAATGCCAACGAGTGGCTCTGTGTCGGAATGTGTCATATGTGCACGCATTTCTTATGTTTTTTAGAAGAGTACAATTTATAAGAAAAAGCGTTCCTTATCGCAAGGCTATAAATAGATATTAAGCGATAATGTCATCAATCAGCGCACTTTCAAGTTTTTGAATCATGTCCTTAAGCCACAATTTCTTCTTTTTAAGCTGCTGCATGTGCAAAAGATTTACGGGCGTATCGCTTTTCAGAGCTTTTTCGATGAGTTCATCAAGTGCCTGATGCTCACCTCTGTATTCTGTAAGCTTCGCTTTCAGTTCTTCTAGATCTTCCTGCATGGTATAACTTATTAACCTTTTGAAAATTTGATCGTAAAGAATAACATATAATCCCTTGTTTGATAAACAAAAAACGATAGGGTAATAATGATTGTGCTTTGCACCATTTAAAAAAAACTTTTCCTGTTATACCCTCTAGGCGTTACGATTCTTATTCGAGAGAATTTCTTTGGCGCAATTTTTAAAAACTGAAATGGATTTACATGACAAAAAGAGTAGCGATTTTTACAAGTGGTGGTGATTGCGCCGGCCTTAATGCAGTTATGCGTGCTGCGGTTTTGCGTGCGAATGGTATTGGTTGGGAGGTTGTGGGCCTTTTGAACGGAACGGCGGGTTTGTTAGAGGCCGAGCCGCAGTATAAAGTTTTAAGTCCGGATGATTTTGACGGTAACATCATGCGTATGGGCGGCACGATTTTGGGAACAACCAATTCCCGTAATCCTTTTGCCTATGAAATGGATGATGGTCGTGTGATTGATCGATCTGATGAGTTGATCCAAGCATTTAAGGATTTAGATATTGAGGCCGTGATCGGTATCGGCGGTGACGGCAGTTTTGAAATTTTAAATAAGCTCGTGAAGCAAGGCGGGCTCAATTTTGTGGGTATTCCCAAAACCATTGATAACGATGTTAATATGACAGACTTTGCCGTTGGGTATGATACGGCCGTTTCTGTCGCGACCGAAGCGCTAGATCGTTTGCAACCAACTGCAGCAAGCCATGATCGCGTGATGTTGTTAGAGGTTATGGGGCGTGATGCAGGGCATATAGCCTTAGCGGCAGGAATAGCAGGGGGCGCAGATGTTATTCTGATACCTGAAATTGATTATACGATTGAGGCCATTGCCAAGAAAATTAATGAGATCAAAGAAAACGGACGGAATTTTGCTCTGGTGATTGTATCAGAGGCTGTTAAAACGCCGGATGGTAAGAAGCATGAAGTTGTCTATCATGGCGGCGAAACACGTTATGGCGGGATCGCTGATTATTTGGGGGTGAAAATAGCAGAGGCAACAGGATCGGAAACGAGAGTAACTGTTTTAGGGCACGTACAAAGGGGGGCGAGCCCGTCGTACAATGACCGCTTGCTCGCCTCAGCCTTTGGTGTAAGGGCCGTTGATCTATTACAGGAAAAGAAGTACGGGCGTATGGTCGCGTGGCAAAATGATACGATTGTTGATGTTGCGATTGAAGATGCAATAGCCAAATGTCATACGGTTGATGTGAATGGTATGCTCGTACATACGGCAAAATCTTTGGGGATTTCCTTTGGCGAGTGAAAAATATAGGCTTTCAAATAAAAAATGTGTAAACTCTACCTTATTGATATATTTGAATCTTGCTAGCTGCGTATTGGGGCTATAAGATGTACGCGGGTGGTATGCACCTACGTTTATGAATTAACAAGAAAAGTGAACACACTAATATGCTCTACGTACAACAGTCCCTTGGTCCTGATGAGGAACTCATCCATGTTGGTAAATTTCACTGGATGTACACCGTTAACTCCTTTATGGCGATTTTGTGGGGGCTTATTGGTGCCATTATGATTATGTTTATTGCGTACAAGGCCTATGAATTTATGGGCAAGTTACCACCCAGAACAGGGTTCTTTAGCGCGATACAGATTATTCACCCGGGTATACGCGGTGTGTCTTTCTTGTTTTTTATTCTCGGTCTAGTGAAATTTGCACAGATGATGGTCGTAAAAGTGACCACAGAAATAGCGATTACAAATAATCGTTTGGTATATAAACGCGGTTTGGTTGCACGCCATGTTGGTGAAATCAGCATCGATCGCATTGAGGGGGTGAATGTACTGCAGCCTATATTAGGGCGTATATTCAATTACGGACGTGTTATGGTACGCGGGATGGGCGTTGGTGAGGTTTTGCTACCGCCTATTGAAGACCCTATTTCATTCCGTAGAGCAATCGAAGAGGCGAAAGCAAGATGAGTAACACTAAGAGAAATTCAAGTGGTCCTAAAACGGCGCAGGACAGAGAAATCGAAAAAATGTTGGTGGATGGTGAGGAAGTTATTCTTCGCGCCGAGTTGCATTGGGCAATTTACTGGAAATCATTTGCAGTTTTGATTTTTGCCTTATTTATGTGGGCTTTAATGCCCATCGTGATGCCTCTTGCTATGTTAGTCGGAATTTGTGGCGCTTTGATGCTTTGTACGGCCATATTGACGCAACATTTTTTGATATTAGCCGTTACAAACAAGCGTGTTTTGGCACGCTATGGTTTGTTGCAGATGGATGTTGTCGATATTCGCCTGAGTAAAATAGAAAGTATTGATCTTGAGCGGATGCTTCTTGGGCATATGCTCGGCTATGCTAGTGTTGTGGTTATGGGAACCGGGCAGCGCGTCTTAAGAGTGCAGTTTATTTCGAATGCGGAGGCCTTCAGACGTTATTATAATGCAATGGTTTTGGCCGAAGAGGGCAATGAAGAGGCTGAAGAGCAGATTAATAAAATGAAAGACGATGTTGGCATGATGGAGCCCAGAGAATCTAAGCCGGCAGGTCGAAGAACAAAGAAAATGTAATTCTAATCTTGCATTTTCAAGTTTCTTACGCTTTTTATAAAATAATCAAATAGATGTAATAACTCAAAACCTTATGAAATAGGATTCTCTGCTATGCCGGATTCAAAAAACGCGCACCCAAACGGATGGGATAAAAGTAAGCTTGTAAGCCGTTATGTAACTGAGGGGCCTAAATCTGCGCCGCACCGCTCGTACTATTACGCGATGGGTATGACGGAAGAGCAAATTCATCAGCCTTTAGTTGGTGTGGCAACATGCTGGAATGAAGCTGCACCTTGTAATATTGCGCTTAGTCGTCAGGCGCAGGCCGTTAAGAAGGGTGTTGATGGGGCAGGGGCAACACCGCGCGAATTTACAACGATTACAGTAACGGATGGTATTGCGATGGGGCATGAGGGGATGCGTTCATCTTTGGTGTCACGTGAAGTTATCGCAGATTCTGTTGAACTTACGATGCGCGGTCATTGTTATGATGCACTTGTAGGCTTGGCTGGTTGCGATAAATCCTTGCCTGGTATGATGATGGTGATGATCCGTCTAAACGTGCCAAGCGTGTTTATGTATGGCGGCACAATATTGCCCGGTAAATTTAAAGGTAAAGATGTTGATGTTGTGAATGTGTTTGAGGCCGTAGGTCAACATGCCACAGGGAAAATGAGTGATGAGGATTTACATGCGCTTGAATGTGTGGCGTGTCCGTCCGCGGGGGCGTGTGGCGGTCAGTTTACGGCCAATACTATGGCCTGTGTCAGTGAGGCGATTGGTTTGGCATTGCCGAATTCGGCCGGTGCACCTGCGCCGTATGAAAGTCGCGATGAATATGCGGCGGCATCTGGCGAAGCTGTGGTGCAACTCATCAAAAATGGTGGCCCGCGTCCACGTGATATTGTGACGCGCAAATCACTAGAGAACGCAGCGGCGATTGTGGCGGCGACTGGTGGCTCTACAAATGCAGCTTTGCACCTGCCTGCGATGGCGCATGAGGCGGGGATTGATTTCAACCTGTTTGAAGTTGCTGAAATTTTTAAGAAGACGCCGTATCTTGCGAACCTTCGCCCTGGCGGTAAATACGTCGCCAAAGACCTCTATGATGTTGGTGGTGTCGGCGTTGTTCTTAAAGAACTGTTGGATAACGGTTATCTGCATGGTGATTGTATCACTGTAAGCGGCAAGACGATTGCAGAAAATTTGGAAGGCGTGAGCTTGCCCGAAGATCAGGATGTTGTGTATCCGGTGAAAAAGCCGATTTACCCGACAGGCGGCGTTGTGGGCCTGAAGGGGAATTTGGCACCGGAAGGCGCGATTGTAAAAATCGCCGGTCTTGAAGAGTTGGTGTTTGAAGGGCCTGCACGTGTGTTTGACGGTGAGGAAGCCTGTTTTCAGGCCGTTCAGAACCGTGAATATGAAGAAGGCGATGTTCTTGTTATCCGTTATGAGGGCGCGAAAGGCGGCCCGGGTATGCGTGAAATGCTTTCCACGACGGCGGCATTATACGGGCAGGGAACCGGCGGTAAAGTTGCCCTTATTACCGATGGGCGCTTCTCAGGCGGTACGCGTGGTTTCTGTATTGGGCATGTTGGCCCTGAGGCCGCAGTTGGTGGGCCTATTGGCTTGATCAAAGATGGCGATATCATCCGTATTGATGCTAATGAAGGCACAATGGATGTAAAGCTATCCGATGAAGAATTGGAGCAAAGGCGCGCAGAATGGAAACCAAGAAAAACCAATTATAATTCGGGTGCGCTTTATAAATATGCTCAGCTTGTAGGGCCAGCGCGTGATGGCGCGGTCACGCACCCCGGTGCAAAAGAAGAAACGCATGTATTTGTTAACCTTTAAGCGTTACAATACTGTTTGGGCGTAAGATTAAAAAAGTGATTTATAATGATATGTAAGCCTTTTTCGAAGGTTCTCTTTTGGGTGCTTGTTTGTGTTATCTGGACATACGCGCAGCCCTCAATGGCAAAACAGCTTCATAACCAAGCCGTCATCGACGCGTTTTATATGGAGCAAGATGGTGAGCCTTTATGGCTTAGAGGGACGAAGCTTAATAAGGCGGGGAAGACGTTACATGAAGCACTGCAAAATGCTTGGCACCACGGGCTAAATCCAAATTCATATAATGTTGCGACTATTGATCTCCTGATCTCTCATGATGAGTATGGTGATCGTTCCTCTGAAGAATTGGCGCTAAAGCTTGAAGTGCTTTTGACTGACGGTTATGTCAGGTACGTTCAAGACTTAAGCGGTATGCGCGTTAATGCGTATGAGCTTGGATTACGCCAGAAAGATTGGCTGCAGCGTATATCTGCGCAAGATGCTTTGGCATTATTGCCTGAAGATTTGGATGATATTGATGCGTTTCTGGAGCGTCAGGGGCCTCAAACTGCGACATATCAAACGTTAAAGGCAGAGCTGATTTCATTGGTTGATAACAGTGATGAAAACCTTACTGATTTTGACCCTATTAGCATCCGCCGTACGTTGTATCCGGGTAGGAAAGATAACAATGTTCCCGCTTTACGTTTAAGGCTTGGGGCGCAAGAGCCAAGTCAGGAAGAGCTTTATATTTATGACCCATTATTGGTTCAGGCCGTAGAGAAATTTCAAGCCGAGCATGGTTTAAAGCCTGATGGTATCGTTGGGAAACAGACGTTACATGCGTTGAACCATGGAAAAGACGATAAAATAACGCAGCTTATCGTGAATATGGAACGATTGCGCTGGGTTCCTGATGAAAAACCGGAACGTTTTGTTGTTGTCAATATTCCTTCTGCGCGCTTGTGGGCCATAGAAAACGGAAGTGTGGCTTTCACGATGCCTGTGATTGTAGGGCGCAAGAAGAGACCGACACTTTCATTTGTGACCAAGATACATGGCGTTAGGTTTAACCCGACTTGGACAGTGCCGCCGACCATAAAAGAAGAGGATATCCTGCCGAGCTTATTGGAAAACCCTGCATATCTTGCAGATAAGGGCATGGAGCTTTTTGATGGTTATGGTCGTGATGCACCAACGTTGGACCCTATGGTTGTTGATTGGGCATCGCTTTCAAAGCAAGAGTTGAATAATTTGAATATGGTTCAAGTACCGGGAGCGCACAATCCGCTTGGTCTTATTAGGATTTTGATGCCAAATGAGCATAATATTTACCTGCATGACACAAATAATAAGTCTTTGTTCTATAAAGCTGATAGGGCGCAATCCTCTGGCTGTGTTCGCATGCAGGATCCTGAAAAGATGGCGCAATTTGCTCTTAAAAACCGTAAAGGCTGGGCAGATGGTGATCTTAAAAAAATCATAGCATCTAAAAAAATGACGGATCTTTATACGAATGATCATGTCACAGTTTATTTGCTTTATTACACGGTTTGGTTGGGCGAAGCAGGGCAAGTAATATATGGGCGTGATATTTATGACGACGATCAAAGCTTGCTTGGGGCACTTAAAAAGCTTGACGGAGTTCCCATAATAAGGGACAATGGTATTATATTGTCCACATCTGCGGATTAGCCGATATCTGGACATACAATTTGCAAAGTCTTCCGGCAAATTGAATATTTACTCATATAAAAAAGTAATGTAGAACTATCTCTATCGAGTTCTATGCCCATTTGGGCATTTCTTTTTGTTTTCTTGCATTTACGCCGCTTTTTTGCTAAACGGGGGGTTATATGAAACAGTTTTTTGACATGGATAATACCAATGAGCGCGTGGACACGCAGCGCCGTGACTTAATGAAGTTTGGTTTTGCCGGCATTATTGGTACTGCAATTCCTTTTATTTCGACAGGAAATGTTCTTGCCGCGAGCAAAAACGATGCGTGGAAGGTTTCTTTCCGTCATGCACATACAGGCGAAAGTTTTTCCGGGGTATATCGTGTTGGCGATAAGTATCTTCCGGACGCGTTTGAGCGTTTAAGTTACGTTCTACGTGATTTTAGAACAAAGGAAGTTTTCCCGATGGATCCGCATGTTGTTGATATCATGTCGATCGTACAGAGAAAAACCGGCGTGCAGGAACCTTTACACATACTTTCCGGTTACCGCAGCCCTAAAACAAATGCGATGCTTGGTAAGAGATCAAAGGGCGTGGCGTCTAATTCATTCCATATGTACGGGCAGGCATTAGATATTCGTATTCCTGATTACAGCACGAAAAAGCTTAGAAACATCGCCAAGTCACTGCAGGCGGGCGGCGTAGGGTACTATCCACGCAGCAGCTTTGTCCATGTTGATACAGGCAAAGTGCGTAGTTGGGTTTCCTAAAACGGATTTTTAAGATATATAAAGAAACGGGGCTATATGGCCCCTATTTTTTTGAGGTATGCAGATGATTTTAATTGGTATGGGGGCAAATCTAGACGGTGTTGATGGCACGCCGGAAGAGTGCTTGAGAGCGACAGTTTTACGGCTTGAAGCGCGTGGCATAACTGTTGAAAAGATGTCTGGCATATGGAAGACCGCACCTGTGCCTATATCAGATCAGCCGTGGTATAGAAATGCGGTATGCTCCGTTGAAAGCGAGTTAGAGCCTCATGCGCTACTCGCTGTTTTGGCCTCGATCGAAGATGATGTTGGGCGTGTCCGTCGCGGTAGAAACGAAGCGCGCGTGATAGATTTGGACTTACTCGCGTATAATGACCGTTTGATAGAAGGCAAAGATTTGCATATCCCTCACCCCAGAATGAGTGACCGTGCCTTTGTGCTCTATCCCTTGCAAGAGGTCGTACCTGACTGGGTGCATCCAATTTCCGGTGTTTCAGTTTCTGAACTCATTAAAAATTTACCCAAAGACCAAGAAATTGAGCGTATACAAGAAGACACGGAGGCGCGTCATGGGTGACATCATGGAATTATGCCGAAGCGGTGAGCCCGTTATTATGGGTATTGTTAATGTTACGCCTGATAGCTTTTCTGATGGGGGGGATTTCTTTTCCGCTGAACACGCTATTGAACATGGTCTTCAATTACTAGAAGAGGGCGCACATATTCTAGATATTGGCGGTGAGTCGACACGCCCAAATGCAGATATCATCAGTGTGGATGATGAGATTAAACGTGTCATTCCTGTTATTGAGGGTTTAGCGGGTAAGGCCCCCTATATATCAATCGATACGCGCAATTCCGAAACAATGAAAAATGCACTCAAGTGTGGCGCTAATATTGTGAATGATATTAGTGGTTTGCGCCATGATACTAAGAGTTCGTCTGTTGTTGTCGATGCGAATATCCCTGTGTGTATTATGCACATGCAAGGCACACCCCAAGATATGCAAAACCGCCCTGAATATGAGAATGTGATTGATGAAATTTTGGCCTTCTTTGAGGAACGTCTTGGTTTTTGTGAAAAGAACGGTATATCAAAGGATAAGATTATCCTTGATCCGGGGATTGGGTTTGGAAAAACATTGGATCATAATTTAACGATTTCAAATAATATGGACGCATTCCATCGTTTCGGCTGCCCCATCATGCTTGGTGCGTCACGTAAAAGCTTTATTGGTGCGTTAACAGGCGATGATAATCCTAAAAATCGCCTTGCTGGTTCTCTGGCGGCGGCTTTATCAGCATTAGAGCAGGGTGTTCAAATCTTTCGTGTTCATGATGTACGGGAAACGAAGCAGGCCTTTGACGTGCATCAAGCTGTTCGTTCCGTGGGCTCATGAGGGGATTCTAAGAGTTCGCTCGTGTGAAACACATCTTCTTTAATACGCTCGATAGCTTGTTTTTGTTCGTAAGACCATACTTCCCAAGGAAATATAGTGCTTGCCACGTCAGGCTGGAATTCATAAAGGTGACAGTTTTTAAATACGCCAGGGGTTTGAAGACCGTAAAGCCCGCCAAAGGCTCTGAACACGCCGCCATGGGACACCATAAGAACGGGACCGTCATGCTCTGTCAAAATGTTATTTTTGCCGCGTTTTATGCGCGTGCAGAAATCCTGAAATGTTTCGCCGTTTGGTGGCTCGGGCCATCCTGATAAAAGTTCTTCACACTCTTCATATGGCACACCTTCCCAGTCGCCTGCATGAAGCTCTGCGATGTCTTTTTCTTCATGCATAGGAACGTCTAAAGCCTCGTTTATGATAGAGGCCGTATCGCGTGCGCGCGATAAATGGCTATGAATGATCGCTTTAGGTTTAATCTCCAGTGATTCCACTATATCGCGTGCGACTGCGGCCTGTGATCGTCCATGATCCGTTAGTGGGGAGTCGAGGCTGCCGGCCATTATACGGGCTTTGTTGGCCTCAGTTTCACCGTGACGGATCATATAAAAATGTTTGGCAGGAATCATGTGGTTCTTTCTATTTTACGATATCACCAAAGGATCGCTCATTTTCCTAAGGGTTGCAATGATGCTTTGCGCTGCAAGCACTGAACTTTTCGGATTCGCAGGATCTGGCATGTTTTCAATGCGTGATCTTATGGTGGAGTAGGCACTTTTAACGGTTATTTCGTGGCTGTTTCCTGTCGCCTCGGGATCAGCCCATATTTCTACGCGCGTTTTCTCTGCGCCGATACCGGCTAAGCTCAGGGTGGCGGCAACATTCACATTGGCGGGAAAGCCCTTTGATGCCTCTAACGCGTTTCCTTCGAATATCAGTGTTTTTTGTTTTATGCTTTTTAAATCAATCTCTTGCTCAACGATAAATGGTGCGCCTGTAAAGCCCATTGGTGGTTTGGAGGATGCTATTTTCGCGCTTTCAATGCCCATTTCCTGCATGGCGGTGACACCATCAAGGCCACATAATGCGCCAGATGGTAAATAGGCGCGGCTTTTAGATTGTTTCAAGTTATCCATAATCTGTGGATAGACGAGAAGGGCGGCACTGCTGATAAAAATAATATCCTTATTGGCTTTAAAAACGGCCTCGGCGAGCTGTGGAACGGCCTCGGCAGGCAGGCATTCAATAATCAGATCACATTGCTCAATAAGAGAGTCTAGTGACACGTTATTGACACCATAATCCGTATCTTTATTTGGATCGGATATGCATGTCAGTGTGAATCCATTTATTCCGTCTTTTGATGTTAGTTTTTTGGCTACGGCTCCACCAATCGCGCCAACGCCTACAATACCGACTTTTATGCTCATGCCGCGAGTTCCTTTAATTCGTTATAAACAGTATCAACAACGTCAATATGCTCATTGTTGTTGTTTTTATTATATGTTTTAGCTGATCGCTCACCGGGGATTAAAAGTTCTGTGACGGTTGCTTCATGGCGCGAGGATTTAATTTCTTGCAATAATTTCTCGACTTGCTCTTCAAAAATCTCTTGCCCAACGAGCATATCCGGATTGATCGTAATGAAGAAAATACCGTCACTCCCCTGAACCGCATTCAGGCCTGATTTTGCGCCAATCAATGCACCGCCCAATACTTCAATAGCAAGTCCAATGGAAAAACCTTTATAGCCGTTCATCGGCAGCATCGCGCCGTCTTTTGCATCCTTGACATCGGTTGATGGTTTTCCATCTTTATCCACGAAA
The DNA here is from genome assembly GCA_965263215.1 of uncultured Micavibrio sp. Lineage (GTDB taxonomy): Bacteria > Pseudomonadota > Alphaproteobacteria > Micavibrionales > Micavibrionaceae > UBA1672. Next base: position 1,375,016 of record OZ253663.1, read on the forward strand.
GCATCATTAGGAATATCTTTTCCTGCCTTATGGAGTTCCAGTATTTTTCCATACGCCCATTGTGCGGTGGTGACATCAACAACACACGGGGTTTTGGCTGATGGAATGCCGAATGATATGGGGTTTGTGCCTAAAACTGGATCAAAGCCATCAGGATGACAGACCATGGCAAAGGAATTGCATCCCGCAATGCCGACCAAACCATTTTCAACAAACAGACGGTTATAGTAATTCATGCTGCCCGTTGTGCCGAAGTGATTACGCGCGCCAACGAAGCTGATACCGTGTTCTTTGGCTTTGTTTATGGCCACATCTGCTGCATAACGTGCTGTTACCAAGCCCAGATTATTCTGTCCATCAACAATGGCAAGCGCACCGCTATCTAATGCTAAATCCGGTGATTTGACGGGCAGGCCATGTTTGTTGATGTAATCAATGCTCCATTTTACACGTAGTAATCCGTGTGATTGCTTGCCTGATAATTCGTTATACATCAGGTGCGTGTATATTTCCTCAATCGCCTGATTATCTTGTAATCCTGCATTTTTTAGGGCATTGCAGACCAATTCATGAATATCTGATTTGGGGATAGTCACCATTATTTTTTATATCCTGCTGGAATCATTTTGTAATGAGGACGATAATAGTTGCCTATGGAACAATGGCAAGATCAATCTGTCGTATTAGCGGCGCGCGGGCATGGTGAAAACGGTGCCGTGGTGTCTTTATTAACGCGCTCTAATGGCCGCCAAGCGGGCTATGTGCGCGGTGCATCGTCATCGAAAAATCGCGGCACGCTCGAAATTGGCAATATCGTTGATGCAAATTGGCGCGCCCGTACCAGCGATAGTCTTGGGTCATTAACCTTAGAGCTCTCACGGTCTACGGCTGCGCGGGTTATGCAAGATGCGTTGAAATTGTCGGCTTTGCAGGCAGCGTGTGCCCTGTGTGATCAAGCCGTGCCGGAGAAAGAAGGGCATGAGGGGCTGTATGATGGTTTTCTTGCGCTGTTAGAAATTCTGGAGAGTGATGTGTGGGCTGCAGGTTATATCATGTGGGAAATAGCATTACTGCGAGAGCTTGGTTTTTCCCTTGATCTATCCAGTTGTGCAGGCGGCGGTGATGATCAGGCTCTTGCCTATGTCAGTCCGAAAACAGGCAGGGCGGTGAGTTATAATGCGGGTGAGCCCTATAAGGATAAGCTTCTGCCGCTTCCGGGGTTTTTAAAACCCAATGGCGGCCCTGCTGACCCCGAGGATATAATAACGGGGCTGCAACTGACGCAATTCTTCCTCAATCATTGGGTTTTTGCCCATCATAATCGTGGATTGCCCGAGGCGCGCATAAGGTTGGCCTTGCGTTTTGCCGAAAGTTTTGCCAAAACAGAGGGCTCAAGCAGCATAAGAAACATTGACGCGTTAGGAACTGAGTTATATGTCGCAGGATAACAATGCAGAAAATCAGGTAATTGACCAACCGATGGGGGAGATCCTCTCTGATCGTTACTTGTCCTACGCGCTCTCAACCATTATGAGCCGTTCATTGCCGGATGTACGTGACGGGTTAAAGCCTGTGCACCGCCGTTTGATGTATGCGATGTACCAACTTAAGCTCAGCCCGACGCAGCCGCCAAAGAAATCTGCGCGCGTGGTCGGTGATGTGATTGGTATGTATCACCCGCACGGCGACAGCTCTATCTATGATGCGATGGTGCGTTTGGCGCAGGACTTCGCGCAGCGTTACCCGCTTGTTGACGGGCAAGGGAACTTCGGTAACATCGATGGTGATAACCCCGCCGCGATGCGTTACACGGAAGCACGCCTAACGGATGTTGCGCTTCTTTTGCTGCGTGGTATTGAAGAGAACGCCGTTGACTTTCGCCCGACTTATGATGGCACAAACCAAGAGCCTGTCGTGTTGCCCGGTGGTTTCCCGAACTTATTGGCCAATGGTTCCAGTGGTATTGCCGTTGGTATGGCAACGAACATTCCACCGCATAATGTTGATGAGTTGTGCGAAGCCATGTTGCTTATGCTTGAAAAAGATCCGAGCGTGTCAGAGCTTGTTGATATTGTGCAAGGTCCTGATATGCCGACCGGCGGTATTCTGGTTGAGAATAAGGCCGATGTTGTAAAAGCATACGAAACAGGAAAAGGTGCGTTTCGTGTTCGTGCGCGTTGGGACAAAGAAGATCTGAAGCAGGGCATGTATCAGATTATCATCACCGAAATTCCTTATCAGGTGCAAAAATCTAAACTAATTGAAAAGATTGCCGATCTTATTAATTCCAAAAAATTACCATTATTGGATGATGTGCGTGATGAATCTGCGGAAGATATTCGTTTGGTTCTTGTGCCTAAAAACCGCAACGTTGAGCCTGAAATCCTTATGGAGGCCTTGTTCCGTTCTTGCGATTTAGAGACACGCTTCAATATGAACTTGAATGTGCTTGAAAATGGTCTTGTGCCTAAGGTTATGAACCTCAAAGAAGCGCTGCAAAACTGGCTTGATCATCAGCAGGTTGTGCTTGTGCGCCGTTCACAGTTTCGTTTGGAAAAGGTGCTGCATCGTTTAGAGGTTCTTGAAGGGTATTTGATTGTTTTCCTGAACATTGATGAGGTTATCCGCATCATCAGGTTTGAAGATGATCCAAAACAGTGCTTGATTGATACATTCAAATTAAGTGAGGTTCAGGTCGAAGCTATTTTGAATCTTCGTTTGCGTCGTTTACACAAGCTTGAAGAAATTGAAATTCGCAGCGAGCATGATGAACTAACAAAAGAGCGTGATGAGCTTGAAAAACTGATTAAGTCTGAAGCACGTCAATGGACACGCATTAAAAAGCAGATCAAAGAGCTTCAGAAGATGTTCGGGCAGGATACGGAATTGGGGCGTCGCCGTACAACGATTGGCTCTACGCCGAAGCCGATTGCCGTTGATTTGGATGCGGTGATGATTGAAAAAGAACCTGTGACGGTTATTTGTTCATCTCAGGGATGGATCAAGGCGATGAAAGGCCATGGCCACAATCCGAAAGATTTGAAATATAAGGATGGCGATCGCGGACAATTCATTCTAGAGGTTCAAACCACGGATAAGTTGATCATTTTCGCGACCAACGGACGTTTTTATACACTTGGCTGTGACAAGCTGCCATCGGGCAGGGGCTTTGGTGAACCGTTACGCATTATGGTCGATATACCCAATGACGCAAACGTGACAAGCATGCGGATACATAATCCGGGCACGAAGATGTTGGTTGCATCGACGGATGGTCGTGGTTTCATCGTGAAGTCTGACGATGTATTGGCGCAAACAAAATCCGGTAAACAGGTGTTGAATGTTTCCGGCAAGGTAGAAGCCGCGTTGTGCCGTTACGTTAATGATGGTGATGATCATGTGGCAACGATCGGTAAGAATCGCAAAATGCTCGTATTCCCGATTTCCGAGCTGCCGGAAATGAGCAAAGGTAAGGGCGTTATCCTTCAGAAATTCAAAGAAGGTGGCCTGTCTGATGCGAAGACGTTCAATATGGAAACGGGGCTGGAGTATAAATACGGCTCAGGCACGACTATTGTTGAAGATATTGAGCCATGGATAGGAAAAAGAGCATCCGCAGGACGTTTACCGCCCAACGGATTCCCAAAAAGTAATCGTTTCGATTATAAGTTCTAGAGTTTAGTCCAGATAAGCCGGTAGTTTTGGCAAATCTTTATTGTCATTCACTTCGTGTTGAATAATCAGCTTTGCGCCTCTGTTTTTTACCAAATGGTTCAGCTTGTCTGATGATGCAAGCGTATCGGCTCTATCATAGTTAAAGCTCGGCACGCCATTACTATTGTGGTTTTCAGTGAAATGCCATTGATCACCTGACAAAATAACAGGACCTGTTTTTTCTAAGTTCACAAGCAGCGCCATGTGACCCGGCGTGTGACCCGGTAATGAAATAGATTTAAGCGTGCCATCTCCGAATATATCAACATCGCCTTTAATCGTTCTGACTTGCTCTTTATTTTCTTCTTTTAGGAAATAGCTGATGCTTTCAGGTGGCATGTGCATTTCTTTTGCTGCTTCAGGATCATTCTTGAGTGCATTAAACTCTACCTCTTGAATAATGAGCGTTGCATTTTGAAACGTATTTGTATTTGCCGCATGGTCGAAATGCGCATGTGATAGACCGACATAGGTTATGTTCTCAGGCTTTAAGCCAAGTGTTTCCAATTGTGATTCAATCGTTTTTTCTACGCTCAGATGAAATGGGCCGTTCGTCATGCCTTCCGGCTTTTGCGCGAGATCGCTGGAAAGGCCAGTATCCCACAATAACCAATCATCATTATGCTTGATGAGATAACATCCGACATTGAGCGTTTTTTCTTGTCCGATATATTGATCAGTATCAGAAAAGACGTTGAGATCACTGACATGAATTTTGCCGCAATTCAATGCGTAAAGTTTCAAATCAGTTTGCGCATCCTCTGCTTGAGCCGTGTTGAGCGTCAGAAATGATGCGATAAGTGCGGTACTTAAAAGTAATTTCTTCATGTGTGATCTCCTTTTCATATTTTTAACATGAAACATTGGATTGATGAACCTTATATAGCGATAGAATGGAAAATGCTTAAGGGAATTCGACCGTGCCGGGGGTTTTCCTGTATGGATTAATTGGGCCTTCCGGCTCATCAGGGATTGTAATGAAATCGCCATCATCTGATTCATCGTTTTCGGGGGCAGGGCTTGTTATAGACTCTTTCAGCAAAATGAGTGTTATGCGCCTGTTCCGTGGGTCAAGTGGGTTGTCAACAATCAGTGGTTCAGTCTCCGCTTTGCCCATAACGTTATTCAGGCGCTCTGCGGGCATTGCAGCGTCCAACATCACGCGGCGCGATGCATTGGCACGGTCTGCTGACAATTCCCAGTTCGTGTATTCCGCTCCCGGGGCATAACGCACGGCATCTGTGTGACCTCTGATTGAAACTTCGTTGGGCATCTCCAGAACAATTTGCGTAATTTCAGTTAAGAGCTCTTTTGTTTTTTCAAACATTTTAGCACTGCCCGAGGGGAACATTGATTCATCATCTTGGTCTACGATTTGAATACGAAGACCTTCTGGCGTTATATCGATGATTATATTGTCTTTAAGTTTCAAAAGCTTAGGGTTTTCCTGAATCGCACGTTTAATTTTAGCGGCCGCTTTTTCAAATCTTTTTTGTTCGGCCTTTTCTTTAATTTGATTCACTTTTGATTTTTCTTCACCGCCGCGTTTGCGTTGTTGATTAACTTGCAGCGGAATCAATGGATTTTTGTCTGATGCCATTGCACCTTCCGGTGACATGGTTAATCCACCCATAACACCACCTGCACCACTTTTACTGTCAGAGACTTGCGGGTGGCTTGGGTTGAAATATTCAGAAATCAGATCTTTTTGCTCTTGCGTTGTCACGTTCAAAAGCCACATGAGCAGGAAGAAAGCCATCATCGCCGTTACGAAATCAGCATACGCAACTTTCCATGCACCGCCGTGATGCGCGTAGGGGAGTTCAATAATGTCAATTTTCAATGTTTCCATTACAATCCTTTAGCCCGGAGGCGGGGGAAGTTCATTGAGTATTTCTTCTAGCTCTACGAAGCTTGGTTGCACGTTATGAGGTAGGGCTTTTCTTGCAAACTCAACGGCGACTTGCGGCGCTGCGCCACTTAAGAAGGCCACCATGCCCGTTTTTAAAATTTTGTAATAGAGCACTTCTGAATCCGCGCGCTCTGTCATAGCTTGAGAGATTGGGCCAAAAATACCATAGGATAGCCAAACACCAAGGAATGTACCAACAAGCGCACTACCGATCAGTTTACCGAGAACTTCGGGGGGTTCTGAGATAGAAGCCATGGTTTTAATAACACCAAGAACCGCGGCAACAATACCAAGGGCGGGAATACCTTCTGCCATGTGATGAACGGCATGGCCCGGGTGATGTTCATGATGGGAAATCTGTTCGATTTCCTTATCCATCAGCGCGCCGATTTGATTCGGATCTTCATTGCCTAATGATATGATACGCAAATAATCACACACGAAATCAAGCGCATGGTGATTGCTGTGGAATTTGGGGAACTGCGAGAAAAGCTCACTTTCATGTGAGTTTTCGACATGCTGTTCCAAGGCTAAGAACCCTTTGGATCGCGCGAGTTTAAATGTAATGAACATCATGCTGAGAAGTTCAATATAATCTTCTTTTTTATATGCTGTCGGTTTTACAAGGGCGCCGAAATATTTAATGGTGCCCTTTACGGTGTCCATCGTGTTGGCAATAAGAAATGCGGATATCGCACAGCCCATAATAATGACTGTTTCAGCAGGCGTGGCAGGAAGGATAACACCGTTGAGTAGGTGCATCGCCTTTTCCACACCCGCGGCCATCATCAAGCCACCGAATGTACATACAAAAACAAGAAGAATACCAAGGAGCTTCATAAGTCCGGATTTATCCTTTTAAACATTTACACATTCATTCAAGCCATTTGAAATTTTGGCCGAACAAACAACACGGTACGCAGGTAAAAAGTAATACTCAGGACTATGGAGCGTGAAAACACTCCCTTTCAATAAGACATATTTATGATTGTGCGGTCTTTCCCTCAGGAAATCAAGAAACACAGACGATTTTTTATAATGTTTTACGCGTTTATTTTTGAATGAGTGTCGCAACATCACGTGCAGCATACGTTAATATGCCATCACATCCGGCGCGCTTGAATGAAAGCATGGTTTCCAAAATGGTTGTGTCATAATCAAGCCATCCATTGTCACACGCCGCACGCAGCATCGCGTATTCACCGCTTACGTGATAGGCGAAAGTAGGGACTTTAAATTCGTTTTTCACGCGAGAGATGATGTCTAAATACGGCAATCCGGGTTTTACCATCACCATATCTGCGCCTTCTTGAAGATCTAGTGCAACTTCGTGTATGGCCTCATCGCTGTTGGCGGGGTTCATTTGATATGTTTTTTTATCGCCGTTTAGGCAGCCGGAAGATTGCACGGCATCACGAAACGGCCCGTAAAACCCTGAAGCGTATTTGGCCGCATAGGCCATAATCATAGTATTCTGGTGACTATTTTGATCCATGTGTGCACGTATGGCGGCCACGCGCCCATCCATCATGTCGGATGGTGCAATAATATCCGCACCTGCCTGCGCCTGCACGAGCGCTTGTTTGATAAGAACTTCAACAGTTTCATCATTTAGAATGACGTTATCTTGTAACAAACCATCATGGCCGTGACTTGTGTATGGGTCTAGGGCAACGTCTGTAATAATACCGACTTCTGGCACTTCTTTTTTTAATGCACGTATGGCGCGGCAAATTAAATTATCAGGATTATATGATTCTGCGCCGTCATCAGTTTTCTTATCTGCCGATGTAATCGGGAACAATGCAACCGCAGGAATACCTAAATCACGGGCTTTCTTGACTTCTTCGGTTAATAAATCAATGGAATATCGTGTAACATTCGGCATAGAATCTATTGATTCTTGCTTTTTCTCGCCTTCAATCACAAAAACGGGCCATATCAGGTCATGCACAGAAATATTGTTTTCCTGTACTAAATTTCTGATCCACGGCGCAGAGCGGGCTCTACGCATTCTTTTTTCCGGGTAGGATGTATTAATCATAATAATTATTTCATTTTTTACATTTCTTTAAGCTAAAAGATATATAAAATTACTTTACGTTTGGATCAAACTATAATTATGATCCGCAAGCGTGATTTATACAGAACGTATTATTGGAGATTGATCTGTGACTACACCATATTACGAATCCATTCAGCTGATAGAGCGCCTGCACCGTCATTTTCTTGACGTGTTGAAGGTGGAATTGGATAAAAAGAACATTCAGGACATCAACAACGTTCAATGTATGATTCTATACAATGTTGGCGAAGATGAAATGACCGTCGGTGAATTAACGATACGCGGTTATTATTTGGGGTCTAACGTTTCTTATAATGTTAAGAAAATGGTTGAAAATGAATACCTTATACAAGAACGTTCAGTTCATGATAAACGATCCATCAGGGTGCGTTTGTCTGATAAGGGCATTGAATTACGCAAGATGATCTCTGATATGTTTGATCGTCATGAAGAACAAATTGAAGGCACTGAAATCACGCCGGAGCGTTTGAATGAGTTAAATCAAACACTTAAGATGTTAGAACGATTTTGGGCACAACAAACCAACTTTAGTGGTGGGTTTTAGGGTTTAATATTAGAATAATTTTTATTATGTTGAGAGCAGGTTATAAAAAACCTGCTTTTTTAATGGATACACTACAACTATGACGCAAGATGCATTACAAGGTCGCGAGGTTCTCATAGAGTTTTTTCCTTTGGGGAATATTGTTAAAGTTTCTGCAATGGATACGCAGACATTGACCGAGATTTCTATACAGGGGCCGGCTAATACGCCGCAAGAAACGCTCAAACGTAATGCTGTGAAACGCCTTGAGTATGTTTTGAAAAAGAAAGGATTGATTTCGTAGGTCAATCGGGACTATATATTGTGCTCTTAATACTCTGAAGGAATAGACATGGAAACACTTGCGATAGCCTGTGATCATGGCGGATACGACCTAAAAGAAGCGATCAAGGAACGTTTTTCTGATCGCGTTGCTTTTAGGGACTTTGGCACAAATTCAAGTGATTCCGTTGATTATCCTGAATTTGGCAAAAAGCTTGCTCGCAGTATCGTGAATGGCGAAGTGGAGCGCGGTATTTTGATCTGCGGCACGGGAATCGGCATTTCTATTGCTGCGAACCGTTACCCTGATATACGCGCGGCGAATTGTACGGATGTTACGATGGCACGTTTAACGCGCCTGCATAATAATGCGAATGTGCTTGCGCTTGGTGCACGTATTGTGGGCACAGAAGTGGCATTTGACATTATCGAGGCATTTTTAGACACGGACTATGAAGGCGGTCGTCATGACCAACGCGTAGACCAACTTTCTCAAACAGATTAACTAAATTAAACAAAGGACTTACTAATTATGAGCAACGCAGCTGAAAACCTAGAACATTGCGATGGATTTTTCACCGAAGAACTACAAAACGTAGATTCTGATGTTTATAACGCAATTCGCGGTGAGCTTAAACGCCAACAAGACAGTATCGAGTTGATCGCTTCTGAGAATATCGTTTCTAAGGCGGTTTTAGAGGCACAAGGTTCCGTATTCACGAATAAATATGCGGAAGGCTATCCCGGGCGTCGTTATTACGGTGGCTGTGAGTTCTCAGATGTTGTTGAAGATATCGCACGTGATCGTGCGAAAGAGCTGTTTGGCGCAAAATATGCTAATGTTCAGCCCAATTCAGGGTCACAGGCCAACCAAGGTGTTATGATGGCCTTGCTTCAGCCTGGTGACACGATTTTAGGGATGAGCCTTGCAGCCGGTGGTCACTTGACCCATGGCGCCGCGCCGAACCAGTCGGGTAAATGGTTTAATGCTATTCAATATGGTGTGCGTGAAAGTGACTCACTGCTTGATTATGAAGAAGTCGAAAGATTGGCGCAGGAGCACAAGCCCAAGATGATTGTGGCAGGTGCATCAGCCTACCCAAGACACATTGATTTTGAACGTTTCCGTAAGATTGCGGATTCTGTTGGTGCAATCTTGTTCGTTGATATGGCGCACTATGCAGGTTTGATTGCGGCGGGCACATACCCATCACCAGTGCCGCATGCCCATGTGACAACAACAACAACACACAAAACATTGCGTGGTCCACGTGGCGGTATGATCCTAACCAACGATCTGGATATCTTTAAAAAGCTTAATTCTGCGATTTTCCCCGGTATTCAGGGCGGCCCGTTAATGCACGTGATTGCGGCGAAGGCCGTTTCTTACGGTGAAGCGTTAAAGCCTGAATTTAAGGCATATGGACAAGCGGTGATTGATAATGCACGTGCCTTGGCAGAAACGCTTAAAAACGGTGGTGTTGATATCGTTTCCGGTGGAACAGATAGCCATATTGTGCTGGTTGATCTTCGTCCGAAGGGATTAAGCGGTAAAGATACTGAAGAAGCATTAGAGCGTGCAGGCATGACCTGTAACAAAAATGCGGTTCCATTTGACCCTGCGCCACCAATGGTGACATCAGGTGTGCGTCTTGGAACACCTGCGGCAACAAGTCGTGGATTTGGTGTTGAGGAATTTAAACTGGTTGGTCAGTATGCGATTGAGGTTCTTGATGGTCTGAAAGAAAACGGCCCGGAAGGCAATGCCGCAGTTGAACAGGCGGTTAAAGCCAAGGTTGATACGTTATGTAAGCGGTTCCCCATCTATCCGAATGAATAAGGTGGATTAAAAAGAAGTTGGGAGTTCAATGCGCTGCCCATTTTGTGGAAATGAGGAGACTCAGGTAAAAGATTCGCGTCCGACGGAAGATAATTCAGCCATCCGTCGGCGTCGCTTCTGCCCGAGTTGTGATCAGCGATTTACAACTTTCGAACGTGTTCAATTACGCGAAATGACAGTTTTAAAGGGCGGCGGCCGTAAGCAGCCCTTTGATCGTGATAAAATCATCAGATCGATGCAGGTGGCGCTTCGTAAACGTCCTGTTGAGCTTGAAACGATCGAGAAAGAGGCTGATAAAATCGTTCGTTCTTTGGAGTCGGGCGGAGAAGCCGAGGTTCAATCAGAGAAAATTGGTTCTTACGTTATGGACGCGTTAACGAACCTCGATGCGGTTGGTTATATTCGCTTTGCATCTGTTTATAAAGATTTCCGCAACCCTGAGGATTTCAATGACTTCCTGAATAAAGTTAGTGATTTGAAAGACAAGGGCAAGTAACCCATGATTTCTGATACTGACATTCATCACATGCGCTCGGCACTTGCGCTTGCCCGAAGGGGCGTTGGCCGCACGGCGCCTAATCCGTCTGTTGGCTGCGTAATTGTAAAAAATGACATTGTGATTGCGCGTGCTCGCACGGCTGATCTAGGACGCCCGCATGCGGAGTTTTTAGCTCTGGAAGCTGCAGGAAACAAGGCCGAGGGGGCAACGCTGTATGTTACGTTAGAGCCCTGCACGCATCAGGGGCGTACACCACCATGCGCCGACAGCATCATAGAGGCCAAAATCAAAAAAGTTGTCATCGGCACGTTGGATCAAAACCCGCAAGTATGGGGGCAGGGCGTTGAACGCCTCACCAGTGCTGGGATTGAGGTGGTTCAAGGTGTGCTTGATGATGAATGCAAAGCCTTAAATGCAGGGTTTTTCGGCGCGATTACGAATAACAGACCTTATGTCACCCTTAAAACGGCCTGTACATTTGATGGTAAGGTTGCGCTGGAGAGTGGTGAAAGCCAGTGGATCACAAGTGAACTGTCGCGTCGTCATGCGCATTTATTGCGTTCAAAGCATGATGCGATTTTGGTTGGTGTCGGAACGGTGCTAAAAGATGATCCGATGTTATCAACGCGTCTTGATGGTCTCGATCATAATCCTGTGCGGGTTGTGCTTGATAGTGATTTACAGATACCTGCGGACAGTATTCTGGTGAAAAGTGCCTATGCCCTGCGCCTTTGGGTGTTTCATACACAAACGAATGATAATGAGATTAACTTAATCGCCAATGGAGCGATTTTGCATCAGGTGAATAAGCATGATTTAGGCTCTGTTTTGCAGCAGTTAGCAAAAGAGGGCATAACCCGTGTATTAGTTGAGGGTGGTCCAAAGGTGCATGCGTCGTTTCTGAGGCAGGGTTTGTGGGATGAAATGGTTGTTTATCGCGCACCAAGCATGATAGGACATAGCGCGGTTAATGTTTCCGGTGATCTTGATATTGATGCGCTTAAAGATCGCTATGATATGAAGCGTGAAAGTACTCAAATGCTTGGTGATGATACATTAGAGCGTTATGTGCCAAAAGGCGAAGAGTGATATGTTTACAGGGTTAGTGCAAGATATCGGGATTATTAAATCCATAGATAAATCATCTGGCGATTGGCGGATCGAAGTTGACGTGTCACTGAATATCACTTCGGTTCAAATTGGTGCGTCTGTTGCGTGTTCAGGCTGTTGCTTGACGGTTGTTGATAAGTCGAATTCCTCTTTGTTTTTTGATGTTTCCGAGGAAAGTCTTAGTAAAACTATTATCGGGTCATGGCGCGTCACGGCCCGTATTAACATTGAGCCATCATTAAAGCTTGGTGATGAGATGGGCGGGCATATCGTTTCGGGGCATGTTGATTGTGTTTCGAAAATCATCGCCATTGAACCTGAAGGCGACTCGCACCGTATTAAAATCGCAATCCCAAAGGGGTATGAGCAATATTTCGCATCTAAAGGCTCTGTTACGATTGACGGTGTGTCACTGACGGTGAATGAAGTTGAGGGTGACTATTTCGGCGTAAACATTATTCCGCACACGTGGGAGCAGACCACACTTGGTGATAGGCAAGCCGGAGATCAGATAAATATAGAAATTGACATGCTGGCGCGCTATGTTGCGCGTATGTTAGCGCTGAGAGAAGATAAATGAGCAACGTCATATCAAAACAAGACATTAAAGACGCACGGCTGAGTGATGATGATCAGGCTGTTTTATCCTCTATGGAGGATATCATTGCCGATATCCGTAACGGAAAGCCGGTCATTATTGTTGACGATGAGGATCGGGAGAATGAGGGCGATCTTGTTATTCCGGCGCAGATGGCAACGCCTGAGAATATTAACTTCATGGCTAAAGAAGGCCGTGGGTTGATTTGCCTGCCTATGGAAGAGCCAATGGTGGATCGTCTTGGTTTGCAACTCATGGGGCGCGGCAACAACGCGCAGCACCGCACGGCCTTTACCGTGTCTATTGAGGCCAAAGAGGGGGTCACGACTGGTATTTCTGCGGCGGATCGTGCTCATACCATTCAAACGGCGATAAATCCTGATAACGGCCCTGATGCGATTGCAACGCCTGGGCATGTATTCCCCTTAATGGCGCGTGAAGGCGGCGTTTTGGTGCGCGCAGGCCATACAGAGGCCGCCGTTGATCTTTCAAAGTTAGCTGGCTTTAGTGGCGCAGGCGTCATTTGCGAGATTATGAATGACGATGGCACGATGGCGCGTCTGACAGACCTTGTTTCGTTCGCGCAGTTGCATAATTTAAAAATCGGCACGATTGCGGATTTGATCCAGTATCGCAGGCGCACAGAAAGCCTTGTGGAAAAGATACATGAAGATATATTCACATCGTCTTCAAAAAGTGAGTTTAAGTTATGCCTTTATGCCGCTAAAATTCACTACGCGGAGCACATCGCCTTGATTAAAGGTGATATTTCAAATACGGATCAGCCCGTTTTGGTGCGTATGCACGCTGTGGATATTGTTCGGGATATCATTGGATCTGATGGGGATAGCACGCTTCAAAACTCTATTGAAGAAATTGAAAAGGCAGGACGCGGCGTCATTGTTTTGCTTCGCCCGCCAAATGCGACAAGCTTGTCTGATCGCTTGATGAAGAAACGTGACAAAACACCTGAAAACAAAGAAAATGTTATTCGTGATTACGGTATCGGCGCACAGATTTTACTAGACTTGGGCGTTAAGAATATGGTCTTACTAACAAACAGTCCGAAGAGTGTTGTTGGGCTTGATGGATATGATCTCCATATCGTTGATTATCAATCAATTTCTTAAATAAGGAAAAAGGATTTCTTAAGATGCCACACGTGATGGTCGTTATTTCCCCATATTATGATGATGTGTCCAAGCTTTTAATTGCTGGTGCGGAAAAAGCGTTGAAGGATAAGCGCGCAACGTATGAAATTTTCGAAGTTGATGGCGCACTTGAAATACCATTGGCGGTGAAGCTTGGCGCAGCGCGCAAAGAAGGGCGCGGCACTAAATCAAGAAAATTTGATGCCTATGTGGCTTTGGGCTGTGTGATACGCGGTGAAACGTCGCATTACGATATTGTTTGCAATGAAAGCGCGCGTGGTTTATCAAGGCTTGCGCTGGATTACAGCCTTCCGATTGGTAATGGCATTTTAACCTGTGATACACTAGATCAGGCCGTGGTGCGCGCCGATCCGTCGCAAAAAAACAAGGGTGCGGATGCGGTTAATGCAGCGCTCTCTCTGTTTGAGTTGAGTTGTGAGCTACGGTAGCGGGTGTGTGTAGGGATATAAAATGACAGCAGATAAAGCATTTGAAGAGAATAAAGAGTTTGTCGCGCGATTAATGGCGGTGCAAGCCTATTATCAAATGATTCACAACAAAAAGCCCATGCGCACGGTTGTTGAGGAATACCTAAACCGTGGTTTGGAAACAGAAGATGGTAGTCAGTTCGCGGTTAAGCCGAATGGTGGGCTGCTTAAGAAAATATTGTTTAATCTGGATGAGCGGTTGCCGGAGATAAGTGAAATATTGAAATCATACAGCAAAGACAGGCCTTTGGAATCATTGTTGAAATCGGTTTTGTTATGCGGCATTTGTGAGCTTCTTATTCACACTGAGACTGATGCACCGATTATTGTGAATGATTACCTGAATGTAACGCATGAGTTTTACGATCAAAAACAAGTTTCCTTTGTTAATGGTGTTTTGGACGCAGTGGCGAAGGTCGTGCGCGATGATATATCTACACAATCGAATGCAGGTGGATAAAAACATTGCATTTTATCAATACCTAACCCCGTTTTAAGAATTCTCTGGTACCTTATAATGAGTAATTCGTGTTTTAGGGGTTCTTGAGTATATGCGTAATCTTTTTATCTTAACATTTTCTGTTTTTTGTCTTTCTGTGCTTGCAACCAATGTTGAAGCAGCCGAGAAAAAGGAAACAAGTGGCGCGGCGGAATACGTGAAGCTTGATCCTTTATTGTTGCCAATCATTGATGAGGACGGCGTTCAGCAAGTCGTTAGTATGGTTGTTGCAATTGAAGTTGCCGGTATTTCAGACGCGGATAAAATTAAAGCTATTCGCCCTAGGCTAACGGATGCGTATTTGCAGGATATGTACGGCATTTTGAACAGGCATGCTGCGCTTAAAGGCGGCATCATTCAGGTGCAAATGATCAAAGACCGCCTAAACCAAGTGACTGATAAGGTTGTTGACGGTAAAATTGACACAGAGGTTCTTATTCAGGTTGTCCAACAGCGCCCGATTTAAGGGATTGTTACTTTTTGGCTGTTGCCACCGTTAAAGCGTCCTAAATTTCCAAGCAATTGTTGCATAAACGTCAGGTCATTACCGTGAGTTGGCGTTTTCGTGCGTGTGTAGGGAATATTTTCACGATCACCATCCAGATGTTCCAATGTCTGTACAACACCATTTTCATCAAACGCAACGGCAACAATACGTTCATCGGTCACTTCATGATCCAAGATGCTGCGTTTTTCAGTTTCTTGCCCGATATAGTACCAGATGTTGTTATTGAAGGTGGATTGCGTTGTGGGTGAGCCCAAGATACGCAAAACATCAGAGCGCGTGTGCTCTCCCGGCTTTACTTCCTCAACCTGAAAATCCTGCAACATGTTCCCGTGCTGTGATGTCACAGGCGAGCAGGCTGTGGCTGTTCCCAATAGTAAGAGACAAAAAACAATTTTGATTTTTTTTTGCATGGCATTCTTTGATATTAGTGATATGTGTTACGAAGCTTAGAGATAATTTTCAGAAAAACCTAGAGCAAAAATTGATGTTGGGCGGATTATTCAAGAAAAAAGATGATGGTGTTAGAGAAAATCGGGATATCACCGATGATTTATATGCTTGTGCGCTAAGGAATACGCGCGATCCTGTTTTTTATGAGGAATATGGTGTCCCCGATAGTTTTGACGGGCGCTTTGATCTGTTGCTTGTGCATATTTTTATTATTATGCACCTTCTTATGGGGCGGGAAGAGTATGAAGACTTGGCGCAGTCTTTGTTTGATTCCGTCTTTAAGGACATGGATCAGACGCTGCGAGAGATGGGGATTGGCGATATGGGCGTGCCAAAACACATGAAACGTATGATGAAGGCGTTTAATGGACGTATGCATTCCTATCAGTGGGCCATAGACCCGGACAGTTTGGAAGGGCAAGAGGTTGAGGGGCTTCAGAAAACATCTTTGGTGCAGGCATTAGAGCGTAATCTTTATGGCACAGTGAAGGACAATGAGGGCTGGGATAGTCGTGTTCTAAAAGATATGGAAGCATTCATTGTTGATAACATAAAAGACAAAAGCTCTAAAAGAATTGAAGATATTCTAAATGGCCTTATTGTTTATAGGAGCAAGGAAGGTTAGGTATGAACGAATCTGATACAGTTTTACCGGAACAGGAATGGTCGCATAATTTCGATGTTGAAGATGTCGATAGTAAGCCTGTTGAGATTACAGTAACGGCTCCGGACGCGAACTTTCCTGCTCTTTGTAATCGTCTTGGTTTACATTCCATAGAGGCTTTGAGCGCGGACATCGTATTGGTTCGAAACGATGTTAATAAAGTCATACATGTAAGTGGTCGTATTAACGCCGATATTCATCAATTATGTGTCGTGACAGCAGAGCCGTTGGCGCAGAATGTTAGCGATACATTTGAGGCGTGGTTCGCAGAGCCAAGTAACGCGGTGTCTTTCACAAAGGTTAAGCGCGAGCGTGATGCCGTTAAAGACAAGAACGAGCAGCCCATATTGGAAGAATATGATGACCCCGAAGAAGTGGTCGATGGCAAAATAGATTTAGGTGAGTTGGTAACGCAACATTTATCCTTATCACTGAACCCGTATCCTAAGGCAGAGGGGGCAGAGCATAGCGTGCAAGAAACTGCCCTTGATGATGAAGATGATATTTATGCCAACCCGTTTGCGGCACTGAAAGATTGGAAAGCATCCGAGAAAAAGAAGGATAAATAGGGGCAGGCGCTGTAAAAAAATCATCGATAAGTGTAATAATTTCCTTGCGTTGTCGCCGGATTTTCGCTATTACCCTGTTTCCGTTCACAATAATTTGTTAGAACTGTAGAATAAAAGCACGATTAAAGGATTAGAGCTATGGCTGTACCAAAGAGAAAAACAACTAAATCCAAGCGTAACATGCGCCGTGCGCATCATGCCTTACCTGTTGAAAACTGGGTAGAAGACAGCAACACAGGTGAGCCGGTTCGTCGCCACCATGTTGACTTGAAGACAGGCATGTATAAAGGTCGTCAGGTTATCGAAGATCGCGATTAGAGCATACCGCGCTAATTGTCTTTGCTGTTTCAAAAGCGTTAAATCTACGTTATATATCTTGATATAAAAATGTCATGCGGATGATTTGTGTCTGCGCGGCATGTTCAAAACACACACGGGATGTGACTTTTTGCCGGATCAAACGACATCAACGGATTACATTAATATTGCAATAGATGCTATGGGTGGAGACTTTGGTCCGAGCGAGATTATTCCTGCTTTGGACATTGTCGCAAAAGGCAGGCCTGATGTTTCTTTCTTGGTATTTGGTGACGAAAATGCAATAAAACCGCATCTATCTAAATATCCCAACCTGAGCAAACGTGTTTCTGTTCGCCATACGGATAACATGATCAAAAATGACGATAAACCGTCTTTGGCTTTGCGCTCCAGTAAGGGTACAGGTATGCGCTTGGCAATCGAAGCGGTTAAAAGCGGCGAGGCCAAGGCCGTTGTGTCCGCTGGTAATACCGGTGCGTTGATGGCGATGGCCAAAATGGTTTTAAAGACGGTTCCCGGGATACATCGCCCCGCTATTGCATCGGTTATGCCCGGTATTAACGGCGATAGCATTATGCTTGATTTAGGGGCGAATGTTCTTGTTGATGGAGAGAATCTCGTGCAGTTCGCGATTCTGGGCTCAATCTTTGCACGCGCGCACAAAAGAATTGAAAGGCCAACTGTTGGTCTGCTGAATGTCGGTTCAGAGGAGACTAAAGGGCCTGATCATGTTCGTAAGGCCGCGGAAATATTATCATGTGTGGATTTCCCCGGCGAATATAAGGGCTTCGTTGAGGGCAATGATATTACCAAAGGAACGGTTGATGTTATCGTCAGTGATGGCTATGCGGGGAATATCGCGCTTAAGACTGCCGAAGGGGTTGGCAGCCTGACAAAACATTATTTCAGTGAATCATTTGCCTCCAGCCCGCTGGCGATGCTAGGCGGTTTGTTCGCATACTTTTCGCTTAAGTCCCTCAAAAAGCGCATGGATCCTCGGCTTTATAACGGGGGTGTGTTTTTGGGATTGAATGGTGTATGTATCAAAAGTCATGGCGGGGCTGATGCTCTGGCATTTTCACAAGCCGTCGTACTTGCCGTTAGATTGGCAAGGGAAGGATATATTGATCAGGTCGTAAAGGATATTGCCCACCTGACTGATCAAGAAACGTTTATATCCCAAGAAGCATAAAAGTAAGAGCCTAAGGAATTAATGTAGCCTATGTCTATCCGTTCTAAAATTATATCAACAGGAAGTTATCTTCCCGAAAAAATAATGACAAACAGTGACTTGGAGAAGATTGTTGATACTTCTGATGAGTGGATTTTTCAGCGTAGCGGTATCAAGCAACGTCACATTGCCGCCGACGATCAAAGCACAGCCGATATGGCCGTGATTGCCGCCAAGAACGCGATTGAACAGGCTGGCATAAGCCCTGAGGATATTGACGGTATAATCGTGGCAACCACCACACCTGATCAAACATTTCCATCCGTTGCGGTGCGTGTTCAATCCGCGCTGGATGTGCCTGTTGGTGTTGCATTTGACGTTCAGGCGGTCTGTACAGGGTTTGTATATGCGCTGAGTGTTGCAGATAATTTTATTAAAGCAGGGCAACTTAAACGCATTCTGGTGATTGGCGCGGAAAAAATGAGTGCTATTCTGGATTGGGAAGATCGTACAACATGCGTTCTTTTTGGTGATGGCGCGGGTGCTGTGATCTTAGAAGCGCAAGAGGGTGGTGACGCAGGCATATTGTCGTCGCATCTATATGCTGACGGGCGTTTGAAAGATATTCTGTACACTGATGGCGGTGTCAGCACGACAGGCCAAAGTGGCCATATTGTCATGCATGGCCGCGAAGTGTTCAAACATGCGGTTAACCTTATGGCAGACGCCGTGCGCAAGGCGCTTGAGGAGAATAAACTCGAAGCTTCAGATATTAACTGGCTTGTGCCGCATCAGGCGAATATTCGTATCATCGAGGCCACCGCCAAGAAACTGTCTTTGCCTATGGAGCGTGTTGTCGTAACGGTAGAAAATCACGGCAATACGTCAGCGGCCTCTATTCCGTTGGCATTTGATCACGCAATGCGATCGGGGAAAATAAAAGACGGCGATCTTGTGCTGTTCGAAGCGTTAGGCGGCGGTTTAACGTGGGGATCGGCGCTCGTGCGTATGTAATCGCGTTATTTTCCATACCAATTTTATCAAAAAAATCTTTTTACCCATTGAACCCGTATCATTTTTTTGTGGTTATACGTGTCAGGAAGATTGACGCGAACATTCTGAATCGGTACTCTTAATGTACACAAAATGGAGTTATAGCTATGGAAAGTCGCACGGTTACGCGCGCAGATCTTGCCGAAGCAGTTTATGAAGAAGTCGGCTTGTCTCGTAATGAATCATCTGATTTGGTTGAATCTGTATTGGACGAAGTTTCAAAAGCATTGATTGATGGTGAGAATGTAAAGGTTTCATCTTTCGGAAGTTTTACAATTCGCGAAAAGGGGGAGCGTATCGGACGTAACCCTAAGACGGGCGTAGAAGTGCCTATTTCTCCGCGTAAGGTATTGGTTTTTAGGGCATCTCATGTGCTTAAAGACCGTGTGAATAGAGGGAAATAGAAGAGTTTCTCTAAGATTTTAAGAAGTTCGATAGAAAAGGTATTATGGTTATGCAAGAGAGTTCAGCGAAAAACACGAATGAGAATAATCATGACAATGACTCTTCTTCGCACAAATCTCCTGAATATGACCGTAGTGCCGTTCAAGCCGGCGCTGCTCTTAATAGCTCTCGCAGAAAGAAATCAGCCGCAGCGTTCAGAACCATCAGTGAAGTTGCTGATGATCTCGGCGTGAAACAACATGTTTTGCGGTTCTGGGAAACCAAGTTTTCACAAGTTAAGCCACTGAAGCGCGGTGGTGGTCGTCGTTATTATCGTCCTGAGGATATAGAGCTTCTAGAGGCGATACATCATCTTCTGTATGTTGAAGGCTATACCATCAAAGGCGTTCAAAAATTGTTGCGTGAAGCCGGTAAAAAGCAAGTCGTTAGCGTGTTTTCCGGTAAAAAATCCGGAGTAGAGCAGAGAAGGCCACTTACAGGCGGGGCAGCGCATGCCGCGGAAAAAGTGCAGGACACGCCAAATAAAATGGGCAATCTGTCACCCAAACAACGCGAAGTTCTGGAAACTGTTCTTGAAGAGCTTAAGGAATTACGTGGCATGATTAAGCCGCGTGGTTAAACGCTTTCAAAACGTATTGATTTCTCCCCCGTGAGTTGTTAAATACTCTAAATCTAATCTTAAATGTCGGAACGTAGCGCAGCCTGGTTAGCGCACTAAGCTGGGGGCTTAGGGGTCGGAGGTTCAAATCCTCTCGTTCCGACCATTTTAGATTTTAAGGGGGCTTGCCCCCCTTAATTCCAGATATTGTGCTTGAGGGTTTGATTTTTTAGTAGTCAGGTAGGAACGTATTATCCATGTCGCCGCCTAAATCAAGCTCGGCGCCACCAAGGTCTGCGGCCATTTGTTCTGTTCCGCCGCCGAGCCATTCTGCCACTGTGTTTAGTCCGTCTGATATCCCGAGGGAATCAAAGGCCTGAAGGATTGGATCTTTCACGGCTTCGAATAGGGCAACACCGCCGGGATCGTAATGCCAAAGTGCCAAGTCCAGCAATCCAAAACCGACATAAAGGCAAACGCCCTTAACTGCAAAATTGAATACTTTAGACAATGTATTGCCTAATGATTCTCCAGCACTATTAATGGATTCACCGATTGAATGCCCCATAGATTGGCTTGCTGCTGCGCCCATGTTTTGTTTCCTTGAATTAAATTGAAATAATAATCATTCTTAATTGACAACTTAATTGAGAATCACTATCAATGTCAACAGTGAATGAGAATTATTATTAATTAAGCAAAAGGTTATATTCATGGGTGCGAAATCATTAGTATCAGCAACAGCATTAAGTGTCATTTTGATGGCCGCAGCAGGGTGTAAAGAGCAAGATGAAAAAGATAGTGCTGTAGAGAAACGCAATACAAACACGACTGAAATTGTTTCAGACACAATACCGGGGCAAGTTGAGACATCGTCCTATGGTACGCCGAAATTTGATTTTTCTGTTGAAGATGTGGAGCCACAAGGGGGGGCGGTAATTGAGACGCAGGCTGCCTCGCAAAACGCGCCATCAAATCTTGATGCAGAGCAAGGTAAGTTCGCTGGAAATCCTTATGCAACAGTAACGGAGGAAGATATGAGATATGTCGATATTCCGGGCAACGAATTTTCAATGGTATTTACTAGCGCATCTTTTCCGCAAGGCCGAACCGTCACGATTGATCCCGATGATATGATGCCTGTGAATGACCCGCGCAGAGATGGATTGGCCGTATTGGCACCGCGTCAGAGGTTCTTCTATGAAATAAATAACCAACTTCCTTCTATTCCCGGGCGTGAAATGGCGCGTTTGGGGGAAAATGAAGGCCTTAGTCCTAAAGGCGCTGTCACAATGTATAAGCATCTGACGGATGAACCAATACTAAGCAATAGTGGCGAAGTCATTGGCGGCGGGCATGGCATATCGAAGGATCAAATCCTTGAAGCAATGAGACGATGTCATGAACCACGAGGCTTGAGCGTACCTACAGTCGAATAGCGAGTTTTATCAATGGCACAGACACACACACTTGGTTTACGTGGTCATTTTGCGATCACGTCTATGTTACAGAACGCGGCAGATCATTATGGTGTACGCATCGCGAGTGATGGCAATGGCGCATACGAAATTGGCTCAGTGATTTCGGATAATGAAGAAGATCATGATTTTGATATTGATACATTTGCGCCATCATTCATTGAGCATGACGGGAATGTATTGTCGCGCCAAGACACCAAAGCTCTTCTGGATTTCATGAACCAGCCCTTTAGGGTGCTTGCGGAACGACGACAAGCGATAGAAAATCCTGACCAAAGTAAAAAAGAGCGCTTTAATGCAAGCCATAAAGATCGTGTGTCAGTGCATCGCCTGTTAAGATTTGCCACAACAGGTAGTGTTGAAATTCCGCCGGATATAGAAGATGAGTTAGAAAAGGAGACTGCGGAATGTCACGCCAAGACTGAGCAAGCCATGCGTGACATGGATTCATGGCGCAAGGAAGTTGAAATTGGTAATCCGGAAAATGTTCAAAGCGCTGTACCGCACTCATCCATCGAGCCTGATCGAGGGTTCGTTTTTGAATTAGATGAGCAGTGTTTTGGTGCGGGACGACATCAGGGAATTCATCAGGAAACACTGAACACGTTATTCTGGCGCGCTGTCGGTAAAGCGAAAGGCTATGCGTATGATATTAAGCCGAAAGCTGTGAGCCTTACCGCGAGCGAATTGGAAACGTTCTATGATGAAGCTCATAATATGGGCTTAAATGATTTAATCGATCAGGTGGAGTTTGAAGAGGCTGTTCAGGAGAAACTGCAAAATGTAGCAGACCGAAAGAGAAAAATTGAATATTCGGCCGCATTTCAAAGTCTGACTGTGAATAATTCTACAAATAGTAGCAGTGATATAAAAAAATTAATGGGTGCATCTTCCGCATTAAAACCGATTATTGAATCAAAGGCGATGCAGGATGTATGGGCACGTTACAACTTTACGGAACGTCATAATTCCCCGATGGAAGGTGTTGGCAAGGAATATGCTGTCTTTCTTGCGTTGATGGATGCATATAGCCAAAAGGACGATATATCGCAGGTTGATGTTGAGGCTTTGGCGCAAGAATTCGCGCCGCTGCTCGCGTTCTCTGATAAGGTTGTAGAAACCTTGCAAGATGGATTTGAAAAGTCGGGAACACAAAGCCCCGCACGCAATACATTAGAAAAGATTGAAAACAATTTTAAAGACGCCAGTGTTGCGGGGATATCTATATCAGATGATATGCTCAAGGAGGATTACCAAGACATTCTCTCTGCATTGGAAAAGTCTATCGGGCAGGGCGGCTCTGCGCTCTCCCAGACCAGTGAGGCCGCAGTTGATACTGCGCTGGACTTTACCATGGATGTTGTGAATTTTATTAAGGAGTCCCCCAAAGTCGCAGCAACCTTTGTCGGATTGGCGACAACACTTTTCATTATGAACGGCGCGAGCCCTGAAGATGCTCAGGCGGCGGCTGAAAGCATTATGGTTTTTGGTGAAAACGGCCTTGAGGAAATGACAATTGATTCCGAATTGCTTCCTGAAGAAGCCCGCAATACGCAGAACTGGCACTGGGATATGGGGCCATTAGGGATGTATAAGCATTATATGTACGATAATGCTGTGGTTGGCCCTGCGCAAACAATTATGGATTGGATGCGTATTGGCATGCAGGGCGGGCTTGACGCTATGGGACTTCCCGTTAATCCCGATCCGGCGTTTTCAAAAGCAGCAGAGAGCACGGCAGATTCTCTGGGGAAGCAGCTTTTCAATATTAACCTTTTCCAAAATGCGTCACATGCGGCGTTTTGGATGTATATGGTCTCTAAAGGCTATAATCATGGGTTTAAGGGGGCAAACAAGATTTTTGATCTTATGTCGCCCTTGACTGATTTAAGTTACACCGCAGGCGTAAGCGGAGCAGAAGCGTTACACCTTAAAAAGGCGACAACACTGTCCGATCGATTAATCGCCCTTACACAGGATGTGAATGTCGAAAGAAAAGACCCGCAAATATACGGAGAAGTCTTCCAAAGGAAATGTGCGCTTTCAAATGCAGCATGTGTGTTGAAGTCTTACGAAAAGCAAGTGGCGCGTAATTACGGTGAAACTATGAAGAGCTTGGTAGAGGCAGCTCATGCGCGTTTGGAGTTAGAGGAAACGCTCCCTGATTATATTGAAGATGCCGCGTTTGATGTGAAAATGGCAGGCATTCAAAAGCATTTTAAAATCGGCGCATCTAATTATCATAAAACCCTGCAAGCATTGGATAAATTTGATCTTACACTTGAAAACATGGCAGATCATATTGGCGTTGGAGAGCCGTGGTATCAGCATTATGTTCGTGAATGTCTTGAAAATGTAACGAATGCGCTTCGGGATTATCAAGATTCAGGTAATGCACAGGCACTTCAAGATGTGCTCAATGAAAATTTGCAAAATCTTGTGGCGATACAGGTGCACCACACTGGTGCGTCGCCACTTTACGCGGCATTGATGGGTGAGGAGCCTGATGAGCGGGGTAGTGATAAGCTAAAAAGTTCTGCGAAGGCGCAATATGGTCAATTAAAACGCGAAAACCGTATTCATGAGAACAGGGAAAAACTTCAGGGCGCAGAAGGGGATCTGAGCTTAACGGAAAATCTCAAGGCACGCGCAACTATACTTGGCACCGCTTTATGGGGGGGAGTCGTAGGTGCGACGCGCAGGGTACGCCAAGCTGCGAGCAAGACTTTGGGCAATAAGCCAACGATGATTGCTGCGTCCGGCTTGGCTGCGGCTTGTGTGGCGTTGGACATGGCGAGTGGTGGAAACGCTATCACCAGTACCATATCATCCGGCGTTGGCGGTACGGTGTCTGCTGCTGTTACGACAACCACGTTTGCGATTTATAACTTTTGGGAAGATGTCCTTGGCGTGCATGTCGGTAGCGGCTTGGCGTTATTAGCAGCAGGAGCAGGGGCAGGATACGCATATAAAAAGCTCTTAAATCCGCTCACCTCGGCTAATTTTGAAATGCTTAAAAATAAAACGGGTGTTGATGCCGTGGCGTCATGGGAAAAAGCGTGTCAGAAAATGGACAATGTGAAAAAGGATATTGCGCAAGCTCTTGGGAGAGTGAATCACGATCTAGGTGCGCGCATGGCTCCTGCCGGGAATGTTAAGCATGATGAGGGGGACGATGAATCT
This sequence comes from uncultured Micavibrio sp., assembly GCA_965263215.1. Taxonomy (GTDB): domain Bacteria; phylum Pseudomonadota; class Alphaproteobacteria; order Micavibrionales; family Micavibrionaceae; genus UBA1672. The sequence goes on from OZ253663.1 coordinate 1,400,115, forward strand.
GACGGCATAGAAGAAGATTTTGATGACGTTTTTTATTATGATTCCGAATCTGACAATGATGAAGATTACCCATCGTCCAGTTTGTAATCAGGTTCTTGACGGACTTTACCAAAGGTGCGAACTTTATGGGGTGGGAATAAATTCTTGACCATTCTTGTCCGAAAACGTTAAACTGCGCATATTCATCACCACAATTACGTCTTTTTTTCGGGCCCGTTTTTTTGAATTCGGGCCTTATTTTTACACATTTATATCAAAGGAAATGAAATATGCTTTCAAATATAGGGCAGGTTGGTCGCCCGCAAAAATTAATCGGGGATATTGTTGCCCCATCTTTTACACCCGCGAGCCTGTCACCGCTTTTATTGCTTGATGGTGGCACCGATGCCACGGCTAGCCTTTGGAAAACCTCATTATTGAAATGGCCAAGCGCCTATCAGGATGCTTCATCCAATCAGCCGGTTATCAATGCCGGAACCGTCGAGTTTGATGGCGCGGATGATTATATGATCGGTGGGTATTACAATTATGGCGCAAAAGTCGCGCAAACCCTTCCTGATGGTGCAGGTTCTGATGTTGGTAAGGGGATTACGTGCACAGGGTTGGCGATTGATGATGTCACTGATACATTCTGGGTATCCAACCATGGGCAAGCTGGTGGTGGGGATCCGTACACGCCAAGCCTAATGAATGTCAGTAAAGATGGCTCAACCAAGATCAGTGAGTTGGTTTTTACAACGCAATTCCCATCCGCGCAGTCCATTCAGGGTGTTGCTGTGGATACGAGCGATAGTACGCTCTGGTTTATATCAAAGGCTGAAAACTTGATCCGCCATGTGTCAAAAACAGGCACAGATTTGGGAAGTATTACAGTTGATAGCGGCGCGAATGGTCTGGCGTATGATAGCGGGGACGACACGTTACTCGTGCTGTATGATAATAAACAACTCAAACGCTATAACGCGGCCACAGGTGCATTGATTGAAACTGTGGTGACATTTACCACCTTATCAGATGTTGACCATTTGCATCTGGATGAAATGAATAATGTGTTATGGGTTTCTTATGGGGCGAGCGGCTCTACGGCACAGGTTAGCGCTTATTCCATTGATGATGACATATTATCTGACCCGATCAGATTACCGGACAGCACCGCCATTGAAGGCATTTATCTGGATGACAGCACACTTTACATTGCCGATGATGGTTATTTTCACAATGACACACTCAATCAACTCCATTCCTACAGTTTCAATTCAGCAGGTGTTATATCAACGATAACAAGTGCTTATTCTACGATGGAGTTCAATATGACGGTAAAAATAGGTGCAACGAGTTCGTCTGCAGAAGCAATATGTGCGATTGGCGACCCGTTAAGCGGGCGTGGCTTTGCCGTGTTTCTAGTAGGCAACAGTAACAATACGCTCAGGGTTATTATTAATGATGGAAGCGCGCCACTTGATACGGTTGATTTGACATGTTCTGCGGCTTTAACGTCCTATTCAGTATTAACACTTAAGGCTAATTTCTCTGCGCGCACAATTAGCCTGTATCAAAACGGTGTTTTACAAGGGCAAGGCACATATAATTCAGGCATTGATGCATCGATTTTTTATAATGCTTTCTCCATCGCCGGATTGCCTGATGGCACACGCGCCGTGCATGTTGATTTCAAGAATATTTGTATCACTGATTATTTACTGAGTGAGATGCAAAACAATAACCTCGGAAATTATCTTGCCACTCAGCATGGGCTGTCATGGACGGATATGTAAGTAATTTGTTTTATTTTGGATTTTATCTGGTGACATACTCATATCAATGATTAAACTCATTCATTATGAGCGAGTATATTATTTACGTCACATTTGAAGATGAAGCTCAGGCACAATCTATATGCGCAGATGTGTTGAGAGAAAAGCTGGCGGCATGCGCGAATATTTTCCCGTCGCATAAATCTCTGTATTGGTGGGAAGGCAAGGTGCAATCTGCGAATGAGTGTGCTGCAATCCTAAAAACTACAGGTGAAAATTTGGATGCGTTAAAGGATGGAATCGTTAAGCGCCACAGTTATGACGTACCTTGCGTCGTGGCGTGGTCGATTGAAAAAGGGCATGCACCGTTTTTAGAGTGGCTCAATAGTGAGGTGCTATAATACCTCACGCTTAATTCTATGTTTTTATTGTATAATTTTATTGACACCATCTGTTTTTTTCGCCATAAATCCTCATCTTTAAATAATAAGAACAGATGAAAGTTGTTAAAGAGATGAAAACATATTCTGCAAAACCTGCTGAGGTTGAGAAGAAATGGGTCATAATAGATGCACAAGGCGTTGTTTTAGGACGCTTGGCGAGCATTGTTGCCCTACGTCTTCGTGGTAAGCACAAACCCGAATTCACACCGCATGTTGATTGTGGTGATAACGTTATTGTTATTAATGCTGATAAGATTCACTTAACAGGTAACAAGCGTGAAAAAGATATTTTCTACTGGCACACAGGATTCCCTGGTGGGATCAAGCAACGCACAAAGGGCCAAATCCTAGACGGTAAGCATCCTGAGCGTGTTGTTGAGAAGGCTGTGGAGCGTATGCTTCCAAAAGGGCCTTTAGGACGTCAGATATTTAAAAATATGCGCGTTTATGCCGGTACGGAACATCCACATGAGGCTCAACAGCCTGAAGTTTTGGATGTTGCGTCAATGAATGCGAAGAACAAGAGATAAGGATAGGGCATTATTATGGCTGATAAGAAAAAAGAAGAAACAGTAAAAGATTTGAAAGATATCGGTGCTGCTGTTGCTGAAACTAAGGCTGCTGCTCCTGCTGCATCTTCCGAAGGTGCGGATGCGCAAGCAGAGGCTCCTGCGAAGAAAGAGCCTAAGATTGATAATCTTGGTCGTGCTTATGCAACAGGTCGTCGTAAAGACGCAGTAGCCCGCGTTTGGATTAAACCCGGTTCAGGTAAAGTTGTTGTTAATGGCAAAGACCAAGGTGATTATTTTTCACGTCAAACACACCGTTTGATTTTGAACCAACCGTTTTTGGTTGTTGATCGTGTTGGCAAGTTTGATGTGATGGCAACTGTTAAAGGTGGTGGTCTATCCGGTCAAGCCGGTGCAGTACGCCACGGTATTTCACGTGCGCTTGAGAATTTTGAACCTGATCTTCGTCCATCCTTGAAGAAGGCTGGCATGATGACACGTGATGATCGTATCGTCGAACGTAAGAAGGTTGGTAAGCACAAAGCGCGTCGTACGAAGCAGTGGGCGAAGCGTTAATTCAAGCGTTCCAATATTATACAGATTTCAAAACGTCCCGAAAAAATTTCCATCGGGGCGTTTTTTTGTTTATTCTCTGTTTATGAATAAAGGGATTTTGTCAGCTTTTATCGTCGTCTTGTTCTCATTTTTCTTTTTGAGCGCAAGTGCAGTGCGTGCGGATGAATGCACCAAAGGTCAGCTATCTCTCGAGATGATGACAGAGACATTTGTCCCACAAGATACACATATGGCATATATTTCAGGTGTTGTTGATACGCCCAATCCTCTCTACACATATGATCTTACTTTTAAGGAATCGACACGTGGTATGCTGCGCGGAACGCTCAGCCTTTATCAAGAGTCTTTTGATGCTGTTGCCCCCCAAGTCATCACACCTCTTGAAATTAAAGAATCCTTCGAGCTCTCTCCTTATGTCGATGGTTTGTTTATTGATGTGGTCAAGAAATTTAATTGGGGTGGGGAGTATATGGAGTATTTTAAGGTAAAGTTTGCAGACGTGAATTTTAAGGAAGCGTCAACTGATCGGGGAACAACGCTAATATGCTTAGAACCGGAAATGTATAAATAATTAAAGAGACGATAATTGAAAAACTTCATTTTTCCATATAAGGGGATATCACCCAAAATCCATGATAGTGCTTTTGTTGCGCCCTCTGCGAGTGTCATTGGCGATGTTGAAATCGCTGAAGATGCTAACATCTGGTATAACTGCGTTCTGCGCGGGGATGTGAACGACATTAAAGTCGGCGCGCGTACTAACATTCAAGACGGTACAGTTATTCATGTTACAACTGATTTCTCCGGAACATATATCGGAAGTGATGTCACGGTTGGGCACGCCGCGATTTTGCATGCTTGCACCGTTGAAGATTATGGTTTTGTAGGTATGCAGGCCTGCGCAATGGATGGATCAGTGGTGGAAAGCAATGCGATGTTGGCCGCAGGGGCATTGTTAACGCCGAATAAACGCGTGCCAAGCGGGCAATTATGGGCAGGGCGTCCTGCGGTTTATATGCGTGATCTTAAGCAAGAAGAACTCGATTACATCAAATGGTCTGCCAAACACTACGCCGAATTGGGGCGGGAGCATAAGAAGAATGTTTCCGTTTAGGTTGTTTTGTCAATTATTCGCCGTGGTATGCCTGTGTTTGTTTGTGACCATACCTTATGCAGGTGCACAAAAGCCAATAACAAAAGTTACCCCGCTTCATGAAAAACCTATTCTCGCCGCGACCAAACGGTTTGAACGTAAAACAGTGTATCTTGATGTTGGCGATACAAGGCGGCAAATGAATTACTATTGGTACGCCCCGAAGCCACCATATCCTGAAGGGCTTGAGTTTCCGCTGGTTGTGATTTTACACGGTAGTACGGGGTATTCTTACGCTGGGAAATATTTAACGGAAATCAATATAAGCGTCCGGCATCCTGCATTTATATTGATTCCGATGGCACCGGAAGGGGCGCTATGGAGCTATCCCGAGCTTGTTTCCAACTATACGCAGGAATTGCCGCATGTTGTTAAGCTTATAGAGCAATTAGGGGGCCGTTACCCCATTGATAAAAAGCGTATTTATACCGTTGGATGCTCTATGGGCGGATATGGTGTTTTTGGCGTTGCGAATTTCTATAGTGATATTTTCGCGGCAGGGGTTTCCATTAGTGGAGAGTGGTACCCGCAGCGCGCGAAGGATATGCTGACAATGCCAATGCTGATATTTGCAGGTGCGTACGATACGGCTGTACCGATTGCGAAAACAAGGGCGCTTGTTAAGGCGTTGAAAGACCTAAAGGCACCCATTCAATATACGGAATACAAAATGAACCACAATTGTCCTGCGAGCGTGTTTTATACTGAGAAAGTATGGAAATGGTTGTTTTCTAAGAAATTGAAGTGATGTTGTTGATTTAACGCAAGTTTCGTCTAAGGACGTCGATAAATTCATCTGAATTAATCTCTGATTTTAAAAATACGTTATTTGCGCCTTGTTTCACGGCTTCATCCGCTGTCATTTGCACCCCAAAACCGGTTATGACAATGATAGGCGTTTTTTTGTGGTGTTTTCTTATATCGTTCACTGAACTTGGCCCATAACCATCAGGAAGATTTAGGTCGAGGAGGATTAAGTCTATTTTGTTCTCTGCGCAGTATTTATTGGCATCACGTAGTGTTTGGACAACAGCGATGTTGCTGTTTGGGATTATATGTTGAATTCTTCTGACCAATAGTAGGCGATCCGCGTAATCATCCTCAACGATGAGGATATTTACAGGGGTTGCTTCAACCATATCAATTTCTTGTTCTAAACTCATTTATTCTTCACCTTAACATAACTTCCCGGGGCTGGTTCAACACCTTTTTTGATTTTACGCGCCGTAACGTATTCTTTTGTATAGGGTTTTGCCCATTTTTGCCAAAACGGCCACCATGATCCATCATGTTCTGTCGCATTTTCGAACCACTGATCGGGTGTAGCCGCTTTTTTATTGTTTGTCCAATAACAATACTTATTTTTTGATGGTGGATTCACAACCCCAGCAATGTGACCCGAAGCTGCTAATGTGAAGGTAACATCACCCTTTATACGTTGTGCGCCTGCATATGTGGCGATCCAAGGGGCAATATGATCCTCTTTTGTGGATATAAAGTGACACGGTGTTTTGATTTTTGAGATATCAATATCAACGCCATCAATTGTTATGCCGCCTTTTTCAACCAGTTTATTGTCACGGTACATATTGCGCAGGTAAAAACGGTGCATCGCGGCGGGCATATTGGTGCAATCATCATTCCAGTAGAGCAAGTCGAAGGGGAAGGGCTCTTTCCCGAGAAGGTAATTATTGACAACGAATGACCAAATCAAATCATTGGCACGCATCAGACTAAAAGTTTTCTGAAGCTCTTTACCACTAAGGACGCCGTGCTTGTTCATCATTTTTTCTAAGTGCTCAAGCTGCTCATCATCCAAAAACAGTTTCATGTCACCGGCATGTTCAAAATCAATCAGCGTTGTTAAAAACGTTGCAGACGCGATCTTATCGGCGTCTTTTTTTGATGTAAGGTAAGCAAGCGTGGTGGTAAGCAGAGTGCCGCCCAGACAATACCCCATGGCATTGACTTGCTCTTCTTTTGTTGCTTTCTGAATTTGTGTGATGGCATCTAAAATACCTTCAGACATGTAATCTTCAAATTGCTTCTCTGCAAGCTCAGCCGTTGGGTTAACCCATGAAATCATGAATACGGTATGGCCTTGCTCGACCATCCATTCGACAAGTGAATTCCCTTCACGCAAATCCAGAATGTAATATTTATTGATCCATGGAGGAATAATCAACAAAGGCGTTTTGAACGCCTTTTCTGTTTTCGGTTCATACTGAATCAATTGCATCAAGTCATTCTGGTAAATCACGCTACCTTTGGTGACGGCGATATTCTTACCAAGCTCGAATGCGTCATAATTTGTTGTGCTGATATTTAAATCACCATGGCCGCGTTTAAGGTCGTTAATCAGATTTTCAAATCCTTTGACGAGGTTCTGTCCGCCTGAACTGATGGTCTCCTTGATGACATCAGGGTTCGTAACTGCAAAGTTCGTAGGGGACATCGCATCGGTCAGTAATTTTGCCTGAAACTTCAGCTTTTCTTTTTGTTTATCATCCAATCCGTCGACAGAACCAATCGTGCGATCAACATGCTGGCAGGTTAAAAGGTATGAATTCTTGATGAAATCAAACAGTGCACTTTCCTGCCATTCGGGTGATTTAAACCTTCGGTCTGCTTTGATATCACTGATGGGGGCTTGCGATTCTTCGCCCATGAACTTGTTGACACTGTTTTGCCAGAGGTTCATCCAGTCTTGCATGAACTCTGTTTGAATCTCGAAATATTTCTCAGGGTTCTGGGAAACTTTATCAAGGAAATCCAGATATGTTTCACGGATATTCATCGGATCAAAGTTAAACGAAGCAAGCTCCTCAGCCGCCTCGGGGGAGGAGTATTTCTCCATATATTCCTCAAAAACAGGCTGCGCATTTTCATACGCCTCTAAGATAGCTTTGCCCAATGCAATCGGGTCAGGCATTTGTACGGTGTCATTATCGGCTGTTTTTGCGTTCATTGTGAATGATCCCTGATGTTGGTGTCGTTGTTTATGATGGCTTATGCACCAAATAGCAATAAAGCAATAATCATGCCTGTTTTTTATATCTATAATTTACGCAGTGCACTTGAAACAAGCCTAAAAGAAGGCTAAGACCATACTTCAACTTTTAAAGGGTATTAAGAGCAATGGCAAAACCTTTTCGCATTGGTATAGCAGGACTTGGAACCGTTGGTACGGGCGTTGTTAAAATATTGACTGAGAATTCTGATCTCGTGAATATGAGAGCAGGGCGCGAAATTCAAATTGCTGCAGTGTCTGCACGCAGCAAAGATAAAGATCGCGGCATTGATCTTAGTGCGTATGATTGGGTTGATCAGCCCGAAGGCATTGCATCTTATGATGATCTTGATGCCGTTATTGAATTGATCGGTGGTTCTGAGGGCGTTGCAGCAGATATTGTGCGCACATCTTTGGGTAATAAACGCCATGTTGTAACCGCGAATAAGGCCCTCGTTGCGTTGCATGGCTATGATCTTGCGCAACAGGCGGAAGGCAATGATGTATCTTTGATGTATGAAGCCGCCGTTGCAGGCGGTATTCCGATTATTAAGTCCATGCGTGAAGGCTTGGCCGCGAATAACATAAATGCCGTGTATGGTATTTTGAACGGTACGTGTAATTATATCTTGACGATTATGCGCGAAACAGGCCGCGATTTTGCCGATGTGCTGCAAGAGGCACAAGATCATGGATATGCGGAAGCTGATCCGACGTTTGATATTGAGGGTATAGATGCTGCACATAAATTGTGCATTTTGACGTCTATTGCGTTTGGCGTTAAGCCCGATTTTGAGGCGCTTCAAATACGCGGTATCACACAAATCAATGCAACAGATATCGCATACGCAACTGAGTTTGGATATCGTATTAAATTACTGGGTATCGCGCGCAGAGTGGACGGTGAAATCATGCAGGTATTAGAGCCTTGCCTTGTGCCGATCCAATCACCAATGGGCATCGTTGATGATGTTTATAATGCAGTGTATGCGGAAGGTGACTTCGTGGAAACACCGTTATTGACCGGTAAAGGCGCAGGCGAAGGGCCAACGGCATCTTCTGTTGTTTCGGACATCATAGACCTTGCGCGTGGGTTTAAAGTACCGACATTTGGTATCCCTGTAGGTGATCTTAAGGATGCTAATTGGATTGATTTGGGTGATACAACGGCACGTTATTACCTGCGTTTGGCAGTTTTGGATCAACCCGGTGTTATCGCGGATATTGCGTCTATTTTGAAAGATCAGAACATCTCAATCGAAGGTATGGTTCAACGCGGGCGTGACCCGGGGCAGACCGTTCCAATCGTTTTAACGTTACATGAAGCGCGTCATGAAAATATGACAAATGCAGTGTCTCAAATAGAATCGTTGGGTGCATGTAAGGAAAAACCTTGTCTCATGCGTATTGAAGAGATATAGGATAGGGCGTATTAAGAACAGGAAAGACCAATGACACAAGCACAGGCAAATAATATGACAGATGCAAATCAAGCAGAACTTATGGATCGTAACCTCGCGTTAGAGCTTGCGCGTGTAACTGAGGCGGCGGCATTGGCGGCATCAAAGCTCGTTGGGCGTGGTGATAAAGTTGCGGCTGATCAGGTCGCTGTTGATGCTATGCGTCACGCACTGAACTCGCTTCATATTCAAGGGCGCGTTGTCATTGGTGAAGGTGAACGTGATGAAGCGCCGATGCTATACATTGGTGAAGAAGTTGGTGATGGCAAAGGCCCGCGCGTTGATATCGCGCTTGACCCACTTGAAGGTACAGACATTACGGCGGCTGGTGGCCCTAATGCTTTGGCTGTGGTTGCTATGACCGATGAAGGTGGTTTTTTGAATGCACCTGATGTTTACATGGATAAAATAGCGGTTGGTCCTTCTGTAGACGCAAGCGTTCTTGATCTGGATGCGCCGATTGGTGATGTTCTGGCCAAAGTAGCCAAAGAAAAAGGCGGTAGCATAGAAGAATTGATGGTGTGTATTCTTGACCGTCCACGTCATGAGAAATTAATTAGTGATGTGCGTCAAACAGGCGCGCGTATCAACCTTATCGGTGACGGTGACGTCAGTGCGATTATCGCGACAACTGAAGCCGATACAGGCATTGATCTTTACGTTGGTTCAGGTGGCGCACCGGAAGGTGTGCTGGCCGCAGCGGCATTGCAGTGTATTGGCGGTGCAATGTTGGGTCGTTTGACCTTCCGTAACGATGACGAGCGCGCCCGCGCTGAACGTTGGGGTATTACAGACCTTGATGCGATCTATACGACAGATGATCTTGCCAAGGGTGATAATGTTATGTTCGCCGCAACGGGTGTGACTGACGGTGCAATGCTTCGGGGTGTGCGTCGTTATGCAGGCGGTGCCAAGACATCAACCATTGTTATGCGCTCAAAGTCAGGTACGGTGCGCCGTATCGAAGCCACACATAACTTCAAGCGCAAAGATTGGATCAAAGCCATATAATAGAAGGCTTGATGCTTTCATTGACTTTGCGAATCCGCTACGCTTGTTTTCATGTCAAAAACACTTGTTGAATCTTCGCTGAATAAAGCGCGTTGGGTAATTCCTGATGCTTCCCTAGATGATATTGATCTTATGATGCAGCGGTACAATGTGCCCGAAGTCGTCGCGCGATTATTGTGTCAGCGCGGCGTTACGCTTACCGAAGCCGAGAGCTTCCTAAACCCCACCTTGAAAAACGACTTTCCTGACCCGTTTTCCCTAAAAGGAATGGGGGATATGGCCGAAGATATCGCCATTGCGATTGAAGATAAGAAGAATTTTGCCATATTCGGGGATTTTGACGTTGATGGTGCAACGTCTTCTGCTGTGCTCTCTCGATTTTTAAAGGCCGTGGGCATAGACGCGCCAATTTATATCCCTGATCGCCTGAGCGAAGGTTATGGTCCCAATATAGACGCACTCAAGAGCTTAAAAGAGCAGGGCGCGGACATCCTAATGATGCTTGATTGCGGCACAACCGCGTTTGATGTGGTGAAAGCCGGAACGGATTTAGGCTTGCTGATCGTTATTCTGGATCATCATGAGGCCGAGGATAAGCTTCCCGAGTGCTGGCATGTAATTAATCCGAAACGCAAAGACGATTCATCTGGCCTGGATATGCTGGCCGCCGTGGGGGTCACATTCATGGTGTGTGTTGCCATCAATAATCGTCTGCGTGATCGTGGATTTTATGAACAAAACGGAATTGATGAACCGAATTTGAAAGGCTTAATGGATATTGTGGCGCTTGGCACTGTGTGCGATATGGTGCCGTTAACGGACGTGAACCGTTTATTTGTGCGTTCAGGTTTTGCTGTGCCGGAACATGCCTTGAATACAGGGATTAAATCATTGATGCACGCCGCGGGGATATCCGCGCCGATTAGTACGTATGATTGCGGGTTCGTTTTAGGGCCACGCATTAACGCCGGAAGCCGCGTTCATAAGGCTGATTTAGGTGCGCAATTACTCACCAGTGAAGATCCAGAAGACTGTAAGAACATCGCGTGGACGCTCAATGATTGTAACGATAAGCGCAAAGCCATCCAGCAAGAGATGGAGGCGCATGCCATAGCGATGGTGGAGGAGCGCGGGATGAAGGATGACCCGTTGATTCTTGTTGGCCATGAGGATTGGCATCCGGGGCTCAGTGGTCTTGTTGCGGGGCGTTTGAAGGAGAAATACAAGAAACCTGCCTGTGTTGTGACCTATGCGCATGATCTGTCAGGCAAGAAGGAGGGGCGCGGTTCTGGTCGTTCTATTCCGGGGATTCATATCGCACAGGCCTTTATTGACGCACGTGGAGCGGATATCCTTGTAAAGGGAGGCGGGCACGCCATGGCAGGTGGTTTTACGGTTGATCCTGATAAGGTCGAGGCTCTGCGCACTTTTCTGTGCGAGCATATTCGAAAGCAAATGGAGAATACCGATACCAATGTTGAAACTGTCATTGATGCCGTTCTGACGACGCGCGGTATAACGACCAATTTAGTGGAAGTCTTGCAAAATAATGTCGGGCCGTTCGGTCAGGAACAGCCAGAGCCAGTGTTCATGTTAGAGAATGTGCGCATTCACAAGGCGGATATTCTGGGGCAGAGTCATATTCGGGTCATGGTTAGTGACTGGGAGGGTGGCAGCCGTATCAAGGCAATGGCTTTCCGCAGCGTTGACACGCCCCTTGGCGATGCGCTGCTTAAAAGCGGTTCACATGCGTATCACATTCTGGGGCAGCTCAAAATCAATGAATGGCAAGGGCGAAAGTCTGCGGAAATGCACATTATTGACGTAGCTTTTGCATCGGAAGAGCGTGCAGTCGCTTAAAACCCCTTTCGGGTTGTGCTATTGTATAACATTACACTTTACTTTTATGTAAGCTTATCGTTATAAAGTCACATTCGTGAAGTGTTGAGGGAATGCAGGGATGCAGATGAAACGTTTACAAGGAATAATGTCGTGGTTTGTGGTTTTATCAGAGATGAGCCATGTGTTTTGCTGTGTTTTGCCTAGTATTTTCAGCATCTTAACCGTTTTGATCGGTATGGGTGTTTTGGGTGCAATGCCTTTTGGTTTGAATGGCGCACATGATATGCTTCATGATTGGGAAGTTCCTATTATTATCACATCTGCAGTAATTTTAGCGTTGGGGTGGAGTCTTCAAATCATCAGTAAGCGCATAGATTGCCATGATACTGGTTGTGGTCATGGTCCGTGTGAGCCGAAAAAGAAAAAAACAGACCGTATTTTAAGAATCGCTACGTTTCTGTTTTTAATTAACGTGACAATTTACACGTTCGTGCATATTCCACAAATGCAAAATGCACAAACAGCAATATCCGATCATGCAGACCATGATGACCACGATCATCATCACGATCACTGATAGTGGCTATTTATATACATCTTTTGGATCAAAAAGTTTTTCATCCTCGATAAAATTCATTTTCGTCTCTGGATTAACTTTAGGATCAGTTTGTATCTTTCTGTAAAAGCATGATTTTCTGCCTGTGTGGCATGCGCCTGATTTTGATTCAACTTTTATCCAAATACAATCCTGATCGCAATCCGTGCGCATTTCTACGATTTTCTGTATATGGCCGCTGGTTGCGCCTTTGTGCCACAGCGATTGACGGCTACGTGACCAGTAATGTGCTTCGCCAGTTTCTATGGATTTTGATAATGCTTCTTCGTTCATGAAGGCAAACATTAAAACATCACCTGTTTCCGCGCATGTTGTTACGCATGGGATTAAGCCATCTTTATCGAATGTTGGTGTCAGGATTAAACCTTCTTCTTTTTCTTTTTTATCCATTATCCAAACTTCTCTTTGTATTTTCTTTCAAAGGCGTCCCACAAGTCGACTTCTAATGTTGTTCCATCAAGCCCGTTGATAAATGTCAGTCCGCCTGCAGACGTAACATTTATTTCTGTCAAATAATCACCAATGACATCAATGCCGGTAAAAACAAGATCACGTTCTTGTAAAATGGGTTTTAATCGCGCGCATATTTCCAGCTCTCTGTCATTTAATGTTGTTTTGTGGTGTGCCGCGCCCGCTGACGTATTTGCGCGGGCTTCGTTTTTAGCGGGAACACGTAAAACAGCTCCCGCGGGCTCTCCGTCAATCAGGATGATACGTTTATCACCTTTACGCGCTTCAGGGATGTATTTCTGGGCGATAATGGGCTCTTTATAAAACATCTCAAACATTTCTAATAAGGTGCTGAGGTTAAAGCTGTTTTCGTCAACATGATATATTTGTTCACCACCCTTACTGTAAAGCGGTTTGAGAATAATATTGCCGTATTTTTCATAGAATTCGAGCAATGCCTTTTTATCCGCAGTAATCAACGTCGCGGGTGCTAAATCTGCGAAATGCGTAACTAAGAGTTTTTCCGGCGCATTGCGAACCTCTACGGGATCGTTCAAAACAAGCGTATGGCCTTTTAAATGCTCTAGAATGTGCGTGGCCGTGATATAGCTCATATCGAACGGTGGGTCTTGGCGCATTAGAACGATATCAATATCATCCTTCAGATTTATGATTTCTTCTTCTCCAAGCACATAGCGCGCATTCTCATCACGGCTGAACTTTACGCTGTGCGCTCTGGCGCTGACTTGACCATCTTCCAACCGAAGCATGGGTGGGGTGTAATAATATAGGCTATGGCCGCGCTTTTGTGCCTCTAGCCCAAGCGCATATGTGTTATCTTTATGATAGAGGAGATCTTCGACAGGATCCATCTGGAGGGCGACTTTTAAGGACATGAGACTCACTTTTGTTTGCTTTTCTTTGGTTTTTATAATAGCTCTAGTCACGAAAGAAAATAAAGAGAATGATTGTATCTGTATGAAATTTGAGGATTTGGGATTAAGCGCGCCGATTTTGAAGGCTATTGATGAATGCGGCTACGATACGCCCACACCAATTCAGGAAAAGGCAATTCCGAATATTCTAATGGCACGTGATGTTGTTGGTCTTGCGCAAACAGGAACGGGTAAAACAGCTGGCTTTACCTTACCGATGATTGAGATTTTAGAAGGCGGGCGCGCAAAGGCACGCATGCCCCGCTCTTTAATTTTGTCACCCACGCGTGAATTGGCCGCGCAGATTGCAGAAAATTTCGACACCTATGGTAAATATTGCAAGCTTTCCAAGGCGTTATTGATCGGTGGATCATCCATGGGTGATCAAATTAAAATACTAGATCGTGGCGCAGATGTTTTGATTGCGACTCCCGGTCGTTTAATTGATTTATTTGAGCGCGGCAATATCCTTTTGACTGATATTAAAATTCTTGTGATCGACGAAGCAGACCGCATGCTTGATATGGGCTTCATTCCCGATATTGAAAAGATATGCGCGCTTTTGCCGCCTTTGCGCCAAACGTTATTGTTTTCCGCGACGATGGCGCCGGAGATCAAGCATCTTACGAAGCAGTTTTTGAGTAACCCCAAGGAAGTCGCTGTAACGCCCGCCGCGTCTGCTGCTGTAACAGTTGAGCAGTTTCAGGTAAAAGTTAGTCCTAAGGGTAAAAATGGTGTGCTGGCCAAGCTTATTGAATCTGAAAAGGTTCAAAATGCATTTATTTTCTGTAACAGAAAGCGTGATGTTGATTCTGTTAGTAAGTGGCTGAAGAATAAAGGGTTTGAAGCACAAGCCTTGCATGGTGATATGGCGCAATCACATCGTACAGAGACGTTAGAGAAGTTTAAAGGCGGCAATATTAGATTGTTGGTCTGTAGCGATGTGGCAGGACGCGGTATCGACGTTGATAATGTGTCTCACGTTTTTAATTATGATGTGCCTGTAAATCCTGATGATTATGTTCACCGTATTGGCCGTACAGGGCGCGCGGGGCAAAGCGGCCGTGCATGGATGTTCGTGACGAAATATGACGATAAGCAACTGACAGCTGTTGAAAAGCGCATTGGCAAAGCCGTTGATGTGGCCGAAGTGGATGGGCAGAAATCACAGGATGATGGTAAGAAAAAAGATGCGCCATCTCGTGCGCAGCCGGCAAAGCCAGATTCTAAGCCTAATCATAAAAAACAGACATCTAAGCCTAAGGCACAAAGCAAAGCGCCAAAAGAAGAAAAATCAAATAATAGCAATGGCTTCGGCGATGAAGTTCCGGCCTTTTTTAAAAATTAACTTGTGAGTATGTACCTGCCTACCAGACCTTAATTTCTTGACTTTATTGCAATAAACCCCAAAACTACAGGGGTCAGGTTCTCTGGCGGCAACCCAAAAAGTTCTTATGCTGAAATTCAAACCATTTGTATATTTGTTGTTCGGTAGTGCGTGCGTGTTACCGCATGCTTATTTCGGGTATTCGAATAGCGCTTTTGCACAGGATAGTGGCGCAATGGCCGTTTCTGATTCGCCTGTTGATCTGCAGGCTGACAGTTTGGTGCATAGTAAAAGTGGTCAAAGCGTAACCGCATCCGGAGATGTTGTTCTTAAACAGGATGGCAAAACGGTAAAGGCGGATAAAATCGTTTATAACCTTGGGCAGGATATTGTTGTTGCAACAGGTAATGTCGAATTTATTGATGCGAACGGCGATAAACATTACGCAGAACAATTTGAATTTAACAACGCATTAAAGAATGGATTTGTTGAGGGGCTTAAAACCTTCTTGGTGGATGGTTCGCGCTTTACGGCGTCTAACGGTCGGCAAGTGGCTGGTTCAAAAATTATTATGAAAGATGCGCACTACACCCCGTGTGAGGTATGTAGCACGGATTCCAACGGTAAGCCTTTGTGGCAAATCCGCGCTTCTGAGGTCGAGCATGATAAAGAAGGTAAGAGGGTAAGCTATCGCAATGCGCGATTTGAAATAGAAGGTGTGCCTGTTGGTTACTTGCCATATTTTTCTCACCCTGATGGTTCTGTTAAAAGAAAGAGCGGTTTCTTAACGCCGAGCGCAGGGTATAAAAGTGATTTGGGTGCGTTTATTGAAAATCGCTATTATTGGGATATCGCGCCGGAAAAAGACTTTACCGCAGGTTTAATGTTCTTAACGCGTGAAACACCTTTGGCAACGGCACAGTGGCGTCAACGTTGGCAAGATGCATCCTTAACGGCGGAAGGTAGCTTCACATACTCGGAACGTACAGATGATGAAGCTGGCGTAGAGTTTAAACAAGATCGTGAGATGCGCGGTAACTTAAGAGTTGATGGTTTGTGGAACATCAATAATAAATGGCGCAGCGGTGTGAAGGTGGATGTGGCCACTGATGATCAGTATTTGCGCCAGTATGATTTTGATGATGACAGTGATGACGTTCTTGACAACGAAATCTATCTCGAGCGTTTCTCGGGGCGTAATTATGCTGTGGGCCGCGTACTTGCGTTTCAGGATGTGCGTGTGGATGAAATTCGTGACGAAGATCAGCCCAATATTTTGCCTGAGATTGAGGCCAGCTTTGTGGGCGAACCGGATAGTGTGCCGCTTATCGGCGGTCGATGGAGTGCGGATGCCTCCTTATTAGGGTTGGTGCGAGATAACAATGGTCAGGATGTCAATAGAGCTCATACAGAGCTTGGATGGCAGCGTAAGTTCATCTCTGATCTTGGTCTTGTTTCTACATTAGACGCGAACGTGCAAGGCAGCCTATATAATATTCATGACCGTACGGGAGCGCAGACTAATAACATGATTGAGGCGAATTCTACAGAGACACGTGGGTTTGCTTATCTTAATGCAGCATCCAGTTATCCGTTGGTAAAGCAGTATGAGAAATCCCAAATGGTTGTTGAGCCGTTGGTCTCTGTAACGCTTGCGCCTGATATTGACACAGATGATATTCCGAACGAGGACAGTCAGGATTTGCAGATTGATGCACTCGGTTTATTCGAGGCTGATCGTTTTCCCGGTGTTGATGGTGTAGAAGACCAGTCGCACATGACGTACGGCCTTAGAACAGGTTTGTATTCGCATGACGGCAGTTATGGTGACTTGTTTATTGGGCAAAGCTATCGTTTTCAAGAAGATGAAAATCCGTTTGATGTGGGATCAGGGCTCAACGATCAAAGCTCTGACATTGTTGGTGAGGTAAAGGCCAACTACAAAGGAGATTACACGTTAGATTATCGTTTTCAGCTTGATAATGACAAGTTATCACCGCAGCGTCATGAGGTTGATGCATATGTAAAGCTTGCTGATTTAACGCTCTCGTCCACATATCTTTTCGCGAAAGCTATTGATGACAGTAATGATGACGAAACAAGGGAGCAGATTAACAACGCGGCATCTTATTATATTAATGACAATTGGCGTGTTTACGGTTCTGCAAGGCATGACTTGGGTGATGATCCGGGATTACGTCAAGCAAACCTTGGTGTTGATTACATTGGGCAATGTATATCTTGGTCTTTGGTTGGTGAGAGAACCTTGACGGATGACGCATCAGGCGACAGTGGTACCGAAATATTCTTACGTATTGGTTTTAAAAACCTAGGCGAATTTGAAACATCAGGCGTTCAACTTGGCAGTAGCGGAGAATAACTTTCTCATTGACGGTTTTTCTTAAACCTAATGTATAGTATGATTTCTCTCTTACGTGAATTTAGCAAATAAATAAAAGGAAATAACCTTGGGTTTTGTTATAGATCCCGCATTCCACATGTGGTTTATGCTTTTATTGACAGCTGGGGCGGTGTTCGCTTTTGTACGCGAAAAGGTGCCGCTTGAGGTCACCAGCGTCATCTTAATGACTGTTCTGCTGCTATATGGTCAGATATTTTCTATTACGGATGATCAAAGTAATAACTTGTTAGACCCGGAAACCATTCTTTCCGGCTTTTCAAACCCCTCTTTGATCGCGGTTCTGGCTTTGTTGGTTATGGGGCAGGGGATGATCCATACAGATTCTTTGCGTTTTCTAACCAATCAGTTTGTGTTTACGCGCCCCAGATTTGCATGGATTTCCGTTGTTTTGATTTTGATTTTTGTGATGGTTCTCAGTGCGTTTATGAATAATACGCCGCTTGTTATTATTGCTATCCCAATTATTCAATCACTTCTTCATACTGTTAAAACACCAGCGAGCCGGATTATGATGCCGCTCAGTTTCGTTGCAATTTTAGGCGGAATGACAACATTGGTTGGTTCGTCAACAAACCTTCTTGTCTCAAGCACGATGGTTGAACTGGGGCATGAGCCTCTCGGCTTTTTTGACTTTGTCATTCCAGGCGCAATGCTTGCGGGTGTTGGTTTTGTTTATGTTTTATTGGTTTTACCTTGGACTTTGCCTAATCGGGCATCCATTAAGGAAGAGCTTGTTGGTGCGGAAACAGAGTATGTCGCTGAACTTGATATTGCCGAGGACAGTAAGCTCATTGGTGAAAAAGCCGTGGATGGTAAGTTTCCTTCCTTGCAAGACATGAATGTAAAATTGATCCAAAGGGGTGGGCATCTAATTTTGCCGCCTTTTGCAGGGCACGCCATCCATAGTGGTGATATTCTTATTGTTGCTGCGCCATCGCACGCCTTAGGGGCTCTCTTGTCTAAATATCCCGGTTTTTTGCTTTCTGATGAAGAGGCTGAGGTCATTGATGGTGGCAGTAAAGATGAAGATGAGGAATCGGAAGACTCAGGGTTAGAGCAAGCGGAAACCCGTGTGCTTGCAAAAATCATGATTACGCCTGCATCACGTATGGTTGATATGTCGATTGATCACATTAGTTTCCACAAGCGCTTTGGTGTGATTGTGCTGGGCATTCAAAGGCGTGCGCGTGTTGTTCGTAGACGACTGGGTCGGATTAGGCTTGAGGCGGGTGATGTTTTACTTGTTGCGGGTAAGCATAGCCGTATTAATAATTTGCGCCGTAATCCTGATTTTATTGTTCTGTCAGGCTCTAAAAAAGATTTACCGGTTCCCGGTAAAGCCCCGATCGCGATATCTATATTTATTGCCACAATTGGTGGTGCCGCGTTGGGGTATTTGTCGATTCCTGCCGCGGCCTTTGCGGGCGCGGTTGCGATGATTTGGACTGGGTGTTTGAATATCAGGCAGGCAACACGTGCGATTGATAGAAAAATATTCTTATTGGTTGGCTCTATGCTGGCTCTGGGAACAGCTTTGCAGGCGACAGGTGGTGCAGACTATATTGCCAGCCTTATTTTATCAGCTCCGTTTGCGCATTCTCCGCTGTTAATCGCTGCGTTGCTATTTATTATCGTGGCAATCACAACGAATATTTTAACCAACAATGCTTGTGCGATTTTATTTACGCCGATTGCCTTGAATATTGCGGGTAATATGGAAGCCATGTCTGAATTACCATATGATTTATCCTTCATTTTTGCGCTTACTGTTGTTTTTGGTGCAAACTGTTCTTTTGCGTCACCGATTGGGTATCAAACGAACTTGCTTGTCATGGGGCCCGGGCAATATAAGTTCCGTGATTTTATTAAAGCAGGTATGCCTCTTGTCCTTGTTATTTGGATTACGTATATTTTCATTGCTAAATACTATTTTGGTTTGTCTTAAAAAATAAAATTGTTATGAGCTTTTCTTCTTACAACCCCAGTGATAGATATCGTCAGCGCTCCGCGAAGCGTATTACGAGCATGCTAACCTTTATATTTGTCTTTGCCGTTATCTTCGGTATGGGGTTTTGGGCAGGTGGTATGCGTTCACAACAGGATATGTATATATTAAAAGAAGAAAAACGTGTTTTAAGCGAAGAGCGTGATCTTGTGCAGGCTGATATGACCAAGATGCGAGCAGAAGCGCAGACAGCGACAGTTCGGTTAGAGCAACTTCGTGCAAATTACGATGAGCTTTTGGGGGATGGCCCTATGAAAAACTTGGTTTCCCTTGTTCGGCAACAAATCGATGAAGGCGTTGATGTAAAGCGTCTGGAGTCTGTTATTTTGTCTGCCCGTCCGCCGCAAAATTGCAGTAATCCGCAAAGTAAAAGATTTATAGTCAAAACACCTGTTTATAAAGGGCCTAGTAGTAGTGCGGCATTACCGAAAAACCTTGTGGTTATTACCGGTACAGGCAAATCGGCAAAGAATGCGCAAGGTAAAAAAGAAGCTTGGTTTGACCCCGGGCAGCCTATTGACCTGTCTTTCGATGTTAAAGGTGAGGAAGTTCAAAAGAAAAAAGGTGTTTTACCGCTGTACCATTCTGTTGTGATTGAGGATAAAGAATACAGGTTTACGTTGACGGCGGGTGATAAGTCATTTGTTAAGGTTGCGTATGATTATTGTGACTATCCTTAACTAAGTCAGGATTATTTCTTCTGTAAATTTTCAAAGAGTAAAGATATTTGCGTTTCAATTTGCAGGTGTAGCTCTACCGGGTCTTTTTTACCTGAATCTGGGTTGATGCCACTGGCGTTTAACGTCATCATAACGCGGTCTGCCATATCACCATCAAAACGTATTTCAAAATATTCATAATGGTAATTGGTTAGCGCTTCGCGAATGTTCTGCATTTTTTTGCTGTCACCCGGAAAAAGTCCTGTGATCATATTTTCCGGTAATTTTAAAATGCCTGTATTTTGACTTTGTAACAGAGCACCATTGACATTTATTTCATTGTTCTTGGCATTAAACGGAATTCGGCCTGCAAGTGTCCCTGTGACGGAAACGTCTACAAAACCGGCGTCTTTTATCAGTTGTGTAATATTGATGTCAGAAACAATCAATGTATTCTTTTTTTGAATTATACCGTCCCGTACGATGGGGCTTTCCGTTCTTATTTGGCCGCTATATATTTTAAACAAAATATGATCAAGGATGGGCTTATCTTTGTTATCTAGGTTAATGCCTAATAGCCCTTTTTGACGAATAGACGGTTTTAAGGCCAATTTGAAAGGCAGTGATTTAGAGTTGGATGTTTTCTTATTGCCGCCAATTATCACGGAGCCTGCAATGCCAGGTATTGTTAAGGCTTCGAAATCTAAATCACCATCGTGAATATCGACATGAATAAACCATTCTGCTTCTGGACTTTTATCGTAATTTTTGATTGTAAACTCACCAAAGGCGGATACATCAAAATGCGTTTTATCCTCTGTGTCGTGATTAGGTGTGGTTTTAATGACTGTTTTATTTAATTTGATTGTGCCGAGGATATTGTCCACGCCCTCTTCAGAATTGTAATCAGCGATTAAATCAATATCGGGAGATGACAGGGAAAATTTTAGGGTTCCTTCTGTCTCTCCGGTTTCGTTGTTGATGGTATTGCTAATTGAAATAGCAGGCGCATCAAGGTTGAGAACCATGTCGGGGATGTCAGCTTTCAGCGATAGTTTTTTATTGCTGCTGAAAAAGTTGTAAACATCGACAAGATTTGTTGGCGTGATCGTTGTTTCAGACTGTGTTATTTCGGTACTGGGCTTGATTGTTGATTTCCATTTGATGGGCTTTGTGCCGAAAGTTGAACCGTCTAAGGCTATTTCGTAATTATCCGGGCTGCGTTCTACATTCAGCTTCACATTACTAAGGGGCATACCGTACCACCGTAGTGAAGCAAGTTGCAGGTCAGAGAATATTTTTAGAAATGGTTTCTCACTATTTAATACATACTGCGTGTTCATCTTTCCGGTACCGCGGCGTATGGATATATTAGGCATGTTTACGGATATATTTTCTAAGTCCGCGTTCAGCGCAATGTTACTGTCTGGCGTTATTTTTCCATCTACTTTGGCATTATATATCAGCTTTTTTTGTGTACTGTTTACACGAGCCTTAAATGTGATTTCACCAGATTTATCCATCATCATACGGGCATTATACTTCATATTAATGCCACCAATATTTTCGGTTAATAAATCCACGGATGCATTTTCAAAAATAATTGTACCTGCAGGGAATTTTTGTAAATTATTAATAATGGTTTTGCTGTTATCCCATCCCGCAATGCGAATATCCAGATCATTCGACACATCACCGGTTAAGCTCATACCGTCTACTGTGATGCTTTGTGCATAATGAGGATCAATTAAAAATTTGAGTAATGAGAACTCTATTTGGATTTTTTTAATTGTACTAAAGCGCCCTTTATCAAGGGTAATATGATGTATTATTATCTTGCCGCGTTTATGCTGTATTGAGTCATAAGCTAATTGTTCAAACCCAAGGCTGTTGAAACTTTTTATGACGGTTTCTTCTACTTTTTTGGGAATATAAAAGAAATAGGCATAGGCTGTGCCGCTAGCGATAGCGAGAGAGCACAAAACAAGAAAAATGAATGTAACTTTTTTCATGAATAATCTTTTTAGCCGTCAGACATCTATATCTTCAACAAACTGGGCATTGTCTTGTATAAAGCGATACCGTGCGTCAGCATCTTTCCCCATGAGCCGCTTAACCAAGTCATCGATATCATGTGTGCCTTGCGGGGGCATATCATCTTCTTCTGTGATCTCCTCAGGGTTAATCCCAAGCGCGGCCATGGCATCAGGAAGTGTTACACGTAATAAAATACGTGACTTCGGATTCATGGTTGTTTCTTTCAGTTGAGATGCCGGCATTTCGCCCAAACCTTTAAATCGGCTGACATCAACTTTGGATTTATTTTTGAACATGCTCCCCATTAATTCGTCTTTATGCTCATCATCGCGTGCGTACGCGCTTAATGTACCGCTGACTAATCTGTAGAGCGGTGGTTGAGCGATATAGAGATGCCCTTGTTCGATCAATTCTTTCATTTGTGTGTAGAAAAATGTCACGAGTAGGGCGGCAATGTGCGCACCATCGACGTCCGCATCTGTCATGATGATAACACGTTCGTATCTTAATTTGTCGACATCAAATTCTTTGCCATAGCCGCAGCCGAGAGCCAAGACCATATCTTGGATTTCTTGATTGGCACGAATTTTATCCTTTGATGCACTCACGACATTCAGAATTTTACCACGTAAAGGTAAGATTGCCTGCGTTTCGCGATTACGTCCTTGCTTGGCTGATCCGCCCGCGCTGTCACCCTCAACAATAAAAAGTTCAGTGTCATTGGCGTCAGTACGGCTACAGTCGGCAAGCTTACCGGGGAGGCGTAATTTTCGCGTTGCACTTTTGCGCGCGGTGGCTCGGTCATCTTTACGTCTTTGGCGTTCTTCTGCCTTTTCCAAAATGGCGTTGAATAGCTCTGTGCTTGAGGCAGGATCTTTAGAAAGCCACAAATCAAAATGATCTTTTATCGCTGAATCAACAAGTTTGGAAACATCGCTATTGACCAATTTTTCTTTGGTTTGCCCCTGAAATTGCGGGTCGCGAATAAACACTGATAGCAAAATAGCAGCACCAGACATAATGTCATCTGCGGTTATCATGGAGGTTTTTTTCTGACCTGTCATATCACCATAAGCGCGTAAGCCTTTGGACAACGCATTCCGTAAACCACTTTCATGTGTTCCGCCAGATGGTGTCGGGACTGTATTACAATAGGAATGTATGAAACCATCACCATTTTGAGGCCATTGAACTGCAAACTCAACGCGCCCTTGATCATCAGGTAATTTTACGTTTCCGTGAAACGGCGATGCGGGGATAGTGGGTTTGTCTTTGAGGGATATTTCTAAGTAATCAAGAAGTCCGTTTGGAAACTTAAACGTCGCCTCTGGCGTGACTTTGCTTTCCGGTCTTATAAGTTCCGGATCACATTTCCACCTTATCTCTACGCCTGAAAACAAGAAGGCCTTAGAGCGCAGCATTTGGAATAGCCATGCAGGCTTGAAGCTTAGTTTATCACCAAAAATTTCAGGGTCAGGGTGAAAGCATACGGTTGTGCCTCTACGGTTATGAACCGTGCCCAGTTCTTCTAGCTTTGTTGTGGGTTTGCCGCGTGAAAAGCTCTGCTTATAGAGTTTTTTATCCTGCGCTACTTCTACCCACATATCATCTGACAGGGCATTCACAACAGAAATACCAACACCATGTAAACCACCAGAGGTTTGGTATGCTTTGTTATTAAACTTACCGCCGGCATGAAGCATGGTCATAACAATTTCGAGCGATGATTTATCTGGAAATTTGGGGTGCGGTCCGACAGGAATGCCACGTCCGTTATCACGTATCGTCAGGATGTTACCCTTTTCAAGTGAGCATTCTATCCAGTCTGCATGCCCGGCGACAGCTTCGTCCATTGAGTTATCAAGAATTTCGCCAACGAGGTGGTGATAGGCGCGCTCATCTGTGCCGCCGATATACATGCCGGGGCGCATTCTTACAGGTTCGAGACCTTCGAGGACTTCAATGGAGGAGGAATCATAATCAGACATGAATAAATAGTAACCCTTCTTTGCGCCAAAATAAATACGGAACGGGCTTAATCCTTAATCTTATGCACCATCAGAATCAATAATTTTTTAGAAAATCTCTAAACAAAACTTGTCTGTTATACCTAATAGAGGATACAATGTACCTCTCAGTTTTTGTACTTACTGACCCATTTTTTACGCAACAAGGTTCATTCATGCTTTTTAAAACTCAGGCTCATTTCGCACTCATGTTTCCGATTATAATGATTTTGTGCATTGTATCGTCTTCGAATGCTTATGCTCAAGCGGCGAGGGATCTCGATATTTTTGAAAGATTCAAAAAGCCAATGCCTGAGATTAAGCTGTTGAGTGATGAAGAATTTCTTGATGCAACCAAACCGATTGTAAAGAAACCATATGGTGAAGAGGTTTTAGCGTACAGTATGCGCATTGATAAAACATGGGAAGAGGGAATAGACCGCAGTTCAGGTAACTTTGTTCTCAGTGAAAAGCTTTTTCTAGAATTAAACTCTTATCTTGGTAAGCCGACCATTGCCGGACGTAGCCGTATTGAAGTAGAGGGGCTTAATTTGGATGGAAACCTAACAGCAGAGCAGTGGTATATTCGTTATATTCTTGAGGGTGGTTTTACGACAGAAGGTTTCATAACGCATAATCCTAATAAAGTAGAATCTCTTATGGTGGTGATGGAGAAAGATTATTCGTATTATTTGCGTACGCTTGTTCTGATTAATGGTGCCAAAGTAATTATGGTGAAATATTATGTGCCTATCCATTATATACAAGACCAAGCTGTTATGCAGGCTATGGTTCTAAAATCATTTGAATTGACGCATAAAAAGGCTCGTGTGTATCAGGAGATGGCAGCCTATCGTTTCCTTGATATTGCTGAATTTAAGTACCCGCCAAGTTGGAAAGTTTTTGCAAGACCTGTTCGGGATGTTGATCGGCTGGACGTAACTTTGTTGAATATGTCTGAGGTTTCGGGACAGTCAGAGGCTCGCAGTACGGAAGGAAAACTGGACGTTTTAGTCGTATCATCAACCGTCAAAAATACTTTGTTAGAAGAAATCGAAGATTATAAAAAGAAAATCGAGGCTGAAGGGATGCTGATTGGTGAAAAACTGACAGAAAACTATGAGTTTACATATGCGAAAAACATCGATTTTGGCATTACGGAAGTATATAAGGGGATAGATAGTAATGACAACCTCAGTGAATATGAATTTTGGTTCACAGTTCTTGTCGGAGGGAATTACTACTATTTTGTTATGCTTCTAACGCCATCCCGAAATGAGCTGTTTGCGACATGGGCGGATAATACTCAAAACTATAAAATCATGTTGCAAGAGTTCACGCCGATGGTTGGCGCATTCCTTGAGCGGGATTAAATGCTTTTCGGTTTTTTGCAGGGCATATCCACGCAATAACAATGCTGTTAATACTCAAGGGGGATACATGCATACACAAAAGATTCTAAGGCTATTTTTCGTTTGTTTGGTGGTGTTGTTTTGCACAGGGATGCCTGTTGATTGTGCATGGGCAAGGGCTGGCGATGTGGATGTTTTTGAATGGTTTAAAAAACCTATGCCCAAACTGCCGCTTGCCAGTAAAGAAGCATTTGAAAAAGCAACGAAATTAGTAGAGGAAGTGCCCCGCAATGATAAGGCGTTAGCTTATACTATGCGCATCGATAACACATGGCAAAAAGATCAGGCGCTTGGGACACAAAATTCCTTTTTTAGTGAAAAGCTGTTTTCAGATGTAGCCGCTTTTACTGGAAAACCAACAATTAACGGTCGTAGTCGTATTGATATCGAGGCAAAAAATCTGGATGAGGACCTTACCGCAAAGCAGTGGTATATCGGATATGTTGTGGAGCAGGGCAACACTATAGAAGGATTTGTTGATCATAGTGATGATCGGGTTGAGTCTTTGATGGTCGTGATAAAACGTGATTACTCATATTACTTAAGGACGTTGGTGTTGGTGAATGGCTCCAAGATTATTATGGTGAAATACTACGTTCCGATCGAAAACTTTCAACAACAGGCGGTTATGCAGGAGATGGTTCTCTCGTCTTTCAAACTCTCCCATTTAAAGGAGCGTGAGCGGGAGGAAATGCTATCCCATAAGCTTAGAAATATTGCTCAGGTAAAATACCCGGCCGATTGGAAGGTGTTTGCAAATTCCCGTGATGGTAAAGAGGTTACGATTGCGAATGTCAAAGAGATTGTTAAACATGTGGGGTGGGAATTTCATCATCAGGAAGTGGAATCCAGCATAGAGGGCAAGGTCTATGTTATGGCAGCACCGCGTGTGGGCGGAGAAAAGCTTCATGAAGCATTAGAAGAATATAAAAGAAAAATTGAGTCTGAGGGAATATTTTTTGGAACCAAAATACCTGATGATACTAAATTTCAATACACCGGACAGGCCAAATCGGCATCAACTGAGGTGTATGAGGGAACCTACAGTAAAAATGCTCAAGGTGATTATGAGCTATGGGTGAGCGTCATGGCAGGCGGAAACTATAATTTCTTCATGCTTTTGTTAACACCCTCCCGTAATGACGAGTTCATAAACTGGGCCGGTAATACCCAAGCCTATAAGCTTATGCTTAAGGAACTTGCGCTCCTTGATGGTGCATTTTTTGGTGATTAAGAATTATCCCGAATAATACATATCTACTTCCACAGGGTGGGTCGTGGTTTCGTATCGCTCCAATTCCTCGGTTTTCAAGGCAATGAAAGAGTCGATCAATGCCTTAGAAAACACATCACCTTTCAATAGGAAATCATGGTTGTCTTGTAACGCTTCCAGTGATTGACGAAGAGAGCTACAAACATTTGGGATAGCGTCGATTTCTTCTTGTGGCAAATCGTACAGATTTTTATCAATAGCATTACCAGGATGGATTTTATTCTCTACACCATCAAGGCCGGCCATCAGCATCGCAGAAAATGCTAAGTAGGGATTGGCTAGAGGGTCAGGGAATCTGATTTCGATGCGTTTCGCCGCAGGGCCATTGGCCAAAGGAATGCGGCAGGCCGCAGAGCGATTGCGCGCAGAATAGGCGAGCAGAGTGGGGGCTTCGTAGCCCGGCACAAGGCGCTTATAACTGTTGGTTGTTGGGTTTGTGAACGCGTTTAAGGCGCGTGCATGTTTCAAAATGCCGCCAATATAATAAAGTGCATTTTCAGAAAGTTCTGCATATTCCTTACCTGCGAATAAGGGCTTTCCTGATTTCCAGACTGATTGATGCACATGCATGCCTGACCCGTTATCGCCATTGATCGGCTTGGGCATGAAGGTTGCGGTTTTGCCGTAACTATGCGCGACGTTATGAACGGCATGTTTATATAGCTGAACATTATCCGCAGATTCCAAAAGCTCTGCGAAACGTACACCGATTTCACATTGGCTCGGGGCGACTTCATGGTGATGTTTCTCAACGGAAACCCCCATGCTTTCTATAACGCTGACTGTTTCAGCGCGAATGTCAGACAGGCTGTCGACGGGGCTTTCGGGGAAGTATCCCCCCTTAACGCCCGGACGATGACCCATATTACCTGTTGGATATTCACGCCCTTTATTATAGGGGCCTTCTTCGCTGTCTAAGTGATAGGCAACATGATTAGACTCTGTTGAAACCTTCACATCATCAAAGATAAAGAATTCGGGCTCCGGTCCGAAATAAGCCGTATCGCCGATCCCTGATTTTTTCAAATAGTTCTGTGCAGATTTCGCAATAGAACGCGGATCAAGTTTATAAGGTTGATTGGTCGCAGGGTCATAGACATCACAGAATATCTTAATAGTCTTTTGCGCGGCAAAAGGGTCGTATGTAACGCGCGAAATATCGGGTTTTAAAATCATGTCTGATTCATGGATTTCCTGCCAGCCTGCAATGGATGAGCCGTCAAAGGCGATGCCGTTACTTATTAAGTCTTTATCGAATGTGCTGACATGTTGCGCTGTGTGCTGCCATTTTCCTCTGATATCTGTGAAGTTAAAGTCAATAAATTGGACGTCCTGTTCATCTACATATTTGAGGATATCAGCGGGGGATTTGAATGAAAGTTTGTACTTGCTCACGGGGAAAACCTATCTTTTGAAATCAATGTGCAAGTTTTAGCATGCGTAATAAATTACGACAAGATTGATTATAGGCTTGACCTAATGTTCTGATATATTATAGACATTATAACCCTAATTGTGGCGGTCGTAGCTCAGTTGGTAGAGCCCTCGGTTGTGATCCGAGTGGTCGCGGGTTCAAGCCCCGTCGATCGCCCCATTTACCTTTAGGATGTTTATTGTCTTAAACCGTCACGGTGCCTCACTCTTTGTTCAAATTTCTTACAATCGTGAAAATTGTCAAAAACTTTTAAAAGAAACACTTGGAATCGTCAAAAAAGTAGGGTAAAAAGCCGCAATCAAGTTCGCGTGAGAACGCGTTTACACACCTGTGCGGGTGTGGCGAAATTGGTAGACGCGCTAGATTTAGGTTCTAGTGTCCATCGGACGTGGGGGTTCAAGTCCCTTCACCCGCACCATTTGATTAATAATAAGGCCGAACAAAACGGCTTTTTTTTTACTCAAATAGATTGTTGAAGGTAACAAAGAGAAGAATAAATCATGCAAGTAAAACAGCTTAAAGAAGATGGTCTTAATCACGAGCTAGAAATTACGGTTAAAGCCGGAGAAATCACAAAGCGCGTTGATGCGCGTCTGGCCGAAGTCAGCAAAACAATCAAAATGCCAGGTTTTCGTCCCGGTAAAGTGCCGATGGCGATGATGAAGCAGAAATACGGCAAGGCCGTTATGGGTGAGGTTTTGGAATCTGCGGTTAATGAAACTTCACAAGAAGCTTTAAAAAAGCAAGATATCACACCGGCTTTACAACCAAAAATCGAAGTTAAGTCATTCGATGAAGGTAAAGACCTTGTTTACACGATGGCGATTGAAGTTTTACCGAAGATCAAGGTTAAAGATTATAAAGGCTTTAAATTAACGAAGTTTGTTGCAAAAGCGGACGATAAAGCGATTGATGACGCGCTTGAGCGTATTGCGGCAATGCGTAAGACGACAAAGCCTATTGAAGGTAAGCGCGCCACAAAATCCGGTGACACTGTTGTCATTGATTTTAGAGGCCGTACGGCAGATGACAATGTTGAACAGCAGGGCATGGCCGCTGAGGGTCATCACCTTGAATTGGGTGCAGGCCAGTTTATTCCGGGTTTTGAAGATCAGTTAACGGGCAAAAAAGCCGGTGATGATGTTGAGGTTAAGGTTACATTCCCTGAGAATTATGGTTCTGCGGAACTGGCAGGGCGTGATGCAATCTTTGATGTTAAAATTCATGCCATTCATGAATCCGTTGATGCGGTCATCGATGATGAATTCGCACAGTCTCTTGGCATGGAAGATTTGAAGGCTTTGCGTAAGGCCGTTGAAGAGCAAACCAATCAGGAGTTTGGCAACCACACACGCATGAAGCTTAAGAAAGAACTTCTTGATCAGTTGGATGAAGAGCATAATTTCGATATCCCGCAAGGTATGAAGGACATTGAGTTTGAAAACATTATGCACCAAGTGAAGTTGGATAACCAACAACGCGGCGTGAGCGATGAGCCGACCGATGAGGAGAAGGAAGAACTTCAAGATATCGCCGAGCGTCGTGTGCGTTTGGGTTTGGTTCTTTCTGAAATTGGTAAAGAAAACAACATTCAGATTGCTGATGCAGAGCTTCAAAAGGCCGTTATCGGCGAAGCGCAGAAATATCCGGGCCAAGAAAAAGAGGTCTTTGATTACTTTGCGAAAAACCGTGATGCTTTGGAATCACTTCGTGCGCCATTATACGAAGACAAGGTTGTTGATTTCATTATCGAGCTTGCCGACGTAAAAGAAAAAGAAGTTAGCGCTGAAGAGTTAACATCCGAAGATGATGAAGAGCCAAAGAAGGCCAAAAAGAAAAAGCCGGCTGCCAAAAAAGCAGCGCCTAAGAAGGATGCGGCTGATAAAAAAGACGAAAAAGCAAAGGCCGATAAGCCAAAAGCTAAGAAAGCACCGGCAAAGAAAAAGCCGGCGAAGAAAAAAGCGTCTTAATAGAATAGAAAATAATTATACAAACGTCTTGAACAAGCCGTGCCTTATGGTACGGTTTGTTTTGACTCATGTGCCTTCGCACGAGTGAGTCGCGATATTCAACAATTCAAATATAAAAAGAAGCTGTAAAAATATGAATGAACGTGATCCCCTTAATACTTACATGAACCATCTTGTGCCAACCGTGATTGAGCAAACCAATCGTGGTGAACGTGCCTTTGATATTTATTCACGTCTTTTGAAGGAGCGGATCATTTTCCTGACAGGCGAAGTGAACGATCATGTCTCCGCCCTGATTTGTGCGCAGCTTCTGTTTTTGGAATCAGAAAACCCGAATAAAGAAATTTCTTTCTACATCAACTCACCGGGCGGTGTGGTGACATCAGGTTTGGCCATGTATGACACGATGCAGTACATCAAGCCTAAAATATCGACTGTTTGTATTGGTCAGGCCGCGTCTATGGGCTCATTTTTACTTATGGCCGGTGAGCCGGGCTTGCGTTATTCATTGCCGAGCTCACGTATTATGATTCACCAGCCTTCAGGCGGTGCGCGTGGTCAGGCAACAGATATTGAAATTCAGGCTAATGAAATTCTTCGTTTACGTAAGCGTTTGAACGAGGCTTATGTGAAACACACAGGCCAAAAGCTCAAGGTTGTTGAAGAGGCAATGGAGCGAGATAACTTCATGAGTGCAGAAGAAGCCAAGAAGTGGGGATTGATTGACCATGTCGTTGAATCAAAGCCCGAAGCACCCGAGGAGGGCGCTAAGAAAAAATAAACAATTTTGATTTATAATTGTTCATGCTCTGCGGTGATCTCAAAAGACGGTGCAGAGCATTAATTATTTTTAACAAAAAATCCGATGAAAAGGCTTTGTTATCTGTGCTTTTCGTCGCATAATACCCGCAAGCAATAAAAAGGATTTCATAACATGTTAGATGAAGAAAACACATCATTTGCTGTGCTGCCATTACGCGATATTGTGGTTTTTCCACATATGATCGTACCGCTTTTCGTAGGACGTGAAAAATCTGTGCAAGCTCTTGAGCATGTTATGCATTCGGATAAACAAATTATTCTCGTGACGCAGAAAACACCAACAGAAGACGATCCGTCTGCGGATGATCTATATTCCGTTGGGACAATCGGGACAATTTTGCAATTACTGAAATTACCAGACGGTACGGTTAAGGTTCTCGTTGAAGGCGGGGAGCGTGTGCGTATTTCCGATGTATCGGAAAAGAACGGATATCTGGACGCTAAGGTAAGCGAAATCGTTGATACGTCTATTCAGGATGAGGAGTTAGAGGCCTTATCGCGTACTGTGGTTTCTCAGTTCGAGCAATATGTAAAGTTAAACAAGAAGATTCCGCCGGAAGTTATTGTTTCCATTAATCAAATCGAAGAAGTGTCTAAGCTGTCTGATACTGTGGCATCACACTTGGCACTTAAAATTGATCAAAAGCAGGAGTTATTAGAGCTTGAGACTACTGCAGAGCGCCTGGAGAAGATTTATAACTTCATGGAAGGCGAAATTGGCGTGTTGCAGGTTGAGAAGCGTGTGCGCAGCCGCGTGAAACGTCAAATGGAGAAAACTCAACGCGAATATTATTTGAATGAACAGATGAAAGCGATCCAGAAAGAGCTTGGCGAGGGCGAAGGCGGCCTTGATGAGATGGGTGAACTCGCGCAAAAAATTGAAAATACAAAAATGCCGAAAGAGGCAAAAGAGCGTGCAGAAGCAGAGATGAAGAAGTTGCGCCAGATGAGCCCGATGTCGGCCGAAGCGACAGTGGTGCGTAATTATCTTGATTGGGTTTTGAATGTCCCGTGGAGCAAGAAGTCACGCGTTAAAAAGGACATCAAGGAAGCCAAATCTGTTTTGGATAAAGATCATTACGGTCTTGAGAAAGTTAAAGAGCGCATTTTGGAATATCTTGCCGTTCAGCAACGTACCAATAAGGTAAAAGGCCCGATTTTATGTCTGGCGGGGCCGCCGGGCGTTGGTAAAACATCTCTTGGGCAGTCTATTGCGAAAGCGACGAACAGGAATTTTGTGCGTATGTCTTTGGGCGGTGTGCGTGATGAAAGCGAAGTTCGCGGTCACAGACGTACATACATCGGCGCGATGCCGGGTAAAGTCATTCAGGGCATGAAAAAGGCCGAGACAATTAACCCTCTCTTCTTGTTTGATGAGATTGACAAGCTGGGCTCTGATTGGCGCGGTGATCCGAGCTCTGCGTTGTTGGAAGTGCTGGACCCTGAACAGAACGAAAAGTTTCAAGATCATTATCTGGAGCTAGATTACGACTTATCAGACGTCATGTTCGTGTGTACGGCGAATAACATTTCCAATATGCCAAGACCTTTGTTGGATCGTATGGAGATTATTCGTATATCTGGCTACACTGAAGATGAGAAGGTTCAAATCGCCAAGCGTCATTTGCTCGCGAAGCAGAAAAAAGCAGCCGGTTTGAAAAATAAAGAGTTTTCAATCAGCGATAATGCGCTGCGTGAGCTTATTCGTTATTACACAAGAGAGGCGGGCGTTCGTAACTTGGAACGTGAATTAGCCAATCTATGCCGTAAAGCGATCAAAGAAATCTTGATGAAGGGGCGTGAAAAAGTTTCGATTACGCCCAGAAGTCTTGAAAAATTCGCAGGTGTTAAGAAATATCGTTATGGCGAGATCGAAGAACATGATCGTATCGGCGTTGTTACTGGGCTTGCGTATACCGAAAGTGGTGGTGACTTGCTTTCTATCGAGGCTGTAACGATGGCCGGTAAGGATTGTAAAGTCTCGACAACTGGTAATTTAAAAGACGTCATGAAGGAATCTATTACAGTTGCGGAGATGTTAACGAAATCACGTGCTGCTCAATATGGTTTGGATTATGAAGAGCTGAAGGAAAAGCAAATTCACGTCCATGTACCTGAGGGCGCAACGCCAAAAGATGGGCCATCAGCAGGTGCCGCGATGGTGACGGCGATTATATCTGCATTAACGGGCATTGAAATTCGCCGTGATATCGCAATGACTGGTGAAGTGAACCTTCGTGGGAATGTGACTGCGATTGGTGGCTTGAAGGAAAAGCTGCTCGCGGCACTTCGGGGCGGTATTAAAAAGGTTCTTATCCCTTCAGAAAATGAAAAAGATCTGGCAGAGATTCCCAAAAACGTGCTCAAAGCATTGGAAATTGTGCCTGTTCGCACCATTGATGAGGTGCTCTCACACGCACTTTTAGATATGCCAAAGCCGCTGGAATCTATAAATAATGGAGAATTAGACCAAATTTCTTCGGAATCTGCAGAAAATAAGGGAGAAACAGTGATTCACCATTGAGTCTTTTGAAAAAAAGGCTTAAAAAGGAATCACCAAAATGATTGGAAACCCGCACTGGCATTTGTTTTTGCGCAATCCTTCTTTTTGGTCTGTTTTTAAGAATGGTTTTTAAAAGCAGTCTGATTTTATTTACTCAAACGCACATAGGGGGTTCCTGTGAACAAAAATGACCTAGTATCAAAAGTTGCTGAATCAGCAGATATTTCAAAGCAAAAAGCCGCGTCCGCTGTTGACGCTGTTATCGATGCCATCAAGGGCAGCCTAAAGCAAGGTGACGATGTTCGTCTTGTAGGTTTTGGAACATTTTCAGTGTCACAACGTGC
The DNA here is from genome assembly GCA_965263215.1 of uncultured Micavibrio sp. Classification (GTDB taxonomy): domain Bacteria; phylum Pseudomonadota; class Alphaproteobacteria; order Micavibrionales; family Micavibrionaceae; genus UBA1672. Next base: position 1,434,089 of record OZ253663.1, read on the forward strand.
GGCAACAACTGGTCGTAACCCACGCACTGGCGAACCAATCAAGATTCCTGCTTCCAAGCAGCCTAAATTCAAGGCTGGTAAGGATCTGAAAGAAGCAGTAAACAAGTAAGACTTGATCTTATCGTTTTATAAATATTACGTCGGCCGTACTATAGAGTGCGGCCGGTGTGCTTTTTGGCTTTATTTTTTGTATAAAAGCACTTGCTTTTTGTGTTCCAAATCATTACCTATATGCAATCTATTTGGTGCGGGTGATTAGCTCAGCTGGGAGAGCATCTCGTTTACACCGAGGAGGTCGGCGGTTCGATCCCGTCATCACCCACCATTTAGCTTTCCACAGACGTCCATCAATCCCTATAATAGTGTCCGAGCAATCTACACGCTGGACTTTAACGTGCGAGCGATAAGATGAACAACCGCTTACAAATGAATGGACGAATTAAGAGGGATGTAAATAGCTTGCTCATTTATGTTTTATTGTAACTGATATGGAGACCATAAAGTGCAGAAGATACTTACTCTTAATTCGTTGAACGGTCATGAAGTAACAAGTGATAGAGCTGACAAAAATACATTAGCGAAGTTTCGTAATAAGCTTGATAGTGTATGCATACAGCATAAGATATTGCGGTTTTCAGAATTGATTGACTATAGTCACCTTTCTTTTGAAAGGGGAGAAATTCCTTATCCGGAAGGAATAAGTTCTAACGATGAGTTTATGGCAGAGCATGGAAAATGGTTTGATGCAGGAAAAGTTTATAATCAGCTTAGTGACCTCAGAAATGAAGTGCAGCGCAAGCCAATGCGGTTTGGTTTTTTAAAAAATCACTATGATCAAGTTTTGCTAGAATTAGATGAGTGTATTAAATTTACTAAAATGGCTTCTAATGAAGCGTTACAAGTAAACTTTTCGGAGGTTATTGTCGGAGAGTGGGCTAGGCTCGGTAGGCCTCTCTTCGGTGGACTATGAATGTGTGCGCACTGTCTAAATAATAAGTTTCGGGTACATGACCTTGAGACACTCATGGAGTAATCTGGCAAATTCCATCGCTTTTTCGTCCGTATCAATATGGTCATTCATGATTTCTAGCCCAAAGCCCGAAACGTGTTCATAGGTCTTTAGTATCGTTCCATCGTTGACCTCAGAATCTGTGAGGTCATACGGGACGTTATAGCCAATGCTTAGTGCACCGCCGTTGATGTTTTTAAATATTTTTCCGAATTCACGCGCTATTTTTTCTCCTTCTTTGTTCGTAAAGAAAAAACCAACATCATACTCGTCGCCTGCAATATGACTATGAAAGCTATGAATGTCTATTAATGCCTCGGGTGGGGTTGTTTCAAGGCGTTGGCGTAAAGCCTTGTGATAAGGATCAAATATAGCTTGAAACCGTATCTCTTGTTCTTCAGTGCTCATGTTGATGTTCGCGGGAGGGGCGCTACCTCTGAGTTTAAAGGCTTTTTCATTGCGCGGACGATTAATATCAAGTGCGCGTCGATGATAGTTCGATAGTAGGGTATATACGCCTGTCAGACGCGCCAATTCTCTTGAAAGGTCTGCGATGCCTATATCGCCATAGGGGTATTTGTGGCAAATCTCTCGGAACGCATCCTTGCCCCAACCAAGTGTGCCAAGATTCTCTGGCGTTCGACCTCCCGCATGTGGCGCCGTAAATAGCAGCGGAGCCGTGCTATTGGGATTAAGGGCATCGTAAGATAAGGGTTCATCGGGGTTTAAAAGCGGAGGGAGGGGAACTGTCATACCTAATAGTAAAATAAAGCCACCCTTTTATGAAGCCACTATTTTTTAACTTAATTATTTGAAGCTAAAGTGAAATTTTTTGCCAATCGCGCTAAGATGATGTTATTGTATAAAAAAATAATAATTATAAGGGTGAGCATGTTAAAGAAGGTTGGCTCTCAATACGTTGTAGATGAAGAAAATGAGATCAGTTTTGAAGCAACTGGTCCGTATAGCTTTTTGTATAAAAACAAAGATTTAGAAGCAACGATCTCATCAGAACCGTTAAAAGACGATAAGGGTAATTATAGTGTTTGCCTCTATCTATCTGATCTGGATGAGTGGGATAAACCTGAAAACCGTCCTGTCAATGATGATGAGCGAGATACGATACATGATCATGCAACACAAGCATTACAGCTTCTTGGGATGAAGGTAGAGATAGAATGACAGAATATACACGTGAATCATTACAGGAAAAGTTCCTTGATATTGCCTTAATGGATACAAGTTCGCCAGTTGACGGAGCGGTATTTTTTTCCGGGCCAAAGGCAAAAAGAAAAGCCGGGAAAATGGTAAAGCAATCAGGTGGTGATATGAAAACGGTGATTGATACGCCTGCTTTGAAAGAATTTGTAAAGAACCAAAGTCATTACTTCGGTAAAAACTCTCTGTTATCTCTTGAGGAAGGTTATGCCGTTGGTGATTGGATTAGTGAACGTTTTGCAGAGAATGCAAAAGGTAATGTTCACATCTGTATCGACGGTGTTAAACCGCATGGCACGTTTAATCGAGCGGAAGTGCCGGCATTATTAGATAATCCTGACTTGGATAAATTTTATGTTTACGATTCTCAGCCTAGCGTCCGTGGTGTGCAGCCATTTGAGCAAATGGAGTTTAATCGTGAAGATTTCCAGACATACCTTGAGCGAAAATTGATCGGGCGTGTAGACAGGCGATTGGATCAGTCATCCTTATCCCAAGCGGCGGATGCTCAAGCAAATGCAGACACCTTGACGGCATCTTAGTTGGAGCCTGCATTAATATTTACAAAACGAAGTTTTATTTTTTTGCAATTATTATGCAATACTAGTATGCGTAATAAATTCGTATACGCAAAAGAAGGAAAAGATATTGACCGGCAACACAGTAATGCAGCAGGCTATTGAAATAGCGATGAATGCGTCTGTTGATGTTGACGCGGATCGTGCTGTCTTTTTTTCCGGACAAAAAAACAGGCGTGAGGCAATGAGGTTCTGTAGAGAGCATCAGGATGAAGGCTTTTCAACGTTGTTAAATACGGATGCACACAGGGAATTAGCAGAAATTCCTATATTTGGAAAAAATTCGCCATTTTCCGTTGAAGAGGCCGTTGATTTAACTGCAATTGCAAGTGCTCGTTATGCACAAGGGGTTGAGGGAGAGGTTCAGGTCTTTTCGCATAAAGTTTCAGAAAGAAGTATTTTTTACACAATAGAACTGCCTGCGCTGTTGTTGAATGAAAAAGTCGACTTTATAAACGGCGAAGACAAAATGACTTGGCTGAATCTTGTTCAACCGCCAATCTTGCCACGCACTGATATCATAACACCTGAGTTTTTGCATTTTGACGTCAGTGATTTACGACACATGGGACATGGCGGGAGAGCGTCAAACGATGGCCCGGTTGATACCGGTCTTGATATTATGTAATGAACAAGATCGTTGCATGACTGGGGACGGCTAATCTCTTAATCTCTTTCAATTACCACCCAACTTTCCACAGATATTCTTAATTGTTTGGTTTGTAAGTTTAATTGTACTTGGCACACACCATTTTTCTTCTTAAATTCGAAGGGTAGGGAATCAATACATGAATCATGACTTTCGCCAATTAAAGGCTCTCGTAATAAATGGTTACAGGCCAACACAGACTATGCAGGTAACCTGTTTGAAGTTGTTGGGGTTTAAATCCGTTTCGGCGTCAACTGACTCAACGAATGCTTATGCCAGCTTCAAAAAAGAAAACTTTGATGTTGTTATTGGTGAAGCGATAGATGGTCGAACAGATGGTGTCGGATTTGCAAAAAAAGCGCGCGAATCTATAGATTCTCCTAATGAAAAGGTGCCGGTTGTTTGTGTGGCGGGGCCACAAGCGGCACGCTTTAAAGATCAGGCTAAAGATATAGGGTTAATAGAGTTCTTGGCTGTACCGTATAGTATTGAAGATATTGCTAACCGCGTTGCTTTTGTTCTCAGACGTGATTTTTCTGATGGATATGTCAGTAAGAAGGCTAAACCTATTGCTGCTCCGGTGGCAGAGATAGAGCCGATAAAACCGACTGCGGAAGAAAAAAAATCCCACGATGTGTCTGCGTTGTTGTTAGATCATTACATGAAACATCATGAAGTTGTTCTCAAAAAGCTGCATTTTGCGAAAGATGCGACCGATCTCTGTCTGAGCCAACTTAAAGAGACAGCAGACAAACTTAAGGCAGAAGATAAAAAGAACATTTCTTTGAAAGAAGAGTTTGAAAAAATGTGGTCTGAAATTCTTGAGCAATTTGTTGAGGGGGGTGTTTCAGAAGAGGATCTCATAAAGATTGAGGGGGTTATTGAAACCATCCCGAGCGATATTAAGGCGCATTACGATAATTTGAGTAGTAAAGATCAGGAGTTTTTGGACCTCGTTGAGAGTATGAATGTATCCGCATACAAATCTGCTAAGGCTTTGGCCCATAAGGCGCAAAGCGAGCCAAATATTTTATCCGGTATGACCGCCGATGATTATAAGTCAGGTAACAAGGCGGCTTCTCCACAAGTGGAAGAGACACAAGATCAGCCTAAAGACACTGGTGATACAGTTAAGCAAACGGCTGATTGGCGATTTATTAAGAGATAATCGTAGTTCTACACAGGCTACATGATCGATTTTACACCCAATCATTATGGGCTTAAAACCAATCTTTAAACTCTTTATTAATTGTTATCCTGTAATAATGGGGCAAATTAACCCTTGAGGCGTTTTTGCTTTGTCTATTTTACTAAAACAACACATGAATAAGCATCCAAATGACATAGATTTTTTGTTGCGCGCTCAGGAGTTGTCAGGTGTCGGATATTGGCATGTTGACCTACTTGATAATAATAAGCTGTATTGGTCAGAAAACGTGTTTAGAATACATGGGATTGAGCCTTCAGACCAGATGCCGACAGTTGAGCAGGCGATTGCATATTACCATCCGGATGACCGTTTAACTGTGCAAGAGAATGTTCGGGCCGCAACTCTGAATGGTTCTAATTTTGAATTCGATTTACGTATCGTTCAGCATAGTGGAGATATTCGTTATGTGTCTTCCGTTGGTGAGTGCCTAAAAGATGAACAGGGGCAAGTGATTGCGTTGTTTGGGGTGCTAAAAGATATAACTGAGTTCAAGGAAAAAGAGTTGGATATGGCACGCGAAAGTCAGTTTAACGAAGTTATTTTGAATAATATCCCTGATGTGGTTTTTGTAAAAGACGAAGAATCAAGGATCGAGCGTGGTAATGATGCATTTATGTCTTTCTATCCTCCCGAAAAACAAGACCGCATTATTGGTTACACCACGGTAGAGGAATACCCGGAAGATCAAGCAAAGGATTTTCTTGAGCAAGATCGTATCGCACTAGAACAGGGTGAATCGGAAATTGTTGAAAAAGTTGATTTTCCTGACGGAAGATCACGCATCTTGTTTACAAAAAAAGTCGGCTTTACAGACCCTTCCGGTGATCGACATTTATTGGGTGTAAGTCGCGATATAACTGAGATGAAAAGAATAGAAGAAGAGTTGATCCAATCTAATCTTGAATTAGAAAAATTTGCATTTTTGGCGTCCCATGATTTGCAGGAACCTCTGCGGATGGTTTCGGAGTTCACGAAGCTTTTAAAAGAAGAGCATGGTTCATCTTTGCCGGATGGTGATGCACAAAAATATATGGAATTTATCGTTAATGGCGCCGAACGCATGCAGAATTTGATAAGAGATATCCTTGATTACTCTCGCGCCGGTGATAAGTATGAAAAATTCGAGCGGTTTGATGCTAACGATCAAGTACGAGATGCACTAACAAATCTGGATTTTGTTATTAGTGAAACGAAGGCTGATGTCAATGTAGAGGCGTTGCCGTCTGTTTACGCACATCCCTTTGGTTTTATGCGCGTTATACAAAATTTAATCGGAAATGCACTTAAATATCGTCATCCTGATCAGTCACCTGAAATTAGTGTGCAATGTAAAGAAGAGCAGGATGAATGGGTGTTCAGTGTTCAAGATAACGGTATTGGCATTAAGCCTGAAGATTGTGAAAATATTTTTACAATTTTTAAGCGTCTACACCATAAATCTGAGTATTCGGGGACGGGCGTAGGGCTTGCGATATGTAAAAAAATTGTAGAAAGTTTTTCCGGTCGATTATGGGTTGAATCTGATCTGGGGCAGGGGGCTACATTCTACTTTACTGTGCCCAAGTATAATAATACTAATTAAGTTCTAAAGTTTCTTCTAAAGTATCTTCTTCTTCACTAATTTGTTCCATGATGGCATCGAAAAGATCTTGTTGATCGTTTGCTGATATTTGTCCACCATCAGCCATATGAACCCTGAAAACATTTACTGCTTTATGGCCTTGTGTTGTGATAGACGCATGTTCCAGACGGATGTCCATGTCATTGAACACTGTACTGATACTATGGAGTAGGTGAGGCCGGTCACGCGCGGTTATTTTTACAATTGTATTGTTATCGGAAAGAGCATTTGAAAACTCAATGTCCGGCTCTACTGAAAAAACCAGGTTTTGCGGATTGCGCGCTGTATCTTGTTTTGCTGAAATTGGTTCAAGTTCGATGCGCTCGTCTTTTTGTGTGGCCTCGGTTAATGCCTTATGTAAGGCGTCTCGTTGGCGGTCACTATGCATGCCGCGTGCTGCTCCTGTTTGAATGACAAATGTGTTTGCCACACGGCCACTGTCATCAGGAATTGTACTAACGCGTGCATTTAAGACGCTGGATGAATAGGTTTCCAGTGTTGCCATGATGTTTTCAATCAGATACGGCTTATCTTCCGTGATAACGGTTAATATATCGGCCTTTACAGAGTCGTTTGGCACGATGCTGATGTATGGTGCGCCATCTTCGTAATCATCCGGTAATTGAAATGATTTACGATTATATTGTCCGCTCAAACCATTCATCACTTGATGTGATTTCTCATACACTGATTCTGCTCTAAATGCCGCATGAGGAGAAAGACGCCCGGGGCCTAGTGCGAGTGTATCGGCCATTGTCATCACCCTAAGAAGGTTCAGGTGTTTAACATCAGGAATGTTAGATACAAAATTATGAATAGTTTCAGGGTCTTCTATGTCTTGATAACGGGCGGTATGTTTGAACAACAAATGGTTCTCTGCAAGCCATTTTGCCTGTTCTAAGGCTTCACCTTCAAGGCCTAGGCGTGCACCTACGCGCTCTACGAGATCTCGGTTATAAGATTTCATATTATCAGCGTTATCGCCCTTATGTACGTCATGTAAAAGAAGGGCGACAGCAATTACTTCTCGATCTTCTTTTGTTAAGTCTTGTGCCAAACGACTGGCCACAGGCGAAAGATCAACATGCTCTTGACGTGCCAATGCCGTGATGTTTCCTATGCCCACGATGGTATGATCATCAACGGTATAAGCGTGGTGAGGATCAAATTGAATAAGGGCTTGGGTTTTTTCAAATTCAGGAATAAATTTTGGTAAAACACCCAGCGTGTTCATTCTGCGTAAGGTACGTTCGGCATTCTCATGCGAGAGGATGTCAAGCATAACGCGGTTGGCTTGCGGATCTTGAATAAATTCATCTGTGATCATGTCCAAATTTTTTCGAATTTTCTGCATCGTAATGTGGTGCAGTGAATTACCTGTTTCGACATGCTCTTTGAATGCTTCTAAAATTTGCATCGGATCACTTAAATCTTTTGATCTAAGTTGAATTTGTTCATCAGTGGATGATCCGGGCGGTTTAATACCAATTTGATCTGCAACATCTGAACACACCATTTTAGCATAGTGTGAAATCTCTCTGGTTGCGCTGAAATAGTCACGCATGAATGGCTTTACATCATCGTATCCCATGCGCTTGGCGAGCTCTGGCTGTATGTGGGAGTAGAGCGTATCATCTTCCTTCCCTGCAATGTCATGTGTATGACAGCGTATTGCTAAAAGAAAATCATAAGCTTCTTTAGCCGCGTTATTGTCTTCTTCGGTTACAATACCGCGTCCAACCAAATCACATCCGCCAATGCCGCATTGTTCTTCTGAAACCCAGTGCGCCGTTTGGTATCCTCTTAATCCACCGTAACCATTTTTTACATTAGGCTCTATGACGGTAAAGCGCCCCATAGACGTAACGCCGCGCTCTGCTGTTGCGTGTTCTTCTTTGTCATGACGGCTTAGCCGTTCGTCATATTCATCGAACTTTGATTGCATGAAGGCTTTTCGCGTTTCGTCATCAATTTGCGTGAAACGTTCGGCCAATTTTTCATAGAGTTCATCGCTACCCCAGCCCTTACGACGGTCAATCAGTTGTGTCCATGTTTCCTGATCTGCTGCAATATCTTCTGCGCAATGTTCGGGGGTTCTTAAAACGACAGAGGATATATCAAATCCGGCATCCATAAGGCCATAATAAAACCCCTGAAATGCTCCTGCGAATTTATCTTGATCCTCAGGGATTTTTTTGCCATCAAAAAGTTGATCTTCAACGAGTAAAAAAACATCCAGATCAGAGTAGGGGCAAACTTCTTCACGGCCATTCGCGCCAGTGTAGATCATTGCAAGTTGGTCTTGAAAATCGCCAAGGTGTTCTTGTGCGAGTGCTTCAACATTATTATGTACGTTATCACCGAGGCGTTTGATTAACTCTGGCGCATCAATATTGCCCGTGCGAAAAGCTTCCAAAGTCTCTGCTCTGAATTCTTTCATCTGTTTTTTAATTTCTATGGGATTGATACTCATAGCCCGCCCTTTTTATTATATTTTTATAGTTTTAAGGCGCTGAAAGCAAGTTTCATACTTTTATACGTGATGGCTTTTTCTGTGACGTTTTGATTAAGGTTATATATGGTATGGTAAATGATTGTTTTTTAAATAGAATATTTGGTATATTGCCCTATGAATAAATTAGTAGAAACATTACGAGAGCTTTTCTTTCGAACAACACCGGCCGATGAAGTGCAGGCACCTGAGGAGGGCAGTGATTGGCGAGCAGAATCTCTTAAAAGTGAGCAGAGATATATTGATACCATGCTGGGGAGGATTGAAGAATATTCTCAGGAAAATGCAGGTGATATTGATGTGCCGAATTCACTATATCATGCGAGCTTAAAAAAGGGGCTGACGCGTCTTGATCCGACGTTAGGACAGGGGCTTGGTGTGTGGTTTCAGGAAGACCTGATTGAATCTTCACATTTTGCCGTATCCAGAAGTCATGACCCTATGACATCTGAGCCATATCCTGATGCCGATCCTTCAATTTATGAAGTTCATCTTGATGTAGAAAAGTTTGCTGTTTTTCCGAATGAAATATCTTTGTACGGATTGTCTATTCCGCAAGACGGTGATGAAAATGACAATGACCTTAATTTTCCACCCGGAAAATTTAGTGACCTGCATGAAGTACGCAAGGTTTTAGAGGGGGCTGGCTATGATGGGATATACTTACAGGCAGAAGATACTTTTTCTGCGATTAAACCTGAAGCCATTAAGATTGTTCGTGAACATGATCCTGTTCCAATTTTTAATGAGCATGTAAGGCCAAAACTTTCAAATAGATTTGGAGAAGATCCGTTTCCGTTTGTTCCAGAGTAGCGATGAAAAAAGGTACAAGGTAAGAGGAGCTTACAGTTCCAGAGCGCTATCGCCGTCATCTTTTGGCGATGGGATATCTAAATCGTGTGATGGCTGTGGCTGGTTTCTGATAACATCCGCAACCGTACGTTCCTGACCTTCAAACATGTGCCCGCTGTTTCTGTCTTTGCTTGTGGCTATTTCATGAAGTTCATAGGCCATGCCAGTTGGTTCAAGTTCAGAAAACATGCGACGCCCAGAATTCTTAAATGATCTTACATCGGATGCTATGATGGTTGTCGGGCTGTCAATTTCTGCCAAAACATTTGTATGAACAGGTGTTGGATCAAGCACTGTTATTGATGATACTGGGTGGTTTTTTGCCACTGACATCACTGCTGCACCGCCCATGCTATGACCCGTCAATTCAAACTGATCAGGTTTGTAGGTATTATCTTTCATGTATCCGTCAATGACGGCTTCTAATCCTGCTGTGAAATGTTTATGCACGTTAAGTGCGTCACTCATTTCTAATTCACTGCCACCTAAGTTCGCAATGACCGTTGCCATCCCTCTATCTTCATGGGCATTTGCTATTGCTTGAATAAGCGGAGCGTTTGTACTGACTTGTGCGCCGGGTGCAATAAAAACCAATCCGGAAGGCTCATCAGGGATTCTTATTTGTGCTTCTATGCCGTTATATTCAACGTGTTTTTCGAGCATTATATCATCCTGCTTCCGCTTTTGTTACAGGGGTAGGGGAGTCTTCTAAGCCCCACTCGCTCCATGATCCATCATAAACGCTGACATTTTTATAGTCCAAATGATAGAGCGCAAGTGCGAGTGCGCATGCGGTGATGCCACTGCCGCATGTAGTAATGATATGATTAGATTGTTGGTTGTTGTCAACAATACCTAATTTTTCAAACATCTGTTCAAGCTCTTCAGGCGGTTTAAACATGCCATTTTCGTTCACTAAGGAAGATGCCGGTAAGTTTTTCGCATTTGGCATGTGTCCGCTGCGCATGCCTTCTCGCGGTTCAGGGGTCTTGCCGCTGAAACGCTTTTCCGGGCGTGCATCGATAATCGGGCACATGTTAGTTTCTGAGGCATTTATCACATCGGACATTTGTACAACCATCTCGCCTTTAAAAGGGTGCGCTGTGTAATGGCTGGTCTTTGGAATGGGAAGGGGACTGTTCTTGGTTTCCAATCCGGCTTTTTCCCATGCAGGTAATCCACCGTTTAGAACGATCACATTGTCATGACCAAACCCTTTAAACATCCACCAAACGCGCGCCGGCCCCATGGTCATACCGTGCTGTCCATACATAATTATAATGTCATCATTGTGTATGCCTAGCTCGGATATTGCTGCGCTAAATTGCGCTGCATCGGGAAGCATGTGCGGCAGTGTTGATTCCTTGTCCGCAATATTTTTTATGTTGAAAAACAGAGCGTCATGAATGCGCTTGTTTCTATAGTTTTCATAAACATCTTCGCTCGAGGTCGGAAGCACGAAGGTCGTGTCCAGAAACACTAACTTTTTAGCCCGATTGTCTGCTTCTTCTTGAAGTGACGCTATATCAAGGGGATTAATGATCCCTGTTTGTACAAAATGTTCGATCATAGTTGAGAACATACACGTTTTATGTTTATCTTGAAAAGTAAGTTCTTGCGCAATCCAAAAATACAGGAGTTTCTATGGAACGCGAAAAAGTCGATAAGATTATCAACATTTCTGTAAAAGTGTTGTTTTCAGCGCTTTTTGTTATCATGTTCTTTGCTGTTATGCGCATAGAAGCGACCAAAAAGCCGCAAGAAGAAATAGACGCCATTTTGGAACAGCAGAAGGAAGATCTTGATCGGTTGTTGGCTGGAAAGTCTTTGAATGAGAACTTGCCCGAGACATGGCCTGCGAAGATGAATAAGCCTTACCCTGAGATTGAGCTTATAGATAAGGATGGAAAGGCCTTTAAACTTTCGGATCTAAAAGGAAAGGTGATTATTTTAAGCTTCCTGGATATGTCATCACCAACTTCACAAGCTCAGTCAGGTGCCGGTTTGTCGGGCACATACGGTCTAACGCAAGATAAAGACCCACTCGCTGAAACCTTTGATGATGTGTTGCGTAAGGTGGGCGATGGAAATTTGGTGTTGCCGCACCCTGACGTTTTGCAGGTTAATGTTCTTGTTTACAAGCAAGATGGCGGGCAGCCAACCGTCGATGAAGCCGCAAATTGGGCGGCACATTTCGATTTAGAGCGTGAAAATGGTGTGATTGTGGCTGTGCCCCAAAAAGATATAAGGAGTGAAGAAAGTGAAAAAATTGTCAATGGATTTCAGTTGATTGATAAAAATCACATTCTGCGCGTTGATTCATCGGGGCCAGAACCGAAACATAATTTGAAAATGACATTGATACCCTTGGTATCTAAATTGTTGCGCTAAATAACAAAATTACTGTAAAGTTACAAAAAGCACACTTATAAAACGTAGAATGTTGTTATGAGACCTAGATACACAGATATACGTGATAAAACATTTATTATGCTCACTGACTTGGATTTTGACCAGCAAGAGGCCTATGCCTTGAGTATTCACAATTACATTGATAATCCTGATGATTATGCGGAAATGACAGAGTATCTCAATTTGTTTAACCGCGAAGATAGTCTTGTTGCATTCATGAATAATAGTGTGAGTGATGCTGATGTTGTGAATTATGACGATAAACTACATCCGTCATTGTTAGAGATTAGAAATCGTTTGGACGAAATGAGCCTCAGCAATTCCGGAGAAAATCATAATATGGCACGTAGATTAGCATTTTTTCTGTTGGCTGATATGAAAGATGATTTTGATTGGCACATGGCAGGGACACAAAAAAAACAAGGGTATAATGATGAGGGGGGTGGATCCAATCACTCAGCGGATAGTTTTGATATGATGTGATTGACGCGGGTTTGCTTATAGAAAATTGAAAATAAAAGTACGTGATAATTTTGGTGGTTTGTTAGAGTCTTTTGGGAAGTCGTATGCTGCGATTAATGATAAGGCCATCGAAAGTCTTGAGAGATTTTTTGAAGAAGGTCTCGGCACTGATCATCCTCGTATGAAATACCTCATGACAAAAGATGCCTACAGCTTTCGGGTTTTGGGTAATAATGCGCCTGGTGGACCGCGTGTGGTTATGGCCAAGGCCAATGATGATCAGTTTGTTCCGATTTTTATCGGAAAGCACAGTGATTATGACCGTTATTTGCGCGGCAATAAAATAGAATTGCAAATTGAAGAAGTGCAAGCAGGAAAGAGGCTTGTTGATCTGGAAACAGATAATTACAAAAAGTCTGTTGAAACCGTAGTAGAGCTTGATCCAGTACCTCGGGATAGGTTGGAATTTACACAATTCAGTACGCCGGAAGAGGGGCGCTATATTACGTGTAAATCGGCGAATTTATACTTTTCGGAGGCGCAGTTAGCTGTCTTTGAGCGCGTTTCGTTTGAAATGGATACTACATCTATTGATGATGCCGCTGTTAAAATGGCCATGGAAGATTTAAAAACGGCGAAATCAATTGTGATGGAGAGCAAACCATCAGAGCTTAAGGATGGCGTGGAAACGTTTCAGATGGTTTATCATGAGGTTGGGCAAGATTCTGAAACCCGATCTAAAGTTTTTGATCATCTTGGTGTTAAGCAGGATTGGAGTTCATCGAATAACTATGATGATTGCGATGAACATATTAATGGCGATACGCTAACTACAAATGGTCACGGTGACAGCTTCGAACAAACAATACTTTTGATGGCGGACTTTCAAGAGCGTTCAGAGGATGGTGTTTTTGCAGATCATGTGCTTGCCGCAAGTATTGGTGTTGAATTGTTGGATGATTCTGAAGTAGCAGAATACGAGGAGATGCCTAGCGGTGTATCTTAAATAAGGCGCAACAAATGTGTGATAATGTATATTATGGAAAATAATATATTGTTGTCAAAAGAGGGCGCTTATTAATTACTTCTATCCCAAGCCACAATTTCTCAGTATCACTGGCCACGTATCTCTAATAATTCTATTTGTTAACACGGGCCGTCTCAGGCTCAGGCATTCTTATAATCTGATATTGTTGTCCTGATTTAAATGTGCCGTGCATAATATCTTTCTTACCATCAGGCCAAATTATTTCAATTTCTGAAACGCTATTAGCGTCATGTAATCCGAAATGTGCGATTGGTTGATTATATGAACGAAAACCACCGCTGGCTTTAATAATACGCATTTGACGCATAACGCGCTCTGGTCGTTCATGTTGTGTATATGTATGGCTAATGATGATTTGCGCGCCCACAGCGTGCGTGTTTAATGACGCTTGATCCACCAGTAGAAATTCTATGGCGCTATTTGTGGATTCATTCACGTAAACACTGACAGGTGCATCATTTTGCACTGTGATGATGTCCAGATCACCATCATTATCAAAATCCGTGTAGCTATATGCGCTGGCTGGCGTGTAATTTTCTAAACCAAACTTTTCAGTTGCGTCTTCAAACTTACCGTCACCAATATTCTTGTAAAAAATGTTCGTTGATAAGGTCATCGGTAAATTATAGCCATTCACCACATATAAATCCTGCCAACCATCATTATTTAAATCTGCGAAACGCGCGTTCCATGTCCAGGCACCATAACCGACACCAAGTTCGTTGGCTTGTTCAACAAAAGAGACGCGCCCTCCTTCACTCGAATTCCGCAACAGTGCGTTATGTAAAGACTCATTTGATATCTTTAAGTGACCAGTAAAATCATAAGTTTCTTGCATGTTTTTTTCTGCGTTGCCCATACCATGACAAAAACTGTTATAGCGCTCTGATGCCTTGTTTTTATAGTGTCTGGGGTTAGAAAACATATTACGTGTATTACAGAAATATTTGTACCCAAGCATGTGCCTGAGACACTTTGCTTTATTAATATAATCTGTTAGCCCGTTGCACGCGTCACTAATGTAATTAGAAGCCTTTGAGAGTGATGATTTTAACGCTATCTCATTGTTACAGTTGTTTTTTTCTGGTTTATCTTGATTGGCGCAATAATCAGAATAGGCAATTTGTTTGTCTGCAATTTTGGACATGGAGCGCATAAATTGACCCGTATATGCGATTTGACCAATGTAATAATCCGGCTTTAAATCGTTATCAATATCACCCTGATCTATGCTCATGGTTGTTTGTGCGCCTAAAAATCCTTTTATCGTGCCTTCATCTGGAATACTAAACGCACCGTTTTTATTGTTAAGTAAAATCAAATCGGAGTGATCTCCAAGCAAATAGTCATTTCCAATATATAAATCCGGGTAACCGTCTTGATTAAAATCAGAAAACAGGCTGGTGAGTGTTTCAGCATTAAGTCCGGGAAGCTCTGATTGTGTAAAAACGCCCCCCTCTTCCTGTGTTAGTAACCAATTTTGCGAATTTGAGGCATCTATGAATGTGGGGCCTACGCTCCAATTTCCCATAAAGATGTCCAGATCTCCATCGAGGTCAATATCCGCGAATGACATGCTCATCGCTGTGCCTGCATGGGTTGATAAGGAAATAAGGTTTTCTTTTAAAAATGAGCCGTTTTTGTTGTAAATGACAAAGTTTTTACCGCTAAATGTAGAAAAAACAATATCGTTCCAGCCATCCCCATTTAAGTCAACCAAGGCCACAGTAATCGCTTCTTGCGTGTTTTCAGGTAAGGGCAGCCTCTGCCTCATGAATTTTTTACCACCGATATTCGTATAAAGCAGTAAATTGGGCCTGACTTCATGATCTCCCATAAGCAGTATATCCGCCCATCCATCATTATGAACATCCGCTACGGCGACAGACATTGTGTTTCTTGCGACATGGTCTGATAGACCCGTAATATAAGAAATACTGTATGGCTGCTCTATACCGATGGTTTCGCCAATTATTTCAGAAAAAGGCTTGTCGCCTTTTGGCTGTATCTGAGATTTGTTTTTCGACCATTTTACTTCAATATTTTTAGGTTTTTCTTCGATTAAGTCGGTTGGAACTGGCTGAAAAATAACTTTGTTGCCATCAATCAGGGGTTTTAACTTATCAAAGGAATGTGCCTTATCTGTACGATACAATATTGGATCAAAATAATTATCTTCATTGGCAACAATGTTTGGCTTATCGGGTGATTGATTTTCTTTTAAATCAACGCTCTGTTCTGTGTGTTGGTAAGCCTGCGATACCGTCATGCTTTCAAAGTAAAGCGACAAAACGCCAGTTAAAAATCCTAAGCCGGCCGTTGTTAAGAACAAGAATCCTGCAAGGCGAAATGAAACAGATCGCCAGATGATAAAAAACGCATAAATACTGAACGAGCCCAGAGTAAATAGGAATACGGCGACATATTGAATGGGTACGCCTGCCTGTAGCAACACTGATGATAGAACCACATCAAAAGCCATGGGTGATGGCAGCAAGGCTCCGAATATCGATAGAGCAAGCATAAGTACGATCATTATAGGCATTGTAATATTGTCGCTGATTGATTGGATATCAGACCATGGCGTTATGACTGTGAAAATGCTACCCATAAAGCCTGCTAAAAACATAAGGGGCAAGGCGACTTTCAATAAATACAGGAAGTTTCTAAGATAGGTGTATATAAACCATATCGCTGCCCCACTCCACGTTTCTTGTTTGTCCGTTAAGGCTTGATCGACGACATTTTCAATTTCACAAACCTCTGCACTGTTCTGAGCAGATGTTTCTTTTTCAAAAAGATAGTGACAGGATAAAGGGATGATCAACAATATAAAAAATAGCGTGAGTAATAGCTTTATGGTGACCAAATATAGCGGAAACATCGAAAACGCCATGACAAGAACGACAACATTCAATGTCGGCGAGGCAATTAATGCGGATAGTGATGTTTGGAGGCTGCTGCCTGCGGCATGAAGCGCGCGCGCGATAGGTGCCGCGCAATTCACACATACGCCCAATGGTGCGCCCAGTCCCATGCCGAACAGGCTATTGATAAATCCTGATTTGAATTGTTTGCGCCGTATCAATGGCAATAATGATAAAAAACATGCCCCCATCAAAAAAGAAAAGCTCATCCCTTTTTTGTTGGTATCAATCCAGTTTATGGTTTCGGCGAATACTTTTTCCCAGAATGAAAAGCTTTCATCGACTGTGATAACAGGAGAAAATCCAAGATTAGCGAGAGGAGAATTATTGCCGATGACGGCCTTTGCGGATAATTCGGGGTAGCGCGATGTTGTCCAAAAATAAAGGCATAGTATGGATGTGTAAATTGATAATAATATCAGCGGCTTAATTGCATTTTTGACCAGCATAAATTTGCGCTCGTTTTCAAGTTTCCAGAACCAAACCATCATAGGCAGGATAGAAACCTTTTGGCAAATTATTCAAGAGCGTTTGATAATCCATTAATGAAGACAGGCACGTCACGTAGACTTGTTCCGCTTGAATATATTCGTTGTATTCGTATAGAGCATCTAGGCAGGCATGTACGTCATTATTGGGGCTGTTATACCCTGCGCCGTCGACAATCCATGTTTTAGAGCCCTTGATAACATCTAAGGCCTTATCATTAAGACGTTTCATGTCCACACAGTAAGATACATCACCAAAACGATATCCAACGGTTGTGCATGTGCCATGATCCATTTCAAATGGAATATAAGTAATATCCTTGAATGTTTGAGGTTGATCAAAATCATTCTCATTGAACGGATGAGCCTCAAGGATGACCGGATAAAAATAATCGTGGTTGCCACCCTTAAACAAATACTGAAAACGCCCTGCTATGTCGTCTAATGCGCTTTGCCTACCGAAACATGGAATAGGCGTTCTATTGTTTCGAAAATAAAGTGATCTTAAATCATCAATACCATGGCAATGATCGCTATGTTGGTGCGTGTAAAAAACACAATCAAGGTTGTTGATATTGAACATATTCATCTGGTGTCTGAAATCCGCACCAGTATCAATAACAATGGTTGTATCATCCGATTGTACAGCCAAAGCGCATTTTGTACGCCTATTCTTTGGCTCGTTCGGGTCACATGCGCCCCAATAATTGCCAACGGCGGGCACGCCCGAAGAATTACCGCATCCTAGTAATGTGATTTTCAGGCTCATACGAGTTTCGCCTTCTTAAACAATCTAAAAAAATTATCTGTTGTTATTTTTGCAAATTCTTCGACGTCTATGCCATATAATTCCGCAAGATAAGCCCCAGTATGTGCCACATAAGCCGGTTCGTTGACTTTGCCGCGATACGGCATAGGGGCAAGAAACGGCGCGTCGGTTTCCACCAGAACGCGGTCTAACGGCACGATTTTGGCAGTTTCACGCAATTCATCGGCCTTTTTGAACGTCACCATGCCTGAAAAGGAAATATAGAACCCCATTTCAAGCGCATGCTCCGCGAGCCATTGTTTGGAGCTAAAACAATGCATCACACCTGATAGATCTGTGCCCTGCCCCTCCTCTGTCATGATGGCTGCGGTGTCTTCTTCTGCATCGCGTGTATGGACGACCATGGGCACATCGGCCTCTATACAGGCGCGGATATGCTTGCGGAAGGATTCCTGTTGATCTGGCCTTGGGGAATTATCGTAAAAGTAATCAAGGCCCGTTTCACCAATAGCAACAACGTTATCGTTGGACTGCACAAGCTTAACGATATCCGCTTGGCTAAACGTTTTTTCCGCTTCCAATCCTGCATCATGCGGGTGCGTGCCAACACTGCACCAGACATTATCGTTGCCTGATGTGATTTCAAACAGGGAATCCAGATCTTCGGACATGCGGCAACATATACTCACCATGCCATCAACACCGGCCTGCTTTGCGGATTCAATGATGGCGGTTGCATCGCCTTTATCTTGAATGCCGGAATGATTGAGATGGCAATGCGAGTCGATCCACATTTCTACGCCGCTGCCTCATCTTCAACAATACGCGGGAATACGCCTTCGGGTTTATCAATCTCTACACCTGATTTCAGGGCGTGGTCTTTTGATATATGCGCGAACATACGCTGATCTCCCGGCGTTTTCATCTGATCTAAAATCTTGGGCGCCGTATGCGGTACGACAGGTTGTACGATTATGGCCAGACAACGGATTGCTTCCGCAAGCACGTACAAAACGGTTTCCATGCGCTCAAAATCTGTTTTCTTTAATGTCCACGGGGCTTGTGCATCAACATAGACATCACAGTCCGCAACAACACTCCATATATGTTCAAGCGCCCTATTGATCTTCATCTGATTAAAAGGCTCACGGGCATGCTCAACCATGGTATATGCCTTATTCAGCAATGCTTTATCTTCCGGCTTAATTTCGTTGGGCGCGGGAATTTTTCCGTCACAATTTTTGTAAATCATGGATAACGTGCGCTGGGCAAGGTTTCCTAGACCATTGGCGAGATCGGCATTGATGCGTTGTACGGCCTGATCATGAGAGAAATTACCATCATTCCCGTGCGCCACTTCGCGCATCAGGAAATAACGGATCTGATCCAGCCCGTATGTCGCAACCAGGTCATCCGGCGATAGCACATTGCCCACAGATTTTGACATTTTTGCGCCTGCAACATTAATAAACCCATGGGCGAAAATTGTTTCCGGCAAGGCCAGATTGGCCGACATCAGAAACGCAGGCCAGTATATGGCGTGAAAACGTGTAATATCCTTACCAATCACATGGTAATTAGCGGGCCAGAATTTTTTGAAATCGGGCCCGTTTTCATCCGGATAACCAATGGCGGTGATATAATTGGTCAATGCATCCAACCAGACATACATCACATGATCTTCATCATCGGGTACTGGAATTCCCCATTTTAACCGGCTTTTATGACGCGATATTGAGAGATCACTTAAACCGCCCTCTTGTTTCAGGAAGCCCATAATTTCGTTCATACGTGAAGATGGCTGCACCGCATCAAGGTTGGCATTGTAATAATCAATCAACCGATCTGTGTAAGCCGATAATTTAAAGAAATAGCTCGGCTCCTCTACCCATTTAACTTCAGTACCAAGCGGTGTGAATTTCTGACCGTCCTCGGCGGTTGTAAGCTCATCTTCCGTGAAATAGGCTTCCTCACGCACGGAATACCAGCCTTCATAGTTGCCAAGATAAATATCGCCGTTATCATTCAGCTTTTTCCAAATCGCTTTGGATGCTTCGTAATGGCGCTCTTCGGTTGTGCGGATGAAATCATCATTGGAAATACCAAGGCTTTTGGTCATTTCCTGAAAAACACCTGCATTTTTATCGGCAAATTCCTTAGGCTCCATGCCTTCTGTTTCGGCTGTTTGAGCTACTTTTTCGCCGTGTTCATCCGTACCTGTCAGGAACTTTACATCGTAACCGTCCAATCGCTTAAATCGTGCCAGAACGTCCGTTAAAATGGATTCATAGGCGTGCCCTAAATGCGGTACGCCGTTAACGTAGGAAATGGCTGTGGTGATGTAAAAAGGTGGTTTATCGCTCAATTTTATCGCTCCGAAACAAAGGTTCGTTATTCACTTATCATAAGAAAGGCGGAACGTACAGCATCGCGGCGATCCAGATTGGAAAATTCAACGCGTGAAAAATGATTTTTTAGGTTATCAGATAAGGATATCAAGTTTTCGATGGAGCTATTATCCAGAATACTCTGCACTGTATCATTTTGGAAATAAACGGGGATTTCCGTTTCTCCTTTTGCTTTAAGGAACAGCATTTTTCGAAAAACCCACTGCATGACATCAACAAACATACGGTATTGTACATCTTGTGCGGGTGAGCCTAGTGATGACGCGAGTTCATGAATTTTATGTGTTTGACCTTGTTTAGATAAGGCTATGTGTTCTAGCACCTTATTTAGCATCTCTATGCCGCCATTATCGCTATATTTTAAGGCTTGTCCGACACTGCCCTCTGATAAATCAGAGAGGGTTTCAATCTCGTTTATAGATAAATCATAACCGTTTTTGCGCATCAATTCAGCCATATTTTCTGCGGATAAAGATGAAAATTGAATAACGCGTGAGCGTGAGTGGATGGTCGGAATAAGCATCCCTGGGCGGTGTGCAATCAGCATAATCAAAACATTCGCCGGTGGCTCTTCCAGAATTTTTAAAATGGCATTTTGTGCGTTCCGATTCATGGTGTCGGCATCTTCAACAATAACGATGCGCCAGCCACCTTCGGATGATGTTTTACGCAGGAAAGGCTCAATCTTGCGCAAGGATTGAACTTTTAAGGTTGCGTCCAACTTACCTTTGGCTTTATCGAACAGGCGATGAATATGAAGAAGATCACCGTGCCCGCCTGATGCGATACGGCTAAAAACTGGGTCGTCTGCGCTAACATCCAACGAAGATATTTCTTGCGGCAAGGCATCGCCGAACAGGCTGTCCCCATCATCTTGCCCCTTACCGTTTTTTAGTAAGAAGCGAGCCAAACGAAAGGCCATGGTGGTTTTGCCGATGCCCTCAATGCCTGAAAATGTCATGGCATGGGGCAAGCTGCCTTTTTCATAGAGATCAATAAAGAATTTTTCCTGCTCGTCATGTCCAATACAAAATGACATCGCCTTGGGATCAAGTAGCCCTTCAGATGTCGGAGCCACGTCGTCGTTCGTATCGTTGTCCATTACGTCTTCATCACCGAAAAGGCTCATGATCGTTACCCTTTCTTATCCGCAAGTTTAGACATGGTTATCTTTTTTAGATGTTCATAGACATCATCCATGCTCTGCTCAGCATCAATGACATGACATCTGTCAGGCTCATTTTTCGCGATTTGAAGAAAACCATTGCGCAGACGTTCATGAAAATCTGTGTCCAGCCTTTCAAAGCGGTCTTCTGTTTGATCATAGCCTTTCTGACCCGCCAAACGTTTTTTTGATCGCTCTAACCCTGCTTTGACGTCCAGATCAAGAATAAAAGTTAAATCAGGCTCTAAAGATTTTATCGCAACCTCTTGTATTGATTTTATTTTGTTGATTTTCATTTGTCGCCCATACCCCTGATAAGCAACAGTGGAATCGGTAAAACGATCGCAGATAACAATCTTTCCGTTATCAAGGGCTGGTTTAATGACATTATCGACATGCATAACGCGCGCAGCGAAAATGAGGAGTGTTTCCGCCATGGGGATCCAGTTTCCGCTATCGCGCTGTACAAGAATATCACGCACAGCTTCGGCCTCCGGCGTTCCTCCCGGTTCACGCGTCGTGATGACCTTATGCCCCTCATCGGTCAGAAATTGAGCCAAGCGGTTAATTTGCGACGTTTTACCAGAGCCTTCGCCGCCCTCTAATGTGATGAATAAGCCTCTGCCGTCTTTCTTGGGCATTAGTTAAACTTCCCCTGCCCTGTTGTTAAAAGGCGTGCTTTTTTGATGAGCCGTGGGAAAAACCCAATACCTGCGACATTGCGAGCTGCGACAAGAGGCACCTCTATAACTTCGCCCTTAGGAATATGCACTTTTACGGTGCCGATTTCTTGTCCCTTGGTAATGGGTGCCTTCAGCGGCGCATTATAGTGAAGCTCTACCTTTAAATCGCGCACAAATATTTTGGGAGCAACAAAGTTGACGGCTTTTTCGGCAACGAGCGGTACCTTGGTGTTTACGCCCAAATAAACAGAAGCTTCCCCTAACGATTTTTCATTGTCGAATAACGTCACTGTTTTAAACCCGTTCAGAGCCCATTGTAACAAGCGTGCGGATTCGGTTTTTCGTTCTTTTTTACTCGCCATACCATTCAACACCATAATGACGCGGCGACCATCTTTATTAATGCCAGATGCTATTAAGCCATAGCCACCATCATCAGTGTGGCCTGTCTTAATGCCATCCGCGCCAATATCAAGATTGAGTAGCGGGTTACGATTGGCTTGTTTGATTTTACTATAAGTAAAGCTCTTTTCGGCGTAATACCCATAGTAATCAGGAAAGTTTTTGATGATTGCACTTGCCATTGTCGCAAGATCGCGCGCTGTGGAATAATGATCAGGATCAGGCCATCCACTGGCGTTCATGAAGTGACTGTCTTTCATGCCAAGCTCACGCGCTTTGTTGTTGAGGGCTTCGGCGAATGCGTCTTCACTACCGGCTAGCCCCTCGGCCAGAACAATCGTTGCATCATTACCGGATTGAATAATAACGCCTCTGATTAAATCTTCGATTTTGATCTTTTTGCCAACGGGCACAAACATCTTTGATCCGCCCTTTTTCCAAGCCTTTTCGCTGACTAAGAATTCATCATTAAGCGACAGGTCGCCTCGCTGTAGTGCATCAAAAATTAAATACATCGTCATGACTTTGCTCATGGATGATGTCGGCATTTTTTGATCAGCGTTTTTTTCGAATAGGACTGTTCCTGTATCATAGTCAACGATGATGGCTTGTTTAGCTGCTGTTTCTATTGTTTCATTGGCATGAGCGTGATTTGCCATAGAGCACATAGCAACCAATATAAAACTAAGAACAGTGAAGAGCTGTTTCACAGTAAAACCTTTCTTATGATGATTGTTACATTCAACCATGACTCGATAGATTAATCCACCACTATCAAGGCATTTGTATGGCCGCCATTATATAGTTTGTTGAGCAGAGAATCTGCTGCGGCGACATTGTCGGTTGGAAATCTTACACGATAATATTGCCCACCATTCACTGTCGCTGGGTATATTTGCGCGCGCCCGTATGCGTCCAGAGCGCTTGCCTGCTTCATGGCAGCCTCACGGGAGGAAAACGAACCAGCCTGCACAAACACCTTTTGCGTAGTAACAGGATATTCCGAAACAATCGGATCAGGATAAAACTGTCCATTTTTGTAATGTCCGGGAATGGTATTGGGTGATTGCGTGTTCAGTGTTGCAAATTCAGGCTGTTTTTTTACAGGTTGAACAGGTGCTTTTGCTTGCATCACTTTCGGGGGCTTATATGAAGGCCTGTTCATTGGAACCTCCATACCTGTCGTGTCTTTGCCTGATCTGGCTGCTTGTGCCACCATACGGCTCTCCGCTTCCAGAATCTGAACACGTACCTTTGCAACTCCCTTATTTCTAAAGCCCAGTAATTCGGCAGAACGCTTGGACATATCAATAATACGACCATGGGCATAAGGGCCGCGATCATTAACACGCACGATAAGGGATTTTCCATTTTCAAGGTTGGTAACACGTACGATACTTGGCAACGGCAGCGTTTTATGCGCGGCTGTTAATTCATTTTGATCATATCGTTCACCATTGGCTGTGGCCTTACCATGAAAGTTAGGGCCATACCAAGATGCCACACCCGTTTTATCGTAGCCGTAATTAACAGCCGGATAATATTTCTTACCTTTTATCGTATAGGGTGAGCCGACTTTGTATTTACCTTGGCTTTTCACTTTGCTTGCTGTCATTTTCTTACCAAAATGGGATGCAAGCTCAATGCGCGCGCACCCCCCAATAGAAAACATAACGAGCATTAATGTTAATAAGCGGAGGTAGTTGGAATAACGTTGTACGTGCATTTGAACTCCAGTGTATTGACGTATTATTGTGCCGCAATCTGATCAGCAAGAAGGCCAACGGACGTGGCAAAATAAGTGGAATTGTTCCAGCGCATAATCACACTATAATTGTGGTATGCTAAATAGGCTGGTCCATCCAGTCCATCAGGCGCAACGACAGCTGCTTTCATACCCGCAACCACTGGAATAGGCTCTCCACCAAGAAGCGTAACACCCATATTTTTCCATGTCTGTAAATCACGCTTTATTTTTTTACCGATTTGATCTTTCTTGATGTGCGGCGGCAGTTTCACGCGACGTCCCCAGCGCTCATCTTCCTTCCAACCATTTTTCTTTAAGTAATTTGCACTAGACGCAAACACATCAGGCAAGCTTGTCCATATATCCCGCTTACCATCACCATTACCGTCCACGGCCAGGCTTTTGAAGCTGGAGGGCATGAATTGGTTCTGCCCCATAGCGCCAGCCCATGACCCCTTCATATTTTCATGACTGATATGACCTTCGTCGAGAATTTTAAGAGCGTTGATAAGCTCACCCCTGAAATACTTACTTCTGCGACCATCATACGCCAATGTCGCGAGCGCAGTAACAACCTTGAAACCACCAGTATTATTACCGTAGCTTGTCTCTATACCCCAGAGTGCAACAATATATTGCGCGGGAACACCATATTCCTTGGCGGTTTTTTCAAGCAATTCCTTATGTTCTTTGTAAAGTCTGCGGCCTTGTTGAATACGAGCATCCGTAATGACGCGTTTTTGGTATTTGGCAAATGTCATTGTGCCTTCGGGCTGTTTTCGGTCCAGCTCTATGATACGGGGGATTGGTTTTACGCCCGCCATTGCTTTATCAACGACGTCGTCGGATATACCTTTGTTTTTAGCTTCCTTCTTAAATTCCTTTACCCATGATTCGAAAGACCCTTCGTTTGCATGAGATGTACCTGAAGAAAGAATTAATGATAGTGAACAAAAAAGTAAGAAAAGCCGTAAAAAATGCGTCATAAAAATTCCTATTCGTGCGAATCGTGTTCGTAAAGTCTCGACATGATCTCAAAGATAAATGCCGTGCTCCATCCAAACAAGATAAAACCATTGGCAGATTGAAAAGAACTCACAAGACGCCAATTTTCGGATAAAACGATGTCACCAAATCCGACTGTTGTGAATGTTGATGTCGAAAAATAAAGTGCTTCTTCCAATGTTGGTAAAACATCAACCCACAAATAAAACATAGCCCATAGCCATATTTGTACGATATGTGCCACGAACACGCCCAAAACAGAACAGACCAGCATGGGGATCTTCCAATGTCTTTTAAATGTTAGGCGCGCTGCGTTCGAAGCGTTCCCAATCCAGCGAATAAGAACATCTAAAAAAACGGCGTGAATAACGACAGTTACACAAATTAAAACTGTGCCAATGAATAATTGTGAAACAAACATTTTGCGGAACCTGTGTTTTTTAAATTTTAGGACTAGACAGACCACCCTAATAATCGCTACAAAATGAACCTTATTCAATGCTAAATCACATTAAAGCTGGACAGATGGCAGAGTGGTTGAATGCACCGGTCTTGAAAACCGGCATGGGTGCAAGCCCATCCAGGGTTCGAATCCCTGTCTGTCCGCCACTTTTTCAAGTCATCTTCGTGTTGCAAATTAAAACGATGCACATCCATTGAGATATACATAAACCTTATTTGTTATTCTTATATTGAGTATGACCGCTACCTAAAATTTTGTTGCGCCGCACAAATCTCTTGAAATTAACAGTAGATATGTTTTCTTAAAAGAATGAATACCGAAGTAAAATTGAAAAAAACTCTTCTTCTTATCTGGCCTCTTTTGACAGGAATGTTCCTGATTATGGTTGGAAATGGTCTTCAAGGCACACTAATCTCACTGCGTGCGGAACTTGATGGTTTTTCTATATCCATAATCGGTCTTATTATGTCCGTCTATTATTGCGGTTATGTCGTAGGATGGTACATCGTACCGAGAATGATACGCACCGTTGGCCATATAAGGGTATTTGCAGGCTTTGCTTCTCTTGCTTCAACAACAATTTTAATACAGGGGTTGTTCGTCGACCCGTATATATGGATATTCGTGCGCCTGATTAGCGGCGTCAGCTTTGTGGGTTTGTTTATTGTCGCGGAAAGCTGGCTTAACAATATCGCCACAAATAAACGTCGTGCACAAATTCTTAGTGCATATATGTTTGTGATACATTTCGGTCTTTTTTCTGGTCAATTTTTGATTAATTTAGGGTCTCTTGAAACGATGGGGCTCTTCGTTTTAATTTCGGTTTTGATTTCTTTATCGCTTTTGCCGATTACCCTTGCTAATAATCCATCGCCAAAATTTGAAGATAGTGAAAGTCTACCTTTTCGAGATTTAATAAGTATCTCCCCTTTTTGTGTCGCCTGCGTCGTCGTTGCGGGTATATGTGGTGCATCGTTTTTAACGTTAGGGCCAATTTATGCCAAGTTTCTGGGTTTATCATTACCCGAAATATCATTCTTTATGGCATCCTTTATTGTTGGCTGTGCCATGATACCGCTTTTTACTGGCTGGCTGTCTGATCGTATAGAGCGCAGGCGTGTTATTATTTTAACAGCATTATGTGGCTTTGTTGTGAGCTTACTCGCAAGCTTTTCACCTAGCCTTCTAATTTTATATAGTTTTATTTTTGGGGGCTGCGTAACATCCATTTATAGCGTTAGCGCAGCACACATGAATGATCGTTTGAAACCGTCCCAAATCACCTCAGCTACGGCATCATTAATTTTGGTCAACGGACTTAGTTCATGTATTGCACCGATTATTTTGGCTTTTTTGCTAGATTTCTATGGGGCGAATATATTCTTTATATATTTATCATCTGCTTTTGGCCCATTATTTATCTATGGTATTTACCGTGATTGGGTAGGTGAGACAATTGCATTAGAAGATCAAATGGAGTTTCAGGCTATACCAATATCAACGCGGGCGTCACCAAATATCGTTCAACTCAGTCATCCTGAGGAAACAGAAGATTAAAAAAGATACCCCTATCAAAAATTAATGACAGGGGTACATATGCAAATAAGTGTTAAGCAGCTTTGAGGTGTTTCGCGTTCTTGATTGTGGTGTTGTTCACGTGTTCAAGAAAGTCCCGCCCCCATTCATTCACATCATAAGTCCTGATGATATTAGCCATTCTGTTGATGCGCGCATCTTTGTCATCTTCTGATGCGGTTAAAGCACGATAAAGAGTATCTGACATATTATTTTTATCATAAGGGTTCACAAGGAATGCACCATGCAGTTCTACTGCCGCGCCGGCAAACTCCGAGAGCACCAAAGCGCCACTGATACCTGATGCATGTTTAGCAATAACATATTCTTTAGCGACAAGGTTCAATCCGTCCCGTAACGGTGTGACCCAGCCAACATCCGCGGCCTTATAATATGCAATAACATCTTCAAACGGTATCATACGATTCACATAATGGATCGGCGTCCAGTTATAGCGCCCAAAACGCCCATTAATTAAACCAACATGATACGCAATATCCTGCGTAATCTCTTCGTAGATTTTCATGCCTTTTGCGGGCGGCGTGCAAACCATGATCAATGAAACCTCGTCATGCTGATCAGGGTGATCTTCTAAAAACTTTTCATACGCCTTGAGTTTTTCAATAGGCCCTTTGGTGTAATCAGTACGCTCAATGGAGACAATACATTTTTTATTACCGACTTCTGCTTTGATCTTTTCGTACAAAGCCTGAACTTTTGCTGTATTCACCAAATCTTCAATGTTTTTGCAATTGATGCCAACCGGATGCGCACCCATTTGAACGGTATTTAGCTCAGTTGTTAAAGACGAAACATAACGATCAACACCAATGGCGCAGTCATACGTTTTAAAACGCGGCATGGCATTGGTGCGCTCATTAACCTGAATTTCATAATTAGAACGTACGACGTTGACAAAATTATCAACATATTGCGGAATATGAAAACCAACATAATCACATTGCAAAAGTGAGTTTACGATCTCACGTCTCCAAGGCATCATGTTAAATATATCTGCCGATGGGAAAGGCGTGTGGTGGTAAAATGCAATTTTCACATCAGGTCTAAGTTGTCTTAGGTATTCTGGCACCATCCATAAATTGTAGTCATGTATCCAGACAACTGCACCCTTTGCCGCTTCTTGTGCAGCTTTTTCTGCAAAGACACGATTGATTTCTAGAAAGTGGTCCCAATGCTCGTGATTAAAGATTACACGCTCATGAAATGAATGCAGCAACAGCCAAAAAGATTCTTTAGAAAAAACTTCATAAAAAATCTCTACGTCTTTTTTGGTCAATGGAATACGACATACCTTTAGGTTTTCGTATTTTTCTTTATCGACAACGACATGCTCTTCAAAGTTTTGAGGATTGCGCGTTTCTGAAAACGACCATGCAACCCAAGAGCCTTTTTGCTTTTCACTAAAGAAACCAAGAAGCGTTGGAATAATGCCGTTTGGGCTACTATGTTTTTTGCGTACCATTTTGCCATTTTCTTCAATTTCGCGATATGGCAGACGGTGATAAACCATGACAAGATCAGAATCGCCGTATTTTATATTTTCCTGTGTAGGAGCATTTTTTTCGACCATCTTAAAATGCTTTAAAGCTTCTAAGATCCCTTCTGTTCCATTCCCTTTTGAAACATAAGTGTTATCAAAGTCTTTGGCGGCCTCTTTTAGAAGTAATTCAGAATTATTGAGCACAACGCCTTTATATCCTGCTCTGAACATACTCAAATCATTCATTGTATCGCCAGCAACCATGACTTGATTGTGATCAAGGCCAAGATGATCAATGAGCGCCCTAAGCGTTGAGCCTTTATTTACGTCCTTTGGTAAAATATCTAGGTAAATGTCGTTAGAATATAAGATATCGCAATTTCGCTCTTGCAATATAGATATCAAATTATCAGGTGTTTTATTGGGTTCTACATAAAAGGACATTCTGCGCTCTTGCGGCTGATCCTGTCTTTCAAGATGCTCAAGGCCTTCAATATCAGCGATATCAGCAAGTGCTTCTTGCCATTTTGTTGAAATTTTATTTTGTAGTGGTTGAATGTGTTCCCGTGTTTCGCCATCAATAACTGTGGCACCGACATCACCAATAATATAATGGGGGGTCGGTATAAACATATCATCTAAAATTGGAAGAATTATTTCGGTATTACGACCGGTAACAAACACCAAAAGAAAATTTGGGTTGTCTCGAAGAAACTCATAGAGTTCGTCTTTTTGTCTATCTGTACTTTCTAAAAATGTCCCATCCAAATCTGTAGCTAAGACATAAACCTGATCCTTTTTGAGGTCGGTGATAACGAACTTCTCCTTTTTGTGTTTTGTGCGTTGCAATATTTTGTGGTGTTATGAGTATCAGATAGGGCAAAAAAACGCAAGAAAACCGCCATTTTTTTATTAACTCTCTGTGTATCATCAAAAGATAATTAGTATCGAAATAGTTAAAATGCTCGCCCCCCTTACAAAGCTGCTTGGTGTTGGGGGCGATTATTTTATGCTTAATTGTTCAACAGATACGTCACCGTCAAATATTGTTACAAATGAGTTTTCAGGTACTTCAATCCATTTATCACTGTCACGATCAAGTGGTTCGGACACGATAATAACGCCGTTTTCAGGTAAAGTTGCTGCATCATCACCCATATCTTCTAAGCAAGACCTATCTTTAGAATAAAACTGGCTTTTTATAACTTCGTCACCAGAAGCATATCGAATGGTATAAATTTTTTCACCGTCCGTAACCGCGCATGATAGGTTAACGCCAACATTTAATCCTGCGTCACGCTGGGCTTTTTCTATTTGGTTGATCATTTTCTCGATAGCGGCTTTCGGGTTAGATTCCAAGCCATAGGTGAGTGCAAGGTAAAAGCATGTCTCGCTATCCGTTGTGCCTTCGATCTGGGGATATAAGTCAGCTCTGACTTCGTACTGCAATGTTCTTTTCAATTCAGAAAAATGGTTTACATCGCCATTATGTTGGAAAAGCCAGTTTTTATATTTAAAGGGATGAGAGTTGCTGCGCTGAACTTTACCGTTTGTACTCGCTCTGATATGGCCAAAAAATATGTAAGCTTCTGTTTGTCTGCAGATTTCATGCAGATTCTGATCGTTCCAAGCTGGCTGTGCATCTTTGAAAATACCGGGTTCATCGTTACGTTTATTATACCACCCTATTCCAAATCCGTCGCCATTCATTGCCCACAAGCTGCCATCGGCTCTAAAGTGCATTTCTGCTTCTATTGATTGTTCAACAAGTGAATGCGATGGTTTAGTAACCAATTCATCCAGAAAAATTTTGTCCCCTAAGTATGCGATCCATCTGCACATAATATTCACCCTTTTTGAATGTTAATAAATTGTTTTTATCATTGGAGGTTTTGTAATAATGGCGATCCCGATAGGACTCGAACCTATAACCCCCTGCTTAGAAGGCAGGTGCTCTATCCGGTTGAGCTACGGGACCATATATATGCCAATGCTTAAAGTGCAAAAATAGTGCACTAAAATCAAGCTTTTTATATTCATATATGATGAAACTGCAAGCAAAATTTTTGCAAACATTTTTCATAGTATTTGAGTAGAACTAGCTTTGTTCGCTTGGCGGTACGTATTTAAAATTATCGCCATAGTTACGTGGCTTAATACGTCTTGTTTGCTCTGGCTGGACAGTATAGCTCCATCCTTTATCCTCAGCAAAAGCCACGGCGTCTTCACTGGTTTTGAATTTCAATTTAACCTGATTGAGTGTGTCACCAGATTCAGTCCACCCCATCAATGGTTCGGCCTGACGTTTACTGTTGGTTTCATACTCCAAAACCCAGTCGTCATTTTTGCCACGACCTGACTGCATGGCACTTTTACTTGGCTTATATATTGTGACGTTCATGTTGTAACCTATATGCCTTACGATTTATCAATGTAGAAATTTAGAGGATTTTAAAAGTTGTTACCAGCGATAAATGCGTGCGGCAATGAATGTTACAACTATACCAAATAAGGCGTACGGCATAACATGATATACAAATATATGCCCAAAGTCTTCGGCCGCGCATACTATTCTAAGTGCCAGATACCCTAAGCCACCGATGGATATAACGTTCATCAATCCCATAAGATAGGGGTGCGTGGTTTTTCCCTTATGCGATAAAAATAAAATTGTCACGGCGGGGATCACACCAAATATAATAGCCCCCACATAACAAAGATGCCAGTGCATGATCGGAAATTCATAGGTTTCAAAAACAGCTTTTGTCCCGAGCCATAGTAGCAATACGCCTGCCAAAGAAAATGGAATGGCAACGATCCAGCTTTGTCCTCTGATATCTGGGCTACATAACCATGATGAGCAAAAGGCAGCGCTCATCGACATACTAATCACAAGTAATATTTCGAACACAAAGATTGATTCAAACATTTTATCGGCGATATCGCCACGAAAACCAATCAGAACTATTGCAATAGACAGATAAATGGATGCAAAAATGAGCCAAGGCAAAATCCGCATAAACGGATGACGCATCGGCTTACACTCAACTAACTCTTCAGAGAGAGAGGCTATAAGGCTGTCTGTTGTGTTATCTGTGCTACCCATTTTTAATCCAGTATATCCTTTAATTTTCCTGCGGTTCTGTGCGCGGATACTTTGACGGCGGAAACGCTCATATCCATCTCTTCTGCGACTTCTTTGGCGCTATACCCCTCTATCTTCATAAGCCTGAATATTTTTTGTTGCTTATCCGGCAGGCTTTCCATTGCTGCTTCTATATCCTTTAATTCGCCTGCATGGTCGTTTTTGGTTACATTGTTTGAAAATATTTCAGAATTCTCGTGCGTAACTTCTTTTACATTTTTATGTTTGTAATGCTTTCGAAGGAAATCTGTGCGTCTAAATTGAATAATAGCATTCAACCACGGCTTAAATGAGCGGTCAGAACTGTATGAGTTTAATGACTTGTGAACAGAAATGAGAACTTCCTGAGTGATGTCTTCAACCCAATCAGGGTTGGCCAGGCTACTGCTTATCTTCATTTTGATGTATGGCACCATTTCAGACAGCAAACTGTTATACGCACGTTTATCACCAGATTGGGATTGGACGGCCAACTCATTCCAAATGTCACCTTGTGACCTTTGTTTGTCATCGTTTGCGATGCTCATAGACCCTCTTTTATCAGCGGGGTAATGGTCGGAGCGAGAGGATTCGAACCTCCGACCCCCTGTTCCCAAAACAGTACACTATAGTAAGGTTATATATTTATGCAACAGTTACTTACATAATATCATTTGTCCTATATTATTAAAGAGCAGTAATAGTTAAGTTATTGTTTTTATTTTTCTTTGGGAAGTAATATAGGACAGGTTTTTATGTGGTTAGCTTAACTCGAAGTTTTATCTGTTTCTGATGATTCTTCTAGTAAGTTATAAAATTCTTTAATTGGCAAAATTGTATAATTGGAAAAGTTCTCAAGTATGTCCGTTATAAAAGCGTCTGACCGTTTTTCTTTCTTAATGTAGTCTTGATAAGTGAGCCACTTGTGCGAAGATTCTTCGATTTCTTTGACCTTCCAACCTACAGCTCTATATTGGTAAAAGCATGAAAAAAGTACGAATTTTGTTCTAGAGAGATATGGAATTATTATGCACTCTCTGTCGTCAATATTTGGGTGTTTTGCTGTCAATTTTATACGTATAAATTTAAAAGGAAGCTTTACATTGCTTATGGCACCTACTGGTGCAAGATATTCTTGTTTTACCGTTTCAATATTATGTGCGAGTTGCGTGTTACCTAAAAGTGAAGCCCAAGAAAAGGGGTCTTTTGGAACTAACCTTGTTCTAGTTTCCGTTTGAATCGAAATAAGAAATTCTTGATCATTGTCTCTAAAGTATTTGCCTATAAAATCAGTTTCAACGGGTACTGGGGTTTCGGTTTCTCTAACAATACTAAACTCAAAAAGGTCATGTATACTCTGCGAAAAATTGTATTTTTCGATATCCGAAAATAAGCTTTCTAAGCTTTCAGTGGCTTCTTTTTCTGTGCAATAAAGCTGTGCATCTTGTTCGACAAACTGGATCAAAGACTTATTACTATCTTCGATTAAGGTTTGCTCTTTTGTGCTTTTAACAAATAATTTTTCCAATTCTTCGATTACACTTTTATCAACGTATGAAAATTTTTCTGTGTAGCTTGCCTGAACAATAAAAAAAGGTGTTTGACTTTTGTTATGTGAGAACTCGTCAGTTAAGGTGTCCATTATATCCTTGTATCGAACTTCTTGGTCAGGTCTGGTAATGACAGCTTTGATAATGCCGTGAGTGAAGTCACTTATTTTATCATCTTGATAGGACTTTTGATCTTGATGAGACGAGTATAAAAAATAGCATTTTTTAAAACCATCTTCTGACTTTTTTAAGAATTTTTGAAAATCATCAGATGATTCTTTTATGTATCTTGTCCCGGATTGACATGCGTCAACAATTTTAACTGTTAAGTTTGCAGATAGACTTTTCAACAAACTATCCAGCTCCGTGTTTTCAAGTGATGTTTGCGCTTTTTTAGAGTCAGAAAAGTCTGTAAGAACATAATAAAACTCGCCATCTTCATACATTCCGTGCCCGGAAAAATAGAAGATAACCTCTTCGATTTCTTTATCTTTATGTTTTTCTATAAATGCAGAAACTTTTGATTTAATGCTCTTGCTGTTAGTTTCTTCGATAATGAAAAGTGTTTCTTGACACTTTTTGGTAAGATCAAAGAGTTTTTTCATTGCCCTTGCATCTGTTTCACATGCAAGCAGATCTTGTTGCCACTCATACTCACTCACGCCGATAACAATGCCTAGATTCATTTCAACCTCTATCTTCTTTAAAATGTATATATTAGTCCCTTTATTAACGGACTAATTAGCTTTTCTTCTTTGGTTTACAATTCTTTTTGTTAATAATAAAATCTGGTACTTATGCAGTATTATCAAACTTTAAAAAGTTATGACTAAAAGCGATAGTAATCAAGAACGTATAAAGAAAATAATAGATTCCGGATCTGAAATCATTGGTGGTGGACTTGCCAGTGCTGCAGGGGCCGTGGCAGGCGGGTTTTTAGCCGGGCCCGCCGGGATAGCTGTAGGCGGTGCAGCAGGTGCGACGGCTCAAATGGCCATGAGAAAGGCTGGATCTGAAATATCAGCTCGCATGCTTTCTGGCAGAGAAGAGCAAAGGATAGGCGCACTTTTAGTCTTGTCTGCGGAAAAACTTAACAAGGCTGTTGGTGGAGGTAGAAAACTTCGCGAAGATGATTTTTTTGAAGATCAGGGTGCGGACAGATCTAAAGCAGATGAATTTCTTGAAAGCGTCATAATTAGAATCCAAAAGGAACCACAAGAAAATAAGATTAAGTACGCAGCAAACTTTCTTTGTAATGTTTGCTTTAATGAAAAGATTACGCTTCCAATGACACACTATTATGATGGGCTGATTGCCAAACTATCTTGGAGACAGCTCTGTTTAATATCAATTTACAGACATCGAAATGATTTGAAACTGGTTCTTTCTCCTGCGACTATTGGTTCTTCAAGCTATCCTGAAGGCTCAGAGGACTGGAAATACATACTGCAAGAGATGTTGGACCTAATACAAAGAGGAATTTTACAAGTGCAAGGTGGTGTTTATGATCATTGGACACACGTACGTCCACAACGATGTGAAATATCTAATATAGGTTTTCTTTTTTCTGATTTGCTCGAACTTAATGATTTATCAGATGATCCCGAATACAAAGAGTGTTTGGATGCGTTATGTCTTAATTTTTAGAATTAATCATCACGTTTCTAGGTCTTAACTTTACT
The DNA here is from genome assembly GCA_965263215.1 of uncultured Micavibrio sp. Lineage (GTDB taxonomy): Bacteria > Pseudomonadota > Alphaproteobacteria > Micavibrionales > Micavibrionaceae > UBA1672. The sequence continues at coordinate 1,469,149 of OZ253663.1, forward strand.
GTCATTGTATGTAAGTCTTAAGCATTGTCTTTCTTGACAAAACGTATCTTTTCGTCCAGTTCTTGTGCATCCATAATATTCATATTCAACATTCATTGATGTAATGATTAGTTTAAACTGAAATTGCGCAGGTGAGCCAAAAGTTCCCAAAACTCTTTTAATGCAAGCTTCAGAGTGCCCACATCATCATTATAATGCGGCCAAGCATTGTGAAGTCACTGACGAACCCCAAATGCGTTTTATCGTAACGCTCGACATTCATAATTATTCCACAGTCCATTTTTACTCGAACTGCGTGTATTTCTGTTTCTAGCACGTAATTGAGATGGTTCATCTGAGATTGAAGAATTTCACAATTTTATAGCTGATCTTTTTGAAAAGGAACTCTTTGCATTCCCTGCGGAAAAGCGGCTGTACGGCACATCTTGGCGCACGGAACTGCGATGCTAAAAGCGGATGAATCTGGAACGATTGATGCACTTATATCACGATATACAGGAATTGAATGTAACCAATGCGGTTTAGAAGTACCCCTTTCGGAAATCCCCCTACTCCGCAATAATGGCGGATTATGCCGTTATTGCGAGCAGAAAGAAAACTAAGATTAAACAGTGATTAGGTTTCCTGACGTTTCCAATGCGTCTTCATCTGTAAGTCCGGTTTCATTATAGATATAAGCCACTTGGACAAAGTTATCTGCACCGCCATCTGCATCAACATTTAGATAGGAGTTAGAACCACTTTCTGTAATTTGAACAAAATCAGTTATCGCATCTGTGAGAGGATCGTAACCAATAAGCAAATCGGAGATGTCTAACTTATCCCCTGAAGATAAATCAAAGTCCTGAATGTTGTCGCTAGAAGATAGGTTATCGAATGCAAATATATCTGCACCACCTTGGCCATAGAGCATATCAACACCTGTACCGCCATAAAGCACATCGTCATCATCGCCGCCATAAAGATAATCTGAACCGCTCCCACCTATCAAAGTATCATTACCGGCATAACCATAGAGTGTGTCGTTGCCACCACGACCATCTATTTCATCACCAAGGGCAGAACCATAGCTAGAATGTGCATCATCGGTATCGGCCATAATCAGACCTTGGGAGAAATCAAGCGTTGTACTATCTGAGAATATGATTTGTTCGATGCGGGAGACAATATCGGTTCCTGAAAACCCACTCCCCATAACTTCAACCTTATCAGATGTTCCTAGAATCTGGATGTGCAAATCTTCTCCAGCATCCACCCACATACCGACATCAGCCAATGTAATCCCATCGGTAAAGGAAATCGTATCAGTCCCCTCATCCACATTTTCTGTGAGTGTGTCACTGCCGAAGCCTGTGGCAAAGACATAGGTATCGTCCCCTATTCCGCCATATAAATTATCATTTCCAGTACCGCCAGTTAGTGTATCATTACCGGCATAACCATAGAGTGTGTCGTTGCCACCACGACCATCTATTTCATCACCAAGGGCAGAACCATAGCTAGAATGTGCATCATCGGTATCGGCCATAATCAGACCTTGGGAGAAATCAAGCGTTGTACTATCTGAGAATATGATTTGTTCGATGCGGGAGACAATATCGGTTCCTGAAAACCCACTCCCCATAACTTCAACCTTATCAGATGTTCCTAGAATCTGGATGTGCAAATCTTCTCCAGCATCCACCCACATACCGACATCAGCCAATGTAATCCCATCGGTAAAGGAAATCGTATCAGTCCCCTCATCCACATTTTCTGTGAGTGTGTCACTGCCGAAGCCTGTGGCAAAGACATAGGTATCGTCCCCTATTCCGCCATATAAATTATCATTTCCAGTACCGCCAGTTAGTGTATCATTACCGGCATAACCATAGAGTGTGTCGTTGCCACCACGACCATCTATTTCATCACCAAGGGCAGAACCATAGCTAGAATGTGCATCATCGGTATCGGCCATTACGAGGCCTTGTGTTAGGTCTATGGTTGTTCCATCTGAGAATATGATTTGTTCAAGACGAGATACAACATCGGTTCCTGAAAACCCACTGCCCTCGACTTCAAGCTTATCTGTTGTTCCAAGAAGTTGAATATGCAGGCTTTCTGTCGCATCCACCCACATACCAACTTCAGCCATCGTTGCATTTATCCAAACCTGATCTGTGCCACCATTTGTATCTTCAAGAAACGACACTGTTTGCCCCATTCCAGATTGAAAAACGTAAACATCATTGCCATCAGTGCTTTGAAAATCAAGATTTGCTTCCAAGAACCAAATATTATCAATACTTGTGGCACCTTCTGTTTCGCCTGTTTCAGTGTTATAGGTTAGATTTGGGTCAAAATAGTCCATATTGTTCGATTGAATAGAAATACCTGTAACAGCATGGCTGAGTACTCTATTGAATAATTCTTCTACGACAACGGCAGGACCAGCTCCCGGGTTTGGAGTAGAACCTGCTTGAAGATAGTCATCGCCTAAATAAGTCTCAAGAAATTCGAGTTTGCGTGCATCAATTTCAGTTCCGCGACTTGTAGGATTGACTCCATCAACCCCCGCCCAACGATATAAAACATCTTCCATCTTTCCTTGTATATCAAATACTGTATCGAAAAAATCGCTAGTCTCTGAAAATGCAATTTCCTGAACCATATCAAGAAGAGTTTCATCCAAACTCATAGCGATACTAAGATTTTTTACATCACCAAAACCTTTTATTGCAGGCAAAAAATATACAGCGTTATCAAGCGTGTAATCTTCCACATATACAGAATCAAGGTTGTCGTATGAAAACCAGGCGTCAACTACCGTTCGTGTTTGTCCGTTGATTGTGAATGTACTTTCGTGTGTAATGTTATTGCCAGCAATATCGTAGTCTACAGTGGTGGCGTTAAGATTTATGCTTGTGATACCAGTAGCGCTGAGAGTTGACAGTTCTGAACTTTCACTTACACCATTAGAATCTGCATCCACCCAAATCAATAAATCACCAAATTGAGAATCATTTGCGTCAATTACATCGTCTGAATTGCTGTCATACGCTGATAAAACAGTAAATCCATCTGTAATTTCTGTACCAAAAAGCTCCCCATGGTCATTTATTAATCCATCAGAGTTTAAATCAATCGCCAACAGGCCATCATTACCGGCAATCCAACCAGACGCCTCTGCAAAGCCATCTTCGTCTATATCCCAATACGCCGCATCTGCACTCCCCAGTGCAGATAATTCAATGCCATTTCCATCTAAATCAAATACCAGTGGTGATGCAGAAGCTTCAGCCCCACCCCAATCCTCATATAAGTCGAAAACCCACTGAGGTATACCAATTGGTGGCTCATTTAAGTGTTGAGGTGTTAATGGAATTGCAGGTTCGGGATTCTTGATAAGAGGGTCAGTCTGGGGTCCTTGAAAAGGTTGTCCTATGCCTCCTGTAGTACCTGTACCCCCTGTTGACCTGACATCTGCGGGTTCACCTAATTCTTCCATGATCTGATTTTCAACCCCAGCTGATTCACTCTCTCTCGCAGCCTCATTGGCAGTAGTAGTAGGGCCATTTTCGACGTTCTGTCTAACATGGTCTAATTCATGTGCTAAAATTCTTTCCATACTAACAGGAACTGGTGGTCCCATATTGGGGCCAGGATACTGCTCTCCATCTATTACTGTAGTCGGAATTGCTACTACATAATCGGAATTAGGATCAAAAGGCCATGGTGTATTTGGATTTTCATTATTCCAACTATTTGGCGTATACATTCTAGGTACCGAACCCGTAACCTGACCATCATCAACATAAATCTCAACATTTGAATCATCATCAATTATTGATTTGTTCATTTCCTTTGCTTCATCGCTTCCATTGTGCATATTCGCGTGAGAATTACGTACACTATCTTTAGTAACCCCACTATGAGAAGAATTAACGGTATAAATAAAAGGCATGATATGCTCCTACATGTTGTATTTGATGAAAAAGAACGCAGTAGTACGCATAATTTGTTTTAAGAATGAGTATTTATTCAAAACAAGTGTTAGAATTATTCAAAATTTTTCTAACGCTTTCTCTATTCATTCCAACTTCTATTTCAGAACAATAGAGTAATGAAAGCATAAATCTATCGTATGCAGTAATCTTGTTAAAGGACTTGAGTTGGTTTTCATTTAAAGGCACCCGTTTTCCATGATAATATTCTTTTTTAATTTTTTCGGCATCTACCTTTTTCGAAGAATCGTTGTAGGTAACATCCTGTTTTGCTAATAAATCAGCATGCTCTAACCGCTGTTTTTCTCCTGCTGGGTCAGCATATCTGTCAGCAATTTTATACCAAGGACTGTAATTTAGTAGATGGTCTGGATCAGAATGCCAATGACTTAGCACTGATTCTTTATTTTCTGAAATCGCTGGCAAACCCAAAACACGAAGAAGGCACTCGTTGAGTAGTGCATTGAAAAACACGCTGTCTAAATCTGGATTAATTTTACAAATTGCCAAATCAATTCCATGGTTGTCGTTTGGTAAAATATATCCATCAAAATATCGTCGTGTGTACGATTGAAACAAGACACCGTTTAAAAATCGTTCTTCATATTTGTCAGGAATAGGTTCATGGCCTACAGAAAGCCAAGACCTAAAACTGGGGCGATTAGTCAGGATAATTCTTATTCTTGCAAATTCACTTGTGCTATCCCAAACATGGCGAGGATGAACGAGTTCTATCGGTTTGTTCATAGCCTCAGATAAAACAGGAACAACTTTATCTATAGCTGCAAATATTTTGTTTACTTTTTCATCTCCACCCTCTTCTCTCATACTATGTTCGAAAGAAGTTTTAGCCATTTTAATCATTTCGGGGTCATCTTTAGCTTCATTAATTCTCGTGCTGTATGGTAGTCCGAAGCCAATAGAAATTGTCTTGTTTTCCCATTTATTAATGAGGTTGCGTTTAAATAAAGAGCCTTTCCCTAAATAATGAATGTGTTTTTTGAGCCAAACAGATGAGACAGGCTTAGAATTAATTTCTTTCAACCTTGAATCATTAACATAGGTATTAGAGTTACCAGAAACGAATGCCTCATAAATCTTTTTTCTACTCTCTTCTCCTGCATCCGTGTTCCATGTGATATCCGAAAAAGCAACGTTAAGAAAGTCATTGATAATTTCTTCTTTGTTAAATTCTTTATTATCAATTTTAATTCTTTGATGTTCTTGGGATTGTGATTTTGCATGGCCAGAACCATTGTAAAATATGCAAGCTACCGAAAAGGTAAAAAATTGTAATACGCGGATGTAGTTTCTCAAAACAGTACTCCAAAAAAATTTTATAAAGGCAACTATAATATTGCGGTATTTTTATTTTCAAATTGGCTAGACAGTATAACCTTCACACTGCCCTTCTTTGTTTTTGTTCCTTAATCCTTAGTATAAACATAATGCGCCCCGATTTGTTTTTCTTTAACGCTTCTGGTGTGCTAAAAAAACAGATACAGGAACTGGCGCAAGGTTCGCTTGGTAAGATATGCCAATCCATAACGTAGTCATTATCAATGAGCTCCCTATCAAGATGGACATTGTCAATAAAGTCAAAGTATGTAGTCGCAGGAACTTTAACAGCTTTTACATTTTGATCAAGATTAACTTCCGCTTTTAAAAAGCCTATAACTGAGATGAATAATTTGAAGTTTTTTCATCGTTAACTGAGCTTAATTTTGCGTCTGCAGTAAGAGGTTTCCTCTGGTAAGATAGATTAGCTCTTCGGTAATCAGCCTCACATAACAAGCCAACCAGTTCACGAAGTTTTGTGTCATCAAGTTTTTCTATATCGTTCGAAGTAATTTCTAATAAGTGTGGCATCGGCATAACCTTTTAACAGTGGGGTATTACATTGTTACTAAATACTAACAAAATTACAAAAATATTTTACAGAAAATGCTAGCTGTACTAGAGTTACATAGTCATCTATAATTGTAATAGCGTCATAACGTCGCGGTTTTCCGCGCTTAGACTATGGAGCTATGTTTGTGTACCAAAGAGAGATAGAAGTTTTGCCAGGTATATGCCTGACGATGCAGCAAATTACCCCACAAAGTTTAGATGAGTGTTTGATATCTGCCAAAGATAAGATGAGTTCATATATTAATGATCCATTTAACTCTTTTCCATCAGCTTTGCTGCCCTCTTCTTTCATTAATTTACAATGTCCTCAGGATGTGCAGAAGTTATATCTAACATTTTTGGTCTTTAGCCTGGCTGATAAGCATATAATTAAATGGTCGGGTATTGAGAATGAAAATGGCGCCCCAATCTCAACTGATGTTCCGCATGCTAAGCATTTTGTAGTTCAATTTTCAAAAGTTCAAGAAGCTTTCATTGACAGATTATTTGCCCCACGACCTGATTTATTACGTCGTGTGTTTTTTTATATGCTAGAATCAGGAGATTAATATGCCCAAACGTAATGAGTCATACACAATTCGCTTAGCCGTAGAAAATGGTCGTGTAGTCCGCACCGAGTTTGGACAAGTAGGTGTAACCGGTGAAAAAGCATTTAAGATGATCGATAGTGCCGGCAAAGGGGCTAAGCGTACTTTGGGTGATTTGGGGAGTTTGGTTGTTACACGCCTAGTACCTGCCTTCGCTGCTTTACGTTTGGGACGTTCAATTTTAGATAATATCCAAAGTTTTGAATTACTCGATAATAAAATCCGGGGCCTTTCTGATGGCGCGGAAGATTATAGTCAAATACAAGAATTTTTGAAGGATAAGGCTACTGAACTGAATGTCAGTATAAGAACACTTACTGAATCTTATTCGGAGCTTTTGGCATTACAAAAAAACGGCTTACTTGATCGTCAGGACGTAAACGACTTAGTCGTTGGTTTTGCAAATATTAAGGCTGCACTTGGGGTTGATGATAATCAAATCGGACAAGTTTTGTTTGGGCTTTCTCAAGCTTTAGCTGCTGGCACAGTACGTGCTCAAGATTTCAACCAAGTTGTGAGCCCTATTCCCAAACTTTTAGGTGATATGGAGCGTGCTGCAGGGCTATCTGCAGGTGAATTACGCAATCTCGTCAATGACGGTAAACTTGCGAGTGATCAATTTGGAGCAATCCTGATTGACGCTTTGTCTGACTATGGCGGTGCTGCGGAAGAAATGTCAGATACTCAAACCGCAGCACTTACGAGGTTAAATAATTCATGGACTGAATTGTCGAGATCTCTAGGTGAAGGTGGTGTTACCGATTCAATCGTGACCACCCTTGATTTCTTAACAGGTTTGAACGATGCCATAATTCAAGGAGCTAGACATAACACGGATTACATTAAATCTGCAGGAACTATGGAAACAACGGTTTTTAGCTTGTCTTACGCATTTAAAGAAATGCAGCATTCTACAAAACTATCTTACGATATTTTATTAGCATACCGAGAAGAGTTACAGAGGTTTATAGGTATTGCACAACAAGATAATTTTGTACCTAATTTTACAGTTCAGGATGTTGGGGATGCCAATCCTTTTGTTGGTCTGATTGAATTTGAGCGTCGCCTGCGTGAGCAGATGTCCACCTTAAGTCAGGATTCGAAAGATGCGCTTGATGGGTCATTGAGCCTTGATGGATCCATTGATCTTGAAGCGCCCCCAGTGCCACAGCTTAAGCCTGATAAGATTATCGCCAAAGGGTATGATGCTCGTAAAAAGGCTCAAGAGGATGCAATTAAGCTCCTTGAGCGTGAGCAGCAAAAAATACGAAATGTCATTGAGGCTTTGGAGTTTCAGTCAGAGCAGCTGCGCAGGAATGAGCGTGAGCAAGCCGTACATAATAATTTAAAACAAGCCGGTGTCGCATTAGATAGTGAGCAGGCTCAAAAGATACGTGAGCTAACGGAAGCGAATTATGATCTTCAGGAAGCGCAAAGACGATCGGCTGAAATTCAGAAAGAGCAACTTGAGCGTCTCGAAGAGCAGACTCAAATTACATATGATACCATTAATGGCATTACAAAAGCAGCGATTGGCGGGCAAATAAGATCTTGGGAAGATTTGGGTGACGTTGTCCTGAACCAAATGCAAAATATACTTATTTCTCTTACGCGATTAGACAACCAAGGTATAGGCTCGCTCTTCGGTGGTGGCGGAATTTCATCTATTATTAGTGGCGCCTTAGGGATATTTGGTGGTGGATCACCATCGGCGATCGCAAATCCAAATATTGCGGGCACGTCGTATCTTTTACCAACTTATTCAGAGGGCGGCATTGCCACCGAACCATCAATATTCGGTGAAGGCCGTATGGCTGAAGCCGCCGTCCCATTGCCTGATGGTCGTACAATTCCGGTTACTTTAAGCGGCGGGAGTACAGGCGGTGATACCTATGTGATTGATGCGCGTGGTGCTGATAAGGCGGGCATGGAGCGTTTATTGCAGTTAATTAAAAAACTTGATGGGTCAATTGAAACGCGCTCATTGTCAGCGGTTCGAAACGAGGCCGGTCGCAATCCGAATTTTCTCGGTTAATTATACCTTGGCATTTGTATTGAAACATTTGTAACGCTTTTTTCTATTGGTTGATGAAAGAAGTCTATAAAATCAAGTACATTGAAATCAGAAATTTTGGCATCGTTCCTTCTATGAAACTTTAAATAGCTCATTAGGTTAAAGCCTTGGAGATTAAAGCATTTCAATAATTGTTCCATGCGCCCTATTCTTTCATTCAATACTTTTAGGGCTTCGTCATAGTCCATAGTTGAATGATACCCTGCTTTTAAAACCAAGTTTTTTTCCCACAGAAAAGTTGTTTTCATTTTGTCGAAATTTTGAAGAATACTTTCTGTTAGATTTTTATGAACGTAGACACTATCCGGATCATTCATGGTGTCTTCTATTAAATTACATAGCTCTTCAATTTTAATTTCATTGTTAGTCATGATAATCCCTTATAGATCATAATGATACAAAAGGTATCAATTTTATTGTGTATGTACAAGCAAAAATCTGCTAGATTAATTTCATGACAGAACAAAAAGTAACATCGAAGCAAATTAGAGCTGCACGAGCCTATTTAGGTTGGTCACAAGGAGAGCTCGCAAATAAAGCAAGCTTATCTGTGCCAACTATTAAGCGGATGGAACTTAGTGATCTTGAGAAAACAAACTTTAAGAACGTACAAAAAGTTCTTAAAGCCATCAGTGCAGCGGGTATTAAGTTCATAGATCGAGGCATACAAGAAGATGGGTAATCGTAGTGCGCTTCGTATAGGTTCGGATATTTGGTATCACCGCGGAAAGTTAGGGTGGAATTTACAGACTTTAGAAAATAAGTCTGGAGTAATACTCAAGAAACTTGAAGCTTTAGAAAAAATGGAAAGTTTTACAGAGGAAGATGTAGTTTCCTTGAAAAAAATTACCAAGGCGTTGAGGAAAGAAATACATATTAGACAACAAAAGTCATTACTCTCAGAATTATGGGGTGATTATGTTAAAATTTCTGAGGTTGATCCCTGGAAACAGCCACATGAGTTTCTAGATATAATTGAGAAAACAGAATTCGGAGAAATTAGATATTGTGACTTACTTGAGCCATGGCAATGGGCATGGGAATTTTTAAGAAGAAATTTAAATTATCAAGAAACTTATTCCGCACTCGAACAATCAGATTTTAATTTCAATGAGTCTATGCGTCAGAGACTGGAAGAGTTTGGCTTACAGTCAGCACCTGATCCTAATATTTCAGCATGGAGTAAGTCGATTAATATTGGTATTTGGGATACCAGTTTGGTAAGGCCTTTGTGGGCATATTCAGGTCAAAATAAAAGCGAAATCCCTCCCTTTTATCCATCTAATAAAGTTCCTTTGAGGGTACAGGAAGAAAGTTTTAAACTTTACATGGAAACTTATAAAAAAAGCTTGCCGGAACATAAAGTTATTAATTCGTCAAGTATTGAAAACTTTCCTAGTTGGTTGAAAACTTATGATTGTTATCAACAAATTAGCATGCAAAATGCTAGAAAAAAAACAATTGATAGAAGCAAGGTTGCAGCTTACGTTTTTCCAAACAATAGATACGATCAAGACAAAACCATTGATCGTTATAGACACCGTGCTAATGGGTATATTAATGATGAAAAATACAAAAGCTTGTTATTTTTTAATGACTTAGGAAGCGGGGCAACCTAAGCGTATTTAGGCTGTCCTTTAAATCCAGCTTTTCTCTCCATATCATAAGAACAATGGATGGAGGAAAAAATGATAGAATCTATAAGAAAACGATTAAATGAATTTAGCTTTTCTTCTTTAGAAGAAGAGGTGATCAAAGCAGAAACATTGCTCAAATCTGAGCGTGATAATCTTTTAAAGATTGAAGATGAAAGAGATGAAAGTGCTTTAGATCCAGTCTTGTATAAAGAGCTCTCCAGACAATTAGATGATTGTGTTTCAGAATGTAATCGTCTTGAGTTCCTAGTGATTGAACAGAAAAAAGTTTTAAAACACAAAAGAGAAGAAAAAGAACAAAATAAGGCTATTTCTCTATTAAAAAATTCTAATTCTGCAGCGAAACATTATGCAAAATTGATTGAAAATGACTATGAAAGCCTGGTTTCAAAATTAATTGAAATTGCAGTGGGCTGTGAAATTTGTGACGAATTAGCGCGCAAAGCACGACTTGCGTGTCAAGACGCCAGTATTCCTTTTGATTATTATCAAGCCCCAGAACAGTTAGCCTCCAACGGTGATCATTGGCGATATTTTTTCAAAGAAATGGTTCTTCCAGATCCGCAGAGAATTGGGAAGCTATGGCCTAATAATGATCCGATGAAGGAAGCCTTAAAAGAGGAAGTTCTGTCTGATTTTGAAAAGCGCGGATTTATCGAAAAAAGTTAATCTAAACCACTAATTAAGGAGTGAGTAATGACTAAAAAACTAACGGTAGATGAAAAGTCTCAATTAAAAAAAGAGTGTGAAGCAAAGTGGGATAAAGATCCTGCTGTTCGCAAGGAGTTTTCAAATAATTTTGACGCATTTTATGGTTATAGTCTTGGTAATTCACAGGGCAGGATCCGTAAGTATAGATAGAGTTTTGGTGGGTCGTTCTCGCCAAAAAACCAGAAGGCGACGTTATTACTTCTGGAGATGACAAGAAAGGTTCTCGGTTTTTTATGAAGACGAGGACCGGGAACCTTTCGATAAAGGGACACAAAATGAATAAGCGCGAAGCACTTTTTGTTAAACCCGAAGATCTTATAGATAGTAATTTATCTATTAGCGCAACGGGTTTGTACGTATCCCTGGCAGCCTATGTGCAGTTTTATAACACAGGGGGCTTTCTGGAGTATGACGGCGAACCGTTAAGGGTTCAATCACTAGCACTTAAGCTAAAACGGCCTGAGAACGAAATTAAGGACAGTTTTTATGAATTGATTGAGCGCGGCTTTGTAATAACAAACAGCAATGGTTATTACGAACTGCCCACAATTCGTAAACGTGTAATGATAAGTCAAAAGCGTTCATGTGTAGGCTCTATTGGTGGCTTGGAAAGCTCAAAACGTCGGGCCGTTAAAGAAAACATTGATACTTAGGGAATTCACTTATGAGCTACAAATTAATTAGTTGGGCCAAAAAACAAGATCTTAGTCCCGGCCGCAAAAGTGTATTGATGAATTTGTGTATTAGAGCGGACAATTATGGTGTCTGTTTCCCTTCTCAAAGACGAATTGCAGAGGACACAGGCTATTCCGAGCGAACGGTGCGGCGACATATAAAGGCTCTTGAGGACGCAGGCTTGATCGAACGTGAGCGGAGGCAAAAAGGATATATCCGAAGTTCTGACTCCTATATGATCACGGCGCCTATTGTAAAAGATGTTTTGTGTAAGAAAAACAATAGTGACAATCAAAATGATGTGTCCGGTGCAGATCTGGACAATGTGTCCTATGCGGAAGCGGACAATGTGTCCGCAGCAAATGAATATACAGATAAAAAATCATATGAATTTAAAGATAAATACATAAAAATTCTTAGCAAGAGAGTTTTTATTGGGGATAGGGCCACAGAGAACAATCCGGAATGGGTTATTGGCGACAACTTCAAAGTCTACAAAAGAGAATATGATGCGCTGATGTCCTTGTTTCCTGAGATTGCTGATGAACAGCTTATGGATATTATGTCGGCCCACGATCTTTGGCTTGCCGGTGCGAATGAAAGAACACGAGAGAACTGGTTTATCCCCCTACTCTCGTATCTGAATAAGTTATCTAAAGAAAACTACGGAGACAAATTAAATGCCTGAAAACAATAGGTTCTTTGGAGGCTTTAAACGTATGCGGGGGTGCATCGCGCATGACTTTTTTAGTCTGTGGCATTTAAAAACAAGGTTTACAAATGCAAAAAATACCATTTTTTTAATAATTAAAACAATAAGTTATGAAGGTACGTCAACCGCTGTTGTAAACCTTGTTGACAGAAAGATGACTGATTTCAATGAACGAAATTTTTTAATAAGTTAGGTCTTAAACATGTTTTTAGAACCCGAGCAAATTGAAACTTTAACTGGTTACAAACGCGTTCAGAACCAAGAGCAGGCGCTTAATGAAATGGGAATTACCCATAAGGTTAATGCGGCTGGAAAAATTATAGTTCTAGAATCTCATGTAAACAAATTGCTTGACGGTAACGATATGAAAATTAACAATAATTCTATTCCTCAACCGAACTTAGGCGCATTAGATGGGTAGAAAAAGAACCATTAAGCAAAATAAAGGCTTACCTGAGAGGTGGCGATGGAAGCATGGGGCAATCTATTACCAGGTCCCTAAATCAGCTAGAGCAAAATGGGACAACAAAACAGAATTTCGTTTAGGTAAAACAGTATCGGAAGCATATAGAACCTGGGCTGAAAAAGTGGAAGTTTCCGAAAATATAAAGACAGTAGGCGAATTACTGGATAGGTATATTCTTGAAATTATTCCAGGTCGCGCGGTTTCTTCACAGCCTGATTTGCTTTCATATTCAAAAAATCTTAAAGCTGTATTTGGTCACTTCCATTTAAGCGATATCGAGCCTCAGCATATATACCAATATGTTGAAAAGCGTCGGAAAAAGGTTGTCGGTGAAGATGGTAAAACTCGAGGTGGCTTATCCATAGCCAAACGCGAAATTGCTATGTTCTCTGATTCTTACACTAAAGCTGTAAAGTGGGGTTTAATTAAATCGCATCCTTTTAAGGGGCAAGTCATTCTTGAAGGAGAGAAGCCAAGAGATCGATATATCGAAAACTGGGAGTTAGAATGCTTTTTTTCGTTAAAGCCCTTTAACCGGATAGATACGACGCGAACAATACAGGCTTACAGTCTTTTGAAAATTATTACTGGATTGCGAAGACAAGATTTGCTGACACTTAAATTGTCACAATTTAAAGACAAAGGTATAGATGTAACACCTCTTAAAACCCAAAACTCGTCTGGCAAACGTATTATCATCGAATGGACCCCTGCTTTGAGAAAAGCAATCAATAACGCTATCGGTGTAAGGCCTGTAGATATTTCTCCATATCTATTTTGTAAACGTGACGGAACTAGCTATTACGATCAGAGCAAAAGTAAACCAGCACAGGCTTGGGAAAATGCGTTCAGTCGCTACATAAAGCGTGTTATCAGAGAAACTAAAATGGAAGAGCGTTTTACAGACCATGATCTCAGGGCAAAATGTGCAAGCGACCTTGAATCTGAAAAGCATGCGATGGAGTTACTTGCTCATAGCAATGTGGAAACCACAAGAAAATCTTATAGACGAAAACCGCAGATAGTGCGACCTGCGCACTAGAATATAGGACAGTTTTTAAAATATAGGACAATAATGATATTTAGAATCTTCGGAAAACGTTTTCCAGATGGTCGGAGCGAGAGGATTCGAACCTCCGACCCCCTGTTCCCAAAACAGGTGCGCTACCAGGCTGCGCTACGCTCCGTAACCATTGGAATATAGGTTATTAAACGATGAATATAAAAACAGCAAGAGAATATAGTAATATTTTATATTTTATATGTCCTGTTTTACGTCTGAAAAGGCTGTTTATTCCTCGGTGTTAAAAAATGTGTGCAAAATGCGATCACCCACGTTGATACCGAGTCTTTCAGATTCTCCGCCTGCAAGTTCTAAAACTGCAGTTACCGTTCCTTTTGATTTTATTGGCTCTAGGCTTTCAGGTTCAGCGTTTATGTGGATGTGGTCAATGATGCCATCATTGCGTATAAACAGCATATCCAGTGGCACGAGTGTATTTTTCATCCAGAATGACCTAACGCGGTCATCTGAGAACAAAAACAGCATTCCTGTCATGGGGGCTATTTCTGTCCTGAACATCATACCTTTGCGTAATTCGTGCGATTTTTTAGCAATTTCTACATTTAAGTTAATAGCCTTGCCAGTTTTTGTTTGAATGATAATATTTTCAGATGGCAGTTTTTGGGGGGTATGTGGCTGTACGATTTTCACCCCCTTAAGGGGCGGTGGAATTTTAATGGGTGTTTCTGATGTTTGAAGTACAGTAGGCGTTTTGGTTTGATGAACAGGATTATACATGAAGAAAAGAACGGCCAGTCCAGCAATAATAATCACGCCGTAGATTATTGTTTTCTTCATAGCATTCATTTTTAAAGATAACCCTTAGTTAACTGTCACTCGTATCCATATTTTGAAGATCATTAACAAGCGATTCATAAGTAATCATACCGTGATATTTTCCCTTTTCATCGACGACACATAAAGGCTCACCTCTTTTCGTGAGCTGGCTTACCCCCTCCCATATTGGGTCATCGAGCCTTACTTTTGTTGGCTTTCTGTCCATCAGGTCGTAAACAGGTAAAGGCATTACTTTACTGAGGCGTTTTGCAATTCCCGGCGCGGCCTCTATCTTCATGTCGATCTGTACGTCGCCGGATGTTACGACTGAAACAGGGATCAGGTTTTTTAATAGTATATTTTTAGAGAATATGCCGATGAAATCGCCTTCATTATCAAAGATAGCGGCGGTTTTTACACCCTCATGATCTATCATTCGCAAAACATTTTCAACAGTATCATCGGCAGACGCTGTTACATTTTTTCTATCAATGGCAGAGTAGCAAGGCATGATAAATAATCCCCCTGAATTTAGGTCGGGTAAACGTGTGTACGTACACCTATTCATTATCGGGATTATAAGTCTCTATGCTAGCTAAAAAATCAATTACAGCCTTATATGCACCGAAATTGTAGAGATCATTGTGCCCCGCCTGTGGAAATGTTTTGAAGGT
The DNA here is from genome assembly GCA_965263215.1 of uncultured Micavibrio sp. Classification (GTDB taxonomy): domain Bacteria; phylum Pseudomonadota; class Alphaproteobacteria; order Micavibrionales; family Micavibrionaceae; genus UBA1672. The sequence goes on from OZ253663.1 coordinate 1,484,437, forward strand.
TTTCGGTTCATTCGCAGCTTTGAAAAGTTTTTGAGCTGAAGATATAGGGATCGTTCTGTCTTTTGCACCGTGAATAATAAGTAGTGGAAATGTTAATGAGCCAATTTTTTCGATATTCATATAGCGATCTTTAAGCAACAGATCGACTGGTATGAAGAAGTATATACTGGACACGCGCTCATAAAGGCTTGCAAATGGCGCTTCTAGAACGAGCGCTCTGATCGCAAATTCGGTTGCCATTTGAACCGCAGGACCGGAGCCGATTGATTGACCATAAATTACGAGATTATCTGTACTAATATTCTTTTCATTAATCAGCCAATTGATTTGCGCACGAGCATCTTTATAAATGCCCTCCTCTGTAATATTGCCACTATTACCGCCATAGCCCCGATACTCTGCAAGCAATACGCCGTAACCTGACTCTAAATAAGGTGATGCTAGGTTAAACCAGTATCCGTAATTACCGCCATTACCATGAAAAACAATAATTACAGGTCTATCTGCAATAGATGGAGGAAAGTACCAACTTTCTATTTTTTGTCCATCCGCAGAGGTTACGCTCACTCTTTCTCCTATTTTAAGGGCAGGCGGCTTGTTCTTATCGGGGAAGTACATCATAGAACGCTGCATGAAATATAATGCGCTACAAAACAGAGCGTAAAAAAGGACTATTCCCAGGATCAAGTTCATAAGGCTTTTATTCATTTTTTATCTATAGGTTCTTTAGAAATTCAACAATATCTTCACGGGCACCAACATCATAAAGATTTGTGTGCGTGCCATCATCATAAGTTTTTATTTCTTTCGGATCATTGGCTGCCTTGTATAATTTTTGTCCAAATCTAAAATTGACTAGAGGATCTTTCTTGCCGCTCAAGATGAGAACTGGTGATGAAAATCTTTTGATTGCGCGGTCATTCCTGTATTGGTCTTTTAACAATAGGGAAACCGGAAGATAAGGGTATTTATAGAACGCAAGATCTACCATTGATGAAAAACCGGATATAAGAATGGTCGCGGCAGGTTTATATTCGGATGCCATTTTGGTCGCAATGGCTGAGCCCAAAGATTCTCCGTAAAAAATCATATTTTCATTCGACATATTTCTTTCATTACGAAGCCAATCGATAAATGCGCGCGCATCATTATATAACCCCTCTTCATTGACGGTGCCTTTATGTCCGGCATAGCCGCGATACTCAACCATCAGTAGGCCATAGCCAGCACTGAGGAGAAATTTTACATTTTGAAAGCTTTGGCCAATGTTCCAACCATTACCGTGAAAAAAGACGATTGTTGGCTTGTTTTTGATTGTGGGCAAGAAATACCAACCCTCTAGCGCGATACCGTCGGATGTTTTCACCTGTATTAAGTTCGCGGCTTCGGCTTGCGCTTCTAAACGATCCATTTTCTTTAATTGTGGTTGATAAAGAAGTTCATCTTGTTGTTGATACATGAATAAACAAAACCCCACATAAGAAATAGAAAGGATAACAATAATTGGAACAGTTAATTTTTTCATTTTTAATCAGTCTTTCATGCCCGTTTTGTACATATCGGCGTAAATTTTATCCATGGATAATAAATCCTCATGAGTTCCTTGCTCTGCAATGCGTCCGCGATCCAAAACGATGATCTGATCCGCTTCTTGAACCGTTGTGAGCCTGTGCGCGATAACAAGCGTGGTGCGCCCCTCTTGTAAGGATTTTAAGGCATTTTGCACCAGTTTTTCTGACTCATTATCCAGTGCAGACGTTGCTTCATCAAGAAGCAATATAGGTGCATCACGTAAAATGGCACGTGCGATGGATATGCGTTGTTTTTGTCCACCGGAAAGCTTGATACCGCTTTCGCCGACGACTGTATCATATCCGTTTTCTAGTTTTTCAATAAACTCATGTGCGGCCGCGGCCTTTGCTGCTTTTATGATGGACTCTTGTGATGCGTTGGTATCACCGTAACCAATGTTCGCCGCCACAGTATCATTAAATATCGTAATATCCTGAGATACGAGTGCGATATGATCACGCAGAGACTTTAAGGTTAGGTCACGTATATCTTGTCCATCAACTGTGATGTTACCACCAACGACATCATAAAATCGTGGGATAAGGTTTATCACAGTACTCTTTCCGCCGCCAGATGGCCCCACTAGCGCCGTAACTTGGTCGGGTTTTGCCGTGAATGTTATGCTGGAAAGCGCTCTTATGTCCGTGTCACCATCATAGGAGAAATCGACATTATCAAACTTTATTTCCGGTCTTTTGGTAGAGAGGTCTTTTGCATCTTCTCTATTATTAATTGTCCCTGTTTCATCAATCATGGCAAAGACACGCTCGGTTGCCCCTAGCCCTGTTTGAAGTGAGTTATTTAACTTTGCCAGTTTTTTCATTGGCTCATAAGCCAGTGTAAATGCGGCAATAAATGATGCCAAATGCCCCGGTGATGTACGCCCTGCGATCACCTCATACCCACCATATATAATGATGGCGGCGAATATTAGACCTACGATTATTTCATTCACAGGTGTTGATATAGACGATACTTGTGCAGATTTTACGTTTAAATCACGTACGACATGCACTGTCTTTTTTGTGTGCTCTATTTCGTAATCTTCCATACGGTAGGCTTTTACGAGCCTTATCCCGCGAAATGTTTGAGATAATATTCCTGAAAGGCTACCAAGTTCACTTTGAATACTTTTCGAGAGTTTGCGTAGTTTTGTACCGATATAAATGACAAACACAGACAAAAGAGGAAAAACAATAAAGGCCGCGAGTGTTAGCTTCCAATCTCTATAAAACATTAACCCAATTAGGAAAATCAGAGTGAAAAGACTTTTACCTAAGCCTGTAAGTGTATTGGTAACAGAAGATCGCATCACACTGACGTCATTAATAACGTTTGATAGTAAGGCGCCGCTGTCATGCTTATGAAAGAACGCTAAATCAAGGCGCATGAAATTCGAAAAAAGATGGTTTTGAATGTCGGCAACGATGTGATGCCCTATTTTGCTCATCATCACAGTATGAACGTAGGTTGAAACGCCCCTAACGGCGAAGGTTGCCGCTAAACCTAACGATACCGGAATGATTAAGCTTTCTTTGCCGCCATAGAGCACATCGTCAAGGACAGGTTGCATTAGTCCTGCTATTAATGCCGTCATAGCCGCCGCGACGGCCATGAACAAAATAGCGACAAGCATTTGTGCCTTGTATGGTGAAAGGTATGTTTTCACCAAACGCCTTACTAAAGCAAAAGTCGGATTTTTTTCCTTTTGCGCTTTGTCTGAATTTTGTGGCACTGCAATATCTTTCAATCTACATAATCGTGTGTCCCTGTGTTATAATGGAAAAGGTGAAAAGATTAAAGTTGAAACTATTACAGGGGGGTATGCGTGGTTTTTAATACCCAAAATGGGCAGCCAGGTCTGGGGTTAGCACTTGGTGGCGGTTTAGCACGCGGGTTTTCCCATATTGGCGTGCTCAAGGCACTCAATCGACATAATATATACCCAAGTTTAATCGCAGGAACGTCCATAGGGGCGGTTGTAGGCTCTTGTTATCTTGCAGGTAAGTTAGATGTTCTTGAAGAATGGGCGCTTTCTCTTAACCGATTTAAAATATTTTCGTATCTAGATTTTCGTGTACGTAGCGCAGGGCTTGTTGGTGGTCAAAAGCTAAAAGATGTTTTAGTTGGTCACTTTGGCGATATGAATATAGAAGATTTACCACATCCGATTATATGTATCGCAACAGATCTGGCCACAGGGCATGAGGTATGGTTAAGGCGCGGTAATCTCACAGAGGCCATGACAGCGTCTTTCGCGTTGCCGGGGGTTTTCCCGCCTGTGTATCATGATGAAAGACATTTGGTTGATGGTGCGCTTGTTAATCCATGTCCGATTTCCCCATGTCAGGCGTTGGGAGCACGTATGACGATAGCCGTAGATTTAAACACAGATTTAATTGGTAAGGCATCGAAGCCCGGTCAGACCTATCAAACTATTACAGGCTTTGATATTTTCGACAATGATGATGTCCCCCCGGAGGAACAAAAGAAATTCAACAGCTCTGCTATTACAAGGCGATTATTCCGCCGCGAACAAGATAAACCAAGTTTGTTTGGCGTTATGGTGTCTGGTCTTGGTATTCTACAAGATCGTCTTACCCGTTCAAGATTAGCAGGAGAACCGCCGGATATTCACATTAAACCGCCGGTTGGTCATTTAGGCCTATTGGAATTTGAAAAAGCAGAGGAATTAATCCGCTTAGGTGAAATCGCGACGGAACGCATGATTCCTGAAATTAAGGCAGCCATGCTCGTGCTATTAAAGTCTGATGTGAGCGATGCATTTCTTCAAATGGATTTAGGCGATGATGATATCACGAATGCTAATGTTGGCGTTGTTGAAGATAGCGTGACTTCAGATTAAGTAATCAATAACTAAGCTGTACGTTTTGTTGTACGCTTTTTGTGCTTACGATCAGGTAAGGCTTTACCCCATTCGAAATCATCCACCAGATATTTTGGGCGTACATTATTATATTGCCTAATTAATATATTCAGCGCCTTATCGACTTCCGCAGGGCCTTCACAGTTTTTAAATACAGAAGAATGTAACCCCCGTTTCACAAGGCATGTATCAATATTAACGAGTGAGCCACCTAGGATATCATGCGCCATTGTATCACCGATCATAACCGTTTGGCCGGGATATATACCGTGCTCTTGCAATATGCGAATACATTGTTGGAAGATAAGTTTATGCGGCTTGCCGATATATTCCACAATCCCGCCAAAATCTTTATAACGTGCCGCCAATGTTCCGGGCCCCATAATATTTTTTCCTGCCATAACGCCCAAGCTATCAGGATTTGCGCAGATGGCTTTTAATTTGTAGCGCGCACATTTCTTTAATAAAGGCTCATAGTCCTCTAGGGTTTTCTCAGGCGCATCCGTTCCACTGATTAAAAGGAAGGTAGCGTCACTGGGCTCTTCTACTATTTCAATATCGAGGTCTTCAACCACAGATGTATCGCCACCACGGCTGATTAAAATACATTTTTTGCCAATATCTTTGAAATATCCATCGGATTGATTATCCAACCCCTGCCATGTTACCTCACCAGACGTGATAATTTTATTGTACATATCTGGTTTGATGCCAAGGTCAGCCATACGGTCCGCGTTATTTTCCGCACGCTTCCCTGAATTAGACAGGATAATGACTTGCTTCTTACGATCCTGAAGTTCTTTCAAGCATTCAATCACACCATCAAAAGCTTTCACACCATCATGGAGAACGCCCCATTGATCAATGATAAATCCAGCGTAACTATCTGAAATGTCAGATATGCCTTCACAAAATTTTGTGTTTACTATACTGCTTGACCCGTGCACTTTTACACCCCTATTTTTTAAAAACCCAGCACTCATTCAGCATGCGCATTATGATGCCAACTAGCAGTGTAATCAATAGAGTTTTACAAAAGGTAAATTATTTTTGTTTTTTTATTTTGTTTATATACTCTTTTACGTCACGTTTAATTTCCGGCGCGAAAAGGTATAAACCGATGATATTGGGGATCGCCATAGACATCATTGCGGCATCAGCAAAGTTGATCAGATTATCTAGCTTCATTGACGCACCGACGATAATACAGAGACAGAAAAATAACTTAAATAATTCTTCTATGGCCTCTTTTTCGCCAAATAAGTAGCGGAAACAAACTGCGCCACAATAATACCAACTAATCATTGTTGAATACGCAAATAATATAACAATAACGGTTAAGGCATAACGGAAATTCGGCAACGCGTGCTCAAACGCCATGGATGTGAGTTGAACCCCGACAACGCCATCTGTAGCGTGATAAGCGCCGGTAATAACAATAACAAGCGCCGTGATATTACAAATTACAACAGTATCAATAAACGGCCCAAGCATTGCCACCATTCCGGTTCCAACAGGCCCATCTGTATTGGTGGTTGATTGTACAATTGCGGCTGATCCAAGACCTGCTTCGTTTGAAAAGGCTGCGCGTTTTACGCCAACAAGTAAACCGCCTAAAAGACCGCCTATGCCGGCCTCCATTGAAAAGGCTGATTGAGCAATAGTTATAAATGCCGCGGGAATACGGTCAAAATAAATCATAAGAACAAACAGTCCCGCAAAAAGGTATAGACCGGCCATAACCGGAACAAGTTTAGACGCGACATTAGCGATAGATTTAAGTCCGCCCATAATCACCGCTGCGACAAACAGGGCAAGCACAATACCAATAACCCAGCCATATCCAGCCAGCGGACTAACGCCTGAGCTATTAGATGTTGCCACGATGATCTGTTCAAAAGCTTGGTTGGCTTGATACATATTTCCGCCGCCAATCGCACCAATAATACAAAGTGCGGCAAATAAGCCTGCGAAAAAACGACCGACATGCGGTAGTTTTATACGTGAAAACCCTTCTTTTAAATAATACATCGGGCCGCCCGACACTTTGTTAGGGATGTCTGGATCAGGGTGGATGCGGTATTTCACTGCAAGCATGACTTCTGCAAATTTAGATGACATACCTAAAAATCCCATGATCGTCATCCAGAACGCCGCACCGGGGCCGCCAATGGATATGGCAACGGCGACACCGCCAATATTTCCTAAGCCAACGGTTCCCGATAAGGATGCCATCAGAGCTTTAAACTGGCTAATTTCACCGTCCTCACTCTTTTTCATGCCTTTGCCAAATAAAAGCTTCACCGCATGGCGGAAGTAGCGAATGTTTATAAAGCCGAGATAAAGCGAAAAGAAAATTGATGCGACGGATAGCCAAATAAGAATAAGTTGAACTTCGAGCTCTTCAAAACCTGGGATGGAAACGGCATAAAAAACAGCTTCGAAAAAGTCGTTTGTATATTCTTTGAAAAAATTATCTATTTGTGTGTCGAAGCTCATAATAAAAATCTGCCTGTTTAAATAATTTTATACGACAGAATAATGCCTTAGCCGTAGAAAAGAAAGGCAGATCGAAAAAAATCAGCAAGTTTTACATTTTGGATTTTAAGGGAATGCTTTAATTAGACGCGCAAATCGGTTTTGAGACGGGATATTGCGGAAAAGGTGTTGCTGCCCATTTTCTTACTGTTTCATTATCCATTTTACTTGCCTTTTCAATGCGCGCCGAAAATTTCCGACAAAAGATGTCGGGACGCATTTGCGCCGCGTCGGATGATATTTTGTTGGCAAAGTTTGTACGCATCTTTTTCATTTCACCGTCCGTATTGGACACACCATTTTTTCGCATATAATTCATGAGAATGCGTTCATAGGTCGCGAATAATTCCTTGTGTTTTTTAGTGAATTTTTTGTGCTCTAAGTAGAGGTTATTGCCGTTTGCATCTGCCATGTGTGCGCAATTTAAACCAATTACCATTAATTCACTGTGAATGCGAATGCCCTGCTCTGCCTCGGCTTCGCGCGCATCGTAGCACGCCCTTGCCCAAGAAATATTAGACAAAGAAAATATAGAAATGCACAAAATAACTAAGAACTTCATTAATGTTTACCCTTTATATACTGTAATTAGCTGGCGATTTTGACTGGTGTGAGTAGCGGTTGCCCTTCGAAATACGCATTTAAATTATCTATAACAAGTTGCCCCATTTTTGATCTGGTTTCAACTGTCGCAGAGCCCACATGTGGTGATAAAACAACATTATCCATTTTGACCATTTCTTCCGGTACGTCAGGCTCGTTGGCAAATACATCAAGTCCTGCGCCTGCAATGGTTTGATTTTTAAGGGCGATCATTAAGTCTTCTTCATTTACAACGCTACCGCGGGCGATGTTAATCAGAAAGCCATTTTGGCCGAGTGCCGCAAGAATTTTATGTGTGATTAAATTTTGTGTTTCCGACCCGCCTGCGCATGCCACAATCAAAAAGTCTGAATCGTGCGCCATTTTTTCTAAATCTTTGTAGTAGGTGTAATCTACGTCTTTTTTACTACGACTGTGATAGACGACATTGGTATTAAACGCGGCTGATCGTCTGGCAATCGCTTTGCCTATTTGGCCGAGGCCAACGATACCAACTGTTTTCCCTGAAATTGATGTTGATAGAGGCATTGCGCCTGATTGCCAACGCCCGACACGTACAAACATATCGGCTTCGACAGCGCGTCTCGCAACATTAAGCATCAAATACATGGCAACATCCGCAGTATCGTCTGTAAGGACATCAGGTGTGTTAGTTACCGCTATACCGCGATCCTTCGCAGCAGCAAGATCGATGTTATCAAAACCAACACCGAACTGTACGATAACTTCCAAATTCGGTAATGCGCTGATTAAGCGTTCGCTTACGCCGCTGCTGTTATACGTTGATAAGATGGCTTGTATGTCATAAACATGCTTTTTTATAAGCGCGATTGGATCATTTGCCTCCCACAGGCGCAAAACGTGATAGCTCTGTTCCAGTTGATCCATTTCCCCTTCTAACAGAGGCTGCAATGCTAAAACCGTTCTTTTCATCTTCATTTACCAACGTGGTGTAACCAAAACGCTTGATTTCCTTATGCCTTTTGTGGTTTAAGACACACAGAAACAACACAGATTACAAAATTAAAAAAAGCAGTGTAATCCAATATGACACAAACACACAAGAAACTCTTTATCAAAACATGGGGCTGTCAGATGAATGTCTATGACAGCAACCGCATGGCGGACATACTATCTTCGCTCGGCTATAAGCCTGTTGATACCCCTGAGGATGCGGACATGATGATTTTAAACACGTGTCATATCCGTGAAAAAGCAACGGATAAAGTGTTTTCAGAATTAGGCCGTTTGCGTACGCACAAAGATGCTAAAGAAGCCAAAGGCGAAAAAATGCTGATCGCTGTGGCAGGCTGCGTTGCGCAAGCAGAAGGCGATTTTATTATGGAGCGCGCACCTTATGTGGATATGGTGTTCGGTCCGCAGACATATCATGAATTACCGGAAATGGTTCTCAAAGCTAACGGTGATGATCGCGTTGTGAATACAGAATTTCCAACAGTATCAAAATTTGATCACTTACCTGATGAGCATACAATCGAAGGCGCATCAGCGTATTTATCCATTCAAGAAGGGTGCGATAAATTTTGTACATTCTGCGTTGTGCCCTATACGCGCGGTGCGGAATATTCTCGTACAGCGCAGGAAGTCATAGACGAAGCGCATAGATTGGTTGATCAAGGCGCATTAGAAATTATCCTTCTTGGTCAGAATGTTAATGCTTATCATGGCATAGGGCCAGATGGAACCACGTGGGGCTTGGCTGATTTAATTCGTAAAGTTGCCGAGATTGATGGATTAGAACGTATTCGTTATTCCACCTCCCACCCGCGTGATATGGATGATGATTTGATTAACGCACATGGTGAAATTCAAAAACTTATGCCGTTTTTGCATCTGCCTGTTCAAAGCGGGTCAGACCGTATTTTAGAGGCGATGAACCGTAAGCATGACGCACAGCTATATCGTGACGTTATCGCACGTATAAAAAAGTTACGCTCAGATATTGCTTTTTCATCCGATTTCATCATTGGTTTTCCGGGTGAAACTGAACAAGATTTTGAAGATACGATGCAGCTTGCCCGTGATATCGGTTATGCATCTTGTTATTCATTTAAATACAGCGCCCGCCCGGGTACGCCCGCCGCCAATATTCAGGCGGCACTTGTACCGGATCATGTTGCGACCGAGCGTTTGGCACGCTTTCAAGCCTTAATCAACGAGCAGCAAGCCGCTTTCAATAAAACATGCGAAGGCAAAACCCTTCCTATTCTTTTTGACCGCAAAGGTAAAAAAGAAGGTCAATTATCAGGCCGAAGTCCCTACTTCCAATCTGTTTATGTTCAGGGGAATGAACGCCTTATTGGTAATATTATTGATGTGAAGATTACGGATGCGTTTGATAATTCCTTGACAGGGAAGATCGAAATTTATGATGATGAAGCTGCATAAAAATATAAATTAGCGGGAATACTGATTAATTATGGGTAATAAAGACGTTCATGTCTATGTTGATGGCAGTGCTTATCAAGATACAAATAAATACGGTGTGGGTTGGGTTAGAACCGATCATAAAGACAGGCTTCAATCCGAAAAAAGCAAACGCTTACCAATACCCCGAGCTTGTTCTACAGCTGCGGAAGTTTATGCCGCTCAAGACGCGTTGGATCATGTAAGAAAAAACTCCAAAGTTGTTGTTCATAGCGACTGTGCGGCAGTTTGTGCTGCGATCGCTGAAAACTCTTTTTATGATAAAATTAGGCGTTCAAGTAAAAACAAGCCTTTACGTAAGGCTTGGGAAGCGCTGGAGCGTGCGGTTGATCGCCATAAGGAGGTCTTCGCATCGTTTGCGCGAGAAGATCAGCATGAATATATGAAAAAAGCGCATCAAAATGCGCAAACCGGTGCTCAACTCAAGTTTAATAGTGCTGGCTATGATCGTCGTAGTGAGAATAAACACACAAAAACGATGATTGAAGAGGATTTGGCGGACCATGAAGGCATCGCAGCATTATATGACGACGACGCTGATTATCCCGATCAAGATGCACCGGAAGTTGCTTAAATCTTTATCTTTTTTTTATTTTTTCATGTAAAATGGTTGTTGATTGTATTTAATATGAAAGAGATTATGTGAGCAAAGAACTCATTCTTGAATTTTCTGATAATGACGTCGTGCCTGTCTTGTTTGGTGAGTATAACGATCATCTGGCTTATTTAGAAAAAAAATTAGAGGTTAATATCTCTGATCGCGGAAATTTATTACGCATTACAGGTGATATAGATTCCATCACAAAGGCACAAATAGCATTACAATCTCTTCATACACGTCTGCGCTCCGGTGATTTGCAAAATATAACGCATGCCGATATTGATGCGGAATTACGTTTTTTGACAAACGGGCAAACTGCTGCGGATACGCAATCAGGAAAAAAGACGAAAAAGAAAACCCCCGGCAAGAATGAAAACGGTAATACCGTTATTAAGACCAAAAATAAAACAATCGTTCCGCGCTCTCCCAATCAACAGGAATATCTCGAATTAATGCGTCAGCATGATCTTGTGTTTGGTTTGGGGCCTGCAGGCACAGGTAAGACTTACTTGGCGGTTGCGGCTGGTGTTGATATGTATTTAAAGGGTGAGGTCGAGCGCCTTATTTTCTGTCGTCCTGCTGTTGAGGCAGGAGAAAACCTAGGTTTTCTTCCCGGTGATATGAAAGAAAAGATAGACCCTTATCTTCGTCCAATTTATGATGCGCTCCATGATATGTTGCCGTGGGATTTTCTGTTGAAAAAGATGGAGGTTGGTGAAATTGAAATTGCCCCCCTTGCCTTTATGCGTGGACGCACCCTAGCACATTCTTTTGTAATTCTCGATGAAGCACAAAATGCAACACCCTCACAAATGAAAATGTTTTTAACGCGTATGGGCGAATCATCACATATGGTTATCACAGGTGATGCCAGTCAAAGCGATTTACCAAAGCACATTAATTCGGGGCTAAACGAAGCTGTCGATGTCTTGAATGGTGTTGATGATATTGGCTTTATTACCTTTGAGGCAGGAGACGTTATTCGTCATGGTCTCGTTCGTAAAATTATTCGTGCCTATGATAAATTTAACAAGAAATAGCCCCGTTAATTTATGGCCCGGTTAGAAATAGATATTAGTATTGAAAACGAAAACTGGAATGGTGCTATTGCGGATATTGAACAATATACGCGTGGTGTTGTTACATCTACTCTTTCAGGTTTTTTGGGGAAGACTGAACATGCAGATATCAGTATCGTTCTCGCCGATGATTCTTTTGTGCAAAACCTTAATAAAATATACCGCCATAAAGATAAGCCGACGAATGTGCTTTCTTTTCCGCAAACCGAATTAGAGGAAATAAAACACGGCATGCCTATGTGCAGTCTTGGGGATATTATTATTGCGTTTGAAACCATCGAACGTGAATCACAGGAACAAAAGAAAACGATACAACATCACTTTACGCATATGCTTGTTCATGGTTGCTTACATCTTCTTCATTTTGATCATGGAACAGATGAGGACGCAGAAATAATGGAAACGCGTGAAATCGAAATTTTAAAAACTCTGGGCATTAAAAACCCGTATGAAATATAATAGTTTTATGGCACACTGAGAAAATATAGACATGTTGAAAATGACACAAGAAAACGAAGAACCTCCGAGTACAACCGCGTCGCCCGAACAGTCGGGGGATGCGCCTTTGAACGACAATCAAGAAAACAATCACAGCCTGTGGGGCAAAGTTACGTCTTTCTTTAGGCCTAAGTCTGATCCTACGATACGTGAAACAATCGAAGAATTTATAGACGGCGAAAACAGCGAGTCTGAAGAATCGTCTTTCTCAGATCATGAAAAAACACTTCTTTCAAATGTCCTTGAATTACATGATATGGACGCGGGCGACGTTATGGTGCCGCGCGCTGATATTATTGGAATTAATCACGACATAACGCAAAGTGATTTGCTCGCTCTTTTATCTGAAAAACAATATAGCCGTTTTCCTGTATACCAAGATTCATTAGATAATATTATTGGCTCTATTCATATCAAAGACATATTATCGTGCATCGCGCGTAATGAGCCTGTTGAAATTGAAAAACTTGTGCGTGAAATTCCTGTTATTTCACCGTCTATGGATGTTTTAGACTTGCTGACACAAATGCGCATCACAAGAAAGCACCTTGTGTTAGTTGTCGATGAGTTTGGTGGCATTGATGGCCTTATTACGCTGGGCGACTTATTGGAATCTATTGTTGGCCAGATTGATGATGAACATGATCTGGATGAACACCCTGAAATTGCGTTGCAGACTGATGGTACGATATTGGCAGATGCGCGTGTCGATCTTGATGATTTCGAAGATGAGTTCGGTGAAATATTGAGTGATGAAGAGCGTTTAGAAAACGAAACCTTAGGCGGTTTGGTGTTTTTTATGGCAGGACGTGTGCCTGTTCGCGGCGAAGTATTAAAGCACAAAACTGGTATGATGTTTGAAGTGTTAGAGGCGGACCCGCGTCGCGTCAGTCGTCTGCGCATTCGTAACATTCCCAAAAAACAAGAAGCATAATTAGGGCCGTTAAATAGTGTCATTGCAATGATGATCTCTACGATTTAAAACGATCCTATGAGAAAGTTTTTATTTATTTTTCTAATTGGGGCGCTCGCCTCTTATGCGATGGCGCCAACAAACTATCTTTGGAGCTTGTTCATAGGGCTTAGCTTACTTTTTGTTCTTGTTTTTCATAGCAAGGATGCTTTTGCTGCATTTGGATATGCTTTCGTTTTTTCGCTCGGTTATTTTGGCCTTGGTCTATCATGGATTGGTAATGCCCTGCTCGTAGAAGATAATCCATATAGGTGGGCATGGCCGATCGCCGTTAGTGGTTTACCTTTAATTTTATCATTGTTCCCTGCGTTCGCTTGCGCAATTCATAAGGCTATATGTAAGGATAAAAACAATGTTTGGGCATATCTGTCATTCTGTTTTTTCCTATCTGTTAGTGAATTTGCCCGCGGCCACCTGTTTACAGGGTTTCCGTGGAATTTGTATGGCTATACATGGATATCCGTGATGCCAATAGCACAGCTAGCATCGCTTTCGAATATATATTTACTGACAGCCATAACTATAATATGGGCAACATTTCCGGGATATTTGCTAAAAGGCTCTGAAGGCAAGTCAGTGAAAATGTTTTTATCGTTACTTTTGGTGCTCAGTTTCTCATTGGCGTATATGTTCGGCTTGAACAGAATAAATTCCGAGCAGAACGATGTGCCACAAGATGTTTCTTTTGTGATCGTACAGCCCAATATTGAGCAAAGCCAGAAATGGAAAAAAAGTAAAATAGCTGAAATTTTTATGTCTATGATTGAACAATCAAAGTTTCAAGACACGACGACAGGTGATGTTAGTGGGAGCTATTTAGTTGTTTGGCCGGAAACAGCCGTCAGCCAAGGACTTATGAACGCACCTTGGGCGATGACTGAAATTCGTAATATGCTTAATTCATATCCGTCAGAATCGTACCTCATAACTGGTGCGCTGCGTATAGATGAAGATAAAGAAACGTTCCATAACAGTATGGTTGTGTTTGATTCCGAGGCTGAAATTATCGGCACGTACGATAAGTCTCATCTTGTCCCGTTCGGGGAATATATGCCTTTATCTAATATTATTGATATTGCACCCATTGTTGGCTTTACAGGGTTTGAAAAAGGCGATGGTCAGAATTTAATGACCCTGCCCAATGACATTAAAATGGGTGCCTTGATATGCTATGAAGTTATTTTCCCGCGATATGTAGCATCCGAAAATAATGAAAAGCCGAATTTCTATGTGAATGTAACGAATGATGCTTGGTATGGTGACAGTGCGGGCCCCCATCAACATCTTGTGCAAACACAATTCCGTGCCATAGAATCAGAGCGTTCAATTATACGCAGCGCTAACACAGGAATAAGTGCCTATATTAATTCTACAGGTATGATTGTCAATTCCATTCCTCTCAATGATAAAAATGCAATAAATCAAAAAGCGCGGATATCCATTGATTAAAGCCGTTAAAGTAATTATATAATAAAAAACATTATGGTTATTTTGATTTTTAAGTACCGAGTAAATAACCCAAGGTTTTTTCTTGCCGTTATTTAGGAAACCTTGGGTTGTAATTATGGTTATATACTTAAGGTTCTATTGCATACCATCGTGCTCTGCTGTAAGTAATAATAACTGCTTTTATTGAGCACCAACTGAGTGTGTTAGTGATATTTAGAGTGATTTATGTCAAAAGAGAATAGAAAAACCAAGGGCACAGCAGATGTTGTTGATAAGCATGTTGGTTTGCAGATACGCAATCGCCGGACGTTGATGGGGCTTAGTCAAGAAAAGCTAGCTGATGCTGTGGGGGTAACATTTCAACAAATACAAAAATATGAACGGGGAGCCAATAGAGTGAGTGCAAGCCGACTCTTAAGCTTTAGTAAAATTCTTGGCGTCTCTATTGATTATTTTTACAGCGACCTCGATGACAGCACAGCTAATAAATCTGTGTATGGGATGGCCGATAATGATCAGGAAGGGTTTCGGGGGATTTCTGATACTGCGAAATCTATCCCCGAAAATATTCTTGAAAGTAAGGAAGTATTGGAGTTGCTAAAAGCATATTACTCAGTTAGCGACCCTAAAAAGCGTAAAGAAATAATACGTTTTATCAAATCTATGTCATAAATTTACGTGTGATAAGTTGTTTTTGTGAAAAAGGCTTGTAAAAAGTCTTTTTTTTGCTTTAGGGTGCAAAATTCGTATTTAAGAATAATTTAACAAGTGAGCGATAGATGCCATATTCAGGACAAGCCATGCAGCAAAAAGCATTAACCGATTATATTTTTACAAGTGAATCAGTTTCCGAGGGACACCCGGATAAAATTTGCGACCGTATTTCAGACGCAGTGTTAGACCTTTATATGAAGGCAGACCCATATTCCCGCGTTGCCTGTGAAACATTAGTGACCACAGACACAGTTGTGATTGCCGGTGAAACACGCGGCCCAGATAGTGTTACAAAAGAAAAAATTGAAGAAGCCGCGCGTGAAGCGATCAAGAAAATTGGATACGACCAAGAGGGTTTTAGTTATAAGACAGCCAACATTGACGTTAAATTGCACAAGCAATCAGTTGATATCGCGCAAGGCGTTGATGAAGGTACTGGCGTTGATTTGAACGAAGGTGCTGGCGACCAAGGCATTATGTTTGGTTATGCCTGTAGGGAAACAGAGGCATTGATGCCTGCTCCCCTACACTATTCACACCAAATTTTGCGCCGTATGGCAGAAGATCGCCAGTCCGGCAAACTTAAAGGGATTGAGCCAGATTCAAAATCACAGGTAAGCTTGGAGTATAAGAATGACCGCCCTGTTGGTGTTCGCTCTGTTGTTGTTTCAACGCAGCATGCCGAAGGCTTAAGTCAAGATGACGTAAGAGAACTTGTGCGCCCGTACATTGAAGAAGTCTTGCCAGAAGGTTGGATGCCTCCTGAAGAAGAACTATACGTAAATCCAACAGGTCGTTTTGTTATTGGTGGGCCAGTTGGTGATGCTGGTTTGACCGGTCGTAAGATCATTGTTGATACTTACGGTGGTGCGGCGCCTCATGGTGGTGGTGCCTTCTCTGGTAAAGATCCAACAAAAGTTGACCGTTCAGCAGCTTACATTTCGCGTTACCTTGCGAAAAACGTTGTTGCGGCAGGTTATGCAGAAGGTTGTACAATTCAGCTTTCATACGCGATTGGTGTATCAAAGCCGATCTCCGTATATCTGAACACACACGGCACAGGGACTGCGCCGGAAACTGTAATCGTAGATGCACTGCAGCAGCTTGTTGATCTGCGTCCACGCGGTATCCGTGAACACCTGCAGCTTAATAAGCCAATTTACGAGCGCACAGCAGCTTATGGTCACTTCGGCCGTACACCAACAGAAGATGGTGGATTCTCTTGGGAGAAGACAGATCTTGTTGAGGAACTACAGCGCATCGTTGGCTAATGACAGAAGGCAGTCATAAATCTATACAGAATCAAGACTCCGTTTTTAAAAAACGGAGTCTTTTTGGTAGGCGTCAGGGGCGTGCTATCAAAGGTGAGCGCGCTGAGGCCATGGAGACTATCCTGCCTGAAATTGAAATTTCTTTAGATCAACTTCCTGAAAATAACAGTGTTCAACCTGCCGCGTTTTTTAATCGTGATTTTTCATCATACTGGTTTGAAATTGGATTTGGTCACGGTGAGAGGTTAATTCAACTGTTTGAGAATGATCCTGATACAGCCTTCATCGGCGCAGAGCCATTTATAAACGGCATGGCGGATTTCTTGAAAAATATACCTGATAACATCACATTGGATAATATTCGTGTGTTGATGGATGATGGTATGTTTATTGCGCGTTCTATTAGGCCAGAATCATTGGATGGCATCTATGTGCTGAACCCTGACCCATGGCACAAAAAACGTCATCATAAGCGCCGCATTATAAAACCAGACGAATTTGGATATATTTGCGAAAATCTTGAAGCCTGGCGCACCGCTCATCATGACAAGTGATGTTGAGGGACCTGGCGGAGTGGATGTGTACACAAGCCTCTAATCATCCTGAATTTGATTGGAATGCCCAGTGCCGCGATGATTGGGCATTGATGCCAAAAGATTGGATACCAACACGATATGAGATCAAAGGCGCAAAAGGTGCAAAAAAAATGGTATATCTTTTTTTCACTAAAAAAGCGGCCTAAAATACTTGCATTCCCTGTAATATGGGCGTATAACACACCTAAATTCCGGTCAATAAGATACGGTGGGCTCATAAAGAGACCCGCCTTTTTTGTTACCAAAGCAAAAGGTTTGAAATGCGTTATACGCCATTAGAAGAAAAAGTTTCAAAACTGGCAGAGCCTGTTATTCAGGATCTGGGATTCAGCCTGCATCATATTAAAATTACAGGCGAAACTGGTAGTGCGCTTGTTCAAATTATGGCAGAAGATGAAAAAACGAAAAACCTTGGTGTAGATGACGCGGCGAAAATTAGCCGCGCTATATCCGCTGTGATGGATGTTGAAGATCCGATTGATGGTGCATACCGTCTTGAGGTTAGCTCTCCGGGGATTGACCGTCTTCTAACACGTGAAGGCGATTTCGAAGAATATAAAGGCTTTGAAGCCAAAATTGAAACTGCAGTGCCCGCAGAAAACGGACAAAAGAAGTACCGCGGTATCATAAACGGCCTTAAAGATAACAAGATACTTGTCAGTACGGATCAGGGGTGATGTTGAAAATCCCCTACTCGGCACTAAGCAAGGCAAAACTCGTTTTAACTGATGAACTTATTAAAGCTACAGCAAATTCTAGGAGATAAGATATGGAACTGTTGCAAGTTGCGGACACTGTTGCCCGTGAAAAAAACATTGATCGTGAGATCGTAATCGAAGCGATGGAGGAAGCCATTCAAAAGGCTGGACGCTCCAAATATGGTTACGAAACAAGATATACGCGCGCAAATTGACCGTAAAAACGGTGAGATCGAGTTGAAGCGCTACCGCGAAGTCATCGCCAATGATGATGAAGTTGAAAATGAGGTAGCACAGCTGACATTAGATCAGGCGAAAAGAATTAAGCCCGATGCTGAGCTTGGTGAATTCCTAATTGATGAATTACCACCTTTAGATTTTGGTCGCATCGCTGCGCAAACTGCGAAACAGGTCATTATGCAGAAAGTCCGTGAAGCAGAGCGTGCACGTCAGTATGAAGAATTTAAAGATAAAGTCGGCGAAGTCATTAACGGTATTGTTAAGCGCGTTGAATATGGTAATGCAACGATTGATATTCAAGGCCGCGCGGAAGCCCTGCTTCGCCGTGATGAGACTATTCCCACGTGAACACACTTAATGACTGAATGATCGCGTGGCGTGCGATCATCTATGAGGTCCGTGAAGAAACACGTGGCCCTCAGATTTTTCTATCCCGCTACACACCCTGAATTCATGGCGAAGCTGTTTACGCAGGAAGTGCCGGAAATCTATGACGGTGTAATTGAAATCAAGAGCCGTTGCTCGTGATCCAGGTAGCCGCGCGAAGATTGCTGTGGCAATCTACAGAAGGTTCTATCGACCCTGTCGGTGCTTGTGTGGGTATGCGCGGGAGCTCGCGTTCAAGCCGTTGTTGGCGAGCTAGGCGGTGAGAAGATCGACATCGTGCCATGGTCCGAAGATATTGCGTAGCTTTATCGTGAATGCGCCCTGCAGCCTGCAGCTGTTGCAAAAGTAGTTTCTTGACGAAGATAACGCAGCGCATGGATGTTGTTGTGCCGGATGATCAGCTTTCAGTCTAGCGATTGGTCGTCGTGGTCAAAATGTTCGTTTGGCATCGATGCTTAACTGGCTGGGACATTGATATTATGACTGATGAACAAGAATCAGAACGCCGCGCAGAGGAATTTGCAACTCGTTCTGCAGCCTCTTTATCGAAGCTCTGGATGTTGATGATGTCATTGCTCACTTGCTGGTCGCGGAAGGGTTTATTGATCTGTTGAGGAAATCATCGAAACGCCTAGTTGAAGAGCTTGAATCAAATCGAAGGTTTTTGAAGAAGAGATTTCTGTTGAGCTTCAAAACGTCGTGCTGCTACATTGGCTTGAGCAGCAGGCGAAAGAACTGGAATGAAAAGCAAGCAGAACTTCGGTATTACAGTGATGATTTTGATGAATGCTGAAGGCTTGCGCCCCTAACTCAAATCATCAAACTTGGTGAGCGAAAGGTGAAAAACACTTGATGATCTTGGCTGATCTGGCCGGTGATGAACTCGTCGGAATGCTTGGCGAAGGTCAATGACTGAAGAAGATGCCAATGACAGTAATTATGAAAGCTGCACGTGCGCATTGGTTGCCGAGGAAGAAGATGCTGAAGCGGCACAGGATGAAGCTGCTCCTGAAGGCAGAAAATGCGAAGAAGCAGCTGAGTCAAGCCGTCTGAAGAAGCAGCATAAAAATGAATTAACTTTAAGATATCTTTGAAAAAATTGGCAGCAGAACAACGACATACTCGTTACGATGATTCCCAAAAGCGGGTCTCAAGAGCCGGAGCCCTTTAGCCCTAGAACCAAGATGGAACAAAGACTTTGCACTTGATGCAAAAGCGTCCAGTGTATACCTAACACTTACAAAATTTTAAGGCGAGACTTTATGAGCGAAAAAAAAGATAAAAGTAGACGCAAAAGAAGACAAAAAGAATGGCGGTAAAAAACGCTTAAGCCTTCAGGTAAAACACTGAGCTTTAAAAGGCGGCGCTGCTGGTTCTGCGCGCGCGCTCCTGGTGGTTCTACTGTCGCTGTGAAGTGTTCGCCGTAAACGCAACTACTGACACACCGAGTTCGCAATCTGCACCTAAGCGCTGAACAAGTGAAGATAACGTCTAACTTCATCTGAAAAAGATGCACGTGCAAGAGCGCTTGAAGGCAGCTATTGATGGCGGTGAAACCAAGAAGAAAGCTTTGCCAAAAACGCCGTGTGATGACGCTTGAAGATAAAAAAGCGGAAGAAGCGGCAAAAAGACGCAAGAGCATAGTGCAAGCGAAAGATGCTCGCGTGAAATGAAAGCTATTGAAGAGGAAGATAGTCAAAGCTGCTGAGCTTGCAGCAGTGATATCCCAGCTTCCGGTTAAAGAAGATGCAAGAGCGTGCAAAAACATTCACAGGAACGAAGATGCGGCTCCGACCAGAAAGCTATCGCGATAAAGTTAAAGAAGGCTGCAGCCAAAGCACCACCTCGTACATCGTGGGATGATGCGCGCGGTGGTCGCATCACGATTACGCAAGCACTTGAACCGTGATTATGAGCGTGATCGTGGGCCGAGTTTGGCGGCACAAAGACGTGCACGTGAAAAAGCGCGCCTGGCCGCTCAGCCGTTCCTCAGGAGCCTGCTGAAAAAAAGAATACGTGAAGTCATCTCTGCCGGAAACCATCACTGTTCAGTGAACTGTGCCAACCGTATGGCAGAACCCGGCAAGGAGGTCGATAAAGGCGCTTGATGAAAATGGGGGTTATGGCGACAAATTCGGAGTCGATTGATGCGGATACAGCGGAACTTATTATTGATGAATTTGGTCATAAGATTAAGCGTGTTACCGAGGCTGATGTTGAAGAAGGTCTTGATGACCATCAGAAGACAAAGAGAAGATCTGCTTCCACGTCCACCAGTTGTGACGATTATGGGGCACGTTGATCATGGTAAAACATCCTTACTCGATGCCTTGCGTGAAAACAGATGTTGTTGCTGGCGAAGCCGGCGGTATTACCCAGCATATTGGTGCGTATCAGGTTACAGCTATGAAAGCGGTGATAAAATCACATTTTTAGATACACCGGGTCACGCAGCCTTTACCGAAATGCGTGCACGTGGTGCGAATGTAACGGATATTGTTGTAATTGTTGTTTCCGCAGAATGATTCCAGTGTCATGCCACAAACGATTGAGGCTATCAGTCATGCCAAAAGCTGCAGAAGTGCCGATTATTATCGCCGTTAACAAAATTGATTTGCCTGATGCCAACCCTATGAAGGTAAAGCAAGAGCTTTACTGCAACATGAAGTCGTCATTGAAGAAATGGGCGGTGATGTTCAGTGTGTTGAGATATCTCCGCGAAAAATAAGACAAATCTGGATAAACTTGAAGAAGCGATTATGCTTCAGGCAGAAATTCTTAGAGATGAAAGCGAATCCTGATCGTACGGCGCAAGGCTTTGTTGTTGAATCTAAAATGGAAAAGGGTCGTGGTTCTGTTGCGACTGTTCTAATCCAAAAGGGAACATTGCGCGATCGGCCATGTTTTTGTTGCCGGTGCATCCTTTGGTAAGGTGCGCGCATTGATTAATGATAAAGGTCAACACAATTAAAGAAGCCATTCCAGGGCAACCTGTTGAAGTTTTGGGCGCCAATAGCACGCCATTAGCCGGTGATATCTTTAACGTCACGAAAGACGAGTCAAAAGGCACGCGAAATCGCAGAATACCGTCAGCGAAGAAAATCAAAGAAGTACAGGCGGCGAACGCCGTTAAAGATCGTACAACGATGGAGCAGATATTGCTCCAACGTGAAGAAGGCGAAAAAACCAAGCTTCCGATTATTATCCGTGGTGATGTTCACGGCTCCGTCGAGGCGATATCAGGCTCATTGGATAAAATGGTCGAAGAAAACGAAGGTATTGAAGTCAACATCCTGTTCATCAGGCGTTGGCGGCATCACCGAATCTGATGTTATTCTGGCGAATGCCTCAGGCGCTTTGATCATCGGCTTTAACGTTCGTGCAAATGCACAGGCACGTGATCTTGCCGCAACGCGTGAAGGTGTGGATATTCGTTACTATAGCGTCATTTACAACGTTATTGATGATGCGAAAGCCATCCTTACGGGCATGCTGGCACCAACAATCCGTGAGGAGTATATCGGTCAGGCTCTCATCAAAGAAGTATTTAACATCACCAAAGTTGGTAAGATT
Source organism: uncultured Micavibrio sp. (assembly GCA_965263215.1). GTDB lineage: Bacteria > Pseudomonadota > Alphaproteobacteria > Micavibrionales > Micavibrionaceae > UBA1672. Next base: position 1,506,564 of record OZ253663.1, read on the forward strand.
GCCGGTTGTGAAGTTTCAGAAGTCGTGCGGTTAAGCGCGGATCAAAGGTTCGTCTTGCTACGTGATGATGTTGTTATTCACGAAGGCATGCTCAAAACTCTGAAACGCTTCAAGGAAGAAGTTAAGGACGTTAAGCAAGGTCAGGAATGCGGTATGGCGTTTGAAAGCTATGACGACCTCAAAGAAGGCGATGTTATTGAATGCTTCGAGATTATCGAAGAAGAGCGTGTAATCGAGTAATCGAAAAATGAAACACCACAGAGGTAAGAACAGCGAGCCATCGCAACGTCAACGCCGTGTTGGCGAGCAGATCAGACATATTTTATCTGATACGTTGCAACGCGGTCACTTCGACAGTGAGATTCTTTTAAACAAATCCAACACTATCATCGTGTCAGAGGTACGCCCTTCCCCCCGATTTGAAACATGCACGCGCCTATGTGATGTCTTTGAACGGTGAGGATATGGAAGATCTTTTAATTGCCCTTAATGATCAGAAATATGTTTTTCAAAAAGAGATCGCCAAAGGTACGAACCTGAAATTCACCCCGCGTGTTAAATTTGTTACGGATACGTCATTTGACGAGGCACAACACATCGAAAACATTCTGCGTGATGTTCGTGTTTCTCATGATAAGGACGATACAGAGGAAGAATAATCCATGGGACGCCGTAAGAAAAAGGGAGATCCGATCTCAGGATGGGTAAACCTTGATAAGCCTTATGGCATGACATCGACGCAGGCCATTGGTAAGGTTCGCCGCCTTTTAAACGCACAAAAAATTGGACATGCGGGTACGTTAGACCCCCTAGCAACGGGGGTTTTGCCCATTGCAGTTGGTGAGGCCACTAAAACCATTCCATTCGTTCAGGATGATTACAAAACATATTCCTTCACTGTGACATGGGGCGAGCAGCGTGACACAGATGATGCAGAAGGTGACGTGATTGCAACATCAGATCATCGTCCAGCCAAAAAAGATATTGAGGCAGCGTTGCCGCAATTTATTGGTGAAGTTGAGCAGACCCCTCCCCGTTTTTCCGCCATTAAAATCAACGGTCAGCGTGCCTATGATATTGCCCGTGCTGGTGACATCCCTGATATCAAGTCGCGTATCGTATACATAGAAGAGCTTTATTTAAAAGAAAGCCGAGCCGATGAGGCAGACTTCGAAATGCTCTGCGGTAAAGGCACCTATGTGCGTTCCATCGCGCGTGATTTAGGTGAATTTTTAGGCACAAAGGGTTATATCAGTGCCCTACGCCGTGAGGAAGTTGGCTGTTTCTTTGCCGAAGATGCGATTTCTCTGGACAATTTAGAGGAATTGGACTACGTTGCCGCCCGTAGCGAAGCTTTGTTGCCACTGCAAACCGTGCTGGACGATATCCCGGCTCTGGCGTTGACAGAGGAAGAAACAACAAAAATTCGTAACGGACAGTCACTTGGGTTTGTATCCCGCCCCGATTTTGAGCGTTTGCAAAAAATTGGTTTAGGAACAAAAGAAACTCAAATGGCGGTGGCTTACTTTCAGGATAATCCGGTCGCGTTAGTTGATCAGGTGCGTGCGGAAATTAAGCCAGTTCGTGTTTTTAATATTTAAGATATTGTGAAAGAAAGAAAAATTATGTCGATTACAGCAGAAAAAAAAGCAACAGTAATAAAAGAATATGCAACGAAAAAAGAAGATACAGGTTCTCCGGAAGTTCAGGTTGCTATCCTGACAAACCGTATCGAAGAGCTATCTCAGCACATGCGTGTTCACAAAAAAGATTTCCACAGCCGCCGCGGTCTTTTGGCGATGGTTGCAAAGCGTCGTAAGCTTTTGGATTACCTTAAGAAGAAAGACGAAGATCGTTACCAGAAGTTGATTAAATCACTTGGTATCCGTCGTTAATAGACGCGATCAGCATAAGAGTTATAAAAGCCGCCATTTTGGTGGCTTTTTATTTGACTAAATTTTCACCATCCATGTCGTCTGGTTGCTCTATCCCAAGGAAGTGGAGCATTGTTGGCGCGATATCGGCGAGCCTTCCTTCCTTTAGCTTGGTCTTCTCTGCCCCAATTACAATAAATGGCACGGGGTTAAGTGTATGCGCCGTATGCGGCCCTTTTGTTGCGGGGTCATACATTTGATCTGCGTTGCCGTGATCGGCCGTGACAATAAGAATGCCATTTTTTTCTAGTACAACTTCCTTAAGTTTACAGAGCGTTCCGTCAACGGCTTCGGCGGCTTTGCGTGCAGCCTCAACGGAGCCTGTATGCCCGACCATGTCGGTATTAGCGAAATTGACGATAATGGCGTCATGTTTGTTATCTGCGACAACCTTTAACAGTTTTTCAGATAGTTCCGGCGCAGACATTTCAGGCTGTAAATCATACGTTGCAACTTTGGGAGAATTGACAAGTATGCGGTCTTCGCCTTCATAAGGCTCTTCCTGTCCGCAGTTAAAGAAGAATGTTACATGGGGATATTTTTCTGTTTCTGCCATACGCATTTGTTTAAGGCCGTGTGCGGCAATGACTTCGCCAAACGTATTTTTATGGTCTATTGGTTGAAACAAAGTTTCCATGTACTCATTAAGTTCATCCGAATATTCCACCATGCCTATTGCTTCGGATAATGGTGGTGCTCCGTTCTTTCGTTCAAAACCGTCAAAATCTTCTAATATCAAGGATTGCAATATTTGACGTGCGCGGTCATTGCGGAAGTTTGCAAAAATGATGGCATCCCCCTCTTCTATCCCCTCATAGCCGCTGAAAATTGCAGGCTTAATAAACTCATCGGTTGTGTTTTCTTCATAATTCGCCTGCAAATAATCAACAATAGATGACTTTTCCTCACCTTCTGCATGAACGATAGCATTATAAGCACGCTCAACACGGTCCCAACGATTATCACGATCCATTGCGTAGTAACGCCCACATACCGTTGATATCTGCACATTAAGAAATGCGTTAGCCTGTCTTTCTAAGTCGTATAGAAAATCTCTGCCGCTATGTGGTGAGCAATCACGCCCGTCGGTAAAGGCGTGGATATGTGTTTGTACACCTGCCATCCCAATGATTTTAGCTAAATCCATAATGTGGTCAATGTGTGCATGTACACCGCCGTTAGACGCTAATCCCATAATATGGCAGGACTTCCCTGATTCTTTTAAGTTTTCAATTAACGAGGTAATCGCGTTATGATTTTTAACTTTCCCTTCAGAGAAAGCTTTGGTTATGCGCGGTAAATATTGCATGACAACGCGCCCTGCACCGATATTCATGTGCCCCACTTCGGAGTTGCCCATTTGCCCATCGGGTAATCCAACTTGTCCGCCAAACGTCGTTAACGTCGTGTTCGGGTACTTTTCCATCATTGAGTCATAGCATGGTGTGTTGGCACTTGCGATGGCATCGTATTGCCCGCCGTTACCGATGCCCCAACCATCAAGAATACATAGAACGACGGGGCTTTTTTTTGGCTTGAAATCTGACATGTTAATACTCTTAATGTGAAGTAACCTTTGACTTTTACGGCGGATAATGTCATGTCTATACACGTTTGCATAGCCGTAATTTGGTTTGGCTTTACGGTTGACTATTAAAAGCAGATTTTAATGCTGTTTTTAACCGTCCACCGAAGACCTTCCCCAAAGAAAGCTTCCAAACAATTTGTAACTTCTTTTGCGTTTTGCGAGAGAGGATTTTGATGAATACATATATAAGGAAATAAATATGTTTAAAGTATACAAAAAAGAAATAGAATTTGCCGGTAAAACGCTAACGCTGGAAACTGGTAAAATCGCAAGACAAGCCGATGGTTGCGTTTTGGCAACGATTGGTGAAACAAGTGTTTTATGTGCCGTTACAGGCTCTAAATCAATCCGTGATGGCCAGGATTTTTTCCCGCTATCCGTCCATTATCAAGAAAAGACATACTCCGCCGGTAAAATTCCAGGCGGATTTTTCAAACGTGAAGCACGCCCTTCTGAAAAAGAAACACTTACCTCGCGTTTGATTGACCGTCCGATCCGTCCATTGTTCCCCAAAGGCTTTTTGAACGAGGTTCAAGTTGTATGTACAGTTATATCGCATGATCTTGAAAATGACCCCGATATGATTGCAATGGTTGGTGCATCTGCGGCTCTGACAATTTCAGGGATTCCGTTTATGGGCCCGATTGGTGGCGCACGCGTATCCTACAAAGATGGTGAGTACATCGTTAATCCGCCTATGCAGGAAGTTGCCGACATGGATCTTGATCTGGTTGTTGCCGGTACGCAAGAAGGCGTTTTGATGGTTGAATCAGAAGCTTCGGAATTGACTGAGGAAATCATGCTTGGTGCGGTGAATGTCGGTCATGAGGCGTATCAGCCAGTTATCAATGGCATTATAGAGCTTGCAGAAATGTGCGCCAAAGATATGTGGGATATTGCAGAGACTCCCGCAGCCATTACGAAAATGGCAGATGATTTAAAAGCCAAGTTCGCGAAAGATGTTGAAAAGGCTTATGGTATTACAGACAAGCTAGAACGTCAGAACGCCGTTGGTGAAGTTCGTGCAGCCGCTGTTGAGGCATTCGTTGATGAGGAAAACGGTATTGATGAGGCCGTTGTTACATCAAAGTTCAAATCATTGGAAGCCGATGTTGTTCGCGGTGCAATCTTGAAAACAGGTAAGCGCATTGATGAGCGTGATACAAAAACTGTCCGCTCTATCGTTTCAGAAGTCGGTGTTCTGCCCCGTACGCACGGTTCAAGCTTGTTCACACGCGGTGAAACTCAGGCTCTTGTTGTTGCAACACTAGGTACAGGACAAGACGAGCAAATTATGGATAAGCTTGAAGGTGAAACCAGAGAGCGTTTCTTGCTTCATTATAACTTCCCACCTTATTCTGTTGGTGAAGCTGGTCGTATGGGCCCTCCCGGTCGTCGTGAGATCGGTCACGGTAAGTTGGCATGGCGTGCAATTAACCCGCTTCTTCCATCCGCTGAGGACTTCCCGTACACGATGCGTGTTGTTTCTGAGATTACAGAATCCAATGGTTCATCTTCAATGGCCTCCGTTTGTGGTGGCTCTCTATCCTTGATGGATGCAGGTGTGCCTTTGAAAGCTCCGGTTGCGGGTATCGCAATGGGTCTGATTAAGGAAGGCGATGACTTTGCTGTTCTTTCAGACATTCTTGGTGATGAAGACCATCTCGGTGATATGGACTTCAAAGTGGCTGGTACTGAAAATGGTATTACTGCCCTTCAGATGGATATCAAAATTACATCCATTACGAAGGAAATCATGGAAGTTGCGCTAGAGCAAGCTAAGGAAGGTCGTCTGCACATTCTTGATGAAATGGCGAAAGCTCTTTCAGAAGGCCGTAGCGAACTTAATGCAAACGCACCGCAAATTGTTTCAATCCAGATCCCAACGGATAAAATCCGCGAAGTGATTGGTACAGGTGGTAAAGTGATCCGTGAGATTATCGAAGTGACTGAAACCAAGATCGACATTGATGATGATGGTACAGTGAAGGTTGCGGCGACAAATGCAGAAGCCATCGAAAAAGCCTTGAAAATGATCAAGGACATCACAGACGAGCCTGAGGTTGGTATCGTTTATACTGGTAAGGTTGTGAAATGTGTTGATTTCGGTGCGTTCGTAAACTTTATGGGTGCGAAGGACGGTCTTGTGCATATCTCTGAGCTAGCCGATCATCGCGTGGCCAAAACCACAGACATCATCAATGAAGGCGATGAGGTTAAGGTTCTTCTAACTGGTATTGATGATCGCGGTAAAGTTAAGCTTTCTATGAAGCGTGTTGATCAGGAAACTGGCGAAATCATCGAGCAAGACAGCAAAAAGAAAGAAGCGAACGGTTAATCACTTTTATATTAGTAATAATTATGAGAGCCGGATAATGTGTCCGGCTTTTATTTTGTAAATATTTCTGTGATGGCTACGAATTAACATATAATGTGATTTTTTAAGAATGTTATGGTAATGTGAAATAATGACAATATCGCGGGCAAGACGCAATTTTAGGGTGTTTTTAGGGTTTCTTCTGCTTTTGAGCTTAGGATTTTTTTCTGTATCCGCATATTATTATACGTCTGTAAAACAAAGAAGAATCAAACTAAGTACGATTGCCCCTACTCTGTTTCAGGTGGATATTTATCATTATTACGCTTTGTCATATATGCGAGGAGAGGATGGGCAACATCAGATTGCTAAAAAGCTCTATAATAAAGGCATATTTGATCATTCCTACAGGCAGGCCGGTGATGATATGATGACAAACCTTGCGGATAATGGTCATGCGCCATCACAGGTGTTTCAAGCAGATATATTGATGTATTACGGCAATACGCAACAACACAAAGACATTGCGCACCAATATTACAAGGACGCTGCCGCACAAGGGTATGCTCCTGCGATAGAAAAACTTGCACTTTTGAACCCAAGTCAATAAAAGACTAGATTCTTATCTATAAATATCCGATTTTAATGCGGTAATTATAATTTAACATTAGACGAAATCCATGCCCTTAAAACTACCACGAATAATTGGACATCGCGGCGCTGCCGGATATGCACCTGAAAACACAATCGAAGCCATACACACCGCTGCGGATATGGGCATTGAGTGGGTAGAGCTTGATGTGAAAATTACCAAAGATGATATTCCGATTATCTTCCATGATGACACGTTAGAGCGTACGAGTAATGGTACAGGCCTCGTTGCTCATGCGACTTACGAAGATATAAAGGAATTGGATGCAGGAAGTTGGTATGGCGAAAGCTTTATCGGCGCAGCCATTCCTTCTCTAGAGGATGTCATAGAAGTTTTGATTGATCGCAATCTTGGGCTTAATTTGGAAATTAAGCCCTGCCCGGGCCGTGAAAAGGAAACCGCGGAAGTTGCGCTCGATCTACTTTCAACGATCTGGGATGATCATGATCGTTTACTAATATCTTCTTTTCAGCATGTTAGTTTGGAAACGGCATTGGAAATGGCAGAGGATTGGCATCGTGGGTTATTGATTCCTGAAGAATGGCCGGATAATTGGGCTGAACTAGCAGAATACTTAAAGGTTTCCAGTGTTAACGTAAATGCCTCTACAGTAAAACGTGAAGAAGTTGAAAGCATTATGGATATGGAAAAGCCAGTTTTGGCTTATACAGTTAATGAGGCTCATCAGGCGCGCATGCTCCAAAGTTGGGGGGTGGATGGTTTCTTTTCTGATACCCCTGATTTGATTATGGATGGTCTTTTTTCCGTGCATTAATGCTGTTTAAGTATGGGTATAAACCCGTGCTCAGAGCCAATTTTATTGACACGTGGCCATCTTTTTTCTTATCCTGTAATATTGATGTTGAATAGGAAAAAAAATGAATTCATTAAGCGAAGCATATGCGCCACAGGGGGATCAAAGAGCTCTTGCGAAGATGCGTATGGAAGAAGAAATTACGTCTAAAGGGTTTGATGCAGGTCTCGCCGTTGAAGTTTTACGTGAGCTGTTTGATGATATTGAGCCTGCGGATCGTACAGAGATGGCAAAACGTATGCACTCTGACGAAGCTATTACTTTAGATGAGTTTCGAGAATTTATTTATGGGGCAGAAGAACACCCTAAATACACGGCAGCGCTCTATGAAGTCATAAATGATTTGACCGTGGGAATTGAAAGTCCGGAGGTGAGGCGCGAAATCTTTACCCATCTTAATTATGCGCTGGATGATTTGATGGAAGATATTAGAGATAACAGCCCGCACGTGGTCACCCACCCTGATGGTACGCCAATCGATGCTATAAAAAACGACGGCAATGGTGATTCTGATTTAGAAATGTAGCGTTTTTAAGACTCTGCAAATTCTTTAAGGCTGTCATGTGGTGGCATGCCAATGGCGTTAAACCCACAATCAACATAGTGAATCTCACCAGTGACTGCGCCTGATAAATCAGACAGTAAGTATAAACCAGTTCCACCCAACTCTTCCAGCTCTACTGGACGCCTAAGGGGTGCGGTGAGTGTATTATATTTAAATGTTTTGCGTGCACCGCCAATAACCGCGCCGGCAAGTGTGCGCATTGGCCCTGCACTGATGGCATTGACGCGAATACCTTGTGGACCAAGATCCGCAGCCAAATACCGCACAGAAGCTTCTAATCCTGCTTTGGCTATACCCATGACATTGTAATTTGGCATAACTTTTTCTGCGCCATAGTAGCTTAGAGTTACGGCTGAGCCGCCTTCATTCATAAGTTCCTTGGCTCTACGCATAATCGATGTAAAGGAATAGCAGGAAATATGCATTGTTTTCAGGAAATTATCGAGCGTGGTGTCAACATAACGTCCTTGAAGCTCTTCTTTATCAGAATAAGCAATGGCATGGATGATAAAATCAATAGATCCCCATTTTTCTTTCAGTGTATCAAAAACAGTGTCTAAATCATCCTCATCGGATACGTCACAATCAATGAGAATGTCTGCGCCAATGCTTTCGGTCAAAGGTTTCACACGCTTACCAAAGGCATCGCCTTGATATGTGAATGCCATTTCTGCGCCGGCTTCATGCAACGCCTTGGCCATGCCCCAAGCGATAGAGCGTTCGTTTGCAACGCCCATAACAAGCCCTTTTTTACCTTGCATTAAACCAGTCATATTTTTTTCCTTATATCTAGAACAGGCGCCCGCCATTGGGCACAACCTTATCTGGTTGCAGTAAAACAACTTCACCATCATCATCCGGCACACCAAGTGTCAAAACTTCTGACATAAATGGCCCAATTTGACGTGGCGGAAAATTAACAACCGCCATAACTTGTTTATTCTGCAAATCTTCTTTTGTGTAATGTTTCGTAATTTGTGCCGAAGATTTCTTTTGTCCAATATCTTCGCCAAAATCTATAACTAACTTAAACGCAGGCTTTCGCGCTTCGGGAAAGTCCTGAACATCAATGATCGTACCAACACGAACATCAACTTTCAGAAAATCATCAAAAGCAATGGTCATACGTTTTTAATCTCTATACTTGCTCATTGCCAATGTGCAGTTTGTGCCACCAAAGCCAAAGCTATTTGATATAACCGTTTCGTGCTCTACATTATCGACACGCTGTGTTGCGATGGGAACATCGGTTGCTCCCTCATCCATATTTTCGACATTGATACTAGGTGCTACAAAATTATTATTAATCATCAGAAGGCTGTATATGGCCTCTTGCACGCCCGTAGCTCCCAATGAGTGTCCTGTCATTGACTTTGTCGCGCTTATGTAAGGAATATCCTGATCCATCGGGTCAAAGACTTTGCGGATGGCATCCAGTTCAGTGATGTCGCCTACGGGGGTGGATGTGCCGTGAGTGTTAATATATGTCACAGGTGATTTCACAGTTGATAAAGCTTGTCGCATGCATCGTACTGCGCCTTCGCCGCTTGGCGCTACCATGTCGGCGCCATCAGATGTTGCTCCGTATCCCGTAACTTCCGCGTATATTTTTGCACCACGTGCTTTGGCGTGTTCTAATTCCTCCAGAACGACAATACCGCCGCCGCCACTAATCACGAAACCATCACGATTGGCATCGTATGCACGAGCTGCACGCTCTGGCGTATCATTGTAATTCGACGACATTGCGCCCATTGCATCAAAGAGAACGGATAGCGTCCAATCCAGTTCCTCGCCACCGCCAGCAAACATAACATCTTGCTTACCCCATTGGATAAGTTCGGTTGCGTTACCGATACAATGTGATGATGTTGAGCAGGCTGATGAAATTGAATAATTCACGCCTTTAATTTTGAAATTTGTTGCCGCCGTAGCAGATGTTGTTGAACACATTGCCTTAGGCACAGCAAATGGCCCGACCCGTTTGGGGCCTTTTTCACGGGTAATATCCGCAGCCAAAACTTGAGCGCGTGTTGAAGGTCCGCCGGAACCAACGATGATACCTGTACGTTCGTTCACAACATCGTTTTCTTCTAAACCGGAATCGGCAATGGCTTGTTCCATCGACAAATGCGTATAAGCGGCGGCATCGCCCATAAAACGGAATAACCGCTTATCAATATGATCGGAAAGAACAATGTCAGGTTTTCCGTGAATTTGTGAACGAAAGCCAAACTCGGCATATTCAGGCGCAGCCGAAATGCCGGATTTTCCGTTTTTAAGTGATGTCAGTACATCGTCTTTGTTATTTCCGATACAAGAGACAATTCCCATTCCGGTTATTACTACGCGGCGCATAACCTATTCCTCTCTTAGTAGATCAAAGTTAGGGGCATCTTATTACATTGCTGATGTGTTATCAAACAATCCGACTTTTAAGCCTTTGGCCTTATATATTTCTTCACCGTCGCCATACATTGTGCCGTCACCAATGCCAAGAACGAGTTTACCGCTCATGACGCGCTTGATGTCGACAACATATTTAACAAGCTTCGTTGATGGTTGTACCTGACCAGTGAGTTTTAGTTCACCTAAGCCAAGCGCACGGCCAGAGCCCGGCGCGCCTGTCCAACCAAGATAAAAACCGGTCAACTGCCACAGCGCATCAAGTCCAAGACAGCCCGGCATTACGGGATCACCCTTAAAGTGGCAATCAAAGAACCAAATATCGGGATTGATATCAAACTCGGCCTCGATGACGCCCTTACCGTATGCGCCGCCTTCTGCAGAAACATGTGTAATGCGATCAAACATTAACATAGGGGGGAGTGGTAACTGCGCGTTACCGGGGCCAAATAGTTCACCATTGCCACATGAAATTATATCTTCGTATGAATAGCTGGATTTTTGAACAAAAGTCATATTCACTCGCTGCTTTTTACATCAAACAGTTTTATACGAAGTTATGATTATCGGGGCAAGGGGTGATTTAAGAAGAAGCGATCAAAAATGTGATTAATACGAGACCATTTCAAAGTCTAAACATACATATTTATAACTTTCGGTGATGGCAGACATTGCCAAAGGCTTTGCTATTGCGGGCTCGATCTCAGGTAGTTCTCCCCCTGAAGCAACCGCGATCATGCGCCCTGCGGCTTTTGCACAAGCAACGGCTTGGTCATAAGGCCCTGCAAGATCAATGGTACGGAAGAATCGTAAGCATGAGGGCTCTAACTCTCTGATTAATTCAACGGGTGCATTGATGGGGGTGTCGTTCGCCGCCAGACCAAAACGCCAGTCACTTCCCGCCGGTACGCCAAGTCGTACGGCTTCCTGTGTCATGCTATAGACGACTTGATCTAGGTTATCAGGTAGCTCCCCTCCCCTAAATACGTTGCGTATATCCGATGAGTTTAGGGAGATGGCTAATCTGCGCCCTGCTACACCGCTTAATGCAGAAATGCAGTCACCGCCAGTCCAACCGTTATGACCGATTTTTGTATCAATGGATACATCACATAATTCTTGTGCGGCCACTTCAAAGGCCATGCATTTTTTAACACACTCCATAAGTAGGCGGAATGTTTCTGCACGAGGAATCCCCATATCCTCCCATCCAACAATGACATGTTGGAAGACTGTTAAAATTAAATCGTGAAGCTCAAAGTTACAATCGAGCCACTCCTCAAAGAACACACGCGCAGCTAGACGCCCGCGCTCAGTTTCGTAGTCGACAATGTGCGCGGGGGGCAATGCGTATGGCGCCAACATGCCTTTTGCCGGGTGGCAGCCTAGTAAATGAGATAGTTTCTTGAAGCTTGCCTGCATCGCCTGATCGGCATCTTCAAATATGAAATATGTTTCCACCAACACACCGGCCATGTGCTGAATAACCTTCATACCATCCACACCACGTTCGTGGTCAGCGGAGAGTTGAATCAAAGCAGAGTGGAAACGGGAGCCCATTTCCGGCTTGTTAGTCAGTGTAAACATTTTATTTTGAACCTTGAATCAGGACTGATAAAGGTGAGTCGTTGGAAGAACTTTTTAAACGCAGCAGAACGCTACGAATATGATTCTAATCAAAATTTTCGTTTTCGTAAACACCCCAAAGTGATTTTCTTTCGATCCATCCCGAAATCCCTGACGCTGTTACATGGCACATCTGCCCCAGACACTCTTTGACTTTGATCAATGATTTCGGCTCTAACATCATGGAAACACTATGTTTTTCTGGTGTGTCTTCTATGTTGTGTTTATATGCAATCACTGGTTTATCACTGTGAATAAGCCCTGTCCTTTTTCCTGATAAAAGTGTCTTGAAAACCCACCCTTCTGCGCCTTCATAGTCTTTTATCTTACGCCAGTGATCATATTCGAGGATAACTTCAACGGGTAGTGATTTCATTTTGACGACCCATTTTACAGGGTATTTTTGCCCCGGTCCTGCGCGCACATTTGTTGTGTCCTTCGCCAATGATACAAAGCGAGGGATCGGTAGGCCGCTATTGCTGAACACTTCTTTTTTGTCGTTTGGTATGTCCTGCGCATTAGTATTTTGAGACAAGAAAAGCGTAAGAAATAACAGAGATACAAAAAAGAAGATTAGAAAGCGTGCGGGGTTTGAGACGTTTTTTTCTTTCATCACCTCTATTTTATGATAAAAACGCCGCTATGAATCAAGGAAATAAAGCAATTATACCCGTTTCTGTTGCGCCAATGATGGATTGGACGGATCGTCATTGCCGTTTTTTTCACCGTCTTATCTCCCCTAATGCGATGCTTTATACTGAAATGAAGACCACAGGCGCGTTGTTGCACGGTGATAAAAACCGTTTCTTACAGTTCAGCGAACAAGAACAGCCTGTCGCCTTGCAGCTTGGTGGCTCTAATCCAGATGATCTAGCCACATGCGCAAAAATGGGCGAAGATTACGGATATAATGAGATCAACTTAAATTGTGGATGTCCGAGTGACCGTGTACAAAAAGGTAAAATCGGCGCGATTTTGATGGAAGAGCCAAATTTAGTCGCTGATGGTGTGGCGGCTATGATTGAGGCTGTTGATATTCCGGTCACCGTTAAGTGCCGCATTGGGATAGACGAACAGGATGATTTTGAATTTTTGAATACATTTGTGACTACGATTAAAAATGTTGAATGCAAAACCGTCATTGTTCACGCGCGCAAGGCATGGCTACAGGGGCTCAGTCCGAAAGAAAACAGAACAAAGCCACCCATTAATTATGAGCGTGTTGCAGAAATAAAAAAGACGCATCCAAAATTGAATATTGCGGTAAACGGAGATATCAAAACAGTCGATGCAGTCGAACAGCATCTGGAGGTATTCGATAGTGTGATGCTTGGTCGTGAGGCTTATCAAAATCCATATATTTTAGCGGAGCTTGAAAAAAGAGTTTTTAAAAATCGTGAGACATTAAGTCGGAAGGCTGTTGCCAGAGCAATGATCCCATATATTGAAGGGCAGGCGGAGAAATTCGGCACGCCGATTAAGTCAATAACACGGCACATGGTGGGATTATTTCATCAACAAAAAGGTGCAAAAAAATGGCGCCAAGTTCTCAGCACCCTTCCTCATCAAGAAGGCACAACAGCCGAAAATATTATAGAAGAAGCCCTAAAAAGTGTCGACGATACTTAAACCGTTCCAACAAGATTGGAATCTTTCAAGGTAACACGCCCATCAAAGGTCACTTCATAATGCGCGTCATAAACACCATTACCTGACCAGATTCTAGTATTTATGTCGTAATGCGATAATTTTTCATTCTTTTTGATGGTTGCACCAGAGTATTTACGCAAGAACCTTGTGCGCTCGTAAGGACTACGGTCATATATAAATTCGCTGTTTTGCCCTTCGATAATACGGGCATTTTCACCTTCTTGATTATCAGAGAATATGCAGAAAAACTTCAGGTAGTCATGAACGTTGTCATCGGTGAGTTTTAAGACACCAGTTTCGTTTACTTCTGCGATGACTTCGAACAACCCTTTTAGTTGGGCATATTCATAGCCGTATTCGATAAAAAAGGCATACCCCCATTCTTCATCTTTGATTTTACTAATCTGAAGGATGTTCACTTCGTCATAAAAAGGAAGTGGTTTGTACAAAACTTTATGCGTAGAGGAATCTAAATTCTCTGAGCCATAGGGGCTAACGAATTTCAGGAAGGCATCTTTGTCCTGATACTCTTCCCAAGTACCATCATTCTCAACCAAATAGATTAGTTTTTGATTTTGCGCTTCATGTGAAAGCATAGAGTGTTCCAAACATTACTTTAAATAGAGCCAATCATTTCGTCGTCTTTCATTTCAACGTGACCGCCTTGGGTGACTTCAAACACGGCGTCATAAACATAACCTTCGTTCAAGACACGTGTTTTGATTGTGCATCGGCCTAATTTGTCGAAACCTGAAATCTCAGAGCCCTCGAATTTACGCAAGTGGCGTGATTTATCGTAACCACTTAATTCAACCAGAAATTCACTGTCTGGGCCTTCTATGATGTAGTAACACTCACCTTCTTCGTTCTTTGTGAACAGGCAGAAGAATTTCAGGTAATCCATTGCATTTTCTGCATCCAATGCAATCGCACCTGTATCGTTTAGCTCGTGAATAACATCGCTCATGCCACGCAGTAAAATGTAATCGTCACCATGTTCTAAAAAGAAATAATAAAGAGGCTCTTCTTCCCAACCTGTGGATGTGACTTGTAAGATATTAACATCTTTATAAAATGGTAAAGCCTTTGCAAAAACCTTGGTGTTACCAGCGTTCAGCTCTTGCCCCTCCATCGGGCTGATGAAAGATAAAAAGCTTGCTGTATCTTTATAAGTTTCCCAGCTGCCGTCATCACAGTTAAACATGCTGATCAAAGGTTTCTCTGACATTATCATTCCTTACTAAAAGTTTTCTGTTTTCTTAAAAATTATCATTAGAGTGTTACGGCTTCTCTGGCAAGCCTTCACCGACCTGAAAGCTCTCCCCACAACCGCAGCGGCCTACTTCATTGGGGTTGATAAAATCAAAACGGGCATTGCCAAGCTCATCGGTGATGTAATCGATCTTTGTGCCAAATAACATCCATGAATAGAGTTTTGGTATATAAATATCCGCGCCGTTTTCTTCGAATTTCTCATCCGCGCTCAAATCATCATCGGTTGAAACATATTCCATTTGATAACTATTACCGGAGCATCCTGTCGCCTTCACGGTGAGCCTTAGCCCTTGCGTATCATCAGGTGCGCTGCTCATTAGTTCTTTGATATGCTGCGCGGCTTTTTCTGTAATTTGAATGGGGGTATCACTCATCTTGCTTTTTCCTTACGTAAACATATTTAGTTGCATTTTCGCGGTTTCTGCCATCATGGACGGGTTCCATTGTGGCTCCCATATGATTTCAACCTCAACACCGCCAACGCCCTCTAGTGGTAAAATAGCGCCTTGTACCCAGGCCGGCATTTCTTGTGCCACCGGACATGCGGGTGAGGTTAAAGACATCTCTACCTTTACATCTGAAACACCGTTCTCTTCTTTTTCGATTTTGACATTATAAATCAAACCAAGTTCATAGATATTGACCGGAATTTCAGGGTCGTAAATTTCCTTCAAACCTTTTTCGATCTCAGCCCATAATTTATGTTCACGCGGTACATCAACGTGAGGCGGCTGTGTCAAGTGATCGTAGTTTTCTTCTATTTGTTCTTTTTCGCTCATTTTAAGCACCCGCTCATCATGTTTAATGCTTCCATTTTACCAAGTTTTCTATTCGGACTTATTCCATTTAATTGTTTAATAACCATATTCATCAACTTTTGATTAAAGCAATGACAGTCGAGATTTTGCCCCGATTTGCTTCTGATGTCTTTTTTTAGGGTATCACACTGCTCTGTTCCGTATTGTTTAACGTGTTTTTTCCCACATGACATTAATTGGTTCATATATTCCGTTCTAAATTTAGGGTCTTCTTTGTTAAAAAATGGGTTATCCCTTATATATTCGGTAGAACATTGACAAAGTTGCGTTGTATCTCCGCGAAAAATTTCATGTTTCGCCGCCGTTTCCATACAAGTTTTTTGGTTTTTCTCAACAGTAAGGTTTACGACCCATCCATAGGCGAGATAGCCGGCAAACAAAACCAAGACCAAAATGATTGAAAAAATTCTCATGTGTCTATCCGAATAGCTCCTGCACTTTTTTCAATCCTGTAATCAGGGCGTCAATATCCTCTTTGTTTGTATACATAGCAATCGAAGCGCGCGCTGTGGCATCAACGCCCATCGTTTCCATCAACGGCATCGCGCAATGATGGCCTGTGCGGATGGCCACACCGCATTGATCAAGGATCATCCCGATATCACTGGGGTGAGTGCCGTTAATTGTAAAGCTCAGCACACCGGCTTTATGTCTTAAAGATTTCGGTCCGTGGAGTGTTAAATCTTCTACCTCTAAAATCGCCTCTGTAGCGTATTTCAGAAGGTTTTCCTCATGTCGTGCGATCTTATCCATGCCGATATTCACAAGGTAGTCCACCGCAGCGCCAAGGCCAATAACCTCTACAATCGCAGGGGTTCCAGCCTCGAATTTATAGGGCGCTTCGCGGTATATCGTCCCTTTGCTAAGACTCACATGTTCTATCATGTCTCCACCGCCCTGATATGGCGGCATAGAATTAAGCAAATCATATTTCCCGTAGAGCACACCAATACCACTAGGCGCGTAAAGCTTATGTCCTGTGAACACGTAAAAGTCCGCGTCCATATCCGTGACATTGACGGAACGGTGAACAACACCTTGTGATCCATCAATCAGAATTTTGATATCAAGGTTATGGGTGCGCACCATTGTGACGATTTCATCTATCGGATTAATCGTGCCAAGTGCGTTTGATATCTCCACAACGCTAACCAATTTTGTTTTGTTGGACAGCAGGGATTTGAACACCGCCATATCCAATGTGCCGTCATCTGTGATAGGCACAACTTTAACCACTACGCCGATCTGCTCTGCCAGAATTTGCCACGGCACGATATTGGCGTGATGCTCCATCTCCGTGATGAGTATCTCATCACCTTCTTTCAGGTTCGTTCGCGCCCAGCTCTGCGCGACGAGGTTTATGCCTTCGGTGGAATTACGAGTGAACACAATGTTCTTTTCTGATGGCGCGCCGATAAAGCCCGCGACTTTCTTGCGGACATCTTCAAAAGCCTGCGTCAGATTTTGAGAGATTTCGTATAACCCGCGGTGAATGTTGGAGTATCCACCACTCAGCACAGCATCCATGGCATCAATAACGGCCTTAGGCTTTTGCGCGCTCGCGGCGCTATCCAGAAACGCCAAAGGCTTACTGTTCATCAGTTTACCCAGGGCCGGAAAATCATCGCGCCATGGTGATTGGAGATCAGGCGTCTCTATTTCAGTTGCTCTGTCAGCCATTGCGTTGCCATGTCCTTGATCTGGGTTTGGGTGTCTTCATCCTCAATCTTATCCATAACTTCATCCACAAAAGCCTGCACGAGCAGCATTCTCGCCTGCGCCTCGCTCAAACCACGAGAGCGAAGATAGAATAAAGGCTCCTCATCCAGTGCGCCTGTTGTTGTGCCGTGGGAGCATTTCACATCATCGGCGTAAATTTCAAGCTCTGGCTTGGTGTCCATTTCCGCCTTGGGCGAGAGCAGGATTGTATTGGCGAGCTGATACCCGTCTGTTTTCTGTGCGGCCTGATGCACATGCACTTTGCCCTGAAAAACGCCGCGCGCGGCATCATCTAGTAACGTGCGATAAAATTGGTTTGACACACAATGCGGGGCGGTATGTTCCATGACGATTGTTGTATCGCCATGCTGCGATCCTTTGAGCAAATTCACACCATTGAGCGAGCAATCAATATTCTCGCCGTTCAACACCGCATGAATATCGTGGCGCGTAAGTTTCCCACCCAGATTGATCGAAAAGCTATTGAGGGTGCTGTCACGCTCCATCGTGATATGCACCATGTTGGTTTGAATGGCATCTGCGCTGTCTGTTTGAATGCGAACATGGTTTAAGCGAGCGTTTGCCCCAAGCACAATTTCGGTGCTCATATTCTTCCAATACGCGCCCTGTCCGTCATGCGTTTCAATCACGGTGGCCTGCGCGCCATCTTCCAGAACAATCTTTAAACGCGGCTGATGATGCGTTCCATCCACACCTGTCCACACGATATTCTCCGCTTGTTCACCGATTTGTCCACGCGGAATGTGGATAAGAACCTCTTGTGGTTCTTCCGGCGCGGTGGCAAGTAACTCTTCCCCTAACGCTCTGGAAAGATTGGTGTATTTCCACTCCTCTACCTTTTGAGTTGGCAGGTTTTCTCTGTCTAATGTTTTTACCATGGTAGTACATCCTTTATGCCGGGTGGCCAATAGCTCCAAATTTCCGTTGTAACAATACCATCGGCGGTATTGCCCTCTTTTTTAGAATATTTTAGGCGCACGGTTTTGCCTTCTGGCGGGTTACCCTTGATTTTTATGTTCAAAACTTTATCGATGTTCTCTTTCATGCATGCCGCACCTTTTTGGTCATGCCCTTCAGTCACCTTTGCGCCTTTGATTTCTGCGCGATAAAGCCCAGTCTCTAAATTGCGCTTAACCTGCGCATGGACAGCGCATTCGATGTAATAGCTAGCCTGCGCTTGTGTGGGTACAAACATAAATATTGTGATAAGGCACGCAAGAATTTTCATTATGCGGCTTCCTCAAGAAATTCGGCGTAGCCTTTTTCTTCTAGTTCTAGGGCAAGCTCAGGGCCGCCTGATTTCACAATCTTGCCGTGTGCCAGAACATGCACATGATCAGGCTTGATGTAATCCAGTAAACGCTGATAATGCGTAATCACAAGGAAAGAGCGATTTTCCGCACGGAGTTTATTCACACCATCTGCGACAATTTTAAGCGCGTCAATATCAAGGCCTGAATCGGTTTCATCAAGAACACAGAATTTCGGCTCTAACATTGCCATTTGCAGGACTTCATTACGCTTTTTCTCTCCGCCGGAAAAGCCAACATTCACCGCGCGCTTCATCATATCTTCTTTGATGCCAAGTGCCTTGGTTTTCGCTTTTATCAGTTTCAGCATGCCAAGCGCATCCAACTCATCTTCGCCGCGTTGCTTACGGATGGCATTGATGGATGTTTTAAGGAAGGTGCTCATATTCACGCCCGGAATTTCAACAGGATATTGAAACGCAAGGAATACACCGGCCGCGGCACGTTCTTCCGGATCCATATCCAGAAGGTCTTCGCCATCCAGTTCAACCGAACCTTTGGTGACTTCGTAATCATCGCGGCCTGCAAGCACATAAGACAAGGTTGATTTACCAGAGCCATTCGGCCCCATAATCGCATGTACTTCGCCGTCATTAATAGACAGGCTCAGCCCCTTGATGATTTCCTTTTGCTCGCCATCGTCAGTTTCAATGGATGCGTGTAAGTCATTAATTTTGATCATTTTTCTTCTCTTTCATGGACTTAATAATTTCTGCCAAGCCAAGCAATATTAATGGCTCGTACAAGACGTAATATAATTCTGTTTGCGCGATCTTGATCACTCTGGCGAGCGTCAACGGCATTTCGGTTTCTTTAAGCTCGGCGATCAGATCATTGATGCTAATGCCCGCTTGTGCCATCGCAACAATGAACATTAAAGCGGCGGCGCACTGTAAAATGCAGGCAACATGAGATTTTTTTATAGTTTGTGTCATGGTTTTAGTTGCTCCAATTCATCGGGTTGAACTTTGTCGATTATAAAGTCAGGTAATGGTTGCTTCTGGCTGCCGCCTATGTCTGTTGGTAAAACTTCAGAGGCAAGTGATTTAGATGCTTTTGAGGTTTGCATATTCTCATAGGCATACCAAATACTAAATCCGATCAATGCAATCGTGAAAACAAACACAAGGCGATAAATAATCTTATCGAGCAATAATCTTCTTTGATATGCCTTGTACTCATCTTGATTATCATTCATGTCAAAAGCCCCTCTATCGCGGTGGCGAGCTTTATGTCCTTCTCCGTGATTGTGTTGCCTGCGTCATGGGTGGTCAGGGTGAGTGTCACCGCACTGTACATATTTTCAATCAGCGCATGGTGGTTTTGTTTTTCTTGCAAAATCGCCACCTGCGCTAGGAATCCAAACGCCTCGGTGAAGTTTTTGAACTTGAACGAACCGACTAACGCGTCATCAGCCACAGACCAATTTTTATAGTCAGATGTGAATGTTTCTATCTGGTTTTGTTCTAATGGTTCAATCATCGCTATCTATTTTGTAAGTAGGAAATACTACCCGCACTAAAAACTTAATTCTTGAAACAGAACTTTGAGTTGTATGGCTTTCAGTCGAAGCATTAGCTCCTAAAGATAAAACACTAATTTTAGCTTTACCTGATTTTGTATTTTCTTGCTCAGTGGTAAGAGCAATATCAAATTCAACAGGATCTAAAGCGTTGAATGGTTTTTCAATGTACATAGCGCCCCCAGGAATGCCCATAGGAGAAGGATTTATAACAGCATTAGTTTCCTTTTCAGATACATACTTTTGTGCATCTTCAATACCGTCTATGACTTGCTTGAGTGCTTCCGATACAAATTCTTTTAGCTCCATTAACCAACACTCCCTTCTAATGATATCCCAACCAGTTTTTGTGCCTCCACCGCGAATTCCATCGGCAAATGCTGCATCACCTCACGGGCGAAGCCGTTGACGATGAGCGCGATCGCTTCTTCCTCGCTCAAACCGCGCTGCATACAGTAAAATAACTGATCTTCGGAGATTTTCGACGTTGTCGCTTCATGCCCTAGGCTCGCGCTTTGGTTACGGCTTTCGATATAGGGTACGGTATGCGCGCCGCACTGATCCCCGATAAGCAGGCTGTCACACACGGTGAAATTCTTCGCGCCCTCGGCCGTCGGCAGGATTTTCACAATGCCGCGATAAGTATTGTCGCTTTTCCCTGCGCTAATCCCCTTGGAGATAATACGGCTTTTGGTGTTTTTACCAATATGGATCATCTTCGTGCCTGTGTCGGCTTGCTGACGACCATTTGTAATGGCGACGGAATAAAACTCCCCCTGAGAGCCATCGCCTTTGAGGATACAGGACGGATATTTCCATGTAATCGCGGAGCCTGTTTCCACCTGCGTCCAACTGATTTTCGAATTGCGCCCTTCGCACAGGCCGCGTTTGGTCACGAAATTATAAATGCCGCCCTTACCGGTTTCAGGATCACCCGGATACCAGTTTTGTACGGTGGAATATTTGATCTCCGCATCTTCATGGGCAATCAATTCAACAATTGCGGCGTGAAGCTGGTTCTCATCACGCATTGGCGCGGTGCAGCCTTCCAGATAAGACACGTATGATCCCTTCTCTGCGATGATCAGAGTACGCTCAAACTGCCCTGTGTTGAGTTCATTGATACGGAAATAGGTCGATAGCTCCATCGGGCAACGCACGCCTTCGGGGATATAGACGAAACTGCCGTCCGTGAACACCGCACTGTTCAAGCACGCATGTTTGTTATCGGAATATGGCACAACAGAACCCATATATTTTTTGATGAGTTCGGGGTGATCTTGTATCGCATCAGAAATAGAACAGAAAATAACGCCATGCTTTTTGAGTTCTTCCTTAAAAGTGGTCGCAACCGACACAGAGTCAAACACCGCATCCACCGCTACAGGTGTACGGTTTTTTACGCCTGCAAGCATTTCTTGTTCGCGCAATGGAATGCCAAGCTTTTCATAGGTTTCCAGTAACTTCGGATCAACATCATCCAGAGATTCCGGCATATCATCCATAGATTTTGGCGCGGCGTAGTAATAGGAATCCTGATAATTAATCGGTGGAAAATCAACCTTCGCCCATTGTGGTTCTGGCATTTTCAGCCAGTGCTGGTAGGCCTTTAAGCGCTTTTCCAGCATCCATTCCGGCT
Organism: uncultured Micavibrio sp.; assembly: GCA_965263215.1. Classification (GTDB taxonomy): domain Bacteria; phylum Pseudomonadota; class Alphaproteobacteria; order Micavibrionales; family Micavibrionaceae; genus UBA1672. Next base: position 1,528,420 of record OZ253663.1, read on the forward strand.
CTTTCTTTTTCGCGGAAATGAAGCGGATTGTATCTTCGCTCAATCCTTTAGGCGCTTTTTCTGATTCAATATCCGTAACAAAACCAGCCTCATATTTTCCGGCCATTTCTTCAACGGTCTGGATGGTTTCTTCAGTGGCTGCCATGGATTGCGTCCTTTGTTTCGTGTGTCTTTATTGTTTGTGCACCGCCAATCTTCAACATATCGGCAAGTGTTACCGTTTGTAACGCGCTGCGCAGTGCTGCATTTACACCATCCCAACGCCCACGTAAAGAGCAGCTGTGGCTGAGAGAGCAATCAGGCTCCGCGCCATCGGCGCAGGCGGTTATTGCGATAGGTCCGTCAATCGCTGTGATAACAGATTCCATTGTAATTTTTTCGGGGTCTTTAATAAGCGAATAACCGCCGTTAATGCCGCGTGTGGATTGAATGATTTGCGCTTTGGAGAGTAACTTCATAACTTTGGAAACAGTTGGTTCCGGTAACTTGGTAAGCTCCGATACCGTTGATGCACTCATCAGGTCATGTGAGTGTGTGCTCATGGTTGATAAAATAACCACGGAATAATCGGCAAGTTTTGATATTTTTATCATAGCGGAAGCCTTGTAAAACCTTATGTTTTCTTAATTTGTACTAATTACGTACTCTTTTGTCATGTCAGGTGATGAAATTCAAGGGAAATCTAATGCGTTTTGGCTATTTCGTTGCCGTAAAAGTGATGTCTTTATATTTTTCTTCTGCGTCACTTAAATGCCAAGCATTACGCGCCATAAATACCGGATCATCATCATGGTCACGCGCGATAGAGGCTTGGTTTTCATCTATGAATGTTTTTAGCTCTGCATGGTCTTCTGCACTAATCCAGCGGGCGGTGTAAAGGCTCGTTTCTTCAAACTTCACGGGGATTTCATATTCCGTGCGGATACGGTCACGCAGTACGTCAAACTGGAGCGGGCCAACAACACCAACCACCCAGTCAGGGTCACTGTAGGGTTTAAATATGCGTGCTGCGCCCTCTTCCGCGAGTTGCTCTAACGCTTTGCCGAGATGTTTGGCCTTCAACGGATCCTCAGCGCGAGCACGTTGCATATATTCCGGCGCGAAGCTCGGGATGCCTGTGAAACTTATATCCTCACCTTCCGTCAGGGCATCACCAATACGAAGGCCACCGTAATTCGGCAAGCCAATAATATCACCCGGGAACGCTTCCTCAGCAACCTCACGGTCTTGGGCAAGGAAAAGCTGCGGCGAATGCACAGTCAACATTTTGCCTGAACGCAAATGTTTGAGCTTCATACCTTTTTTGAATTTTCCCGAACAGATGCGCGTGAACGCAATGCGGTCGCGGTGTTTCGGGTCCATATTCGCCTGAATTTTAAACACAAAGGCCGTCACCTTTTTTTCATCAGGCTTAATATCGCGTCCTTGTGTGCTTTGGCTGCGTGGGCATGGGGCAAAGTTTGCCAAGCCACCCAGTAATTCACGAACGCCGAAGTTATTGACCGCACTGCCGAAAAACACTGGTGTCATGCCGCCTTTTAAATACACTTCCTCATCAAACGCGGGAAAAACACCACGGATCATTTCAACATCTTCACGCAACTTTGTCGCCAAATCTTCGGGCAATAACTTGTCAATTTTCGGATCATCAAGGCCGGAGCATTCGATAGCTTCGGTTAGTGCTTCCCCTTTGGAACGCTCAAACAGAACAAGCTTATCTTCCAGAAGGTTGTAACACCCCTTAAAATCGCGTCCCATGCCTATGGGCCAACTGGCCGGAACGACTTCAAGCGCGAGTTTGGATTCAATTTCGTCAAGTAAATCAAAAGGGTCTTGGCCATCACGGTCCATTTTGTTGACGAATGTAATGATGGGAATATCCCGAAGACGACAGACTTCGAACAATTTGTAGGTTTGTGCCTCTATACCTTTTGCACAGTCCAGAACCATAATCGCACTATCGACCGCGGTGAGTGTACGGTACGTATCCTCAGAGAAGTCCTCGTGACCGGGAGTGTCGAGAAGATTGTAAGTAATGCCGTTATTCTCGAACGTCATCACAGAGGACGCCACGGATATACCGCGCTCTTGTTCAACTTTCATCCAGTCAGAGCGCGCACGGCGGCGCTCACCCTTGGCCTTAACCATACCTGCCATTTGGATCGCGCCACCAAAAAGCAACAGCTTTTCAGTCAGCGTCGTTTTACCCGCATCGGGATGCGAGATAATGCCGAACGTGCGGCGTTTTTCAATTACACTGGAGAGTGGCACGATGATCCTTTATAAGTCGAACAGCCGTTACATGCTGCTTTCGACGGCTCTACTGGCTTTTGATAGGTCTTCGCCTACGCCTTCCACAGTCGAGCATGCGGATAGTGACATAGCACTGACAAAAAATGCAGAAATCATAAGAATTTTTTTCATGGTATAGGCCTTTCCTTTTAAGAAATCATGTCCCCTTCAAAAGGGTTGTTCATGTTGCGATCTTCTATCTCGATGACCCATAAATCAGGATCGCGAGAAATTGCACGGTGAATATACTGGTCTGCGTCACTTTCTTCAACCTGTTCTTTACCGATTGCGTTCATCCATCCTAATTTTCCGTCTAAATCACGTTGTTGTATAAGCAGTAAACACACACCTTGAAGATTATTGATTTTTAAAAGGATGGTTCCTGTGTTCTTTTCACCGCGCTGTTGAATGTAATAAAATATCCCCTGATCATTCAGGGGCTTTAAGTGCGCATCAATAAAAAGATGGACAGGTAGTCTGGCGTCAGGCTCAAACATTCTAATGAAGGTTTTCTTCGTTAACCCAACGTTCAACAGTAAGCGCCTGATTTGCTTTTGTGTCTTCAGGATGGTGATAGCCATAAACGATCTTGGCCGCTTCAAGTGCGATCGTGTCGGGGCGACCGGCCTCAATTAGGTTAAGATAGGTGCGCATCACGGCACCGTGACATTTGCAATCTTCAGGCTCTTTTACACCGGTTTGTATAGGTAAATTACAGGACATTAGGTTACTTCTTCTTTAGTTTTTTGCCGTATAGCTCTAAACGGTGATCAACAAGCTCATATCCCAAATCTTTGGCAATTTTGACTTTCAGCTTTTCAAGCTCATCATTTTGAAATTCAATGACTTTGCCTGTATCTAAATCAACCAAATGGTGGTGGTGATCCCAATTCACTTCATATCGAGAATACCCTTCTTGAAATTCATGTCTTATGACGAGATCAAGTTCATCCAATAAACCTAAGGTTCTGTAGACTGTTGCAATGGATATAGACTCATCGAGCTTTTTCGCGCGCTCATATACATCTTCTACTGAAGGGTGGTCTTCTGATTGCCCCAATACTTTCAATATAGCCCGTCTTTGACCCGTCATTTTAAGGCCGGCTTCGACGCAGCGTTGTTCTAAATCAGACATATGTTTTCCTCATCATGCGTTCAGAACGTAATCTTAAAGATGGTGATGTGCAGGTGCAAGAGATTTTAGTCGTCTGCACTAGGTTCGTCCTCAAAAATGAGGCGATTACTGGGGATAGTGAACCAAACGGTTGTGCCAACGTCTACTTCTGAATTAATTCCAAGTTTTCCGCCGTGCATTTCTGCCATTGCCTTAGCGAGGGGTAAGCCTAGTCCCGTGCCCTGCCTTGTAAGGTCACGCATGTCAGATCTTTCATCAACTTGTCCAAATGGTTCTAATGCGCGGGCAATTTTATCTTCTGGTATGCCAATTCCTTTATCTGAAACCTTAATCAGCATATCACCTTTCGGGTCAATATTGGCAAAAACGGTAATTTGTGAGCCTTGTGGCGAAAATTTAATAGCGTTTGTAATGAGATTAATCATAACCTGACGCATTAAACGGTAATCAGCATTAATAGGCGGTAATAGCCCCTCGATGGTTGTGATGATGTCAATGTTGCTTGCGAAAACGCGTGAACTCATCATGCGGCATACAGAAACGATAGTGTCATAAATGCTAAAGGTTTCTTCTGATAGCTCTAAACGACCGGCTTCTATCTTAGACATATCAAGCACTTCATTGATGATGTCTAGTAAGTGTTCTGCGCTCATGTGGATGTCATCCATATACTCACTATATTTTTCTGTACCGATGGGGCCAAAAGTTTCCTTCATCATTAATTCTGAAAAACCAATAATAGCGTTTAATGGGGTTCTTAATTCGTGGCTCATATTTGCCAGAAAATTAGATTTCGCGCGGTTTGCGGAATCAGCCTGCTCTTTCGCGAGGAATAAAGAGTTTTCCATTTGTTTCCGTAGTGAGATATCCATCACCGTGGTCACAAGAAACTTACGGTTTTGACTTAACCGTAATGTGGCAGAGGTGAACAAAACATTTGCGACATTGCCATCTTTACGCAGCATTTTAACCTCACCCGTACTGCGCACGCCGACACTGATGAATTTTTTGTGATTAACGCGGGTTCTTTCTTTTTCGTCATCCGTGACAAGTGTTATAAAATCTTGGCCAACTATTTCATCGCGCGACCAGCCATAGGTGCGAATAAAACTGTCATTCACACGCACGATTGAGCCTTTCTCATCGGTGACAATAATGCCGACCTCACTCACCTCAAAAATAGAAGCCAATAGCGAAACGGCGTCATCTCGCTCACGCTGTAATTCGGTTTGATCGCGCACATCCGGTTGTCCTAGAACATCCAGATATAGAATATTGTTGTCTTCATCATGAATGGGAGTCACAGAAAAACTGTGAATTTTCAAGCCCTCTGTGATGACTGGTAATGTTGGAATAGTGACAACACGGTTTCTTGATACGCTGACTTGAAAAGATTGTTCAAAATGGCGTGCATTCTCAGAATTTGTGAAATCCGAAATTTTTTCGCCAATAATCCTGTTTTTTTCAATATTAAAATACTTTGCCGCGTATTGATTACATTCGATAATTTCTTGAGGCTTCCCGTCAACTACGTCAACAATCAGTCTTGGCATAGGCATCATATCAAACAGCATGCCGGAGTCGAAAATTTTACTATTTCTTGCCATTTTGAGTACCTGTAATCTTCGGGCGATCGATAGTAAGGGCTTATGATCCCTCTTTAACGAAGCGCTGTAGAGGACTTAGTTCGCGGTATCTTAGAACAGTATCTGTTTTTTCTTCATCCGTATTTTGAAGGTCTTCTTTTAGGTTTCTGAGCAAATCATTAACGTCATCGCTCTCTACCGGTTCGGCGATACAGCACGACATGCTCAATGGTTTTTGTTGCCCCTCATTGGGTTCTAAAACAATATCTTGGCGCTCTAGCTCACGCCTTAAGCGCTCAAGAGCAGCAATACCACCGGCAAGGTCAGCCTGCTTAAGGCAAAGTGCAAATTCATCACCACCAAGATAATAGGCATCATCAAATGTTCTTATACTAAGTTTAATAAGGCCTGATACGAGTTTAATATAGCCATCAACTTCGTTTTGGTTTGCTTTTTTTCTTATGAAATCAAAATTATCAATGCGTCCCATGGCAAGGCAAAATTTCTTACCTTGACGTGCAAGTCTTTCCAGTTCACGTGTGACATCGTCTTTCAGCATTTTTTTACTGCGTAGCCCGGTAAAAGAATCGTATCCGCTACCCTCGCTCATAAAGTCTTTCTCAAGGCGACGTATGTGCACCATAAATTCTTCATAAATTGTAACGAAACTTTTAAAATCTGTGTGTGATGGTTTGTTGTTCGTTTTAGATACTGTTGTTGTTAAAATATCAGCAGTTTTGAATAAGTCAGTACGAAGTGCTGTCAGTTTTTCGATGATTTCTGGTTGAATTTGGTCGCCATCATTGGCGAAAGTAAGCCATTGCGCAAATGATGTGGGTTTGCTGATTTCAGATAGATTTTTACGCGCCTCTTCGTAGAAAAGACATTCGAGTAAGTCATGAAACCATTGTCCATGTTCTTCCAGAACAGGTATCAGCGCGTCCCAACCTTCATTTTTCTTATATTCAAGTGGCATTGTGTTATCGGTCCCTTTTGCTCAATAGCAAAGACGATGATATAGAAAAAGTGTTAATCTTCTTTAAAAAGAATACAGTTTTTTTGATTAATTTCCCAGCCATTCTTTTTGCAAGGAATCGAGTGAGGATGTTTTTATGGCATCACGAATTTCTCGCATTAGCATATTTATAGTCGCCACATTATGTTGTGCTAATATTTGCGTTGCTAAAAGCTCGTTGGCTTTCAGTAAATGATGGATGTAAGCTTTCGAGAATTTTTGTGATGCAGGAATACCTATGCGTTCATCTAAAGGGCTTTCATCATCACGATAGCGTGCATTTTTTAAATTGATGGTTTCTTTTTGCTCACCTTTTACAAACGCCGTGCCGTGACGTGCCAACCTTGTGGGGATAACGCAATCAAATGTATCAATGCCAAGGCGTACGAAACGGAAGACATCCTTGATTTGGCCTATTCCCAAAAAGTGTACGGGTCTGTCGGGGTGAATGTGGGGTACGGAAGATGCGACAACTTCGTGCATTTCTTCATCGGTGCCACCAAGGCATCCACCGATGGCTGTACCAAAAAACGGGCGGTCTTTTGTATATTCGGCGGAAAACTTTCTCAAATCAGGATAAACGCCGCCCTGCACGATCCCGTACACGGCTTGCGCCCCATTATCATGGCGTTCAAATTCGGTGAGGCACCGATCGCCCCAACGAATAGACATTTCCATCGAACGTGCGGTGTAATCTTTATCAACATGGTACGGGGTGCATTCATCAAACTGCATGAGTAAATCCGCCCCCAATTTGCGCTGGATTTCCATCGCAGATTCGGGGGTTAATTTTATTTTTGTACCATCAATGTAGGATTTGAACGTGCAGCCTTCTTCCGTGATTGAGAGCAGATTTTTATTGTCATAGCCTTTATTACTTTTGCCTTTAATTTCATTGGCCATTGTCCCCTCACCCAATGAAAAAACCTGAAAACCACCACTGTCAGTCAGCATGGGGCCATCCCAATTCATAAACTTATGCAGGCCGCCCATTTTTTCAATGAGGTCCGCGCCAGGCTGGAGCATGAGATGGTAGGTATTGGATAAGATAATATCAGTCTGTGATTCTTTGAGTTGGCATGGCGAGAGGTTTTTAACAGTGGCCTTTGTACCGCAGAAAATGTAATTCGGCGTTTCAATTTCACCATGCGGTGTTTTTAAAACACCTGTGCGCGCCAACGATGTTTTATCGCGCGATTTGATATCAAATGCAAAGTTTGGATAATCAAGCATGGTATAAATCTGACCCCTTCCAAATAAAAACCCGCCCAAATGAGCGGGTTGTTAAACCGTTATAGCACAGTAATTTTGGCTTATCTAAGCTGCTTTTTCAGCTAAAACTTTTTCAACTTGTGCTTTAATCGGTCGCAATGCCGCATCAAGTTTGGTTGATGCTGTGTTTGTAAGGAAAGCATCAAAACCACCTTTGTGTTCAACTGTGCGCAAACCGGCAGAGCTTGCTTTGACCTTAACCCAACGGTCAAGTGCTTCACTGTACAGGCTTGTATCCTGTATATTCGGTAGAAAACGACGTTTTGTTCTATTTTTCGCGTGCGAAACATTGTTTCCGCTCATTACGCCTTTTCCAGTAATCATGCAACGACGGCTCATAGCCCTAATCCTTATTTATTTTATTTAGTCTTCAAACAGATGCGGAAAAATAGTCGAAGAGAACCTATAAAGTCAAGCATTTCTGTAGAGAAACTTTATTAAAATAATTTTCCATCCAGAATATAAGCGGTTAGGAGTGCTAAAATGAACAAAATATGGGCCATAATATTCATAATTATGGCCCGTTTTAGATGGAAATGTTCAATTTGGGCTGTGGCTCCTTCCGGACCGACCCATGCCTTTTTGAGCGTGCTTCCTGAAATATCTTGCACAGGGCCACCGAGGCTGACTTCCAAAGGCCAAGCCAGGGCACTTAAAACAACGCCGCCTTGTTCATATGGCACTTGATCGCGTGCTGTCCACCAAGACTTTAGGGCTTGTGTCATTTTTGCTGTGGGGGAAACTGCCGCCGCGGCCGTATATAAAAACCCGCTAAAGAGTGATGCAGGTAGCCCCAGTAACCTTTCAAGGGCTATCGGAACACTGCCGAATCCTTTGGTAAAGCCACATTTGCCAAATCGCCACGCCGAAAATGATAAGGTACTGTAGATAAGCAAGAAAGGTAATCCGCCAACCAAGTACCAAAGAGATGGTGCGACTAGGCCTTTATCAAAACTGATTGCGGAGAAAGCGAGGCCTTCGCGCGTTATGCCGTGATCATCCGTTGAATTTAGATCTGTGCGTGAGGAGCGCGATAAACCAAAATACCCGCCCTTTGCTTTGCCTTCTTGAGATAATGCGAAGTAAAGCTTTAGCACCATGTACCAAACGCTTCCTGATGTCAGGCACAGGGATATAACAATCACTTCAAACGTAGAGTTTTGCGTTGCCCAATGTGAAAGAGGTTTTACCATCAACAGCGCAAGAAAAAGCAATATTGTGCAGAAAAGAAATCCGCGAAAAACTAAATCGGATTTTTTTCGGTTTTTTTTATCCATGCGCTCGCCAATACGTCCAAAGGCCTTATCCATGACACCCCATATAAAGGGATTAGCGTTCCCTGCGAGTGGCCCGGTAATCATGCCAACGACGATTGTCAGCAATATCGCGGCGATAAGATATGGTATGCGCTCCGCATCCATAAAATAGTCATGCATTTCTGAAAAATTGATATCCATGTCGTGTCATCAAGCCATAGAGTTTGAATTAAAAGTTAGAATATCAAGGTAACGCATTTAATGATAGTGCGTTGTCGAAACCAAAATCGTGGTGTATATTAGATTTGTGCGGTGCAAACAAAATGCATGAAAAGCTGCTGTTTATAAAAATTCCAGAGTATTCAATCAATAAAGGACGACCATGCTTTATCAACTTCATGAATTACAACATGCTCTTATGACTCCTGTGCGTATTCAGGCGGAGCTTACGCGCAGTGTTTTTCAAAATCCTTTTAATCCTCTGTCATATACGGCATTGGGAAGAACCATAGGCGCAAGTGCAGAAATGACCGCGCGGATGACCAGACGATTCGGACGTCCTGAATTTGGTTTGATGGAGACAAAGATTGCCGGAAAAACCGTTGAGATAGAAGAAAATGTTGTCGCTGAAAAACCGTTTTGTTCGCTTTTAAATTTCAAACGCAAAACCAATCGTAACGACCCTAAAATTCTTTTGGTTGCGCCAATGTCAGGGCATTATGCAACTTTACTGCGTGGCACTGTTGAGGCTCTGTTGCCGCATCATGATGTTTACGTCACGGACTGGGAGGATGCGCGTCAGGTGCCTATGTCTGCTGGTGGCTTCAACTTTGATGATTATGTCACCTATCTACGCGAATTTATGAGCTTGCTTGGCCCTGAGACACACGTTATTGCCGTATGCCAACCTGCTGTACCTGTGTTGGCGGCCGTATCTTTGATGGCATCAGAAAATGATCCTAATCAACCGTTAAGCATGACATTAATGGGCGGGCCGATTGATACGCGTGTTTCCAAAACCGAAGTCACAGAATTGGCGGAAACGCGCCCGTTGAAATGGTTCGAAAGTACGGTTTTATATAATGTGCCCCTTTATTACCCAGGCGCAAATCGTCGCGTTTATCCGGGATTTCTTCAATTGTCCGGATTCATGTCGATGAATTTAGACACGCATGTTGGTTCTCACCTCAAGTTTTTCCATCACCTTGTTTCAGGCGATGGAGAATCGAGTGAGAAGCATAGAAAGTTTTATAATGAGTATATGTCCGTTATGGATATTCCGGCCGAGTTTTATTTAGGCACTGTGGCCGAAGTTTTCCAGAAACATTCATTGCCGCGTGGTAAAATGAAATGGCGTGATCCGTATTCCAATAAACTTGTTGATGTGCGACCGCAAGATATTCAGCATACGGCACTTTTAACCATTGAAGGCGAGTTGGACGATATCTCTGCGCGTGGTCAGACCACTGCGGCGCATGAGTTGTGCTACTCCCTCCCCCAACGTAAACAGTTTCATCACTTTCAGCTGGCATGCGGACATTACGGCATCTTTAATGGCCGCAGGTGGCGTGAGCAGATTATGCCGCGTATTCGTAATTTCATTCGTTCCTTTGATGAGAATAAAGATCCTGTTCCCCCAGAGGATTTGAAAAAGGTGCCTGACATAGCACCTGAACGTTTTAATCATGATAAACATGGTATTGTTGCCATACGCAGATGGCTTAAGGAGCACCAGCCGGAAAGCTATAAGGGAGAACGCAGGCCGATCCCTACGGATAAGCCCAAACAGAAAAAACTCGTGCCGCCGGCGGCAACAGTTAAGGCCAAGAAAATTCACGAGGAAGCCGTGAAAGAAGAGAAGAAAAAGAAAGCCCCTATTAAGAAGAAAAAGGCAGTCAAAAAAGTTGCGCCTAAGAAGAAGGCTCCTGCGAACAAGAAAAAATCTTCTAAGGCTTCCAAACAGGCGAAAACCAAAGCATAATATGATTTATGATAGAGGAACTTGTCACAGTTAAGCGTAGCAAACGCGCGCGCAGGCTCGCGTTGCGGCTTGATCCTGTTGAACGCGTGATTAATCTTGTTGTTCCTGAAAAAATGTCGATTGAGAAAGCCTACTTCTTTGCCATGGAGCATGAGGACTGGGTACGTAAAACACTAGATTCTCTTCCTGCGCCGATAAACTTTGTTCATGGGGCGATTTTACCGGTGTTCGGCGATGAAATTGCTCTGGATATTACCATTGACGAAAACCTGAAGCGCACAACACTGAAACAATATGATGATGTGTTGGTGGTAAAGACCTATATGGGTGATCCGACAAGCCGTATTAAGACGCATTTGAAAAAGATTGCCAAGGCGGGGCTAGCCGATATGGCATCAGACAAGGCCGATCAAATTGGCAAGACAATAACCACGGTTTCCGTCCGTGATACCAAAAGCCGCTGGGGGAGTTGTTCTCAAGATGGTTCCATTTCCTTTTCATGGCGATTGATGTTCGCCCCCTACTACGCGATTGATTATGTTGTGGCACATGAGGTCGCGCACATGATCCATATGGATCATAGCAAGGCCTTTTGGAATGTCTGTGAGCAGCTTTCCTCCGATTACGCAAAAGGCAAGAAATGGATGAAGGCGCATGGCAATGAATTGATGCGGTATGGTTAATTAGTTAGAGGGTGTTTGGCATGCTGAAGTGGATCGTTTCAAGTGTTATTATTCTGTTGATTGGTTCAAACTTGTTTTTAATTTACCTTGTTATAGATCGAGCCGTTACTTCAAAATATCAGGATATGGTTCAACATGAGAGACAGCAGCAAATTGAAGAATTAAACAGCATTACAAACCATTTTGTTTCCGGCATGGACAAAGAAAAGTTAATCAGCCTCCTTAACGAACTTGGCTATGAAACTTTCGAAAAAGATGGGGCTATTCATGCTCGTTCCTTAGCCTTTAAAGTTGATGATGAAGGAATGGTGACAGGTGTTAAAAATAGCGTTAGCTATTCCCCTGAATATATTCCAACGCCCCTTGAAGAATGAACTGCGCCGCGAGTTTATCAATCAAACCGGTATCTTTTGCACGTCTTTTGGAGATATCCACGTTTCTATCCACAAAACTCTCCACAGTGTTTGTGGATAACCGTTCATCCCACAGTGCAATCCACAGTCCTGTTGTGGGTTTGAGATCATCTGAAAGTTGATTTTTCAATTCCAACCCGAAATCGCGAATTGATTGACATTTTGGGCCTGCGCTTCCGTCCATATTCAAAGGATAGCCAAGGATATAGCCCCCCACTTCATAATCACGGATAATTTCTTCTAACGTTTTCAAATCACGTGAAAATTTTGTCCTTTTGATGGTCGTTAAAGGTGTTGCAATTTGTTGTGTAGCATCGCAGAGCGCAACGCCAATGGTCTTGCTCCCGATATCCAGCCCCATAAGATTAACGCCTTCGGGGCGGTGTTTTATGATATTTTCCAGTAAATCTATCATCTTATCCTCTTGCACCTTATACAGCGCAGTGTTAGAAAATCCAAAGCATATAAGTAAAAAAGGTCAGGCTTTATGTCTCTGGATAAAGAAACAGTCAAAAAAGTTGCCAATCTGGCAAGAATTCGAATGAACGATGAAGAGTTAGAGCGCATGGCGCCGCAACTATCTAAAATCATAGGTTTTGTTGAGCAGCTAGGTGAAGTGGATACAGACAATGTAGAGCCGCTCGCGAATGTTGTTGATATTACCTTGGCCCTACGTGAAGACGGTGTAACAGATGGTGATTGTGCAGGCAAGGTACTCGCCAATGCACCGGAAGAAACACAGGGGTACTTCGTTGTGCCGAAGGTGGTCGAGTAAGTCATGGGTAAACACAATAATCTTAGAAACGAATCCGAAGCAAATAAACGCACTGTGCGTTTGATAATGTTGGTGTCAGGTTTGTTATTTGCCGTTCTTGGTGCTTTTTGTGCAGTCTCCCCTGATTCTGTAGTCGACCTGCTCAATATGGATGAAGATGTCGCGAGAACTTTAGGATTCGCCCTTATTTTTGTAGGACTTGTAGAAAGTCTTGTTATTCCCAAAATCTTATTTGGAAGTGTTGATAGAAAATGACAAATTTAACTAACCTGACCATTGCCGAAGCTTTAAACGGATTAAAGAACAAAGACTTTACGTCTGTGGAATTAACGCAAGCGCATATTGATGTGATGGTCGCACAAAAAGACTTGAACGCCTATATCGTTGAAACGCCGGAGCTGGCATTAGAGCAAGCAAAAGCATCAGATACAAAGCGCGCATCTGGGGATGTTGGTATTCTGGAAGGGATTCCGCTCGGGATTAAGGATTTATTCTGTACGGAAAATGTACAGACCACTGCAGGTAGTAGAATCCTTGAAGGATTTAAACCGCAATATGAATCAACTGTGACGCAAAATCTGTTCAATAACGGTGCAGTAATGCTCGGTAAGACCAACCTTGATGAATTCGCAATGGGCTCATCCAATACGACGAGCTATTACGGCAACGTTCTTAACCCATGGAAACGAGATGGTGATAACGCGGATTTGGTTCCCGGTGGATCATCTGGTGGTTCGGCGGCGGCTGTGGCTGGTCGTTTATGTATGGGGGCAACAGGAACGGATACAGGCGGCTCAATTCGTCAACCTGCATCGTTTTGTGGTATTGCGGGTATTAAGCCAACATATGGGCGTTGTTCACGCTGGGGAGTGGTGGCGTTCTCGTCTTCGTTGGATCAGGCTGGTACATTCGCACGTACAGTCGAAGATAATGCCTTGATGTTACAATCTATGGCAGGACATGACCCCAAAGATAGTACGTCTGCCAATAAGGCTGTTCCTGATTTTGCTGCCGCGTTAGATGGAGATATTAAAGGCAAAACAATAGGCATCCCTAAAGAATACCGCGTTGAAGGCATGCCTGAGGAAATATTGAAGCTCTGGGAACAAGGTATTGAATGGCTACATAGTGCCGGTGCGAAAACCGTTGAGGTTAGTTTGCCACACACACATTACGCGCTCGCTACATATTATATTATCGCCCCTGCTGAGGCGTCATCGAATTTGGCACGCTATGATGGTGTGCGTTATGGACATCGCGCCGATGAAAGTGATTTGAAGGATATGTATGAAATCACCCGCGCTGAAGGCTTCGGGGATGAGGTGAAACGCCGTATTATGATTGGTACTTATGCTCTATCGTCCGGCTATTACGATGCCTATTACATCAAGGCGCAAAAAGTGCGCAGGCTTATTTCGAACGATTTCCTAGAAGCATTCAAGCAATGTGATGCGTTGATTACTCCCACGGCACCTTCTGCGGCTTTTGCGATTGGTGAAAATGAGGATGATCCGATTAAAATGTATCTAAACGATGTGTTTACGGTGCCTGCATCTCTCGCCGGTTTACCGGGAATGTCTGTTCCTGCCGGTGTCGATTCAGATGGATTACCACTGGGTCTGCAAGTTATAGGAAAACCATGGGATGAAGAAATGGTGTTTAAAGTTGCAGGTGTCATAGAAAATCTGGCACAATTCAAAGGCGTTCCACAAACTGTCTTAAAGGATGCTGCATGAAAATGAAAACCCCCGCTTTTATTCTGAGCTTATTTGTTTGTTTCTTTTTTACAATAAACGTTAATGTTTACGCTCAAAGCCAATCCGAAGACGATAAGGTTCAATCATTAGGGGATATTTTGAATCCTAAAGCTGATGACATGCTCGGGGCTAAAACTACACAGGACATGGCAAATATCTACTTCAAGAGATGCTTGAAAACAAAAACGCTGGCTTTTGATGACGAAGAAAAGGAAATGTTGTGTGCATGTACATCAGCCAATATGGGGCAAGTGTTAACCGTGTCAGAATTTAACGTTATGCATGAAGATAACCTAAAAGGAAAAGATGCAAGGGGTAAAGTTATTGCCTTTGCTTACACTAAATGCACGGACTATGTTATTGAAAGTAAGCTGTACAACGATTGTATGGTCTCTCCAGTTTTGAAAAGTATCACACGCGGGAAAAAGGATATTTGTGAATGTTCTGCAAAGGAATATGTCCAAAGAATTAACAAGGAAATGTCATACATCATTATGGAATCATTGAAGTATGACCCAATGACACTTAATCCGTTGGAGCGTTTCTTCACGACAACAAATTATGGTTATATGTCTGAACATTATACAAAGGCTTGTCGAGCGAAACTGCTTTATCAAAAGCACAATTAATGTACATAAAAGGAATTTCTTAAAATGTCTCAAATGATACAAGGCGAAACTGGCGCGTGGGAAATCGTCATTGGAATGGAGGTTCATGCGCAGATTATTGCAGAATCAAAGTTATTCTCAGGGGCTTCGACGGCCTTTGGCGCGGCTCCAAATTCTCAGGTGTCTTTGGTTGATGCCGCTATGCCGGGTATGTTGCCTGTTCTTAACAAAAAGTGCGTAGAGCAAGCTATTAAAACCGGCTTAGGCCTCAATGCAAAAATTAACAATCACTCAGTGTTTGCACGTAAAAACTATTTCTATCCTGATCTTCCGCAAGGCTATCAGATATCACAGTTTGAAGACCCAATCGTTGGGGAAGGAAAAATTGAGATTGATCTATCAGATGGTAGCGTTAAAGATATTGGCATTACACGCCTTCATCTTGAGCAGGATGCAGGGAAATCTGTTCATGATCAGCACCCGAAAAAGTCTTATGTCGATTTGAACCGTTCCGGTTGTGCGCTGATGGAAATCGTATCAGAGCCGGATATTCGAGGCTCCGAAGAAGCTGCCGCTTATATAACTAAAATTCGTATGATTTTGCGTTATCTGGAAACTTGTGATGGAAATATGGATGAAGGCTCTATGCGCGCTGATGTGAATGTGTCCGTTCGTAAGCCCGGTGATGAGCTTGGCACACGCGCAGAAGTGAAAAACGTGAATTCAGTCAAGGCGGTACAGCAGGCCATTGATTTCGAAGCACGCCGTCAGGTCGAAATTTTAGAATCTGGAGGCTCCGTAGATCAGGAAACGCGTTTGTGGGATCCTGTGAAATTAGAGACACGCTCAATGCGCTCTAAAGAAGAAGCACATGATTATCGCTATTTCCCTGACCCTGACCTTCTGCCGCTCGAATTTGCGCAAGAATGGGTTAATGAGATTAAAGAAACTTTGCCGGAGCTTCCGGATGAGAAAAAGCATCGTTTTATGAATGATTTCGGATTGAGCGCTTATGATGCGAGTGTTCTTATCGCCGAACGTAGCCGTGCTGATTATTATGAAACAGTTGCATCAGGGCGTGACGCTAAGTTAGCGGCAAACTGGGTTATTAATGAGTTACTCGGTATTTTGAATAAAAATGAAAAGACACTCGATGAAAGCCCCGTATCTGCAGAGCAGCTTGGCGGATTGATAGCACTTATCTCTGATGACACAATCTCAGGGAAAATTGCGAAAGATGTGTTTCCTGAGATGTTTGTAACAGGAAAAAATGCTGATGTTATTGTTGAGGAAAAAGGCTTAAAACAGGTCACTGATACAGGTGCAATCGAAGCTATTATTGATGAAGTTATTGCAGAGAACCCCGATAATGTCGCCGCATATAAAGGCGGTAAAGATAAGTTATTTGGTTTCTTTGTTGGGCAAGTGATGAAAAAATCACAAGGGAAGGCAAATCCTGCGGCTGTAAATAAACTCTTGAAAGACAAACTAAGCTAAGTTTTTAGTTTACACCAAGTGATTTATAATTATATTCACTTATCTGTTATTGGCGTTGAGGAGACGTGGCCGAGTGGCTGAAGGCGCTCCCCTGCTAAGGGAGTATGGGGTTTATAGCCTCATCGAGGGTTCGAATCCCTCCGTCTCCGCCAGTATCTTCTTTGCTGGATTATTAGTTTCATTTTTTAGTTTTGGTGTTTACAAAAACGTTATGTGTGAATATGCGCCCGTCTTTAGGAAAGAAGTTTTTATTAAAACCCAAAATAGAAGTTTAAAAAGAAATTACATACCATTGTAATTTAATGGTTTTTTTAATACTATTACTGCACTCACAAAAAAATCTGCGTACGTATGTCAACCATTAATTGTAAGTGCTGTGCTGTATGCTGCAAGCTCGAGGTCTTGTCGTTCTTTTTTCCATTTTGTTTGGTATAATTATACCAACAAAGGATTTGTTTGCGCAATCATCCCAAATAAAACAATCGCTAAATCAGCTTCCATCGGCACTTTATCTCTCTGACTTCAAAAACAAAAATGATGCAATGAGTATGTGGGAACGATACAAATCTCACGTCCCTATTTTATATTTATTCCAACCCTTTACGGTAAACGCCCCATCATCAGGCAAAGTAAGCCTTATTGCGATGATTAATAAAGTTGATATACCGCCACGTGCGGCAAATCAGATTTTGCTGGATACTTGTGAGGCTATCCAACAAAATGGGCACGCCTGCTCACAATTTCAATTGAATATGGGGGCTTTTGAAAAACGACCAACGCAGAGTATTGATCTAAACGCATCACAGCAAGGAAGCGGTAGTACTTCTGATCTTATGAGCTTGAATTTAGCAATTCCTCAACAAAGCACTGGTTCTAGCCAACAAACCTTCTCCCAAAAAGAGCGCCCCTCTTCCACAGACGACAACACCCATAATAACGAATTTAGTGAGGATTCAATTTCAAAGGCCGCGATGAGGGCCGCGTATGATCTCGTTAAAAATCGCTATGAGTCTGCTATTTATAGAGCGCAAATTGATGGGGCGGATGCTATTGATATACAGGTTGACGATGGCCTTGCCTTAACAAAAGATGCTTTAAGCACCGCAGCCGAACGTGCCTTTGAAAAATTCTTACAAGAAAACTATAGAAATAATAATTTTGAGGGCCAAAGCTATGACGGGCTGCGCGGGTATTTCATTAAATCATTTAAACAAGCTGCAACAACGTCAATAAAGTCAGTCGGTAAAAGCTTTGTTCGTGATCTTACATCGGATGGCGGATTTAGGTCTTTATCCATCAGAAGTGAAATCCTTAACGATATAGATGAAAACCTTGCCACTGCTCTTATTGATACCGGACTAAGTGCCGCTAAAAACTCGCAATATGCATTCCTTAGAAATCTTGAAGTTTCATATAAAATACGTGAAGGGCTGAAACCTGAATATAGCGTCTTAACGCTACAGCCCATAGGAAGCTGGAGAGAAAACAAACATAATGTTTTTGCACAAGCGGCAATATCAAGAGAAGGTAAGCGAAATAATGTCTCTGCCGGTTTAGCTTATCGTTATATGCCATTATCCGAAGAATACGTTGTTGGTGCGAATGCCTTCCTTGATTATCAGCACCCGTTCGGACATCAACGCGCAAGTGTTGGGCTGGATTACCAAACAAGCCTTTGGGGGGCTTCAGCGAATTATTATAAAGGCCTGACCAAGTGGAGAGATTCGAATACAGGGTTTGAAGAGCGCAGCTTAGACGGTCAGGATATTGAGTTGATGGGGCGCATGCCTTTCTTGCCTGCCCTGCAAGTATCCGGGCGCGCTTATCGCTGGCAATCATTTGAACAAGATGACATCAAAGGCCAAGAGGTTCAGGTTGAATACTCCCCCGTTCCTGCTTTCACAATAGAAGCGTTGCTAAATGATGAAAATGGTAGAAATACAGAATTTGGGATGGGCGTACGTTACAATTATGTGTTTGGCGCACCTGATGAATATTTATATGACTGGAACGAACAGTTCAGACAGAAATCCGCATCGGAATATATATTCAAAAAAGTACGTAGAGATAATAAAATCCGTGTAGAAGAACGCATTGACGCAGAATACGCAAACGCCAATTTAGTTGTACCCGGTTTGCTTGCAACATCACCTGTGAATGGTGCAACAGGGCAATCCGTCGGCATCAATGTAAGTTTTACGTTTGACCAAGATGTACAGGCAGGCGCAGGCAACATTGTGTTTACCGATTTAACTGACGGATCTGACGATTTTACAATCCCTGTTGGTGATGCGCGGGTATCTATTGTAAACGACACAGTAACAATTGATTTATCAGCGCAGCTTTTAGATTTTAGTACTAATTACGAAGTAACTTTTGCATCTGGTGTTTTTCAAGATTTATCAGGAAACTCAGCTGCTTCACTAAATGTTGGTGACCTGAATTTCCAAACAGTTGTTGATCCAACGGCAGGTTTTGCCGCTGTTACTGTTTCGATGGCACCGGGCACAACTTCTGGCAGCCACGAGAACGCACAAGATCCCGGAACGTGGAGAGCAATCATAGATGTTGGGGCAGCGCCAGATGGGGTCATTTTTGAATCAGGCGCAACAGGTCAAGGAATAGCAGCAAGCTTCAGCGGCGCAAACTTAGTCTTTGGGGCTGGTGATGGCTCAAGCGCAGCAACAAATGGCGATACGATATTCGGAACCTATCCAATTGCCTCGATCCCTCAAGGGCGTCATCATTTTGTGTTTGTGGCTGATCCGGATGCGGCGGCGGAAATCGGCGTGTACATAGATGGAATACGTGTGATTACGGAAACAATCGTTGGGAGCATGCAAAGCGGTGAATGGGCAGGTACAAATGGCGCAGGTTATGGTCTTGTGAACAGCGCCATTCGGGTTGGCGTCGACACCAGTAATATCTCAGGTGCTACGTTAATCAGTAACCTCAATTTCTTCACGAATACAGTTCCTGCTGATTTTTAGGCTGAGTGGGATGAGAAAGTGAAACCTTCCGCCTTCAATACTGTTGCCTGAAGAAACTTGCGATATCACAAATCTTAAACAATTTTAAACCGTTATTAAATTACCCGACGTTTCGAGTGTCTCTGCATCAAGGTTAGGTTGACTTGTGATGTAGCCGATGAGAACAAAATTATCTCCTCCGCCATCGACATCGATAGACATAGCACCATGAGCACCAGTTGAGCCTGCAGAGGTAAATGAGACAAAGTCGTTTATGGCATCGGTCAGTGGGTCATAACCAACCAATAGGTCAGAGATGTCTATTTTATCACCTTCCGAAAGGCTGAAATCTCTGATAATATCAATAAATCCAAATGTATCACTTGCGCCATACAGGAATGTATCTGCCCCCTCTTCACCGTACATGATGTCATTACCTGCACCGCCATAAATGAGGTCATCCCCTTTTCCTGCATATAGCTTATTTGCGCCGTGATTGCCCGTAATTGAGTCGTTGTAGTTTGATCCATTGATGTTTTCGATACTAATCAGAATATCACCTTCGGCGTCACCACCTGTGTTCACGCCGGTTTCTAAATTAACCGTCACACCTTCATCGGAGCGTGTATAGTTGGAGTAGTCGCTACCACTGCCGCCATCAATTGTATCTGCGCCAGCACTTCCTTCTAATTGGTCGTTTCCTGCAAGTCCCCAAATGTAGTTATCTGCGTCACTTCCATAGATAAAGTCGCGATCACCTGCAATGTCACTGCCTATGACGTTTTCAATGGAAACGTATGTATCATCGTCTGCATCGCCAGCCCAGCCTATGCCTGCACCTAAGTTCAGTTTTACACGTAAAGCTGATTCACTGTAATCAACTGTATCTGTGCCGCCTTCACCATCGAAATGTTCGATGGCAGATGTCGCGATGAATGTATCATCCGTATCTGGTATTAGCAGTGTTGTTAGATCATAAGTAGACGTGTCGCTAAAGATGATTTGCTCTACGATTTTATCTGGATCGCCTGAGTAGAAGTCTTTTACCGTAAGGCCGTTTGCCATCATGATTTCTAAATCATTACCGTTTTGTATAAAGGTAATATCACCGAGTGTTATGCCAGCGCCTAAAGATATTGTGTCAAAACCTGATGTTTCTGTAATGGTGTCATCGCCATCCCCAGTGTTATAAACGTATGTATCATCACCTGTTCCACCTGAAAGTTGGTCGTTGCCAGTTCCACCGCTCAAGATGTCATTACCTGATGCGCCAAAGATATCATCATTATCGTCTTGTCCGTTAATCGTATCATGCCCAGGACCACCATGAAGTATGTCATCACCCAAGCCACCTTCGATTAAATCATTACCCGCATTCGACCAAACAACATCGTTGCCTTCTGCGGTTTGAATGATTAAATCACCCAGAACGTGTGTATCACTGGATAGTAAAAGAATGTCATCGCCCGGTGCAGGCAAGAAAATTTCTATGTTTTCGATAAGGAGATTACCAAGCTCATCTTCCAAGCGCCAAAATTGATCAAATGTAACGCCTAATGCAATGTCGTTCGTTCCAGGGCCGCCTGTTACCAATGTATCGTTAAGGTAATAAGTACCGTTTACTGATAGAATTTCACCCGTATATGGGTTGATAAAATTTGAACTAATAGGTGTTAGCGTACCGATAATAAGATCGACAGTCATGTTATTCCCCTTTTACACACACGTTATATACAAAAGTATACACAGTTTGTAATAATACATAAAATTTTATGTAAAATCAAAAGATTGCGCTAAGTTGCTGTTATTAAGTGAAAAAATGGAGGTTTGTTTTTTTGTGTTCTTAATTATATTGATAGCCCTATTATTGATCTATACTGTGCCCCTTTGTCCATCTTAAACAGATAATGTTGTCTTTATGTTGAGCGTGAAAACAGTGCTGCAGAATTTTTTTGAAAGGAATCTTTTCGAAAGGATTATCATCTACATCGTGCTGTCCGAATTGCTTGTTAAGATTATTTTTGAGCTTATTCTTGGGCAATGGGATTTCATACAAGGGCAAAACAAACAATGGTTTTTTTATAGTTTTCTGGCTTTGGATTACCTTATATCAGTTAAGAAAGTTATTAAAATACGCGTCACGGTAAACCCCATGTCACTTTTGGCGTTTGTTTTTCTGATTATGGTGGCACATGGGTTGTTCATGGGCATAATGTTAGGAAACTCTATTTCTATCGTCGCTAATGATACAATTCCTATTCTGATGATCGCTTTGAATATTTTACGAATGCAATCTGTTACAGAGTACAAACCTTTTGATTTGAAGTTTTTATTGTACTTTTGCGCCTTTGTAACGATTGGAACTGGTACTGTCGGATTTATGGCAGATATTTTAAGGCGGCCTTCTGGCCCTGCTATTCCTGAAGAGGCTATATTTTTTCCTTTATTCTTGGCAGCTCTTTACACGATAAAACCTTTTCCAAAATGGATTATTGTACTGGTCGCCGTTATGATTGTCGCTACAGTTGGCGATTTCAACAGAACAACAATGGCATTTATTACGATCGTGGTATCAGGATATATCTTATTTAATGTTATTAGGTATCCGACAAAAGGCTTAGTTGTGATGACAATGGTTTTGATTGTTGTATCCGTTGCCTCACAAATTGTGCCCGAAGATTCTAAGACATATAGAAGGATTGTTGGGTTGGCAGAAGTGGATTTAAGCAAAAGCACCGGTTCTATCGGGGAACGTCAAGAAGAGTGGCGTGCCATTAATTTGAAATACGAAGAAAAAGGCAGCACCATAGAGTTGTTCGGGCTTGGTTTTGGCGGTGTATATGAAGTTGCCAGAACACATGCGTATTTGAAAAATTATGGCCATGCACATTATTCTTGGGCGTGGTTTAAATTACGTTTTGGACAAATTGGCTATATTTACCTTTTCATTTTCGCATCGGCTCTTTTATATAATGGGTTTATATGGGGCACTCACGCAATACGGGGTGTTGATGGAGCGTGGTTCATCGTGTTTTTATGTTTGATATCGTTGTTATATTGTATGACTTATGTGAACGCTGGATTGCTTATGATGGGTATTCAGTTTATTCACTATAAATCAAATCAACAGAAAAAATCAGAAGAAGACGCATCTAGTGAGAGTATCGAAGAAAGGCAAAAGTTATGATTAATATTTTTATTTCATTATTGCTTTGTCCTCTGCCTAACATCATTAAAAGAGCGATATATAATCAACTATTAGGGCATGAGATCGATAAAACGGCACGGATTGGCTTTTCAATCATACGTGTTAAAAAGCTTAAAATGGCAGAGCATAGTAGAATCAAAAATTTTTCCGTTCTTAAGGGAATGGATTACGTTGAAATGGGTTCCTACTCATCAATCGGTACATTTAATCGGTTTACAGCAGCCTCCACTGACAACAAAAATTTGTTTGTTGATGAAAAAGACAGGTTTCCTGCATTAATTATCGGCGAGCATAGCTCTATTGTTTCTAAGCATTATTTCGATTGTAACAACACCATAAAAATTGGGTCTTTTACCACGATTGCTGGTATGGGGACGTCTTTTTGGACGCATGGGATTAATATTCGAGATAATAAGCAAGAAACACGGTCAATAGAGGTGGGTGATTTTTGCCTTATTGGAGCGCAATCTGTTGTCGTTAAAGGGGCAAAACTGCCAAGCTATTGCGTATTGGGGGCTAACTCGACACTTCATAAAGCGCACGAGAATACACACATGCTATATTCTGGAGTTCCCGCCGTTTCAATTATGAAATTTGATGAAAACAGTAAATATTTTCATCGTGAG
This sequence comes from uncultured Micavibrio sp., assembly GCA_965263215.1. Taxonomy (GTDB): domain Bacteria; phylum Pseudomonadota; class Alphaproteobacteria; order Micavibrionales; family Micavibrionaceae; genus UBA1672. The sequence goes on from OZ253663.1 coordinate 1,551,493, forward strand.
CACGGATCTGTGAACTAACTGTCAGTTTTGTAATGAGACAGAATTTTTTGCGCTATATGTTCAGCCAAGCTTTTTTCTGAGCAGACCTTATCCCACCATTCGAGTGTTTGTGTGTGTAGCGCTAACATTCTATCTTTATCTGCTAGAAGCGCAGGTACCACCGTTTTTATATCAGACCAATTTTTTAATCTGATAATGGGAGCATCATCATAAAACCACGCTTTCGGGAAGGCTTCACCAATTAAAATACATCCGGAGCGCATTGCCTCATAGAAACGGAAAGTTTCGAGATTAGCACCACGCGGAATAGGACAAATTTTAGTGTTCATAACATTTTCAAGATAGAGTTGATTTTCATTACTGATGCTATCTTTGAAACCCGTAGTTATTTTGGTTTTGATATTTAGATCAGGATTATGTTCTTGTAGTTGTTCAAGTGCCTTTGTCATCCGATCTCTTGCGAGTTCTTTGGGTCTTTTAATTCTAAAAAGTTGATCTTTTTTATGTTGGATACTGCCAGCGAAAAACATGTCGTTTGTACGTTCTTCAAAGGGTATGAAAGCCGTGTCTTCATAGGCGTAACACCCAATAGGCATTTCATAAACGGGCGCAATATTTTTGTTTTTAAGGCGCGCTAAGGCTGTTCCTAAGCGTCCACCTTTGTCATTATAAAAGGCCTTGCTTTGACCAAGAAAGTTACTGATATAATCAGAAAAATTACCATGCTTGTATGATTCTGCGTTCAACGGGTTTAGGCCACAGGTTTTAAAAACCATACCAACTTTATCACGATACTGAGGTTCCCTTCCCCATTCGTCCTGTAATATGCACGAGACAACATCCGGGCCATAAGATGGCAGTTCATGTACAGTCCATGCGGTTACATAAATTGTTAAGCCCATATTTTGAATTTGAGGCTCTAAAAAGCTAATGGCACGTCCGAAATATTTATAATCGACGTGATTAAGGCTGTATGGATTATCAGGGTCAAACTCAAATTTCATTTGATGTTGATCATTCCTGAAAAAGATATAAGTGTTAGGTTTCATCCCTGTCCAAATATTTTTTGTTTTAACGCTACCCTAATAAACATAAAAGCGCCCAATATGTAAAATAATTTATTCTTTTTGTGTAATTTTTTAATTTCTTGTGTTCTTGGATCATCAACATATTTTCCAACCGGATCAGGTGGAAAGTCACGTGAGCTAAAAATTTGTGCTATACGAGGGTGTTCAATATTATGTTTCACAAATAAAGCGCCTGCCGATATTGAATAGCCTTTTATCAATTTATTCACGGCGACCGGATCTCTACGTCCATGATAATGAAGAGCCGTTACATCAGGAACATATTCAAGCATGAATCCTGCATTATAAACCCTGAACCCAAAATCCGCATCTTCTCCCCCAGGAATGCTTGTAGTGCCGAACCGACTATCATATAAGCCAACTTTATCAATAATTTCTCTGGGGATCATCATGTTGGCACTGCATACATCCCCCATTGTGATGTAGTCGTACTCGGAAGAGCTTTTTTTCCATCGCTTTATACTTGGCCTGGTTTGTATGGTCATTGGCCAGTCTTTAATATCGCCAAGGTCTAACTGACCAAACCGCAGAATTGGCTCTTTGTCGTTTTTGTAATGTGCTAGCACGTTCTTAATATGATTTGCGTCTAAACAGCAATCGTCATCAAGGGATATGAGAAGGTCACCCTTTGCTTCTGTAAAGCTACGGTTGCGGGCATAAGCAATGCCTTGTTTTTCTTCTGTTATAAGATTAACAGAAAACTCAGAATTTTTTAGCCACTGCGTAATAACGTCCACGGTATTATCTTGAGAATTATTATTAACGATGACAATTTCACCCTCGATAGGCATCGCATTTTTCATAGCATTGTGAACTGAGTTCAAACATTTTAGGATTTTATCCGCGCGATTATAGGTGCAAATTACAACGGAAACTAGCATGGGCAATTCCTTAGTTTGAGGTAGTATGGCTTACAAATGAATATATCATTTTTGTCCACTTCTTTTTAGGTGGCTTTCGTATAGATGTTTGTATACGGGGAGACCAAAAAGTTTCCACAAGATGTCTATTTTATGTGTAATGCCAATACAGTACACAAGAATAAATTTTAAAGATAGATGCTCATTAATTGCTTTTTGCATGATAGGCCATCCCTTGTCGTGATTTCCATTTATCATGCAATATATACCTAACCAAATAAGCCTTTTTGCTAAATTTTTAGATGGAGGTTTAAGAAAAATGGATTGTGCGCCTATACTATCCAGTGGATCTGGCCTTCCCGCATTACGTTCTTGTGCGCAGTGCACTGAAAATTCTGAAAGGCTAGCCTGTAATATTTCTTTCTGAGTGTTTTTACTAACACCTGTGTTTAATCGGAAACGACGATATAGTGTTTCTTCTACAACATAATAATTACAATGGGCGCTCATACGAAGCCAGAGATCATGGTCTTGTGCAAATGTAAAGAAAGGCCTGTAACCACCAACTTTTTCGTAAATGTTTTTGCGAAACATCACTTCGCCATGTGTGAATAAGTTCTGTTTTAGGAGCTGCCTATTAAACTCAAGGCCATTGGGTATTTTAAGAGTGTAAACATTGTCGCCCGTTTTGCTGTCATCTTCAACATGACAACCGACTACTCCTACTTCTTCACTATCGTTTAAAACTTTAGCTTGTTTTGATATTCGATCAGGATAAGAGATATCACCTGATCCGTGAACAGCTATATATTCCCCAGTTGACTCTTCTACCGCACGGATAATTGCACCAACAAATCCTGTATTATTTTGTGTTATTATTTTTAAACGTGGATCATTAAATTTTTCTAACGTTTGGAGTGTAGAGTCAGTTGAGCCATCATTAATAATAATGATTTCTAGATTATCGTAATTTTGATCCAGTAGGCTTTGAACAGAGTCTGTAACATAGTCTTCTCTGTTGTAATATGCGCATACAATGGATACTTTTGGGTGGTACATTTTGTAACCTTTGAATAATTATCTGTTTACTAGCAAATTGCGCAGTGCAATAAAAGCGAAATGTAATTAATCTAATGACTTAAATTTTTAGAATTAAAGGTATTTGGTGTTGTCTGTGACAGATAATAAAAAACTGGTTGATCCACAATTAATTGATGATTTGAATTGTATAGCACCTTCATGCACCAAGGCAGGCGTTAAATTATCTGATTTGTCTTGGTATAAGATTGGTGGGCTCGCGGATGTTGTTATTGAACCAAGCTCGGTTCAAATGGTTGCTGATGTTATTCGTTATCTGCAACAAAACAATGTGCTCTACACAGTTATCGGTGATACATCGAATATTTTATTTGATGATATTGGCTATCGTGGCGTTTTAATCAAAATTTCTTCAGCTCTAGGCAAACTTGAGTTTCACAAGAATGGTCAAGTCACTGCTGGTGCGGGCCTATGGGTTCCGTGTTTTGTCAGAAATGTGATTAATCGCGGGTTAACGGGGTGTGTGCACGCTATCGGAATCCCCGGAACTTTAGGCGGTCTTGTGATGATGAATGGTGGATCCCAACGCAAAGGTATTGGAGAACAACTTATTTCGGCGACAATTATAGATGAATTTGGGGATATAAAGACATTTACCAAAGAGGAATGCCGTTTTAATTATCGTTCTTCTTATTTGCAGGATATTAATTGTGTTGTCGTTGAGGCGTCTTTTCAATATGAAAATGGTGATGCACAGGCACTTCACAAAGAAGGTTTAGGGATACTCATTGAAAGGCGTAAAAAATTTCCTCGAAAGTATCCAAATTGTGGATCAGTATTTCTCAGTAATCCTAAAATGTACCCTATCGTAGGCCCTCCTGGTAAGGCTATCGAAGATGCCGGATTAAAGGGGCAACAAAGAGGCAATGCACAAATATCACCGCTTCACGGTAATTTTATAATCAATCTTGGTGGTGCATCATCACAAGATATTCTGCATTTAATTAATGAATGCCGAATGACGGTTCTTGAGAATACCGGCTTTACCATGGACGCTGAAGTACGGTATCTCTCGCCGACAGGAAACCTTAAGCCAGCACACGTTATTACAGATGAATTATATGCATGAGTGATAAGCCTGAAAAAAAAGATGTGCAATCATTAAGCCAAAAAGCACTCGGTGGTGTCAGTGTTATGGGGCTTACTGTCGGTACGCAAATGGCATTGCAATTAATTTCTATTGCGGTTTTGGCGCGTATTCTAACGCCTACTGAGTTTGGTATTGTTGCTGCTGCGAACATCGTTATTGCCTTTTCCAATATGTTTTCCGATATCGCTTTAGGCTCTGCGATCATACAACTCAAGGATATAACGGAAAAACATATCCGTGTGGCATTCACATTAAGCATGGCGAGCAGCTTGTTTGTGGCGATGGTGCTAATATTCAGCGCACCTTATATTGCTGTTTTTTTTGAAATGCCTGAAATAACGAATGTCATAAAAGTACTGGCGATTGTATTTCTCTGGACGGGATTGTCGATGGTTTCTGAAAACTTGATGTCTCGTTCTTTTCGCTATAGGACGTTGGGTTTGATTAAAGTTTCCGGATCGATAACGGGCATTACCGTAACCATATCACTGGCCTTAATGGGCTATAGTTACTGGTCTATTGTTATTGGCGTCATGGTTCAAAGTTTTCAGGCAATGGTTTTGATGATGATTGCGCAAAAGCATAGCTGCCGTCCCTCCTGTGATTTACAATCAATGAAGGATCTTATGATCGTTGGCGGTGGATTGTCTATGTCCCGTATTATTAACTATGCCGCTCTCAATGCAGATAACTTCTTTATTGCGAAGTTTATCGGAGCGGAAAGTTTGGGTTTCTACGATCGGGCTTACCGTTTAGCTGGCTTTCCTGCACAGATATTCGACAAAGTTGCTGCAAAGGTCGCCTTAAGCTCTTATGCCAGAGCGCAAGAAGATAAAGCGCGTATGAATTTTGCTTATCGGCGCGGTTTATCCCTCACGGCTCTTGTCGCAATGCCGCTCACCTTTGTCTTATGGGCTTTGGGGCCGGAAATTATTCTGATTGTGTTAGGTAGCAAATGGGAAGCAGCTATTATTCCTTTTGTAATTCTCGTTAGTGCGACATTTTTTCGTGTTTCATATAAGGTTAGTCAATCAGTTATAATATCAGTTGGCAGAGTTTATGTATTCGCAGGTATACAGATGCTGTACGCGGTTATGGTTGGTCTTGGGTGTTACTTGGCCTATCCTCATGGCATCGAATCCGTCGCATACGCCGTTACGGGATCAATCATAATGAACTTTGTAATGCTAAGTTATTGCGCATCGAATATTACAAACCTCTCACTGCTTGATTTTCTAAAAACAATTATGAATGGCATCATTATTACTGCTCTATTAGCTGTCATTATTTTGCCTGTATTATTTTTACTGCGCTCCTTATTATCGCCAATCTTAGTGTTTTTACTGACTTCTGCGTTGATTGGCTTTTTCGCTATTTTTATGTTGGTAAAGCCATATAAATGGCTTTGGGGTGATAGTGGTCTCTGGTTGAGGGAGCAGGTTTTATCCGTTTTAGAAAAAAAGCTTCCGCATGCTATGAAAAAACTCTATTGATTAACTGCTTAAAACAACGAGGTACAGTTCCGTGAATACATTAAATCCATCAGCGTTTATTGCTCGTGATGATGAAACTAATAAAAACGATGATATAAAATATTCCATCAAGCGTTCTAAGTTAGAAGGAACAGTCAAAGTAAGCGGTGCTAAGAATTCGGTTTTAAGATTGCTTGCGGCATCAATTTTAACATCGGATACATTGGAGCTTAGTAACTATCCCGCAAGCTTGCGTGATGCGCAGGTGCATTTAGGTATGCTTGAAGCGTTAGGTAAGCGCTGTGACGTTACGGAAGAGCATTGTGTTATTCATCAAGATGAAAGCCTAAAATCTTTTCTTGATTGGAACGGCCGGTCTATCAGGAACACATTGCTTATTCTGGGTGCTTTGGTTGCTAAGACTGGTTCGGGCGCTGTCCCTCTGCCTGGTGGGTGTAAATTAGGGGAAAGGAAATATGACCTTCACGTCATGATCCTCGAAACATTAGGGGCACGTGTTTATGATGATGATACACACCTTCAAGCTGAGGCTGAAAATGGCCTAATCGGTGCAGATATTGTTTTACCAATGCGCTCAACCGGTGCAACCGAGAATGCAATTCTGTGCGGTAGTTTGGCAAAAGGAAAAACAACAATTTGGGGGCCGCATATTAGACCTGAAATTATTGATCTTATTGATATGCTTAATAAAATGGGTGCGGACATTAAAGTTTTTGGTCAAGAGCGTATTGAGATAAACGGGGTTGAAACTCTGTCAGGGACAAGCCATAGGGTGATTCCTGATAATATGGAGGCCTTAACATGGATGATTGGTGCAACGTTAACTGGTGGCGATATTGAAATCATTGACTTTCCATTTGATCATTTAGATGTGCCTTTGGCTTTTCTCAGAGAGAGCGGAACAGAATATTACAGAAAAGATAATAGTGTTATTGTTCGCGGTGGTCGCTGTTATCCGGTCGAAATATCTACGGGGCCCTACCCTGGCATCAATTCGGACATGCAACCTTTATTTGCTATCTATGGGGCGTTAGCGAAGGGAGAAAGCCGTATTATTGATTTACGTTTTCCTGGTCGATATGTCTACGCTGAAGAGCTTGCTAAAATGGGTGTTCAGTTTGATGTTGAGGACAACCTTTTGAAGATTAAAGGTGGCACAAAGCTTGCAGGTAATACTGTCCGCGCAACCGACTTACGTGCAGGTATTGCATTAACGTTGGCCGGTTGCGTAGCGGATGGAGAAACAATTCTGGAAGAAGCGTGGCAAGTTGAGCGCGGTTATAATCAGTTTGTTGAAAAAATCCGATTATTGAGTGGTAATGTTCAAATCATTTAGGATTTTGTATCAATGGAAAATACTCAGAAGCCCGAGCGTGATTATGCTTTGGATGTTTTAAGGGCGATCGCCGCCATATACATTATCGGCTTCTGGCATCATGTTGATTATGTTGATCTGGACCTTTTAAAAACGCCGTTCACGAAATCATGGGCGATTATTGCTCTGGGTGTGTTTTTTACTGTTTCCGCTTATCTTTTAACAAGCCAGCAAAGAAAAAACATATCAAGTAATCTTGAAGGCAAAGAACGCGCAGCAATAATACACCAATTTTATATAAAACGTGTTTTGCGCATATATCCTTTATACGCGGCTGCAGTATTACTGTTTTTTTTGGTCGGGTTGATACTTTAAAAGAATTTTGCAGAAGTCAGAACGCATTCATTGGGTCGTTTGTGGCTCTTATACTATCACTTTGTCTTATTCAAGCAGATTACTTAATTGTTGAGAACATCAGCTTTGTTCTGCCTATTTTAGCCTTTCCTGTATTAATGTTTTCATCACATCAAGTTGCAAGTTTTGAAAAGCTACATTGGATGTGGGAGAGGATTGGTTATGCATCCTTCGCGGCTTACCTTTTTCACAGAGTATTATATGTCTTTTTATATCAAATATTTGATGTAGAAGATTTGTCACATTTTCAGTTAGTTGCATTGATGTCGGTCATTACGATTGCGGTTATTGTAATTTCATACGGAACACAGCGTTTTTATGATCTGTGTATGCGGCATTTCCAAAACAAGCAAAGCTAAAGTTTAGGCTCTCATCGGTTCTGTTGTGTTCAGTAAATGCCTTATTTGTATTATTATATATGTAATTACAATTACATAAACAATCATTTGTGCAAAAACAGCGCCCCATAGAGACATGAAAAACACTAATATTGTATTGAGTATGACACTGGAAATGATTGCGATAATGCTAATTTTTAGAACGATGTCGTCTCTGTAATAACTGTAGAATATTAGTTTTAGTACCTCTGAAACTATCGTCAAAACAAATAAGATTAATATATATGGAAATATAGAGAACCATTCTAAGGCCAATGGTTTATCGAGATTTAGTGTTACGAAATAAAGGCTTGGCCAAGCACACAAAGCCATTAAAACAGAAACAATCATTGTGTCTTTAAACGATTTAAAAAATATTTTCATATAGTTTTGATCTTGGTTTTTAAACGCACGAACTAACTTTGGCTTTGCAATTTGTATCACGCCTGTTTGTACTAAATTAGATAGGGCAGACATGATTTGCATGAAGAAAACGAAAACTCCGGTTAGTTGTAAGCCAAGTAGAATAGATATCAAAAAGTGGCTCCAATATTGAGAGATTGCGGTAAGAACGCTTGTTATGTGCATATTACGCGCTTGTTTGAATTCATTTTTAACCCATTGAAATATTGTTAAGTCACAAGATACCTCACGCCAAGGCCACCTGATCATTACTGTAACTGTCCCAATCATTGCTACGATTCCACCTAGAATCCATGCGATTAGAATATCATTGAGTGTTTTAAGATCCGGATTGAGGTAAGCCACTAACATAAATACAATCATCCAGATCGCAGTTCTAACAAAGTGTAATAGATTTGCAAGAAATGGCTTTGATAGGTTTAAAAACAGACGATAAAAATCTCCGTTTATATGCTCAAATAAAATAACAATAAGAATTAAAAGAGATAATAGAATGTTATCGTATAATGCACCGATTATATATGTCGGGATTAGAAGAAGCATGTACACAAACAGAATATATTGTCCATAATAACGGATGCTTCTGCATATCTCTAATTGTGTTTGTGTAACTGCGTTTCGACTTATTGTGTGGATCAATGTGAGCCCAAAAAACAAGCTCGCTATGATGCTAGCAGATGCAATGAGGCCATAAGCACCCAATGTTTCAAAACTCATATACCGAGCTATAAATAGTGTGAAAATAAATTTTACGACGAGTGAAGTGCCGCGCATACCCATAACTGTCAATGCTACAAGAGTATCAGCGCTGATATGATTTATAATATAAATTGGCAAACGTTTCATTCACACGCTTACTCTTTAGGATATTGATAAGCTACGTGACCGTAATGGCTTTTCATTTTTTTCATGTTGGCTTTACTGAGAACCACGCCAGCAACTTTGTCTCGATTTAGCCTGTTCTGCTGAAGATAAAAGTTGAGTGTGTTAGGTAATGTTTTTCCCCATTCGGCAACAATAATAAAATGATCAACAGATTGAATATATGTATGAAGGTTTGATGTTGCGTGCATAGGGGGCAGGTCTATGATTGTGTAATCATATTGCTTCCTACACACATCAAGTAGTGACGCCATACGTTGGGCATTAAATTTTCTTTGATTGGGTGTATCACCGTCTAATTCATTTATAAGGGCATTGAGGTTGTAATCTTCGCTATAAAAAACATTCTCCAGGAGAAAGTTTTGCATCGTTTTGTTAGTGAAGGAATCTGCATTTTGTATGTCACTGGCGAAAAATAATGTTTGTGCCCCCTCATGCGCACAATGAACAGCAAGGTTAGAAGCAATTACATGAGTATCTTTATCTTCAAACGTTGATAAAATGCCCACTACTTTGCTCTTATTAGGCTCTGTTTCATAATCAAGAAGATTCTTAATTGTTCTTATTGTTTCGGCACATAATGATTGCTCATCATCGACAGACTGTGTGTATAATCCGATTGTGGTACTGACCTCATCCGAAGATACAAAAGATATATGTTTTTGCTTTGATTGCCTAATTTTAGGAAGGAATCCCAAGAAAGTCATTCTCAACTCTCTTTTGGCTTGCCCTGCTCTTTTTAGTGTTTTGTCGAAGAAATCAATAATGAGTGCAATCAAGATACCAATACCGGTGCCGAGTATGATCGCCGCACCTATGATAATTTTTGATTTCGGTTCGCTTTTATGAAGCGGGGCTGTTGCATACGTGATAACACGCGTCTCTGTCACTGGAAAACTGCTTTCTAGGCTGATAGTTCTGATTTTCTCAAGGTATGATTCATAGATCGTATCGAAAGTTTCGATTTCCTGTTCTAGATCTAGAAACTCACGTAAGCGCACTTCTTGGTTAAAGCTTTTATTCTTTTTGCTCTTTCTTATGTTTTTCTGAGATTCCGCGTTATATTCCGCTCTGTACTTCGCTAACCTCTCACGAGCATCCCTAGACTTTTCTTTGATTTCTTGAGCCTTTGCTTGTAACCATGTAATGGTTCGTTCAGATGTTTCCGATAGCGAGTCTAGTTGATCGGCAATGTAAACCTCGGCGAATGCGTTTGCAATGTCAGCGGCGATTTGTGGATCGGTAGACTTGTATCTTATCGAAAGTGCGTATGTTTTTTCTACGCGGCTTACAGACATATTAGACTGTATGATTTGAAAAAGAATGAAGTCTCGTCTGTCTTGATCTTTAGGGATATAACTAAAATAATTTTTGGGCTCTAATAATTTTACAACGGCATCAGTAATACGTTTGGATCTCAGAACCTCTACTTCGCTATCAATAGCGGCAGGCTCATAGGTTGCTAGATTAAGTGACGACACGTCAGATATTGAATTACTGATACTTTTATCCAGTAATATAACAGTTTCTGCTGTGTATTTTTCAGGTGTCGTCGCAAGATACATCACAGCAACGATTAAAAGGGTCACAACAATCCCAACAATAAGGACGATGTGTCTTTTAAATATATAATATAACCGCTTTAGGTCTATCGTATCTTGTTCGCTCAATTTATTGGCCTGTTTTAAATTATATGATTTTGTTGTTAGAAAAGCTTTTAATCCAGTCAGCCAGACAATACAACACTATTTCAATTTATTGTTACCATAACGCCAGTCTGCGACTTGCTAAAGGCTGGCCAATCGTACGTTAAAAACGATAAATATAAATGTACTAAAATACAGAATTTTACGTTTTGTGCAAAATTGAGATATTGCTAGAAAGCCCTTTCTGTGGCTGTTCTTGTAGAAGATGTTGTGCTGATGATGTTCAAGAACTTCAGGTATTCAACACTCTCTGCATTAGCAATATAAACTGTGTCTTGATCTTGCATTGGGAACTTTTGTGCAAGGAAAAATCCTTCATGTTCTCTCAGATTAATTCTGTAAATAACAGGAACAAAGGCAGTTTTCGCATCTGAGTATTCTACAGACAAGCTGTCTTCGATTTTGCGAATAAACTCAATTGGCTCTTCCTTGTAGATATATATTTCTGCAGGATCAGCCTGAGTATCTCTAAGTCCTTGAGCACGGCCCAAAGCTTCAGATAGTGTAAGTTTCCTTTTCTCAAAAGGTAGTGTGCCTTGGAATTCGGCTGCACCGTACACATTAAATACCTTGGGTTCACGATATAAATAATATGTGTCATTTGGCTGCACAAAAATATTTTTACTTGGATCTATGAATAAGTCATCCATAAAAACAGTATGTTCGTTTCCCTTGCGCTGTAATGAAACCCATGTTTCATAACCAGGAAACTTGGGGCCTCCCGCGGCGGCAATGACGTCTAAAACACGCTCATCATTAAATCCTAGAGAAAAACGACTGGCATCTTCAACATCACCCAAAACACTAACCTCGGTTCCGCCCCGGCTTTGAAATGAGACAACGACTTGAGGTGCTAAGGCGAGATCAGATAATGCAGATACGATAGACGCACTAACTTCTGCAGATGTTTTTCCTGCTGCCTTGATTTGGCCAGCATATGGTACGGTAATAAATCCTGTGCGATCAACAATCTGTGGTGGCAAGGAAATGAAGTTACCCGGCCTTATGCCAGCACCCTCTTGAACAAATAAACCACCGGCGTTTTGTTCGAAAATAGTGATTTCAATGGAATCCCCTACTTCAATTTTTGTTACATGCGGGCTCGTGTTTTTAGGCCAGTTAGAATTCTTGGAACTGACTTTTCGGTATTTAGAAATCACATCAATGGTATGTTCATTAATCTCAACTAATGTGTATTTGGGCTCCTGCTTATCAGGGTGCCTATCGGGAAATTGTGCTTCACCGGAAAGATGTACTTTGGTGTCTGCAAGAATGTTTGCACTGTATGGGCCTGAGGCCGGCAATGCCGAACATGCAGTCAAAATAAATGAAAGACAAATTAGAAGAGGTGTACGGTAAGACATGATAATGTAATTTCTTATGTATAGTTGAAAACGCAGAATACTCGATTGCAAGTATCATACCAGTATTTAATTTATATATATCCGGTAAATTTGCAAGATTTTTAAAAGATTTGCTATGCTAGGATCAGTAGTCTTTATGATGATGTTTGTATAATTTTCGAAAATTTTTCGAGCATGATTTGGCTCGAGAAATATTTTTTTGCCCTATGATTGGCTTTATCAATTTGGATTGCTTTGTCTTTTTCGCCTTTAGTTAGGCAAATATTGATGTACTCGATCAACTTGTCACTATTGCCCATAGGAAATAAATACCCACTATCTCCGTGCTCAATGATTTCTTGTGCGCCGCCTGCATCCGAAGCAATGACAGGTGTTTTTGCAAGCATTGCTTCTACGATTACGCGACCGAAAGGCTCAGGTGAAGTTGAGCAATGAGTGATTACATCACACGCGGCCATCAGTTTTGGTATTTCATTAGAGTGTCCTACGAAGGTGATGCGGTTACCTATTCCCAATTCTGCAGTGAGTTTGTGTAATTTTTTCTCATATTCTTCTTCTCCAAACTGCGCGCCGCCGACGATTATACCGTGTGCCTCATTAATTTTGGAAAGTGCTTTTAGAAAAACATCCTGACCTTTCCAGTTACTAATACGGCCAAAAATACCGATCAAAGGTGAATCGTTTTTTACGTAGCGTTCTTTAATCGTTTTGATTTCTTCAGGGTTTTGAATTCCTTTTTCAAAGTTATTAGTATCAACACCAGAATAAAGAACATGGATGTTCTTTTTTTTGCCGCCTGCATCAAGCCACGCTTTCTGACTGGCTTGAGAGTTCAAAACAATATGGTTTGCTGTGAAACGTGACAAGGTGGTCAGAAATTTGATTAATGAGCCACTGAAATGCTCTTTGGTGATTAAATCGTTCATAAACCAAACGATTGGCTTGCGCGTTATTGGTTTTGCCAAGGCACTGAATACAAATGATTTTTGTGACATACAGACGATGACATCGAAATCACGGCTTTTGCGCGATAACATACGGATAAAACTAAACATACCTGGTATTATTTTTAGCGCACTGAATAAGCCTTGTTCGCGCTTAAATGAAGTGATGGAAGATGGCATTTCCAACACAGAGTATTTTAAGCTAGCCTTTTGAAGGGGATCTTTGAGTTCTCCGTTTTGAAACATACATATTTCAGAATTGTTTGCTACGGATTTCGCCAGACTTATCATCTTGGCTTCGGCTCCGCCCATATTACCGACATGGGTTAAGAATAATATTTTCTTCTGAGTACTCATAATAGCATGTCGTCCGAAGTTAGCTTGTGGCTTTTTTTACAACATCTTTCAGCTGTCTCTGAAATTCTGATGGTGCGAATTTTTCAGCGTTCTTGCGGCAGTTTTTATATTCTATCTTTTCACAAATACCGTTGAAGCGTTTCACCGCGTCCGCCAAACAATCAGGGGTTTGTTCATTGAAGAAAATCCCTGTCGCTTTCTCGGCATCTTTTTCATAGTCTATGACTGTTTCTAATGCACCCCCTGCCCCGTATGCAATCACAGGTGTACCGCACGCTTGTGCCTCGACGGGGATAATACCGAAATCTTCCTCAGCAGCGAATACGAATGCCTTGGCGCGCTGCATGTGGTCTTTTAAAACCTCGTTAGGCTGAAAGCCCATTAATTCGATGTTAGATGCATTTTCGGCGATGGCTTTGATCTTCGCCATTTCGGGGCCGTCACCAATGATTTTTAATTTTTGATCCGGCAGTTTTGCAAAAGCCGCAGCAATGAGATCAAGGCGTTTATAGGGTACCATGCGTGAAGCCGTCAGGAAGAAATCGTCCTTCTTATCCGCATATTCAAACATATCGACATTAACGGGCGGATAGATTACCTCTGCCTCACGGCGGTAGACTTTCCAGATGCGTTTGCGAATATAGTTTGAGTTTGCGATGAAGTGATCAACGCCGTTGGCGGTTCTGTAATCCCAGATACGGAATTTATGCAGCAATTTTTTTGCCAGATAACCTTTGATGCCCTTATTCATATTACTTTCGCGTAAATATTGATGCATCAAATCCCACGCGTAGCGGGTTGGGCTGTGTACGTATGAAATATGGATTTGCTCTGCGCCTGTAATTACGCCTTTAGCCACGGCATGGCTAGACGAGACAATCAAATCATATTCAGAAAGATCAAAATCCTCGATGGCCTGCGGACAAAACGGCAGGAGCTTGCGGTAGTATTTGTGCACCTTCGGCCATTTATTCAGGGAACTTGTCGTTATCTTGCTATCGCCGAACATCTTACGTTGGTCATCATCCAGAAAATCGAACAATGTATAAACGTCTGCGCCTGGAAACACGAGGAGGATTTGCTCCAGAACACGTTCTGCACCTGCAATGAGGGGCAGCCAATCATGGACAACGGCAACTTTCATGTCTTTATGCGCGGCCATAGATGTCTTCCAGTCTTACGATATCATCTTCACCAAGATAGCTGCCTGTTTGCACTTCGATAAGCTCCAACATGATTTTACCCGGGTTCTCGAGGGCATGGATAATGCCCACTGGCAAATATACAGACTCGTTTTCCGATATCATGAGTGTTTCTTCACCCTTGGTGACTTTCGCCGTCCCTTTAACAACGATCCAATGCTCTGATCTGTGGAAGTGTTTTTGGATAGAAAGTTTTGCGCCCGGTTTCACCGAAATACGTTTTACCTGATCACGCTCACCAAAGTCGATTGAATCGTAATGTCCCCATGGTCGGTAAACCGTGCGATGATGCTTGGCTTCTTTGCGTTCATCCTTCTTAAGCTTATTCACGATATCTTTTACGCCTTGTACGTCTTTTTTATGTGCCACCAATAAAGCGTCTTTTGTGTCGACAACGATCATGTCCTCAAGACCTAATGTACACACGAGCTTGTGACGCCCCCTGATAAAGCAATTCTTTGTATTTTGGGTAATGATATCGCCGACACATACGTTATTGTTTTCATCTTTTTCGCATACTTTCCAGACAGCGTCCCATGATCCAACGTCGCTCCACTGCGCATCAAGCGAAACCATGACGGCATTATCGGTTTTTTCCATGACAGCGTAATCAACGGAGATATCTTCGCATTTTTCAAATTCTTTTGTATCCAAACGGATGAAGTCGAGGTCTTCTTCACTGCCTATAACGGAAGAGCGTGCGTGTGTGACAATATCTGTGTGGTGTTTTTCTAACTCCGCAAGGTAAGCGCTGGCCTTAAAACAAAACATCCCGCTATTCCAGAGGTAATTACCGCTTTCGACAAATGATTTTGCCGTTTCTAAATCGGGCTTTTCTTTGAAGGCTACGAGTTTGTATGCGCCTTCACCAATTTCATCACCAGATTCGATATATCCGTATCCTGTGTGCGGTTCGGTCGGTTTAATACCAAACGTAACCAGATGTCCCTCTTCTGCCATTTTTTGTGCGGTCTCAACGGCCTTACCAAAGGCATCGACATTTTCAATGACATGATCAGCAGGAAGAACAAGCAATATAGCGTCTTCATCGTGTTTAAGTGCGGCGATAGCAGCAACGGCAATGGCTGGTGCTGTGTTTCTGCCGACAGGCTCAAGGATTATGTCCTGTGGTTCTTGATTAATCATGCGCATATTTTCGGCAACAATAAATCTATGCTCTTCATTACACACGACAATCGGATTAGATAATTCAAGTGCGCTTAGACGAAGTACGGTGTCTTGAAACAAGGTTTTATCAGAATGGAGTGCGATAAATTGCTTCGGATATAGTGGCCTTGAAAGTGGCCATAATCGTGATCCTGATCCGCCAGATAAAATTACCGGGTACATTTTATTTTCCTGTTTGTTGTTCGTTTTAAGCAGTATGAAAAACCTGTCGGACACTAAGCATCTTTGACATAAAAAACAATCTTTTTATTATGATTTTTGCTGTTCTTCCGGGTTTGTATAATGAGGGCCTGCAGCAGGCTTGCCAAAGTAATAACCTTGCCCGTAATCAATACCAAGACTGTGTAATGTATTTGCAATTTCTTTATTTTCAACAAATTCACCAACAACTTTCATATCGAGATCTTTACACATTTGTGTCAGGTTTTTCACCATGATCATATCTCGTTTATCATGCATAATATTTTTTATGTACTTGCCATCAATCTTCACAAAATCCACATGCATACTGCTGAGATATTGAAAAGACGCAGAGCCAGCACCGAAATCATCTAAAGCAATTTTCAGGCCAGAACTGCGCAAACGTTTTACAACCTCACCGACTTGATCAAGATCTTTTATTTGTGTGCTTTCTGTAATCTCAAAAATAAGTCTGTGTTTGATTTCTTCATGCCCTTTTATCTCTTCTTCGAACCTTTGTAGAAAACTTTCATCTGTCATGGATTGACCAGAAAGGTTGATGGAAAAGCTTTCATCCGTATCCATTCTTTTCTTTGTGATGTAGTTTAGGGCACGTCTGCACACGGCAATATCAAGTTCTGATGCCATCCCGATATCTTCGCCGAACATAATCCACTCAAAGGTGTTACCTTCTTTAAATCTGCAGAGCATTTCATAATGACTACATTCTTGTGTCTGCAGATTTACGATCGGTTGAAAATGCATAGAAAAAGAGAGGCTTTGTAAGATATTTTTAAATTCCTGAATTTTTTGCGTGTTGGCTGCTACGAAGGCTTTGAAGCTAGAGTTCAATGTATCAATCGTCATCTCTGTGCCCTGACGTTCAAATTCATTGAGTGTGTAGAACAATGCGCGCGTTGCATCCCGCTCGTCCATACTGCTCATATCCGTAGAGATGCTTTTCATTTGAATTTCAAGGCCTTCATCGAAAGGATCATGCTCTTTCGCGGCTTTGCTAATTTCAGTGGTTAAGGCAGAAATATCTGTGTCAGAGTCATGAATAACGCTATAACGTCCTCCACCCAAATGGGCTGCGGTGCCTCCATCTATAGAATTTTGACATAGAATTTTATCGACATCTTCCGAGAGCTTATCCCATGCCTCTTTGCCGTAACGCTTCTTCGCTTTATCTGCATTAGGCAAGTCAATTAAAGTCATGTCAACATCTTGTCCAAGATCAGATGCCATGCGCAGAACTTCCTGTGCGGCATCGATAAATGTTTCCTTATCGAGTGGCTTTCTTTCTTCATAGTCCCTTACAAGCTGGCCAATTTGATTCATAAGGGCATTACCGGTTGCAATGCTGATGAATGTTTCGGACTTATCAGGCATCTTGATAGCGCTGACGAGAATATTTTGAACTGTCTTGCCTTTTTTAATAGAAACAAGCGTAGGGCCACAACGCAAGCCTGGCTGAGCTTTTTTTAGCATGATTTTTAAAACCATGCGGTCTTTTGGAGAAAACAAGTCTAACCAATCGGTTTTGAGCAATGCTTTGGCATTTTTGTTTCCTGTTAAACCTTTGATAGCACCTAAAGCGAATTGAACGCGACCTTCATCGTTCACTTCCAACAATAAATCCGATGTTGCGAATGAAAAAGAGAGAAATCTCTCACGTTGTTTTTTGAGGTCTTCGGTATTGGACATATAGATAGAATCAGTGGGGCGTTTTTACTCGAGCAAAATAATAACACAGTATCCTTGCTTGTGATTGAAAAAATTGCTCTTTACAGTTGTATCATTGTTAGTTTTAAAGGGGTTTTATCAAATGGATGTCCTGAAGCAATATAATCTGGAAGACCTTGTCGGTGTTATGAAGGCTTTGCGAACGCCTGAAACCGGATGCCCATGGGATTTAGTGCAGTCGTTCAAAACAATTATTCCTTATACTTTAGAAGAAGCATACGAAGTAGCCGACGCGATAGATCGTAATGACATGAAAGATTTGCGCGAAGAATTGGGGGATTTACTGTTTCAATCTGTTTATCACGCGCAAATGGCGTCAGAAGATGATCAGTTTGACCTTAATGATGTTATTCACGACGTAACCCATAAGATGATCAGTCGTCATCCGCATGTTTTTGGTGATGCGGATGCAAAAAATGCATCGGACGTTGATGCAATTTGGGACATGCAAAAAAGTAGAGAAGGAAAAACTCAACAGAGTGCACTAGATGGTGTAACAAATGCTTTGCCCGCTTTGTTAAAGGCTCAAAAGTTGCAGAAGAAAGCCGCTAAAGTGGGGTTCGAATGGCCTGATGTTACGCATGTTCTTGATAAACTTGAAGAAGAAATCAAAGAAATGCGCGAAGCGGTCGCCCAAAATGATTTAGAAAACCAAGCAGAAGAACTCGGAGATATATTATTTCTGCTTGCCAATTACGGCCGCATGCTCGGGATCAATACAGAAGAGGCTTTGCGTCAATGTAATCAGAAATTTGTTAAAAGATTTCATGGGGTTGAGCAAGATATAAAACAACAAGGTTTGGAAATGTCTGATGCTAGTCTGGAGCAAATGGAATCATCGTGGAATAATCAAAAATTAAAAGAACGCGCTTGATTAGTCTGATGTGTAATCAAAGCTGCTCTCAAATTTCTGTATATGAGCCTCATCAAGATTAACGGATACACGAACAGTGTCGTTACTATCTTCGCGTTCTGCGACATCACCATTTTCGTATAGCCATGATAAGGCCTTACCATCTTCTATTCTGATGGAATATGAAACTTGTTTATTATTTCTACTCGTAATCTCTGCCGCGTAGGATAAAAGATTATCAATGCCCTGCCCTTTAAAGGCGGAAACCATAATGCTAGGGATATTTGATATTTTGCAAAGACGTTCGAATTCTTCGCAGTCATCTTGGTTTAGTTTATCAATTTTGTTGTACACCTCGATGATACGCTCATCTTTTTCATACTCTACGCCGAGATCTTGTAAAATGGTGATCACGTCATTTTTTTGCGCCATATAGTCTTTGCGCGATACATCAATGACGTGGACGATTACATCGGCATGAATGATTTGTTCTAGCGTTGCGCGGAAGGCTGCAACTAAATGTGTCGGTAGATCGGCAATAAAGCCCACCGTGTCGGCAAGAATTGCCGACTGATTACCGGGGAGCATTATTTTACGCATTGTCGGGTCGAGTGTTGCGAAGGGTAAGTCCTCTGCGAAGACCCCTGCCTTCGTCATTTTATTAAATAAGGTTGATTTGCCTGCATTTGTGTAGCCAACCAAAGAAACCACAGGTAATGGAACGCGCGCCCTGCTCTGTCGTCCTAGGTCACGGGTGCGGCGGACATTCTCCAAATCTTTTTTCAGGCGTGTTATACGCTCGGCAATTAATCTGCGGTCAATTTCAATTTGGCGTTCACCGGGACCGCCCATGAAGCCCGCACCACCACGTTGTCTTTCCAGGTGGGTCCATGAACGAACAAGTCTGGATTTTTGGTAATCTAATGCGGCAAGTTCAACCTGCAGGCGTCCTTCTTTCGTTTGGGCTCTTGCTCCAAAAATCTCAAGAATAAGGCCAGTGCGGTCAATGATCTTGGTGTTCCACTCTTTTTCAAGGTTACGCTGTTGTGTTGGCGACAATGTATTATTTACAATTACAATAGCAGGTTCGATTGTTGCCAGATCGTTGGCGATGTTTTCGCGAATACCCTTTCCAAAAAAGCTGCCCGATTGAATTTTGGAATAACTGACAACTTCTGTCTTAACGACATCCAGATCAATGGCCAAAGCAAGGCCTTCGGCCTCTTCTATAATGTCATCGACATCTCTGAACAGTGGCTTATTCTTATCAATAGGTTGAATAACATACGCCTTATCACGTTCCTGATGTTGAACGCCGATATACATATTATCTTTATTTTTCAAGATTTTGGTTCCTTATGTGAACCAGCTATCTATATCTATTCATCATCAGATGAGTCAGATTTGCTTTCGTCGTTCAAGCTAAGCGGTCCGCCCGGCATGATCGTTGAAATTGCGTGTTTATAGATAAGCTGCACATGGGAGTCTCTGCGCAGTAGTAAGCAGAAATTATCAAACCATGTTACGATTCCCTGAAGCTTTACGCCGTTCACAAGAAAGACTGTGACGGACATTTTTTCTTTACGAATTTTATTGAGAAAAACGTCTTGGACATTTTGTATTTTTTCGGACATTTTTATTTCCTAAGTTATTATTTTTATTGTTTTTACAAACTTACTAAACCATTCAGTGGATTGTAATAAAACATATTCACTGTTTTAGAGCAACCTTTCTATATTGCAACCAGAAACTCCCTGAGTTGAGCATAGTTATCGAAGCTGATGAGAGGTGTGTATTTGCGTATGAGTTCATTCGTGTTTTCTTCCCCTTTTAAGAATAATGCGGGGCAGCCTGCTTCCTTTGCGCATGCCAGATCATTTTCAGTGTCACCGACATACCAAATCGTGTGTGTACCTGTTGAAAGTCCGGACTTATCTAAGGCCAAATTTAGAGGTGCGGCGGAAGGCTTATCGTTTTCTGCTTCACCTGCGCCAACCAGAACTGAGAAATATTGATCATATTTCGTGTGCTTTAATTCCCGTGATACGAATGTGCCTTTCTTATTGGTGACAACACCCATCAGGATGTCTTTTGCCTTAAAAAATTCTAAAACGGATTGCGTATCTTCGATTGTTTGTACTTTATGGCTGTTATCGAATACGTATGTCTGGAATACCTCCATCGCCTCATCACATTTTTCTTTATAAATTGCGGGGTACAGTATTTCTCTAGGTTTACCGAAATACTGTTTATATTCATCTTGTTTGAACGGCTCAAAGCCTAGTGTCGTTAGGGTATGGTTATGGGCATCATTTAAAAAGCTGTAACTGTCGGCGAGTGTGCCGTCCCAATCCCAAAATATGGCGTCAGGAAAATCGATACTGGGTGGGAAATGTGTCATGCTTTTAATCAATCCTGTAATAGTTTTCGTTTATGGCATTAAATCGCGCGTGTTTAATCGGTATGGATGACTGATATATATATTCCGCAGCATCAACATATCCTTTGGTTATGTCGCTTACGAGGAACTCAGATGTTCCTTTTGATGTGATTTTATCGGATATTTCGGGGTGTCGCTCAAGGTAATCCATTAATTTTTGTGGAATAATGTCATCTTGAGAAATTAAAGAAACATTGTTGCCGATTATTCTTTTTATGTCTTCTTTTAAGAACGGGAAATGTGTGCATCCCAATATCAGGCATTCAATTTTATGTTCTAGCAATGGTTTTAAGTAATGTTCTAAAACTGACGGAAGCCACTGCGCACCATTATTTTCTATTAAGGGAACCAGTAATGGGGTATTTTTTTGGAATATTTGTATCTCGGGATCAATTTTTTGAAGTTCATCGGGGTAAATGCCGCTTTCGATTGTATAATTGGTAGCAATCACACCAAGGCGTTTATAACCGCGATCAATGGCTGTTTCTAAAGTTGGGACGACAACACCTAAAATGCGTCTGTCCGAATACTGGCTATTGGGTAAATATTGTTGTTGTAATTGTCGTAAAGCTGAGGCGCTAACTGTATTGCACGCGGTAATGATTAAATTACAGTCTTCGGCAAACAGAAACTCCATTGCGCGTTTACTATATTCATATATGGCTTCGGATGATCTGTTTCCGTATGGTAAGTGTAGCGTGTCACCGAAATACAGTATGTCGATGTCAGGTAAATGCGCGCGTATAGATTTCGCAATTAAAAGACCACCTAATCCTGAATCGAATATGCCAAGTTTCATGATTTACAATAGATCCACATGAACCGAGAGCATTTTTTCAACTTCTCTTGCATGTTCTCGTGATGCGAGAATGACGATGTGATCCATCGGTAGGATTTTATTATTTTCCTTTGGGATAATAATTTTTCCATCACGAATAATGGCACCGATGACAACAGAAGAAGGGAGTTCTATATCAGCGATTAATTTATTAGCAACGCGCGATGAGTCAGAAATCTCAATTTCTATGACTTCTGTTTCGCCATCATGAATGTTGTGAATGCTGACGATCCGCCCTCTTCTTACATGTTGCATGATATTTGATACAATAATGGCTTTTGGCGACACCATTGTATCAATACCTAATGGTCCTACAAGTGGATTATAAGCATTGTTCGTGACTAATGTAACAACACGCTCACACCCATATTGTTTGGCAAGCAAAGAGCCTAAAATATTGCTTTCATCGTCATTCATAAGGGCAATGTAAGTTTCAGCAGAAGAAACAGATGCTTCTTCTAAAATATTTTTTTCAAGAGTATTACCATTCAGGATAATAATATTTTCTAATTGCTCACTCAGGAATTGTGCGCGTTCTTGGTTGTGTTCAATAATTTTAAGTTGTAATCCGTTAATGTGTGTCTGTAGCTTCCGGATCAATGAGATGCCGATGTTACCGCCGCCCGAAACAATGATTTTCCGCGCCTCTTTTTCAAGGTGGCCAAAGGCTGCCATAACACGCCGTAGGTGGATACTGTCTACGATAATATAGGCCTCGTCCCCTACTTTCAGCATGTCATTTTCATCGGGGAGAATACTTTTGTTTTTGCGTGTTAAGGAAACAATCGAAAATGATAGATCCGGGAACAGTTTATCAAGCTGCCCTAATGGCGTATGTAGTACAGGGCAGTCTTCCATGCATATAACGCCGACAAGATGCGCTTTACCACCCCCTAAGGTTATGGCAGTGGTCGTGCCGGGGATGGATAATCTTTGTAGAATATCATCCGCAATAAGAATTTCGGGTGAAATAATCACATCGATTGGCATGTGCGCGCGACTAAACAGATTGGACCAAGACGGATCGAGATAGCTTTGTTTGCGAATACGGGCTATTTTCTTGGGAATGCTAAATAAAGAATGCCCGATTTGGCAGGCGACCATATTAATTTCATCGCGCTCGGTTACGGCTATAATAAGATCGCATTCGTTTGCGCCCGCATTATTGAGTGTATTCGGATCAGATGGATGACCTGCAACTGTATTAACATCCAACGAATTGTTAACACGGGCAAGCTGTTCACTTGCATGATCAACAACAGTGACATCGTTCTCTTCTTTTGAAAGATATGCCGCGATACTTGCACCAACCTGATTAGCGCCGCAAATGATAACTCTCATGTTTTTTCTTTCATTTGATAGAAGTTATGAAGAAGACTTAGTTTCAGGCCACATTCTGCTTTTCATCTGCGAAAACTTCAAGTGATTTTAACTTTCTGTGCAGAGCAGATCGTTCCATGCCTATAAATTCGGCAGTTTTAGAAATATTACCGTCGAACTTATTAACCTGTGATAGCAAATAATGTTTTTCAAAACATTCACGCGCCTCACGTAACTGCATTGTTAATATGCTGTCTGCAAAAAGGTTCGGGGTATTATCTTGAGCTGTATCGGGGGCTGTTTTTTCCAGTCCGTTAATTTCTTGCGGCAAATGCTCCGTATCAATTTCAATGTTTTTATCTCCGTACATGATAAATAGCCATTCAAGAATATTGTTAAATTGTTTGATATTGCCGGGCCAAGAGTACGATTTGAGTTTCATGAGTGCGTTTTCGGTAAATTTTAAATCACTCAAGTGTTGCACAAGTTTACCTATATCGTGTCGTCTTTTCCTTAAAGGCTCTATATCAATAGGTACAACATTCAGGCGATAAAATAGGTCTTCGCGGAAATCGCCTGATTTTATTTTCTGTTGTATTTCCTCGCTCGTCGTCGCGATCACGCGCGTATCAGAAGTAAGTTTATGATTTGATCCAATTTTGTAATAGGTATTGTCTTGCAAAAAGTTGAGTATTTTTCCCTGTATATCTAATGGGAGAGCGCATACTTCGTCTAAAAGTAGTGTGCCACCATTAACAAGTTCTAATAATCCCGGTGTGGATACGCCATTGGGCTCTGATTCTTGAATACCGAATAGTTCTTTTTCCAATTTCTCGGCCTGCATAGTTGCGCAGCTAAGTGTCATAAAGGGTTTAGCTGCACGCAATGATTTGTCATGAACGTAGTGCGCTGCGATGTTTTTACCTGTACCAGCCTCACCTGTGATCATAAGTCGGCTGTTTGTTGCAGCTGATTTGTCTAAAATACTCAAAACGGTTTCGGGGACTTGTTTAATTAATTCGCTGACATGATCAGATGATCTTTTTCGCAATTCTTCATTTTGTTTCTTAAGGGCGGAATTTTCTAATGCACGACCAATCATGAGGAGCAGCCGGTCACTTTTGAAAGGCTTTTCAATAAAATCATAAGCCCCTAACTTAATTGCGGAGACTGCAGTTTCAATCGTCCCGTGACCACTGATCATCAAAAAAGGTAAATCAGAACGCTGATTTTTAGTTTCTTTTAAAATTTCAATGCCGTCTTTATCGCTTCCCTGCAGCCAAATATCTTGAATGACTAAGTCAGGATGAGCATCATTAATAAGGCTCAGGCCTGCATCGCTATTTGATGCCGATATAACGTTATACCCCTCATCTTCCAAAATGCCTTGAATTAAAGCGCGTATGTCATCTTCATCATCGATAATCAAGATTTTTGCATTCATAGTATTTTTATTCCTTTTGGTCTGAATTTTTTACGCACGGAAACGTTAGCACAACACAAGCACCACCAAGATCCTGCCATTTGTCGTTTTCTTCGAGCCAAGCCGGTACACCAAGAGATAGTTTACCGTTGTGGTCTTCGATAATTTTTTTCACAATTGCTAACCCCAGTCCCGTTCCTTTTTGTTTGTGTGTGATGTAGGGTTCGGTAAGTTTTGCTATATCTTCGTTTTCAGGGAAACCAGAGCCATTATCAGTGATTGTAATAAATGATTCTGCCCCGCGCTTGCCGATTAAAAGATGTATTTTTTTAGAAATATCATTTTGCATTTCTATTGCTTCAATTGCGTTTTTGAGAAGGTTCGTCATTACCTGCCTTATCTGCTGTGCATCGCAATTAACGGAATCATGGGCCGAGTCTTTTATGAGTGAAAACTCTATTTTTTCATGCGCTTGTTTTACGAGAGTGAGGGAATCTTCTACTAGATTTACAAGGCTTTGCGGCTTCATGACAGGGTCAGGCATACGTGCGAACGAAGAAAATTCGTCAACCATGCGCCCAATATCACCGACATGCTTGATGATGGTGTCTGTGCATTGCTCAAATATTTCTGCATCCTTATCAATATTTTTTAGATATTTACGTTTTAAACGTTCGGCGGACAGTTGTATCGGTGTAAGTGGGTTTTTAATTTCATGTGCTATCCGTCTGGCGACATCAGACCAAGCAGCGTTTCGCTGTGCCGATTGAAGCTCGGTAATATCATCAAAAGTGATAATCAGGCCTGTAGAGTTTTCTTCTAATGTTTCGATGGAAATCCTGAAGAGGAAAATACGCTTGCCTGATTTTCCGAAGAAAACAGGAATTTCTTTTTGAATGGTTTTCTTTGGATTTTTGACAACATCCTTAAGCATAGGCTTTAATTCAGGAATAATATCCAGAATGTAGTGATCGGCAATGTCGTCATGTGTTTTGGCAAGAAGATCAGAAGCAGAATTGTTAGCAAGGTTTATAATACCTTCACCATCCACGCCAATAACACCAGATGAAACACCAGCAAGGACTGTTTCTGTAAGGCGGCGCCTTTGGTCAATCTGACGGTTGGCTTCTATCAAATCATCGCGTTGTGATTGAAGTTGGCTGGTCATTCGATTGAATGATTTAGCAAGATACTCAAATTCTTCAAGACGTTTCGTGTCAGGAAGACGCGAGGCTAAATCCCCTGCTCTCACGCGATCAGACGCTGTTATCAATTCACCTATGGGATTGACGAGTTGCCTTGCGAGCAATAGCCCCGACCATATCGCGGCAAGTAGCAACAGAAAGCCAACAACCACAAAAATCATAGTAACAGTAATTTGTAGGCCGGAGTTTTTTGATTGCAAATTATTGTAGTCTTTCACAGCGAGATCCGCGGCCTTTAGGTGGGATATAACTTGCGGGTCAATCATGCGTCCGACATATAGGAAAGCACCGGGGATAGATTCAACTTTGGCGAGTGCGCGAACGCGGTCTTGTTCTTCTCCCATAACAAGGACGACCTCACCCTGCTCTGCCTGCGTTAATTGAAAATCGGTAGGCAACTCATACTCCAATGAAAAAGTAAGAGCTGAACGAGCTAAAACCCGTCCCTTTTGATTAATGACGACGGCCTCAGAAAGGTTCCTAATGTATGATTGTGTATCAATAACTTTAGAAAACAAATTTTCATCCAACATCAAACGATCACCCTGACGATCAAGGTCACTCGCCATAGCAAGAGTATCAGCGCGAATGACCTGTTTATGTTCTTCAAGATATGATTGTGCAACGGCTTGTGATTCATTGATGGCTGTTTGCACGCGTTGGCTAAACCATGCTTGGACGCCATAGTGAAACAGAAGAGCCGAGAGTATGGTCATGATAATCGTTGGTACGGCCACCAGAACACTGAAAATATACACAAGCCGAACGTGCAAATGCGATCCGGCGATCCCTTTTTTCTTATTGCTCCATACGGTAACGATACGCCGCGCAATAAGTGACACGAGAAGAAGCAGTATGATCAAATCAACATTAAGCAGCCATATAACCAAATCGGGATCATCGCCAAATGGAGGCGTTTTAGATAATGCCGCGTATGTCATAAACCCACTGATGATGGAGGCAATCAGAAGCAAAATTCCGGCTTTGGTGCGCCAAGATCTGTATTTCAAACGTGAAAAATGCATCCCCGAAAAAGCTTTGATTAGCATTTCTCTGAAACTCAGACGATTACTCGGTTGTGTTTCGTTGATAACATTGTTCATTTTGTATGTATTGCCTGCGTCGATTTTGTTATAACGGCATTAAGTATGCGTGCTTGCGATGAAATGTAGTGTTGCATTTTTACAACGCGTGACACAGAAATACAACATAAATCATACAAACATAGGTTAACGTGTCTACAGCTCCTTCAAATTTTAGCGTAATTATCGCAGCAGGTGGTACTGGTGAGCGCTTATCAACGGATATACCTAAGCAGTATATGACGATGGGTGGTAAAACAATTTTACGTCGTACGCTTGATATTTTTGTTAGTATGAAGGGCATGCAGGATATTTGTGTTGTTATCAATAAAGGCCATCATGATTTATATAAGCAAGCTGTGGAGGGCCTCGATAATGTACGGTTTTGTATCGGCGGGAATACCAGACAAGAAAGCGTCTTGAATGGTTTGAACGCTCTATCGCATTTAAACGCGGATGACATTATCTTGATACATGATGCGGCGCGCCCTTTTGTAAAGAAATCTGAAATCTATTCTCTACTAGACAGCTTAAAGCACCATAAAGCGGCGACTCTGGCGGCGCCTATTGTCGATACGTTGCGCTATGGTGATAATGATATTGCCACTCAAAACGTACAGCGGGATAATATGTGGGCCATGCAGACCCCTCAAGGATTTCATTATGGTGTGCTACGAAACGCGCATGATAATTGTGATAAAGATCAAGTTTACACTGATGATACCGCGATTGTCTCAGCGATGGGTATAGATGTAAAACTAGTTCACGGTGGAAAACAGAATTTTAAAATTACAACGCAGGAAGATTTGCACATGGCACAGCATTTGTTATCCACTGAAATGCGCACAGGTATGGGCTATGACGTGCATGCTTTTGATGATGAAGCAAAAGATGTAAAAACCATTACGCTCTGTGGTGTTGATATTGAATATGGTCGCAAACTTAAGGGGCACTCCGACGCAGATGTTGGGTTGCATGCACTAACCGATGCAATTTTAGGGGCAATCGGCGAAGGCGATATTGGCCTTCACTTCCCGCCTAGTAATATGGATTTTAAAAACATGGATAGTGCGGTATTTCTGGAACGCGCTATGACATTGCTCCGTGAGAAGGATGGCCGTCTGATTAATGCGGATATAACCTTGATCTGTGAACGCCCTAAAATTGGTAAATACCGTGAACAAATCGTAAAGCGTGTTTCTGACCTTTTAAAAGTTTCTCGTGACCGCGTGAACATTAAGGCCACGACCAGTGAAAAATTGGGATTTACCGGGCGTGAAGAAGGAATCGCGGCACAGGCTGTCGTTTCTGTGTCCCTACCTTCTGACAATGAGGGGCGCGGCCATGTTTAATTATTCTGTGCCTGAGAAATTAGATAAAAAACAGAAATACGTATGGCTTGCCAGTTGGTTTGGCTGCGGTTTTATTAATCCTGCGCCCGGCACATGGGGAAGCTTGGGGGCCATTCCCTTTGGTTTAATCATATATGCGTTAAGCGGCGTATACGGCTTAGGTGTTGCTGCGTTCTTAATTACTATTGTCGGACTTTGGTCTGCCGATAAATTTGATAAGGCCCTGGATGGACATGACTCGAAAATGATTGTGATTGATGAAGTTGCAGGACAATGGATTGCCCTTATGCCTGCTGCGCTTAATCCGCTTTTGGTTTTAATAGCGTTTATAGCATTTCGTTTTTTTGATATACTAAAGCCTTGGCCGGTTAGTTTCTTTGACAAGAAGGTTAAAGGTGCGGCTGGTGTTATGGGCGATGATATTGTTGCAGGTATCTTTGCCGCCGCGATTGTCATGGTTACAGGCGCATTACTGTAAGTTACACACACGTACTGGGGGTAATATTGTGGATCAATTTGTGGGTGAATTGAGTCAGCTACTCAAAGAAAAAGAAATTAAGCTCGTAACCGCGGAAAGCTGTACAGGTGGTATGATCGCCGCGGCGATGACGGATCGTGCGGGATCTTCGGTGGTTTTTGATCGTGGTTATGTGACCTATTCTAATCAATCGAAAACAGATCTGTTAGGCGTATCAATGAATGTGATTGATAATTACGGCGCCGTAAGCTCTCAATGCGCGGATTTTATGGCCTTGGGGGCACTTGATAACAGCAATGCTGACATTGCCCTATCAGTTACGGGGATTGCAGGCCCCGGCGGCGGATCAGATGAAAAGCCTGTTGGCCTTGTCTTTATCGGGATATGCGTTACTGGACGCGACCCTGTTATAACCGAATGTAATTTTACCGGTAGCCGTTTAGAGATTAGACGTTCAGCGTGTGAGAAGGCCTTCACTCTCTTGATTGAGACCGTTCGCACCATATAAATCCTGTGCACGTTCTTCAAAGGCACTGACCATACGGCGGACAACTTCGTTGAAAAACATGCCGATCAAATTTTGTAGAATTCTGTTTTTGAATTCAAACTCCACGAAAAAATCTATAGTGCAAGACCCATCATCCTCACGAATAAATTTCCAGTGATTGGACAAATATTTCATGGGGCCGGATAAATATTCTACGTGAATATGATCGGGAGCGTTGAGTGTCACTTTTGAGCCGAATTTTTCGCGTACCATCTTATAGCCAATAACAAGATCAGCATAAAATACGGTATCGCCCTCCCACTTCTTAATGCGGCTTGTAAGGCACCATGGCAGAAAATCCGGATATTTTGCAACATCAGCGACCAGATCAAAAAGCTGTTCCGGTGTGTACGGTAAAGTACGTTTTTCTGCATGTGTGGTCATAGATGTACGCTATTCTGCGGCAACGGAACCGTACTTTTCGTCGCGTGCAGCCTTGAGTTTTGCAAAGTCGTCACCGGCATGGTGCGATGAGCGTGTCAGCGGTGTTGCGGAAACCATTAGGAACCCCTTAGAACGCGCAATACGCTCAAGCTCTTCGAATTCCTCCGGCGTCCACCATTTCATAACAGGGGCATGCTTGGGTGTCGGTTGTAGATATTGACCAATTGTAATGAAATCAATTTGCGCGGCGCGCATATCATCCATGACTTGCATAACTTCTTCTTTGGTTTCACCAAGGCCAACCATCATGCCTGATTTAGTGAACATTGTCGGGTCAACATCCTTAACGCGCTCTAATAATCTTAATGATCTGAAATAGCGCGCTCCGGGTCTGATTGTGGGATAAAGACGCGGCACAGTTTCAAGGTTGTGATTAAAAACGTCAGGCTTTGCATCAATGACATGGTCAATATCTTTGATATTGCCCTTATAGTCACCCGGAAGAATCTCAACTGTTGTACCGGGGCTTTTCATACGAATGGCCATAATGGTTTTGACGAAATGATCCGCGCCACCATCTTTTAAATCATCTCGGTCAACCGCCGTAATAACAACATGCTTTAGTCCCATTTGTTTTACAGCGACGCCGATACGAAGGGGTTCTAGCTTATCCACTTCATCAGGCTTACCTGTTGCAACATTACAGAAGGCACAAGCGCGTGTGCACACTTCGCCTAAAATCATAAAGGTTGCGTGTTTTTGTTGCCAACATTCGCCAATATTCGGGCAGCCAGCTTCTTCACAAACCGTGGTCAGCTTTTGTTTGCGTACGATGTCTTTCGTTTCTGCGTAAACCTTACCTTGCGGCGCAGGTACACGTATCCAATCAGGTTTACGCCCTGCCGGACGGTCTGGGTTTTTCTGTTTCTCAGGATGGCGTTTCGCCTTATCTAATAACTTAGGATTATACGTCATATTTTCATTCCTACCGCGCTGGCCTTGGCTCGCCGTAAATTATATCTGTTCTACAATCAGCCTTTTGCCCTTTTATACCGCCATTTACAAGCTTTAAAATATCTGTGCAGACGGAAAGTGATTTAAAATCAAGAATAGAAAGCCCTTTGCCGACAACATCTTTTTTCATTTGGCCTTGGAATAAAGAGGTATAAGACACTTTCGCACTTAGTTTATCTTCAAGATATTCTATGTTCGTGATTGTGTGGCGAATGCGTGTGTCAATCAGGTCATAATCTCGGGCTTGTTCATCCGCGACAAACTCCAAATTATTCCTTGTGTATGTTTCGGGCTCTTGTGAGCCTCGATTTGTAACCACTGTGTTGGTCAATAAAAAGTCTTCTAATGGGTATTGCGCGATGAATGCACTGATTGCGTTCATATCAGGTTTTTGATTGGTGTAGAGCTTTTCGATGTATTGAAAATGCTCTTCTATGTCTAGCCCAGTGATGTGCTCTGTTGCCTGAGGCACAGCTTGGAATTGGTCTTGCGCATTTGCAGGAGACATAAGGAGAAACAGTGATAATGCGATCAAGGCGCGTAACATATTTACTTTCCTTGTGGTTTACCGCACAGGCAAAAAACACTGAGACCAAAATACTTATTAAACGAAAACAGGCTCATACGCTCTGCATCGTGAATGCCAGTCAGTGTTTTGTTGAGCCAACTCGGATAGAGCTTTAATTCGCTTTTTGATTCTAGTTCTTGATCAAAAACAGCGCGCTTGGTTAAACGTATTGCGGCAATCAATGGGAAGAGTGAGCCAAAGAAATAGCGGCTTTTAATCGGCTCTAATCCTGCATCTGTGATTGTTTTTTCCATCATTTCAATCGTGTAACGACGGTAATGTTCTAAAAATATATCGTGCCCAGACCACATAAATTGAAACGCAGGAACAGTGATAAGCACCTGCCCATTGTCAGGCATGCTGTCGGCATATTCTTTCAACAATGCAACATCATCCGGGACGTGCTCTAAAACATCCATCATTAATGTTAATTCTTGAGTTGTTTTATCAATATTTTTGACGAATTTAATCGGCTTGCCATCATGTTTTTCTTCACGATCTTCGGCATATTCAGGGTCAACACAGACGGCCGCTTTAGCCATGCCATGGTCAATAAGTTGTTTTGAGAACACGCCTGAGCCTGCGCCGACATCGAGCACTTCATCAACGGTTATATCTCCTAAAAACTGGCGCATCGCACGGCCTTTGGATACGTAGTACCAATGCTCGTGGATTTTATCGCCGAGGATGTCTTCTTCTTTCAGGTCCATTATATGCTCCTTTATTTGTGAGCAAGATACGATATAAGCCTAGAAATGTATAGCTTTTCCGTATGCTGCTAAGACACTCTCATGCATCATTTCCGATAATGTCGGATGCGGGAAGATGGTGTGCATCAATTCGGCTTCGGTTGTTTCCAGTGTTTTGGCAATGCCGTATCCTTGAATGAGTTCCGTCACTTCTGCGCCGATCATGTGCGCGCCGAGGAGTTCTCCGGTTTTTTCGTCGAATATGGTTTTGACCAAACCTTCAGGCTCACCCAGAGCAATAGCCTTGCCGTTTCCGATAAACGGGAAACGCCCGACTTTGACTTTATAGCCCTGCTCTTTGGCCTTGGCTTCGGTGAGGCCAACGGATGCAACCTGCGGGTGACAGTACGTACAGCCCGGAATATTCGATTTATTCATCGGGTGAACGCCTTTTTGTCCTGCGATTTTTTCAACGCAAATGATGCCTTCATGGGATGCTTTGTGTGCAAGCCAAGGTGCGCCTGTCACATCACCGATGGCGTATACGCCCTTCTCTGCTGTTTCCAGCCATTCATTTGTAATGATATGTCCGCGATCCAACTTTACCTTGGTTTTTTCAAGGCCTATATTTTCAGTATTGGCAACAATACCAACCGCGGAAATAACCACATCAACGGTGATTTGTTCGGTGCCTTTTTTGGTTTCAACACTAACTTTGACGTTTGACTTTGATTTATCGAGCTTTGTCACCTTCGCATTCGTCATGATTTTCATGCCTTGCTTTTCAAAGGCTTTGTGCGCGAGTTCGGAAATTTCGGCATCTTCAACAGGAAGCACGCGATCCATAACCTCCACAACAGTAACGTCTGCGCCCATAGAGCGATAGAAACTGGCAAATTCAATCCCGATTGCCCCAGAGCCAACAACAAGAAGAGATTTTGGCATTTCCTCTGGCACCATGGCTTCTTTGTATGTCCAAACAAGCTTACCGTCAGGCTCTAATCCAGGGAGTTCACGCGCACGCGCGCCGGTCGCAACGATAATGTGTTTGCCAGATAGAGTGTCGGTTGTTTTACCGTCTTTCTCGACGGTGACTTTACCGCCGCCCTGAAGCTTTCCCCATCCATCAAAAACGGTCACTTTGTTCTTTTTCAGCAGATGTTTAATACCACCAGATAACTGGCCAGCAACACCACGCGAACGTTCAACAATCTTCTTGAGATCATATCCGACATCTTTTGCAGATAAGCCAAATTCTTCTAGCTTATGGAGCATGTGAAATGTTTCACTGGAACGCAGCAAAGCCTTTGTCGGGATACAGCCCCAATTCAAACAAATGCCGCCCAGATGGTTGGCTTCAATCACGGCGGCGTTCATGCCAAGCTGTGCTGCGCGAATGGCGGCAACATATCCGCCTGGACCGCTACCGATAACAATGACATCGAAATTTTTGTTACTCATGATTTTAATCCTGAATGTTTTTGTAAAAAGGAAATGGATTATGTGTTTAAAACGTCATCAAAAAATTGTTCGATATGGTTTAATGACGCCGCACGTAATGGATCTTCCGGAAACTTTGTAAAAGCACCTTCCGGGCCAAACATAATCAGCGGCTTATTATACATTAATGCGATAGACACTTCGTTTTTTGTGCCGTGTGAACCGGGCAATATCACCAGAGCTTTGCTCGTCATAACATTGACCAAATTTCGACTGAACGGCATGACATCGCTTTGTGCTTTGGCACTTAACGGTGTGATCATTGGTACTTCGATATAAGGGTTGGGGTATTCTTCAGTATCCAGTTTTTGCCCTTTGTAATCGACAGCGGGAAGAATGCCGATGGCAACGCCCTTACGACCTTCGGTTTCGGTAAAACCGCGTGCAACTTCGGTCATCACACCACCACCTGCACCCGTTAAAAGATTGTAACCGCGATTGGCAATAAGCTCACCCACAGGATAAGCGTAATCTTCCCATGTGTCTTCATGAGAGCCCATAACACCAATAATCGGATATCTGTTTACCGACATGACTACACCAACATACTTACGGGGTTTTCGATATATTGCTTGAATATTTGTAAGTATTCAGCGCCCACCGCACCGTCAACACATCTGTGATCAACGGATAATGTACAATTCATAACGGTTCTGATTTCAACATTGCCGTTTACGACAACGGGGCGTTGTTCACCCGCACCAATAGCAAGGATACAGCCCTGCGGTGGATTTACAATCGCGGCAAATTCTTTCACGCCGAACATGCCAAGGTTGGATATCGAGAATGACCCACCTTGAAATTCCTCCGGCTTAAGCTTGCCTTCACGGGCGCGTCCGGCTAAATCTTTCATCTCTGTTGATATATCACGCAAACCTTTATCTTCTGCGTTTCTGACAATCGGAGTGATAAGACCATTTGGCGTTGAGACGGCCACCGAGATATCAGATTTCAGATATTGGTGAATGGCATCATCGTTCCATGAAACATTCGCATCAGGATAAGCCTTAAGAGCCATCGCCGCCGCCTTGATAATAAAGTCATTCACAGAGAGCTTAAACTCACCGTTTGCTTTATCGTTAAGTTCCTTACGGGAACTAAGCAAAGTATCCAGTTCACATTCTACCGTCAGATAAAAATGCGGCACCGTTTGTTTTGATTCACTCAGGCGCTTTGCGACAACCTTGCGGATGTTGTTGTTGGGGATTTCTTTATATGCCATGCCAAACATATTTGTTTGGACATCAGGGTCATCGTAAGACGCCGCCGCAGTTTGTTGTGGCGCGGCCGATGTACCACCTGCTTTGGCATTTTCTATATCAGATTTAACTATACGCCCACGTGGGCCAGAGCCTTGGATAGATGATAAATCAATCCCCTTTTCTGCGGCTAGACGTTTTGCCAGTGGTGATGCAAATACGCGACTGCCGTTTGATTGTTCTGGTTTTCTTGCTGAGGGTTGCGGTGCGGGCGCTGTCGTTTTTGCTTCGGGTTCTTTTGACTCGGCTTTAGGCTGTGGAGACGCAGGAGGTGTAGATGTTGATACATCGCCAATATCATTAGCGGTTTCTCCATCCTCTAACAATACCGCAATCACATCATTCACAGGCACGTTTTCCGTACCTTCTGATACAAGAATTTTGCCGATGATACCTTCATCAACGGCCTCGACTTCCATCGTGGCTTTGTCTGTTTCAATCTCGGCGATTACATCACCTGATTCAACAGAGTCTCCTTCGGATTTAAGCCACCGAGATAAAGTGCCCTCCGTCATCGTTGGCGAGAGGGCTGGCATTGTAATGTTTATTGGCATTGACGATACGCATTCATGTTAAAGTTGACGTTATAACCTTTATCACCAATCGCTTCCATGAGCTTTTCTGCATTCGCAGCGTTTGGCATTTGAAATGAGATATTACCATTAAGTTGGTATGTTGATGGTGTGTCTTTATTGCAATTATTGTAATTATTATTGTTTGTATAAATATTGTAATTCATATTTTGAATATGGATATCTTCGATAGATAAATCCGCAGCAATAGCCAGAATTTCATCTGCTTTTTGCTGCACATAAGATTTTGATGATTTAAGCTCTATTGGCACATTACTAAAATTGATACCAAGGTTGGCTGTCTCAACCATTTTACAGTCTTTGGTGGCCGGCGCGCTTCTCGCGATAGCAACTTTGGCGTTAACTGATGGAATAAACATCGCGGTTAAAGCGGTAAGCATGATTGCTGTTTTCATTGATTTCATAATTCTTTTCCCTTTAAAAAATGTAGTTATCATCAGATAAGACGATACAAATACATAAATCCTTGGTCACTAAATGCTAATCAACATAACAAACTTTTTTGGCAGCTTCGATGATTTCTTTTGCCTGCGGTAAAGCGAGAGCTTCTAGGTTAGCAGCATAAGGTAGTGGAACATCTTTCGCACATACCCGCGCCAAAGGTGCATCCATATAATCAAAAGCATGTTCGCCGCATAGAGCTGCAATTTCTGCACCAATACCAGCGGTTCCCCACCCCTCTTCAACGGAAACTATTCTATTGGTTTTTTTGAGGCTTTCTAAAATCGTCCAGCGATCTAACGGGCGTATTGTTCGCAAGTTAATAACTTCTGCGTCGATGCCTTGCTCGGCCAATTCTTTGGCGGCTTCTAACGCTTTTCCTACCATGATTGAAAACGCAACGATCGTAACATCGCTACCGCTGCGCTCTATTTTTGCACGTCCGATAGGAATGGCATAATCTTCATCGGTGGGCACATCGTGGCTTTGGCCGTAAAGAATTTCATTTTCCAAGAATATAATGGGGTTCGGGTCACGGATAGCAGATTTCAACAGTCCTTTTGCATCTGCCGCAGACCAAGGTGATACGACCTTTAGACCCGGAATGTGTGCATACCAACTTGCATAACATTGTGAATGCTGCGCGCCGACACGTGATGCCGCGCCGTTAGGGCCACGAAATACAATCGGGCAACCAAGCTTACCGCCAGCCATGTAAAGCGTTTTAGCGGCGGAGTTTATAATATGATCCATCGCCTGCATACCGAAGTTCCATGTCATGAATTCGACGATAGGTTTTAAACCATTCATCGCAGAACCAACCGCTATTCCGGCGAAGCCATGTTCAGTAATCGGCGTGTCAATTACTCTCTTTGCACCAAATTCATCAAGCAGACCTTGTGAAACCTTATAAGCCCCCTGATATTCGGCAACCTCTTCACCCATCAAATAAACTCTATCGTCATTACGCATTTCTTCTGCCATGGCATCGCGCAATGCGTCGCGCACAGTTTGTTCTTTCGTGTTTTCAAAAAACGGTGCCTCATCAAAAGGTGGCGGTTCGATTACGGCGCCTTGGGCATGTAAGATATCCCTGTTTTCGATATCCGCACCAACTGGTTGCTCCGCATGATATGTTGTTTGAGCGGTATCTTCAGACTTATCAGAATCATCATTTGAAGGGGCTGGAATCACAGCAGCACTTGCATTCTCATCAATATCGGCTTCGCTTTCACCATCTTCCAGAAGTATCGCGATTGGTGTATTAACAGCAACACCTTCTGTGCCTTCGGCAATCAGTATTTTACCCAAAACACCTTCATCAACGGCTTCAACTTCCATGGTTGCCTTGTCGGTTTCAATTTCGGCGATAACATCACCTGATTCTACGGCATCGCCTTCGGCCTTAAGCCATTTGGCGAGGTTACCTTCTGTCATCGTCGGTGAGAGTGCAGGCATTAAAATTTGTGTTGGCATGTTAAGCAGTCTCCACTAATACGTCTGTCCATAGATCATGTTCGGGCGGCTCAGGGTTTTCCTGTGCAAACGTCGCCGATTCATTGACTATGGCTTTAATTTTCTTATCAATTTCTTTGATCTCTGTTTCTTCAATACCTTGCTTTTGCAGCAGGTCTTTAATTTGCGTGATGGGGTCACGATCTTCCTTCATGGAGGAGACCTCTTCTTTTGTACGGTACTTGGCCGGATCAGACATAGAGTGCCCACGATAACGATAGGTCATCATCTCAAGGATGTAAGGCCCGTTTCCTGTACGTATATAATCAAGTGCCTGCCTTGCGGCGGCCTGAACAGCAAATACATCCATACCGTCAACTTGTTCACCCGGAATGCCATAGCCTTCGCCACGGCGATAGAGTTGGCCAGCGGAGGAACGTGAAACGCTTGTTCCCATACCGTATTGGTTGTTTTCAATGACAAACAAAACAGGCAAATCCCATAGTGCCGCCATATTGTAGCATTCAGCGACCTGCCCCTGATTCGAGGCGCCATCACCCATATATGCAACGGCTACTCCACCGTCTTCTTTATACTTATGGGCAAATCCTAGCCCTGTTCCGATGGCTGTGCTTGCACCAACAATACCATGGCCACCGAAGAAGTTTTTATCGCGGCTAAACATGTGCATTGAGCCACCTTTACCGCGCGAATATCCATCTTGGCGGCCGGTAAGTTCGGCCATAATACCGTTGGGATCCATATCACAGGCGAGCATGTGTGCATGATCACGATATGATGTAACGACCGTGTCCTCTGGTTCTTGAACGGATGTGATGCCAGTGACAACGGCTTCTTGTCCGATATAAAGGTGACAAAAACCACCAATTAATCCCATGCCGTATAGCTGGCCTGCTTTTTCTTCAAAGCGACGAATGAGAAGCATGTCGTAATAAAGACTTTTCAGCTCCTCTACCGTTGGCTCAGGAGAAACATTAGAACCTTTTTCCTTTTTGGGTGATGTCTTTTTGGTTTTTTTCTTCGATGCCACGAATTAGATCCTTCTCGTCATGTAACGGCTACTTTTTATTACAATCATGCAAGAATTGCTACAACATTTCAGATGTGAATGCCAGAGAAAAAAGTAAGTTTTGTGCGACGCAACATATTGTTATGTAAGGAAAAATAGTTCTTTGAGTTATAACAGAGTGTTATTTATCGAGAATAATCATTTCGTCTTTATGCGTATATCCAATAATCATACGTGCCTGCTCTTCCAAAAGATCCACTGACAAAGTTTCTGGGCGCAGCATGCTGACTTTTATATTCAATGAATCACTTTTTGCCTTAAGTGCCTCTAACTGCTTTTCTTTTGTCTGCGCGATGGGCTCCAGATTGTTTAGACGGGCATAGCCGTATTTTCCTGAAACTATGTGGTAAGAGAAATATACGCACAAACAGAGCCCCAAAATTACAAGGGCGTTTCGCTTAACAGTAATGAAGATATCCACAGTTTGTTTCATAAAAACTATAGAATCATATAGAAAGCTGTGGATCAAGTAAAAAAATCATTTGGACTCAATGACTTAACGTGAACATAATAAGAACAAAACAGTTAAGTGACTCTATTGATTCATTTTTTAGGGCAAAGATTTTTTTTATCTTTTTTACGAAAGTATTCCCATAAGCCGTCCTTGATAACAGTCGGGTCTATATCATTGATATTACACTCGAATACCGTCCATAGACCTCTTTGGATTTCGTTTTCCAGTTGTCCGACATCCCAGCCGGCATAGCCAATGTAAACATTTAAGGGCATGTTTTTATCATCATAAGACGGAAAGCGTTTTTCGAAGCCTTTGTAATCAATGACAGTCAGTGGCTGAACACCCCATCGCGAAGCAGTTTTTGGCCTGTTCAAAGCCACGGTTTTCAAACTTGGAAAGGCCACAGGGCCGCCATTAAACAAAATGGCGTTTTCGTGCGTTATGCCGAACTTATTAGGCTCTTTTGTCAGCATTGGTTTGTTTATAACGATCCCTTTCGCGCCCCAAAAGGAATGATCAAAAATATAAATGACGGTTTGGCCAAAGAATCTGTCGCTATTTAATTCTTTGTTAGCTATTAGCAACTTTCCTGTATGTCCGTTATACAGATTAAGAAGGCTTGGCACCGCTATCATGATTGCTGCAATCATGAAATAAGGCCTGATTCTATTAAAAACTTTTGCACCATCTTCCATCGGCGCAGCATAACAAAAAAGCTGCACACGGAAAACTGATCTTATTGCTTTTGCTGGTTAAAGTTTATTTCCTGAAAAATTCAGAGCCTGCATAATGCGCTGTACTACCGAGTTCCTCTTCAATACGAAGAAGTTGATTGTATTTTGCAATACGGTCAGATCGAGAGAGCGAGCCTGTTTTAATCTGCCCTGCATTGGTTGCAACGGCCAAATCAGAAATCGTTGAATCTTCTGTTTCACCGGATCTGTGAGAGAGAACGATACCAAAGCCCGCCTTCTTTGCCATTTCAATAGTTTCAAGTGTCTCTGTCAGTGTTCCGATTTGATTAACTTTCACCAAAACGGCGTTACCCGCCTTTTCTTCGATGCCGCGTTTTAGGCGTTTGGCATTGGTAACATAGAGATCATCACCGACCAGCTGAACTGTATCACCCAACGCCGCGGTTAATGCTGTCCACCCTTCCCAATCATCTTCGGCCAATCCGTCTTCAATGGAAACAATCGGATAACGTGCACATAAATCTTCGTAGTATTTTACCATTTCTTCGGAGCTTAAGACTTTGCCTTCACCTTCCAAATGATATTTACCGTCTTTGTAAAATTCTGTTGATGCAGAATCCAAGGCAATCACAATATCTTCTTTTGGTTTGTATCCGGCCGCCTCGATTGATTTCATGATAAAGTCTAATGCCTCGTCTGATGATTTAACTGCGGGGGCAAAACCACCTTCATCGCCAACATTTGTGTTGTATCCGGCGGCTGAAAGCTGTTTTTTCAAAGCATGAAATATTTCTGCACCGGCACGAAGGCCGTCGCTGTAGGTTTTTGCAGACACCGGCATAATCATAAATTCTTGAATATCAACGGGATTGTCCGCATGTGCCCCGCCATTAATAATGTTCATCATTGGCGTTGGGAGTGTATGTGCGTATGTACCGCCGATATATCTATATAATGGCACACTGAGTTCATCCGCCATTGCTTTGGCCACTGCTAATGACACGCCCAGAATTGCATTCGCACCAAGTCGGCCTTTATTCTCTGTACCATCAAGCTCAATTAAAGCTTGATCTATATGTTTTTGTTCTTCTGCATCAACACCGATTAAGTTTTCGAATATTTCAGTGTTTACGTTCGTAACGGCTTGTGTAACGCCCTTACCTAGATAGACACTTTTATCGCCATCACGAAGTTCGACTGCCTCATGAATCCCTGTTGACGCACCTGATGGAACGGCTGCACGACCAAGGGCGCCTGTCTCTAATTGAACATCAACTTCAACGGTGGGATTGCCGCGACTATCAAGAATTTGGCGGGCGTGAATATCGATAATGGCTGTCATCTTTTGATCCTTTTCGCAATTCTGGAAACAACTCTTGTATGAGGTTTTAGCGAAATTATTCAAAAGATAAAGGGAAAAGTTAGATAATTACTTTAGACGCTTTCATCTAAAGATGAGCCACGCACATCAGGTGTGTCACGTGATGTTGGTACAGATGATTGCAAAGCGCGGATTTGAACCTGAGCTGACTCAATTGTTGCACTACCGCCACCTGTTAGTGAAAATAATTGATTAAAGGAGGCTGAATTATTCTCTAGAATTTGATTGTTAAGTGCGCGGGCGTTAGAGGATAGTCCAATGCCGTTGTCGATGGCACTGCTACGTGCAACATCAAGCAGACTTATACCCCCCGCAGATTCTGATAAAACATTGGTAGAGACAGCAGAAATGCCCTGACTATTCGCCAAGGTTGCTTGATTTAGAAATTGTGATGCTCCTGCAACACGCATAACCTAAGCCTCCTGCTTAGTTTGTTAATATATTAATTCTAGCTCATTTTTGCGATTTTATCAAATGAGATCAGGTTTTCGAGCAGTTCGGGTAACTCACTGAGCTTGATCATATTCGGCCCGTCCGATGGGGCATTATCAGGGTCTTGGTGGGTTTCAATGAATACGCCCGCCACGCCTACGGCTACGGCTGCACGCGCCAAAACAGGAACCATCGTACGATCACCGCCCGATGAAGCACCTAAGCCGCCCGGCTGCTGCACTGAGTGCGTGGCATCATAAATCACGGGATAGCCTGTTTTCTGCATAATTGGAATAGAGCGCATGTCCGAAACAAGAGTGTTGTAACCAAAGCTTGCACCGCGTTCGCACAACATGATGTTTTCATTACCACTTTCAGAAACTTTTTTTGCAACATTTTCCATGTCCCATGGTGCAAGAAACTGACCTTTTTTAATGTTGAGTGCTTTGCCCGTTTTCGCGGCAGCGACCAGAAGATCTGTTTGACGTGATAGAAAGGCGGGAATTTGTAAAACATCAACGACCTTTGAAACAGGATCGCACTGGTCGGCTGTGTGTACATCTGTAATAACAGGCACGCCGAAATGATCACGAATATCTGAAAAAACTTGAAGTCCCTTATCAATACCCAGTCCACGTTTACCGGATAGAGAGGTTCTGTTGGCCTTATCATAGGACGTTTTATAGATGAACTGAATACCAAGGCGTTGTGTAAGTTGTTTCAAAGCACCGCACATTTCAAAGGCATGGTCTTTACTCTCCATCTGACACGGGCCTGCGATAAGTGTGATCGGGCGTTCATTTGATATTTCAAGTTGATCTACTTTTACAATTTTAGATACGGGTTTTTCCATGTCTTGACCTGTCTTACGATTCATTTACGTGTTTAAGATTATTTTATCTTGCGGAAGATTCAAGGTTTAAACAAGTCTATCTTGTTCAATCGCAGCTTCGATGAAAGATACAAATAGCGGATGTGGTTCAAATGGTTTCGATTTTAATTCCGGATGAAACTGAACGCCGATAAACCAAGGGTGATTGTCATACTCTACTATTTCGGGGAGCTCTCCATCAGGCGACATGCCTGAAAACTTTAAACCACTTCTTTCTAACTGCTCAATGTAATTCACATTTACTTCATAACGATGTCGGTGTCGTTCACTGATTTCTTGTGATCCGTATATTTCTGAAACCTTAGAGCCTTTCTTGAGTATGGCAGGATACGCACCTAAGCGCATTGTGCCGCC
Source organism: uncultured Micavibrio sp. (assembly GCA_965263215.1). Classification (GTDB taxonomy): domain Bacteria; phylum Pseudomonadota; class Alphaproteobacteria; order Micavibrionales; family Micavibrionaceae; genus UBA1672. The sequence goes on from OZ253663.1 coordinate 1,593,962, forward strand.
TAGATCTTCGTTCTTTTTACGTTGTTCTTTTTGATTGCCCTTTGTCCATTCGGTCATTAAGCCAATGACAGGCACATCGCATTTTGTAAACTCACTAGAACCTGCACCCTCAATACCACATAGGTTGCGAGCAGCCTCGATTACGGCCATTTGCATACCGTAACATATTCCAAAATAAGGAATTTTCTTTTCACGTGCGTACTGCGCCGCGCGGATTTTACCTTCAACGCCTCGATCACCAAAACCACCGGGCACAAGAATTCCGTTTACATCACATAAATGATGTTCCGGGTCTTCTTCTTCAAATATTTCGGCCTCAATGAATTTAAGTTTCACTTTAACTTTATTGGCAATACCGCCATGGATTAAAGATTCGTTCAGTGATTTATAACTATCTGTCAGGTTTGTGTATTTCCCGATAATGGCGATCGTGACATCGCTTTCGGGTTCTTTTATATTCTTGACGATGTTGTCCCAAATTGACAAATCAAGGTTCGGAATATCTTTGATCCCAAAGCTGTCCATGACCTGACGATCCAAACCCTCTCTGTGGTATGTCAACGGCACTTCGTAGATTGAAGAGACATCCAAAGCCGGAATAACTTTATTACGATCAATGTTACAAAAGAGCGCGATTTTATTGCGTTCGTCTTCGTCTATGGGTCTGTCCGCACGACATAGAAGGATCTGCGGACGAATGCCGTAACTCATTAATTCTTTGACAGAGTGCTGTGTTGGTTTTGTTTTGAGTTCACCTGCTGCAGGTATGTATGGAAGTAAGGTAACATGCAAGAATATCGCGCGTTCGCGCCCTACTTCGTTACCAAACTGACGAATGGCTTCTAAGAATGGTAAGCTTTCGATGTCCCCTACCGTACCGCCAATTTCACACAAAACGAAATCGGCTGTGCCGTCTTTTTCACGGATAAAGTCCTGAATTTCGTTAGTGATATGCGGAATAACCTGAATGGTCGCGCCTAGATATTCGCCTTTGCGTTCTTTTTGTAAAACACTCGTATATATACGGCCGGTTGTTGTATTATCCGTGGCTTTTGCAGGCACACCAGTGAATCGTTCATAGTGCCCCAGATCAAGGTCGGTTTCCGCGCCGTCATCCGTCACAAATACTTCGCCGTGCTGAAACGGGCTCATCGTACCGGGGTCAACATTAAGATACGGGTCAAGTTTACAAAGGCGCACACGGTATCCACGTGCCTGTAATAATGCGCCAAGCGCAGCGGAGCCTAGGCCTTTTCCCAATGAGGAAACAACGCCGCCTGTGATGAATATATATCGTGTCATGTTTTACTCTGTGGGAGCTGATGGCTCGTCTTTTGGTTTCTTAGGCTTTTCTTGTGCCTGCTCTGTATTTTCTTCTGAGGGCGCTGGCGCACTCATTTCATTTGGTGGCGTATATGTTACACCAACGGGCGCACTAACATCCTTATCTTCTTCTGAAGCAGGTGCTTCTATTTGTGATGGATCAATATTTTCTAACAATCCTGCTGTCTGTTTCGAATGTTGATTGGCCAATACACCAAGCGTTAATGATGTGATGAAAAAGCCCAATGCGCACAAAGCGGTCATTTTCGTCAATGCGTTTGCTGTTCCGCGCGCAGATGCGAAACCACCAAGGCCTCCGCCTCCTCCGCCAATGCCGAGGCCACCGCCTTCGGAGCGTTGAAGCAAAACTAACCCTATAATTGCCAGAGCCAGAATGAGATGAATAACGAGAACAACTGATTCCATAATTTTTAATTTCTTACGTTTGTTTCACATATATATAAATAGTCTTAAGCGCAAAGGCTAGCCAAAAAGTAACTTTTTCACGCTTCTTTTGCGATGGCGATGAATTGGTCTGCTTTTAAACTTGCGCCGCCGATTAATCCGCCATCTACATTTGGTGTCGATAAAAGTGCTTTGGCGTTCTCTGGTTTCATCGAGCCGCCGTATAAAATTCTTATAGTATTTCCATCTTTAAGACGATCTTTGAGATTCGCGCGGATAAAGGCATGCATATTGGCGACATCCTCAGGGCTTGCTGTTTTTCCACTTCCGATGGCCCAAACAGGCTCATAGGCAATAACGATGTTGTTGGCTGTTGCTGTATCGGGAATAGATTGATCAAGCTGTGTGCCGATTACATCATTTTCCTTACCTTGATCACGCTCTTCAGCAGTTTCCCCAACACAAATGATAGATATTAGATTGTTGCCATGTGCTGCTTTTGCTTTTTCTGCAATTAAGTTGTCAGATTCTTTGTGACCCGTTCTACGTTCTGAGTGTCCCAAAATAACATATTCACAACCAATATCATTAATCATGGATGCAGAAATATCGCCTGTATGCGCACCATTTGATGTGCGCGCGCAATCTTGTGCACCCATCAGTATGGCATCATTCGTTGCTGCTTTGCGAACGGTCTCAATGTGAAGGAAAGGTGGGCAAATGAGCAAATCTGCACGTTGTAAGATATCTGGTTCATTATTCAATAATGCTGAAATCTCTTGCACTAAATGTACAGCATCTGTTGTGTTGCCGTTCATTTTCCAGTTGCCGGCGATTAATTTTTTCATGATTTATTACCCTTAAGTTGTTTTTCGGGGATTGCTCCATGAGAATCCGCTGCGTATAGTAGCGGAACTTTAAACAAATATCGAGACGAGTAAACATGGTAATGCGATCAATGCGCGATGGCGCAAGCGGAGGCTTTTTTAAATATATCCTTTTTGGAATTCTTGGTATGTCTGTTGGCGGCCTTGTTGTTATGGATGTGCGCGGCGTTTTAGGCGGCGGTGGCGGCGTCAGCGGATCGGATGTTGTGCGCATTGAAGATGATACAATCAGCATTCAGGATTTTGATCGTACTTTGCGTCGCTCCCTCTCTCAATATCGTGGCATAACACCGCAACAAGCCTTAAAGATTGGTTTGACCGAAGAGATTCTAACAGGACAAGTTCGCACATATTTTTTATTGAATGAAGCGCGCAACATTGGCTTGAAACTGGATAAAGATCGTATGGCCATTCGCGTGGCTGAGGTTATCAAGCCTAACATGCAGTCTGGTCAAACGATGCAAGAGACGCTAGAGGAGATGCTTCGTTATCAAGGCATGTCCGAAGGCGAGTTTATTGAAACGATGCAGCGTGAAACTTACGGAAACCTGATTATGCAAGCTCTGCGCTTGGGGTTCCAACCAGAAACGAAAACTGTGGCTGAGAATCTTTATCAATTTCAAAAGCACACGCGCGATGTGAAACTGATCATGTTTCCTGACAGTGCCATGAAAGATGTAGAGCCCGCAACGGACGAACAGTTGAGGCGTCTTTACGATAAGGTGAAGTCAGTACAGTATAAAATACCCGAATATAGAACTGTTAAAGTCGCGGTCTTTGACCCAACAAAAATTGACATTAATGTGAATGTTTCTGATGACGAAGTAAAAAATTATTATGAAGATAATGAAGATTTGTTCGCCGTGGGTGAGCAGCTTATCCTGACACAGGCATTGGTGGATGATGAGGCGCAAGCGAAACAGATTCATGAATTGGTTGAATCAGGGAAATCATTGAAAGAAGCCGCAGATGAGGTTGCAGGTGCGAATGCAAAATATTTTGAAAAGCGTCCTTTTGAAACAAATGCAATGTTCCCTGATCTTTTGGCTGCGATAGAAGATGTCGACGTCGGTGGCATTGCCGCACCTGTTAAAACCGTTATGGGACATCATGTCGTTCGTTTGGATGAAGTCGTTGAGCCGACAATACGCTCTTTTGACGAAGTAAAAGACTCTGTTAAGGCAAAGCTTCTTGCTGAAAAAAAAGATGAAGAGACGTATAAAATATCTGAAGAGCTGGATGAGATGCTTGATGATGGCGAAACATTAGAGGCCATTAACAAGTCAATCACCCTTGATATTTCAACAATCAATCCAATGAATAGTACTGGTGTGGGTAAAGATGATACGCGCGTCATTGAGCAATTTAAGCCAGCAGATCAAAAAGATATATTAAATATTGTTTTTGAATTGGAAAAAGGTGAAACATCACTGCTTCAGGAGCTTCCAAGCGGGCAGCTTGCTGCCTTCGTGTTAAGCGATATTGAAGAAGAGCATTTCAAGCCATACGAGGATGTGAAACAAGAATTGTCCGCGCAATATATCAAAGACCAAAAACATGCCGATAACGAAGCGATGGTGCAAAAATATCTGGCAGAACTTGGCACAGGTGGACTGACATTTGAAGGAATTGCACAAGACAATAAAGCAGAAATTATTAAAATTGCCAATGTGGGATTGGAGGGAGAGCTAGAAGCGCCGTTATCCGATGCTTATCGTCCAGCTATTTTCCAAACTGATATTGGTGAATATGACGTGCTACAATTTGAAAATCAGTTTGCCTTAATGACAGTTTCTGGTGTCAGCATTCCGGAACTTTCGGATGATGCAAAAGACGGTGTTGCGGAACTTCAGAAAACCGTTGATCAGGAATTAGGTGATGAGATGTTCCTGATGTATCTGCGTAAACTAAGTGATAAATACCCTGCAAGGATCAATAGAGCGTTGTTAGAGCAAGCATACGGCCAGAGGGAAGACGGTTAAAATGTCAGGTCAACTTAGTGACGGAAAACTGTTGCCCGATGTTGAGCAGTTTCGTGATGTTTACACGCAAGGTAAGTCACAGCTCGTATGGCAATGGACATCATCTGATCTTGAAACACCTGTTTCAGCGTATTTGAAAATATGCGGTCATTCCCCCTACTCTTTTTTACTGGAATCCGTTGAGGGTGGCGCAACCCTTGGTCGTTATTCGGTTATAGGCACACACCCAGATTTACTGTGGAAATGTACAAAGGGCGTAGTGGAAATATCAGAATCTGCCGGTTCTTGGGACAAACCAAATGTTGATGCGCATCAATCATTAAAAGACATTATCACTCAAAGTTCTATTGATGTGGTGCCCGATGATTTGCCGCCTATGTGCGCGCTTGGTATGTTTGGGTATGTCGGTTATGACATGATCCGTTTGATCGAAGATATTCCTGATCAAAACCCTGATGATCTTGGCGTACCTGACAGTGTTTTAATGCGCCCCTCTTTGCTTGTCATTTTTGATAACGTCAAAAACAGAATTTGTCTGGCAACGCCCGTTTACGTGCATTCAGGCAATAGTGTGATGCCCGCCGACGTAGCGTATAACGATGCGAAGGCACGTTTGAATAAGGCGATGAAGGCACTATATTCGCCATTGGACAGAACGCTGTTAGAACAGAAAAGCCAATTAAGCGGTGACCAAGAGGCACAATCGAATACGCCGGAAAATGATTACAAAGACGCAGTGAACAAAGCCGTGGAGTACATTCGCGCCGGTGAAATTTTTCAGGTTGTACCCTCACAGCGTTTCTCGATTGATTTCGATTTACCTTCCTTTGAGCTGTACAGATCCCTTAGGAGCGTGAACCCGTCACCATTTTTATTCCATTTGTCATTCAATGATTTCTCCCTTGTTGGCTCTAGCCCTGAAATATTGGTGCGTGTGCGTGATAATGTTGTGACGATACGCCCGATTGCAGGCACACGTAAACGTGGCGCGACATCTGCAGAAGATAAAGCATTGGCGGAAGAATTATTAGCAGATCCGAAGGAAAGGTCTGAGCATCTAATGTTGCTCGATCTTGGTCGTAATGATGTCGGGCGCGTAGCGCAAATCGGCAGTGTGGATGTGACTGAAGAATTTCAGATAGAGCTATATTCTCATGTCATGCATATTGTTTCGAACGTGCAAGGCATGTTGCGTGATGATGTTGATATAGTTGATGCGCTGTTTGCGGGCTTTCCCGCAGGGACAGTCAGCGGCGCACCCAAAATTCGTGCAATGGAAATCATTGATGAATTAGAGGTTAGCCGCCGTGGCACTTATGCGGGCGGTGTTGGTTACTTTTCTAAGGACGCGATGGATAGCTGTATTGCGCTGCGTACTGCTCTTGTGAAAGATGGTAAGGTGTATGTGCAGGCAGGCGGCGGTGTTGTCGCCGATAGTGATGCAGATTTTGAGCATCAGGAATGCTGTAATAAAGCCAAGGCTGTTTTAGAGGCCGCGAATATGACTATTCGGAAATTTAATAATAGCTAGACGATTTTATCTTTGGCTTGATGGCGCACTAACCAAGAGATTTGGATCTTGTTTAACAGGCTGACGAATAAGAGCACTTGCAGGAACGAGAGTAAGATTTTTACTTTCTAATGTCGGTATCCATTTTTTGAGTGCTTCTATTGTTTCTTTGTGCGGGTGTCCAATGGCGATGGCGTATCCTTGATTATATGCTTTTTGCTCCAGCTTCTTAAGTGCGCCTTGTATGAATTCAGGTGTTATTTCATGATCAAGAAAAATATCACGTTCTGCATAGGCTAGCCCGTTGTCCCGCGCTGTTTGCGCCGCAACGGATGTACTGATGGTTCTGGAATCAATAAAGAACAAATTACGTTTCTTAAGATGCTGCATGATATGATTCATGGCGTTTTTATCTTGTGTAATGCGGCTGCCCATGTGGTTGTTAACACCGACGAACCCTTCAAAACGTGATAAATTCCAATTTAAATTTTCTGTAAGCATTGCCTTACTTTGATTGGCTTTTAGGGCATGTGGACCGGGGTCGGTAGTGTTGCTCATGGGTTGCATCGGGATATGCACCATCAGTTCATGTCCGTTTTCTTTCGCGCGCTTTGTTCGCGCGGGTAAGTCTTTAGCATATGGCAAATACGCAAGTGTAAGCGGCGCGGGCAGAATTTCAACAAGTTTGCTGCGCAGGGTGATGCCCATATCATCAATGATAATAGCGACTTTCCCTTGCCCACGTGGCTGTGTGTATTGATAGGTTTTCTTCTCTGCTATTGGCTCTTCTGTTTTGTCTAAAACATCTACAGCTGAAACACCGTCACCGATCTCAATATCTATAGAATTGTCTTTATCGTTTTCTAAGTGTGTTGTTTTATAAGGGCTTAGAACATCATCAATATTGATGTTATCTTCAATAATCTCTGTTCCAACTGCTGGCTCTATGTTTGCGACACTAATCTCTGATGGTTCAGGACTGGGTACAATTGTCTCTGCGAATTGATAATCTGTAATATTGATTTGATCAGGCAGAGCATTGCTTGCTGTGATCGTATCGGGCATTTCTATGCCGTTGTTTAAATATTGCGCATTTTGGCTTCGTAATTGATTGATATCAACCAACACATCAGATGATTGTGATGTGTCATCTTCCCACCACGCATAGCATGCTTTGTCACTCAAAATACATAGATCCGTAAAGACAATAGCCATGGCACCAATCATAACAAAAATCAGTATTTTAACGGGATTGGTTCTGTTCATAGAATATTTCATGATTATGTACGTGCCGATGTGGTGTTTATAACCACATTTAAATAACGCAGTGTCTCCTTTGTTTACTTGCTTTTTGTAACACAGAACGTCATAACAAATCCATGATTACCTTAATCGACAACTATGACAGCTTTACCTATAACCTTGTCCAGTATCTTGGAGATTTGGGCGCACAAACGCGCGTTTATCGTAACGATGAGGTGAGTGTTGATCATGTTATAGCAGAAAAGCCAAGCGGGATTTTAATTTCTCCCGGTCCAAGTGACCCTGATCATGCAGGGATTTGTCTGGAATTAATTAAGGCCGCGGCGGATCATGATATTCCGCTTTTCGGCGTGTGTTTGGGGCATCAGGCGATAGCTCAATCATTTGGCGGTAAAGTTATTCGCGCATCAGAGCCGATGCATGGCAAGATTTCGGACATATCACATGATGAAAAATCTGTATTTAAAGGCTTGCCATCGCCCTACCCTGTGACGCGGTATCATTCGCTCATCGCGGAGAAAGAAAGCTTGCCTGATTGCCTTGAAATTACCGCGCAAACTGATGATGGTATTATTATGGGTTTATCTCACAAAACAAAACAGATTCACGGCGTTCAGTTTCATCCTGAAAGTATTGCTACGAAACATGGGCATGATTTGCTCAAAAACTTTATTGAGCTATCCTTATGAGCACAGAATTATTGCGCAAAATTGAAGATGGTGTTTTTTTCTCTGAAGAAGAAATGGTCACATGCATGTCAGAGATCATGGATGGTCAATGGACTGATGCACAGATCTCTAGTTTCTTAACAGCGCTGTCGGCGCGCGGTGAAACTGTTGAGGAAATTACCGGCGCGGCAAGAGTGATGCGCGAAAAGGCACTGCCTATTAGCGCTCCTGATGGCGCGGTTGATTGTTGCGGCACCGGCGGCGATAAATCAGGTACATATAATATTTCAACGGCTGTGGCTATTGTGGCTGCGGCGTGTGGTGTGCCTGTCGCAAAGCATGGTAATCGTTCAGCGAGCTCAAAATCAGGAGCAGCAGATGTTCTTGAATCTTTGGGCATTAATTTGGATGTTCCTCAAGATAAATTGGAAGGTGCCTTACAAAAATTTAACTTTGCGTTTCTGATGGCGCCCAATCACCATAAGGCCATGAAGTATGTGATGCCTGTACGAAAAGCGTTAGGCGTGCGAACCATATTCAATATTCTTGGCCCTTTGGCCAATCCCGCAAAAACGAAATTTCAGTTACTCGGTGTGTATGACAGAGCGTTGGTTGTACCTATGGCGAATGTTCTTAAAAACCTTGGAACACAGGCCGCTTGGGTTGTTCATGGCTCTGACGGGCTAGATGAAATAACCACGACAGGTGAGACATATGTTGCGAAACTTAAAGACGGGCAGATTACCGAAAAAGTAATGTCGCCTGAGGATTTTGGCTTAGCCCGATCTAACCTGGAAGATTTGCTGGGCGGACTGCCTGCCGAAAACGCAAAAGCACTGAGAGAGATCTTAAGCGGCGTTAAGAATGCGTATCGCGATATTGTCGTTGCTAATACCGCTGCTGTGCTTGTTATATCAGGTCGGAAAACTAATCTGAACGATGCTGTTGATTGTGCGGCGCAGGCTATCGACAGTGGCGATGCCATGAATTTGCTTAATGATTATGCGGCATACACTCAAATGCACGCGGATAAGGTATAGAGTTACATGGATAAGCTTCAGGAAATTTGCGCAAAAAAGAAAACGCATGTCGAGTATAAGAAATCTCTGCGTACCTTAGATGATTTAAGGTACATAGCGGAAAATAAAGCTCTGCCTTCGGGGTTTTTAAGTGCAATGAAACGCGCCAAAGGGCCTGCGCTGATCGCCGAGGTTAAAAAGGCATCGCCCAGTAAGGGCATCATTCGCGAAGATTTTGATCCGGTAAATATTGCAAAAATTTATAAAAAAGCAGGTGCAAATTGTTTGTCTGTTTTAACCGATGAGCCTTACTTTCAGGGACATGATGATTTTCTGGTACAGATAAAAGAGAATGTCGATATTCCCGTTCTGCGCAAAGACTTTATGATTGATCCATACCAAATATTCGAATCGCGTGCGTTGGGCGCTGATTGTGTTTTATTGATCATTGCAGCTTTAGATGATTCGCTTGCGCGCGATATGTACGAAATCGCCAGAGGGTTGAACATGGATATTCTTGTTGAAGTCCATAACTTGCACGAACTAGAGCGTGCTTTTCGTTTAAATCCGATGATGATTGGTGTGAATAACAGAAACCTGAAGACGCTCGACGTTGATGTTGCCACGTCTTACGATCTTTTGATGAGCATGCCTCAAGATTGCCTTAAAATTTCTGAAAGTGGTATTGATTCGCATGACACGCTTTCACGTCTGGCACATGTCGGATATCAAGGTTTTTTAGTCGGTGAAAGCCTTATGCGGCAAGATGATATCGGTTTGGCCGTACAAGAACTTCTTGGAAAATCTTAGGCTACCCCTTGACACAAAGCCCGAACTAAAATAGAACAAATAGTGTACATACACTGTTTTTATCCGGTACTATAGAATATAGATTTGAGGGAAACATGCTCACAAAAAAGCAAAAAGATCTGCTGTTATACATTCACGAAAAAATGTCGCAGGACGATATTCCACCTTCTTTTGAAGAAATGAAAGAAGCTTTAGGGCTTAAATCCAAGTCTGGAATACACCGTCTTATTTCGGCGTTAGTGGAGCGCGGTTATATCGAACGATTACCGCACCGTGCACGCGCCCTTGAGATCAAGCGTTTGCCTGAAGGGTTTAGTCCCTCCTCCTCACCATCTGTGGCCGTGAATGATGTAAACGGTTTGTTTGACACTGTACCTGTTTATGGGCGCATTGCGGCGGGTACACCAATAGAGGCTGTTCGGGACGAAGGCGAAACTATGAATGTACCGCAAGGATTTTTAGGGCATGGTGAGCATTATGCGCTGACAGTTGATGGTGATTCTATGATTAATGCAGGGATACATGACCAAGACACTGTGATTATTCGTCGCTGTGATACCGCCAATAATGGTGAAATTGTTGTGGCGTTGGTTGATGATCTTGAGGTCACGTTGAAACGTTTGCGCCGCGCGGGTAATAAAATTGTACTTGAGCCTGAAAACGAAGCACATGAGCCGCGTATTCTCGATCCTGATCGTGTTAAAATTCAGGGTAAGCTCGCAAATTTAATTCGCACTTATCACTAATTTACTTTTGTTTTATATTTTGACCATGGGCGATCTGCATTTGTTTGGGCGATGTTTTTAATTGTTACACCTTTTGGTTTAATCCAGACGGCGTGCGTTCCTGATCGCCATGTGTCAAACTTATCAATAATGTAAGATGCGTTACAATTTCTATCCTTTACAGGATCCGTAGAAATCAAAATATCTGCCCAGGCACAGTCTTCTTTTGATATGTACGGATTGCGTAAAAAAGACACCTTATATCCCTTAATCACAAAGCGGCATCCCTGCTCTCCGCACTGATTAATATTCGGGCCTGATTTTTCTTGATTATGGCCCGAATTTGATAAAATACGGGCTGATTTTTCAGGAATGCCGTACGTGTCTTCCCATTTTTTCAGTACAAATTTATCTTTGTTTCTGGATGATACAAAAACCTCACTGTTATCACCACGAAACAAAAATAACTTATGAGAAGATGACACCAAAATGTCAGGAGCGATGTCTGATTGTGCCGTGAAGAGCGCTAATAATAAGAACGGTACCGCTATAACTTTTCCAACACCTTTCCACAGAATTATCCACAAGCAGAATAATATGATTAAGATAAAAGACAGGAACGGCCAAATGGCTACCTCAACCACGGCATGTGGTAATTCAGCAGCCCAATATGCCAAATCCAGCATTGCTTCAATACCAAACCCCATGATCATTACCGGAATGAAGGCTAGCCCTAAGGGCATCAAAAGCAAGCTGAGTAGAGCGAATGGCATGATTATAAAAGATAATAAAGGCACGGCCGCCAAATTTGCGACAGATCCTACAAAGGATACTTGTCCAAAATGATAGAGCGCAAAAGGTGCCGTTGCGATGCTTGCGATAATGGTGGTCATGCAAACAGCCAAAAAATAAACCATCAGTTTTTTTATGACGTTTGAATCGGTGTACAACTTTGTCCACATGCTGCGTGTGACTTCGAAGAAGTAAATTAAGCACGTCACGGCGGCAAAAGACATTTGAAAGCTAACGGATAAAAGGCTCTCCGGCCTAAACAGCAAAACCACAAGAGCAGAAGCGGCGACAAGTCGTAATGATATAGGTGAGCGGTCTAAAATTATTGCTAAAAAGACAACGCCAATCATTAATACGGCTCTTTGGGTCGGCACTGTTGCACCTGCCAACAGCATATAAATAATCGCTCCGCATAACGCCCCAACAGCTGCGATTTTTTTTATGGGGTAACGTAAGGCTAAGGATGGAATACATGCCATAAACAGCCGTAAAACAAAGAATAATGTGCCTGCGAACAATCCAACATGAAGACCGGAAATAGCAAGCATGTGTGCCAAACCTGCATCTCTTATGGCTTGTTTGTTGTCTTGTGAGATAGCGTTTTTTTGTCCCACCATAAGTGCCGCAGCAATCGACGCCGTATCAGCTGGTAAGGTTCGATACAAAACAGATACGATGTTGTGTCTTATATCTTGAATATTAACGATTGATGGCTTTACGGAATGTAAAATCTCAGGCTCATTATAAATAAAGCCTACCGCTCCAATACTTTGAAAAAATAAGTGTCGGCGAAAGTCGAAACCATCAGGAATAACAGGATCAGATGGTGGATTAAGTCCGGCAAGTACCTTAATTTTCTGTCCTACGGCAATGTTTTGATCTTTACGCAATCGTAAACGGACATTCCGTGGTGTCTTAGACTTACTAATATTCTCGATTTCAAGATCAGACAGAATAATACGGCTGTCATCTCCTTCATCCATTTTTTCGATGTTTTTAATTGTACCAATGATATTTGCGTATGATATTTTTTTATCAATTACAGGCGTGTAAACAAATTCTGTTCTGATTTTAGCGGAGGTAAACCCGGTGGTAAAAACCAAACAAATCAATGATAGTAATGCGAATTGTTTGTTGCCACGATTAAAGATATGTATGGCAAAACTTAATAGAAAAATGACAATAGTAAGGCTGATTGGTGGTTCAAAGGGTAATGAAAAATATAATGCTATACCGAAAGCAAAAATAACAGGTGTCCACAAAAAGATATTTTCCTTTTGTAAAACTAACTGATATGTCAAAAATTCCAGAATTTTTCCAATGTATATGAAAAACCTGTTATCCGCATATATGCGGTCTATGCGCAAGGCATTTTGCATGGTAATGTCCAAAAAATTTAAACACTATACCTACTTATTTAAGAGGCACTAATCACATGACTGTTGTAACACGTTTTCCTCCCTCTCCTACAGGATTTATGCATGTCGGTAATGCGCGCACCGCATTATTTAACTGGCTTTATGCCCGTAATCAAAAAGGAAAGTTTGTCGTGCGCATTGAAGACACGGATAGAAAACGCCATTCAGAAGAAGCGGTTGCGGCTATTATGGATGGTTTGGAATGGCTTGGTCTGGATTATGATGGAGAAGTAGTTTCGCAATTTTCAATGATGGATCGCCATACTGAGGTGGCCAAAGAGATGGTTGCCAAAGGTAAGGCCTATTATTGTTATTGTACGCCAGAAGAATTAGAGGCTATGCGCGAGGAGGCTAAAGAAAAGGGACATAAAACCTTTTATGATCGCCGTTGGAGGGATGCCGATCCCTCTACTGCACCTAAAGACATTAAACCCGTTGTGCGTATAAAGGCCCCATTAGAAGGTGAAGCCACCATACATGATCGTGTGCAAGGTGAAGTAACGGTTGGTAACGACCAACTCGATGATTTTATTATTCTGCGCAGTGATGGCACGCCAACTTATATGTTGTCTGTTGTGGTTGATGATCATGACATGGGTATTACGCATGTCATTCGTGGCGATGATCATCTGAACAATACTTTCAGACAAAAAACGATCTTTGATGCAATGGATTGGCCAGTGCCAGTGTTTGCACATTTGCCGTTAATTCATGGTCCGGACGGTGCTAAGTTTTCAAAACGTCACGGTGCGCAGAGTGTTCAGGAGTTTCGTGAAATGGGGTACTTGCCGGAAGCTTTATCAAATTACTTGCTACGTCTTGGGTGGTCTCATGGCGATGAAGAAGTTATTCCTGTTGAAAAAGCAGTTGAATGGTTTGATCTTGAGCATATTGGTAAAGCTCCTGCAAATTTCGACTTTGCAAAGCTGGAGAATCTAAACGCGCATTACATCAAAGTTTCTGATACCAGCAAACTTCTTGGGCAAGCGATGCCATTTTTTAAAGAACGTCATGATTTGGTTCCTGATGAAGTTGGCATTCAAAGGATCACTGCCGGTATTGATGAACTTAAATCACGTGCAAAAACATTATTGCAGTTTGTGGATGAGGCTGCGTTCTACGCGAAATCTCTACCCTTAACTTATGATGAAAAGGCGACAAATACGCTTGATGGGGCAAATGATGTTCTTGAGAGTATCTTGAAAGTTTTTAAATCACATACAGGCGCATTTGATTCTGATTTTGTACAGGAAACTTGTAAGCAGGTTGCTGCAGATTTAAAGGAAGGTAAGCTTGGTAAAGTTGCGATGCCTTTGCGTGCGGCGTTAACTGGTACGACAGTGTCACCATCAATTTTTCATGCTGCTGAAATTCTTGGTCAGGTTGAAAGTTGTGCGCGCATTGAAGCGGCATTAGCACTTTAGAAGATAGATCTAGTATTAATAAGAGCCTGTCAAACCATTGGTTGAGGACGCTTTTTCCTGTAGGATATGAAGTGTATTTTGATTCTACGCTTAATTATTTTTGTTCAGCTAATTATCAAAATTTTAGTATTTTAACGCTAATGTTCATAGGGCATTTGAATGCCTCACTTTTCTCATAAGGACTACACGCCATGGCACATAATACAGAAACAGATAAAACCTTCACACTTACCAATGATGAAACAGGTGAGAGTGTAAAGCTGCCGGTTTTGGAAGGAACAGAAGGACCGGGTGTGATTGATGTTCGTAAGATTTACTCTCAGACAGGACATTTCACGTTTGACCCTAGTTTCACCTCGACAGGAAGTTGTAAATCTCGTTTGACGTTTATTGACGGGGAAAAAGGTATTTTGATGCACCGTGGTTATCAAATTGCGGATTTGGCTGAAAAAAGTTCATTTACAGAGGTTGCACATTTATTGCTTTACGGTGATTTACCCAATAGAGAGCAAAAAGAAAAATTTGAGCATCAAATTACATATCATACGATGGTGAATGAACAGATTAACTTCTTTTATCGTGGTTTTCGTCGTGATGCGCACCCTATGTCCATTATGTGTGGTGTCGTTGGTGGGTTGTCGGCTTTTTATCATGATTCACTGGACATTAATGACCCAGAGCAACGTGAAATCTCGGCGCATAGATTGATTGCAAAAGTGGCTACGTTGGCTGCGATGACATATAAATATTCGATCGGTCAGCCATTTATGTATCCGCGTAATGACCTGTCTTTCGCAGAGAACTTTTTATATATGTGTTTCGCTGTGCCTGCGGAACCATACAAAGTTAATCCTGTTTTGGCGCGTGCCATGGATAAAATATTCATTTTGCATGCTGATCATGAACAGAATGCATCAACATCCACTGTTCGCTTAGCAGGCTCATCACAGGCTAATCCTTTTGCATGTATTGCTGCAGGTATTGCTTGTCTATGGGGGCCTAGCCATGGTGGTGCCAATCAGGCAGTTTTAGAAATGCTGGATCAAATTGGAACCGTTGATCGTATACCTGAATTTCTTGAGCGTGCAAAAGATAAGGATGATCCATTTCGTCTGATGGGATTTGGTCACCGCGTGTACAAAAACTTTGATCCGCGTGCCAATGTTTTAAAAACATCTTGTGATGAAGTTTTAGAAGATCTTGGCATTGATGATCCGCGTTTAGAGCTTGCTATGGAGCTAGAGCGCATTGCATTAGAAGACCCCTACTTCATTGAACGTAAGCTTTTCCCTAATGTTGATTTCTACTCTGGCATTATATTAAAAGCCATGGGCTTCCCGACCAGCATGTTTACTGTTTTATTTGCAGTGGCCAGAACGGTTGGCTGGGTTTCGCAGTGGAAAGAGATGATAGAGGAACCTGCGTTACGTATTGGTCGCCCCAGACAGCTTTACACTGGCCCGAAAGAGCGTCCATACGTAGATCTTGACGATCGGTAATCGTTATCCTTTGACTGTATTGAGAATAAACTCTGCGGCCATTGCTGATGGTTTCATGCCAGCTTTACCACCTAGTTTTTCATCAAGCTCTTGAAAAGCATCGACTTGTGCTTGCTTTTTGCCCTCATCATTTTGCAGAAGGTCAAGCGCATGCTGTGCAATTGTTTCAGGAACGCACTTTCCTTGTAAACATTCCGGTACAATATCTTTTTCAAGCAATATATTAGCCAAATGTACTTTTTTAATTTTGGCCATTAATTTTATAATTATAGCTGTAATCGGATTTATTTTATAACAAATAACATGAGGAACACCCGCATAGGCCAGTTCAAGTGCTACAGTTCCTGACACCGCAATGGCAGCGTCACACGCTTTGTATGCTTCCCATTTAAAATTTGGATTGGATGTTACATATATAGGTAGTGTGAAATCTTTTAGTAAAGTTTGCACATCATATTCAAGCTTAGGAAGTGTTGGCGCAATCACGCGTATTCCTTCTTCTACCTCATTTACAAGCATTGTAGCTTTTTTGATAATAGGACTTAGGTTTTTAAACTCACTTTCACGACTGCCGAAAAACAGGCCTAAGGTTTTTACATCCTCAGGAATATTGTTTGCGGCTCTGAATTCATTTCCATCTGCGGACTTTGCATTGCTCGAGATTAGTGGATGACCAACATGAGCAGCCGACAATTCATGTTTCGTAAAATATTCTACTTCCATCGGAAAAAGACACATAATACCATCAAGAAATTCAGATATTTTTTTCGCCCTACCCGGACGCCAAGCCCAGACACTTGGAGCCACATAGTGAATAATTTTACCTTTAAATTTCCCGCGTTTTTTGAGTGCCTTAGCAATTTGAAAATTAAAATCGGGAAAATCGACTGTGATAACTGCGTCAGGTTGCTGTTTTTCAATTTCTTCAATAATGGCTTGTTTTAATTTTAATAAACGTGGGATCTTCGGAAGAACTTCCCATATACCAATGATAGAAATTTGATCCATTGGAAGTAATGTTTCAAATCCTCCATCTTCCATAAGTGGGCCGCCGATACCTATGCATTCAACAGGGGCGGAAGAAGCATCTTTTAATGCTTGTATAAGAGGTGCAGCAAGAGCGTCGCCTGAATCTTCACCTACGATAAAAAACAATTTCATGTATTTTGGTCCTAAACTTCAGTTTTAATTGTTTAAGGAAACTCCAAGGATAAAAAGTTTACTTTTATTTGCGTATTCAGATACGCTTTTAGGGTCAATTATAATAACATGCCCTGCTTGAATAACAATACCGGCAAAACCTGATTCATGTGCATTACGCACAGTCTCAATACCAATAGTTGGGAGATCAATATCCTTGTCTTGATTAGGTTTACAAGTTTTTACCAAAACACCGCCATTGCCTTTTTTAAACAGTTCCTTACACCTTTTAATCAAATTATCAGTGCCCTCTACGGCCTCAACACCAATAACAATTCCATCTTGAACGACAACAGATTGTCCAATATCTAGCGCACCGATTTCTTGTGAGGCTTCTAAGCCTTTTTTTATACTGCTTTCAAATTTTTCATGAGGTTTTATTTTTCCGAGCGTGCCTTCCTGGGCAAGTAATTCGTCACAAAACTTTTGAATGCCATGTAAAGTAAACCCTTCCTTCTCAAGTTCTTGTTTCAATGTTGTGAGCAATGCATTATCACCCAGTGCTTTCATACCGATTTTAGATAATATTTGAACGGCTTTTAAGTCAGGCTTTAACTCCATGAGCCCGGGTCGTTTAATGTGCCCAATCATCACAAGGTCTTTAACATCATTACTTTTAAAATAGTCGATAATTTTGCCGGCAGAACCTAAATGTGACCATAAGTGATCGCAATTAGTCACAAGAGTTGGATCAGTTTGCCCTTCAAAGCCAACAACAAAAGGTGTTATATTTTTTTCTGTACAAATAGAGATTAAATAAGCAGGCAGGTTGCCGCCACCGGCGATTATACCAAGCCGATTAATATCTGAATTGTTTATTTCTTGCGCGGCTGACATAAAGGAAACTTTGTTTTTTCTTGTGCAAATTTTACAATCGACAAGACTAAATCGTCGTCAGAAAAATCATTAGAAACGCTGTCCATACGTTGTTC
The DNA here is from genome assembly GCA_965263215.1 of uncultured Micavibrio sp. Lineage (GTDB taxonomy): Bacteria > Pseudomonadota > Alphaproteobacteria > Micavibrionales > Micavibrionaceae > UBA1672. The sequence continues at coordinate 1,611,819 of OZ253663.1, forward strand.
CAGTGTTCCCTCTGCGCCGAATAGTTGATTAAACGCGCGTTGCAGTTGTCTTATTTGATCTTTTGAAAAACCTCGGCGTTCTAAGCCAATAAGATTTAGGCCGGCCAAGAAAGCGCGCTCACCTTTTACACGCCCATAAGGTATAACATCGTTTTCTACACCAGACATGCCACCGATAACAGCATGATCACCAATTCTTACAAATTGATGTACCGCGGAAAGGCCGCCTAAAATGGCAAAATCACCAACCGTAACGTGTCCCGCGAGTGTTGCGTTATTGGCCATTATGACGTTATTACCAATGACACAATCATGTGCGACATGCGTGGCGACCATAAACAGACAATTATCACCAACAACAGTTTTCATCGCCCCTTGTTTGGTCCCGGGGTTCATTGTTACATGCTCGCGAATGGTATTATTTTTACCAATGATAAGTTCTGATTTTTCACCTGAGAACTTCAAGTCCTGTGGTGGTGTACCTAATGAAGTGAAAGGGAAAACATTGGTGCCCTCTCCTATCGTGGTAACACCTTCGATATGAATATGACTTTTTAGAATGACGTTATCATTAAGAACGACATCAGATCCGACATAACAGAACGGCCCAATTTGAGCTGTTCCTGAGATGGTTGCCCCTTCTTCAATGATAGCTGTGGGATGTATATTTTCAGTCATTCGTTTCTTTACTAATTTATATTGCCCTATGATAGTGTTCCGCCTTAGGCGATACAAATCACGCTTTGTAACGAAAAGTATCAGGCGCCGTTAGGGTCTGTTTCAGTGATCATGGCGCTGTATGTTGCCTCTGCGCAAACCACACCATCCACAGTGGCCTTACCTTTAAATTTCCAAACGGGGCCGCGGGATTGAATTTTTTCAACATGAACCAACATTTGATCGCCGGGAACTACTGGTTTACGGAAACGAGCATTATCAATAGTCATAAAATAAACAACTTTGCCTTGTGCTTCTTCGCCAAGGAAATCAACAACAACTAAGCCCGCTGTTTGTGCCATTGCTTCGATGATTAAAACTCCGGGCATTACAGGATAACCAGGGAAATGCCCCATAAATTGAGGTTCATTAACAGTTACGTTTTTGACGCTGACGGCACTTTCACCAGTAACAAGCTCGATAATACGGTCAACAAGTAATATTGGGTAACGGTGCGGAATCATTTTCATGATATCTTGTATGTTCCGTTGATTTATTGTCTTGTCGTCACTCATTTTTGAAAATTCCTTGTTTGCGTTGAGTGTGTTTAATTCATTTCGTAGCAGTTAATCGTTTTTTTTCTTTTTAATCAAGCGATTTACGGCGGCAATCTGTCTAAAAAATTGTGATTTTGGAAAAGCAGGGGAACCTAGATACTCACCACCACTATCTAAATCACTTATGATACCTGACTGTGCGCCTACACGGGCGCCCATCCCGATGCGAAGGTGTCCTGCGATACCAGCTTGACCGCCGATTGAGACATAATCTTCGATGACAGTAGAGCCTGATATACCAACCTGCGCAACAATAACGCAGCCACGGCCGATAATAACGTTGTGCCCGATTTGTACTAGATTATCAATCCATGTGCCGTGACCAATAATTGTATCAGGGCCAGCCCCCCGATCAATCGTTGTATTGGCTCCTATTTCTACATGATCTTCAATAATAACGCGCCCCAATTGTGGCACTTTAACGTGCCCGTTTGGATCTATCGCAAATCCAAATCCATCTTGTCCAACGCGTACGCCGGGGTATAGCCTGACATGATCCCCTATGATAGCATGTGAAATTGTAGCATTAGCACCAATACGGCAGTCATTACCAATTTTGACATTATCTTGTATAACTGCGCCAACCTCAATCCATGCATTGTCACCAATTTCAACGTTTTCACCAATATAAACGCGCGCACTGATCTTCGCACTTTTTCCTATCCTTGCTGATGGTGATATTTCCGCAGATGGAGCAATATTCCCTTCTGGTTTTGTATCAGGGTAGAACGCCTGTGCCGCCAAAGCGTAACATTTATATGGTGTGGAGCTAATAAGACAAATAAGCCCATCAGGAGCGTGTTCTACCATCTTTGGCGAAACAAAGCACGCCGCTGCGCGTGTGTTGATGAAGGCATCTTTATATTTGATATTGTCAAGAAAACTTAGATGCGTTTGTTCCGCACTTTGCAAAGGTTGAACGTCTGTTATCTTTAAATCAAGATGTTGGCTATTTACTACTTCGCATGAAGTAAGTTCAACAATTTCACGTATAGTAAAATCTTTGCTTTTTTTAAAAAAATGCGAATCAGCCATCTGAATATACTTAAAGTGTTACTGTAGGGTCAAATTAGGGAGTTTTTTGTTCATACGATTCATTACATCCCCTGTGATGTTTAGTGACTGATTGCCAACAATTATATTTTGTTTGGTTATCACGAGGTCAATTTTACGCTCGTTTGCCAGCTCTTGACACACTTCAAAGATAACCTTGGTCAACGTGTTCATAGCTGTTGAGTAACTTTTATCAAGGTTTGCTTTCTTTTTTTGAATTGTATTGCGTGCCTCTAAGCGTCTTTTTTCAAACTCTTGCGCTTTTTTCTGGCGTTCTTCTTGAGACATATCTGCGAATTTGGCTTCAATGGCTTTTTGCTCATTTCGAAGCTTCTCTTCTTCTGCCTTAACTTGTGCAAGGAAACCATCTCTTTTTTTATTAACTTGCTTTTTAATAGATTTCGCGGCTGATGATTGTGCTAAAATGGCTTCTACATCTACGACGGCAATGTTTGTTTGTGCGTATGCGCTCACAGAAATGCTCATGAGCATAAAAGCGGACATAACGAATATTCTTCGCACATAACGAAATTTCATAATACTACCCTTTTGATTTTTTAAGCTTGTTTAGTTGTATTAGAAGCGCGTACCAAAATCAAACCTGAATTGCTCTTCTTCATCATAATCTTCTTTGAGGTAAGGTACTGCAAAGTCAATTCTTATTGGTCCAAATGGCGAACGCCATGATAACCCGACACCTGCAGAAGCTCTTAACGAAGATTCATCCAAGATATCTGATCCTAATTCATCAATATCAAATAATGATCCAATATCATTGAATGTATGTCCCTTAATACCAAGCTCTTTTGGAAAGCCAACTGGGAAAGACATTTCAATACTATTTCTGTAGAAATAATTACCACCAAGTGAGTCATTTGTTGTGCTGTCACGCGGACCAACACCAGATCGTTCAAAGCCTCTTAGTGTAGAGCCTCCGAGGAAATAACGCTCATTAATTTCAACATTAGAGTCGCTATAGCCTTCTATACCACCAGCTTCACCGAGGATATTAAAAATCCACTGGTCTGTTAAAGGGTAGTAATAAGATGCGCCAGTTTTACCGGAAACATACTTGGCATCACCGCCAAGACCGGCAACTTCAGTATCAAGCCAGTATGTCATACCACTTGTTGTTTGAATGTGACTATCCCTTGTATCGTAAAAAAGGCGCTGTGAGAACGCAGATGTTGTTCTTTTACCCTCCTGATCACGAATAAACCTTGAGGCATCATCATCAACATCAGTAATTTCATTGCTTTCTATGCGATAACGCAATGTTTGACGCCAATTTTCAGATAATGGGTAACCAATCCTTACGCCACCACCTGTGCGTGTTTGATCAAAGGAGCTTTCATCTTGAAAATCACGTGTGGTATGGAATAAATCAATACCGGCCGATATATCACGATCAAGAAAATAGGGCTCAGTAAAAGATAAATCAAATTCTGTACGCTCTCCTGCAATAACGGCACCAAGCGATAGGTCTTGCCCTTTACCAAGAAGGTTACGTTCGCGAATACGGAAATCAGCGAGAGGACCGTCTGAGGTAGAGAAACCTGCACCAATAGATAGTTCTCCAGTTGATTTTTCTTGAACATTAATATCCACAACAGTTTTATCGGGCGCAGAGCCTTGAGATACATCTATATTCGTTAATTCAAAGAAATCTAAGTTTCTGACATTTTGTTCAGATTTAGCAAGTTTTGAGCGATTAAAGGGGTCACCTTCAACAAGTTCCATTTCACGTCTCAGTACTTTATCAAGCGTACGAATATTGCCGTTTACATTAATGCGCTCAACAAATACACGTGGTGTTTCATTGATATCAAACACGATATTAATGGTATGGTTTTGACGGTCTTTTTGTATGTCAGGGCGGATATCAACAAAAGCATATTGAAGATCACCTAGTTGATCGGTCATATCTTCAACAGATTCTTTAACTTCTTCAGCATCATACCAATCACCTGCCTCAAGACTTATACTTTCATTCAAAACGGAAGCATCAAAATTCCTGATTTGCGATTGTATTTCTGTGCCGGATACCTTGTAACGCTTCCCCTCTTCTAATGTTATTGTAATAAAGAAATTATCTTTATCGTTTGAAAGCTCTGCGATGGCCGAAAGAATATTAAAATCAGCATAGCCTTGCTCTAAGTAGTAATCTCTTAAAAGCTCTTGGTCGAAAGACAGACGGTCAGGATCATAGCGGTCATTGCTACTTAAAAAGCGATACCAAGCATTTTCTTTTGTACTTATAATACTGCGAAGTTTGTCATCGTCGTATGCCTTGTTACCGACAAAACGGATGCTCTTAACCTTGGTTATGTCTCCCTCAAGAATTTCAAAAACAAGGTTTACACGGTTTTGGTCAAGACGAATAATTTTGGGTTGTACGGAAACAGAAAAACGTCCCTGGCGTCTATATATTTGATTGATGCGCTTAACATCAGATTGCACTTTGGTTCGGGTGAATACTTGTCTTGGTCTAAGTTGTATTTCAGATAATAGTTCTTGGTTTTCGATTTCTTCGTTACCCTCAAAGGCAATCTCATTAATAACAGGATTCTCAATCACGTTGATTTTAACAACACTCCCTACTTGCTTGACTTTAACATCAGCAAATAAGCCTGTCGCAAAAAGGCTTTTTAAGGCACGGTCTGTGGCCGCTTCGTCGGCCATATCACCAACTTTTAAATCCATGTAAGATGCTATGGTGGATTCTTCTACCCTTTGAGCGCCTGAAATTTCAATGCGCTCCACGCGATCTGCGGACCAAGCGGCATCAGATGTGAACACCAAACCGAAAAACAACAAAGTCATTACTGCTTTTGATTTAAGCTGAATAAAACGTGTCATAAAAAACTCATTCTTGATTTAAACTATTAATTAACAGCGATAAAATTAATCGGACGATACATTAGACATAAGTGATAGTAAATCACTCAAATTGGCGAATACCATGATTCCTATTAATATTAGCAGACCAATGATCATTGCGATATCTTGGAAACGCCTAGGAACAGGTTTCCCACGGATTATTTCATAAAATAGGAATAAAAGATAGCCTCCGTCCAAAACCGGTATGGGCAAAAGGTTGATAAAACCGATCATAAACGAGAATGTTGCGAGCAAAATAATGTATTCGTACCAACCTGCTTTGACTGAATCCCCGACTTTTTTACCAATTGTGCCAACGCCGGAAACAACAGGGTCATCATTTTTGCCCTTTAACCCTGCTGCAATGACTTTATATGAGTTTAGAACGCCTTCTTTGAGAAGAAAGCTTGCTCTTGATAAGGATTCAAAAAAGCCAAGTCTTACGACATACATTTTCTTATCTGGATCTAATAAAAATGCTTTGTCGTAATGTTCATCATCAGGATCTAGAAGATGTTGATTGTATTGCGATGGAAATACCATCTTAAATGGATGTGCGACTTCTTCTAAATCTCCACCTTTATATGGAATTCCAATAATGACTTCTTGATCTAAACTTTCAATTATCATGTTACGCGCTTGAGCAGGTGTGTCTTTCGTATTAACACCATTAATCGAACTCATAGCGTCCTTGAATGAAAGTGCGGACATTCGAACCATGCCTGTTTGGCCGTGTTTTAACTCTACGCCTTTCTTATTTTCATACTCTACGCGTTTTGCGGTGAATGTAATATCGAGTTCTTTATCATCACGTAATATTGTGTATGTATGCGGCTTCGGCGGGTATTCAAACCACGTAAAGTCATATATGTCTTGTAATCGGCGTGGCTTTTTACCGTCCATTTTGAGGATTTTATCACCAATTTGAATACCGGCCTCATGCGCAGCGGATTCGACAGCAACGGCATTAATAGTTGTGGGTTGTGAACGCTGACCATGAATTGTATATAAGCCAACTAAGAGTGCTAAAGTTAGAAATATGTTGATAAACGGACCTGCTGCTACAATAAACACACGCTGCCACGCAGTTTTTGTACAAAAAGCGCCCTTCAATTCTTGATCAGTTAATTTGCGCTCACAGTTATTATCATGATCCCATACGGCTGGGTTGTTGATATCAACATCGCCAAATAATTTAACGTATCCGCCTAATGGAAAAAGACATATAGAGAAACGCGTTTTTGTTGGGTCTTTACCAAAACCGATGATTTCACGACCAAAGCCGAACGCGAATTGTTCAATATGAACCCCACAAATTCTCGCAGCAATGTAGTGCCCCCATTCATGGACCATTATTACAATCGCTAAAGTAACGAGAACCATCACACCAAAGGCAAAGACATTTTCAAGGTGACCACCCAAAAATGCCGTAATAATCTCCATTGGTATGCCTTCTCAATTAAACTTAGGTAATTAACTGATATATGTCGTTTAAATTGGCAAAAGCCATCACGCCAATCAAGAAAACAAAGCCAGCACGAAACGCGTACTCCTGTATCTGTTCAGGTACTGGACGCCCGATTACTGATTCAATGCCGTAGAACATCAGGTGACCACCATCAAGCATGGGAATAGGTAATAAATTAATAAAACCCAGATTGATGGATAAAAGAGCCGTAAGGAGAATAAAGGGAACAATGCCTTTTACAGCCATATCACCTGCAATGGCGCCGATACGCACAATACCACCAAGCTCTGTGGCACTTCTAACACCAACAACCATTTGCCATAGAGCCTCAAGTGAAGAAACTGTCATTACATAACTCTCACGCACAGCTGTTTGTACCGCCGTCATCGCAGTGTGATTTTTGAACTGTTGTTTGGGCATGTTGGATAGATAAAGCACTTCTTTAAGTAAATCGTCTTCGTTACCTAAGGATTCATTTTTTGAACTGAGGGGATTGATAATCAATTCATTAATTTTATCTTCGCCTGTTTCTTTATCCGTACCCTGTTTAAAGCCGATTTTGAAAGTTGTATCCATGTGATTTTTCAACATCGCAATAACTTCGTTTTTATCTTCAACTTCAATACCCTCAACAGAAGCAATACGGTCGATTAGAATACCTTTTTCAGCACTGATTAAGCCTAAAACGCCTGTTTCACTTTTGAAACCAAAGCGATCTTCCATCGGCACTCTTTTAGGCTTTGCGGAAATTTTAATCGTTTCACCATCACGTTTCAGGACAAAATGTTTTTCTTGATCAAGAGCTACAGACATTTCCCTACTGATATCACCAAAACGATTAATTGTTTTTCCATCAATAGAGACAATATAATCATGGGGCTTGAAACCATATTGTTCGGCACTGCTGCCTACGATGACAGCTGCCGCAGTTGGCGGCGATACAGGTTGGCCGTTAAAAACATACAGACCGGCAAGCAAAATAATTGCAAAAATGTAATTAATCGCAGGGCCCGCAACAACAACAAGTGCCCTCTTCCAGACTGGCTTTGTAAAAAAGGCTACTTCTTTTTCTGCTTCGGTCATCTCACGGCTTTTGCCATCATCTTCTTCAACTGTGTCTGAATGCCCTGCACTTGCAGGGTCTGTGTCTCCGAATAATTGGACAAAGCCACCAAGAGGAATCATAGACACCTTCCAACGTGTACCACCTGAATCTGTGTATCCGAAAATTTCTTTACCAAATCCGATTGAGAATTGCTCGACCTTAACGCCGCACATACGTGCAACAATATAGTGGCCCCATTCATGTACGAAAATAAGTACACTCAAAATGATGATTAACGAACCACCGTAAATCCAAATATTTTGTCCTAACATTTGAATTAGATCATAAAAATTCATGAGTTTAGTCTTTCTTTAATTTTGAGCATCAATTTAACGAGGCAATAAATCTTTTCGTTTCTTGGCGCACAGTGTGGTCCAATTTTTCAATATCTTCAACCGTTTTAAGCTCATTCGTCGGTCGTTGGGGAAAAAATACATCAATTACATGAATGTTGCATTTCATGATGTCGCCAAATTTGATTTTTTTGTTCAAAAAATACTCAACAGCAACCTCATTAGCGGCGTTGAAGGCCAAGCAAGCAGCTTGTCCTAGTTCTAAGCACTTATAGGCATAAGGTATAGCAGGGAATTTTTGATGATCAGGTTTTTCAAATGTAAGTTCAGCTATTGCTGCTATATCTAGCAACGTGCCGCCTTTTTCTAGCCTGCTTGGCCAAGCCAAGGCACTCGCAATTGGTGTGCGCATATCGCTTTGTCCCATTTGCGCGAGCATAGAACCATCCATATAGGACACAATTGAATGTACAATAGATTGCCTGTGTATCACGACGTCAATATTTTCAGGCGGCATGTTAAACAAATATGCAGCCTCTATAATTTCTAGTGCTTTATTCATCATTGTTGCACTATCGACAGATATTTTAGCGCCCATGTCCCAGTTTGGGTGTGTGCACGCTTGTTTCGGTGATGCCTGAGCTATATCTTTTTCGTCCCAATCCAGAAAAGGGCCGCCGGATGCTGTTAAAATTAGTTTATCAATCTTGTCCTTATTATGCTGCTCAAATACCTGGAATATAGCGTTATGTTCGCTATCAACCGGAAGAAGTAAAGAGCCAGTTTTTGAGGCAATAGATTTTATAAGCGCGCCAGCCGCAACTAGTGGCTCCTTATTTGCTATCGCTACGTTATTGCCATTGTTTAAGGCCTGAATTAGTGGTCGTAAACCAGCCGCCCCTACAATAGCACACATCACAACATCAGCTGGCTCTCCTGCGCATTGTTCAATGGCATGTGAACCTGCTAGTGCCTCTATTTCTGTTTCTTGCAGTAAGGTTTGCAGTTCATCTAGTAAGCTTTCATCACCAATGATTGCTTTATCTGCATTAAGCTTTTTGGCACTCTCGGCCAAAAGCATAACATTTTTGTGAGCAGTAATGGCGTGCACATTAAAAAGTTCGTGCGAATTAAGAACGACGTCAACAGTACTTTGACCAACGGATCCGGTTACGCCAAGTATGGTGATGGTTTTTTTCTTAGTCATTTAAAACACGTATGAAAGAAGTGTGATGAGTACCAAGAACACGGGTGCTCCCAGAAGCATTGAATCAATACGATCGAGTAATCCACCATGCCCGGGAATTAATGTTCCTGTATCCTTGACGCCGGCTTGACGCTTGACGAAGGAAACAAGTAAGTCGCCTGTTTGCCCGATGCTACCCATTGTAACACCTAAGATCGCAGCGATTAGGTAAACAATATACCAAGGATTGTCATGAAATTCAGGGTGTATCCCCCTAAATGATACCCATATAACGGCGAATAATGCAGGGAAGAATAATGCGCCGCCAAAGCCTGACCATGTTTTATTTGGGCTTATTTGTTGAATTAACTTAGGTCCACCAAAAGTTTTTCCAACAAAAAATGCGCCTATATCACTGAACCAAATCATGCCTAAAAATAGTATGACAATGTTGATTGAGTAGACTTCTCTTAACGCAAGGAAGCTACTGTATGATATTGCCATGTAGATGAATCCGAGAACCATAATAGGAAAGAAATAGTCTAGTTTTTTTGCTAGCCCGTGCCATTCATATACAGAAATGATAAAGGCGATGAATAGCCATGCCGCCAAATAAATATCACCATAAATAATTGAAAAAATAAAAGGTGGCGCAATAAGGGCTGCGGAAACTATCCTTTTACTTAATTTCGATGACATCGTTGTCTTTGCCTAAAGGTTTTTTTAGTGTGTGGAAACCATACAAACTCTTGAACTATATGACAATCTGTTATGGTGATTTTCTTATATTTGATGTTCTGAGTTTTTAATGTTGCCGAAACGACGATCGCGGGATGCATATTCATTTAACGCGTGGATTAGGTCTTTCTTACCAAAATCCGGCCAGAGTGTTGGAAGAAATACCATTTCAGTGTAGGCACATTGCCAAAGAAGGAAATTACTAATGCGTTGTTCCCCACTCGTGCGAATTAATAAATCCGGATCAGGAATATTTTTCGTCATCACGTAGCTAGATATAGTTTTCTCTATGTCCTTAACATCAGGCTTCACGCCCGTTTTTATGGCTTCTTGTATCATTGCTTCTGTTGCTTGCGCAATGTCATGACGTCCACCATAATTCAGGGCAATAATAACATGAATACCATCATTATCTTTCGTTAAGGATTCTGCATTTTCGATTAAATCAACGATATCATCATCAAAAGCACGGCGATCACCAATGACTGAAAGCTTTGCATTTTTTTGATGGAATTCAGCTGTTTGAGAGCGCAGATATTGCCGCAGCAGCTTCATTAGATCATTAACTTCTTGTTCTGGCCTGTTCCAGTTTTCGGACGAAAAACCAAACAATGTAATATGTTTAATGCCAAACTCGGCAGCATTTTCTATGATGCGTTTGACGCTCTCAGCACCTTTTTTGTGCCCCATCGTTCTCGGTAGACCACGTTTTTTTGCCCAACGCCCATTACCGTCCATAATGACGGCAATATGTTTCGGAATATCATTTGTTTTTTTATCTGGCTTTTGTGACATTCTTCACCCGCAATGACCTAAACGGTCATGATGTCGCTTTCCTTGTCTGATAGCAGCGTGTCTATTTCTTTAATAGTTTCATCAGTCAGTTTCTGAACTTCATCAGAAAGGCGTTTAAGGTCATCTTCCGATATGTCACCGTCTTTTTCCATTTTCTTAACCGCATCCATGCCGTCTTTACGAACATTTCGTACAGATATGCGTGCAGTTTCGGCGTATTTTCCGGCAATCTTGGTTAATTCTTTGCGACGTTCTTCATTAAGATCAGGAATAGGAATGCGAATATTGTTACCATCAGGCATCGGATTCAAGCCAAGGCCAGCATCACGGATAGCTTTCTCAACTGACTTTACTGCAGAGGCATCCCATACCTGAACCGAAATTAAACGCGATTCAGGGACGCTGATTGTTCCAACCTGATTAAGTGGCATCTTGCTACCGTATAAATCAACAATCACAGGATCAAGTAAGCTCGCAGATGCGCGGCCAGTGCGTAACCCTGAAAATTCTTTTTGTAGAGCGTCAAAAGCTCCTTCCATACGGCGTTGTATGTCCTGTTTACTGTACGACATGATTTCAAACCTCGTTATTGCTGTTCTTTATGTGTTTGTGACAACTGTATATTTGCCTTCTGACTGAGCTACCTTAGCAAAATTTCCTTCCTCAAGAATAGAAAAAACAACAATAGGTATGTTGTTTTCCCGTGCAAGGGAAATTGCCGTGGCATCCATAACTTTTAAATCTTTAGTTAGGACATCAATATAAGAAATACGATCATAATGCTCCGCGTCCGGATTAGTTTTGGGATCAGCAGAATAAACGCCATCAACCTTAGTGCCCTTCATGATAACATTACAATCCATTTCAGATGCGCGCAGTGCTGCGCCTGTATCTGTTGTAAAATATGGGTTACCTGTACCAGCGGCAAAAATAACAACGCGCCCTTTTTCCATGTGGCGCATTGCACGGCGGCGAATATACGGCTCACAAATTGAATCCATTCTTATGGCGGATTGCACACGTGTATCAACGTCCATGTGCTCTAGCGCGTTTTGCAGTGCAAGCGCATTGATAACAATACCAAGCATACCCATATAATCGGCGGTTGTTCTGTCCATCCCGTCAGCAGCACCTGACACGCCGCGGAATATATTACCCGCGCCAACAACGACACAAACCTCGATGCCAAGGTCCACAACTTGTTTAATATCATTGGCAACACGTTTGACAGTGTCAGGGTTAAGGCCGAACTCTTTATCGCCCATCAGAACTTCACCTGACATTTTAAGCATAACACGCTTATAGGGGGAAACCGATGTTACACCTTCGGTTTGGTTCTCTGCAGTCATACCCATAGCTCCGTCTCACTTAAGTCTTGTAAAATTTATGTGTTTGAATATAGAGACAGCCGCACGATTTATCAATGCGGCTGTTCAAAAATCACTAAGAACTGCTATTAACCGTTTGCTACAGCAGCAACTTCAGCAGCAAAGTCTTCTTCTTCTTTTTCAATGCCTTCACCAAGCTGCACACGTGCAAATTCAGCAAGTTTGATATCTGATCCTACTGCAGCTTCCACTGTCTTATCAGTGTCCATAATGAAAGGTTGCTCTGTTAAGCAAATTTCTTCGTAGAATTTACGGATACGGCCTTCAACCATTTTTTCTGCAATTTCAGCAGGCTTGCCGGACGCAATAGCCTGTTCTTTTAGAACACTGCGCTCACGATCAAGAACTTCAGGGTCAACTGATTCTTTGTTCAAAAATTGTGGGTTTGCAGCGGCAACATGCATTGCTACTTGCTTACCTGTGGCTTGAAGCGATTCAGCATCTTTAGATGATTCTAGGGCAACCAAAACACCAATTTTTCCCAGACCGTCTGCGAGTGCACTGTGCACATAACCAACAACTGCGCCTTGTGGAACAGTTAAGCGTGTCATACGACGGATAGCCATGTTTTCACCAATTGTAGCAATAAGGTCGGTTAACGTCTGCTCAATTGTTTTACCGTCAAGATCGGCGGCGTTTAATTCTTCTAAAGTATTCACAGTAAGAGCTGTGTCAGCAACTTTACGTACAAACGACTGGAATTCCTCGTTGCGAGCAACGAAGTCTGTTTCCGCATTTACTTCGACAACTGCGCCATTCGCACCGTCAGTAACAACAGCAACCAAGCCTTCTGCAGCCGTGCGGCCGGATTTTTTGGCAGCTTTTGCAAGACCTTGCGTACGAAGCCAGTCTACAGCTTGTTCCATATTACCATCATTCTCAACAAGGGCTTTCTTGGCATCCATCATGCCTACGCCTGTTGATTCACGAAGTTCTTTTACCATTGATGCTGTGATATCAGCCATTTTTTCGTCCTCTTTATTTATACGATAAAATTAAAATATGTGCGGGAGCACCGGCGTTATGCCGATGCTGCCTTCTTAGCTTTTGCAGCCTCTTTGTCATCTGCTTTTTCTTCTTTTTTAGAATCATCCGCAGGTTTTTTATCAGCTTTAGCTTTAGTTTCTTTTGGTTCTTCCTTTTTCTTCTCAGCCTTTGCAGGTGCTTTCTTTTTTGCGGCTTCTTTTTCTTTTGGAAGATCAACTTTTACGTTTTCAGATGCACCAAGGTCTTTACCACTTTTGCCAAGCTCTGCCTGAAGACCGTCAACAACGGCACCAACGACAAGCTCACAATATAGGTCAATCGCGCGCAATGCATCATCATTACCAGGGATAACGTAATCAATACCATCAAGGTCGCCGTTACTGTCAACGATAGCAAATACAGGAATACCAAGCTTGTTGGCTTCTTTAATTGCGATATCTTCTTTATTCGTGTCGATAATGAAAAGAGCATCAGGCTGTCCACCCATGTCTTTAATACCACCAATAGATGATTCAAGCTTGTTACGTTCACGTGTCATCATCAAAAGTTCTTTTTTCGTGTAACCGGACTGGTCGCCACCAAGAATTTTCTCAAGGTCACGCAAACGGTTGATAGATGCTGTGATTGTTTTCCAGTTCGTCATCATACCGCCAAGCCAGCGTTGATTAACGTAGTATTGACCACAACGCTTTGCGCTTTCTGCGATTGTTTCTTGTGCTTGTCTTTTTGTACCAACAAACAAAATACGACCACCTTTAGAAACGATGTTTCTAATCTCAGTCAAAGCTGTGTGCAGCATTGGTTGTGTTTGTTGTAAATCAAGAATGTGAACGCCGTTACGCACACCAAAGATGTACTGACGCATTTTTGGATTCCAGCGACGTGTGTGGTGGCCAAAGTGGACACCCGCCTCTAGTAGTTGACGCATAGTGAATTCAGGTACTGCCATTGTATTTCTCCTTTGCCGGTTATACCTCTGCGAGATGTTGAGTAACCATTTGGTTACACCGGACGGGCATATATCCATGATCGGATATAGTCCCAAATCCCGCATGTGAATTTAAAACTGTGGTTTTCTAACGTGTAACGTAGCGGAATGCAAGGAAAAACAGCATGGATTTGAACGTTATATTTCCGATATTTCAATAACACCATTTTGTGCACGAATAATGTTACGTGCTTGCGAACTGAGTGACCACGCTCCCGGAATGTTAATCTGGGCGATGCGATTGTCATTTATGTGTGCTAATATTTTGATTTTAGAACGCCCTCTACCCTCAATATCAAGAAACTCTTTGATTTTGGGTGCGGCATCCGGTGATGATATGTGGATTTTTATTTCATTTATTTTTCCATCAAGCGCTAACTCTAGCGGTTGTATTTTAGAAGATGTAAAACGAAGTTGGTCATCTTGTATTTCGGCATCAACGGAGAGCAGCAAGGATTCACCTGCTTCCAAATATTCTCGTGCTGCGTTCAATGTTTCAGAAAATATCGTAACTTCGTATATACCTGTCGGATCTGACAATTGAAGAAAGGCATATTTACTGCCCTTTTGGCTCATTTTTTCTTGTTTTTTCAACAATACACCAGCCATTTGATAAACTGCTGCGCCTTTGCTTGTAATGTCTTGTTCTACCTGAAGAAGTGATTTGATGTTCATTCGATCAAATTGTGCTTGGCGTGTATCAAGTGGGTGTGCAGATAAATAAAACCCAACAGCCGCAAATTCATGTGCTAATTTTTCTAATGGCCCCCAATTTGAAACTTCAGGCAAAGACGGCATACCAAGGCCACTGTCACCGCTATCATCACCGAACAAACTGACCTGCCCAGAATCACGCTCTTGTGCCAAAGATTGTGCGTAACGCAAAACCATATCAGCGCCCTTGTGTAAGGATGCACGTTGCTCATGGAGGCTATCGAAGGCACCGGCACAGATCAGGCGTTCGAATTGTCTTTTATTCATGGTTTTGGGATCCAGACGCTTAGCAAAGTCCTGAATATCTTTATAGGGACCATTTTGTTCGCGCTCGGCTATCATTTTTTGCATAGCGTCTTCGCCAACCCCTTTCAATGCGGCAAGTGCATAACGTACGCTATCACCTTCTACTTTAAAAACAGGTGCTGATTTATTGACGTCGGGGGGAATAAGCTTCAGATCGAATTTATCCATGTCTTGTTTGAAAATACTGAGTTTATCGGTATTTCCAAGGTCTAATGTCATTGATGCGGCCATAAATTCAACCGGATGATTGGCCTTCAGCCATGCCGTCCAATAGGCAATTAAAGCATAAGCGGCCGCGTGTGATTTGTTGAAACCGTATCCAGCAAATTTTGCAATTTGATCAAAAATTTCAGAAGATTTTTCGGCAGGCACGTCATGATGTTCTTTCGCACCATCAATGAATAATTTTCGCTGTTCATCCATTTCTTCTTTAATCTTTTTACCCATCGCGCGCCTGAGTAAATCCGCACCACCAAGTGTATAGCCCGCGAGTTCCTGCGCGGCTTGCATCACTTGCTCCTGATAGATCATGATGCCGTAAGTTTCTTCGAGGAATGGCTGAAGAATATCGTGCATGTAATCAGGTTCTTCGCGTTCTTCCTTCACATCAATATATTTAGGAATGTTGTCCATAGGACCCGGACGGTATAATGAAACAAGGGCAATGATATCTTCAAATCTGTTGGGCTTAACTTTCTTCAGCGTATCACGCATCCCTGCACTTTCTAGCTGGAACACCCCCACAGTGTTACCTCGCGCCATAAGTTCATATGCTTTTTCGTCATCCAGGGGGATATCAAGAATGTTTATTTTTTGTCCGGTTTCTTCCTCAACGAAATCGAGACTTTTCTGAACAACGGTCATAGTTTTCAGACCAAGAAAGTCAAACTTTACAAGACCGGCTTGCTCGACATATTTCATGTTAAATTGTGTTACAGGCATATCAGAACGCGGGTCACGATAAAGCGGGACAAGCTCATCTAAGGGCCTATCGCCAATAACCACACCAGCAGCATGTGTGGAGGCATGGCGGTATAAGCCCTCTAACTGAAGGGCTATATCAATCAACTTGCCTTGTGTTTCGTCTTTTTTACGCTCTGCGCGTAAATCTGCATCGGCATTGAGTGCCTCTTGTAGCGTCATAGGCGCAGCAGGATTATTGGGAATCATCTTCGCAATACGGTCAACTTGGCCGTATGGCATTTGGAGAACTCGTCCAACATCACGAACAACGGCGCGTGCTTGTAGTTTACCAAAAGTAATAATTTGTGCGACATGATCATAACCATAGCGCTCTTGCACATACCGAATAACTTCATCACGGCGATCTTGGCAAAAGTCGATATCAAAGTCAGGCATGGAAACACGTTCGGGGTTTAGGAAACGCTCAAATAGTAAACCGAACTCAAGGGGGTCAAGGTCGGTGATCTTCAACGCCCAAGCCACAATAGAGCCAGCACCAGACCCCCTGCCCGGTCCAACAGGAATGTTGTTATCTTTTGACCATTTAATAAAATCAGAAACGATTAGGAAGTATCCCGGAAACCCCATCTTATTAATAACATCAAGCTCAAAGTCCAAGCGTTCAAAATACGGTTTCGCAATTTCTTTTTTCTCTTCGTCTTTAAGGCCTTCTTTATAAACAAATTTGTCTAAACGCCATTCTAAACCTTCTTTTGATTGAGCAATAAGCTCCTCAAATTCAGGGCGCTTACTCTCTGTTTCGAATGGCGGTAATATTGGGGCTATTGGTTTTAAAAGATAAGAGCAGCGCTGCGCAATAATAGATGTATTCTGTATGGCTTCAGGCAGGTCTTTGAATAAATCAATCATTTCATTCGTAGATTTGAAATAATGATCAACTGTAACCCTACGGCGGTCTTGTTCTGTGACGTAACGTCCATCAGAAATACAAAGAAGTGCATCATGCGCTTCATGCGCGCCGCGATCTTTGAAATAGCAACCGTTCGTTGCAACAAGCGGAACATCGTATTGATATGCCAGATCGATCATTTTATGTTCGACCTGATCTTCTTCAGGTAAATTATGACGCTGAATTTCAATATAGAACCGATTATTAAATATTTTTTTCAGAGCTTGCAGGTTTTCTTCTGCTTTTTCAATTTGCCCATGAAAAACAGCATCAGATATGTGCCCCTTAGAGCCACCACTTAGGCAAATCAAGCCATCTGAAAATTGCGATATTTCGCTGATCGAGCTTTGAATGTCACCTTGACTATCATCATGCATGTAAGCGTCACTGACAATTTTGCACAGATTTCTATAACCGATTTCATTTTGAACCAAAAGGACAAGCTGATGGCCTTCATCATCAATAGTGATTTGGCATCCCAATATAGGCTGAACACCAGCCTTGGAGGCTTCTAGAGCAAATTCCATGGCGCCGAAAAGGTTGTTCGTATCGGTAATAGCAACGGCCGGCATTTTGGCATGCACGCACATCTTCACAAGGTCTTTAACCTTGATCGCTCCTTCTGCCAGAGAATAGGCAGAGTGTACATGTAGGTGCACAAAATTTTCACTCATGGAGCTACACTAGCAAAGAAATTGGGAAGATATCTATCGCAAATATCAATAAGGTAATATTCGTCCCGATTTTACTTCGAGGATACGATCCATTTGCTGCGCAAGTTCGATGTTGTGCGTAGCAATCAATGCCCCAATTCCACGTTTACGAACAAGATCGAGTAGCATTTCAAACACTTCCGCAGATGTTTCAGGATCAAGGTTTCCAGTTGGCTCGTCTGCGAATAAAAGTGTCGGGTCATTCATAAGGGCACGGGCAATCGCAACGCGTTGCTGTTCACCACCGGACAAAGTCGCAGGCCTGTGCTTTAAACGTTCAGCTAAGCCGAGTTGCTCAAGTAGATCTGCGGCCTTATCTTTTGCGTCGTCGGCATTATGCCCTGCTATAATTTGCGGCATCGCTACATTTTCTAATGCGCTAAATTCAGGAAGAAGGTGGTGAAACTGATAAATAAAGCCAATGTGACTGCTGCGAAGTTTTGTGCGCATTTTTTCAGATAAATTTGATACGTCTCTTTCATTCATCAATATTTGACCAGATGAAGGAGAATCAAGAAGTCCCAGAATATGCAGTAATGTTGATTTACCCGAACCACTCGGCCCGACAAGTGCGCAGATTTCACCAGAATATAAACGCAAATCAACGTTGTTTAGAATATTAAGCGTGTTTGAGCCTTGTGTGTATGTTTTATGTAGGCCACGAACCATCAAAACAAGTTGGCCTTCATCAATGTGCGGTTCATCGAATTCCTCGTCCAGAATATCATCTTCTAAAACGTCTTCATCGTCTTCTTCATCAAAGAAATACTCAGTGTCTTCTAATGCTTCTTTTTCAGGCTCTTCATATTTCTTAGAGCCCGGTC
This sequence comes from uncultured Micavibrio sp., assembly GCA_965263215.1. GTDB lineage: Bacteria > Pseudomonadota > Alphaproteobacteria > Micavibrionales > Micavibrionaceae > UBA1672. The sequence goes on from OZ253663.1 coordinate 1,630,404, forward strand.
GCGGAATATAGTAATCCTCCCTGAAGCCTTTTGAATCGGGAAAGCTGTATTTCTCAAATATTTCCATTAAACGTGCGCCCATAATTCAATCATGATGCTATAAATAACCAACTGTTATTCATAGCGCAAAGCCTCCACCGGATCTAATCTAGCCGCGCGCCACGCAGGATAAATTGTGGCAACAATCGACAATGAAAAAGCCATACCCAGTACACCAATAACTTCGGCCCAATCTATTTCGGCCGGAATTTCTGATAAAAATCTTATTTCTGCATCCCATAGGGACATCCCTGTTAACGCCTCTAAACCTGCACGTACGGTTTCTATGTTCAGTGCAAATGCGATGCCTAGTGCCGCGCCTACAATCGTACCAATTAGGCCGATACTTGCACCGGTCAGCATGAATATACGCATCATGTTACCGCGCGTGGCACCCATTGTACGCATAATTGCAATATCGTGACCTTTATCTTTTACCAGCATTATCATAGAAGAAATAATATTGAATGCGGCCACCAAAATGATGAGACTGAGGATTAAGAACATAACATTACGTTCAACTTCCAGCGCGTTAAAAAAGCTTCTATTCATGTCCCGCCAATCATAAAGCGATGCGCGATTATCAAGCTCAAATTCAATTTCTTTACGGATGCTATTGATACGCTCAGGTTGGCTGAGAAATATTTCAATCGCGCTGACAGTGTTTGAAAGCTTGAAAAATTTTTGCGCAGCAGGCAGCGGCATGAAGATAAAGCTACTGTTATATTCATGCATTTCGACATCAAATATCAGCCCGATTTCAAATGTTCGCTGCGTCGGCACTGTGCCAACCGGTGTTGTTCTGAGAACGGGAGATATAAGCGTGACTTTGTCACCTATCCCCAAACGATATTTTTCGGCAAGGACAGTACCGATGGCGATCTTAAATTCCCTGAAATTCTCAATTTCTCCTGCTCTGATACCATTATACAGGGTATCACGCATGGCAAAGTCGGCCTGCGATATACCGCGTACCATTACGCCTGTGGCATTGGTGTGATAGGTCAATAAAGTTTGTCCTTCGATGATGGGGGTCACATTCTCAACGCCTTGAACTTGCTTAATAGTTTCGGCAATGTCGGCATAGTCATACAATGCACCTGTCTGAGAATAAGCGTTCATGTGCCCGCCTAAACCTAAGATACGACTGAAAAGCTCTTGTCTGAAGCCATTCATAACACTCATCACGATAATCAATGTTGCCACACCAAGCATAATGCCTGCGAACGAAAAACCAGCAATGACCGAGACAAAACCCTCGGCCTTTTTAGAGCGCAAATAGCGCCATGCAACGGTACGTTCGAATTTACTTACCATGAACTTAATAGGCCTTTCCGATTAAAACTTTTTGTCCTTCATCTTCAAACGGCATACAGCGCGTAGAAAGTGCGTGCTCTTTCATAATAGCTTCGAGTTTATTATCTTCCAGAACAGAAACGGGTACTTTAACCAAACCAATCTTATCAGCCTTGAAGAAATCACTGATATCCGAAAGCCCCGCGCCATCAAACGTATGGTTATCACGAAATGTTTTGGAGCGTTCTAACATTGTATCATGAATACTATCCAGCAAGCTTTCTGCGCGGCTAATAAAGCTATCTACTGAAACTGTTTCTTTGGATTCACGTCCCAAATCGCGGCGAACAAATGTGACTTCGCCATTTTCCATTTCACGGCCACCAATTTCAACGCGTAGCGGAATACCCTTTTTGATGGAATCCCACATTTTATCAGGCGTACGCATTTCACGTTTATCAACATGGGCGCGTAATCCTAGCTTTTTAAGCTTATCGACGATCTTCTGTGAAAATTCAATAATTCCACCATCGTCATCAATATTTTTAACAACAGGCAGGATAACGATTTGTTGTGGTGCGATGCGCGGCGGCATCATCATGCCGTCATCGTCACCATGGATCATGATCATACCGCCTATGGCGCGTGTACTGAACGCCCAACTTGTGGTGTAAGCAAATTCTTCTTCCTCTGATCTACCTTGGAAACTGATACCGCAACTGCGTGAAAATGTTTGACCCAAATCATGTGTGGTTGCAGCTTGCAGGGCTTTACCGTCTTGCATAATCGATTCAAAAGCGTAGGTTTCAATAGCCCCGGGGAAGCGTTCCTCTGGGGTTTTAATACCCTTGTAGCCACTGAACGCCAAATACTCATGGAAAAACTTCTCATACATGTCCAAAATCGTTAGGCAATCTTCTTTCGCGCCTTCCGGTGTTTCAAAGGCATTATGGCCCTCATGCCAGAAAAATTCAGACGTTCGTAAGAACATACGCGTGCGCATTTCCCAACGCATGACATTGCCCCACTGATTAAGCTTCATAGGCAAATCACGGTAGGATTGTATCCAGCGCGCCATGGCATCACCGATGATGGTTTCCGATGTGGGGCGAACGACATAAGGTTCTTCAAGCTTGCCTGCGGGTATAAGCCCTTTCTCTCCTGCTTCTAATCTATGATGGGTAACAACAGCACATTCCTTGGCAAAGCCGTCAATATGCTCTGCTTCTTTTTCCAAAAAAGACAATGGGATAAGCAAAGGGAAACTTGCATTCTGGACACCGTATTCTTTGAGCCACGGATCAAAAATATTTTGCATATTTTCCCAAATGGCAAAGCCGTATGGCTTGATGATCATACAACCGCGTACAGGCGAGTTTTCCGCCATATCGGCGGCCTTGATAACCTGTTGATACCACTCAGGAAAGTTTTCTTCCCGCGTTGGCGAAATGGCGGTTCTTGGTTTCTTACCCATTATTTACTCCAAAATTTTAATCATTATAGTGGGGGCGCTTTGGCTTATCTTCTGGATACTGCCCCTCAATTTTATCGCTAGAGAGTACGGGATCACGACTTTCATGTCCATGCTGTTCTGTTTGATTGGATTGATTTTTTTTATGATGGGCGTGATAGTTTTGACACACGCTTTGTATATCCTGCTTAAGCTCTTTACCCTCATATTTAATGCGTCCATCTTGATAAATTTCCAGATCAGCAACCGTAGGTTTTAATTCAATACCCAAAGGTAAAAAAAGTCCAAAGCGCTGTGCAAGATCGACTTCGATGGGAATAACAACAGGGTTTTTGATATATGGCGAGCTATTACTGTTTAAATCTGCGGGAGCCACAGCTTTGCCATGGACGTCAACACCGGGAACGTAATCCGCACTCAAGTTTGGTGTGTTATAATATTCAGGATTGTTACAGATTGTGTTTAAATGTGCTTGTTCCGCATAAGCGACGGGCGAAAATACAAGTAAGCTGAACACGAGAGATAAAATAAATCGTAACATGCCCTACTCCGTTTGGTTAATAAAATCCCTTGGATCAATGATACCAGATTGGATAACGCAATATACAATAATCCAAAGCACAATGGAAATCAGCGTTGTCATGATTAATTTCTTTTTCATGTTGAGATTTTTGGGTGCACCGGGAGCGATATACTCACCCTCCTCATCCGGTTCTTCTTGCGTGGTTGATAAGCCAATGGGTAAAACACAAAAAATGACTGTCCACCAGATCATGATAAAAACAACAATGCCTGATACAGGACTCATAAAAACTTCCTTAGCCTTCTAAACATGTCACATGCACTGTGGTTTTTGGTTTTAGGCCCAATGTGTCGGAAACATAACGTCTTAACGGAATGCGAACCGCTTCGGCGATTTCTTCTTCATCGTGAAGAATATCATCGTCTAAATTCTGAATGTAATGTTCTATTTGCTGAGATAATTCCTCCACGATGCAATCATCGCTGCGATTACAACTGAGGCCAACAGTATCGACTTTAATCTTACCTAAAATCCTTAAATCACCATCCAAGACGATAGACGCATGAACCGCACCTGAATACTGTAGTTTGCGACGTGCGGTGATGGATTGATGGGTCACAGGGATGATGCGTGTCAGGTCAACAGCTAACAGTGCCGTTTCCACGTGATCAACAACTTCCGGCTTACCTGGTGCAAGTCGGATCACTGACCCGTTATTGGGGACAACCGTTTGATTAATCTGGCATTCATGGGCAAGTTTCGATTGTGCATCAAGTTGCAGGCGTTCGCCATGTACCGGAATAACACAATTAGGTTTTACCCATTGCAGCATCTCGGCAATTTCATCACGACAAGGATGACCAGAGACATGAATTGTATTCTTCGTATCTTTGGGTGTGACAATACGTACGCCTGCCGCGCTTAAATTATTTTTTACTGTGTTAATGTTACGATCATTCCCGGGAATAGCGCGCGCAGAGAAGATAACAGTATCGCCTTTATTGAAGGAAACGGAACGATACTCCCCGCGTGCGATTTTTGCTAAGGCTGCGCGATGCTCACCCTGCGATCCAGTAACAATCAGAACAATATTTTCATCAGGAATATGCGCAAGATCGTCTTCAGTTAAAAAATCAGGGATATCATCCATCAGACCGCATTCATACGCACAACCAGCCATACGGTGTAAGGAACGCCCAATAAGAGCAACGCTACGCCCTACTTCTTGTGCGGCGCGGGCGATACTGATCATGCGCCCGACATTGGAAGAAAATGTTGTAACGGCTATCTTTTGCTTACATTTCCTAAACTCATTGGCGAGGCCAGTGGCAATGTCTGCTTCTGATCCGGAATATCCGGCAACCTCGGCGTTGGTTGAATCCCCGATATAAGCGATGACGCCTTTCTTTCCGAGATCACGAAATGTTTGTTCTTCTGTTTTCTTTCCAATAACAGGCGCAGGGTCAAGGTTCCAATCACCACTATGTAAGACATTGCCATGCGATGTTTCTATGAAAATAGAGCAACTATCAGGCACAGAATGTGAAACAGGAATAAACGTCAATGAAAATTCATTGCCAACTTGGAATGGCTTTTCCAAATCAATGGTTTTGATGACAACGCCCTCTAAACCCTCTTGATCAAACTTTTTTCTAAGAACGGCTGCCGTGAATTTAGATGTGTAAATCGGGCATTGAAACCTGTTCCAAAGATGTGCGACAGCCCCGATATGGTCTTCATGAGCATGCGTGATCACAAGTCCTTGAAGTTTTTCACGGTTGTCTTCCAATAACCATGGATCAGGAAGCAGTAAATCAATGCCCGGATGTCGTTCATCGGCGAATGCTATCCCGCAGTCAATCGCAAGAAATTCACCGTTACAAACATATAAGTTTAAATTGGCGCCAAACTCCTCACTCCCACCAAGGGGAACAAAATATAATTCATCAGGGTTAAAAATTTGGCGCATATTCACTTAAGCTATTTGTTTTTTTTATGGATTTCATAAAGACCTTTGAAAATAAGAGATTCATCAACGGTATCGATGTAATCTGTACTCTCCGCATAAAGGGGCGCTAAGCCACCGGTTGCAATGACGTAAGGCTTTGTGCCAAGTTCATCTTTAATACTGTCTATGATTTTTTCAACCATACCGATATATCCCCAATACATACCTGAGCGCATAGCAGATTGCGTATTCTTGCCAATCGCTTTACGGGGTTTGCTGATGGCTACATTAGGTAGTTTGGCCGCTTTTTGCGCTAAGGCTTCGACGGACAAGCGCACGCCTGGAGCAATTACGCCACCACGATAAACGTGACCATCATCGATAATATCAAATGTAGTGGCCGTGCCAAAATCAACAACGATTGCAGGTAATGGATAATGTGCAATTACGGCGTTTGCATTCACGAGCCTGTCCGCTCCAATTTCATTGGGTTGATCCAAATCAACGATGATATCGGTGGATTGTGAATCTACGAATAATGGATCTGCCTTGGTATATTTTTCACAGAATTTAGTTAAGTGAAAGTTTGTGTCCGGCACAACCGAGCTGATGATAACATCTTCTATATATTTCCATTCAATGCCTTCTAAATCAAAAAGCTGATTTAAGAACACGGCATACTCATCCGCGGAGCGTGAACTTTCTGTTTTACATCGCCAAGTGTGTGCTAAGTTTTTTGCTTTAAAAATAGCAAAAACTGTATTTGTGTTTCCAACATCAATCGCTAGTAGCATATTAAATTACTCTTCTTTTTTCGTTATGAAAGCATATCACATTAAAAAAACATCACCCGATGTTATTTTGCGCAAATCTCTTGTTTCATCACAAAGTAAAATCAGACTTCCATCTTTATCAATGTCATCAAATTTTCCGGTAACTCTGTGTCTGTCAATATTTACGCCGATATGTGTACCTTTCGGATAGGTGCGGTTTATAAACATATCTCTGAATGATGCAAAGCCTTTATTCAGCCAGTCTAAATAAAATTTATCAAGCACACCAAAAAATTGACGATAAAATACGTTGTACTCGATTTCAGATTCGCGATGAGCATTGAGGTGCGTTGCATGGTCAAACGAAACATTAGCAATGTTGACACCGATGCCAACAATAAAACCATCATCAATGCGTTCAATTAAAATACCTGCGCATTTTTGGTTATTGATCAGAACGTCATTTGGCCATTTTAGAATTAATCTTTCAGTGGATTTAATGTTGTTTTCTATGGTTTGAGATAATGCTAGGCCGCAAATTAAAGCGATTTGCGCTGGATTGTCTAGCGTTTGAGGCGGGCGTAAAAGGAAAGACATATATAGGTTTCCTGTACCACCTTTCCATGCTCTGCCATGGCGTCCATACCCATTGGTCTGTTGATCGGTTAATACAACATAGCCTTCGGCCAAGGTTGCATTCTCCTTGAGCATGTCTTTAAGAGTGTCTTGCGTACTTGGTAGTGTTTTATATGTATTAATCGACCATTCTATCGGCATATCAGCAGAGCCTAGAACAGTGAATGCGCAGCGATTTCAGCAAAGGATAGAACATACATTGGTCTAAAAATAAAACCGAGAATGAAAATCAACGAAAATGTCAAAACAAGCTTTCTTTCTAATCCCATATTACTATCAAACACGTCACCGACATCATCAAAGAACATGATCTTGATAATTTTGAGATAATAAAATGCCGCGACGACCGATGCCAGAACACCAATCACAGCCAACACATAAAAACCACTTGCTACAGCAGCATTGAAGATGAAGAGTTTGCCGAAGAATCCTGCCAAAGGCGGAATACCGCTCATCGAGAACATTAAGGCTGCCATAGCATAAGCCAGAACTGGCTGCGTTTTCGATAAACCCGATAAATCACTGATTTTTTCAACAGCCATGTCGTCTCTACGCATGCACATTACAATAGTAAAGGTACCTGCGGTCATGATCATATATATAAAGATGAAAATCAGAACGGATGCTACGCCAAGCTCTGTTCCGGCGACTAATCCAATCAGGGCGTAACCCATATTACCAATAGAGCTATACGCTAATAGTCTTTTGATGTTGGTTTGAGCGATAGCAGCAAAAGACCCAAATAACAAAGATGCCAGAGATACAAAATACAATATCTGTATCCATTGATCCGTCGCAGCTTCAAATGGTGTGAATAGCAAGCGAATAATAAGTGCAAGAGCCGCCACCTTCGGAACGATTGCAAAAAATGCTGTGACGCTTGTGGGAGCCCCTTGATAAACATCCGGCGTCCACATGTGGAACGGTGCGGCAGATATTTTGAAAACTAACGCGGCGAGAACGAACACCATACCAACTGTAAAACCAGGGGGAATATTTTGAATATTATTGAGGGTTTCTTGAATAGTGACAAAGTCAAGACTGCCTGTGAAACCATAAATTAAAGAAATACCAAATAGCAGCATGCCCGAAGAAAGTGCACCCAAGATAAAGTATTTCGCAGCAGCCTCACCTGAGCGTAACGAATTACGATGAAAAGCCGCAAGCACATATAGGCTTAATGATTGTAGCTCTAAGGCCATATATAAGCTAAGGAAGTTTGTTGAGGAAACCATGAACATCATGCCAATGCCAGCAAACATAACCAGTACAGGATATTCAAAGCGTGCAATGCGCTCTTGATACAAATATTGAACAGACAGCGCGAGTGATGCGATAAGGCCAACGATAATAATGAGCTTTGCAATGCTCGCAAATTCATCAATAACGAGCATATTGTTTATAGCAAACTGCTGATCCCAATTAGAACGTAAAATGATAATAGCTGCGATCGTAAGCGCAAGACATGCAGACCAACATAATACATCTGTGGATTTATTCCCTTGAAAAACACCAACCATCAAAAAGCCTATGGCTGTGATAATCAAAAAAATCTCAGGCATGATTAGCATGACATTAAGTGTGTCCATCATTGTATGCCCTCCTGCGTATTTGTTTTGATTTCAATTAAGTCTGATGAGTTTTCCAAAATTTCTTCTGCAGTTATCGCACGTTCTTGATATGGGGCAACAAGGCCTGTGACTGCGGGGGATACTTTTTCAAGGACAACATTAGGGAATACACCTAGATAAAACACTAAAATCACTAAAGGCATCAAAATACCTTTTTCCAAAATATTCAGATCAGGCATTTCGGCGGCGTCTTGGTTATCTTGAGGGCCAAAAACAACGCGCCTGTATAGCATAAGCATGTATGCCGCCCCTAAAACCACACCAGTTGTTGCAAAGAACGCTGCATATGTATTTGCCTGAAAAATACCAAGCAATGCTAGAAACTCACCTATAAAACCACTGGTACCGGGCAGGCCGACTGAACCAAGCACAAAAATCATAAATACCGTTGCATATACGGGCATGTTTTTGACGATGCCGCCATATCGATTGATTTCGCGTGTGTGCAATCTATCATAAACAACGCCAACACATAGGAACAAGGCTGCGGAGATAATGCCGTGGCTGATCATCTGGAAAACAGCACCTTCGATACCTTGATGTGTGAAGCTGAATATTCCGATGGTTACAAAGCCCATATGTGCAACAGATGAATAAGCAATTAGCTTTTTCATATCTTCCTGAACAAGCGCAACGAGCGATGTGTATATGATGGCAATAACACTGAGCCAGATAACCATCGGTGCAAAATATATGCTTGCGTCGGGCAGCATAGGAAGTGAAAAACGCAAGAATCCGTAGCCACCCATTTTCAACAAAACACCAGCAAGTATCACAGAACCTGCAGTAGGTGCTTCAACGTGCGCATCAGGAAGCCATGTATGGACAGGCCACATAGGCATTTTTACGGCAAAACTAGCAAAGAAAGCTAACCATAACCATTTTTGTAAACCCACATCAACTGGGTTTGCGATCAGTGTTGGAATGTCCGTAGTACCAACTTGTGAGAATAGAGTAAGCAGAGCAAGTAGTAGCAATACCGAACCAAGCAACGTGTATAAAAAGAATTTATATGACGCATATATACGCCGCGCCCCCCCCCAAACACCAATGATTAAAAACATCGGTATCAGAACACCTTCGAAGAAAACATAGAACAGAACGGAGTCTAACGCAGCGAAGGTTCCGATCATAAAGCTTTCGAGGATTAAAAACGCTATCATGTATTCTTTGACACGTGTTTTAACAGAATTCCAACTGGCGAGAATACAGATAGGAGTAAGGAATACAGACAGTAGAATGAAATACAGGGATATACCATCAACGCCTAGATGGTAATTAATGCCTGCGTCACCTAACCACGCGTAGTTTTCAACAAACTGGAAATCAGTTTTCGACGGGTCATACCCATAATACATGAACAAACCGAAGGCGAGCACGAAAATGGAACTGAAGAATGACAAATGCTTAACATTTTTTTCAATAATTTCTTCATCACCTTTTTCACCTCGTATAAGGGCAACCATGGCCGCACAGATAAGAGGCAAGAAAATCATAATGGATAAAACAGGTGCTACATTCATGGTGTATCCCCTTCCACTATAATATCAGGAACAGTCACAGTCGGCATGTCAGCAGGCATATAAAATGAAGGGTCAGCCTTAAGCACAAACCATGAAATAATACAGATTAAGCTGATAATCATGACAAGCGCATATTGGTAGACATAACCACTTTGGAATTTCGATATATTTTGAGCGAGCCGCGCTGAGAACCCAGCAAAACCGTCAGGCCCAACTTTATCAATAACGTTTTTATCACCATTCGAAAATACGCGCCCCAATAAGAATGTAGGTTTAACAAAAATCATGGCGTAAATCTGATCAAAGAACCATTTATTGAAGAACAAGCTATGTAAAGGCTTGAACAAACGAACAAAAACTCCGGAAGAACCTGGTTTAACCATGTAAATCAAATACGCGCACAATATGCCCAACAAACCAACAACAAGCGGCAACTTTTTGACCCAGAAAGGAACAGAGTGTGCAGCTTCAACTGTATCGTTTTGCGGTAGTACGAATAAAGCCTCATGCCAGAAATAATCGCGAGACCAAAGGTTCAGCATAGGCTTATCTTTCACGCGGTGACTTTCCTCATCATCATGATGTTCATCATCACCTGCGGCGGGTTCTACGTCATGCGTTTCTGTAACCGTAGAACTTCCATGATGCGTGTTGTCATGATGGCTGTAGGCTGAACCGACAAAACCACCATAGAATATGCTACCTGCCATAATAGCGCCTGTTGCTAAAACAAGAAGTGGCATCATCATAACAGAGGGCGATTCATGGACGTGGCTCATCACTTTTTCACTCGCACGTGGTTTACCGTGGAATGTCATAATGATCAGACGCCAACTATAGAATGCGGTCATAAATGCCGCAGCTATACCCATCCAATAAGCATAATGTCCAAACCATGAATGGTCTGCCCATGCGGCCTCAAGGACAATATCTTTAGAGAAATAACCGGCAAACGGCCATACACCAGCCAATGCCAATGATCCGATCCACATCATCGCGTAGGTCATAGGGATTTTCTTCCAGATACCGCCCATATTACGCATATCTTGTTCATTGGACATAGCGTGAATAACAGAACCAGCACCAAGGAACAGCAGAGCCTTAAAGAATGCGTGTGTCATCAGATGGAAAATCGCGGCGGAATAAGCCGACACACCAAGCGCAAAGAACATATAGCCAAGCTGGCTCATCGTTGAATACGCAATGACGCGCTTAATATCAAACTGTGTCATACCGATTGTGGCGGCTACGAATGCTGTGGTTGCGCCAAATACAGTCACAACCATTAGTGCAATGGGGGCAAATTCGAAAATTGGTGAAAAACGTGCAACAAGGAAAACACCAGCGGTTACCATCGTTGCCGCATGGATAAGTGCGGAAACAGGTGTTGGCCCTTCCATCGCATCAGGAAGCCACGTATGCAAACCAAGTTGCGCAGACTTACCGACAGCGCCCGTAAATAAGAGTAAACAGATCACGGTTAAAGCATGAAAGTCGAAGCCTATAAAATTGATGGTGGCTTCTGCATATTGCTCAGGATTACTGAATATTTGTGCGAATTCGATCGTACCAAATACAACAAATGTTGCCATGATACCCAAGGCCAAACCAAAGTCACCTACACGGTTTACGATAAACGCTTTTTGAGCGGCAGCATTAGCAGAGTGTTTATGGTTCCAAAACCCAATCAACAAGTATGAAGCAACACCAACCCCTTCCCAACCAAAAAATAGCTGCAGTAGGTTATCTGCCGTAACAAGCATAAGCATCGCGAATGTGAACAAGCTCAAATAAGCCATAAACCGTGCTTTATGCTCATCATGGCTCATATAACCGATCGAGTATACGTGAACACAAGCAGAAACAATATTCACAACGCACATCATCACAACGCTGAGCTGATCAATCTTTAAAGCCCACTGAACATTGAAATCACCGGATGTTATCCATGAAACCAATACCGTTGTATAAGCACCATCGACCATATTTGGCGTAAGAATAACATTGAAAAACAACGAAATAGAGACAATAGCAGCGAGTATAACGCCGACACAGGTTACAAATTGCGCACCTTTATCTCCAATTTGTTTGCCGAACAGTCCTGCAATTAAGAAAGCAAACAGCGGCGGGAAAACAGCGAGTAATTCCATTTTTGATTACCTCCCCATTTCCGATAAGTCTTCAACATCAATCGAACCTTTATTGCGAAAGAAGACAACCAAAATAGCAAGGCCGATCGCGGCTTCTGCTGCGGCCACAGTCAATGTGAACATCACAAATATTTGACCTGTAAGATCATGAAGATAGGCCGAAAACGTAACGAAGTTAATGTTCACAGCCAGAAGCATTAATTCAACGGACATTAGAATGACAATGACATTCTTCCTGTTCAGGAATATGCCAAACACACCTATTGTAAATAACAAGCCGGCGAGGACTAAAAAATGCTCCATTCCGATGATGTCTACATTTTCCATTGATTATATCCCTGTCCCAGACGTTACTTTTTTAATCTCAAGAACATCTTCAGGTTTGCGTGATTGTTGATCAGACACTTTTTGCTTCCGCACGCCCGGGCGTGTCCGGTGTGTAAGAACAATGGCGCCAATCATCGCAATAAATAAAATAAGCCCTGCCATTTGGAACGGGAAGACATAATCCGTATAGAGAACAAGGCCAATGGCTTCTGAATTTGGTGTCTCGGCTGTATTATCTATCGCTTGAGCAAGATTTTCTTGTACGTTCGGTGCAAATTGCCAGTAAGTGTAGACCGTCGCTAATTCGAATAAAAGAATACCACCGGTAATGATACCAATGGGTACATATTGCATGGCCCCTTTTCGAAGGTCTGTAAAATTAATATCGAGCATCATGACTACAAATAGGAATAAAACGGCAACGGCACCAACATAAACAATCACCATAATCATAGCGATAAATTCAGCACCTAAAAGCACGAAAAGTCCGGCCGAATTAAAAAAGGCCAGAATCAAAAAAAGCACAGAGTGTACGGGATTTCGTGCCGTAATAACCATTAAAGCACTAAAAACTAGAATACCCGCAAATAGATAAAAGGCGAATGCCTGAACGATCATTGATTGTCTCTATCGTTTATTTGTATCTTTTCTAATATTTTCTGATACATACCGCAAGGCGTGAAATGAAAAAACACGGAATTATTTTAGTGTTATTTCATCATTGTGAATAAACGGAGTTTCTTCATTAGCCTAGGGAGGGAGGGTCTTCGCCAATGACTATACCATGTTCTGTCCGAAATTTTTCCGGTAGGTCAGCTTTATCTTCATCGGAAAGGTCATGAAAGTAAGAGATATCGGGGTGCGAGATAATCATACGCACAAAAGTTCGGCCATTCGTGTATGTGTCAGCACCTTGAACATGATATGTGTCTTGCGTCCCTTTTCTTAATTCAAAAGGCTGAGCTTGATTAAGTAGCCCCTCTTCCATAATTACTTCAGGCTTCATACGGTTTAATGTATCTTCAGGATTCTTTACATAGGCTGCCTGCGTCATTGTACCTTCTTTGTTTGAGATAAAATAAATCTGATCATCAGTAACGGAATTATTAGTTCGTGGTGGGTCAATATGGACTGTACGCTGCGGGCTTCTATCCATGAGGGTTTGCCGATATGTAAACAACATTGAGGCATGTTTGAAAAATGGATTATTCTGTTCTTGATCTTCTACAATCGTGTCAACCACCTCTTGAAGATGCTTATAGCCTTCAGGCAGGTTCGCTTCTGATGATCCCGGCTTTTTTATTTTTGTATCAGATGCTGGTGGCGGTATATCATCGCCTCGCATGAGGCGTTCATAATTATCTGTATCGCTTATAAAACCAACGTGTTTTGACGGTTCGCCATAAGGGTGCTTACCCTCGGCGACACTGGCAATGTCTTCTGTAGATGGTGTAATGGATTGTATCCATGTTTTATATAAGCTAATTTCCTGCATGCTAACCTATTTTTTCATAATATATTCTAACGTATAAAGTAATAAATTTGCAAAGGCGAATTTATTACTTATATAGTGTTTGTAATAATACCAATGATTAACTGGAGTACAATAAAATGCCGGATGGTGAATTTTTTTCGCGGGACACAGGGTATAGATTTTCTGAAAAAGACAGTGGGATCACATTAACGCAAGATAACGACAATGGTTATATTCTCGATGTTGCGTTTATCAAAGCTGGTGAACGTGATCAGGTTTTTACACTTCAGGAATTTGAAGATTTAGAGCGTAAGCCGAACGATACACTCATTATGTTTGAAATATCCCAAACAGAACTTAATCGAGCGAGAGCATACCTTGATAAAAGCATTCAGCTAGATGAGAACCGTATGCTTGAACAGCACGTTGGTGACGAATTTTCTCTTTAAAATTATTTTACAATAGTTTTAATTTTTCTACATAAAACAGCTCACACGCACCCTTGCCTGTGTCTGCTCTTGTGCGAGAACTCTTCCAATGCCACCCATTCGTTGAGCTAGCATCAACAAGGTAGCCTTGCATCCGTACGACATTACCTTTTTTGACTTTATTTAGAGTTTTTTGAACACTGTCATTGGCGGGAATGATATGCATATTTGCACTGTTTAATTCAATCTGGCGATGCGCAATCGAAGGGCTGTTGTAATAACGGAAGTAATAAAATCGGTTACTTTGTGTGATTTTTATAAGATCAAGTGTTGCAGGGTTAGACATTGGCCCCCACCCTAATGCTAAATCAACAGGCGATAACTTACTTTCTCTATCCATACTGTAATTTTTTTTAGAAAGTACGAGTGCTTGAATATTGAAATGGTTATGCAAGCTCAGTTTGTGACCATTGACTATTTTTGTCTTGAGCGTTTTGATAGGCGCTTGCTGAGGCGCTTCTGGCGCATGCCTTCTCGCATCTAGTTTATTAAAGGAGCCGGAAAATAATGGAATTGAATAGCCATGTTGCCAAACTATAACTCCAAGGAGCAAACAAAGAAGGAAAACTATTCGCATAACTGCTAGCGATAAGGTGCATCGGTGACAATGTTAGCGGCAAGTTGCGCTTCCCATATATCACCATTTTCAAGGAGCTTTTCCTTGTTATAGTATAGCTCTTCCCGCGTTTCGGTTGAGAACTCGAAATTAGGCCCTTCAACAATAGCATCAACTGGGCAGGCTTCCTGACAAAGGCCGCAATAAATACATTTTGTCATATCGATATCGTATTTTGTTGTGCGGCGTGAACCGTCATCACGTGGCTCAGCTTCGATTGTGATTGCAAGCGCAGGACAAATGGCTTCACAAAGTTTACAGGCGATGCAACGTTCTTCCCCGTTCGGATAACGACGTAAGGCATGCTCCCCTCGGAATCGCGGAGATATCGGCCCCTTTTCATACGGATAATTGATCGTAACACGCGGTACAAAGAACATATACTTAAGGGTTAGCAAAAACCCTTTTACTATTTCGGTTAGAAAAAATGATCGTGCTAATCCGTCCATTTATTGCTGCTCTTCCTTTGGTTTGCCTTCAAAAGACTTCTCAAATAACGATTCAACTTCTTTTTCAGTTTCAATAACAGTTTTTTCGATAACAATGGCGGCATCTATTAATGGATTGTCAGCCACAGTTTGTCCAGGCAAAGCCTTAAACGTCATAAGTGTGCCCGCCATAAATACAAGCCACACTAACGTAAACGGCAAGAATACTTTCCATCCCAACCGCATAAGTTGATCATAACGGAAACGCGGCAATGTCGCTCGTGACCAAATGAAGAAGAACAATACAAGAGCCGTTTTTAATGCAAACCATATAATACCCGGAACGAAGGCCAAAGCAGTAATACCAAATGGCGGCAACCATCCACCAAGGAATAAAATCACTGTTATTGCGCTCATCAAAATCATGTTTGCGTATTCACCGAGGAAGAAAAGCGCAAAAGTCATGGCAGAATATTCAACCATAAAACCACCTGTGATTTCCGACTCGCCTTCTGGTAAGTCAAATGGCGCGCGGTTGGTTTCCGCCAAAATAGATATCAAAAACACAACCAACATAGGAAATAACATAACCTGAATCCATACTGGTCTTGGTGCTAAAACTATTTCCTGTAAGTTAAGTGACCCTGTGACGAGTAACACACAGACAATGATCAACCCCATAGAGACTTCGTAGGACACCATCTGTGAAGCAGAACGGAGCGCACCCAAGAAAGCATAGCGAGAGTTTGATGCCCAGCCAGCCATAATCACGCCGTAAACGCCCATGGATGAAATTGCGAATAAATATAGAATTCCGACATTCAAATTCGCCAGAACCCACCCCTTATCAAAGGGAATAACTACCCATGCCACCAAAGACAGTGCAAAGAGGATCATCGGTGCGAGTAAAAATACGACACGGTGCGCTTGCGATGGGATAATTGTTTCTTTTGAGAATAACTTTACACCATCTGCAATCGGTTGCAGTAATCCAAAGGGGCCAACGGTCATAGGGCCTTGTCTGCGTTGCATCGCACCCATAACTTTACGTTCAGCGTAAGTTAGATACGCCACCGCTAGTAGAACTCCTACAACAACCACAACGGTATAAACCACCGTACGGAAGAGCCAAAAGCTCCATGGGTTCGCAAAAAATTCGCTTAAGATTTCCATCTATGCGGCGTCCTTTTTGTTTTTTACAAATTGTGTGATGTCCGGCTTGAAATAATCAGGCCCCTTTAAAACCTTACCATCAGATTCACGGCGAATTGGTTTACCATCTGCACCAAGCTTACTCATGTTAGAACGATGCACTTCATTGAAGGCTTGCTCTTTAACATGCTGTAAACCGAAGGATAAAAACGCACCATCAAGAACATATTGCAGATCAATCAGCGCATCGAGCGTTTCAACCAAGTCACCCTGCTCCAACGCTTCTTTTAGCTCATCCAATTCTTCGGCGAGAAGATTAATACGAAGCGCATTCGTTTTTTCATCAGCGATATTTGGCGTTTCCAAAACCGGAAGGCCATACGTTTCGTGAAATTCCTGAACTTGATCGAGAGTAGATTTCTTGCTCATTATTCTGCGGCCTCTCTGAATTCTTCGTCTTTGCTAAATGAACTTACACACTGACGCATGGTATCCGATGCGCGGCAAATTGCGTTCTTGTAATAGTAATTCTGTGAAGGTGATTTAAACCCGTCTTTTAGGACTTTTCCTTTATGTGAAAACTTGTTCCATTTGGCCGGAATGATCTCATTTATGGCCTTAAAAACGGGCCATTCTTTTTTAATTCGGGCCCGAATTTCTGACGCAGAATTATAAGGTAACTTGTCTTTTCCGATATGCTCCGACAGCGCTCGCAAAATTGCCCAATCCTCTTTGGCTTCACCCGGTGGGCTAACCGCCCGTTTGGCCATTTGCGGACGTCCTTCCGTGTTCACATAAATGCCGTCTTTTTCAGTGTAAGCGGCAGATGGTAAAATTACATCCGCGCGCTCTGCACCGTGATCACCATGATGCCCTTGATAAATTACAAATGTTTGCCAGCCGATATTGACGCGGGCATTAAACTCATCCGCACCGAGCAAATAAACGGCCTTGATTGAGCCATCCTTCGTGCCAGCCATAATATCCGTAAAGCCTTTCCCGCTTTTTTGCGGAATAAAACCTATATCAAGGCCACCAACACGTGAAGCGGCATTATGAAGGACGTTAAACCCATTCCAGTCTTTGGTAATTACACCAAGATCTTCGGCAGCTTTATGCAAAAGAGCCTGAACAGCCAAACCATCATCACGGCAGAAAACACCAGAGCCAACAATCATCATTGGTTTCTTGGCCTTAACCTTACCGGCATATTGTTTAGCGAGTTTTTCTAAATCTTTTGGCCCTGTGCCCATGTGTTCATAGGGGTACGTCAGATCCGCTTCTTCCCCGATCAGTGAAATAGGAATACGTTTTTCAAGCCAGTTTTTACGAATACGTGCATTAACAAGCGTTGCTTCATGACGTGGGTTTACACCAACCAGTAAAATCGCGTCGGCCTCATCAATGGCCGCGATGGTTGAATTGAAGATATACGAGCTACGGCTATCCGTATCATATACGCCGCCATCTGTACGACAATCTATATTTGGGCTGCCGATTGATGTCATTAAATCTTTCATGGCCGTCATGGCCTCGACGTCAACAAGGTCACCTGCGACCGCAGCAATTTCTGCAGGCTTTAAACCAGATAGCTTATTTTTTATGTGAGCGAATGCTTGCTCCCAACTCGCTTCCTGAAGTTTACCGCTCTGCTCATCACGAATATACGGACGATCAAGACGCGCTTTACCAAGACCGTCATAAGAAAAGCGTGAACGGTCGTCTATCCATTCCTCATTAATATCCTCATTCAGACGCGGCAATATGCGCATCACCTCACGTCCGCGCGCGTCAATGCGAATGTTACAGCCAAGCGCATCATGGACATCAATGCTTTCGGTTTTTTTCAATTCCCAGATTCTGGCCTTAAATTTATAGGGCTTAGAAGTAAGTGCGCCCACAGGACAAATATCAATGAGGTTACCGGAGAGCTCTGTGCTGACGACTTCATCGATGAATGTGCCAATCTCCGCATCTTCACCGCGGTTAAATTGCCCAAGAACAGGCGTTCCCGCAATTTCTTCTGCGAAACGAACGCAGCGCGTACAATTAATACAGCGTGTCATAATAGTGCCAACGAGTGGCCCAAGGTCTTTGTCTTTAACGGCGCGCTTATTCTCATGATAACGTGAGCGATCAAATCCGTAGGCTACGGCTTGATCTTGCAAGTCACATTCGCCGCCTTGATCGCAGATCGGGCAATCCAAAGGGTGATTAATCAGGAGCATCTCCATCACACCCTTACGCGCCTTTTTCACCATTTCTGATTCGGTTTTAACAACCATGCCATCGCCACATGCCATCGCACATGATGCAGCGGGTTTTGGTGGGCCGCCCTCAATCTCGACTAAACACATACGGCAATTTGCCGGAACAGATAGTTTGTCATGGTAACAAAAGCGCGGGATTTCCACGCCTAGCTGCTCAGCTGCTTGCAGGATACTTGTCCCCGGCTCGACGTCGATTTCCATGTCATTGATCGTTAGTTTAGGCATTTATTCTATTTTCTTCCGCTTTTGGCGCGTTTCACTCAATTAGAGTATTGAAATATATCTCGGACTACTATTTAATCTGCGCGTGAACGAAGATCAAGTGAGACTTGAAAATTATATGCCCACTCGTATAGAAATTCTAGCCCATAAAGATGATGGGCGTGCAAATAAAATCGAAAAAATACTGGAGTCTATGGGCGTAAGCTCTTCTGTCCGTGCTGTTGATGTGTATTCATCAGAAAGCGCTGCGGCAAAAGAAAAAACATTTGCCGAGAGTCTGGCCAATCCCGTAACTCAGAAAATCAATCAAACACCTGATGATTTTGATTGGGCGTTGGAAATCGGATACCTGCCCGGTGTGACTGATAATGTTGGTCACACAACGTCAGAACTTCTTGCTTTATCCTCGAATGATAATGACGAACAGGCCTGCTACTCATCAAGGCTGTATCTCATTAAGGCCGATACAGACCGAGAAGAGATTGACCGCCTTGCCAGAAGAATTTCGAATAAGTTGATTCAACGCATATCCGTCAAAACCAATGAGGAATATAAACGCGACGGCGGTATGGATATCGTTATTCCGAAGGTCATGCTCGATAATAAAGGTACGGCCGCGGATAAGGTTGATCTGAATATTTCCGATGAAGAGTTAGAGATCATTGGCACCAAAGGGATTGTCAATGCAGATGGTTCTCGCAGAGGCCCTCTTGGCTTATCCCTACTTTATATGAAGGCCATACAAGAGTATTTCAAAAAAGAAGGCCGCGAAGCGACTGACATTGAAATTGAAACACTGGCACAAACATGGTCAGAGCATTGTAAGCACACGATTTTTGCTTCGCCGATTGATGAAGTGACTGACGGCCTTTATAAGCACTATATTAAGCGTGCAACCAAAGAAATTAGAGCAGAGCGTGGTGACACTGACATTTGCGTATCTGTTTTTTCTGATAACGCGGGCGGGATTATCTTTGATGATGAATATCTAATCACCGATAAAGTGGAAACGCATAACTCCCCTTCTGCGCTTGACCCGTTTGGCGGTGCGATTACAGGTATTGTTGGTGTAAACCGCGATTGTGTTGGCTTTGGTCAAGGCGCGAAGCCTGTCGTGAATCGCTATGGGTTTTGTTTAGCTGACCCACGATCACGACCTAATTATTTCCGTGATAAAGATTGTACCGATGCCCTGCTCCCTCCGGCTAATATCATGAATGGTGTTGTCGCCGGTGTTGAGGCAGGTGGAAATTGTTCAGGTATCCCAACACCTGCGGGCTTTGTTTATTTCGATGAACGCTTTGCAGGCAAGCCATTGGTATTCGTTGGTACAATAGGTCTTATTCCGCGTGAAATTAACGGCAAGCCCGGACATGAGAAAAAAGCCAATGCAGGTGATAAAATCGTTATGGCAGGCGGGCGCGTTGGTGCAGATGGTATTCACGGCGCGACATTTTCATCTGTTGCGCTTGATGAAGGCTCACCCGCGACGGCAGTTCAAATCGGCGATCCGATTACGCAAAAGAAAATGTCTGATGCGATTGTTAAAGAGGTTCGTGACAAAGGCTGGTATAGCGGTATTACCGATAACGGCGCGGGCGGGCTATCATCATCAGTTGGTGAAATGGCCGAGCAATCAGGTGGTTTCCATCTGGAACTGGAAAAAGTGCCGTTGAAATATCCCGGCCTATCGCCTTGGGAAGTCTGGATTTCCGAATCACAGGAGCGTATGACGCTCGCTGTACCGCCTGAAAACACAGATAAGTTGATTGAGTTTTTTGCTAAGCGTGGAGTAGAGGCCACAGTGCTTGGCACATACACTGATTCAGGGCGCGCGGAAATCACATGGCATGATGAAAAAATCATGGATATCGAAATGGATTTCCTCCATGACGGAAATCCGGAAACGCCACTAAAAACAACATTTACGCGCGGTGGTGACCCAGAACCCGATATTCTAGAACCCAAGAGTTATGATCAAACACTTATCGATATGATGGGGCGTTTGAATATTTGTTCCAAGGAATTTATCGCCACGCAATATGACCATAACGTGCAAGGTTCTGCTGTTCTTGGCCCGATACAGGGTAAGGGGCGTGTTTATGCGGAGGCGAGTGTTTCCCGCCCTGTGCTAGATTCTCCTAAAGGTGTTGTTCTATCGCAAGGATTATTCCCACGATACAGCGATATTGACACAGCGGCTATGGCGGCGGCGGGTCTGGATATGGCGGTACGTAATGCCGTGGCGGCTGGTGTTGATTTTAATCAACTCGCCCTACTCGATAATTTCTGTTGGTGTTCATCGGATGAGCCAGAGCGTTTGGGGCAACTTAAGCGCGCCGTTGAGACAATCTATGATATGGCCGTGAAATACCAAACGCCGTTTATTTCCGGCAAGGACAGCATGTTCAATGATTTCAAAGGCTATGATGAAAATGGAAAAGCCATTAAAGTCTCTGCGCCCCCTACTTTGCTTGTCTCAAGTATTGGTGTCATTCCGCATGTGGAGCGTTCTATTTCTATCGCACCGAAGGCAACAGGTGATTTGGTGTATTTGCTAGGCGCAACAAAAGATGAGCTTGGCGCATCAGAATATTATGACCATTTAGGGCATCTGGGGAATAACGTGCCGGAAACGGATTCACATCAAAATTTACGCCTTTATAAACTCTACGCCCGTGCAAGCCGTGATCGTTTAATCGCCTCTGCGATGGCTGTTGGCTATGGCGGCTTGGGGGCGACATTGGCGAAAAAAGCGATTGCCGGACAGATGGGGCTAGATATTGATTTATCTAAGATTGATCTGCGCGCCGATAAAGCTTTGTTCTCAGAAAGTACAGGCCGCATTGTAGTGACCGTCGCGCCGCAGAATAAAAAGGCGTTTGAACGCAATTTCAAGGGGTTTGAAGATTGTCATTATATTGGCTCAGTCGCGCATAGCGAAAACCTGTTTATTCGCGACACGATAAAAGTTGATATTGCTGATTTGGAAAAAGCCTATAAGGCAACGCTGAAGGATTATTGAGTATGACCGCAAAAGTAATAGTTCTCAGTGGGTATGGATTAAATTGTGAGGAAGAAACACTCTTCGCGTTCAAACATTGTGGCCTCGAAGGTGATATCGTTCACATCAATGATTTAATTGAAACACCTAAAATTTTGGATAACTATCAAGTGCTCGCGATACCGGGCGGGTTTTCATACGGTGATGATACGGGATCAGGCAATGCATTTGCACAGAAAATGAAATTAGCACTATGGGGTGATTTGAAGAAATTCGTAGAACGCGACACCCTAACCATTGGTATATGTAACGGCTGTCAAATTCTCGTTAATCTTGGTCTTGTGCCTGCGCTGAACACATACGGGGAACGCGATGTTGCGGTAACATACAATGCTTCCGCGCGTTACCAATGTCGTTGGATTGATTTAAAAATTGAGAGTGACACGCCTTGGTTGACTGGAATTGAAACAATGCATATTCCAGTCGCACATGGTGAAGGTCGTTTTATGATGGAAGATAATACGCTTGAGGCACTTAAGACGAACGGCCAAATCGCAGCGCGCTATATTAAGGCAGATGGCTCTTATGCAGATGAAGAATTTCCCCATAATCCGAATGGCTCGGCTTATGACATTGCGGCAATGACTGATAAAACAGGTAAAGTCCTTGCGATTATGCCCCACCCTGAGCGCGGCATGTTCACATGGCAACGTGACGATTATCATGAATTGAAAGATCAAGCACAGCGTGATGGTAAAACTTTGGCTGATGATTCCGACGGAATACAAATATTCAAAAATGCGGCAAAGTATTTTCAAGCTGAAATGAAGAAGAGTGCCTAATTAATTTACTGCTTTAATACGGGTAAAAATCGTAAACTGTGATCTGGTTCGTATGATCAGTTTCTGATCCACCGCGCGCATGCAAAAGTTGTTCACTGTCATTAATATGCATCGTTACCGTACTGTGCCCTTGCGCCCATGTGTGCGCAAACTTCGCTTCAGTTGGAATATTTGCGTAAACTTGGTCAGTAAATTCTGGGAATTCTTTGATAATGACATCTCTGACTTTTCGTTCATCAGGCTCTAATGAAAAGGCGTAATCCTCTGCCCCCATCTTTTTAAGAGCTTCTAGTGCCGCGTCTGGAATTCCTAAAGGTGACATTTCAGTAATCGCCAATCGCACGTGCTCGGGCAATGCAAAATATGTCGGAGCCTCTCTTGAGACGTCATTAGGATTAAACAAGATCGATGATTTAGAACGATCATTCATCTTTTCGCCTAAAAAATCGAAATGGAATGGGTCTTGTTCAAGAACATTTGTATCTGATCTGGTATTTGAAATTGGAGCATTTGGCATTCTGCTACAAAACGCATTATCAAAAACGATCAAAGGTACTTCGCGAGATAAGTCATAAAGCTCTCCGTTTGCAGGTGCGCCTGTGTATGGATTTTTCTTAATAACCGTACCAATGTCGGTTTTTTCTTCAAATGTCACACGCAAAACAAAACTGCGCTCGAATGCGCAGGATTTAACTTTTGATCTGAATATTTCATCTATGCGAAGTTCTGCTTCGTCTATATCTAAACCCATAGCACAATAATATTGTAAGAATTAAATTATGTCAATTTTCTAAGCAGCAGCAATTTTTCGGTATTCCATGATTCTGTGCTCCATTTCAGGGCGGAAATGTTTGATAAGTCCCTGCACTGGCCATGCTGCAGCATCGCCAAGAGCACAAATAGTATGCCCTTCGATTTCTTTGGTAACTTCATAAAGTTGATCAATTTCCTCAACCGTAGCGTTCCCCTGCACCATGCGTGTCATCATACGCCAAAGCCAACCGGAGCCTTCGCGACATGGTGTACATTGGCCGCAACTTTCATGCATATAAAATTGTGATAAACGGCAGATGGCCTGAATAACATCGGTAGATTTATTCATAACAATAACCCCAGCCGTGCCCAGACCTGTACCAACTTCTCGCAAGGAATCAAAATCCATATGAATTGTGTCACATGTTGCCTTGGGTAACATTGGTGTCGATGAGCCACCGGGGATAACGGCAAGAAGGTTGTTCCACCCGCCACGAACACCGCCGCAATGTTTTTCAATAAGCTCTTTTAATGGAATTCCCATTTCTTCTTCGACGTTACATGGGTTTTCAACATGGCCCGAAATACAAAACAGTTTCGTGCCTGCATTTTTCTCATCACGACCAAGAGAAGCAAACCATTTTGCGCCGCGCCTGATAATTTCAGGGACTACGGCAATCGTTTCCACGTTATTCACGGTTGTCGGGCAAGAATATAATCCCGCCATAGCAGGAAATGGCGGCTTGTTACGGGGCTGGCCTTTTTTGCCTTCTATCGATTCAATCAGTGCAGTTTCTTCACCACATATATACGCCCCCGCGCCACGGTGAACAATAATATCAAAATCCCATCCTGATTTTGCGGCATTTTTTCCAAGTAAGCCTGCATCATAAGCCTCATGGATTGCTTTCCAAAGGTTAGAGCTCTCGTTGTAAAACTCCCCACGCACGTAAATATAAGCGGTATGTGCGCCCATAGCGAATCCCGCAATTAACGCGCCTTCGATCAGCTTATGAGGTTCGTTACGCAAAATGTCACGATCTTTACATGTGCCAGGCTCTGATTCGTCGGCGTTGATGACAAGATAATGCGGACGCTCGCCGATCTCTTTGGGCATAAATGACCATTTTAGTCCTGTTGGAAACCCTGCGCCGCCACGGCCACGAAGGCCGGAGGCTTTCATTTCTTCAATAATGGATTCGCGGCCTTTTTTGATAATGCTTGCGGTTTTATCCCAATCACCACGTTTTTGCGCAGCCTTAAGATCATAGCTTTCCCAACCGTAAAGATTTGTGAATATTCTGTCTTTATCATCAAGCATTTATTTTTTCACCACGACTAATCTATATTCCCCAAAGCCTTTGGTCATCAGGTATTTAATCACCTTAATAGACACATAAAGCCCTACTATTCCCCCTATCAACATAGATGGACCTTGCATCGTTTTTGGCTCAATTCCGAGAATTGTTGTCACCAGACCAATGGCAAATCCTGCAAGAATACTGCAGACAAGGACCAAAGGAATACTACGCCATGCCATGGCCCACCATATTTGCAACGCTATTTTGTCTGTCGGGATTTCTATATTCATCAAACAACCTTCGCTTTCTTTGCAAGTTTCTTCAGCGTTGTTGGGCCGGCCGCAGACATAGATGCTTTACGACCGGTTTGTGATCCAATTGTCGGCTTCATATCCTCGGCAAGAATACTAAGTAATTCACGCATATTTTCAGGTGTTAAATCTTCGAAGTAGTCGTCATTAATTTGCACCATTGGCGCATTTACACACGCCCCCAGACATTCAACTTCCATTAGACTGAACTTACCGTCAGGTGTGGTTTCACCCATACCAACCCCCAGATGATCTTTCGCGGCATTTACAATGTCACCTGATCCACAGAGCCAACAAGGCGTTGTTGTACAGAACTGTACAAGATATTGCCCGACAGGCGCGGTATTATACATGGAGTAGAAACTAGCCACTTCATAGACCTTAACTTTATGCATGTCTAAAAGATCGGCAATATGATCCATCGCGGCGCGTGGAATCCAACCACCATAAGGTGGATTAGCCGCCGCACCTTCTTGTGCGACCTGCCTCTGCGCGAGATCAAGTAAGGGCATTACGGCAGATTGCTGTCGTCCTTGTGGGTACAGTGCAATAATATCTTTAATATGCTGATCATACACCTTGTCGAATTCGAAGTGTTCCGGTTGGTAATCGGCATTTAAATCAAACGGCTTTTTCATCGGTCAATCTCTCCAAAAACAATATCAAGCGAACCGATAATAGAGACGGTGTCGGCAAGTTGATGCCCTTTGCTCATGAAATCAAGTGCCTGTAAATGGGTAAAGCCCGGAGCGCGAATACGGCAACGATATGGCCTGTTGCTTCCATCACTAACCAAGTACACACCAAACTCACCTTTCGGTGCTTCTACGGCAGTGTAAGTTTCACCAGCAGGCACATGATACCCTTCGGTGAAAAGTTTAAAGTGATGGATTAACGCCTCCATCGAATCTTTCATTTCTGCGCGCGGCGGTGGTGAGACTTTATAATCATTAACCTTCACATGGCCTTCAGGCATTTTTTCGATGGCTTGCTTCATGATTTTGATAGATTCATACATTTCTGCCATACGTACCAAATAACGAGCGTAACAGTCCCCTGTTTTACCGACGGGGATATCGAAGTCCATTTCATCGTAAACTTCGTAAGGCTGACTTTTGCGCAAATCCCAAGCAATGCCGGAACCACGAAGCATCGGGCC
Source organism: uncultured Micavibrio sp. (assembly GCA_965263215.1). Taxonomy (GTDB): domain Bacteria; phylum Pseudomonadota; class Alphaproteobacteria; order Micavibrionales; family Micavibrionaceae; genus UBA1672. Next base: position 1,656,741 of record OZ253663.1, read on the forward strand.
AGAGAACCCCCAATCCTGTGCTTCTTCTGCTGTGACGCTGCCGATATCAACCGTGCGCTGCTTAAAAATACGGTTTTCAGTTAATAATGTTTCCAGATCAGCGAGGAATTTAGGAAGCTCTTCGCACCATTCGTAAATATCTTCAGCCAAACCATCAGGCATGTCTTGCGCCACGCCACCGGGACGAAAATAGTTGGCATGTAATCGCGCACCGCAAACACGCTCATAAAACTCCATACCTTTTTCACGTTCTTCAAAGCCCCAAAGTGCAGGCGTTAATGCGCCTACATCCAGTGCGAATGTCGTGATGTTCAAGATATGATTAAGTACACGACCAAGCTCACAATACAGCACACGGATATATTGCCCGCGTCTGGGCACGGTAATGCCAAGTAACTTTTCAGTCGCCAAAGCAAATGCATGCTCTTGGTTCATAGGAGCCACGTAATCAAGACGGTCAAAATACGGCACGGCCTGCGTGTAAGTTTTATATTCAATTAGCTTTTCTGTACCACGATGGAGCAATCCGATATGCGGATCGGCACGCTCTACGATTTCACCTTCCATTTCAAGTACCAGACGCAGTACCCCGTGCGCAGCAGGATGCTGAGGGCCGAAATTCATTGTGAACGGCTTGATTTGTGTTTCTTCACCGATCATTACATCGGGCGTGTCTGCTCTATCCTTCAGAGGCATGTTCTTCGACCTCCTCGTTAGTTTCTTCGTTGTTCACGTCATCGTCAGGCGAAAGCTTTTCATCATTCGCTGTCTTCCAACCTGTTGGTATGTTGGCCTTTTCATCGCCGGGTAACTGTACATCAACCATACCTTCCCATGGGCTAACAAAATCAAAGCGGCGGAAGTCTTGTGTAAGCTCGACAGGCTCATAAACAACCCGTTTTTGCTCTTCGTCATAACGAAGTTCAACATACCCTGTTAATGGAAAATCTTTACGCTGTGGGTGACCTTCAAAGCCATAATCAGTGAGGATACGACGTAAATCAGGATTACCTGAAAATAAGATGCCATACATATCCCAGACTTCACGTTCATACCATAAAGCTGAGCTGAATAATGAGGTGACACTTTGTATAATCTGCTCATCTTCAATCGCGATGACAACGCGCGCACGGTTGTTCTGTCGCAGAGAAAGAAGCGTGTAGACTACATCAAAACGCTCTACCCTTTCAGGGTAATCAACAGCGGTTAAATCAATCAGAGTTGTAAATTCACATTCACGATCATCGCGTAAAAGCTGTAGAACAGGGATTATACTGTCAGGCTTTGCATAGATTACAAGCTCATCTTTTTTGAATTCATGACTAATAACATGATCTTCAAGTTTTTCGGCGATATATTCAGCTAAATCTTTGAGGGACTCATCGGGCAATGCGTGTATCCTCTCTCTGAATTTTCTTTTGGAGTTGCATCAGGCCGTAAATCATACCTTCTGCTGTTGGCGGGCAGCCGGGAATATAAATATCTACAGGCACGATGCGATCACAGCCACGTACGACGGAATAAGAATAATGGTAATAACCGCCGCCATTGGCACATGACCCCATAGAAACCACCCAACGCGGCTCTGGCATTTGGTCATAAACGCGGCGCAAGGCCGGCGCCATTTTATTGGTGAGCGTGCCCGCAACAATCATGACATCAGACTGACGCGGTGAAGGACGCGGAATCATACCAAAACGGTCAAGGTCGTAACGGCTCATATAGGCGTGGATCATTTCAACCGCACAGCAAGCCAGCCCGAACGTCATCGGCCATAATGAGCCGGTCCGCGCCCAGTCAAATAGACGGTCAGCATTGGTTAAGATAAAACCTTTTTCATCTAATGTTTTCGACAAGGCCGCAGGCACAACATCTTGTTGTGATGCTGGCGGCAACGGAGAGCTTGCCCCAGGAGCGTAGCTCGGTGCCTCTATAATTTTGCGATCATGTCCCATGATTTACTCCCACTAGACTTATTCCCATTCCAGGCCGCCTTTTTTCCATTCATAAATGAAACCAACAGTAAGAACACCGAGGAAAATCATCATAGACCAGAAACCGAAAGCACCGATTTTGCCGAGTGTTATTGCCCAAGGAAACAGGAACGCAATTTCTAGATCAAAAATAATGAATAAAAGTGTAACCAGATAAAAGCGCACATCAAACTTGTTACGTGCATCGGAAAAAGCATCAAATCCACATTCATATGCAGAAAGCTTTTCTGCGTCAGGATTACGCACACCAACCAACAATGACCCTAATATCATAGCTGCAGAGATGCCTCCTGCTATCGCCATGAAGACAAGGATAGGAAGATATTCGATAAGTAATTCCTGCGGAGCCATGTAATTTTCCAAAGACTTAAAATTCTATGCATGTTTTAACAGCTTAGATACTTAAAGAAAATACCTTTTCCGGTCGTATTGATGATTTTTCTTGATAAATTGGCGAAATAAAAAAAGCCCGAACATGAAGAACGGGCATTTCTTTAGTATTTTCTCAAATGGCGCGAGTGACGAGACTTGAACTCGCGGCCTCCGCCGTGACAGGGCGGCGCTCTAACCAACTGAGCTACACCCGCGCATTTAAGATGGAGATTTTGATATCACCGATGCGTGCATTCCGTCAAGCACGATAATGGAAAAAACATAAAAAAAGTAACTTATTTTACGATATTGACGAAGCAAATAGAAATTAAACAAGGGATAATTACTAATGCGATTTTTACTTTCCATTCTTGCACTCGCTTTTTTCTTATCATCTCCAGCTTTCTCAGATCAAACCGTTACAGAAAAGCTTGATCAACGTGATAAGGATTTTGGAAAGAAAGCTGACCCTCAAAAACAAAAAGATTACAAAGAAGGTATAGAGCTGGTTCGTAAATCTGGTGTTTTAGAACGTGCCAAAAATGTTGGGGATATGGCTCCCGACTTTATTCTCCCAAGTGCGACGGGTGAGCAGGTTACTCTTTCCAAGTTATTAAAAACAGGGCCGGTTGTCATGATTTGGTATCGTGGTGAATGGTGTCCATACTGCAACATTTACCTAGAAGATATTCAGGCACATATAGACGACTTTAAATCTACGGGCGCACATGTGGTAGCGATAAGCCCTGAATCGGCAGACCGTGGATGGACGTTACAAGATAAGAAAAGTATCGAATTTTATGTTCTGAGCGACATTGGTAGTCACGTTGCACAGGAATATGGTGTTGCGTACGAACTCCCTCCTAAAATTGCAGAGTATTATCAAAAAGGTTTTGATATTCATGCGAAAAATAAGGACGACAGTAACCTACTCCCATTGGCCGCATCGTATGTGATTAACCAAGATGGTAAAATCACATACGCGTTTCTTGACGCAAATTATAAAAAACGTGCGGAAACTTCAGTTTTGCTAGAGGAAGTGCAAAAATTAAAGATTAAGAAATAATCATTTAAGCGGCGAGCAATGTCTCCGCTGACATATAATCAAGGTTCAAAGACTTTGCTACGGCTTCGTTTGTTACCTTACCTTGACAAATATTTAAACCATTCAGGAAGTTTGGATCACGTTCCAATGCCTCTTTCCAGCCCTGCTCCGCAAGTCTTAGAGCGTAAGGCAGTACTGAATGGTTAAGCGCCAAAGCAGATGTTAGCGGCACCGCGCCCGGCATATTTGCCACACAATAATGCACAACATCGTCAATAACATATGTTGGCTCATTATGCGTTGTTGCTTTGCTTGTTTCTAAACACCCGCCTTGGTCAATAGCGATATCGACAATCACAGAGCCTTTTTTCATCGTTGGAAGCATATCCTTTCGGATTAGTTTCGGCGCAGAAGCACCGGGAATAAGAACAGCACCGATTACAAGATCGGCATTCTGCACTTCACGTTCCAGAATATCGAGATTCGAATAAACGATATTCGCGCGACCATGGAAATACTCATCAAGGAAACGCATGCGTGGGTTTGATTTTTCAAGAATTGTTACGTTCGCGCCTAAGCCTGTTGCCATTTGCGCCGCATGAAAACCGGATACACCGCCACCAATAATAAGGACTTCAGCAGGCTTCACACCCGGCACACCACCGATAAGGCGCCCTAGTCCGCCCATATGTTTTTGCAAGTAATACGCACCGACCTGAACGGATAAGCGCCCTGCAATCTCACTCATAGGCTCCAGAAGTGGCAATCCATATCCATTGGGGCCTGTCACAGTTTCATACGCAATCGCGACACAGCCAGAATCGATCAAGCCTTGTGCTTGCGGTGCATCAGCAGCCAAATGCAGATACGTGAACAAAATTTGATCTTCCTGAAGCATCGCACATTCTTGCGCCTGCGGTTCTTTGACCTTAATGATCATTTCAGCTTTTTCAAAAACTTCTTTGGCAGATCCTGCGATTGTTGCGCCGGCCTCTTCGTAGTCAGCATCGGTGAAGTTGATGCCCGCCCCTGCGTTTGTTTCAATTAACACATCATGACCGCGTGAAGTAAATTCTTTCACAGATGATGGGACGAGCCCTACACGATATTCTAATGTTTTTATTTCCTTCGGGACACCAATCAGCATGAACGCTCACTCCTTATTTTGGGTTTCATAATTTTGATTTTATAATCAAGCCGCCTTTTGAGAGAATCTTTTTTCTACATATTCCTCAACAAGATTTTGAAATTCTTGTGCGATATTATCGCCGCGTAATGTATGGCTTTTCTTACCATCTGTAAAGACGGGCGCAACTGGCGACTCGCCTGTGCCAGGAAGGCTGATACCGATATCGGCGTGTTTACTCTCTCCCGGGCCATTCACAATACAGCCCATCACGGCCACTTTCATGGTTTCAACGCCGGGATATTGCTTTGACCATATCGGCATTTTAACATCCAGATAACGTTGAATATCTTGCGCAAGCTCTTGAAAATATGTGCTCGTTGTACGACCACATCCCGGGCATGCGCTGACCTCTGGCATAAACGATCGAATGTTAAGGGCTTGCAGAATTTCCTGACAAACACGCACCTCCAAGCTGCGGTCTCCGTTTGGCTCAGGTGTGAGTGAAGCGCGAATTGTGTCGCCAATCCCCTGTTGGAGTAGTATTCCCTCGCCCAGTGCCGTTGCAACGATACCTTTTGATGCCATACCGGCCTCTGTTAGTCCAAGATGCAGCGCGTAACTTGAACGCTCTGCTAGGGCTGTGTAAACGGCTATTAAATCCTGAACGCGGCTGACTTTAGCGGAAAGAATATTTTATCTTTGGCCAAGCCTATTTCTTCGGCTTTCTTGGCACTAATAAGTGTAGATTGTACCAATGTTTCGCGCATTACTTCATCTGATGATAAAGGCTGATCTAGCTTTGCGTTATCATCCATAAGTTTCATCGCAAGCGCTTGATCAAGACTTCCCCAATTCACACCGATGCGAACAGCCTTGTTATACTCAATGGCCTTTTCTATCATTTGCTCATACTGGGCATCGCGTTTTTTACCAAAACCAACGTTACCGGGGTTAATGCGATATTTATCAAGACTTTCAGCCAAAGCTGGGTGGTCATTCAGAAGTGTGTGCCCATTGTAATGAAAGCAACCAACCAAAGGTACATCCAAACCTTCTTTGTCCAGTTTCTCACGGAGTTTAGCCACGCCAATCGCGGCTTCGTCATTATTGACTGTAACGCGGACAATTTCAGAACCTGCAAGAAATAGCTGTTTTACCTGTTCAAATGTTTTTTCAACATCGGCAGTGTCTGTGTTGGTCATAGATTGCACAACAACAGGTGCGCCACCACCAACAGTAACGCCGCGTACTTTCACGCCGTGTGTTTTGTGTCTTTTGATTTTCGGTAAAGCGACCATAATATGCGGGTTATAGACCAAAAAAACACGAAATGCAATTTGTTAAAATTGTAGGTGTGAAACTCTTTTTTATAGTTATAAAAGAGTGTCTTATGGTATTATTTCTAAATGACAACAGATAAAACCTTAATTGAAAAGCCAACCTATAATTTTTTATTGGCTTTGGAATTTCTAATTCTGTGTGTTGCTCTCCCAACATTTATTATTACGAACAATCTCGGAAAGTTCATGTTTTTCTTTCTGTGGAGCGCAGCCGCCTATTGCGCGTACCACCTGTTCATAAAGGGTGATGAACGTTTCGCGAAAGATATTTGGAAATGGAAATCCGTTAATAAAACGAGCATGAAACTTATTCTGCCGCGTTGGATTATTGCGTGCGTTGTGATGGTTTTATTCATGAAGTTTTTTGATCCGGATCGTTTGTTTGTGATGGCTTATGAGCGTCCCTTTGCGATGATTATGATCTTTACGATATATCCTATTCTTTCGGCTTTACCGCAGGAATTAATATTCTGTAGCTTTTTCTTTCACCGCTATAAGCGTTATTTCAAAACCCCCACAGCACGCATAATCGCCAGTGCAATCGTATTTGCCTATGCGCACATGCTGTATATAAATTGGGTGGCTCCAACCTTAAGCTTTATCGCAGGACTGATCTTTGCACACACCTATGCAAAGACACGTTCACTAGCGTTGGTCACAGTTGAACATGCGCTATATGGTAATGCGTTATTCATGATCGGATTAGGCTGGTATTTCTGGAGCGGCAATCCTGCTCTTAACTAATATAACTTACACGATGTAATATAAAATCAGATAAAAACCTAATAATACAGCAGCCCATAGCACCATCCGTCCCATCGGCCAAACTCGCGATAATGTACCATGCGGCCCATGATGGCGTACAAGATTACCAATAATATCTTTTTGAATGATTTTTCTAAACATACCGAGGACATAGTCGTAAGTAGGTTTTAAACATGCTACCCCATACTTTAATGAGCAAGGCACGAGCTTTCGGTAAAGCCATTCAACATCAATATTCACCGAACGTAGTTCCGGAGGATATAAACCGCGTAAGTTCAACCAAACAAACGCCAAGGCTGAAAAGAACAACAACTGTAACTGTGCTAACACATGTGTTGTGTCATAAGCGGAATAGTCAACTTCGTATGGCAATAGATTATAAAGAAATTTAGGATAACAGCCTATAAAGACACATAAAACCGCAGCTATTGACATAGCTATAATCATATTAATTGGGGTCTTTTTTGTTTTTATATTCGCGTCATGTGCAAAAAATGCAAAATAAGGAATTTTGATTCCTGCATGGTGAAAAACACCGGCAGAGGCAAATAACAGGCACAACCATATCCAGTCATAGCCTTCCTTCAATGCGGCAGTCATCACCATGGATTTACTTACAAAACCACTGAACAACGGGAAGGCTGATATTGATGCCGCGCCTACAATACAAAGAACCGTCGTAGCGGGCATTTTTTTATATAAGCCGCCCAGGTCAGAGCCATTCATACGTCCTGTTGCATACAAGACAGCCCCCATAGACATGAATAAAAGCCCTTTGAAAATAACATCGTTAAATGCATGAGCCACAGCCCCGTTGATCGCCAAGGCAGTGCCAATACCTATACCAATAACCATAAATCCGATCTGGTTAATCATTGAATAAGCGAGCACACGACGTAAATCATTTTCAATAACAGCATAAAAAATAGGGAAACACGTCATTGCCGCACCTATATAAACCAACATTTCTGTTCCCGGATAACCGCGTGCTAATGCATAAACCGCGACTTTTGTTGTGAATGCGCTCAGGAAAACGGCACTTGTAGGTGTACCTTCAGGATACGCATCTGTAAGCCAATTATGAACAAATGGGAAGGCACATTTAATACCAAACGCAATGAAAATAAGCCAACCAGCTATACCATTCAAACCGATCTTTTCGAATGATAAGGAACCGGTATTGTGAAAAACAAACAAAGTACCCGCAAGTAATAGTAAACCCGAACTAACGTGAATAATAAGATACCGCATAGCAGCATTATGACTTCGCTCAGTACGCCGTGCCCATATCAGTAGCGCCGAGCTAACAGCCATGATTTCCCAAAACAGAAACAGGCTAAGCAAATCACCGGCAAAAACAGCCCCTATTGCACTACCAACATAAACTAACGCAGCAACATGCTGGATGCGATCACGCACATGCAAAGAAAAGATAATTGCGATAAAGGCAGCCAAGTGAAAGAGATAGCCAAAGAGAAGACTAAGATTATCAATTCGTAACGGCGTAAGCTCGTAGCCCAGAAACGTCATGCTTTGTACAACATTGGCACCTGTATACCACAAATTTATTCCACCAATAACAGGAACCGCTAACATAACCAGTGCGCGCAATTTTCCATTTAGTATCGCTGCAAAAGCTGCAGCTATAAAAAACCAAAAAGAAGGGTGTAAATCAAACATTATGATCATCACCTTTCTCGTAATAATCTTCATCGCGCATCAAGAACTTACGCATCTGTGTCGCTAACAACACAAGAATGACACATGCGACAAAACCGAAAATAGCGTAAAATCCGGGCAATTTTTCCCAGTTATGATAAATATGGCGATGAATTACAAAGTCTGCCACAAAGAGAAGGCCGCATATTGCGTAGAACACGTACAATATTTTTTTTATATTCTCTTTTTTATCTAAAAAATACACTTTTTCTTTATTCACTGCGTCACTCCTTAAATGATTGCCGCTAAATTATATAGCGCTTGCGGAAATAAGAATAATAGCAAGCATCCAATAACAGTGATACTGATTGCAATTAAGCAAGCCAAAGGTGCTTCCTTAATTTGAACATTATTCTCTTTGTTTTCATCGCTAAAAAAACCACGCATTGGTATTGGCAGAAGATAAGCAATATTAAGAAGAGAGCTTAGCATTAAAACTCCCATAAGAACCATTTGGCCTGTATCAAGGGTACCCATTAATAAATACCACTTGCTCCACGTGCCCCCTGTCGGCGGCAAACCAATAATACTTAAAGTTCCGATAAAAAATGCTGCCATAGTCAATGGCATCTGTTTGCCTAAGCCCTTCATATTACTGATTTCGGTTTTTCCCGATGCCACGTATATGGCACCAGCACAAAAGAACAACGTTATTTTACCAAAGGCATGCATTGCAATATGCATAGTCGCGCCAATAATTCCCGCCTGAACAGCGAGCAACGCCCCAAGGGTAATATAGCCTAGTTGAGACACTGTTGAGTAAGCAAGGCGTGCTTTAAGATTGTCTTTCGTCATTGCAACAAGAGAAGCGAACAATATGCTAGCGCCTGCGATATACATAAGAATATCACGTGACCAAAGCTCACTCATTAAATCCAGACCAAATATATAAATTGCAACTTTTAAAAGTGAAAATACCCCAGCCTTAACAACAGCAACGGCATGTAAAAGTGCGCTGACAGGTGTTGGCGCAACCATCGCACTTGGAAGCCAGCGATGGAACGGCATGAGCGCGGCCTTACCGATGCCAAAGAAAAACAACAATAATAAAATGCCGGCTGTAGCGGTTGATGTTTGGTCAGTAAATACGCCGCCGGGCATAAAGTCTAACGTACCGGCATTATGATATGTGCCAATGACTGCGGGCAAAAAGAAAATGATAGATGTGGTAAGCAAAATACCAAGATAAACACGACCGCCTCTGCGCGCTGCTTCTGTTCCTTTGTGTGTAACAAGTGGGTATGTCGACAAGGTTAATGCCTCATAGAAGACAAAAAGCGTGAAAAGGTTCGCTGAAAAAGCGATCCCTAAAGTGAAAGCCGCAGCCAAAGCAAAAAAGATATAAAAGCGCGTCTGATTTTGTTCTTTTGCGCCACGCATATAGCCAATAGAGTAAATGGAAGTAACAATCCAAAGAAAGCTCGCAATCAGCGCAAAAACCATCCCTAAAGGCTCTAATCGGAAAGCTAACGCTAATCCGGGCAATGGCTCAGCGAAAACAAACTCGGGATTCACGCCACTCATAACAACAGGTAATAGCTGTAGCGTTAGTAAAAACGTAATGGCCCCCACAAGCAGTGTCATACCCTCCCGCAGATTCGGGTAGCAACCTGTAAGTGACACAAGAACAGCACCCAATAACGGTAGCAAAACAATAATCGGCAGCAGAATATCCGGTGATAAGATCACACCCCACCTCCCAGTAAGCTTTGTGCAGCTTGCAGTGGCGCGCCAACATTAAATTGTGTGAATATGCCGAAATATAAAGTTGCCAGTGCTAATATCCATGTCGGGATAAGTAAGGCCAGTGGGGCTTCGACGTTTTCTGATGATTCAGCATCTTGGAAATACGCGACCTCTACGATGCGCCACACATACGCCACGGCGAGCAAAGATCCAATCAATATAGCAGCAACAATAATCATACCCATTGTACCGCCTTGATCCAATGCGGCCATGATCAGGTACCATTTACTTATGAATCCGGCAGTCAACGGCATACCGATTAACCCTAAGCCACCAATAACAAACGCCGCCATAGTCCAAGGCATGGTTTTCCCTATCCCCTTGAAATCCTCGATGCGTGCGCTACCGTGGCGAAAAAACACACATCCAAGTGCCATAAATAAGCACCCTTTTATGATGGCGTGATTAAACAGATGCATAATGCCTGCAGCCAATCCAATAGGACTGAACAGCGCAATACCAATCATCATATATCCTATTTGTGCAATGCTGGAATATGCCAAAACATGTTTTACATTAGTTTGAAAAATAGCAAATAAAGATCCGCTGAACACTGCAATAACAGACAGAAATACAAGAACCATTTGTAACGGCATTTCTCCAAAAGCAAACTCAATACCGAAAATCGTATAAACAAAACGGATGAAAGCATAAAGCGCAACTTTGGTTGACGTTGCCGCTAAAAAAACAGTTACAATCGAAGGGGCATAGCCGTAGGCATTTGGCAACCATATATGTAATGGAAACAGTGCAAGCTTAATGCTTAAACCAACAATTATAAACGCAAAAGCTGCGCGTACCGTATTCGTATTCGTTACTTCAGGCAAACGCAAAGCAATGTCAGCCATATTCAATGTACCAGTCATGATATAAAGAAAACCAATACCTATCAATATCATCGTCGCGCCAACGGTACCCATAATTAAATATTGAAAAGCGGCAGTCAATGCGCGTCTGTCTTTACCAAAACTAATAAGAACGTAGGAAGACAGCGATGAAATTTCCAAAAAGACAAATAAGTTAAAGGCATCGCCTGTAATTGTAATCCCGAGTAACCCGGCCAAGCAAAGTAAGAAGGCTGTGTAAAAAATAGGGTGGCCTTGCTGCGCTATTTCCTTCTCAACGCTTTTTTTTGCGAAAGCTAAAGCTACCGCAGCGATACCGGATACCAAAATTAATATAAGGGCATTTAAAGGATCTATGCGGTATTCAATTCCCAACGGAGCTTGCCAGCCCCCCATCGCATAGCTTATGGCAGGCTCGTTTAAAATCTGTAGATATAATAATATTGAAATTGCAAACGTGGCGAGGCTCGCGCAAAAAGCAAAGCCCCAGGCCAATCCGTGCTTTCGCATAAGAAAGCATATCGGCGCAGCCATTAAAGGAAGAACGACCTGAAGTGCAGGTAGGTGAGCAAAAAGTAACTGCATTATAATGAGCCGTCCTTTTTGTTGATATCATCTTCTTCGATACTTCCATATGATTCGTGTATACGAACAACCAGAGCTAATCCTAATGCTGTTGTTGCAACCCCTACAACAATAGCAGTCAATATCAATACATGCGGCAATGGGTTGGCGTAAACCTCTACTCCATCAGTTAAGATTGGTGGTGCACCATCTTTTACTTTTCCAATGCTTATATACAAAATAAAAACAGACGTTTGAAAAATGTTGAGACCAATAATTTTTTTAATCAAATTACTAGCCGCAATTACAACATAGAAACCGATCATCATCAGAATGATCACAACCCAATAATTAAAAAGGCCTATAATAATACTCATTTTTTATCCTCACTATCCGTGAGAGATACATTTGTTCCGCGTCCGGCGAAGTTAAAAAATACAAGCATCATAACCGCGGCGACGCATATTCCAACACCAAGTTCAACAAGAATAATGCCTATATGCTGTCCATGTGTTTTATCGTGGGCTAACACATTATAGTCGAGATAATTTCCGCCTAAAAACAACGAAGCAAGGCCTGTCCCCGCATACAGAAGAACTCCTAACACCATGAGCCAGTGTAAGACTTTCGGATCGACAACTTTGTAAGCTGCCTGCAGCCCATAAATCATTGTATACAAAATAAAACCTGTCGCAAAAATAACACCGGCTTGAAACCCACCACCCGGGCTATACTCACCATGAAACTGCACGTAAAGGGCATATAAAAAAATCAAAGGGACTAATATTTTTGAAATAACATGTAGAATATTATGATGGCGAAGGCTTGCTGTATCAGCAAATTGCCAGTATGTCCGTCCCGATCCATCGGACAAAAATCCCAATAAAGCCAAAACGCCAATACCTGCAGTAAAAATTACAAAAACCTCACCAAGCGTATCAAACCCCCTGTAACTCGCCAAAATTGAACTTACGATGTTAGGAATATGAATTTCTTCACCTGATTTTTCGATATAATGCTTAGCCACATGTGTATGTGCGGGCGCTTCAGCATCAGCAAAATGAGGCATATCAAACGTCGCATATATTAATGTTGCACCGGTTATTGTTACTACAAATAGAGGCAAAAAAACTCCATTGATAGATTTTTTAGCTTTGGGCTCACCCTCGTACTTTTTATAAGTCAAAGCCAACGTTCCAAGCATCAAAATAGGAGAAATACCTGCGCCTATTGCTGCTTCTGTGAGCGCAACATCAGGCGCATTAAGATTGAGAAAAAAACCCGCAGATAACAAACTGTAAATACCAAACAGCATAATAACGGCAAAAAGGTCGCGCATAAAAACCGTCGCCAACGCCGTGGAGACAAGCATGATAAGTAAAGCGATGTCGATAATAATTTCTATGACTCTTCTCCCTCATGGCCCAAAACAGGCTTTAGATTGTCTTTCCTTGCGCTTTTTGCCAACGTATGGATTGCCGTTGGGCCTGTGTACGCAAGTATAAACAAAACAAGGAAAAGCTTAACAAACATTATCAAAGACGAACTTTGTAAAACCAAACCAAATATAATTAATCCTGCACAAAGTGTGTCAGTAATACTGGCCGCATGTATGCGGGTGTAAAAATCAGGAAATCTATGCAAGCCTAGAGCGCCAGTAATGCCAAAGAAAACACCCAAGACGATACAAAACCAACTAGAAAAATTTAAGATCATATCCATTATTTGTCTTCCTTTTGATACCCTTGGCTGTGCCTAGCATATTCAAAGAACCGTAGTAAGGCGATAATACCAACAAAGTTAATTAAGGCATAAACAATGGCAATATCCAGAAAAGATGATTGATCAGTAACTACCCCCAGAATTGCGACTAACAAAACTGTTTTGGTTCCGAACATATTGACAGCCAGAATACGATCAAAAAGTGTTGGCCCAAGAAAAGCACGCAACAAAGCCAGCGCCATAATAAAAAGAACAGCAAAAGAAGCAACTAAAAACATAGCTATAAACGCTCCATTAAACTAACACGGCGATTCATTTCACCTTTTTGCAGACTTTCTGCGGCCTCTCGAGAAAGCGCGTGCACCTCAAAAACATTATCACGGACAGATAGTGTTACAGTTCCGGGGGTCATTGTAATTGAATTGGCATACAAAACTTTGCCAACTTCTGTTTTTTGATCAGAACAAATAGTTATAATAGTGGGACTTATACAACTTCTTCCCCCCCATACACGTTTTGCAACATCCAAATTGGCCAAAATTATCTGGCCGATCATCCAAATGATATAACCTGGCAACCGCCAGCTAGGTATGATGACGGGAAAAGATTCACCATCTTGTTTTTTCATACGAAAAACAAGAAATACAACGAAAACAACAGATACGCCTCCAAAACCAAGAAGTAACGGCTTAAAATACCCTGAATTAATTATCCAGAATACAGATAAAATAAATATATAACCTAAAACACTTTTCATTGAAGCTACGCTTTGAAATCCTTATGCAAATTCATTTTTTCGCAACAGCACACTAAAGGAAGCAAAATAGAATGGCAATAACTCTCAACAAAATGAGGGTAGATATTGTGAACTAAAATATTCGACTTTTTTTATAGCTATCTATTATTTTTTTATTATATTTTGCATATAAACAATCATAGGCATATAATTTCGCTTATATTTAGTAAATAATACGAGCACATATTTCTTGACACAGTGGCATGGATATGATTATTTCCATCGCTCATGGCGTAAAAGACTTGTAACAGGCCTTTTGGCAATAACAGAATAACAAAAATAGACGGAAAAAAAACAATGTTTGCGGTTATTAAAACTGGTGGAAAACAGTATAAAGTTCAAAAAGACGATAAACTTCTTGTTGAAAAGCTAGAGGGAAACGAAGGCGATAAAGTAACGCTAGACGAAGTTTTGATGATTGCCGATGGCAAAAAATCAACTGTCGGTGAGCCTTTGGTTAAAGGCGCAAAGGTTGAAGCCAAAGTTGTTGCACAGACACGCGGCCCCAAAATAACAGTTTTCAAGAAAAAGCGTCGTCAGAATTACCGTCGTAAAAAAGGACATCGTCAAGATCTGACAATGATCCAGATTACAAACATTAAAGCGGCATAACGTAAAAATATAAAAATCAGGAGATAGATTATGGCACATAAAAAAGCAGGTGGTAGTTCCAGAAACGGACGCGATTCGGTCGGTCGTAGACTTGGTATCAAGCGTTATGGTGGTGAGGAAGTTCTTGCAGGTAACATTATCGTGCGTCAACGCGGTACAAAGTGGAAGCCCGGTAAGAATGTTGGCCTTGGTAAAGACCATACAATCTTTGCTCTGCTTGATGGACAGGTTTTGTTCACAAAAGGTAAAGCTGGTCAGGCTGTTGTAAATATTGTTCCTGCGAATGATGGCACGAAAGCACAAGCAGCAGAATAATTTGCCTCATTACACATACGGTTTATAAACAGGGGGATATATCATTCCCCTTTTTTAATGGAAAACGAGCATGAAATTCTTAGATGAAGCAAAAATTTATCTACAAAGTGGCAAAGGCGGCCCGGGCTGCGTATCGTTCCGTCGTGAAAAATACGTAGAATATGGCGGCCCTGACGGTGGCAATGGCGGAAAAGGCGGCGATGTTTACTTCGAGGTTGTTGATACGCTTAATACGTTAATTGACTTCAGGTATAAGCAACATTTCAAAGCCGAGCATGGGCATAACGGATCAGGACGAAACAAAACAGGTGCTGGTGGTGATGACTGCATTATTAAAGTACCCGTGGGCACACAAATTCTGGATGAGGACAAGGAAACAATTCTTGCAGACCTTCTGGAGCCCGGCGAGCGTCTTAAATTTTTAAAAGGTGGTGATGGCGGTTTTGGCAACGCACACTACAAAAGTGCCACGAATCAAGCACCTCGAAAATTCACACCCGGTTGGCCTATACAAGAAATGGCGGTTTGGCTTCGTTTGAAATTAATCGCTGATGTTGGTTTGGTTGGCTTACCCAATGCCGGAAAATCCACGTTTTTGTCTGTGTGTTCTAATGCTAATCCTAAAATTGCAGATTATCCATTCACGACACTTCACCCTAATTTAGGCGTTGTAAAAGCGGGAGAACGAGATTTTGTAATTGCTGATATTCCGGGTTTAATCGAAGGCGCGCATGAGGGCCATGGCCTTGGTGATCGTTTTTTAGGTCATGTTGAACGTACCTCTGTTTTACTGCACATTATCGACTGCACTCAGGATGATCTCTCAGAAGCGTATAACACCATTAGGCATGAACTAACTGAATATGGGGCAGGTTTAGAAGATAAACCTGAAATTATTGTTTTGAATAAATCAGATGCACTCGGTGATGAGCTTGCGGAAGATCAGCGCAAAACGTTAGAAGATGCAATCAATAAAAAAGTACATCTTATGTCTGCTGTCTCAGGTGAGAAGACAAAAGAACTTCTCTATTTACTCGCCGATATCGTGTATAAAGAAAAGTACGGTGAGGAAGAAGAAGATGGAGAGTTTAATCCGTGAGCGAGTTAACGACACAATCTGCTCTTGAACAAGGTACATTTATTGTCATCAAAGTCGGGTCGGAATTGGTGCTTGGCGAAGACAATAATGTCAATCAAGAATGGATGGATACACTTGCCGTTGATGTACACACATTAATGCAAAACGGTAAGAAAGTTGTCATCGTATCTTCAGGAAGCGTTGCTTTGGGGCGTAAGGCGCTAGGTATTCCTCTCGATATGCCCCCTAAGAATATCCCATTAGCGCAAAAACAAGCCGCCTCCTCTGTTGGGCAATATCATGTGTTTAATGGCTACTTTAAGGCCTTTTCAAATTTCGGCGTAGATGCGGCGCAGGTTCTTTTGACAATGAGTGAGACAGAAAACAGGCGCATGAACCTTAATGCGCGTGAGACACTGCACACCCTTCTTGATGCAGGTGTTGTACCGATAATCAATGAGAATGATACCGTTTCCACTGGTGAAATTCGCTTTGGCGATAATGATCGTTTAAGTGTCAGGGTGGCGCAAATGATCTTTGCTGACACTGTTGTTCTTCTATCTACAGCTGGTGGACTATTTACGGATAATCCGGATAAAAACCCTGATGCTGTGCACATTCCCATTGTCGAGACTATTACAGATGATCACGTGCAAATGGCAGGTGATGCGATCCCCGGCCTGAGCACTGGTGGTATGAAAAGTAAAATCGAGGCAGCACTATCCGCAACCAAGGCCGGTATAAATCTCATTATTACCAATGGTCGCGAAAATTATGCACTATCAAAGGTCTGTAAAGACCCTTCTAAACAATCAACACTTTTCCTTGCACAGGAATGTGATAATAACGCACGAAAAATATGGCTGGGTGCTCACATGAGCCCAAAAGGCAGTGTTACCGTTGATGATGGTGCACTTGTAGCCCTCAATAGCGGAAAGAGCCTTCTGCCCGTTGGTGTCAAATTCGTCGAAGGAAAATTCGGCCGCGGTGATGTCGTCGAAATCTTAAACTCTTCAGGTTATAAGATTGGTATGGGGTTATGCGCATATAATTACCACGATGCGCGTAAAATCATCGGCCAAAACAGTAAAGATATTCACGAAATTCTAGGATAT
The DNA here is from genome assembly GCA_965263215.1 of uncultured Micavibrio sp. Classification (GTDB taxonomy): domain Bacteria; phylum Pseudomonadota; class Alphaproteobacteria; order Micavibrionales; family Micavibrionaceae; genus UBA1672. The sequence goes on from OZ253663.1 coordinate 1,673,898, forward strand.
ATTGGTCGTGATGAACTTATTCACCGTAATGATATGGTTCTTGATTAAATAACATTTGTTCTGCCTTTGCATGCCCACTCTTTTCCGTCATGATTGTAGTCAATTCGAATCATACAAAGAGTAAGACATGCGCACAGATACGCCCAAAACCATTTACCTCAAAGATTACAGCCCCTTCCCGTTTGAAATTGATAGCCTTGATCTAAATTTTGATATTCACGATGGGCATACGGTTGTTACTTCGATCGCGCAATATGATGGCTCAGGCGGCGATTTATCGCTCTATGGTGAAGAATTAGAGCTTTTATCTTTGAAAATAAACGAACAAGATCATAAAGATTATACCGTTGATGATGCTGGTATGGTTGTGCACAACACCCCCAAAAGCTTTACGTTAGAAATTCAAACCAAAATTTATCCTGAAAAAAATACGCGCCTTGAAGGCTTATATAATTCGGGCGGTACATATTGTACGCAGTGTGAAGCCGAGGGGTTCCGTCGAATTACTTACTATCCTGATCGCCCTGATGTCTTAACGACATTCACGGTACGTATTGAAGCTGACAAAGCCTATCCGGTTTTATTATCGAACGGTAATCGTATTGATGGTGGTGAGGTTGGTGATAGTCGTCACTTTACGGTATGGGAAGATCCACACCCGAAACCTTGTTATTTGTTTGCGCTAGTCGCTGGTGATTTAACACATATTCACGACACCTTCACGACCGCGTCAGGGCGGGAGGTTGATTTGTACATCTATGTTCGTGCAGGCGATGAGAGCCAGTGTGATCACGCAATGGACAGCCTCAAGCGCTCCATGACCTGGGATGAAGAGGTTTATGGCCTGGAATATGATCTTGATATTTTCAACATTGTCGCGGTTAGCGATTTCAATATGGGCGCAATGGAGAATAAATCTCTGAATATTTTCAACACCGCCCTTGTTCTTGCGCATCAGGAAACTGCAACTGATACAGACTTCATGCGTGTTGAAGGTGTGATTGCGCATGAATATTTCCACAACTGGAGCGGTAACCGCGTGACCTGCCGTGATTGGTTCCAACTATCCCTGAAAGAAGGCCTGACAGTTTTCCGTGATCAAGAATTTAGCGCCGATACGCATTCTCGTGATGTTCAGCGTATTGATGATGTCACGCATCTAAGACGTTTTCAATTCGCAGAGGATGCCTCCCCCCTCGCCCATCCCATACGCCCAGATAACTACATTGAGATTAATAACTTCTATACCATGACAGTTTATGAAAAGGGTGCAGAAGTCATTCGGATGATGCGTACGATTTTGGGTAAGGAAAATTACCGCAAAGGAACGCATTTATATTTTGAACGTCACGACGGACAGGCGGTAACATGTGAGGATTTTGTGAAGGCAATGGAAGACGCAAGCGGCATCGACCTTAGCCAGTTTCGCCTGTGGTACGAACAAGCCGGAACACCCGAAGTCACGTTTAATGGCGCGTATGATGAAACAAATCAGATCTATTCGATTAAATTAACACAAAGCACGCCCGACACACCAAACCAGAGCGACAAGAAACCAATGGTCATTCCCGTTGCGCTTGGTTTGATTGGACAAGATGGCGAGGATTTGATTGGCACACAAATTCTAGACTTCACGCAAAGTGAGCAGGAATTTATGTTCAGTGATATCAAAGAACGCCCAGTTCCATCCGTTATGCGAAGTTTTTCCGCACCTGTTAAGCTTACAACCAATCTGAGTGATGATGATTATATATTCCTGACGCAAAATGAATCCTATGACGGGTTTAATCGTTGGGAAGCCGGACAATACTTGGCGCGCAAGGTTCTTGGCGAAATGCTGGATCAACATGAAAGCGGTGAAAAAATGGTTACGCCGCAATCCTACATTGATGGATATGGTGACATACTTGTAGACGCACTTGCGGATAGTGCCGACAAAGCCCTGATTGCGCGTGCTATGTCATTGCCGGATGTATCTTCATTAATTCAACATCGTAACCCCGCCGATCCGGAAGCCATTCATAAGGCACGCCAACTGGTTTTAGCAGCAATTAAGCGTACACATAAAGGAACATTAGAAAAAATATATAAGGCTAATGCGCCGGAAGAAATATTTGAGATTACATCGCAAGCTATGGCAAAACGCTCTTTGCGTAATGTAACTTTACAGTTGTTGACCGCAACACACGGTACAGGATGTGCGAAGCGCGCGAAAGCGCACTACTTTGATGCAGATAACATGACAGACCGTGTTGCGGCTTTGTCGTCATTAGCATCCAATAAAAATCAAGAGCGTGAGGAAGTTTTTAGCGATTTCTATGATCGGTATAAAGATTATCCGCTTGTGATTGATAAGTGGTTTGCTCTACAAGCATCTTCGACGTTACCTGAGGCCGTCGACAAATTAAAAGCTCTCAAGAAACACACAGATTTCAACATTAAGAATCCTAATCGTGTGCGCTCGCTCTATGCAGCGTTTGCGATGAATAATCCATCACGTTTTCACGCATCAGATGGATCAGGTTACACATTCTTGAAAGACGGCATTATCGAACTCAATGCAATTAACCCGCAAATTGCTGCGCGTCTTTTAACGCCAATGCGTGAATGGCGGAGATACACACCGGATCGTCAGGAATTGCTCAAACAAGCTCTATCCGAAATTCTTGAGATCAAAGATATTGCGCCTGACGTGTATGAAATAGCAAGCAAGAGCCTGAACGGATAATACGAATGGCCGACTTTTCATTAGAAGATCAATATGATGGCCTTGTATGCGGGCTTGACGAGGTCGGGCGTGGTCCTTTGGCCGGGCCGGTTGTAGCGGCATGTGTTGTCATCCCCCCTGAAAAGCGTGATCTTGATTTTGTTGCTGATATCAAAGACAGCAAGAAAGTCGCCCTAAAAAAACGTGAAGAACTGTATAAGCAAATTACTACGCATTTTCCTTATGCTCTAAGCGCTCTTTCCCCTCAAGAAATTGATAAAATGAATATCTTGCAAGCCTCCCTTGAGGCGATGAAACGGTCCCATGACCAGATTGATGGCATTACTCATTCCTTGGTTGATGGGAATAAGGCACCTGATCTAAGTTCTGTTGCTGTTACTGTTGTGAAAGGCGATCAAAAATCAAAAAGCATCGCCGCAGCATCTATCATTGCAAAAGTTTATCGTGACCGCATTATGCAGAAGCTTGCCTATGAACACCCACAATATGGTTGGGAACGCAATGCCGGGTATCCGACAGCGCAACATAGAGAGGCATTACTCGTTCACGGTATTACAGACCACCACCGCAAGAGCTTTGCACCTGTTCGCAGAATTCTTGAGTCGTAACAACGACTTACTCTCAAGAAGTTACAATAACGTTCTGACTCCACACATATTTTTAATTTTTTTTCTTGACCCAGAGTCTGTAATGACTCATGATTCGATTTCAATTTTCAGAAGGAAATATAAATGTCGAGTCAAAAAAATAATCTATCCACAGAGACAATTTTAAATGGTGATTGTGTTGAGCATATGAAAGCCCTACCCAAAGAATCCGTGGATTGTATTTTTGCCGACCCGCCCTATAACCTTCAACTTGGTGGTGATCTTCATCGCCCGAATAATTCAAAGGTTGATGCCGTTGATAATGACTGGGATCAGTTCGATAGCATGAAAATTTACGATGATTTCACGAAAGAATGGCTGTCTGCCGCGCGTGATACATTAACGCCTGACGGGTCAATCTGGGTGATCGGCAGTTACCACAATATTTTCCGACTTGGTTACATCTTGCAAGATTTAGGCTTTTGGATTTTAAATGATGTTATCTGGCGTAAATCTAACCCAATGCCGAACTTCCGTGGTCGTCGCTTTACCAACGCGCATGAAACACTCATATGGGCGGCAAAATCAGAAAAATCAAAATATTATTTTAATTACGATGCGATGAAATCTTTGAATGAAGATTTGCAAATGCGCAGTGATTGGTATTTACCACTTTGCACCGGTGCTGAACGCTTAAAAGACGAAGATGGTAAAAAGGCGCACCCAACACAAAAGCCTGAATCCCTACTCCATCGTGTTCTTATGGCCTCAACACGTAAAGGTGACATGGTACTTGATCCATTTTTTGGTACAGGAACGACAGGCGCAGTAGCAAAGAAACTTGGCCGTTCTTTTATTGGGTTAGAACGAGATGAGATATACGCAAAATTTGCAAAGGAGCGTATTGCCGCTATTGAACCTTTGCAAGATAATCTTGTTGTGAGTAAACCAAAGCGCGAGTTACCACGTGTTCCTTTTGGTTCTCTGGTTGAGCGCGGATTATTAGAACCCGGTACGGTATTGATGGACTCTAAAAACCGTCACAAGGCTACAGTGCATGCTGATGGCTCTATTATGGTGCAGAACCGCGTTGATAAGATGCGCGGCTCTATTCACAAGGTCGGCGCGGCCGTGCAAGATGCTCCTTCATGTAATGGGTGGACATTCTGGCATTATAAAGAGGGGCGCAAAACGCTTCCGATAGATCACTTGCGTAGCCAAATAAGAGCCGAGCAAGGGCATGCCTAACATCGATAAAGTTTTTATTCGTGATTTAGAAATTGTGATGTCTGCTGGCATCCATGACCATGAACGCAAAAATAAGCAACGTATAATTATTAACGTTGAGCTCGATGTTGAAAGTAATATAGACAAAAATTTAAACAAAATTGAAGAGGTTGTTTGCTATCACACCTTACTCAACAAAATAAAAGAGCTCGCCTTGTCACAGCATCATGATTTATTAGAAAAAATAGCAGAGGATATCGCTGTGATATGTTTGTCTAATGCACTGGTGCAGGGAAGTTTAGTCAGAGTCGAAAAACCAGATATCATTGAAGAAGTTTCTGCTGTAGGTGTTGAAATTAAACGTTCTAAGTAGTTAGTGTAAAATACCTTCACCTGCAGATTTTTCTCTTAGTATTTTATATTGCGGCTTTAAAATGACGTCCAATTTACCTTTATTTTGGTTGGTTACATAATTTTGAGAATAGAAGATATTTTCTTTGGAGCGATCTTCATAAATTTCATACCCTTCTAACACGCCCATCATCTGCACCAGAGGGATATCAAAATGGTTTAAGCCTAAAAACCTGCCGTAAGTAAAAATTTTCACTTTTAAAACAAGATATGCAGTACGTAATTCATACATACGCTTTTTTGTGTGCGCTCTTTCTGCATAGTTCTTCTTCATATATTCAAGTTTACGCTTAATATAATCGTAAGCTTTTGTTTCTTCCATAGGAACGTGCGTTAAGCTAAATGGGCGACTAAATTCAAGTACGATTCCACGAGGATACCCCTTGGCCATATTATGATCCCTGGTACAAGGATGGATACTGCGAGCGTCCGTTGAGAAAAGCTCAAAACGCCTTAAAGAAGTAATTTTAAAATTATCTCTAATTTCAAAAGCCCTGCGCTTTTCATCATAATCAAGAAGCATAAGAGGTAAAACGAACTCAAAACGCGTTGGAAAATCTTCTTTGTTTTCTCTTAAAAATTCTCGTGTCGCGTCTCGAATATCACGCCATTCAACTTCATCAGATGAAAAGTTTTTATAAATTTCACATTCATTCAAACGCATAAATTCATCAACGGCCTTATCATCCTCTAATTTATACATATTCACTGCCCAATAAAGATGTCCCAGTGCGGCGGTTGATGGGAGTTCATAAACGTATCGACTTGGCGTTCTGTTCGGATCATTGTTAACTTTATTTGCTCCGGGGCCTTTATTGTAATCAAAATACTGTTCTGTATAATTTTCAAGCATGAAATCAACGTTTTTAGACTCGCTTACAGGCTGCGCATAAGCAACTTGGCTCGCAAATAAAAAAGTTGCTAAAATTAACAACGAAAAACATTTATAAATTTTTATTTTCATTATCGTTCCTGAAATCCAGTAGAAACATATTATATTAGAAAAAGCACTCTAACATCAAGTATGAAACATTTGTTTAAAGCATGAGCTTACGGACTTTATCAAATGTTGTTGGCAAACCTATCTTATCTATTTTCTTTCCATCCACCCAAGAAAAAGAATCTGAAAAGCGTTCTTTATCAATAATTAGAGAATATATGGTTAAATGAAGATTAAAGTGTGTGAACACATGTTTCACAGTTTCTTTTTTCTTTTTCATTTTTTTATTAGTCAAAAATTCAAGATGAGCGATAGCTGCGTTACTTTCTTGCCATTGCGTTGTAGGAAAACCATACATGCCACCTAGCAAGCCTTTGTTCGGTCTTTTGTGAATCAGTACCTCATTTTTATTATTGGTGACCCAGTAAACATAACCGTACCTGTTCGGCTTTAATTTTTTACGCTCGCGAACAGGGTATTCTTCTTCACTGCGAGTTGCGTGCGCTTTACAATAATTACTGATAGGGCAAATACTACATTTAGGTGATTTAGGAGTGCAGATTGTTGCCCCTAAATCCATAAGGCTTTGCGCATAATCCCCCGGTCTGTTTGAAAGACCTTCTGAATAATGCGCTGCGTATTCTTTCAAAACTGACTTTCCTTTAGGCACAGGCGCTTCCACGGCGTGTAAACGTGCCATCACACGCTCTACGTTTCCATCAACAACAACCGAAGGCTTATCAAATGCAATAGAGGTAATAGCAGCAGACGTGTATTCCCCTATCCCCGACAATTTCTTTAGCTCAGTTTGATTGGAAGGAAAAACACCATCGTGATCAGACACAATATGTTTTGCACATTTGTGAAGGTTTCTGGCGCGAGCATAGTACCCCAGTCCTGCCCAATTATTCATGACATCATCATTATCCGCTCGAGCGAGTTCATAAATTGTGGGCCATTTCTCTGTGAATTTCACAAAATAAGGAATAACAGCTTGAACCGTTGTTTGCTGAAGCATGATTTCAGACAGCCAAACATGATATGGATTAGGGAGTTCGTTTGGTAAGGCGCGCCATGGCAAAACACGCCTGTGCTTGTCATACCAACCCAACATTTTTTTACGAAAGCTTTTTGGATCAACTGTGTTTTGTAATTGAACTGTGTTATTAAGTGTCATTAAATTTTTCTTACTGAATCGAATTGATTATGCGTCCGCTATCCGAATCCACATCAAGAGTTGCCGCAAAAAACTTTAGCAGAAAGTATATTGCATTAGGCCGCCTTGTGAAACAGTGGACAGAGGTAATGGGTGAAGATTTTGCAGACAAAGCACAGCCGTTGAAAATCAATTATCGAAAAAAAGGTAAAGACGGAAAGCCGCACGCGACACTAGATATAGCCACATCGGCCTCGAACGCTACTGTTCTGAATTATCAGAAAGGTGTAATCTTAGAACGTATCAATTCGATCTTTGGTGATGACTGGATTAAAGACATCAGATTTGTCGTGTCTGAGATTGCAGACACCGCCCCCGTTATAAAGAAAAGAAAAGCCCCCTTGACGGGCAGTGAAAAAAAATATCTATCAGGAGTACTGGATCAAATTGAAGATCCTGATATAAAAGAAAAACTTGAATCCTTGGGAAAAGCAATTTTAACGGATAAAAAATAATGAAAGTTAATGCCATCACACTACGATCCGGTAACGTGATCGAATATAATGGGAAACTCTGTGTTGTTATTAAAAATGACATCCAACAACCGGGTAAAGGTGCATCCGTTGCGCAAGTAGAAATGCGTGATATTCGCACCGGTAATAAAGACAATGTGAGATTTCGCACACAAGAAACAGTTGAACGCGTTCGTCTGGAACAAACGCCCTATCAATTCTTATATTACGAAGGTGATGATATCGTTCTAATGAATAGTGAAACCTATGATCAAATTAATGTCACTAAAGAGCAAATGGGGCCCCAGCATGCTTTTCTACAAGATGGTATGATCATTGAGGTTGAGACATTTGAAGGTGAACCTCTGGGGTTTGCACTACCAGATCGCATTATCATGGAAATCACAGAAGCAGAGCCTGTCGTGAAAGGCCAAACGGCAACAACATCATACAAACCTGCTATTCTTGAAAATGGTGAGAAGGTTATGGTTCCGCCGCATGTTGAATCCGGCACCAAAATTGTCATTAAGCTTGAAGATGGTGTTGGCACCTACGTTGAGCGCTCAAAAGATTAACACACACTTATAAGGATTTAGATAATGGCCACCAGTACGCCTATTATGAACATAATGATGCGTGCCAGCGAAAAAGCTGCACGATCACTATTACGTGATTTCAACGAGGTTGAGCACTTACAAGTTTCCAGAAAAGGCCCAGGCGATTTTGTTTCAGCTGCTGATAAGCGTGCGGAAGAAATTATATTTGAAGAGCTTAAAAAAGCACGTCCTGATTATAATTTCTTAATGGAAGAAAGCGGCGCCGTTGGTGGCAAAGAATCAGAGTTTAGATGGATTATCGACCCATTGGATGGCACAACCAATTTTCTTCACGGTATTCCCCATTGGGCGATATCAATCGGATTAGAACATAAGGGTGAGATAATCGCAGGGCTTATACATGATCCTGTTAAGGATGAAATATTCCACGCAGAAAAAGGTAAAGGTGCATTCATGCGTAGACGCAGGTTACGTGCCTCAGGCAGAGAGATCGCAGAAAGCAGCTTGATCGCGACAGGCGCACCAAGACGTGCTGTAGAAAAAAGAAAGCAATTCATGGCCGAATATAATGCCATGCAAGATGCAGGATTTGCGCTCCGTCGGTTCGGTGCCGCTGCGCTTGATCTTGCTTATGTCGCTGCAGGGCGTTGTGATGGATTCTGGGAACGTGACCTTAAGGCATGGGACGTTGCTGCGGGCATTATTATTGTAAAAGAAGCCGGCGGCTTTATTACTGACATTGATGACATTCGTAACAATCCGGTTAATACCGGAAACATTCTTGCCGCTAATGAACGTTTATTTAACGACATCGGCAAAATTTTAAAAAAGGCGTAACCTTCAATACAAAAGAGGACGTGTCCGTTAAAGTTTTAGCGAAGAAAAAAACTCTGCTCATTACACCGCTGTGTTTAATCGCACTGTTTGATTGTGCATTTGCAGAAACCATCCCTATTCCGCCCAAGCGCCCAAATTTTTCAAATCATTCGTCATATATAATTCCCGTGCCGTCCAAAAAACCGATAGTTAAGCCTGCAGAAACAGAAAAAGATAAAAAAGCATCAAGTGAACCAAGGCTAATCAGTTTTGCCCTTAAATCAGATCAAATTGATCTAGATCCCTCCCTCGAACAGTTTTTGCTGGATCATGTTGTTAAGCTGTCTCAAAACAATCCAACGTTAAACATAGAAATTCAGGCCTATGCAACGCCGGAAGATGAACAAGAACACAGCGACATGCGAAGGTCACTTGCACGTGGCTTAGAAGTCAGGCGTTTTTTATTGAGTAAGAATATATCGCCAAGTCGCCTGACACTCAGCGCTATGGGGCAAGATAAAAGTAATAAATCAGACAACCGAATTGACCTGTTATTTACCGTCCCAGAATAGCGGTGCCTATAAATGTGGAAAAATTACACCAAACCCTCTGAATTCCTTGACTTTTACCTCCTATATGTATGCTATAAGACATCTAAAAAATGTATGGAGTTATGAATTATGTCTGATTCAGAAGTGAATCCCGAAGAAAAGAAAAAGTCGTCATTCGGTATTATCTTATTTTTGATTATCTTGCTGGCTAGTCTTACAGGCGCATGGATGTATCAAAAGCAGAATGCTTCAAAAGAAGAGCATGCCGGTCATGATCATGCATCTGGTGATCATGATGAGAGCATAGCAAGTAACTTAGATATAGAATCATTATCAAAGCCGAGAATTCTTGGTGATGAGAGTGCTCCACTGAAAATATCAGAACATAGCTCTTTTTCATGCGGCGCTTGTGGAAAATTTCATAAAGAGAACTTCAAGAAAATTAAGGCAGATTATATTGATACAGGTAAAGCTTATCTTGTTTTTGATGACTTTCCGCGTAATCAACTTGATGTAACCATTGGTGCAATCGCACGATGCGTTCCAGATGACGCTTATTTTAAATTCGTTCAGCTTGTTTTTGCCACACAATCAGACTGGTATGGCACAAGCGATGAAGTCGAAACAATCAAAAAAAATGCAGTGCTGGCTGGTGCGGATGTTGATCAAGTTGAAGAATGCGCCAATGATAAAGCTTTAAAAGAAGCTCTCGCCCTCAGTAGTAAGCGCGCTTATGATGAACATGGTGTGAACCGAACACCAACGTTAGTGCTGAATGGCTCTGCTTTGGTTACAGGCACAGCCCCATATCCAGAAATTCAAAAGGCAATAGAACAAGCGCTTGTCGATGTCGAAACTGACAAAGTTATCGATGAACCTGTTATTGATGAGGCTACGGCAGAAGACGATAAATATGCGGCTACTCCACTTGATATGACTAGTAATGACGAAGAAGAAGAACAGACGCCGAAGTTGGATGCAACTGAAGAAAGTACTTCTGAGGCTACTGTTGTCAAAGAAGATAAGGGCTTTGACCTTAGTGCGGCGAAAAAACCCAGAATCTTAGGTGATGAAAATGCTCCGATTAAAATAATTGAACATAGCTCTTTCGGTTGCCCGCATTGTGCAGACTTCCATAAAGAAAATTTCAAAAAGATCAAAGCAGACTATATCGATACTGGTAAAGCTTATCTAATATTTGATGACTTTCCTCTATCAGCTGCGGACATTGAAATCGGTGCTCTCGCGAGATGTGTACCGGATGATTCATATTTCAAATTCATTCAGTACGTATTCGAAAATCAGAATGAATGGAAAAAACAGCCGAAATTTGTGGAGTACCTAAAACAAAATGCGATGATGACTGGCGCTACGAGCGAACAACTTCAACATTGCCTAGATAGCCGTGAATTAAAAGAAGCCCTCGCACAAAGAGGACATAATGCGTACCAACGCAAAGGTGTTCAAGGAACCCCGAGTTTAATTATAAATGACGGCAGTCCCATTGGCGTTAGCGTGCAAATAATGCCCTATGAGCAAATAAAAGAACTTCTTGATAAAGAATTAGAAAAAGAAGCGCAGTAACGCGCTTCTTTAATTTGAACGAGTAACTAATATCGAATGATCCAGTTTACCAAACTCAGGCTAAGCGGCTTTAAGTCGTTCGTAGATAAAGCGGAGCTAGAAATAGGTCCTGGCTTAAATGGTGTTGTTGGTCCCAATGGTTGTGGCAAATCAAACCTTGTTGAGGCATTGCGTTGGATTATGGGGGAAAGTTCTGCCAAACGTATGCGCGGTGGAGGCATGGAAGATGTTATCTTCGCAGGCACAGACAAACGCAGCGCCCGCAATTTTGCAGAAGTGTCCTTATTGCTCGACAACACAACGCGCAAAGCACCCGCCGCTTATAACACGACAGATGAAATCGAAGTCACACGTAAGATTGAAAAAGATAAAGGCTCTGGCTATCGTATAAATGGTAAAAGCGTGCGTGCACGTGATGTCCAAATGCTGTTTGCAGATACGATCACAGGTGCAAACTCCCCGTCTATGGTCTCTCAAGGCCATGTCACACGCATGATTAACGCGAAGCCTCATGACAGACGTCTGATTTTAGAAGAATCAGCCGGTATTGCGGGACTGTATGCACGTAGACATGAAGCAGAGCTCCGCCTAAAAGCCGCCGACACTAACCTTCTGCGTGTTGACGACATTATGGGCAGTATGGAAAGTCGTTTAAACAGTCTGAAGCGCCAGGCAAGACAAGCCACAAAATATAAAAACCTTAGCGCTCAAATCCGTCAGTTAGATCTTGCCGTTACCTATCTTGAATGGTTGGTTCTTGTTGAAAAGCAAAAAGAATTAAAAGAAAGTTTTGCTCAAGCCGAATCTATTGTGGCAGAAAAATTAACAACGGTCAGTCAGCTTACCAAGACACAAAACACGCAAATCGAAGAATTGCCACCGCTTCGAAGGGAAGAGGCAGAGTTATCTGCATCCTTACAAAAGCATAAGCTTGATTTTCAGCGTATTGAAGAAGAGCTGGAGCGATATAAAAAAGACCTTCAAGAAACCAAAACGTTGTTGCATCAGACATCTGTGGATCACCAGCATGAACAACAAACGCTTACGGAAACAGACGGACTTCTTGAAAAGATTGAAACTGAATATAAGACACTGATTGATGAGCAAGAGCGTGATGAAATTTTAAACACGCAAAAAAGTGAAAAAACAGAAACCCTTAAAAACCAACTTATCGAAATAGAAGAGCGATACAGCACATTAAAAGAGGATGCTGCCGCCAATGTTGTACGCCTTGAAAGCCTTAAGAACCAGATAGTGCGACAAACAAATCGTAAGTCATCATTGCAAGAGCGGCTCGACACACTCAAGACCGAAAAAGAAGCGACGGTTCTGGATGAAAATATTTCGAACGATATTAAGGTTATTGATGAAACGATATTAAAACATGAATCGCACTTAGTTGATCTACGAGATCAGCAAGAAACACTCAAGTCTGACATTCAACAAGATGAAACTAAGACAGAAGAACTTCGTGAACGCTTATCTAATGAGGAAAAAAATTATGCGCGTATTTGCGCCGAAATAAAAGTTTTGGATCAATTTTTCAAAGCCGATGAGGATACCGATTTTGAAACCATATTAGATAAGGTAAAGCCAAGCGCAGGGTTCGAAAAAGCTTTATCACGTGCACTGGGTGATTCCCTGCTGGCATCGCTCGATAAAGATGCCCCGACATATTGGCAAACGATGAGCCTTGATAAAGTGCCCTCCCAATTCCCTGATGCTATACAGCCCCTACTCTCATTCGTTAAGGCACCTGATGAGCTGCACCTCGCACTTTCTTGTATTGGATATGTGGAAACCAAGGAAGATGGTGAGCAAGCTATAAAATCATTACAGCCAGGCCAATCTATTGTTTCTGGTGATGGTGCGTATTGGCGTTGGGATGGGTATTTCATTCAAGATAATGCAACTGATCGCCACGCGATTTATCTGGAGCAAAAAAACAAACAAAGTGCATTAGCAAAAGAAAAAAGCGAGATACAGCAAAATCTTCAAGCGGCTCAAGATAAACTTAATGGCTCACTCACCCTGCAAAACAAAAATAAAGAAAAGCAGCAAAAGATCGACGATGAAATCAGAAAATACGAACAATCGCTCAATGAAATAAGGCCTAAGCGGCAACAACTCAAAGACAAAATTGTTCGTGTTGAAACAGACCTAGAGCGCTATACGGAACAAATTAGTAATATCTTAGAAGATATCGCGGCCATTGATGATGTTCTTAAAAGCGATCAACGCGCATATGATGCTGTGCTGGAAAGCCAAAGCTCGGACAAGAACAATGAAGACGTCATACATAAAGTGAAGCAAGAACTTGATGATGTTAAAGAACAGTACCAAACCGCAGTACGCGATTTTGACCTTTTCACACAGGGGCGTAACACAAGGCGTGCCCGTATTCAGGCGATTGCCGATGAAAGAGTGTCTCTTAGAAACAGAAATATTCGCGCCAAAGAATATTTAAAGGAATTAGATAAAAGAAAAGAATCATTATCTGAGAAATTAGAATCCTTGGAATCTAATCCAATTTCTTCAAATAAAAACAATCAGGCCATGCTTGACCAAATCAACGAGTTGGAAAATAAAAAGAACCAAGCCACAGAAAATCTTGTGCGCTGTGAAGAAGATGTCTCGACAACCAACCGCGCACTTAAAGAGGCAGAAAATGTTCTCGGCGGTATGCGTGAAAAACGTGCGCATGCGCAGGCTCTTTTGACGTCACTAACAGATCAGTTATCTGATATGGAGGCATCTGTTAAAGAAAAGCTAGAGATGCATCCAAAAGACTTGGTGCAACATTCTGCGATTGATCTTGTGGAATATACCGGCCAAGATTTGCCGAAGCTTAAATCTGAAAATGAAAATCTGGTGCGCCAACGTGATTCAATCGGCCCCGTTAATTTACGCGCAGAAGAAGAAGCCGCAGAACTTGAAACAGAATTTGGCGGCTTGCTCCATGAGCGCAATGACCTCATTCAAGCCATTGAGGAATTACGCGGCGGCATTAATAAAATTAACAAAGAAGCACGCGAGCGTTTACTTGCGGCATTCGAGCATGTTAACGCACATTTCCAGAATTTATTCGGGCGCTTATTTGCAGGTGGTAAAGCACATTTAGAGTTAGTTGATTCGGATGATCCGCTTGGTGCAGGTCTAGAAATATTCGCACAGCCCCCCGGCAAATCTTTACAATCGTTGTCTCTTTTATCTGGTGGTGAGCAAACACTCGCTTCCATCGCCCTTATTTTCGGCATGTTTTTGACGAATCCCTCACCGATTTGCGTGCTTGATGAGATTGATGCGGCGCTTGATGATGCCAATGTCGATCGTGTTTGTGATTTACTTGATGAAATATCAGAGCGCGGCGAGACGCGTTTTCTTGTGGTAACACATCACAGACTTACAATGGCACGGATGGATAGGTTATATGGGGTCACAATGTCAGAAAAAGGCGTGTCGCAATTGGTATCTGTCGATTTACAAAAATCCTTTGATTTCATTGACCAGAAGGTGGCGTGATCATGTCTGATGAGCTTGAAAGTGAAATTAAAGAAAAAGTCGCCTCCCTTGACCAACGCATTAAAGAGGCGCGCGAAGATCAAGACGATTACGAAGAAATGCAATATGGTATATCGGCCGAGGAAACACCTGAGGAAAAGCGCGGAAAACGTGCGGCTTCAGAATTTCTAGGGAGCGTTATGGGCGGCGCATTATTAGGATTTTTTATTGATAAATATGGTGGCACAGCCCCCGTCGGTATGATTTTTTTTATTATCATGGGCTTCGTTGCCGGTGTCTATCGTGCCAATGCTCTAACAAAAAATTGAATAAGTACGTAAAAGCCCATTGATAAACAAATTTAAATACGCTACAACCATGAAAATTTTAATAAAGTAGAGTTACGGAGAAATTAAAAAGTGGCTGGTCCTATTGATCAATTTGTAATCAAACCAATTGCAGAAATGCACGTTACTGGTTACGATCTTTCTTTTACAAATTCGTCACTTTGGATGATTATAGGCGCTGTTCTATCTGCTCTTTTTCTTTCAATTGCAATGAATAAAAATGCAATGATCCCGGGTAGACTTCAAATGTCTGCAGAACTGCTTTATGAATTTGTCAGTAAAATGGTGAATGAAAACATCGGGAAAAAAGGAAGGCCGTACTTTCCTTTCGTATTCACAATCTTCATGTTTATTTTGATGGGTAATGTCTTAGGACTTTTACCCTATTCTTTTACCTATACATCCCATCTGATTGTGACGTCTGTTCTTGCGGTATTGATATTCATTTTGTCGATTGGATTCGGTATTCGTAATCATGGCTTGAAGTTCTTCTCATTATTTTTGCCTGCAGGGGTTCCTTGGTGGTTGATACCATTTGTAGTTCCGTTGGAGTTGATCTCATTTTTTGTTCGCCCGATTACTCACTCTGTGCGTTTATTTGCCAATATGATGGCCGGACACTTAATTTTGAAAATTGTTATTAGTTTTGCGATAGCAGCAGCCAGCGCCGGTGGTGCGATGGTTGTGCTTGGAATATTTCCTGCACTGTTCAACGTCGTTATGTTGATGTTTGAATTGTTGGTAGCAGGAATTCAGGCCTATGTTTTCGCAATTCTGGCGTGTGTTTACTTAAAAGATAGTGTTGAACTTCATCACTAACTCTGTATTATCGCCTTGTTTTTTTGAAAAAGTTTTAATTTTAACTAAAATAGTAAAAAGGAAAAAATCATGGAAATAGAAGCTGCAAAAGCGATCGCTGGTGGACTGGTAGCATTACCTGCTCTTGGTTCTGCATTAGGTCTAGGTATGTACTTCACGGCATATAACAATGCAATCGCACGTAACCCTGAAACAAAGAAATTACTCGACGAGAAGTTCTTTATGGTTGTTGCGTTTGTTGAAGCTCTTGGAATTATTCCAATCGGTCTTGCTGCGTTTATTCTTACAAGCTAAGCCTGATTTTTTGGAAGAGGACTTTAGATGCTAAAAAAGCTCTCAGTTTCAGTCTTTTTACTGTCTGTGTATTCTGCGCAAGCCATTGCGGCTGGTGGTAAGGGCGATTATTCTGGTGGAGGAGACCATGCAAAAGGTGGTCTACCCCAACTGGACGTTTCCACCTACCCTAGCCAGATTTTCTGGATGATTATTGTATTTACGATTATGTACTTTTTCTTTGCGAAAAAGTCATTGCCGGAAATTTCAGCAACCATAGAAAATCGTTCAGAACGCATCACAAGTGATTTAGACTCAGCCGAGCGCTTAAAAGAAGAAGTGGCATCTGTACAAAAGTCTTATGAAGAAAGCTTAACGGGTGCACGCGATGAATCTTCTGCAATGTTCACAGAAATAGAACAAAGCATTAAAGAAAAAACTGAAAAACACTCAGCTGAGTTTTTAGAATTTTCTGCAAAACAAGTTCAGGACCTTGAAAAAAGTATTAATGAGGCCAGAAAAAAAGCTATTTCTGAGATGAGTGATGTCGCCGCTGAGGTTGCGATCGAATCTACTAAGAAGATTATTGGCGTTGATGTTGATCAGAAATATGCACGGTCAGTCGTCGACTCTCTGGCATCACAATCCATGAAAAAAGCAGCGTAAAAGGATTAAGCCATGGACATGTTTCTAGATTCAGATATTTGGTATGTTTTCTCGTTCATTATATTTATGGGGATTATACTTAAATTTGGAGTTCCCGCATTCAATGGCTTGCTTGATGGTCGTATAGAGCAAATAAAGAAAGACTTAGCCG
This sequence comes from uncultured Micavibrio sp., assembly GCA_965263215.1. GTDB lineage: Bacteria > Pseudomonadota > Alphaproteobacteria > Micavibrionales > Micavibrionaceae > UBA1672. The sequence goes on from OZ253663.1 coordinate 1,690,724, forward strand.
AAGCTGAAAATTTGCGTGTCGAAGCGCAGGAGATGTTGGCACAGTATCAACGCAAACACAGGGATGCCGTTCAGGAATCTGAAAAAATCATCGAGACCGCAAAGAAAAATGCACAGCAATTTAAAGAAAACGCCGAAGCCGAGCTTGAAGAAACGATGAGCCGCCGAGAAGCGCAGCTTGAAGATCGTCTGGAGCGTATGAAACAAAACGCTATCAACGAAATTCAAACTCATGCTGCTGAGCTTGCCATTAATGCAACAAAGCAGATCATTATTGATAAACTTGACAAAAAAGCCAACGCAGCGTTAGTTGATGAAGCAATCGGTAATATTGAATCTAGTATTCACTGATTGATTTTTGAAAACTTAACGTATATGGGCTAAGAAAATGTCAGAAGCTTTGGCATCACAATCCCCCGAACAAATTATTGATTTACTTGGTCGAGAAGCCAAAGCAGCATCACGTGTTTTGGCACAAACTCCGACGAATATAATTAATCAAGCTCTCGAGGCTCTTTCTCAGGATCTAATCAAGAACAGCGAATCTATTATAGAGGCCAATGCCAAAGACCTGGCGGCGGCTGAGCAAAAAGGACTTTCCCCTGCCCTAATCGATCGCCTTACACTCAACGAAGATCGTATTAAATCAATTGCTCAGGGTATTCAAACTGTTATTGCGCTTGATGACCCTACTGAAAAGGTTCTTTGGGAGCAAGACAGACCAAACGGTCTAAACATTCAGCGCGTTTCATGCCCCATTGGTGTTTTAGGAATGATTTATGAATCACGCCCCAATGTGACAGTTGACGCGTCAATCCTGTGTTTAAAATCCCACAACGCCGTTATTTTACGGGGTGGCTCAGAAAGCCTTCATAGTTCTCTAGCAATTCATAAGATCATACAAAATGTTTTAGAATATCACGGCCTCCCAAAAGCCTGTATATCAATGATTCCAGTTAGTGATCGTGCAGCGGTCGGGGCGATGCTTCGTGCTGACCAATATATTGATGTCATGATTCCACGCGGAGGCCACGGGCTGATTGAACGTGTGATGAACGAAGCGCGCATGCCTGTATTTGGTCACTTAGACGGCTTATGTCATATATACGTACATCCGTCGGCAGACAATAAAATCGCAACCGAAGTCACACTAAACGCAAAAATGCGACGCACGGGAATATGTGGTGCTATGGAAACACTACTAATTGATCGTGATTGTGATGTAGATGTGATCACAGATATATTGAATAATCTGATAGACAGCGGATGCACCATTGTTGGTGATGAGGATATCCAAAATATTGATACGCGGGTATCAGCCGCAAATGATGATGATTGGGTGACAGAATATCTGGATGCTAAATTAAGCATCAAATTCGTTGATGATGTTAAAGAAGCAGTACATCACATCAACACTTACGGTTCTCATCATACAGACAGTATCCTCAGTGAAGATAAAGACGCCGTTGATTACTTCCTTAAAAATGTTGATAGCGGTATTGTCATTCACAACGCATCAACACAATTCGCCGACGGCGGAGAGTTTGGCATGGGTGCGGAAATTGGTATTGCAACCGGTAAGATGCACGCGCGCGGTCCTGTTGGTTTAGAGCAGCTATGCACTTACAAATATCTTGTGCGCGGTAACGGTCAGACGCGGCCTAAATGATCCTTCTTTGAGATTTAAATCGTATGACTTTTTTTTCCGAACCCGCGCTTCTAAACCCACAAAGATGGAAAAACATGCGTATTGGCATCCTTGGTGGATCTTTCAATCCGCCACACGCAGGTCACGTTCATATTTCTAATATGGCCTTAAAGTCATTAAGACTCGATGCCGTGTGGTGGCTTATTACCCCTCTTAATCCGTTAAAATCGCCTGATGATTTATTGCCCATGGATGAAAGGATACAGCTATCGCGCGATATAAATGTTAATCCCAAAATTCTGGTCACAGGGATTGAAGGAGAATTTAATACCACCTACAGCTATGCCTCGGTCAAGATACTTAAAAAACACTTTCCCAACACAAAGTTTGCATGGATAACGGGCATGGATAACGCACATAATTTTCATCTATGGAATTACTGGAAAAGGTTTTTAAACGAAATGTGCATGATCCATGTCACGCGCCATCCCCCGGTAAACCTTATGAAACAATGTCCTTTGCGCATGTTATCGACACAAAAACATATAATCGTTGACCATGGTGGGCGTTTGCCGCTCGAATCAAACACGTCATATTGGTTACTTCAGAAGAAAATGATCAATATTTCATCAACAGAAATTAGAAATAAAAAAACATTTATATCAATACCTTAGGTGTTAATGTTGCAATGCATACTATGATTTACCTTCCTAGTTTTAGCAAAAAAACGTATAATCTTATGTATGAGGCTATTGAAAAATACTTCTTGGAGAAAGTTAAAGGTGAGCGTTTGGGCATAAAAACCTCATTAAATGCTTTTGTATATTTGTTAAAGATTGTAGAAATACGATTATGAATAAGCTGAACCTTTTGGTTCGGTTTTTTTGTGTGCGATAAAGAAGGAGAAAATGTCATTATCACATATAACGAAGACCTAACTCTAAGCCCATCTGAAATGAAGGATATCATTGTCACTTCGTTGGATTCGGATAAAGCGGAAAACATTACATGTATTCCCCTTTCTGAGGGGACAGGCTTGGCCGATTATATGATCATTGCATCAGGCACATCATCCCGCCATGTCAGTGCGCTTGCCAGAAAAGTAAAAGAGCGCTTACATCAAGAAGATATAAAAAACATAATCATAGAAGGCTTAGGCCAGTGCGACTGGGTTGTTTTGGATGCAGGAGATGTTATTGTTCACCTCTTCCGACCTGAGGTTCGCGATTTTTATAACATCGAAAAAATGTGGTGTGAGCACCCAACCTTAGATGTCATTAACAGTGAGCAAATTCAAGCTTAGATTTTTTCTTATTTTTACACGTTAAACAAGGACTCCCTTGTGCTTAAAATTGATGTCATCTGCATATCTCACATTAAAAATGATGCCTTTGCTGATCTTATAGACTTATATCGTAAGCGCATCCAATGGCCTTTAAACATCATCGAATTACAATCAAAGCATAGTGATGCGCGTAAATGCCAAAATGACGAAGCGGAAAAAATCATAAAACACATTCATAATCAGGCCGTGGTTATTGCTTTAGATGAAAAAGGTAAAAGTTTTTCGTCTATAGATTTTTCAAAAAAGCTTGAACAGTTTTCTCACGATGGATTAAGTCACATTCAATTTATCATCGGCGGCGCAGACGGATTAACGAAGGACGTTAGGCAAAAGGCAAGTCTGCTTTTAAGTTTTGGTGTGCAAACATGGCCGCATGCCCTTGCGCGTGTTATGCTTTTAGAGCAAATATATAGGAGTCAGCAGATTCTTGCTGGCCATCCCTACCACAGGGAATAAGTATTGTTCTTTAAGAAAAATAAGTAACTATGAAAACGCCCTATTTCTATATCGTCATTATACTCTTGTGCCTAACCCTGCCACATTATGCTACGGCAAAAAGTGAAAATGAAGATTTGAAGACGATCAAAAGCAAGCTTTCCGAAGAAACCAAACAAAAAGATAAGCTTCAAAAGAAAATTAATGAAATCACATCAGAGTTAGATGACATAAAAAAGAATCTTGTTGAGGCGGCGCGTGCAGTCCGAGATAAAGAAGACACGCTTAAGAGTATTGAGGAACGTATCGGCAACCTCGAGGAAAAGAAAACAACTATTGATAAGACGCTACAGGCTGAGCGTGTTTCAATTGTAAAACTCATCTTGATATTAGAACGTATCCGAAAAACCCCGCCTCAGGCCCTTATCGCACGACCTGATACGCCATACAAAACAGCGCAAAGCGCGCTTTTGATGGAAAATATTATTCCATCTGTAAAGCGTCACGCCGAATCTTTGAAAAATAACCTTGAAACCTTGCAACGTGTTTCGAATGAGTTAAAGATTGAAAAAGCCTCATTAGAAAAAGAAACTAAGTTTTTAAGAGATAAGAATAAAAACCTTCAATCTTTGGTTGATAAGAAAGAGCGAGTATATTCTAAAATTGATAGAGATATCGAGGCGCGCGAACTGACCATACAGAATATTTCGGCAAAAGCCAGTAACCTTGAGCAACTTGTCAGGCAGTTAAAAGCCGAAGAGCAGAAAGAGTTTCAACGTCAAAAAACGGCAAACATACTAAGAAAAAAGCCTGTTTTTGATCTTAAGGAAACTGGTCAGGCGCAACTTCCGATATCAGGGATTATCAGAACTAGCTATCATCAAAAAGATGATCTCGGTGCAAAAAGCAATGGCATAACCATTGAGGGAAGATCCGCCGGGCTTGTGATCGCCCCAATGGGAGGGAAGGTTCAATTCACAGGTACATTCAAACGATATGGGAATATTATCATCTTAGAACACGCTGGCGGTTTCCATAGTTTAATCGCAGGTTTGGAAAAAATCACAAGCTCTGTGGGTGATCATGTTAATTCAGGTGAACCAATTGGTTTGTTGCCAGATTCTTCTTTAATTCCGCGACCAAAGCTTTATTATGAGCTCAGACAAAATGGAAACCCTGTTAATCCATCAGTTAAGTTTTCCGGCTTAGGATGAAATCAGTTTTATACATACACTTTAAGGACAGTAACAAATGATTAAACAACGCACATTTTCAGTGTTAATGGTAACAATCGCGATCTTCGCATTTACCTTAAATGTTCAGGCTGACGAAGAACGTACTGCCGGAAAGAAGCCTGAAAACGGTATCAGTGAAACTTATCGCCAACTTAGTTTGTTTGGTGATGTGTTTGAACGCGTTCGTTCTGAATATGTAGAAGAAAAAGATGATAAGACTTTGATTGAGTATGCTTTGAACGGCATGCTATCAAGCCTCGACCCGCACTCAAGCTATCTAAGCGAAGAAAAATTCAAGGATATGCGTGTTGAAACGAGCGGTGAATTTGGTGGTTTAGGTATTGAAGTCACGATGGAAAACGGCTTAGTAAAAGTTGTGTCGCCTATTGATGACACACCTGCATTTCGTGCAGGTCTTCAGTCTGGTGATTATATTGTAAAAATCGACGACGATGCTGTTATGGGTATGTCCCTTAGTGAAGCCGTAGACAAAATGCGCGGTAAAGTTGGATCAACGATTGATCTTTCTATCGCACGTAAAGGCGAGGAATCGCAAATAGACGTGACATTGGTCCGTGACATTATTCAAATCAAATCAGTACGTTTTCGTACCGAAGGTGATATTGGCTACATCCGTGTAACAACCTTCAGCCAAAAAACAGGCCCTGGCGTGCGCCAAGCTGTATCTGAAATTACAAAAGAAGTTGGTGAGAATCTTACAGGTTTTGTACTAGACCTCAGAAATAATCCGGGTGGCTTATTATCACAAGCCATCGAAGTATCTGATGTTTTCCTTGATAAAGGTGAAATCGTGTCACAGCGTGGGCGCTATGAAGAAGATACGGAGCGCAACAATGCCACACCGGGCGATGCAGCCAACGGTTTACCGGTTGTTGTTTTGGTCAATGGCGGTTCTGCATCGGCTTCTGAGATTGTAGCAGGTGCACTTCAAGACCATCGCCGCGGTATTATCATGGGCACACAATCTTTTGGTAAAGGGTCTGTTCAAACAGTTATGCCTTTGCCCGGTAATGGTGCTATGCGTTTAACAACAGCACGATATTACACACCATCCGGTCGTTCTATTCAGGCAAAAGGTATTACACCTGACATCGTTGTCGAACAATCAACAATTAAATCTCTTGAATCAAGACATCTTCGAGAATCTGATTTAAAAGGCGCACTTGATAAGAAAAATATTGATAAGACTAAAAAGAAACCTGCAAACGATAATAAAGAAGAGGTCGAGGAAGAAGAACGCACAGACTATCAGTTAGACCGTGCCCTTGATCTTCTTATCGGTTTATCTTTATTTAACAACACTGACGCTGCGACAGGAAAGTAGATGGGTATTTCTATACCGGATTCCATAAAGAACCGTATAGACCTCGGCAATATTAATTTTGCAGAGATAAAACAAGCCATCACGCGGCACTGCCAAAGCCTCACAAGCTTACTTATGCAAGCGGACAGGAAAGCGTTATTACAGGCGCTCAGCGTTGTTGTTGGCATCTACTGTTTTATTTTTCTTTATGTTTACTTGTTTTCAAGCTCAACAATCAGCAATCTTGAAGATCGTATGGCTAAGGAGAGTGTAGAGCTCACCCAAGGCGAAGCATTTGGACATTCTAAAATGAATGCTCAATATTACGCAGACGCTAATTTGGTGGAAGGCTTGTCAAAATTAGAAGATGTCGGAAGGCTTCCGATTATTCGTCCCCACGATCAGTTCACAAGTTTTCGTGCTTATCAAATTCCTTTCGAATTTCAGGGATATGACCAAAGAACATTCATATCCTTTATGTTGAAAGACTTCGGGTTATCAAAGAGTAATTCTGAGATGGCACTTGAAATTCTTCCGCCCGAGGTTTCGTTCTTATTATCCCCTTACTCACAGCAACCAATGGAATGGGTAAAACGAGCGCGTTCAAAGGGTCATGAAGTATGGCTCGACATCCCTGTCCAAAGCGATACATACCCGGGCTCTGGGCTGAACACAATTTTCCATCACCAAAATTTAAGCGAAAAATCCGAACTTCTTCACGGCTCGCTGACAAGTGCTCTTGGTTATGTTGGGGTTGGTATGTATCTGGATGACAGCATTCGACCTGTTGAAGACCATTACAAGAAAATATCTGATGAGCTTTATGGACGAGGTTTAGGCGTATTTGAAAAGAACCCGAAAGCCCCACAAGTTATAGAATCCATTGCCGTTGCAAGAGGTGCGCCTTTTATTAAGGCAGATCTCGAAGTGTTTCAAATGAAAGGGCAAAACTCTTTTGTTGCATTGGAAGCCATTGCTCGTAAGAAAAAGCACGCCGTCGCGACGATCCCTCCCTATCCCACTGTCATGAAATACTTGGCCATGTGGATAGATAAAGTCGGCCGCGCCGATTATGCCGTTGCTCCGGTTTCTGCAATTTACGATTTGCCGATCGAGCGTAACTCAGCAAAACAAGCCGACGCTCCATCAGGATTACATCCAACAGATCACGCCGCCCAACCAATAGACAATCACGGTCATTAATTTAAAAGCAGGAAAAAACTATATGGATAACGCGATTAATCGTGACGGATTACTCTATCGCCCTTGTGTCGGGATAGCGTTATTTAATTCCGAAGGTAAGGTGTTCGTGGGTGAGCGTATTGACACACCAGGTGCGTGGCAAATGCCGCAAGGCGGGGTAGATCCGGGGGAAACCGTTGAACAAACGGCTCTGCGCGAGCTTAAGGAAGAAGTCGGTACAGATCAGGCTGAAATCATTACAATCAGTGAGCGTAAAGTTCAGTACGAGCTTCCCGATGCCATGATCAGACGTTTATGGAACGGCAAGTATCGCGGGCAAGAACAAACATGGGTAGCGGCGCGTTTTACCGGCGAGGACTCAAACATTGATATCAAAGCCTTTGACCCGCCTGAATTCTCAGACTGGCAATGGATAAACCTGAAAGACACGATTGATTTAATCGTACCCTTCAAACGCGACATTTACGTTGAGGTCATCGAGATGTTTGAAAGCATTAATCATTAACGATTAGGCGGTGACCAGGCGGGGTCAGATCCATCCTTTGGTGTTTTCAACCAACGCTCATTATACCCTGTGATATCAATCGTATAGATGCGCGCGATACGGCGATCTCCCGAAGGGGTTTCCTTGAAATACGTCAACACACGCCCATTGGGTGACCAACTTGGCCCCTCTACGTGATAAGCTGTCGTGATTAGACGCTCACCTTTACCATCGGGCCGAATAACACCAATATAGAATTTTCCCTGATACATGCGTGTGAAGGCAATCAAATCACCACGCGGTGACCATACGGGGTTACCATATCGGCCTTTACCGTATGTCAGACGGCTCATGCCGGAGCCATCAACATTCATAATATAAAGCTGCTGCGAACCGCTACGGTCCGATTCAAACACTATGCGGCGACCATCTGGTGAATAAGATGGCGCCGTTTCAATAGCCGTACCACTGGTCATGCGTACGGTTTTAAGCGATTGCAAATCCATTACATAGATGTCGGTGTTCCCGTTTCTCGCCATGGAGAAGACAACCTTTTTACCATCAGGAGAAAAACGTGGCGCGAATGTCATGCCGGAAAAGTTCCCGAGAAGCTTGTGCGCACCCGTATTAATATCATAAAGGTAAACGCGCGGAATGCCGCCCTGATATGACATATATGTAATTTGCTGGCGCGTAGGTGAGAAGCGCGGCGTGAGCACAAGATAACTGCCATCGGTTAAATATTGATGATTGGCACCATCCTGATCCATAATCGCGAGGCGTTTAACACGTTTATGCGCCAGACCACTCTCGGCGACATACACAATACGTGTATCGAAATAACCCTCTTCCCCCGTCAGGCGCTTATAAACTTCGTCAGAAATAATATGTGCGATCCGTCGCCAATTATCAGGTGTCGTTGTATAAGCCATGCCAATGAGCTGCTTTTCAGACAGGACATCCCACAGGCGGAATTCCACACGTGTGTTGCCCTGATCATCCGTTAAGACATTACCGGAAACCATTGTTTCTGTGCCTGTCGTTCGCCATTCAGGGAATCGAACACCTTCTTGGAAAATAGAACCCGGCGTCTGCACGAATGCAGCCGGGTTTACAGGCTTGAACAGGCCGGAACGTGCCAAATTATCGCTGATAATTTTGGGAATATCATTCGCAAGTTCACGATGTTTTATTTCGGTTGGATGAAATGGTGAAGCAGCAATTGGTCGCGGCGTGAATGTACCATGTTCGTTTCTTAGTTCAGGTAGGGTTTCCTGCGCCAAAACATAATAAGGCATAGTACAAACGAATAGAAACAAAAGGCTGATAAAAAAGCGTGTCATGAGATGATCTCTCTTTTGGTTTAAAGCATATTACTCGGATCAAAGGTATATTTAAAGACTTTATAGTATTCATATTTTTCTAGTGGGATACGTAATTTATTACAGTTTGGGTGCAATAATGCTCGTCTAGCGGACTCAGCATAGATTTTATAATGACTATCGGACGCATATCTTGCTTTTTCAATAATCTCAACCTTACGGACAGTTAAATCAGGGTTAACAAAAACTTTAAGTGGAACAATGTGTGCGCGTGATTGTGCTGATCCAATGTCAACAAACCAACAAGGGCTTACGCCTGCATTTAGTTGTGATAATTCGTAGCCGGTCATTTGCTGTGAATAGTCAGCAATTTGCGAACTTTGCCCCTGTCCTTCTCCTTGTTCAGAATTGCTATCCGTTTTTTCTTGCTCGTCAGGCATCAAATCCTTCAAAAGACTGGTTATGTCTTTTTCTGGCTTTTCTTCTTCCTTCGGTTTTTCTTCCGCAACTTTCGGCTTCTGTGGCGGCTTTGGTTTGCTCTTCGGCTTTGGTGGTTTTTTGATTTCGGTCGGGTCAGGCGGCTCTACCTTTGGAGTTTCCTCCGGAATAATTTCTTCAGGTTCTGGAATGTCCGGCTCTTGCGGTACGGCAAGATCTGGCACGGTTTCACTGTTATTATAGACAGGCTTGCGCTCAGGCGGCGGTGCTATATCTTCCTCTTCGCTTTTTTGCGGCTCATCCGAATTCGTGGTTTCAATAATTTCTGATGGGTCAAACAACTCGACGGGAATAACCATATCCTCTGTCACAATGTCTTTGCTCAGATAAGGGATGCCAACCGTCGCGAGAACAAACACGGTTACATGCAAGAATGCAGAAATAACCGCCGGTTTAGTAATATTTGGCGTGTAGAGGGCTGTTCTGTAATCTTTTTTAACTGCTGCGTTCATAATATTGCATTAGTTTTTAGGTTTGGTGACAAGGGCAACTTTGTTGAATCCTGCGGCGTTAAGCTGCCCCAGAACATCCATGACACTGCCATATTCAATGGCTTGATCAGCGCGGACATAAATTCGGCGATCCATATCACCTTCTAATGTAGCCTTTAAAATTGTAACAAGTGCACCTTTCTTAACTTCAGTATCGGCAAGAAACACTTTGCCTTCCGTATCCAAGGTCACTTCGATTGGTTTGTTATCTTCAGTTTTGATTATTTTGGCTTTGCTATTAGGTAAATCTACAGGCACGCCTGATGTCATTAATGGCGCGGTAATCATAAACACCACCAACAAAACCAGCATAACATCATTCATAGGAATAACGTTCATCTCTGCCATCGGACGAAACTTGCCACCGGTTCTGCGGCCACGTGCACGTCCTCTGTTTGCGCCTGACATTCCGCCCATAATATTATCCTGCTGTGCCTGTTTTTTTACTACTCATACTCACGTCATGAGAATCAAGATGACGTGATAAAATTGCAGAAAATTCATCCGTGAAAGCCTCAAGCCTGTCTGCATATTGGTTTAAATTGTTAGAGAGAACATTGTAAGCAATAGATGCAGGAATAGCTGCTACCAATCCAATGGCGGTGGCAAATAACGCCTCGGCGATACCCGGTGCAACCACGGCCAAAGATGTATTATTTGTACTCGCGATGGCGGTAAAACTGTTCATGATCCCCCAAACCGTTCCGAACAAACCAATAAAAGGCGCGCTAGACGCGACACTCGCCAAAAAAGTCGTGCCTTTTTCCAAATGGTTCATTTCACGGCCGATGGCCACACTCATAGAACGCTCTACGCGTTGTTTTAGACTCGCCTGTAAACTCTGATTTGATGGAACACCACCAACGATCCCAGCCTTCCACTCATCCATGCCAGCGGAAAATGTACGAAGCATCGGGTCTTCCTTGCTTTTTTTTACGCGCGCATAAATTTTATCCAGTGGTTCGCCTGACCAAAAAGAATCTTCAAAGCGGTCAGCACGCCTGTTGAGTTTTCTAAGAATGCCACGTTTTTGAAAGATTATGACCCAACTCCAGAAGGATGCAAACACCAAAATAATCATGACTGATTTCACAACCATATCGGCCTGCATGAACAGTCCCATCGCACTCATATCATGTGCGGCTAAGGTTCCTAAATTTTCTGCTACGACATCGACGGACATATTTTATTCCTGTTGCTATTTGTTAGACGAATATAGACGCAATATCCTTTGAAATTAATTCGAAGGATTTCACTCTACGGTTTCTTGAAAGGTCTGAAAAGCTTGTTTTATATTTTCCGGCAAGCGCACAGGCTTATAACTTTGCGTTCCTACACAAACCAAAACAACACTTAAATCTGCAATGACATCACCATCACGTTTTACAATTTGTTTCATGATGAAACTGGTATTTTTAAGCTCTGTGACACTGCTCTCAACAGTTAAGGCATCATCAAGCGTCGCCGTTTTTAAATAATCAATCTCAATTTTACGCACAACGAACATCACACCAACATCATTGTGCACATCGCTATTCTGGAAGCCCACATGGCGCAAAAATTCAGTGCGCCCGCGCTCTGCAAAATTTAAATATTTTGAATGATAGACAATGCCGCCTGCATCAGTGTCTTCGTAATAAACGCGAATATCAATCGTATGCTTCACAATCTAATCCTCAAGTAAGTCCATTTGATTTTTTGTTTTACTGGCTGGCGGCGTGATGCCCAGATATTGAAACCCTTTAGCCGATATCATCCGCCCGCGTGGGGTGCGCTGTACAAGGCCTTGCTGCATCAAATATGGCTCTATAACATCTTCAATCATATCGCGCTGCTCAGACAAAGCCGCAGCGAGTGTTTCAACGCCCACAGGGCCACCACCATAGTTTTCGGCGATACAGCATAGATATTTTCTGTCCATTGTGTCTAAACCCGCACCATCAACATCCAGCCTCGAAAGTGCCTGATTAACAAGTTTTTTATCCGTTTCTTTTTGTCCCGAAGCATCAAAAAAGTCACGAACGCGACGTGTTAATCGTCCTGCGATGCGTGGTGTCCCGCGAGACCGTTTGGCAATTTCCAACGCTGCCTCATCTGTCATTGGCATATCCAACAATCGTGCCGTGCGTGCTACGATCAGGGCAAGCTCTTCTGATTTGTAAAACTCCAGCCTTAACGGAATACCAAAACGATCACGCAGTGGACTGGTGAGCAAACCACTACGTGTTGTCGCCCCGACAAGCGTAAATGGCGCGAGTTCAATTTGCACAGATCTCGCAGCAGGCCCCTCCCCGATGATTAAATCTAACTTTCGATCTTCCATTGCAGGATAGAGAATTTCCTCCACCGCCGGATTTAGACGGTGAATTTCATCAATGAATAAAACATCATTGGGTTGTAAGTTTGTGAGGATTGCGGCCAAGTCACCTGACTTTGCAATCACAGGCCCAGACGTTGCGCGAAATCCCACACCAAGCTCTTTGGCTACTATTTGTGCCAATGTTGTCTTACCTAATCCCGGTGGGCCAAAAAACAAAACATGATCCATTGCATCAGTGCGCGCCTTTGCGGCCTGAATAAATACGCCTAAATTATCCCGCAAATCTTGCTGTCCGATAAACTCTTCGAGAGATAGAGGGCGCAACGCCGTCTCAATGGGTGGTTCACCATCCTTTTGATCTTGTTCCAGTTCAGGATTTTTTTCTGCGGCACCAACACTCATGCGCTTAACTCCTGTAGAGCCAAGCGGATGAGCACTTGTAAGTTATCATGTTCATTATCATTCGCTTTGCCTTTGGCGGCGAGCACGGCGCGATACGCATCAGAGGCCGCGTAGCCTAAATTCGTGAGGGCGGAGACAGCGTCTTGATCCACCAGATCGGTAGGTGACGAAGACGACACTGCGGCCTTAGGGCTATCCGCGGTTGTGGTCATATCAATCTTGCCGGCCTTGTCTTTCAGCTCGGTTAAAATACGTGTCGCAAGCTTTGGCCCAACACCATCGGCTTGTGTTAATGAGGCCTTATCTTGTGATGCAATAATAAAGGCAAGCTGATCCGCAGGGCACGCCGCCAGAATAGAAAGTCCTGCCTTCGCGCCAACCCCCTGCACAGAGGTCAGTAATTTAAACCATTGTTGTTCGATGGCATCGGCAAACCCGTATAACGTAATCGCATCTTCGCGGACATTGGTGATAATCAGAACGGACGCCGTATCGCCAACTTGACCAATGGATGATAAAGTGCGGCTGCTTGCGTTGATTAAATAGCCAACACCAGAAACATCCAGAATAAAATGACCCGTGTCGAAACTGTCGATAATGCCGGATAATTTGCCAATCATGATGCTGCACCTAATATAGAGTTACTCAATGTTCTATAATGCGCGTGGGTGATCGCCGCGGCAAGAGCGTCAGCCTCATCTTCTGTAATCGTTCCACAGGTAGGCAAAAGCGTTTTTATCATCATCGCGACTTGCTGCTTGCCTGCGTGACCGCTACCGACGACAGATTTCTTGATTTTGTTCGCACCGTATTCTTCCACGGGAAGGCCTTTTAGTGCGGGCACCATCATTAAAACACCGCGTGCTTGCCCTAACTTCAGGGCACTGGCGGGATTTTTATTCACAAAAGTTTCTTCAATTGATACCTCTAATGGCAACCACTCCTCCATAACTGCCGCAAGCCCATGATACAATGTTGCAAGTCTTTGTGACATTACTGCTTTAGGATCGGTTCGAATTAAACCGCTAGCAATATATTTTAGAGAACTACCCGAACTACTGATAATGCCCCAGCCCGTTTTTTGAAGGCCGGGATCAATACCAAGAATACGCATATATATTTCCTTTTAATTTGCCGAAGCCAGCTTCTCCAGAATTTCATCACTAATTTCAAAGTTCACTGTGACGTTTTGCACATCGTCATTATCTTCTAATGCCTCGATCAACTTCATAACAGATTCAGCCTGCCCTTCATCCACTTCCGCTGTGACATTAGGCATCCATATTAATCCCTGACGCTCCGGCTCCCCATACTTCGCTTCTAATGCGTCGCGTACCTCTGCGAAATCTTCTGTGGTACAGTGAATTTCATGATATTCATCGTTACTTTCAACATCTGATGCGCCCGCTTCGAAGGCTGCTTCGAACATCTCATCGGCAGTAGCCTTATCTATAGGAAATACAATTTCAGCGATCTGATCGAACATAAAATTAACGCTGCCCGTCGTACCAAGATTACCGCCGTGTTTTGTGAAGGCCGCGCGCATTTCTGCTGCGGTTCTGTTTTTATTATCCGTGAGTGTTTCAACAATAACAGCTACACCGCCTACACCGAATCCCTCATAGCGCATTTCTTCATAATTCTCACCTTCGCCGCCGCCGACACCTTTTTGTATGTTTTTTTCAATTCCATCTTTAGGCATGGACTGACCACGCGCAGTTGCAATGGCAAGACGTAAGCGCGGATTCATATCAGGATCACCACCGCCTAATTTCGCCGCTACGTATATCTCACGCCCAAGTTTGGAAAATAACTTTGCGCGCTGTGCGTCCGCTTTTCCTTTTTTATGTTTGATGTTTGCCCATTTGGAATGACCTGCCATAATATTTTTACTCTTTTTTGTATTTATTTTGCGATAATAAAATTATAGGGTGGGCGTTAAATAAATAAAAGAGCCAAATCTACTTTTTAAGTTTTTCAAAATCATAACGCTCTCAAAGTTGAAAACGGATTTAAAGACGCAGAATATATGTCGTATAACCTACAAAATATCCAAATCCTGTTGGTAGAAGATAATCAGCCGATGCTAAAGCTGATTAAAACAGTTCTTCTCTCTTTTGGCGTTGGAAACGTTATAACCGCTCTTAATGGAGAAGAAGCGTTTAAAGAGTTTTGCCTTTTTAACCCTGATCTTGTTATCACTGACTGGATGATGTCACCATGCGATGGTTTGCAGCTAAGTGAAATGATCAGAACGAATCCTAAAAGCCCTAATAAATTTGTGCCCATTATTCTAATGACGGGGTTCAGTGAAAAACGCCGCGTTTTAAGCGCACGCGATGGCGGCGTAACAGAATTTATGGTGAAACCTTTCAACACGCGTGACTTATACCGCAGGTTGCATAAAATTATTGAGGCGCCACGCCAATTTGTAAAATGCGATGAGTATTTTGGGCCCGACAGGCGCCGTAAACCAAAGGGTGAATATGCAGGTGACAAACGTCGTTATAACGATGAAAAACAAGCCAAAGATACTGAGGCTGAAGCAGATGAAGTACCATTAAACGATATAGACTTTAGGTAATTCAAGATGGACGTAAAACACTACAACCAAAAACGATTACGTAATGCCAAGTTCATTACACCGCCCAATGTTTTAAAAGCCAAGGTTGGATATGGCGGTTTAAGTGACGCAGTATTAGAGCGTGCACAAAACGTTCTTGAAAACAATACCGAAGATTTTCGGCCATTGGGGGAGCTTTATTTAAAGCAAATGAAAGACGGCATTGATTACGTCGCAAAATTAGGACACCCCACAAATAAAGAAGAAGATATCGCGCGTATTTTATTCCCTTGCGTCCAGCTAAAAGCCAACGGCGGAATGTTTCATTACCCGTTAATTACACGCATTGCAGAGCGTTTTGTCCAGTTTATGGAGGTTGTTGAAAAACTAGATGCTGAAACACTGGACATTACATTAGCATTCTACACGACACTAAAGATTGTTATTAACGGTGAAATCAGAGGTGACGGCGGCCCAAAGGGAAATGCCTTGGTTGAGGAATTAAACGGCGCTTGTATGCGCTACTTCGAAAAGCATAGTGATACCTATGGAAACAATCCTATTGGCTAATTTTTCGGCATCGCCTCACTCAGAACATCCCCTATACGTAGAGGTTCAATAGATTTGGCCTTACCGGTATGGTCACTGGTCACAATCAGTGCGCCACATAGCATCATATTCTCACTCGCAGGAATAAAATGTGCCCCCGGTAATTTATGCGTAAATTTTGAGATGGCCGTTTCTTTTTTCACGCCAATGACACTGTCATAATCCCCCGTCATACCCGCATCTGTCATATAGGCCGTACCACCATTCATGATATGGGCATCTGCCGTTGGCACATGCGTGTGCGTACCAATAACACCTGAAATTCGTCCTGCGAAATGATGGCCGAATGACATTTTTTCTGATGTTGCCTCACCATGAAGATCAACAAAGATCGCATCACAATTTTTGCCAAGTTTATATTCTGATAGAATGTCTTCCATTCGCGCAAATGGATCATCTAGCGCATCCATAAACAAACGACACATCATGTTTACAACCAGTATTTTACGGCCATCCATAAGTTCATGCATATAAAAGCCATTACCCGGTGTTGTCGGCTCGGGAAAGTTGGCGGGGCGTAGCAATTTCGGATCACGGGTAATATATTTCAAAATCTCACGCTGATCCCAAACATGATTGCCTGTGGTAATCACATCTGTACCCCATTCATAAAATTGGGCGCAAAACTTTTCAGTGATGCCACGCCCGTGCGCAGCATTTTCACCATTCACAATGGCGACATCAACATTCAGATCTTCTTTCAGTTGTGGCAGATATTTTTCCAACGCTTCGCGCCCTGCTCTGCCCATAATATCGCCAACAAATAAAATTCTCATAGTTATACTTTCTAATTCAGATTAAAACCGCGTTGCATTCTGCTCGGTGATAATCCAATCCATTTTTACATCATGCTCTTCCGTAGGAAGACTAAATAAACATGCCTGCTTCGCATAGCCAAGTCCTACGGCTGTTATTTCTTTATTATTTTTATATTCAGTAAGAGTCGAATCATAATATCCACCGCCATAACCAAGACGATACCCGCGGCGATCAAAGGCCAATAAAGGGACGAGGAATATATCAGGCTCTAACCACTGCGTATCATCATCAATCACAGGATGACTGACATCAAACATGCCAGTGGTCATGTCTATGCCTTCATGCCAGCGCGCAAATTTAAGTATGCGGCTATCTTTTTCAATGACAGGTAAAGTGACTTTTGCATTTTTTTCAATAATCGCGTCAATCAGCATCAATGTATCAAGCTCTCGCCCCTTCGGCCAATAGGCTGCGACGACGGTATTTTCATCGATATCAATATGATCAAAGAATATAGAGCACAGAGATTCTTGCTCTTCAGCGTTTAAAGACAACAGCCCGCGTGTTCTTTTAGCTTCGGCGCGCAAGGCTCGTTTTTTGATGTCTATATTATCGTTATCGTTCATATACAAAACCAAACTAAATAAAGTGTGCCGCGAGAGCCGTGTGCGTTTGGTATCTTCGCGGGGTCCTGAAAGTCAGGTGGGCACCGTGATGACTAAGCCCCCCGGGCGAACCGATTGGGCAAAGTCAGGGACAGCTCCCTATGCGAAAAAGCATCGACCACCGAGATAAAGCCGCATGCACGCACTCCGCAGCACGAAAGGGTTATATCATGATTTTCTTAAAAATGTAGAAATTTTAAGCACACAGATTTGATTAAGCCGCCTCGGAGCCGTGAATACGTCCGGCGATCCGTTCAATCTTACCGGCTAGCTGATCTATGGCTTGCGCAATCATGGCTTCTTCTTCCGGTGGTGTACCGTGATTATGTTGTTGTACGGGAAGGCCTTGCTGCGCATCACGCAGTTGGTGTTGTAATGCAATCATTTCATCACGTAATTCATAAATTTCATCGGCGAGAACAAGCGTTGTTAATACGAATAGATGGGAATCATTTGTAGCCGCACCTGCTGCAGAGATATCTTGAAGCCGTGAGTCGACATAACCGGCAAGCTCGTTTAAACGCTCTTCTTGTCCTTCATCGCAAGATAGTCCATATCCGCGATTATTAATCTTTAATGTAACTTCTGCCATAATCTTATCCTTCGTCTTTCAGCATATCTTCGACGGTCTGGATTGCCTTATCCAAACGTTTGGCAACAAAATCAACGTCGATAACATTGCCTGAATCATCACGTAACTCAGTTTCGGCTTTTGCTTGCTCTATTTGGCGCGCAACTTCCTCAAGTGGGACGTAATCCATAAGTGCGTTTTCGACACTACTGACTGATACGTCAAGCTTACCAACAGCATTATCAAGTTTTTCTAAGGCAAATCTAATTGATGACATGAGTGGGGAATCCCTAGTGATTTACAAGTAACTTTAATACACTACACCTTACCAAAGTCACCCCATGTAAGGTCAAGGCGATGAGGCTGTTTTTTCGAATTAAACCACAGCATTTTACGCTCGGGGCTTGACCTTGACGATTTACCATTGCATGGTGTTTTCGACTTTCCGTATATACAGATTTATAGGTTTTTTCGAATGACAAACGCAAGCGCTGCACCAATTTCCTCTCAATCAAATACTAATTTATCCCCACAACAACTTAAAGATATGTCCAATGCTATCCGCGCCCTATCCATGGATGCGGTACAAAAGGCAAATTCAGGTCACCCTGGTATGCCGATGGGAATGGCCGATGTTGCAACAGTGCTATATTCCAAATTTTTAAAGTTTGATGCGAAAAACCCTGAATGGGCGGATCGTGATCGTTTTGTTCTGTCAGCGGGGCATGGCTCCATGTTGCTCTATGCCGTTAATTACCTATGTGGTTATGAGAAAATGACTTTGGAGCAAATTAAGAATTTCAGACAGCTCGGTGCAATTACCGCAGGTCACCCTGAGGTAGAGCATGACGCAGGTATTGAAACAACCACAGGCCCCTTGGGACAAGGTATATCGACTGCCGTTGGTATGGCATTGGCGGAGCGTATCTTAAATGCGCGCTATGACGACAGTCTCGTTGATCACTATACATACGTGATTGCCAGTGACGGTGATTTGATGGAAGGCATCAGCCATGAGGCTTGTTCACTCGCGGGGCATCAGAAATTAGATAAGCTTATTGTACTTTACGATGATAACGGTATTTCCATTGATGGTAAAACCGACCTTACATTTATTGATGACACCCCTGCCCGCTTTAAGGCTTATGGCTGGGATGTTCAAGATATTGATGGTCATGATTACGGCGCCATCGAAACCGCAATCGCTAACGCGCAAAAAACGAAAACACCAAGCCTGATTTGCTGTAAGACGAAAATCGGTTTTGGCGCACCAACAAAAGAAGGTAGCTCATCTTCTCATGGTGCTCCCTTAGGTGAAGACGAAATTAAAGGCGCGCGTGAAAATTTAGGTTGGCCACACGGCGAATTTGAAGTGCCGGAAGATATTTTGGCGCTATGGCGCGCGATTGGTTCACAAGGCAATGCAGAACAGAGCGCGTGGCAAGCACGTTTACAGTCTCATGATATGCAAAATTGTTTCGTAAAGGCGCATGCGGGCGATTATGCAGGCGCGATAGATCCGATCATTGCTGAATTGAAGGAAAACTTCGCATCAGAAAAGCCGAAGAAAGCCACACGCCAAACATCTGGTATGTGCCTGGAAAAACTCGTTGACCGCCTGTGGCTTCTGATCGGTGGATCGGCTGACTTAACAGGATCAAACAATACAAAGGTTGCCGCATCTAAGGTAATCGACAGTAATGACTACGGCGGAAATTACATTAACTATGGTGTGCGTGAGCATGCCATGGCCGCCGCTATGAATGGTATTGCTTTGCACGGTGGCCTATTACCTTACGCGGGAACATTCCTGCAATTTGCAGATTACTCACGTCCTGCTATCCGTTTGGGTGCCTTAATGGAACAGCGCGTTGTTCATGTCATGACGCATGATTCTATTGGTCTAGGTGAAGATGGCCCGACACACCAACCTGTTGAGCATTTCTCTGCACTACGTGCAATTCCGAATTGTTACCTTTATCGCCCATGCGATGGCATTGAAACCGCCGAGAGCTGGCAGCTTGCGATTAACAACAAGACTGCACCATCCGTTCTTGCGCTGACACGTCAAGGTTTGCCAACACTGTGTGATAATCGTGAAGATAACCTGACAGCCAAAGGTGCGTATATATTGAAAGAAACCGGTGGTGATCCCGAAATCACATTATTTGCATCTGGGTCAGAGGTTGAAATTGCACATGAAGCGTATGAACATTTTGCATCACAAGGTAAAGCCGTTCGCTTGGTCTCTTGCCCATGTCTGGATTTATTCTGGGAGCAAGACGGCGAATACATTCAAAACCTGATTTGCAACAAAAGCATCAAGGTTGGCGTTGAAGCTGGCATTCGTCAAAGCTGGGATCGCTTAATCGGTGGACACAGTATATTCATCGGTATGGACAGTTTCGGAGCGTCTGCACCGGCATCTGATCTATATGAACATTTCGGCATCACAAGTCAGGCGATTATTGAATCTGTTGAAAAGGCACTTGCAAAATAAACCAAGAGCGTTAAAACACTCATAAAAATTATACGGAGTTGATTACACATGACTATGAAAGTTGCCATTAACGGCTTTGGACGTATTGGACGCCTTGTTGCACGCGCTATAATAGAAGCGGACCGCGATGATCTGGAAATCGTAGCGATTAATGACCCGGGTGGTAACTTCTTTCCCCTTCTGAAATATGATTCTGTACATGGTCGTGCGCCATTTACCGTCGAACGTGATGGTGATGACGCCATGATATTAGACGGTAAGCGCATTCGCCGTTTCCGTAATCGTGATCCCAAGAACTTGCATTGGGGCGAAGAGGATGTCGATATCCTTATGGAATGCACAGGTAAGTTTAACGATCGTGAAGGCGCACAGCTCCACCTTGATTCTGGTGCTAAGAAGGTTTTAATTTCAGCGCCCGCAAAAGGCGATGACTTAACCGTTGTTTATGGCGTCAATCATGAACTTCTTAAGGCTGACCATAAAATTGTTTCTAATGCCTCATGTACAACCAACTGTCTTGCACCTGTTGCGTTCGCGCTTAACGATTCTATTGGAATTGAAAAAGGGTTTATGACCACTATCCATGCCTACACGGGCGATCAGAATACCGTTGATGCATCACACAAAGATCCATACCGCGCGCGTGCCGCAGCAATTAACATGATCCCAACATCAACAGGTGCAGCTAAAGCCGTAGGTAAGGTGTTGCCTGAATTGGACGGTAAATTAGATGGCGTAGCGATTCGTGTTCCTACCCCTAATGTGTCGCTTGTTGATTTGAAATTCATGCCTTCTAAGAAAGTAACGGTAGAAGAAGTTAACGAAGCCGTAACCTCTTATGCCAATGGAAAACTTAAAGGCGTACTTGGCGTTTATGACGATCCTTGCGTCTCATCAGATTTCAATCATGATCCGCATTCGGCAATGTTTAATTTGAACGGCACCAAAGTTATTGATGGTGATTTTGTACGTGTAATGGCGTGGTATGACAATGAGTGGGGTTTCTCCTGCCGTATGTTAGACACTGCACTGGCCATGCATAAAACAGGGTATTAATTATACAAATATCCTTTTTATATTGACACTAAACTACAAAATATTTAAAGATTATCTTCTAAACCGTTCTCCGTGGCAAAGCTGGTTCAAGATTTATTCTTGAGCCAGCTTTTTTTTGAGGGAATAAAACACCACGAAATGTTGCCCGTTTTTTTGAGTTAATGTAAAATGATATGATGATCAATCCAATGAAATTACAAGCCAAACGTGCAATGGCCACAAGAGGACAAAAGTCCTGCCTTGTGATAGATCATCTTGTTGAGGCTTTGGCGAGTGATCCTTCCTCATCATTGCGGCGTGCACTCGTCTTAAACATGATTGATGAAAATCCGGGAATCACCCAAACAGAAATTATGCGTGACCTTAAAATCAGTAAATCGGCGATGAATCGTGAGATTGAATGGTTGTTTAATTACGGGTGTATCGTTCGCCAAGAGGCCGAAGATGATGGCCGCGCTATAAAATTGGAAACGTGCGGCTATTCAAAAAGAGCATTGGAAAATGCGCTGGATTACTTTCCTAAATCGCATCAAGGTTTGCAAAATTTTTTGAATCGGTATATAAAGGTATTAAAGCAGGATCGCCCGACTCTGCGAGATGCGCGTATTATTGCGACACTCTATGATAAGGGGGAGGCTTCCAAAACAGAGATAATGGATAACCTCTACAACGGACCTGCGACAACTGATAATAGAGCGTATAACAAGCTCTTAGAAGATGGAGTGATAAAAGATGGCTAGTTTAGACCCTCTCATTAATGCTGAGTTAAATATGGGTGCCGCTGAAGATTTTGATGGTGTTATGCCTATAGATCTAACAGCCACTTATGGTGCAGGCGTTGGAGCAAATTTCGATGATGTTGCAGCGACAATTTTTAACGGCATGAAATTGTAATAAAAATAATAAAATACGATAAAACTTAAGCTTAGGTCTTGAATGTAAATTTGAGACCTTTTCTTTTGTCTGAAATTTGTTTAAACGTATTGTCGTAAACAAAACATAGAATTTAAATGTAGGAATAGATCATGGCTCTATCAGCAGATGTAAAAAAGATTATTGATAATTACGAAAATGAAAATGCAGGCGTTAAGGGCAACCTTGTGCGTATGCTCAATAACGGCGCATTGGCGGGCACAGGAAAAATGGTTATCCTTCCTGTTGATCAGGGATTCGAACATGGGCCGGCACGCTCGTTCGCGAAAAACCCTGTTGGTTATGACCCGCATTATCACTATCAACTTGCCATTGATTCAGGTTGCAATGCTTATGCCGCGCCTTTAGGCCCGCTCCAAGCCGGTGCAGACACATTCGCAGGCCAAGTGCCGACAATTTTAAAATATAACAGCTCGAACTCTTTGGCATCTGGAAAAAACCAAGATGGTAATCAGGCTATTACGGGCTCTGTTCAAGACGCTTTAGAACTTGGATGTTCTGCCGTTGGATTTACAATCTACCCTGGTTCTGACAATCAGTTTGAAATGATGGAAGAAGTGCGTGACATGATCCGTGAAGCCAAAGACGTTGGCTTGCCATCTGTTGTGTGGTCATACGCGCGTGGTGAAGGCGTCACCAAAGAAGGTGAAACAGCTGTAGACGTGATCGCCTATGCCGCGCACATGGCATGCTTACTGGGCGCGCACATTATTAAAGTTAAATTGCCAACCGATCACATCATGCAACCCGAGGCACAAAAAGTATTCGACGAGAACAATATCGACGTCAGCACACAAGCCGCGCGTGTAAAAGAAGTTGTTCGCTCATGCTTTAACGGTCGCCGCATTGTTGTGTTCTCTGGTGGGGCTGCTAAAGGCGCCGATGCCGTCTATCAGGATGCAAAAGATATTCGCGATGGCGGTGGTAACGGCTCTATCATTGGTCGTAACTCATTCCAGCGTGAGAACAAAGACGCACGCGATATGCTTACGAAAATCATGGATATCTACAAAGATTAATCCGTGCGGCAGCAATACCACACCCGTAAAACATCTGATGGCTCTCATACGTGGGATGTTCGTAAACTAATCGCCACAGCCAATTCTTTGGCTGTGCAGGATATCTTGCTTTCTGATATCAAAGAGCTTGATGAGAATTACTGGTATGCTGATAAAGCTCCTATCATTAGAGATATAGCCTTACATGCGAAACTTATAAACGAATCTGATTTGTCTTATCCGATCATTTTATGTGCTGATGGCCGTGTGATGGACGGCATGCACCGATGTTGTAAGGCGCTGATTTTAGGGCATAAAACAATCAAAGCCGTCCGATTTGATAAAACACCACCGCCCGACTATATTGATGTTGATGTCGATACCCTGCCCTATGATGATAATTTTGAGGTTCTATAGCCCATGAAACAGCCACGCCAGAACAAAGCCCTGAAATATTTTATATCCAGTGTTTTGCTGTTGCTTTTACTTGCGTTTTATAATGGTGAATTCGACCAAACGGCTCTGGAGACTGCTGCAGTTGAAATTACAAATAATGATTCACACGACTTCACATTAAGTCAGCGCGCCCAAAAACATATATTATATGGCGATCATTCAGGTGGCGGTCATAAATATGGTGTTGGCAAAGCCTGTAAGAGTGAATTTCCCCAAACATGGAGTGACGATAAAATTGTTTCCGTTGTTGAACGCATCGCCGCGAATGATAATGCAGATTGGAAAAAGCAGGATAATGGCTACTTTGTTACTGAAACCAATGAAAATGGTGTGAATGTCCGCGTTGTTCTGGGGCGTGACAAAGATGAGGTTGTTACAGCATATCCGACTAACCTTGGTCGTAACCCTTGCCCGCCAAAACCTTCAAATGATAACAGCTATAACCGCTGAACTGGTGCCCAGAGCACGTCACTGATGTCATCTGTTCCCGTTGCCAACATAATCAAGCGATCAACACCTAATGCTATCCCTGCGCTCTCTGGCATATGTTGCAGAGCCTTAAAAAATTCTTCATCGGGGGGATAGGATTCACCGTATAGTTTTTTCTTTAATGCCATTTCATCTTCATATCGTGCGCGCTGTTCTTTTGCATCCGTTAACTCTGAGAAGGCATTGGCAATTTCGATGCCGCAAATATAAAGTTCGAATCGTTCCGCAAATCTCGGATCTTTTTCTTTCTTACGCGACAATGCCGCCATTGATACCGGATAATCGTAAAGAATGGTCGGCACGCCCTGCCCCAGATGCGGCTCAATCTTTTCCGCCATAATCGCATGAAAGATGTCATCCCAAGCGTCTTCTTCTACTATACGGATACCTATACTGTTCGCCGCTAGAGCGAATAAATCCTTATCGTCCAAATAATTTTCAAGTTCGATTTCCGTATATTTTTCAAAAGCTTCGCATACGGATAAGCGCTCCCATTCCTTAAACGGATTACATTCATGGTTCTTGTATTTAAATGTTTCAACGCCCAAACTGCGGCACAGTTCAATGCAATCATCCATAAGATCACGATAGTTTGCGCCCACGCGATACCACTCCAGCAGCGTAAATTCAGGGGAATGTAACGCAGAACCTTCCGAATTACGGTACACATGGCATATCTGATAAATACGCTCCATCCCCGCAGAGAGCAATTTTTTCATATCAAATTCAGGACTGGTATGCAGATACATTGTTTCCTCGACGCTGCGATCAATGCCAAGTAAATCGGTTTTAAAAGCATGTATATGGGCATCCATCACAGGACAGATTTGTAATGCCGGCGTCTCTACTTCGAGGAAGTCCTGCGCATCAAAGAAATTGCGAATCTGGCCCATAATTCGGGCCCTTTTTTTTAAAATCGGGCCTTTTTTTTCAAAGTTGTGCGGAAGCCACCAATTCGTCACGTTATTTACTCGTTATTGTTTTGTAAAAAATACTTGCATTTGCGGTTAAGTAACGCTAAAAAAACGCTTCGTTCAAGTATGAATATGAAAGATAAAAGTGATGAAAGCCGATATACACCCTGATTATCATGAAATTACAGTCGTGATGACAGACGGAAAAGAATATAAAACACGCAGCACCTACGGAAAAGAAGGTGATGTAATTCGTTTGGACGTTGATCCACTATCACACCCTGCATGGCAAGGTGGTACTGGTAAAGTTGTTGAAAAAGGTCAGCTTGATAAATTCCAGAGCCGTTACGGTAACTTTGGTATTGGTGGTAACGACGACAAGAAATAGTTGTTGCCCAACAAACCCAAATAAAAAACGCCCCGCGTATGATGTGAGGGCGTTTTATTTTATGCGGCGGGTGCGTCAGGATCCAATTTTATTATTTGATCTGCACCTGTCGGCGGCACAATCGTAAAAAATTTATTTTGTTTAAGTTCACCGCTTTTCTCAAGCGGGTTTAGGGCTTCCGGCACGTCCCAAGACTGAAGCCTTAAAGCAACCAATTCTTTTGATTTCGTTTCTTCTTCCAATCGTTGTGCATCATCCATATCCCAATACTCATCAACATATCGACACTCTCCCGGATCAAAAGCAACAAGTGTACCATCAGGTAAAACCATTTTTTCATGAACTGAAGGCTTATAGATTGTATCTTTAGTTAATTCATCTAAATAAGTGTCGTAAGTAGCCACCTCGTCACTGGAAAGTGTAATAATTTGCCCCAAAGGCAGAACCTCTACTTGCATCCCCTTACCTATTTCAATCGGCTCTCGCATACCTTGTAAAAGGCCGGAAAATTCAGTGCGGCGACAATCAACTTTATATTGTCCAGAGCCTGCCTTTGATTCTGGGTGACAAGAAAAACGTAACACTGCAACGTTATCATCAGACCGTGCTAGCATCACAACGGTAGATGTCCCCTGCGCGAGCAAAGAAAACGAATGAAAATCTGTTTGCTCTTCGACCTGCTGTTCAATAAATTTTTTGCGGGAAATACCTTCAGGCGGCTTTACCTGATTTAACATGATGGTCGTACCAACTTGAGGTTTTATACCATCATAAGCCTCTTCGAGCGATCCCCAATTGCGGTCATCAACATCAACAGATTCAGGAACAAGGCCATAATGCTGATGTTCTACGTAAGAAACCTTATCAACGGCAGCCTGCGCTAAATCACCTAATTTTTTGCGAAATTCTTCACTAATCATATGTAAATATTACGATTTTCTTATATGAAATACAAATAAAGTTTATGCACTCTGTAATTGTTTTACCGCTTGCTCTAGCTTTGAACGTTTCGCCAACGCATCTGCCTTGCGGGATTTTTGTTCATCTATCACCTCTTGCGGGGCATTTTGAACAAATTTTTCATTGCCAAGCTTTGCGTCAATTTTTTCGATGTCCTGATCAAGCTTACCAATCACTTTCGTCAGACGCTTGCGCTCTTCATCCAAATCAATGATATCCGCAATCGGCAAAATAAGTGTAGCCTCTTCTACAATCGTCTGCACCGCGCCAGATGGAATTTCATCCGTTAGCGAAATGTCTGACAAACGCGCCATTTTGCAAATCACTTCCTTGTGCGCATTAATGCGCGCTTGTGTTTGCTCGCTCGCTCCTTTTACCAGCAAAGCAATCTTCGCGCCTGCCGGTACGTTCATATCGGCGCGCACAGAGCGGATCTCACCAACGATGGTCTGCACCCACTCCATTTCGTTTTTCGCGGCATCATTACTGTACTCTGCGCCGTATTCAGGCCATTGCCCCGTGATTAGACGATCATCTGCACCATTCTTGTAGAACCCTGCATAGAGCTCCTCTGTAATGTAAGGCATGAAAGGATTAAGCAGGATAAGAATTTGACTGAGTGCCCAACTTGTTGTTTTACGAACCTCGTCCGCGGCGTCACCATCTTGCTCCAGTAATGGCTTTGATATCTCCAAATACCAATCACAGAATGTACCCCATACAAATTGATACACGGCATTGGCGGCCTCGTTGAAGCGATAGCCTTCGATGGCCTTATCAATTTCTTCGGTGGCGGCTTTGACCTCATGGATAATCCACTGGTTCGGCGCAAACTTTGCGCTTCTGGGCTCAAACCCCTCATGGGATAAGGCATCGTTCATTTCGCAATATCGTGAGGCGTTCCATAGCTTGGTTGCAAAATTGCGATATCCCTGTAAGCGGTCTTCCGCGAGGCGAATATCACGCCCCTGCGCCGCCATAGCACAGAGCGTAAAGCGAACGGCGTCTGTTCCGTACTTTTCAATCAAATCAATCGGGTCCATGACGTTGCCCTTTGATTTGGACATTTTATGCCCCTTTTCATCACGGACAAGTGCGTGCACATAGACATCCTTAAACGGAACATCATCCATCAAAAACATCGAAAACATCATCATGCGTGATACCCAGAAGGTGATAATATCAAAACCCGTGACCAACGTGTCACCTGGGAAGTAACGGTCAAGCTCCGGTGTTTTTTCCGGCCAACCAATCGTTGAAAACGGCCAGAGCGCAGAGGAGAACCACGTATCCAAAACATCATCATCACGGGTGAGTTCTACGTTTTTACCGGCTTGCCTTTGTGCCTCTTCTTCGGTTTCGGCAACATAAACTTTACCGTCCCTGTCATACCATGCAGGAATTTGATGCCCCCACCAAAGCTGACGCGAAATACACCATGGCAGTTGATTATCAACCCATGCGAAATACATGTTTTCATATTGCTGTGGAATGAACCGTGTTTTACCATCACGCACAGCCTGCGCCGCAGGTTTCGCGAGTGTCGGCGTATCCACAAACCACTGTTTGGTCATGAACGGTTCAATCACAACGCCAGAGCGTTCCCCGACGGGAATCGTATTTTTAATGGTTTCGACATCGGCGATCAGGTCATGAGATTCCAATTCTTCCAGAATTTTGTTCCGCGCCTTATTACGATCAAGGCCATGATATTGTTCAGGGATAAATTCTTCAGATACGATGCAGGCCTTTTCATCCATGATACTGATCATTTGCAAATTATGACGTTGGCCGACTTCGAAATCATTGAAATCATGCGCAGGCGTAATCTTCACCGCGCCGCTTCCTTTTTCAGGGTCAGAATATTCATCCGCGATAATCGGAATTAAGCGTTCTGTGATCGGTAAAATTACCGATTTGCCGATCATGTGTTTGTATCGTTCATCATCAGGATGCACAGCCACCGCCGTATCGCCGAGCATGGTTTCAGGGCGGGTTGTCGCAACGGTGATGAATTGCTCCGTCTCACCTTCCACAGGGTATTTGATATGCCACATCTTGCCTTTTTGTTCTTTCTGGATCACTTCGAGATCAGAGATAACGGTTTGGCGCTCCGGGTCCCAATTCACAAGACGCTCTGCGCGATAAATCATGTTGGCATTATAGAGCTTTACGAATGCGGCGAGTACGGCCTTAGACAGCCCCTCATCCATTGTAAAGGCTTCACGCTCCCAATCAGGTGTTGTGCCCAAACGGCGCAGCTGTGATGTGATTGTGTTGCCTGAATACTCTTTCCATTCCCAAGCTTTTTCCAAGAATTTTTCGCGACCGACCTGAAACCTGTCAGTTCCTTCCTCATGGAGCTTTTTTTCTAAAACCATGTGAACAGCAATACTGGCGTGGTCTGTTCCCGGCTGCCATAGAGCATCTTTACCCTTCATGCGATTATAACGGATCAGGATATCTTGCAATGTATGATTAAGCGCATGACCAATATGGAGAGAGCCTGTCACATTGGGCGGCGGCATCATGATGGTGTAAGGCTCTTTATCACTCGATGGATCACAGGCGAATACGCCAGACTTTTCCCATTCCTGATAATGTTTTTCTTCTATTGCCTTTGGATCAAATGTTTTATCCAGCATCCCGAATTCCTTTTCCTTCTAACACCTTATGTAAGCGCAGGAAATCATACGGTTTTTACCGCAGAACGCAAGGGGGCAGGAATGAAAAGAAAGGAGTTTTTAGTCTTCCAAGACACGCTTTGACACACGCTCGAGCTCTTCTTGAACCAGACGCTCAATAACCGTTGGAAGATGCTTATCAAGCCAATCACGCAAAAGCGGCTTTAATTCGGCGCGAACGATTTCTTCGATTGTCACACCTTCATGTTCAACAGCGGTCTTGCGGACAAGCTCAGATATCGCCGCGACGGCGGCTGTTTCCGCTTTATCGGTTAATAATGAATCTTCTTCTATAGGGTCTAACTGAGTAACAATTTCTTCTGGCTCAGGCTCTGGAATAACTTCAGGCTCAGGCTCAACTGTGGGTTCTTCGGCTACAGGCTCTTCTGCAGGTTCTTCCGGTTCTTCACCTTCGACCATGTCAACATCAAGTTGATTTTCTTCGGTATTCACAAGTTCAGTTAATTCAAGGATATCTTCGTCCGCAGGAGAAGGTTCCTCCTCCGGCTCACTGGCCTCTACCGGTTCAGGCTCCTCTTCGATAGGTTCAGGATCGGACTCGGGCTCGGGTTCTACGTCCTCAACGACATCTTCGACAGGTTCGTCAGGTTCGTCATCAGGCACAGGCTCTTCCGCCTCATCCTCTGATATGATTTGGCGAATTGAATCGAGAATCTCCTCGATCGATGGCTCATCTTCTGTTTGCGTATCTTCTGACATTTTTGGATATGTTCACTAGGAATTAGTAAGGAATCACTAATCAACAGTGTGATCTATTGAAAGCCACTTGTCAAAGCATTGATGCAATTCATTTATATGGCTATCCACATTTTATTCCCTATTTATACACCGAACGGTACAAAAATTTAAAAGAAAACGTGTTTTTAAAACTGGAAAACAGACTCTGGCTCAAAGCCTGCAAGATATGGAATGCCCGCATCAAAAAGGGGCTTTGATGAAACATCGCCGTTACTGTTCTTAACGAACAATGTTGCGCGTCCCATATTACGATTATCTTCTTTAATGACAGTGGCCAGTCTGCCGCCATTCTCTAGCTGATCAAGGATCGTTTGCGGCACTTCAGAAACTGCACCATTTATAATAATCAAACTATAGGGGGCGTGTTTTGCTTCGCCATTTTTTAAATCAGACTCAATCAAGGCGATGTTACAAAGGTCGAGCTTTTCCCACAAACGCGTGGCTTTATCCATTTGTCTCTTATTATGCTCTAGCGCAATAACAGTCGTCACAAGTGGGGACAAAATAGCCGAGGAATAACCGGAACCAACACCGATATCTAAAACGATGTCACTTGCTACAGGTAAAACTGCCTGCAACAACTTGGCGTGGATAATTGGCTCCATCACGAAACGCGCCTGCCCGATATCTATATTTTCATCGGTGTAGGCAACACCTTGTAATTTTTCAGGAATAAACAACTCACGCGGGATTGTTTCGAATGATTGCAATATACCCGTATCGACGACACCAGCCGTATGGATTTGTCCATCAATCATATTTGTGCGGGCTTGTGCGTAATCTGTCATTGGCTTTTTCTGTATATTTCGATTGAATATTGTCTGATTTCAAACACATATTACATAGCGTTATTTATCATTCATGACCAGAGGTTTTTGTTGAATTTGTGAGCTTGTTTTCACTTGGTTATTGACTTGTGATGGGGATATCCTCTAATCATATCTTCCTGTCCACATTCTATTAAGGATGTGATCGCAAAAAATGGCGCGGTGGCAGAGTGGTTATGCAGCGGATTGCAAATCCGTGTACACCGGTTCGACTCCGGTCCGTGCCTCCATTACATCTTAAATGTTGAAACACCATCATACTGGGTTCCGCCTGATGGCATATTTGCGTCCGGAAGTTCGGCCAGATTATTTGGCACACCTTCAAAACATCCCGGTGATTGATTGACTGAATTTGGATCAACGGTTGCGCCGACAAGTCCTAAATCAGGATATGCGGAATTCATGATGTTTACAAAATCCGGCAAAACCGCATCATTCAAATCATACAAAGTCGTGTCAGCGAATTGCTTGGTTGTATCATCAGGCAAAACACCTGTGTCATAAGAAAGCGGATTAAAATCGCGTTCAAGCTCTATATCAAATGTTTCTTGTGTCATTTCACGCATGGTTCTAATCATGGTTTCATTGACTTCATCAAAATCCTCGCGTGCAAAAAAAGCATCCAAGCCGACCTTGTTCTCAAACTGCAAATCGACCACATAAGAAAAATTGCTGTCAACATCCAACATACGACCATCTGCGGCCTCACGTTCCCAACCACCTTCAACGCATTGCATCATGTGAAACGCAACACTGGATGATTCAGGCACAATATTAGGCATAAGACCGCTAGTGGTATTATCACTCGGCTGCTCTTGATTCTCAATTTCTGATGTGTCTGGTGTAGACATTTGTTACGCACCCTTATTATCTCTTAATTATTAATTACTATAGATTATAGGGCATTATTTTTAAAAAAGAAAATTTATCTTATCATTCCCTTCTAACAGTGCTTGACAAAAAACGGCTTAATAGGCATAACAGCATCCACCACGCATGTTCCCCAGTAGCTCAGTGGTAGAGCAGGTGACTGTTAATCACTTGGTCGGAGGTTCGAATCCTTCCTGGGGAGCCATCATTTTCTTTCATTACATAATTTAATTGGCGCATCTGTGTGACGTATATTTGCCTGCTCTTTGCAAAATACAGTTCGGCGTGCTACTTTACGGCTTCAATCAACAGATTTATGCAGATTAAGGGGGCATATCATCACTTGCACAATGGCAGAACTAACAAACACAACTTGTAAATGGCCAATCGGAAATCCTCAACACGATGATTTTCATTTTTGTGGTAATGAAGCACATGTCGAAAAAAGCTCTTACTGTGAGTTTCATACAAACATGGCGTATCGTACTAATCACGTTTCACAGCGAGATAAAGCGCTACTATCTAAAAAAGCAGCGTAAATATTAAATATCTTTCTTAGTCACAAGGAGCCGTTATCGGCTCTTTTTTTACGTCGACTTTTATTATTTATTGTTGTTCAGAACACCTTTAACGCCTTCGGCGCTTTTAATGTGAAGATCACGTTGCGGGAATGGAATTTCAATCCCCTCTTCTTTAAGCTGATCCCATATATTTAGGCGGACTTCTGTACCAATTGCATACATTTCACTGACATTTCGGATGAAGATACGCAAATCAAAAATAAGGGCGCTGTCACCGAAATCCTTAAAATTCACAGAAGGCGCGGGGTTTTTCAGAATATTTTCATCAGCCTTTGCAACCTCTAATAACAGATCTCTCACCCGCCTGGGGTTACAATCATAGCTAACACCGACGGTGATTATAATACGCCCTATCCGGTCCTTATGTGTCCAGTTTTTAACAGACGATGATATCAGCTCCGAATTTGGAATAATAATCGATGTTCGGTCAAAAGTTTCTATCTCTGTCGCGCGTACATTGATCCTTTTCACAATGCCTTCACCGGAGCTCACAATAACCCAATCCCCGACTTTAATCGGGCGCTCAAACAATAAAATCAGGCCTGAAACAAAGTTACTGACAATACTTTGCAAACCAAAACCAATACCAACCGAGAGAGCACCAGCAATCAATGCAAGATTACTAAGATCAAAGCCAACCGCAGAAATAGAAGCCATCAGTGCGATGGTTAAACCGATATAACCGACAATCTGCACAATGGATAAGCGCACAGATTCAGCCATACGAGTTTTTGTTAATACTTTTTCACCCAATATTTTTTGGAAAAAACGCGTAGCCGATAATAAAATAATAAACAACACAATGGCTGTTGCGACACTAGATAGAGAAATTGTAATGCCACCAACTTTTACACCTGATATTGCCTGATAAATCAAAAGCTTAATCCCCTCCCACTCTACGCCAATAATCGCCGCGATTATCGGTAAACTGAGAACAAACAAAGTCGAATCAACCAAGAGCACCAACCAGTACAACAAAAGGTTGTCCTCTTTGTCTGTATTACGTTTAAAGAATTTCTCAATACGCACTAAAATCGGCCTGATCATAGCGCGAAGAACAATCACGGCGATTGCGAAGTTTGATAATAAAACCGCCTGTTCGAATACAAACCGTGTTAAGGCGACATACCCCAAAGCGTTTGCCAACATGATAAATACGCCAATCATTATACCGAGATAAAAGAATCTTCGCTTAACGAGAAACGGTCGCTCCGATGGTTTTTGTTTAAGAAGTGCCAAGAAAAATGTAAGGACAAGAGCGGCAAAAACAGTTGTCACAATAAAGCTTTGCGCTATGGCAAGCTCTACCGGAACTCCAAGATGACGTCCGGTTTCAAGCGCTATGTAATCCACGCAAAACAAAGCAACCGAAAGCGTACTCGCAATTGTAACAAGCTTCCTGACGGCGCCTGAACATGACAACATCCATGATTTTGTCAGGGCAAACACAACAAAGAACAAAACCAAAAACATATTATAACTCAGGCTTTGGTTATTTTCGTCAATTAAACCTTGTGATTCAATAAACAGGAAAATAACTGCAAGGCCCGCAAAACCGGCAATGAGCGTAAACAATATGGCATATCCACTGACACCCAGACGCTTAATCAAAGTCGCCTCTTCCAGAACCTTAACCCTACGCCTTAAATTCACCGTATTAATCGCAAATGCGAGAAGAAATATTGTCAGAAAAGCCAAGCAGGTAAAGCTTAAAAACCTAACAAATTTTTTCTTTTGGTTTGGGTTATTCGGAAATGACGAAGCCCAGTTATCAGATAGTGTACTTAACGCCTCTTTGCCGTCATTGATGGCCTCCGGCCATAATTCAGCGTTAAATGGCGAGACATTATTCTCCAGTATCTTACCAACAAATTGACTACGCCGTAATGACGCCAGCCGCTCCAAGAAGCGCGTAGATTTTGATGCTAAAGCTTCTGCCTGCGATAAAACGCCTTGAACGGATTGAATATCCTTCGTTAAAGTTTCCCGCAATATTTTAATCGACTCAGCTTCCACAACATCGCTATCAGCCGCTGGTGCGGGGCCGATATCATTAATTTCTGCCTCTAGATTACTATAAAAAGGCTTAACGGAATCGCGTATTTCAAGAAACCTTAGCCTGAGCTGTTTTACACGTTGCCGTGTTTCAAAAAGGCTCTGATCATTGAGCGATGCGTCCAACAATGTTGGTTCAAAAGCATCCAACTCCTGCTGCATTGTTTTAAGCTCTTCTTGAAACTCGGGTATTTTCAGGCCGTCTTGCGCAAAGACATGAGCAGGTACAAAAAGAAGGAAGAGAGCTAAGAAGGCAATTCGACATGAGCTAAACATTTTTTATAAGCCTCAATTAATTAAGTGCATTAGATTGCACCATAATTTAAGCAGCGTGCCATTACCAGACAGAATTACCTCACATCTACCGATGTCAGAGATTAAACCATGTAAAAATAAATCTGAAAGAAAAAATGGCGCACAACCTACGAATTGATGCGAACCTGTTATTCAAGACTTTAACCTACTGGAAAGTTATTCTCAACTCATCATAATAGCTTTGTGAAGAGATTCTGGGCTGTACCCATATCGGGTATATTCAATAATTGACAAAATACCCGTTTTGGGTATACCCTAAGGAAAGATTGCTAAATGCTGACTGTAATAGAAAACCCGTATTTTTTACGCAAAGCGGAAAAGATACTTACAGAAGAGCAAAGAATTGAGCTGGTTGATTTTATCAGCGTCAATTTTGATAAAGGTGATGTTATGGCTGGCACGGGCGGCGTTCGGAAAATCCGTTTCGCCCACCAGACAGGCAAAGGGAAAAGCGGTGCATGCCGTGTTGTGTACCTTGTGATTGATGAATTTGGATATATCCACTTGCTGGATATTTTTGAAAAGAACGTAAAAGGCAACCTCACCAAGGGTGAAAAGAACGAGATCAAGAAACTCGTAGAGATTTTGAAAAAGAGGAAATAACCATGAGCGAACTATTTGAAAGCCTGAAAGCTGGACTGGAAAGTGCGATTAACGAGCCAGAAAAAGCCGTTAAGCATGAGATTTCAGAAGTGCGCCGTATTCGCACAAAGTTGAATATGAGCGTCCGTGAGTTTGCGGAAACCTTTCACCTGCCTAAACGCACCGTCGAAAAATGGGATATGCAGGATAGCGGCCTGACTGGCGCAGCCTCTACCCTGATGAAGATCATCGACAAAAATCCAAAAGCGGCGATGAAGGCTTTGCAGGAGTAGTAATTTAAATTGAGTTTTTCTGTTGCCCAATAGAGAAACCTCGAACTCATTATTCAAGATTTTTGAGGAATGGAATTCGGTTTTGAATGATCGTTAATATATATTATTTCACAACTATTTCACCTTTTGGGTGGAATTGTGATAGACGACCATCTGACTCAATTCTTAGGTTGTAATGATCTCCATTAAAGAACACAGCTCTTCTGCCTTGACGGGTGAACATCGAATCTGGACGTTTGATGGTATGCTCTTCAAATTCATCTTCTACACAACCTAAAACTTTCTCAATTAAATCTTTCAAATCGCTTTCTTTGTAAGAAAATGCAGTTTTATTCTTAAAATTCCCTAACTGATAACTCTGAACATGCCGCATAAAAATATGTATAAAAGCATCCAAATCCCAGTAAACTTGTTTTTTTCCATGTAATAAGATATTCGGCTTAAAAGCAGAACACACATCAAATATCCCATCCAAAAACTCTTTGGCATTTGCAAGCTCTTCTTCTCTTACTCCGCTTACCACAAGTTCTTTCATGATTTTTATGAGTATTTCTGTATTAATAATACTCTTGATCTCAGAGTACTTTTGAATGTCACTATTAGTAAGCTTACCTCTGCGTTCTTTAACCTGATAATAATGATACCAAACATTTATATTTTTACTTACATCATCTTGTGTAAAGCCAAGATGCTTTATGATCCCAGAATCCATACGTTTGTTATTTATTGCTAACGTAATTCCTATTAATTTTTCTTTTTCAAAAAGAATTAATCTAACGCCATCATTATTTTTTTTAATCAAGTAGCTTTGGCACAAGACATCTGGGTCAATGCCCTGACAATCGACTTCAATATTAATAATATTAGGGACTTTTTTTTCACCTGACGTGTGCTTTTTAATATCCTTTGAAAAAGGAAGAAAAGAAATAGATTCTATATCTGTTATTAAAAAACCGCCGTATTCATATTTTAAACGTTCTACCTGTTCTATACTCAGATTTTCAGATGATGGAGTTGTTACGTGTATCTTAGAACCGTCTTTTTCATCAAGGGCAGTGCCATTTCGTAATTTAACTTCAATGTCATGATTGTAATAAATGATACCAACAACACTCTCACCGTATAATGAATAAGCATCACTATCCCGCTTAAAATTGAATGTTGTCATAAACTGATTTTTGCCGACCAATTCGTATAGATCATTAAAAGAGAACTCTTCGCCATGAACTTCGACAAAAGGTAATCCTGCTTTTGAAAAATCCACAATTCTATAATCATTTTGCATTATAAACCCCTTGCTTGTCTTGATTGCCGCCCAGCTTCAAACTCTTTCAAATCTATCATGGGGACATGAGCGATGACACCAAAACAAAAAAGCCGACACCGTTTTCCTTACGCATGAGCGTTGAAGAACGCCAGCTATTGGAAGAGCTTGCGGGCACAAAACCTCTCGGGGCATATATTCGTGAAACGCTCCTGAGTAATGCCAAACCGCGCAGAGGCCGTACATCACGCCCTAAGGAAGATAACATCATCCTTGCACAAATTTTAGCGCAGCTCGGCGCGTCACGCCTTCCTAATAACATCAACCAACTGGCCAGAGCCGCCAACACGGGCAGCCTGCTCGTCACCGATGACGTACTGCATGACCTGAATGAAGCCGTTAAGAACATCGCATTCATCAAAGAAACCCTTATCAAAGTCCTTGGCCTGAGAGATGAATACCCATGATTATTGAGGGAAATCAAAGAGGCCACGCTAAAAAGCTCGCCAATCACTTGCTAAATGATCGGGATAATGACCATGTGACCGTCCATGAAATCACAGGATTTTCATCCGAAACCGTGCATGGCGCGTTTCAGGAAATCCAAGCCACAAGCCGCGCTACACGCTGCACACAATTCCTGTTTTCCGTTTCTCTCAACCCTCCGCAAAATGAAATCGCAACCAATGAAATATTTGAAAAAGCCCTAACTGACATTGAACAAAAAATGGGGCTTGAGGGACAGCCGCGCGTTGTCGTCTTCCATGAAAAAGAAGGACGGCGGCACGCGCATTGTGTCTGGTCACGTATTGATGCGCAAAGCATGACGGCCATAAACCTGCCGTTTTACAAAAAGAAATTGAATGAAATTTCCAAGGACATCTATCTTGAACAGGGCTGGAACATGCCCAAGGGTTTTATTGATAAGCAATATACAAACCCGCTCAATTTTACGCGTGAAGAGTGGCAACAAGCCAAGCGTCAAGATGATGATCCGCGCATGATCAAGCATATCTTCAAGCAAGCTTGGGGCGCTTCCGATGATGCCAAATCATTCGCTCACGCTCTGCAAAATCACGGATTCACGCTCGCAAAAGGAGATCGGCGCGGATTTGTCGCTGTTGATTATAAGGGCGAAGTCTATTCCCTTAGTCGTTGGACAGGGTTAAAAACCCGCACCCTGAATGCGCGTTTGAAACAGGAATATTTACCATCCGTGCCGCAAGCAAAAACCAAGATTGCCGAGATCATGACGGACGTTCTTCAAAAACATATCAATGATGTGAGGCAGGAGCGCAGTAAGAAGTATCAGCCTCTTAAAAGTGCGCTTTTAAATCTTCGGGAGCGTCATCGTTCAGAGCGTTCAGCAATGGAACTGATGCATAATGAACGCCAGAGACATGAAGAAACGCAGCGCCAAGAGCGTATGCCCAGATGGTTTAAAGGCGTGCTTGCCCGTATAACCGGCAAGCATCGCCGCATTCAGGAAGAGAACAGACAAGACACACTGAAATGCCAAGTACGAGATCAAAAGGAAAAGCAGGAGCTTATCACAAAACACTTACAGGAGCGCGGCCGCCTGCAAACTCACGTCAAAAACCTGCGTAACGAGCATAATGAAACCATGTTACAAATGCGCAAGGACATCGGCACGTATATGGAGATGAAAGAGCGCAACACCCCCGAGCCCGTTCAATTTAAACCGCAGCAGCAACAACGCGGTGGGTATGCGATGGAGTGATACTGATCCTATTTTTGTACAAAGTTTTTGCGTAAAGAAAAGAATACATCAGATAAACTGTCGATAAGTTTAGCAGCGTCCTCAACTAATATATTCGCTTTTTCGTACCAGTCATCTTCTTGATCTGTTATTTTACACTTAAGTAAATAGATTTTTTCATCAATTTCATCACAAACATCAGGCAATTTGCCACCATCATTTGTAACATGCTCAAATAGAAGAGATTTTTTATTAAGATTATGTACTAATGTTCTGACACGATTTATGTAGTTTGTGTAATTCTCTATTTGGGTTTGATCCATAGTTCCTTGATAGCGAACAAGATTAGAACTTACATTCTTGTAAGACATTTTCAAGTCAACAATCTCTTTTAAGAAATCGTCTCCTCCGATTTTATCAAAATACTCCCTATCCGATTGTTTCTTCGCACTCTTGTTTGCGCTCAACGCGCACAAAGCTGAAATAGCAGCACAAAAAACAGCTAGTAAAGTGCATACAAAGTTAGGCCAGTCGATCGTTCTAGAGGCATTTATAGCATCAATTAAAGATGAAAAATTTTCATCTAAATTACTAATTGTTACCGCAAATATATTTTTCATGCCCTACAAACTTGATAATCCGGTATTATGAGAAAGTGTTGCTGAAATAACATCATTTAGAATATCCCCAATTTTATCAGGAACTTCTACAAACCTATATTTATTTAAAAACAACGCACGACTACCCAAATTTGAGATACTTTTAGAAAAAAGACCGCTAATGAAAGAAATATTGCAGTCCACGTTATTTGGAATAATTATTTCTACAATCTCATCAGTTTCATCAAGCTTATCTAGCTCATAGCTACTCCTAGCAGCCAGTCCTTTTTTCTTGCCGCTTAAATATGGAGATTTTCCATTATCAGTAATATCGTTGAAATTAATTTTAGCCATCCTCTAATTTATCTGCCAACTCGTTAATTCTTTCTAAATCCGATGCCCCTATAACAAAGCGTAAACTAACAATTGTGCCAGGGAAATTCCTTGCTAGTGTTTTAACACAATTCTGATCTGGTGGCCTAGAAATATCATTTTCTTCGTTAAATGCAAGCTGTCTTTCTCCTACACTCTTTGTTTTAAGAGGCGGTGAAGTCACACTTAACCAACTACGCCCTGATATAAGGGTAAATCTAGGTTTATACTCTTCAATGTTGCAGCCAAACAAAGGATCCATAACATTTAATACACTATCCATTAAACCAACACCATTTAAAGTAGCGTTTTCTTGGTTATGAGGGTCTATTCTTGAAATCTTGTCTTGCATTGCGCAGACTGTTTTTAATGTGTCCTCAGAATAAAAGTTACTGTGTTTGGCTACATATTTATTAATTTGGTCTTTAATATCATCAGCCGCCAAATCCAGTGTTTGCGCTATTGTCAAACCAAAGTTAATAATAGCCAAATTACAAACGACAAGATCCTGTCCCATCAAGTTTTTTTTCTTCTGTAATACTCCTACAGTATGCCATTCCCCCGTTTCTGTATCAGGGTCAGCATGACGTAATGCATTATCAAACAACTCTGTCATAACGTCTCGAATTTTTGAACATGCCTCTTCACTAAGATTTTGCTTAGGGTTATGACGAGCAACCCAACTATCTTTTAACGTTGTTACAAAGTTATTGGCCACCTTCTCATCACGTTGTTCAGATTTAGCTAAATTTTTTGCATCAAGCCCGCCTCCAGAAGTTAATTTAAACGGCATTACATCTTCCAGAGTTCCAGCTGGAATAATTCCATCTAAGGTTGGTTGTGCTTGATTATTATTATTTGAAACAATATTCATGAAATCAGCTAGGCCAACAGCATCCAGTACCTGCGCTACTTCATCAGTAATACGGCCACCTTGTAACTGTTTATGAGGTAAATCTTTCTTCATAAGAGCCAATAATAAATAAGCTCCCATATCAAAACACATACCATCAGTAAAATTCAGTCTTAAAATCCTAGCATCACACTCTGCTTGCGCTATCTGCTCAAACTTTTCAAATGTTTCGTCTGGTCTGTCAATTAATGAGAAAACATCCAAATCTATTTCTGAAACTTCTGTTTTTCTTTTGTTGAAAGGCTTCCAAACCCCACGGCGGCATCTTTCAGGATAAAAGGAATCAAGTAGCATACTCTCAGATTTTTCGAACGTATGATTGAAGTGAAAACTTGATCTCAATCCCTTTTTACGAGCGATAGATAACTTGCGTAATAATTTTTTCACCTGTTTGCGATTAGATGCATCTGTTCCTATGCGACCTCTTTTTCTAATCGCCAGCCTTAAAGCCAAATAATCTTCATTTGACATTTCTTGTATGTCTTTTGGGGTAATTTTAGACTTACCATCTTCGCTTGCTACGGAAAATCCGCGCAGCTGCTTATTTGGGTGAACGTTGTACATCAAAACAGAATAACAACTTTATAGTGTACAGCAAGGCCTCATAACGTTATGTAGAAAATTTTTAGACATTTATATATTAATAAAAACGCATCCAAGGGTGTCCCCTTGGTTCTGGTTGAGCGGGAAAGCGCTTACGGCATCCAATCGACGCACGGTTGGTCTTGATGAAATCATCATGGGGTTTTTAGGGGTAGCAGGAACGCTCCCATAAATGGGGATTGAACATCCATATGTTCATGCATGGTTCGGTGCGGGTGGAGATGCAATTCTCCAAGTCCTGCGAGGGATAAAACGGCGATACGTTTTGATGGTTTTGCATGCTGGAACGGATTGTGTTCCCATGCTCAAAACCATCCGCGAGAGGGATGAAACGGGAGAGCGCAGCGTCTCCCTTTCCAAGCGTGTTGTAGTACAACACACAGCTTGCGTTCAGTAGAAATTGCAAATTTCATTCTCAAACGGCTCCGTCAGAGCATTGAAGGAACTCCCCTCAATGACAGTCGCCCGAGCAACAACACTTCGGCTGGTAAATTTAACTTGTCACCACAACCGACAAGGAGAAGCCGCCATGAAACCAGACATCGAAAAATACCTACCCATGTTAAACGACATGGATTTAACCCGCGAACAAAAGATCGAGCTTATCCACGATCTGTGGCACATCATGCAAAATTTCGTAGATCGTGCCTTTGGTGTTCACCCACTGCAACAATGTCGCGATAAAAAAGAATTTAGCGATTTACACGATTCCAACAAATGCATAGACTCAATTCCAAGCCCTCAACCATCCGATGGAGATATTCGCCCATGACAAAGAGCCGAGCCATGAAAGCCGTAATTTACTGCCGCGTATCCAGCCAGAAACAAGTGCAAAAAGGTGATGGTCTCGGCTCTCAAGAAACACGCTGCCGCGACTTCGCCAAACTAAAAGGCTATGAAGTCGTGGACGTGTTTAAAGATGAAGGGGTGTACGGCAGTATGATCGACCGCCCCGCTATGCAGGACATGCTGGCCTTCCTCAAAGACAACAAAAGGCATCAAACGCATATCGTATTGATTGACGACATCAGCCGCCTTGCCCGTAGCCTTGATGCGCATATTCACCTGCGCACGGCGATTAACGAGGCAGGCGGCAAGCTGGAAAGCCCGTCTATTGAGTTTGGAGAAGATTCCGACTCTATCCTCGTTGAAAACCTTCTGGCCAGCGTCTCGCAGCACCAGCGTCAAAAGAATGCTGAGCAAACCAAGAACCGCATGTTTGCCCGCGTGATGAATGGTTATTGGCCGTTCTATCCCCCAACTGGATACAAATACGCCAGCGTTAAGGGCGAAAATGGCCGCGTACTCGTCCGTGATGAACCTTTAGCCTCTGTCATTGCCGAAACGTTAGAAGGCTATGCTGCAGGACGCTTTGAAACGCACACAGAGATTAAACGCTATCTGCAAGATCATACAATATTCCCAATTCCCAAAAGCGGCGAAATTCATATTCAGCGTATTGATAATATGCTTAATCAACCGCTCTATGCTGGATACATGACCATTGAGAAATGGGACATCAAATTGCGCCCCGCCAAGCATGAGCCACTCATTAGCTTTGAAACCTATCAGGAAATTCAGGAGCGCTTACACGGTAAAGCCAAAGCCCCCGCAAAGGCTAACTTAAGTGATGACTTCCCCTTGCGCGGCTTTATCACGTGTAATTGCTGTGGTGAGCCAATGACAGGCTGCTGGTCAAAAGGCCGTAATCAGAAATATCCGTATTACTATTGCTACAACAAGGATTGCACAGAATTCCGCAAATCCGTGCGCAAAGAAAAGGTTGAGGCAGAGTTTGAAGAATTGCTCTTGGAACTTAAACCATCACAGGAGCTATTCTTCACAGCGATGGATATGTTCCGTGATTTATGGGCAGGACAAAAAGACCGCAATAAAGGTGACGTCATTATACTGAAACAAGAGCTGTCCAAGATTGATGATCGCGTGGAACAATTCCTAGACAGAATCGTGGACACGGAAAGCCCGAAAGTCATTTCCGCT
This sequence comes from uncultured Micavibrio sp., assembly GCA_965263215.1. Lineage (GTDB taxonomy): Bacteria > Pseudomonadota > Alphaproteobacteria > Micavibrionales > Micavibrionaceae > UBA1672. The sequence goes on from OZ253663.1 coordinate 1,733,729, forward strand.
TATGAGCAAAAGATCGAAAAACTCGAACAACAGAAGATAGTTATACAAGAAAAAATCCAAAATTGCGGCCGTCCGCTAACGGCCTTTGACGAAACTTTTCGAACCGCGATGGACTTTCTTGCAAACCCGCACAGGCTGTGGACTTCAGACAAGTTAGAAGACCGCAGATTGGTGCTTAGATTGGTTTTTTCGGAAAAATTACCTTACCAAAGAAACGAAGGTTTTCGAACCGCCCGAACAGCGCTTCCAGTAACGGTTTTGCAGCAGCTTAAGGGTAGTAATTATGAAATGGCGCGCCCGAGAGGATTCGAACCCCTGACCTCCTGATCCGTAGTCAGGCGCTCTATCCAGCTGAGCTACGGGCGCGTATTGTGATTGCCTCACAAAAGTGGTGGGAAGATACTCCAATCATTCAGGGAATGCAAGAATAGATCGTAAAAAATTATTACACGCTCTAAACATTGTTATTTTGACAGAATTTTTTTGAAACTATATATTCTGCTTACCTTTATAAGTCAGGAGAATCAAGGTGAGCGACGACAACGAACAGGAAGAACCCGGAACGATATTTCTTGTCACCGGTTTTTTGGATGATGAAGGAAGTGCATGGTTCGGAGACGACACCCAAGGGAAACCATTTTGGGCGGCGGTCTTAATTCCCAAAGAAAAAGAGTTCTTATTCAACGAGGCATACGAGCAGTGCGTTAATCTTGGTACCGATATCGACCTGGCCCTATATGCAGAGCGCATTGTGAAATGGGGAAAATCCGGTGAAGAATATCCATCTGCCGAGGAATTAACGGAACTTAAACGTGTTTATGGTGATCATAAAGTTATAGACATGAACGATAATAATGATACAGATGCCGGTTTCGATACTCACGAAACACCGGGATTTTAAACAAACATAATATAAGGGTATTAGCGGCGTGGAAAAGAAACACTCATTACGCAATGAGATGGCACAGGCGGATCATAGTTTTAATGTTGCCTTTACGGAAACAGGAAAGATCCTTGATCCGGACGATGGTTTACGACGATTTCTAATTGAAACGCGTGAGCAGATTGAAACAGACAAACGTCATTTCACCGAAGAACTTTTTTCAGACATTTTCGCATTGTATGAGACGGGCACATTAGCCGCCGAAGCAGTACAAGGCAGTACGGAAACACTTGAAGAAGACCCTTTTATGAGCACACTTGCAGTAAGCTCTACCGTTGCCGCCGTATATCTACTGCACAGCATCAACGCACAACGCGGCGCGAAAGAGCACGAATATCGTAAAGCCTTAAAGATGTTTGTAGAATTCGAAAATGATACGCAAAACGAAAGTAACGGGCATACAAAAGAAGAACGCAGATTTGTAGCAGAAGAAAACCTGCGTCATAAAATGCAGCATAGTGGCTTGCAGTTTGTGAACCTGCCTGACGAACAAATACGATTTCCAAAATCAGAGTTTCGTGAAATCGCACGAAAAAAAGGTATTGGCGAGCCAATAAGCTTTGACACCGTTAAAAGAGTTGGTGATTTTATGCGCAAACCAATGCTGGAAAAAGTAACGGTTACAGGACAGGCGCTATCCTATGTTATGTATCAGGGGGAACGCGCGGCAGGATTCATGGGCACAGTTGCAACGGAATACATTAAAAACCCGTTTCGTATGCATAAGATCGCGCAAAGCACGGCAATGGGTTTTAGTGAGGCAGCCAAACTTAATGCAGATTTGGCAGAACAAAAAAATGGGGACGATGCTGATTTAGAAGAGCCGGAAGATAAGCGCCCCCCCATCACACTTGAACAATTACACAGTGTTAATCTGCGCTCCATCGAAAAAATTGGGCAGGCATGGTCGAGAGAAGATAAAGATAAGATGATCACCATCATGCGTGACCAAGAAGATCACGAAAAAGCCGCCGTTCGTGCAAAACGCAGCCTTCACGTACAGGCCGCTTTTATCGGATTACAGCTTGCGCTGATCCCTGTGAAACTGATGAGCGAAGAACACAGGCATACCGTTGGGCTTAACGTTTATTCTTTCTTCGCGCCCTTGGGCCCCTTGAAAGGCTTTGCGGATGAATTGAAATCAAACCGTGCCAAGGCGAATAGTAAGCTTGCCGAAAAAGTTGAGCATTTGGGTGAAATTATCGGCCTTGATGCCGACAGTAAAACATCTGAGGAATTGAGAGCCGACAACGATGATCACGATCATGATAACGACAATGATGATTATGACGATCCGGACGCAGGTTCTTTGGACAGGACACTTGAACCACTATAGAAAACCTTGGCGATGAAGGCGTCTATACCCTCCTCTATGGTGTTAAACGTTTTCTCAAACCCATCCACTTCACCATAATATGGGTCAGGAATATTCATACCTTGATATCGATCATGGTAATCGAGCAATAGCTTTATTTTATCATGGTATTTTTCATCGACCATTCTGCGCATTGTACGCTCATGCCCCTTATCCATGGCAATCAAATAATCAAACTTATCAAAATCCTCATCGGCTAATTTACGGCCTCTGATATCTGTGATGTCTATATTATGATTTTGCGCCGCCGCGATAGAGCGATAATCAGGCGGATCACCTATATGATAACCAAACGTCCCTGCGGAATCACAACGCGCCGATAATTTTTGCGCGCGCACACGATCTCTAAAGATTCCCTCTGCTGTGGGTGACCTGCAAATATTACCTGTACATACAAATAAAACTGAAATCATAATCCAATATCCTTAAAAACAATGTGCATAATGTGATCACTATGTACATCTATGAAATATAGTTTAATCTTGCAAGCAAGAAACATTCTGCACATAGTAGCAAACATCTGGAAATACTTCCAATTTTAGGGCGTAATGCATGACAAAATCTTCTGATTTACAGTTGGATCACACAGTGTCAAAAGAGGCACACGTTCGTCTTGCACAAAATCCGGAGGAAATAGAACAAGCGCAAAAGCTTCGGTATCAGGTTTTTTACGAAGAATACGGCGCGCAACCAACAGATGAAATGCGTGATCAAAAGCGTGATTTTGATGATTTTGACAAAATCACAGATCATTTAATTGTTCTGGCCAATGATCCTCTAACCGGAAATGAAAAAATTGTCGGGACATACAGGCTTTTGCGTCAAAACATCGCCGAACAGCATGGGCGGTTTTATTCCACCGACGAATATAACCTTGATAAACTTATTGCCAGTGACAATTTCCTATTAGAGCTTGGCAGGTCTTGTGTTCTGGCCGATTACAGAACCAAACCAATCCTCAATATGCTCTGGCAAGGCATTGCAGATTATATCACAGACCATAAGATTGACTTGTTGTTTGGCTGTGCTAGCTTTCAGGGCGTAAGCGTTGATTCCATCGCGCAGCAACTGTCCTATCTTCATCATTTTCATTCGACACCGGCAGATATCAGTCCGGTTGCGATCAAAGAACGCTATGTAGATATGAATATCTATGAAAAAGAGACATTAAACGAACGTCGCGTTTTTGCATCACTCCCCCCTCTTATTAAAGGCTATTTAAGGCTTGGCGCGACTATTGGTAACGGCGCGGTGATTGATCACCAGTTCAACACGATTGATGTTTGTATTGTTGTTCAAACAAGCTTAATGACAGAACGTTACCGCAAGTATTACGAACGCAAAATACAAAAAACCATGCCGGGTCAATCAGAGGAATAATAAACCGCCATGAGATTTTTAATTGCTTGTATAAAGTTTCTTTTTTTTATTTTGCTTTGTTTGGTTGTTGTTCCAACGCAATTAGTCGTTCTTTTACTTCATAAAGGAAACGGCGCCTATATTATGCCTTGGTTATGGCAGAAGGCTGTTTGTAAAATATTTCGTATTAATATCCAAATCACCGGCACACCATACACAGACACCCAGACCATATATATTGGCAACCATATCTCTTACCTTGATATTCCGGCCGTCGGCAGTATTTTGCGCGCTTCGTTTGTCGCCAAGAAAGACGTGGCCTCATGGCCTGTTTTTGGATTTTTATCTAAACTTCAGCAAACAGCGTTTATCAGCCGTTCACGCGAAGACGCAAAAAAGGAAAAGCATGCGCTGGATACAATGCTTGATGAGGGCAAGAGTTTAATCATCTTCCCTGAAGGCACATCAACAGATGGCCGTGAGGTATTACCTTTTAAATCAAGCTTATTTTCCATTGCCTATAAAGAGGGTTTAGAAGATATAAGAATTCAACCCATCACGATAAATATGACTCGTGTTGATAAGAGGGAGATAAAAACTCAAGATGATCGTGACATTTATTCTTGGCACCTTAATATGGACACGCCGTTGGAAAAGCATTTATGGCGTTTCGCACTTAGCCGCGGAGCAACCATATCCCTTAATTTTCATGACGTTTTAAAAGCAAGTGACCTTAAAGATAGAAAAACACTTGCCAAGGCATGCTATAACGCCGTATCCAATGGTTTGAAAACAACACATATATAAGGAAGTTTTTATGAGTTTTAGTGCAGAAGAGATGTCGCAGTTGAAGGCCTATATTGAGCGTGTCTTCAAATGTTCGGGCATTACCGTGATGAAACGTGAAAAAGCGGAAGATTCAATCGAGGTTATGATGGACGGTGAATTTATTGGTGTTTTGTATAAAATCATTGATGAAGGCGAAACATCTTATGATTTCAACATGGCTATTCTTGATATTGACCTTGTTTAAGGTACAGCATTTTTACAAAAACTGTTAAAATCTGTTATAATTTTCGGCATGTCAGATATCCATATTAAACACTTTATACACATTTTTTTGTTCGCATTTTTTTGCGTCACGATACAATCAGGGCAATCTTTTGCTCTCGATGCTCTGAAATACGACAATAACCTGAGTACATCGCTTCGTTTTCAAATAGATCGGTTCTTGGCCGAACACTATAAATCCGATTCTTCAGCTTATGATATAGCGAGTACAGACCTTAATAAGGATGGTATTTTTGAACATATTTTAAGACGAAAATCATGTGATACCCAAAAAGATGCATGTACACACATAATAATTGCTGAAAAGAAGGATAGAATCCTGCTATTATCAAAAATAAGTGCTCGAAACTTGATGATCGATAGTAAGTTTTCGTATGGTATTAAGAATATACTCGCCTTTAAAAGCGAGATTAATGATTACGATTTTGACATATATATGTGGTCGCCGGAGCAAAAGCTGTATATAATAGCTGAACAACAAACAGAGGATTAGGCATTATTGTGCTGAATAGATTAGAGAATAAGTTTACTTTTTTATTTTCTTGCATGGCGATTGTCGTGCTTTTCTCTTTCAATGCACATGCCGCATGCTCGCCCGGTATTCCTTGTACTGACTATGATATTTACACAGATACAGAATCCGGAACTGACCCCGCTCTAAACGGCCCCAAAACAGGCACGCCCGCACCACATACAAATGAAACAGGTGCAACAACAAGTGCGTGTGACGGTAACTTCATGAACCAAATCTACAGCCACGCCCTTATGGGCGCTAGCCGTGAAGTCATCATGAGCGAACAAATTATTCACAAACCGGACAGCGTTTTAGAATACACCTGTTTTGATCAATGGGTTTCTGTAACCGCCCACCATGCAGGCCCGATATTCTCAGAATCAACATTTTGGGAAGATCACGAAGTATGTACATCAACCGGTGACAGTACCGCCTCTGCCGGTCGTCCGCCAAGTTGCGCAAGCAGTGGAGATAACACCGTTGCACCTTACGATATAACAATTGACGTCGTTTTCCCCGACACACATCTTGACGATGCCCTAAGAACACTTTTGTTTGATAACATTCAAACATACGTTGATAATAACTTTGATCACACCTTTATGGGTGAGGCGACAACAATAGACAATGACATTGATACATCCGGTAGTAACGGAAGTGCGCTTGGTTCCGGTAGTTATAACTGTTCTCACATGAGTACGGTTTGGAATATCGCAAAGTGTGTTGATTTTGGTGAAGATGACCGTTTCAGAACGTTTGAGGACTTGGTCAACACTGACCCCAGATCTATCCCTGTGGAATGCTCCCCGGGATTTACTGCCAGCGATGTTATAGAGCAAGGTACGAATTCAACAAAATTAGACAGCACTTCCCCGGGATCTAGCACTTCAGCAACATCTGTTATGGATCCGTGCCCTGCTGCAGGTACTGTTGCAATCCCTGTCGAATGGCCGTTTCGTGATCCGCCGTCAGGATCAACAGCAGGTACGCAATTTTCCAATGATTTAATACGCGTTGCCAATAACTGCGATGACAGCGCAAATTTAAACGCTTACTCTTCATTTGACACGGCAACCTTATATGGCGAACTCATTCTAGGTTTGCATGACTTAACTGGTAATTATGTTCCGGGTACCGGTGGCGTTTCTTCTGGCGTTATAACAACCTGCTCCGATCCGATACCAACAGGCGTACCTTCGATTACTTATTTGTGGGATGAGTCTGATGTTGGACCAGGTAATATGTCTATAGCAGACCGATCTGCGCAAATTTATTATGAGCATATTTGCCCTAACCCCGGTTGTTTCTACAGGCCTGTCTGGGTTAACTATGTACTCAATTCTCCCGTACCTGCTTCAACACCTACTGGGGCATGTATACCGTATTAATAAAAGCTATTTGCTTTGGCATAAGATATTTGTGTAGAATATAGGAGTTTAATAAAGTGATCGTGACAAAGGACCATATAATGAAAGTCAACACAACATTGTTAAAGTTTCGCACTGGCGTACTCTTTGCCTTATCGTTGATGTTTTTTACACCGTCATCTTTTGCCGCGTCGGTAATTGCCACAACGCCTTGTGACGCACTTTATTACGAGTCTTTATCTGCGCGTGCATGGTTAGAGGCACAACGTGAAATTACACAAAACCAAAATATCATTCTTAAGCCTGACAGTGTTCTTGAATATACTTGTTTTGATCGTATAGTGAGGGAACTCGCGGATCATGCCGATGAAATGCTTAGCGAAACGTCATCATATGGTTCACCCTTAAGCTCGACAAGTATGGATAACGCGTTACAAAACCTTGTTGGTACATCTTTATCGGCCTATATCAGTAATAATTTTAATCACAACTTTCTTGCTGGTCATACGGCAGCAACGGGCTTGGATCACACGCCTCTTGCTATCACAAATGGTACAGCGTACAGCTGTGATAGAATGAGACTTGTATGGAATGCTGCGAAGTGTATTAACTTTATTTCCAATAACACAACTGATGGGTTTTTTACATTTGCGGAGTATGCCGGTGCGGTTGATAAAAGAGTTCTTCCAACGGCTTGTTCACCAATCAATGCTAACTGGACTGCTAACCTTGCCTCTGCCTTAACATCAGGCCCTTGGACAAATGACCCTGTTCAAACATACTTCAACCTTGTTGAACCACAAGATTGTTCGGGTGCTAATTGTCCTTGTACGGGAGATCCGGTGCCCACTGGCGTTCAGGTCGTTCGCTCTGGTTACAACAACAACGACTATGAAGAACATATCTGCCTGCAACCCGGCTGTCGTTATCACCCAGGTGGTGGAGATGATCTTGCCGTGGGTATATCTGATCCTGGTGCTGGTTGTTACGGTCGTTAAGCCCTACCAAGAAAAATATCACCGCATATCTCACGCTCATATCCACAAGGATTTGGTATGTACGCAGTATACAAGTTTTTAACCTATAGCTGCGCTTTACCACTGTCTGTTTTATTAAATAGGCGTCTGAAAAAAGGCAAAGAATCGCCCCGCAGCCTCAAAGAAAAAAAAGGAATCATCACACGACCGAGGTCCGGGGGCTCTTTACTATGGGTGCACGGCGCAAGTGTGGGGGAATCTCAATCCGCTCTGATACTAATCAACCACATTCTTAAAAATAAACCTGATACACATATACTTGTCACAACGGGCACATTAACCTCCGCAAAACTTATGGACAAAAACCTCCCTCAAGGTGCTTTCCACCAATTCTACCCTTTGGACCACCCTCAATGGGTTAGACAATTTCTAGATCACTGGCAACCTGATGCAATTCTTTGGATGGAATCAGAATTGTGGCCTAATATGCTTCATCAGATAAAAAAACGAAATATCCCTGCTGCGCTTATTAATGCGCGCATGTCACCTAAATCATTTAAAGCATGGCAACGCTTTTCATCTTTGGCAAAAGCAACACTCAGCACCTTTAGTAAAATACTTTGCCAAACCGACACCGATAAAAATTGTTTGGAGAAACTTGGAGCGCAGCACGTCATTACGACAGATAATTTAAAACACAGTGCGCAGCCACTGCACTATGATGAGGGCGACTTAGAAAATTTAAATCAAGCATGTAAAAACAAAACAATGTGGCTTTATGCGAGTACCCATGATGGTGAGGAGCAGATAGCCCATGAGATACATAAGAAATTAGAGGAATCTTATCCTGATTTGCTGACAATCATTGTCCCTCGTCATCCTGATCGTCGTGATGAGATCAAAAGCAAATGCGCCGCATATAATTTAAAAACAACATATCGAGGCTCAGAAAAGAAACTGCCAAAGCCTGATGATGATGTATATATTGCTGACACTCTCGGAGAGCTTGGCCTGTTTTACAAACTTTCCCCCATCAGCTGTATCGGACGCTCCCTCAGCAATGATGGCGGTGGTGGTCATAATCCTATAGAATCAGCGCAGCTTGGAAGCGGTGTACTATACGGAGAAAATATACAGAACTTGCAGAAAATTTATGACGAAATGCATCAAGCTAAAGCTGCTATTCGGGTTGATACCCCTGAGACACTATATTCAGAGTTAAAATCATTACTCAGTGATGATCTAAAACTAAGCGCATTACAAAAAAATGGGCAAGCTTTTTCAAGCCAAAAATCTGGTGTCGTTGATGTTGTGATGAAAGAAATTGAACCTATTCTTAGAGTGTTGCACAATGACGGCGTAAAACAATCGCTTGAGAAATCGAAAAAAAATGCCTCTGAAAACGCCTGATTTTTGGTACAGATCTAAAGATTCATCACCTTCTGTTATAGAATATTTGATGGCGCCTATAAGTCTGTTATATCAATACGGACACCGCATTAATCTTCGGACCACCCAATCTAATTCCGTCGATATTCCTGTTATATGTATTGGAAATGTCACAGTAGGCGGCAGCGGAAAAACACCTGCGAGCATTGCTATCAATAAGATTATTAAAGAAGGAAACTTATTCAATAACTCTTTCTTCTTAACCCGTGGATATGGTGGCACTGAACCGGGCCCCAGACGCATTGAGGCTCATGAAGACGCAAAAACTGTCGGAGATGAACCGTTATTACTTGCAAGTCATTCAAGTACAATAGTTTCTGTGAACCGTTACAGCGGTTCAAAATTAGCACAAGAGCTTGGTTGTGATTGCATCATTATGGATGATGGATTGCAAAATCAATCCTTATCTAAATCAGTGTCTTTTATCGTCATCAATGGAAAAATGGGGTTTGGGAATGAAAAAACTATTCCGTCAGGACCACTACGTGAACCTATCGAAACTGCAATGCAACGATGTGATGCGATTATTATGATTGGACAAGATGAGCGTGACATAAAAGATAAAATACCAGAGCACATCCCTATATTTCGTGCAGAGATTAAGCCATTACAAGACGTAAAGTCCGACAAGGGGAAGGATTACATCGCCTTTAGTGGCATTGCATACCCTCAGAAATTTTATGACACACTTGAACAATGCGGATATAACGTTATTGAGAGTAAATCGTTTTCAGATCACCACGCATTCACCGATCATGATGTTGAATCTCTCATAACTCTGGCGAATGATAAAAATGCGCAGCTTATCACCACAGAAAAAGATTATGTGCGCCTGCCGCAAAACGTACAGCAGGACATTAAAACACTGCCTGTAAATTTGATATGGCATAATGAAGACGAAATATATCAGTTTTTACGCGATAAACTGAAAAAGTTTAAAGAAACATAATATGAAAAAAATTCGATATTTAATTGAGGGATTGTTACTGCATATCTTATTTGCTTTCTTTCGCACTCTACAACCTCAAAAAGCGTCTGCTGTAGGTGGATGGTTAGGACGGAGTATTGGCCCAAAATTAGCAGCAAGCCGTAAAGCACGACGAAATATTGCGCGTGCGCTTCCAGAAAAAACAAAAGAAGAGCAAGATCGTATCATCGTCGGTATGTGGGATAATATAGGGCGCGTTATTGCGGAATATCCACACTTGGAAATTATTAGTAAAGAGCACACAACAATCCAAAATAATCGGCGGCTTGAAACTTTATTAGGCACAGAACAGCCTATCGTTTTTTTTGGCGGTCATATTGCGAATTGGGAAGTGAATTCCACTGCACTTTTAACGCAATATAATAAACCCATTGCTTTGACGTATCGCGCACCTAATAACCCATGGGCAGCAAAGTTATTGGATAAAACGCGCACCCTCAATGGCCGTTTACAAGCCTTCCCCAAGTCACGTGAAAGTGGAAAATCCATTCTTCAAACACTTAAAAACGGTGGGTCAATTGGTATTCTTGTTGATCAGAAATATAACGAGGGCCTCGAGGTTCCTTTCTTTTCTCACGCTGCAATGACCAACCCTGTTTTCGTACAGCTTTGCCAAAAATATAAATGCCCGCTGGTGCCCGTCAAAAACGAACGATTAAAAGGGTGTGAATTTAGACTAACGCCCTACCCGCCTTTAAATTTGTTCGATGATAATGGCAAAGCTCGCCCCGTTGAGCATGTGATAAAAGACGCACATACTTTACTGGAAACATGGATCAGAGAACGCCCGGAGCAATGGATCTGGCTTCATCGTCGTTGGAAAGAAAAGTAGATTAGCTATAGGTTTTGTTACCGTCTTTGAAATCTTTCATAACGGTATTAAGAATTACATTAAGATTTGCGTCTGCAAGATACGACGCCGCATCAGAAAGCATAACATTTTTGCATATCTTGTTTAAAAACAACAATGCATCTTCGGGGTATGCACGATCTTCACCGGCTTCTTTACTAATAGCAACAGATTCTGTGCGCATCATATCGTAACTAATACCGGCTGAATTCATAATATCAGCCTCATGCAGCATCATACACAGCAAACATAATCTATCATTTTCTATTAAAGGCTTTAATTCGTCAGAAAATTCCAGATCGTCATCTTCCGATTCCATCCCGAAATGATATTCATACGCGCTACGCATTTGGTTAACGGGGCTAATAGGGTCACCAAAAGGTGAAACATCTGTCGTAATGATCATCGTCCGAATATCAGACAAAAGATCATCTGCAAGACCTGCCGATTTTAAATAAGGCTCCGCCATAGAAAATGAACGCTTTTCTGTCATGGCCATGTGATATTTACGATCAATTATATTGCCCGATCCCTCATGCCCTAAATCATGGATACACGCCGCTATAACAAGCTTAACAATCGAATTTAAATTAAGGGCATTTTCGCTACTGTCGAAAATATGATTATGGGCGACAATCATCCGAATAACATGCAACAAGACCTTTCGGTAATGTAGGCTGTTATGATACGGCAAATCATTAGGTATATCCGCCAAAACGCCGGCAACAAACATTGCGTCTTTTTGCTCTATGCTTAATTTACTTTCTGGGTCAAACTTACTAATCGCGTATGCAACTAAAGACGTCGTGGAAAAACAATTTCTCCCCTCATGCCATGCATTAATCAGAAACTCTGTTTTTTCTGTATTATGGCTTACGTCATCGAAAGATGAGAATATGTTATCAAGTGCCTTCGTTACCTTAATACAATCTTGTGGAAATGCCTGAAGAACATTATCGCGTGTTTCCAAGAATTTCTCATTAAGCGCCCAAGAACTCTCGGGTGCAAGCGTCCTAATGTAATGAAAGACGTCTGCCGGAACGTATGGCTCTTTAAAACTCATAAATAAAATTACTTTTTTTCTTATCTAATTATAACATTATTCGGTGCATAGTATTTCACATACGATTGCATGGACGTCCAGTAAAAAATTTCTATATATAGTCTAGATGCGTTTACATTTGATTATCGGCACACTTTGGGGCATAACCTTTGTTCAATATATATTATTATGCTTAAGAATTGGTAATGTAAATGTCAAAACAATGGACACCAAATAGCTGGAGAGAAAAACCGGCGCTACAACTTCCTGAATATAAGGATTCTGTCTTACTTCAAAATACTGAAGATGAGCTACGCAACATGCCGCCGCTTGTCTTTGCAGGTGAAGCGCGTAACCTACAGGCACGCCTTGGTCTTGCTGCAGAAGGGAAAGCTTTCCTTCTTCAGGGCGGTGATTGCGCCGAGAGCTTCGCAGAATTTAACGCTAATAAAATCCGTGATACATTCCGCGCCCTTCTTCAAATGGCGGTTGTGATGACTTATGCCGGCTCTTTGCCCATCATCAAGGTTGGCCGTATGGCAGGGCAATTCGCAAAACCACGTTCCAGCGATACAGAAACACAAGGTGACGTCACACTACCGAGTTATCGTGGTGACAACATTAACGCGCTTGAATTTACCGCAGAAAGTAGAGAGCCAGACCCAAAACGTATGGTAGCCGCCTACCATCAGGCAGCATCAACGCTGAATTTATTGCGCGCATTCGCAAGTGGTGGATATGCCAACCTTAACAAAGTTAACCAGTGGAACCTTGGTTTCGTTGCCAACTCTCCTCTTGGAGAGCGTTATCAAGACCTCGCCAACCGCATCAGTGATTCACTACGATTCATGGAAGCGTGCGGGATTACCCCTGATAACGTCCCTGCTCTCAAAGAAACAGAATTTTATACATCTCACGAAGCTTTATTGCTTCCCTATGAAGAGGCTTTAACCCGCACAGACAGCTTAACAGGTGACTGGTATGATACGTCTGCGCACATGCTTTGGGTGGGTGCACGCACGCACCAATTAGATAATGCGCAGATCGAATTTGTTCGGGGCATTAAAAATCCACTTGGCTTAAAGTGTTCACCAGACCTTGGTACAGACGAGCTTTTGCGCCTGATTGATGCTCTAAACCCTGATAATATTCCGGGGCGCCTGACATTAATCGCGCGTATGGGGCATAAGCAGGTTGAAGAAAAACTCACGCCGCTTGTGCGTGCCGTTAAACAAGAAGGCCGCAGCGTCGTATGGTCATGTGATCCAATGCACGGTAATACAATTAAATCATCATCCGGTTATAAAACACGTCCATTTGATTATATTTTGGGCGAGGTTCGCGGGTTCTTTGAAGTTCATAAAACTGAGGGCACGCACCCTGGTGGTATTCACATTGAAATGACGGGTCAAGACGTTACCGAATGTGTCGGCGGCGCGGATGCGATTGCGGATGAAGATTTATCCAGCCGTTATCACACACATTGCGATCCGCGTATGAATGCCAACCAAGCACTTGAACTTGCATTCCTGATTTCAGATGAGTTGAAGGGCATTCGTAAAGATGATATCGAACCCAGTTTTCAGGATTTAAGCGCGGCGGAATAAGAATGAGCAATGACCTCAGGCTAACACTGGCGCAACTTAATCCGATTGTAGGTGATATAGACGGCAATGCGTCTAGGATGCTTGATGTCTGGCAAGAGCATGATAAAGATACTGATCTGGTTATCTTCCCTGAGTTGTTCTTGTGCGGATATCCACCTGAAGATCTTGTTTTAAACGCATCCTTTATCAAATCTTTAGACCACAAAGTGCAAGAGATTTGCAATCTGAGCAAAGATTTTGACTCGGGCGCGCTCATACCTACCGTATGGACTGAAAACACCACGCTTTACAATGCTGCGCTACTTATTCGAAAAGGTGAGATAGAAGACATCCTCTATAAACACAAATTGCCCAATAACTATGTTTTTGATGAACCAAGAACATTTGCAAACGGCCCCTTACCTTCACCTATCAATTTTAGAGGGCACAAACTGGGCATTATGATATGCGAAGATGTCTGGCATGTTGATGTGCCGCGTCATTTGAAAAATTGTGGGGCAGAAGTTCTTATCGCCATTAACGGCAGTCCCTTTCATGTGTATCAAGATGATGAACGTCGTTCTGTCGCTCAGGAATGTGTTTTAGAAACCGATCTGGATTTAATTTATCTGAACATGGTTGGCGGCCAGGATGAGCTTGTTTTTGATGGCCGATCTTTCATCATGACCAAAGACAGAAAAATCAAGCACAGCGCGCCTGCTTTTGAAGAAAACGTAATGAATATTACAATTTCGGGAAAAATCGGACAAAAGCATATTGAAGTGCAAGGCGGCGAAACACCCTTGCCAGCCAAAGATACGCAAAACCTGATGTATCGTGCTTTAACGACAGGCGTACGCGATTACGTGCATAAAAATGGCTTCAAAGATGTGGTCATCGGTTTATCTGGCGGCATCGACAGTGCCCTGACGGCAGCAATCGCAGTTGATGCCTTGGGCACAGATCATGTGCGCTGCGTCATGATGCCATCCGAATTTACATCTGGCGATAGCCTAGACGATGCAAAGCAATGCGCAGAACTTCTGGGCGTGCGGTATGAAACAATCTCCATTGAAGATGCGGTCAAAAGTTTTGAGAATACAATTCCTGATCTAAATGGTATTGCACATGAAAACACACAAAGCCGTATTCGCGGCACCATTTTAATGGCGCTGTCCAATGCCAGCGGTGAGATGGTTTTAACGACAGGTAATAAAAGTGAAATGGCCGTTGGATATTGTACATTATATGGCGATATGAATGGTGGTTTTAATACATTAAAGGATGTCTATAAGACAGATGTTTACAAACTGGCGGCTTGGCGCAATGAAAAAGGCGAAGTCATACCAAAGCGTATAATAGCCAAGGCTCCATCCGCTGAATTGCGCGAAGACCAAACCGATCAAGATAGTTTACCCCCTTATGATCTTCTGGATAATATTCTTCGTCTTTTAATCGAGTATGACAACGTGAATTGGGATTCCGCGCCGAAAGTCCTACAGGACATGCGTAAAAAATGCCTTGAACACCCTCAAGTGATCGAAAAAGTAGCACGCCTTTTGAAAAACACGGAATATAAGCGTTTCCAAGCCGCTCCGGGTACGCGCATATCATTTAGAGCTTTTGGTCGTGATCGTCGCTATCCGATGACCAACCGTTTCGTGAATAAGATTGAAAAAAGCTAGAAATCCCGCTATTTAAGATATCTCGCGGAAAACAATATAATAAAGAGAAATAATATGTCAGTAAAAGTACGATTTGCCCCCTCTCCCACCGGAATGTTGCATGTTGGTAATGCGCGCACGGCGTTGATTACGTGGTTGTTCACGCGCGCCAATGACGGACACTTTCTTCTTCGTATTGACGACACAGATCAAGAAAGATCAAAAGATGAATATGAACAAGCGATTGAAGATGGTCTTGTTTGGATGGGTGCGGACTGGGACGAAAAAACCCGCCAGAAAGACCGCATGGATATTTATGCCGCCAAGATTCAACAGCTTAAGGAAAATGGGCGCTTGTACCCGTGTTATGAAACGGCTGAAGAATTAGACCTAAAGCGCAAAAGTCAGCTTTCACGTAAATTGCCGCCTATTTATGATCGTGAGTCTTTAAACCTGAGCGATGAGCAAGTCAAAGCCCACGAAGCAGCCGGACGTAAGCCGCATTGGCGTTTCAAATTGGAACACAAGCCAATCGAATGGAATGATATCGTTCGTGGCGCTGTAAAATTCAACGGCAGTGATCTTTCCGACCCTGTTTTAATACGTGAAGACGGAACGCCGCTCTATCATATATGTTCTGTGATTGACGATGTTGAATATGAGATTACGCACGTTATCCGCGGCGAAGATCATGTTTCCAACACCGCATGTCATGTGCAAATGTTCGAAGCACTCGGCGCAAAACCGCCCACGTTTGCGCATTTGCCGTTATTGTCTGATACGGATGGCAGCAAGCTTTCCAAGCGTATTGGCTCATTGAGCCTTAAAGATCTTGCGGCTGAAGGGTTAGAGCCAATGTCCATCGTAAGCCTGATGGCGCGTCTTGGTACATCTGATCCAATTGAACCATTTACAGACATTCAAGACGTTATTAAAAACTTTGACCTGTCTAAGTTCTCACGCGGCACACCCAAATTTGATATCGAAGAGTTAAACCGACTAAACGCAAAAATCCTTCGTGAGATGAGCTATCAGGATGTTCAAACTAAGCTTACAGAATTAGGTATGGCTGATCTGGATGAAGATTTCTGGATGACTGTGCGTGAAAACATTGAAAAACTTTCTGATGTTCAAGAATGGTGGCGCGTTGCCAAAGGCCCTGTAACACCAGTGATTGACGACCCTGATTTTGCGCATGAGGCTTTAGCGCTCCTTCCAAACTCTCCATGGAATGAAAACACATGGAAAGAATGGACGAACGCAGTAAAGGACAAAACAGGCCGTAAAGGTAAGCAACTCTTTATGCCATTACGCCGTGCCTTAACAGGCATGGATCACGGGCCGGAGCTTTCACATCTTCTGTTACTGATTGGTGAGGAAAAAGCGAAAGAGCGCCTCGCTGCATAACAGAAAAGCGGCCTAAAAAATAGACCGCCTTCCGTTCGCTTACTTTTCGAACCTGTTCGAAATAATACTAAAAAAATTATAAAAATATCTTAATCAATGTGATCTGTTCTTCAGAGAGTATAAAAATTTCTCTAAACGCTTGGCATCATCCGCAGATGCCTGAGGCCACAACAACTCTACTGTATTGTAAAAAGCCTGACGGCCTTCTGTGAAAAGGTGATCACACAGTAGAACTTTACGCCTTGGTGTTAATTCTGAAAACTCTTCGATAACGCTAAACTGGTTATTGCCAGTTTCTTCAACGTCACGTAATCCCGATTTCATTAACATGAAGCCCCCCTCATAATTATTTTTTGTAATTAAAATTCTTTTTATTTTTATTATCAGACTTAATGTTATACATCTTTTGGGTATTTAAGTAAAGTTTGACGCCAGATACCTCCTCAACGAGAGCAAAAAGAATGAGTGATAACGCACCGGCAGTTATTCTATCACACCCGCAAATGGGTGAGAATATCGGTGCATCTGCACGGGCTATGCAAAATTTTGGCTTGAGTGATTTGCGCCTTGTCGCACCGCGTGATGGGTGGCCGAACGAACGTGCAGATGCGAATGCAGCAGGTGCATTGGCAATAATGCCACCTATAAAGGTCTTTGATTCTCTACGCGATGCCGTTTCTGATTTACATTATGTTTTCGCAACGACAAGCCGAAGGCGTGACATGGTAAAACCTGTCTTTAATCCCGAAAGCGCTATAACAGAAACAAATAAACGCATAGGCAAAAGCCAAAACGTTGGTTTTGTATTTGGCGCAGAGCGTTCTGGCTTAACCAATGATGAAGTCAGCCTATGCCAAGCTATTATAACTTTTCCGGTAAACTCTGAGTTTGCGTCCCTAAACCTCGCACAGTCGGTTTTACTGCTCGCCTATCAATGGGGCAGCATGACCTCAAGCAAACCGAGCACAGTGCTTAATACAGGCGACAGCGCCCCTGCCGTGCAAAAAGATATTCAAACATTCATAGAACGTCTGGAACATGATCTGGAAGATCGTAATTTCTTTCGTGCCGATGACTTAAAACCTACGATGTTACGAAATATTCAAAATATTTTTACGCGCTCTGACATTACCGATCAAGAATTACGCACGCTTCATGGTATTCTATCAGCGCTTCGCGGCAATAAAGAGCCGAAATAAAAAAGCCGCCAATCTGGCGACTTTTAAAAACTTTATATATCCCGTTACAATTAACGAGAATAGAATTCCACAACAAGGTTCGGTTCCATCTGAACAGGATATGGAACATCTTCAAGTACAGGAATACGAAGGAATGTTGCCTTCATCGCCTTTGGGTCAACTTCAATATATTCAGGCACTTCGCGCTCGGGCGATTGAATTGAGTCAATCACCATTGGAATTTCACGTGATTTTTCACGTACCTCAATAACGTCACCTTCTTTAACTTGATAAGAAGGAACATTCACAACCTTACCATTCACAGTTACATGCTTGTGGTTAACAAACTGACGTGCAGCAAATACAGTCGGCACGAAAAGCGCGCGATACACAACGGCATCCAAACGGCGCTCTAGTAGACCGATAAGATTTTGACCTGTATCACCTTTCAGGCGATTGGCTTCTTTAAAATAACTACGGAATTGTTTTTCACCGATTGAACCGTAATAACCTTTAAGCTTTTGTTTCGCAAAAAGCTGTAGACCGTAATCAGTCGGCTTACCACGACGTGCACCGTGCATACCAGGGCCAGTTTGACGCTTGTTATATGGAGACTTCGGACGACCCCAGATATTTGCGCCCATACGGCGATCTAATTTATGTTTCGATTGAACTCTTTTACCACTCATGGCTATTTCCTTTTTTTAGTATATTGTCCCGGTAGACCAATAACAGGTTTGAGGCTCTTATTTTTAAGGCTCAACGGGGAACACCACGCTCCCTCTTTCCCAAGAATGCACCGTTTTTATAAAGGTTTGGCCGAAATGTCAAATATTTATTGTGATATTGGTGGGCCAGGCCGGATTTGAACCAGCGACCAATCCGTTATGAGCGGACTGCTCTAACCAACTGAGCTACTGGCCCTTTAGAAATAATAGAAAGTTTTATCGCGTATATCCCTGATAAAAGCAACATCTTTTATAGAAGCCCCCTTCCCTTTTTGCTATATCAGTAGAGATATAACCTACACAAAGACATATAATCATGCCCGCAGCCACAATCACATTTTTTAACCCATTTCTTTCCCGTAAACGTAAAGATCATTTTCTTATAACGGTCACGAATAAAGACGAATTTAAAAAATTAGTCAAAAAAATGAATACCGCGACCCAATCTTTATGCGATCAGCAAGGGTTTAAAGGCAAAAGTGGCGAACTATTGATTGTTCGAAACTCAGATGGTGATATTCAAAATTTATATGCCGGTACAGAAAAAAATGCACTGTATTTAGATGGCAGCAAAATTCATACAGAAATAACAGATAGGTTTTCACGCGATCTTCTGGATAAAGCTAGTTTCGAGTTTGATGGTGAAAATATTAAAGCTGATGAACTCGAGCGTCTGCATATCGGTTGGGGCTGGGCTGCGTATCGTTTTGATTCTTATAAAAAAGAAGAAAAAAGTCAAAAGAACGCCGCACTGGTTATTTCAAAAGATGCCGATAAAAATCGCGTACAAAGCTTTGTTGAGTCTGTCAGCCTCATCCGTGATCTTGTAAATACCCCCGCAAACGACATGGGGCCGGATGAATTAGAAGCAGCAACGAATACACTAACCAGAAAACATGATGTTTCTTTGAAGGTTATAAAAGATAAAGCGCTCATCACTAAAAACTTCCCAATGGTTTTTGATGTTGGTAGAGCGAGCGATCGCCGCCCAAGACTGCTTGATTTTTCATGGGGAAATACCAAACACCCAAAAGTCACACTGGTTGGTAAAGGTGTCTGTTTTGATACTGGTGGCCTCGATATCAAACCATCGCAATATATGCTGACCATGAAAAAAGACATGGGGGGCTCGGCACATGTTCTTGGGCTTGCCCACATGATTATGAGTCTAAAGCTCCCTATTCGTTTGCGCGTTCTTATTCCAGCGGTTGAAAACTCCATTGCTGGCAATGCGTATCGTCCATCTGATGTCCTACAGAGCCGCAAAGGCATAACTGTTGAAGTTGGGAATACTGATGCAGAAGGCAGACTTGTGCTCGCAGATGCGCTCACCTATGCATGTGAAGATAAGCCCGAACTGTTGATTGATTTTGCGACTTTAACTGGCGCAGCGCGCGTGGCGGTCGGCTATGATTTACCTGCCTTGTTTAGTAATAACGACAAAACCGCACATCACATTCAGAAACAATCCGCCAAAGACAATGTTGATGATGCCGTTTGGAACCTTCCTCTATGGAAACCATATCGCGCAGACCTTGATAGCTCGGTCGCGGATATCAGCAGCACGGGCGGTAAGGCCGGCGCAAGCACAGCCGCCCTATTCCTAAAAGAATTTGTTGATGATGACATTGAGTGGATTCACATGGATGTATTTTCATGGGAACAACACGGAAAGACGGGTCGCCCCAAAGGTGGTGCTGATACAGGTATGCGCGCTATTTTTGCATTTCTGGAAGATCGCTACGGTAAGTGATTTAGGATATCTTGCGCGAAAATGTGCAACGTATCATCACGCGCGCCCATAATGACGACGCGATCACCCTGCCTTGCATTTGCGATGATAAAATCAGACGTATCACTGCGTTTTTCAAACCAATGCGCATTCACACCTGCCTTATTCAAACCATCAATGATGTGACGGGCAGTAACCGAACGATCAACCGTGCCGCCCGCGTAATATACCTCTGGCATGATAAGAGTGTCACCTTTATCAAGATGATCAGCAAAGGCTTGAATCATTTCTTGCCCCATCATGCGCAATGGACCAAAACCGTGTGGCTGAAACATCACAATTAATCGACCATCAAATGATTTAAGACACTGTAAACTTGCGGATATTTTATCAGGGTTGTGGGCGAAATCATCAAGGACTGTGATGCCATTCTTTGTGCCGACTAACTCCATACGGCGATGCACACCCTTAAAGCTTTCCAGAGCATTGATACTTTGGATCATATCAATCTCCATTGCCGCGCAAACACCAAGCGCAGCCAACGCATTTTCAACATTATGTTGCCCCGGAACGTTTAAATGAACACCGTATGCCTGCCCATCATGATGAAGCGTGAAATCAATCCCTTCCGCGCTTGGCACTAAGTCTTTAGCTCTAAGTAGCGCGCTATCATTTTTAACGGCATAACTTAACACGTTCGCCTTCGCCCTTTCTTCACATAGAACTGCCGCCCTTGGTTGATCGTAATTAACGACGACCGTTTGTGAAGTACAAGCCAAATAATCACCAAAAAGCGTTTCCAACTCTTCCATGCTTTTATGATCAAGGGCGATATTATTTAAGACGGCGACAGACGGTTTATAATGCGCAATCGAGCCATCACTTTCATCCATTTCCGCCACAAACAAAGAATCGGCCCCTTTACGGATATTCGAAAACTTATCATTTTCATTCGATCTTAAATTCCTGATTTCTCCGCCATTTACAATCGTCGGATCTTTGCTAAGCTCGGTTAATATCGTGCCAACCATGCCCGTTACTGTTGATTTCCCACTTGTCCCTGCAATTGCTATTCTTTGCTCTGCCTCGTTAAACAATTCCGCAAGCAAGGTACCGCGTTTAACAATCGGGATATCCAAATCAAGGGCAGCACGAACATCGGGAATCGTTTCTTCGACTGCGCTGGACACCACAAGCACATCAACGCCTTTTGATATTCCTGAACCATCTTGCGGGGAAATTTCTATCCCTAAATCTTTCAGTGCTTGAAATTTTTCCGGTGTTTTACCCTGATCGTAAGAACGATCCGATCCTATGACAACATGACCTCTTTTTTGGAGCAAAACAGATAGAGGCATCATGCCACTGCCCCCGATGCCACAAAAGAAATATGTTTTTGGGGACGTCATTTAAAATTCCGTATTGTAATTTTAAGGGCTATTGACCGGGGAACAGGTCAACGGGTTCAGAGTTCGCACTATCCGCTTCCTTGAGAACTTCGGTTGGCGTTTCACGCAACTCATCAAGAACAGAATCCATATCGCCTTTACTATGACTTGGCTCAACTAACTCTTCAACTTTAATAACCATGTCATCAGTATTCTCTTCTTTATCCATCATCATTGGCTCAGGAGAAGAAAATTCTTCAAGATCAACAAGCTCTTCATGCATGATAAACGCCTCTTCTGAAAAGTTTATCGTGATAACATCCGGATAGTAATGCAATGGCTGAGATCTATAGTCCCATGCACTTCCCGTGTCTTCGCCCCACATAGCCTTCGACTCAAACTTTGCAGGCACAGTTAAATTTGCCGTCCTATTGTCAGACGTATGACAGGCAATTTCCATGTCTTTAGCAGATTTTTTAATATTGATGCTTTGCGGCGTAACAACGTTATATTTCTTCTTATCGACAGATACCACACATTTTGCATCCTGAGCTTCAGGTGATAAAAACGTAATATCTTGGTGGGTCGACGATCCCATCGAATATCCACACGCCCCCAAAAGCAAAACAGATGATAAAGCAGTCAAAGAAAAGTAAGTTGAGCGAATACGCATAGGTAGGTTACCCCGAGTTAAAATAAATTATGCAAATGATTTTATATAATCATTCTGTGTATGACAATCTATCACACACCAGTTTTGTAGTTAAGCCACAGATTTCTCAGAAGGCTGTGCGGTGCCAGAAACAATGAAGTCAAGCGCTTCCCCCTTCACATCAACCTTCACGCTCGCACCCTCACTCACCTCACCGGATAGTAAAAGCTCTGCTAGTTTGTTTTGAAGCTGCGTCTGAATAACACGTTTGAGCGGCCGTGCTCCATAAACAGGATCATAGCCTTTATCTGCGATCCATGTGCGTGCTTTGTCCGATAGTTCAAGCTTAATATGCTGCGCCTTTAGAAGATCATGCAAATAACCAAGCTGTATCACGACAATACCCTCAATATCTTTGCGCTCTAGGCGGCTGAACAATAATATCTCATCAATACGGTTTAGGAATTCAGGGCGGAATGCGTTGCGCACGACATTCATAACATCCTCACGCACATCATTAACATTATCCCCTTCTTCTTGGTTCACGAGATATTCGCTACCGAGGTTAGAGGTCATAATTAGAACGGTATTGCTAAAATCAACTGTACGCCCTTGCCCATCGGTCAGGCGGCCATCATCCAGAACTTGCAAAAGAATATTAAACACATCAGGGTGCGCTTTTTCCACTTCATCAAACAAAACCACCTGATAAGGGCGGCGGCGGACCGCCTCGGTCAATGCGCCCCCCTCTTCATACCCAACATATCCCGGAGGCGCGCCAATCATGCGTGATACGGCGTGTTTCTCCATATATTCCGACATATCCAGACGGATCAACGCACTTTCATCATCAAACATGAATTCTGCGAGTGCCTTGGTCAGTTCGGTTTTACCAACCCCAGTTGGCCCAAGGAACAAAAATGAACCGATAGGACGGCGCGGGTCTTGCAGCCCTGCACGGGAACGGCGTATAGCATCAGAAACAGACTTGACCGCTTCTTCCTGCCCGACGACACGTTGACGCAATTTTTCCTCCATCGAGAGAAGTTTTTCACGCTCCCCTTCCATCATTTTATCAACGGGTACGCCTGTCCACTTACTAACAATATAGGCGATGTCATTGCTCGTGACCTCTTCATTAATCATGTTGTGGGAATCATGTTCGGACACATCGGCAATTTTGGATTCCAGTTCAGGAATGGTTGCATATTTCAGCTCACTCGCCTTGGCCCAATCGTTGTTGCGCTCTGCTTGCTCCAGCTCTATACGCGCCTTGTCCAGACTTTCGGTGTAACGCTGCCCCGCGTTTAGTTTTTCTTTTTCGGCTTTCCACTGACTGGTGAGTTCCGCCGATTGCGATTCCAATTCATCCAGTTCTTTTTCTAAAGTTTTAAGACGCTCTTTAGATGCTTTGTCTTTTTCTTTTTTCAAAGCTTCACGCTCGATCTTAAGCTGAACGATCCGACGGTCAAGCTCATCTATATTTTCTGGCTTACTGTCCACCTGCATACGCAAACGTGACGATGCCTCATCCACCAAATCAATCGCTTTATCTGGTAAAAAACGATCCGTGATATAACGATGCGATAAAGTTGAAGCGGACACAATCGCTGCATCCGTGATGCGTACGCCGTGATGAAGTTCGTATTTTTCTTTCAAGCCACGAAGGATGGAAATCGTATCTTCTACAGTTGGCTCAGATACAAAGACAGGTTGGAAACGTCTTGCAAGCGCGGCGTCTTTTTCAATGTGCTTACGATATTCATCGAGTGTTGTCGCACCTACCATGTGCAATTCACCGCGTGCCAAGGCGGGTTTGAGCATATTGGATGCATCCATAGCACCATCTGATTTACCTGCACCAACCAATGTATGCAGCTCATCTAAGAAAAGAACAATCTCTCCCTCAGCCGCGGAAATTTCATCAATCACAGACTTCAGGCGTTCTTCAAATTCACCACGATATTTAGCGCCCGCGAGCAATGCACCCAAATCCAGTGACATCAGCTTTTTATCACACAGGGCCTCTGGCACATCACCGTTGACAATACGTTGCGCCAACCCCTCAATAATCGCCGTTTTACCAACGCCCGGCTCCCCAATCAAAACAGGGTTGTTTTTCGTTCTGCGTGCAAGAACTTGGATCGTACGCCTTATTTCTTCATCACGTCCAATGATCGGATCAAGCTTACCTTTACGAGCATCTTCCGTTAAATCACGCGCATATTTATTCAGGGCATCAAACTGATCTTCCGCACCCGCTGTATCGGCCGTGCGGCCTTTGCGTACATCATTAATGGCTTGATTGAGTGTTTGATCCTGAATGCCCGCATCATCCAAATACCCGGCAACATCCGTTCTTTTCGCCATGACCATAGCCTGCAAAATGCGCTCGGTGGTAACAAAGCGATCACCTGATTTTTCACTTATTTGTTCTGCATTAGCAAAAATTTTGGCAAGGTCACCGGAAAGGCGCAGTTGCCCCGCTCCCGAACCCTCAACAACAGGAAACTTGGCAATAGCCCCTTCAAGGGAGGCCTTAAGAAGCGACACTTTCCCACCGGCACCCCTTATTATTTTGGGCGCAAGGCCATCCGCATCATCCAACATAACCTTAAGAAAGTGCTCAGGCTCTAATGATTGGTGCCCATAGCGCGTTGCGAGTGTTTGAGCTTGCTGTAAAAGGCTTTTGGTTTTTTCGGTAAGTTTTTCAAAATCCATTTTAATCACCTCATCAAGAATTTATTCAGACGCACATATTGAGCCTTCAGATAGTATCTCGTAATTGATCAAAATCAAGATAAAAGGCGGACAAATGCCCGCCTTGATTACTGTTCTAACCGAAGGATAAGTTAGGCCTAAGCCTCTTCTTCCTGCTCAACTTTCTTTTCTTTTGTTTTTACATCCGGTCCAAGAATACTGTCTGGTAGAGATAAATCTTCCTCTGCCGAAACTTTCTTTTCCTGTTTCTTCTGATGATTATTATTATCCTTAGAAGATTGAGACTGTTGTTGGTCTGAATCTTTGCCACCACTGAAGTTGCCATTATTTTCGTTGATAATACGAATATAATGCTCCGCATGCTGATAATAATTTTCGGCGACACTACGATCATCCGCTGCAGTGGCGTCCTTAGCCAACGCCAGATATTTTTCCGCAACCTGATGCGCCGTTCCGCGAATACGTACATCCGGACCATTGCTGTCATAGACTTGCGTACGTGGTTGGTTATTACGGCGGCCGTTATTATTACGCCCTCTGTGTCTTCTGTTCGATGATCCGTGTCTCATGTCTCAAGTCCGTTAGGTTATAAATTTCACACAACCAACACCCATAACCATACATCAAATGTGCATGCGCCAATAGCCCAGTACGCCTGTTTTTGCATAGTTAGACACAACATATTGTCATTACCGTTTGGCGTTAAAACCCTATATTGTGTTCGTGTTGCTTTGAACAACTTAAACCTACAGCCAAGAGCATTTTTCAATCAAGCTGTATCAATAAAAAAAGTTCATTTATCCCCACAAGAGATTTCCACAACCCGCGGATTTCCTGAGATATCCACATGAACGGTGCGTAGCGCAAATCCAGAGTCTTCCGCGAGTCGCATCACATCTTTATCCTGATCATAGCCGATCTCAAAAAGGGCAAATCCGTCATCGTGAATAAGTGATTTTATTTGTGAAAAAATCTTTTTGTACGCTTGCAGCCCATCATCGCCTCCATCCAAACTCAGAATCGGGTCATGATTCTGAACTTCTTGTGCCAAAGTTGGAATCACTTGGCTTGTTATGTATGGGGGGTTTGAAACAATTAAATCAAAGGAATCAGCCGATGCGCGAGGCGAAAGTGCATCGCCCCATGACCCACAGACAAAATCGACACGTTCCATGCACCGATTCTGCACCGCATTTTCTGAGGCCGTTTTTACAGCGCCAAATGATAAATCAACACCAACCCCTGTGGCGTTAGGAAATTCTGACAACAGCGCAATAAGAATACAGCCTGATCCCGTGCCTAAATCTAAAATTCTTAGTGGCCTATTTTGGGAAAATCGTTTCAATGCAATTTCAATGATCAATTCTGTATCAGGGCGCGGATCAAGCGTCGCATCTGATAGCTTAAACGGCAGCCCCCAAAACTCACGCTCACCATATATACGTGACAACGGTTTCCCTGAAAGGCGTTGCTCTACATCAGATATAATATTTGCATGGTCATGATCTTTCACAGGGGCATCTGGCCGCGCAATGATATCTGACCAGTCATAATCTGTGCGCTCGGTTATAATAAAACGCGCATCCAGATCAGGCGTTTCAAGATCAGCATTTTTAAATTGATCGGTAATATAGCGATATAAAGATTTCAAAGTATGAGGCGCACTCATTTGAATTACGAATCCAACGTGGCAAGTGCGGATGCTTGATCTTCTGCAATCAGTGCGTCGATAACTTCATCCAACGCTTCACCGCTGACGACTTCTTCAAGTTTATAGAGTGTCAAATTGATGCGATGATCCGTTAAGCGCCCTTGCGGGAAGTTATAGGTTCTAATACGTTCAGAGCGATCACCCGACCCTACCTGAGATTTGCGGTCTTCCGCGCGTTCGTCGGCAAGCTGTTGTCTTTGAAGATCATACAGACGTGTACGGAGAACCTTCATCGCCTTGTCTCTGTTTTTATGTTGCGAACGCGCTTCTTGCATCTCGACAACGACACCGGTTGGTAAATGCGTAATACGCACGGCACTGTCTGTTTTATTGACGTGCTGTCCGCCTGCGCCTTGCGCACGGTACGTATCAACACGCAAATCTTTTGTATCAATATACACATCAACTTCTTCAGCCTCAGGCAAAACAGCCACTGTTGCCGCAGATGTGTGAACACGCCCCTGCGTTTCAGTTTTGGGAACGCGTTGAACGCGATGCGCCCCTGATTCAAATTTCATTTTAGAAAACACGTTCGATCCGGTTATCTCCGCAACTACATCACGATAACCACCGATATCATTCTCAGATGCCTCAACGACGTCGAATTTCCAGCCCATTTTGGCCGCATAACCTTTATACATTGCACACAAATCTGCCGCGAACAAAGCGGCCTCATCACCACCCGTCCCAGCGCGAATCTCAAGAATGGCATTTTTCTTGTCAGCCTCATCTTTAGGGATAAGAACAAGTCTGATTTGTTTTTCAAGCTCTGGGATACGGGCATTCAAGGCGCGAATTTCTTCTTCTGCCATTGCCTTCATTTCAGGGTCAGACAGCATTGTTTCAAGGTCTTCCTTTTCCGAAACAGCCCCCTCTAATTCCTCCATAGCCTCCACCACGGGGCTTAGCTCTGCATACTCCATTGATAATTTTGTAAACTCTTCACCACTTAATCCGGTCGTAGACATCAATGCCGCCAATTCTTCGTGGCGGTTTTTAATCGTTTTTAATTTTTCTTGCATCGACATAGTTTATTGATCCTGATCATAGATTGCGTTTTATCTACCTTTTTTCCGGTAAAAAAACAATCACGGAGTTATAACAGGGGTATCTGGTTGTGGAAGTGTCGTAATAGCATCAGGAGAGATTTCACCTTCTTGCGCTGTCCCCCCTGCCTCATTTTCGACAGGAACATCTTCTTCTTTAAAATCTAGTGTCTTGAGATAATTCGTATTCAGGGGAATGTTACGGCGCACATCACCATCTTTGCCCAGCGGCATTAACGCCCGCCCATTTACCCATATTTCCACATTCGCGGCATTCCCCAAAGACATACTTAACCCCGGGCTATCCGGCACGAAATATTCATCACCATTATCCAAGACCTTGGAAACAAGAACGTCACCATCTTCACCTTTTATTTCAACCCAACTATCGCCGAGTATTTTCAAGATGATGCCACTTTGCTGTGCATCATCTCCGCCCATGTTCTCTACTTGCGGTTTTTGTGGCTCTATGCTCATAACTTCTTCAGGTTCCGGCATAATCGATTGCTCTACGGCTGCACCCGCCTTAATTTCCTGATTAACATGTTCCTCTATATGCTCAGGCAATGTTTTAACCTGTTCCACAATCCTGCGATCAGGTTTGTTCATATCATTCCAAAACAGAACAAAGACAGACGCGAGGATTAAAGAGATAGCCACAATCCATAAGGCTGGGGTTTTTGTTTCTGATGCCGGCACGGGAAAGGACAAAGATGACTTGCCTTGTGGCCCCATATATTGAGCCTTAAATAATTGCACAACCTTAGCACCATCTAAATCTAAATATTCGGCGTAACTTCGTACAAATCCAATAGCATAGACACGCCCCGGTAATGCCTCCATATCCCCCCTTTCAATCGCATCAATCTGACTTGCTCGGATGCGGAGGGCTTTTTCAATATCCTCAAGTGATTTCCCATAGTAGGCGCGCGTGCGCTTGAGCGCCTCGCCCACTTCTATATCGGCCACTGCTTCCAGTTCTTCGACTGGTAAGGGATCTCTCATAATGCTGGGAATGATACGCTATTTTTAAGCGTTCTTCTAGGACTCTTCCAAACCATAGGCAGAATGTAAAGAACGCACAGCAAGCTCGGTGTAGTCATCTTCGATAAGAACACTAATTTTAATCTCTGATGTCGAAATCACCTGAATATTGATGTTCTTATCGGCCAAAGTCTTAAACATTTTATTGGCAACCCCCGCATGAGAGCGCATACCAATACCGACAACAGAAACCTTGGCCACATTTTTATCAATGATCAGATCCTTATATGTAAGGTCAACTTTATCCTTGATGGTTTTAACCGCCAGATCTAATTCGTTATGCGGCGCGGTAAAGGTCATGTCCGTGCGGCCTTCCGCGGAAATATTCTGAACGATCATGTCAACATTCACGGCCGCAGCGGCGAGTGGTTCGAATAATCGCGCGGCAACACCGGGAACGTCTTTAACACCAACCACTGTTACTTTTGCTTCATCACGACTATGTGCAATACCTGTTACAACTTCTTGTTCCACGATTTTATCCTCTGTTGTCACTAATGTTCCTTTTAAATTACTACCCACTTCATCATCGAAGCTTGATAGCACCTGAATGGGCACGCCGTTCTTAGCGCCCATCTCAACCGATCTGGTTTGTAAAACCTTACTGCCCAAAGACGCTAGCTCCAGCATTTCCTCATAGGCAATTTTATGTATTTTGCGTGCATTTGGCACGATGCGCGGATCAGCCGTATATACACCTGATACATCCGTATAAATGTCACAACGATCCGCCTCTAGCGCAGCGGCAAGCGCCACTGCAGACGTATCAGACCCGCCGCGCCCCAGCGTCGATATACGATTCATATCAGTGATACCCTGAAACCCCGGTACAACTGCGACCTCACCATCATTAAGGCGTTTATGTAATTCCGTTGTATCAATCTCCTGTATACGCGCCTTACCGTGAACAGCATTCGTTTTAATCGGTATTTGCCACCCAAGCCACGATCTTGCCGTGACACCGCGTTTTTGCAATGCCATCGCCATAAGGCCTGATGTAACCTGTTCTCCGCTGGATACAACCGTATCATATTCACGCACATCATGCATCGGACTGATCTGGCTGCAATAATCAACAAGTTGATTAGTCACGCCTGACATTGCAGACACGACAACGACAACTTTGTGCCCTTCATCAACTTCACGAATAACCTTTTCCGCAGCGCGCTCAATGCGCTCAATATCCGCGACAGATGTTCCACCAAATTTTGCAACAATAAGAGCCATAATTAATAAACTTTAGCCTGTTTCATTTATCTTGTTTTTCTTACGATGCTTATCCATACTCACTTGCACAAAAAAAATCAAAGGGATTTGTTATGCCAACGGACGTAAAAAATAAAAAAAATGATCAAAGCACCTCCGTAGATCAAGGCGAAATTGAACATTTTTCTAAAGATTCTAATCACTGGTGGGATGAACAAGGCCCTTTTAAGCCATTGCACAGACTAAACCCAGTGCGTTTGAAATTTATTAAACAACAGATTTGTGATCATTATGATCGTGACTTTGATGATTTAAAGGCTTTAAAAGATTTAAACATTATTGATATTGGCTGTGGTGGCGGTTTGGTATGTGAGCCGTTGGCGCGCATGGGCGCAACGGTTACCGGTGTAGATGCAGATAAAAATGCAATTTCTGTCGCTACGGATCATGCCGAAAATGCCTCCCTGAATATTCAATACATCAGTGATGACATACAAGACATTGGTAAGCAGTACGATATCGTTTTGGCATTGGAAGTTATAGAGCACGTAAATGATATCAGTTTATTCATGGAACAAATCATCAGCGTTTTAAAACCTGAAGGTTTACTGATTATGTCGACTTTAAACAGAACACCAAAATCATACGCGCTCGGAATCATTGCCGCAGAACATATTTTACGATGGGTTCCTAAAGGTACACATTCATGGAAAAAATTTGTGAAACCTTCGGAGATTTCCGGTGAGGCACGCAAACACGGTCTAAAGCCACAAAAAATAAAGGGGCTAATTTTTAACCCCTTAAAGAATGAATTCTTACTGTCCGAGACAGATCTTGATGTCAATTATTTGATTGCTTTAAGCCGCGATAGCCTCTGATCTGTCACGAGTTTCCAACGCATTTTGTAAAACTTCACGCGGCACAGGAATAAACAGATTCTCCTTATCGCTACGTAACACAACCTTTTGGAGTTCACATAGCGTGTAAATCACATTCGTGTTTACCTTCGCATTACTGAAGAACACAACAGGATTGGCGGCTTCGTTCCACTCAAACGTCCAAAATTCGTTTACTGGTGTTGTTCTATAATCGTTTAACATTTTCATTCACCCGTGTTTTTCTTTTATTTGCGCTATTTATACACCATTTTCCATAAATACACAAATTTCGGTGTCTCTTAATATTGCAGTGCAAAATCTTATAGTGCACTGTACTTTTATTTTCAAGACTTGTACGATCACAAAATGAAAACAATGATACCAGTTTTAATTATTCTTGCCGCTCTATCTGTCGTTGCCGTTTTGCTTATCGGTGTATTTTCTATGATTAAAGGCGGCGAATTTAATGAAAAATATGGCAACAGACTAATGCAAGCACGCGTTGCACTTCAGGGGCTAACGCTATTACTACTTGCGCTCGCCTATTCTATGTCCCACAGTTAAATCATTCATATATCCAAAATCCGGAGTTTCTTAATATGAAAATTTTAGTACCTATCAAAAGAGTTGTTGATTACAACGTCAAAATCCGCGTTAAGTCCGATGGCAGCGGTGTAGATTTAGCCAACGTCAAAATGTCCGTGAACCCGTTTGACGAAATTGCCGTCGAAGAAGCCGTGCGATTAAAAGAATCAGGCAAGGCATCAGAAATTATCGTGGTCACAATCGGCCCCGAAAAGGCACAAGAACAAATCCGAACAGCTATGGCTATTGGTGCAGATAGAGGCATTCTCGTCAAAACCGATGATCCTATTGATTTAGGTGGTGTCGAGCCATTAGCCGTTGCCAAAACGCTTAAGGCCATTGTTGAAAAAGAAAGCCCTGACCTTGTGATTATGGGCAAACAGTCCATCGATGATGATTCTAATCAAACGGGTCAAATGCTAGCCGCCCTTCTTGGTTGGTCACAGGGTACGTTTGCCTCCAAACTGGAAATTAGTGGTGATGAAATAAACGTAACGCGTGAGATTGATGGTGGTTTGGAAACTTTATCAGTTAAGGCTCCTGCTATTATCACAACGGACTTACGCCTAAACGAACCGCGCTTTGCCAAATTGCCGGACATTATGAAGGCCAAGAAAAAGCAATTAGACGTGATGGAGCCATCAGAGCTTGGTGTTGATTATACGCCGCGCCTAACAGTGATTGATGTAAGCGACCCACCAGTCAGACAGGGCGGAGTCAAAGTGCCCGATGTCGATGCACTCATCGACAAACTTAAAAACGAAGCAAAAGTGATTTAGGGAGAACCGAACATGAGCAATCTTATCTTAGCAGAACATGATAACGCATCTATCAAACCCGCCACTTTGAATACAGTCACAGCGGCCACAAAAATTGGCGGCGATATTCATATTCTTATTACCGGATCAAATTGTGACGGAGCAGCACAAGCAGCCGCGCAAATAGCTGGCGTATCAAAAGTCATCAAGGCAGATGCGGAAAGCCTCGCGCACCCGTTAGCAGAAGAAATTGCCCCTATCCTTGTCGATTTGGCATCTGATTATTCACATATCCTTGCCCCTGCGACGACATTTGGGAAGAACATCCTGCCGCGTGCAGCCGCCTTGCTGGATACACAACAAATATCGGACATCATCTCAGTTGAGGATGCTGATACATTTAAACGCCCTGTATATGCCGGCAATGCCATCGCTACGGTAAAATCCAGCGACTCTATTAAAGTTATCACAGTACGCGGCACAACATTTGATCCCGCTGAAGCTAGAGGAGGAAGCGCATCCGTTGAAGATTACAATGTTTCTGATGCCAAAGGACTTAGTCAATTTGTCGAACAAGAGCTATCGAAATCTGAGCGCCCTGAACTCACCGCGGCAAGTGTTGTCGTTTCAGGTGGCCGCGGTGTTGGCTCGGCTGAAAACTTTGCGATTATTGAAAAACTAGCCGACAAACTCGGCGCGGCTATCGGTGCTTCACGCGCCGCAGTTGATGCCGGATATGTTCCGAATGATTACCAAGTTGGCCAAACAGGAAAAGTGGTCGCCCCTGATCTGTACATCGCAATCGGTATTTCAGGCGCCATACAGCATTTGGCAGGTATGAAAGATTCTAAAGTTATTGTTGCTATCAATAAAGATGAAGACGCACCAATTTTCTCTATCGCAGATTATGGTTTGGTTGCTGATTTATTCGAAGCCGTGCCAGAATTGGAAAGCAAGCTTTAATAATCAGCAATAGCGTTTTTATGCTCGGAAATGGCAGGAAGTTAATTAACCCAATCAATTTTTCTTAAGAGTGTAACAACACTGGCATCATACCAAACAACGTCTCCGTAAATCTCGTATAAGATCTTCCCTCTTTTATCGAGAATAAGTGTCATAGGTAAGCCTTTGATGTTCACAGCACGCTGTAGATGTTTATTGACATCAATATATGACGCGACTTGCTCCACTTTAAGTTTTTTGGTGAAGGCATCAATCTTTTCAATATCTTCGTTTTTATCAATAGATACCGCAACAACACGCCATTGTTGTTCATAAGCTAAAATTGCTTGCAAGCGTTTAAGGGAAGGTAATTCAGCAACACAGGGCGCACACCATGTCGCCCATATATTCAAAACGGTATAATGTTTACCGTCTAAAAGATTTACTAATTTACCATCAGGGCCAGCAACTTGCGTTTGTGGAAAGTAAACGTCCTCTTTATAAGCTTTATACTTTTTAAACCGACTGAAAGCCTCAGACTCAACCTTTTCAAACGCTATCTTTTCTTTCATAAAGTTTGCAAAAACGGCGACCAATAACACACAGAATATCCCGCCGAACATAAAGTACCTTTTAAATGATGTTTCATATCCTGGCATATCTATTGATCTTTACTTTAATATGTAAGAGTTACAGCTTTCGCTTTAAGGGTTTTCTTTTTTTCTATTCCGCGATACATAGAATATAGCTACAAACGGATACAAAAATGAAAACACTCAGACATTCTATATATATTCTATTATGTGTAAATGCCCTATTACTCAGCTCTTGCGGGGTTAAACCACCTTATGTTGATCCACCAGAGGGCGCGAAGCATGATACGTTTCCTGCGGCCTACCCTGATCTTACAACAGATCCGCAGCCGGGACTTGAAAATAAAAACCTATAGGGATGTTATCAATGAGTACGAAAGAATTAGGTTTTCATCAACGTGATGGTGTTTTGCATGTTGACCAAATATCCTTATCAGACATAGCCAAAAAATATGGTACGCCTTGTTATGTTTACAGTGCGTCTGTTATCCGTGCGCAATACAACGCCTTACAGGCCGCAATGCGCAAAGCCCTTCCGGCCCATCGTCAACCGCTTTTATGCTATGCTTGCAAAGCCAATTCAAACATCGCTGTTCTGAAAGTTCTTAAAAACCTAGGGAGCGGCTTGGAAATTGTATCTGAAGGGGAACTTGCCAGAGGCCTTAAAGCAGGCTTTACAGGCAATCAGATTATTTCAACCAGCTTTGGCAAAAATGAAACAGAGATAGAAGCCTGCCTGAAGGCAAATATCTTGCAATTTAATATCGAATCTCCTGATGAACTAGATAACATTAATACTCAGGCCATAGCCATGAACAAAGTGGCCGATGTTGTCTTTCGTTTAAATCCAAACATCAGCGGTGGTGGTCACAGCAAAATTTCCACAGGACGCAAAGAAGATAAATTCGGCAACACTGCCGAGGATATTATGGCACTTTATAAGCGTGTAGAGACATTAGAAGGAATAAATCCTGTTGGTGTTTCAATCCATATCGGCTCACAAATATCACAAGCAGAGGCTTTTAAGCCCGGCTTTGAAAAGCTATCCGCGCTCGTTAAAGATTTGCGCGCACAAGGCCACACTGTGACACACCTTGATATTGGTGGCGGCTTTCCTATCGTCTATAATAATGAAAAGCTTCTTGATCTAGATGAATATGCGGCGTGGGTACGTGATATTATCCTGCCTTTGGACACCAAGATACAAATGGAACCAGGACGCTACATGGTTGGTAATGCAGGAATATTACTCACTAAGGCACAATATATTAAACAAACGCCATCCAGACAGTTTTTAGTTTTAGATGCGGGTATGAATGACCTTATTCGCCCAACATTGTATGAGGCATATCACGGCATAGAACCCATCATAAATAGTGCAGAAAAAAGCACGTATGATGTTGTCGGGCCAATTTGCGAAAGCGGTGATATTTTTGCAAAAGAACGCGAAATGAGCGTCGTAAACAAGAATGACATCGTTGCCATAAAATCGACTGGTGCGTATGGCTTCGCCATGGCCTCAAACTATAACAGTCGCCCTATTCCCGCCGAAATTTTGGTTGATGGTGATAAAGTTAGTGTGGTTGGCAATGCACAAACCATTGATGATTTAATGGCACGCGAAAAAATCCCTAATTGGCTTTAGATAAAAACCATAGGGGAAAAGACGCCTTATTGATCGGAAAATCTTGGGTTATCGGCGAAAACAGGATATTCTGTGAAATATGCTAGATCCTCTATACGAATATGAGAACAGACCTTACCTAAACGCGCTTGCAAAAAAGCGCCGCAAAGCTTTTCGGGTTCTGGCTACTGAAAAATTTATCCTCCATAGCTGGCGTTTATTTTTCTGGGTCTTGTTATTTTTCGGTCTTTGGATGCTCAACGTGCCTTCGTTTTTCGGTTCAATCGCGAGTATCGGAGCAACGCTCGTTTTTTTAGTTGGCTTTGTTTATTTTTTCAAAAAAGACATTTTAAGTTTCAGACTTCCAGATAGTAAAGGACTAGACAATAAGCTGGAAAAACACAGCGCACTTCCGCAAGGGCAAATTGCACTCATAGAAGACCGCTTAGCCAACCCGAAAAAACACGATACGCGTGATCTTTGGAAGAATGCCCAACATGAAAGCTTAATATCATTCAAAAAACTACGTGCCCCCCGGTTAAACCCTTTTCTAACACGTGAAGACCCCAGTGCGGTGCGTTATATCGCGATTCTTTTATTTATTTCCGGCCTTATGGTTTCCGGCCCACATTGGAAAGATAAGATTTATTCTGGCCTTATACCGTTCAGTCCGTCCTATGTTGTGTCACAAGGAAAGAGCACAAACATCTGGATTAAACCACCTGACTACACGCAAATTGCGCAAACCCACATTTCCGGCCATGGCTCTCATGACGAGGTTCTGAATATCCCCGAGGATAGCGAAATACGTATTCGTATGCACAGTGTCTTTGGAGAGTATTTCCCGCCGCATCTACGTAATGGCGATAAAACCGTAAAACTAGAGCACATGGGTGACGGCTTATACGGGATTGAAACTGTGATCGAGCCCGGTAAGTCACTCAAAATATCTCAAGCATTTATACCGCGTTCTCGTTGGGATTATAATTTCATTGAGGATAT
This sequence comes from uncultured Micavibrio sp., assembly GCA_965263215.1. GTDB lineage: Bacteria > Pseudomonadota > Alphaproteobacteria > Micavibrionales > Micavibrionaceae > UBA1672. The sequence goes on from OZ253663.1 coordinate 1,770,109, forward strand.
GCCACCAGAGATCAGAAGTGATGTGGATGACGCACCTTCCGATGATGAAAGTACTGATGTTGTTCGTATTGATGACGAATTACCGCCACTCCCCTTTGATGATGCCCCCTCCACAGAGAATGAAGTTGATGAAGATAACGCTGCGGAAGATACTCCTGAAGCAGAAGAAATTGTCGAAATTACCGACGAGCAACGCTATGAAATACTTGACAGTAATCAAATTCGTTTTCCTTTAATTGTTAACGATGATTATGGCGTCAAAGAACTGCGCATGACCATGAATATTGATGAAATGGTTGTTGAGCGCCCCTTAGGCGAAATGACGCAGGAAACACGTCTGGTCATGTCACAGCCAAACACCGAATTTAGCATTACACCAATATATGACATGACATGGCATACATGGGCAGGCTTGCCTGTGACATTCACCTATGAGGCCATAGACCACAAAGGGCAAACGGCTGAGCTTAAAAACATTAAGTTGGTGTTACCAGAGCGTGAGTTTGAACACCCGATGGCAAAATCCCTTATTGCGATGCGTAAACGTCTGGCATGGGATTATAAGGATAGCTTCCGCGAGATTGCACAAAATCTTGAGACACTTCTGTCTGCAGAAGATTACATGCAAAATGACCCCGTTACTTATCTTGCCATTCGTGTTGCGAGCTCCCGTCTGTTCTATAACGATGATATGCCCACAGAAACACGTATTCAGGCTGCTAAGGATGTTATCAATCTTTTATGGTACACAGCCCTATCTTTAGAAGAAGGCGACATAGCCCTTGCCATGCGTGAATTACAGGACGCACAGCGCGCACTGGAAAATGCTATGCGTGACCCAAACGCGAGTGAAGAAGAAATTCAGGAATTAATGAATAACCTTCAAGAAAAAATGGGCAACTATTTCGCGGAAATGCAACGCGAGATGCAAAAACGCATAGAAAATGGAGAAGACTTTCCAACATATTCTGCTGAGGATTTTGGTGAAATTATTTCACCCGATACCTTGTCAAAAATGATGGAAGATATACAGCAAGCATTGCGCGAGGGCGATCAACAAAAAGCACAAGAGCTTATGTCGCAAATGCAACGCATGATGGAAATGATGGATCCGTCCAATGGCGCACAACTCCCGCAAGACATGCAGACAATGCGCGAAGGTGTGAATGAATTACAGGAGCTTATAGAACGTCAAGAAGCTCTTATTGATCAAACAGAAGAGCAGGCAAAAAAACAAACGTACTTTCCACAGAAAAATCAGTCAGGGTCAAGCTCGTCGCAACAGCAGCAGCAAAAAGAAAGCACAATGACAAAACGCTCATTACCTACCCTCGAGCAAATGCTCAAGGATTTTGGAATGGACACCGCACCGCCGCCGCCAAAGGACGAAAACAAGGAAGAGCAAAATTCTCAAGCTGGAGATGAAAAGAAGAAAGATAAAGATGATAAAGAGCAGTCATCTAATCAGCAAAAAAAGGCAGAGTCAGAACAACAAAAGCCAGCTGATAATGACGCTGATCCACAAGAACAAGATAAAAACGGGAAATCAAAGGAACAAGAAAACGCCCAAAATAAAAAAGGCAACCAGCAAGAAAAAGACGATTCACAGCAACAACAATCCTCTAATAATAGCGGCGATCAACAGAAACAGGATAAAAACGGAAAACCGCAACAGCAAAAAGATGCTCAAAACAAAAAAGATGGGCAGCAGGGTAGCGAATCTGACCAACAAGGGACGTCTCAAAGCAACAAAGATCAAGCCAAAACTCAAAACGGCGGATCAAACAACGAAGATAAATCGGACGATGATAAGTCTGCGAACGGTGCTTTGGACACAACGAAAAACAAAGTAGAACAAGATGCGCTACGCTATACTTTAGGCCAACTTATGATGGATGCGGCGGAGAAGCTTGACGAAGTGCCTGAAAAAATGGGCATGGCAGAACAAGAAATGCGTGGATCAGGAGAGAGATTGGGAGATAATGACCCCACAGGCTCTCTACCTCATCAAAACAAGGCTGTTGAATATCTGAAAGACGCACAGGAAGATTTGGCACAACAATTCAGACAACGTATGCAACAGATGATTGGCATTGGTATGAGTGGCTCTTCACAAAAGTATGATCCCCTCGGTCGTCGTTACGGTGACGAAAATGAAGACGGACGCGGCGTCGATTCAAAAGTCGAGGTGCCTGACGAACTTGATAAAAAGCGCGTTGATGAGATTATAAAGATGCTGCGTGATCGCTCTGGTGATCGTTCTCGATCTCGTGAGGAACTGGAATATTTTCGTCGTCTGCTTCGTCAGTTTTAGATGCCTTTAATGCGGGCTTTAAGACAAACCGAACAGTAACATATTGCACGTCATCGCTTTGTGTCGGCTCATGATCAGAAGATTCAGCGTCTTCATGCCCGTCTTTCATCTGGCCTAGCTCTTGCTCCAGATGACTTTCCGTTTTAAACGTAATGGTCTCTTCAGGATCCAACACTAATTTAGGCGGAACGGCAAACCATTGTGCCTGATGCCCATCGGCACCATCTCCAATCGTGATCTCTAGCATATAAAGAGTCTGCGGATCATCCGTTAAATTTACGATATCACCGGACACTTTCACGATTCCTTCATGATGTGCAGCCTTAATATTTGCAAATGTCACCTTACCACTATCCGGTATTTCCATTTGAATACCGAACAATGCATAGAACCCTTGCATCGAAGGATAGTCACGCATCATGGACGCACTGGAAAGCAGTAAATAACTCAGCACACATAAGAATATTGTCGCTGCTATTGCGTAAGATATCTTCTTGTCTGTTCCGGCGCCATACTGCCCTTTATTTTCAGCATCATCATGGGTCGGTTTAATGGATTCAGGTATATCCAGTATATCCTGCGCGGACAAAAACTCTGTGTCGTTTTCCACATTGTTATCCACAGGCTGTTCCACACGCACGACAACATGATCATCCTCATGCCAGACCTCGCCACAAGCGGTGCAACGCACATCACGTCCACGATTCCCCATAACGGCCAGACCGATCTTGTATTGGCTATAACAATTGGGACAAGTCAGAATCATTGTAACTGGGTTCTTCTCTTTCCGGTGCGTGTCTTGTATTAAATAGAGTCACATGAAAAATACGCAGGATTTATAATATGTATCACTTTAAGAACTATCGCAAGGTACAGGTTTTTTTGTTTCTTTTGTTTTTAATTGCACTGCCAATTAACGCATACGCCGTTGATGAATGCACAATTAAGGATAGAGAATGCGTATTAGAAGAACTCATCAGTAATGCTTCTTCGATTGATAATGTGGCGTGGAAAGATCAGACTTACCGCGAAATTGCGAAAACACTGGCTTTTGAAAAGAACTTTGAAAAAGCATTGATTGTTATTGATCTGATAGAAACGCCAGATACAAAAGCCATGAGTATCCGCGGTGTGGGTATGGCCTTGGCGGCGTATGGCGAGGATGCGGAATCTCTGAATAAGAAGTTTGCAAAATTGCGTGTAAAAGCCGACAGCATAACCAATCATCCGCCATCACATGGCATCGCCTTAACGTATGTTGCCATGGCGCAAGCCTTCGCAGGCGATAATGAAGGTGCGTGGAAAACAACTGCGTCCATGGAAAATGCAGCACTTAAGCATAAGGCGTATGGAGAAACCGCAGAAATACAAGCCGAAAAAGGAGATTTTAAATCTGCGAAAATCAGTATTGATAAAATCGAAAGCCTTTCATTTCGCAATAAAGCTTATGAAACCGTGTCTAAAATATTATCTGACAACGGTTTATATGAGGACTCCTATCTTGCGGCCCGATCAATCACAAACGCTTATAAAAAAGGGCAGGCCATTCAATACCTTCTTGATCAACAACAGCCGAGAGAACGCTTAAGTAACGAGGCGAATAAGTGAGTAAAACTTTTGATTAAATTCGATAACGTATTTTTCCGATATGATGAAGATGGTGATGACGTTCTCCATGACGTGAATTTTACCTTACAGTCAGGGTCCTATCATTTCCTAACCGGCCTTAGTGGTGCGGGCAAAACATCTTTGATCACACTTATGTATTTGGGAAATATCCCAACACGGGGAAATATCACAATGCTTGGGCAGGACATCAAGGAAGCCAAGCGGGAGGAGCTGTTTGCATTACGTCAGCGTATTGGCGTTGTCTTTCAAGATTTTCGCTTACTACCGCATTTATCGACCTTTGATAACGTTGCCCTGCCCTTGCGCATTCTTGGCCGCCCTGATGATGAAATTAACGCGCATGTGAATGAGCTATTAGACTGGGTTGGCCTCGGTAAGCATAAAGAGCACTTGCCTAAAAAATTATCCGGCGGACAACAACAACGCGTCGCCATCGCACGCGCAGTCATAGGGCGCCCTAAACTCCTTTTAGCAGACGAACCAACCGGAAACCTTGATGACGAAATCGGCTTTCGCCTTATGGGGTTATTTGAACAGTTGAACCGCATGGGCACGACGATTGTCATCGCAACCCACAACCCACAAATCATTGAGCAATTTGGCCATCCCTGCCTTACCCTCAATAACGGTGTTGTTACCCAAGAAGACAAAACCACCCAACATAAGAAGATTCGTCATGTTTTCTAAACTTATCAACGGTAGTAAAACGACCTGTAGAAACGCGGTATCTTACGTGAAAGATAGACTTTCGGGCAATAAGTACACCCAAAAGATCATGAAGCTTATTAACGATAAAAACCAAGATCTACCTTTGGATAACAGCCCGGATTCAAAATTTCTGATTTTATTGATTGCACTCATGAGCTTTCTGGCAGTGCTCGCATTAAGCGGTACATTCGCCCTGAACTCCATGACAGAAAAATGGTCATCGGGCCTAGAAAACAAAGTAACAATAGAAATATCCATAGAAACAAAAGATGGGCATATCTTATCCCAAGACACTGTTTTGAAAGAGACCAAAGATTTATATGCAATGTTATCAAAACATAAGCTTGTTAAGTCTGCTGAAGTGCTCGGTGATAAAGAGATACAGGAGCTCATCTCCCCGTGGATTGGAAATGATCTTAGCTTGGGTGACATCCCCCTTCCCGGGCTTATCGCATTAGAGTTACGTAAGGTTGATGCCAACGGATTAAACAACTTAAAAAACGATATTCAAAAAATTTCAAAACACGCAATACTTGAAACGCACCATGAGTGGCTATCGGATTTAATTAATTTTACGGACACACTCAAGGCTCTCGCCCTTATGGTTGCGCTTATCATCGCCGCCATAACAACCATTGCAATTTCATCGGCAATACGCACACGCCTTGCCATTCATAACAGTGTGGTTGAGTTATTACATTACATGGGCGCTACAGATAATTACATTGCACGCCAATTTCAAAAACATGCCATGATTTTATCATTAAAAGGTGCCGTGCTTGGTACAGCAATAGGCTTGGCGGCTACATTTTTACTCGCGTTTTTATCACGCAACACCGGCACAGACCTTATTCCGGTCATTCACATTGGTAGCCTTGGTGTTTTAATTTTATGTTTAGTGCCTGTCCTCGTCTCTCTCATAACAATACTAACGTCACATATAACTGTGTTGCGTTCTTTATCCAAGATGCCGTAGAAAGAAACACCGATGATGAAAAAAATGATGAGGTTTCTTTTGTTGCTCACCCTTATGGTCTGGATAGGCGGTTATGGTGCATTCTTATCGAATGTCCAAACGACAATACCGTACGATCCTTCTGAAAAAACGGATGCTATCGTTGTTTTAACGGGCGGCAATTTTCGTATTGCGACAGGGCTCACTTTATTTGCGAAGCAGCTCGCGCCAAAACTTATGATTACTGGTGTGCATGAAACCGTGACCGAAGATGACGTTAGAGCGATGTGGAAAGATTCCACGCCGCTTCCGAAGTGCTGCATTACGTTGGGATACGAGGCCACATCGACGTTTGAAAATGCACTTGAAACTGAAACTTGGGTAAAGGAAAATAATATAAAATCCATCCGCCTTGTCACCTCCACCTACCACATGAAGCGCGCGCTGATCGAATTCAACAATATTTTGAAAGACACAAAAATCATTATCCATCCGGTAGAAAAGCAAGATTACACAACGGATGATGTTCTCTTTTGGAAAATAACATTTGATGAATATAATAAAACAATCTATCGCAGCTTTATTTTATATCTTGAGAAACAGAGTATACTCAAATGATACCGCCCTATTTTTTTCGCTCCACTGTTTTCAATCTTTGCTTTTATGTCCTGACAGGGATTTGCTGCATTATATTACTTCCCACCCTAGTGCTTCCGCGTAAATATTATATGGGCGTTGTTTATGGCTTTGTTTACACAACAGCCTTTCTTGAAAAATATATATTACGCCTTAGTTACGAAATTAGAGGGAAAGAGCATTTACCTGATGGCGGCGCCTATATTGTCGCGGCGAAACACCAATCAGCCTATGAAACATTTAAATTGCACATTTTATTTAATGACCCTGCTGTGGTTTTAAAAAAAGAGCTTCTGAAAATTCCGCTTTGGGGTAAATACCTTGAAAAAAGTGATGTCATTGCCATTGACCGCAGCACGCCGAAAATTGCAATTAAGTCAATTCAAGATGGCGCGCAGCGTGTTAAGAATCAGGGGCGTTCTATTATAATATTCCCGCAAGGCACTCGCGTAAAACCAGAAACGACGGCAAAAGAGCGCCCATATAAAATCGGCATTATGCGCATCCAAGAAGCCACAAACTTACCTATCATTCCCATGGCTTTAAATACAGGCATATTCTACCCCAAAGGTGGGTGGTGTAAAAAACCGGGCAAAGTGATCTTTGAATTTTTACCACCAGTTCAACCTGACCACGGCAAAGACGTTGGCAGCGTACTCAAACAATTAGAAACTGATATCGAACAAAAGTCAGGGAAAATTATGAATGAAGCAAGAGAGAGCCTTAAGAATAGAAAACCGCGCGGCGTAATATATTCACTTGTCGCAATCCTTGCATGTTGTATTGCCTATTCAGCGTACTGGTTTTCAATTGCCAATGTGGTCAATCAATCTGTTTTGGATGCGCTGGCCGATATCAGACAAAACCCAAATATTAAATCATACGAAGGTAAACCGCCGCGCGTTTATGGCTTTCCGGGAAAGCTCAAATTACACTTACCGCAGCAACACGTTCAAACCGCGCGCGAATCAATAATTATGCAATCCGTTGACGCAGAAAGTTGGCCTTTCCCTGCTATGCCCGCCACGTTCACTACAGGCAATATTTCAATTAAATTGCCGCACTGGAAAGGTAATCTGGTCTTTGACAGCATTGATGGCATTGCCACGCTTTGGGCAGATGTTTTGACACTGGAAGAGATCACTCTGAAACAACAAGGTACAGAAGGTCTTTTATCAGGAACAGTCGAACTTACCGAGCCATACCCAATTATCGATCTGGATATCGCGATCAAGAACCATCAACCGTTTCTATTTACACTTGTGGCCAAAAAAATCATAAAGGAAAAACCTGCGGCCCTTGCCGCTATGGCATTACAGGCCATGCAAAGAGATGGTGTGGTTAAATCAAAAGTGGCAACACAAGGCAATAAACTTTATTTAGGCCCGATTAGGATCTACGAATTCCCTAACCCTCAAAAAGCGCTCACGCTTCAAGACGGCACACAGTCCGGTTATGCAACAAAGCGTGTTAAGCCTGTCCTTGATCGATAATCTCTTTTCTTATTGCGCGTGTGTCTGCGAATTTTTGATAAAGATAATCCCCGTCTCCTTTGCGGATTGCACGTTGAACGGCGGTTAAATCTTCGTTGAAGCGTTGTAGAATTTCTAAGACAGCCTCTTTGTTATTCAAGAACACGTCACGCCACATCACAGGATCAGACGCAGCAATACGCGTGAAGTCTCTGAAACCACTCGCGGAGAATTTAATAACCTCGGATTTAATATCATCTTCAAGTTCATTCGCCGTACCAACAATTGTATAGGCGATTAAATGCGGCAGATGGGATGTGATCCCCAACACTAAATCATGATGTTTTGGCTCCATAATCTCAACGCGTGAACCACAGGCCTCCCATAGCTTTGTCACAGCCTCTACAGCTTTTATACCTGTCTCGGGCAATGGCGTAAGAACACACCAACGTCCATCAAATAATTCGACAAAGCCGGCTTCCGGCCCTGAAAACTCAGTTCCCGCAATCGGGTGCGCAGGCACAAGTTCAATGCCTGATCGACAGTAAGGCTGCAATGCCTCAATTACCGAAACTTTTACAGATCCGGTGTCTGTGATAATCGCGCCCTCTTTTAAATGCGGGCCAATAATCTTCGCTACGCCTGCCATCGCACCGACAGGAACGGATAGAATCACCATATCCGCCTCTTCAACACTGCGCTGAAGGTCATCCGTTACGATGTCCGCAATTTCTAATTCAACGACTTTATTACAAACATCAACATTGATGTCCGCAGCAACGACCGTTTTTGCAAGTTTTTGTTGTTTTATATTTCTAGCCAGTGAAGAGCCAATCAGCCCCATACCTATTATTGTAATGGTTTCCATTATACTTAATCTCTATACTTAAAATGTTTTTGAATTATTTGATTATGCGGCATCATCCTGCACGCTGGCATTTTCGTTTATATCCGGAATCACCGGATAACCGCCCATTGCATGACAATAATAACATTCTTCGTCAAAAGATGATCTCAGGCCTTCAACTTCGGCGGATTTATCATCAACAAACCCCTTAACCTGAACAAGGTGCACTTTAACGTCTGTGTTGTGTGACAAGGAGCCACTAAAGAGATTCAGAACCTCCAGACCAGCGTCCTCTGCCTTGTCACGAATGCGTGCGCGGCTAATATCCGCACTTAATTCCAATCCGATAAAACTATTATCAATATCAGAAGGCATAAATTCCATCTTAGAAATAATCAAAGCCTTATCAAAAATCGAAGAAGGATCGTCCTGTCCTGTTTTTTCATATGGAAGTGCGCCAATAATGGATAACGGCCTTTGGTCATTATTCTGACGGTTAAACAGATGTGACCACCACGGCATTTCCTGATCAAGCTCAGGCCATGGCAAAACCGCGAATGATGATTTATCTTCCAGAACTTGGCTTATAACAGCTTGCTGCCCTTTCACCACTTGCATTGGTACAGCACTGCCGAAATAATTTTTTGCCATGTCCCAATGCGCATAACCGTCACTTTCATCGGCAATTACAACACTTAAGCCCGTCTGTAATAACGACACAGAGCCAACCAGTTCGCGCCATATTCTAATGATTGTTTTCTTCGGCAAGGGGCCTTTATGCCGTGAAAGCAAACGCCGCATCATCCGCGCCTCTCTCGCAGGCTGAACGATTTGCAAGCCGCTTTCCTTCTTTGCCAACGCCACAGACGAAACCAAGGATGCGCGCTGCATCAACAAATCATGAACCTGATTATCGATACTATCTATTTGTTTGCGAATTTCTTCCAGTGATTCTGACATCGGCCTGCTAATCCCGTTTATTTTAGAGTTATTACATGGTAGTGATGGATAAATCAAATAGGATCTTACCCTGTTATGCCTTTAGTTGCCTACAAAGAATTACCAACATTTAATCGCCTGAAAGAAGAAGGTCGAACAATCCTGCCGCCGGAGCGCGCACAGCATCAGGATATTCGTGAATTGCATATAGGGCTTTTGAACATGATGCCTGATGCCGCCCTTGAGGCGACAGAACGTCAATTCTTTCGTTTGGTTGGTGAGAGTAACCAAATCGCACAACTTTATATCCACCCCTTTACGTTGCCTGAACTGAAACGTAGCGATAAAACACAATCATATATAAACGAATATTACGAGCCTTTTGAAAAACTGAAAGAAGAAGGCTTAGACGCTCTGATCGTAACGGGCGCAAATGTATCTCAGCCAAATTTGAAAAAAGAAAAATTTTGGAAGCCCTTACAAGGTGTCATAGAATGGGCATGGGATAATGTGACATCAACAATGTGTTCATGCCTTGCGACACACGCCGTTATGCAATCTAAATACAACCAAAAGCGCACGCCTTTACCAGACGGAAAATTGTGGGGGGTTTATCGCCATCGCGTTATAGACAGAACACACCCGTTAGTACGCAATATGAATACCGTTTTTGATGTACCGCACTCACGGTTCAACAGCATTTCATCAGAGCAATTTGAACAAGCCGGCATGAAAATTTTAGTCGCCGGAAGAGAATCAGGTGCCCATATTGCGGTATCGCCCGATCACTTCCGTTTGGTTTGCATGCAGGGTCATCCTGAATACGACTCGATTAGTTTACTGAAAGAATATCAGCGCGAAATAAGGCTGCACAAATCCGGAGAGAGGCCGGACGCACCACCTTTCCCGGCCAATTATTTCAAAGATGACATAATTGCAAAGCTGGATTTATATAACCCTGAAACAATGAGCAAACCGGAAACAGACCAATTCAACAAAGACTTGGCCGACATGTTGGAGAACACTTGGACAGACAGCGCAAGAAGCATCATCGCCAGTTGGATAGGTCTTGTTTATCAAGTCACCAATGCAGATAGAAAAAAACAGTTTATGGATGGTGTTGATCCTAATAACCCACTGGGAATTTAAAAATTTTCAATTTTAATGCGTCTTTTTATCAGATGTAAAACTCTGCGGGACAGGCGTACCGAGAATTTTTTTAGTCTTCGAAAATACTGCTGAGCCACCACCGGTATTATCAGCACCGGCGTATATTTTTTTGCTCATCTCTATAATGTGCACGCCCGCCACAAACGGTAAAATCGTACGCCCGAAACGCTCAATTAAATTGGCAGAACGCATCATGACTGGCGAGTCAGGGATAGGTGGCACGAATAATGCGCTTTTATGATTTTCCTGCACGAATAAATTATCACTGAATAATAAAGATGCCTGCGATAGCGTAAAGGGCCGTCCCTGTCCAAATGGCGACCAATCCGCATGCGCCCAAGCCCCAAGGCGATTAGGGACAATCACCAAAATACGTCCATTAGCCTTTAAAACACGCCATATTTCACGAATGGAACTACGTAGGTCGTTACAGCCCTCTAAATGGTGCACGAGGATAGCACGATCAATGGATGCGTTCTCAAGGGGAAAACGATCCTCTTCGCAACTTAAAACAAGGTTCTTTTCTTTTTGCGGCCAATAAACGGCGCCCTGCTCCTTTGGCATCATCGCAAAAACACGCTCCGGCGAACCTTTTTGAAAATGCGATAGGTAAGGCAACGCATAGCCACAACCCAAAATTCTAAAATCATGAACATCCGGCCAAGCTTGTGCAATATGCTCCATAAGGATTGATTGGACGATACCGCCAATTTCGCTCCCATAGAATTCCTGCAACTGATTAACCGAACAATACATTAAAACATCATACTATAACGGTGAGAGAATTCTACAAATGATCCCGTAATTGATAAATCAACGGTATATCTGCTTCGGGCATGGGATAATCATACATATCTTGCGGTAAGACCCATGCGAATTTTTGATTTTCCAAGGCTTTTATTTCACCCTTCCATACGCGGCATACGAATAGCGGCATCAACAAATGAAAATCATCATAAGCATGTGATGCAAAACCAATAGGTGAGAAACAACACTCACGTGTTTCAATACCAAGCTCTTCTTCCAACTCACGCATAAGGGTGAATTCAGGGTTTTCGCCTTCTTCAATTTTTCCACCGGGGAACTCCCATAAACCCGCCATAGACTTCCCCGCCGGTCTTTGCGCCAATAAAACTTCATTCTTATCGTTCACGAGAGCCGCCGCGGCAACAAGCACAATCGGCAGCCCTGAATGGCTATCCGGCTTCGGTAATTTAAGAGCGTCTGCGCAATTCATAATTTAAGTATCCCTTTTTCAGAACTCACAAAAAAGCCGTAGCAAATAACCACGGCAGATTTGTTAACCTATCTAAATATCGACAGATAAATTTCTATTCAGCAGAATGATCTACGGCATCATCTTCATCAGAATGCTCATGATCATGTTCTTCACCTGATGCAGGCTCAGTCGCGTCCTCATCAACAGATTCTGCTTCTGCTTGCTGCTCTTCCGCACTTGGGATTGGGTTTCCATCAACATCAAAACGTTCGATTTTTGCAGTTGATTGCCAATCTTCCATGATTTCGTTAAAAGCTTCGCGCTGTAGCTGCTGCTTTAGATTCTCTTCGACTTCTTCTAACGGCTGAGGCGCGCGCTTACGTTTTTCATCAACACGAATAACATGATAGCCGAAATCTGACTTAACGGGCTTCTTAGTATAGCTTCCGACTTCTGCGCCGAAGGCTGCTTCTGCAAACGCAGGAACAACTTCTTGCTTCGCAAAATATCCCAAATCACCGCCACTTTGGGCAGAACCATCTTGAGAAAACTCTTTTGCCAACGCTGCAAAGTCTTCGCCTTTATTAAGCTTTGCAATAACATCTTTTGCCGTTTTTTCGTCTTCAACAAGAATATGAGCAGCCTTTACTTCCTGAATATCAGGGAAGATTTCCACGTATTCATCATATTTTTCTTTAACACGCGCATCATCAATTCTTGCTGTTATTTCATTTTCCAGAAACTTTGCACGAACAATCTGCTGCTTAACCTGATAAAGCTGCTCCTTCACCTCTTTATCATTTTCCAATCCCGAGTTCGCAGCCTTTTCATCAACGATTTTATTACTAATCGCTTGTTCCAGAGCCATCGGATACAGTTGTGGCAACGGGATTTGCCTCATTTGTGCGGGCATCGCGTTAACTAGTGCAACCACATCTTCACGTCTGATGTCTTGTCCGTTGACCTTGGCAATGACAGGGTTTTCAGCGCCTGTATTTTCTGCCGGCTTCTGAACAGAAACCTGCGTATTACCTTCACTCGACAAAACGGAGACAAACTGATTGAATATGTCTTCCTGCCCACTTTTATAGCCAATAAAACCTGCACCTAAAATAGCAGTCACAGTAAGGGCGATCATCATCGCATTACCCTGCTCTCCTTTGGCAAAGCCTTTACATGATTGCTTAAAATTCTTCATAATTATCCTCATAAAATCATTTGATATGCATTGATTGTGACAACGTAACGCTAAAAAAATGGGTTTTCAACACATATTATGTGCACTACCCACAGGGCTGTTGTTGACGCAAGTGCATTTGCACCTTATATCAAAGCATCCGCAAGTATTTTCTAGGAGACTTTATGGTACTCTCTTTGGCAACAAAATTATTTGGCTCATCGAATGATCGGGCTCTCAAAAAATACCAAAAGCAGGTTGAGCCGATCAACGCGCTTGAGCCGACCTATGAGGCCATGGATGACGCTGAATTAAAAGAGCAGACCAATATCTTCCGCAAGCGTTTAGAAGACGGTGAATCATTGGACGATATCACCTACGAAGCTTTCGCCGTTGTGCGTGAGGCAGCGAAAAGAACTCTGGGTCAACGCCATTATGATGTTCAGTTGGTTGGTGGGCTTGTCCTAAACGATAACACCATTGCGGAAATGCGCACAGGTGAAGGTAAAACACTCGTTGCGACACTGCCTGTTTATCTGAATGCCTTATCAGGCAAAGGCGTGCATGTTGTAACCGTAAATGATTATTTGGCACAGCGCGATGCCGAATGGATGGGAGAAGTATACAGGTTTCTTGGTTTAACCACAGGCTGCATCACGGGCAATATCTCAGAAGAAGAACGCCGTGAGGCATACGCCGCCGATGTTACATACGGCACAAACAACGAATTTGGCTTTGATTATCTACGCGATAATATGAAATTCCGTATCGATCAAATGGTTCAAAGACCATTCAACTATGCCATTATTGACGAAGTTGACTCTATCTTGATTGATGAAGCAAGAACGCCACTTATTATCTCTGGCCCCTCAGAAGGTAATGCCGATTTATACATCGCCGTTGATAAACTGATTCCGCATCTGGAAGACGTTGATTACGATCTGGAAGAAAAACATAAAAGCATCGTTTTGACCGAGCAAGGTCAAGAACACGTCGAAGAGTTATTGCAAGAACATGGCCTTCTTGAAGAAGGCAGCAGCATGTATGACATGCAAAATATCACCCTCGTCCATCATGTTAATCAGGCGTTGCGTGCACATAAAATGTTCACAGGCGATAAAGATTACATCGTCAAAGAAGGCAAAGTTGTTCTTATTGATGAATTCACAGGCCGCATGATGGATGGCAGACGCCTGTCCGAAGGCTTGCATCAGGCCATCGAGGCCAAAGAAGGTGTTGAGATTCAAAATGAAAACCAGACACTGGCATCCGTAACATTCCAGAATTATTTCCGCCTTTATCCAAAACTCGCCGGAATGACCGGTACGGGTATGACAGAAGAAGCGGAATTTCAGGAAATTTACAAATTGAATGTTATTCAGATACCAACACACAAGCCCATCTCGCGCATAGATTCTGATGACAAAATTTATAAATCTTTACCTGAAAAAGAAGATGCCATCGCGCAGTTAGTAGAAGAATGCCAAGATCGTGGGCAACCTGTATTGGTGGGTACGGTTTCAATTGAAAAATCCGAACAGCTATCCGAGCGTTTGAAAAAAGCAAAAATCAAACATAATGTTTTGAACGCACGTCATCACGAACGTGAAGCCTTCATCGTCGCACAAGCAGGGCGTTTAGGTGCGGTCACAATTGCCACCAACATGGCGGGACGTGGTACAGATATTCAACTCGGCGGTAATGCCGAAATGCGTATAGAAGATGAAGTTGACGCAAATTGGCCAGAAGACAAGCGCGAAAAAGCCATTGCCAAAATTAACGCGGAAATCGAAGAAGAAAAAGAACGCGTGAAAGAGGCCGGCGGCCTATACATTGTTGGTACGGAACGCCATGAATCACGCCGCATTGATAATCAGCTTCGCGGGCGTTCAGGACGTCAAGGTGACCCGGGCGCGTCTATGTTCTTCCTTTCTGTTGATGATGATTTAATGCGTATTTTTGCCGGTCAACAGCTCGAAGGACTCCTCGCCAATAAACGCATCGGCCTCGAGGATGGTGAAGCGTTAGAACATCCTTGGATTTCTAAAATGTTGGAACGTGCGCAAGGTAAAGTTGAAAGCATGAACTTCGAAATGCGTAAGAACTTACTGAAATATGACGATGTGATGAACGGTCAACGTAAGGAAATTTACGAAGAGCGTAAGGAAATCATGACATCTGATAATCTTGAGGAAATGGTACGTGACATGCGCCACGATGTCGTGGAAGACATGGTATCCCTTTGCATTCCCGCAGGCAGCTATTCCGAGCAATGGGACACGGAAACGCTGGAAACAGAAGTTTTACGCTTGCTGAACATGGATTTACCCGTGAAAGATTGGGCGCAAGAAGAAGGCATAGCCGACAACGAAATCATCGACAGATTGATTGAGGCCGCCGATAAGAAAATGGCAGAAAAAGCCGCCAATACAGGCCCGGAAATTTGGAGACAGATTGAAAAATCAATCGTCCTACAGATGCTTGATCAACATTGGAAAGAACACCTTCTTAATTTGGATCACCTTCGTCAGGGGATTAACCTTCGTGCGTTTGGTCAAAAAGATCCGCTCAATGAATATAAAACCGAAGCCTTCGCAATGTTCCAAGACATGTTAGAAAACATGCGTGAGACCATCACACAAACATTAAGCCTTGTTGAATTCAACATGGATCAAGGTGGCGCAAGCCTTGTCTTAAGGCCGGATCAAGGTGATGAAGAAGCCTTCATGGAAACACGCCGCGACCCTGCACTTGATGATGACGGGCAACAAGAACAGCCACAAGATTCTGTTCAACCATTCCCGCAGAAGCGTGCCTTTGATAAAAATGACCCGACAACATGGGGAAAAGTGCCGCGTAATGCGCCCTGCCCCTGTGAATCAGGTAAAAAATATAAGCAGTGCCATGGTAAAATCGCCTGAGCCGACATCACCTGATATTGTCATTTTCGGGGCCGGCATAGCCGGATTATGGGTTTTCAACCGTCTTTGTAATCTTGGTTATGATGCTCTCCTTCTTGAAAAAGAATCCATTGGTTGTGGCCAAACAATTGCTTCTCAAGGCATTATACATTCCGGTTTAAAGTTCTCGCTCGCAGGAAAAGTTAGCCCCCTTGCCAAGTCTATCAGTGCCATGCCAGATCTCTGGCGAGACGCACTAAATGGTATCGGTGATGTTGATTTATCCGCGGCCAAATCAAATACACAATCGCAACAGCTTTTAATTCCGTCCGGCTTTTTTGGTGATCTGACAAAACTTGTTACGCAAAAAGCTCTGGGTAATAATGTTCACGCGATAGAGCGCGACGACTGGCCCGAGGATATCGCGAATTCTGGCTTTAAGGGATCACTCATTTTTATGGATGAACCTGTATTAGATGTGCCAAGTGTTCTTCGCGCATTATCCACGCCTCATAAGAATAAAATCAAAAAAATAACGAAACAACAAGCCGCCAATCCATTCGAATTTTTAAAAGATAACAACATTCAAGCCAAACAAGTTATTTTCACAAGTGCACGTAGCAATATGATGATTGCACAAAGTAACAATCATAATCAGGGGTTAGAAACACAAGAACGTCCGTTACTGCAGGGCATGATGAAAAACGCGCCCTTCCCACTCTATGCGCATTTAGTCGGCAAAACAGACAAACCGTTAGTGTCCGTCACAACACATCACACGAAAGACGGCTCGCTCGTTTGGTATTTGGGTGGTGGCGCAGCAGAGCGTAAAAAGGAATCTGGTCCGAATGATGTTTATCAAGCAGCATTAAAGGCGTTTAAAAAATACCTGCCCAATATAGACTTCTCAAATGTCGAATGGGCTACCCTACCGATTGATCGCATCGAGGGAAAATCAAAAACCGACGGTTGGATGCCGGACACACCAACGATACATCGCGCGGAGAAAACGCTTTACTGTTGGCCTACAAAACTCACCTTCGCGCCGATGCTTGCGGATATGGTCTTAAAAAATTTACAAAATCAAGATATAAAACCATCAAACCAATCATCAGATTTTTCATTTCT
Source organism: uncultured Micavibrio sp. (assembly GCA_965263215.1). GTDB lineage: Bacteria > Pseudomonadota > Alphaproteobacteria > Micavibrionales > Micavibrionaceae > UBA1672. Next base: position 1,787,203 of record OZ253663.1, read on the forward strand.
TCCTGATGCAAATTACGCAAACACCCCATGGGACAAAGCACAATGGACAAAGTTAAACTAGGCCAAACAGGCATCGATATCTCCCCCATCGGGCTTGGCACAGTCAAGTTCGGTCGTAACGAAGGAGTGAAATATCCGCAAGGATTTGAGATACCTGATGATGAACATTTGGCGGATATACTTGCATTGGCAAAAGCTTTGGGCATCAATATGCTCGACACCGCCCCTGCCTATGGCAAAAGTGAAGAAACATTAGGACGTCTGCTAGATGGCCAACGTGATGATTGGGTTATCGTTGGCAAGGTCGGTGAAGAATTTGAAGACGGCCAGTCATACCATACCTTCACACCCGGTCACTTTAAAATGAGTGTTGAGCGTTCATTGCAACGATTGAAAACCGATTATATTGATGTGCTGTTGATCCATTCTGATGGTAATGATCTGGACATTTTAAACAATGACGCGCTGATAAAAACCATGTGTGATTTTAAGGAACAAGGATTGGTCAAGACCATAGGTGCATCAACAAAAACAGTCGCGGGCGGCTTTAAAACATTAGAGCTTATGGATGTTGCAATGGCGACTTATAACGCAGAATACACGGACGAAAAGCCGGTTCTGGATTACGCGGCGAAAAACAATAAAGGCGTTTTGCTTAAGAAGGCTTTATCCAGCGGCCATAATACTAATATAGAGGATGCTTTGCGATTTGCTTTTGACCATAAAGGCACAAGCGGCATTATCATCGGCACAATTAACCCGGATCATCTAAAACAAAATATTGATATCACTGATCGTGTTCTATCAAATCTTCGTCCTCGGGCGGAGTAATACGAACAAGCGTAATCTGATTTCTGTTCTTACGAACGATGTCCATCTGAAAATCATGCAAGATAAACGATTGCCCGATATCAGGAACCATTTGCGATTCATAAAGTATAAGCCCCGCGATTGTTGCATATTCATCATGGGGCAATCCCCATTCAAATTCACGGTTCAAATCACGAATAGTGACCTGTCCATCAATAATGTACGAACCATTCGACAATCTACGTACACCTGTCATGGGCTCATCATGTTCATCGTCAATATCACCGACGATTTCTTCCAGAATATCTTCCAGCGTCACAATCCCCATGAATGAACCATATTCATCAATCACAACGGCAAAATGTTCTTTACGTTCACGGAACGCCTGAAGTTGGTCAGAAAGTATGGTCGTTTCGGGAATAAACCACGGCGTCATCATAATGCGCGAAACACTGATATTATTCAGATCCCCTCCCGCATCACGCATCTCAAGAAGCAGCTGCTTGACGTGCAGTACGCCAACGATATTGTCAGGATTATCTTTCCAAAGGGGCAAGCGTGTGTGCGGGCTGTCCAAAACCTCATCTATAATTTTTTCGATTGGCTGATCTGCATCAATCATCACGACATTTTTGCGATGGGTCATGATATCTTCGATGTCCACTTCGGCGAGATCAAGAATAGAGCGCAGCATAGCGCGCTGCTCCTGTGTTTCTTGCTCGGGGCCTTCATGCATCTCAATAGCGCCGCGTAGCAATTCAAGGTGCGAACCCGCACCAACTTTAGAAATATCAACACCGAATACTTTCAACACTTGGCGCACAATCCATGTCACAGCTTCGGTTATTGGGGCAAATACTATAATGACAAGATTGATCAAAGGTGCCAAACGCATGGACACAGTCTCAGCATGATGAAACGCAAATGTTTTTGGCAAAACTTCAGAGAAAATAAGGACAAGCATCGTCATAACCAACGTTGCGATAATAATACCGCTTTCGCCGAAAACTTCGATTAAGACACTGGTTGCCAATGCGGATGCCATAATGTTCACAAGGTTGTTACCAAGCAAAAGCGCGCCGATCATGCGATCTTTCTTTTCACGAATTCTGTTTACCAGCGCAGCACTTTTGTCGCCTTCTTTCTCACGCGCCCGCAACCTTATCCGTGAAGCCGCAGTAAATGCAGTTTCAGAGCCGGAGAAGAACCCTGAAAGCACAAGCAAAATAACAATAGCAATAATCGAGAATGTTAAATCTAATTCCATAGTTTATTGCCCCTTATCCAGAAAGCTTTGTAAAACCTCAACAACAGTATCTTCCGGCACGTCTTTTGACACAAATGCCTGACCAATGCCTTTCGGCACAATGAACACCATCGTGCTCTCTTGTGCTTTTTTATCGCGGCGCATCGTGGCCATCAATGCAGCAACATCCGTTTTGATATCCGTGATACCGACAGACAGGCCAACGGTTTCAAAATGCGTTTTCACACGATCTGCATCAGCTTGAGAGCAGAACCCCATACGCACTGACAAATCATAAGCCATCATTGTACCAATCGCCACAGCTTCGCCGTGCAATAAAGTTCCATCATAGCCCGCGGCGGCCTCTAATGCGTGCCCAAAAGTATGCCCTAAATTCAATAACGCACGCTTCCCGCCTTCACGTTCATCAGCCTCAACGATAGCGGCTTTGGCCTTGCAGCTTACCTCTATTGCGTGGGATACTGCCTGCGGTTCTAAATCAAGAACAGCTTGAGCGTTATCCTCTAACCATTCGAAAAATGCCAAATCATCAATAAGACCGTATTTCACCACTTCCGCATATCCGGCGAGTAATTCACGCTTAGGTAATGTTTTGAGCGTATCAATATCCGCAATGACTGAAACGGGTTGATAAAAATTACCAACCAGATTTTTTCCATACCCCGTATTGATACCAGTTTTACCACCAACGGAGCTATCCACCTGTGATAGCAATGTCGTCGGTATTTGAATATAAGGCACACCGCGCAATATCGTTGCAGCAGAAAACCCCGCTAAATCCCCGATAACACCGCCACCAATGGCCAATACAACAGAATTCCGATGGATATTATTCTCCAACATCCAATTATGCGTTTTCACGAGATTATCGTATGATTTTGTAGCTTCACCAAATGGAAGCGTTAGCACTTCGCAAAAAGAAACAGCGTCAGCTCGCAGGTTTTTTTGTACGCTCAAGGCATACGGCTCAACATTCGTATCTGTAACAATGAATAGCTTTTTGTTCTGCAGATCAAATGGCACGTATTGTTGAACAGATTGTAAAAGCCCCGCGCCAATGGAGATATCATAACTCCGTTCGCCCAGATCAATATGCACATTATGTGTTTTCATTATATTCGCCTAATTGCTGTAGAATGTTCTGAATAACGGTTTCAATATCACCATCATTCTTAACATGAATATCAGCTTTGGAATATAAAGGCTCACGCGCCTTTAACAAGCCCAGAAGTTTATTTTCCGCATCACCGCCTTTTAATAAAGGTCTTGTGTCATCGCCTTCTAGGCGTTCTAAAATCATTGCTACATCGGACCGCAGCCATATTGACACAGCATTCCCCTTGATCATATCCAGATTTCTCGGCGTCGTAACCAGACCACCGCCCGTTGATATAACGCAAAGGTCACGTTTAAGGCCTTCTTCTATTTTCTGCGTTTCTAAGTTACGAAAATAGCGCTCACCGTGATCGGTAAATATTTGCGCAATCGAAATGCCTTGATCTTTTTCGATTTCAGAATCCGTATCATAGAACGCACAGCCCAAGCTTTGCGCTAGCGCCATTCCTATTGTCGTTTTGCCGCACCCCATCATGCCGATTAAGACAATTGGCCTATCTGTTTTTAAAACTTCGCTCAATTTAATATCATCCATTCTTTTAAAACATGATTATCTTTGCTATACAGTTCGAACACCAACTATACAATATGAACTGGTAGGCCATGTCGTTTTTGATCAAGATTATTTTTGCCCTCGTGGTATTTTTTGTTGTCGGGTTAACCACCCTGGTTGCGATAAAAGATGTAGAAATACCACAAAAACCAGTTGTTGAAGTTATATCTAACGAACGGTTGCTCAATGAATAAATTTTTAATGATCTTCACATTCTTAGCCTCGATGGTTCTAAGTTTGCCAACGCATGCGCAGGACACAACGGATATAGACTACACTAAACTCGAATCTATCGGTTTATTGCATAATGAAGATTCAAACAGTCTGGGCGCCGGCCTTTACAGCCAAAGCAATCGTTCAGCAACAGTTTTTCTTTTGAAAAACATAAACCGTACATCATGGATCAGCCTTCAAAATACGGTTAAGAACCTGCTTATAACCTCCGCGGATAGCGCGGCAATCAATAACGACATTGATATCAAGGAAGGGCACGATTTATTAACGCTACGCATTACTGCTCTACTTCGTATGGGATATAATAAAGAAGCGTTCGAGCTCTATACAAAAACATCTGACCTATCACTCAATGAACCGCTGATAAGGGCGGGCATTTTCAGCATGCTGCTCAATAAGCAAAAAGCTTTAGCATGTCTGGAGATCAAAACGTCATTAGATAAATATCGAAACATTGATTTTTGGAAAGAATTGAACGCCTATTGCACGCTCTCGCTGTCCAAGGATTCCCTCCCTGAATACCAAACCATTATTGATCAGTCTGAAAACAAAATACTTAAATCTATTTTAGAGAATAAAGATTTTCGTTTTGAATATGATATAAAATCTTTTGCCGCACTCAGCTTTTTAGAGCGCGCCATCCTCACTGCAGAAGATCGCATTATATTACCACGTAGCAGTAATGTGCCTTTCCAACACATCCATCCACAGCATACAGCCGCATTATTACAACAAACTCACATAAGTGAGGATACCAAAGCTCTTCTCAGTCTGAACGCTGTTGAAAATGGTGTTCAGAGTATTGAGTTTTTATCAGCTTTGTATGAGAACATTCTTGATAAATATAAACACAACCCGCCAAAAGGTAATGATTGGTATCAACTGGCTGTTCTGTATGATGAAACGAAGGCAGGCTGGATACCTAAAAAACGTAAAGATAAAATCGCCGAAGCTTTTACCATTGCCTATAAATACAATGATATCACACTACTTCCCTTTCTTCCTGCTATTCAGAGCATGGATATCGGCGAAGACCTGTCACTCAGTCACGCCGTGCGTGCGACGAAGCTTTTTTTATACAGTGATGATTCACCGCCGGAAGATTGGTTAGAGCAATTAACCGACGCCAAATATGAGAATCAAAGCGCAGAAAAAATGCGCTTGCAACTCATCACCGCACTCAGTCTTATGGTAAAGACCAAAGATGCTGAATTGCAAGAAAAGGCACAGAAAAGCCTTAAAACATACCTTGCCTCTGATCAGAAAACTGCCGCTTTGAAAAATATTATAGAAAATATTGACAGCACGCAGAATAATGGTGATAAAGTGCGCTACATAGATACAAATGGTTTTGACTTGGTCTGGAATAACAGGTATACAATGCCACCCTATGTTATTTTAAAGGCATTGGATCAGTCGAGTAAAAATCAAGACATAAGTGTATCTTTGTTGTTGTCTGCGTATACCTTAAGCAAGATAGGCAACGAAGATGTTTATGCCGGAATTTTAGGCGATATTGTTATTGCTCTTGATGACTTGGGTTTTAAACAATTATCACATCGGATTATAGCTCAGGCTATTTTGAAGATAGAAAACTAAAGGAGATAAAAATGGCAAGACCTGGCCGCCCGGCAATGCCGAAACCAGACCTGCACCCGCAAGTTGATGCATTCCTTGATATGCTTACAACTGAGCGTGGCGCGGCGATGAATACACGCCAAGCTTATTGGCGTGATCTGGCGGATGTCAGTTTGTTCCTTAGAAACAACAAAAATGTAGAAATTGACCAAGCCACGACAGCAAACTTGAAGGCCTACCTTCAAGACCTTGGTCAAAAGTCGAATACAAAAGGCCCGAATAAAGGAAAGATTGCAGTGCGCACAGTTGCACGCCGCCTTTCAGCCTTACGTCAATTTTATCGCTACCTTGTGTCGGAAGGTCTTCGTGAAGATGATCCGACATCAACAATCGAAAGCCCTAAACAAGGTCGTACTTTGCCCAAAACACTATCAGAGGCCGAAGTTACAAACCTGATCAAAACAGCCGGTGAGAAAGATACGGCTGAAGGCACAAGGCTCGTTTGTCTTATCGAAATGCTTTACGCAACAGGCTTACGTGTTTCAGAACTTGTCGGGCTCCCCCTTTCCGCAATCGGTAAAGGCACGGATCACCTTATTGTTGAAGGTAAAGCGGGCCGTGAGCGTATGGTACCGTTATCAACGCCTGCACAAAACGCATTAAAAGACTACTTAGAAGTGCGCAAACAGCATATTGGTGAAAACGACACATCCAATCAGGATCAATGGTTGTTTCCGTCCAAAACATCAGTCAGCGGTCACTTGACCAGACAGCGTTTTGCACAACTTTTGAAAGATCTTGCAAAAGAAGCTAAAATCGATGACGGGCGCGTTAGCCCCCATGTATTAAGGCACGCTTTTGCAACGCACCTTCTCAGCAATGGCGCCGATTTACGCTCCGTGCAGAAGATGCTGGGACATGCAGATATCGCAACAACGCAGATATACACGCATATACTTGGTGAAGATGTTAAAAAGACGGTAGAGGAAAAACACCCTCTCGCAAAAACCGGTGAAAAGAAGTAAAACATCTTAGTGATAGGCGGCTATGTTAATAACCGCTTTTCGCATACAAATATTTGGTTAGGGTATTAGTAGGTACTATGAGTCAGCTTGATTTTGAAAAGCCAATTCTTGAACTTGAAGGCAAAATTGCCGAACTTCGGCATGTGAACAGTGATGCCGAAGTGAATATTGCTGACGAAATTTCCCGTATGCAAACCAAGGCCAATAAACTCCTTGTCCAAACCTACAGCAAACTGACATCTGCGCAAAAGGTACAGGTCGCACGTCAACAAATGCGTCCGCGTACATTGGATTACATCAGAACAATGATTGATGATTTCATTCCATTGGCGGGTGATCGCAACTTTGCAGAAGATCATGCGCTTGTCGGTGGATTGGGTCGTTTCCGCGGGCAATCCTGTATCATTATGGGACATGAAAAAGGCTTCGATACAGAAAGTCGTATCAGACGCAATTTCGGCATGGTTCGCCCGGAAGGATATCGTAAGGCGCAGCGCCTTATGAACATGGCCAGCCAATTTCAAATCCCTGTTATTACCTTGATTGATACCGCCGGTGCATATCCGGGTGTTGGCGCGGAAGAACGCGGACAATCAGAAGCGATTGCCAAATCCATTGAATCTTGCCTAAGAGCCGATGTCCCTATTATATCGGTTGTTATCGGTGAAGGTGGATCAGGCGGTGCGATTGCAATCGCCGTGGCAGACAAAGTCTACATGCTGGAACATTCAATATATTCCGTTATTTCACCCGAAGGCTGCGCATCCATTTTATGGCGTGATGGCGAATACGCGAAAGAAGCGGCCGCTGCGCTTAAATTGACGGCTCAGGATCTGAAAGAATTAAAACTGATTGATGCCATTATTGCTGAACCCGTTGGTGGTGCACACCGCAATAAAGATGAAACAATTCAGAGCGTTGGCGATCAAATAGAAAAAGGTCTTCAGCAAATGATGCCTTGGGATGCTTCTGATATCATCCAAGCGCGCAGAAAAAAGTTTTTGAATTACGGGCGTAATCTTTAAAACTTCTGCTACAACGATTTTTTGCGTTTATTAGAAGACGGTTCAAAGAAAACCTGAAACTCTTCCGGAATACACGCTCTCTTTTTCATTACATCGAAATCGCCATGACCTGCATTTTCATGCCCTTTTTCGGTCGACGCAGCCCTAAAATACAGGATCAAAAAAACGCGAATGGCCGCAGTTAAAGATGTACCCTGATCTTTGCGGGTATAAACCAAACCGCATATATCATGTATTGTGCACTTCTCACGATCCGCGATATCCTTGAGGGCAACCCACATTTCAGGCTCCAGACGGATGGATGTTCTACGATTAAAAATTGTAATATTACGGCTGACGAGTGAGCTCTGCCCTGCTTGATAACCAAAATCATTGGCACCGTCAGTTTTTGACGAATTATCTTTCATTTTACCCCCACACGAGTAAAGTCCAAAATCTATAACACCGGCGTATGCTATAGCATTCGAAAAAAAAATGCAACCATGGGGTTTATATTTATTTTATACGAACAGATAAGGCATGTATACTTTTCATCTCGTTTTCTAAAACAGAAAAAACCGAACGTTCCCTATCCACCCTACTCATATCATCAAATCGTGCAGATGATATCGTCACAACAAAGTGGCTTTCGCCTGATCCGTCATCGCCACTATGCCCTTTATGTTTATAACTTTCATTTACAACTTCAAGATACGTTGGGTTAAATGATTCTTGTAACTTTTTTTCAATTGATTTTTGCATGCCTGACATAGTGAATTCTTCTCATTTCTCTTTTGCCGATAATTGATATTATCTGTATAATGGAAACGTTATGCCGAAAATAGTTTTAAAATATAAATCGCCGGAATTTGAGGACGATATACCAGAATCACAACTTGGCGCGTGTGATATGCCGGGCTGTCCCGATCAAGGTGAACATAAGGCTCCCAAACATAGAGGGCTTAACGACTATTATTTCTTCTGTTTTGATCACATTAAAGAATATAACAAGGCATGGAATTTCTTTGAAGGTATGTCAAACAACGAAGTCCAAGACCACATGATGAGCAGCTTTTACGGCGACCGCCCGACATGGCGTGCAGATGTGTACGACACCGAAAAACTTTATGAAGCGGTGCAAAACACATATTACTTCAGCGAAGAAGCCCCTAAAGAAGAAACATATCAACATCAAAAATCTGCGTTTGTCGGCGACACCAACACACCTGAATACGAAGCCATGGCCATTATGGGGCTTTCTCCACCTGTAACGCTTGAAGAAATCAAAAAGCAATATAAAAAGCTGGCTAAAAAATATCATCCTGATCTGAATAAAGATAATTCTGGTGCTGAAGAGCTTCTCAAGAAGATCAATATGGCCTATACAGTATTGAAGCTTGCGTTTCAGGAATATTCAAATCTGGAAAAGCAAGACTCTTAAAAAAAAATTACGCACGGGTCACACAAACCAAAATTCATGACAGAAGCACGAAATATGACAGATCATCTTGATAAAGATAAAGAAGCTGAGCGCGGTATGTCGTTCAGCATTACACAAATCAAAGCCAAAGAGGGCAAATACACAAGCATTCCCGACACAAAATATAATGCAGGAAAAACATTCGGCATTGATTGTGATTGGGAAGTGCCCGGCTTTACGGAAGATACGGCCAATGTCCCTGACGTAGACCCCACATATAAATTCGACCCTGAAACCACAATGGCAATACTGGCAGGTTTTATGTATAACCGCCGCGTGATGATACAAGGCTATCACGGGACGGGTAAATCAACGCACATCGAACAAATTGCCGCGCGTCTAAACTGGCCTTGCGTTCGGATTAATCTGGACAGTCACGTAAGCCGTATCGACCTTATCGGTAAAGACACCATCGTTTTACAAGAAGGCAAACAAATCACACAATGGAAAGAAGGCCTGCTTCCTTGGTCTATCCAAAACCCCGTTGCCCTTGTGTTTGATGAATATGATGCAGGGCGCCCTGATGTTATGTTCGTAATTCAACGTATTTTAGAAGCCGAGGGTAAACTAACCCTTCTTGATCAGAATCTTGTTATTCGACCGCACCCTGCATTCCGTTTATTTGCAACGAGCAACACGATTGGCTTAGGCGACACAACGGGTCTTTACCATGGAACGCAGCAGATCAACCAAGGTCAAATGGATAGATGGAATATTGTGACAACGCTCAATTATCTGCCGCATGACAAAGAAGCCGAGATTGTCCTCGCCAAACTGCCTGAATTTTCAACGGATGAAGGCCAAGACACAATCAACAAAATGGTAACACTCGCCGATTTAACACGCGAAGGGTTTGTCAATGGTGATCTGTCAACACTCATGTCCCCCAGAACGGTTATTGCTTGGGCAGAAAATATGTTGATTTTTAATGATAGAGAAACAGCATTCCGCGTTGCATTTTTAAACAAATGTGACGAAGCAGAGCGCCCGATTATTGCAGAATATTATCAGCGATGCTTTGGCATTGATTTACCGCAAAGTGCCATCAAGAATATTGCTGTGCCTGATTGATACAAAATTTAGTCGTGACCGGGAATTCCGGTAAAACAATCAGGGTCCATAAACGCATTTTCACCATCGCAATTACCTAACAAGGTATTCACATCTATGCCTTGATCTTCGAGCGCACCCTTCAATTCATCCAAGCTGTCATAATCAGATATATTGATTCCATTCTCTTCTAGAATTTCGGCAACCTCTTGACTAACGCCCTTAATGATTCCGCTACCGGTTCGAACAGCACCGCGCCCTCCGGCTTCTGAACGCTCTTCAACCTCTTGAAGTCTCCGTTCGCGCTCTTCTTCATTGTCACCAAAACCGACATAAAGTCCGCCAACCACCACAATCGTGGCAAAAGCAGTTCCTAAAGTACTACGAATTCCCATAGTGCATCACCTTTTTCTCTTATTATTACGTCACGTTTTATCACCAAAGTAATATTCGCGTCAAATCTGAATATTGACACTGTGCGCACTAAAAAAAATGAGATACCATCAAATACATCATGACCACACAAGACACTGAACAGTTTAAAGTTAACACAACCTCCACCTTGCGGGCGATTGCACGCAAGAAGGATTTGGAGATCACCTATTCCGAATTGGAAATGCCAACAGGTGAAATCAAGAATCTTGATCGTCCGCGTATCCCGTCTCCTTCACCTGATATGCCTGAAGAAAAACGCGCTTTAATCAGGGGGTGTGCTGATACTTATGCCCTTAAAATTGCACATCATGATGAAGGCATTCACAACAGCAACGGCCAAAGCGACCTTCGCGCACAAGCGGCTCTCGACGCTTTAGAGCAGGCACGTTGTGATTCCCTGGGCATCATTAGCATGGATGGCGTTGGTCATAATTTGAACGCCATTTTAGAGGCAAAATCAGTGCGGCGTGGTTATGCGGATATAAGAGAACGTGAAGATATCGCACTCGCAGATGCTTTGCACATTGTAGCCCGCAGCGAAATCAGCGGTATAGAGCCCCCCCCGTCCGCACAAAAAGCCTATGACCTTTGGCAACCATGGATCACAAAACAGTTAAAAAATACGGGATTTGAAGATCTGAAATCTGCCTTATCAGACCAAAAGGCCTTTGCAAAAATCGCATGTCAGTTTCTAACGCAATTTAATATCCCCGTAGATTCTGATGGCGACAGTGATCTGGAAAATCAAAATGAAAATAACCAAACATCAGACGATGCGGATCAAAAAGCCGAACAATCTGACGAGGATCATCAGGAAGAACAAGACACACAAGAACAGTCCGGCGCATTAGGTGAACCGGAAGAAACCGATCAAACCGATGAGGGGTTTGATATGGACATGGATGACATCATGGATGATCTTGGATCAGAAGATATGATGGCCGAAGAATCCCTAGCGCCTCCTCCGGGGCGAGCGTCTGATTTTGGTGATTACATGCAAGGGTTCTATACCATCTACACGACATCATTTGATGAGGAAGTAAATGCGGAAGACCTCGCCGACCCGCCGGAGATGGAACGTTTGCGCGCACTTCTGGACCAACAGCTCAATAATTATCACAACATCATCACTAAGCTTGCCAATCGCCTGCAAAGAAAATTGATGGCCAAACAACGCCGCAGTTGGCAATTCGATCTGGAGGAAGGCGCGCTTGATGCGTCACGTCTCGCGCGGGTCATTGCCAACCCCGATGTGCCCCTGACCTTCAAGCAGGAAAGGGAAACACCGTTCAAAGATACAATTGTATCCATATTGATTGATAATTCAGGCTCTATGCGCGGTCGCCCGATAGCGATTGCCGCGACGACGACGGATATTATCGCTCAAACGCTGGAACGCTGCGGCCTGAAAACGGAGATCCTCGGCTTTACCACGCGGGCATGGAAAGGCGGAAAATCACGGGAACTTTGGCTGGAAAACGGACGCCCTGATAAACCAGGTCGCCTAAATGACATTCGCCATATTATCTATAAGGATGCCAACGCCCCAACACGACGCGCCCGTAAAAACCTTGGCCTGATGCTCAAGGAAGGCATATTAAAGGAAAATATCGATGGCGAAGCACTGGTTTGGGCGTATAACCGCCTGTCTAAACGCCCCGAAGAGCGCAAAGTCCTGTTGGTGATTTCAGACGGCGCGCCTGTTGATGATTCAACCTTGTCGGTCAATCCTTCGAATATATTAGAAATGGACTTACGCAGCGTCATAAACTGGATTGAAGATAAATCAGTGGTAGAACTCACCGCGATTGGCATCGGCCATGACGTCACGCGTTATTATGAGCGGGCGATTACGATATCTGATGCCGACGGTTTAGCCGAAGCACTCACCAAACAGCTCAGTGATTTATTCGAGGATAAATAAAATGGCAGAAGAAAAAGCAATTTTAGCAGGCGGATGTTTTTGGGGCATGGAAGAGCTGATCCGTAAACAGGCTGGCGTTACCAATACCCGCGTTGGCTATACAGGCGGGCATACGAACAACCCGACCTATAACGAGGTTTGCATTGGCGATACAGGCCATACCGAGGGAATAGAAATTACCTTTGATAATGCGGTGACCAACTATCGCACTATTCTGGAATTCTTTTTTCAAATCCATGACCCGACTACGGTGAACCGCCAAGGCAATGATACGGGCACGCAATACCGCTCGGCGATCTTTACCCTCAGTGATAACCAAGTACAAACAGCGCGTGATCTGGTGCGGGAGCTTAACGCCGCCAATATATTCCCCGCGCCGATTGTAACAGAGATTGTCCCCGCGGGAGAGTTCCACGAAGCCGAGGCGGATCACCAGGATTATTTACAGAAATTCCCCAATGGCTATACATGTCATTTCATTCGCCCGAACTGGAAACTGAATTAGCGCTTGCACGAAACCTTAGCATCAATTATCAAAAACCAATGAGTGATAAAAAGAAAATCTATAAACCCACGCCAATTAGCGGCTTTCCCGAATGGCTTCCCGAAGTACGCAAGGCCGAGCAACTATGGTTTGACCATATCCGCCGCGTGTTTGAACGCTATGGTTTTTGCAACATCGAAACGCCGAGCGTGGAAACACTGGACGCGATCACGGCCAAAGGCGGTGACGGCGAAGCGGACGTGGATAAAGAAGTTTACGTTTTGGAACGCCTGCACAAAGAAGAAGGTGACAAGGAAGCGCGCCTCGCGCTCCATTTTGATCAGACCGTCCCCCTCGCCCGTTACACGGCGCAGCATTTCAATGATTTGGTGTTTCCGTTCAAACGATATCAGATGCAGCGCGTCTGGCGCGGTGAACGCCCGCAGGCAGGCCGTTTTCGTGAATTTTATCAATGTGATATCGACGTGATTAATGTCGATACTCTTCCCCTGCACTTCGACGCGGAAATGCCCGCGATTATTTGGGAGGTGCTTTCGAATTTACCGTGTATTGACCCAGCAACAGATGAAAAGAAAACGCTAGGTGATTTGGAAAATATTCAGATCAGAATATCAAATCGGAAAATTCTATATGGTTTTTTGGAAAGTTTAGAAATATTCGATCTAGATATTAAAACAAATATTCTCAGAATTATTGATAAAAAAGATAAAATTTCAAAAACTGAATTTGACAATGCTATAAAAGATGAGATTGAAAAATCGTCACACACACATGCTAAAAATGAAGCTTTTGATCTAGTAAAAAGGTTTTTTAACTTATCTAAAACACCTGACAACAAAACAATAAAAGATCAGATAACATATCTTGAAGATTTATTTTCAATTTTACCCTTTAATGAAACCTACCATAAAGGGCTTGAAGAATTAGCTTTTGTTCTTGAAAACCTGTCACACCTTCCCGAAGGTTCTGTCATCGCCGATTTAGGTATTGTTCGCGGTCTTGATTACTACACGGGCACAGTCTACGAAACAAATTTCGTGAAAGAAGACGGTAGCCTTGATCTTGATTACGGCTCTATTTGCTCCGGTGGGCGGTATGATGATTTGGCGAGCAATTATATCAATAAAAAGCTGCCCGGTGTTGGTATATCCATTGGCTTTTCACGCCTGTTTGACCGCATTCGTATTCAAGGTAAATTACCGCAATCGGGTATATCCCCCGCCGATGTTCTGGTTATTCTACCCAATGAGGAAGCACGGAGCCTTATGAATGAAACCGCCGCCATACTGCGCGGCAATGGCCATAACGTCGAAACATTCCATAGTCCGTCAAAGTTAAAAAGACAACTTGCCTACGCGGAGAAAAAAGGGATACCCTATGTGTGGTTTCCGCCATTTGACGCAGACGGCGCGCATGAAGTAAAAAATATGGGAACAGGCGATCAAAGCCCTGCATCCCCCGAAGATTGGACAAAAGATGATTAGATTCCTTGCTCTGACTATTATCTGCACATTATTCACGATTGCACCATTACACGCGCAGGAACAAGCCGCGCAAGAACCACAAGAGCAAGCGTTTCAACCTTCAGACTATAAATTCGGTTATTCCCCCGAACATTGTGATTTTTACGCAGGATTCCCGGAAGAACCGCTGGCTGTTAATCATTGTGAAAATGAAGATGATGCCGGCACGTGTTTTGATCTGGTGACTTATACCAAGGTTTTTGGTCTCTCTTCGACCGTGAAGATTCAGGTCATCTGCAACCCCGCAACAGATGAAATGTATAGTCACTTCACGGAAGAAACGATGCAAGCCACGGTGCGCTCCATGACATCAGACAAGGTTATCAAGGAATTCAACATCGATACACGCGAAGCCGACGGATATAGACAGACGGGCATTGTGGCGCAAGGCCGTCAAGGACTTCATGACACACTCTATATCGCGCAGCTTTGGATTTCAAAAAATTCAATTATGTCAGTACAAGCAGAATTAATGGGCGAACAAACGCCGGAAGCTGATGAATTATTTGCGAACATTCTTCGCAATATTGGTCACGTCACAGAGATTAAAGGCAAAGAATTTGGCACACAAAAAATTCAGGCATGGGAAGCGAAAAAAGAATCCATACTGAAAAATATGGCCGAAACCGCAGCACCATCAGAAGAACCCGCAGCCCCTTAGTTTTGTGCGGTCAGAACCTTAATCTTTTCAACCATTGCGAAAAAGCCGCTGCGCCTGTTTGCGCTTAAATGTTGATCCAACCCTATTGTTTGAAATGCTTTTTCAACATCGCTGTTTTTGATTTCATCCAATGTCTTGCCATCATAAGCCGCCATTAAAATGGCCACTAATCCGCGCACAATATGCGCATCGCTGTCGGCTTCAAAGTAAAATTTATGATCTTTAATTTCAGGCACCAACCAAACACGTGATGTACACCCACGCACAAGATTTTGATCCACTTTGTGCGCATCATCCATATGCGGCAACGTGCGGCCCAAATCTATCAAATATCGATAACGATCTTCCCAATCATCAAACAGGGAAAAATTTTCGACAACCTCATCTAGTGATTCCAACGTCATTATGAATAATGCCTTACACAATTTTCGTTGGCTTTGTTATGTGGCAGGTTCACCATAATATCAAGTCTCAAAATAAAATAAGGGATTATGTGAGCAAAAACACCTATTCCTACACATAGGGGCTTGCGCTTGCGCCTACCAATTGGCAGATTGGTTGTATAAAGATTCTTAATAGGACAGAAAGCTTCCACACATGAGTAAATCAACATCAGGGTCATCCGATTCAAAAAGTACTCTTTATTGTTCGTTCTGCGGCAAAAGCCAGCATGAAGTACGCAAGCTTATTGCAGGGCCGAATGTGTTCATTTGTAATGAGTGCGTTGAGCTGTGTATGGACATTATTCGTGAGGAAGATAAAACCCAGATGGTACGCACCGGCGATGGTGTACCCGCGCCAAGCGAGATCAAACAAGTTTTAGATGATTATGTTATCGGTCAAGAATCCGCAAAACGCGTTTTGTCTGTTGCCGTTCATAATCACTATAAACGCCTTGAACATGGCGGCGATGGTGCCAACGCGGAAGTTGAATTGGCAAAATCTAACATTCTTCTGGTTGGCCCAACCGGTTGTGGTAAGACACTTCTGGCGCAAACATTAGCGCGAATTTTGGATGTTCCCTTCACAATGGCCGACGCAACAACCCTAACCGAAGCCGGTTATGTTGGTGAAGACGTTGAGAATATTGTTTTGAAATTACTTCAGGCAAGTGATTACAACGTAGAGCGCGCCCAAAAAGGTATTGTTTATATTGATGAAATTGACAAGATTTCTCGTAAGTCTGATAATCCGTCCATTACACGTGATGTATCCGGTGAGGGGGTTCAGCAAGCACTCTTGAAATTGATGGAAGGTACTGTTGCCTCTGTCCCGCCGCAAGGTGGACGTAAACACCCGCAACAAGAATTCTTGCAAGTCGATACGGCCAACATCCTCTTTATTTGTGGTGGTGCGTTTGCCGGGCTTGAAAAAGTTGTTGCCGAACGGGGTAAAGGTACAACGATCGGATTTGGAGCAGAAGTTCGCGGCCCTGATGAGCGATCCGTCGGTGAACTCTTAAAAGATCTTCTACCTGAAGATTTGCATAAATACGGTCTAATCCCAGAATTCATCGGACGTTTACCAGTGATTGCAACGCTAGAAAATCTTGATGAAGATGCTTTGGTTACAATTTTGACTGAACCTAAGAACGCTCTGGTTAAGCAATATCAAAAGCTCTTTGATCTGGAAGAAGTTGATCTGACGTTCACGGATGAAGCGTTGATTTCCATTGCCCAACAAGCGATAGAAAGAAAGTCTGGTGCGCGTGGTTTACGATCAATTATCGAAACCTTGCTTCTTGATGCTATGTTCGAAGTACCGGATATGGACGACATAACAGAAGTTATTGTTGAGAAAGAAACAGTAGATGAAGGTACAAAACCTACCTACAAAAAATCCAAGACAAAAAAGAAGAAGAAAGCCAAAGAGCCTGCATCTTCTCTAAAAGAGGCGGATAAAGCCGAGGATGTCCCTGAAAAAGAGGCAAGCTAGGCTTAAATGACCGAGAGCGCAGCCGAGACACCGGAAAAAACAATATCCAGTTTTCCGTTTTGGCTGCTTTCGTTTGTACTCTTGCTGCCTTGGGTTTACGTACAACATCAAACAAGTATCAATAGCGACGTTGCATGGCTTAGTATCTGTGCTGATCGTTTTCTCAATGGCGGCTCTATGCTGCGCGATTGTTACGATACAAACCCGCCTTTAAGTATTCTCATTTACACGCCGTTTACATGGCTCAGTGATGTTTTAAGCGTTCCCGTTTATCACTGCATTTTTTGGCTTACATTCGTTTTTATTATTCTGGGCGTTTATGTCACGCAGAAAATATTACGTTCACTCCCTATATTAAGCGATCTTGAAAAAAATATACTGCTACTCGCCTACCTATGTTCAGTTACAATCATACCAACCCTATATTATGCCGAGCGTGATCACTTTTTGGCGATCATGCTTTTGCCTTTTATTTTGGTTCAAATTGCTCTGACATACGATTATAAAACACCCAAACTCACTACATTTCTTGTTCTGATTTTGGGCAGCATTGCCTTACTGCTTAAACCGCACTTTGGTTTAATTCCGGTGTTTCTATTTCTTCACCGTATAGTTATTCAAAGACGGCTTTGGGTTCTCAAAGATCAAGATTTCCTCGTTTTGTTATCTTTGAGCATTGGGTATCTGGCGATTGTTTTTATCTATTTCAACGACTTCATAACAATCATATTACCCGACATTATACAGACATATTTAAATTATAATGACCCGCACAAAGCCTATGCTACTGCTCTGCCCTACGCTGCGTTGGTCGCGATATGTTTTATGTGCATTGCCTTTATAAAAGATAAATCAAAAGCGCTGCTGTTTGCCATTGCTTGCTGCGCGCTCTTATCTTTGGTTGTGTATTGTCTTCAAATGAAAGGCTTCACTTATCACAGACTCCCGCTATATGCCCTGCTCTTTCCTTTAATGGGTATTTTAAGCCTAAAGATTGCCCAATTATTTACCAAGCAGAATCAGATACTCCTTTTTGGACTAGCCATCGTTATTTTTGCATCTTCTTATGCGCATGCCCCCCTCCGCCCCGATTACCCGACACATGCCGATTATAAAAATAATGAAATTGCGGCCTATATAGATGAGCATTGTGAGCAGCCTTGCTCGTTTTATATAACCTATGAAAATATGGATATTGTTTCTCAGATCGCGCTTTATTCAGAGCACATATATGCAACGCGTTTTCCTTCTTTTTGGTTTTTATCAACATTCCAAAATGAACCTCCGAACGATACACAAAAACGCTTTGCCGATTATGTTGCCAAAGACATCGAGCGATTTTCACCGTCCCTTATATTTGTGATGGTAGAAAGCCCTGCTGTGGGTGTCCTTGATGAAAGTAGTACATTAGTAGGATATTTTACCTTTTCACCCGAGTTTGAAAAAGCCATATCGACTTACGAAAGAACAGATCGCTTGACTGTAGATCGTGCATACTTCTACAAAGGAACACCATATGATTTTCCTTATTTGATCACATGGGACGTTTACACAAAAGTGTCAGAAGAATGAATTCAAAAATATTGAACATTACTGTTTTCTTAGTAGCCATACTGTGTGTTGCCGTTCCGTGTGTTTTGATCCAAGGCCAATACCTTGTAAACGGCAATATCTCTTGGCTTCTGATGGCCGCAGACCGTCTGTTACAAGGGCAATCATTATCCGAACATATTTATGAAACCAACCCACCATTGAGCATCATGGCCTACGTACCGCATGTTCTCTTCTCAAAGATGACAGGGCTTCCGCTTCCTGTAGCATCATTTTACGTGACCTCATTATTTGTGATTATATCAGTCTTGACCGTCCATAAAATGATTGGGTACTTCCACCATTTAACACCCACGCAACGACTAAGCTTTACTGCATGCTACTTACTCAGCATTACACTTATTACGACTGTTTTTTATTCTGACCGAGAGCATTTAATTTTATTAGGGCTTATCCCTTTTGTGTTGTGTCAGTTTGCCCTGATGGAGCGCATTCAACTGCCGCGTCTACTTACTTATGGCGTTTGCTTTATAGGCGCGCTTTGCGTTTTGATAAAACCACATTATGGATTATTGCCAACGGTATTCTTATTCTCTCGCATGTTTCAACACAGACAATGGAACTTTTTCAAAGAGATAGATTTCTTAGCGTTAGCGATTATGACGAGCCTCTACATTGCCGTTGTGGTCGTGTTTTTTACAGATTACATCACCATCATTTTGCCCGACGTCATTACTCTTTATGCCAACTCTGGCGGTGATCTATTGGCTATTTTAAATGCGTCGCAAATTCATATGCTTGCCTATCTTGCGTTCTTCCTGTTCGAAGCGTTTCGCGAAGATTTAAAACAAGAACAAAAACGATTGGTGATGTTCACATATTGCTGTTGCCTTCTTTGTCTTGTGCCTTATTACGTACAAATGAAAGGGTTTTATAATCATTTGGTGCCGGCCTATGCGTTTTTTATGATGGGTTTGAGTATGAGCCTTATGTTCCGTACTGCCGACATCATCAAAAAACCACAAATTGTCCAAATTATTATTCCGTTTGTTTGTCTCTTTTCCATCATGAATGCGCTGACGCCTCTTAATACAGATTTTCCGGAATCCAAAGACATTCCCAATCTTCCCGTTGCCGAATATCTTGAAAAAAATTGTGAGAAACCATGCTCGTTTTTTGCGTTTCATGGTGATATTGAAATTATAAACCCGACCGCTGCTTATATGGGATATCAACACGCCACAAGATTCCCTAGCCTGTGGTTTTTGCCGCAAACACTGCAAGGGTTAAGAAGTGAGAATGAAGAGGACGTGCAACACGCCCTCATGCTCAAGGAAAAATACACGGCGTTTGTGGCAGAGGATCTGACCTATTATAAACCATCAATACTTTTGATCGCTTCAGACATGCCCATAGGCATACTGAGAACATTTGATTTTATGTCATTTTTTGGCGGAAACGAAAAACTTAAGAAAATCATGGATGAAGATTACGAAAAAATAGAGATGTTTGAATATGACCGTATGGTCTATTTCACGGGAACGACTTTAGAATACCCCTACACGCTCAAATACGATGTTTATAAGCGTAAGAATTAGTCTTTAAACACGAAAAGCCAAGAACCGACATAGTTCCAAACAAACGACACGCCCATCGCAAGAATTTTAGCCCAATAGACCCACATAAACTGGTTAGCAACATATATGGTTAACGTACTTAACAATAATCCAATTAAGCCAATCAGAACAAAAGAAGATATTTGCCTGATCAATTGGTCTTTCTTCAGATTTTTAAACGTCCAAATTGCATTGAAGTAAAAGCTATTTGCAAGCGCAACAAAAAACGCCAAGATATGAGCAACAACAAACATAACCGCAAAAACATCATGTAAGATGAAAAAAACACCAAAATCGATTACGGTATTAATCGCACCAACGACAGTGAACTTGCTAAAACTTTTGTAATGACTTTTTAGAATATCTCGCATAAATTCACTTTTGGTTCATTTCGCTGCTAAGGGGGCAAGCTTGCTAGAAGATTTAAAATTAAATTTTAAATATCATCCCGCATTTACAGCTGTCATTCTTATTCTATTTGTCGTGCTATGGTCAACTCTGTATATGGATATTCACATAGATGTCGACACGTCTTGGCTTCTGCAATGTTTGGATCGCTTTCTCGCAGGCGGAACGTACAAAACCGATTTTTATGAAACAAATCCCCCTTTAAGTTTTCTGATCTATTTGCCAGCATACCCACTTTATACTTATTGGGGATTAGATCCCAAATTTTCGGTCTTCATCATTGTTAACCTCTACATAGTTTTTTCAAGCTATGTTCTCTACATGCACATGAAAGAAGGCTCATTCAACCCAACAGATATTGTTGTTATTCTTTTTGGATATATACTTGCTCTAACGTGGGCTTCCGGCATTTCATACGGCTCTAAAGATCATTTAATCACGGCATTTCTTATTCCGCTATGCTTTTACCAATATCGATTAACCCGTGAAGAAAGCCCTCATCGTTTTACGGCTGTAAGTAGTGTTTTTCTTGGCGGCTTGGCCATTTGTCTTAAGCCACATTACGGCATCATAGCAGCAGCATTTTTTGTGCATCGTCTCTATATCACGAAGTCCATTCTCACATGTATCAAGAAGCCTGACTTTTGGGGCCTGCTTATCATCGGGGTGGCCTATATCGCTTTTGTCTTTGCTGTTACACCCGGTTTTTTTGAAATTTTACCGGAAATCATTTCCATTTACAGTGTTGAGCGGCCATTCCCGTTATATTATCGCTACTACTACGTACTTTACGGGCTGGTCGGCTTCATTTTGGCATTCTGGCTTTTTAAGGCTCCTTCAAATCAAAACTTAAAACACGCCACAATCGGATTTTCCGCGCTTAGTGCTCTCAGTCTAATACCCTATATATTGCAGGATAAAGGTTTCCACTATCAGGCCCTACCGACATTATGTTTTGGTTCAGTGGCGCTTTTCATTGCCATTTATGGCATTGCAAAAGAAATATTGGAAAAGGAAGACTTGGGGCTATGGGCTGCTGCTGTCATTATAATCGTATTATTCTCTGGATTCACATACGGTTACAAAGATCCCAAAATGACGAAGGGGCAATTTCTGGCACTCCCCCTTGTTGATGCCATTGATGAGAAAGCATGGAATAATGTTTACGCAACTTACGACTTCAAAAACCTGATCATTGTTATACCAAAGGTTTCAGCCCTTAAGAACGGCTCGCGCTTTGGGCAGTTATGGCCGCTTAACGGACTTGTTGAAAAACTAAAAACAGTTCAAGATGATGACGAAAGACAAGTGATCAAAAAACAAATGCTTGGATATGTCGATATGATTGTGGAAGATATGAGAAAGCACAAACCAAGCGTTATCACGATACCGCAATTTAAAGACCCGGAAACGGAAAAACCCGCGAAAAAATATTACGAATTTCTGATGAATCACGAAGAATTTAAAAAGAACATGGACAACTATACTTATGACAGCACAGTCCTATTCGATAGCAGCCTGTCATTAAAAAATAGTGACCCGGATAAAATAATTCCGCATGATGTGTTTGTTTTAAAACGTGATCATTCATTATAAGAAATTCATTGAAGGTTAATCACATGACAGCCACGAGCAAAACGACAAAAAAACAAAAAAAAGAGAGCATCTCTATCGTTGTGCCTTGTTACAATGAAGAAGATGTTATTCAACTTTGTCATGATGAAATCACAAAGGTTGTTGATGATTTGGCCTATGATTTTGAGATGATCTACATCAATGACGGTAGTACGGATTCAACATTGGATATACTACAAAGCATCCGCAAAAAAGATAAGCGCGTTACGGTTATAAACCTATCCAGAAATTTCGGTAAAGAGGCCGCGATGACGGCCGGCATTGATAATGTGACCAGTGACGCCCTGATCATTCTGGATGCTGACTTGCAAGACCCCCCTGCGCTAATCCCTGACATGATCAAAATGTGGAAGGATACAGATGCAGATGTGGTCTATGGTCAGCGCATCATCCGTGAAGGTGAGACATGGTTTAAAAAATTCTCTGCCAATGGTTTTTACAAAGTCATAAATTTCATCGCGAGCAATGTTGAAATCCCTAAGAATACTGGTGATTTCCGCCTGATGAACAGACGCGCGATTGATGCGCTCGTACAATTACGAGAAAAGCACCGCTTCATGAAAGGGTTATTCGCATGGATTGGCTACAAACAAGTGGCCCTTCAATATAACCGCGCGCCCAGAGCCGCAGGCTACACAAAGTGGAGCTACACGGGGCTTTGGAATCTTGCCATGGAAGGGATTGCAGGCTTTAGCACCGTACCCCTAAAAGTGGCCAGCTTTTTCGGGCTGCTTATATCGATCATGGCGTTTCTCTTTGGTGCATATATCATCCTCAAAACATTAATTTCCGGCGTTGACGTCCCCGGTTGGGCAACCCTAACGGTTATGATTTCAGTCCTGAGTGGTATTCAACTACTCTGTATCGGTATTTTGGGTGAATATATTGGCCGTATCTTCGGAGAAGCCAAGAAAAGACCGCTCTATTTCATTGAAGATATTTATAAAAAATAACGCCCCTTTCATTAAGACTCTTTCTTTCAATGATTTAAAACGCTATGATTCCGCCTACTGTGTACTTTTCTAATTTGCTTTTACGCTGTTGATCTGGAAAGGACTGCTTCGATGACCAAAAATGCCAATAAAATTATGCCAAAGTCTGGACAAAAATACAGACTGATCACACGCAGTGATATGGATGGTTTGGTCTGTGGCATACTATTGAAGGAGCTTGATCTTATTGATGACATCATGTTCGCCCACCCGAAAGACATGCAAGACGGCCTCATTGAAGTTGGTCCCGAAGACATCACCACAAACTTACCCTATGTTGAGGCTGCATATCTTTCCTTCGATCACCACGCAAGTGAAGCATCACGTGTTGACGGTTCACCCGATAACCACGTGATTGATGTTGACGCCCCTTCTGCCGCGCGCGTTGTTTACGAATATTTTGGCGGTGCAAAGGCATTTCCGCGTGTGTCTGAATCGATGATGATCTCAGTCGATAAAGCTGACTCTGCCGATTTCAACAAGGAAGAAATTCTATCCCCCGATGGCTGGGTGTTGCTCAGTTTTCTGATGGATGCGCGTACCGGTCTTGGACGATTCCGTGATTTTAACATTTCAAATTACCAACTGATGATGAAGCTCATTGATTTCTGCCGTGAACATAATGACATCAATGAAATTCTGGCACTACCTGACGTCAAGGAGCGTGTCGACCTATATTATGAACATCAAATGAAATGCCGTGAACAGATTGAACGCTGTGCGAAGGTGTATGATAATCTTGTTGTGCTTGATCTCCGTAAAGAAGACACGATTTGGGCGGGTAACCGCTTTGTGATTTACGCGCTGTTCCCTCAGTGTAATATCTCCATTCATATTTTATGGGGCAAGAACAAACAAAACACTGTTTTTGCAACGGGTAAATCTATTCTGGACAGATCCAGTAAGACAAATATCGGTGAACTCATGCTGGGGTATGGCGGCGGCGGCCACCATGCGGCAGGCACATGCCAAATCACTAATCTAAAATCGGAAGATGTTCTTCAGGAATTGATTGCCAAAATCAATGCCGATGGATAAAGCAATCATATTATGAAACTTTTGCGTAACATCACAGGCTTTCATTTTGCTCTCTCAAAGCTTGCAAAGACCACATCATCACGCCGCAATCGGCTCGCGGATGTCATTAGGCATGCCAACAAACACACGCCTTTTTACAAGGGACGCTTTGATGCCTTTCTGGATAGTGAAAAAGATCTGACGGATGAAGAATTTTTTTACGCCTTCAGTCACTTGCCAATTATCGGTAAACAAGACCTGAAAGATCATAACGACGCCTTCAAATCCGAACATTTGAACGACAAAGTTGATTTACTAAAAGACGGCAATACGCCTAGTTTCACAGAATTTGTAAATCACATGATCGTGAAAAAAGACTTCTACACGACACTTTCAACAGGTGGGTCGTCCGGCATTCCGACTTATCGCTGGGTTGATTATGAGGATTGCAACATCTTTGCACAAAGCTTCCTGCATTCATTCAAACTCAATGGTTGGAAACAGGGCGAAAGCTTCGTTGTTTATTACCCAATGAAATCCTACTTCACGAGCACATATGCCGATCACGCAAAAATGCTCAATCGCTTTTTCGGTTTTACGATGGTGCCGTTTGAGGAAGTGACAAAAGAGAGCGTGGAAAATCTTTTAAAGTCATTACGTGATACCAAGTCGACACTGCTCGTTATCTTTCCATGTGTCCTGCAACGTGTTGCGGAAATCATGCATAAAGAGAATATGTCACCGTTTGAAAAACTGCCCTATATCAATGTCAGCGGTGAATTTTTCTTAGATTGCAGCAAAAACTTTATCCAAACCATGTTCCCCGACAGTGACATTCAGTGCACCTATGGCGCGGTCGAGTTTGGTGAAATTGCCCATCAAAACACACGCAGCAGTTTTGATTACGACGTGTTTGATGATTATGTCTATCTGGAAAAAGGGCCGGATAACTCCATGCTCGTCACCGCTTACCATCAAAAGGCCTTCCCGCTTATTCGATACCGTATCGAAGATATGGGACAAGTCATAGACAATGATGACGGCACACAAATGATTAAATCGCTGGAGGGTAAAAACTCTGATTACCTGATCGGCGCAGATGGTTATATGTATTTTGCATCCTTCTTCAATAATTTCGTGAATGAACTGAACAAAGCGTTAAACAACCCGATCATTCATTTCATGGTGCGTCATGGTGAAGAAAAAGCGCGTAATTATCTGGAATTAAATTTCGTGCTTAACGGTACGGGCAAAGAGGATAAAATCGAGCAAGCCTCTCGCGAAGCGCTCAAAGATATTTTTGCCAATTTCGATGAAATCATGATCAATTTCCCAGATCATTTCGAACATGACTACACCAGAAAGTTCAAAATTATTGGTGAGGGTAACGGTATGGCAGAAGTTGTCGGCGGATATTACCAACGCAAGGCATCTTAAGTCATGAGTATCAAGCCACCCGCATTACAAAAAGGTGACACAATCGGCGTTTTTGCCCCGTCTAGTTGGGTTGAAAAGGACGATATTGAGAAATCTAAAAGCCATATCGAAAAACTCGGCTATAAGGTTTTTGTACATCCACAAACTTATGAGCGTGAAAACCAATCCGCCGGTACGCACTTGCAAAAATCACTCGCCTTTCAGGGGTTATGGATGCGTGAAGACATCAAAGCCATCTGGGCAGCAGGCGGCGGCAACCGCTGTACGCATCTGTTAGAAACATTAAAGTTTGATCCTTTAAAACGTGTGCCAAAGATCTTGATTGGCTTTAGCGACGTGACCGCCCTCCTCAATGCGGTTTATGCCCATACAGATACAATCACATTTCACGGCCCCGTCTTTAAGAACCTGCATAAATACGGTCAGATAGATCATTTGTTGAACATATTAGGCGGTCAGACTGAAACATATCCAGTGACAAAAGATAATATTCTGAATGAAGGTAAGGCCGAAGGTAAGCTGATTGGCGGTAATTTAAGTCTGTTTCAATATCTACCCCAAACCTTGCCAAATGACTTCTATAAAGATGCCATATTATTCTTGGAAGACTGCAACGAAGAAGTCAGTCGGATTGACCGTATGATTTTGCATTTAAGACGCCTGAAGGTGTTTGATGATGTTAAAGCTCTGGTTTTTGGTGAGTTTACATCTTTGCAAGACTCGACGCGGCCGTTTGGTTACACGATAAATGATATCATTAAGGAGCATACTGAAAAGCTGGATATACCCATCTTGTATAATATGCCCTTTGGTCACGGTCAGAATTTATACAGCTTCCCCATTGGCGCGAAAGCCTCGATTGATACGGAAAAACAAACATTTAAGCTATCCGAGGCTGCTACAAAAGCTTAGCTCTCATCAAATGCCTTATAGGCTTTCGTATCAAACGCCTCATGTGCGCCCCAAAAATCAGTATGAGACAGAAGTTTTTTATCGCCTGAGAAAACCAACTCGCTCATACCTTCTATCGCATGTGTCGATTTTTCACTTTTAATCAAGGTTTTTTTCTTAACCTGAAATGAAAACGACCAGAACATATAGGCCGTCATATCGCGCCGCCCCCACGTAAAGTCATATACCTTATACCGCGTGCCCTCATACATTTTGAGGCGGCTCATCATAATTTGCGACAAACCCGATGCACCTTGCCCCCTACGATAAGGATCTTGAAAAATAAAACCATCCTCAACCAGAGGCTCAAACAGCCCAAGTGAGCGCGCATTTTGCTTTTCAAACGCTTCGATGTAATCCTCTAAAGGCTTTTGCAGGCTTAAAATTGTATCAATCATCGTCTTTTACCTTTATATTCTACAGTAAAAGCTTTTATGGATTTTGATAGCTGAAATTAAGCGAAAACCATATAAAAATACAAAAAATGTTAATATTATGTAAATAAATTGATTTTTAGCCGTTATTGAGTTGAAAATTTCCGAATTTTTTGATACAATGCGTCACATGTTGAGTTAGGAAAAACGGTTAGAAAGCACGCTGAGCAGCCATTTTAAGATAGCAGGTTGCTCATTTTTTATCCTGAAAATTTAGGTTAGCATATTTAATTCTTATTGAAGAAAAAGGTGATAGATTATGGCTGGTAATGATAATTTCGATTTTAAAACAGGCGACAACGTTGTTTACCCTGCTCACGGTGTGGGTCAGGTTGAAGGCGTAGAAAAACAAACAATCGCCGGGATGGAACTAAGCCTATATGTTGTTGGTTTTGAAAAAGACCGCATGCGTTTGAAAATTCCGGTAGCAAAAGCAGAAGAGTCAGGCCTTCGTAAGCTTAGCTCTAGTGATTGCTTAGATGATGCTCTTGAAACATTGAAAGGCCGTTCACGTGTCCGTCGTACAATGTGGAGCCGCCGCGCACAGGAATATGAACTCAAAATTAATTCCGGCGACCCTGTATTAATCGCAGAAGTTCTTCGTGACCTTAAGCGTAACACAGAAGAAGCCGAGCAATCCTACAGTGAACGTCAGATTTACCAATCTGCACTGGAAAGATTGGCACGTGAAGTTGCTGCTGTTGATAAAATCACAGAAGATAAAGCAACGGAAAAGCTGGAAGACATTATGGGTAAAATCAAAGCCCCTGCTAATGTTGAAGATACAGCAAAGGCGGCTTAATCAACCAAAGTTGATTAACATATAAAGTTTTTATTAAGGCGTATTGAAGGTAATTCTTTCTATACGCCTTAATTTTATGTATTATATAAGTACCTTAGAGAGATTCCTCTCGTTCTCCACTGACTTATTCGCGTATCTGATTTTGAGTATAGACGTAAAAACCGATAGTCGTTTTTCATCTTTGGGCCATGCTAAACGCATTTTGGCCATATCCGCCATCCACGGTGAATTGGATAAACTCACCCATCTTCACGATACAATATTCCCGCACATACAAGTTGGTGACCGCGTTATCTACACAGGTAACTATATGGGCTATGGCGAAAGTTCCGTTGGCGTGATTGATGAAATGCTCTCATTCAGGCGGGCTGTTTTGGCCAAACGCGGCATGATCCCTAGTGATCTAATCTATTTGCGCGGCGGTCAGGAAGAAATGTGGCAAAAGCTTTTACAACTTCAATTCGCACCCGATCCGACAAAGGCACTCGTCTGGATGCTTGGCAACGGTCTTAAGAACACACTTTATGCCTACGGGCTTTGCCCACATGACGGG
This sequence comes from uncultured Micavibrio sp., assembly GCA_965263215.1. Classification (GTDB taxonomy): domain Bacteria; phylum Pseudomonadota; class Alphaproteobacteria; order Micavibrionales; family Micavibrionaceae; genus UBA1672. The sequence goes on from OZ253663.1 coordinate 1,815,699, forward strand.
ATAGAAGCCTGCCGTCAGGGCATTGTCGGTATTTCACAGTGGACAACCAAGATAAGAACACTGTTTAAGAATAATTCAGGTCACGAAGCGTTCACAACACATTTGGTGCGCGCGGCATTTATGCCGGAGACATCAGACTATCCGATGTTGTTTGTGCATGCCGGTATTGACTGTGATAAGCCATTGACCAACCAAGGTGACAACTTTTGGTGGGCGCATGATAAATTTGATCATATTGAAAAATCGTATGATCCGTTTCAAAAAGTCGTACGTGGATATGATCCCACCCATAACGGCATTCAATATAACGGTGTTAAGGCCACGATAGATGGCGGATGTGGTTTTGGCGGCACATTGGTTTGTGCCGTTTTTGATGATCAGGGTAATGTTATTGATAACCTGCAATGCTGATCTTTATTCGACCACAACCTTATATAGCCTGTTCGCAACGACCTCTTCACGCGCCCCCAAGCCGTTAAGAACGCGGAAACGCTCTTCCTTATAATCATCTTGCACCATGCGTTTAGACAACGATGCGACACTATCCCCGGCTCTGCTCGTAACCACCTGAATTCTATATGGCCGTAGAGAATTTTTCTCCGCATTGGTTATCCGATCAAAACTGTATGTTGCAGATTTAAGCGCACTAAGATGTGCATTGCTGGCATTTGATGGCATAACAATTTGGAAACGTGCAACTTGTGTCGCATTCCACTGAATAGCAACAAGCCTTAAATTCACGGTTTTACCATTCGCGCTACCTTGCAAAGATGTCGTTGCCGCCTTCATACCATTAATCGTGATATTTTCTGATACGACTGACGGCTGATCTTTCAACCACACATCACGCAAAAACCTGAGTGGTGCCAACTTCTCTTTATTACCTGCAAAGTCAAAAATGATCGCGCCGTTATTTGGCCCCTTTGCGATAATCTGAGAGGGTTGATTGATTAACTTATACCCATCAGGCACGGAAAATTTAAAACCCATATCAGGGTGATAGAAAGATTGCCCGCGTACAAACCCTTGCGCAGCGCTGTCGCCATAGATCATACCGCTTATCATACGAAGGTGCTCATCCCTGTTCACGATACCTTGCCCAGCATATTTCTGTGCTTCTGAAATCGTTAGCCCTACACGCTCACCTGTTGCAGGGTGCGTTGAGAAAAAGCTGTTTGCGCCCGAAGAGGCACCTGAACCGGACAAACGCGCCTGTAAGGCACTATCCGCCTGTAAGCTCTTTAAGAAGCCGGTCATACCTGTCGGGGCATAACCGCTGCGGCTAAGGTATCTGATTCCCAGATTATCCGCTTCGTTTTCCTGACCACGAGAATATGATTTTAAATACAGATCACTCCCTACGCCCAAAGCCTGACTTACGCCAGAGCTATCAATGACAGCCGATAGGATAGACGCCCCTATCGTTGTCGCCAAGCCACGCGAATAGCGCTCCGCCGAGTGACGTCCCGTAATGTGACCTGCCTCATGTCCCAACACAGCGGCAAGCTCGGATTCGCTGTTGGATAAAGCCATCACGCCGCGCGTTACATAGATATAGCCCCCCGGCAATGCAAAGGCATTCACGATCGGACTATCCAGAAGATAAAACTTATATTGAACATCAGACCTTTCAGTGTTTTGAACAACTTTCTGGCCAATGTTGTTCACGTAATTTTGTAGCTTCTGATCTTTATAAAGACCATATTCCTTCATGACTTTTTCATGTTCCTGCGCGCCGATTTGATTCTCTTGTGCGGGTGACATAAAGGCGGTGAATTGATTTTCACCAGTCGCAGGATTGGTTGAACACCCCGCCAACAGGTGCGCTGAAATAAGAATTGAAAATATATGTAAGAAACGCTTGATCATATTGCCCCGACACGTTCTGATGGTCTGATGAAACAGATTTTAACGATAATTCTTGCTTTTACCACCTTATTTTTAAGCTTTCCTGCAGGGGCTCAGGACTTGATCTTGCCTAAAGGTGATTTTGAGTCGATGCGCAAAACAGGCCTTGCGACGGTCACCGAAGTTGTAAACCCGATCACGGTAAAATTAGAAGATGGACGCTTCATTCATTTGGCGGGCTTAGATTTCCCTGATCTTGATTATTATGACCCCGGTGATCTTTCTGTTACCGCGCAAGAAATTCTCGATGATTTTTTGAAAGGCCGTAAAGTTATTATCTATCAAACGGAGTCCGCAAAAAAGGGGCGCGTTAATCGTATGAATCATCAAATTGCTCACCTCGTAAGGGCAAAAGATAAAACATGGACGCAAGGCCTTATGATCTCGCTTGGGGTCGCAAGAGTACGCACAACAAACCATAATCCTGAAATGGCGTCTCAGATGCTAAAACTAGAGAATAAGGCAAGAACAGACAAAGCGGGTTTATGGGGGTTAAATCGCTTTCCTATTTTATCGCCGCAAAATGCCCATGAAAAAATCGGCAGTTACCAGATCGTGGAAGGTACGATCAATAGTGTTTCCATGCACAAAAATAAGATTTACCTGAATTTTGGTAATAACTGGCGCGATGATTTCACCGTTGGCATATCATCCACGGCGCGCAGAGCGTTCAACAAACAAAAAATGGAGCCAAGACGCTGGAGCGGTAAGCGCATACGTGTGCGCGGCTGGGTTGAATCATATAACGGCCCGTTTATCGATATTGACCATATTGAGCGCATAGAGCCTTTATTTGAAACCTCACCGACACTGGACGGCTCTGCACTGCCTAATCAAAAAGCAAAAGTATCGCCTAAAAAACCTAAGCCGAAGAAAAAAGATACGGGCAGTGCCCTGCCAAATTTAAATGATTAGCATCAATCTCTGGCATAGAAAAATTAGCTGTGTTACATAAAGCGTAAATATTTTAACGAATAAAAATACACATCTGAATGAGCTCTGAAAAATCAAAAAAAAGTGACGAACATACGCCCCCTTTAGCGCGGCGCACGCCTTTGCTCGATTTATTCCCGCCCCTTACGCCCTATTCCAGTGGTTTCTTGGCGGTTGATGACACACACAACCTGTATTGGGAACAAAGCGGCAATCCTGACGGCGTGCCAATCGTATTGCTTCACGGTGGCCCGGGTGCAGGCGCGAGCCCTGTTCACAGACGTTTTTTTGATCCTGATTTTTTTCGCATCATTATTTTCGATCAACGCGGCGCAGGACGCTCCACGCCGTTAGGATGCCTAAAAAACAACACAACACATCACCTGACAGACGATATTGAAACCCTGCGTGAGCATTTGAATGTAGAAGCTTGGCACTTATTTGGTGGGTCATGGGGCAGCACGCTCGCCCTTGCCTATGCCTCTAAGCACAAAAAACGCTGCTTGGGCATGATTTTGCGCGGCATATTTTTGTGTGAACAAGATGAAATTGATTGGTTTTTATATGGCATGCAAACCGTGTTCCCCGAAGCATGGGAACAATTTGCAAGCTTTATCCCTGAAGATGAACGTGATGATATCTTGAATGCCTATTACACGCGTCTTACAGACGACAGCAATCCTGACATACAGATTGACGCCGCCGTGCGTTGGAGCCTGTATGAAGGGGCATGTTCTTCCCTAATGCCAAATTATGAAACAATCACCACGGATGATCAAAAACAAAACGCGTTAGCCCTCGCAAAAATTGAAGCGCATTATTTCAAAAACGAAGCTTTCACGAAAGAAAACAGCCTTTTGAATCAGATTGATCACTTGCGTTCAATCCCAACAAGTATTATTCAGGGGCGTTATGACATAATATGTCCGATCAAAACGGCGAATAAATTGCATAACTTATGGCCGGAAGCAGATTATGTGGTCGTGCCGGACGCGGGGCATTCCGCACTAGATGCACCCTTAAGATCACGTTTGATTGAGGCATGTGAAACAATAAAAACGATGTAGTTTAATACACCTACACCTATACCATGGAGTAAAAAAATGGAGTTTAATACGCTCAGAGATATCGACGTTAAGGGGCAGACTGTTCTGATCAGGTTGGATCTGAATGTCCCGCAAAACAACAACACTGTGACCGACACAACGCGTATCGACCGTTTGAAACCAACCATTGATTACCTCCATAACCACGGCGCAAGAACGCTTATATTATCGCATTACGGTAGACCGCAGGGGGAGCGCAACCCCGAAATGTCTATGGCTTTTTTAACGCCTGTCCTTGAAAATCAATGGGGTGTTTCTGTTAAATTCTCTCAGCAATGCATCGGTGACGTTGCCGAGGATATGTCTAAAAACGCGCAAGATGGTGATGTTATTCTGCTGGAAAATGTGCGCTTTCATAAAGGCGAAAAAGAGAATGACCCTGAATTTATAAAACAACTCGCACGGCTGGCGGATATATACGTTAATGACGCGTTTTCAGTATCCCACCGCGCCCACGCCTCAACAACCGGTCTTGCGCATGCTCTGCCTTGTGCAGCAGGTTTACTGATGGAGGAAGAGCTTTCCGCCCTATCACGTGCACTTGATACACCGCAGAAACCTGTTCTGGCCGTTACCGGTGGTTCCAAGATTTCTACCAAGCTTGGCGTACTTGAAAATATGATTGAAAAAGTTGATTTCCTTGTTCTTGGCGGCGGTATGGCGAATACATTCCTGTATGCCAAGGGTGTGTCTATGGGGAAATCCTTGTGCGAAAAAGACATGAAAGACACGGCACAAAGCATTATGAATAAAGCAGAGCGCATAGGGTGTGAAATTATTTTACCCAAAGACGTTGTTGTTGTTACGGAATTAAAGCAAGGCGCACAGCATCAAACAGTCAGTGTTCATAACATTCCCGATGATGCGATGGCGATTGACGTCGGTGAAGAAACCGTCGCTTATGTTGCCGACAAAATAAAACAATCCAAAACCATTGTTTGGAATGGCCCTCTTGGTGTGTTTGAAATTAAACCCTTTGATAACGGAACCAACCAAATCGCCCTCAGCGTGGCCGAACAAACAAAAACAACAGATTGCATCAGCATTGCGGGCGGCGGCGATACGATTGCGGCGCTTGAAAATGCAGGCTGTATTGATGACTTTTCTTATATCTCCACCGCTGGCGGCGCTTTTTTGGAGTGGTTGGAGGGGAAAGAGCTCCCCGGTGTTGCAGCACTGATTAAAACCTAAAAAAAGAGCCGGCACCACTTACGCAATGCCGGCTTTTGAAAAGTTTTAATTGGAGGTTGTAATTCTTTAATAACGCTAGCTAGCCTTGCATCGTTCCTTTCAGGATATCCATTGCAAGCTCAGGCGTGGCTCTGTTGTAATATGCCACAGCTTTTTTAATTTCATGCGGCTCAACCAGCTGTCCTTGATTCCAGAACTTACTCGTCAACATATACATAGAAATAAAGTTTTCTTTTTCAATGCGGTAAGCTTTAGACATAATCGCCAGCCCTTGGCCATTTTTCTGCATAATAATACGCGTAATCACATCAGGTGATATACCCGTGAATACTGATATTTGTGCCACGAAAGATCGTAAATTGCCGCGCCTTAACGTGTTCAGCATACCCTGAATAGTCAGCATACCTTTTTCACCTGCCGCTTTTGCCGCTTGCACCATATGCTCTTCAGGCGCGCAATCTTTTGCGGTAGCATTGTCATTATATTCTCTGACGGTTTGTTCGACCGCGTTGGAAACTTTATCTATAGTTACGTCGTAGTTTTCTGCAATAAACTTCTTAATTTCCGAACCAACGTAGTCATAAAGCGCAGCAGCCAAATCTTTCGGCACTTCTGCGCGGCGTAGCAATGGCATCGCAAGAACGTCTGAATCTCTTGCAAGGTCTGACATAGCAGTCATTGCTGTCTCTGTAAGAATAATGCCTGTATTTTCGGCCAACGTTAGAGATGTCTCAAAATCTTTTGTTTCCGCCAAAACATCTATCACAGTATTACTAAGCTTTTGACGTCCTGCAATCGCCTGCCAGTATTCTGCTGTTTTTGATTTAATGATATACATCAAATCCATATCACCCAGTACAGGACTGGTTTTCAAAATCGGGCGTGCGATGTCGATTTCATCATTCGCGAGTTGAAGGATCAAACGAAGCGGTACCTCGTTTAATGTACTTAATTTTTCGGATAAAGATTGGCGAAGGTCTTTTTCAGCTTGCCTTAAAAGCTCGATGAGAACATCTGCAACCATTTCACCTTCAGTTAATGTAACGTCTGCTTCTAGAATAGATGAAATTTCATGCGTAAGAAGTGCGCGTGACTCGGGTTTTTTATCCCGTGCCAAATAATATAATTTTTCTACATTACACAGCATTCCCGAAACGGAAACAGGCTTCTGTGTACTCCCTGCTATAGTCGTGTCCATGATTTTTGCCCCACAATTATCATGTTTGATTAAAAAATTTACGCAGTTTTATTTCATTTAGGCTCCATTGCCTGTAATTATATTTAAAATTCGGCCGCTAGATATGGTTTAATGACGGCGAATCTCCTTCATCACATATATTTATACATCAAAAGTCTTATGAAGTGGTTAACGTGAGTACATTTTTTATGTACTTTTCAAATTTGCACTTTCAATGAAAGCGTGAGAATATAGAGTAGAAAGACTTTATTAATAAAATATTGATATACTCGTTAGGGTCAGTATTAAGGTAATAGGGATTATAAAACATGGCAGCACCACTCTCAGGCGTAGGTCAACAACAACAAATACCGGTTTCTCAGGCAACGCAGCCCGTAAACACCGATCAGTCACGCGAATTGCGCCGTCAGGACAATGATCCGCAAGAAAATCAGGTTCAATTAAGAGAAGCGCCAGCCGCGCAAACCCAAGAAACAGAAGTAGGTAGCCGTTCTGATTCTGAAATATTCCAATCTTTAATTGGTAGTGCAGAAACTTCGGAAAATGCCGAACGCGGTTCCGTTGTGGACATACAAGTTTAGATTTTTATAAATTCGAAATTTAACGAAGGCGCTTGAAACCAAGTGCCTTTAATTTTGTGTCAACATTCAATCACATTCACGGCCAACCCGCCCTGACTGGTTTCTTTATATATTTTGTTCATGTCTTTACCTGTCTGGCGCATGGTCTCAATGCAGCTATCCAATGACACGAAATGTTCTCCCGTACCACGCAATGATAATGCGGCCGCGGTAACGGCCTTAACGGCGCCCAATCCATTGCGCTCTATACAAGGCACTTGCACCAACCCACCAACGGGGTCACATGTCATCCCTAAATGATGCTCTAGCGCGATTTCAGCGGCGTTTTCAATTTGCGCATTTGTGCCGCCCATCACGGCGCATAACCCCGCCGCCGCCATAGATGATGCCGATCCGACCTCTCCTTGACAGCCGACTTCGGCGCCTGAAATAGAAGCGTTCTTTTTGATGATGCCGCCAATCGCCGCTGCACTTAACAGAAATATTGGAATGTGCTCAGGCTTTGCGGCGGGTACAAAATCAAGGTAATAACGCAAAACCGCGGGGATAACGCCTGCCGCGCCATTGGTCGGGGCAGTCACAACACTGCCGCCCGCGGCATTTTCTTCATTCACCGCCATCGCATAAACAGACAGCCATTCGTTACAGACATGTGGGGTTATGCTGTTTTTGTGTTTTTCATCATCAAGTTGCTCTTTAATTGCTGAGGCTCGTCTTTTGACGCCCAAATCTCCGGGCAAGACGCCGCGCCGATCCAGTCCGCGGTCAATGCACGTACTCATGGCCCGCCATATCTGATCAATGCGCTGGTTGATATCCTCGATGTTTCTCACAGACTTTTCATTCTCCAAGATCATTTCGGCAATGCTTAAGCCAGATTTTTCACCCATCGCCAACAACTCATCGGCTTTGTTATACGGGTATGGGATGCTGCCGCTTGTGCCGATTTCCTTCATGATTGACGCCTCAGTCATTTCTTCATTCGACAAAACAAAACCGCCACCGATGGAATAATATGTACGCTCTAAAACAGACGCGCCATTTTCATCTAAAACACAAAAAATCATGCCGTTCGGATGCGCTTCGAGCGCAGGGCCGAAATCAAAAACAATATCGTGTTCAGGATCAAAGATAAGGCCGCCTGCGCGCTTTTCTTCTTTCATGCGTGCTACGATTGATTCTATTGCATCCGGATCTATTTGATCAGGCTTTTCACCAGCCAACCCCAAAATGACCGCACGATCACTGGCGTGCCCTTTACCTGTAAACGCGAGTGAACCATAGAAAGTAACGCGTATCTTATGTTCCGCGCTGTAATTGTGAGTGCTGATGCGTTCTAAAAAACGTTCCGCCGCAACCATAGGCCCCATTGTGTGAGAGCTGGACGGCCCGATACCGACTTTAAAGAGATCAAAAATACTAATGAACATTTCAACCCCTTCTTTTTTAAACTATTGAAAGGCCGGCTCGTCGAAGGAGCGTAATTTACGACTGTGGAGTTTTTCCGGCGATAAATCACGCAACAATGTCATGGTCAGCAAGCCTATTTTCAGGTGTTGCTCCACACGCTCGCGGTAGAAGCTATCCGCCATTCCGGGTAATTTAAGTTGACCATGCAGGGGCTTGTCAGAAACACAGAGCAACGTGCCATACGGCACACGAAAACGAAACCCATTCGCCGCAATCGTACCCGATTCCATATCAAGGGCGATTGCCCTACTCTGGCTCAAACGTCTGTTCTGCGTCAGGTAAGATTTAAGCTCCCAGTTACGATCATCCGTTGTCGCCACGGTTCCTGTTCGCATAATCTTTTTAAGATCGTATCCCTCATTGCCTGTTACAGATGCCACTGCGGCCTCTAAGGCTTGCTGAATCTCTGCGAGTGCGGGAATGGGAATGCTGGGCGGTAAAAACTCATCTAAAATCTGATCTTCGCGCAAATATCCATGCGCCAAAACATAATCGCCCAAACGTTGTGACTGACGGAGGCCGGCGCAATGCCCAAGCATCAACCACGCATGCGGACGCAACACCGCCACATGATCTGTGATGGTTTTCGCGTTGGACGGCCCGACCCCGATATTCACCATCGTAATACCGGAACCATCGGCGCGTTTCAGATGATAAGCCGGCATTTGCGGTAAACGCGACAAGTTAACACCGTCATCGGCCTCTTCGCTGTGGTTGTCTATATTTTCATTTAAGATCACTTTATCGCCGGGCTGTACGAAGGCCGTATATTCCATGCGCTGCTTTTTCAATGCCGGATCATCCGTTTTACGCATCATGTCCTGACACATCGTGACAAATTCATCGATATAGAATTGATAGTTGGTAAACAGGACGTAATTTTGAAAATGCTTTGGCTTAGTACCGCAATAATGTTTCAGCCTGAGCAAACTGATATCAACGCGCGGCGCAAAGAACAAAGCAAGCGGTTCATCAGGGTTTTCCGCAGATGGCTGATAAGTACAATTCGCAATTTCATCATCCATAATGTCAAGATTAGGAACATCGAAGAAATTAGGGAGTTCATTCACCTTATCATCGTCCAGATCACGTTCCAGATGGAAATCCTCCCCCAGCGCGAAATGTAATGGTATTGGCGTATCACTGACACCAACCTCAATCGAAATATCATGGTTTTTGATCAGCAAGCTAAATTGTTCACGGTAATATTTCCCGAATAAATCAGGCCGCGTCACCGTTGTCATATATGTACCCGGCCGCGGTGCAAAACCATAAGAATAACGGCTATCTTGGCGTTTTGCCTGAATTGTGGTCACACGAACATACGGGTAATACGCACTGGCCTTTTCAGGCATATCGCCATCACAATAGGCATCAAAACAATCACGCAGATATTGCGTATTGGTTTCATATATATCGCTCACTGCCTTTAACGCTTTATCTGCGTCTTTATAACGCTGCGTTTTAAAGGTCTTCATCTTTGTAACCATAGGTGTATTGTGCCGTTTTAGTGTTAAAATTCAATGAATTAATCAGCATTTATACCCATTAAAGAACAAGCGTAATCACGGGCGGCAAACGGGCGTAAATCTCTTATCCCCTCACCAACACCAATCGCATGAACGGGAACACCGAATTGATCCGCAAGGCCGATGAGAACTCCACCTTTCGCTGAGCCATCCAGTTTGGTCACAATCAATCCTGTGACATCCACCATCTCCTTGAAAGTCTCTAACTGAGAATAGGCGTTTTGCCCTGTTGTGGAATCCAACACCAGAATAGTTGCATGCGGCATAGCCTCGTTCTTTTTCTTCAATACGCGAATGATCTTTTCAAGCTCTTCCATCAGGTTCTTTTTATTCTGCAAGCGCCCTGCCGTATCAATCATTAAGATATCAACATTATCCGCCTTGGCCTTTTCATACGCCTCATAGGCAACGGACGCCGCGTCCGCGCCGATATCACGCGAAAAAAACGCCGCGCCTGAACGTTTCGCCCATTCATTAAGCTGCTCTACGGCGGCCGCACGGAATGTATCCCCCGCCGCAATCATGACAGACTTGTTGTATTCCTTTTGGAATTGCTTCGCCATTTTACCAATGGTTGTGGTCTTACCCGCACCATTCACGCCGCACACCAACATTACAAACGGGCCATCGGCAGGTTTATCAATGGATAAAGGCTTGGCGACAGGCTCTAATATGTTTGCCATTGTATCCGCGAGGGCTTCCCTGATTTCTTCTTCGCTAATATCTTTACCGAAACGATCCTTTGAAAATTCTTCAATAACCCGCGCGGCTGTCTTTGGGCCCAAATCGGCCTCGATCAGAACTTCTTCGAGTGTGTCTAACGTATCCTGATCAAGCTTTGACTTGGTCAAAACATCAGTAAGTCCCTTGGTAATTTTATTGGTAGACTTCCCTAGCCCCTTGGTCATACGTGAGAACCACCCACCTTCTTCCGAATGATCAACATCAGGATCATCCTCAGTAGGCTCTTCCGCCTTTATAATTTCCGGCTCTGGCGTTGGCACGATATCAAGATCATCAATGACATCGTTTTCCGTCTCACGCAGCTCGTCTTGGATATCATCACTCTCCAAGTCAGGCTCATAATCAGTTGATGGCTCTAACTCGGGCTCACCTTTAGGATGTAAAAGCTCCTGCTCTTTTTCCTCTTGGTCGTGTTGCTCTATGTTTTTCTTTCTTCGCCAAAAAACCATGGTTCATATCTCCTTGATTAAAGATAATCATACGACTTTTCATGACAAAGCACACCCTGATTTTAGGTTTTTATTGGGACTTGTCTTTATATCGAGCTGGAATTTCTTTTACGCATTGTGAGAATCTATTCTCTAAATCTTCGGGCACAACAATGTTTTCATTGATCTCTATGATTTCATCCCGCATTTCATTTTCGTAAAATTTCATTCTCGCTTGTAGTGCTTCTTTAATTTGCTCTATTTTTTCTAATGCATCATCTCTTTTAACGGCCGCATATTCCATTTCAGGTAATATTTTCGGGAGTTCCTTAATAATGGCGACTCGTGCGTTTATGGCGGCACCAACCCCGATAGAATAGCGCTTCCTCATATGTTCGTATGAGAGCTCTTTGACATCTCTGCATTCTAATTGGTCATACACAGAATCCATGAAAATACCGCCATTAAAGTGAACCGTGGCTTTCACGTAATCGATAAAAACGCATGCAAGTTTATCGCCTTGCCCTTCATAGTGCTTAATCGTAAAGCCATAGGTGATATCAACTCCCATTCCGGCACGATAGAACCCGCCAATGCTTTTATCAGCATCAGATATCCAAAATTGATTATCTTGTTGATACTTCCATTTATTAAAGTTCTTCTCGCGATAATATTTTAATTCATCAGAAGAAAAACGATCAATATTCCAGAATTTTTTATCATCCAGAAGCACATCAATTTTGGTTGGCGTTTCCTTGAAGGTATCACACACAGCGATCTCTTGTGCTTGCGCCTCAAAACTAAGAAGTACAAAACTCAGAATTAAACACGCACGTAAAATCATAGTTCCACCTTATGTTATAACAGAGCCCTCTAAAGCACTATTAGCAATGCCGGTCGCTTTAATACGGTTAACAGACCCCGTGGCTAGCTCTTGCGGCATATTGACCGTTAAGAAGTTTTCTGTACGGCCAACGCCGCCTTTTTCGACAATAACATTATGCTCTTTTCCGACGTTGCGCTGCAACAGCTTTTCAACTTGCACTTCGCCCAGCGCCCTTAATTGCGCAGCGCGCTCTTTACGTTCTGGCACAGGCACTTTATTGGGAATACGTTCCGCTGGCGTACCTTCACGCTCCGAATAAGGAAACACATGCAAATAGGTGATGTCGCATTCCTCTACAATCCTGAGAGAGTTTTGGAACATTTCTTCCGTTTCGGTTGGAAATCCGGCGATGATATCCGCGCCAAAGGCTATATCAGGGCGGAGATCACGGGCGCGATTACACACATCAATCACATCTTGGCGCAAATGGCGGCGTTTCATGCGCTTCAGGATCATATCATCACCCGCCTGCAACGACAGATGCAAATGCGGCATGAAGCGTGGCTCTTCGGCGATTAAACGCCACATATCCTCATCAATTTCCACGGGATCAAGTGACGATAACCTCAACCGCGGCAAATCGGGAACAAGCGCAAGTACGCGTCTGATCATCTGCCCCAATGTCGGCTTTCCCGGTAAATCAGGGCCATAAGATGTAACGTCTACACCTGTGAACACAATCTCGTTATAGCCCTGCTCCACCAACGCCCTGACCTGCTCGGCTATCACACCAATAGGCACGGAACGCGAATTCCCGCGGCCATAGGGGATAATACAAAAGGTGCAGCGATGATCACACCCGTTTTGTACCTGAAGAAAGGCGCGGGATTTATCCTCGAAACCTTCAATCAGGTGGCTAGCGGTTTCAGTGACGGACATAATGTCATTGACCAGAATGCGGGCATGTTCATGCTCACTGCCCCAACTTTCGGCCTTGAGCTTCAGGTCATTGCCGATAATCTGGTCAATCTCCTCCATCGCGCCATAACCTTCGGGGTTAATCTGCGAAGCGCAGCCTGTCACGATGATTTTGGCGTCGGGGTTTTCCCTACGCGCGCGGCGGATGGCTTGACGAGCCTGACGCTCGGCTTCCTTCGTGACCGCGCAGGTGTTGAAGATAATCGCATCCTCTAACCCTGCATTTTTGGCATGGTCGCGCATCACCTCTGATTCATAGAAGTTCAAACGGCACCCGAATGTTTTGACTTGCGGTTCTGAGGTCATGACTTTATTTTATCCTCCGTGCAGCGTACCCTCAAACACATAGGCAACAGGGCCGGTCATCAACAGATCACCGCCATCAGTTTGCTCAATGGTCATTAAACCACCATCGAGTTCAATCTCGACTTTCTTCTCTGACAATTCACGGTGAATGGCCGCAACCGCAACCGCGCACGCGCCCGAGCCACAAGCCTCGGTCACACCGACACCGCGCTCCCACGTTTTTTGCCGCAGGTGGGTTTTATCAATCACCTGCACGAATTCCACGTTAGTACGCTCCGGGAAGTCATCGTGCGTTTCAAAATGCGCACCAATATCGGCAACATCTACAGATTCAACATCATCGACAAAGAACACCAGATGCGGATTACCCATATCCACGGCAACGGGCTTGTCCACCCCACCATAGGACAAATCCAAATCCTTGGTGTCTTTGGATACGCCCATATTGACCTGCACCAGATCATCTTTTCTCGTGCATTCCAGAGTGCGTGTGCCCGCTTCTAACGTGCAGCTATCCTTGCCGGTTTCATTCATAATAATATCCGCAACGCAGCGCGACGCATTGCCGCATGTGGCACTGTCTGATCCATCGGCATTAAAAAAGAACACCTGAGCATCCGCCTTTTCAGACGCATCAATCACCGTGATCAAATCACAACCGACCCCCCAATGACGATCGGCGATCAAGGCCATATCATCGGGTGTAATAAACAGATCTTCTGTGCGGGCATCAAAAATGACAAAATCATTGCCCAGCCCGTGCATTTTTCTAAATTTCATGGCACACCTCTTAATGACAGCTCGTTTACTTTAAAAATCCAATTTCATAACAAGATTGTTTTCAATAGACTTGTTCGCTAGGTTCAAAAACATAGCAAAACCAAACTGTGCGGCCTTTTCTAAGTTCCCACCTACTTCAGGACAGTCTTTAAGCCACGAAGTAATCGTTTCCGCATCGGCTTTCCAAGTCTTATCATTTAACTCCAAAAGTTCACTTCCCAACTTGGGAACAGATCCAATAACAATATCATTCCCCATAAGATCGATAGTACCAACACTAAAAGGTAGTTCCTCAGGAACCCAAATATCAGACCTCATTAAAGCGGGATATTGTGTCCTGAACTCCATACTAGTGCTTTTATAAAACGCTTCATCCTCGCTCCACTTTTCACTCATGTTCTCTGGTGCAATCAAATCAGGGTGTTCAGAATATGCAGCCCACAACAATAATGCGCCATAACCATCCCAGTCAGGTTTATCCGTAAAATAAGGTGCCTCGGGAGACTCGTCCCAATCGAGCTGGATTGGCTCTTCGGTTACCGAATTACGAACAGCATCTCTCCACCCAATAATTTCAGCTCTTATCTGATCCTGATCAATTTTTTCCTGCTGACTGGTATAAAGTGTTTGATGCGCCATTCCCTGCTCTCTGGCATAAGTCTGGGATATTGTTTCCCATTCACGCGCATAATATCTGGAAAGAGATCCTACATATATATCCAAGCCCATAATGCGTACCAATCTTTTAAAGTTATTTTTCTATTGTATTGTTGATATACCATTACAACTATTTTTCAAGCTCAACAAAGCTTTTCACGACTATTCCCTTGACAATATATCGCCCTGACGTTAGTTTCACGCAAATTTCCACTGGAAAAGCTGTTTTTCAGTGCTTAGCGGTACACCGCAGTCGGCGAATTTACGCTCACTGCGGCTACTTTGGTTATGAAGGTTTGAATACGGATATGTATTTTTGGAGAGATAAAAAACTGGCGCATGATCTGCACAAAGGCTTTGTGTCGGAAAAGCAGCAGATGCTTTATTTGCTTTTCACGACTATTTTAATGTCAATATTCTTAACGGCAACGTTTGGCTATAATATCTGGTCAGCTCGTGCGCCCTTAACATTACATGATTATGCGGCTGATATAGTTTATCTAACCATATCTTTCTTAATAATATTTATGAGCTTTAAAATTAATAATGCGGGCGATGGAAAAGATTTTTTAATAAGATATATCTGCCTCGGATTACCTATTACCATAAAATCCATATTAATAGGCCTTATTTTTGGCATGTTCGGCGGTGCGCTGGATATCCATTTATACATTAGCGCAAACCCTGATCTCATGCCCGAATCCGCAACACAAGAAGATTATAATGCTTTGCTTGAAAATATACCTTCAAACATGGGTATCGTTCTGGCAATGACATTTATGATGATTTATATACTGTGGCGCTACATAATCTCTTTCAAAATCGCTAGTGGGCAAGAGGAGTACGGTAAATAATGTTTGATTCCTTAAGTGAAAAATTAGGCGGTGTATTTTCAAAACTCAGGGGCAAGGCCTCTTTGAGTGAAAATGACGTGATGGCGGTTTCCCGTGAAATCCGCATTGCCTTGCTTGAGGCTGACGTTGCCCTACCCGTTGTTAAAGACTTTATCGCGACCATCAAAGACCGCGCCGTTGGTCAAGACGTGGTTAAGGGCGTAAACCCCGCACAGCAAGTTATCAAAATCGTTCATGATGCGCTTGTTGAAATGCTTGGCAGCGAAGCGTCCGAGCTTCAATTTGGCGCGCCGCCTTGTGCTTATCTTATGGTGGGTTTGCAAGGTTCCGGTAAAACCACTTCTACGGCCAAAATTTCAAAAATTCTGACCGAAAAGCACAATAAAAAAGTGCTGATGGCATCGCTTGATATTTACCGCCCTGCCGCACAGGAACAGCTTAAAATCCTTGGTGAGCAAACAGGTGTTGCGACACTGGACATCATAGAGGGGCAAAAGCCACTCGACATCGCCAAACGTGCGATGGATGAAGGGCGTAAAGGCGGCTATGACGTTGTCATGCTTGATACGGCGGGTCGCCTGTCTATCGACGAAGAATTGATGCAGGAAGTCGAAAATATCAAAAACTTCGCCAAGCCTGTTGAAACCCTACTCGTGGCCGATGCCATGACCGGACAAGATGCCGTGAACACCGCCAAAATCTTTGATGAGCGCGTGGAAATATCAGGCATTATGCTGACCCGTGTTGACGGTGATGCACGCGGCGGCGCGGCGATGAGCATGAAGGCCGTCACAGGCAAGCCGATTAAACTTATCGGTGTCGGTGAGAAATGGAGTGAGATTGAATCCTTCCACCCTGAACGTGTTGCGGGTCGTATCCTCGGCATGGGTGATGTTGTTTCCTTGGTTGAAAAGGCCGTGGAAACCGTTGATCAGGCCGAGGCCGAGAAAATGGCCAAGAAATTCAAAAAAGGCCAGTTCGATTTTAACGATTTGCTCTCCCAGATTAAGCAGATGAATAAAATGGGTGGTATGGGCTCTCTCATGAAGCTTATGCCCGGCCTTAGTGGCATGGCGAGTAAGCTTGAAGATGCCGGCTTTGATGAAAGTATGATCAAAAAGCAAGAGGCGATCATTCAATCTATGACTCCGCGCGAACGCGCCAAGCCTGATTTGATGAATGGCTCACGCAAGAAACGCATCGCAGCAGGTTCAGGTACAACGGTGCAAGAAATTAACGCCTTGATTAAGCAGCAAAAACAAATGCACGTCATGATGAAACGCATGCGCAAAATGGGCAAAGGCCAGATGATGGGCATGATGAAAGACATGATGGGCGGCAAGGCCGATGAGATGGAGCTTATGGCGCAGAGCATGGATCCCGACGCACTTGGCGCCGATATGGCGGCGGCGGCAGCAGAGGATAACCCGCTCGGTCCAAACCCATTCGCAGGCGGTGGTAATCCACTGGCGGGTATGGGTGGTGGCGGCCTTCCTGGTATAGGCGGCGGTATGCCTCCAATGCGTGGCGGCTCTAAGAAAAACCGTAAAAAGAAGAAGAAAAGATGATGTTCACATCACCCGATAACCACCAATAAGGGTTATCTGCTGATCTGAATTAAATGTTTGAATTTAAAGGAGAAATAAACATGGCACTAGCAATCAGATTGTCCCGGGGCGGACGTAAAAAACGCCCATTCTACCGCATCGTTGTTGCGGATAAACGTATGCCACGTGATGGCCGTTACATCGAAAGACTGGGTACATACAACCCCCTTCTTGCTGATAACGACGATCAACGCGTGCAACTGGTCGAAGACCGCATCAAATACTGGCTTGGTGAAGGCGCACAGCCATCTGAGCGCGTTGCGATTTTCCTTGGTAAAGCAGGCCTTATTGATATGCCGGCACAGCCGAACCGTCCGAAGAAATCAGCCCCTGGTGAAAAAGCCAAGATGCTGATCGAGGAAAAGGAAGAGAAGCGCAAAGCTGCGGCTGAAGAAGCGAAAGCGGCTGAAGAAGAAGCAAAGGCCGCCGCGAAAGCTGCTGCTGAGGCTCCGGCTGAGGAAGCTCCTGCGGAAGAACCAAAAGCAGAAGAAAAGCCTGCTGAAGATGCCCCCGCGGAAGAGGCCAAAGAAGAAGATAAGAAAGAAGACTAATTCTTCTTTTCCTTTGGATGAAACAAACATGGCCAGCCCGGACTTAAAACCACAAAAACGCATATGTATCGGCAAGGTATCATCTGCGCACGGTGTTAAGGGGCTGGTCAAAATTTTGCCGTTTTGTGAGGATATCAACCTTTTGAACGGTAAACTGTTTACGAGTGAACAAGGGCATGAAACCCTTAATGTCACTCTCAAAAACTCTGCAGGTAAATTCATACTGGCGCAGATTGACGGCATCACCAACCCTGAAGATGCCAAAGCACTCAAATGTTCTCTTTATGTTCCACGTGAAGCATTGCCGGAAATTGAGGACGAGGACAGCTTCTATATTGAGGATATGATCGGCCTTTCCGTGTTAAATGATGAAGGGCAAGAGATAGGAAAACTTATCGCCGTAGAAAACTTTGGCGCAGGTGATTTACTGGAAGTAAAACCGAAATCAGGTGCGGCTTATTTTGTTCCGTTTCAAAGCGAATTTGTAGGCAATATTGACATTGAAAACAACACGATAACCCTGCTCGGCGCTGAGCAATTTATCATAGAGTGAAACGTGAGATGACAAGCTGGCACGTAAATCTTTTAACCCTATTCCCTGAGATGTTCCCCGGGTCATTGGGTATGTCGTTAAGTGGTAAGGCGCTCGAAAAAGGGCTTTGGTCATACGATACCGTCAACATCCGTGATTTTGCCAAAGGCGTTCATAAAAGCGTGGATGACACACCGTTTGGCGGTGGTGCGGGTATGGTGATGCGCGCCGATATCATCGAAAGCGCCCTGCTCTCTGTTCCCACCCAAGGGCGGAAAATATATATGAGCCCGCGCGGTAAACCACTCACACAAAAACTTGCGCAAGAATTGACGAAAGAACCTGTTATTACAGTGCTTTGCGGGAGATACGAAGGGGTGGACCACCGCGTTTTAGAGGCTCACGATTTCGAAGAAGTAAGCATAGGCGATTATGTTCTCTCAGGCGGTGAACCTGCGGCCATGATCTTAATGGATAGCTGTATTCGTCTTCTGGATGGCGTTTTAGGAAACAGCGCAACCCCTGACGAAGAAAGCTTTTCGCATGGACTATTGGAATACCCGCATTATACACGCCCTGCCGAATGGACAGATGCCAACGGTGTGAAACGTGACGTGCCCGATATTCTGTCTTCCGGCCATCATGAAAACATAAAAAAATGGCGACAAGAGAGGTCAGAAGAATTTACTCAAAATATTCGCCCAGACCTTTGGAATGCCTACAAAAACAGTAAAAAATAACTTGTTTTTTACCATTCTATACTATAAAAGAAGCGCAACCTGAAGAAATTCAGCAAAAAAGATAATGGAACCGCCGGTAGCAGCCTAATTGATGTTATTCGAAATCGGGTTCTGATAAAGGATTAACAAAAAGGTTTAAAACTATGAATACATTACAGAAATTTGAAGCTAAGCAGCTCGAATCATTAAAAGATTCAAAAGCCAAAGAACTCCCTGCTTTCGATGCAGGTGACACAATCAAAGTGAATGTGAAGGTTAAAGAAGGTACGCGTGAGCGTATTCAGGCCTATGAAGGTGTGTGTATTGCCCGCGAAGGCTCCGGCATCAATGAAAGCTTCACAGTACGCAAAATCAGCTATGGCGAAGGCGTGGAGCGTGTATTCCCGCTATGGAGCTCACGTGTTGATTCAATTGAATTGGTTCGTCGCGGTTCTGTTCGTCGTGCGAAACTATACTATCTTCGTGATCGTCGCGGTAAATCAGCTCGTATTTCCGAGCGTACAACCGGACACGGTATTGAGCCAAGAGAAGAAAAATCGAAAGGCAAAGGCGCAAAGAAAAAAGCAGCTAAAAAATCATAGCCACTTTGCACTTATTAAGATTTACGTAGAGCCCTTTTCAGGGCTCTTTTTACATTTATAGACGTATAACAGACGTCATGGCAAAACCACCTGAAGAAGCGGTAGGCATAAGCTGCCCTTCAACCAAAGCATCTTTTGTTTCTTCCGTCACCCTTTTGATATTTACATTGTCTTTTGTTAGAAACATTCCGACAGAGGCCGTCAAATGAACCTTAGAACCGTTTGATAGATCACCACCAAGCACGATATCTTCCAAGCCCTTTGTCTTCTCAAAGAAGCACGCAGGTGCCCGACCAATCAAAAACACCCCCTCATGCAAAACGGCATGAACGGTACAATCTTCGGGATTTAATAAAATGGACGTGGCCTTTGCGTAAGACGGATCCGAAAATTCGATGGATGGGGTGTCCCCCATTATAAATTGCGCATTTGCGCCATTATCACTTAAAGAAACATGAGACATGAAAAAAACCCTTCCCTATTGCTGCCCTGCAGTATGAGGGTAATAGGAAAAGGTTTAGATAGCGTTAAATCGGTGATTTAAATCTTAACTTCAAGTGCAGATGCACCAGGCACACCAACAGGAATTTCATATTGCCCAAGATCTACACTTTCAACCGGATCAATGCCGGGGCCCGGTGGTTTCACATCTTGGAAGAAAATTTCAGCCGCACCGCGTGCACTCGAACCTGCATTGGCCAAATCTTCACGCGCCAAATTTGCTTGTTCGATCAAAGGTGCAAGATCATCCGTACCGGCCATATCCGCATATTGTTCTGCCGAACTTATGGCAGATTCCAACATGTAATCAGAAAATTCCCAGTGAAGGTTATTGATGTCATGTATGCCATCGATTTGCGTCGCTCTCAGCGGTGGCTGCCCGGGGTCAACTTCTGCCATAATATCATTGTAAACAGATGCGACCTTTTCCATTGCTTCGTTATAATCAAAAGTCACTGCCTTTGAATATGAATCAAAATCGTAATATGTCGCCGTACGGTCAGCATCAGCAATAACACCGTCACTAATGAGCTTCTCAACATCAAGCTCGTTAATAAGACCATGTCCTTTAAGGTCTATCGCCGAGCGTTGACTAAGATCCATTTGTCTATCGACAAGTTCGCCGTCCCATCGCTGGACGAGTAAATGAACATCATAGGCATTTTGAGCCGTATCATTTTGAAATGTGGGAGCTAATCCTAAATCAGCCATATCTATCACCTCTATATATTTTTTTTATCGTTACTTTCAATAATGCACGAAAAAGTCGGAGTCATGCAAATAAATTTTTACAAAATCTCGACAAAATCAGTGTTTCACACTATCAATATCATAATATTGTCACATAAAGAGTTACAGGACGTTTATGAAACCGCGCACCTTATATCAAAAAATCTGGGATGATCACGTTGTACAACAATCGGATGACGGCACATGCCTGATTTATATTGATCGCCATCTGGTGCATGAGGTGACCTCGCCACAAGCCTTTGAAGGGCTGCGTATGGCCAGACGTCCGGTGCGCAAACCCGAAAACACGCTCGCGGTGATGGATCATAACGTGCCGACGACGGATCGCTCCCTTCCGATTGAGGAAGAAGACAGCCGCATTCAGATTGAAACGCTACGCGATAATTGCGAGGAATTTGGCGTTCAGCTATTCGATCTTAAAGATAAGCGCCAAGGCATCGTGCATATTATCGGGCCGGAGCAAGGCTTTACACAACCCGGCATGACGATTGTCTGCGGTGACTCTCATACCTCCACCCACGGTGCATTTGGTGCGCTTGCTTTCGGTATCGGTACATCAGAGGTCGAACACGTTCTGGCGACCCAAACCCTTATCCAAAAACCCGCCAAAAATATGCGCATTACCGTGAATGGTGAATTGCCTGCGGGTGTGACCGCCAAGGATATGATCCTTGCGATTATCGGTGAAATTGGTACGGCGGGCGGTACAGGCCACGTTATTGAGTATGCGGGTGATGCGGTGCAATCCCTGTCAATGGAAGGCCGTATGACCATCTGTAACATGTCGATTGAGGGCGGCGCACGCGCTGGTTTGGTTGCCCCCGATGAAACAACGTTCAATTACCTGAAAGCCCGCCCTATGGCACCGCAAGGTGAAAACTGGGATAAGGCCGTGGCCTACTGGAAAACCCTGTTCTCTGATGAGGGCGCGCAATATGATAAGGAAATTGTTTTAGACGCGGCGGACATCACGCCTACCGTGACATGGGGAACAACCCCCGAAGATGTTATTTCCATCACTGGCAGTGTCCCCGCCCCTGAGGATTTTGATGATCCGAACAAACAAAACTCAGTGAAACGGATGTTGGAGTATATGGGTTTGGAATCCGGTACAAAAATGACGGATATCATGGTTGATAAAATCTTTATCGGATCATGTACAAACGCCCGTATTGAAGATTTGCGCGAAGTTGCAAAAATCGCCAAGGGTAAGAAAGTTGCCGCAAACATCATAGAGGCCATGGTCGTGCCCGGCTCCGGTCTGGTTAAGGCGATGGCGGAAGAAGAAGGTATTGCCGATATCCTGATAGAGGCCGGCTTTGACTGGCGCGAACCGGGATGTTCGATGTGTTTGGGCATGAACCCCGACCAACTAAAACCGGGTGAACGCTGCGCCTCTACATCCAACCGTAATTTCGAAGGCCGTCAGGGGCGCGGTGGACGCACGCATTTGCTCTCTCCCGCGATGGCTGCCGCCGCTGCAATAACAGGAAAGCTTACAGATGTCAGAGAACTCTAGCTGGCCGGACAGCTTTGATTTCGAAACAGATGAAATCTGTCAGAGCGTTTTTAAACCCTTCATCGAAAACGAACTTAAAGCGTTAGAAGAATATGACGCGCAAAGACCGGATGATATTACCTATATTTTCTCCGAACACGCCCTGCGCGTTGCAGACAACATGAAGAAAACATGCCTTCATATGGGGCTTGATGAGACCGTTGCGAATAACATGTATTGGGCAATATTACCGCATGATATTGGCAAGAAAAACCTTCCCCTTGATATTTGGGATACGGAAGAACAACCTGATAACAACCTAAAGAAATTCAGACGCACACATACATTGCTTGGTGCACAAATCGTGCAGGAATATTTCCCCGACATCAACCACCCGTTTAAAGATTTGATGATCGACATCATGGCCAATCACCACGAACAAATGGATGGTTTGGGCACGCATGGCAAAAAGGCAGATGAACTATCCGCGCCTGTAAGGTTAGCCGCAATCGTTGAGGCCTTTGACGGCTGGCGGATATGGAGACCACATTACGGGGATCGCGATATTTCTGTGCCGGGCGTTTTAGAGCGTATGCGCACCGAAAAAGGCGCAGAGATTTTTGATATGGACTTATTCGACGCCTTTGCAGAGATGAAAATGACCGATCATGAAAACGACAACACACCATCATTGGGTTAGATAGGAAATACCATGAAAAGCACACTCAAATTTCTAATCTTATGTGTCGGCGGACTTCTTCTTTTAAGTAGCTTTTCGATCAATAATGTTTCCTATGCTAATCGCGTTATCTTAGAGCAAACGCTGCCCGAGCCAGAAAAACAAACAGCGCAAGCAACAAAAGAAAGTTTCCTAAAGGCTTGGGAAAAAAATATCAAAAACCTGCCGACAACAGTGACGTTTGAAAAAACGGAAAAGCCGAATATTTATAATTATGAGACAACGCTTTTCCCCTATAAAGGCGAATTGCAGCTCAATAATATAATTATCGATAGAAACTT
The DNA here is from genome assembly GCA_965263215.1 of uncultured Micavibrio sp. Taxonomy (GTDB): domain Bacteria; phylum Pseudomonadota; class Alphaproteobacteria; order Micavibrionales; family Micavibrionaceae; genus UBA1672. The sequence continues at coordinate 1,838,968 of OZ253663.1, forward strand.
AGGCTACTACTACGATTATGATTTGGGCGTTGAAAACGCCATCAAAGGCGCAGCAGAAATCACATTACTCAACCTTTCCAATGATGACTTATATAAGAAATACCCGCTCAGCCAACAAATATGGGCAAAGGGTAACTTTCTGTTTTTTGATGATGCAGCGGGAATTTGGCTCAACGCTCAACAGTGGCAAGCAGCGCGCACCGTTCCTGATACAGTTTACGGAGGTTCTAATTCATCATGTGACAGAGCATCACAAATACTCAAAAACATATTCGGAAAAGTATGGCCGTTATTATTAATCATACTGTTTTTGGGCGTCTTTGTTCTTGCCATTAAGAACGCTCAAAAAGAACAAATTGCCAAATATGATCTTTCCATGAAACGTCAAATGGAATCCATTGAAATTCAAAAAGAGCAAACTGCACTGTTAAAACAGTTGGTGAACCATAAAGATCAGACTTGATTTTAACCCTACATGCACTTAAATCTAACCCATGGAAAAATTCGATAAACTCAACAGCCGCGCCGCCCCACTCGACATGATTAATGTCGATACGGATATTATTATTCCGAAGCAATTCCTGAAAACGGTAAAGCGCACAGGGCTGGGCGTCAGTGCCTTTTATAACATTCGCTATGATAATGACGGTAATGAACTGCCTGATTTCGTGCTCAACAAGCCCGAATATAAAGGCGCTGAAATTTTGATCACGGGCGAGAATTTCGGATGCGGATCATCGCGCGAACATGCGCCGTGGGCGATTTTGGATATGGGCATTAAATGTGTTATTGCCCCATCATTTGCCGATATATTCTTCAATAATAGCTTTAAGAATGGCATATTACCTATTGAATTACCCCAAGAACAAGTCGATGAGCTAATGCAGGAAGCAAAAGACCATCCTGATGCCCTCATTGAGGTCAACTTAGAAAAACAAACCATAACGCGCGGTAACAAATTCTCCTTCGACTTTGAAATCGACCCTTTCCGCAAACATTGTCTGCTCAACGGGCTTGATGATATCGGCCTGACCTTACAAAAAGGCACAAATATCGATAGTTTTGAAGCAGACAGAGCCAAAGACAGACCTTGGATATAACGTCATGAAAAAATACACCCTACAAATTCTTGCCGGCGATGGCATTGGCCCTGAGATCATGGTCGAAGCCAAGAAGGTTATTGGCTGGATTAATGATAATTCTGACATCATGATCAATACGCGTGACGGGCTGGTCGGTGGATGTGCTTATGATGAATATGGTGAGCCGCTTGCCGATACAACGTTGGAAGAATGCCGTGATGCCGATGCGATATTACTCGGCGCGGTTGGTGGACCGCAATGGGATAATGTGGAATATACCAAACGCCCCGAAGCGGGGTTACTGAAACTCCGTAAGGAACTGGATTTATTCGCGAATTTGCGCCCTGCCCTTGTGTTTGATGCGCTGATTGATGCGTCAACGCTGAAGCCTGAAATCGTCAAAGGATTAGATATTCTTATCGTGCGTGAGCTGACGGGCGGTGTTTATTTCGGTGAACCGCGCGGCATAGAAGATTTAGGCAATGGCCAACGCCGCGGTGTGAACACGCAAGTTTATACCACCGCAGAAATTCAGCGCGTGGCGCGTGTAGCCTTTGATTTGGCGCGCAAACGCGGCAACAAGGTGCATTCATGTGAAAAAGCGAACGTCATGGAAAGCGGTAAGCTCTGGCGTGAAGATGTCACTGACCTACATGCGCAAGAATTTTTTGATGTTGAGTTAGAGCATATGTACGCCGATAACTGCGCAATGCAGCTTTTGCGTAATCCATCACAATTTGACGTGATTGTTACTGACAATTTGTTCGGGGATATCCTCTCTGATGAGGCGGCGATGCTCACAGGATCGCTCGGCATGCTTCCATCTGCGTCACTTGGCATAGAAGGCGCAACAGGATTATACGAACCCGTGCACGGCTCTGCCCCCGATATTGCGGGACAAGGCAAAGCCAACCCGCTTGCGACAATCCTCAGTCTTGCGATGTGCTTGCGCTATTCTTTATCACAAGGTGATATCGCAGATAACATCGAAAATGCCGTACAAAATGTTCTGAATAAGGGTATACGCACCCCTGATGTTATGGCCGATGGGTGCACAGAAACAACAACATCCGGTATGGGGGATGCATTGTTGGAAGAGCTGTCCTAACATGACGAGCGTTGTCCTTTTTCTCGTATTAACAGGGCAACTTTCCATCATCACAGCCGTCAACTTCATGACGGCTTTTATGTATCCGTTCTTTCTATTCTTCATTCTGCTTGCCGTTATCCTGACCGAAGTCCCGGATCATAAAACGCGTTACTATGTACTCGGCTTTTTGCAATGTTTCATCGCCGCCAGTATCGGGTTCAGCTTTAAATTGAATATAGATATGGGACAAAGCCTTAATCTTAATTGGCCCTATTTTGTCATTATCCTGTTTATGGAAGGATTGCTCTATTACATCGTTTTTTGGTGGGAAGCAAAATACGAAAAGTTAGAGCCGAAGGTTGGCACAGACACAATGATTGGCGACACCGCAACAGTTGTCAAATGGAATGGGAAAACGGGACGCGTACGCTTTGAAGGCGAAGTCTGGAAAGCTATTTCCGTTGATGCCTTAACACTACAAAAAGACGATGAGGTCATCATCACCCGTGTCGATCAATTAAGCCTAACGATCAGAATATAATAAAGAATATATCGTTCTTAAAATAAGCTAAAACTCGACAGGCTCCTTTTAAGATGTTTTAATGTTCCAAATTTAAAAATGAACGAATATATGGAGCCTGCCTGTGATCGCCAGTCTGATTACCGCTTTGCATCTTCTTGGTTTTATTAACCTAGAGAGTGCTGTTACCTCTCTTTACATTGCGGGTATTTTATTAATTATCGCCGAACTTGGCGTTGTATCTTTCGGCTTAATTGCCTTTAACGGCATTATCGCGCTGTATGCAGGTTATGCTTTGCACACTGGTAATGATTTGTTATTCGGCATCACTGTTGGTTGGCCCGTTTTATTTGGCATTGCCTTTGTTGAGATCTCAATCGTTGCCTCTGTCGCGGCTGTTCATATGTGGCTGCGTAAGCAAAAAACAACCACAGGGACAGAGGCCATGCTCGGTGCAAAGGCCGTTATCCTTGATTGGAGCGGCAAAAAGGGCAATGTGCGTTTCGAAGGGGAAATCTGGAAGGCAAAATCACCGCAAGAGATGGATTTAAACCCCGATGATGAAGTCACCGTCGCCGCCGTGAATAAACTTGATTTAACCATTACCGCCTAAAAATTTAAGGAGTTTTTATCCATGACATTTTTTGTACCTTTTCTTGTCTTTTTCGTGATTTTATTACTGTCATCCGTACGGATCATACAGGAATATGAACGCGGCGTAATCTACACCCTTGGTCGATACACCAGTAACCGTGGCCCGGGCGTACAGATTATCATCCCCGGTATCCAGCGTGTCTTGCTTGTTGATATGCGTATCCGCACCGAAGATGTCCCATCGCAAGATGTTATCTCAAAAGACAATATCTCGGTTAAGGTGAATGCGGTTTTATATTACCGTGTCGTTGATCCGGGAATGGCTGTCAACAAAGTTGAAGATTTCATCATGGCCACAAGCCAGTTGGCGCAAACAACACTTCGTTCTGTTCTGGGTAAACATGAAATGGATGAAATGCTGTCTAAGCGAGATCAGCTTAATCAAGATGTTCAAGAAATTTTAGACCAACAAACAGAAGGTTGGGGTATTAAAGTCACGAATGTAGAGATTAAAAATGTCGATATTGACCCCACCATGGTGCGCGCTATCGCCAAACAAGCCGAAGCTGAACGTGAAAGACGTGCAAAGATCATCAATGCAGAAGGTGAATTACAGGCTGCGCAAAAGCTTGATGAAGCCGCCACCATTTTGGCAAAACGCCCTGAAACAATGCAGCTTCGTTATTTGGGAACGATGTCTGAGTTTAGTAATGCGAAAGGAAACACGATTGTTCTACCTCTACCGATGGATTTATTGAGCAATCTGAAGAACCTAGCAAAGAAATAAGCGATAAACATTTTTATTACGCACAAAAAAAGAGCCTGAAATTCAGGCTCTTTTGTAATTTTCTTTTGGGTATCTTATTACCCTTGTACGCGAATATTAACCGCACAGTCTTGTGTATCAGCGGCTTCGTTATATACACCAGCTGCTTCACAGTTAGCGTTATCAGACGCAATAACAGAACCCGTGTCGGCTGCACCATCATCCATCTTACGATCCATACGTGCTGCTTCTGACGCTGTCAAAGCTGGGCTACCCGGTGTACCAGGCAAACCCTGAATGGTAACCCAGTGTCCACCACGACCTACGCCCGCAGGGTTGTTTGGCAAAGTACCGTTGTTTGTATAACCAACTGTCATACCACCACCGGCTTTCGCGCTTGGCAGACCTTGTCCCCAAACAGTTGCACCGGAGTTATCAACGCCTGTTACCAGATCTGCAGCATTCAAATGTGCCCAGTAAGCTAAGTTTTCACCTGCAATAGTACCCGGACCGTTAGCAAGCTGGCCATTACCATCACCTGCGCCTGCACACGTACCTGCACAGTTTGGAAGCCTAATAGTAGGGTTATTAATGTCCCCCGGTAGTGCATCATACATGTCACGGAATGTTGACGTTGCGGCATCAATACCTTTAACTTGCGCAACCGTTGCAGACACCTGCGCGTTTGCAATCATTTCCTGACCTTTAAGGATACCACCGATCAATAAACCGATAATAACCATAACAATCGCGAGTTCGACGAGCGTAAAGCCCTTCTCATTCACGGATTCGTGGATGTGTGTTTTCATAGTTTTCTCCTTACAAGAGTGTAAAAGTTGTAGTTAAGTTGAGAGTATTAAAAGAACGTGCTGGACAGCACTTGCGAATCATACACGTCTTTTGAACTCTATAACAGTCCCATATGCTTCCAGAATGTGTGATTTCTTTAAAAAAAGGCTTAAATTAGGAGGATATTTCATCAAATAAACAAAATGATAAGTTACAAAAACAATATGTTAATAATGGTGTATTTTGTTAAGGTTTACTTAATCATATTCTTACGATAACTGCTCGGACTTTGCCCAACAATGTCTTTAAACACACGATTAAAGGACGGTAGGGAATTAAACCCAACTTCTTCAGATACTATTTTGATGCTTGCTTCGGTTTCTAAGAGCAATCTTTTTGAATCTTCGACGCGATATTCATTTAAAAGTTGCGGAAATGATTTTTTGAAATGTGTATTTATTACTTTTGAGACGGTTGCCTCCGGCACACTCAGCTCTCTGGCGAGGTCAGATCTGGAATATGTTGGCTCATGATAGATCTTTTCCATTTTCAAAAGCCCCTCAATTTTTCGAGAGACCTCTTTTTCTTCTTCGGTAAACCCTGTTTCTGATTTTTTCTGATACGGCAAAAACAGCGCAACAGGATATATACGGAACAAACTGGTGGATACAAGATAAACGAAAGACAAACCTAACGTTATACGCAGCAGAGACCTGTCTATGCCACCATCATAAATTGACGTATGAAATGCAGATGTCCCCAAAAATGCGATATTAACGATGATCAACGCGAGAATAAGCCAATAACGTTCCTTCCCTGCTTTTTGCTGAAGGATTTCAGAAAATAAATTTCTGTGCGCCCATATCAAAAGCAGGCTCGCGGCGCCGGCAATGACACCGGTAATATTAAGCCAGCTCATTAAGTCAGGGCACATAATATCCGTCCGACAATCCGCATTTAAATAAACAGATATTAATCGTGACAATATATAGGCAGCCGGCACCACAAGCAAAATCAACCAGTTTGCCAAAGAAGGTAATTTTCGAATTTGAGACATCTGCACGATAAGTAGCGCACTGAGCGGTGGCCCTAAAGTCCACATAGCCCAATTTATGACATCATAATATTGCGTAATCTCACCAATGTGACGGCGACCAAGTTCAATAAAAAAGGCAGCTCCAAGAATTGTAAAATACAGTAGCGGTAATATTATGCGGACGAATGATCCTGCCCGAAACCCAACATACACCAAGACATATACGCACTGGAAAACACCAATAAGTGAGAGGACTTCCGGAAATGTAAAACGAAGCTGATCCATGGTTATGATTAAATGCAGATTCTTATACCAACGCAATGAATATTAATGAATACCCTCGCATAAAGGATTAGAAGCCGCCGCCTCCTTTTCAAGAATTTTTGTACATATATATATTTTCATTGAATTGACTTCGTTCGGATGAAGTTTATTAGCACTGGTTTTTAATATCTCGAGCATGAGCGCATAGGCTTCGTCTTTTTCACCTTTTTCTAACATTACAAAAGCAGGCATTTGCCTAACCCAGCCTGGCATATTCGGATGTTTTGAGCGCGCCAAAAGATTAGCCATAACGAGCGCTTCGTCTTTATCGCCAATATTGCTTTTGGCCATTTGCACCCCATAAACAAGCCAACGCCATTTTTCGCCATAAGGGCGCACGCCTACTGTTTTTAAATATTCAAGGACAGGACGATATTTCCCCGCCTCCTGCACAGCCCCAAAATAAAATGTCGCCAAATACGGTATATAGTTTGACACTGGGTCAAGTTTATCTTGTAGGAAAAACCACTGCGTCAAGCGACTATAGTCGTAATCATTTAATGATGTGTAACGTCCACCTGTATCCCCCATATTCTGGAGCATAATGCCGTTTAAACGGTAAGAAAAATTTGTATCGCCTAAACCGTAAACCGCAGCAAACTGTTCACCTGGTGGCGGCGGAACATTACCCCAACGCGCTTCTACACTGCGGACAGAAAACCAAAAAGCGATATTTAAAGCCAATGCCATTGTTATGGCGATTTGTATATATATGTCGGTCTTTTTTTTATCTGTCATAACGCATACACCGCATTAAAACTGCCTACGGGTAAAATCAAGAGACGCCGCCAATAAGACCAAAGCAGAAAAAACACCGCCCTGAATAACAGCCTCGATTATTCCGTAAGAGCCATCATATCCATAAATAAGCCATGATGTTTGCCCGAGAAGATCTAATCTAGGTGTGATGAAAGACACCAGCTGCAATGCCATTGCATATATACCCTCGCTATCCACAAGGCTAGAATCCGTTATACCAAGTAATTGCCCCATAAGCCGACCAAGCACATAAACAGATAACGTTGCCATACACCCCGAAGCCGCGCTTGAAATATACATCGCAAAAAATAGGGCTACATTCACCATGATCATGGCTTCAACAATAATGCTGACAATCCATATAACATGTCCATGACCAAACAAATGTGGTGACAGAGTATATATAACCAGACCAACGCCCAGACCAATTAAGAAAGATAGGATCGAAAATGCAAATGCATAAGAATATATAATTTTCAGACGTCCAATAGGACGAGAAAGTAGATATTCAATGTCTTTGCTTTCAAATGATCGCCGTACAAAAAATACAACAAATAGAATAAGCGCAAAGATTGAAACAAAACGTAGGCCTGCTCCGGCAAATACTACTGTAAACTGATCTTTCTCAATGATGGCGGAACTTCCCAAAAACGTTGCTAAACTAGCACCGACAAGAAGAACAATCGCCAATGATAAGATCAACTTATCACGCAGTGCCGCAATCAACACATATTTCACCAAAGGAAAAGACATATTTGTTTACAGTTTCAGTGGTCTGCGATCTCCGGAGAAGGCTTTGTAAAGATCTCTATCTGTATTATGGATTGTATCGTTCGCAGATTCTACAAGTGTCGCCTTCAAGAAGATCACAAGCTCGGTTTTGCTGATAATACCATCATTATTCTTGAATAGATTCCCAAATACTGGCACCTCACCAAGAACAGGCACACCTTGCTGATTGTTAACAACGCGATCCTGAAGCAGTCCACCCATTACGATTGGCTGCCCCGAATTGACTTTAACCACCGTATCAATTTCCTGAATATTAACTTCAGGAATAGCAGATTCAATACCATCGCCACCGGCAACAAATTGAACAGACGGATCAAGTACCGTTCCAACAATACGTGTAATTGTAGGGCGGATAAACATTGATATTGTACGATCATCCAAGTTTATTGATGGTTGTACGTTAATTAACACACCCTCGGGGATACTCTTGATCTCAGTATCAATTTCGATCGTTACATCACCAGTGTCATCATCAGTTTCACGATCAACATCTAGCTCGAAGAACACACGGTTCGTCGCAACGTTCAAAACAGCCGACTGGTTATTTAAGACCGTTAAACGAGGACTAGCGAGAGCACGAACAGTTCCAAACCCACTGACTGCGCGAATAAGTGCCTGAAAGTCATTACCAACAATACCGGTTACAAAATTCGTACTATTCGCAACGCTTCCCCCCGGCAATGCCGTAAATCCTTCAGCACCTGTGAAAGGAAAACCGTTCCCTATTTTACCGGGCAATGATGTAGCCCTAAGGAAGTCACTACCAGCTTCAGTAAGAACACTACCAACAACTTCACTTTTAATAACTTGCCAGTCAATTCCGTTGATATATTCATCGGCCAAGCTAACTTCAAAAACCTTAGCTTCAACCAATACCTGTGACGTCACAGAACGCCTCAAATCGTTAAGGTATGCGTACACCTCAGCCTGCACTTTTTCGGGAGCAAAAACATTGATCAAGCCAGCCTGCTTGTTGATACTAAAGGTCATTCCATTACCTTCATTAGGGCCTCCGGCCGACGCCATAGAATCATCTTCTTCATCAATCGGCAGAGATTCTACACGCAGCACGGCTTCTGGTGGCTGAACATTAACGCCCTCTTCACCAGATTCACCATTGGCTTGAGGCGAAACAGCGCCAACCTCCGGATTTTGTTCAACTGCAGTAATGCGAGGATCTTTCTTGGTCTTTAAAGCCCCGGTAGATGCACCACCTAAGATTTGAGTAAGGTTCCCCTCTAACTCACCCCAGAAATCTGATGTACTATCCGATGTCGCAGAATAGCTTGAGCCGGAGTCAGCACCTTCACCAGACACAACAGACACACTGTTACTGACAGTTCCCTGATTTGTTCTGATAAAGCTGAGATAATCGATTTTGTATGTTTTAACGTACGGCGTATCCAGTTCGACGCGCAAGAAGCCGTCTTCAAATTTATACCGTAAGCCTGCCAAAGCCGAGATACGCTTGATCACAAGATCAAGAGGCTTATTACGTGCGGTAAAGATAATAGAACCACGAATATTAGGATCTAGCTCAAGGTCATAATCTGCCTGTTCTGCCAATTCATATAATATGTCACGCAATGGCACAGATTGGTTCACAGAAACCGATACAAGTGGCATTGATTTCATGCTGGACGGTGTCATCGAGACATAAGGCTGTAACGCGGGGATAGCGCCTTTACCACCAGCTGTCGTTGCATCTTCTTCGTCAATTTCCGGCAAACGCTCCGTCAAACCATCTCTGAAATCCTGAAATTCCTTGTTTGCGCCTCGGTCTGTTTTCGTATAATTCGCAGCCAGATCACAGCCCGACAAAGAAAGACCAGCTATGGTAAGAACAGAAACAAAGAAAATGCCACGATTGAAACGCGCAGATAGACCCTTAAAAGAAAACATGGTTCAGATTACTCCAAAAATTGCATAAGCATTAATGATGAAAGAATCGGCAAGGACATGCCGAAGATGATTCTACTCAACTATTATAAGAGCATAAATGTTTGGAAACCAAGACGTCTTTTGTGTTTTTTTGTAATAAGTTCTGTGTATAACCACAACTTAGCGCGTTTTTACGGAATACCGACTATTCACTGAATGAAATACGCGATGTATCGACAACATCGAGAACATTGCCTTTACCTTGTGATTCCTGAAGCATCTTTGACTGTTGAACCTTAATTTTCATATCAGAAGGCTTGTCAGAATTACTAATTGCAGTGTCTTCAGTAATCAATTCATCCATATATAGACGCATAAGTGATTGATCAAATGTAGACATACCAATGGAGTTATTTTGTTCCATCACATCATGAATTTTGCCGATTTCACCTTTTAGAATTAATTCCCGCACTAATCCCTGATTAAGCATAACCTCAATCGCCGGCGCCATACCGCCACCAATACTAGGTAATAATCGCTGCGAGATAATTCCCTTAAGATTCATCGATAAATTCAAACGAATTTGGGCGTGATAATCTTCAGGAAACAGGTTCACAATACGTTCAATCGCTTGATATGAATTGTTCGTGTGAATCGTAGCAAGGCACAAGTGACCTGTTTCTGCGATGGATAAGGCTTGCTCCATCACTTCGCGGTCCCTGACCTCCCCCACCAAAATAACATCCGGCCTTTGACGGAGTGAGTTTTTCATCGCCATCGCAAAACTTTCGGTATCAACACCCACTTCGCGCTGTGTCACCACACACCCTTTATGCTCATGGAAGAATTCAATCGGGTCTTCAATCGTGATGATGTGCCCCTGACTGTTTACATTACGTTGATCAATCATCGAGGCGAGGGTTGTTGATTTACCGGATCCTGTCATACCGGTAACAAGGATAAGTCCGCGCTTTTCCATCGCAAGATCGCCAAGAATTTGTGGCAATCGTAATTGTTCAAAACTTGGAATTTCTGACACAATGCGCCTAATGACAAGCGCAGGAAACTGTCTTTGACGCATGACATTAACACGAAAACGGCCATGTTCTCCCATATCGAGCGCGGTATTAAGCTCATTTTGTGCATCGAAATCACGACGTTGACGCGCTGTAAGCATCGAATTTAGAATTTCTTCTACGCTTTCAGGTGTTAAAATATCTTCCGATAATTTAATCAGATCTTTGTCACCGCGAAGCATAGCCGGCAAACCAACCGTCAGATACATATCTGCGGCATCATGATCACCCATTGCGCTCAAATATTGGAAAATTAATGGTGCACTCAAAATGAATATCCCCCGTCACTTTTCTTTGGCATGACAACATCATCGCTGCCGCTGTTTGCATTCATATCATATTCGTCATCACCTGACATTTTGCCACCACCAAGCGCTGTACTTGCGTATTCTTCATCACGCTCTTCTTCTTGGCCTTCATCAGACACACGCATAAGAGCATGGCGCGCCTCATCTTTACCAATTATTCCAGCCTCAAGAAGGTCTGTAACAGCATCTTCCATTGTTATCATTCCGTAACGAGAGCCTGTTTGCATCATAGAGTACATCTGCGGAATTTGGTTTTCACGGATAAGGTTTCGAACAGCATTCGTACCGACGAGAATTTCAAACGCACCAACACGGCCACCCCCCTCTTTTCTCAAAAGTGTTTGTGCGATAACGCCCTGGATCGAACTGGATAACATGGCGCGTACCATTTCTTTATCCCCGCTAGGAAACACGTCAATAATACGGTCAATAGTTTTAGAGGCTGAGTTCGCGTGCAACGTTCCAAACACAAGGTGTCCGGTTTCCGCCGCAGTCAGAGCCAATGAAATTGTTTCGTGGTCACGCATCTCACCAACCAAAATAACGTCAGGGTCTTCACGCAACGCACTTTTCAGAGCACGGGCAAACGTTTTAGTATCTTGACCAACCTCACGGTGGTTCACCAAAGATTTCTTTGATGTGTGAAAAAATTCAACCGGATCTTCAACGGTAAGAATGTGTTTTGCATGATGCAGGTTGATGTGATTAACCATCGAAGATAGCGTAGTCGACTTACCGGAACCGGTTGGCCCCGTCACAAGGATGATCCCCTTTTCTAATTCTGCAAAACGCTTCATCACAGGCGGCAGGCCTAATTGATCCATCGTCGGAATTTCGGTTGGAATGGTACGGAACACAGCCGCCGCACCCAACCGCGTTGTAAATGCGTTCACACGAAATCTGGCTTTCTCACCGAGCGCGATCGCAAAATCGAGCTCCATATTCTTTTCATATTCTGCGCGCTGCTCTTCAGCCATCACAGAATAAAGCATTGTTCTGATATCATCGCTTCCTAAAGAATCACCTTTAACGCGCTTCATCTGCCCGCTAACACGAATGATCGGCGGATTGCCTGAACTTAAGTGTAAGTCAGATGCGTCATTTTGCATTGTAAACGCTAGAAGTTGTGTAAGATCCACAATTGTGCTCCTCTTGAAAGATATGCCCCGTAAACAGTTTTACCTGAAGAAAGTGAAAAGAAAGTAAATATTTCTTTGATTAATAGTACTCATTTTTATGCCAAAAAAGAACCTTGAAATAATAGAAGAACGAAAAAAGAAAAAATAAGGGATGGCCCGAATGGAAAAACATCTTTTTTAAGGAGATGACGCCATAATAATGCAAAGAAAATTGCAATCCCGCCGGACATAATTAAAAAGTACGGCAAATAATTAATACCAAGCCAAATACCTGTAACAAAAAAGAACTTTACATCACCGAACCCGAGCGCGTCTTTTTTCAAAACTTTGGTCAGGATAAGACCCGTCAGCCATGGAATAAGTGCATACAACAAAGAGCCATAAAAATACGGAATGAGCATGTCGGAAACTTGCGTAAACACATCAGAAATCGAAAAATAAAAAAGACGTAAAATGCCGATAACAAACAAGATAAACACCAACTGATTAGGGAGTATCATGTGTTTCAGATCAATAACAAATAATGCGATCAGAAATGGTATCGCCGCAAAAACATAGAGCGATTCGTAAGAAAACCCGAAAACGCTATAGGTTGTAAGACACAACACGACAGCCGATAATTCGGTTAAAGGATAAGTGGCAGAGATTTTCGATTGGCAATATCGGCATTTCCCCCTTGTCGAAAGCCACGAAAAAAGCGGGAAAAGGTCAATCGTGCGAAGATTTGTATCACAGTTTGTGCAGGCAGAACGATTTATCGTCCATGAGAGTTTTCTGGGAACTCTATATATCAACGCTGTTGAAAAACTGCCTAAGACTAAGCCGATAAAAAAAACCGTAAAAATTTCAAGAAACAAGAGCATTTCTTATAAGGCCCAAACGCCCAAAACTACCTGATTTGTGCCAATCTTTCATAGACAGTCTCACGCGGAATAGAGCGCCCTGCCCCATAGATCGTATCAATCTCAAGAGCCTTTTCATAGTACGATACAGCAGACTTTTCATCACCAGCCCTGTCAGCAACAACAGCCATGTTAAATAAGTGATTAGCATTTTCAGGCTCCATGCTTGCAGCAACACCTAAATATTTGATGGCCGATTCCATGTCACCAACATTGGCGTATGATATTGCGATCTGCGCCGTTAACCCGATATGACTCTTATGCTTTTGATGTAGATCAATAAGACGTCTCAACGCCACAGACGGATAACGCGTGGACAAAAGCCCAAGCATATTCACCTTAACCTCAATATTGTTTGGCTCAACAACCGATAGCTTTTCATACATCCCCATCGCCTCATCAAAACGGCCCAGATTCTGCAACACAACGGCACGCCCCATAAGAACACGTGGATCCTTACGATTACTTTCATACAAATTGTCAAACAATTCCAAAGCGGAATCGTGACGCCCCAACTTCATGGCACGCTCTGCTGAAACCAATTGTGCCGTTTTTGTATCGGCTTCATAATTCTTTTTAACGATAATTAACTTAGACGCTGGCTGAACGCTTGGATTAACCTTAACAGGACCACTACGTGACATCTCCCCTTGCGGAACAAGATCGTTAGCATCAAAAAACTCATCTTCCGCTATTGGCTGCAAAGCCGAAGGTGCAGATATAGAGTTTGTTGCCGCTGATCCTTTTGTTAGATCACCGTCAATTGCATTCAGCTCTCCAATATCAGGAGCCTCCGCTTCCTCACCATACACAAGCTCAGGATTCCCGCTCCCTTGCGCAACAACAAGTGAGGGCATCGCTACCATTAAAGAGAAACAAACAAAGGCATAAAAAACGCGTAACACAGTCATTTTAAAATATCTTTCAGAAATGAAAAAATGTGAGAACTCACATGAAGATGGAAGAAAAGCGAATCAATTCGCCTTTAACTAATTGGATAATATCATACTTATGCGGCATCCTCAATGAATTCAAGGTATGCTTGCTCAAGATTATCTGCACCGGTTTTTTCTTTAAGCTCTGAGGGAGGACCGACAAAGCGTATTTTGCTGTTATGCAAAACAGCAACACGATCACAAATCTCATCCATATCCGCGAGAATATGCGAACTTAAGAAAATCGTTCTGTCCTCATTGGCGATATCATTAATCATCTTCTTTACCAACGCGCGTGCTCTTGGATCTAGGCCACTCATCGGCTCATCAAGAATAAATAAAGAGCACCCTGTTAATAATGTTCCCATCAACCCTAACTTTTGACGCATCCCTTTGGAATACGTGTTCATACGGCGACCGAGTGCTTCCGTATCCAAGGCTAAACTTTTCGCGGCCTCGATAATTTCTTGTTTATTAAAGGGACGCTTATAGAGCTGGAAAGAAAACTTCATAAACTCCATTCCGGTCAGGAACCATGGCGGCTCAAACTTTTCCGGTAAATAAGCTAGCTTTTCTTTACTGGTATGATCTGATTTATCGTTACCGTAAATCAGAATATCCCCTTTATTCTGATCCCTTAGGCCTAAAACAGACTTAATCATTGTTGTTTTGCCCGCGCCATTAAGCCCCATCAAACCAAAGATTTCTCCGGAATAAAGCTCGAGGTTAATATCCTCAATAACGGGCTTGTCCGTATATGATACGGATACACCTTTAAGAGCGAGAGAAACTTGTTTAGCTGAAGCTGTCATGGTTACACGTTAAAATTTCGATTATCCGGGAAGGAAAATGCGCATATCCATATTAAATCGTTGATGGGCACGCATACGTATAGGGAAGATTTGCTTGGTAAAGTCGTCAATCCACTTAACCTCGATATAATCTTTGAAAACGCGCAAGTCTAGGACTTCTTCGGGAACGGCAGTAGGCGTAACGCGCTTACCATTAAGCCATATCGTCCAGTTGTCTTTACCCTTGTAAACAATACCACCTAATGTGATATAGCGTCTTTCCGGATCAAGCTCCAACTCGTCACCACGTTCAATGGCTTCCAATTCTGCTTGCGTCGGTGGGCGAACCACACCACGTTTATTTTTTGCATCTTTAATTGCCTGATGTTGCCAATATGTGAAAAAGAGAGATGGCATTCTTTCCACATCGAAGTCTTCTCTTTGCGCAGCACTCTTCGGCTTAGCATCGCTCACCGTTGTAGTTTCTTCTGGCGCACCTTCCTGAGCATAGCCACCTTCAGACACACAGAGCAAGGATAGAAACATAAAAATATATAAGATTTTTTTCATTTTACCCTCCTTACCTTAACTGTCCAGTATCTGTACCAAAAATCACCTGATCTTCCGGTATCATCGTTCGCCATGACATTCGAATACTCGCCGTTACAAGCTCCGGACTTGTACCACCAGCGATTGCGCGCAATAAAACCGCGGTTACTTCTCGTGTACGCTTAATTGTAATGCCATCAACAGATAAATGCCCAGGGAAATTTTTACTCGCAATGTCTATATATTTATAAACATCATTATCATCAAAAGCTTTTATTTCAACTTCAATCGGACTCATCAAAACCTTATATTGTGCCTTTGATGCCTCAGGGTTACTTTCTATAACACCTGATTTAACACTGACGACGGCAGACAAAACTCCGGAGTTTCGTTGTATCGCACTAAAAAGCTGCTTCGCATCATTTCTGTCTTGTGTGGAAAAATATCCCCCCGCCTTCAACGCATCAAAACGATCTTGGCGCTCTTCCAACTGCTCGAACTCTAATTGCATTTGACGAAGATCAGCTTGCACAGTGTTATATTGCCCCCGAACTGATCTTAAGTTTCTGTCCGCTTTATCTTTTTCAGGAAAAACATAACCATAAATAGACGCAGCCAGACAGCCATTGATGGTAATTAGAACCAACAATATAATAAGACGTTTTATACCAATAATCTGAATCATTCTACCGGCGGCCCCTCAATACTAAGCTCTGCAATATAATCTTGAGACTTTGATTTCGTCGCACCGCTACCAGATTCGACAACAATCTCTTCACTATACTCATAGTCTTCTAATAACTTTGACACTTTTACAATGTGATCCGGCAATGCCTTCTGAAGCCTTGAGCGCAAATCCTCAACCTCACGGTTTCCTTTCTCAGCATTTGTTGTGCTGGGGAAAGACATTTGCAAGCTTGCCGTAAACAAAGGAGCCTTTGCATTTTGATCAACAACCCTTTGCGTGAGCTTAAGCTTTCCACGCGTTATTTGGATACGATCAATCTTCATATCACGCCCAAGCGCGCGACCAACATCGAAGAAAAGTGGAATGGTTTTTATTTGCTTCGCTTCCAACTCATCATAAACACCTAAAGAACTCTGGATCAGTTGGATATCAAAACCTAAATCCTTCTTCTTTTTAACTTCTTGTTCGTATCTTAAATCTAGCTGCGCTTTTTTGTTTGTTAATGTATTAACCTCTTCTTGGGTCTCAGTCATTATTTGATAGTTATCAAGCAACTGATACGCTTGAAAACAACCGCCTAAAAGCAATAATACCGAAGCAGCCACCGCTACTTGACGCGGCTGTGATACATTATCAATTTGCTTTGCCTTCATCGGCAGGATGAACTTACTCTTACGTCCGATCCACGCCACATGCAAAGCATCGGCAAGATGTGACATCTCCTGCGAGCCAACTGGCAATTTCATCATGCTAGCGATTTCATCAGGGGTCAAAGCATGAAAATCACACGGCACATCAACAAGCTCACTGACGATATCGCCCGCATCAGGGTCAGCAACGAGAATAATGTTTAAGCCATCCGACGAATCAAATCCAAAACGCGTTAGATAACTCATCGTCGCTTGGAATTCTTGATAAACCTCATTGGCCCACTGCGCAGGGTCTTCATCCGTTTCAACAATTGGCGTCATTCTCGTAAGCGCTAGCTCACCGTTTTTAATAACAATTTGTCGAAGACCGCCACCTTGATGCTGTCCTATAAAAATTGTCCATTGAGATTTTCTCTCACCCTTTTTAACAAGCTTCTCTGCAAGCTTCTTAATCATATCGGAGGCTTCTATCGGCAGAAGAGAAAACCCGGCAATCGGTGCCAAAGATTTAGTCGCAGCCGCCATCGTTTTCTTAAAAGCATCACTCGCAGGAACTGCTGCAAAAATATAAACACTTCCTGCCATAGCCTTATCTGATTTAGCCACTTTTTCCTTCAGAGGTAGCGCGGCACGTACAGGGTAATTCGGAAAAGCAACATTAAGCTTTCTTTTCACAACGTTTTGCTTATCCAGCATGCTGACCTTGGGAATTTTCTCCTTTCGGTAATGCTGCTCCACCATGTCATTCATAATCAGAACAGGCTTACCACCACATTCCTTAGAAATAATAAGCGCTACATTTTCTTCAAAGTTTTCTGCAGACCAAGGCACAGCCTCAATCATTTTGACACCCTTCGCGCTGATACCGTAGATGAACAACGCATCATCGGATATCATCAATATTGTTCTTGAAGGCGTTAGAATTGAAAGAGACATGCTGTTAAAACACTCAAAAAGTAAAAATTAAAAGTCGACCATGTTACCAAGGTTAATATAGATAGGACCGAGAGAACCGGCAGCGATCCAAACAATCACCGATGCGAGTATCACGGTTAGCATTGGTTGAATCATTTCGATTAATCCCTCAATCGCTTCGTCTACATCCTTCGTATAGAAGTCAGAGACCTGATCCAAAACGGGTGATAAATTACCCGATTCTTCACCAATTTTAACCATTCGCACAACCATACTGGGGAATTCCCCCGAAGCATTCAAGGCATCAGAAAGCGGGCTTCCTGATTGAACGTAGGTCTCGACCCCTTCCATAGCATCGATAAGAACCCTGTTATTCACGGTATTCCGCGCAGATTTAAGTGCCTTGATAACATCAATACCACTTGAGAACAGTGCGCTAAAAGTCTGTGCATAACGTGCAATCGTGATCTTTCTGATCAAATTCCCGACAATCGGTGACTTCAAATAAAGCGAATCAAGCTGATAAGCAGCCCCCTCGGAAGACCGTTTAATCGTTATAAATGCGGTTATGATAACAGCAGGCACAATAAACACGATAATTGTTCCATAAATAGGCACACCAAAAATGGTAAATTGTGGCTGAACAAAGAAGTTAGAAGTATTGATCAACGCAACGGAGAACCATGGCAACTCGATATCAAGATATTTCAAAAACCCGACAATTTGCGGTACAACCACGCTCATCATAAAAACAATCACGAACAACACCACAATAGAAACAATGATAGGATAGCGTGTCGCTTTCCTGATCTTGGCTTGCATGGCATCAACCCACTTCAGATATTTTACCAACTGAAGATAAGACATGGTCAAATCACCAGTATCCTCCCCCGCCTTTACCAACGAGATATAGAGAGGCTTAAAAACCTTAGGGTGCTTTTCCATAGCCTCAGAAAGAGATGAGCCATCACGGACATCACGGTGAATCTCACTCATCATGTCGCGCATCATATCGTTTTCAGCACCATCACGAATATCAGACAAGGCATCTAATAAAGGCACACCAGCACTTTGCATTTGTTCCATGTGAATGAAAAACTGTATTAAATCTCTAAGCTTAATTTTAGCAAAACTTATACCGGGAAGCTTAGTTTTTTTCTTACTCAAATTAGAACACTGAACAAGCTCTAACCCTGCGCTTTGAAGCTGATTATACAAATCCACTTCGTTCAACGCAGAAATAGTCCCCCTAACCGGGCGACCCTTATTGTTCACAGCTCTGTATTTAAAGCGTTCGATAATGCTACCCCTTAAATGGAAACACGTTTTTGAACATAGGATTAAGAGGGCTCATCACTTCGTTAAATCCACAACTTTGGAAAGTGCGGCTAAGTCCGTTGTTCCCTCAAGGACTTTTAGAATGCCATCGTCTTTCATATTTTTGAAGCCTTTTTTTATCGCAAGCTCTTTTAATTCCGCTTTTGATTCATTCCTGGCAAGCAATTGATCCAGATCTTCATCGAAAAGTAAAATTTCAACAACCGCGACACGCCCTTTATAGCCTGTGCCATTACACAAATCACACCCACCTTCTTTATGCTGAAAAACCTGCGGTGGATCCGCCGGGTCAACCTTCATGATTTCGCATTCTTCCGGTGTTGGTGTGTGTTCTTCTTTACAACTGCTACACAGGCGGCGCGCAAGTCGTTGCGCAAAAACCGCGATGATCGCACCGGCAATCATGCCCGGCTTTAACCCCAAATCAAGCAGCCTTGGGATAGCACCGAACGAATCATTTGTGTGCAAAGACGTATAAACTTGGTGCCCCGTCATCGCGGCCTTTAAGGCCATTTCCGCAGTAACATGATCACGAATCTCACCAATAAAAATAATGTCGGGGTCTTGCCTGAGCAAAGCCTTAATACCGTCTGCAAATTCCAAAACACCTTCACGCACATGCGTTTGACGAATCATCGGTAAGGAATATTCAACCGGATCTTCAAGCGTCTGAATATTAACTTCAACATCATTGATCTCATTCAATATCGAGTAAAGCGACGTACTCTTACCACTCCCCGTTGGCCCCGTAACAATAATGATTCCTTCGGGTTTAGATGTTGCAATTCTGAGTTTTTCTCGGTTTTCCTCACTAAAGCCAAGATTTTCCATCGGCATGATGGCTTCACTCTTATCCAAAACCCTCAAAACAATATTTTCACCATGTACTGTCGGCAGCGATGATACGCGGAAGTCCGCTTCTCGCCCGCCCATATTCAAGCCAAAACGACCGTCTTGCGGACTAAGTTTATCGGCGATATTCATCTCAGAGAGGATTTTTATGCGCTGAGAAATACCATTCCAGTGCTGCTTGTGTAGAATTTGCGCTGTATATAACACACCATCCAAACGATAGCGCAAACGCACAAAGTTTTCTTCCGGTTCAAAGTGAAGATCAGATACACCAATTTTCACAGCATCAAAAACAAGCGCATTCACAAGACGAACAATCGGGTGAGCAAACGCTTCTTTTTCATTAAGCGATGTAACATCTTTTTGCTCTTTCCCCTCTTCCAACTCATCTAAAATATCCTTAATCGAACTTGCATATCCGTACGAAGCATCAATCGCTTCCCCCAGAATTGCCGAGGTCGTAACCATCGGCTTAATTTGCAAATTTTTGTTTTTCAGAAATCTTTTTAGGGTATCTAAGGCAACGACGTCATAGGGATCAGACATCGCGACATAGATTGAATCTTCGGAGAACGATATTGGTAAAATTTGATGCTGCTGCGCTAGTCCTTTATCCAATAACCCTAACGCTTCCCCATCAACGATTGTATTACGCGGATCAAAAACACCAAAGCCGGAGCTTTCCGCAAGAAAAAGTGTCAGCGTGTCTTCTTCGATAAAGCCTAACTCTACTAGAATCTCACCGAGCATCTTGCCGGATATTTTTTTCTCCTGTAGGGCAACATTGAGTTGGTCATCGGTGATAAGACCCATCGCGACCATGCGCTCACCCATGCGTCCCTTACCAATGCCAGGCCCATCGGCACCATCTTGACCCGCATCAGACGTTTGAAGGCCACCGCCCATTGTCTGCAGATCAGTCCCCTTACTCGGATCAGCGACATTACTATCTGCTTGAGAAGGCTCATCCGCCTCTGACATTGAAACGATATCACCTTCAATGATACCATCACCATTCGATTCATTTCCGCCGATATCTACTGACGTATCTGCGTCTACATCAGGCATAGTGTCTGCTGTTGGGGTTGGTATTGTTTTTTCTGAGGCGTTTTCAACTGTAAGGTCTACAGTTTCATCAACAAAGAAGTCAATTTCTTCAACATCTTCAGCATCGTCGGGCGTTACAAAGTCCCCCCGCTCGGCGCTAAACCCTTGTCGCTTTTCTTGCGACTCCTGTTTATTATTGCTGTCTAAATTAACAAGTTCTATGTCGTCCATAACTCAACTTTGCATGGGTTTTATGTTGTTCATCATTTCTTCGATAAACACTTCAACGCTAAGAGTAGCAAAAAAAGCGCACAGAAGAAACATAGCGGTTGTTGATGCCCCCCCTTTTTACCAAAGAAAAGTTAAGATTTGTTATAGATATGTCCACAGTTTTCCGTAAACATGAAAAGGCGCGTGACTTACGGAAAATCACGCGCCTTAACAATAGAATTTCTTAGTTTTTAAGTATTATTCAGCAGCGACAGCAAACTTACTCTCTTTACGTGGCCACTGTCTGAATTGCATAACAGACTCATCAACACCACATACGGTCGCACACAATCTTGCCGAAACCAAGTATGGGTCAGCATTCGCGCCCGGACGACGATCTTCAAAATAACCATAGCCTTTTTGCGCTACAAGCTGAGGAATACGGATAGAACATCCACGGTCAGCGGTGCCGACCTTAAATGTGTTGATATCACACGTTTCATGACTACCTGTTAGACGACGATCATTCGCATAACCATAAATCTTAACGTGCTCATCATGCTTTTCACCCAAAGCTTTAACAGCCGCATCAATCGCCTCTTTACCTTTGGCCTTGTCGCGTGTGTCTTTGGTTGAGAAGTTTGTGTGCATACCCGCACCATTCCAGTCACCTGAAATCGGCTTATTATGCGTTGAAATCGTCACGCCGTAATCTTCCGCAATACGGTATAGCAACCAACGCCCAAACCATGTGTGATCAGAAGCAGTCAAAACATCGTTTGCCTCTTTTGCATCACCGCGGAACCCGATTTGGAATTCCCACTGACCCGGCATAACTTCAGCGTTAATACCATAGAATAACAGACCAATATCAAGACAAGCTTGTGCATGCTCTTCTACGATTTCACGACCATAGGCTTCGTCTGCACCAACACCGCAATAATACGGGCCTTGTGGTCCGGGGAAACCTTGCTCAGGCCAACCGAGAGGCTGACGGCCTTTAAACATTGTATATTCCTGTTCAAATCCCGCCCATGGCTCCTGTGCACCGGCACCAGCATCCAAAACAGCACGCAACTGCGCGCGTGAATTTGATTCGTGAGGCGTTTCGCCATCAGGATTATAAACTTCTGCCATAACAAGATAGTTACCTTCACCGCGGATTGGGTCAGCAACAAAACTAACAGGCTTTAAGATGCAATCAGAATCATCACCAGTGGCTTGATTCGTTGATGATCCATCGAAACTCCAATCAGGAAAATCATCGATCGAGGGGCTTCCGCCAACGTCCACGACGCGGGCCTTGGATCGTAAATGGCGCGTAGGAACAGCACCATCAAGCCAAATATATTCGGCTAGGGTAAATTTAGACATTTAAATCTCCATTGTTCAGTAGTTTTTTTATATGCGTCGCACAATTACATTTTTACGCCCGAAAATCAACCGTTTTCCGCGATACATAAGGCTTTTGTAATAAAAAGAATGATAACTATTTAAGAATAAACACTTTTCGTATGATCAATATTAAATCATTGGTTCATCCACATGGAGGTGATCTTTATATGTGCTGCCCGGATTAGCCTGCTCGTAATCAACACGCTCTATGTAAGCTTTGGCCACCAAAGAGGCAGCCTCTTCTATCTGATCACTGAGTTGTTCAACGGCATAAAGACCCGTCTGTTTTAACCGCGCCATTTGCTCATCCGAAGACAGAACAAAATTAGCATCCGGCCTGATATCTGCCGGCACATCTTCCATATTGATATCAAAGTTAAAGAAATGCTCCAACTGCCTTTGCCCATGACGCAATGAATATTTGTGAACAGACTGCATAGACGAAGACACCAAAACATCCTTCATCGATAGCAAGCTGTTCTTCACGGCATCATCATAAGGAACACCGGCGTTAAAATCACCTGTTCCCCAATGAAGATGAATAATTTTATGTGGTGTCCCGTACATTTGCTGGCTTCTTGTATTCATGATCAGGCATTTATCCTCATCTTGCGTCTCCGCGCCATACATGAATGTCGCCTCTGCAATCACAGGGATAGACGGATTATTCCACCCTGATTGCCCACCATCGATAACAACGATTCTGTCATCACGCATCGCATTGGTAAGCGGAACACCGGGAAGAAACGTTGTTGGCGACGCACTCCCCAAAGCGGCTTCCCATAAAATCCAGTTTTTACGCGCCGCATCATCCATATCATCAATTTCCGTAACCTCACCACGGGCAACGTGACTTTTTGCAAACATGGCATCCAAATTCGGATGAACTCTGGTCATCGTCAACATGATGTCATCTTCAACATCAGACATACGCGTGTCTTTGCCGACAATTTCCTGCAAGGCTTCTTTTAAATGCTTATTACTGAATTTTGTCGTACCGAAAATACCGCCCAATAACTGCCGTGGATTGTTGAATAATTTACCAAAGGTGGATTCATGATGAGGGAGAATTTTGCCCGCATTTTCATCCATAAACTTACCTAAATCAGCCGGAGAAGAAAAATAAGGATCACGGCCTTTTATTTTGCTCATCCCCACCGTTGAAAGCGCGCCAAAAGATGTGCCTGCAGAAAGTTGGAAAAGCTCATTATAACGAAGCCCTTCGGCAAGCTCTTCACGCCCGTTATCCGCGAGTTGCTTTTTAACTTCATCAAAAAACGCCTGCTTCAGTTCCACCGTCATACGACCGTGCAAACCACCACCATGATTGGATTCTGTTATGATTTTCGCCATGTTCACCCTGAATTTTTATTCTTATTTTTCTTTGGGCGATTATAGATAAAAAGCTTAAGGGATGCAAATAATCCGCACTATTTTTGCGGATATGCCGCGAAATGAAGCGCGAGGGGTTCGCTATACTGTCTGACGACATTTTGATCTTCAACAGTCACTTCACTGAATGATTGGAGCATATCAAGAACACCTTGCATTTTCTTGCCCATCTCAGGGTTCATCTTGCTCATTTGAATTAAAGGTGCGGCGCGCTCAGACATTTCCTTAAAGTCACGGCCATTACCATCGGAACGCGTTGTGTAAAACGTCAATATGATGCGATCTGCCATCTTCGCCCATTGCTCAGGGCTCTTATAGACATATTCTTCGTTTTGCTGAAATGTCGTGATAATATCACTCGTGCGCTTGTAATATTCAGGATGATTTTCCTTCAGATTCTCCATAGCCTTTAAGTGCGAAGGCGCGTTTTTCGCTGTCATACTCATAACTTGTACTTCAAAGAAATGCGGAATATTTTTTTGACGCATCTCTTCCGCCAGCGGCTTTAAACTTTCGGAAGAATTAATAAATGCACTAACGTCGGTACTCAGAAGCTTATCTTCCGCTGCATGAATATCTGCAGAATTAAAAGACAGAACAAACAGCCCTATAAATAAAATACGGAAAAGTTTCATGTCACTGTACCTCGCGCTGATGTTAATTATCCAAAAAGCTACGCAGTTTTCTTGATCGACTTGGGTGTTTTAGCTTACGCAATGCCTTCGCCTCAATCTGACGAATACGCTCACGCGTTACGTTAAATTGCTGCCCGACCTCCTCAAGCGTGTGATCAGTATTCATACCAATACCGAAACGCATACGAAGAACGCGTTCCTCACGTGGCGTTAGTGATGCCAAAACCCGTGTCGTGGTTTCACGCAGGTTTGAATGAATAGCACTTTCCACCGGAAGGATTGCATTTTTATCCTCGATGAAATCACCCAGAGATGAATCTTCCTCATCCCCAATCGGCGTTTCAAGAGAAACAGGTTCTTTTGCGATTTTCAATACCTTACGGACTTTGTCTAAAGGCATATGTAAACGCTCAGACAGCTCCTCAGGCGTTGGCTCGCGGCCAATCTCATGCATCATCTGACGAGATGTCCGCACGAGTTTGTTGATTGTCTCAATCATATGCACAGGAATACGAATTGTACGCGCCTGATCCGCGATAGAACGTGTAATAGCCTGCCTAATCCACCATGTAGCGTAAGTTGAGAATTTATAACCACGGCGATATTCGAATTTATCAACCGCCTTCATCAGGCCGATATTCCCCTCTTGAATAAGATCAAGGAATTGAAGCCCACGGTTGGTGTATTTTTTCGCGATAGAAATCACAAGACGTAAGTTTGCCTCAACCATTTCTTTTTTCGCGCGCGCCGCTTCTTTTTCACCTTTTTGAACAGTACCGACAATGCGGCGCCATTCTGATATAGGAAGCATCGCCTCTTCGGAAATCATCCCAATCTGATCACGCATTTTCTGAACCTGCTCACCGTGCTTTTCAACAAAGGCTTTCCACCCCTTGCCTTTAAGCCCTTGAACATGATCCAACCAAGCCGGGTCAAGCTCTGATCCATAATATTCCTTAAGGAAGGATTCGCGCTTCACTTTGGTCGCCATCGCCAAGCGCATGATTTTACCTTCAATCGAAACAAGCTCGCGGTTGATGCTGTATAGGCGGTCAATCAACTGCTCGATACGCGCATTGTTCAGGTGAACTTCGTTCATGTGCGCGACCATCTCATCTTTCAGGTCGTTATATTTTTTATCTGACTTCTTCTCAGGCTCATCACCTTTCTGAAGTGCATCAAGACGCGTCTGCTGAACCTTGCGCATCTTTTTGTATGTTTTTTCAATCTTACCAAAGACTTCAAAAACCTGCGGCGCAAGCTCTTCCTCCATGACAGATAAAGACACATTGCCTTCATCTTCCTCCTCTTCATCGTTTGAATCATCATCAGATTTTTCATCATCTGAATCGTCATCACTTACCTCAGAATCATCTTCTTCGTCTTCGTCGTCATCTTCATTAACCGCCGTTGCGTCGACTTCGGGGCCTTTATACGTCGTATCAAGATCAATAACGTCACGAAGGAGAATATCGCCTTCTTGAAGGGCCTTATACCAAGCAATAATAGATTCAATGGCAAGCGGACTTTCACACATGCCACCGATCATCATCTCACGACCGGCCTCAATACGTTTAGCAATCGCGATCTCACCTTCACGAGAAAGCAACTCAACAGCGCCCATCTCACGCAAGTACATGCGCACAGGGTCATCAGTACGACCGGAATCATCATCCGCGATATTACCACCGGCTTCGTGGCCTTTATCGTCGTCCTTATCCTTTGCCTTTTCCTTTTCTGATTTCTTATCAGACTTAGCATCCGAATCGCCGTCATCATCATTTTCGACCAACTGAACGCCCTTATCAGAGAGCATCGCCATCGCGTCTTCAATTTGCTCTGATGAAAACTCTTTTGCCGGCAAAGCCTTATTAAAGGCATCGTATGTCACGAAACCCTTCTCCCTACCATCTTTAACCAATTTATTGATGACCTCGGCCATAGAGCCTTTTTTCAGATCATCTTGATTATCATCATTTTGTTTATCACTCACAACAGCACTTCCAACCATAGTAAAAACCTATTTTACAATTCACTAAAGATAATTTCTTATCCATATATTCCAAAGCATCACAACGCACTTGCCTACACGATCCAACAAAAATCAGGCTTCCCCTTCATTCGTCTTCAACGACAATAGCGACCTTAATTTGTCTTCCTCTTTTTCATCGGAGTCAAAATAAGCTCGTTTCCATCCATTTTGTATTTCTTCATCCAGTCCTGCACTATAACAATCATTCCAATATCCGAGCCAATCGCTCTGTATATTCTCTTTATTCGCGGACGGAGAACAAAAAGATGCGTGAACATATACAGATTCGTTGCAAATGTCACCAGTTTCTTGGAAAAAACCTGCTTTTTCAAGATGATCTGCCAAATCTTTATGTTCTGCATCGTCCTTATCGCACAAATAAGCAATAACATTCTGACGCAACGCGTCAAGGCGCATATCGGACAGAACCATCATAGAGAGTTTTTCTTCAACAGATTCAAAGATATGCGGATGATTGATAACCGCCGCAAGCAAAACTTTAGAAAAGAGCCTCTGCTTTTGTTTTCTGGGGGCTTGCGGCTTAACGCGTATTCTATTCGGCCGATTGTTATTTGCGTTTTTATACCCAAATGGCTGTCTGGGGTAGAATTCTTTTGATATTCGCGCCCGTAATTCTGATTGATAAAAATTCTGAACATCTCTGTTGCCGATTTTGGCAATCTCATTTTCCAGTTGTTTTTTTATGCCTGCCTTCATATCGGGTGTTTTGATATTACGTCCTTGCGTATGGCTTACCCATAAAAAATCAAAAAGAGATACGGCGCGATCAATAATTTTTCTGAATCCTGCCACGCCGGATGACTTAATCAAGCTGTCAGGGTCCTCGCCATCGGGCATAAACGCAAAACTAACGCTGGCACCAGGTTCCAACAATGGCAACACGCGCTCGGCTATACGCCCCGCGGCCTTTCGGCCTGCATTATCACCATCAAAACATAAAACAGGGATTTTAGAATCATCCATGATCATTTGCCACATCGCCATGATCTGTTCCTCTGTGACTGCAGTTCCCATCGGCGCCAGTGCACCTTCAAAGCCCGCTTGAGCACAAGCAATAACGTCCAGATACCCCTCAACGAGGATCAAAGGCTTCCCGTCCGCGGCGGCGCGCCTTGCCGTTGGTTCACCGTAGAGCATTTTTCCTTTGTGGAACAAAGGCGTTTCAGATGAGTTGATATATTTCGGTGGTGTAAAGTCACCGCGCTGCGGCGGCCTCATATGTTCAGGCAACACACGTCCACCAAAGGCAACGGTTCGACCACGACGATCCGGCACAGGAAACATGATACGATCACGGAAAAACGCATACGGGTCACCACCGCGGGTTGAGGGCTTCAACACGCCCGCAGAAATCATTTCTTTCTCTGTATAATCCTTAGACAGCAGAAATTTACGTAATGCCTGTGCATCCTCAGGTGCAAAGCCTATACGAAATTTATGAATCGTTTCCTTTGAAATACCACGGTCAAGCAAATACCCAAGTGCATCACTATTTCGTGTATCTTGTAAGTATTCTTCAAAAAAGACGGTCGCGTCTTCCATCAGATCATATAAATCTTTTGCCTTTTTGGCCGCCGCGGCTTGTTGCGGTGACTGTTTAGGCACTTGCATACCAGCCTCAGCCGCGAGTATTTCAACCGCATCCATAAAACCGATATTGTCATGTTCCTGAACGAACTTGATCACATCACCATGCGCCCCACAGCCAAAGCAATGGTAAAACTGCTTATCATCATTGATAGTAAAAGATGGGGTTTTCTCATGATGAAACGGACAGCAAGCCTTAAACTCTCGCCCTGCGCGCGTCACTTTCACACGTCTACCAATTACTTCGGACAAAGTAACTCGGTTACGTAACTCATCAAAAAAGTGTGACCCTAACGACATGGTTTCACTTGTAACATAAAGGGCATATCAATAACCATAACCATACTCTCAAACAGCGTTATTTTTTGTTTACGAAAAAAAATGCGCCTCAAATTTGCACTCAAACACAGAAATATGTACATTAGCCTTACAAAATATATAAACAATAGTGCTCAATTTAGTGATTTCATCATTAAATCAACGGGAACGATAAAAACGGGAAACGTAAATGCCAGAGATTTTCAACAAAAACAAAAAAATTCGCGTCATAGAATATGGAGAGAACTGCAGCTCTTTCCCATTATGGGACGTCATCAAAGAAAGAATCACGCATTTTTTCAAACGCTAAAACTTTTACTGTAATACGAATTCTTTAAAGCCTGAAAATATCAGGCTTTTTCTACGCCTAGAATCAAGCCAGCTTTTGCTTTGCAATCCCACCGGCTTTGCCCATATCAACTTGCCCGGCATATTCTGTTTTTAAGACACCCATGATTTTACCCATGTCCTTAATGTCCTTCGCATCCATTTTTACAATCAGCCCGTCGATAATCTCGCCAACTTCCGAATCAGACAATTGCTTGGGCATAAAGTTACGGATGATTTCAATTTCCGCTTCCTCGCGCTCTGCCAAATCACATCGTCCTGCATCACTATATGTCTTTGATGATTCCTGACGCTGCTTGATCATGGATTGAAGCATCAATAAAATGCCCGCATCATCCAGACCATCGGCCTTCCCTTTTTCGCGCTCTGCAATGTCCCGATCTTTAAGCGCAGCAACGATTAGACGTATCGTAGAAAGCGCAATCGCGTCTTTGTTTTTCATCGCTTCTTTGAGAGCGGAATTAAATTCTGTGCGTTTATCCAATTTTTTTCCTTTTCTTTTGCTCCAAAACATATTAGGAACTGTGGTTCTAGCAGGTAGTTATAAAAAACCCAAATGCTGGAGCACAATGATTAATGTTTGATCTTTCTAATATAAACCGCCCTTCCAATGCAACCGCTGTTATTGTTTTATCCGATGGATCCGTCTTCTGGGGACGTGGTATCGGCGCAGAGGATAGCTCAATCGGCGAAATTTGTTTTAATACATCTATCACCGGATATCAGGAAATTTTGACTGACCCAAGTTACGCTGGTCAGATCATAACCTTCACTTTCCCCCATATCGGTAATGTCGGAACCAATGAAGAAGATATTGAAACCACCAATCCGGCGGCACGCGGCCTGATTATTCGTGAAGATATCACAAACCCGTCAAACTGGCGTTCGGGAAAACATCTGGATGACTGGTTGAAGAATTATAACCTTGTCGGAATTTGTGGCATCGACACACGCGCCCTCACACGCCGCATCAGAGATAAAGGCGCACCAAATGGCGTTATCGCGCATAATCAAAAAGGTGAATTCGACCTAGAGGCCATGCTGAAACAAGCACAAGACTGGCACGGATTAGAAGGCGCGGACCTTGCAAAAGACGTGTCATGTACGCAGAGCTATAACTGGGACGAATCTCTGTGGTCGTTAAAAGATGGCTACGGTAAACAAGAAAATCCATCCTACAAAGTCGTAGCGATGGATTTTGGTGCGAAACGAAATATTCTTCGTTGTTTGGCTTCTGTTGGCTGTGACGTCACCGTCGTGCCTGCAAATGCCACGGTGGAAGACATCATGGCACACAAGCCTGACGGCGTGTTCTTATCCAATGGCCCGGGTGACCCTGCGGCGACAGGTGAATATGCTGTGCCCGTCATTCAGGAATTGATAAATAAAAATGTGCCTATTTTCGGGATTTGTCTGGGGCATCAACTGTTGGCGCTCGCTCTTGGGTGTAAAACACGCAAAATGCACTTAGGGCATCGCGGTGCAAACCAACCTGTAAAGGATGTCATGACCGGAAAAGTCGAAATAACATCACAAAACCATGGATTTGAAGTCATTGCGGACAGCTTCCCCGAAGGCGTTGAGGAATCACATATCAGCCTGTTTGACGGTTCAAATGAGGGGTTGTCGGTCAAAGGTAAGCCTGTGTTCTCAGTGCAGTATCACCCCGAAGCATCCCCCGGCCCACAAGACAGCCATTATTTATTTGAACGCTTCGTTGATAAAATCAAACAATCGAAAGCCGCGTAAAGCCAACTGGAGAAAACGAGACTATGCCAAAACGTACTGACATAAAATCAATCGCCGTCATCGGAGCAGGGCCAATCATCATCGGGCAAGCCTGTGAATTTGATTATTCGGGCACACAAGCGTGTAAAGCACTGAAAGAGGAAGGGTATCGAATTATTCTGATTAACTCTAATCCTGCGACGATTATGACAGACCCAGATATGGCGGACGCCACATATGTTGAACCAATCACACCGGCGATTGTTGCCAAGATTTTAGAAAAAGAAAAACCGGATGCCTTATTGCCAACTATGGGCGGTCAAACGGCACTAAATACGGCACTGGCTCTGGATGAAGACGGTACACTTGAGCGTTTGGGCATTGAAATGATCGGCGCGAAGGCAGATGTGATTGATAAGGCCGAAAACCGCGAGCGTTTTAAAGAATGTATGGATGAGCTTGGCTTGGAATCCCCGCGCAGCGCAGTTGTTCATTCCTTAGAAGAGGCACGTCAGGTCCTTGGCGAACTTGGCCTTCCTTCTATCATTCGTCCATCCTTTACCATGGGTGGTACAGGTGGCGGTGTAGCTTATAACCGCGACGAATTTGATAAAATCGTTAGTGACGGTCTTGATGCTTCCCCCACCAACGAAGTGCTGATTGATGAATCACTTTTGGGGTGGAAAGAGTACGAGATGGAGGTTGTCCGCGATAAAAACGACAACTGTATCATTATTTGTTCGATTGAAAATGTTGACCCGATGGGTGTGCATACGGGTGATTCCATCACCGTTGCCCCTGCCCTGACACTGACTGATAAAGAATATCAAATCATGCGTAATGCCTCTCTGGCTGTTCTGCGCGCAATCGGTGTGGAAACGGGCGGATCAAACGTACAGTTTGGTTTAAACCCTGCAGACGGACGCATGGTTGTTATTGAAATGAACCCACGCGTAAGCCGATCTTCTGCACTTGCCTCAAAGGCAACAGGATTTCCGATTGCAAAAATTGCCGCAAAATTGGCAGTTGGCTATACACTTGATGAGCTTGGTAATGACATCACAGATGGCAAAACACCTGCCAGTTTCGAACCCACCATCGATTATGTGGTTACCAAAGTGCCGCGTTTCGCGTTTGAAAAATTCAAGGGCAGCGAATCAACATTAACCACGGCAATGAAATCCGTTGGTGAGGCCATGTCCATCGGCAGAAACTTCGAAGAATCTTTGCAAAAATCCATGCGTTCTCTGGAAAAGGGTTTAACAGGACTTTCCCCCATATATGTCGGTGGTGCCGATAGCGACGATCCGACAGCGCAGCGCGATGCCATATTGGCTGCCATATCAAAACCAACACCGCAACGTATTTTATATATCGCGCAAGGCTTTCGTCAGGGTCTTAGTCTTGAGGAAATACAGAAAATATCAAAATTCGACCCTTGGTTCCTTGAGCGCATTCAAAACATTGTTGAAACAGAAAAATCTATTCTGGAAAACGGTCTGCCGGTAGATGCACAAGGATGGATGAGTGTCAAAAGCCTTGGATTTTCCGATGCACAGCTAGCCGATTTGGTGGGGGTATCTGAAGATCATGTTCGTAACGCACGCACAACACATGACGTACATCCGGTATTCAAACGGGTTGATTCTTGCGCTGGTGAAATCCCCTCCGAAACGCCTTACATGTATTCAACCTACGAAGGTAACGGGCTAACGCCTGCTGAAAACGAAATTGAACCGACCGACCGCGAGAAGATCGTTATTCTTGGAGGTGGCCCGAACCGTATCGGTCAGGGGATTGAATTTGATTACTGTTGTGTTCATGCGGCGTATGCGCTGAAAGAAGCAGGTTATGAAACCATCATGGTGAATTGTAACCCCGAAACCGTATCCACCGATTACGACACGTCAGATCGTCTATATTTTGAACCATTGACCGAAGAAGATGTCATCGAGTTGATCCACGCCGAACAGAAAAACGGCACGGTCAAGGGCGTTATCGTACAGCTAGGCGGGCAAACACCGCTGAAACTTGCACAGGCTTTGCTTGATAACAACATCCCTATACTTGGTACAAACCCCGATGCGATTGATCTGGCCGAAGACCGCGAGCGTTTTAAACAGCTTCTGATCGACCTTGACCTCAAGCAACCGCCCAACGGTTTAGCACGCACAAAAGAAGAAGCACTCGGTATGGCCGAAGATATCGGCTTTCCACTTGTGATACGCCCCTCTTACGTTTTGGGCGGACAGGGTATGGAAATCGTACATGGCATGAATGAATTGGAACGCTACATCAATACCGCTGTAAAAGTCTCCGGTGATAGTCCTGTTCTGCTTGATCGCTACCTCAAAAGCGCGATTGAACTTGATGTGGATGCCCTATGCGATGGCACTGACGTCTATGTATCCGGCATTATGGAGCATATCGAAGAAGCGGGCATTCACTCCGGCGACTCGGCATGTGTATTGCCCCCGCACTCTCTTTCAAAAGAAACCGTGGACGAATTGAATATCCAAACCGTTAAGCTCGCGAAAGCTTTGAACGTTAAAGGCCTTATGAATGTTCAGTTTGCCGTGCGCAAAAACGATGAGACCGGCGAGAATGACATTTATATCATTGAGGTTAATCCCCGCGCATCAAGAACAGTGCCCTTTGTTGCAAAGGCAACAGGTGTACCGGTTGCCAAGATTGCTGCGCGCATTATGGCGGGTGAGCCTTTGAAGAACTTCGATGGTATGCTGAATGGTATGAATTACGATCATTACGCCGTAAAAGCACCGGTATTCCCGTTCAATCGTTTCCCTGGTGTTGACCCATTATTGGGGCCGGAAATGAAATCCACGGGTGAAGTCATCGGATTGGATAAAGACCTCGCGCACGCGATTGCAAAATCACAATTAGGTGCGGGCGTTGATCTTCCCACCGAGGGCACCGTCTTTATGTCAGTCAAGAATGAAGATAAAAACGAAGCCCTTGCGATAGCCAGAGAGCTTTCTGCTGTTGGTTTTAATATTGTAGCAACGGGCGGAACATGCACGTTCTTAAACGAAAACGGCGTGGAATCAGAGCGCGTTAATAAAGTTATGGAAGGACAGCCGCATATTGTCGACTCCATCATTAACGGCGATATCGATCTTGTTATCAACACCACCACGAAAAGCGCGCAAGCTGTATCCGATTCATCCTCAATTCGCCGTATGGCATTAATGAACAAAATCCCATACTACACGCTTATGACCGCGGCGTCTGCGGCCACGCAGGCTATACGCGCCCTTAAAGACCGTGATTTGGACGTGGCATCCTTGCAAAGTTATTTTGAAAAAAAGGATAAAAGCGAGGCGGCTTGACGCCCCTTACACTTCTATTTATAATCTTCCGCAATACCCGCCTGAACAGATTGGCGGGTTTTGTTTTGTGAACACTAAATATTAGAGAAGAATGATGGATACAATCCCTGTTACAAAAAATGGCCACGATGCATTGGTTAAAGAACTTCATGAACTGAAGACAGTGGCGCGCCCCGAAGTGATCGAATCCATTGCCACTGCGCGCGAACATGGTGATTTGAAAGAAAACGCGGAATATCATGCCGCCAAAGAACAGCAAAGCTTCATTGAAGGCCGCATTTTAGAGTTGGAATCTGTCACAGGACGCGCACAAATTATTGACCCGACAACGATGAGCGGTGATACCGTTAAATTTGGTGCTACCGTCACAATCGTCGATGAGGAAACGGACGAAGAAGAAACGTATCAAATTGTTGGTGACTATGAATCTGACATGGAAAACGGAAAACTATCCATCAGTGCCCCTGTCGCACGCGCCTTGATTGGCAAATCAGAGGGTGATTCAGTAACCGTAAAAACGCCCAAAGGGGCACGTGACTATGAAATTTTAACCGTAGTCTTCAAATAAGGAAAACTAATATGGCACAAGATAACGCGGTCAGTGGCGGCCTTTTCTTTCTTGGTTTATTCGTTGCGATAGGCCTCGCTGCGGGTGGTTATTTCATTGGCAACACCATGTATAATTCGAAGGTAGCGTTGAACACCGCCGAAGCCAAAGGATTAGCAGAACGCCGTGTTAAAGCGGATCGCGCGAATTGGAGCATTAGCTTTGCCGTTGCAACCAAGTCACAGGCAGGCATCCCGGATCTTTATAAAAAAGCCGAAGGACAGCAAAAAACCATTATTGACTTGCTCAAAACACATGACTTTACCGACGAAGAAATTACCGCTGGTGTTATTGATTACAGTTACCATGAATATCGTGATGAAAATCAAAAGGTTGTTGATCAAAACCATACATTACGCGGCACTATCAACATTGAAACCAATAAGGTTGAACTGGTAACAAAAGTACGTGCGCAGGTGAATAAATTGATTGCCAAAGGCATCAATATACAAAATCACGCTCCGGCATACCGCTTTACCAAGCTGAACGAGATTAAACCTGAAATGCTACGTGAAGCTGCAAAGAATGCACGCTTAGCTGCGTCTGAATTTGCAGAAAATGCAGGCGTAAGTGTTGGTGGTATTCGTGACGCACGTCAAGGCAGTTTCTATGTTCGCGATGCGGGGCAGGAATATGGTGACACGCAAAAAATCGATAAAGACGTGCGCGTTGTTACAACCATTACATTCTATCTGACAGATTAATTATACAAGTGAATTAAGGCGGTCTTCATTTGAAGACAATGTAAGATTGCCGTCTTCTGAAAGTTTTGCAGCTGTTTGCTCTGCGGTCTGCTGTGCGTTGGAAAGGCTCAACGCTTCCTCAGACAATGAAACCTCATCAGATTGATTGCCAGTCTCAGTTTTTACATCTTGTTTTGCTGTTGGTTTTTGAATTGTGTTCGCAGACGCTACCTTTGGTGTTTGTCCGCCCGAACCGATTGAATCAACCATATTTACCCTACCCTTTTACGCAATATTATTGACTTAATAACGCATTAAGCCTTTAAACTACAACAAAAATATTAACATTCCCATAATACACCACCCGAGGACTAATTACAGTATTTTTGTTTTCCAGAAAACCCGAAATACCTTAAACGACGGATCACGGCTGATTGCAGGGCTAAGTACATCATAGCTCGCTGACTTTATCTGTTTGAAATAGATTTCACTGATGGCTTCGGCTGATTTCAAAAATATATGATCAGGTTTGGATTTTTTCAGACGCGACTCAACGATCTCTTTAACCAGAGCTTTTAACGGTTCCTTTGTCTTTTCTTCGAAAAACTCCTCTTTTGATATGGCGTGCTTGTTCATTAAATCTTCGGGCAAATAGAAACGATGCTGCCGCGCCAATGTGCCTGTTGCCCTTAAAATTCCCGCAAGCGCGTAATTGATGGCAACGGGTTGCACAACCTCCTCTGCCGGATTTGTGCCCGTAATCTTCAATACAAGCTTAAACAGTGGCTGCGTGGTGAAATCCGCATAGTTCATCAACCCTTCCAAATTACCAGGTAGAACATCTTCCAAATCAAATTCACGAGCATAGAGAAGTTGATCGAAATCCTCTCGCGGCAAATCATGGTTCTTTATAGCCAGTGCCAAGGGCTTGATGACCTCATGCTCTGTGACTTTATCATTCTCGTAAATATCCTTAATCGCATCACGCCACCATTGCAGCCGTATCAAACCGAGCGTGCTCTCGCTCACCACCTCGCGCGTTTTGGCAATTTCATGGTTAAACGCAAAGAGCGCCCATAAATCCTCGCGTACATCGGCAGGAAAGAACATCGATTGCAAAAACCGATCAGGGTCATGCTGACGTACAAGCACGCCGCAATAAGAAAGATCATTTTTTTGCATGCTCACGTTATAAAACTCTTTCGCCGAAGGAACAAAATCAGTACGGTAGCCGTAAGTTATATATCAAATAAATAACAGGAGATACCCATGACCTTAGAATTACCAGAGCTTCCCTACGCTTACGATGCTCTTGATCCCTACATGTCTGCCGAGACATTGGAATATCACCATGACAAGCACCACAATGCCTATGTCACGAACGGTAATAAGATCCTTGAGGGTTTATCCGATATGGGTAACACGCTTGAGGAAATCGTTGTGAATGCCCATAAAAAAGGTGAACAAGGCTTGTTCAACAACGCCGCACAACACTGGAATCACCAATTATTCTGGAACTGGATGAAACCTAATGGCGGTGGTAATCGCCCGGGCAATCTGGACGCTGCAATCAATGATTCCTTTGGCTCGTTTGATGCGTTCCGTGAAAAATTCCTGACTGCTGGTGCCACACAATTCGGCTCAGGTTGGTGTTGGCTTGTGATCAATGCAGAAGGAAAATTGGAAGTGACAAAAACACCCAATGGTGAAAATCCATTGATCCACGGACAAACAGCTATCCTTGGTTGTGACGTATGGGAGCATAGCTACTACATTGATTACCGCAATGCGCGCCCAAAATATTTGGAAGCCTTCGTCGATAATCTTGTGAATTGGGAATACGTTGCCGAATTATTCGAGCAAGGCCCCGTAAAAATCGCAGCTTAGTACTGTAAGGTTTAAATTGAAAAGTTAAGAGAAGGGCGTGAAAACGCCCTTCTTTTTTATTGTTTCATACCGGGGATAGGAGCACCACCATCTGGTGTACTTTCTTCCTCAGCCAACCTTTGGTTGATAAGCTCTGCGACTTGTTCACCAAATCCACTTTGTGCACCGAGAGCCTCTTTCATGCTCTCAAATCCTTTGGGATCAGTCTCACGCATCTGCATAAGGTTATCAGCCATATCAACAACTGCCTGACTGTATCTTTGCGACAAATCACTATTCGGGTCTTTCGGCAATTCACCATTTTCTTGAAATGCTCTGGCCTCTGCGATTTCACTTGCGGCATCATCAAACTTCTTTTGCATGCGCTGATCTGCATCGGCCATGGCTTCCGCGAGCTCTGACTGGAGAGCCTCATCAAACATTTCAGGAAAATCTTCGATCGCTTTCTCGATTTGTTCATGAGCCATTTCGGCGCCTTTTTCTGCGAGCTCCGGCATTCTCTCAATAAGACCTTGCATGCCCTCATGTAACTTCGCGATCAACTCGGGCTTTTTGGCAATAACATCATCAGGATTAATACCGCGACGTTCCATTTCGGCTTGTGCTTCGGGAGATCGCAGAGCCTCATCTAATTTTTCTTCTATGAATCCCGGTGTAATGGCTTTGAGTTGCTCTTCTACATGCGCCATTCTTTCGGATATATCTTCATCACTTGGTGACTCCGGTGTTTCTGTCGCTGGCGCATCAACTCTTGCCGCTTCTTCGCTCAACATTTCACGAGCATCGCCCATGGCAACATCCATAACCTTGCGGTTTGCAGAAACCAAAGCTTCATCACTAGGATTTTGCGCATAATCCGAAATAATTTCAGCGTAATCAGATTGATCATATTTCTGAAGCGCCTCAACGGCTCTATTCGCTTCAGAATTAAAGTCATCATTGCCAACAAGGCCATTTAATTCTTGCAAAACATTTGAAATGAATTTGTGGATACCCGTTTTGTCCTGATCAGAATCAGACAAAAACGCGATAAGCTTATCGATATCATTATCCGGCATTTTTTTATATCACCCTTAAATTTTTTATTATTTGTGCCATCTTACCTAAAAAAGCTTAAAAACACAATTTTTGTGTATGTGGGGAATGCGTTCAGTTATACGGCAGCAACAGGCACGCGACGCGGCGCCCTTCAGCCATCAAAACATTATAGGTACGGCACGCTGCGCCTGTATCCATAATATCAACGGATAAACCAGCCTCTTTAAGTTGAATTTTTAGTGTTTTCGGCAAAAATGCCATTTCCGCACCTGCACCGAGTAAAACAACATCAACGTGATCAGCCGCAATCATATCAAAATGCTGCATCGTGAGATCTGCGACCGTTGTTACATCTCCAACGTCCCAAGCACGCGTATCTTTCGGTGTTACATAAACCGGATGGTCATAGGTGAGCGAGCTCACCTTAAACACACCACCAGTGTATGATTGTATAATCTGAGTTCCGGATTTAATGAGGGGCGTTACATCCATACTGCGGGACTTATGTTACAGCTTCGGCTGTATCCGAAGCCTCTTTTGTGTCCTTATCATCAATAGAGAGCACACCACGCTTGATGTTCATCATCAACAGAACCGGTGCGGCAACAAAAACAGACGAATACGTGCCGATTGCGATACCAAAAATCAAGGCATCAACAAAGCCGCGAATAACCTCACCACCGAACACATATAAGGCAATCAAAGCCAATAATGTTGTTACCGACGTCATCAAGGTTCTGGATAAGGTCTGATTAACTGAGAAGTTAAACAAATCAGGCAGCGGTTTTTTCTTATACTTACGCAAATTCTCACGGATGCGGTCAAAAACAACCACGGTATCGTTAATTGAATAACCGGCAATCATCAAAATCGCCGCGACAGTAGACAGATTAAACTCCATCTGTGTCATAGCGAA
Source organism: uncultured Micavibrio sp. (assembly GCA_965263215.1). Lineage (GTDB taxonomy): Bacteria > Pseudomonadota > Alphaproteobacteria > Micavibrionales > Micavibrionaceae > UBA1672. The sequence continues at coordinate 1,877,938 of OZ253663.1, forward strand.
CAATCCAATCGTCGCGATTGAATCATGCGCCAACGCCACGATAGCGGCAACGCCAAATTGCCATTCAAAGCGAAACCAGATATAGGTCATGATACCCATCAATGAGAATAAAATCGCGTAAAGCCCTTTTAGTTTCAGTTCCTTACCAACCTGCGGCCCGACGAACTCTATACGGCGGTAATCAATCTCTTGCCCTTCAAAAGACTCACTGAGGGATTCTTTTACCAATTCAATAGCCACGGCATTGGGTGATTCCTTTTTGTCCCACCCTTCCGGTGTTGGTTGTTCGGGCAAACGTATAAGCAAATCATCAATCCGACCAAATTCCTGAATAGAAATCGCGCCTAAACCGAGATCGTTCAAAGATGTTCTTAGTGCCTCAAGATTCGGTTCTACAGGCGTACGAATTTCAATGATTGTACCGCCTGTAAAATCAATGCCCATATTCAGACCTTTAGTCGCAATCATGAATATAGAGGCTATAATTATAAATGCAGACAACATATAGGCACCAAAACGCATGCCAATGAAGTTTAGGTTAATGTCACTTGGGACTAATCTTATTCCACGCATATCACTATTCCTTTATATCGGCACTGTTTTGGGTTTTACTTTTTGCAGCCATAAAACAACCAACAAACGCGTCACCATAATCGCCGAGAAAAACGACGTCATAATCCCAATTCCCATAGTGACGGCGAACCCTTTGATTGGCCCTGTCCCGAATGAGAATAAGATCATCGCCGCAATCAGCGTTGTTAAATTAGAGTCAACAATCGTTGACATAGCGCGTGAATACCCCGCATCAATCGCAGATATCGCCGTGCGCCCGTTTGCTAATTCTTCGCGGATACGTTCGAAAATCAACACATTCGCATCCACCGCCATACCAACGGTGAGAACAATCCCCGCAATACCGGGAAGCGTCAGTGTTGCCTGAAGACTTGATAAAATCGCAAGGATAAGCGCGATGTTTACCACCAACGCCACATTGGCCATAAAACCAAACAAGCCGTAACTAACTATCATAAAGATCAACACAAAGCCCAAGCCAATAAAGCTCGCCTTTTTACCGGCTGCAACAGAGTCCGCACCAAGAGAGGGCCCAACGGTGCGTTCTTCTACAACTTCCATATCCGCAGGCAATGCACCGGCGCGCAACAACAGCGCAAGATCTTTGGCCTCTTTCATATCAAAACCACCGGAAATCTGACCACTGCCACCACAAATGGCTTCGTTAATGCGCGGCGCACTAATCACTTGGTTATCAAGGACAATCGCAAAAGGCTTATTGACGTTTTTGCGTGTAACATCACAGAATTTACGTGACCCGACCGAGTTAAGGCGGAAACTCACGACAGGTTGCCCCGATTGATTAAAAGATGGTTGTGCACTTTCCAACATTTCACCATCGATAATGGCATTCTTTTTAACGTTCAAATCACGACCTGGTTCGTCTGCGTAGGGCAATGTCATTTCTCTGAAATTTTTCTTCCCTGATTGACCGACAAGATGAAATCCTAGTTTTGCCGTCTGCCCCACCAAGTCACGCACCTGATCAGAACTGGCACCCGGCACTTGAATAACCACACGATCAACACCTTGGCGTTGGATAACAGGCTCTGTCGTGCCCATTTCATCAATACGCCTGCGCACAACTTCAATCACCTGCCCGATCACCTGATCTTGCACTTGTGTAATATAATCCCCTTCAAGAGATACGGTAATCGTCGCACCATCAGAGGATGTAGAAATCATCAAACGTGGATCATCTCTTCGAATAATTGTTTTTAACGTGTTGGCCTCTTCCGCCGAAGCCAACTCAACAACGATACCGTCCTCTGTTAACGCAATGCTTTTCTTCGTCAGATCGTTTTCCTTCATCGCATTGCTGAAGTCTTCTTCAAACCTTGCTTCACGATCCCTAAAAACCTGCTTCATATCAACCTGATACAACAAATGTGCTCCACCGCGCAGATCCAACCCCAAATTAACCGTTTTATGCGGCAACCAAGATGATAGGTTGTCTTGCATATATGTGCGCGTATCCGCACCGACCATATTGGGTGAACTATAAGCAAAGCCGTAGAAACAAACGGCGAGAATAAGAAAAATTTTCCAACGGGGAATTTGAACCATGATATTTAACTATACTTTTTTCTTGTCTTTGGATGTTTTAGAAGAGGAATCATTCGCCGCAGCTTTTGGCTTCAGGTCTGTTTTCCCCTGAATCATAGAACGCAGTGCCGTCACCTTGATACCGTTCCCCAAATCAATGAGCACTTCTTTATCATCAAGCACCTTGTCAATTTTACCGACCAAGCCACCACCAGTGACAACGCGATCGCCTTTTTTAAGGTCAGACAACATATCACTATGCTCTTTGAAACGCCTTTGTTGTGGCATGATCAAAAGGATATAAAATAATGCGACCAAAACAAAAACAAGCCCTAAATTCCACATCAGCGCTTCGCCTGCGGTCGGTGCGCCTGCGATATCTGCGAGTTTATCCGCGTTTTCTGTTGCCGCAGCGTAAGCTTTGGAAATAAGCATTGTCTTTTGCTCCTTTGCTCTGAATTTTTTGATTATATCCAATATAAACAACGAGACTATAAAGATAATCGCGCCAAAGGCAAGAGCATGCATGTGTCATATAGCGAAAAGGTCACATGATTTACATGCGGGAGCGATAACGCGAACCACCATAACGTCGTGCAAGCGCCAAAGAATGGAACGCTCCCCATAACAGAAGCAGCACGCCGATTGCTAAACCGCCGCTTAGCCCCCAGTTAAAAATGCCGCGATCAATGATCGCATCATCAGGGTTATCACGCATATACAAGACCTCAACCTCATCACCGCGTTTGAATGACGGGTGGCTAGAGCCGACGCTATCTGTAAAACGGGACTTATTGCCCTCTCTGTCCCTAAACTCAACCACGGCCGAATATGTATAACTGCCGTCGGAATATCGGCTGCGCATATCAACGACCTCTCCGGTTGCGGATATACCATTTTGCGTCATATCAACCATATCAAGCCCCGCATAATACGAACCACCTGCCAAACCAAGTGCAATAACCAACATCACGTAGCCTGCAATCATGGAATGTTTCGCATAATATTTTGCGCGCACTGCAACTTCTTCCGGCTCCAATAAACGTCCGCCTTTGCCGGAACCCGTAGACGCCTTTACACTTACTCCTTTTTCTTTGAACTCTGCCCACCCATTTTTAAGATCTTCGGACGGGATTTGTCGGAAAAATGACCATACTTTAAACGCAATAAAACCAAGCCCCCCGAGCACAATAAGAAGCGTAACAATATTGAACTCAAATGTTGTTAATGCCGTATGCATAATCAACACACCGGGCACAAGAAATATCAAACCAAACACAAATAGAAGCGCAAACGGACGCCTTATTTTTTCAGGGTTATCAGGAAACGTCATTACGGTAACTCGCCTTCCGGGCATTTTCCCCAAAAGTGAATTTGATCCCGATTCACTGACCTTTTCCATACGATTGCCATTAGGCGCCTGATATTCGAAAACCGCATAATAAACTTCATCCGCAAAATTAGGCTTCTTGCCGTCTTTGTGACTGATCTCGCCCGCTTGATTCTGTCTTGTGTTCACAAAGGAAGCCAAGGCAATTATGCCAATAAAAGCAAAACCAAAGAAAAAGAAAATCAGAGATAAAGCCATGTTATGCCAAAAATCATCAATCACGAATTTCTTAGGATCATCCGCGCGATAATAAACGCCAATTTGCGTACCCTTTTTGAATGATGGTGAGTTACCGTAACTTATCGTGTCTTTGACTTCCCAAACTTTCCCTTGGTTGTCTGTGAATTTCAAAACAGCCTTATACGACGTGCCGCTTTCGCTGTCGTAACTACTGTCATTTCTAACGACCTTGGCCTGCGCGTATTCCCCCGTTTGTGTTAAGCTTAAATAGGTATATCCCATGTAGGCGCCGATCCCCGAAAACACCAAAGGCATACCAAAAAATAACAGTACGAACAGCATGCCAAATGATGATGCCACAGGTTCTTTTTTAAAACTCTCAGAAAGCGTTTCGTCTTCTTTTTCATCGTTTTTATTCTTCAGAGTGCTTTTATTCTTGGCTTGTCGCGTAACTTTAATGCCTGTGATGCGCGCCTTAATTTTGGTGGATTTGATACGCCAATACAATTCATAGCCGGCAATACTGCCACCGATGAGAATAAACACAGTCCCCATGAGCAAAAGGCCAATTTGGTTCCATGCCGAAAGAGCATCAAAAATAAGATCAAACATAATTTAGTTTATCCCATATATTTTGTTGGGTTTAAGGCAGAAGTACCGCGCCTTACCTCAAAATGTAATTGCGGCTTGGACACCGACCCTGTTGACCCGACTTTGCCAATCACATTTCCTCGGCGAACAGTCTGCCCCTTACGCACATTAATTGTTTCTAAATGCCCATAGGCCGTCATCCATTGATTTTCATGACGAATAAGAATCAGATTTCCGGATCCCTTCAGCGCGTTACCCGCATACACGACCACACCGTTTTCCGCCGATTTCACAGAGGTACCACGTGCCGCCGCAATATTGATACCATCATTATGAAGGCCGCTTTTCTTCGGCCCGAATCCCGATATAATTTTTCCTTTTACGGGCTGTAAAAACTTACTGGAAGATCGTTTAGGCGTTTTTGTGTTCACCTTAGCAATTTTTACAGGATTAGCCTTCGTTCCGCGCCATGGTTTAGATTGCGGCAAAGGCACACCATCTTTTATCACAGCAGGTTTTGGCTTCGGCTGTGCTATAGGCGCAGCTTTAGCCAGCGTCGTTTGCTCCACCTTTGGTGGTGGCGCTTTTAACACCGTTTTAGTTATTGTTGGTTTCACCTTTGCGACCTTGGTTTTCTTAATCACAGACGGTAAACGCAAAACCTGTCCCGTTTTCAAAACATAGGGCGAACGAATATCATTCATTTGTGCCACTTCGGACGAATTCACAGCGAACATGCGCGATACACCATAAAGCGTATCGCCGCCTTGCACTTTATATTCCCGTGGTGGTGGTAACTTTAATCGCTGCCCTTCATACAGTTTAAAAGGCGCCTTCATTCTGTTTAAAACAGCGATATCACGCATCGGCAGACGATACCTATTTGCAACACTATAAAGCGTATCCCCTTGCGCTACGGCATGAACGCCTGCACTCCCTGCTCCGCTTGATTGCCCGTACTGCACCACAGGCGCAGGCGGATGGCCCCCGCAGGATGCCAAGAACATAGATATAAAGACTAGAGATATAAGACGAACGCTCATGAGGACATGATACACATCTAAAATGGAATGGTCATTATGAATTTACAACAGCGTCCACATCGTTCTTATCGTCCGTCACATCAGGCAGCAACGGCACAAAACGCACAGGCAGAACATCACGCACAGCGTAAGTGTCCTCGCTCTCGCGTTTATAAAGCTTGAGGATTTGTTCCCCCACGCCGCCAACAGGGATAATCATCATGCCACCAACCCTGATTTGATCAAGCAAAGCTTGGGGCGGCTTATCACGCGCGGCGGCGGTGACGATAATTTTATCAAACGGCGCTTGATCAATGCCGTTAATGGTCGGCCAGCCTTTCATACCATCGGCGGCAATGGCCGTGATATTACGGATTTTCAGTTGTGTAAATCTGTGCTCGGCCTCTTTCAACAGGTTTTTATGACGCTCAATCGAATAAACCCGCCGCGCCAAATACGCCAGAATGGCCGCCTGATACCCGCATCCAGTACCAATTTCTAAAACTTTATCGCGATCGGATATTTTGAGAGCTTGGCTCATGAACGCCACGACATAGGGTTGGCTGATTGTTTGGCCAAGGCCAATGGGCAGCGGAATATTCTCCCACGCCTGATCTTGCGAATGGGCGGGCACGAAATAATCACGCGGCACACGCTCAATCGCGCTGAGCACATCCGTATCGGTAATGCCCTGCGTGCGCAGTTCCATAATCAATCGGATACGTTTATTAACGGCCTGCGTGTTCATTCTTTTACCTTGTAGAGGAAATCGAAACTCATATTTTCAACAATCGGTTTTCCGTCTTTCATTTTTCCATTCATGGAATTGAACGATAATTGATATGCCATGTCATCATTCTCACCGATCATCATAAGCTCCAGATTATTCTTATCCATGCCCACTTTATCAGCAGCATAAGCATTAATATCAATTATAATGGCTTCATAGTTATCGACAAATATCCTGAGCCACTTATCTTCATATTCGACTTTAATCTTATGATCATCTTCTAACGTCCATTCTTGGCTCCAAATATAATCATCAGGCTTAGAATATTTATAGACAGAGAGATGTTTGACCATCATGTCATACCCACTGACATCCACATAATTTTTGTGTGGCGGGTTCAGATAGAATGTCTCGCTTTGGTCATGACGGCTATAGGCATAAACATACTCAAAACCCATTTTTTTGGTCAAATCATGACCACCGTAACAAGACCATTCTTTGTCGTCTTTTGCAGCAGCATCCTTAAACCAAGGCTCTAGGTAATAATCGCGCTCTGACTGGCACAAATAATCCAGAATAGAGCTGATGTTCAAACGATCCTCGAATGGGATATCATTCTCGGCTTTAAAGATCTCGCCATCTTTTAGAATGTCATACTTAACCAACAGTTTTTCCAGCCGCGAAAACTGGCTCACGCCTGATAAGCTTACGCCGCCCCAAGGCCCGAATGATGCAAACACAAGCAGCATACATAACGTCGCGGGGATGGCCTTGATGGGCATTTTAGAAACGATATTACTACACACCAAGATGGCAAACCAAATCGCAGAGAGCAAAATCATGTAGCGCTGCTCGGTAATGCCGTACGCGCTCACCCGTTCCCATATCGCATAAAAATGAAAGCCCACAGGTATCAGGAGCATCGGAAAGAATATCTTGAAAAACAGGCGCAACTGAACCGTACCTGTATTGCGCATCGGCCACGAGATTAGATATGTGATAATCCCCGCGCCCGCAAAACCGGTAATCATATAAGCCAGCATGCCGTTAGGCACTTCGCCCGTGACCACGATTTTGATGAAGTACGCGTACAGAATTAACAGATAGATAAACACCATCGGCGCAGATATCCAGTTCGCGATAAAGCGTAATCCTGGCGGATCACTGCAATCCTCATCGGTAAATTCGAAATTCTTCGACACCCAAGACAGTGCATATAAAGGCCCAAGAACCATAGACGCGAACAGCCATATATCGGCATAGACTTTTTCGTCTATTTTAACCTCAAACAATGTGTGTATCGCGCCCAGTGCAAGGCTCAAACCGCCGGCAAACATGAACAATGCAACGTACGATACGATGACACCAAACCACATGATACGATTAAAGAACCACACAGACGTATCATCTCCGCCTGTTAAATATGGCGCGAACATCAAACCAAGCAACAACGCAGGCACCACGAAAATCAGATGCATGCCCCATAAATCGGAAAACCCGAACAGCGCAGCAAGCCCAGCGGCGACAACCGCGCTCACGATGAGGTATTTACCAATCGACCAATCTTGACTTTCGGATATCAGTTTGGATATGCCAAACCAGAAATAACAGCAGCCCAGAACCGCGAATATGCGCCCTATGAACTCTTCTTTTTCGTCGATGACTTCATGAACGAGCAGGATCGAGAGCGTAAACATCGACAGTGCACAAAACACCGAAAGCGGAAAACGCTTTACGGTGTCTATCAACTCATCAACGGGAAATAATTTTTCGATCCACTTTTTCAAAGGTTAGCCTTTCACGATTTTTTCGATCCCACCCATATAGGGTTTGAGGACGTCGGGCACGAAAATGCCGCCGTCAGTCGGGTCGTAGTAATTCTCGATCACCGCGATCAGGGCACGTCCCACCGCCACGCCGGAACCATTGAGCGTATGCACGAAACGCGTTTCTTTTTCGCCTTTCGGGCGGGTACGGGCATTCATACGGCGGGCTTGGAAGTCGCCACAGTTAGAGACAGATGAAATCTCGCGGTATGTTTCCTGCCCCGGCAACCAGACCTCTATGTCGTAAGTCTTAATCGCGCCAAAGCCCGTGTCACCGGAGCATAACACCACAGTGCGGAACGGCAGTTCGAGTTTTTTGAGCACAGCTTCCGCGCACTTTAACATGCGTTCTTGCTCTTCCTCTGATTTTTCAGGCGTTGTGATGCCGACCATTTCCACCTTGTAGAATTGATGTTGGCGCAGCATGCCGCGTGTGTCCTTGCCCGCTGATCCGGCTTCTGATCTGAAACAGGGGGTGAAAGCCGTATAACGGCGGGGTAGATATTCTTCCTCCACGATCATATCGGCAACGATGTTGGTCAAAGACACTTCGGATGTTGGAATGAGCCACTTATCCTTTTTCTCCCTTGTCCTTGCACATTTAATTTCACCATTTTCTTTCGCAATAATTTTAAGATTTTGCTTTTGAAATTTTTCTTTTGTTTCTGGATCTAGTTTAGTTTCATCAACATGCAAAAAACCATCTTTAAAAGACACAGCATGCATAAATTTATCTGCGGGAATATCTTCAACAACTTCTGTAGCTGGGCTTATGAAGAGGTCTTCAGAAAACTTTGGTAGCTGCCCTGTGCCATAAAGCGCATTATCGTGCACAAGCAATGGCGGAGACACCTCAGTATAGCCATGATCTTGTGTATGCGTATCAAGGAAAAACTGCGCCAGAGCACGCTCGAGCCGCGCCAAACCACCGGAGAGCAACGTAAAACGCGCACCGGACATTTTCGCCGCGGTTTCAAAATCCATCATGCCGAGGGCTTCACCGATTTCAACGTGATCGGGGCCTTTCAGAGATTTAATCTCTCCCCATTTATGGATTTCCTTATTATCAGCCTCATCCGCGCCATCGGGCACGTCATCACTCATGATGTTCGGCAAGCCAGAGAGCAAATCTTTCAGCTCCTCCGCCAAGGCGCGTTCTTTATCCTCAAGGTCGCCCATTTGGTCTTTAATCGCGGCGACGGCGTCCATTTGCGCCTGTGCGTCACCGCCCTCTTTTTTGATCTGACCGATCTTTTTGGATTCCTCGTTCCGCTTGGCTTGTAATTCCTGCAATGATGTTTGAACCGAGCGACGATCTTCATCTAGTTTCAAGATGGCAGGCGTTTGGGCATCAAGACCACGTCTTGCCCAGCCTTTATCAAAAAAATCCGGCTCTTTGCGGATGGCGCGTATATCAAACATTGTTTTGCCTTTTGGTAATATATTTACAGTTAGCCTTTATACCTAAAAGGTGGCAGACTAAAACACAATATGGAACAGGCGCAAAAGACGACTTCATGGGCAAAAATATCACAATAGATAACATTCTGGAGCTCCGCAGCCCTGAAAATCCGTTGCCCGTGATTTTCGACTCCCCGCATAGCGGCAATATCTACCCCGATGATTTTGGATATGGATGCGATTTTGAATCCCTGAAACGTATCGAAGACGCATACGTGGATGATTTATTCGCAAGCGCACCTGATTACAATGCGTCATTACTTCGCGCCCTATTCCCACGCAGTTACATCGATGTGAACCGCGCGCGTGATGACATCGATGAAAATTTGTTTGATGGTACATGGCCGGAGGATCAACTGGGTGTCATTGCACCATCACACAGGTCAGATTCAGGGATTGGCCTTATCGGGCGTATCATACGGCCAGGCATGCCTATTTATCATCGTGATCTTTCACCTGATGAGATTATGAACCGCCTTGAGACATATTATGATCCGTATCATGACACGCTATGCACCGCCCTGAACGATGCATATTATAATCACGGGCAGTTCTGGCACATCAATCTACACTCTATGCCCTCCAGCAGTGCTTACCCGAAACGCGCGCGGAGTATTCTTGACGGAAAACCAAAAGCCAGTGATATCGTTTTAGGCGATCTGGACGGCCAAAGCTGTAGCCGTGATTTCATGCGGGCTTTAAAATCCTTTTGGACGGATTTAGGCTATACCACAACAATCAACGACCCGTTTAAAGGCGTTGAATTGGTTGCGCGATATTCACAGCCCACACGCGGCAAAAACAGTGTGCAAATTGAGATTAACCGAGCGCTCTATATGGATGAGCAAACGGGTCTAAAAAGTAAGAATTACGAAGCGTTTAAATCACATTGTGATGACATGATTTATTTTTGTGCAGACTTCGCGCAGAGCAACCTGACACAAATCGCCGCGGATTAAAAAATATTGTCAAACTTATCGCGCAACGCCTGATCAAGATCGGTCATCGTTATGTTCTTACCTAAATCATGCAGGCTCGTGACGCCGTGATCGACAATACCGCATGGTACAATGCCGCCAAAATGCGATAAGTCGGGATTCACATTGATCGCGATGCCGTGATAGGTCACCCATTTACGGATGCGCACGCCAATGGCCGCAATTTTACTTTCAGAACCATCGGGCATAACCACCCAAATACCGACGCGCCCTTCTCTGCGCTCTCCTTTTACATCAAATACGGCGAGCGTTTGAATAATCCACTCCTCCAGCGACCAAACATAATGCCTAACATCGGGTTTGGATTGCCTCTTTTTCAAATCGAGCATCACATAGCCTACACGTTGCCCCGGCCCGTGATATGTGTATTCGCCGCCGCGCCCTGTTTTGAAAACAGGAAACTGCGCATCGAGAAGGTCTGCATCATTCGCGCTCGTCCCCGCCGTATATAACGATGGATGCTCAAGCAGCCAAACAGCCTCCGAGCCATGTAATTCACGAATATCTGCCACGCGTTTTTCCATGCGCTCAACAGCATATTTATAAGGCACAACATCTTTTTCAATAAGAAACTCAACCATAGCTGATTAATAAGCATTATTTTTATTGCGCCGCAATGCTTTCCTGACTTGCCCTATACATAAAGATTTGTTATTCCTCACGACTAATAAATTCGGTGGTTTTGTACACTATTTTTGTATGCGGCCGTGGCGGAATTGGTAGACGCGCAAGACTAAGGATCTTGTGAGGTAACACTCGTGGAGGTTCAAATCCTCTCGGCCGCACCAAAATTGGCGACAAACAACCGAATAAAAAGAATTAATTTAAAGACGATAATATTCACAAAAAACGGAATAAAGACTGATGGGCAAGAAAGAAGAACAGGAAGCATTTAGACAAAGTGCTCTATATTACCACTCTCACCCGACGCCTGGTAAGATTGCAGTGCGCCCTACAAAGGACATGGCAACGCAGCGTGACCTCGCGCTCGCTTATTCTCCCGGTGTGGCTGCACCTTGTGAAGAAATCGCAAAAGACCCTTTGAAAGCATATGACTATACATCGCGCGGTAATCTCGTTGCGGTTATTTCTAACGGTACGGCGGTTCTTGGCCTTGGTAACCTTGGCGCGCTTGCCTCTAAGCCTGTGATGGAAGGTAAGTCCATTCTGTTTAAAAAATTCGCCAACATTGATTCTGTTGATGTGGAAATTGACGAAACAGACGTTGATAAGCTTGTCGATATTATCGCCTCATTAGAGCCAACGTATGGTGGTATTAACCTTGAAGACTTCAAAGCACCGGAATGTTTTGAGCTTGAAGCCAGACTTAAGGAACGCATGAATATTCCTGTATTTCATGATGATCAGCATGGTACGGCGATTATTGTAACGGCAGCATTCACAAATTGGATTCATCACTCTGGGCGGAATATCGAAGATATCCGCCTTGTTGCTTCTGGGGCTGGTGCTTCTGCTATCGCCTGCCTTAACCTTCTTGTTCACGCCGGACTAAAACGTGAAAACATTATTGTGTGTGACCGTAGCGGCGTTGTTTATGAAGGCCGCGAAGACGGCATGGATAAGCAAAAAGCTGCGTTCGCATCAAAGACAAACGCACGCACACTGGAAGATGCCATTGATGGCGCGGATGTGTTCTTGGGCCTTTCCGGTCCGGGCGTAATGGATAAAAAGATGGTATCCAGTATGGCCGATGCACCACTTATTATGGCTTTGGCGAATCCTACACCGGAAATTATGCCCGAAGATGCTTATGAAGCAAAACCAGATGCCATTGTTTGTACTGGTCGTTCGGACTACACAAATCAGGTGAATAACGTTTTATGTTTTCCGTTCATTTTCCGCGGTGCGCTGGATGTTGGCGCCACAACTATTAACGAAGAAATGAAGCTCGCTTGTGTTCAGGCTATTGCTGAACTCGCCCGTAAAGAGGCTACTGCTGAAGTAACTGCGGTTTACAGCGATGAAAGCCTATCATTTGGACGTGACTACCTTATTCCAAAGCCCTTTGATCCACGTTTGATCGTTGATTTGCCTATTGCCGTGGCAAAAGCAGCGATGGAAAGTGGCGTGGCAACGCGCCCTATTGATGATTTCGAAGCGTATGAGCATAAATTACAGCAATATTTCTTCCGCTCTCAACTTGTGATGCGCCCTATCTATGCGCGCGCGCAAGAAAACCCCAAACGTGTTGTTTATTGTGAAGGTGAAGAAGAGCGTGTATTGCAAGCCACACAGATCGTTCTTGATGAACATCTTGCAAAGCCAACATTGATTGGACGCGAAACTGTCGTGCGTGAGCGTATTGAAAAACTTGGCCTTCGTATGGAACCAAACAAAGATTTTGATCTTGTTGATCCACAAGATGATCCGCGTTACCGCGAATATTGGGAAGCCTATCACAATGTGATGGAACGCCGAGGTTTGACGCCAGATGATGCCAAAACAGTTCTAAGAACAAAGACAACTGTTATTGGCGCGTTAATGGTTTACAAAGATGCAGCTGATGCTGTTCTTTGTGGGACACAAGGGCAATTCCACAATCACCTTGAAGATATTATCGACATTATCGGCCTGAAACCAGGCGTTGAAACACCCGCAGCGCTTAGTCCACTTCTGATTTCGCGTGGTACGTATTTCTTCTGTGACACACAGATCAATACCGACCCGACAATCGCGCAAATTTCAGAAATGACGTTACTAGCTGCCGAAGAAGTTAGACGCTTTGGCATTCGCCCGAAAGTCGCTCTCCTATCACATTCAAACTTTGGTACGATTAATTGTAAATCAGCCGAAAAAATGCGCGCGGCATACGCTGATATCAGACGCCGTGACCCGGAGCTTGAAATTGATGGTGAAATGCAAGCCGATACGGCCTTGTCCGAAGCCATTCGTCAACGCATTATGCCGAACTCACAACTAACAGGTCAGGCAAACTTATTCATTATGCCCAACGTTGAGTCTGCGAATATATCATTCAACATGGTCAAAACATTCTCTGATGGTGTCAGTATTGGCCCGATATTACTCGGTGCCGCGCGCCCTGCGCACATTCTTACACCTGCAACCACAACACGCGGAATTGTCAACATGACAGCACTGGCGACTGTGGGATCACAGATATTTGATGATGCGATGACAGACAACATTACACACCGCCTGATCAAAAGCGCATAATAACAAACGTGCATAAGCACCCTTAATCCCCTTACCACACTGGTAAGTATTACAAAGGGTGCTTATAATTCGCCTGAAAACTATCATTATTTTTTATAGATTGGTTGTTTGTACATGGCGAACGCAGAGAACATGGATATCGGATCCTCTGAAAATACAGATATCCCATCAGAGGATGCTAGATACCGCCTTCCCGACGATCAAATTAAAGAGATCGTTGAGGCAACGCGTTCGCAAGATTCTGACACAGTCCACGCTGCCCTTGATGATTTAAGCGTAGCGGATAGCGCGGAACTCCTCAGTAAAATAAAAGATGAAGACCGCCAAGAGATCCTGTCTATGTACAGTGACGCTCTGAATCCAATCATCTTCACAGAAATAGACCCTGAACTCAGCCGCTCCTACCTCTCTGACATGCCTGCAGCGCGCGTTGCGCAAATGATTTCAGAGCTTGAAAGTGATGATGCGCTCTTATTGATTGAGCCACTTGAGCCGGACTTCCAACAGGAAATCATTAGAAAGCTCTCCGCCAAAACGCGACTTGCACTCGAAGAAGGCTTAAACTTTCCAGAGGATAGTGCTGGTCGATTGATGCGCAGGGAACTCGTTTCGATTCCTGAGTTCTGGACAGTTGGTAAAACGCTAGATTACTTACGAACAGCGGCCGATAATCTGCCGGAAGATTTCTTTGACATTTTCATCATTGACCCTGCGCATCACCTTACTGGTGAAATCCCGCTCAGCCGTATCGTACGCGCCAAAAGGACAGAGAAATTAAAAAATCTTACACTGGATGAGACACACCCAATATCAGCGGAAACCGATCAAGAAGATGTTGCGCGCATGTTCCGTCGTGAAAACATCGTTTCTGCACCTGTCGTTGATGATTCTGATCGATTGATCGGTGTGATCACGATTGACGATATTGTTGATGTTATTGATGAAGAAGCGCAAGAAGATCTCTTGAAACTTGCTGGTGTGGATTCTGGTGACTTGTACCGCGCCGTTATGTCCACGACGAGCACACGCTTTCGTTGGCTATTTATCAATCTACTGACAGCGATCTTAGCGTCCATCGTCATTTCCTTCTTTGATGCCACGATTGAACAAATAGTAGCCTTGGCCGTCCTAATGCCTATCGTGGCCTCTATGGGAGGCAACGCAGGAACGCAAGCTCTGACCGTTGCTGTCCGTGCTATTGCGACCAATGAAATTACGGGAACAAACACAATGCGTGTCATCTGGAAAGAAACGCTCGTTGGTATTGTGAACGGGTTTTTATTCGCGGTCATCATTGGCTTTATGGCTGCATTCTGGTTTCAAACGGCAGTTCTTGGCGTTGTGATCGCACTGGCAATGATTATCAATATGGTCGTTGCAGGCTTGTTTGGCGCAGGCATCCCGCTCTTGCTTCAGCGTTTCGGAAGTGACCCCGCAGTGTCTTCGACAGTTCTGTTAACCACCGTAACGGATGTTATCGGCTTTCTGGCATTCTTGGGCTTAGCCACCCTGTTTATGATATGAAAAACACACCATCAAGGATTTGTATTGCACCTTAAAATGCCATATAACATACGATCACACTTCAAGAGATAGATAATATAAAAACAAAAAATGTCTGCAGCCAAATTAGAAAAACCAGCCATCGAGCACAAAGAAAGCTATATTGCCGCCCTGAAAGAGTTTCATGAGGAAGGCCGTTATACGTTTCTTGATATAAGTGAGTTGGAAAGTAATTTCGAAGATTTTATTACCAAAATTAACGATGGTAAGAAAAACCTTCATAAACCTTACGCCGACTGGGTAGAGCCTGTTCCGGAAACTGTTTTATGGCTCGTGAAAGAAAATGAATTTATCGGAACCCTTAATATTCGCCACCGCCTGAACTGGCATTTGGAAAAATGGGGTGGTCACATCAACTTTATTGTGCGTCCATCAATGCGCGGTAAGGGTTTTGGTAAAAAGCTTCTACAAAAAGCGATCCCCTATATTGCCTATCTTGGTATTGATCGTGCCTTGATTACAATAGACCCCAAAGACGCGGGCGCTAATCGTATTGTACAATTTTGCGGCGGTGAACTTGATGACACCCTGCCTGCGACAGATAAGTTTCCTGAACGAAACCGTTACTGGCTCGATTGCACCTAAAAACAGGGATTGATCCTAACACATGGCAAAATCAAAGAAAAAACGTTCACCGAAGAAAAAAAGACCTTCTATTTTCATGC
The DNA here is from genome assembly GCA_965263215.1 of uncultured Micavibrio sp. Classification (GTDB taxonomy): domain Bacteria; phylum Pseudomonadota; class Alphaproteobacteria; order Micavibrionales; family Micavibrionaceae; genus UBA1672. The sequence continues at coordinate 1,893,677 of OZ253663.1, forward strand.
GGCTCTTCAAGTGGTTATTCGTACTTGGGATATGGTGTGGTGTAATTTTAGCAGGCGTGTTTGTATGGCTCGCACAGGATCTACCGGACATTACGAAGTCTGCGACCTTCGAGAGGCGCGCTTCTATCGTTATCCTTGCCTCCGACGGCAGTGAAATTGCGCGCTACGGTGAGGTAAAAGGCAAGACACTTACAGTTGCAGACGTCCCCCCTCATCTCCCTCAAGCCGTCTTAGCCATCGAAGACAGACGTTTTTATGATCACCCCGGACTTGATATTTGGGGGATATCTCGCGCTATGATGACCAACATCTATCGTGGGAAATTTGTGCAAGGTGGCTCGACCATCACGCAGCAACTTGCAAAAAACCTATTCTTGACACATGAGCGCAAACTAAAACGTAAAATAAAAGAAGCCATGCTTGCGGTGTGGCTCGAGCAAAAACTCACAAAAGACGAAATTCTCAGCGCTTACATGAACCGTGTATATTTAGGGTCAGGAACATACGGGTTCGAAGCAGCATCACAAATTTATTTTGGTAAATCAGCATCCGATGTCAATCTACGTGAAGCAGCGGTATTGGCGGGATTGTTGAAAGCACCATCTCGATACTCCCCTCACAATAACCCCAAGCTTGCGATAGAGCGATCAAATCTTGTGTTAGCCGCGATGGTCGATTCCGGATTCATACAAAAAGAAGATATCCCTGATGATACAATAACGCTTGCTCTGCCGAATAAGAAAAACGACATAGAAGAATCGGCGCGCTATTTCGCCGATTGGGTTATTAACGGCTTAGACGAAGTTATCGGCACACCGGATATGGACTTAATCGTTGAAACCACGCTCGACATTAAACTCCAAAACAAGGCGCAAACCACGCTGATCAACGCAATTGATAACGCAGATGAAATGCAATTTATCTCCCAAGGCGCGATTTTAGCAATGCGCCCCGATGGCGCCGTTATTGGTATGGTTGGCGGGTATAGTTATGCGCAAAGTCAGTTCAACAGAGTTACGCAAGCCAAGCGCCCCCCCGGATCGGCATTTAAACCTATTGTTTATTTGACCGCACTGGAAAAAGGGTGGAACAAGCAGGATAAAATTCTCGATGCAAAAATTAACGAGGGTGAATACAGACCGAAAAACTTTGGTGACAAATATTACGGCACGGTTGATTTGGAAACAGCATTGGCAAAATCCATGAATACCGCAACGGTACGTTTGGCAGATGATGTTGGTATTGGCAATGTCATGGCGACGGCGCGCAAAGTCGGCATTATTTCAGATTTGAACAGAGACCTGAGTCTTGCTCTAGGGAGCTCCGGCATATCCATGCTCGAAATGGGAATCGCCTATTCTACATTTGCCAATGGCGGTTTTCAGGTTTTCCCCTATGGGATAACGCGCATACGATCACAAGATGGTCGTGTCTTATACACCCGAAAAACACCCAAGAGTTACGTTCCTGTGATTGGGCGTAATAACGCGAGTGAACTGTCTATTATGCTCCAAAGTGTTGTGAATAACGGCACAGGCAGAAATGCTAAACAAATGTTTCCTGTACATGGAAAAACAGGTACATCGCAAGATAACCGTGATGCGTGGTTCGCAGGATACACCGACAGAATGGTGGCGATTGTCTGGTTAGGCAATGATGATAACAGCCCAATGCGTAAAGTCACAGGCGGCGGGTTGCCCGCACGTATGTTTAAAGATGTTATTGGGTCAGGCAACGCTACACAGCAAGCCGTTAATTTTCCGAAAAATCAAAAATCATCATCGGATGACGGTTCTTTCTCAAACCTTTTGGGGCGTTTAATTCAGGGCGGCGAAGCACGGCAAAGCCAACGCAAACAAGGACATTATTCGAATTTGAATGATTAAGCTTGTGGGATACCCGCTCTGGCCAATTCATCGGCGCGTTCATTCTCAGGATGACCCGCATGCCCTTTCACCCAGATAAATTCAACATTATGTTGTTGCACGCCTTCATCTAGCTCTAGCCATAGATCTTTATTTTTCACGGGCTTCTTAGATGCCGTTTTCCACCCTTTAGCTTTCCACCCATCCATCCATTCCGTAATGCCCTGCATGACATATTTGCTATCGGTGTATAGTTTTACGTTGGAACGTTTTTTTAAGGCTTTAAGTGCCTCGATAACGGCCATCATTTCCATGCGATTATTCGTGGTTTCATCTTCGCCGCCACACATTTCCTTTTCATGCCCATTATAACGCATAAGAACCCCCCATCCGCCCGGGCCCGGGTTACCGCTACATGCGCCATCGGTATAAATTTCAACATGCTTGGTCATTAAGTATCCAGATTTTGGGCTATAATATCGACGAATTCATCGGCGGATTGGAGGTTTTTGAATTCCTCAGAGGCTATAGTGATACCATATAAATCGGCCAACCTTTGATATTTAGGTTTGCGCGCCTCAAAAAGAAGTGGAAAAACCCAACGCGAAAAATCATCCGGTACGATTTCATCGACACTATCCAAGTTATTCTCTGATAAATACGTGCTCAATTTTTCTGTTAAAAACTGTGGTGGAAAAAATAAAGGCTTCGGGTATTCCCGTGCGCGTTTCAAAACCTCCTGCTCTTCTTGTTCTCCGGTTTTCAAATAGACAAACATAGTCTGCTTACCGATCTGGCGCAAAACGTCTTCGTCTGTAATTTCACAGAGACTGCCCGTTGAATCATGCACAAAGTTTTTATCGGTTTTTTTGAGCGTATCCCCCATAGCATAGAGCGCATCAACTTCCGCATCATAATACGCTTTCTGGCGTTGTTTAAATAATTCCAGATCAAAGCCACCGAGATCAGGATTGCCGAGCTTCCCCAGATAAACCGAAAGTGCGCCGATATTTTCCGCGCTTAAACCCTGAACATTGTCCAATTCATCTTTTAGATATTCCGCACCGATCACGTAATCACACGAATAATTGTACCATCCCCACGCCTCTAATTGACATGAGATATGAGTTTTCCCCGCACCTGACATACCAATCAATGTGATCGATTTTTGCGGTTGGTCAATAAATTGCTGTTTTGTTAGTTTCATGATTATGCCGCAGTTAGAATTTTAGGAACCTTGAAATTCACGTTTTCTTGCGTGATGGCAACTTCTTCCAGTTCGACGGTAAAGTATTCTCGGGCTTTTTCAATCACTTCATCAACCAGAATTTCCGGCGCAGACGCCCCCGCGCTCAATCCCAATGCCTCAACACCATCAAGCCATGCCCAGTCAATATCATCCACGCGCTGTACCAGTATGGCCTTTTCACATCCATTCAAGGCTGCGACCTCCACAAGGCGGTTTGAGTTGGATGAATTCGGCGCACCAAGAACCATAACCGCATCGCTTAGCGGTGCTATAGCCTTCATTGCCGCCTGACGGTTTGTGGTGGCATAGCATATGTCTTCTTTTCGTGGGGCTTTTATGTCAGGGAATTTTTTCTGCAATGCCTCAACAATGGCCGCGGTGTCATCAACAGATAATGTCGTTTGCGTACAATAGGCCAGATTTGAGGGATCTTCGATTTTCAGGCCATGCACATCTTCAATCGTTTCCACCAAAACAACGGCGCCCTTAGGAAGTTGCCCCATTGTGCCGATCACCTCAGGGTGCCCCGCATGACCAATAAGAATAATCTGATCGCCTGTTTTGAAATGACGCTCTGCTTCCCTGTGAACCTTACTCACCAACGGACAGGTTGCATCAATGTAGAACATCTCACGATCCTCCGCCTCAGCGGGAACAGACTTTGCGACACCATGCGCAGAAAAAATAACAGGCTGTCCGTCATTTGGAATTTCATGAAGCTCCTCAACGAAGACAGCCCCTTTTTCGCGTAATGAATCGACAACGAATTTATTATGAACAATTTCATGACGCACATAGACAGGTGCGCCATATTTCTCTAACGCGAGCTCTACGATTTGAATCGCACGATCAACTCCCGCGCAAAATCCGCGCGGCGCAGCCAGTAATATTTTCAAAGGTTTTTTTTCCATCTGCTCTATATAAGGAATATTTTATAAATAATCCATCCCCTTGCCTATTCAAACTGTTTTGCGTAGTATATACAACGTTTTATGGCTTTTCTTTGATCAGGATAACAAACAGATGAAATATCTGAAATTACTCACTTTTTGTATGATTTTGCCTATTCTGGCAGCATGTCAAACATTAGAAGGCGCGAAAGACGACGCTTATGATCTTGCAGAAGGCAATGTTTATGTCGCCGGTGTCACAAGCGGACACGCAGAACAACTGCTCAGGAGCCCATGCCCGCAAGTCGAAATTGTCGATGACCTTAGCTCTATTAGTGATTTCACAAATCCGCAAAAACAGGTGAACAAAAACCTGATTTCACGCGTTGATTTAAAAAGTGCGGAGAGCACCTGTAAACTATCTTCGAAAACTGCGATTGTAGATTTAAAACTTATTTTTAATGGCAAACTTGGCCCTAAAGGGCGAAAAAAATCAACAGATAAGCCGTTCTTTTCATACCCCTTCTTTGTTGCTGTAACGACGCCTAACGGTAAAATTATGGCCAAGGAAATTTTCGCAGCGTCCCTGACATATGCTGCCAAAGAAAATGAGCATAGCTACTATGAAAACTTACGTCAGATTATCCCGATTAAAAGCAAAAATCAGGCGAATAATTACCGCGTTCTTATTGGTTTCCAAGTAACACCAGACCAGTTAGCTTATAATCGTAAACACATGGTTCCTATCGCAAGTGCAGAGGCCGCAAAAAAGACAAAGCCTACACCTCCATAATTATTCCAATGAAAGCATAGGCAAAAAATGTCCGATTTTGATATCAAGCAATACTGGCATGATGAAACGCAGGCGCATTTAGAAACATCACAAAAAACTGCTGATAATATGTTTGGTGATTTCGAAAGTGTTTTAACCGCATGCGCCAGTGCCATACAATCCGGCAATAAAATTCTTTTCTTTGGTAACGGTGGCAGCGCCGCCGACGCGCAACACTTGGCAACAGAACTCACCGTTCGCTTTATAAATGATCGCCCCCCTATCGCTGCCCTTGCTCTTACCACAGACACATCCACGCTAACGGCCGCAGGGAATGACTTTGGGTTTGATCGTATTTTCTCTCGCCAAATTGACGCCATAGGCCATAGCGGTGACATTGCCATAGCGATCAGCACATCAGGAAATAGTGGCAACATCATTAAAGCACTGGAAATGGCACGCTCAAAAAACATTACAACGATTGGATTTTCAGGTCGTGATGGTGGCAAAATGCGCGACTTATGCGATCATATTTTGATCGTTCCTTCTGAAGTAACAGCCCGCATTCAAGAAATGCACATTCTACTCGGCCACATGCTTTGTGGCGGATTGGAACAGAAATTAGGGCTAACTGCTTAAAACTCTTGAGCGAAAAGCACTTCTGGCTTACACTCTCCTTCGTTTTACAACACTAATTATCAGGATTTGATATGGCCCCCCCGAAAGCGGTAGAAGCATTAAGCTTTGAAGAAGCACTTGTTGAACTAGAGAGCATAGTACGCGCCTTAGAAACCGGTGAATCAGCTTTAGAAGAATCCATACAAGCCTATGAGCGCGGCACAGCATTAAAAAAGCATTGTGAAAGCAAGCTAAAAGAAGCACAGGCAAAAATCGAGAAGATATCTGTTGCCAATGACGGCAGTGTCAAAACACAACCCCTTGATCCGGAAAGTTAGAGAATGTCCCCATCCCCAAGAGATGCAGCCCCTGAGCTGCAAAATGAAATGGATGCCGTTAGTGCTGCGGTTAATAAAACCATGGAACGTTTGCTTCCTAAAACTGATTTGGCCGAAGACCGTCTTTTCGATGCGATGCGCCACGGAACACTTGCAGGCGGGAAACGTTTGCGCCCATTCTTGGTTATGCACTCGGCCGCACTATTTAATGTTGACCCGGCACGCGCACGCCGCGTTGCCGCCTCGTTAGAATTTATTCACTGTTATTCACTTATTCATGATGACTTACCGGCCATGGATGATGCCGCCTTAAGACGCGGAAGACCCACTGTTCATAAACAATACGACCAAGCCACCGCAATTTTAGCAGGTGATGCGCTTTTAACGTTAGCCTTTGAAATTTTAAGTGAGCCGGAAACCCATGAAGACCCACGTGTACGTTGCCAGCTTATATATACTCTTGCAAAGGCGTCGGGGGGCCACGGCATGGTTGGCGGACAAATGCTAGATCTTATTGCTGAAAAAGAAGAATTTGATCTGGGTACAATTTCTCGTATGCAGCGCATGAAAACAGGAAAACTTATGGCATTTGCCTGTGAAGCAGGCGCTATACTCGGGAAAGCCGGAGAGCCACAAAAAAGAGCTTTATGTAACTACGCTCACGATCTTGGCCTTGCCTTTCAGGTGACCGATGACATTCTTGATGTTGAAGCTGATCCGCAGGACACAGGCAAAGATACCGGCAAAGATGAACAGGCCGGAAAAGCTACCTTTGTTTCCGCTATGGGTAAAGAGCAGGCCAAAGAACGTGCAGAAATGCTCGTGCAACAAGCAACGCGCCACTTACGCATTTTTGAAGGGCGTGAAAAAACACTCAACGATCTTGCTGCGTATGTTTTAGGCCGCCGCGCATAAAAATATCAATTTTGTTGATTAATACAGAGCGTTTACGGTAGAACAACACGTAATGAAACAAGCAACAAAAAATATACCAGAGATTACTGATAAGAAGCAGTCCCTAACGAAGGCTTGCCTGCTTGATCGTGTAAACTTTCCAAAAGACATTAAAAACTTCTCTCGTGAGGAATTAAACGATCTTTGTGACGAAGTCCGCAGCTTCATGATTGCAAGCGTTTCTAAAACCGGTGGGCATTTGGGCGCAGGTTTAGGGGTAGTGGAACTAACCGTTGCTCTTCATGCTACATTCGATACGCCGCAAGACAAAATCATCTGGGATGTAGGGCACCAGGCCTATCCGCATAAAATTTTAACAGGGCGCAAAGCACGTATGCATACGTTGCGCCAAGGCAGTGGCCTGTCAGGGTTCACAAAACGCAGTGAAAGTGAATATGATCCATTTGGCGCAGCGCACAGCTCTACATCAATATCGGCAGGCCTCGGCATGGCCGTTGCGAGAGATTTAGATACTTTATCCGGAACAGACAAAACCAACCACGTTATCAGTGTCATTGGTGATGGTGCGTTATCCGCAGGCATGGCATACGAAGCATTAAATAATGCAGGCGCCGTAACCGTTGATGGCAAGAAAAGCCGTTTGATCGTTATTCTGAATGACAATGATATGTCCATTGCCCCCCCTGTTGGCGCGATGAGCCGTCATTTAACAAAGTTGGTATCATCAAAACCATATATCAATGCCCGTGAAATTGGGAAAAAAATCACCGATGTTTTGCCTTCTCCTATTAGATATGCCGCCAAGCGAGCAGAAGAGCGTGCGCGTGGTGTACTCGGCGGTGGCTCTTTCTTTGAGGAAATGGGATTTTATTATATCGGCCCTGTTGACGGTCATGATTTAGATAGCCTTATTTCTATCTTGGAAAATGTCCGTGACAGTAACCATGAAGGACCGTTTTTTATTCATGCCGTAACACAAAAAGGTAAGGGATATCTGCCTGCGGAAAACTCCGACGATAAGATGCACGGCGTTAAGAAATTCGATGTGGTTACTGGCGCACAAACAAAAAGTAAAACTGTCGCACCGTCCTATACAAAAATATATGCCGACACGTTGATTGATTTGGCGGAAGATGATCAAAAAATTGTTGGTATAACGGCCGCTATGCCATCAGGAACAGGCATGGATGCCTTTGCACACGCGCACCCCGATCGTACATTTGATGTTGGGATCGCCGAACAGCACGCAGTTACATTTGCCGCAGGTATGGCAACGGAAGGCTATAAACCTTTTGTGACAATTTACTCTACTTTCTTACAACGTGCGTATGATCAAGTTGTTCATGATGTTGCTATTCAAAATCTGCCTGTGCGTTTTGCGATGGATCGCGCCGGACTTGTTGGTGCGGATGGTCAAACACACGCAGGTGCATTTGATATTGCGTATTTAGGCTGCTTGCCTAATTTCGTCATTATGGCCCCTGCCGATGAAGCGGAACTGATGCACATGGTCGCGACAGCCGCCGCTTACGATGATGGCCCAATTGCATTACGCTATCCTCGTGGTGAAGGTGTTGGTGTTGACCTACCTGAAAAACCTGAAATATTGCCCATCGGTAAAGGGCGTATTGTCCAAAAAGGGAAAAAGCTCGCTATCTTGAGTTTTGGTACACGCCTGCAAGAATGTAAACTCGCGGCACAAATCTTAAAAGATAAGATGAATATCGAAGTAACGATAGCAGATGCACGTTTTTCTAAGCCCCTTGATGAAGATATGATCACGTCACTGGCACAAAAACATGACAGCATTATCACGATAGAAGAAGGCTCACGCGGTGGCTTTGGTTCCGCAGTTTTAGAATTTTTATCTAATAAAGGTCTTTTGGATAAAAGCCTGAAAGTCAGAACAATGACACTCCCCGATATTTTCCAAGATCAAGATACACAAGTCGCACAATATCAAGAAGCCGGACTAAACGCCAAAAGAATTGCTGCCTTGGCCTCTTCTCTTTTATAGAGACATTTCCCGATAACAGTTGATATCGTTTATCTTTCACTTTAGAATTTTTTTATATGAGCATTAAGAAGCCGACAATTGTTATATTTGATATGGATGGGACGGCCGTAAGGCATATTAATCCAAGACTTCTGCACATTTTAGAATTTCTCGACAGCATTTTTTATAAAACCTCTAAAGTTTTTGCGTGGGTTTTCAAGCGCGGTGGCCAAGGACGCATCGTGCCTGAGTGGCATGACCCGGAATGGAGTAACAGCAACAAGAAAAAACCCAAACTGATCGTGCATCGCGCTATACATAAATTCAGGCGTAAACCGGTTGAACAAATCGTACAGCCTTGCCCCGGCCTTTACGATGTCTTGGATTTACTAACAAAACACAATATTCCATCTGCATTGGTCAGTAACGGCCTTGGCAAAGGCTACGGGCACGATATTTTGCAGAAATTTGATTTAGAAGATTATTTCAAAGCAACGGTATTCCGCGAAGATTTGGCAAATTCTAAGCCACACCCAGAACCTATCCTTCTCGCCATCAAACAAATGGAAATAGAACCTAAAGACGATGACGTCATTTGGTATATCGGCGACCGCCGCAAAGATATGGTCGCGGCCCTTTCTGCATCAAAGGTCGTCAAAGGCGAGGTCGTTCCAATTGCGTTCGCGTTTAATGCCGCCGTAGCTATTATGGAGAAGAATTTAGGTTCTGATCATATCATCATGTCGTTCCATGATATGTTTGATCAACTGAAACCTATGTTTGAAATCGATTCTGAAAAAAAAAGTAGCGTGAGTACAACACAGAAAAGTAAACGTGCCAGTGCAACGAACTAGCGTTTAATGCACCTGAATAGGTTCATATACCGCACCAGTTTTTTCCATAGACTGAAGAACCATCATACGATTAAGTGTTGGCGTAATAATCTTCAAAAGCTCAGCCTGCACATGAATAGCCTCACCTGCTCTTGCTTGCGTATCTAATAATTTTATTAACCTCTCGATAGACGATAACGGCTTGGGTAAAACCACGATGTTAACATCATTTCGATTTTTCTCTCCCGCTTGAACAGCAGCATAATCAAGGGCGTCATTCAAATCACCAAACTGATCAGCAAGACCGATTTCAACGGCCTTTTTACCCGACCAAACACGTCCTCTCGCGATGCGGTCAACTTCTTCTTCCGTCATGTTCCGACCTTTGGCAACGCGCTTGATAAATCCGTCATAAACATTATCCATCATGGCATTGATACGCTCTGCTTCGCTTTCGGAATATGGTTGGTTCATTGACCACATAGACGCATTCTTGCCCCATGTCGTCGTGCCCCATGACACACCAATATTTTCCCACATTTTTTCAAGTGAGAACTTTCCGCCCAACACGCCGATTGATCCTGTAATGGTCGTCGGCAAAACAAATATTTCATCCGCCAAACTGGCAATCCAATAACCGCCGGAGGCCGCCGTCGCCCCCATGGAGACAGTAACAGTCTTGCCCTCTTCTTGAACTTTTTGGACAGCGCGCAAAATTGTTTCAGACGCCACAGGTGAGCCACCGGGGCTATCCACACGAAGTACAACAGCATCAATTGAATCATCTTTTGCGGCTTCTAATAACGCTTTGGATATTCCCTCTGCCCCAGCGATGCCATCATCAACGGATACTGACGCTGAACTACTATCTGCATCCATGATCGCGCCCACAGCATAGACAAGTGCAACAGAAGGTTTATTATTTTTCTTTTTGTGACTTCCTGTAAACGCACTTTCAGCCCGCAACGCTTTTTGCTCTAACATTTTCGATATATAAGATCCGAACCTGACATAAGAAACATTTTCATCATCAGGATTCCCTGTAACAGCTTCGCTAATTTTTGCGTGCAACTTGTCTGCATAATCAGCATGGTCGACCAGTTTTGCGAGAGCCGCTTCCTCAGCCATCCAAAGCCCTCTATCAACCGCGGCAACAAATGCCCCTTCCGATATCTCTCTATCTTTTGCGATATCGGCTTTCAAAACTTCTGCAATGTCATTGATCAGCACGTCCATTGAAATCTTACTCGCGTCAGGCATGTCACTTTCCGTGAACATATCGTAAGCGCCTTTAAATTCTTTACGTTTAAAAATTTGAGGTTCCACACCAATTTTATCAAGAACATCACGTGCATAAGGCATTTCTGCATTTAAGCCTGAAATCATGACAACCCCCATAGGCTGCATCCAGATTTCCGCAAAGGCAGATGCTAAATAATACCCCCCTAACCCTTGATCAAATGAGGGGCTATAGATATAGGCGAATTTTCCGCTTTTGCGGAAATTATGAATAGCGCGTCTTAATTCCTGAATATGCGCAATAGAAAGCTGAATACTCCCCAGCCGCGCATAAATACCTTCAACGCGCGGATCTGTACGCGCATGCTCCAAAGCATCAATATAATTTTTTACAGTCTTATTATCTTGTGCGAAAGGATCTATTAGACTCGCTTCCTTTGGTAAATCTCCCATAGTTCCTTGCAAGTCCATAAACAACACCATTTGATTAGGCAGACGTTCATCTATGTCCTCAACTAAAGGCGCTAAAAACCAAGACATAGCAATAGCACTCAAAATCACAACAGCGCCTATAACCATAGAGGTCTTTTTAAAAGCCATCCATAGTACAGGTAATAACTGCCATTTCTTTACTTTTTTGTTCGTTGTTTTGGGTACAGGCTCACTGTGAAGTTTTTTTTGTCTTAGCCAAGGATCTCTTTGCATTTTTCACTCTTTGCTTAGGTCTAGTTGATGATTACCACAATAGCAGAAAAACAAAAACATTTACTTTCTGTTATCATACCCTTGATATGAACCTAAACGTCCTCTGGAAGCTTTAACAAACTTTCGCATTCTGTTGACTTCGGCAAGCTTAACCTCGTCAAAAGCTTTATCTTTTTCAATCTGTTGCATCTCTTCATATAGTCGTTTCCCATCGGCAACAGGCGTTTTATATACAATTGGAGACACTAAGAAATAAAGATATATTACCCAAAAGATCAAAGCAAAAAAAGTTATGCCGCCAAAGAGTGTAAAAAACGCCAAAACAAGCCTCTGCCACAAACTGCGTGAATGCTTTTCAGGATTTTCATTTTTTTCAGGAACGTCACTACTGCTCATATATATAGTTTAACAAAAATCATAAATAACTGCGAAACAATTAGAAAACAGAGTGTTTTTTATAGACATTGAGCCTTATGGCGCAGCCAATGATCCGCGAGCACGCATGCCATCATCGCCTCTACGACTGGTGCGCCACGAATACCAACGCATGGGTCATGACGGCCTTTTGTGATGATATCTGTCTCATTGCCTGATTTATCAATGGTTTTACGCGAGGTCAAAATAGAGCTTGTAGGTTTAAATGCAACGCGCACAACGATATCTTGACCGGATGAAATACCACCTAAAATACCACCTGCATTATTGCTCTGGAAATCAGCCTGACCGTCTTTGCCGATACGAATTTCATCAGCGTTCTCCTCTCCACCAAGGGCAATCGTATCAAAACCATTCCCTATTTCCACAGCTTTGGTGGCGTTTATGCTCATCATGGCTTTGGCGAGGTCAGAATCAAGTTTGTCGTACACAGGTGCGCCAAGTCCTGCAGGGATACCGCTTGCATGCACCTCAATCAATGCGCCTGCGCTTGATCCGCTTTTACGCACACCATCCAGATACGTTGCCCAGTCCTCTGCGGCCTTCGCATCGGGGGAGAAAAACGGGTTTTGTGTTATTTGATCCCAATCCCAGTTATCACGGTTTAAAGTTTCCGTACCAACCTGAACGACCGCTGCACGAATTTTCACATGGTCACCGATTTGATGTTCCAGAACCTTACGTGCAACCGCTCCGGCGGCAACGCGCATAGCCGTTTCGCGCGCTGATGAACGCCCACCTCCGCGATAATCCCTATGTCCGTATTTCTCGTGATAAGTATAATCCGCATGACCGGGACGAAACTTATCTTTTATATCGCCATAATCCTTAGATTTTTGATCTTTATTGTGAATCAGCAAGCCAATTGGCGTTCCCGTTGTCATGCCTTCAAACACACCGGATATGATCTGAACCTCGTCCGGTTCTTTACGTTGTGTTGTATGGCGGCTCTGCCCGGGTTTGCGTAAATCAAGGAATTGCTGGATATAGGCCTCGTCTATCGGAATGCGCGGCGGCACACCATCCACCACCGCGCCAATGGCCGGGCCGTGGCTCTCGCCAAAGGTTGTATATTGAAAAAGTGTTCCGAAACGATTACCCGACATTATTTTTCTACCTTAATCTTATCCTTTTGCGCACTCAACGTACCGTGCTCAATAATCGCAACCGTCATACGACTGATCGCGGTGCGCTTACCAGTGGCCTCTTCTACCATATCCGTTTGCCAAACCTGCGTACGGCGCCCAACATGTAGCGGTGTACATGTGCCAACGACATAGCCTTCTGTTACTGCACGAATATGGTTGCAGTTAATCTCTAATCCTACGGCGCGGTATTTATCGGGATCAATCGTCATCCAAGCGGCGACACTGCCCAATGTTTCAGAAAGCACACAGCTCGCGCCGCCATGAAGAATGCCAAATGGCTGCGTTGTGCGATGATCGACGGGAATGCGTCCTTTTAGAAAATTCGAGCCGACATCTGTGAATTCATAGCCAATATGTTCTCCCATATTGGCATTACGAAGCCCTTCCAAATAGTCGATAGTATAATCTTTGAACCAAATTTTTTCAGACACGTGCTTGAATATTGGCGATTACGCCGCCTCACCCTTGTCTTTCGGTTTCATGCTCGCAAGCAATTCCGCAGTTTCGGCGACGCTATCCACGGCGAGCATACCAACGGTGTGATAACCGCTATCCACGTGCAGAATTTCGCCTGTCACACCACTACCGAGGTCTGATAATAAGAATAGCCCCGAACGACCGACATCTTCGATGGTGACGTTACGTTTCAATGGCGCGTTAAGCTCGTTCCATTTCAAAATAAAGCGGAAGTCACCGATACCACTTGCCGCCAACGTTTTAATTGGCCCCGCAGAAATAGCGTTCACACGGATATTATTCTTGCCCAAGTCAGCGGCCAGATATTTCACTGAAGCCTCTAATGCAGCCTTGGCCACACCCATCACGTTGTAATGTGGCATAACTTGTTCTGCGCCATAATAGGTAAGTGTTAGAAGTGAACCACCATCGCTCATCAAAGGTACGGCACGTTGTGCCACCGCAGTAAAGGAATAAACGGAAATATCCATTGTGCGTAAGAAATTATCGCGGCTCGTGTTCAAATACAGCCCATCAAGCTCATTCTTATCCGAAAACGCAATCGCATGAATAACAAAATCAATTTGTCCCCACTGCTTTTCAATTTCGCTAAAAGCGGCATCAATACTCGCTTCATCGGTCACATCACAAGGTAACAAAATATCTGCGCCAATGCTTTCCGCCAGAGGCTTTACACGTTTCAATAGCGCATCCCCTTGATATGTGAAGGCAAGCTCTGCACCATTTTGAGCGGCTGCTTCAGCAATCCCCCAGGCAATAGATCTGTCGTTGGCCACGCCCATTACTAGGCCGCGTTTTCCTTTTAAAAAATCACTTTTCATCATTCTTCTTACAGTCTTAAATTTCTTCAATAGCAGATATCCTACACATTTCCGTCGCCTCGTCCAGACAAAGCATTCATATTGATAAAAATAGCTGTAAAAAACACTCAAGCAGGCTTATAGGCAGCATAAAATTCTGCTATAGTTTCCTTTCTCGAGTTTTCCCTCATCCCAAACAGAATATGAAGGATTCATGTCTGTAGATTACAAAACCGCGAAACATACATGTAATGTCATCAGAAGGCAGATCGAAGGTTGTTATCCCGACCTGAGGTTGCACTTTACAATTCATGATGAAGATGAACGCGCAAAAGTATTTGCCGCGGATGCAAAAACTATACAAGAGCACCCTGCCGGGAAATACGTTGTCAATTATCCGAACGTGGAAGACACGCAGAAAATCATGGAAAAAAACAGAACAAGGTTTGTTTCCATCGCGCGGTATAACAGCCCCGGTTTCTTAGGTTTTTTTCAAAGCAACGCATATTTAGGGCTTTGCTTTGTCAATTACAGCGACTTTGATTCCGTTGATACGCTCAAAAACCATATCTTACATATCTCATGGCATGCTATAGCATTATATAAGGAATACACTCAGTATCGAAAAAACAAAGGTAAAGATAAGCCTGATACTTATATTGATGACCACAATATTCTTATTCCCACACTTTCAAAACAACAGCTTCATCATAGGAATTTGTTAGGAGACATATTCTCGGCGTCTATCCAAACGCTTCAGGGACGAGAGGAAGCATTCGAAACACTCTCCAAACAACGTGCACATGATACATTAAGTGCCCAAGTCGGTTTTCGGGCAGAAGAGTTTCCTTTCCCCATGTGTATTGATACGCTTGAATACATATTCAAAGATAACATCAATCAGTACAAAAAGAATAAACGCACCGTCCAATCCGCAATTAAAATCACTGAAGACATCAGCGGAACATACGACCCTACTACTATTGAGCAGTGGCGTAGCTTTAGTTTCCCTGCCCAGCAAATGGCTTGGGCCGGATATAGCGAACCAACCATTCTCGGTGCAGCATTATATACAGGAGAAGATACATACGCGCAGTCTATTGCAGATTTGATTTCAGAAATAATCGGCATAAAACCCGAAGTCGTTACGAACATTCAAGACAATAATCCCTTCACCGATCAAGAGGCCAACGAGCGATTACACAAAAAAATGTGCCGTGAGCTTTTGGATAATCTGCAAAGAAAGTTGGCACGCCGTGACGATTATAAGCTTATTTTAGACATCATAAAAAAACAGAATAAAGCCTTCATGGAAGGTAAAGTTATGGGGTGGTGTGTCCCTGCCCTGTTACCCATGGCAGAAATCATTAAGAAATGCCGCAATGATGATATTTTTGAAGAGTTACTAAAAGACTCAATAAAGATTTTTGAAGAGGAAGTTGAGAACATTCAATGGAATACCCTAAGCTACCTTGCGCAAAAGCTATTTTATATCAGACGTGATTACGGACAATTAACGTGGGAAGCCATTCTTGACACAACCTCTGGTGATGACGAGTTTTCTTCCATATTGTGCGGTCTTATGCTCGCGCAAAAGCTAGAAGATGACGAAAAAAACGAAATCGTGGAAAAACCACCACAACCAGAAGAAGAAAACAGCAAGAAAAGCGTCAATATATCCGACTTCATTAGCCCTAATGCAGTAAAGCATTAAAAAAAACCGCCTCGTTTAAAGCGGTTTTTTCTAAAAAATTATTTTAATGTCTTAAGCAAACTTAATTAACAATCTGCCAAGTACCATCAGGTTGCTGACACGCAGTCCCATAAGCAGATTCTTCTTTACCGCCGATATAAACTGTTTGCTGGAACTCACGACAGTAACTACCGCTGGAGCTATATCCGTCTTTGGTTGCAACAACCTGACCTGAATTACCACTGTCCGGGTTGTTCCATGAAATTGGCTCCCCTACTGGTGCGGATTGTGCCTTGTAAACAGCATTAGACATTTGTGCCTTATCTGCATTATCAAGAGATTTACCAATCTCGCTACCGAGGAATGTACCTAATAGTGCACCTGCACCAGTTGCCCATAGCTGGCCTGAACCGCCACCTACTTTTGATCCTAAGAGGCCACCAACCACGGCGCCACTTCCTGCACCTATAAGCTGTTTATTGCCCTTACCTTGGAACGTTTCACATCCGCCTAATGCAAACATCGAAACAACCATGATCATCATTGTAAACTTTTTCATCCGACTCACCTTTTCTGTTGGATTAACTTTAAGTCAATTGAGTTACGCAGTATATCCTCTTATAAATAGGATTCATAGGTATATACGCACAAAAACAGGAAAGCATTCTATAATGAATGAAAAAAATTCAGGTTATCCACTTTTAGACAATCCGATAGAACAATTTCAGGCATGGCTAGACCTTGCGACAGAGGCAGAAATCAATGATCCCGGGGCTATGGCGCTTGCCACCTGCACAAATAACGGCAAACCATCTGTGCGCATGGTTTTATTGAAAAAGGCTGATCATAGTGGTTTTAAGTTTCATACAAACGCAGGCAGTCAAAAAGGGCAGGAAATTGAACATAATCGCAACGCATCCCTTTGTTTTTACTGGAAATCTCTACGCAAACAGGTGCGTGTAGAAGGACATATTGAAATCATTAGTCCCGAAGAAGCTGATGAATATTTCTCAACCCGTCCATATAAAAGGCAAATCGGCGCATGGGCATCACAACAATCACGCCCCTTAGTATCTCGCGAACATTTAGAGGAACGTATAAAAGAATTTGAAGAAAAGCACCCTGAGGGCACAAAAGTGCCTAGACCATCTGATTGGGTTGGATATAGGCTGGTTCCACACAAAATAGAGTTTTGGATGGATAACCCTGATCGTCTTCATGACCGTTTTATCTATGAACATCAAGAGGACGGAAATTGGGATATAACCCGCCTGTACCCTTGATTTTTACACGCCAACATGACATAGATTGCACTTCGTTTTATATGGAGAAGTTAAGTCATGAGCGCACAAGAAAAAGAAAAGCCTGAAACTACTAATAATCAACAAAATTTCAGCGCAGATGTATCGCGTCTTCTGGATATCGTTGCCCACGCCCTATACACAAACCATGACGTCTTCCTACGTGAACTTATCTCTAACGCGGCTGACGCGTGTGATCGCTTACGCTACGATGCGATTGCCACACCTGATTTGGTTAAAGATACCCCCGACTTCCGTATTTGCACATTCAAGGACACCACCAATAGAACGATAATCATTGTCGATAACGGCGTTGGCATGAACAAAGACGAACTTGCCGAAAATCTTGGTACGATTGCAAAATCCGGTACGGCCGCCCTTATGGAACAAATGGAAAATGCCCCGGAGGGTGCAGATAAATTAAAACTGATCGGCCAGTTCGGTGTTGGATTTTATGCCGGCTATATGGTTGCCCATAAAATTCAAGTCGTCAGCCGCAAGGCCGGAAGTGATGAGACATGGCTATGGGAATCAGATGGCAAAAGCGGTTTTACCATTCGTGAACCAAACAGCATTGAAAAGGCACGCCTGGACGGTGAACGCGGAACATCCATTACCCTTTGGGTGAAAGACGAAGCATCCGAATTCTTACTCGATCAAAAAATCGAGATGACGGTGAAGGAATATTCCGACCATATCAGCGTGCCTATCTTCCTTGGCGCCCCGGCGGAAGTTGCAAAAGATAAAGACGCAGAGCCAATCAACAGCGCCTCTGCCCTTTGGATGAGATCAAAACAAGATATTACCAAAGAAGAATACGAAGATTTTTATAAACATCTCTCCGGCGGCTTTGATGAACCCATCATGACATCCCACTGGAAGGCAGAAGGTGCGATTGAATTCACATCACTCCTTTACGCCCCAACGCTCCGCCCGTGGGATTTATTCGACCCGAGCCGCCGTAACTTCGTGAAGCTTTATGTGAGACGCGTGTTTATTTCTGATGATATTGAAACACTCATGTTTCCTTGGCTTCGCTTTATGCGTGGCGTCATCGACAGCGAAGATTTGCCACTGAATATCAGCCGTGAATCTCTACAATATAACCCGACGATTGATAAAATTAGAAACGCCGTTGCGCGCAAGGTGCTTGGTGATTTGGATAAACTATCCCGTAATGATCCGCCCGCTTTCACATCGTTTTGGGGACAATTCGGGCCGACTTTGAAGGAAGGTTTATATGATGCGGTTGAGCATAGAGAGCCATTACTTAAAATATGTCGCTTTTATTCTACGCGTGATGACGGCAAAGAGCTTACGAGTCTTGGCGACTACGTTGAACGTATGAAAGACGGGCAAGAAAAAATTTACTACATTAGTGGTGAAAACCTTGAAAACATCAAAAACAGCCCGCAGCTTGAAGGCTTTAAATCCCGCGATATCGAAGTTCTGTTCTTTACGGATACGATTGATGACTTTTGGCTACAGAGTATCTTGGATTACAAGGACAAGCCATTCCAGTCTATTACCAAAGGTGATATTGACCTTGGAAAACTTAGCGGCGAACAAAAGCCGTCTGAAGGCTGCGACGAGGAATCGAACAAATCAGAAGGCGATAATGAAGCCCACACATCGATCACTGCGCTTATAACTGCGATGCAAAGTATTTTGGTCGATAAAGTTCACAACGTGCGCATATCACAACGTTTGACGGATTCGCCAGTATGCCTTGTAGCCCCTGATGGCGGCGTTGATATGTATATGGAGCGTGTCTTGCGACTTCATCAGAAATATGAGACTGACAGCAAGCCCGTCTTAGAAATCAATCCCAAACATGCCTTAATAACGAAGCTGGCAGCTATTTGTGAAAAGGATGCCGACATAACTGATGCAGCGTTCTTGTTATTGGATCAGGCGAAAATCATACAAGGTGAGCCCATTGATGACCCAACAGCCTTCACACGGCGCGTTTCAGACTTTATGAAAAAAGCTATCTAAAAAATTATGGTTTTGGTGTACACGTACCATTACCGCCAATAGAGCTTGGCGCATCAAAGAAGCATCCCGGATTAGGACAAACGGCATCTACATACTGATCATTGCCTCGTGTTGCAATATAGCCGATTTTAATCGGTGGCGCACACGTCGTCACGATTGGTGTTCCGGGACATGATCCGGGAGGAAGAGACCCGTCACAAATACCAGTCACAAGATTTAAATAATGTGTGTAAAGGTCAGACGCACCCGGCGCACCCGGCGCAGGGTTAGCCGCGTTAAATGCCTGTGTCCAAGTTGGCCCACCGCCCGGTGCAGAAAAACCACCACTTAATGATATTCCACCAATAAAAGACGACCAAGCTGGCAAAGCCGGCACACCATGAGCTTGCACCCAACAAAGCATAGTGTTGAAGTCAGGCACATCAACAAGATCATTATCAGGTGGATCACATTGATCTGCTTCCGTTCTATAATCACCACCACCTGCAGCAGTCGCCACATATTCTTCCAATCTGTAAAAACCATCGTGATCAGAGCCGGCGTGATTTGTTTTGTAAACACGTGCTTCGGTTGCAAAATCGTAACATTTTGTCCTTTGCCAAACCTGATTCATACGTGCACAACCATTGAAACCGGTTTCATCAACATCGTTATCAAGACCAGATTGAATTTGACCATAAGCAGGGACAGCGGCCTGTGTTTTGGCACGATCACCAATCATTAGCCCAGCAAAATTATCATTAATGTAACGCTGTTTGGGATTGGTACCATGAAGAGGAATACAGGCAGCGAGACTGATGCCGTCTTGAATCTGCCCGGTGATACTGCCGACATCTTCAAGCTGGTCTAGCACAAGTATTTCAAGCAAAGCATATAGAACATAGCCTTCTGTCAGATTGGGATCGATACCGGAAATAATATCATCAATTAAAACAACAACAAGATCTGTTAAAAGCCCGTTGAGAAGACGTCCGTCAGATTCATCCGGATCACCGGGGAAGTTACTTTCAGAATGATCGGCAAGGTCATCCAACCAAGAATCAAAGCATGTCATAGAAAGTACGCTGTCAGGACGCGCAATTAAATTATTGTTCTGGGTTATTTCTCTTTGTGCTTCTTCCCATGCTCTATTCTTTAGAACTTCCATGAAATCGGGATTACAGGTATTACGTTCTGTACCTGGGATTAAGCCACCAAGATTATCATCAACTGTTATCGGAACGCTTGCGGCGTGTGCGGAACCGACGCCCAAGATGACAAGAGACACCATCAGAAGAAAACTGTGAATCAAGCGATACAAATTACTATCCCAACGTAAAATTTTTAATCAATTTGTACTTTAGCATAATACAAAACCATCTGCATAGTTTTGAATAACACTATTTTTATCCAATATATTAGGCCATATCCTGACAATCATTACAACATGCCTTGATAATGACGATCTGCCATATCTTCAATATCATCATCCGAAAACTCAAAATACCGCCCTAATTCTTCGATCATGACTTGCCGAATTAGTCCCTGCAAATCCTCTTGTGTTTCACACCACATATCCAAAAGTGGCCGTCTGTATATAACCAAAACGTCTTCATCATTGGCCACTTTACGCTCCACACCGGGGGATATCTCTTTACCGCTTTTATATAGTGCCAATAAGTCAAAGGGGTCATCCAAATCCAAATCATCTAATGTCGTTTCATCGACAGTATCTTCAATAAGGATACCAAGTTCATCGCAGCGGCCAAGAATTTCTTCTGGCAGGTTTTCTAACGCAGAAGACGCTAAGTCTTCGATGTCTTCCATGCTTGGGGGAACTGTAAAATTCATAATAATACGCTGACAATCCATACGAACATCCCCTCTTTATCGTAAGTGAACAAAAATCCTATAAAGCGATTTACGAAATATATTACGATGAGTCGCCTATAAGGACAATATTTGAATTAAAACCATCCCCCGCCATGGCGTCATAAACTAAAAATGGTGATAATTTCTTCTTAGCATAGGTTTTTCATTAATTTTTAAAATAATTGTGTTAATATGTAAGAAGGTAAGGAGAATGTCATGAACGTACCAGCCGGTATAGCAGCAGAAACAGCATTATCTCGTCAAAACGTCGCATTGTCTGTTATCAAGAGCAATGCAGAACAAGATCAGAAGCTCGCCAATGTTATTGAACAAAGCGTTCAATCTGCCCCTGTAAGCAACACACGCGGCACAAACATCAACATTCTCGTTTAAATTTTTTAGAAAATTTCAAATAATATAATCAGGCAGCACGTCTTAGCATGTGATGGTTTTGCCACAGATCTTGCAGCGTCTCTCCCATGCGCTTTACATCTTCTAACGAATGCGCAGCCGTAGCAGTCAAGCGTAAACGCTCGGTTCCCTTTGGCACAGTCGGGTAATTGATTGGTTGTACGTAAATGTCATATTCCCGAAGCAAGATATCGGTAACTTCTTTACAGCAATTCGGTTCACCAACGATCAATGGCACAATATGGCTCTCACCGCGCATATACGGTAGGTCGGCCGCCTCAAGCATATCTTTAAATAAGGTGACATTTTCACGCTGCTTTTGTCTCTCAACATCAGATATTTTCAAATGCTCAACTGCGGCATGCGCTGCTGCGAGCACTGCTGGCGGAAGGCTTGTTGTGAAAATAAAGCCCGGCGCATAACAGCGAATAGCATCAATAATAGGTGCGCTGCCGGTGACAAAACCACCCATCGCACCATACGCTTTACCGAATGTACCCTCGATGATATCAATACGATCCAGTAAACCACGTTCTTCGGCGACACCGCCGCCGCGCGGTCCGTACAACCCAACACCATGTACCTCATCAATATAGGTCAGGGCGTTGTATTTTTCAGCTAATCCTACAATTTCTTCAATCGGGGCGATATCGCCTTCCATTGAATAGACGGATTCAAATGCGATGATCTTGGAGCGATTGTAATCAACAGACTTTAGTAATGATTCAAGATGCTCAATATCATTGTGACGATAAATGAACTTTTCCTGTTTGCTATCCTTAATGCCATGAATCATAGAGGCATGGTTCAATTCATCAGAGAAAATTGCGCAGTCAGGCATTAGTTTACCGAGAACGCTCAATGCGCCTTCATTGGCAACATAGCCGGATGAGAACACAAGCCCGGCATCTTTGTTGTGCAAATCTGCCAAAGATTCTTCCAACTGGACGTGGTATCGTGTTGTTCCGGATATATTACGCGTACCACCTGCACCCGCGCCACAATCATCAATCGCGGCCTTCGCTGCCGCCATAACCTTCGGATGTTGCCCCATGCCCAGATAATCGTTACTACACCAGATCGCGACCTCGCGCGCATTACCATTCTCATCATAATAATTCGCATACGGGAAACGTCCTGCAATACGCTCCATCGTCGCAAATATCCTATATCGTCCCTCGGACTTGACATTATCAACACAATTTTGAAAATGATTATCGTAATTAATAGGCATGCAGCTTTCTTTCTTTGGCATTCTTCTATTTCTTTTGCAGAAAAATTGCAAGTACCAGCCTAGAATAATATTTATTCACTAAAGTAACATGATATAAGTCAATTTTATAAGCCAAATTGGATAAAAACTTTATGATTCTGGTATTCGGCAATATCAATGCACATATTTATGCAGGCCTAGATGCCCCCTTAAAAGCGCGCGAGGGTAATTTTTCGTCGCAAAATCATGCTCTTGAACTTAGTGGGACGAGTGCCATTCACGCCGTCAGTGCGGCTCGCGGTGGTGCTAAAGTTGCGTTAGTTGCAACGGTGGGCAACGATATATTCGGTAAACATTGCCTTGAAACACTGCGCAAAGAAGGCATTAACACCTCAGGCATTGGTCAAAATAAAGAAGACACAGGAATCGAAATTTCTTTAAACGAGCCTAACAACGACAGAACCGTCATTATTTCGGAAGGCGCCAATAAGCATACACATGCGATGCAAATCCCTGATATTCATATGAGTGAACGCAGCTTATTGCTGCTTTCGGATGATACAAATGAAGTGAGCATTCAGTCTTTATTAAACCATGCACAAAAAAGAAATACGCGCTCTGTTCTATGCCTGAGCGATAATAACAAACTAAGCGCAGATACGCTTTTTCTTGCAGACATCATCATCGCCAATGAAAAAACCGTCCGTAAGCCTAAAAACGACCATATCGTTATCACAAAAAATAACGGTATAGACGGCGCGGCGGCATACTCGAAGAATGGTAATCAATACGGGTATGAATTTCCTGAGCCTATACAAGCACAGGACATGAACGCATGCTACGAAGTTTTCTGCGGTTTTTTTGCTGCCTGTATTCAGGCTGGTATTGCCATTGATCGCGCGATAGAGCTTGCATCCAAAGCCTCCAGAGCAACATCACAGAAACAAGGCCTGTATAAATCTATTCCTTATTTGGGATATATCGGGGATATAGAGAATAAGAGCGCCTAAAAACCGAAGCTATTCGCAATCCCCTCTGCGCGATCAAGTGACTTATCCAAGGCAGCCATCGTTTTAGACAAATCTTTGCTCTCATCACTTTTCCATGTACGTAAAACTTTCAAGTAAATGCCTGTCATACCTGTAACTTTAATAGCACCTTTTATACCAGAAGTTTCAATGCCTGACGTCTCTAACATCCAACTCATTGAACGACAAAGATGCGGCATAGAAATTATAACTTGTTTGGGATCACACATAAACGAATCTAAAATGGCGATGATCCCCTCGCGGTGATCATTAAGGATATCATAGCGATCCATCAAAATATCAAAGACACGTTCACGCGCACTTGTTGTGTCATCATCGGAATAATGCACATTCTCCAATACTTTTTTATCAATCATGCGCCCAAGAAGGACGAGAATGTCATCTCTGTGATCAACACAATCATACAAATCAGTTAATGAAACACCGGAACGTGTCGCGATATCCTGCAAGGTTACATATTGCCACCC
Organism: uncultured Micavibrio sp.; assembly: GCA_965263215.1. Lineage (GTDB taxonomy): Bacteria > Pseudomonadota > Alphaproteobacteria > Micavibrionales > Micavibrionaceae > UBA1672. Next base: position 1,917,940 of record OZ253663.1, read on the forward strand.
CTGCTCCACCGCCAACGCTAGCGCAGAAGATACGATCTTCTGTTTGATTTCCACCTTTGCGGATTTCTTATCAGTATTCTTTTTTGCGTCTGACTTTTTTTCACCCATAGGGCTTGGCCTTTTCATGTCTTTTACTGTAGAAGATAAAACTACATTTTTTTGAAAACTACAAGGTTATGGGTAAGTCTATATGTCTGAAACAAAATATGGCGTAGTCGCCGTTGGAAATGCACTGGTTGACGTTCTTTCACAAGTGCCTGAAACATTTATTGAAGAGCAAAAACAACACGGCATGGAAAAAGGTGCGATGACACTGATTGACGAAGTGCGCGCGGTTGATCTTTATGCACAAATGCCCAAAGGCCTTGAAACATCCGGTGGGTCTGCCGCCAACACAATGGCAGGCTTTGCATCATTTGGCGGTCAAGGCGGATTTATCGGTAAGGTTGCCGATGATGAACTTGGACAAGTTTACAAAAATGACATTCAGTCTTTAGGTGTTAAATTCGACACGCCTCCACTGACTTTAAGCGCACCAACAGGTCGCTGCATGATTTTGGTAACACCCGACGCAGATCGTACAATGAACACCTTTTTAGGCGCCAGCGTAGAACTTAGCCCTGTTGATATTGACGGTGATCTGATTGCAAGTGCGAAAGTGACGTATCTTGAGGGATATCTGTTTGACCGTGAACAAGCCAAGCAAGCCTTTATCGCCGCGGCAGAGCATGCGCACGCAGCAGGCCATAGAATTGCCCTCACACTATCTGATCCATTCTGTGTTGATCGCCACCGCGAAGACTTCTTGAATCTTGTGGAAAATCATGTGGATATCCTGTTTGCGAATGAGGATGAAATAAAATCATTATTCCAAAAAGATGACTTTGATGATGCCATCAACGCAATCAGTGAGCATGTTGAAATCGCTGCGGTCACACGCGGCGAAAAAGGTGCTGTTATTATTTCTGAGGGCAAGAAAATCAAGATTGACGCCGTCCCCGTGGATAATGTCATCGACACAACAGGTGCAGGCGATCAATTCGCAGCCGGTTTCCTTTATGGCTTTACCGAAGATAAACCTTTGGAAGAATGTGGAAAATTAGGTGCTATCGCTGCGGCGGAAGTGATCTCCCACATCGGGCCACGCCCTGCGGTTAAGCTGTCTGATTTGGCGGCTTAATTACCGTTCCAGCCGAGTATTCGTAATTTACGATCAAATATTTCGATGGATTTTTCATCGGAACACACGATCCTGACATCTTCGAATGTCTCTTGCATACGATCATTAATTCCCTGAGCCACCAATCGGGCGGCTTTAGGTTTTGGAAAACCTGACTTCCCTGAAAAAAGCGGCGGGAAAGAAATGCTACTGAGCAGCATACACCGCGCGAGCTCCATGATGCGGCGCACTGCCCCCGATAGATGTGAATCGTTATGGTCAAACTCTGTGCGGTAATATGGCATAACACCGACAAGAATATGCTTTACGTTTAAGTCTCCTGAAGGCAGCGCATAAACCTCTCCGACACTAGGCTTATATATATGCTCCAAGATAAATTCATCCAAATCATAGCCGCAAGCATCATTAATCGCGCTATTGATACTGCCGCCGAACTTGAGGTCTTGCGGAATAACCATCGCAATAGCATCTGTATCCTGCTGTGTTATATCACCATGGATAAGCTGTATACGCTCAATAAACGGTTTGGACACTTCGCCGGAGTTTGATATCAATAGTTTCATGATGAAATTTTACGTCCCGATTCTTACGATATTCTTTATATTCACGCTTTTTTTTACAAGCGCAATGGCGCAAGAGCAAGAAACGCCCTTTGGGCTTGCGATGCACGGGCAAACAAAATACAATGCGAACAGCACTCACCTTGACTATGTGAACCCAAACGCCCCCAAAGGTGGTGATGTCAAAATGTCAGCGGTTGGTACGTTTGATACTCTCAATCCCTACGCTCTTAAAGGGCAAGCAGCAATGAACATGAACTTGGTTTATGACCGATTGATGCGCCGCGTGTGGGATGAACCTTTCACGATGTACCCATTGATTGCAGAGCGCGCCGATATTGCCGAGGATAGATCGTCCGTAACTTTTCACCTTAACTCCGCCGCAACATTTCATGATGGTTCGCCTATTACTGCAGAAGATGTTTTGTACTCCTACGAAACCCTAAAAGAGCATGGCCGTCCTAATATGCGCCGTATCTACAAGCTCGTCAAAACAGCCAAGGTAAAAGACAAACATACTATTCATTTTGCCTTCGGCGAAGGATATGACCGTGAAACAGTGATGATATTGGCCATGATGCCTGTTTTATCAAAAACTTGGTGGAGTAATCGCGACTTTAATGAAGGTGTGACCGAAAGCCCCGTTCTTAATGGCCCCTACCGCATCAAAAACTTTGAGATGGGACGCAGCATCACCTATGAACATGTTGATGATTATTGGGCGCAAGATTTATTCGTCAATAAAGGGCATTATAATTTTAATACCATCACCTATGATTATTTCAGGGACGACACAATCGCGTTAGAAGCCTTTAAAAAAGGTGATCTGGACATTCGCCGCGAATGGGATGTAAGCAAATGGCGTACGGCCTATGAAGGAATGAACCCACACATGGTACGCCTAGATGCACCCCACAAAAGACCTGAACGCGTGCAAGGTTTCTTCTTCAACACACGCAAGCCCCCCTTTGATGATATCCGCGTACGCAAAGCCATCAGCCTTGCGTTTGATGATCAATGGGTTTTAAAAAATCTCTATCACGGACAATTTAAAAAAATTCAAAGCTTTTTCCCAAATTCAGTTTTAGCGGCTGCGCCTGAAATAACCGATACAGAACAAGAGTTGCTAGCCCCCTGGCAAAATAAAATCCAAAGCAGCGTCTTTACAAAATCCGATCAAAACTCAAAAAAACCATCAGTAAGAACAAAATTAAAACAAGCCAGCCAGCTTTTAAATGAAGCAGGATGGGAAATTATTGAGGGCAAGCGCATCAATAAAAAAACAGGCGCGGCACTCACATTCGAAATTTTGGTTGCTACGCCGCAGGATGAAAAAATTGCACTGACATTCCAACGCAGCCTGGAAAGATTAGGCATAACCATGACCATACGCATGGCCGATAGTGCAACCTTCCAAAAACGAAAGCAAAGCTACGAATACGACATGCTTGCATTCTATGTTCAGTTCACCCTATCTCCGGGGACAGAGCAAACGCTTTACTGGACATGCAAAGCCGCCGAAGAACCTGCGCGGTTTAATTATTCAGGAATTTGTAATCCTGCGCTTGATCACTTTGCGGGCTTAATCGCAAACGCCAAGAGCTACGATGATTTGATTTTATACGCGCATATCATTGATCGTATTGCCTTATCAGAATATATATTTGTGCCAATGTTTTATAAAAACGTTGATTATATCGCCCATAATAAAAACATTTCTTATCCACAAAATACCCCCATTTATGGGGCTGTTCTGGAAAGTTGGTGGATGGAACAAAAACAATGATTACGGCTCTGTCTCATTATTTACATTATTATATTGAGATAACTCATTATTTTTGTTATGCTTCTAACTGATTTTGTAACCAAAATAGAAGTTTCTGATGATGATTATGCGTTCTTTCTTAGTTCTAGGCCTTGCCCTGACATTCACTTTCCCTTCATTCGCTGGTGGTATAAACGATGAAATTGAACATAAAGGCCAATACTGGCAACGTGTTCACGCTTCTTCTGCTATTTACCTTCGCGGCCCTAAAGCTCAACAAATGCTAAACCGTGATATCGCACATTGTGTTGTTGAATTACGTGAGTTAGAGCGTTTGGGCGCGATTAGAGACGGCATCCCTGAATATGTTGATGGTGTAGTTCTGGAAGAAACAGAAGCGCGCCTCGCCGGTTGGGATACACCGGAACGCGATAGAGAATTAATGTTAGAGCACATGGATTACATCGATTTTGAAGGTTGCATGATTTCAAAAGGTTGGGAACGTATTAAGTATGTTCCATTTGATGTTGCTGAACAGGCACATGAAAATTACCTTTATACTCATACAGATTACAGAGAAGGCGCACGCAAACTTAAGATGCTGCCTAATCCATCTAGTGATTATGATAATTTAAATAATTAAGAGTTTCCTCGTTAAAAAAGACATTATGAACTGGCCGATATTCTCGGCCAGTTTTTTTCTATTGCTTCTTTCACCATTGGAACGCTTAAACTTGTCATCAAACTCTTACATGTTTTTGCATCATATCCATCGTAATTAATTAATTCATCCATGGTTTCCGGTGTAGAAACATACGTGGCATGCCTTCCCCATGGTGCATATAGGTTTGGATAACTCGGCCCGAACAAGCCTATTGTTGGCGTTCCAACTGCTGATGCGCAATGCATCAGACCAGAGTCATTACCTATATAAGTCGAGCATAACGCCAAACACGCCGCGGCTGTTCCTGGATCAGTCTTTGCGATTACATCAACCTGCTTTTCTTTAGGAACGCCTTCAAGAACGATGCGGGCGGCAACTTCTTCCCCCGGAGCGGCAAAAACAGCAACCTTCGCATGCGGCATTAAGCCTTCCGACCTTGTGATCCATTGTACAACATCAATAAAGCGATCCTCCGGCCATGTTTTGCCGATCCAGTTTGCTGTGGGACCAACCCCTAAAACTGGCCCGGCGTTAGGCATAATTTTTCTGGCATCTGCTTTCTGCTCATCTGTAAACCATAATTGAGGCGACGGCGCATTTTCCTTCAGCTTCATAACAGACGCATTTTGAACCACTTTGTGCTGTGTTTTATCAACATAACTACCGTAAATATAACGTTTCTTTGAGCGCAGCAATCTTGATACGGCGGAATTTCTGAGATCTATGACAATATCAAATTGCGTTCCTACCACCTGCATCCACACATCAAGCCAATGTTTATTAAATTTCTGTTTTTGAACAGGAATAATACGCTCTAACATCGGATATCCCTCAAATAAAGATACTGCTAACGGACCACAGCAAATTGTAACCTTTGCATTCGGGTATTCATCATGTACATATTTGAGAAGGCCGGAAGATAGAACAGCATCGCCAATACGGCTTGAAGTAATAAAAAGTATCTTGCTAACGTCTGCTTGGGAATCCATGGTATTTATGATGACACAACACCCCTTTTTTACAAAACTGAAGAACCGCGGACTGGTAAAAATATCGGGGATAGAGCGGCGCGATTTTCTTCAGGGCCTCATCACAAATGATCTTGGCTTACTTAATCAAGAAAATTATATCTATGCGTGCCTTCTAACCCCTCAAGGAAAGTTTTTATTCGACTTTTTTATTAGAGAAGAACATGAGTCATTATTGCTTGATTGTGAAGGCGCCGAGCGCACACAAGAATTAGCGAAAACTTTAAATATGTACAAACTACGTGCACAAGCGGAAGTCACAGCGACAGAGCAAACCGACGTTTACGCCGTCATAGGTACAACCGAAGGCTATAAAGACCCACGACACCCGGATATCGGTTATCGGAGCTATTCCAAACCCGGCAGCGTTGATGAACTGCCATTTGATGATTGGGACTATCTGCGTATATCACTGACAATCCCTGACGGCAGTCGTGATTTGATATCCGGAAAATCAACCATGGACGAAGCGCATATGGATCGCCTTAACGGAATTTCCTACGACAAAGGCTGCTATGTCGGACAAGAGCTGACTGCGCGCATGCATTATCGTGGCCTTGGAAAAAAGCATCTCCGCACGATTAAAGCCAGTGATATTGCGCTTTCTGAGTTTCCTGAACACGGAAATTCCATAGAACATGATGATAAAGTCATTGGTGAAATGCGTTCATCTTGCCGTGATATCGGCATAGCTCTTTTAAAAGATAGCTTTAGCAAAACGGAAGAAAACTAGCCACCACACATTTGCATCGCTTTTGCAATAAGTGGTCTAACACCTACGGTAACATGCGCAGGTTTCTCTTTCTTGCTCTCATCAATTTCTTCTTTAGTCCACTCTATCTGGTTCTCCAGAACGCAAACACCACTGGATAGGGTCGCAGAACTACCAAAAGCACCGTTTCTTTGATATTCGTGGTTTAAATCATGAATCTTTTTGTTAAGTTCTGTACGTTTTAGCGTTAGAGCCTGTCGCTGTTCTGATGTTAATCCTGCTGCGCCGCCTTTATGTTTCTTAGAAAAGCTTTTGACACCAGTGTTTTTATAAGGCATCCCCAACTCTTCTAAAAACATATTATATTCATCAACCACATTACAGATACGTTCTATTTGTGATGCACTTAAACCGCCTTGTGACATTTCACGCTCAAGAGATATTTTGTATTGCCCCTCTAATTTGTTGAGATGCCTTTCAAGTTGGCTTGTTTTGGGTGACACCGCATTAAGGGCGACCAAATTTGCGTATGGTTTTCCCATAGCACAACTGCAAAAAGCCTCATCCTTATATTTGTTACATTGTGTAAAAAGGTCATCTTTACTTTGCTGTGCTTGAACGCTCATTGAAGTAAGGCCAATAAAAAACACAGAAAGTGCTGTTACGATAAAACGCATATTTTTCTCCTGCTTTAGTCAAAGTAAAGAATACTTTTTAAGCACTCTTTTTATCTTTTAGAGCTACAACCGGCTTAGTATTTCCTTGCCTTATTGCTGCCTGCGAGGCTGCCAAACGGGCAATAGGCACACGATAAGGTGAACAAGACACATAGCTCAGTCCGACTGTTTCACAAAATGCTATAGAAGCAGGGTCGCCACCATGCTCGCCACAGATGCCGAGTTTAATGCCGCTATTCACGCCACGCGCCTTTTCGCAGGCAATATCAACAAGTGAGCCAACGCCTTCTACATCTATGGACACAAACGGGTCACGTTCGTAGATACCTTTTTCAGTATAATATGGCAGGAAGTTTGATGCATCATCACGGCTCATCCCTAATGCAGTTTGCGTCAGATCGTTCGTTCCGAAGCTGAAGAAATCAGCAGACTGCGCAATTTTGTCAGCCGTTAAAGCCGCACGGGGAAGCTCAATCATCGTCCCAACGAGATACTCAACGGACGCACCCTTTTCTTCGAAAACAGCTTTTGCCGCGCTCTCAACAACATCACGCATCAATTCCAATTCTTTCAAGGCACCAACAAGTGGAATCATTACTTCCGGAATAACGCTATCATCTGCCTTTGATTGAACATTTACGGCAGCTTCAAAAATTGCACGTGCTTGCATTTCATAAATTTCAGGATAGGTAATGCCCAGACGACAACCACGATGACCTAGCATTGGATTGGTTTCAGTCAACTCTGACAAACGGAGCTTCACCTGATCTTCCGGAATTTCTGCGCCTTTAGAAAATGTTTTAATATCCTCATCTGTGTGCGGTAAAAATTCGTGAAGTGGTGGATCAAGCAAACGCACTGTGACAGGCAGACCGTGCATAATTTCAAACAATTTTTCAAAATCTTCACGTTGTGCAGGCAACAGTTTTTCAAGCGCTTCGCGGCGTTCTTGTTCGGTTGATGCAAAGATCATTTCGCGAACATTTTGGATACGTTCAGCGTCAAAGAACATGTGCTCCGTACGACATAGCCCAATGCCTTCCGCGCCGAAATCGCGAGCCGTCTTCGCATCTAATGGTGTTTCAGCGTTTGCGCGTACATCCATACGTCTGCGATCATCCGCCCACTCCATCAATACACCAAAGTCACCAGACAATTCAGGTTTGATTGTTGCCACTTCGCCTAACATAACTTCACCTGTGGCACCGTCAATCGTAATTAAATCACCTTCCTTGATTTCCATGTCACCTTTACGGATCAGTTTTGATTTCTGATCAATATAAAGATCACCGGCACCGGCCACACATGGCTTACCCATGCCGCGTGCAACAACCGCCGCATGCGATGTCATGCCACCGCGCGATGTCAAAATACCGGTTGATGCGTGCATACCGTGAATATCTTCCGGTGATGTTTCTTGACGACATAAAATAACGGATTCGCCTGCGTGAGCGTGCTTTTCAGCGTCATCCGCCGAGAACGTAACCTTACCTGAGGCCGCACCGGGAGATGCCGGCAAGCCCTTGGAAATCACATTACGTTTTGCCTTCGGGTCTAATGTTGGGTGTAACAGTTGATCCAGTGATTGTGGATCAACGCGTAGAAGTGCCTCTTCTTGTGTGATAAGGCCCTCTTCAACCATATCAACAGCAATCTTAAGCGCAGCAGCAGCGGTACGTTTGCCTGTTCGTGTTTGCAGCATGAATAAATTACCTTGCTGCACAGTAAATTCGATATCTTGCACATCGCGATAGTGATTTTCCAACTTCAAACGTAAGTCATCAAGCTGTTTGAAAACTTCCGGCATGGTCTCTTCCATAGATGGAAGTGTGCCGCCCTCTTTCTCACGCCCCTGTTTGGTTAAGGATTGCGGCGTTCTAATCCCCGCCACAACATCTTCGCCCTGTGCGTTCACAAGATATTCACCATAAAAGAAGTTTTCGCCTGTTGATGGATCACGTGTAAAGGCAACACCTGTTGCACAATCATCACCCATATTACCGAACACCATCGATTGTACATTAACGGCGGTACCCCAATTTTCAGGTATTTCATTAATACGGCGATACGTAATCGCACGTGGCACCATCCATGATTTGAAAACTGCACCAATCGCGCCCCAAAGCTGTTCTTTCGGATCATCCGGGAATGGCTGACCAAGTTCACGCTCGACCAGATCTTTATATTCCTTCACAATTTCTTTCCAGCCTTTAGCCGTCACATCCGTGTCTTGTGAAATATCTTCATCACGTTTGTATGTATCAAGGATGTCTTCAAAATCATGATGATCTACGCCCAAAACAACATCACCGTACATTTGCACAAAGCGGCGATAAGAATCCCATGCGAAACGCTCATCATTGGCTTTCTTCGCAAGCCCTTCGACTGTTTTGTCATTTAGCCCCAAATTTAAAACCGTATCCATCATACCCGGCATAGAAACACGTGCGCCTGAGCGAACAGAAACCAATAAAGGATTTTCCGGACTACCGAATTCCATACCCATGGATTGTTCGACTTGCTTCAACGCAACCTCGACTTGAGATTTCAGTTCGGCAGGATATTCGTTACTATTATCGTAATAATGGGTACAAACCTCAGTCGTGATGGTAAAGCCCGGAGGAACCGGTAACCCCAGTGATGCCATTTCGGCTAGGTTACAGCCTTTTCCGCCCAAAAGGTTACGCATTGTTGCGTCACCATCGTTCTTTTCTTTGCCAAACGAATATACCCATTTTGTCATGAACTCATGCTCCTGATAAAAATTCTTAAAATCGGTTTCGGTTTAGCATACTTTCGGGAACAAAAGGAAGGTTTTAATCAAAGTAAAAATCTAAAAAATCAGGTTATTTCAGCTTTTTTGTCATCATGAGACACAAATTGCTGTCTATCGGCCTAAATTCTCCGGCTGTTACTTGCTTTCGATCATAACTGATACCCTGCCCGTCAGGCACATATCCGCCTTTTACATACAGACGTTGTGCCGATGCAAAAGATGAATCCAAACCAACGCCGATGCCCATTTCATCATAGCCTTTTTGGATGGCCATATTTTCACAAAACTTAATCAAGGCAGTTCCTACGCCGCGCCTTCTATAGTCAGAAACAACATTTAAATCCTGAATTTCAGGCAAACCCAACTTTTTAAAATAAGCGTATTTGGGTCGCCAGTTTAAAAGCCCGTAGCCTATGCACTGTTCTTGCATGAGTGCCAAGACTATATCCAACTCGCCCAAACTTTGCCGCTCAAAGCAACGATCATAAAATGATGGATCATCACCAAAGAATTTGTTTGCTTCAATCATTGTCAGAAAAAATGGCTGTGTTTGTGGGCTTAAAACCTCTATTTCGAATGACGAATCTTGCATAAATACAAATATACCCCTAATCTTCAGTAACTGTCGGTGTTATTTAAAAGGATACGATCATGTATGACAATCGCAAAGCAATATACTTAGCATTAATGTTTAGTGTTTTTTCTTTTGTGGGCCTTCCTTCAAATGCGCATGCAGAAGAGCCACCTTTGAATGCGCAACTTGAAGAAATCAAAAACAGCCGCGAAAAGAAGACAACCGGCTTACAAAGCAGAAGCTACAAGACTCCCACGTATAAAAAAGACAAAAAAGATTCCGATCAAGCCGATGAAAAAAAGTCTAATGAAAAAGACGATAAAACCGAAACAGCAGAACTGACAGAAGATCAGAAAATTTGGAATAAATACAAAGAGCTTGCAGATAAAAATAAAAAAGAAACCGATGAAGCCGATAAAGAAGACGACAGTTCAGAAGATCAAAAAAATGCTTCCGTTGAGAATATTGAACCAACAGAAAATGTCGAAGAACCGCCAAAGAAAGAACTCACCGGCATGGCCGCTATTCTTCAACAATATAAAAATGCGCAAGAAAGCAAAGGAAATATGACAACACGCTCTCTGGGGTCTATTGATTAAATTTTTAAGACCACCTGTTTCATTTTATATCTTGCCCGCAGCCTAAAAAGCTGATTTAAAAACATTTATGATGAATAATAATGCTCCAAACACTATGGCCTCGATTGAGCAGCAGACACCCTTGGATTTAATGTCCGATCTACTTGATCAGGATATGCAAGAGGTCAATGCGCTCATCGTGCGGAACATGCAATCAGATGTTCATCTTATTCCGAAATTAGCACAATACTTGATATCCGCTGGTGGCAAGCGTATCCGCCCTCTTTTGACATTGGCCTCAACGGCAATATTCGACGGCCCTATGGACAAGTCATATCATTTGGCTGCTGCCGTTGAGTTTATTCATACCGCCACCTTATTACACGATGATGTGGTTGACGAAAGCCACGAAAGGCGCGGACAACAAGCAGCAAACTTGGTCTTTGGAAATCAAGCGAGCGTCCTTGTCGGTGACTTTCTGTTTTCGAAATCATTTCAAATGATGGTCGAAAGCGAGTCACTTGAAATATTGAGAATATTATCCGCCGCCGCCGCTGTGATTGCACAGGGCGAAGTGCTCCAGCTCTCTACGACCAATGACATTAAAACAACAATGCCCGCCTATCTTAATGTTGTTGAATCAAAAACAGCGGCTCTATTTGCTGCATCTTGTGAAGTTGGCGCGGTTTTGTCTTCACGCTCCTCAGAAGACTGTAATGCAATGCGCCTCTATGGTATGCAACTTGGTACAGCCTTTCAGATTATTGATGATGCGCTTGATTATTCTGCTGATCAATCAAAACTCGGTAAAGAAATTGGCGACGACTTTAAAGAAGGAAAGATGACCGCGCCTGTTATCTTTGCATTGGAAAATGCAGATGATGACGAAAACGCGTTTTGGAAACGTACCCTTGGGCATAAAGATCAAGACGATGAAGATTTCGCACACGCATTGGCTCTCATTGAAAAACATGATGCGCTCAACAAAACCATCGCATTGGCTAAAGACTATACCAACGATGCAAAAACATCATTAGACATCATTCCTGATGGTGTTTATAAAACCATACTCTCAGATTTAACTGACTTCGTAATCTCACGGAGTTTTTAGGGACGCGCCCTATGACCAAAGAAAAGAACAAAACAGATTGCTGTGCTAAAAAACCTGATCAAACGTCGGAAGCAATCCCCCATGCGCACACCAAAAAGAAATTTGATCTTATCTTCGGCGGCAGCATACTTATTTTGGTGATTACGATTGGTTTAAACGCTTTGTTTTCTACGCTCGGCTATTCTGCACCGATGTATTTACACCATTTTGCTCATGCATCCCTGCAAATCCTTATGACGATGTGGTGGAGTATTGCACTGGGTATATTCATCATCGGCCTCATGAGTAAAATATCGCGTGATTATTTTACGGCGATCATGGGACGCAGTGATAAGTTCTCCGGGCTTCTGCGCGCCGTTGTTGGAGGGGTTTTTCTTGATCTCTGTTGTCACGGTATATTGCTCGTTGCCGCAAAATTATATGAACGCGGCGTGAGTCTTGCGCAAGTTGTAACTTTTCTGGTGGCTAGCCCCTGGAATTCAGTTTCACTCACCCTCGTTCTGATCAGCCTCATCGGTTTTCAATGGACAATGCTTTATATTTTAGGTTCCGTTCTGATTGCACTCATAACAGGCTTCATTCTTCAACAACTGACCAACAAAGGGTATCTTCCTGAAAATCCAAACGCCCCTATAGATCATCAGGACTTTAATTTCAGTGATGAAACCAAGGCACTGTTCAAATCAATCAAGTTTTCAACGTCCGGTACTCTTGATGTTCTCAAAACAGGTTGGCGCGATGGCAAGATGATTATTAAATGGCTTTTATTCGGAACGATCATCGCCGCATCTTTACGAACTTTTGTTTCTCCTGAAGTTTTCGAAGCATGGCTCGGGCCTAATCTTGCAGGTCTATTTATAACCCTTATCATTGCCACAATCGTGGAGATATGCTCCGAAGGGTCCGCACCTATCGCCAGTGAAATCGTCACAAGTGGAAAGGCACCCGGAAATGGATTCACATTCCTGATGGCAGGTGTCGCAACCGATTACACAGAATTATTGATTATTAAGGAATTCACAGGAAAGTGGGCCATTGCTCTGGCCGTTCCCTTAATTACAGTACCACAAGTATTGTTAATTGGTTGGCTTATGAATATGGCAGGTTCCTGAGAACTTACACCACAGCGCCCATAAATGCCCCCCAGAATAGCGCACAAAAACCAACCGCATTCAGAGGATAAACGGCAATCAATGGTAGCTTATCACGGACAAAAACATAATAGATCAAAATAAATATAGGAATTGAGAGAACAAAATACTCCCTTAAGCCATAAAGCTCAGCCTCAGGGAATAAGAAATAACTCAAGCTAATCGTGACGATTAGAAGGCCTGCAATGATCTTATACCAAAGGTCTGCAACATGCGCGAGCAAAGGGTTTCCGGCCATAAGTATCCAGACAATCGCTGGCCCTGAAACCCACAATACAAGCAGAATTCCCATCAAATACGCCATGCGATCCATAAACATATGTTGAATAAAATCACCGCTGCTTATGGCTATACTGATAACAGATGCAAGATAGGTCAGGCTAATAACAGGGAAAAAGCGATGCACCAAAATATCAAAGAAATTCTTCGGCAGAATGTAATCTTCCGTGTCGCGCTCTAGGCGAATGATATGCTGATATCTCTCTTTTTCCGTCATATTGGAATAAAACCCATAAACTCTATGCAATAATACTATAAATAAAACCTTACTATTTTATTTATTACAGGGATAGTTAGAAAACAAAGCCATCGCCACCCCCGGCGCGGCAATAAACTTACGATGCAATTTAGCACGCTCATACATATAGGCTAAAACCCGTGCATGAATTTCATTTAAAGTCACTTTTTCAGGGATACAAAAATTCATATCAGACGTTAAGTCCATCGCACGCAACATATTGTGATAATCAATCACACCCGCAATATAAGCCTGACAGGCTATTTTTCCGCCTTTTACAATTTCTTCACCGCGACTGTTCATTGAACATACTTTAATAAGGTACTCGCCAGAGAACTCCGCAGCGGACGCATTAGGAGGTGCTATCGATACGACAAAAAAAGTACAAACCAGACTGAGTATAACAAGAACTGTTTTTGAATTCTTACGATACTTAATCATGTTTCCCTTACTTTTTAAGTTGCTGAAGAATGGCGAAAGGTGAATCGTCTTCATTGACCTTGGCTTCGGCAGAAATCACACGAGGAGCAGACTTACCCCCCTTTTTCTTATCGCCTTTTTTCTTAACCGGCTTTTTACCGCCTTTCCCAGATTTATCGTCCCTGCTCTTGGCAAAATCCTTTTTACCTTCACCACTCTTCTTTGACTGAAAAGCCTTACCTTTTTTCAAACGGAAAGTTGCCAACTCCGGCTTCTCCGCGGGTTTCTTTTCTGCATCTGCATCAGAAACGCTTGTGGGTTCAGGCTCTTGTTTTTCTTCCGTTTGCTTTGCATCGGCGGCGTCCGTAGCCTCTTCCGTAATATGATCTGCTGGATCATACACTTTGACATGGCCCATGGATTCAAGAACTTTGTATAAATCTTCAATAGAGCAACCGAGCCATTCTGCCATTTCATGGCGCGCCTGAAATTTACCCTTATCCGCGTGATCATAAACACACGACACAACGCGATCGAGCATATCAATACGAACAGCGCGCCCACCATATAAAGGATAACCGATTGATCTGTAATAAATCGGATCAGCATTTTCATCTTCTATTTTGACCGAAACAATACCGTCCGCAGGGACTTTCGCCGGCAAGTCGTGACCATTGAAAATAGATAGTAACAATGCACGCAAACGCACCGCAGCAGGCTTATTAAGTTCTGGCATAAAAGCCAAAATAGGCCCTAAACGGATTTTCTTCGCACGTAAATCTGTCCGCGTCTCTGGTGTCAGTTGTGCTATTAATTCCTCTAAGTCTTCGCGCGGAACAATCCCCAAACCATCATACACTCTGCTTGCTATTTGAGACACAGGATCATCTTTAACGGAAACACCACCCGGAACTTCTAATAAAACCAATGTTTCAATCGTTTCAGACAAATAGCCCTTGAGCCATAATTTCAAATGATTTTCAGTTTCTTGCGCATCATGCTTGGATGTCAAATCACTCTCGATAACTTTTACTAAAGGCTTTAAGGGATGTTCACCTTTTTCCAAAACAGCAACCGGAATACCCGGCACAGGATTATTGATCTTCTCTTGCCATAGAATTTGCCCTTCCGGCGATAGAGAGAATTGGGTGTTTTTTGAATCTAGCATAAGTTCCAAACGCATTGTTATTTTGTATGAGGCATATTAATGCAGTTTATCCTTGGACTCATCAAGAGTTTTTGTTTAAATTCGCCGAACAACAATAATTAATTGCTATTATTAAAGGAAAAATTATGGCGCGCCTTACATATTTACTCGCTGCTTTGGTACTCATCCCCTTCAACTATGCTCATGCCTTGCAAATCAACCAGCAAGGTGCGGACACGCTCAAGGCATCTTTTCAAGATCTCCTTGATTATCAAAAAACCGTAAACGATGCCCTCGGCTCGGTGCGCATAGAATATAAAGGTGATCTCACCGTTAAGCAGGAAGCGACCTACTACGCTGTTACTTTTCCGCATGTGTTTATTCGTGGCCCCAAAATTGAAGGCCTGCCGGATGACAATACAGTCTTTGATATGGGCGTGATTAAGATCAACGCCATCCCCGACGATAAGCCGGGCTATTGGAAAACAGTCATGACGTTCCCATCTAAGATGACCCTAAAAGGTGAAAAGCCGGAAGATAATTTTAGTATTAACTTCGCTGATCAAAAATCTATTGCACTATTTAGTGAAAGATTAGGTTACTTCACGAAGTTAGACATGAACCTGTCTGGCATATCCTTTCAAGCCGCAGGTCAAGACGTTGGCGTTAATATAGGTGGCCTTCAAGGTTATATGAAGTTCGAAGAGAAAGGCGACGGTACATTCTCCGGCCCGGGGCACGTTTTGTTGACAAATCTTAACATTGCACCACCAACTGAAGCGGAAAAATTCAGTATCGGTGAGTTCAAAGCCGACTTTTCTATGCAAGACATGAAAATGCCGACGTTAAAGGAATATCAAGATAAGCTTATGAAGCATGCAAAGACGTTTGAAAGCTTGCAAAATCTGGGTTCCCCCGAGGAAGAAGCCGAAATGGACGGCAATGCAATCCTCAACATGATGATGGATCTGTACAATTTTGACATGAATGGCTTCACATTTGAATACAGCGCAAAAGACATCAATGTCAGTTCAGATTTGGAAAACCAGTTCCGTGATTTTGATACACTGCAAATCGGATCTGCGTCATTGGGCTTTGGTTTCCAGAACCTAAAAAGTGAAAAAGGAACCATGGCGATCAAAAGTGCTTACGACACGATCAATATTACGCCTGTCGATCCAGAATATAAGGATGTAATGCCACAGAAAATGAACATGAATATTCAGGCACTGAACATTCCCTACGGTGCATTGACACAGATTGCGACCAACACGGCAAAAGCAATCGCAACAGACCCCGAATCTGCGCAAATGGCAGGCTTGGGCGTGTTGATGCGTTTGCCTGCAATTTTAGCGCAGGCTGGCTCCCAAATCGTCGTTGAGAAAAACGGTGCAAGCAACAGCATTTATGATTTTGGAATTAGCGGAAAAGTCATGACCGATCTAAGTGCTATGTCCGGTTTTACCGCTCAATTCAACGCACTGTTCGAAGGGCTCGACGCACTCCATGCTATTGTTAAAAAGAATGCGGCCAATACAAGTAGTCCAAATGCAGGTCAATTTACGCAAATTGCAAACACATTGGCAAGTTTGAAGGCTGTTGGTAAGGCACAAAAAGGCCCGAACGGAAAGCCTGCCTATGCCTACGACATTCAGGCGAACGCTCAGGGGCAATTCCTTGTGAACGGCCAAGATTCTGCAACTGTTTTCTCACCAGCACCGCCGCCGCAGTAATAAACGGAATATTTAATTCAATAAGACGGGGCTGATCACTAGCCCCGTTTTTTATTTGAGGATATATGGAATAAGCGCATTGAGCCGCAGCAATCCCTCGCGCGTTAGTTTCAGAGTATCGTCACTTTGGATAACCCAATCCTGATCAATGCTGCTTTGAAGTTTATCGGCGTCCACCATATCGGAGAACACCTTCCCCGACTTATCTTCAACGGCTTGAATTGAGATACCATCACGTAACCGCAAGCCCATCATAAGGCACTCGTTGAAGCGGTCTTCGGGCGTTAATTTTTCCAGTTCATGCGCGCCGTGACCATTTTTATTCACGCGCTCTAGCCAAATTTCAGGTGCGGCGTGATCCCTACTCGCAAATTTCTGCCCCCCTTGTACAAAACGCCCATGTGCCCCCGCGCCAACGCCTATATAATCCGCCATATGCCAGTAAATCAGATTATGGCGACATTCATGCCCTTCCTTAGCATGATTGGAAACCTCATAGGCAGGCAAGCCTGCATTCTCCAAAATATTCTGCGTTAAGTGATAAAATTCTGCGCCTTGCACATCATCGGGAATAGAAAACTCCCCACGGGAATGACGCATATAAAACGGTGCATTACGCTCAATAGTGAGTTGATAGAGCGATAAATGACCATTCGATAACGTCACGGCCTTCTTCAATTCCTTTTCCCAATCCTCTAACGTCTGGTTAGGACGGGCATAAATCAAATCAAAGCTGCTGCGTTCGAAATGTGTCTTGGCCAATTCGATGGCTTTCAATGCCTCATCAACATTATGCCCACGCCCGAAAAACTTTAAATCCGTATCATTCAGAGCTTGCACCCCCAAAGACACCCTGTTGATCCCCGCATCCTTAAACGCGAGTAATTTATCGTTTTCTACCGACGTCGGATTGGCCTCTAACGTAATTTCGATATCATTCGCCACAGGCCAGAACGACTGAACTGCATCAATAATCGTGGCTACTGTTTTCGGTTCCATCAGGGATGGCGTACCGCCACCAAAGAAAATCGATACTATTTGTTTATCGGGAATAATTTCGGCGTAATGTTTGAGGGATTGAACATAAGCCTGCGCCCATTGTTTTTGATCCAATTTTTCACGAACATGCGCGTTAAAATCACAATACGGGCAACGCGACTCACAAAACGGCCAATGAATATACACGCCCATCTGATTTGGACGAAACATATCCTTACGCCCCTTTCAAGCAATGTTTTACGAGCAACTCAAAAGCATTTGCGCGATGGGAGATCGCATGTTTATCGCTTGGCTCCATCTCGGCGAAGGTAATATCATAGCCATCGGCCTGAAAAACAGGATCATAGCCAAACCCTTTATCGCCGCGCATCGGCCATATAATTGTGCCGTTTATACGCCCTTCAAACACCTCCGAATGCCCATCAGGCCAACCAAGCGCAAGCACACACACGAAATAGGCACTCCGATCTTCAGTATCACCGAGAGCCTCGTGCACCTTTTGCATCGCCAGATTAAAGTCTTTCTTTGGCCCGCCCCAACGCGCTGAATAAATGCCGGGATCGCCGTTTAAAGCATTCACTGCCAAACCACTATCATCCGCGAGCGAGACTTTACCACTTGCTTGCGCCGCCGCCTGTGCCTTTAGAATAGCGTTTTCAGCAAAGGTTTTTCCAGTTTCTTCGGGCTCAGGCAGATCAAGGTCACCTGCGGTCACGAATGTTTTGACATATGGCGCCAGTAATTCCGCAATTTCGCGTGCTTTCCCGTTGTTATGGGTTGCTATCAATAATTCATCACCGTCAAATATGCGCATATTCTATGCCTTCAAT
Organism: uncultured Micavibrio sp.; assembly: GCA_965263215.1. Classification (GTDB taxonomy): domain Bacteria; phylum Pseudomonadota; class Alphaproteobacteria; order Micavibrionales; family Micavibrionaceae; genus UBA1672. The sequence goes on from OZ253663.1 coordinate 1,936,362, forward strand.
ATCGCGTTTTGTTTTTCCGTAAGCTCGCCACACCCTTTTTGTGCCAAAGCGAGTAAAGATAGAAATTCTTGTTCACTAAACGGCTCTTTTTCGGCGGTGCCTTGAATTTCACAAATACCACCTTTGCCGGTGATGACAAAATTCGCATCCGTATCAGCGTCCGAATCTTCGTCATAATCCAGATCAAGCACAGGTTCGCCTTTGTAAACGCCACATGAAATCGCGGATACACTATCCGTTAACGGGCTTTCATCCAGTACGCCGATATTTTCAAGATGCTGAAATGCCAAGGCAAGCGCAACATAGCCACCCGTTATTGACGCCGTGCGCGTACCGCCATCGGCCTGTATCACATCGCAGTCCACACGCACCTGACGCTCGCCTAGTTTTTGCATATCAACAACCGCACGAAGTGCGCGTCCGATCAAGCGCTGAATTTCCTGTGTACGGCCGGATTGCTTTCCGCGGGCGGCCTCGCGATCCATGCGCGAATGAGTAGAGCGCGGCAACATGCCATATTCTGCCGTCACCCATCCCTTACCACTGTTTTTCATCCAGCCCGGAACTTTTTCTTCTACGCTTGCCGTACATAAAACATGGGTATCACCACATTTAATCAAACATGAGCCTTCCGCATGCTTGGCGTAGTTAGGGATTATTTCGATTGTTCTCATATCGTCGGCATTACGGCCAGATGGGCGTGTCATAGTAATTTTCCTTTGTTTCTGTCCCATGCTTTTTGGCGGGAAAACAACAATAAATCAAGATAAGTTTTGCCTAATAACGAAAACCACGCTAAAGTTATGGTTAAATTAGATTATTTGGGTTTTATGACTATGGTACAAAAATTACTTTTCTCACTTCTTTTCACTTTCATGGCAGCAACTTTTTTTATCGGCTCCCCCGCGCATGCGCAGTACGCAGGCGGAAACACATCTGTAGATGAAGAAGAGGACGAAGAATTCAGAATTAGTCTATACCCGGAACACACTTACGATGTCACTTTTTTTCAAGAGCCTCGCGTTTCCGAATCTAATTTTACATTGCGCCTTTCCTATGAAGGTACCGTCGGTGGGTGTGCTCATTTAGAGGATATGACCAAGGAAAAAGATCAGGAAAAATATAATTTCAAAAACGGTGTTAGCACAAAGGTTGTAAGCGGGACTTTCGAGGTTATAATTTCTCAGCCTGTTCTGGTCGATAGCGATGATAACCCACGCTACACAAGTTACGACTGCGAAATCAAACACAACGACTCATACGTAGATGTAAACATAAACCGTGACTTCTTAATTAAGAAAAAAATTAAAAAGATCGGTTTCAAAAATATCAAAACCGCTGATTTCGGTGACTTTGATATCGATGTCAATAAAGATCGCTTTATTTTAAAAACACCATCACCAAAAGGTGAGCTATGGTACACATTATGGTTCTTCCCCAAGAACAGTATTGTCCTGCTCGCACCAAAAGCAAATTCAAATCTTGATGTAAAAGAACAAATCAAAGATTTTGCTTTAGCGCGCGGACTTGTCCCGATGGAAAATGTGTTGGAAGGCTACAGACTCCCCCACAGCGCAAGCAATTATATGTTCTTTGATGACCCTAAAGGACGCTATGCGAATAAGTTAAGCGCAGAAAATAATAGCCTTGATGTCGGCTCCATTACGGCGACAAAAACATACTATGGTCCTAATGGTGCACAAGAAGAAGAATACGAAATCAAGCTATACGCCAAATTACCACTCGTTCGAAAAATCGAAGAAAATTAGGTTTTGCATTCAGGCAAGATCATTATATAAAAGACAATCACACAGGTTGTCTTTTATGCCTGTCTTTATGCTTAATTGTTAATTTACCCGAGAATAAATAAGGGATGGACATGTCTAACGAGAATACAAATCTTGAAAACTCTGGTGAACAACCGCAGAACGAGAATCAAGCTCAGGCTGATCAGGATGAGCAAAGCACGGCGGCGACGCCTGATGAAACACTAGAATATGTACCCTTTTCAGATGATATAGATGATGATCCGCCAACCATAAGTAAAGAGTCAGGGCCAACAGAAGATCAGGTTCGCATCCAATTACTGGAAGACCAGCATGAGCGCATGAAAGATCAGATGATCCGCGCCCTTGCAGACGCCGAAAACACACGTAAGCGTGCACAAAAAGAACGAGAAGACGCATCAAAATTCGCCGTCTCAAGCTTTGCCAGAGATTTACTTAGCGTTGCCGACAACCTCAGACGTGCATTAGATGCCGTAACTGACGAAATGCTTGGCGAAAATCCCAATATGAAGAACCTAATGGATGGCGTTAGCGCTACGGAACGTGAAATGCTCAGCTGTTTCGAAAGAAACGGTATTGTGAAAATAGAGCCATTAGATGAAAAGTTTGATCCGAATTTTCATGAAGTGATGTTCGAAGCACCGATGCCCGATAAAGAATCAGGCACTATTATTCAAATCCTTGAGCCGGGCTATATGATTAATGATCGAATTTTACGCCCTGCACGCGTGGGTATTTCAAAGAATGACGGCGGCGGCTCAACACCGCCATCATCGCCCGATGCAGGTCACGCCATCGACACTGAGGTTTAACCCTCCTTTTTAGACACAAAAAGGACATATTTTTTTACTAATCTGTATGTCCTTGAGCTAGATTTTATAATAATCCCTTGCTATAGTCCTAGCCCTGTATAACCCTTTGGGGATTTCTTTAGTGCCGCCTTGTCGGGCTATTCGTAGATCCGCCACAACAAAAGAGGAAAAAAATGAGCAAAGTCATTGGTATTGATCTTGGTACAACAAATTCATGTGTAGCCGTAATGGATGGAAAGGAGCCACGCGTTATTGAAAACGCAGAAGGTTCTCGTACAACCCCTTCTATGATTGCCTTCACAAAGGATGGTGAACGCCTTGTCGGACAGCCGGCAAAACGCCAAGCTGTTACAAACCCCGAAAACACATTATTCGCGATTAAACGTCTTATTGGACGCCCGTTTGAAGACCAACAGGTTCAAGAGATGAAGGAAAACGCGCCTTTTAAAATTATCAAAGGCGATAACGGCGATGCATGGGTAGAAGTTGACGGTGAGACATACGCACCATCACAAATTTCTGCGATGCTTCTTCAGAAAATGAAAGAAACGGCGGAAAGCTTCCTCGGTGAGAAAGTGACAAAAGCCGTTATTACCGTTCCTGCCTATTTTAACGACTCACAACGTCAAGCCACAAAAGATGCCGGTAAAATTGCCGGTCTTGAAGTTGAGCGTATCATTAACGAACCAACAGCCGCGGCATTGGCTTACGGCCTTGATAAAAGTGCTTCAGGCACGATTATCGTATATGACCTTGGTGGTGGTACATTTGATGTGTCTATCCTAGAGGTCGGCGACGGTGTTTTTGAAGTGAAGGCAACCAACGGTGATACATTCCTTGGTGGTGAAGACTTTGATGCGCGCATCATTGATTATCTGGCTGATGAATTCAAAAAAGAACAAGGCATTGACCTCCGTAGTGACAGCGTGGCTCTTCAAAGACTTAAAGAAGCTGCGGAAAAAGCTAAGATCGAGCTATCCAGCACCACACAGACCGAAGTTAACCTCCCCTTTATCACGGCGGATGCTTCGGGCCCGCAACACCTTCAAATTTCACTCAGCCGTGCAAAGCTTGAAAGTATTGTTTCTGATCTTGTTAAGCGCACAATTGATCCTGTTAAGGACGCTTTGAAAGATGCCGGCCTTAAGGCATCCGAAATTGACGATATTGTTTTGGTTGGTGGTATGACCCGCATGCCGAAAATCGTTGAAACTGTGAAGGACTTCTTTGGCAAGGACCCTCATAAAGGCGTTAACCCGGACGAGGTTGTTGCCGACGGTGCAGCGATTCAAGGTGGTGTTTTACAAGGTGATGTTAAAGACGTTCTTCTTTTGGATGTTACACCTCTCTCGCTTGGTATTGAAACACTAGGCGGCGTATTCACACGCCTGATTGAGCGCAACACGACAATCCCGACAAAGAAATCACAAGTATTCTCAACGGCAGAAGATAATCAAAATGCTGTGACTATTCGCGTTTTCCAAGGTGAACGCGAAATGGCCGCGGATAACAAATTGCTTGGGCAATTTGATTTGGTTGGTATTCCCCCTGCTCCACGCGGTATTCCGCAAGTTGAAGTTACGTTTGATATTGATGCGAACGGTATTGTTAATGTATCTGCCAAAGATAAGGCCACGAATAAAGAGCAACAAATTCGTATTCAGGCTTCTGGCGGATTGTCGGATGATGATATCGAACAAATGGTGAAAGACGCCGAATCGAACGCCGAAACGGACAAAGAAAGACGCGAAACCGTTGAAGCCCGTAATCAGGCTGAATCTGTTATGCACTCGGTTGAAACATCTTTAGAAGAGCTTGGCGATGATATTCCAGCCGATGATAAAGCTACAGTTGAAGCGGCTATGGCTGACCTTAAAACTGCACTTGAAGGTGAGAATGGTGGCGACATCAAAGCCAAAACAGAAGCATTGTCTCAGGCGAGCATGAAACTTGGTGAAATTGCGTACCGCAAAGCACAAGAAGAAGCCGCTGCTGAAGCTGATAACGAATCCGGCGCCGAAGATCTAGAGGTCACTGATGTTGATGGAACGTCTGACGACGACGATGCTATTGATGCAGACTTCACAGATCTTGAGATCGAAGAAGAGTCGGAAGACGATCAGAAATCGGCTTAAGCTTTAAATAATAAATATGGGGATACCGATTCAAAATAATCGGTATCTTCCAATTTAAAACACATATTGGTAACAAATGGCTAAGCTAAATCAGAAGGACATGAACCATTACGACATTCTGAAAATACCGCAGGATGCCTCGGATCAACAGATACGTGATGCCTATATTACCATGGCACGCATTTATCATCCTGATCATAATCCGCAGAACAAACATGTCGCTTCTGATCGTTTTAAAAGAATAAAAGATGCCTATGAGGCACTTAAAAACGACACCATCCGAATACCATCTGCACAGCAATCCTCAAGAGGATTTTAAAGAGAGATAGACATGGCAGGAAAAGACTTTTATGAAATTCTCGGCGTAAAAAATGATGCCGATGCGGCAGAGATTAAAAAATCTTATCGTAAATTGGCGATGAAATATCACCCCGATCAGAATAAAGATAATCCCGAAGCTGAAGAAAAATTTAAAGAAATCAGCGAAGCATACGACATCTTGAAAGATGAACAAAAACGTGCTGCCTATGATCGGTACGGCAGCAGTGCGTTTGACGGCAGTATGGGCGGTGGCCCCGGTGGCGCAGCAGGCGGATTTGGCGGCGGTGCATTTTCTGATATCTTCGAAGATATGTTCGGTGACTTCATGGGGGGTAATGGCCCCCGCAGAGGCGGCGGAGCGATGCGCGGTTCTGATTTGCAATACACCTTGGAAATGTCACTAGAAGAGGCGCATAAGGGAAAAGAATCAAAAATAAAAATCCCTGTGAACGATACGTGTGAAAAATGTAGTGGTTCAGGATCAGAAGATGGTAACGCCTCTAGTGCCTGTGCGACATGCGATGGTGCAGGTCGTGTGCGTCAGCAACAAGGTTTTTTCACAATAGAAAGAACATGCCCAACGTGCAACGGTGAGGGTAATATTATTAAAAACCCGTGTAAAGCTTGTGGTGGTGCCGGTCGCACGCAAAAAAGTAAAACACTGAAAGTTAAAATTCCGCCCGGTGTTGAAACCGGTCGTCGTATAAGGCTTACGGGTGAAGGCGAAGCCGGCGTTCGCGGTGGCCCCAAAGGTGATCTGTATGTCATGATCAACGTAAAGCCGCACAAATTATTCCAACGCGATGGCGCCAATTTATATTGCCGTGTCCCGATTACCGTCACCCGCGCTGCATTAGGTGGCGAGATTGAAGTGCCAACCATTGAAGGCACGCGTGCCAGTGTAAAAGTTCCTGCAGGGACGCAGACAGGTCAACAATTCCGTCTACGTGGCAAAGGCGTAAATAAAATACGCTCTGATTCACGTGGTGATATGTATATAGAGATTTTCGTGGAAACCCCTGTTAACCTCGATAAGAAACAGCAAAACTTGCTCCGTGATCTTGATAAATCCATGGATAATGGAGCTTCTGCGAGCAAGAACTCTCCTGAATCAAGTGGGTTTTTTCAAAAAATCCGCGAGTTTTGGGATGATCTGAGCGAATAATTGCGACAAAACGCAAAACCAAAGAAAGATATGAGTATGAATGTAGGGATAATGGGCTGTAATGGCCGTGTCGGAAAGATACTGATTGATGAGTTAACCTCAGGTGATTGGGATGCGCGTGGCCTTGTGCTTGCCGGCGGATATGCCCGTGAAGGCACTGATGTAGAAGATGGTTTTCCCGTTACCAATGATAAAGATGAACTTTTTAAAAAATCTGACGTCATTATTGATTTTACATTGCCCGAAGGCACAAACGCACATGCGAAACTGGCCGTGGAACATAAAACGGCATTGATCGTAGGCACAACAGGCCTAACTAAAGATGATGAAGAAAACCTGAAAGATGCCTCTGCGCACACGCCGATTGTTTATGCCGCTAATATGAGCATCGGTGTTAATATGTTGCTTGCCCTTGTTGAACAAGCGGCTGCGCGTTTGGAATCCGAATGGGATATCGAAATCTTCGAATCACATCATAAGTATAAAGTTGATGCCCCTTCGGGAACGGCACTTGCACTTGGAAAATCGGCTGCGACCGGTCGTGGGAACAGCCTTGAAAACTTGGCAGAATATGAACGTCACGGACAAATCGGCGCACGTGAAAAAGGGAAAATCGGTTTTTCTGTGGCACGCGGCGGTGATGTCGTCGGAGAACATACAGTATTCTTTTATGGTGAAGGTGAACGATTAGAACTAACACATAAAGCCACGAACAGAAGTCTGTTTGCCAAAGGTGCTCTACATGCCGCGTCTTGGATAGAAGGCAAAGAGCCGGGCTTGTACTCTATGCGCGATGTCCTCAAGCTATAAATTTACGCCCTCTTCTTTTAGGATTTTACGTTTAATTTCGGTTCCCCACATATAATTCCCAATCGCTCCGCTTTTTTGGATCACGCGGTGACACGGTACAATCAATGACACGGGATTTTGTCCCACGGCTGTCCCTACGGCTCTATGTGCTTTTGCACTTCCGATAGCATGTGCGATATCGCCGTATGATTTGGTCGCCCCTTTTTCAATTTCAAGCAATGCATTCCACACCTTCTTTTGAAATTCCGTCCCGCGCAAATCCAACGTAACGCCGCTTATCATATCGGCGCGCCATGCGTTCAAAGCCATTTCACCGATACTTTTTGCCACAGAATCACTGCGCATCAATTGCGCCTTAGAAAAATTCTTTTGTAATTCCTCTAACCCATCTTTTTTATGGCCTTCAACCATAAAACCAAGCCAACAAACGCCCTGATCGGTTTGGGCAATGACCATTCTTCCGAATTCGGAATCGTAAAATCCGTAAACTATTTTTTCCATCACTGCGGCCTTCCCTGAAGGTCTTGTGTTTGATATGTCTTTACTATGCCTATGAAAAAAGATGATATCTACGAATTTTTCAAACGATTGCACGCAGAAGACCCGGAACCGAAAAGTGATCTGGAATATACCAACGCCTATACATTATTGGTTGCCGTAACACTTTCCGCGCAAGCCACAGATATTGGTGTGAATAAGGCCACGAAAGAGCTTTTCAAAATTGTCGATACACCGCAAAAAATGTTGGATCTTGGTATTGATCGACTGAAAGATCATATTAAAACCATCGGGCTTTATAATAATAAGGCGAAAAACGTGATCGCGATGGCCGAAATTTTAGTGAACGATCATAATGGCGAAGTGCCCAACACTCGCGATGCCCTCATGACATTACCCGGTGTTGGCAGGAAAACGGCCAATGTTGTTTTGAATATTGTCTTTCATCAACCAACCATGGCCGTCGATACGCATATCTTTCGCGTTTCAAATCGTACAGGCATGGCAGCGGGAAAAAATCCGGATGCCGTTGAACAAAAGTTGCTTAAGGTCGTCCCTGACGATTTTGCCATGCATGCCCATCATTGGTTGATATTACTTGGTCGCTATACGTGTAAGGCGCGCAAACCGGATTGTGCAAGCTGTACGGTGTATGATTTATGCGAATATAAAGACAAAACGGTTTAGCCACAAAAAACCGGACACTATATTTAGCGTCCGGCTTAAAAATTATTCATCGTATTTGGTCATTCTTACGAAAATGAAATGTAGGCATTTACACAAAACGCCTGCACATTATTCATTAGTAACCCGCATGTGCCTTAGAGAACAAACCAGCTTCGGCGTTTGCAGCTTCGCTTCTGTCCTTCTTTGAAGATGAGGATTCCTTCGTTTTTGCCATGGCAGATGCTTCTGTACCTGCGCGGTACTTATCAACCGCTTTCGGATCAACAGTACCCTTCAATGGTGTCATACGACCATCAAGCATTGCGCCTGCTTCAACTTCAAGCTCACGATATGCGATAGAACCAGTGATCACACCGGAAGACTTCAATGTCAAACGACCGTTCACTGTGATGTCACCTTCGAAACGCCCTGCGATTGTGGCCTCTTCGATTTCAACTGTACCGTAAAATGTACCGCTTTCCGCGATATCAAGAACCTTAGAGCCTTTCAAAGCGGCTTCCACTGTACCTTCAACAAGAAGATGATCACATGCATCGATTTCACCTGAAAGGTTAATCCCGCGACCAATCGTCAATGTGCGGTCACTCGCAGAGTAGACCGTCGTTTCAGGTGCTTGTGGTGGTGTGTAAGATGATGCACCGTATGATGATGAGCCACCATAACCAGAGCGAGAAACAGATGGTGTGTAACTTGATGAACGACCACCTTCAGATTCACGATCACTCGTTTCTCTGGCGTACTTGCCTTGCACATTTTCTTCTTCTTTAGTTCTCATGATTGTCTTTTCTTCCTGTGTTTTTGACTGACTGCTGTAACCGTATTTACGCTCTGGCTTATCTTCTTTTTCTACCTTTTCGCGTGCATCACGTGTTGGAGTTTGACGTTCTTCGTCACTCCCTCTACGAAATGCTTTTTCTGATTGACCCTGATTTTTTTGCTCAGGTTCCCGAACCTCTGACTTCACTCGATGAAACATTTTTATACACCTTTCCGTAAGAAAATATTGGAACGCAACACGCACGAAAACGCATGCGTTGATTTAGTAATGACCTGTCTTTGAATTACAAAAAATCTAACATGGTCACTTTTGACTCGCAAGGTATGATTCGGAGTTTTCCCCAGACAAAAACGCATCATTTTGATTTGGCACGATTTTAATTTTTTGTTCTCATTTTATGCAAAGTGGTTTTTATGCAGCATGCTCAATGGCTTCGAATATAGAGTTAACCTGCATTAAAATAGTCGTATATTTTTTGTGCCAGTGCCTTGGAAACGCCTTCTACCTTTGATAACTCATCAACCCCGGCACCTTGCGCAGCCTTTGCTGAACCAAAATGCTGCAACAATGCCTTTTTACGTTTTGCACCCACACCGGGTATCTGATCAAGGGGGGATTGCACAATCGCCCTCTTCCTTTTTGCGCGATGTGTACCAATGGCGAATCGATGTGCTTCGTCGCGCAATCTTTGTAAATAATGAAGTACAGGGTCATTCACGGGAAGCTGAAACATTGGCTTATCAATCATAAAAAACTTCTCACGCCCCGCGTTGCGATCTTCACCTTTTGCAATCGCGACAAGCGTCACATCGTCAATAACGCCAAGCTCCTCCAGAACCTCACAGCACGCGCTTAACTGCCCAGCGCCACCATCGATCAGTAATAAATCCGGCCAATTCTCGCCTCCTGCTCCGCCACCTTCTTCAAGGCCACGCTTGAAACGGCGCGATAACACTTCACGCATCATACCGTAATCATCGGATTCACTCGCTTCCTTGATGTTAAATTTCCGATAAGCATTTTTGACAAAGCCTTCCTCACCTTCGACAATCATACCCCCCACCATATTTGTGCCTGAAATATGACTGTTATCATAAACCTCTATGCGTTTTGGCAGATCGTCCAGTCCGAATAAGTCCGCGACACCTTGACGTAAAGATAAACGGCTCGCAGAGAGCGCTAATTGACGTTTTAGTGCCTGCTGAGCGTTTTGAACAACAAAGTCTAAGGTACGCTTGAACTTGCCCCTCTGCGGGACAGAAACACGCACACGGCGCTGTGCTTTATCAGAAAACGCTTCTTCGAACAGGTCTTTATCCGCAACGTCCATATTAATGACGATTTGCATCGGTATAGGCTTTGCCTGATAGAATTGTGCAATAAAGGCTGATAAGACTTCAGACACGGTATCGTCTTTACTATGACGCGGAAAATATGATCGGTTACCAAGATTACGCCCACCACGATAAAAGAAAACCTGAATACAACTTACGCCCTTTTCACGCATAATTGCCATCACATCCGCATCACCAATATCCGCATTGATATCGTGTTTTGCTTGTATGGATGTCAGTGCACGAATACGATCACGATAGCCTGCAGCTTTCTCATAGTTTTCTTGAGCACTTGCGTTTTCCATCGCCTTCACGAGACGCTCCTGAACGGCGCGGCTTTTACCTTCCATAAAATCTTGCACGCCTTGCACTTGCTCTGCGTATTCGCTCTTACTCACAAGACCAACACATGGCGCAGTACATCGTTTAATATGATATTGTAAACATGGCCTGCTTCGGTTTTCGAAAACATTGTCCGTACAATTTCTCAAGAGGAAAACACGTTGCAAAACCGCAATGGTGCGGTTTACATCACCCGCGCTTGGAAACGGCCCGAAATACGTTCCTTTTATTTTCTTAGCGCCGCGATGCTTTAGAATTTGCGGATAGTCGTGATCTTGCTTAATCACGATATGCGGGAAAGATTTATCATCGCGCAACAATATATTAAAACGCGGCTGGAACTTTTTAATCAGGTTCGCCTCAAGGATCAACGCCTCGGCCTCTGTGTGTGTCGTGATAAACTCCATGCGCGCCGTTAGTGACACCATTCTTTGTAATCGGTGCGGCAATTTATCAAAATGTGTGTAAGACGTGACCCTGTTTTTAAGCGCCTTGGCTTTGCCGACATATAACACTTCATCATCACCGGATATCATTCTGTAAACACCCGGAATATTCGACAAAAGCGCAACGTGCTTTTTAATCGTTTTTACACCATGTTCTATCGATGGAGATGTCGTTTTTACCACGTCAAAATTCTCTATTCTGATGTCTGTTGTTCTGTAAGTTTAGACTATATCAGATCGTACATAAGATAAACTGCATACAGCCGTATAGCCGACCTATCCCAAAGCATTAAAAGGCTTTCATGGTAAGGTTTTAACATAACCCTCTGATATAAAAAATCAATATGTTATGACAAGACAACTCGACCGATAATTGCATAATAAAAAGTTTGACAATCATTATGTATATTCACCTATTCTATAAAAAACGCAGTAGAAAGGATTATGGCATGCAGCATTACCAATTAAGAAAAGATACTGATAACTCAATCATTTTTGAGGGGAACTACAACTCCATCAACGCCTGCCTTGAAGATGCTGTTAATCAAAATATCGTGCTGTCACATGTAAACCTTAAAAACCAAAATTTAACAAATGCTAACCTCGATGGTTGTATCATGCCTCACGCAAACTTTTGCGGTGCAAACTTAACAGGCGCCAACTTGTCCGAAGCTGACCTTAATCACGCCCTATTCTACAACTGCGGGCTGTATAATACGTGCCTGTCCTACAGCGACCTGAGCCACAGCGATTTTAGGGATGCGTTTTTTGGCGCAACCCTAATTGATGGTTCCAACCTTCAACAATGCTTATTTTCGACTTTATCGTCCTTGGATTTGAACTTTCAATATGTTGCGAATATGACGGGATGTGCCTACACGGATCTTGATGGGCAACAACACAATATGTCTAGCCCCCCTATCGTTATAAAGGGTCTGTTGAATGTTCCCGTCATTGTATTGGATGACCTTATCAAAATCGGCTCTAAAACATTTTGCAAAACCAATTTACCGCAACTTTCACAGATACTTGGTTTTTATACGCAGAAGATCGCTGCTTAGATTTTTCTGTATTAATGCATGAACGACAAAAATAATTTGTCTTCCGTAATTGCATATCAGCATTATCTGGCTTATAAGTTTTTTCTAGCCTTGGGCCTGTGGCGGAATGGTAGACGCTGCAGACTTAAAATCTGTTGTCCGTATGGACGTGCCGGTTCAAGTCCGGCCAGGCCCACCATTTCATTATTCCCCTCCCGTAAATCGGCTAAAAGCGAGAATGGCTGAGAGAAAGCGGCGGTTCTAAAACCGTGATTTCTGTCATAGGTAATCTTGTCCGCAAATGCCATTCGAAGCAGCATTCTACGCTGTTCGATGCACTCGCTTTCCCACAGTTTAAGCGGGTTCCCAAGGAATGTGATAGCGGTTCTAAAAGTATCCTCGAAGCTCTCTATCGGACGACCGCAATTTTTGATCTTTTCATCCATTATCAGCTTCTCTTCCTGCAGACTTCTGATCTTATCCTCATAGGTATCAATTAAAATCGCATTATCAGCCTCCACAATGCGGTCTAGGAACTGGTTGACCTTACGATCAATCAGGGCGAGTTGCTGTTTCAGCGCCTTAGTTTCGTCTTTGGCTTGCCCTTGTCGATCCTTCCAAAGCTGATCGAAAATATCGAGTGCCATATAGAAAGTTTTGGGTGCAGGTTTCAAGCTACGGACAATCTCAAGAAATTCCCCTTCCATCTGCGCTTTACGAATGGACTTACCGTATTCGGCGCAACTCTTATTCGAACACAGATAATACGGATATTTGGTATTGCGTCCCTTTGACCAGCAAGAGGTTAAAGGCCGATCACAACAGCCACAGGTCACAAAGCCGCGCAATGGAAAGTCATCTTTGATATTCGCCTTCATCGGCGCTTTGGCGCGTCCGTCCAAGCGCTCTTGTATGCGCTGAAAGTCCTCATAGCTAATCAGTGGTTCATGCTTGGCAGGATGGAGCGATATACCCCATTGCGGCACATCGATATAACCTGAATACAAGACGCGGCGCAGCAGGTCAGAAACGCGCTGCACGTTCACTTTACCGTTACGCATTCTTGGAAACTCTGGATAGAGATCAAAGAAACGCGTAAGCTCTGCTATGCTCTCAAATCTTCCAGAGGCAAAGCCAAGCAAGCCTTCTTGAATAATCGAAGCCATAGGCTCATCACGTACCAGCATTTTACCGTGACCACTCACGCGTTCGTATTTGTACCCCGTTGGCGGGTAAAACACCCAATAGCCATTCAGCACTCTTGCGCGCATGCGGTTCTTCACTTGCTCTGTGTTCTTTTGACGATGGTGCTGCGAAACACTGGCGAGAAGGTTTTCGACAAGCTTGCTATCGGAATCCTCACCAAACTCGATAGACGGGCTTTCGAGCTTCCTGCCCGCATCACCTATTGCGGTGCGAAGCTGGATATGCGCTTCGAGGTCACGCGCAAGGCGGCTGATATCATCAATGATGACAACGGGGTTTTCATGTTTGTGTTTTTTAAGGAATTTGAGCATGGCCTGCATGCCCGGGCGATTGATAAGGCTTCCTGATACGCCCTCATCGCGGAAGACTTCGATGACTTGATATTGCTTATGATCGGCATATTCGCGGCATCTGGTTTCTTGTGAGCCGAGGCCATCGCCTTTTTTGACCTGTTTGACGGAGGATACACGGGCATAAATAACGGCGGTTTGTTTATGGCTCTTCATGGGCGGACTCCTTGCGGCGGCGGTGGATCGGTTTTGTTTTGTATCGGATGGGTGGATTCTAGCGGCTCCTGTGAATCCTGTCCATGCGCTTGTGAGGATTTATCACGCGCATGCTGGACGGGATGTTTGCCAAAGGCGCGATCAACAAAGCTCTCCATGATGTGCCAAAGATCAAAGATGTATTGAATTTTCTGCTCGCGGGTCATATCCCAATCGTCAATCATCGTGAGGTATTTTTCTATATCGGGTTTCATGATATCTGCTCCTGTTCGTGTGTGTTGCGACAGGATCAGAGTATCATCGCATGTGCATGCGTACGGGCGAAGCCCCAAAGCCAGAGGGATGAAACGGGAGAGCGCAGCATCTCCCTTTCCAAGCGTATTGTATTACAATACACAGCTTGCGTTCTTTCTTAACTGGGCTTTCAGGGACTAAAATGTTCGATTTTTAGCCTAAAAGGGTTAGTGTTTATTCGTTACAGTAGGATTAATATTTTAGAGAACATTTATGAAATACGAGATTATGTACATTGAAGAAAAAGCTGGTGTTGCTGCTCTTGAAGCCAATATTGGAAAAGTTTACCAATCCAAAACAGGTAAAACGCTGAGATACGGTGATCGGGAATTTCAATCTTTGAAAGGCCAAGGTTATAAGGCGAATTACTTTGATATAGAAACTGGTGAGCATTATTGGCTTTCTGGATGCCGAAAAGATGGTAACGATGGATTATACAAAATTCAAATTTTTGTAGACCAAGATATTCGTGAAGAGTACTGGAGTGAGATTCGTGAGATGCCAGAAAGAAAGGGGCAGGAATTTTTCACCTCTACGGGCAAGCATCAAGCAGGCGGTAAAGAGCCCAAAAATAAAAGGAAAAATGTTTAAATAAGTTAAGGGCATGAGAAGGCGTTTTTCTTAGTACAGACGTTCCGCAAGATGTGTGTCGTACTACAAATCTTCGATTTTTCGTTTACACATCTTGGCAAGGGAGACGCTGCGCTCTCCCGTTTCATCCCTCTCGCGGATGGTTTTGGGCACGGGAACATAATCCGTTCCACCATGCAAAACCATCAAAACGTATCGCCGTTTTATCCCTCATAATAACGGGGTTCATTGCCCCCTTAAAAGCCTGTGTGATAATGCAAAGCCCGCGCATAAAAAGGCACAGGCACAGACTATGGCCGGGCCAGAGGGTAAATCCCAAAGATACGAGGATAATAGGCCAAGTGCAAAAGATAGCGTTGATAAAACATAGCCAATCAATACTCTGCCATGTCTGACGTTAACAGTTGCCAATGCAGGTAAAATCAGGCTGGCGAAAACCAAATAAACACCTATCAGTTTCACGGAAAACGGAATGGTGACGGCGAAAACAATATAGAATAATCGCTGCCGCCCGCTTTTGAGGAAAAGCCAGAACAAAGATACGAATACAAATAACGGCGCGTACCAGATCAAATCTTCGAAGGTTACCCATAGAATTTGCCCCGCCAGAATATCCTTCATTTGTTCGCCGCCATGCGGATCGCCTGACATGATGAGAATGCTCATCGAGGCAGCCAAAACAAACGCGCAGCCGATGAAGGCTTCTTGGTAAACGCCTGCAATTTTCTCAAGCTTATGAAAGCCGATTGCGCAGAGCAAAGCCAAAACCAAACCTGTTCCCAGAGCACCCATAGCCGCATATTCTGGCGCCATATCATGATTTTCAATATACACATGGAAGGCAAGCATACCGAGAGCGGCAAACTGCGCCACGGCAAGATCAAGAAATATAATACCGCGCCTGAGCACTTCAATACCGAGAGGCACATGCGCGAGGGTGATAAGAACTCCGGCTATGAAAGCCGGAGCAAGTAAAGTTATCATCTCATATGAGAACATTAATGAGCCTCCAAAAGAGCATTCAGCGTTTCATTAAATAACGCGTCAAGAGTATCAGCTTTTTCTGAACCGCCAACCGTGAAAGGCAGTTTAACGATTTGAATACCTGATTTAGAAGCCAGCCATTCGGCTGCATCCTTATTCTCATATGGCGCAACAAGGATCGCTTTGATGTTTTGCCCCTCAATCTGCTTGAGGACTTTTTCCAGATGAGATGCCGTTGGCGGAAGGCCGGGCTTTGGCTCTAATGTTGCTACAACATCCATACCAAGCCAGTTAATCAGGTATGCCCATGCATTATGATACACAACAACCTTAGCGCCCTTTAACGGAGCGGCTTTCTCTTCCCATGTTTTGAGCTTTGAGTCCCAAGATAATTTAAACGTTTTATGATTTGCATCATAAGTTTTTAGATTATCCTGATCGATCATGTACAAACGCTCAACAAAGACATCAGCCACGGCTTCGATGTTACGGGGATCGAGATGAACATGCGGGTTGCCCTCAGGATGAATATGCCCTTGCGAGCGATCAATCCCCTCATGCATGACCTCTAGTTTTTCAACATAATCCGATGCCATAACCCAGCCGATTGTTTCAGGTTGTACGTCCTGACTTCCTGCTTTTTTAATCAAAATCGGAAGCCATCCACTTTCCAGCGATGCACCAGAGCAGAAAACAATATCCGCCTTACGCATCGCCGCAAGCAAGCTCGGTTTTGCGCGAATGTGGTGAACATCCTGATAGGCGGTGGTGGCAGATGTAACATCCACCAAATCGCCGCCTATTTCCTTTGCCAGAGCCTGCCATTCAGGCTCACAGGCAAATATATTTAGCTTTGCATACGCTTGAGGAGGAAGCGCGGTAAGCGCTCCCAACCCAACTATAGTAAAAAGAAGCTTTCTCATCAGATAACTCCTTAGTAAGCGTGCGCACCATGAGCACCGAGACTCATGACATATTGCAGGATAATTTGATTATCCTTTTGTCCTTCGGCCAGCTCCTCGCGATTAAACTGGACACGGGCGCGTGAAAATTCGCTGTTTGTCCAATCAACCATCGCTGATGCCGCCCATGGATTATGACCACTATCGTCAAGCGCACTACCGACCAAACCTGCGGGCACATCGCCTGCATAAAGCTGAGAGTAACGAGCGCCGACACGCCATTGCGGATGGAATTTATATACACCTTGCGCATACCAGCCGCTTTGTCCGTCGTCATAGTCGACCACGCCTGTTCCCGCGTCTGTATCTTCATATGTGCCATCTTCGTCACGATGGAAATATTCAGCCTGCAAGGTTAGCTCTTTATCCGCGTTGTTGCCTGTTGGAGCATATACAAGGCGAGCATCGGCAATATAAAGGCCGCTATCTCCGTTAAATGTGACCATATCTTCATTTGCGGAACGCTCAGCGCTATTCACTTGCAATGTAGAAAGTCCTAAACGCCAGCTTGTCTTATCGCCGATGTCACCACCTACGCGGCCATAGGCAGTCCATGATCCGATATTACTGCCTTCTGCGCCGCCACTGGGGAAGTCATTGCCGCGATATATACCGCCGCCGATTTCTGAATAAATATCAGTCGGAAGAATAGCGGAAACCTGCACACCGTCATCACCGTAATTTCCATCTAAAAACGCGCGATTTGTCAGAGGACGATCTGCGAAGTCATCAGCATGGCTGTGATGAGAGTTTAAATATCCGAGTTCTGAGAAAAACCGTCCTGCTTTGGCTTGCAAGCCGTAGGGCAGCGATAATGTTTCAACATACGCCTCTTCAATTTCTACTTCCGTTTCACCTTCATGCTCATGTAATGCGATTGTCGTACTGCCGCGGAATTTATCATCAATGTTGGCAGAGAAATTAAGCTCTGTTTCGTCAATACTCAACCCCTCTGATCCGCGCTCACCTTCTTCACCTATGGCAAAGCCTGCAATATCGCCTTCACGCTCAGAGAATGATTGATATTTCCCTTGAAGGATAACCCCGATTTCAGGATTAAAGCTGTTGTCGTTGATACGCCTTTTTGATGTTGCGGGGGGAACGGTTAAGTCACCACCTGATGAAGGCTGTATTTTTGCAACTTTTTCAGATGTGGTTTGTTGCTTGTTTTCGAGTGTTTCCACCTTCTTTTCAAGTTGCTCAATTTTGTTTTCATACGCATTACGCATAGCTTGGATTTCGGCGCGCAAAGCGTTTAGGTCTGCATCATCCGCCGCTAAAGCAGGAGATACGTTAAGGATTACAGCCGCGCTGGCTGCCAGTAACAGTTTCTTTGACATTTTCATGCCCTTTCTATCTAAAATTTAAATTTTGTATTTTGTGGGTTTAGACAGAAATTAAGGGCGGGCCGGTGGCCTCGTATAAATTGAAAATATTACCTGAAAACAGACAGGTATCAGGATTGATCGTATGCTCTACAAAGCTTATAAGCGGCACATACAATATAACCGGAATGTCTGCTGCGTGAAATGCATGTGTTAATAAACATTCAGGACACTGATGTTTAAAATGCTCAGGGTTTGAATCAGAATGAGATGCGCTATCTACCTGAATAATTTTTTCATGAAAAACATGATCAAAGTGAACGACAGAATGCGCCGCTAATGCAATTTGGCCAAAGACCAAAATCGCAAGCATGCAAATCGCAATCAGCTTGTTTCTGTACACTATGTTTTCCATTATGCGCCATTGATAACAGAAACGTTACTTTATAACAATCTGAATTTATACCTACTTTAAATGACTTTCCCAAAGCGCCAAAACCTCAAACAAACGGTTCGAGGTGTCACCTGATACCTCCACCATTTTAATTTCTTCCGATATTTAATTAAGATTAAATCACCTTATCCGCCGGGGGATCTTGGTGCAGGATCACCGGAAGGATACCAATCAGCCGCTTCGGCGTTGATCTTACCGTTTGGATCATCATCCCAGAAGGCCGGGTTATCTCTACCGGCTGCAAGGGGGCGGGTATCAACATGGGTGTTGATATCGACATCATAATTGCCAAGCCCCCTAATACCGGGAACCTCTTGCCATATTGACTGTGTGACTTCACGCGTAGGAATAACATCCCCGTTTGTATCAATCGGCCTGATATCAAGCGCCCTTCCCAAATTATGCTGAGAGATGCTGACGGTACTGTTTAAAAGCGCCGCCGTATCCGGATGGCGATACCCTGAAATCATGTCAAAGCGCTCTATCAGAGGTTTGTCTTGCGATGCCAATTCGGCATTTACAACATCTTTGATTGTGAACAAATTATCGACGAGTCTGACATCCATATCGCCGTCGCCATCATTATCATAATCCAGATCGAAGGTTCTATCGCCGTGCGCGTGCGTTTCAGGCACAGATTCATCTCTGCGCCAATCTCTGGTGAACTCATCAAACTGATCCCCAAGATCTTGGAAGGCTGTGCCCTCGGCAGTCGATTCAGGGGGCTTGAATAACTTAGCGGCATAACCGCTCGGCTGAGATGGATCTATTTCAATGATCATCTCTTCATTGTTATGAATATTTCTTAAATGAATATTGTCACCCACGACATCCACCTTATCTTTTTAATATTAGCAGGCTTATTTTTAAGCTCAGTTGCTATTCTAGCCTCCAAACCATACTCATGTCCAATTTAACATGACAATAAGTGTATTTCCATTAAAACCGTTCCTACTAACGGTT
Source organism: uncultured Micavibrio sp. (assembly GCA_965263215.1). Lineage (GTDB taxonomy): Bacteria > Pseudomonadota > Alphaproteobacteria > Micavibrionales > Micavibrionaceae > UBA1672. The sequence continues at coordinate 1,955,802 of OZ253663.1, forward strand.
GCACTCTGGCCGCTCTAGTCTAAATGCCGGGCAAGTCACATAGACTGCTTCTGCCGTACAATTTTGAGCCTTTGTCTTATCAGTTGGTATGCGCACATTGATAAGAATCGCCGAAGTTTCTAACGCAGTAATGGGCACTTCTTTAACACCAGCAAGCATCATGTGATACCCCTTAATAGGCTTTGGGTGAGATTTAGCAGCAGTAAGTGATAAACTTTGGCAATGCTTAGAAAATTTCTCATTATCACTGTCCATCACAGCCCAAAACTTATGCCCACCATAATCGATTTCGGCTTCTACACGGCCAATCGGAGCATCATATGCGCGCGCAGCACTCTTTTTAAAACTACTGTGCGCCCCCATGCACATCGTAAGGGCGCGGTTATTATAAATATTGAGACTTTCAGGACACGCCTTCAAACATCGTTCTGTGGCATTCTCATGATCCACAGAAACATACGCACCACTATTTTTCATGGTCGTACATTCATCGCGCAGAGCGATAAGCTCTTCCTGAGTAATTTTTTGCGCCTGCGCATGAGAAGAGAAAAACATCATCGCAATGAAAAGTAAAAAATAGCGAGCCATATAACGTCCTTAATTTATAAAATTTTGATCACCAGATCATGACCTATGTTATCTTGAAATGCACTTCAATTTTTAAAATCTCAACTGCAAATCTTCCGGCAACTCATATCGCCGAGATAGGTTGGTTATTGGGCAGGCAAAGCCTAAAGAAAACGCAGAAAGCTGTAGCGCTTCATGATCATCCTCACCTGCATTTCCATGCAAACGATCACCAATTACGGGATAACCGGATTGGCTCATGTGAATACGAATTTGATGTTTGCGACCTGTTTTGATATCGACATTTAACAAAGAACGATTTTGTTCAGGTGAAAATTCAATTAACTGAGCCAAAGAATACGCAGCCTTACCATCGACCTCTGTTTCAAGGGTCTGTTCTTCTTTAGGAAACTCACCCTCAACGATGACGCGATAACATTTTGAAATTGTCCTATTTTCAAACAGTCCTGAGAGTTTGGCCGCCACGCTTTTTTTATGCGCAATCAACATCAGTCCCCTCGCCGCCTTATCAAGGCGATGCACAACAAAACAATTCCTTTGTGGCTTTGTGTCGAAAGGCTCATTAATTTCAATCCAGCGGTTAATGGTGCAATGATCCCCCCACTTGGATCCTTGGGAAAGCATATCCGGCGGCTTATGCCAGATGCTGTAATCACCCTCATCCGCAATTAAGGTAGGTTGCGGGGGAGAAACATCCAAAACATTCGTGTCATAATAAAAATGCAAAATGCTTTGAATTGGTGGAACTGTGTCCGCACGTCTAAGGCGGCGTGTGCCTTTGTTATCTTCTATCCAAAGTGCCCCTTTTTTCATGGCCTGCTTTATGACCTGTTTGGATAGCTCTGTATGCGCGGCAACGATGCTAACGGCTTTGTCGTTTGCATTCGTTTTATCTACGGTAATATGAAATTCTTTTTTAATATCTGATTACCTTCGGTTAAGAAGCCATCTTATTCAGCCCCACCTAATAAACACAAATCATTTCGATAAATATTTGTATTTCTGTGTAAGCCAATAAAATTTCGCTATACGCTCGCCTATTTCACGTTTATATGGTTGAATCTTAAAAAAAGGAGCAACATAAATGGGCAATAAAATTGTTATTGGAAAAGAAGAATGGTGCAGTTTGCCTGCGCTCGGGCTCCCTGCAATTAAAGCACGTATTGATTCCGGTGCAAAAACATCGTCCCTGCACGCTTTTAATATCCATACTTTTCGTGATAACGGCCAAGAATACGCGCATTTTGATATCCACCCCATTCAGGATAATCGCAAAGTCGTTAAAAGTTGCCGCGGCCTCGTGGTTGATCAACGCTCCGTTAAAAGCTCCAGCGGGGATAAAGAAAGACGATTAGTGATCAAAACCCCCATCAATCTTGGCGGTGAAACTTGGGATATAGAAATTACCCTGACCAATCGTGATGCTATGGGATATCGCATGCTGATCGGGCGCGAAGCCATGGCAGGCCGTACATTGATTGACCCCGATGTTTCTTTTTGTCTTGGAAATGTTCCGGATGAAACTGTCGTGAAACATTACGGTACATCCGAGAGAAAAAAAGACGGACTTAGAATCCTTGTGTTGGCAAGCAACCCTGATCTTTATTCAAACCGGCGCATCATAGAAGCCGGAGAAGAGCGCGGACATCACATGCGCTTCGTGAATATCAGCCAATGTTATATGAACATCAGTTCTAAAAACCCTGAAATTCATTATCGTGGTGGAGAGCTTCTGGATGATGTAGACGCCGTGATCCCGCGCATTAAACCATCCATGACCTTTTATGGCTGCTCTATCACGCGTCAATTTGCGGCAATAGGCTCATATTGTCTAAACAGCTCTGTCGCGATCACACGATCACGCGATAAGCTCAGATCACTGCAAGAGCTATCCAGTAAAAAAATTCCTATGCCAACGACAGGCTTTGCTAATTCCCCCGTTGATACCCGTGAGATCATCAATATGGTTAATGGCGCACCTTTGGTTGTGAAATTGCTTGAGGGCACACAAGGGCGCGGCGTTGTTTTGGCGGAAACCAATAAGGCCGCAGAAAGTGTGATCAACGCCTTCAAAAGCCTGAAAGCCAACATTTTGGTTCAGGAATTCATCAAAGAAGCACAGGGCGAGGATATCCGTTGTTTCGTGATTGATGGCAAAGTTGTCGGATCAATTCAACGTAAGGCCGCCAAAGGCGAGTTCAGGGCAAACCTTCACCTCGGCGGAACGGCCAGCGCGGTTAAAATCACGGCGGAAGAACGTAGAATTGCCATCAACGCGACAAAAGCCATGGGACTTGTCGTGGCAGGTGTTGATATTATTCGCTCCAAGGACGGTCCGAAAGTTCTGGAAATCAATTCATCCCCCGGCTTGGAAGGCATAGAGGACATCACGGAAAAAGACATTGCCGGCATGATGATCCAAGCGATTGAAAAGAATATTGGTAAGAAAAAAACCAAGAAGTGAGCATAACTTTTATCGTTTTTGATATGTGCCCTTCCTCTACCTCCCTGACGCTGTTATGTTTTTGGACATGACACAGGTTGATCAATTTGAATCGATATTCCGCTCCGCCCTAACAGACACCTATGAATATGCTCTGCCGGAGGTTAAATCCGTCCTACTGGTGACGGATAGACGTGAAAAAAATGTTCAGGATTACCTGAAAGATATTCAAAAATTCCTGAGCGTTCTGGGAACATCTGTCACATGGTCGGTTTTAAACGCCGATGATTACAAAACCACACAAGATTTACTCGACCGTGTAAATCAGGAAAATTCCGATATTATTTGCTCCTACCGCAATTTAAAAAGTAAAGACTGGGTGTTTAAACATAGTCTCGGTTCCTATCTTGATGTTCTTATTCAACGTGCAAAATCACCCGTGTTGGTGTTGCCGCATCCCGATGCCGATTATGCGCATGACCATGCGATGGAAAATACGAACAAGGTTATGGCAATCACAAGCCATTTATCAAATGATCATCAACTCATTAACTATGCCCTACGTTTTACACAAAGTAACGGTTCGCTTTTCCTAAGCCACATCGAAGATCAAATGACGTTTGATCGCTATGTCGATGTTATTTCGAAAATATCGGCCATCGACACAGACGAGGCAAAAGAAAAAATCAGCGCACAATTATTGAAGGAGCCTGCGGCCTATATTGAATCGTGTAAGCAAACGCTTTTGGATAATAATTCCCCCGTCACCATCGAAAGTATTGTGACATTCGGCAATCATTTAAATGAATATAAAAAACTTGTCCTTGATCATCAAATAGATTTACTGGTGATGCATGCCAAAGACCACGATCAACTGGCCATGCATGGCATGGCTTATCCGCTTGCTGTGGAATTACGGCAAGTCCCCTTATTGATGTTGTGAGAAACTTATGGACGCAGAACATATAGAAACCGCGCAGCACGCCGTTACAACCGTTACCCCATCTATCACCGCCCTGTTCGGGATTATTCTTACGCTGATGATTATTTCATTGGCCGCGGAAGAAAAATTGCACGCCAAGAAATCCGTCATTGTCGGTGTGTTTGCGATTATCTCTTTATTACTCGGTTCTTTCCTTGGTATTATCCCCATCGGCGCAGTCACCGTACCGGGCGGACATCACATTGATATGCCGGTTTATATTCCGGGCATTGATTGGAAGGTCATTGCCATCATTGTCGGCTCTAGCGTGTTTGTTGACGTCACGTCGAAATCCGGCCTATTTACATGGATTGCCATCGTTCTGACCAAGGCATCAAAGGGCGATCCGGTGAAACTCTTGTGGTCTTACGGTCTGATGACGGTGATTTTCTCCGCCGTTCTGAACAACGTGACGGCGATGATTATTGTCGGGTCACTCACTGTGGTTTCGTTAGGAAAACTGGGAAGGAGCCATCAACTCCTGCATTTCCTGCTGATCGAAGGCTTGCTGACCAACATCGGCGGCCTGCTCACCCTGATATCATCTGTGCCCAACATTATTGTTGGCGGTGCGGCGGGAATCAGTTTTGTGGCCTTTTTCATTAAGGCTGCCCCTTTTGTTGTTGTCGCCACAGCTGCAACCATTTTCATGGGCGCAAAGATGTTTAAAATCACAGCCCTTAAAACGGAAGAAGAAAAACAAGAAGCCGCACAACTTATCGCAGGGTTTAACGAAAATGACGGCATCGAAAGCCGCGCTTTCTTTTGGTTTTCCACCGCGATGCTGATCGGCTTTATCCTGACGATTGCGACAACATCCATCCTGCCTGTCGTGAAAGATTTAGGTATGGGATTTGTCGCGCTGGCCTTTGCGACGATTATGCTCATACGCTACAAGGCCGAAGCGGATAAGTTTTATAAGGCCGTAGATTGGGATCTCATCGGATTTTTCATGGGGTTGTTCGTCGTGATTAACGTGATGGAACATGCCCATGTGCTCGACGCTATCGGTAAGGCCGTTCAATTCATGATTGGCGAGGGCGAAACATCCTTTGGTACGGGCGTTTTATTGATTTCCTCTGCCGTATTCAGTTCAGTGACAGATAACATCCCTCTTGCCGCAATGCTCGCGAAAATATTGGTGTCCTTGGGCACGGCCACAGATTCAACCCTGTGGTGGTCGGTTGTGTTCGGGGCAAATCTGGGCGGTAACCTTACCCCCATCGGCAGCGCATCAACCTTGGTCGCTGTGACCATCATGCACAAACATAAGGTGCCCTTATCCTTCGCAGGGTTCGTGGTTAAGGCCCTGCCCTTTGCCATCATGCAAATAACTCTAGCAACAATATATGTCTTGGTGTTTTAAGGATTAACCGCGCTAGCCTGTTTGATATAGGTTGGGAAAATCTCCACGCTGCATTGTTGATCACGTGCCATCAAACTACGGCATACCGCGTAAGCATGATCTAGCTTTTTATTCTTCAAACCAACACGCAATGTGTGTTTCCCCGTGGTGACATCGGCGTAACTTTGTGTCGGCGGCACGAACAAATCACCATGACCAATCATCGCGTTATAGCGTGATTTCAATTTATACCAAACAACCGACATCAACAGACGTGAGTTATATTCGCCAAGATTAAGCACCAGATCATAATCCTGCGCGGAAAAATCAATGTGCGGGTGGCGCGTTTGATAATCTTCTATGTCGGCCTTAATTTCCGATGGAACATCGCTACCACTATCAACATAGATATCATTGCCGTATATAATCGTGCCGTCATAGCCAATCTCAATTTGCTGCGGCATTGGCCTTATAAAGTTATTTCTCGCCGCGCTTTTTGAACTGATCGCAAGTAAATAGCGCCCGGGCGGAACTTGTGTGAAGTAGTAGAAACCACCTGAATCGGTGACTGCCGTTTTTTCCGCCTCCCCCTCGGTATTATAAAGGCTCAAGCTTACATTCCGTAACGGCACCGGCTCTGCCTCAGATAAATCATCATCCAGCCAACTCTTCTTCACATTGGCATATAAAACGCCATCCAATTCACCACTAATGTGAACAGGGAATTCTATTTTCGCCGTATACCCTTCACGCGGCAATATTGAAACGCCTTCAAAACCTGGTATCCATGCAGGGTCTTTCAGGCTGTTCGCGTCAACAATAACATCTGTTAAACGCTGTCTTTGCATACGTGTGAATATCGCAATACCGTTTTCATCGGTTTTTTCGCGCCCACCATTTTGAAGAGCATGCACCGTTACATCTTCTAGCGTTTCCTCACCTTCGTTGAATTGTCCGTCACCATTTTCATCAACATAAACGAGGGCACTGACAGAACCGCTGCTTGTGATCGGGCGGTCAAAGGCATAAGGGTCACCGGATGTCGGGTCTTTCAACAAACCGAAGCGTGTACTAAGCCCGGCAAAAACATCATGATCAGAATTATAGCTGATACGTGGCGATATACGCGCAAACCCTGCTTGCCAATCTAATCTGGCCGTCAATTCAGTGAGCGATTGTTCGAAACGCCTTTCCAGATCAAGCGTAACATCAACATCGCGGCTAAAGTCACGCTGATACGTCGCTAAAACCCTGCTAAGCTCACTATCTGGCTTAATGTTATAATTCGCGAGCACACGCATACGGTTTTTGCCATACACACCTGTCACACTTGTCAGAGAATTTATGGTGTCATCAGCGATGGTATCACTAGAATTGTAAGTCACAGATTCATTGAAGGTGAAACGCTTAATAGCGGTATTAAAACCCGCCGTTGATGAGAATGTTGAATTCCCTTCGGTGTTTTCAGTATAGGAGGCGCTTAAGTTATATCGCGGCCTTTTGCCAAGCTCGAAAGGCAATTCACCGATCATACTAAACGATTCCCTAAAAGTGCCAATGTCATTTGTATCACCGCGACTATCCGTATCAAAATTCTCCCCCGTCCAACTGAGCGTATTAACAATGTCGTGATTTGCAAAGCTTCTGCGCGTTACAAGCTCGGCCGCGGCCTCTCCCTCATCATCAACCGCAACATCTGCGTTCACCAAAGCTTGCATAATGGTGGTTGAAAGCCCAACTTGCGCCACGCTGTTACGCTCCCCCTCATGCTCAGAACTTCTAAAGCCAACAGATGCCGATGTACGGTCAAGGATAGGACGCTCATACAAAGCCACAATATTCGCCGCCCCCTCATCAGGCTCAGCAAAACCAACATCTTTTTTGTATGCCTGTTTCCCGTCGAACGTCACAGAAACATCGTAAACACCGCCCTTTTCTGCCAATAGTTTATTATCAACAGGTATGGATAAGCTTTCCTCACGCACCTCGCCTTGCGGTCCGTAAAAGACCAGACGAAAGTTATTGTCAGAATTAAACAAGATCACATTTTCAAAATTATAGAACCCATCATCCCGTACCGCCTGAAAACCGATCAACTGATTCTCACGGTACAGTTCAACATCCCATCCGGGAAATGTATTGCCTGTGATTGACGTGCTCGGGCTTGAAAAAGAACGCAGCGGATCTGTATTTGTAATACGCGCCCCTAATTCCTGTTTGATAGCGCCGCCCAATAATTGTGTTGGCACTGTTACCACATCCCCAACCTCAAAACGGCGCGCTTTCAAAGGCCCCAACAAGTCAGGATTTTCAGATTCTTGTTTGTAATTTGCCCTAATATTACGGATCTGGTTTTCATCATCATATTGTGTCTGTGTGGTAAATGTCCCATACGCCAAGTCATTCACTGTGCGCACATTGACGTCATGGCGACTGTCACCATCATCTCTGTCTCCGCTTTTTCTGTATGTTGAATTCGTGGACACATCAATACTGGGAGCGCTCACCATTTTATATGGCTCACCACCGCGCGGCAGCTTGGGCTCAGGGATTCTATTATTATTTTTAGCATCAAACTTCCGCCTATTGAGACGCTCTTGCAACGGTAAAGGGCTCGACGGTTTGATCGCGAGTGTTTGTGCAGAAATTCTGGTTGTCATATCAAAGTCAATCCACTGCGCAAGCTCCTCTACCGGAACCCAAATATCACCATCTTCGAAAATCACGTTCTCAGAAATTGGAAATTCGCCTACGTCCGTATGCGCGATGCCTTTGGCCATATCAACATGAAACTTCTTATTTTGACGAATATACCAACCATCCGCAGTTCGGGTTTCCGCGTTAACATCAATTGGCAACTGTAGGGTGCTGCCGAAATCTTTCAGCGATAAAAGGATACGCTTATTTCGTGATTGCCCCATAATAATGCCGTCAGGCTTGATATGTGGCGGAAGGCTCGGTTGCAGCAATAAGCGCTCCCCCTCGGGCAAAATATTCGTTTCAATATGTGCGCGCTCAACTTTAATCAAACGTTGATCTGCTGCTTGCATCCCGCTTTTAATTTTTTTGACAAAGGCCTGCGCCAGCGACTTTCGAGCTTCGGGCGATAGAGAACGCTGCCCCGAATCAGCATGTGATATCTGGACATTTGAATATGCAATCGCGCAAAAAACGCAACTGAACACAATTTTTTTTACGCAGACAGAAATAGCTCGATTCATAGCTCAAACTAACGCCCAAGTTGTGTATATTATTGTGGATAAAAACGCAGGGATAATGATCACAGTAAACCATAACCACCTCCCAAAGACAAACAGATAGTCACAGAAAATTTAGAAAAATGCCTTGATAATGAAAAAGTTAATCACAACAATTTTATTTAAATGTGTAATATTAATAATGATTTAACTATTTTTCTGTGATACTTATTATATATCTATGCGGGAAGTATTGCCCGTATACGTATCTAGAGTTGAGTATATTTCAAACTTTCAAACATAAAACTGAGTATCAGTTTAACTAGGGAAAATAAGGAGAAACCTATTATGAAACGCATCCCTCTCAAACTTTTAGCATTATCAAGTGTTATGGCACTTGGATTTGCAACAACCGACCAAGCCTATTCACAAACAGAAACTGTAAACGCGCAGTTGATCACATCAAGTGCGATTAGCACGACTGATGTTTCGGACATGGATTTTGGTGAATGGCTATTGACATTTGTTACCGGTGATACGCCTGCATTGACATTAACGAACGACGGAACTGTCACAACAACGCAAACGGGCGCTGTGGGTAACGGCTCACAAGCTGTGAACATTACCCCATCCGCAACTGAGGGGGTTGTTCTTGTGCAAACACCTGCACCGGCAGCTTTAACAATTACACGCTCTGCATCTTCTGACTTCGTAGACGGCGGACTGTCTTTGACAGCGACGAACTACAGAACGGCAACAGACGGTAACAATTCACTGGATGCAGACACAGACACAGGCACTGTTACAACAACAGTCGGTGGCGCTGATGAAACAGTCACATTTGGTGGCGTTATTTCTATCACGGCGACTCCCGGTGACAATACACACGCCGCTAGCTTCGATGTGACATTCACTTACTAAGTAAAAATACTCCTTAGTTAAACAAATTCACTAAAAAGGCACCTTCATCGGGTGCCTTTTTTTACTGCGTTTCTTTTAAAATAGCCTACCTACTCCAACGGGAACGTTTTTGCTGCGTATGTCTGTGCATCATCTAATGTATAATGCTTCATCACAACCTTAAGACTTCCGCCTGTAATTTCGTTAATAAGCTGAACATCAAAAATACGTTTAGACACCTCAGGGAATATATGCGCATTACTGATTTCTCCAACACGTGTTTCCTTACCGCTTTTATCAACATGATATATAAACAAATGCCCCAAAATTGCATGCGGGCCACCCTCTCTGCGAACAGGGACAGAAACCATTAGCATCCCATTATCAGGGTTACGATTAATTTTAATGGGGTCAATCACGGCCTGTGCGCTCGGCTCCCCCGACCTGAATACCACGGGAATCGTGTAACCAATATTGATAGAAACCACAGCGCGCGGCTTACTACTTGCCCCGTCATCTGCAACGACATCAGGAACAGACGCAAATTTTAAATGAACATGAAAATCCCCTTCCGGCACGACTTCAGGTCGACGCAGAGCTAAACGGATTTTTTGACTAGCCCCCGGCGCAAGCGTGACACGTCTGGGAGTAAATTGAATATATTTTGACGCATCAAACTCCGTTATTGAAACTTCTGATGGCTTATACCCCGCACCGGATTCCTGCATACGAAAATAAACCCAGCTCATCTCATACACTTGCGGCTCACTGCCGGAGTTTACCAACGTCACATCTTTGTATCGTTCGCGTGGCTCAAAGACAACGCGTGTTGGCGTAATCATAAGATCTGCCTGCGCAGGGATAGCATAAACAAGCCCACCAACCATAAAGCCCAAGCATAACAAAGCGTTCAAAACTATCTTTTTCATTTATATCTTCTACCTTTTGTTCAAGAAAATTCGTTAAAAATTGATCTGTATTTCCAATTGACCGTTATAGGTTTGGTCCATATACGGATTACCATTGCCAGAGGTTCTTGCCGTTCCGCCTACTGTGACCCTGATTTCACCAGCCAAATTGACTATGGTTGTATGGCTTTCCTGCAAGTTGACCATTTGAAACCCTTCACCGCCCCCGGAAAGCGGTATAGTTTGCGTCACAGTAACACTCGTAACGGAATCTAGTGGCGTCATACCGTCCAGATCGAATATCCCCTCTTGTGGGGGTGAAATTTCGATAAACCCTGCACTATCAAAGGTGTAACTGCCATTTGTATTAACCGTAATATCGTATTGTGCGTTGTTATTTTTCACAATAAAAGACCCGAATGATAGTGCCTGTATCGTCGTTACACCCGCATATACCGGACTTTCAACAATAATGCCGAAAACCATAATCAGAAAAAGCATCTTGGATAGACGCATAAAAGGCCCCTTTTGGAAAATACGATAAGAAAGTACGTCATTGTATAAAACGCCGGAGCAAACTGCAATCCTGATTAAACGCTAAATTTACCCCCCCTTTTATATGACGTCTATGACTGTGCATTCCTCCATAAAGCCCTGATATTGTTAAAATTCAACAGTTTATTTTGAAATATCCTATTGATGTAAATTACCTTTTTGGGATAGAATCATAAGTGGTGTTTTTTGCTGCGTACTTTTTAATGTTCTAACGTCCCTATTCTGGGGCTATCGGTTCACTATTTTATGATTAGAAAAATAGCTCTGAGTCTATGTTTTACGCTATTTATGGGTTTGCTAAGTGCATGTAACCCAGAGGGACTTCTGAACCTAAATAAGAACGAATCAAACACCAAAAACACTGGCAACAAAGTCGGTAATGCACAAAAATCTGCCGATATAGGAGCGCCTGTTGCCCTTCCCCCACGTTTTGGGACAGAAAATACACCAAATCAACAACAAAACGCCACCATGCCAAACGGTCTTCCTGCATTACAGCCCATGAAGGGTATGAACATAGACACCCTCTTTGCGGAAAAACTAAAAGACCCCGATGATCGCTTTGATCGTGTTGAGGGTGCGGTTGTTGATATGAAGAAAGAGTTTGATGTCTACAAGCCCGCAATCGTACGCCTGGCAGCCGTAGAGGCCGATATCCAAAATCTAATCAGAGAACTGGAAGTCGTATTGCAAGAAACACCACAGCAGCAACCGATTGATCTTTCCGGCTCCTCAGGCCCTAAACTTGATATAGGCCAACTTGACCCTCAGCCGAAAAAGCCGCCCGAACTAGCCAAAGCACCCAAAGCACCCAAAAAACCGACAAAAACCGTAGTGAAATATACGCCCCCTGCCGAGCCTGCAAAAAAGGTTTCGGCGAAAAACTTTGACGGCGTTGTCGCTTTAAACTTTAGAGTTGGTGAACATAGCGATAAGGTTCGCGTTGCCTTTGATACGAATAAGAAAACTTCATACAACATTGATATTGATAATGATGAAAAACTTCTTATTATCGAGCTGCCGGACGCACGATGGGAAGATAACCAGACACCATCATTCAAAAATTCAAAGATGTTTGAATCAATGAATGTTGAGCCTATCGGCAATACCGGAACTATGATCATTCTGAGTATGAAAAAAGAGGCACAGATATTGCAGAAAAAAATTCTTTCACCTGACAAGACAACAGAATATCATCGCGTATATTTTGATCTCAGACCTTAAATTGTGCCCTATATAACATGTCCCTAATTCACTGGAAGCCATCTACGGAAAATATTGCCGTGCAGCATTTTATTTGCAATTTTAAAATTATGCTGTCATCTTTGCTGTTATGCAAATATTGGCAAAAAATTTTGGTGCTAAAAATCTTGGACAGGCCCTTCAACAGGGACGTAGGGTGATGGATAAGACATTAAATATGATCCCCGCTAATGATCGACGGCGCCCACTCATTAAGGAAAATGTCAGTGCGACATTATTCTTTGTTGATGTTATTGCTATGAACCTTTCGTTTATTGCGGCTTTCTTTACCGCGCAGGGTATCAAGGAATGGCTTCAGCCGGACGTTTACAACAAACCGCTATATGAATACGCTCATATCCATGATCTGTTTTTCCTGTGGTTCTGCCCTGTTGTGCTGTTCTTATACTTTGCCAAAGGGCACTACACACAGCGCGTACCGTGGTGGAGCCAAGTCCAATCCGTTTTATCAATATGCCTTAGAATCTTATTCCTAGACCTCTTTACACGTTTGGCGCTTGATATGTCATTTTCGCGCTCTTTAATCGCGTTTAGTTGGGTTTATGTCTTTTTCTTTACCCTTGGCGGGCGACAAATCGTTTACCACATCGCCCGTAAGAAAGGTGTATGGCGTATCCCCACTGTAGTGATTGGGGATAATGAAACCGTTACGAACATGCTTTATGCGTTCTCAACCGATCACTATACGGGCTATGATATTAAAACCATCTGCCTGCGTGACCGCGCAAAAGAGCAATTCAGCGTTGATGCCATCCCCATGAAATATGCTGATGTTGAGATTAACAGAGAAAAAATAGATTACAGAAAATACGTATCAGATAATATTGATAAATTTTTTATAATATGTATGGAAACTTTCCGCGGTGAAGAACGCGATGAGTTAATTAGTATCTTAAGTGAATTGAACGCGCTTTACGCTATTGTTCCGCCAACGTCACGTATCAGCACATTTGATATGGAACCGGATTATTTCTTCGGCTACGATATCATGCTGTTGAATGCTAAGAACCCTGAGCTATCACCCGTAGGACGTTTCATAAAGCGAAGTATGGACATCATTATTGCCTCTATCGCATTGATCTTACTGTCTCCAATTATGCTTGTGACGGCGATTATGCTTAAAGTAGAAGGGCAAAGCGGCAGCCTCTTTTATGGCGGTAAAAGAATCGGTAAAAACGGACGTAAATTTAAGTGCTGGAAATTCCAGTCCATGGAGCCAAACTCCGATCACCTTTTACATGAATTACTCGAAAAAGACCCCGAGGCGCGAGCGGATTACGAGAAGTACCGTAAGCTGAAATGTGCTGACCCACGCGTTACAACGAAAACGGCACGCATTATCCGCAAGACAAGCATTGATGAATTGCCACAGCTTTGGAACGTTATCAAAGGCGATATGAGCCTTGTCGGCCCGCGCCCTATTCTTGACGACGAAGTTGAATTATTTGGTGATTCAATCAACCAATACCTACAGCTCCGCCCCGGTATTACAGGCCTCTGGCAGGTTAGCGGCCGTAACGACACAAGCTTTCAACGCCGTGTTTACTGGGATAGCTGGTATGCACGTAATTGGTCTGTGTGGAGCGATATCGTAATCATGATTAAAACGTTGCGCGTCGTCACCGGTGGATCAGGGGCGTATTAATTCGCTCAGCCGTCTTTTCTCTTTAGTGTCACAACCACACCGGATACGGCCTTATTCTTTTTCATATCCATTTGCAGCAACGTAACTTGCTCAGCATGATCGAAATAGTCAGATAATTCTTGTTTTAACGGCATACCAAAAGGCACACTGCCTGTGGCCGCAAAAACAAAATCTATTTCTTTGTTTTCTGGATCATATTCGATAAACATAAGTTCTTCACCGAATTCCATATCATATAAAATGGTGATTTCTTTCGTGTCCATATTGGCATAAATGTCCATGATGAACTCTGCCAACATCGTATTATCCGGATATTGAGAAAAATCGTGATTCATGATGGAATCTTAGAGCTTAGTGGCTAAAGTTACAAGCTCGCAGTGGCAAGTTGATTAGGACCTGCCGGACCGGCACCAAGATCGTAGTTATCGCCGAATTGAGATACAACACGGTTATTCGAAACAGCATCCCGAAGCGATGCAATTTTATCATCAACGCCTGTAAAGCTGAGGGCGAATTTCTGTATCGATTCACCGGCTTCTTTGTTGAAGAACCCGACAACACTTGCAATTGCACCGATAAGCTTAAACGCATTTTTGGCAAAACCACCAACACCCAATTTGTCTAAATTATCAGACACGGCATTAAACACTGTCGACGTATTATCAGACATAAGGTCAGTATTCGTAAGAAGACTATTCATATTATCGGATAGTGCACCGCGCCTGTTGCCACCAATAAGATTATCCTCAAGCAACCTTCGTGCCCGATCTTCACCTTCTTGTCTGGCGCGATCAACTTCCTGCGTTACCCGCTCATCTATCTGTGTTCGTCTCTCTTCGACTTCCGTGCGTGTTCTGTCAATTCCAGAACCAAGCAAACCCATATCATTCTCTTGTGTATTTTCTGCCAACTTGTCTTTCACACGCTCATAAACGAATGCGACACGCTCTCTGGATGAGAGCCCCTCAGCAGCAGGATCACTCAAAATTTCATCAATTTCCGTACCGGAAATTTCTGCACCACTCGCAAGCTTGGTTACACCAAGAACATTCCCTGTCGCAGCATGCGCGATCAATCGAATAAGGTCTCTATGGTCGTTACCTTCGTCTCCTCTCGGGATTTCACCGCGTTCCTCCATAGCACCAATAACAACAGAGGCTGCTGTTTCTGCCGGTGCGCCGGACAAAAAGGCCACGCCATCAACAATCATAAACATGGCGCCGGAAAGTTTATCCGCAACGAACGAAATAAAAGGAATTTCTTCTTGGCTAATCTCACCAAGCTTCTGTCCTAAAGGATTACCTAATGCCGTATCCGTGGCAACCACGCCCAATGCGGCAAGGCCGGTCATACCAATACGTTTTTTCCATTTAACCCATAATTCATCGGTGGAAGATAACCCCCCATCCATTCTACTCTTCATGGTCTTCATGTCATCACGCATCGACTTCAAAGCTTCCGCTTCTGTCGGCGGTGGTCTGCTAGCAGCACTCGCCCCCCTGCGTGTGTCTGCGCCATCGTCAAACTGTTTTGCCCACTGATCCAGAACTTCTTGTCTGGTCGTGCCCGGGTTTTCGTCAATGATTTTTGCTATTGCGTTCTCACGCGTTTGGAGAAGCTCATCAAAAGATGACCTTATGACCGCAGTGTCGGCATCAGAAAGCTTTACACCATCTGAATTGCGCAGCGTGCGCATATATCCATCAACATTGATATTATCAAGATTACTTTCAATGGCACCTCTGAACGCTGTCGAAACTTCTGTGATCTTAGGGACAGCACTGATTCTTGCCGTTGTTGTGGCGCTTTCAAGGAAAACTCTTGTCTCGCGTGGCAGATCATCTTGCCTTAGAAGCCCTCTACGCCATTCGGCAAGGTCATCCGCCATGTTATCAACACTGTCAGCATTTTTAAGAACATTGACTAGGCTTTCCTGCATAGCAGGCGAGAAAAAGCGCGGGTCAAGCCCGTGCTTAAATATCTGAACTACATTGTCAATTACTGATTGACCTGCCATATGCGATACACCCCTTGTATCTATAATTTTTATCGTATTTTAGTTTTCTAAATACATTTTTCTTTTACTTTAACCGAAAGTGGGACTATCTGTCAAACTATTCGTTCATTTGATCCTCAATCGCGGATATCAAAATCTCAACATCCATAACCGCCTGAGAGAGAAGTGTTTCATCACTAGAGCGTAAAACAACATTTACACCTAACTCTCCGTCTTTAAAATAAGGATAGCTACCAATATCTACGGCGTCAAATTTCGTCTGTATTTCTGCCAATCCGGGGGCAATAGTGCTTTCCGCGAAACGGCTTGGCACATTATATGATTTTATAACCGGGCCACCCTGCATACCGATCACGACATGATCAACCATCGCCTGAAAAATGGACGGCACACCCGCCATGACATAAACATTTTCAATCACAAAGCCCGGCGCCGCAGAAACGGGATTCGGTATAAGATCTGCGCCAACGGGTGTTTTCGCCATTTTCTGGCGTGCCTGCGTAAATTCTTCTTCGCCATAATGATCCAGTAATATCTGAAAGGCTTGATCATGCGTTTCTAACGCGACATCAAACGCCTTCGCAACACTGTCTGCGGTGATATCATCATGAGTTGGGCCAATCCCGCCACTTGTGAAAATATAATCCACGCTCTTTTTTAAATCATGAATAGTCGCAATAATTGTGTCTTCATCATCAGGAATGATACGAACCTCTGCCAAAACAATACCTTTATCAACCAATTTGCACGCAACATAATTAATGTTCTTATCCTGCGTTCGTCCCGATAATATTTCATTACCGATGACAACCATTGCTGCTTTATATGTTTTACCCATGAAACGCCCTTATTCAGTTCTGTGATACGTCCAAACTTTACAGACAACCTGCAACGATATATGTAACATGAGTGATTAAAATATTATACATTCATAAGGAATAAAGATGACGGTTGGCCTCAATCCCCAGACTAGTAATAAATTCTCCGCAGATGGCATAGAACTGCACAGCCCCGCGGACTTCGAAGGCATGCGCAAAGCGGGGAAACTGGCGGCGGAAATTCTGGATATGATCACCGACCATGTTGTACCGGGTGTCGCCACGGAAGAATTAGACAAGCTTTGTCATGATATGTGCACGAAGGCCGGTGCTATCCCTGCTCCGCTTGGGTATCAAGGCGCTGCGCCAACGCCTTTTCCAAAGTCGATTTGCACATCAATTAATCACGTTGTGTGTCACGGCATCCCGAATGAAAAAACCCTTCGTGAGGGCGACATTATGAATATTGATGTTACCGTTATCCTTGATGGCTGGCATGGTGATACATCACGCATGTATTTTGTTGGTGATAAAATTCCCGTGAAAGCACGCCGCCTGTGCGATGTGACCTATGATTCCATGATGGCCGGCATTGAAGCCGTCAAGCCCGGCGCAACTCTTGGGGATATTGGTCATGCCATTCAAGAAGTCGCCGAAGCACAAAGATTTTCTGTTGTGCGTGATTTTTGCGGTCACGGTTTAGGCCGTGCATTCCACGCACCGCCATCTGTCATGCATTTCGGCGAACCTGATACAGGCACAGTTCTGGAACCCGGTATGTTCTTCACGATTGAGCCTATGATCAATGCCGGACATTACGCAACGAAAGTATTAAAATCAGACGGATGGACAGCCGTAACGCGTGACCGCACATTATCGGCTCAGTTCGAGCATTCCTTGGCCGTAACAGATGATGGATTTGAAATCTTCACACTCTCTCCTAAGGGCTATACAAAGGCCCCTTATGGTGTGTAATATTTCTGCATGAGTTCATCTGCTAAGAAAAAAACCACCCCCCACTATGCCGGCCATCGCCAACGATTGCGCGAACGCTTTGTTTTTGGCGGTGAAGATGCCATGCAGGATTACGAGCTTTTAGAACTCCTTCTTTTTATGGCGATCCCGCGCCGCGATGTAAAACCATTGGCTAAAGACCTCCTGAGCACATTTGGCTCCCTACCTGAATTAATGAGTGCGCCGCATTCGGCACTCTCGCAAGTTGAAGGCGTCAGTGAAAACACAGCGACAGCGATAAAAACAGTATCCGCATTGGCGGCACGTATGATGAAACAGGAATTGATGCAAAAGCCTGTTTTGAATAACTGGACACGCCTGATGGATTATTGCCACATGACGATGGCGCACGAAACCAAGGAACATTTCCGCATTTTATTTTTGAATAAGAAAAATGAAATGATCGCCGATGAAATCCAAGGTTCAGGCACTGTGGATCATACCCCCGCCTATCCGCGTGAAATAATGAAACGGGCATTGGAATTGGGCGCAACCGCGCTTATACTCATGCACAATCACCCAAGCGGCGATCCCAAACCATCTCAGGCGGATATTGATATGACCAATCAAATCATCGCAGCGGCTAAACCGTTTGATATCACCATACATGATCACGTCATTATCGCCCGCAACGGACAAACATCATTTCGCAACGAAGGGCTCATCTAATGATCATACGCGCCGATAAATTTATGCGTATTCTCAGTATTGTGACCATACTCATTTTCACGGCTGCGTGCAGCTCTGATGACGGGCGCGTTGCACCGCCCCCCAAACAAACAATACAGGCCGGAAACTCCCTCGCCCCTGGTGTGAATGAACAGTTGGAACGCATTCGCGAACGAAATTTTTCCGTACTACGCACTGAAATGGTGATGGCGGGGATGAGCATGGATAACCCGATGATGATCCGCGCCTTTAAAAATGAAATGCAGCTCGAGCTATGGGTGAAAAGCTCATACCACAATCAGTACGAGCTGTTTAAAACTTATAATATATGCAACAAATCTGGTGTATTAGGGCCAAAGCTCAAAGAAGGTGACCTGCAAACGCCCGAAGGATTCTATAGCGTTACAAAAGAGCGCCTAAACCCGAATAGCCGATTTTTCCTATCCTTTAACATTGGCTATCCCAATGCCTATGACCGCGCGCACAAGCGCACAGGATCACTTCTCATGATTCATGGTGAGTGCGTGTCCGAAGGATGCTTGGCGATGAACAATACCAATATCGCGGAAATCTATCTGATCGTTGAACAGAATTTTAAATACGGTCATAAATCCATCCCTATTCACATCTTCCCCTTCCGCATGAACGCCGAAAACATGAAATTACGCAGCCTGTCGCGATGGTATCCATTCTGGCAGAATCTAAAGCAAGGCTATGATTATTTCGAACGTTACCGCGTGCCACCTCAGATCTCTGTTTGGAACAAACGCTATATGTTCGGCAACGCCATGGATTATGCTTCGATTCAATAATGCAAGGCCTTGATCCCGCACCTGAAATAGAATAGGTTTTGCGCAAGATCATAATCAACGTTACGGTTTGTCACACCAGTTTTTATTTTATACTAGGCACAAGAAATGAAGCCTAGTAAATCTAGGCGAGTGACGCGTAACGCAGTAAAAAATAAAACTGGAAAGACAAACATGATACCCCGTTATTCCCGCCCTGAAATGGCAAACATCTTCGAACAAGAAAACAAATTCCGCATCTGGCTAGAGGTTGAAACGCTCGCGCTGGAAAAAATGGCGAAAATGGGTGTTGTGCCCGAAAGTGCGGCCAAGGCTTTACGTGAAAAAGGTGATTTTGATGTTGATCGTATCAACGAGATCGAGGCCGAAGTTAAACATGACGTCATCGCGTTTTTAACATCAGTCGCGGAATATGTCGGTGAGGATAGCCGTTACGTCCATCAGGGCATGACGTCATCTGACGTGATTGACACCAGCTTTGCTGTGATGCTGACGCAGGCCGCGGATTTGATTATCGAAGACCTTGAAAAGGTAATGGCGGCGCTTAAGAAACGCAGCCTTGAGCATAAAGACACATTATGTATTGGTCGTTCCCACGGTATTCATGGCGAGCCGACAACATTCGGCCTGAAACTGGCCGGGCATTACGCCGCATTCAAACGCGCACGCGATCGTATGATCGCCGCGAAGGAAGAAGTTTCCACCATCACAATTTCCGGCGCGGTTGGTACATACGCCACCGCAGACCCCGCGATTGAGGCGCATGTCGCCGATAAACTTGACCTGAAGGCCGAAACCGTTGCCACGCAGGTTATTCCGCGTGATCGCCATGCCATGTTTTTTGCCACGCTCGGCGTTGTGGCAAGTTCCATCGAGAATATCGCCGTTGAAATTCGTCACCTACAACGCACCGAAGTCCGCGAGGCCGAAGAATATTTCGATAAGAAACAAAAAGGCTCCTCTGCGATGCCGCATAAACGTAATCCGATCGGCACAGAAAACTTAACAGGTCAGGCGCGTATAATCCGCTCTGCTGTTATTCCTGCTTTGGAGAATGTTGCCCTATGGCATGAACGTGATATTTCGCACTCCTCCGTTGAGCGCACGATATTGCCGGATGCGTTGATCTCGGCTGATTACTCGCTCAATCGTTTGGCAGGCATTATTGATAAGCTTCTCGTTTATCCTGATCGCATGATCCATAATCTGGAAATGACTGGCGGCCTTGTATTCTCTCAACGCACGATGCTCGCCCTGACACAGGCCGGAATCAGCCGTGAAGATGCTTACCGTATTGTTCAGCGCAACGCGATGCAAGTCTGGGAAGACCGCAGCACAGGTAAAGGTACTTTCACGCTGCGTGAGATGCTCGAAAAAGACAGTGATGTCACCGAAAAGCTTGACGCCAATGCTTTGGATGCTATCTTCAGCTACGATGCATATACCAAGAATATCAGCGCGATTATTGACCGCGCTTTGACAGATTAATTACAAACCTTCCGAAGGAGAATGCCATGAAAGGCGATAAGAAAGTTATTCAGTATTTGAACGAAGCTCTGAAAAAAGAGTTAGGCGCGATCAACCAGTATTTCTTGCATTCACGCATGCTGGAAGATTGGGGCATCACAAAACTTGCCAAGCACGAATACAACGAATCAATCGAGGAAATGCAGCACGCGGATGAGCTTATCAAGCGCATTTTATTCCTTGAAGGCCTGCCAAACTTGCAAGAAGTTGGAAAACTTCATATTGGTGAAAACGTGAAGGAAATCATGGAATGTGATTTGAAAATTGAGATTGACGGCGTGAAGAACTACAAAGAAGCTGTAGCCTACGCCGAAAGCGTTCAAGATTTCGTATCACGTGATTTGTTTGCCAAGATTTTGACCGATGAAGAAGGCCATGTTGACTACCTGGAAACACAATTACAGATGATTGAGGATATGGGGCTGCAAAACTACATCCAGCTTAATTCCGAAAGTCCATTAGACGCAGAAGCTTAAGCTATTCGTCTAAAACATATTTTGCGGCTTGCTCGGCGGTGTAATTTCCTTGTGCGACGGCTTTGCTGTTCTTATCAAGGAAAATAATCGTCGGGTAGCTGTTCCATGCTTTAACGCCGTATGAAGATAACTTTTTCTTTAATCCGCGCTCACTGCCCTTGTTTAAAAATAAAGGGAACGGTGAATTACTGAGCTTTTTGGCATAACGTGCATATTGGCTGTAATCATCATCCACCGAAACCGCGATCACCGAGCCTTTCTTCGATCGCTCTATGTCCATAATGTCCGGCATTTTCTGACGGCAATATCCGCACCACGAGGTGTAGATCATCAAAATGCGTTTCTGCCCCTCGGTTTTATCGATATATTCCGCAATCATTTTCGGCGGCAGATTATAAATCTTAGTTTGTTTTGTTGTTTCTTCCGCATGCACACTCATAGGGAATAAGAAAACCAGCAAAACAAGACTATAGACAATATAATGACGCATTGATGATTCTTTCTTAGTTACTCTGCTTGTCTAAATCCAAAGACAAAAACTTTTTGATATTATCCGCACTGTGATTGCCCTGTCCGTAAACTTTATTGTTTTCATCAATCAAAATAACGCGCGGTAGATATCGCCAAGGCTTCACACCGTAAGGCTTCAACGACTGCATCAATTCATATTGTGATTCGCTATTATAAATAATTCTAATCGGAATTTCATTGAACGATCGAATATAGCGCTTAAAATCAATCACCTTATCACTATGGAATATTGTTGTAACAGCTTGCCTGCTTTCGGAATCAAGCTTTAGCAGGCTAATAAACTTTTCGTGACACCCCTTACACCCAATATCGAATAGAACAAGCACGCGCTTTTCACCCTTACCATTTTCCACATATTCGGAGACTTCCTCAGGCACCATAAGAAAAAGTTTTTTATCGCTGTTTTGCGCATACGCATGAAGTGGTGAGATTACCCACAGAAAAACGAAAAGAATGGCGGTTTTTTTTATCATAAGAAAAGCCTTTGCTACGTTCAATTCTACACATAGCTTGGTTAATTTAAAAAAAATATTTTAAAAAACTTAAATAATAATAATGAGAACAACTTGCAATTACCTGCCATAATGATAATAATTCTCATTACAAGCATGAGACAATCAACCTAATGTCAGGCAAAAATTATGTATGTATGTATTTGTAACCCTTTCACAGATAAGGCCGTTAACGCGCAGCTAGAGAAGATTTCTGGAAAAGCAAAGGTTTCGGATGTTTATGCAGCGTGCAGTGGCGGCGAGAAAATGAACTGCGGCACTTGCGCGTGTGAATTAAAGAAAATGGTCGATACGCACAACAACACCCTGACCATTGAGGCAATCAACGATCAAATGACAAAAGTCACAGAACAGGAAAAAGAACCGGTTTAGGACTGTTCCCTCTCCCCCCTTGCAATTATCCGCGTGGTATGCGACCACTAAATCTGAAAATTAACTCTATTAAGAGGATACTTTATTATGCTCAAGAAATTAATGCTTACACTCATCGGAGGTCTATTTATTATGGCAGCTTCAGAAGCCACGGCGGCTGATTCAGGAAATACAGTTCACATGGAAGTTTCATCAGGCGGCACAGTTGTGATTGAACTACTTCCCGACATCGCACCTCTACATGTTGAGCGTATTAAAACGCTTGCGGCAGAAGGATTCTATGATGGAATTATCTTTCACCGTGTGATCAAGGGTTTCATGGCACAAACAGGTGACCCAACGGGCACAGGCATGGGCGGATCAAAGCTGAATGATGTTCCTGCGGAATTCAGCAAGTACAAGTATAAGCGCGGAACCGTTGGTATGGCACGTTCGCAAAGTCCTGACAGTGCAAACTCTCAGTTTTTCATCTGTTTCACAGACAGCGGGTGTAGCTTCCTAACAGGTAAATATACGGTTCTTGGTCAAGTCACCAAAGGAATGGAATTTATTGACGCCGTTGCCGTTGGTGAGCCACCAAGCAACCCGGATAAAATCGTCAAGTTGACCGTTGTTGCAGAAGAAGCCCCTGCGAAGGAAGAGCCTGCGGCCGGTGATGATGCTCCTGCTAAAAAAGAAGCAGCGAAATAATATAAGGAACGCAATATATGAAACTTGACCTTTATCAGGTTGATGCGTTTACAAATAAAACATTCGGCGGCAATCCAGCCGCCGTTTGTCCATTGGAAGCATGGCTTCCCGATGAATTAATGCAAAATATCGCGGCGGAGAATAACCTTTCCGAAACCGCCTTTTTTATACCTGATGGTGATCGCTTTCATCTGCGGTGGTTTACCCCTACTGCCGAAGTTGATTTATGCGGACATGCCACGCTTGCCGCTGCCTATGTTATTTTTGAAAAATTGAACTACGGCCAAGAAATAATCCGATTCGATTCTAAGTCCGGTGAATTAACCGTTGAGAAAACCGCAAACGGCCTCATGATGGATTTTCCGGCATGGCCTGTTGAGCAGGTTGCTGAACATAACGCCCTCATCACAGCCATGGGCAAAATACCAAAGGCCATATATCAGGGTACGTACTGGGTTGCGGAGTTTGAAACCCAACAAGATGTCGAAAACCTAACACCTGATTTTAAGGCTCTGCAATCTATCGAGGATATCGATTTTCTAATTATTACCGCTCCGTCTGATCAAAACGATATCGACTTCGTATCCCGTTTCTTTTGCCCAAAATACGGTATTGATGAAGATCCGGTGACAGGATCAGCGCATTGTATCCTGACGCCTTTTTGGTCGAATCGGCTAAACAAAAACTCGCTGTATGCACTGCAAACATCAAAACGCAAGGGTTTTATACATTGCGAATTGGCCAATGATCGTGTGCATTTAACCGGACAAGCAACATTATATCTGCAAGGTACAATCTATGTCTAACAATGATTGGTGGCGCGGCGCGGCGATATATCAAATATATCCGCGCAGTTACCTCGACACAAATAACGACGGCATCGGTGACTTACCGGGTATCACGCAAAAGCTCGATTACATCGCAGGATTGGGTATGGATGGGATATGGATATCGCCCTTTTTCCCTTCACCTATGAAAGATTTTGGCTATGACGTGTCGGACTATCGTGATGTTGATCCGATGTTCGGAACATTAAACGATTTCAAAGCCTTACTCAAAAAGGCACATGAACTGGGTTTAAAAATCATTATTGATCTGGTCTTATCCCACACATCTGAAGAGCACCCATGGTTTTCTGATCCTGATAAAAAAGACTGGTTCGTTTGGGCAGATGCGAAAGCAGATGAGTACGGCAATCATGCGCCGCCCAATAATTGGGTCTCTGTTTTCGGCGGAAGTGCATGGGAATGGGACGATGACCACAAACAATATTACCTTCATAATTTCCTGAAAGAACAGCCTGACCTGAACTATCACAATCCTGCTGTACAGGAAGAGGTTCTTGATATCTGTCGCTTTTGGTTGGATATGGGGGTTGACGGTTTCCGCCTTGATACGGTTAATTTCTATTTTCACGATGCGGAGTTACGCGATAACCCGGGTCGTACCTATGGCATAGAATTCGCCACACAACTTGAAAAAGAGGTTGCCTACTCTCAACAGCAACACATCTACGATAAATCAAGACCAGAGAACTTGGATTTTATCGCGCGCCTACGCAAACTCACCGACAGTTATGATGGCCGCGTTCTTATCGGCGAAATTGGTGATGATAACCCCTATGACTGCGCCCGTAAATACACACGCAGCGGCAAGCATCTACACACCACATACAACACGCATATGATGTCAGGAACAGAAAAACCTCTAACCGAAGATCTTGTGCGTGTGCCACTAGAAACATATTTCCGATGTTTGCAAACGCACCAAACAGAATCGGCTGAATCGGCTAAACCTGCATCACTACAAGACGTTGGCTGGCCCAGTTGGGCCTTTACAAATCATGATGTCGTGCGCGTCGCTAGCCGTTGGCACAAACTCTACGATCATCACCCCGATTTATCTGCGCTATTGATGGTCTTACTCGGCTGTCTGCCCGGTACCATTTTCATGTATCAGGGAGAGGAGCTTGGCCTGCCCGAAGCGGAAATTCCCCTTGATCGTATCCAAGACCCGTGGGCGAAAGAAACCCTTCCAGAATGGCAAGGGCGAGATGGGTGTCGTACCCCCATGATTTGGGACAGTACAAAAACGAACGCTGGATTTTCTGAGGCGGCCCCATGGCTTCCGATACCCGAAACACATAAAAACATGGACGTACAGGCACAGTGTGGTAATTCTGCATCAGTCCTGAATAAGGTCTCCAATTTTTATAATTGGCGCAAAAATAGAGAAGAATTTTTTAATATTAACTTTGAATTCAGACACACATCACATTTAAAAATAACGCATATCGTTAGATATCATAATGAATACGAAACGCACTGCATATTTAACCTGTCCGGCGAAGAATTGTGTTATTTAGAACACACACTTCCCCCTTATTCATACTTAATTTCGCATTTTAATGATTAATCTGAGAATGGCCGTTTCGTGTTTTACGCACTCGGCTTTTCATCTGCTTTAGCAGCTTCCAAAGTATCCTCAGCGTCAAGAACCTCTTCGTCATCAAGATCAAATTCAAGGTCAGCCTCTTCATCCTCAAGCTCAAAACCGATATCATCATCCAGAAGATCTTCATCAATCTCAAGAACACCGCCCGTTTTGTCTTTCATTGATTTTTGACGAATAAGGTCTTTGGCCTCGCCTTTTTCAAGTTCAAGCGCCCGCGCCACGTTAATCATCTGCTTAATCAAAACATCCATTGCTTTTGGATTATCAATGGGAAGCGGCGTATCCAGACGCAATATTCCCTCATCAACGATAAATAAGAAAATAATCCAGGCTCTATCTGTTTTCATAAGGCTCGCCAACTTATTCAGCCGATCTTCGGTAAAGTAACCGCTCGCCAAGCTCAGATCATTTGTGCGCAAAGCATAGCTATCCTCCCACCCCTTAACGTTTGGTCGGAATTCTTGCGGTAACTTCAACGATTCCACTAAATTCACCATACCGCCACTTGCCAGACCGATAGCAAATGGTAGTTGCGTTTGAAGTGATACCTCAATAGCCGTCAAACGCCTTTGTGACCTTGCATCAAGCTCACCATGTTCGCTCGCGAACATAGTTACACTATATCCGTCAACAGAACCGCTGATCGTTGGTGTTTCCAGAAAAGAAGCTGTATGAAAACGCATTTTTTTCTTTTGAGCATAAAACTTCCAAGCTTTTTTCTGTTTTAACACAACATAGATGGTCCATAGCCAAAACCCGACTAAAAACCCTGATACCAAAAGCCAAAGAACTAAATATATGGACAAATCGCCCCTCCGTATTAACGCATAAACACAAAAACGCAGCATTTACAAACTGTTATACTTTAAACAGCTTTTCCCAAGCTTACCACCATAAATGTAAAACCATAGGATCTATCACCATAAGAAAAGAGGCCACATATATGCGGCCTCTATATCTTTCTTTAGTTTATAGGTTTTTGGATTGTGCCTTAGTTATAACCTGCATGTCCGGCATCGGTTGCTGGCGTGTGGGTATAATGTGCGAAACTATCCATTGATGGCATGCTTTGTGATTGCTGATCTGAAGACATTTTATCGGCCAGGTCACCCATGCGGGTTAAGAGTTGTTCTGCATGAGAAACAAGGGCTTCTGTTTTACCAACACTGATCATATCACTATCCGCTTGTTTTTCGAGCTTCTCGGCAACGACATCTTCATGTTCACTCACCATATCAACTTTTTTCTCAAGCTTATGAATAGCATCTCCGAAAAAGCCTGTTTGCTTGTCAACAATATCAACTTTACTTTCAAGGCGTTGAACAGACTCTGTAAAGGCGTTCGCCTGCTCTCCAACATTATTGACTTTTGTTTCCATGACAGAGATTGAGTGTGAGAACTTTCCGGTTTGCTCATCCACAACATCCATTTTTTCTTCCAGCTTGTGAATGGCATCACTGAAAAATCCTGTTTGCTTACGAATAACCTCAAAGCCTGTGCGCAAGCGTTCAAACCCTGCGCCTAAGACGATGCTTGTTCCAACGGCGGCGACTGCCGAAAAGACGGCCATCATCACTGATACTGCTACTACTGTTTCTACTTCTATAGACATATCCCAAAACCTTTCATTAAGAATGTGTGACGTAAAACTTATTACTATTTGATAAGTCGTCACATATGAGTTGATTGAAATTACAGCGCGTTACGACATGTGACTAAAAAGAGTGTTTTCGCTTAACTGTGCGAGCAACTTCTAAACAACGCTTATATTATTATGGTAAACCCATATCTCAGATATTGTCTATATTTATCGTTTCGGAATTATTTAAAGTTTTATATGAATTTTGTGTAAGATAAAAAAACAACCGCCCCTAGATTCAGCAGGCGGTTGTGTACATTTTTGAGTTTCGAAAGAGACTAAAAATCGTTGTTATAAATTTGGTCTAAGGCTTCCTCACCAACAGATAGGAAAGCATTATGATCCTTCTTCGGAACAATAATTTCCTTCTGGGGTTGAATAACCTCATTTTCGAAGACCTCAACCATCTCCTCACCTTCAAAACCGTTGGTATTCATGGTTTTTGGTGCACTTGCCTTCACAATTTCAACCTTTTTCGCAATGATGCGCTTGGGCGCTTGGGCAATGTAATCCTCGGCTGTGATTTGTTGTGCTTGTGTCGGAGCACTTACATCTTCAAGTGAATCAAAGCTTGCAAATTCTTCTTCAATAATCTCGACACCGGCTGCAGGTTCAACAATCGCGACATGCTTCTCTTCTTGAATAGTTTGAAGTGATGACTGCTTGTCCGCGCCCATATCTTTTTTAGCAGGCGCAGCACCTTTCTTTTGTGCATCAGAGAAAATTTCTTCAGCTTCCAGAACAGGCTCAATCGTTGTCTCAGGCTCAGGGCTTTCCATCACGGGCTCAACAACCAAATCTTTCTCGGGCATCATTTTCGCAAGAACATAGGCAACACCGGAACCAGCCGTTCTTTCGTTACCATAAGGGAAGTGAGCGTCAGTTTTTTGTGCGACCCAACCCTCTCCGCAAGCTGTCAAAACGAGAGGTGAACTCAGTAAAGCCAGTCGTAATAAGGTCTTTGACATGCTATATTCCTTTTTATAAAAATCAGTTTCTTTTTTATACGCAGAAATACACCACATCCTCAGCGGCACATCAGCACACACTAAGGTATCGCTCTTAAAAAATCAATATAGCGGATTGTGAAAAAAGAAGATTTTTTGTATTCGCAGACATCCGGAAAGGTCAAAACTTTGTTATAAAACAAAAATTTTATTAAAATGAACCATCCATATAATCTGAAACATCTCTACGCATATCACGTAAATCTTCCCAGACTGTTTTTTCCTGACGGATAAACATTTCATTATAACCGGAGCCGATAAGCCCTTGCCACTGAGAACTATAGCGACATTTCTGGTGCTTATTTTTTTGCCTTTGAAGGTTGATCGTATATTCGAGCTTAATGCCGGAATCATCACTCCCGCCAAGTCCGATACCATCAAAATCAAGGCCTAAACGCTTGTGCTCCCATTCGTAGGCAAGCAAAGCCTTACGATCAAAACGATCCTGAATACGGCACTTATCCTCGCCCAATGCAACAGTCTCAACGGCATACGGCGCGCCTTCAACGGGTTGTTCTCGTTCAGTAAACCCTGTGTCTTGTGCACCAGCCAGTTCGACGGCGATAGGCTCCGCAGCGGGATTATCCGCAAAATAATGCGGTTCGAATTTTGGATCTTCTATAGTTGAGAAATTCATATCCGGCGGCGAAGGCGCCAGTGGAGCCGATGTATCGGATGTTACGCATCCCGGTAAGGTCAAAATACCAAATCCTAAAACAAGCAGTAACTTATATAAATGCTCCTGACCTTTTAAAAAACCGAACGGAACATAACATAATGTATTCACCGTATCTTTTTTCATACCCCTATCATACCATAAAAACCATGCTCAGAGCGAGTTTTACGTGTTTTTTGTATGCTGCATTGCATGGCGAAAAATAAAAGCCAAGCAGGAACAAAGGGATAGTAAATTTATGATCAGGAATAAATATATTGGTCTTTAGTCGTAGAAGTAAAATACAACCCACATAATCGGGATACCAAGCGCCCCTACAGTGCCCGCCCACATATAGTACGGATTATATACCAGCAGCTTATAGCCGAATAAAATGTACAATGCGTCAGCCGTGTATGGCGCAAGGAAGGATAAGCCGATGAAGGTTATCACACTGAAAAACAGCAATTTATCGCGGAATTCTGTCCAAAAATACGACATGATATAAGCCACACCAAACCCAAGGATACCAAGCATTACAGGTTTAATCGAGTTGGTTTGGTCGGAAATAATAAAAGCCGAAGCGCCAACAATCACTGAAAAAACAAGGACATACCATTTTAATGCTTTTAAAAATGCCTCTGACATTTTTTATTCCCCCTTTAGGTTTATCTGTTTCAAATCATAGCGTTAAGCGCGCAAAAAATCCAGACAAACTATTCCCCCGCCATAACCCACCACCCACCTGTGGATAAAAATGTGGGCAAAAATCAGCGCTCCGTGATGGGTTCGGAATCGGTGAAGAAATTTTAGTTTCGGTATAGGTATCATGTTGATATAAAATATAAATATACAACAAACCGATAGCGGGAAAACCCATTTCATCCTGTATTTATACCACCCATTTCATC
The DNA here is from genome assembly GCA_965263215.1 of uncultured Micavibrio sp. Classification (GTDB taxonomy): domain Bacteria; phylum Pseudomonadota; class Alphaproteobacteria; order Micavibrionales; family Micavibrionaceae; genus UBA1672. The sequence continues at coordinate 1,985,729 of OZ253663.1, forward strand.
CGCTGCACGTGGATAAGTGGTGGTGCAAAACGGGTCATGAAACGCAGATGATTTCGACTCTTTGCATCTGAACACCATAAAGCCACGCAATTATAGTGCTATAACAATGTGATAGAAAGACGCAAAACGGGCCGGACATTTGGGCCGAAAATGCATAATCGGGCCGGATTATCGGGCCAGAATACAGCATGAAAACGGCCAAAAACACAAAATAAGGCCCGATTTTTGCGGTGAGTCACGCCCCCCCACTATTCGTTGAGTTCGGCGATAATACGTTCAACCTCGACGGCGTGGAGTGCCTTATCATCGGGGATGAAATTTTCACTGCGCGTATCGACAAATTCACCGTTCATGATGGGGATGAACAGGCCGACAGGCTCGTTATGGCGTTTTACGATGATGGATTGGATTTTCCCCGCGCGCAGCCACCGGATATAGCGCGAGATGTTATCCTTAAAATCATGGAGTTTGACATGCAGAATGTCATTCTTACTGATATACAGCATAGTGTAATGCTCCTTTATAGAAGGTGAATGGTCACAAATTTCAGGTGTTTATGGGGGTAAGGATAGCACAGGAATAGGAATTTATTCAAGGGCACCCAAACACACAAACCATAATAAGTTTGACAAGCCCCGCATAACCTGCGCTTAATGCGCCAAGTTTGATACTACGACTAAGACGACACGACTTTTAAGAGACGCCCCCTGTTACACAGGCTGGCACATAATTCCCCCCCTCAAAAAATACTGTTTGATAAACGTTACCGGCAAAGATGCATTCGTGCATGCGCGCCACTTCAAACAAAAAGTCCGTTGCAAGGTTGCGGCGGGCATTAACCGAATTGCTTATATAAGGAGAAATTACATGGCAACCGGAACAGTAAAATGGTTTAACCCAACAAAAGGCTTCGGCTTTATTGAACCCAAAGATGGCGGTAAGGACGTATTCGTTCATATCTCTGCCGTTGAACAATCAGGCATCGGAAGCCTCGACGAAGGACAGGAAATCGAATATGAAGTTCAGTCCGAGCGCGGCAAAGAATCCGCTACTAATCTACGCAAGGCTGCTTAATGACTGCCACAACGACGCGTAAAGCAATACAGGCCGGCGATTATGGGGTGATTACACCACATGCCGCCACGCCCAATAATAAAGATGCGGTCAAAAAAGACCGCCCGACATTAACCGACGGACGTAAAGTCCTCAGCCTATGGGGCAGTGCCTAAAGCACGCTCTATTATTGAATAAAGAATAACAAAAGCGGCGCACTCATTTATGCGTCGCTTTTTTTGTGTTGTGGGTGGGTTTATTAAGTTGTTCAAATGCAGCTGATCCACACAATAGGTACGCGATCAGGCATTAAAGTCGGAATCACAGCACTTTCAAACCATTCCGTAATTAGATCGGTATTGTGATTGTTTTTATCCATAACAAAAGGAAGAGATGTCGTAGATTTGTAAAGATACTTATTATTGTCCATATGTCTTACGCTTGCCATTATTACATCATGCCCTCCATCCGTCAGGTCACTACCTTCGCTGTACTTCCAAAAGTCTATTGTGATAAAGGATGTTGGTGTGTGTGTCTCATCTAGTAACTTTCTGGATGGAATTCCAAAATGAACCTCAAATTCAGAATACTCTTTTTTAAACACATTTTTTAAAGCCTCAGCATCAATTTGATCACCGATGTCATTACTGATTTTAAATTCAACATACAATCTTTTGATATTGTGAAGTCCATAAGACATGTCGCAAGGCTTTTTCATTTCATGCGTAAGTTTTTGTAACAGCAAATCATTCATTTTAAAGGTAAATTGTTCATCACCAATCCTTGCCTTCATTTGATTGATCAATAGCGTTTTTTGAGGGAATAGCGATACAAAACCAAGTCCTGCGATACACAGCCCCATTACAAAAAATAAAATATGACTTTTAGAGATACGCATTATGTCCGCCTTTCCTGTTCAACACTCAATTTTTCATTAAATCACAAAGCGAAATACGAATTGTCAAAAATATGTAAAAATGCAATTACCCCCCCAACTCCGTATCCTCAAGCGGTTCGTTTCTATTCCGCAAAATATCCAAACGCGTGCCATTTATCTTATTATTCAATATACAATATATGACCGCAATGATTGCAGATGTGGCTGTAAATAGCGTTCTAAAATTAAAGTCCCATTTTGAACCCGAGGAATAGTAACCCCGTCTTTCAAGAAACCCCATACCAACCAGTTCCGACAAAGGTTCTGCAAAAAACGGGAAAATTATTGATAAAACTATTATTCCGCTAACAATAATTTTAGGGAGATTTATCTTCTTAAATTCTAAAATACATAAGAACGGACAGACCATCGTAAGAAAAAAAGGAAGAGCCGTTATTGGCCCCATAAAAAAAGATTTAAAAGCAACCAAAAAAGTCATACTAAAAAAGAGTGAAGGTTGCGCAATTATTGAGGGAATAGTGACGTAAAAAAATGTTGTTATCATGCTCGCTATCGCACCTATCAACAAAAGTTGAAGCATAATGACAATGTACATTGGCAAAGCTAATAAAAATACTTTCAAACCCCCAACTCCTGTTCCTCAAGGGCTTTAATCTCATCCCTTAGACGTGCCGCTTCCTCGAACTCCAAATCCGCGGCGGCTTTGTGCATTTGCTTACGCAGTCCCTCAATATGTTTGCGCATTTTCTTCGGGTCGTGCATAAATTCCGCGAGCGCAGAGTCATGGAGCGCCGCCCCCTTCTTCCCATCTTTCTGATCATACATGTGATCAAACGCGGTGGAGATATTACGCACAATCGTCGTCGGGGTGATGCCATGTGCCTCATTATGGGCGATCTGCTTTTCACGTCTGCGCGCGGTTTCATCAATCGCGTATTGCATGCTGTCTGTGATTTTATCGGCATAGAGGATTGCCTTGCCGTCCACGTTCCGCGCGGCGCGGCCAATCGTCTGCACCATGGATGTCTTTGATCGCAAGAACCCCTCCTTATCCGCATCCAGAATACAGACGCGCATACATTCGGGGATGTCGAGCCCCTCTCGCAATAAATTAATCCCCACCAGAATATCGAACTTTCCGGCGCGTAAATCGTTCATGATCTCGATGCGCTCCAACGTGTCGACGTCACTGTGCATATACCGCACGGCGATGCCGTTTTCATTGAGGTATTCCGTGAGAGCCTCTGCCATTTTCTTCGTGAGCGTGGTGACGAGCATACGCCCGCCTTGCTTGATGATCTCCCGCGCCTCATGCATCAAATCATCAACCTGATGTTCTGTCGGGCGGATTTCCACGGGCGGGTCGATCAGGCCGGTCGGCCTTACCACCTGCTCTGCCGTGATGCCGCCGGATTGCTCGATCTCCCATTCATTGGGGGTGGCGGAGACGTAAATGGTTTGCCCCCGCAGCGCGTTCCACTCCTCAAACTGGAGGGGGCGGTTATCTCTGGCGGCGGGCAGGCGGAACCCATGCTCTACAAGGATGCTTTTGCGCGCCTTATCGCCGTTATACATCGCGCGGAGCTGCGGGATCATCACGTGGCTTTCATCCAGAAACATCAACGCATCATCGGGCAGATATTCAATCAATGTCGGTGGTGCCTCGCCGATGCCGCGCCCCGTCAGATAGCGTGAATAATTCTCGATGCCCTTGCAACTGCCCGTCGCGGTCAGCATTTCAATATCGAACTTAGTGCGCTGTTCCAGACGCTGCGCCTCAAGGAGCTTATTCTCGCGGTTGTAATACTCCAGGCGGTCTTTGAGGTCGATTTTGATCTGCGCGATGGCCTGCTGGATGGTCGGCCCCGGCGTGATGTAGTGTGAATTGGCGAAGACGCGCACGCCTTCCAAATCCTCGAACTTTTCCCCTGTCAGCGGGTCAAACTCGGTAATTTTCTCAAGCTCGTCCCCGAACAGGGAAAACCGCCATGCGCGATCTTCAAAGTGGGCAGGAAAAATCTCGATAGTGTCGCCGCGCACGCGAAATGTGCCGCGGTCAAAGGCGATGTCGTTGCGGGTATATTGTAGCTCGACCAGTTTGGCGATGATGGCCTCGCGCTCTATGGTTTGCCCCTGCGTTAAGGGGAAGGCCATCGCCATGTAATCTTCCTTCGAGCCGATGCCGTAGATGCAGGACACCGAGGCCACGATGATACAATCCTTACGCTCGAACAAGGCGCGGGTGGCGGCGTGGCGCATGCGGTCGATCTGCTCGTTGATGGAGCTGTCCTTCTCGATGAAGGTATCAGTGCGCGCGACATAAGCTTCGGGTTGGTAATAATCGTAATAGCTGACGAAATACTCAACCGCGTTGTGCGGGAAGAAACTTTTAAACTCCGCGTATAATTGCGCCGCGAGGGTTTTGTTCGGCGCGAGGATCAGCGCTGGCCGCTGAAGCTCTTGAATGATATGCGCCATGGTGAAGGTCTTTCCCGAGCCTGTAACCCCAAGCAGCGTTTGATCTGTCAGCCCATCACGCGCACCCTGCACCAATGTTTTAATGGCATTCGGCTGATCGCCCGCGGGTACAAAATCGGACACAACCTGAAACGCCTGCGATCGGTCAAACTCCGCAGGAATGGCAAATGGACGCTCGTTATTCGGTATCATGGCTTTCATGAATTTAGGTATAGCTTAATTTTGAACAAAAACAAACGCCGCAGGATATCCCCGCGGCGCTGTTTTTTTGTCTGCTTCGAAAGACGAACGCCTTTACGATTCATCCATGACGAAACTATTTACCGCCCTTTTTGGTCGGTTTTGGTTTCTTAACAGAAGTAGCAGAAGGTTTACTATTAGCCATAGCGATAATCTCCACTATGAGTGCGGCCTTGAGCGGTCGCGGAGCGTATCAAACGAGCTTGATACTTAATGAAAATTATAATCCCAATTTATAAAAAAACAAAATTATTTTTGATGATTATGGCATAAATTTTTATGCACCGAACGGCAAAGAAAAATCACGTAAGAATTGCTCTAACAGCCATTTTCGACTAATATGGAAATGTAAGTGGGTGTATTTATAATAACAATAGAGTGGGTATGATCAAACTTAGTTTCACGCAAAAAGTCCGTATTATTGACCATCTTTCAGTGCCTGATAACTGGAGCAACATATTCAACATGTCATTTTTCACCGATGAAAGCCGCAAATGGTCGCGCAAAACGGTGGATGATCTTACCATCTCAGCCAGTCCTGACGGCACCAAATGCAAGGTGATGGATGAGAAAAACGGCCGCAGCCTTTCCGTGTCACGACAAGGCGGACGTGTTAAAGTCACGGACGAGCATAATCAATCATTCATCTTATCCCAAGGGACGGTAAAATCGCGCGGCGATACCGTGTCCGATGTCACCCCTATTCGCTCCACAGAGGAATTCGGCTTTGCCGATAACACCGCAAAACCCGTTGTTTTAGAAAGTATGGGCGTGGTTCTTCGTTTTAATGATGACGGATCAAAGGCGGTGTTTTTCGAAGATATCGGCCACCGCGTTGATATGAACGCGCACGGCGACGGCGTATCCGCGGAAAATCATCCGGGGCGTTTCTTTCACAAAATATCCCTGACCGAGGGCACATTTAAAGAATGGGACATCCACCCCGCCTACGCGATGATGTTTGCAAAATTGGTGATTGCCAAAGATTTGAACATCGAGCCGAATTTAGAAGCACAAAATGAAATAGACGAACAAAAGGCGGCCTTTCTTTTGGCGCAGTATCTTAAGGAACGTCTTGATGATATGGACATGCCCGAAACATGGAAAGGCAACCAACCCATTAGCATGACTGATTTGGGGGGCAAAGCCAAAAATGCAATGTCTGAAGCCGAAAAGCCATGGGATGACACCACGGAATTCGGAGGCTATGACGCCGCCCTGCCCAATCGTTTTTTTATCACCAAAACCGATGACGGATACGATTTAACAACATCCAGTGATGCCAAGCATAGCATTTGGTCACAGGGGGAATTGCTTCGTCAGGCACGTAGCAGTAATATTTTATCAATCCAGACGGTAAACGCGAACACGGCGGCAGAAAACGTTCTGCACATGCTGAGTAAAGGAAATACCGTTGAGGACCATCTTGGTCGTGAATGGCAATTTGTTGTTTTGGACTCTCCGGCGGCGCAAAAGGTTGTGACCAATATGAATGATGTGGCGCATAACGCCTTTGGCATCGACTCTCATGATTACGCGGCGATTAACTTTAGTGACACCAGAAGCCTGCTTGCGATGGAAAGCGGAATTCTTGAGCATGTGATGGTGCAATACGCCGCCAGCCGCTCTGTCATGAAGATGATTACGGATGGCAATACGGATACCTCAGAACTCAACGATCTGTTGAAAATGGGGGCGGACTACCGTTATATTGATCCCGAAGCCGCATCAAAGGGGCGGACATTCACAGACCTTATGAAGGAAAGCGAGAATTTTGAACTTCTCGCGCTGATGCGTGACGTCACGGGCATTCACCCCGATATGCCGGATATGGACGAGGATACGCTTCACCTATAGTTATCTTTTGTTTTCAAACAAATATCTTTCCAGATATTTTAATCTTTGTTATGTGTAGACCGTGTAATAAGGGGGATAACACATGATTGGGATGCTCTATTCCACGGTTGGTATTATCGTTGCCGTCGGTTATCTGCCGCAAATCTATAAATTGCTTATTAGTAAGGCACCCTGTCGTGATATATCCCTTGTCGCGTGGACAGTTTGGGAATATACCGCGATTGTCAGCCTCCTCTACAGCCTTTACGGGCAAGAAAGTTTAGATACTAAATTCGTTCTGGTGAATGCTATCAATGTGGTTTGCATCACTATGATTATTATCATCACAATCTATAAACGCCGCAAATACGGTGATATCGTAACGATCAGCGAGGATGATGACAGCCTGACCAACATCTATAACACGGTGGAACAGGTAGAAGAAATCATAGAGACGGCAGAGAATTGAATTTCCATACAAATCTCGTTTGAACCGCGCGGGTTTCTCTGCTATTTCTGTATGCCTTGAAGAATAAGGAATACAAAAACATGACCAATATTACACCAGACATTGCCATAAAGAACCGCTCATGGGCTTTTGAAGAAGCCAAGGCGGTGGTCAAACGTCTGCGCGCGATTGGTCGTGGTCAGGTGCAAACACCTGAAAAAGGCTATGTTTTGTTTGAAACGGGGTATGGCCCATCTGGCCTGCCGCATATCGGTACATTCGGAGAGGTCTGCCGCACAACAATGGTGATGCGCGCCTTTCAACGCTTGCAACCGGATATCCCGACCAAGCTGATTTGCTTTTCCGATGATTTGGATGGCTTTCGCAAAGTACCAAGCAACGTACCGCAGCAAGAGATGCTCGCGGAATATCTGGGCAAGCCCCTAACGCGCGTGCCAAATCCATTCGATAGCGAATATGAAAGCTTCGGCCATCACAATAACGCGCAATTACGCGCATTCTTGGACCAGTTCGGCTTTGATTACGACTTTATCAGCTCCACCGACGACTGCTACACCACAGGCAAGTTCGATGAAACACTGCTTTTGATGCTGAAACATCATGAGGATATCAAGGGTGCCGTTCTTCCGATATTGGGTGAAGAACGCGCGGCAACCTACTCACCTTTCTTACCTATTTCACCTTCTACGGGCAATGTATTGCAGGTTCCAATTCTGGAAACAGACGCGGAAAACGGCACGATCACGTATGAAGATGAGGACGGCAGGCGCGTCACGCAGGAAGTCACGGGCGGTAAGGTAAAGGCGCAATGGCGCGCCGACTGGGCACTACGTTGGCATGCGCTTGATGTGGATTACGAGATGAGCGGGAAAGATCTGAAAAGCTCCGCCGATATCGCAAAATCCATCCTGAAGATTTTAGGCCGCCCTAATCCCGCAGGATTTCACTATGAACTCTTTCTTGATGAAAAAGGGGAAAAGATCTCTAAGTCAAAGGGGAACGGGCTGAGTATGGAAGAATGGCTGACCTATGCGCCGCATGAAAGTCTTGCCTACTATATGTTCCAACGCCCGACGAGCGCGAAGAAGCTCTACTTCGATATTATCCCCAAGGCTGTGGATGAATATATCACCTTTGTGGAAAAACTGCCCGAGCAAGAACCCGCAAAGCAACTGGATAACCCCGCATGGTTTATCCATGACGGTAAAGTCCCAAATTCGCAGCACTCACCGATTTCATTCGGGCTATTGTTGAACCTTGTGAACGCCGCCAACACGGATGACGCGGAGACACTCTGGGGCTTTATCAACCAATACGCCCCCAACGCTACGCCGGATAACGCACCGTTCCTTGATCGCTTGGTCGGGTATGCCATTCAGTATTACAAAGATTTTGTGCTGCCGGAAAAATCATACCGCGCCGCCGATGAGCGCGAGCAAAAGGCGCTGGCGGCGCTGGCGGATAAGCTGGAAAAACTGGATACAGGGCTTGAGCCAGAGGACTACATGACCGCCGTGTTTGATGCGGGCAAGGAAAACGGATACGACAAGTCAGAGCTCCGTGATTGGTTTCAGGCGCTTTATCAGGTGCTTTTAGGGCAAGATCAAGGCCCGCGTTTCGGCTCTTTCATCGCGCTGTACGGGCCTAAGGAAACGGTTGGCCTTATTCGTAATGCTCTGGATGGTAAACTGGCCGGCGCATGATAAAACCGGACAGATCAACATTAGAGATCATCGCCGCGCTCATCTTCGCGTATTTTATTTTTTTCTTTTTACCTTACGACTTCTACGCACCTGCTCCTATCTGGGTAATGGATTGGCAACTCGTTAATTTTTTTCCTGTACTGCTTACTTTAGTTGTGATCATTGTCGGATACATATCTTGCAAAAAAGATAAAAAATGCAGTTCAAAAAAAGCCTTCCTGATAAAATGGAATCATATACTTCTTAGTCTGGTTTCTCTAAAGGTCGTACACTCTGGCTTCTTTATTGGGCATGAAAGCGTCATCAAGTGCTGCATTAGAATATCTTCTTCCCCCGCATTCTATGCCCTTTTTTGTTATTTATCGGGTTTGTTTTTCTTAGTATACGCTGCTCGAAATATCATGGAAATCCGTCGCAAGAACAAAAAAGCTGATGAAGCACAACCCAAGAAACAAGAGCTTTATTTATTGCTTTATGGCACATTAATCTTTTTATGCCCCATTGCTATGGAAGTCATCTCAGAGCTTTACCACTCATGAAAATATTTTAAATATAACGCTCCACACCATCTTTCAGTAGCTCCACCAATTCCGCATCCATGTACTGATAGTCATCAGGAATATCGAGCACGATCACCTCTTTGCCCGCCAGATCATGCGGAAATTGACGCGATAATATCTGTTTATGCTTCTTCTCCATCACAAAGATCATATCCGCCCACGCAATATCCTTGGGCGAAACACTGCGCTTCGCCTTCGCACTCGTCCCCGCAGAACGCGCATTTATACGCGGATCACGCCTGTAAACCGCCTCTGCCGTTGGGCTGCGCCATTGATTTTTACTACAAATAAACAAAAAGTTCATCACATTAATATCCATATAAAACAGTATCTTATATATAAAAACCTAACCTAAAGATAGTTTTCCATAAAAATTGGATAAAATTTTAAGTAATTTTTAAGCATCCCCCCTATACCATAGTATTAGATAGGCACTATGCCGAAGTTTGTGTGGGGGCACGCAAATCACAAATTTTTAAAGTTAGAGTCACTAAGATGATTAGTATAGAACATGCACGACCGACAGTAAAAACGCTTTTGAGCCACATTGAGGCCTTTGAGTCCTTTTGCATGGGTGAGAAGAAATTCTCCCCTGCCAAGTTCCGTGAGCTTAACGAAGAATTGAGCGTTGGCGCAGTTTTGATGATTGGTAAATATCGTTTTCAAAACGCACCAGAAGGCAAGCACCTATACTGGCGCGGTCTTGATGATAAAGAATATGATCTCGGCCTTGTGAATGATGCAAAAATCATGCGTGACTATCCCGGTTTTCATGCGCAACGCTCTCTCTCACTCGGTAATAATCAGGTGAAAGAAACAAAGGTCATAGACGCGCCAAACGGCAGCGGTAATCTTTCGATGGTGATTTTAGAGGATGGCACAACGGGCATTGCACCAAATTACCGTATGGCCTTGCGTAATGCCGCGATGAAAAAGCATTTAACGCAAAAATTCAACTTCCTCTCTCTTGCCTATATCTGGAAAAAGGTGTTGGGCCACGCTTAAAAGCACCACTTAATCACTTATAATCTTTGAAAAATCAAAGCCCTGACGCGGAATGCCAAATTTATCCGCGCCATATTTGTCGCCCTTATTCAGGGGTGCACCCTCTTCCCAGTGTGTGACGATATCGTCTAAATCAGGACGCGGCCTGTCATCCGGCGTTTCATTTGCGGTGCCGATATGAATGAACCCCGCGATTGTATCACGCTCATCAAGCCCCAAATAACTGCGAAAACGATCATCATACGCATACCATTCAGTCAGCCACTGCGCCCCGTATCCGCTGGCGTTGGCCGCCATGACCATGTTCATACACACCGCGCCCGATGATAATAGCTGTTCCCACATTGGCGGCTTCCCTTTGCGAATGCGTGAAACCACACCGACGACCAAAGGCGCACGGGTGAAACGCGTTTCCTCTATCTCAATATGGGCGGGCGAGGCATCTGGGTTATCCTGAAGATACAATGCCTTAATCTTCTGTCCTATGGCCTTGCATTGCTCGCCTTCAAATATCACGAAATACCACGGCGATAATTTCCCATGATCAGGCACGCGCGCCGCCGCACTTAAAATGCGGTTCAGCTCCTCCGGTGATGGTGCGGGCTCTTGCAGTAACTGCGCCATAACACTGCGGCGGGACGTCAAATATTCCAGTGTTTCATCCGACTTGACTGCTGACATAATTTTCATGGCTCTACCCTTGTTTAATTCTAGTGATGCGGTATCTTGCCCCCACAAAGGACGCAAAAAATCAGGAGCACAGTCTAACCATGGCCGCCACAGAAGAAAAGATGGAAATTATTCAACCACCCGCACTTCCTGATGTGAAAGATGTCCCGATAGAGCAGGAAATCACAACCTTCTGGAATGAAGTGATGACCGTTTGGCATAATGGCTTTATGGGCGTGGATATCGGCAAAATTGTGATTGCCATTGGTATATTCGCGGTGTTTTTGTTCCTGCGCGGCATCCTGAGCAAATACATCCTGCATACAATCAGTCTTTGGACAAAGAATTCCAAAACGGATATTGATGATAAAATCATCGCGGCACTTATGCCCCCTATCCGCTTTATTCCTATTATCATGGGTGTGTTTTTCGCCGCACAAGCCTTGCATCTTGATGGGATGCTCGCGGAGCTTGTATCCCGCATTGTGCGCTCCATGATTGCCTACACGATTTTCTGGGCGCTCTATCGTGCGCTTGATCCGCTTCAACGCGTTTCACGAAAGCTCGAAAAGGTTCTGACCAAAACCATGATGGAATGGATTTTCAAGTTCCTGAAAGTGGTTGTGATGTTTATTGGTGCCGCGGTTATCTTAGAGCTTTGGGGCATTGCCATTGGGCCGCTTTTGGCTGGTTTGGGTTTATTCGGTGCGGCTGTGGCCTTGGGCGCGCAGGATCTGTTCAAAAACCTGATTGGCGGTATTACTGTGATTGCCGAAAAACGCTTTCATCCCGGTGACTGGATTAAGGTCGATGGCGTGGTCGAAGGCACGGTTGAGGATATCGGCTTTCGCTCCACGCTTGTGCGCCGTTTCGACAAAGCACCCGTTTACGTGCCGAACTCTGATCTCTCCGATGCGGTCATCACCAATTTCAGCCGTATGACCAATCGCCGTATTTACTGGAAAATCGGTGTCACCTATAGCACCACGAAAGAACAATTACAGATCGTCCGCGATGAAATTGCCGATTATCTGGCCAATAATGATGATTTCGAAAAGCCGCCAAAAGTTTCCACGTTCGTAAGGCTCGATAGCTTCAACGACTCCTCTATCGATTTCATGATCTATTGCTTTACCAAGACCACCAACTGGGGTGAATGGCTAGAGATTAAGGAAGAATTCGCACTCGCGATTAAAGAAATTGTAGAGGAAAAAGCAGGCACAGGGTTCGCCTTCCCGTCACAGTCTATCTATATCGAGAGCATCGCCGACGCACCGGAAATATTCACACCGCCCGCGAATGATAAAAAAGAGTCAAAAACAGCAAAGAAAACCGCCTGAAAATCTGCTAAGACTTGAGGTATGAGTGCAGACCCCGCGATTCTTATGCCAGAGCATATAGCTTTGCCCGATGTCCCGGCGATTTTCGTCAATGCCGAAGAATGTGCGTTGCTGACCACCGATGGAGAACTCCAGACGCTCCCCCATGCTGAGGCTATCCCCTTGCTCCGCAACTCTGCCGTGATGGTGTGCCATGCGCCCTATACGAAGGCACGGTTAGGGTTTGAGGAATTTTTCACCTTTGACGTGTTGGAACTGTTTGCATTTGTGCACCCTGCGCGCTTTTGTGTGCCCACGCCTGTCGGGCTATGCCGTGCGCTAGGCTGCACCGTGCCCACCGATTTCGAAGATTACACCTTCGCCCTGATGGATATTGCCCGCGCCCTGCTCAGTGATTTACAAAAGGACGTGCTGTCTGATAAGGCTGATCCCGTTAAAATCGCAGGTGTGATGGGCTTGAAAGGAAAGGGTTGGCCTTGGGCGCAATATATATTCTCCGCGCTCGGGCAGGACTATAACCCCGAGATGGATATATCATCCCGCGCGGCGTTGAATGTGTGGAAGCATTTGCCCGAATGGGCAGAGGACGCGCCAGAACCGCCCAGCGCCCATGACAGCGTCAGCGAAGAAGAGGCACTGGCAAAATTGGAAGAGCTGCTCAGCGTTGGTGATAAACCCGCCGAAATCAGGCCGCAGCAAAAATCATACACCAATGCGGTGCGCCGCATGTTCGACCCGACGCGTGAAGATGAAAACCCGCATATTGTTCTGGCAGAGGCCGGAACGGGCGTTGGTAAAACGCTTGGTTATCTCGCCCCCGCGAGCGTTTGGGCGGAGAAGAACGAAGGTTCGGTGTGGATTTCCACCTACACGAAAAACCTGCAACGCCAAATCGACAGCGAGCTTGACCGCCTATATCCACACCCTGTGGTGAAGGATGCCTATGTGTCGGTGCGTAAGGGACGTGAGAATTACCTGTGTTTGCTGAACCTAGAAGATGCGGCGGCAGGCGCAGCGACCTCTTACAACGCCCGTCATGTCGTGGCATCGGGCATTATGGCGCGGTGGGTTGCCGCCACGAAAGATGGTGACCTCAGCGGCGCAGACTTCCCCGGATGGCTGTCAGGCTTGCTTGGCTTTGCCAATACCTATGGCCTAGCCGATCGGCGCGGGGAATGTATTTACTCCGCCTGTGATCACTATAATCGATGCTTCATTGAAAAATCAGTACGCAAGGCCAAACGATCACGCCTTGTGATTGCCAATCACGCGCTTGTGATGATCCAGTCCGCGATGTCTTCTTCCAGTGATGGCATGCCCACACGCTACATCTTTGATGAAGGCCACCATTTATTCAACGCCGCTGACAGTGCCTTTTCCGCGCATCTCACCGCCCGAGAAACTGCGGATTTACGGCGGTGGATACTCGGCAATGAAGGCGGTAAAAAGGGACGTGCGCGCGGCCTGAAACGCCGCATTGAGGATTTGGTCGAAGGCGATGAGGCGGCTATTCGTATGCTTGAGGATATCCTGCATCATGCAAGCGCCCTGTGCGCGCAAGGGTGGAGCCGCAGATTCAAAGACAAAGCTCCCGCAGGCCCCACCGAAACCTTCCTGATGGAGGTGTACCGCATCGTCTACGCCCGCGCGGACGGCGTGCATGGCCCCTATTCGATTGAAACGCCGTTATTCCCGCTTGATGCGGATATCATTGCGGCGTGCACAACGCTCAAAAAAGCACTCTCCAATCTACTGAAACCCATGGATGCCCTTGCGAAATTGCTGCATGAGAAATTAGTGAATGATCAGGGGGAAATGGACAGCGACACCCGCAAACGTCTGGATGCGCTCGCGACATCGCTTGATCGGCGCGGTGGCATGACGCTCAAAAGTTGGATCGCGATGCTGGAAACCATGGAAGAAGCCGAGAATGTCGAGGGCTTCATTGACTGGATGGAGGTGGAGCGCGTGGATGGGAAATCCATTGATGTCGGGGTGTATCGCCATTATGTCGACCCGATGAAACCCTTCGCCACCAGTATCCGCCCACATTTGCACGGCATGACGGTGACCTCCGCCACCTTGCAAGATGGCACAGACGATGCGGCGCAAAACTGGCAGGCCGCGCAGGAGCGCACAGGCGCGCATTACCTCAGTAAAGAACCCGTGCTCAATAGTTTCTCCTCACCCTTTGATTATGCGAACAACACCAAGGTTTTAATCATTAATGACGTGAACAAGAATGATCTGGCGCAAGTGGCTTCGGCGTATCAAGCGTTATTCACGGCCAGTGGCGGGGGCGCGCTCGGTTTGTTTACCGCCATTCAACGTCTGCGCGCCGTGCATGAGAAAATCCTGATTCCGCTTGAGAAATCAGGCATTACCCTCTACGGGCAGCATATCGACCAGATTGATACAGGCACGCTGATTGACATTTTCCGCGATGATGAACATGCGTGCTTGCTCGGCACGGATGCGGTGCGTGACGGCGTGGATGTGCCCGGTGACTCTTTGCGCCTCCTTGTGTTTGACCGCGTGCCGTGGCCGCGCCCGACCTTACTCCATAAGGCACGCAGAGATGCCTTTGGCAAACGCCGTTATGATGAAATGATCACGCGTTTAAAGTTGAAACAAGCCTTCGGGCGGTTGGTGCGCCGCGCCGATGATAAGGGGGTGTTTGTGATGATGGATTCCATGCTGCCCTCGCGCCTGCATGGAGCATTCCCCGAAGGCACGGAAATCATCAAATGCGGATTAAAGGATGCGGTGGAGCAGGTTAAAACTTTTCGTTAAGCCCTCTAGCCAGCTTTTAACGCTGATATAATTTAGACTAGAGCCATTCTACTTGAGGCTTGGTTTGTGAGATAACATCTATACAGTCATTCGGAGTATATATTGCATAATGAACTATCTGATTATCATCCCGCATTATCCCGTGACCTTCATCATGAAACCACGTGAGATAATCTGAGACTACCATCTTAAAGAAACCGCCCGGGATATGCCCCAAAGACTTTAAAAGATATCCTTCATCAATATTTCTGTAAGTTAAAGCAGCATCAAAAGAAATATGCAAAAGATCACCAGTTTCATCATTTTTAAGCAAAATCTTTAAAACTTTGCTGTCATCGCGTAACTCTTCCAAATAGAAGTGTCCATTCTTATCCTTTAAGGTGAACCAAACATCATATTCCATAATCTTTTCGCTTTCAAAAATCATACTCCATAGAACATACCAAATTAAAACCTTCCTGTAAGCCCCACTGATTGTGGATAAGCGTGCTTGTAAAGTTTGTGAATCCCGCTACACTCGCCGTATAGTGAAATATAGTAACAAAAAAGCGAGCTGTTTTAAGATCAAATAATCATGAAACCTTTTGTGCATGACATCACAGGCATAGACATCGTTCAGGCTTTTCTGGCGATAAAGCACATGCCATACAGCCTGTTTCTGGACAGTGCCGATCGCAAACACCCGAGCAGCCGATACAGCTTTGTTATGTGTCAGCCCATTGAAACCATCGAGGCCAAAGACGGCAAAGTCACCGTCACAAATTGGGAGCAGCGTTTATCGTTTGAAGGGCAGCCCTTCGCCGTGTTGCAATCGCGCATAAAATCATGGGTCGAGAACGCAACGAGCATCCCCAACATGCCCCCCTTCCAAGGCGGCGCGGCGGGATTGTTCGGCTATGATTTAGGACGATATCTGGAGGAGTTACCCGACAGCGCGGATAGCGGCAACAACGTGCCCGATATGGCCGTTGGCATTTATGATCAGGTTCTGGCGCATGATTATTTGATGAAGAAATCCTATATCTTCACCCATGCCCGTAACAAAGCCGAGGCGGACAAGAAGCAGGCGCATTTCATTGATTTACTATCCCGCGATGTTGACGCCCCGCCATACGAAGCACATGACATCGCATGGACATCAAATTTCAACGAAGATGCTTACACTAAAACTGTGCAACAGGTGATTGATTATATTTATGATGGCGATATTTTTCAGGCCAACCTATCCCAGCGGTTTGAGGCACAAACACCAGAAGGGTTTGATCCCTTCATTCACTACATGCACATGCGGGAGGTCAACCCCGCGCCTTTCGCGACCTATATGAATATTGGTGACGTCAAAATATCGTCGGCCTCACCGGAGCGTTTTGTCACCGTCAAAGATCAAAAGGCTGAGACCTGCCCCATCAAGGGCACACGCCCGCGCGTGGATGATGTCATCAAAGATCGCAATTACCGCAATGACTTGATGCATAACGAAAAAGACATGGCCGAAAACACCATGATTGTTGATTTGCTGCGCAATGATTTATCCAAAGTTTGTATCCCCGACACCATCGAAGTTGTTGATCTGTGTAAGCTCGAGAGCTTCGCCCGCGTGCATCATCTGGTGTCGAATATTCGCGCGACATTGGCACAAGATAAAACCGCCGTTGATTTGCTCCGTGGGTGTTTCCCCGGAGGATCCATCACAGGCGCACCGAAAATCAGAGCGATGGAGATCATCGAAGAATTGGAAGGCGTACGTCGCGGCGCTTATTGTGGCTCTATGGGTTATGTTGGTTTTGATGGCAATATGGATACCAACATCCTGATCCGTACATTGGTTTATGACGGTAATCGCGTATCCTTGCAGGTGGGTGGTGGTATCGTCGCGGATTCCGATCCTGCCGCAGAATATCAGGAAACTTTGGATAAAGCCGCCGCGACATTTGAATCCTTCAAAACGGCGGGCGAAACCGATGATGAGCCTATCCTCTCTAAGGCTGGATAGGCTTGTCATATTATTTGACAGTAATGCCCGAATTCCCTTACTATCTGCTCGTTATAAACGGGTGATAAATACACAATGATTAAGACTTTCCGAAACATGGCGGCGCGCTTTAACGATCATCGTCGCATAGAGCGATTGACCCAGACATCTCTGATGGAGCCTGCCGGTGTTATGGCCGACGGAGAAAGCGACGCATCGAAGATTTTGTTTGGCGCCATGGATACAGTTGAACGTATCCTGAAAGAACGCGCCCAACTAGACCGTGAAGGACGCACCGATGAGCCTCTGGTTGTTGTCATTGGTGAAAATCACGACTTCCCCAGTCACCACCTGCATAATCTTTTGGTTTTGAAGGCCTTAAACGACATTGATGAAACAACCGTTGTCGGTATGGAACAACGGCGCAGTAATGTCCGAAACTGGCTCAAGCATGGCAAAGGCTATAACGAAAATGACGATGCCCTGTACGCCACATTCGATAGCGTTGATGCCGATGGAGGTATGAGCCTGTCAGACCAATTGTTACACGGGAAAGTTAAAAACGCCCCCTACAGCCAAAAAGTATTACAAAGCCAAATACTGGAAATGGGTATTCCCGTTCGTTTTACCGATGCGGCCTTTCAATACAAACCAACCGATGACGGACATGTTGAAGTGCCTATCCTTGATAGCGATGCCCCCAAAACCGCGCAGAGTATCGCCGATTGTTGGGTAGAACGCGGCAAAGAATTTGATGCCTTTTCACCTGATGGAATCTGGCTCAGAAACCATCATGCCGCGGCGCAAATCAAAGAATTTGCCGCCGAACAGGGGGCGCGTATAGTTGTACAAATGTCCGGAAATGCCCATGTTCTGGGGCAGATACATTCATCCAATGAAAAGCACCTGCCCGGTCATGACAGTCTGGCACGCAACGTAAAAGATCTGGGCTTGCCTGTGCTTGCCGTATCTATACATAACTCATCCTTCAGGCAAACAGAAGTGCCCAAGGATCACAAGCTAGACCCGCAGCGCGAAATTATGTCTGTGACGGACCTGCCGTCGTTTAAATATCAGGCAAAATCAACATCCTTTGATGAAATTTTTGAATCGCCTGAACAACGCAGAGTCGATGAAGATTTAGCCGATATCGGTTTCGCTCATGCCACCATAACCCAGAGTAGCCCACAATGGGACAACGCGGCGGAAGGGTTAAAGCAATTGCTTAAAGATTTCGACAAAACCTATCAGGCCAATCTTGCCGATCATGCCTCTAAATTTTGGGTTGGCGTCGGTGATTTAGAAGACGATCAGCCAGACGCGCTTGATGGCCAAGATTTCGAATAAATATGAACGCGACCATGCACTTTCATACTTCCATTTCCTGCCGATACTTCTATAGTCTGCTGCGTTATGATTTTGATCATTGATAATTACGATTCTTTTGTTTACACACTCGCCGGCTATGTCGAGCGATTGCACGTAGACGCCATCGTAAAACGTAACGACAAAATCACGCTGGAGGAAATAGAAGACCTAAACCCCGCGGCGATTATCTTATCCCCCGGCCCCTGCACCCCGAAGGAAGCAGGCATTTGCATTGATTTGATCAAAAAATTCGGCAACCACATTCCAATTTTAGGTGTGTGTTTAGGCCACCAAGCCATTGGCGAGGCTTATGGTGGGAAAACGGTGCGCGCACGCAAACCTGTTCATGGCAAAACAAGCGATATAGAACATGACGGATCGGCCTTGTTTCATAACATCCCGCAATCCATCACGGCGGGGCGTTATCATTCTTTGGTTACAGATCTAAGCGGGTGCGATGTTCTTAAAATTACGGCGCTCTCTACACAGGATGAAATTATGGCCATAGAGCATTTACACCATCCGGTTTTCGGCGTTCAGTTTCACCCTGAATCAACATTGACGCCGCATGGGCTGGATATCATCAATAATTTTATGAACATCGCGCGTGATTGGCACACACAACGTAAAACAGCATAATAAGATATTGAATTATCACTATAAAAATGAATACTCTGTAAGGGTATAAAACGGGTACTAAATATTATGGACACAATCGAAAAATTTACAGTTTATCTCGGCTCTTCAGGACGTTGCCGCCAGATATTCAAAGACACAGCCACACGCATGGGCACGATGATCGGTGAGCAAGGCAAAACACTGGTTTATGGCGGTATGGATGCGGGGCTGATGGGTATTGTTGCCAATAACGCCCTTGATGCGGGTGCACCTGTCACGGGCATTATCCCGAAAAGCCTGAAAGACAGTGAACGTATTCACCCACGCCTTTCACAAACCATCCTTGTCCCTGATCTGTGGGAGCGTAAATTAAAGATGTTCAAACGCGCCGATGTCATTATCGGATTGGCAGGCGGCTTTGGCACGATAGACGAGGTTCTGGAGGCACTATACTGGGCACATCTGGGCTCTCACACCAAGCCGATCATTCTGGTCAACACAGACGGCTATTGGGACGATTTCATCACTTACATTGAAGGCCTGCCCGATTTATCACGCAATCACCTGATTATTGCAAGCGACGTGGATGATGTGTTTACCAAGCTTGAAAACTGGCAAGCCCCCTTATTGAAGGGCCATCCTGATGCCCTGCCCCATTTCGAAGATGAAATTATGCGCGATACGGACGCACCGATCATTTTTGATACGCCAACCGTCAGAAGCGGCTATATCCTCGCCACCGCGCTGGGGCTAAAGCAACTTGGCAAACATGACCGCCATATCGGAATCTTAAATAAAGACGGGCAGTTTGATGCCCTGCTACGCTGGATTGAGCTTGCGCAAAAAGAAAAGTTTATCACCGATCATTGCACTGATTTATTCAGTGTCGATAACGACATTGATGCGCTTAATGCAAAACTTGACGCTCAAAAAAAAATCGAGATAAACTTGCATCAAGATAAATGGGGGCCAAGCGAAACGCCGACCCATATAGAAATACACGAAACGGAATAATATCATGGCACTGTCAGAAGAATTCGAAGCCAAAGCCGAAGGTGTTGTTCATCAGCTCCATACGTTAGTTGATGATAATTTACCATGGCGCGCCGATCTGCAGGCGGCACTTTCAAGCATTCAATTCACACCTGAACAGGAACAGGCCATCCGTGACAAGGCCACGCCAACCACATTTCAGGATATGGGCGGCGGCGAAGCCATGAATGATTTCTCAACACGTATTACCCACGCCTTCAGGGATTCCATCGCCAACACAACGATGCTGTTGGAAATGGTAACAATGTCAGGGGATGAGGAACAAACCCTTAACACGCTGACGCAAATAAAGATGAACATTCAGGATCTGGAGCATAATTACCCATTGATGCTCGGCGAGAACTTACCCGAAAGTGTAGAGCAGGTTCTTGATACGTATGAGGCTGATATCCTGCCGCAAATTAACGGTATGATTGATGAATTGGCGCAATCAACCGGCATTGACCCGAACAACATCCCATATAACAGCAGTTATCAACACATCACGGCCTTACCGGAAGATGTGTTCACAAACACTGCGACACACGGGTAATTTAAATTTCGTAAATCGGGCCGGCGTCTTTTTGCATGCGCTTCAATTCACCGATATATTTCGCCGTTTCAGTGGTGATCATCTTTTGGAAAATACTTGTGAATTGCTCTTGGCTAGGCCCTTCGACTTGGCCTTCAACACCCAAATAATCAGACATTTCAAGGCGCGCAACCGAAAGCGCTAACTGGTCATAATTATCTTCAATCAATTTATTGATACGCGTTTCTAGAACATCTTCTTTAATCATGCCTTTAACGTCACCAATGACATTATCATTAACCTCAAGAACGATATCTTTCCATTCCTGCGCAGCCTCTTGGATCATGTCGAGCGGATAGAGCGCATAAACATCATCCATACGGTCTGAAGCTATTGTGACGAGTATTTCTCTGAATTTATCAGGACTCTGTGTATCATAAGGGTTGGCCACGATATCACTGGCCAAATCGTGGAGTTCTGCATTTTGATCGCGGCAATCAAAAAATGTGGCGAGTTTTTCTTCGCGATCTTCTTTATACATTTGAATACGCTGGGAAATTGTTGTTTCCGCTTCGGGATTATCGTCATCAACCACCCCTGCGAAACTATCCCCCGCCGCGATTTTCTCATACACATCACGATTAACCAGAGTTTCCACCAAATCGCTGTGGCATCCTTCATCTGTCAGGGATAACGCATCCGGATCCGCCTGTAAGAAAAGTCTTGCCTCCGTTGCCTCTGATGACATATCGGCGCCTTCGGGGCGCGTATCTGCGTTAGACGCACAGCCAGAGAGCGTCAACCATAACGCCGTCATTGTGCTTAAACCGAATGCTGTTGCTTTATTCATGATATCCCGCCTGTACTTTTTTTTATTTGTTTTTTCTGGCTATTAGAAAACCAGATTCCAATAATTATGTCAAGAAACGACAGCGCCTATGGACTACGCCATGTGATGGCTTTGCGCCCTTCGTCACGGGCGCATTCAGCCAGTTCCTGTAGGGAATATTCATCCCTTTTTTCAATGGCCTTACACAACATGGGCACGTTAACCCCGCCAATAACTTCAACGTCCAGTGTATTAAGCAAAGAGAGCATAAGATATCCGGCCGGTGCATTCATGCTATCGGTGAAGACAAGAACGCCCTGCCCGCTATCAACGGTATCTATTGCGGTAATAATGGCTTGTCTTTGTTCATCCGCATCTTCATCGGGATGAAGCGGAACGGCAATGATTTTCTCTTGCGCACCGATAATGCCCTGCATGGCGATTAATACCGCCTCGGGGAAAACATCAAATCCGACAACAACAAGACCAATCATAGCACTACCTTAAGGGGGGTTATGGAACAGAGCTTAATGGATGCTTGGGGCTTCCAATTCATCTTTAAGCGTTTGGATATGTTCTATTTGTTCAGCTGTGAGCGGATCTGTCAATAAGTCAGCGGCTTCTATTGCACCACTGCGTAAATCAGAAACCCGCCTTGGATCTTCCGAAGCCGATACAGTTTCGACATTATAAATCGGATCAGCGTAGGTTACGCCGAACTTCGCACCGGCTGGTGCGTTTTTCTTTTCAATCGCAACTAGTTCCGCAAATAATTCGGGGTTATCATGCTCCAGTTGTTCACGATAAACCTCAGCCAAAGCCACAAGTCTTTGAATACCCGGATCAGGCTCAAACCCGCCCAGTTCACAACATTTCACATGATCACGCCAATACGCCATGCCCGTATTACGCGGGCTTGCACCCGGAACACCTTTTGATGTGGCGATTATGGCGGCTTTTTCTTCTATCGTCAGGCCGCCTTCTTCACCATCGCGTCCCAAATATAACGGATTGGATTGGTCTGCCGCGCAGATTAACCCTTTCACCGTGCCATTTCGGCGCGTTTCAACATCAACCACCTTATATTCGTAAATCGGGTTGAGTGATGTTTCGCGTAGCGCAAAATCTTTGATGTTTTTAAGAACACGATCGGCAAAGTTCCCATCCCCATCACCGGCATTAATCTCCTGCACGACACCAGGCAAACCACCTTTGCCGTCTTCCGTGGGTAATGCGCCCATTGTAACACCCAGATTTTCAGGCGTTCCGCGATAATGACGATCTTTACAAAATGCACCCTTTTCCCAGCCTTTGGCCACGCCGCCATATTCAATGTCATTTTCTGTAGCCGGATCACCGATGAGAGAGCCATAGCCAAATTGGCGAAGGCCGCCTGTCATTTCGATATCTTCAATCAAGGCGACGCGATCATCATCCACCATGTGTAAATAGCGTGACAACGCCCCATCAATTTTTGCGCGCTCATCTTCGGTTAATTCAAAAGGTTTTTTGGAGGCCCCTGCAAACTCATCGTCACTTAATGACATATCACCCATATTCATTATTATTTCATTGCCATGAAGTTTAATGGAATACGTAAATATAGTCAAAAACGAAAAAAGCCACGCACAAGCGCAGCTTTATAAATTAGATTAAGGATTCTCTTTAAATACCAACAACAGCAGATATTTTTGCCTTCGTGATGGCGATTTTTTCTTTGATACGCTCTTTGTCGAGCTTTTCTTCGGCCATGCCCAAATCTTCACCAAGGTCAGTGAGGTGCTGCTCCAGACTTTCTTTATTCAAATCCTTCACAGGAATGGCATCTTCGGCCAAAACCGTACAGCTTTCAGCCGTCACATCGGCAAAACCGCCTGCAATGAAAATTTCCTGCTTATCGCCGCCCGGCTCTCTTTGAAGACGAACAACACCGGGTTTTAGAGAAGACAGAAGTGAACTATGCCCCTTCATGACGCCAAAAAAACCTTCGTCTCCGGGCATTTCCGCCAGATAAACAGCTTCAGAAACCAGTTTTTCTTCCGGTGATACAAGTTCGAATTGAATGACATTGCTCATAGTTTAAATCCTATACCTTACCTGTTACGCCGTTTTCCATTTAATCTGGAATTCCAGCTCTTCTTCGCCGTCTTCACGTTCATGCTCAATACTGAACTCAGCATTGTCAGGAACGGAAATTTTTTCACCTGCGAAATGGAATTCCACTTTTTTTCCCGTTTCAAGTGCGTCAGCAACGCGGCGGAGCTTTTTAACAAAATCCTCCACCGAGTTTACTTTTTCAATATCACGGTCGCTTTGCGTCATTTAATTATGCCGCTTCCTGTGCCATTTTCGTTGCTTTTTCAACAACCTGCTCAATTGTACCAGTCATGTAGAAAGCTGATTCAGGCAAGTGGTCATATTCACCGGCAACAATCGCCTTAAAGCCTTTGATTGTGTCTTCAAGGTCAACAAAGATACCAGGAGAGCCTGTGAACACTTCCGCAACATGGAATGGTTGAGAAAGGAAACGCTGGATCTTACGGGCACGTGCCACTGTAAGTTTGTCTTCTTCCGACAATTCATCCATACCCAAAATCGCGATGATGTCTTGAAGGTTCTTATAGCTCTGCAATGTTTGCTGAACCGAGTTTGCAACATCGTAATGCTCTTGCCCGATAACACGTGGGTCAAGAATACGTGATGTTGAATCAAGTGGGTCAACCGCAGGATAGATACCCTGTTCCGCAATCTGACGGGAAAGAACTGTTGTCGCATCAAGGTGAGAGAATGTCGTTGCAGGCGCGGGGTCAGTCAAGTCATCCGCAGGCACGTAAACCGCCTGAACCGATGTAATCGATCCTTTGTTTGTTGATGTAATACGTTCCTGCATCGCACCCATTTCTGTCGATAGTGTTGGCTGATAACCAACCGCAGAAGGAATACGACCAAGAAGCGCGGACACCTCGGCACCGGCCTGTGTGAAACGGAAGATGTTATCAAGGAAGAACAGAACGTCCTGACCTTCTTCGTCACGGAAATATTCCGCCATTGTCAAAGCAGACAGCGCAACACGTGCACGCGCACCCGGAGGTTCGTTCATCTGGCCGTAAACAAGGGCCACTTTTGATTCTTTGTGCTCACCCGGCTTAATAACGCCAGATTCAATCATTTCGTGGTAAAGGTCGTTACCTTCACGTGTACGTTCACCAACCCCACCAAAAACAGACACACCACCGTGACCTTTTGCAATGTTGTTGATCAATTCCATGATCGTAACGGTTTTACCAACACCGGCACCACCGAACAGACCAATTTTACCACCCTTTGCGTAAGGACATAGAAGGTCAACAACCTTAATCCCTGTGACAAGAATTTCTGTATCTGTTGCCTGCTCCGCAAATGTAGGCGCTTCGCGGTGGATCGGCCAGTTCTGCTTTGTTTTAACTGGCTTACCTTCGTCAATCGGCTCCCCGATAACGTCGAAAATACGGCCAAGTGTTTCTGCACCAACAGGCACTGTGATTTGTTCTTTTGTATCAACAACAGGCTGACCACGTCTAAGACCGTCTGTCATATCCATCGCGATTGTACGCACGGCATTTTCGCCAAGGTGCTGTGCAACCTCAAGAACAAGCTTTTGTCCGTTATTGTCAGTATGCAAGGCATTCAAAATCGGCGGAACACTGCCTTCTTCGAACTGCACGTCAACAACCGCGCCTAAAACCTGTAATACTTTACCTTGTGCTTCTTCTTTTGCCATTTTCTTCTAGTCCTCTTGATTAATCGTTTATTTCCCAGGGTTATTATTTTGTTTCTTTCACGCCGTCGCCTGAAAGATCCGGTTTGATATAAGATAGCTTTGCGTCCTGAAATTTCTTCTCAAAAACCGGAATCGCACGTAATTTCGCAAGCACATCCACGGCCAACTTGCGCCCCGCCTCACTATCACTCGGATAATGAACACCTGCAATTTCACGGCGGTGTGCCACATCTATTGCGAACTGTTTATATACATCCGCGTTTTCAGGGTCAAATTCGGCTAATACAAGCGCATTAATATAGGTTTGCGCCGCATGGCCGGACGGATATGCCGGATGTGGCGGGTTCAATATTACTGTTTTCAATGTCGGGTCTATTTCGGATGGACGCGGGCGTGAAAAATGTTGCTTACGCTCAAGAATGAAGTACATGTGATCGTTATCAATCATTTCAAGAAGCATCAATGTTTTATAATTATCGGTATTGATCAAACCTTCTTTTACAAACATATCGTGTGCGCGAACACCCGTATCTTCAAACTTGATACGCTCAACATTTTCTGACGTGCGCTCAGTTTTCGCGATCTCATGAAGATATTCAATTTCTTTTTTAGTTTCATCGCTTGAGTTTTTTGGTGGCTCTGCAACCTCAAATGTGACGTCTTTGGTCAATAAAACCGGCCCCGCCTCAATTGCAAGCAACAGTTTAGGCATCCAGTTTTTTTGTAAAAACCTAAGGTCATCAATATCGGCCTCATCGGCCTGCACCCCTTGAAACGAAAATGCAAGGATTGCAACCATCAGAAGACCGGCAAGAATTTTAATATGTCTTGTCATACCTTTGTCCACGTCGTTAACCTTACACAGCTTCCGCGCCCGAGATAATCTCGATCAGTTCCTTGGTAATATACGCCTGACGCGCACGGTTATACTGCAATGTCAGATCATTAATCATATCGCCCGCGTTACGCGTTGCGTTATCCATCGCCGTCATACGCGCGGCTTGCTCACCCGCGGCACTAT
Organism: uncultured Micavibrio sp.; assembly: GCA_965263215.1. Classification (GTDB taxonomy): domain Bacteria; phylum Pseudomonadota; class Alphaproteobacteria; order Micavibrionales; family Micavibrionaceae; genus UBA1672. The sequence goes on from OZ253663.1 coordinate 2,011,905, forward strand.
CCAATAATGCACGATATATCTGCACACCAAGGTTACGCGGCAACAACTTACCTAGAATTTCCTCTTCGGTCGGTTCAAATTCGTATGGTGCTAAAAGTCCGGACTCATCTTTACTTTCAGTGTCTTTATTCTCATCCGCATCATCTTCGATATTTTCGATCTGGAATGGCACAAGTTGCGGTGCCTGTGGCGTTTGAACAAGGACAGACTGAAATGAATTGTACATCATCACACATTTGTCGAATTCGCCCCCACTAAATTTATTCAAAACCAGTTCCGCGACCTCATGCGCCTGCGCATATTCGATGCGGTTTTTACCGAAAACATCACGAAACGCATGAATAATTTTTTTACCATGCTCACGCTTTAAAAGATCATAGCCTTTGCGGCCAACACAAACGATTGTGACCGCTTTGCCCTGCCCCTCAAGCTCTATGATTTTATTGCGTGCATCTTTAATGATATTGGCATTGAAGCCGCCACACAAACCACGATCCGCCGTGACCACAATCAGAAGGTATTTGTCGTCTGCGCCACTACCAGCCAAAAGTTTGGGGCTCGCCGCACTGATCACAACATTAGAGGCCAAGCGAGACAACATTGCCCCCATGGCCTGCGCATATGGCTGTGAATTCTCTGCTTGTTCCTGTGCCTTACGGAGTTTAGATGCAGCAACCATTTTCATCGCGGATGTAATCTTCCGCGTTGATTTCACCGATTTTATGCGATCACGATAATCTCTTAAACTTGGCATAGTTTTGTTACATCCTTACTTTATTAAGCAGCTTCTTTTGAACCGGCGAAACCGCTTGCAAAGTTTTCTATAAACGACTTGAGGCTGTTTTCAATATCATCATCCAGCTTTTTCTCTTCACGGATTTTCGCAAGGATTTCTGTGCCACTTGCACGGAGATTCTCCAACAAACGAAGCTCGAACAACTCAACATCGCCCAAATCAACGTTATCAAGATAGCCTTTTGTACCGGCATAGATAACAGCAACCTGCTCTTCCACCGGAAGCGGGCTATATTGTGGTTGCTTCAAAAGCTGTGTCAGACGCGCACCGCGAGCAAGCAATTTCTGCGTGGCCGGGTCAAGATCAGAGGCGAACTGTGCGAAGGCTTCCATTTCACGGAACTGCGCAAGCTCAAGCTTCATCGAACCGGATACCTGCTTCATCGCTTTAACCTGCGCGGCAGAACCAACACGAGACACTGACGCACCAACATCAATCGCGGGACGAATACCTTTAAAGAACAATCCTGTTTCAAGGAAAATCTGACCGTCTGTAATCGAAATCACGTTTGTCGGAATATAAGCGGAAATGTCACCACCTTGCGTTTCGATGATCGGTAGAGCCGTCATAGAACCGCCGCCATGCTCATCAGAAAGCTTACATGCGCGCTCTAGCAAACGAGAGTGGATGTAGAAAACATCACCCGGATACGCTTCACGACCCGGTGGACGACGAAGAAGCAATGACATCTGACGATAGGCAACAGCCTGTTTCGACAAGTCATCGTAAATCGCAAGAGAGTGCATACCGTTATCACGGAAATATTCACCCATCGCCGCACCACAATATGGCGCAAGATACTGCAAAGGCGCAGGATCCGATGCCGTCGCAGCCACAACAATAGAATATTCCATCGCACCCTGCTCTTCTAATTCTTTAACAAGCTGCGCTACTGTTGAACGCTTCTGACCGATTGATACATACACACAATAAAGGTGCTCTTTCTCATTATCAGATGCGTTAATTGTTTTCTGATTGATAATGGCATCAACAGCAACCGCAGTTTTACCTGTCTGACGGTCACCAATAATCAATTCACGCTGACCACGACCAATCGGCACAAGGGCATCAATCGCCTTCAGACCTGTTTGCATTGGCTCATAAACAGACTGACGTGGAATAATCCCCGGCGCCTTAACTTCCATACGACTGGAGCCGGATGCCTTGATCGGGCCTTTGCCATCAATCGGGTTACCAAGCGAGTCAACAACGCGGCCTAACAATTCACGTCCGGTTGGCACTTCAACAATCTGGCCCGTTCTGCGAACGATATCGCCCTCTTTAATTTCACGGTCATCACCGAAAACAACCACACCGACATTGTCGGCCTCAAGGTTAAGGGCCATCCCCTTAACACCACTGGCGAATTCAACCATCTCACCGGCTTGCACTTCATCAAGACCGTACACACGTGCCACACCATCACCGATGGATAGAACCTGACCGATTTCCGCGACATCGGCTGATGCACCGAAATCAGCGATTTGCTTTTTTAAAATATCCGAAATTTCTGCTGCACGAATTTCCATTATACGACCTCTTTTAAGTTTGTATTTTGATTTGCATTTGATTTTAAAGCGCCCCCAAGCCTTTCAAGCTTGCGACGCACGGAATCATCAATCATGTATGATCCGATTGTTACAATAACCCCGCCCATAATTTCCGGCGTGACTTTTTCTTCAACGATAATCGTCGTTCCCAACGCTTTTTCGATTTTTTGCTTAACATCTTTGACTTGCCCTGCGGTAAGCTTGGCTGCGGTTTCTACACTAACCTCTACTTGACCTGACTTCGCGGCGAGAATTTTATTGAAAACGGTAATGATACCGGGCAACGCATTTAAACGTCTATTCTCGACCAATACACCAAGAAAGTTCGCGGTTAATTTTTCGAGCTTAGCTTTTGTTGCGAGAGCATTAATAGCTGCTGCTTGCTTTTCTTTACTAATCAACTGAGAGGTTATTACCTCGGCCAGATCATCAGAATCATTGATCATGTTTTCAAGAGCGGAAAGATTTTTTTGAATCTTATCTACGGCTTTATTTTGCTCAGCCAAATCGATAAGTGCACCCGCATAGCGAGTATAGACAATAGAAGAAATCGGCGTGGACGATGACACGTTTTAGTCCCTTATTCCAAAATTTACACATACACAAAACAAACGGCGCAAAACTAGCGATTTAATTTTGTGTTGGGGAGAATTAGCATACCAAATCGCGGCTGACAAGTATGAACGGCAAGCCTTTTGCTAATAATTACGATTTTATTAGCTTTTCTTGGTTTTACTGTATTGTTTGGCTACCCATGCGGAACATCGCCACCAATGTCTCCGGCACCCAATTCCATTGGAGAAGCTGGTATTTTTCAGGATATAAATACGCGGCTGTCGCGCGAAAAATTAATATATGCGCGACATATATCTCTAAAGTTTTACGCCCGGTAAATTGCAACATCTTAATAACAGATGGCGCGATATACTTATCCGCATTGTCATAGGCCACAGGCTTAAAGCGCCACAACACAACACCGACAATGATAAACCCGACCAACATTAATAACGCCTGCTGCCCCGACAATGTTGGCATCGCAATTCCCAATATTAAATAGAGTGCCGCGTATGAGCAGAACACATACAACAAGACATATTTTTTCTCGATTCTTTCGTACACTTCTTCTTTACGTCTCGTGATGTAACCGATAAGAACCATCAACATCGCGAGCGCGCCGTACTCAAACAATATGGCCGTCGGAAAGCCCAAGAAGAACAAAATCAAGAACATTCCTCGTAATGTTTCGGCTGACGCCAAGGAATGCCGCACAACCCCCGCACGATATATGCGAAAAATTGCCATCGTGAACAATATATTGAGTGGCAATAAATATTGCCCGGCAATCAGTGATGAAATCACCAAAACTGTGCCGCCAATCCACCAAGAGTTTGGAATTTTAGTTGTATTGGCATAGCCGATCAAAAAGAACCATATCGGTATACATAAGCGCCCCCACGTGCGAAACCACATATCGTCAGGATAAAAGAAATGCCCAACGTGATCGACAACCATTAAAATGATCGCAACCGTTTTCAACAGGTCGTAAGACGTTAATGCCTTGGGCAGGCTTTTGCTCATAAAAAACTCTTTAGACTTTAATTCGTCAAAAGAAACATACTATACTGCGCGCTGGATAATTTGGATATAGTTTTTATGAAATCACTCAAACAAACCTTGTTATTGTTTTTTATTATCGTCGTTGAGGGGTATATCGTCCTCTCCTCAGAGCTGCTGGCAATACGCCAAACCATCCCTTATGTCGGCAGTGGCACAGACACGATATCCATTATTATTGCGGCCGTCCTTATGCCCCTCGCATTCGGATATCAATCTGGCGGCGCGTTTAAACCACACAAAATCTTCGGTGTGTTTGTTACTGTTCGTAAAAAGCTTGTTTTAAACATTAATATTGCCGCCATCATTTTACTGGTCGGGCTATCTTACAAGTCAATGCAATGGTTTTTTGGGTGGCTACCACAAATCGGCATTGATGACCGTATCTTACAAACGTCGATATATTGCATGCTGTTTTTGGTTATTCCTGTTTATTTACTGGGGCAAACCGTTCCGCTTATTACCAACTTTTTCTCAAAACAGCACCTACCAAAAGTAACGGGTAAAATTTTGTTTTTCTCTACTGTCGGCTCTTTCTTTGGTGCGGTGTTCTCGACCCTGTTTCTGATGGCCATTATCGGCGTACACCACACCGTCAGCCTTAACTTCGTGCTTATGGCTATTCTGGTGATTGCCCTGAGCAAAAAGACTGTTTCTGTTCCTGTTATATATGCCGTTGTAATTGCAAGTTGTGCCATGATTTTTAATTCGGATGGCATTATGTCCGGCGAAAACATCATCAAAAACAATCAATATAATACCATTCAGGCGGGTGAGACTTCCCGCGGCACCCGTGAAATGGTGATAAACGGTAACAGATCGTCCAGTTACGACGCACTCGGCAGAAAACATGCCTATGTTGAATTTGCAGAACGCATCGCAATTTTTCCGATCATAAGCTCCGTCCCGCCGCGCGATATATTGGTCATCGGTGCGGGTGCATTTACCTTTGGACATGAAGATAAAAACAACAACTACACTTATGTTGATATCGACAAAGATTTACAGGAAGTTGCCGAAGAATATGTTCTGCGTGAGCCGATCGGTGATAACAAAAAATTCGTGCCTAAACCTGCGCGCGCGTTTTTACATGAAACAGACCAGAAATACGATGTGATTTATCTGGATACCTATTTAGGCGGCGTAAGCATTCCTGAACATCTTATAACGCAGGAATACTTTAAAAGCGTGAAAGCACATTTGAAGGATGGCGGCCTTCTTGTCACAAACTTTATTACGTCATCAAACTTCCAAAGCAAGCTATCGCGTAATCTGGACAACACGTTCCGCTCTGTTTTCCCGCATTTCTCACGCCATGTTATCTCAGAACAATATAATTTATGGTCAGACAGTGCATCGCGCATATCAAACATTGCCTATATTTATCGCCATCACGATACGTATGATGCAGGCCACATCTATACCGACAACAAGAACACGGTATTTTATGATAAGCCCAAGAAGCTAAAGCCATAAAAGAAGAACCGCTTATAATATTATGAAAAAATTAGATAATACGCTTTTTCTTTTTATCATCATCATCCTTGAGGGGTACATCGTCCTCTCGAGTGAGCTTTTGGCTATGCGCATGACAATCCCCTTTGTCGGCACAGGCACAGATAGCATGTCCGTTATTATCGCCGCTGTTCTGCTGCCGTTGGCGGCAGGTTATCGTGCGGCAGGACAATTCAAAATCAAAGCGCCCGATGGTTCATATCGCTCTATTCGTAAAAAATTAGTCAGAAACATCCTGATTTCCTCCATTTTCTTACTTCTCGGCCTCAGTTATTTTGTCATGCAATTTTTCTTTTATTTCGGATTGGAACAAAACGGCATTGATAACAAGCTGGTTCAAATCACGATTTACTGTTTGGTGTTTTTGGTAACGCCCGTTTATCTGCTCGGGCAAACAGTGCCCCTGATCAGCAACTATTTCTCCGGCGAAAAATTATCCAAAATCACGGGAAAAATGCTGTTTTTCTCAACAATCGGATCTTTTGGCGGCTCTGTGCTGACCACGCTTATTTTGATGCAATATATCGGCGTACATCACACGGTATCAGTCCTTTTCGGATTACTGTTTTATCTTGTTTTGATTTTAAACAAAAAACAAAACCGCGAAATAATGATGACGATGCTCGCGATTACGCTTTTATCGCTCGCGCTGAATTCAGACTTCGTTATGCGTGATATCCTCAGCATGGTGAAGAACAATAAATACAGCTCTATCATGATCATAAAACTGGATGAAAATGATGAGGTCAGCGAGAACGGCATCCCGCACATGTTTATCAATAACAACGACTCTTCGATGTATTCTGCCGATGGTAAAAAACATGACTATATTGAGTTTGCAGAGCGTATCACAATAGAAGCATTACCAGAGAACGCGGAACCAAAAGACGTTCTTATCATTGGTGCGGGTGGCTTTACGTACGGACATAATGATCTGAAAAACAATTTCGTCTATATCGACATTGATAAAGACTTGAAAACAGTATCAGAGGAACATCTTCTGAAAGAAAAAATTCAGCCCAACAAAATATTCTACCCGCTGCCTGCGCGCGCATACCTGAATATGACAGATAAAAAATTCGATATTATTTTACTGGATGCGTATCTGGGCGGCTTAAGCATCCCGGAACATCTTGTGACACAAGAATTTTTTACGGAGGTTAAAAAGCACCTGAATGACCAGGGCGTGCTTGTGGCGAATTTTATTGTTTCACCAAACTTCGGCAATCTGTTCTCTCGGAATATTGATAATACATTCCGCTCGGTCTTTCCCTATGTCTCTCGTCACGATACACATGATGAATATGACGTTTGGAACAACAGTGAAACCGCCAATTCAAACTTTATGTATATCTATAAACACTTCGAAAATAATAGCGACCCCGCCATCTATCGTGATAACATAAGCAAAATTGAATAAAAGGATTTCAGATGGACTGGATGATGGCAATCGCAGACTTCGTCGAAAAGACCTTACCCGATCTTATTGAGGTTCTGGTTTTCGGCGTGATCTTCTTTTTTTTGGAACGCATCAATCCGGCCGACAAAGAAAGTGGTTTTTTCAAAAACGATATGAGCAACGAGTTTTTTCTGGTTGTCGTCAATATCTTTATATTCATTCCTCTATTCGCACTGCTCGCAACACTATTCGTCGATATAACGTTAAGACCGCTTTTCCCGGAACAGCTTTTAGCCGATCAAATCATGACGCTGCCACTTTGGCTACAGGTAGTCTTTGGCGCGCTTGTTCTGGATTTTGCGACATACTGGCGACACCGCTTTACGCATCATTACATGTGGTCATACCATTCCGTCCACCACAGTGCGAAACAACTGACATGGATTACAGGGTTACGCCTGCACCCGATTGATATATTTGCGGGAACGCTCTTTTCTTTCATTATCCTCTATTTGGTTGGGTTTTCAGGCCCCGGGTTTTTAGGTGCAGTCATCTTTATCAAGTTGATGAATTACTTCACCCACATGAATTTAGATTTGAAATTCGAAAAACCTTTTCGGTATTTCATCGCCTCACCTGTATTTCATCGTTGGCATCACGCCACAGTAAAAGAAGCTTATGATAAGAATTTCTGTGGCGCGTTTCCGTTTTTAGACGTGATGTTTGGCACATATTATCACCCCGAAGAATTACCCGAAAATATGGGACTATCCGCAGGTGAGCAAAAAGAGTTCCCTGAAAAGGGATATCTGGGCTGGCTGACCTATCCGTTTAAGCGAGATTTCAAATTCTGGAAAAAATGGGCAAGTAAGAAGAACTAGGTTTTGACATATTATTTCGGCCTGTGCGATATTGGAACGATAATAATAAGCAGTTTTAAAACATGGCGTTACTGGAAACTTTCACAGATATATCAAGACATGGCAATGACGAACGCGTGGCCTTGGCGGATGCCCCGGCGGCCTTCCTGTCTGCCGCACAAACGCAAGACATTAAGGCCATTATTTTTGATGGTTATAAAAACGAAGCTCTGGACGAATATCTCAACTCTGTAGATTTTGAAACAATAGGCACATTTACCATTCCCCATATTGTCATCGGTCAGGATCGCAATGCCTTGCGTGAACGTTTACCCGCGCCCGTCTTCCAAGCAGTGGATGAGCTCGCCGACCTGTTCATGGACGCCAGCGATAGTACAGAAATAGGCTTTAAGCTCGGCTGTTTTTCAAATTCAAAAATGCACCCGCATTTGTCAGATCAAATGACCTACGCACTTGATGGTATCGGTACAGAATGGGAAAACGGACAAGTCGAAGGACGCACGCCGTTTTTTATGAAATCGGGCTTTAAGCATAAAACACCGGATATCGCGAAAGACAATCCGCGCCCTATTATGATTTTCTCCGCCCCATCCAGTTTCGGGCTTTAGAGAAAGCTCTGCGGATCGATGTCGATATAGACACGCACCGTTGATGGTACTTTCACCGCATTCACCCAATTTGATACCGTTTTTTGAAGGTTAATCGCCTTATCCGCCCGTACGAGCAAACGATAGCGATACCGCCCACGCAAGCGCGCCATGGGCGCAGGTGCGGGGCCGAGCGTTTGAATGCGGTATCCTTCCTCTGTCACGCCTTGCGGAGATGTCTTACCGAGTGCCTTGGCAACATCGAGCACCAATGATTCCTCTCGTCCCGCAATGATGATCCCCGCCAATCGGCTGTATGGCGGCATGTTTGCCATTTCGCGCTCCGCGGCTTCGACGCCTAAAAACTCATCGCGCCCCTCACCTGCCATGGCCTTCATGATACGATGTTCAGGCATCCAACTTTGCAACAGGACACGCCCTTTTTTCTGCTCCCGCCCTGCGCGCCCTGCAACCTGATGGAGCATTTGATAAGTGCGCTCGGCGGCGCGTAAATCTCCGCCCTTTAATCCCAAATCCGCATCAACCACCCCGACAAGGGTCAGGTTTGGAAAGTGATGCCCCTTCGCGATGATCTGCGTGCCGATGATGATGTCGACTTCCCCCGCGATGATCTTGGCGAGCATGTCTTTAAGCTCCTCATTACTTTCCGCCGTATCACTGGCAAGTACCATAATACGCGCATCGGGAAAGGCGGTTTTGGCTTCCTCGAATATACGTTCCACCCCGGGGCCACAGGCGGCAAGACTATCCGTGTCATCACACTCCACGCAGTTTTTCGGGATATTGGCGTAGAATCCGCAATGATGGCAATGCAGCTTGCCACTGCGTTTATGCTCCACCAGCCACGCCGTGCAGCGCGGGCATTCCATACGATGACCGCAGGTACGGCAGAGCGTTAAAGGCGCGTAACCACGGCGGTTCAGGAATAAGAGCGCCTGATCACCCGCATCGAGGGTTTTTTGCACCTCGTCTATCGTGGTTTTCGCGAGGAAGCATTGGCGCTCAGGTTTATCCGCGCGTAAATCCACCACCGAAATATCAGGCAAATGCGCACCGCCAAAACGGCTCGGCAACACCAGATGTTTATACTTCTCATCCCACGCATTCATCATGGTTTCCAATGAGGGCGTTGCGGACACCAGAACCACTGGAATTTGCCCCAGATTAGCACGCACCACCGCCATATCACGGGCATGGTAAATAACGCCATCTTCTTGTTTATATGCGGGGTCATGTTCTTCATCGACGATGATCAATCCCAAATCCTTATACGGCAAAAACAATGCCGAACGCGCACCGACCACCACGCGTGTATCGCCTTGCGCCACGCCGCGCCATGCCGTGCGTCTTTGTGCAGGTGTAAGATGTGAGTGCCACAGCGCAGGGGCGCAGCCAAAGCGTGTTTTAAACCGTTCCAGAAACGCATTGGACAATGCAATCTCCGGCAGCATAATCACCACCTGCTTGCCTGCCTTTAAGGCCTGCGCCACGGCCTCGAAATACACCTCGGTTTTACCTGCACCTGTCACACCATCGACTAGACTCGCGCTAAACGTGCCTGATTTCACATCGTCACAGAGTTCATCCGCAACCATTTGCTGATCTTCAGAAAGCTCGGCGAGGAAACCTTCGGGATTAGGGTTAAGGCAAGGCGCGGGGTTATAAACGCTCACTTCCTCCAACAAGCCTTTATCCGCCATACCACTCACGACACCCGCCGAGCATCCCGCCATATCGGCGATTTCCGAGGCAATGCGCGTTTGCCCATCTGCCATAGCCTCCAACACCTTTTGACGTTGTGGGGTCAGTTTAGGCGGCATAGCCTGATCCGTATTACGGCGAAAACCCCGCGCAGGCTTGGACGGTGTTAATCCCGCAGGTGCGCTGAGCGCCATTTTCAAAACCGAACCCTTCATCGACACGGTATAATTCGCCACCCAATCAATAAATTTGCGGTGCACCTCGGGCATCGGATCAAGATCATATTTGGATATGACCGCCTTGAGCTTTTTGGGCTTCACGTCCCCGCTTGCCTCGCCCCACACCACGGCGGGAATCTCACGATTGCCGAGCGGGACGGAAACATAATCCCCCGCCTGCACTGTGATATCGGGCGGCACGATATAATCATACGCCTTGTCCACGGGATACGGTACAAGCACAGACACCACATGCCCGTCTAATAAATGCGAGTGCGGCGGCTCATCTTGTGATTCTTCTTCGAAAAATGACGTTTGATCCATGTATTTTATGTATCATTAAGATGCTTTAAATCATAGTAATCTTGCCTATATAGATTATTAAATGATATGAAGTCATATGGATTGGTTTAAAAAATATATTGCAGCCCCGCTCGCCTCTTTATTCAAAGAGGAAGCCGACGTTGCGCCGGAACCCGAACCGGTGATGTATAATGATACGTTGGTGAAGGCCGGCATACTTCATTTGCGTAACCTGATGAGCAAAAACGACGCGCAGCACTATAAAGATGATTACGATGACGTCTTTCGTATGGTTCGCCTCAAACCCCAAATGAGCGAAGATGATATCGAAGAACAAGTGGGCATGCTCATAGATAAAATGATGGAAACAGGCCTGATTACCGAAGAAGAACAAGCGCGCGTTGATCGCGAAACACTGTTAGCGCACATGACCAACGCCGTTATCAACGCCATGGAAAGCTATGATTCCGACGAGAATATCCTCAATGCTATTCGCTTTGATCAAGACCTGCGCCGCCCGAAACTCCGCGTTGTTCGCAATGACGGCATGGATCACGAATAAAGTCTTAAAACCCCTCTTGCCCTTCCAAGACAAAGCCTTTACTTTTGGCGCATAGATTCACATATAGAACACATGCAGAGTAGGAAAAACGTATGAAATTTTTCGCCGACACCTCCGATCTTGATGAGATTAAGGAGCTTGAGACTTATGGCCTTTTAGATGGCGTCACAACCAACCCGTCCATCATCGCAAAATCAGGTCGTGATTTTATTCCCCTGATCGAAGAAATTTGCGATATCGTCAAAGGCCCCGTCAGTGCAGAAGTCGCCGCGACAGATTACGAAACCATGAGCAAGGAAGCTGAGGTTCTGAAAAAAATCGCACATAACGTGGCGATTAAAGTGCCTCTCACCCCTGCAGGCTTGCGTGTCTGTAAAGAGCTATCCGATGAAGGCACAATGGTGAATGTCACATTATGTTTCTCTCCCGGTCAGGCACTACTCGCCGCAAAAGCAGGCGCAGCATTTATTTCACCGTTCGTTGGACGTTTAGATGACATTTGTTTCCAAGGGCTTGATCTGATTGCTGATATCCTAACGATTTACGACAGCTACCCACAATATGACACCGAGGTTCTGGTCGCATCCGTGCGTAATCCCATGCATATCATCGAATCTGCCAAGATGGGTGCGCATGTTATGACCGCGCCGCCAAGCGTGATCAAACAGCTTTATAACCACCCATTAACCGATAAAGGCTTGGCTGCATTTGTTGCCGATTGGGAGAAAACAGGCCAAAGCATTTTGTAAAAGACAATAAAATCTGAGAATATCTTTGATAAAGCGCGCCTGCATTCTTTTTACGGCGCGCTTTTTTGTGGTATTATGATCGAATGAGTGACGTACTTTCCAAACCTGAGATTACCAAAGCAGACCTTTTAGAGTTTCTGCGCGACAACCCATCGTTTTTGCAGGATAACCCTGATGTTCTTGATGCGTTAATACCGCCGCGCAGTCGCCCGAAAAAAGGCGATGTGGCAGATTTCCAATCCTATATGATTGAGCGCCTTAAGGCCGATAAGGAAGAGGTTATCAGCTCCACGCGTGAGCTTGTTGAAAACGCACGCAGTAACATGAACAACCAACAGCGCATCCATAAGGCAGTTTTACGCTTACTTGAGGCGCGCACCTTCGATGAGTTTATCCAATATATTACAATGGATTTATCATCCATGCTGGATGTCGATATTTCGGTTCTTCTGGTCGAATCAGATGAAAAAGACATCCCCCATGTTCATCAAAACGGTATCCGCATTCTCCCCGAAGGCACGATTGATAAATGGATGGATGGCAAGAATGTAATGCTGCAGGATGATATCAGCGGCATAGAGGCCATTTATGGCGGCGGTGCAACGCTCGTACGCTCACAAATTTTGCTGCGCGTGGATATTTCAATGGGCACGCCCCCCGCTATTCTGGCCTTCGGCAGTCGTGACCCGCTTATGTTTCAAGATGGTCAAGCCACAGACCAAATTCTATTCCTCGCCCGCGTCATCGAAAGGTGCTTTCGATCATGGCTCAACCTGCCCGTCTAAAATTTTACTTTAGTATTAGTTTTTTCATCTTGTGTTTTGCTCTGCCAACGCAGGCAAAGGACTTTGGGCAGGCTTTATCTGATGCCGCCATCGAACGCACCAAGCATAAGGTTACCTACGACGGTGCTTATTTCAGCATCCCCTATCCGGGTGGTGATGTGCCAAGCGACAAAGGCGTATGCACCGATGTTGTCATCCGCGCCTATCGCGCGCTTGGTATTGATTTGCAAAAGGAAGTGCATGAGGACATGAAAAGCAATTTCGGGACATATCCTAAAAACTGGGGGCTGACAAAACCCGACACCAATATAGATCATCGCCGCGTTCCGAATTTACGCGTGTTTTTCAAACGCCATGGCAAAGAGCTTGCCGTTGCCCGAAGCCCAGCGGCCTATAAGCCCGGTGATTTGGTGACATGGAATTTGAAAACCAAAGGCAACCTGCCCCATATCGGCATTGTGACCGATCAAGTAACACTAACAACAGGCAACCCGCTGATCGTTCACAATATCGGCGCAGGGCCTAAGCTAGAGGATATTTTATTCTCCTACGGTATTACGGGACATTACCGATACGAACCGGAAGGATATGGCGATGATTAAGAAAGAAATCCTCGCCCTGTCCGCCGATGATCTGGCGGAAAAATTGGAACAATGGGAAACCTATTTGCGCGTTGAAAAAAACGTATCGCCGCATACATTGCGTGCTTACTGCGCGGATGCAGGGCATTTTGTGAAATTTCTATTCGATCATTTGGGTAAGAAACCGTGCATAGATGATTTATCAGAAATTACAATCCGTGATTTTCGCGGGTGGATGGCAAAAAAGGCGATGGATGGCACATCAAATGCCAGCCGTGCGCGCTCCCTCTCGGGTATCAAAAACCTGCTCACATGGTTCGATAAACAAGGGATCATGCACAACGCCGCGATCAACACCGTGCGCAGCCCAAAGCTTCCGCATAAACTGCCGCGTCCTTTGCATGAATTACAAGCCATAGAAGTCATTGAAAATGCAGGGTTAATGGAACGACATGACTGGATCGGTAAGCGCAATGCGGCATTATTCATGCTGCTCTATGGCTGTGGCTTGCGGATTAATGAGGCGCTGTCGCTCAATATATCCGACCTGCCCCGTGGCGGATTTTTACGTGTTGTCGGTAAGGGGAATAAGGAACGCCAAGTCCCTGTGATTGATTTGATTGAAACGGCGATTGCCGGATATCTTGATAAATGCCCCTACCCACGGGAGCAAGATCGGCCTATTTTTCTTGGCTCGCGCGGTAAGCGATTAAATCAGGGCGTTGCACAACGCGCCATGCGTGATTTACGAATAAGTCTTGGATTACCGGGCAACGCGACGCCGCATGCCCTGCGCCACAGTTTCGCGACGCACCTTCTACAAAATGGCGCGAATTTACGGGAAATTCAGGAGTTATTGGGGCATACCTCCCTCAGTACAACCCAACGCTATACCGAGATTAATGCCGAAGAAATGATGCGGATATACAAAGAAGCACATCCGCGCGCTTAGTGGGTAAAGTGATATTTCTACAGTGCTAAATCATCAGTTTGAACATCCGGCTCATCACCGTCTTCATCCCAATTCCACGCCGTACTTTCACCTGCCATCTCATGCGCATCAGCAGCATATTGCGTGTCACCAATATAATCACGAAGCTGAGCCGTTGCCTTCTTCAGGGCTTCGTCAGTGCCCTCACCGCCAAATTTATCATTAATAGCCACAATCTTATCCTTTCGCGTTGCTATGGCTTGCACCTTATCAATCGAAATTCATGCGCGCCAGAAAAAACATTAAGTAAAGATTTTAACATAAATGCCAAAAACTTGCTTTGGCAGGTCATTTTTTATATATTGGCATCAATAATAGAAAAAGTATAAAATATCAGGGTTTAAGTGATTTAAAGGGTTTCAAATGTCACAAGAAAATACAGGCGGAAAAACACTAACCATCGGTGTCCCCGTTTACAATGAGGAGCGCTCATTACCGAGCTTCTTTGAGAACTTGGTTCATGCTGTAAAGGCACTCCCCCGTAACATTGATGTAGAGGTTATTTTTTGCGTCAATGGATGTGAAGACGGCAGTGAAGCTTTACTAAAAGAACAAACACGCAATAGCTCGGATATGGCATCTATGCGTGTTATCGAATCAGAGCCCGGAAAAATGAACGCCCAAATGGCGATTGTCGAAAATAGAGAGTTTGACGGGCCGATATGTTTTGCCGATGCGGATATCATCATGAACCCTGCAACCTTAAAGTCACTCTACGAAGCGCTTGAAAAGGACGATGATTGTCAAGTCTCCTATGCTAAGGTCGAGCCGTTTTACGATGGCCTAACCAACGGAGATGACACGGCGTTCAACGATCTTTTATTCACGCACTACAAATACAGAGAACACCAGCCCGAGCGCAGTTACTTTCATGGCAGGACGTTTATGCTTCGTGATGATTCTTATCTGCGTGATGTAAATATTGACCTGGATGAGCGCGTTCAACGCGTCAGAGACGAAGAAAACCCCTGGTATGTCGAACATCTGGGGCTGAATAAAGGTCCTCTTATTGATGATATTTATCTTTCGCGCGCCATTGTGGCTGATCACGGGGCAGGTGCCATCACAAAAGTTGATGAGGCCAAAATACATTTCCACCCGCCAACATCCATTGACGATTATTCACGCGTCTTGGAAAGAACAGCCGCAGAAATAAAACGCTTGGACCTTTTATTCCCTGAGCATGCGCATCTTCAAGAATCTGTATTTCAAAGACAATTTAACGACGCCAAACTTTTCATGCCGCAAGGCGAACGATTAAAATATCGGATGCTTAAAGATCTGGAGCGCACCCTAACCCGCCATATTGAATCCTCATTGGTACCGCCCGATGAGAAAGACGGTCAACAATTTGGCGTTGCGCATTGGCTGACGGCGGGAACGACGAAAAGAGAATACGGCAAAGATCAACTCGCTTTGTTCCAGAAACCATATGGCGGCAGTAATGGCTTGGAAGACGATATAACAAGCGATCAGGACGAAGGCCCGCCGCTACATTAGGAGTTATGAACGATGTCAGAACCAAATACAGAATTTACAAACCCTGAATGGGAAGTCGTGGATGATGGCCTTCTCGTGAATGGTAAAGTGTACACCAAATTGAATTTGGCGTGCGGTACACCTGTTGAAAAACATTTCCCCGAACCATGGTTGAATGTCGATGCCGAACCGGGCGCAGCAGATATTGTCATGTCTATTGATGATCTGCCCGAAGAATGGGAAGGCGTATTTGAAGAGGTGCGCGCCTCACACGTTCTCGAGCATTTCACACTGAACGAAGCGCACGATGTTATGGATGAATGGGCCAGAGTGACCAAGCCAGAGGGTAAACTGATGGTGTGTGTGCCTGATCTTGAGTTAATCGTGCAATCTTATCTGGATGGCAAAGACAAAAAAGGCCGCGATGCCTTTTCGACAGAAAAAACCACCCACATGCTGACGCAAATATTCGGTCGTGGTTATGAAGACCGTGACATGAACCCATATATGCGCCACCACATGGTTTATGATGAGGCCATGATGCGCGAAATGTTCGAGGCAACGGGCTATGCTGATGAAATTGGCGTTTACTCAGTTGAGGAAGATCCGTCACAAACATTTGATCCCCCCATTAAAAATGATGCCAGCAATTATGCTTACACGCTCAATATGTATATGATTAAGCTCCCGGAAGGCATTAAACGTGACCACCAAGCCGACATGGATACAGGCCAAGCTAACGACGATGTTAGGCTCTAATCATGCAACAAAGTGAAGAGTTTGCCGAAGACCCGATGCGCGATGCCTTCCCTGACGCAAGTGAGGGCAACATCGGCGAACCTGCGCCCAAAGATCAATCCCCCTTTCAATTTTTAGACGCACACACACATATCAACGAAGATAACGTGACAGCCATCCTGCTTGTCCCTTTTACCCCTGCGCAAGATAAAATCTTGGTGATTGACCACCTTAATCGCGGTATAGATATTCCAAGCGGCCATGTCGAGGACTTTGATAAAACATATTTCGATACCGCGCGCAGAGAGCTGTTTGAAGAAACCGGCGCAACAATTGGCCACGTTACCCCCATTATGATCATGCAAAGCCAAAGCTATGAGCATAGCGAGCATAATAACGAACCGAGCTATATGGTGGTTTTAACAGGAACTGTTTCAGATCTGGGCGTATTTGAACAAACTGATGAAATCCAATCGCGGCATTTCCTGTCACCGGAAGAATTTTTAGAAGCTTACGAAGGTGACCATCCGGGCGACATGCAAAAAATAATCGCGCACGCTCTTGCGACAATAGACAATAAGCACGGGGCAGCGCCGGAAATACCGGAGCAATAACATATGCCCGCACCCGCATCAGACACATTGTTAGAGTTTTACTTTATGCGTCACGCACGAACAGTGGCCAACGAAAATCGTCTTGCTAATGGTGGTGATGGTATTGAAACAGAGCTCGCGCAGGGTGCTGATGCCGACCTACAAAAAACGGCTTCTTTCCTTGCCTCAATCAACGATTCAATCGGAACAATATACCACACTGAAATGTCCCGCAGTTTTGAGTCTGCGGCGCGGGTCAATCAAGGTTTAGAGCGCCCACTTGCCCTTTCTAAATTTTTCAACGAACAGCGCCTTGGCGATTGGGAAGGCATTAGTTGGGAAGCCGCCGCGGAGAATTACAAATCAGGCGATAACCCGCCCAACGGCGAAGAAAACCAAGCCTTTTTAGAACGGCTTCAGGATGGTCTAAAGGGATTATCAGAAGCAAAAGACGATGATGGAAAAATCCCCCTTATCGTCTCTCATGGTGGTGTCTGGCTCGGTATAAATAAATTATGCGGTATCGACACAGACGACTGGCCGGATAATTGCGACATATTCAAAGCGCGCATTACAGGGGATTGGGATGATCCTAAGTTAGAATGTGAACAAGTCTTTCACATTTAAGGGTCGAAAACACTCGTCCCCGCCGCCATCATGATTTACACTCCCCTTCATGGAAAATATGCAAACCAAAAAACAGCCCTTTACCTCACCGGATATTGCGGAAAAGTACCTTCAACTTAAGGACTACGCAGCACATGATATGATAGAGGATATTGCCTATGTGTATCCAAAAGGCAAAAAACCTGTATTTGTCGTCAACGCGAATAAGCATAATCACGGCAATAATAATATGGCCTTAATGGCTTTGGCCCTTCTCTTTGTTCTATTTTTTCCACTATCAGCTTTCGTTGGCAACGGCCCTGCTTTCGCATTTATTTTAATCGCTATCATGGGATATTGCGCACTATCACTGTTTCATGAAAAACACAGAAATTTCGAGATAGAGCCCCACCACCCCGAGATGGCCGTATTTGACAGCGGCATTTGGTTTTATAGATATGATACATACATCCCGTTCGAGCGTTTCTTTCGGCTTTGGGTGGTCAAAACCTTTACCTTAACGGGATTTGCACGACAAATCATGTTTGAGATTTACTTAAAAGATAAAGATAGCAAAGCCGTAACTGAACGGTTTCAGATGCTTGGCTATGAGCAATTTTACATCGAAAAAGTGCGCCATCATAAGACAAAGCTAAACGATGTCCTGTCCATTCGTCTGCCTTACCGTGATGGTGGCATGGATATTACACATGACGATATCGTGCAAAAAATTGCTACGCTTGTCGCGTATAACGCACACCAGAACATGCTGCCGATGGATTTCGGCATAGAAATACAGGCCAATAATCCATAGGCTATATGCTAGATTAGATATGAATTGGACGCTTGTGAACCGCGAGCGCTGCTTCCTTCACAACCTCGGTTAAGGTCGGGTGAGCATGGCATGTGCGAGCGATATCCTCGGCTGTGCCCTGAAATTCCATGACACTGACAACTTCCTGAATAAGATCACCTGCGCCCGGCCCCACAATGTGAGCCCCTAAAACACGATCCGTGTTTTTATCTGCCAGAATTTTCACAAATCCATCTGTCATGCCCATTGCACGTGCACGCCCATTGGCCATAAACGGGAACTTACCCGCGTTATAGGCAACGCCTGCTTCTTTCAACTGCTCTTCAGTTTTTCCTACATTGGCAACTTCCGGCCATGTGTAGACCACACCCGGGATACAATCATAATCAATGTGACCACTCTCACCTGCCAACATCTCGGCAAGAACAACGCCTTCATCCTCCGCCTTATGCGCAAGCATCGGCCCTGCAATAACATCACCAATGGCATAAATGCCTTCAACGGATGTTTCAAAGAACTCATCTGTTTTGATACGACCGCGATCATCAAGCTCTACGCCAACCTTATCCAAGCCCAAGCCATCAATATAAGGCTTACGGCCAATCGCCATCAAAACAACATCGGCCTTAATTTTCTCGGCCTTACCACCGGCAGCAGGCTCAACACTAAGCTCTACACCGTTTTTCGATGTTTTTGCACTTACGACTTTACTTGAAAGTTTAAATTCAAGACCTTGTTTTGCAAAAATCTTCTTTGATTCCTTACGAACCTCTCCGTCCATGCCGGGTAAGATGTTATCCATAAACTCGACGACAGTAACCTTCGTGCCCAAACGACGCCAAACAGTCCCTAATTCCAGTCCAATCACACCGCCGCCAATCACGACCATGCTTTTCGGTACTTCGGGAAGCTCTAACGCGCCCGTGGATGATACAATTTTCTTTTCATCAATTTTGATATCAGGCAAAGAAATGACATCCGATCCTGTCGCGATGATAATGTTATCGGCTTCGTAAGTGTCTTTACCGACTTTCACTTTGCCTGCCTCTACGATTTCGCCTGTGCCTTCGATGCGAGTGATCTTGTTCTTTTTGAACAAAAACTCAATGCCCTTGGTATTGGCATCAACAACATCTGTTTTGTGCTTCATCATGCCTTTCAGGTTCAACTTCGGCTTAACATCAATTCCCATGTCGCCCATGTGATGTTCTGCATCCTCAAATTTTTCAGAAGCATGCAACAACGCCTTTGAAGGGATACAGCCAATATTCAGGCATGTGCCTCCCAAGGTCTTATTTTTCTCAACGCATGCCGTTTTCAAACCAAGCTGCGCACAGCGAATAGCGGCAACATAACCACCGGGACCGGAACCAATAACAATGACATCAAATTTATCGGACATAACGTTTAAGACCTTTTGTTAAAACACGAATTTTGCACTTATTTTGATAGTCTCTCACACCGCCAATGGCAAGGGTTAAAGTAAAAGATTTCTTTATCTTCTCTGCACTAATCACTATAAATATAGATGCCATACGAGAATGAAATGAGTAAGTGAATGAGTAACATCGGACGATTAAGCGATGCGTTCAAAGACCAAACGGGTTTAAGCGAAGAATTCCTAACGGAAATCGGGCTGGAACTTATCGCACGCAGCCGCGAGGCAGCAGAGGATAGCGATCACCACCGTTATCATGTTGGATCTTCTTTGCTGACGATATCCCCCAAAGGGCAAAGAACATACGCGGACAATGCCAATAAAATTCCTGAACCCCTTAAAGATCAGGACATGACATCGCACGATCAAATTGGCAACGGCAGCCCCACGGTGCATGGCGAATTCCCCCTACTCTATGATGCCCCGCCATCAGAACATGTGTTTTTAGGCTGCAACACGCCGAATTGTGCATCCTGCCTGAAGTCGGCCATCATGCGTGATGTTGATGCTCTGTTCGTAGATGCGGAAAGCCTGCCCGGTTTAAAAGGCCCGAATGACGAGGAGAACCCGTGGACACATGATCGCGCCAATTTCTGGAACGATATGTGCATTCCTGTGGCAAGCGCGGCAAAAATTCCGATTTACGCCGTTAACATGAACACAGGAACACTTAGTATTTTAGTGAATGGCCTACCACCAAACCAGCGGCCAAAGCCCGAATACCCCGCGCGAATTTTGGATTCAAACGAAGTCCACTCATTAGAACATCATCCGGATTTATTTTTATCACAAGCGCGTGGACGCCGTAGTGCGATCGGCGTCGCCGAAGACAAAAAAACCGGAGAAACGCAATTCATCTATGCAGAAGATAGTCTTCCACCCGGATTTTCGTACGCGCATGATCAAGACAAGGTTAATCAGTTTAAAGATGAACATTACCACTTCCCGCTTGATCCGATTATTCATATGTTGATGGAGGCATCAAAGCATAATCTAGAATTACAAAACGGAAAGATACTAACCAATTTTGTGCCCTCATCAGGCAGACAACTTGACCTCGCCCATGTTGGGTTATCAGAAATGTACTTCACCGACAGCCACATCCCGCCTTCAGATGAGGCGCGCGAAGCCATGCGCACTCTTTCCGATATGGGGGTTATTGAATATTCTCAAATCAAGAAAGAAAAAGGTGTGTCACACATCATGAACGGCGACAAATCCGTAAATGGTGGGCACACACGTTATGATTTCGATGAGTAGCCTTACGTCATTCTAAGTAACACCCGGCTCTTCCGGAGCAGAATCTTTACCCCATCGCACACGCGGCGCATCTAAGTCATAACCAAGTTCGGCGGCATATTCATTACGTGCCTCTAAGGCTTGCTCCGGCGTGTCATAGAAATGCACATCCAGTAATTCCCACTGCTCTGGCGTCAAAGATTCCTTCAACGCATCAAAAAAACCATATTCAAGATTACCACCGTTACGCACCGGTGAATTCACAAAATGGATGCGCTTTTTTTCTTCATTGTCAAAACCGGGGAAAATACCATAGCCACGCATCTCCACCATCAGGTTGTGATACATCGCCATTTCATATTCATAATCCGTACCAACACCGCCGATAAAGTTAGTCACGACATGTGCGGGCGCAAGAATGGCATGCTGACGCTCGCCCATTTGATCAAAGGTCATGACATGGAATTTGTGATCGCCAAAAGACATATAATCACTTTCGTGACTGCCCTCTTCAATCTCCAGATCATATTCCCGCAACACAGGTTTTAATGATCCCTCTTTACGTGATGCCAAAGGCACGCGCATCGCGATAGATAAAAAATCGTCATGCCCGTCTTGCATGGCCTCAATGGCGCCTTCAAAGAATTTACCCATGATAAAGCGACCACCGCCACCATGAATCATTGTGACAGTTTTCTTGGCCGTTTCGTTTGTATAAAACATGGCGTCATCATTACCACTTTTCAGGTGCGAACTGGCAGAGCCAAGCAGAGCCTCAGTGAAGCCAAGGTCAGCATGATCAATCGAATAGGTTAATCGTTCCTCATCAATCAAATCATACGCATCAATTTTCGGCATGGGTTTCATGTGTTCTTTGTCCCACTGACCTTCCGCCATAACGGCAGCAAAACTCGCCGCGTCAGAAAAACCACGGAAAACATGATCAGAACGCGATGTAATTGTACGGAACTTCACCGCGTTATTATAAGCCGGCATTTCTTTCAAACGCAGATCATGATTAATCATCAACGGACGCCCAACCGCACTTGGCCCCGCCAAAGGCTTTACCGTTGCGCGATTGGCAATTACCATGCGCGCAATTAACTTTTGCTCCAACTCGTATAAATCTTGATCGACCCCCTCTGGGGCTTGCTCTGGCCATTTTTCAACGACCGTGCCGTCACCATTTAAAAAAGCAAGCTCAAGGTCAGCATGGCTTTCAATGCGGATAGGCTCTGCGTATCTTTGATATTTTCCTAAGCTATAATCTGTGTAGGCGTGACCGGGACATTCCCCCATATTCAAGTTAGAGACCAACGTCGCGTCTTCGATATCTTCCATCACATGCTCGCGCGGTTTATCCATGATGGGCACATTCATAACATCAACGAAAGCACGCATCGCGCGCGCGCTGGCAAATTGATGCGAGAAATAGCGGCTGTGGGGATCAGAGCGTAATTTTTCAATCGTGATCGGTTGTTGGTCATCACCAACAAGGCCTTGATAATCTGCCGGCACGTCAAAGTCGTTCATATCGAATTCCATTGCGCCGGATTTTTCCATATCAATGTGTTTTTGCAGAACAGGAAGAAAGCGGCGCCCTTGCTCCGAAGCTGTAATAAACAGACCTTCTTCGGGAATTGGCTGGCTTTCATCATATTCCAAAAATTTCATGTAATAACTAACGTAGCTTGTATGCGTGTCGGGCACATTATGCCCTTTGGCAATCATCTCTTCGCGCGCTTCTTCAAGCAGCTGCAGCAAATTAAGTGCGCCGCCAACCGCATTTTGTAGTTCGTTCACGCGCTTACCCGGAAAAGCCGCCCCTTTTTCAAAACATTCTTCCACGAGCGGCAAGTCACGGTAAGGATCCCACACCGAAGCCTGCTTCAGAATTTTAGGTGTCATCATCTCGCGGTCTTCGCTCATCACGATGATATGCTTGGCATCTTTTGCACCAATCGCATCGACCGCTTCTTGAAGCTCTCGCGTGGTCGCATCTTCTACAGGCTCAAGAAGGCCTATAATAGCTTTGCCACGTGCGATATCGATGGCGGTTGCCTCGGCCTCTATCGAGTCCGGGCCGGCAATAAAGTTTTTCTTAGTATCGAGTGCAAAGGATGTGTATCGAAGCGGGTGATCATTTTCCCAATGCTTCAGATCATTCTCAGTGGCAATAATGCCCTTATAATCAGGATCCCAGTCTTGCTGGCGCTCTGCCCAGTCCTCAGTAAGATATACCGAACTGCTAACTGCATTTGAATCAATACGAACGAATGTATTCTCTGACGAATCATCGTCGCTGTAATCATCTGACGCACCGGGGGATGCTGTGAACAAGTTCTTTAGTGACAGCCCCTCACGATAAGGGCCAATAACAACGCGTGACATAATCACTCCCAAATAATAAACCGTTTTGCCTACATCTTTTCCCAATTATTATGTTGTTATCAGGGTAAAAGATTCCGTTTGCAGACACTCATTTCTTACCATAAAGTTTTAAAATCATGCAAACTTTTATTAACGTAACATGATATAAAACTTTTTTATTTATTCACAATGCGTTAGCGTATCATAAACACGAGTAGACAACCTTAAATTTCTAGAAAAACATCCATGGACAATCATCATTTCGAGCGTATGAAACGTGCTCTCGCCGCCGAAGAACAAAGCCCTCATCCCACACATAAAGTCGGTGCATTGATTTGCGGCCTTGATCAAAGCGGACAATCCTTTGAACGCGTCCATTATAATTTCTGGCCCGAACCACTAGAGCAACATATAGGCGCCAATGAAAAATTAGGAAACGCCAGCACGACCATACATGCGGAAATGGCGACTCTTTTTACGGTGCCTTATTCAATTAATGCAGATATATACATCACCGATTTACCCTGTCCAAATTGTGCAAAAACCATTGCGCACGCAGGGATCAAGAATGTCTATATCGACTCTCACACGCATAACACGCCGCTTGGTATCAAAATCAAACCTTATTTTGATGCGGTTTCCATGATGATTTTCAAAAAAGCAGGGATCGGTGTTTTTGAAATAAACATAGAACAACAAACCGTTACGTGCCTGCAAGGGCACGCGCGCGAGCACGTCATCCCCGATACACCCATCATGCCTGTTATTGAAGGTGATATCGATGCGGCAATGTTTCAACGTGAAATTGATAATGTTGATCTAAACGCCCCTTTTGCCGCATGCCTTGCCACCAATCAGAATGGAGACACCGTATTCCTCCATGCACAAACAGAGCTTTCCGAAGGACTTAGTGAGGCCGACGCCGAAGCAATACGCAAAAATCAGGATAAGTATGTCCCCACCCTACAGCCTATCAATAGGCTATTGGTCACATGCGCCAGTTACGGCCTGCAAATTATGAATGGCTATATCTTTTCCAGTCAAACACCTACATCGCGGGAATTCGTCAACTTAATTGGCGCAGGACACAACCATCTCTATATTGGTGATGCGGCCAAATGCCGTGATCAATGGGGACTTAAGGCACTGTCCAAACTTCAGGAGAAAGGCATTTTAAAAGTGCTGACTTTTCGCTAAGGTAAAGCTGATCTCAAATATATTAAAAAAAAGTAGTACAATGAAGAAGCTTTTATTCTTATTCCTTATGATCCTAACGTCTCAATCCGTTCATGCTGAAGGCACTGTAAAAGGATGCTTTGAGAATGAAGAAACAGACGGCGGTATCTCAATGTGTTTAACATTACTCAACACAGAGATAGAGGGAACCAGAAAAATAATAGAGAGCGATATGCTAGAAATGGTAAAAAATGATGTTTATGTGCCACCGCCTAAATACGAAATCGATGACACAATTCACGCGTACACCCCCACAGAAATGAAGCCCAAGAGCCCAGAAGATGCAAGAGCACAAGCAAACCTTGAAAGAGCAATGGCTAAACTGAGGTTAGAAAAAATAGAACAAGAAAAACGAAAAATGCTAATGCAGCAGCGTATTCACGATGTCAAGAAAAGAGATATCATGGAACAAATCGTCAAAAGCAGAACATTGTTTGAAGAATATAGAGAAACTGAGTGTGAGCGTCATAAAGTCCAAATTCACAACGAAGATAATCTGTTTGAATCAATTTATATGCAAAAAATTTGCTTTTATGAAATGACAATGCAACGAATAAAGTCACTACAAAAATCCATCAAGTAAGCAGCCATCAAGGACACAAAAAAGCCACAAATAGAACAAAATGTACGCACAATCACTCAAATTATAGTATAATCAGATTCTAATTGAATTCACGATGAGGAGAATAGTGTGCGCTCGGCTTTCATATTTTTATGTTTGTTCTTTACCAGTATACCGATCAATAGTGCTGATGCCAGAACAGCGATGAACAGATGCTATGATGAGCATCATCCGAACGAAGCGCGTATGTTCGCCTGTATGAAGTTAGAATATGACAAACGTGAAGATGTCAGAAAAATGATTGAAGAGGAAATCATAACAATCGTGAACAATGATAAGCACGAGAAATATAATCCCAGACTTAAAGAAAACGATTTAGAAGCGCTCATAAAAGGGCGACAGCTATTCGAGGATTACAGAAAATTGGAATGTGACCGACAAAAACGGTTTTTAAATCGGCATAAAACACAAGGCACATTCGAATTTATGGTTTGCTTGTACGACATGACGACGCAACGTATCCGCACCTTGCAAAATTCAGTCAAAGAATGACACGGCGTATTCTCATATTGTTGGGCATGTCATATGCTTTATTTGTATTTGCAAGCTCCCCTTCCTATGCCGAAGAGACGCCCATCAACAAAACCTCGGAACCCTGTTTAGGCGCAGCAAAGTCCGATGATGCAATGCTGAGCTGTATGGAAGGAATATTCTCTACGTTAGAAGCCAAACGCATCATTCTTGAGGACACCGCAGAGCAACGCCATTTCGACCCGAACAGTACGATTGATTGGGATAGCTTTTATGCAGAGACACTGGAGAACAGCCGCCATTTTTTCGAAGAATACCGCAAGGCCGAATGTACCCGTAAAGAAATTCTGAGTAGCACGGGGTTTAAATCAAAGTATGAAAAGCTCACTTGTGAAATCCGCATGACCAAAGACCGGATCAACGCGTTGCAGTAAAAACCCCGCCTGAAACCGGACGGGGTTTATAAATTTCTTTAATTGATCGTGCTTGCCTAGACGTCCAAAAGCAGTCTTTGTGGATCTTCCAAAGCTTGCTTTATGCGCACCAAAGAGCTCACCGCTTCACGGCCGTCAACAATGCGGTGGTCATAGCTTTGCGCAAGATACATCATCGGCTTGACCACGACTTCGCCTGTTTTATCATCAACCATCGGGCGTTTCTGAATAGAGTGCATCCCAAGAATACCCGATTGCGGCGTGTTCAAAATCGGCGTGGACATGAGAGAGCCAAACACACCACCATTGGTAATGGTATATGTGCCGCCTGTCATTTCATCCATGGAAAGCTTACCATCACGGGCGCGTCTGCCAAAATCAACGATTGTTGCTTCAATCTCGGCCATGCTCTTTTGATCACAATCACGAATAACCGGAACAACCAAGCCTTGCGGCGTAGAAACGGCAACACCGATATTATAGTAATTCTTGTAAACAATCTCATCGCCCTGAATTTCCGCATTCACCGCAGGGAATTCTTTAAGCGCCTGAATTGTTGCCTTGATAAAGAATGACATGAAGCCAAGCTTGATACCGTGTTTCTTCTCGAATATCTCTTTATATTCACCACGAAGAGCCATCACAGGGCCCATATCAACCTCGTTAAATGTCGTCAACATCGCGGCTGTGTCTTGCGCCTCTTTCAAACGGCGCGCAATAACCTGACGCAGCTTGGACATTTTCACGCGCTCTTCACGTGGCCCTTGATTAGCCGCCGGAGCAGAAGATGCCGCAGCAGGAGCAGACTTCGCGCCGCCCTGATCAATAAACTTCTGAACATCTTCTTTTGTAATGCGACCGTCTTTTCCACTTGCAGGAATTTGCGAAGCATCAAGACCGTTATCACTAATCATCTTGCGAACCGCAGGTGATGTTTTTGCATTATCACTTGGCGCGGCGGCTTTTTCCGCCTTCGCAGCCTTCGCCGGAGCAGCAGCTTCTTTCTTATCCGCCTTCTTTGCAGGCGCAGAGTCATTTGCAACAGCGCCCTCTTCCAATTCACCCAGAATTGCGCCCACTTCAACATTGTCACCTTCGCCGACTACGATTTTTACAATTACGCCGTCTGCCGGTGCGTTAACTTCCAATGTCACCTTATCTGTTTCCAATTCTACGATCGGCTCATCTGCCTTAACCGCTTCACCCTCTTTCTTCAGCCATTGCGCTACAGTCGCTTCGGCCACAGATTCACCAAGTGTTGGAACAACGATTTGAGTCATAATCTTGTCTCTTTCTTATTAGATAAACTTTTTACGCATTCATATATGCACCGAAGAACGCGCAAAAACAAGGGGAATAAGGCGGAAAATCACAAAGTTTGTCTAAAAATGTTCCCAGCCGAGTTTGGAGGAATCGATGTTTAAATCATCCGCATTCGACAAATTTAAATTTAAAGTAGAATCTTTAAAAACACCGATAAGCTGCGGTTTTAAATTTATTTTTCGTAACTTAGACATTACCAAATCCACATGTTCCGCAGAAATGGCCAGAATCAGCTCATAATCATCGCCGCCTTTGATGGCATCTTCTAGGGTGATTATATTTCCTTCTATTGCTCGCCGAACCTCATCTGAGAACCTGATTTTACTGATATCAATATCCGCGCCATGCCCTGAGGTTTGGGCGATATTCATACAATCAGCTAGTAAACCATCAGATATATCCGCCGCCGCGTTCACGTATTTCCGCATAATATCTTCAAGCCCTAAACGTGGCTGCGGCACACGATAGCGTGCAACGGCATTCTTGTATTCTGTTTCATCCAGTCCCCTTTGCAGAACCTTCAAACCGAGCGCCGCATCACCAAGCGCTCCCGTCACGATGATCGCATCGCCTTCTTGCGCGCCGCCGCGACGAACAGCCTGCCCCTTTGGTACACTGCCCATCGCGGTAATTGAAATAGAGAGTCTATTCCCCTTGATACTGGTCGTATCGCCGCCGGAGCAATAAATGTTAAACGCCTTGTTATCTGCGTGCAGAGCATCGGAAAACGCCTTCAGCCAATCATCTTGCGGTTTTTCAGGAAAGGCGATGTTGAGTTGATAACATAAAGGCGTGGCTGCCATCGCCGCGAGGTCTGATAGATTCACCCGTAAAGCCTTACGTGCGATATTCTCCGGCGCTTCCCCTTCTAAGAAATGAATACCTTCATTGAGCGTATCACTGGTCACCACCAATTCATGCCCGTCAGGAATATCGATCACTGCGGCATCGTCTTTTAATCCTGCCGTTCCTTCATTGCCCATGGTCAAGGGCGCGAAATATTCCTCGATGATCTCAAATTCGCTCATCTTCCACCTCCGCGTGCATGGTAAACAGGACCGTGACCGTTGCCGACATTAAGCTCATCGGCATGTTTTAAGGCCTTGGTCAGATACGCTTTGGCGTTGCTGCATGCTTCTTCCAACACTTGCCCTTTGGCTAGATTAGCGGCGATTGCAGAGGACAGCGTGCATCCTGTGCCATGGGTGTTTTCGGTGTCCACCCGCATGGCCTCAAATGTTGTCACGCCTTTTGCGGTGGCTAAGACATCTTGCGCAATCTCGCTTTTCAAATGTCCGCCTTTCAGGAACACGGCCTTCGCGCCAAGCTCTAGTAAGCCTTGCGCGGCCTTTTCCATATCCAATACGGCCTTACGCGATAGCTTCTCTGCCTCGGGAATGTTCGGCGTAATCACGTCGACAAACGGGATTAAATGTTCTTTCATCGCATCAACCGCATCGGGGGCGATCAACGGATCACCACTGGTGGCAACCATGACAGGGTCCAAGATAATGTTTTTTACATTATAAAGCTTCAGAACGCGCGCGACCGACTCGATGATATCCGCCCGCGCCAACATCCCCAACTTCACGGCATCGACGGATATATCATCCAATATCGCGCGAATTTGATCTTCAACAAATAACGCAGGAATATCGTAAACCGCATGCACGCCGTTTGTGTTTTGCGCTGTCAACGCGGCAATCGCCGCCATGCCATATACATTATGCGCGCAGAATGTTTTTAAATCGGCCTGAATGCCTGCGCCGCCCGATGGATCGGAACCTGCGATACTAAGCACATTGGGCATGCTCATGGCGCGCTCCTTCTACGGCAGTTACGAAATCACGTACAGCGCGCTCAACATCGTCAGCGGCAGTAACGGCGCGCATCATGGCAACACCATCTGCGCCCGCCTTTATAACGGCGGCGGCGTTATCGGGCGTGATGCCGCCAATACCAACGACAGGCACAGGCGAATCTTTAGCCAAAGTGGTAAATCCTTCCGCGCCCAGAACGGCCTTATCAGGTTTTGTCAGGGTCGCGTAAAACGGCCCCGTGCCCACATAATCAATAATCGATGAATCGACCGCGTCATAATGTTCATGCGTAAACGCCGTCAGACCGAGAATTTTATCCTTACCGATTATCTCTCTGGCTTGTGCGGCGCTCATATCGCCTTGCCCGATATGCACACCATCGGCGTTAATTTCTGCCGCCAGTTCAACATGATCATTTATGATGAATGTGACAGAAGAATCGGCTAACGCTTTTTGTATAATAAGCGCCTGTTCTTTAACCAAATCTATCGAATCGGCTTTATTGCGCAACTGCACCATTGTCGCTCCACCGCGTATTGCCGCGGCGGCGACATCGCCCACAGACCGTCCATGACAGACCGCGGGATCAATGATCACATAAACCGATAAATCAAAGCTACTCTTCATAAACCGCACAGTGCAGAGTGCGCGCGCCCAAGTCAAGACAAAGCTAAAATACACATTTTACGTAATTTACTTGCATTTTTAGTGCTTTTCACCTTATATTTCTTCCCATAATAAAAAAATACAGGGGTAGATACTATGTGCGCGGAAATCGTTGACCGTGACTTTACGGGAACCACAATTAAAAAACCGATGGAAAAAATGCGTGCCCATGCCATTATCAGGGCTGCGGATGATCCGTCAGGTCTGAGTATGATTAATTTCAACATCACCCCTTTTCTTCTATCGTCCAGAAAACAAGATGCGTTTTTTATTCTGGGCCTTTGGGCAACCGAGCCTGTAAGACGTGCGCCCGGTAAATTCGTGCGTTTTCCCGAGGCTGGAAAAGATGCGCTCATCACACGCACAAATGCGCTCATGAAGAACTTATTGCGCCGCGAAGATGTCAAAGAAACATTCGTAGAAGAAGCCAAAATTCACATTTTCGAGATGATCGAACATGAAATAAACTATATGCGCGGCGAACACGAACTCCATAAAAGTGCCTGATTTCAGCCAAAATAGATAAAATTTTAGATAAATTTTACTTTGTTAACCTTTTTTTTATCCTTCGAGCGTTAAATGGGATCATAAGTTGTTCCTGACTTATTCTCACTGCGTTTCTTCTGCGTTCTTTTTCAAAAGATTTATCGAGGCTACTATGAATATGGCATTATATGCTCGTGATTTCACGGGTACAAACATCAAGACTCCGTTCGACCAAATGCGTGCCAATGCAATGATTAATGCGCGGCACGATACAAGAGGCATGAGCATTATCAACTTCAACATTAATGCGTTTATGCAACAGGCAAAACATGAGGATATCTATCATATTCTGAGCCTTTGGGCCGTTGAGCCGGTAAAGCGCTCTCCTACGAAGTTCAGAAAACACCCCGAAGCCGGAGAAAGAGCGCTCTATAAACGCGCCGAGGCTTTGAAAGAAAATATATATAAAGCGCCGCATATCCCCGATTGGCTCGCCGACACTGCCATCGACTATATGTATGCGGAAATTGCACAAGAGATGAAAGCTCTTCGCCCGAATTTAAATAAGTCTCATAAAAAAACTGCGTAAATTGGGCTGAGCAAAATAGGAAAAGGTGCTTTCGTGGGGGAAGCACCTTTTTTTATGTTTGCGGTTTTCGTCTTCCCTATTTACGTGCACAATAACCCCCTTGTGATAACGAACGATAAAAATCAATGGCCTTAAGACAATTAACATTACTGGTTTCAGATGAAGATAGTGACATCCAAAAATCATTAGAAAATGAAAAAGGTATTGTTCAATATTGGACAGGCCCGAAATTAAAAGGTCAACCCAGAGAAATTAAAATCCTCGCCTCATCCGAGGACATGCAAGAGCTTGTAGATAAATTACAACGCCAATGCAGCAAAGAAAAAGACTGGCGTATGGTGATCACGCCCGTCGAAACGACAATCCCGCGTTACGAAGAAAAAGAAGAACAAGCCGCTAAAGATAAGAAAACATACGGGAAAATGACCCGCGAAGCATTGTACGATCAGATCCTCAAAGGCACAGAGACAAATGCGGACTTCATGATTCTTGTGGTTCTTTCAACAATTGTGGCCGCCATTGGCTTGATTACCAATAATGTCGCCGTGATCATCGGTGCGATGGTGATCGCGCCCCTACTCGGCCCGAATTTAGCCCTCAGCTTAGGGGTAACGTTGGGGGATCGCGATATGATCCTAAAAGCCTTACAGGCCAATACGGTTGGGGTTGGCTTAACCCTGATGATCAGTATTATTTTTGCCCTGTTCATTCCCTATGACAGTTATTCTGGCGGGCATGAATATCTATCACGAACCGTCGTCGGGTATGGCGGCATTATTCTGGCGATGGCTTCCGGCGCGGCGGCGGCACTCTCATTAACGGCGGGTATTTCCAGTGCCATGGTTGGCGTTATGGTCGCGGTGGCTTTGATGCCGCCCGCAGTTGTAGTTGGCCTATCCCTAGGCGCAGGTGCATATGACCACGCCTATGGCGCTACATTAATGCTCGCCATGAATGTGATCAGCATTAACATATCAACCAAGGTCGTTTTTACATTAAAAGGAATTCGTCCGCGCACATGGTACCAACGCAAAAAATCAAAGCAATCACTTAAGATAAGCGGCATATTCTGGGGAATATTACTGCTTATCCTGATGATTTTGATCTATTTATCACATTAAGAACGTTATTTATTTCAAACTTAACGCTTCATCAACCAAGGCCGCTTGTTCTGCATGGTGACGAGAGTTAGAGCCCGTCGCAGGTGAAGCCGAAGCCACACGCCCGACATATTGCGGACGACCTGCCTTATGCTTGGCAATCGTAAGAGATTCTTCGATCAAGCGGTCAACAAAGTTCCATGCGCCTTGGTTTTCAGGTTCTTCCTGACACCAGATAACTTCCGCATTTTTATATGGCTTGAGCTCTTTCGCCAATGCATTTGTCGGGAAGGGGTAAACCTGTTCCAGACGAAGGATTGTAATATCATCAATTTCGCGATCACGGCGCTCTTGCAGTAGGTCATAGTAAACCTTACCGCTACAGAGGATAACGCGCTTGATCTTGTCATCCTTGACCAGATTATCTTTATCATCATCCCACAAAATACGGTGGAACGTGCTGTCGCCTGTAAACATGTCGATCGGCGAGGTTGCCAGTTTATGACGCAGCAAAGATTTCGGCGTCATCATGACAAGCGGCTTACGGAAATCACGATGCATCTGACGGCGCAGAACATGGAAATAGTTCGCGGGCGTCGTACAGTTACAAACCTGCCAGTTATCATCACCGGAAAGTTGCAAGAACCGCTCAAAACGTGCGGATGAGTGTTCCGGCCCCTGTCCTTCATAACCATGCGGCAAGAGCATGACAAGGCCAGACATACGAAGCCACTTAGTTTCACCGGAGGCGATAAACTGGTCAATCATGACCTGCGCGCCATTGGCAAAATCACCAAATTGTGCTTCCCAGATGGTCAGGGTTTTAGGGTCAGCAAGCGAATAACCATATTCAAACCCAAGCACAGCCATTTCGGATAACGGGCTGTCATGTGCTTCAAATTTTGGTTGATCGTCTTTTATGTGCTGAAGTGCGATATGTTTCTTTTCATTTTCCTGATCATACCAGATCGCATGACGGTGTGAGAACGTACCGCGGCCAACATCCTGACCTGACAAACGTACAGCGTATCCATCATCAAGCAACGTTCCAAAGGCGAGCCCTTCTGCCGTCGCCCAGTCAAAGCCTTCACCGGTTTTGAGCATCTTATCTTTTGCATCCAAAACGCGCATAAGCTTTTTGTTGACGTTAAAGCCATCAGGAACATTGGTGATAACCTTACCAATACGCTTTAGATCTTTTTCTTTTACTGCAGTATTGCCGCGGCGATCATCCCCATAGGCAACCTTCATATCTGACCAAACCCCTT
The DNA here is from genome assembly GCA_965263215.1 of uncultured Micavibrio sp. GTDB lineage: Bacteria > Pseudomonadota > Alphaproteobacteria > Micavibrionales > Micavibrionaceae > UBA1672. The sequence goes on from OZ253663.1 coordinate 2,045,450, forward strand.
CAAGGTAGTCGGCAGAATTAGGCTTGTAACTCTCAACTGCATCAAAGGCTTCATCCAAAATCGCGTTGAAATCATCATAGATTTTATCTGTTTCTTCCTCGCTCAATGCGCCTTCGGCGACCAACTGCTCTGCGTATTTTGTGCGGGTTGTTTTCTGTTTTGCGATTTTTTTATACATCAATGGCTGTGTGAATGCAGGCTCATCACCTTCATTATGACCGTAACGGCGATAACAGAAGATATCGATAACAACATCCTTTTTGAATTTCTGACGGAATTCAGTGGCAATGCGTGTGACATGCACGACGGCCTCCGGATCATCACCATTCACATGGAAAATCGGTGCATCCAACATCTTCGCAACGTCCGTACAATACGGGCCGGAGCGCGAAAATTTCGGCATGGTTGTAAAGCCAATCTGGTTGTTAATCACGATATGGACCGTTCCACCAACGCGGTAACCGGGTAATTCAGAAATCATGAATGTTTCGGCAATAATCCCCTGCCCCGCGAACGCCGCATCACCATGCAATAACAATGGCAACACCTGTTCCGCGTCAAAATCGTCACGCTGCACTTGCTTGGCGCGCACTTTACCGACCACAACCGGATCAACGAATTCAAGGTGAGACGGGTTGGCCGTCAATGAGAGGTGAATTTCGTTGCCATCAAAATTGCGATCACTGGATGTACCCAAATGGTACTTCACATCACCGGAACCCAGCACATCATCAGGCGTGGATGATTGCCCCTGAAATTCGGCAAACATGGTCGTAAATGGCTTACCCATTACATTCGCAAGCACGTTCAAACGCCCGCGGTGTGCCATACCAATAACAATTTCCTTAAGGCCAAGCTGACCACCGCGTTTCATAATTTGTTCAATCGCAGGGATAAGAGCTTCACCGCCATCAACACCAAAACGCTTGGTGCCTGTGTGCTTCTTCTGCAAATAATGTTCAAACCCTTCGGCTGCGGTCAAACGCTCAAGAATCGCGCGCTTCCCTTCTGGCGTAAATTCAGTTTTATTGCCCTGACCTTCGATGCGCTCTTGGATCCATCCGCGCTGCTCTGGGTCACTTAGGTGCATGTATTCAATGCCGATTGTGCCTGAATAAACCTCTTTCAAAACGGCGGCGATTTCACGCAAGCTCGCATATTCCAGACCAAGCATACCATTCAGGAAAATCTTATGATCATAATCCCCATCGGTAAAACCGTAATGCTCCGGGTGAAGCTCCGGGTGATCACCAACTTGCTTCATATCCAAAGGATCAAGATTGGCAAGATAATGCCCACGAAAACGATAAGCACGAATGAGCATAAGTGCGCGAATTGAATCTTTAGCAGCCTTCTGAACATCTGCCGCACTCGCACTTCCGCCCTTATTCTTTCTGCGGTCGTTTGCGGCCTCTGCGTCTGCAATCAGACCATCGGCAGGCGCTATGGCTGCACTACCGAAGCTACGTTTGTCTTTGGCATTTTCATCAGGTGTCCAACTGGCACCACCAAGCTCTTTCAAAAACGCCGCTTCGGAGTCGTTCAATTCGCCGAAGAAGCCTTTCCAGCTTTGATCGACGTTGTTCGGGTTGCGCAAGTATTGCGTGTATAAATGCGCAATATATTCCGCGTTTACACCACTAAGAAATGTTTGGTCCTGATTTGCCTGAGACATAAGTATTCGCCTTCGTTTTTATCACTTTTAATATATGCGAGAATAGATTTAGCGCACCTGCGTGCAGGATTCAACATAAACGCGCCAAATCCTGCAATATAAGGTGGTTTAAGCCGCCTGTTTAAGAGCTTTTGCAATATTTGAAATGGCCGTATCTTCCGCCGCACTGACATTCATCGGATGCGCGGCATCATCAGCGGAGACACTTGTTACCGCCGCTACGATTTTACCGAAGAACCCTTTTTCTTCTTGCTCTTCACCAAATTCACCATACGCTTGTGCAACCGACGTCGCGATATCAAGCGTCATTTTGATGTAGTCTTTAACTTCTTCTTTTCCGGCTTTTGTTTTAAGGGCAACGATTGCTTTTTCACATTGTGGTTCAATATTAAATACGCCCTGAGACCACGCTTCCCATTTGTCTTTAGAATTTAAGATCGCCGCGGCGATTTCTTTTGTTAATTCTTGCCCTTCATGAACACGGGCAATTTCACGGACGCACATTTCAAGTGCGCGCATTTCCTGCTCATCATCTTTTTCGCCGTCTTCATCTTCCGCATAACTCACATGCATACCGACCCGGTAAGGCAAACTGATGATTAATTCAGCATCTTCTTCTGTAAAAACTGATAATTGTGCCATAAAAGCCCCTATTCTATGTTGATTGAACGGGCTTAAATATAGGTGGTATTTAACGCATTTGCAATGTGTTGAAGTGCTTTACGTTCATCAAGAGAGATATTAATGAATTGATCCCACTCCATCGCGATGATGCCCTTTTGTGCAGCTTCTTTACGGCTCTTGGTGTAGTAGAGATATATTTTAATCTTATCAAGGATCGGCGTTGATTGGCCATATTCACGGAAGGCAAGCGCAACAGATTCGCCAATTTCTAGCAAGCTACGTTTAAACGCACTCACTTCTTTCTCATCAACAGCCTCCGAGAGGATATCAATCGCGCGGTGACATTCACCTTCCAAAGTTTCCAAATCTTTTGACCACTCGTTCCACTCTCCCTTACGCAGAACAGTTTCACCAACCACATATTGAACAGTTTCTGCACCAAAAACTTCTTGTGAATAGGCCGTAATGATACTCGATAGAGCCTGAAGCTCCGCATCATCAGATTCATCACCGCCTGATGTATCGCTTTGACTGACATATAATCCAACACGATAAGGAAGGCTAACCAGCAAGTTCCGTTGATCCGGCATCAGTTGGTCGAGAAAGTTCATCTATATTAAGCCCTTTTATATGAATATCTTACAAACATACACTGAAATAACGAACTTCTCAAATACGTTTTGCTTTTAGGCCTTTAATTTAAGAACGCCCATTTGGAAATAGTGCATCTTCAACAATTTCTTCTTCAAAAATGTCATTCATGCTTAACTTGCTGTAAGTCTGATTAGGTTCAAGATTTGCAATAAAACGCTTTATATCCTCAGGAACGGTATCATAGGAAATAACGCAGGTGCTTCCCTCTTTATGAGTTTGATACTTCTGCACAAACACTTCGATGGCTTCATACTCAACCGCGCATAGATCGGTTTTTTCACCATCATTGCGCGCGATCATAACAACATCGACATTTGGCATTATAACAGACCGTCCACCTTCCCAAACAAAACCTGATTTTGCAAACTTGCCATCATAAAGCAAAATCATAGTCGGCACTTGAATACCCTGCCCCAGATTATTTTGAAGAACTGGTACTGCGTAATTCCAATTCCAAATTTTTTGAAGCCAATCATACGACACAAGAACCTTATCATTTTCTTGCCATTTTGCTTGTGACGCCAAATGACGGATTGCCTTCTCATTGTGGAACAACCAGCAATCAAAAATTATGTCTTCATCAAATGCCTTTGTGCCACTCCCTGCTTGTTGGGGATCATAGAACACAACTTGTGTTTCATTGATTAGCGCCTCAACCTCCAACAGAGCCTCGGTCACAAAAAAGGATGGGATGCAATACTCCACGTTAAGGGCAATACGATATGTGCCCTCTGGCCTGACATTGATGTTTCCTTCACCATTTTTGTGCAAATACTGAAAGACGAAACGCGCACCGGTATTTTCGTTTTTATACGACGCTTCAGGTCCTGTGACTGTAAAATGCGGATATTTAGAGAAATAATTCCGAAACATCTCCAAAGAGATTTCACCGTCGGTTGCACGAAAGAAAAGTTTATAACCCATAACTATTCACCCAATAAAAAAGACTCCCCTTAAATATCTTAAGGAGAGTCTAGCATTTTTATCTTAAAACTCAATCTGATAAGCAGATTAAGCAGCCATTGCTTCTTTCATTGCAGTACCAAGACCCGCAGGGCTCTCTGATACAACGAAACCGGCATTCGCCATCGCCTTCATCTTGGCTGGCGCTGTATCATCCGCACCGGAGATAAGAGCACCGGCATGGCCCATACGTTTACCCGGAGGCGCTGTTGCACCGGCGATAAAGCCTGCGATCGGCTTTTTGTTTGAAAGACCTTTATAGTATTCAGCGGCTTCGATCTCAGCTGTTCCGCCGATCTCACCAATCATAAGAATACCTTCTGTTTCAGGGTCATCCATGAACAGATCAATACAATCAATAAAGTTTGTGCCATTCACTGGGTCACCACCGATACCGATACATGTTGACTGACCAAGGCCAACTGCGCCGGTTTGCGCAACAGCTTCGTATGTCAATGTACCAGAGCGTGATACGATACCGATCTTACCGCGCTTATGAATGTGGCCGGGCATAATACCGATTTTACATTCATCAGGTGTGATTACACCCGGGCAGTTCGGACCGATAAGGCGTGTTTTAGAACCTTCAAGCGCGGCCTTAACCTTCACCATATCCAAAACAGGAATACCTTCTGTGATACAAATCGCCAGGTCGATTTCCGCTTCGATGGCTTCGATAATCGCAGCCGCCGCGAACGGAGGCGGCACATAGATCACAGATGCATTACAATCTGTTGCATCTTTGGCTTCTTTCACTGTGTTAAACACAGGAAGACCGAGATGCTCCTGACCACCTTTTTTCGGTGTCACACCACCAACCATATTTGTCCCATAAGCAATCGCTTGCTCAGAGTGAAAAGTACCTTGTGAGCCAGTGAAACCCTGACAGATAACTTTTGTGTCTTTATTTACTAAAACTGACATAACTACGCCGCCTCCGCTTGTTTTGTAGCCGCAACAACTTTTGCTGCTGCATCTTCTAGATTGTCTGCTGCAATGATCGGAAGACCGGAACCTGCCATAAGCTCCTTACCCTTCTCAACATTTGTTCCTTCAAGGCGAACAACCAATGGAACCTTAAGATCCACTTCTTTGGCCGCCGCGATAACACCCTCTGCAATCACGTCACATTTCATGATACCGCCAAAGATATTCACAAGAATACCTTTAACAGCCGGATCAGAAAGAATGATTTTGAATGCTGTTGTCACGCGCTCTGCTGTCGCACCACCACCAACATCCAAGAAGTTCGCAGGCTCACCACCGTGAAGCTTGATAATGTCCATAGTCGACATCGCAAGACCCGCGCCGTTAACCATACAACCGATGTTACCGTCAAGACGCACGTAAGAAAGCTCATTATCATGTGCGATCTTTTCATTGGCATCTTCTTCGCTTTCATCACGAAGCGCGGCAATTTCAGGGTGACGATAAAGCGCATTCGGGTCGAAGTTAATCTTCGCATCCAACGCCATCACTTCGTCACCTGCCAAGATCATTGGGTTAATTTCAACAATCGCCGCATCTGTTTCGATGTAACATTTATATAGGTTCTTGAAGAACGGGATCGCGCTGTCTTTTGCCGCACCTGTAAGCTCCAGTGCATCTGCAAGTTCTGCCGCATCCGCATCAGAAATTCCTGCAACAGGGTCAATCGCAACGCGCTTAATCGCATCAGGATTTTCCTCTGCTACTTCTTCAATCTCCATACCGCCTTCAAGGGATACCATGAAGGTAACCTTTGATGTCGCACGATCAAGAAGAACAGAACAGTAATATTCTTTTTCGATGTCCACACCGTCTGTCACATACAAACGCTGCACATCTTTACCTTCGGGGCCGGTTTGCTTTGTTACAAGCGTCTTGCCCATCATGGCTTCTGCGGCGTCTTTTACTTCTTCAACCGTTTTACAAAGACGAACACCGCCCTTGCCTTCAGGATTGTCGGTAAAGTGACCGGCACCACGACCACCTGCATGGATCTGCGCCTTTACAACATAAAGGTCAGTCTCCATGCTTTCCGCGGCCTTTACTGCCTCTTCAACACTCATGGCGGGAATACCTTTCGGCACAGCCACACCATATTTTTCTAATAATTCTTTAGCTTGATATTCATGAATATTCATTTTGAGATAAACTCCGTTATGAAACTTTATACCTTAATTATGTAAGGTTACCATATCAAAGAACCCACAGGCTCCTGATAATCATCAGAGGTTGGTTTAACATCCCTGTTTCCATTTGAAAACCGTAAAAATCAGAATTTGTGAAGAAAAAAAGCAACATTTACTTGTAATTTTTAACGCAGTTCTTTTTGACAAAGCGCTCATTTTTACCTTAGAATATGTGCTATGTAAGAATAAGTGGGTTTTTAAGTGCGCATGAAATGTAAAATCTTTGGATAAACAAGAAGATAAACCAAACGCACAACGCTGAAACAAAGCCCCATGTATTTTACGCTATAAAAAAAATAAAAGGGAAAACACAAATGGCTGGTCCTATAAATACGGGTATTACGGGTGAAGACAGAGACGAAGAACAAGACATCGATCTTAATCAAGACGATCCGAAAGAGGCTGTAACGGCAGGCTTAACCGAAGATCAAATCGGTTTAAACGCGCGGCAGCAAACAGAATTAAGTGACCCCACACGTGCAGAAAACTTTGCAGGCGCCAAAACCGCGCAAACCGTTACTGATGAAGTCAGTGCCACTGATCCGGGATACTCATCCGGTCATGATTCCGGCGTTTCGCAAAAAGAACAGTACGATACTGCTCTCGCCGGTGCATCTGAAGGACGCCACGCGGGTACGTATTTAGACTATCTTGTGGCTCAAAGAAAATACATTGAAGAGCAAAAGAAACGTGACATTGCCATCGCGGCAATCGCAACACTACCCGATCTTGCAAATTCTATCTTCGAACTCGGTCAAGACTACGATGAAGAAGAACAAGAACAAAACCAAACCAATGCAGAAGCCATTGCCATTCAAGAAATGTTTGACGAGCAAATTGCAGAGGTCGATCAACATATTGCAGAACAAGAGCAAGTCATCGCTGACTTAGAAGAGCGCATGGCCAATGGTGAAATAACGCAAAATATTACAGTTGAACTCGATGCCGCAAAAATCAGACTAGATGCCATGAAAGACGTACGCCAAGCGTTGGCTAATGAATCAGAGGCATTAATCGAGGCGAACGGACAAAGAGCAGAAGAATTTGCCATAGCCAAAGCTGAGAATGATAGACTGCAAGACATCGCAAAAGGTGTGAGAGACGGCACAATAACACTTACAGAAGCAGAACAAGCGCAATTACAACAAGATCTTGAAAAATCTTCTAGAGATCTAGCGGCAGCACAAGAAGCGCGCGCACGCGTAGAAGCGCGCATTGAATTTGCCAGAAGCGGTCACGAGCAAATGGCCGGGTTTGTTGCAAGCCTTACAGCCCGTGGTGAAGATGGTAAATATATAGATGGCTTAGACCCGGATGCAATACAAGCAAAAGCAGACTTGGTATCCACATATATAGAAGCGCGTTCAGATGGTATTCTGTCTCAAGAAGATATAAGGATTATAAACGAGAAACTAGAAGCCACTGACATGAGCGAGGCTGAAAAGCAGGCGCAATTCCAAGCGTTCCAGCAAAGCTTTGCCACTTCTGGACTTGGCTTTGGTACTGCCGATGGCAGAACACTCTACGGCGAAGAAGCCGCCGCGGCGTTGATTGCACAAATGCGCGGTGACATGAACGAAACGAATGACGACTTTACTACTATTGCCAACGCGGCGAGCAGTATGGTCAACCAGCTTGCAGATCAACGACAAGGTCTTGCTAATGATGTCGCAAACTATGAAATAGAGATGCAATATCTAAATGAAATGAAGCAAAACGGTAGTAGCTCAATCGAGCTACCTGAAGGATCTAACATTTCTATAATAGACCCCAATGATACCGCCATGCTTGACGCGCAAATAGCTTTAAAGCAAGCCGAGTTAGATAACGCTAACAGCCGCCTGAATTTGATTGATAGCACTGTTGATCGCACACGAGTCCAGCTTCAAGAAACACAACAAAACTACCTTGAAGCGAATCAAAAGCTGCAGGACCTTGAAGCACAAAGAAACACTACGACCGGTGACGCTCTTACACAACTTAATGCGGATATTGAGGCAACCGAACAACAACTTCAAACATACAAAGATTCTGTTCAGGAGTTAAGTGTAAGGGCCAATATGGCGCAAGCAATTTCCGAACTAACAATACGAATAGAAGGGAAAAGTCAAACCTGCGGTATTGATGCAAATGCTGAGCTTCATAAAGCCAACGTTATTAATGCACGCACAGCGATCACCGAAGCGCTCAACGTGGCGACCAGTGATGGTAAGATGACGCAAAGCGAGTTTAACCAAATCAACACCCTATTCGATCAAGCACAGGTAAGCCAAGCGTCAAGAGAGGCATTTGTAAGAGCATTCACAAACTCTGGTGGACTACTTGGAAGCGGAGAATTAGACGCCGATGGCAAGGAAATATTCTTGTCAAGCGAGGAAACCACTGCGCAACTTATGCGTGAAATGGCAAAGGTTGAAGCAGAAATTGAACAAACCAGCTCTCAACTGGATGGCGTCAACGCTGAAATCGCAAGATTAGAGGCCGAACAGGCGCGCATTGATGCAGAATTAGTGACCGCGCAAGCCGCTGCTGATGAAGAAGCATCACAGACCGTCGAAGTCGAGGCTGATGCCGCGGGTGCTGTAGCGGAAAGTTTAAAATACTCATCCATGTCCGAATATGTTCTATCAAATTATTATTACGGACCAGCCGGTAATGCGGAAGGTACAGCGCTCTTGGATGCGGCAAAAGACCCTGATCGAATTTTAACGGATTCGAGTGGTAGGGCCGTATTCATGGACACGGAGACACAGCAGCTCTACACCTTAAAAATGGACGGTGACGAGATTGCTAAAGATGCCAATGGCGTACAAATTAAAGAAGCCGTATCTCATGAAGACACCGTTGACTTGTATAATAAGATGTTTGAAAACAAACTCCTGCCAAGAAACTTTGTTCCTGATGGTGACGGGTTTAACGTTGCAGGATTTACATTCCTCGAAACAGAGGTCGCCTTCGAACCAAGTGAACATGATGGCTTTTTAGGCACAATCGGTGCCGCAATGACCGGTAAAATGGATCAACAAGGTCTTTTGAACAACATCGAGGCCAGCGTTAATGCACAAAAAGCCGAAGAAGCTGTTGCCGTCGCAGAAAGGGCTGCCCTTGAAGGACAGAGTGGCGCACAATCAGTCGATGTGGCGCGCTTACAGGGCGAAAAAGCAGACATAGCCACATCCTTGGCCGCACTTCAACAACGCAAGCTCAACTTGCAGGCTCAGGGCGCCTCTGGCAATACAGATGACACCGCCCCCGCCCTAAGAACAACCAATGAAATGCAACTGGGGCTACAGGATGTTTATCAAAAAGTAGATAGAACATCGGGCACAGGTATAATTACACGTGCTGATTTGGATCAAGCATTGGGAGCCAATGCATCTCCTGAACTGCGCGAACAAATCGAAGCTGCCCTGGAAAGAGACGGTATTGAAATTCAAGAACCTGATGCACCAGACAATGACGTAGCAAACAATGTGCTCTCCAATGACTTAGACGACACAATGCGCGATTTACAACTCGCAGCCAATAAAATTATGGCCGCCTTCCCTTTCTTGGGCATAGGGCCGTTTCAAGTGGAGCCCATTCAAACAAATACGTTCCAACCTGATCCAAACAATGTATACCCAGCGGTAACAGGTAGCTTTGCTGATAATGAATTTGCAGACACGCATGCCCCTGGCGATGCGAGTTACAAAGAACCTATCAATAATGGTATAGCCTCTGTTCCGGCAGCAGCTGAGACATTCAGCCTCGCGATGACAAACAAAATGAATACACAAGGCCAAGGCGGCGTATCCGCAGAAGAAGCACTTAGACTTGAAAGAGAAGCAGAGCTTCTTATGGCGGCGAACAACCCCGCGAACCAAGGCGGTGGCGGTGGAATGCTGACATAAGTGGAGCAGATTTGACGAAAAACACAAAAATCTGTAATACTTAAGTAATAAAATAAAGCTTGGAGAGGCGAAAAACGCCTCCCATAATAAAAAAGGGTGAAAAAGGATGTCTATTCCTACAAACAATACGCCAAGTACTGGCATAGATGATGAAAACTCCGGTATCGGTGGCACCAGCACTGAGACTCTTGAATTACAGCGCATTGAACGCGATAGGAAAACGAGAGAATTACTTCGTTCAACGGATGAAATTAACGATCTGAATGTTTTCGCTTTTCTTGTTGCCTTATTTATGGGCATGGAAGGTGATGAAGGCCTTACGAGTGACGAGGCTGTTACGGAGCTGGCCGGTGCCCTATCCATAGATTTAACGGCATTCCAATCCACTGTGCGTGATTACACGTCAGGCGAGATTACGGCTCACCAAGCCGCCCGCCAAACAACCCAACGCATGGATATGTCGAGCGCTGATATGGCGCGCGCAGAAGATGTTGTCGCCAAATACGCTGATACGGGTAACCCGTTGCTAGAACTTATTGCTGATAAAGAATCCGGCGGTATGTATAATCGTGTTTACAACAAAGATGGCTCTGACGTTCGCCTAGAAAACCTAACAGGTATGACGATCAATCAAGTCATCGCATGGCAGAGAAATTATACGGAAAACGAAGGTTCAGCATCGTCCGCAGCGGGAAAATACCAAATCATACGTAAAACTTTAACAGGCCTAAGGGATTCAATGGGCTTAACTGGTAACGAACTCTATGACGAGGCTATGCAGGATCGAATGGCGATGGAGCTTTTAAATCAGCGTGGTTACGATGATTATCTGGCCGGAAGAATTGACGATTCAACTTTTATGCGCAAAATTTCTCAGGAATGGGCATCTATGCCTAAGGATGAAAGCGGCGTTAGCTATTATGCTGGTGACGGGTTAAATAAAGCGCATACAACCCCTGCAACATTGCTTTTAGCCATGAGACACGCCAGAGATGAACCGACCGGATTAAGTGCTACATTTGCACAAGGTGGCGTGGAAGTTAATGATCCCGCGCAACCTGACCCGCTTGTTGCGTCATTTGACGGTGAGGGGCGTGATGAAACCATACTGGCTGATAACACGGATTTAAACCCTCTCTCCAGTGGCACAACAGTGACAACCAACCCCGCCTTGTCTTAATCACACCTTAAACCCGCATAAAGTTTGACGAATCGCGCATATATGTATAATATATGGGTATAAAATAGGTTTGAAAAAAGTGTCAGCATAAAAAGACACAATAAAACAATAATTTACGGGTGTTAAACAATGAGCGAGCAAGAAGCTACCGCAGATCCAATAGAAGTTGAAACAGAAACAACCCCTGTTGAACAAAATCCTGTCAGGCGTAATACCCCTGGCCAAACTATTGTGGATCCTGAACAAGATATAAACGTCCGCTCTCGCCGTTCTATTCAAAATTTTTTGCAGCAACAAGACATGCAGGACATGAACCCCCTGCTTATGATATTCCTGCTGATCTTTAGCGGGGGTGACCTTGGTGACCTTTTTGAACAGCAAGCACAAGAACGCGCAACAGATTATAATCAAAACCCTGGATCGTACGGTACAGTAACCCGTCGCGTTGAGCCTTCTGATCCTTCTGGGCAGCCAACATTTGCTCCAGTAGAAAACTTCCCTAACGAAGTTACTTTTACCAAGGCCTACCAAGAAGAAGGCAGCCTAAATCGCATTTACGAAGGTACGGATTCAAATGGTGAATCCGTAACCATCATTAAAGCACGTGACACGTCACGTGAAGGCACACGTTCATGGGCGAACAATAACCCCGGGAACTTACGATACAGTCAGTGGGAAGACGAATATGGCGCCATTGGCCAAGATGAGGATGGTTTTGCCATTTTCGAAAGTGTAGAAGCCGGACTTGAGGCACAGAAGCACCTGCTACAATCAGAAAATTACGCTAATTTAACACTGCGCGAGGCTGTTTATCGCTATGCTCCTCAGCATGAAAATGACTCTGAAGCATACGCAAGACAAGTATCACAAGCGACTGGTATTGCGACCAATCGTGTCCTCAATACTCTTTCAGAAGACGAACAAAACAAATTAGTCCGTGCCATGGTCAACCATGAAGGCTGGCGCGAAGCACGTGTATTAACACAAAATAGCGATGGCACAACATCCCCCACAACACCCCGGGGCAATACGGATGTCGCATCGTCATACACTGGCGGTTCCGGGCTATTTGTTCAAAAGCCTATGGGTGACGGGCAAATCATTACATCAGATTTTGGCCCGCGTAACCTTGCTATGTCTAACATGCACCGCGGTATTGATTTAAGAACAAGACACCTAGACCCCGCCGGTAACGTTGAACTATACGCCCGCCAGCCTATGGTTATAACTGATATTAGCGAAAACAGAGGCGGTTACGGGTATAGGGTATCTGCTGTTCTTGGTAAAGATGATGAAGGCCGTGCGATTACAGTTCAATACTCCCACCTCGATAGCTTACCGCGTCATATAAGAGAAGGTGATACGCTAGAAGCTGGCGATTATATTGCGACCACTGGCTCATCTGGTCGTGGTACTGGCGCGCATTTGGACTTTGAAGTGCGTATTGGCTCTCAAGTTGTTGATCCAGAAAAAGCTTTCACTACCGACCTATCTAATTCAAATAATGGCGACCAACTTATCGCCGAAGCACGTAACACACTCGGCAGCAAAGCGCACTCCGGCACGTATGCCGCGCACATCGAACCCGCGCTAAACCGTTATGCCTCTGCAGTTAATTCCCTAGAAGCAACACGCGCTGCCAATCCAAGACTGGCAACATTTAACGATGGGGGCGTCAGCGAAATTACACTTGCAAGTAACACGGTGCCTAACCCTGAAGACCTTGGTATGAGCGACCCCACTTTAGGCACAAATACGCCTGCCGTTTAACGCGCTACTCTTTATTATTTCTTTACGAATTATGGCTTACCATAGGAAAGGTTTATCTTTCCTGCGTTTTTCTATGCTGCGTTCCATTTCAGATACCTCAATGTCTTTTCACAAAACGAATCGTTAGTGCCATGAATTTATATAAGAACATTATGACCACCTTGCCATTAGGGCTTATCGCAATCGCTTGCGCCCTGCCCTTATCTGCAGTTCATGCTACGAGTAATGAACGCGTTGCGCCGCTACATATCAAAATTGCACCGTCAAAAATCATATCCCCGAAAAAAAGAATTATCGCTGATACAAAAAAATCAACGCCACAAAGACAACAAACCAAGACCGTATCAGCCGCCCCTAAAAAAACAGTTCAAAAAGAAGCGGCCCTGAACACAACAAAGCCCAAGCGTATGAATATTGATGACATTCTGGATTCCGTGACATGCCGTAAAAAAGCCATCGCACCCAAACAGACCAACTTTACAGACAAAAATTTAGCCGATTCTCTGAAGCAGTATTTAACCGAAAAGAAACAAAACTCAGAAATCATAGATACCCTTCATAGAACAAGCAAAAAAACAGGCGTAGACTTTGATCTACTGATCGTGACGGCCATGATCGAGAGTGATCTAGGGCGTATGACGATATCCTCCTCCAGCTCTGCGCGCGGAATTTATCAATTTATTGAGCCAACGTGGCTGGTTCTCATGAAAAGATATGGTGAACGAATCGGCTATAAAGCATATGCGGACATGATTGAAATAAACAAAGAAACCAGACAGCCACAAATAACACATGGTGGTGTCGTTATGCGCCAAAAAATACTGGATTTGCGCTATAATACACGCATTGCCGCGCTTATAAAAGCGCATCAAAATCAAGGACGAAGAGCGTGTCTTAAGGAGCTTCAAAAAATGGCCAAGATATAAACATAACAGATCACTACATCGCGCACATGCTCGGCCTGTCACTCGCGCGTACGTTCTATCAATTAAAGCAATCAGAATCGGGCATTATTTTATCCAATTTGAAAAACAGAAAAATTTCCATGAGGCCATAACCCTCAATAAAAGCTTTTTCTATGATTCAAACGGTATAGGACTAAGCGCATCTGATGCGTATGGTCAATTTGAAAAGAAAATTGCCGCAAAATTTGAAATTCTGGACGCTGTGAGCAAAGGATACATGCAAGACAACGCGCCCTCCGCTTGTAACAAGCATACACCTGATATACGTAGTGTTTTCAGCCGATGACAATTCTGAAACACCGCATCACCCCCCTGCCTGAAGCCAGCACAGAGGCAGAAGCTATGCCCGCGCTCGTCTCACAGGTTGGTGCCTATGCCAAGACGATAAAAGTCAAAGTCGACAAGCAATAAAAAAGAGGCGTCATCACGCCCCTTCTCGAAACTTTATTTAAGCACCCATTATGCCGCGGCAGATTGTCCGCCGAACAATTTTTCAACAGCGGCACGCTCTTCACGCAGCTCTTTATTCGTTGCATCAATACGCTCTTGCGAAAACGCGTTGATCTCCAACCCTTGCACAATTTCATACTGTCCGCCGCTACAGGTTACCGGATAACCGAAGATGACGCCCTCTTCCCACGCCGTATGATCCGTCCGATGGTATCGCCATCGACACCCAATCACCTGCATCAGTGCCCAGCGCCCAATTACGCATGTGGTCAATCGCTGCACTGGCTGCACTCGCCGCAGAAGATGCACCGCGTGCCTTAATAATCGCACCGCCGCGTCCTTGAACTTGTGGAATGAATGTGCCTTCGTACCAGTCCTGATCAACCTGATCGAGCGCCGCAGCCCCTTTAACGGTTGCGTGGTGCAAATCAGGATACTGCGTAGAGCTATGGTTACCCCAGATTGTAACCTTTTTCACATCCGTCGATAATGTGCCTGTTTTTTCGGCCAGTTGACTCATCGCGCGGTTGTGATCCAAACGTACCATCGCCGTAAAGCATTTCGGGGTCTAGATCGGGTGCGTTCTGCTGCGCAATCAGGGCGTTTGTATTTGCCGGATTACCAACGACCAAAACCTTTACATCACGTTTGGCATGATCATTAATGGCCTTTCCCTGTGGTCCGAAGATACCACCATTGGCCTCCAGAAGGTCTTTGCGCTCCATGCCGTCTTTACGGGGCATTGCCCCCACCAAATAAGCGAAATCAACATCCTTGAACCGCGACAGTCGCATCATCAGTTGCAACGATATCGTGTAGTAACGGGAACGCGCAGTCATTGAGTTCCATAACAACACCGTTCAACGCACCCAGCGCCGGCGTAATCTCTAGCAAGTGCAGGATAACCGGCTGATCCGGTCCCAACATATCACCTGCCGCGAGGCGAAATAATAAAGCATAGCCAATTTGTCCGGCCGCGCCTGTGATTGCAATTCTTACTGGATCTTTCATGATATGTGCATCCCTTCAGGTTTAATCAAAATTCTATCCTAAAAGACATAGCGTTTTTGCAAGGGCGGAGCAAGGGGGCTGCAATTTTGCGCTCATGATTATTTGCTACAATCTATTTGTTCCGGTGGTGTTATTTCCACCTCAAAATCAAAGAAAAAATGCCGTTCTCCTAAAGCATCCGGAATTTCTCTTATATAATGGACGACCTTGTCATTCCATAAAGGGTATTTTTTAGCCATGGCCTTGACCAGTTCATGATATGATTCTCGGATTTCTCTAAGTGGGCACATACATCTTTTCGTCATCTTTCTATTAATTCCCTCAGGAACTAATCCCTGACGACATACAGCGTGAGTATCAGAACTGCTACAAAGCTTTTTTATTTTTACACGCTTTAGAGGCTCCATAGCGCAATCTCTGTGCATTTTCATCGTGTATTTCTGTGTATCATCCAATAATTTTAAATCCTGCACTTCTTCTTTGTCATAGACATGGATTATCGGAACTTCTTTTTCCGATACTTCTGCACATAGCCTATCCAACTCCGAAACCTTTTGCCCCCAATCATCGAAGAAAACATCCAACTCAGTTTCTGCCCCCATTAACGTTTCCGTATAATGTACGGTTTTCCTGCGCCACCGAGGCTTTTCCTTCAACGTTCTTTCCGTTACAACATGAACAAGTCGCATGAACTCTAATTTTGCACATTCTTGTAAATGTGCGTCGTAGATTACATCGCTCTGTAAAAGCATGCTATTATTCTCATATTTATCGAGAAGGTAAAAAACCGCACCCGCTTTTTGAATGTCTTCCTCATCTTCGATTTTAACGATTCCTGTCCACTCAGAAACTAGAAAACTCCAGTTAAGAAAAACTCCACTGGCAAAAGATACGAAAAGTAATATAGCGAAAATTTTAGATCTGTGACGTGCCCTTGAAGACATCATAAAAGCTACTTTTCTTGCTCATCATCACAATGGAGGACATGATATTTATCAGAATAAGATCGGAAAGACTCAAGATCGCTTTCATCTTCGTATGTCACACCTTCCCAGTAAAAATTGTATTTAAGCTCTTTACGTCCCCAAGATGGGTTTCTATCGCTTAGGCTTTTGACATGCTCATCATATTCTGTGTAAAGATACCCGTTTTCACAACGGCAAACCCTTCTGTCCTTTTTGATTCTCAAACAATTATCTTCTGCGATTGGTATTGCTTCTTGTAACTTGTGTATCTCTGCGATGTCTTCGTAATCTTCTTCTTCCAAGACTTGGATATAATCGCTCTCATAGACACTTTGTTGTGGTACAGTTCCCTGCGCAAGCACAGCCGTAACCGGTAAAAAAGAAAGCAGCAATCCTGTAAGAAAAAGTCTCAACATATTTTCCGTTCCTAAAAGTGCGTAGCGATTAATTTTACAGAACTTATGATAGTGCCAAACCTAAAAATATTCAAGGATATCCTTCACTTTTCATCTCCAGAAGGCGTGAGACAGTACGCTCAAATTCATATGCGTGATCACTACCCTGATATAGTTTTTCCGGTGTTGTCGCTGCGGAAATAATCACGCGGACGCGCGCCTCATACAAGGCATCTATCAAGTTCATCAGGCGCTTGGCTTCGTTACGGCGGTCGTACGATAGCTTGGGCACACCTTCCAAAAGCACACTATGATATTTACAGGCAATCTCCAGATAATCCTCTGCGCCATGCGGACGCTCACATAATTGTGCAAAGGTAAATCGGGCAACGCCCTTTACCGCTTGCTCCACAACAATATCACGTCCCTTAACGGTTAGTGTTTCCTCTGCCGGCTTTTCGCCCTGCGTTAGCGCCGCAAAAACATCATCCATCTTAGATTGCGTACCGCGATTGATCGGTGTGAAATATGTATCATCAATTTGAATGCCGAGCGTTCTGTAATCATGCGGATTATTCAAGTGAATACTGCGCACTCTTGATTTCAACAACTTAATAAAAGGCAAAAACCGATCACGCTGTAGGCCGTCTTTATATAAATCATCAGGTGCCCAGTTACTCGTCGCCACAACGATCACATCATGTTCAAACAGGATTTTGAATAAGCGCCCTAAAATCATGGCGTCCGTGATATCCACCACATGAAATTCATCGAAACACAATATGCGGGATTTCTTTGCGATAATATTGGCCAATGACGGCAACGCCTGATCAACTATGCCTTTTACGCTGTCATCGCTACTGCGGGTGTTGATATAATCATGTACCTCAATCATAAATTCATGAAAGTGAACGCGGCGTTTTTTCATGGTCTCGGGCAGGCAATCATAAAACAAATCCATCAACATAGATTTCCCGCGCCCGACCCCCCCATGCATATAAACCCCCAACGGCACAGACAGTTCATCATGTTCATTTTTACGTGTAATACGTTCAAAAAAACTGAGTTTTGGCTTCTTTTCATCACTCAGCAATTCATCATATAATCGCTGTAGTTCTTTAACCGCATTCTCCTGCACTGCATCCTCATGCAGCGCCCCGGCTTTAATCCGACTGTGATAGGTTTCAAGCGGGCTTTGCGTCATTTTTCGGAGCAGACCTTCTGATGAGGATGATGGATATCTCATACAATGCGAGAATGGGAATGGCTAAGAACACTTGCGAAATCATATCAGGCGGAGTCAAAAAGGCCGCCACGATAAAGGCAATGATAATGGCAAATTTACGCTTGGATGCAAGAAAGTCTGCGGTAATCAAGCCTGCACGCCCCAATAACGTCAAAAACACAGGCAGTTGAAAACATAATCCAAAGGCAAAGATCAGCGTCATAATAAGATCGAGATATTCACTCACCCGCGCCTCAAGCTGTATCGGTAGTGCCATATCGGCCCCTGTGGACTGAAAGCTCAGGAAAAAAGGCCATGCCATCGGCAACACGATGTAATACACACACGCACCGCCTGCAAAGAACAAGATAGGCGTTGCCACAAGGAATGGAAAAAAGGCGTTTTTTTCGTTTTTATAAAGCCCGGGCGCCACAAAAATCCAAACCTGAAGTAAAAGCACAGGAAATGTCAGGAAGATACCTGAAAAGAAAGCAACTTTTAAGTATGTGAAAAATGCCTCGGTCAATCCCGTATATATCAATCGATTTGTATCGTTTTCATTCATCGCCTCAGCAAGGGGATGCACCAAAAAACTATATATTGAATCAACAAAAACGAAGCTGACCGCTGTTCCCAAGATCATTACGCCAATAACCCATATCAGTCTGGTGCGTAACTCAACAAGGTGAGAAACGATTGGTTTTGCTTCTGCGTTGATATTGTCCGAATTTTTACTTTCGGAAGGGTTTTCAGGATTTGTCATCGCGCCCCTCCTCATCATTTTCGGTGTTAATCTCTGCATCCATCATGGCATATTCTTCGTCCGCCGCGGCTTCATCAAACTCTATATCATTGCCATCTTCATCCTTAGCTTCGAAGTTTACGCTCTTGCGAATATCATCCAGATCGGCATCACGCATCACATCGTCAAATTGTTGGGAGATTGCATAACGGATATATTGCAGACGACGCACAACGCGCCCCAACGTAACCATAACAGCGGGAATTTCATCAGGCCCAATCACAATCACGGCAACCGCGATAATCAAGAACAGTTCTGGCCAACCAAAATCTAGCATTGTTCAATAAATCTCTTATCAGTATGAACGTTTATCAAAAGCCCAAAACATTAAAGCACAAAAACAGCCCCATAACATAGCCCGGCACAATAATTAGCGCATTAAAGACCAAGCCTGTATTTAACAAAAAATCACGCTCATCATCCGTTAACGCCAGATCCTGCTCAAGCATCTTGAGCGCAATCTTTTTTTCAACCTCAACACGTATGATCTCCCAATAAATACCAATACCGACCATGGGAATAAGAAACAGCCCCAAAAATTCAGGAATTTGCGGGTTATAAAAACCAACAACGCATGTGCAGATTGTGAATAACGATAGTGATGATGAAATGACATTATTCTGAGTGCGCATTTCCTTGATGGTCCAGCCCAACGCAAAAACAATCAAGGCTATGACCAAATATCCCCACGCCCACCAAGGCAGATAAATTGCTGAGTCCATGCCTTAAACGTCTTTAGATTCGTCTTTACGTTCACTGACAACGATATCTTCCGCATCATGCCCCTTATCTTCCAAGGACTTAGGGGAACCGTCTTCGTCTTTAAGGCCTTTTTTAAAACTATTGATCCCTTTGGCCATGTTTTCCATGATGTTCGGGATACGCCCCGCACCGAATAAAACCATAACAATCAATATGATAATCAGAATTTGTACTGCACTGGGTGCCATGTTAGTCGTCCTTCTTGTCTTCGTCTTCTTCTGTTGTACGATTTTCGTCAACTGAATCTTTTTGATCTTTTTTGCCGCCCTTAGGCATGTTCGCCATCGCTAGCATAGCGATAATACAAAGCAATAAAACTAAAACAACAATTGCAATCATGCTCATACCTTACGCGCCCTCTGCAAGCTGTTCATCTTCATAATCTTGCGAAAACTCTTCCTGATCTTGTTCTACGCCCTCATCATCGTCTTGTCCAGAGCCACCAACGAACAGGTCATCCTGATGAATGGTCTCAATAGCCGGGCGACGATCAAGCAAGCCTGCGGCTTTCATTTCATCCATACCAGGAAGATCTGTAAGACTTTCCAGTGAGAAGTGATCAAGGAAATCGGTTGTTGTCACCCATGTCAGCGGCCGCCCCAACGTTTCGCGCCTCCTGCCGGGCTTAACCCAACCAACTTCAATCAACGCATCGAGCGTGCCCTTATGTGTACCGACGCCGCGAATATTTTCAATTTCCGCACGCGTCACAGGCTGATGATAGCCAATAATAGCCAAAGTTTCCATCGCCGCGCGTGATAACTTTTTATGCACTTCTTTTTCAATATTCAAATGCTCCGCCAAATCAACGGCCGTACGCATAGCCCATTTATTCTCTATATTAATGAGGTTTACGCCACGATCCTGATATATCACTTGAAGCTCATTGAGCAGAGTTTTTATGTCCGTATCAACATCCATACGCTCAGACAACTCCGACGCACTCATCGGCTCGCGCGCGGCGAATAACAAAGCTTCTAATAATCTAAGCTGCTCTTTTTTATCCATTGGACATTTCCATTGCGATCGTTATTGCCAAAAATATTATCAAAACAGGGATAAGAAACCCCTTAAACGCCATAGACATAAAGGTCGGCTTTTTATCGCCCTTATACATCTTCCCCATTTCACTCATGTCATGATATTGGTGTGTCGTAAAACCGCCTGACATTTTTTCTTTATTCACATTTGGATCAACATGCGCCCGTAAAAATTTAACAAACATCCATATCAAAATTGACAGGAAAAATATAAATATGCGTGAGCTAAAAATAAACACAATGAATACCGCGAGCGGGTCAGCGTGATCAAATATGCCTTCGGGCACACCGAACAACATCAAAACAGTTTGCAGATATTCACTATCCTTAAACATCTTCGCTCGCTTCCCCCGCATGCCTTGTGCGCATATAAATGGGCCTAAACAGCCCTTCTTGCCTAAACTCTAGCTCACCTTGCTTTGCGAGTTCCAGCCCCGCTGTAAAGGTAGAGGCCAGTGCAGAGCGCGCATAAAGAATATCTTCGACGGCCTCGGGGATAAAACTATGCAGCGTCGCCCAAACACTATGTGTTCCTTTTTTTGGAAGCGCACCCAGCATCTGTGATAGCCGTGACATTGCCTTATCCGTTGACATCAGTTGAAAGGTGGGAAGATCATATTGATTATTTTCTTTTCGGCGCTCAATCGCACCATACGCATTCATCAAATCATAAAACGTCACATGCCACTGTGTGCGTGTTTTCGTGCCCAAGCCTTCCGGCTCGCCGCGTGCATAAACATCAACACCAAGGCGCGGACGCTCCTGTAACATCTCTGCGGCATTTTGCATGGCCTCTAAACGGCGAAGCTGAAACTGCAAGGCTTCGGCCATATCTTCTGCGCTTGGCTCATCGCCTGTTTCATCCTTGGGCAGAAACAAGCGCGATTTTAAATACGCCATCCACGCGGCCATCACCAGATATTCTGCAGCAAGCTCAAGATTACGAGCCTTTGCACGTTCAATAAATTCCAGATATTGCCGCACGAGTTGCAAAATAGAAATTTTGGCCAGATCAACCTTCTGATTACGGGATAGCTCTAGCAGAACATCAATCGGCCCTTCAAAACCATCAAGGTCAAGCAGCAGACGATCAACACCATCCTCAGCCACAGCGCCAGCAGAAACGCCCGATGCGTTATGGTCATTATCTTGCGCTATTGCTATCTCTTCGCTCATCATGCCGCCATATTCTGGAAAATAGCCGCATTTTTCAATCTTTTTAACGTCTTTTCGCTCAATTTAGGTAGGTTTTCTGCCAATTCTTCCATTTTTTCAAACTCTCCGGCGCAATAAAGCCCCAAATCGCACCCCGCATTGATCGCTTCGTTGGCTTTTTCCGATGCGCTACCATATTCATCAAGCGCCTTCATATCCAAATCGTCACAGATCAAGATACCGTCAAATCCGATTTCTTCACGGATGACTTTCTGGATAGCGCTAGAGGATAAAGACACAGGCCTATTTGCCCCCAGCGCCTGATACGTTATATGCGCTGTCATCGCCCATACGGCTTGCCCAACATCAGATTTCGCAATCTCACAAAACGGCGCAAAGTCCAAACACGATAAATCCTCATGCGTGGCATCAACATACGGCAATTCCAGATGGCTGTCCGCGCACGCCCTGCCGTGACCGGGGATATGTTTAATAATTGGTGTTATGCCGACGCTCAGGAAATGACGGCACACCGACAAACCCAATCGAGCAACAATTTCCGGATCATCAGAAAAAGCGCGATCGCCGATAATGTCATGCGCGCCCTCAAAGCATAAATCCAATACCGGTGCGCAATTCACGTTCACGCCGATATCGACCAGTTCCTCGGCCAAGCGAAGGGTTTCAAAGCGCAGCGTTTCAAGGGCAGCATCAGGATTATCTTTATACGCATCCCCGAAAAAGCGCATTGGCTTATGTTCGCGCCAATGCGGCGGCTTTAGACGTTGCACGCGCCCGCCCTCCTGATCAATCAAAACAGGGCAATCGCGACCGACCAATTCTTTCAAGTGGTCGACCAGTGCTTTAACCTGCTGCGGATTATCACAGTTACGTTTGAAAAGAATGAACCCTAGAGGATTTGCGGCTTTGAACAGAGCAATTTCGAAATCGCTCAACTGCTCACCCGAAACAGAAAATATGCATGCCAATGCTTGCTCTGCCTCGTGTCCGTAATCTCTATTTAACGACAATGCAGCCTCCGGGCTTTTTTGCGCTCTTTAATGCATCGCAAATTCTATTGGCACTTGATCTACTCATCGGCCCTGCCTGAATGCGATAAAATTTTCCATTGCTTAAAGACGCTTCTTGAATACGGAATGTGGAACCGGACAGAACGCCGTATTTTTTCTGCATTTTGGTCCACTCACTCGGCGCACGCGCAGGATCTGTAATACTGGCGAGTTGAACGAAATATGATCCCGCAGTGATTGCAACATTTGTTGATGCACCAACAGCAGGCTCTATCTCTTGCGGCGGCTTGGTTGTTTTATCATGATCCAAAACGCTGCGCACATAATCTATCGTCTCAGGAGCCTTTGCGACCACCGGAGATGATTTAGATATGCTCTTACGAACAGGCTTACTTGCCACTGCAGCGGAAGCAACCTTAAGCGCAAATTCATCGCTTTGCGTATCTGTTTCATCACTCTGGCTTGAGCCTATTTTTTGCAAAATGTCATCGGCCTTGGGCTCTTTAATTTCAAAATCAGGCCTGACCTCTACGGCGGCAACATCTTCCGCCTCCTCCAAAGGCTTCTCTACCTGGTCTTCGTTTGCAGAAAGAATATTGATTGCCTCAGCTTCTTCACTGCGTGGTAAAGGCATGCTCTCCATTGGTTCTGACATTTGCCCTTCCATGGCACGACTAATCGCAAGCCCCTTGCTCGTTGAGGGGGTTAATTTCTTACGGGCTAACAGATTTTCAATTTTTTCGCGCTCATCTTTAACAGACGGCATGCCGGCGCGTGCCAAAATTGTACTTTCCTTGTTCGGAATTTCCATCCCCCCCGCATTTTTCGGCACTTCCTTCACCGGGCGTAGATCGGCTTTCACAACCGGAATGGGTTGGTTCTGTGCCGTATCATCGGGATATGTCATTACAATAACACTGACGAACAATATCGCCGCAGCAATCAGCATGACACTCGCGAAGGCAGGGCTCTGTAAATTACGCAAAAAACCAGATCGAGCGCCGCGATTACCTGTGGCCGCCTGTGGGGCTTTGGGCCTTTTAGGGGCTTTTAGATAATGGTCATATCCGTGTTGATGGAATTGATCGCCTTGGCTCATCGTCTTCGTCCTTAGTTACGCAAGTATATTCGATAAATCCGAACAGATTTCTGCCGGTTCGTATAATAAATTTTATGTATAAAAAAATTACCGCAAATCCCAGTAAAGGTCAAAGAGCCTTTCATGCTCACGTATTGCATAACGGTCGGTCATGCCCGCAATATAGTCGGCCACAATACGCGCCCTAGTCTGCTCATCCTCTACCGCTTCGGCTTCAATGATACGTGCTTGCCAGTTATCAGGAAGCAGTTGATAATTCTTGTGGAAAGCTTGGAACAGGTCGCCAACGATGCGCTCAACCTTCAACCAGATGCGGTTAATTGTGTAATGTCGGTACATCCGATTATATAGAAAATCCTTTAAAATCCGCACATCTTCGTGCATTTCAGGCGAAAATGATACAATTTGTTGCCCTGCTTTACGGATATCTTCAGGCGATTCGGGTTTAACCGCTGATAGGCGTTTATGCGTTTCCGCCATCACATCATCCACCATCACACCGATCATATCGCGCTTGGTTTCCTGTATTAAATACCGATCTTCTATTGATGGATATTCATCACGAACGTCTTTTAACACCCTTGAAAGCATTGGCACTTCTTCCAAATCATCAATAGAAAACAATCCGGCGCGTATACCATCTTCTATGTCATGATTATTGTAGGCAATATCATCAGACAGCGCCGCCACTTGAGCCTCCATTGACGCATAAGTATCAAAGCGCATATCCATACGCTCCTGTAGCTCGCGCGCGGCGATGTGCGGCTCTCCGGTGACGGGGCCGTTATGCTTGATTACCCCTTCTAATGTTTCCCATGTCAGGTTAAGTCCGTTCCATTGCGGGTACTTACGCTCTAACGTTGTTAAAACACGTAAGGATTGGTCGTTATGCTCAAACCGCCCAAACGGCTCCATGGCCACTTTCAGGTGATCTTCCCCGATATGGGCGAACGGCGTATGCCCCAAATCATGGGCGAGCGCTATGGTTTCTGCCAAATCCTCATTCACCATTAGGGCGCGGGCGAGCGTGCGGGTAATCTGCGCAACTTCCAACGTGTGCGTCAGGCGCGTTCGGTAATGATCGCCTTCATGATAGACAAAGACTTGTGTTTTATACTTCAAACGGCGAAAAGCGCTGGAATGAATGATACGATCACGGTCACGCTGAAACGGTGTGCGGTGGCGGCTTTCCGGTTCTTCGTGAACACGCCCCAGCGTATCTTCCGGTTTAGAGGCGTAAGATGCGAGTGGCAAAGCGCAATAATTATAGGATGGTTGTTCCATAAGATTACTCATAACTTGGATCATACATGAAAAAATCGACAGTGATCCACGTATAATAGCTGATGTTCATAACTATGTACCAGAGAACCACAAACGCAATACCTTTAACCCATTTTTTCTTCTTTATCATCGCATAGGGAAATAATATTGGGTAGAACAGCATGAAGTTAAACCCAAAATCTATGCTTTCGCTTTCTTCCAAATGCAGCTCTTTGACATAGTACATTGTTAAGAAAAACACCACGAATACATACATCAACTCAAGTTCGGGCAAGGTATAATATCCGTAATATGAATTGAGCCCTGCATTGAGCCCCTGAATAAACGCGCAGAACAAGATGACGATCAAAATAAATTTATCTCTTGGCATTTTAAACATTTTCAGCAGATGACAATCGTTTGTTTCATGGGTTATAATATACCCATGAGCTTAAATGTAGATGACAGCGCGGTAAAGCGCATAAATGAACTTCGTAAAACACAAGGCAAAGAGGCCTTGATGCTGCGTGTGCGTGTGGAAGGCGGCGGATGCTCCGGCTTTCAATACAAACTCGAACTAACCGAAGATAAAGACACCAAGGATATTGTTTTAGAAGACAGCGTTCTAACAGATGATATCTCTATGGGGTTTTTGGATGGCGCGACTGTGTTCTTTGAAAAAGGCCTGATCGGTTCCGAATTTAAAATCAACAACCCGAATGCCACCGCCGGATGCGGCTGCGGCACATCGTTCTCGGTTATGTGATTATGAACATATCGATAAAAACCGACCACAAATTACTCATCACCATCACATCAATCTTGTTATTAAACGGCTGCGCGACAAATTATTATGCAGATTCAAGCCGGTACGAAGAAAAACCTAAATTCGAACGCATTACTGTTCATGTCACGAATCCGGAACATGCCGATTACGAATTATTAAAGCGTTCAAAAATATACGCCCTAACAGATGATGTATCTGCGGAAAATAAACTTACCCTACAAGATCCCCCCTTCGGTTCCTTTACTGCTGGTGGGTGCGGCATGGGTTGTGCTTTCATCACCGCCTTTTCATTTGGTATCATCCCATCTGGAGAATCTAATAAAAAAGCCATAATTTATGATATAAAAACTAAAAAATCTTCGTCCAGCCACTCCCATGATGTTTATTACTACAGAGCAACATCATTGTGGCAAATTCCATTCACCCCCTTTGCACACTCAAAATTAAGAGCGCAGGCAAAAGCATTATCAATGTCTGGTAGAAAAGTCTGTGATAAAAAATCTTGCCAATGACAAAGCACTAACCGTGCCTTAGATCATCTTCAACATCAAAGTCGGCATCATTCGCCGCAGGCACATCGTCGAACAAGCCAGGCTGCCCACCGTCATGCACGGCCTTGATTTCCGCAATATCATCCGCGAATAGAGGGTTATCCTTCACGTGGTCATAAATGTGGTTTTCCCATTCATTGCCGGGATATTGAATACGGATGGTGGCCATTTCTGTCGCCTTCGTCACGGCGGTCTCCATTTCCTCCCCGCGAGAGAGGAAAAACATGAGCGCACCATCACGCGTATCGCCCGCACCACTGACATTGATTGCATTTTCTGCGGGTGTAACGGGAATCTCACTCACCTGACCGTTATGGCTCAGACGCACAGGATCAGTGCCATCAGACATAATGATGGTGCGTGCCTTATATTCCTTACCGGATAATATTTCGAATAATTGATCAGGGTCTTTTTTCCCCTCTTCCATACCCGGTACAAACGCATCAGCAGGGACAATAATAATATCGGCCTGTTTTAGGACATCGCCCAAAAGCTTACCTTTAATCTCATCCTTCGGCCATTTCTTCAGGCCGTGATCCACGATGGATGGAATGCAGTTTTGCTCACATACATCAGCCCCGATTTTCGCCAATGGCGGGCGCGCAGGATCAATAAAAACATAAGACGCGCCAGATAGTTCAGCCGTCATCACAGGATGCACACTGGTGATCATGCCGTCATTCGCCGCCTGAAACTGTGCCAATAATGGCATTTCCTTAAAAATATGTCGCCCGCCCAGAAAGTTGGACACGACGCTTTTTGCTATTCCCGGCCCTTCTTTACCGGCGGAAACGTCTGTGTAATTCACACCCTCATGTTGTAACAGACGGAATGTCATCTCAGCGGCATGCTGCGCCAATAAATGCTCCCCAAAGGTTTTATACCCTTGTTGCTCAGGCGGTTCACCAATGCGGGTAACGATTTTAGTCGAACCCTCATCGCCGTAAACACGTGATAAGGTATTGATTGAACGGGCAACATTGGCAGACGCGCCGCCCAATGATACACCGATACCGCCATCGGCAAAGTCCTTGGTGTCCCCCAAAGATGTAACCTCGCCCGAAGCACCGTAAATATCCAGATTAACTTTTCCGACTAAAACTAAATTTCTGTTGTTCTCCATCATTCCCGCTCAATTTTTTTATATTTTCTTTACGTAACTAAAATAGCAAAAAATCACGCGCAAAAACAAATAAAAAATCGTTCCTGGCTTGATCTTGCCACAGCGCGTTAAACTGCTATTCTGCGTTCTATGAAAATCGTCTCATGGAATGTTAATTCGATCAAAGCGCGCCTGGATCACGTCAAACGCTATCTGGAGGAAGAAAAACCGGATGTTTTGATGATTCAAGAACTTAAGGGTATGGAGTTTCCTGCTGAGGCGATTGAATCAACGGGCTATCATACGCATGCGGTTTGCCAAAAAGCTTATAACGGCGTTGCGATGATTTCAAAGCATCCAATAGAGATTATCTTAGATCATCTGCCTCGTGATGAAGAAGACGAGCAAGCACGATACATAGAGGCCGATATTAATGGTCTTCGGCTGATTAATATCTATTTGCCCAACGGCAACCCAACGCCGGGGGATAAATATAACTATAAATTGGGTTGGATGGAACGGCTTTATACCCGCCTGAAAGATCTACGTGAAAGCGATACCCCCTTTATCATTGGTGGCGATTTCAATGTTATCCCAGAGGATAAAGACTGCCATAGCCCGAAAGACTGGGCAGGTGATGCCCTGTTCCGCCCTGAAACACATGCAGCCTTCCGCGCACTCTTAAATTTGGGACTGACAGAAGCATTCCGTGTTTTCGATACGCGCGCGGAGCAATATACATTCTGGGATTATCAGGCCGGCGCGTGGCAAAAAAATAACGGTATCCGCATTGATCATTTCCTGCTGTCTCCCGTGATGGCGGATCGTTTACAAAGCTGCACAATTAACAAAACGCCGCGCGGATGGGAAAGACCGTCCGACCATACACCGATAGAGATCACGATTGACTAGACCCCTCCTCATAGCGTTATCGTTTTTACTCTTTGGGTGCGCGTTACCTGATCGCTCGCCTGCATCTTACCTGATATCGCAAGACATTACCCCACCCACCGGATCTTCGTTTCAGCATTGTTACAATTACGGATGTGCGCGGGTCGTTGATGTATCGCTAACGCCGGATGAATGGAATAGCATAAATCAAATATTTACCCCACCCCCATATACCGCAGCACGTGAACGCGAAAAAATTGCGATTGCGATTGGGGCGTTCGAAAATATCGTAGGCGAGAAAACCGGAACCAAGGTTGATAAGTACGGCACCTTTCGTAATATGGGCAACTTTCACCATGACTGCATCGATGAAAGCACAAACACAACAATGTATCTTATGATACTGAAGGACCATAATTTATTAAACTTCCATGACGTTTCCGCCCCTGACACGCGCGTGCCTTTACTGCATGGCGGTAAATGGCCGCACAGAACCGCCGTCGTGACCGAAAAATCAGGCGAAAAACAATACGCAATTGACTCATGGTTTCATGATAATGGCTTCCCCGCAGAGGTCGTATCCCTGACAGATTGGAAAAAAGGGTGGAAACCTCAAAAAAACTTCACTTGGGGTAGTGATTCACACGATAAGAAGTGATAGCGTCATAGTGATTATAATCTATTTACAACATCTTAGACGGTACTATTGCGCATGAAAATCAGCAGATTCATTGACTCCCTCTCCATTAAAGCCGGCCTGGTCGCCGCTCTGACATTGGGGGGATGTATTGCAACCACCTACCCCTACATGCGCACTGAAACCGCGCAACGCATTGCGGCTCCGGCATGGATGATCAAACGTGATATATCGGCCTCCCCCTTTATTCTGCGTGCTTATGAACGTATTCATGACCGCGGTGGTGTGGCTAATATTTACATTGAGGGCGAAGATACACTCGCGGATAGTTCAAGAACCCCATTTAATCCCATCGCCTTGCACTTGGCATCAAAAGACAAGGCCGAAAATCTGATTTACCTTGCACGCCCTTGCCAATATACAGGAATGCTTGATCCGGCTGAGAGCTGTAAGACAAGTTACGGCAAAGATGCCCGTTTTTCAGAAGATGTTATCGCGTCTTACGACATCGCCCTTAATGACATCGCAAAACGTTACGGCATATCTACGTTTAACGTAATCGGATATTCTGGTGGTGGTGCCATCGCCACCTTACTGGCCGCAAAAAGAAGTGATATTATCTCCCTTCGTACTGTTGCAGGTATCTTAGACCATGAAACATATTCGGACGTAGCGACAGCGCCGTCTTTCACAAAATCGCTGAATCCGGTTAACGAAGCCAGCACATTAACAAAAATGCCTCAATATCACTTTATTGGTGGGCGGGATAATGTTGTCACACCTGCAGTTCTGCACAGTTACCTTCAATCCATGCCACCGACAAATTGTGTGCAGACGATGATGGTACAAGAAGCGGATCACGATATTGGTTGGGTTGATAAATGGCCGGAGCTTCTGAAACTTCCTGTCAGCTGTTACAGTAAGAATGGTATGAACAATGGCACCGAAACATTAATGCCGCCGACTATGCCGCAAGACCTGCCGCAAACTGTGCGTGAAAAACCAGTAAAACCATAGGCTCTGGCAGTTCACCTATAATTTTATTATCACAAATATCTCTATTATTTGTTGCATTTCCAAACCGTAATGCAGACAATGAGCTATAGTTTTAAAACATTAAACGAGGGTCTTTATGAAAAAGTTTCTTGCCATCGCCATTCTCGCCTTGCTTTGCGCATCCCCAACCACAAGCTTTGCATCTGATGAAATATCGCCGGAAGACGCAATCAAAAATGTTGAAGCGTTCTACATGGAGTTGCAGAAAAACATGAATAAATCGGAATATGATGAAGCCCTCTCAATGATAGATAAGCATTTCGCGAAGGACTTTTTGCATTATGACGATGGCGAGGTGTCATACGGTAAGGACGGCATGATTCTGTTTGTCGAAAATCACAAAAAAATGAATGTCAGAACCATGATGGATATTGATATCAAGGAGACAAGCTTTGATCCCGCGACAAGCGAAGTGACAACAAATTTCGATATATTACAGAAATTCTATAGAACCTCTGAGGAGACAGGCGAAGAGTATGAGGATAAAGCAGGACGCATTTACCTGAGCTGTAGCGACTCTTTGCGTGTTGAAGATGCACAAAACTTCGAGCTTTATAAATGTAATTGCACCACGAATGAATATCCCACGGCTAAGGCAGAGCCTATAGAGGAAAGCCCCGTGGAAGAAACAATAGAGACTAAGGACACCCCGCAAACCGATGAATAATGACGATAGCAATGGCGATACTGATAAGGCCTCACGCAGGGATTTTATAAAAAAGGCAGGTATGGTCGCGGCAGGCGGTGTCGCGATGGCCTCTATGCCCGGCGCAGCTATGGCCACCTCAACAGATGCAAAAACGACAGAAAACAGCCACAAACCCTTGAAAGGCCGTACAGCGTTGATAACAGGCGCAGCCCGCGGCATTGGCCTTGCCATGGCACTCAAGCTCGCGCAGGACGGCGCAAACATCGCTCTTCTGGATATCGCCACCCCCGATGCACTTAAAGGGATTATTTCCTACCCCCTATCCTCCAAAACAGATTTAGAACAAGCCGTAGCATTGGTTAAGAAGCAAGGCGTGAACGCTATTCCGTTAATCGCTGATGTTCGCAATCGCGGACAAATGCACGAAGCCATCAACACGGCGGCACAAACGTTCGGCGGCATTGATATTGTGATTGCCAATGCGGGAATTTCAAACGGCGTCGGCTTTGAAAATGAAAATGAAACAATTTTTCAGGAAATTTTGAACGTCAACGTCACAGGCGTAGCCAACACCGTACACCCCGCGATCCCCTACCTTAAGAAAAGCAAAGGTGGGCGCGTTATCGCGATTAGCTCCGTTGCCGGACGCCGCGGTATAGCAGAGCTTGCCTCATACAGCGCGAGCAAATGGGCCGTCATCGGCTTGATGAAATCCTTGGCTTTAGATTTAGGACGATACAACATTACCGCGAACGCCATTGCCCCCACGGCCGTAAAAACAGTTATGTGGCATGGTGAAGACAGCATGAACCCAATTAAAAACCTCAGCAACAGTGCCATGGAAATGTTTGTGAAAAGTTATCACAGTATAAAAACAGGCT
This sequence comes from uncultured Micavibrio sp., assembly GCA_965263215.1. Lineage (GTDB taxonomy): Bacteria > Pseudomonadota > Alphaproteobacteria > Micavibrionales > Micavibrionaceae > UBA1672. The sequence goes on from OZ253663.1 coordinate 2,077,100, forward strand.
CTGTTCATCCTTCAGAGATCGCCAACGCGGCGGCGTTTTTGGCCTCTGACAATGCAAAGCTTATTTCCGGTATCACGCTTGATGTGAACGCCGGATGGTCGGCGCAAATGACAGGGTAATCCCTATGGGGCTGTATAAAACCATCAAAGGCCGCAAGCCTTGGTTTACATTTTTCTTCACGATCCTTTTCGGCCCTGTCTTCGGCATGCTGTATATTAATCGCGGATGGTTCGCCCTCATCTATCTCACCATAATTTTGGGGCTATACGTCGCCCTGTACATGTATTTTCAACAGCGCCTTGAGAAGGAGCTATTTGATGCCATAGATATCGGCACAAGCTTAGGATTGTACATTGTCGCGGCACTACACGCATCCCATATCGCCAGTAATTTCAACAAATATGAAGATTTGCGCTGGTTTTCGAGGATCATGCCACCAATCAGCATCGCGTTTTTATCATTGATCCCGATCTTGCTCGTTGGACGTATATTCTTCTACGAACCATTCCATATCCCTTCATCCTCGATGGAGCCGTCATTCTCCTCTGATGATCTTATCTTTGTTAAAAAATCATCCTACGGCTATAGCCGCTATGCCTTTCCCTTAGAATTTAAGTTGTGGGATGGCCGAATATATAACACCGCGCCAAAGCGTGGTGATGCCGTTGTTTTTGCCTTGCCTGAAAACCCCAGAATTGATTATTTCAAACGCGTCATAGGCCTGCCCGGTGATGTCGTGCAGATGAAGCAAGGCGAACTTTACATTAACGATAAAAAGGTAGAGCGCAAAAAAATAGAGCCTTATCTGGTGCGCAATGCTAAACTACAAGATCAGTACAGTGAAACACTGCCCGGTGGCAAAACACATAATATTTTAAGTGTGTCTGATACAATACCACTGGATAATACACCGCCCTATACTGTACCTGAACACCATTATTTTATGATGGGCGATAACCGCGATCATTCAATGGATAGCCGTGTTTTCGGCGCGGTGCATGAGGATTATTTCATTGGCATCGCATCAATACAATTCAGGGATGGCCGCACCGGAAGCTATACGTTCCGAAACGTTGAGGACTACTAACCAAGGACTGATTATTATGATTTTAAAACAATATTTTATAATCATCTTCACTATGGTTTTTCTATCTCTTCCGAGTGCCTTAGCAGAAGGCATAACAAAGCATGACGGCGTGATCGGTGATGATTGCGGGCAATGTGCAGAAATGTGCAAAGAGCCTGAAGGAGAATCCATCAAATCATTGAACCAATGGATATGCCAGCAATGCCTATCACTCTGTCAGAATAAAAACCTTGGATCAGGCGATAATTTCGAGTACGAAGACGAGTATGAGGTTCAACCCTGCCCCGCAAAACCGATAACATAACAGCAGGCGAAGTCATAAACGATGAACAATATTGATAAAAAAACAGTTTTAACACGCGGATTTTTCAATAAATGTCCTAACTGCGGTAAGGGGGATATGCTCTATAAATATATCAGCCCTTATAAGCAGTGCGCGCATTGCTCACAAGACTTTGAAGCCTTACGTGCCGATGACGGCCCCGCATGGGCGACAATCCTAATCACGGGTCACTTAACCATGCCTTTTGTGTTCTGGATGCTGGAATGGGGTTTGGATAATATCTGGCTGGAAATCTTACTGCCCTGCCTGTTTATTGTCGCGCTTAGTATCGTGATTTTGCCGCGCGCCAAAGGTATGTTTATGTCTGTTATTTGGCTTTCTCAACTGAAAGAAACGCCGGATGATAATGATCAACCGACCGTATCAAATTCTCTACCCTGATCTTGCCCCGCCGATGCCAACACAAGCTTAATCGCTTCATCACATTGCGCATGAATAGGATTAATTAGTGGAATATCTGTTTCCTGCTCCGTAATCACAAGCGGCAATTCCGTACAGCCCAGTATAATCGCATCATAACCCGTATAACGTGACAGCATGTCTTTGAACTTGGCGTTAAATGCGCTGGTGTCCTCACCTGCGGATATACGGCTTTGCATGTCCTGAATTTTTATGCGGTCATCCTCATTTGGTATATCAACATCCAGACCGAAAAATGTCAGGCGATCTTTGAAAAAATCATCTTCCATTGTGAATTTCGTACCGAGAAATAAGACACGCTTTGCATCCATGGAAACGGCCTTCTTTGCGGTGGCAACGGCGATATGAATAACTTGCCCGACAAGCGCGGCTTGCTGTTGTTCTACGAGCATATCATACCCTTTATGCAACGTGTTGTTGCATATCAAAATGCAATCAGGCCCCATATCATCCAAGGCCTTAAGCTCTTTACCCAAAAGCGCGGGGATCTCTTCCCACCCCTCGGCCTCACCGTACAATGATTTTATCGGATGATAATTGATGGAGTACAAAACGATCCGCGCACTGTGATGCCCGCCCAAAGCCGCGGCAACCTTTTCGTTCAGATATGTGTAATATTGCGGTGTTGATGGCCAACTTGTACCGCCGAGAAGTCCAATAATTTTCATGATTTACCATCCATTAATTCACAGATGGATTATCACCCAATTCTTCAAACGGATCAACGTCATCCGAAGCATCGACATCACCGGCAAGAACAAAATCTTCCGTATCAACGTCTACTCCCTCTTCTTCATCTGCATGGACATCAAAAGTTTCAGGCTTTCCGTTACCGCCCGACGTGACCGGTTGTCTTTGCCATTTATCAATAATTGTTTCATGCGCGTCGGCCTGCGTTTCCATGACCGTGGCATCAAAGCCATTGCGCTTGGACAAGGCGGGGTTGATTGTTACCGGTCCACTTGGGAACTGTGTATGATCAAGACGCGGAACATCCGAATTATCAGCGCCCATCTTGGTAGCGAACGTAATCATGTAAGAACGTGCTTTTCTGGCTGTACTGCTATTATGGCCATGCTCATTCAAACGCTCTTCAATGGTATTCATCGTTTCCGCCATTTCGGCTTCTAAACTCTTGATGCGCTCATCCTGCCCGTTCACGCCATCATAAAAGCCTGACTTCACTTTTGTCAGTTCCACGGCAGAATAAGCGATTTTAAACATTAATGGCGCAACCTCGTGCAACGCCCCACCTTCTTGCTGTATGCGCAACAGTTGGCTTTGTGGCTGTGGCTCTATACGCCCTGCTGCCAAATCAACACCGCCCTGCCCTGAGATTGCAGCATTAAGGATTTGATCGTCTGTCGGGTTTTCTACACCTGAGTCTATCAGCGCCTGCTTGGCTTTCGGCAAACCCGGCTCCATTTCTTCAATCGGAACCAGTTTAATAACCTCACTTAAACCTTCTTGCTCTAGCGCCCTATCTTGCAAATCTTTATCGACTGTCGCAGACACTCTGCCCAGCGCGCCTGTTAAATATGCGGCAGTTGATGGCGCGATAAAATCAAAAGCCTTCCCACCACCTGCAACGGCCACAACATCGTGCGCGGCCTGTAAATCTTGCATAAGCTCATGCGGGGTCACATTCGTCGGATATCCGAGAGCTTCGCGGTTTGCTGTTTTTTGTTTGTATATTGCGGCCTGAATACTGCCCCAATCATCCGCGTCCACACCAATCGCATGCGCAACGCCGCGCCTGATAGAAGAAATCCCCTTAAGCGCGCTGATTGCACCACCAGCGGAGCCAGCTTCCTCGGCGAGTTTCAAACGATCCGGCTTAAACGGCATTTCATATTTAGACATTGAGGCGCGCACGCGATATTGCGCTTCCTCATCTTTTGCAATTTCGTCCAGATTAATGTTCGGTCTGCGTGCGATAATCTCTTCATCACCCGAATGATCAATGGCATGCATAAGGGAACTAATCCCCATTTGCGCAGTTCCTTCGGCCAATGGGTCAGGCAGCACATCAATACTGTCTACACCCGCCTTAATCGCCGCCAAGGCAATTTTCGGCACATGCCCATAGGTGTTATGCATATGGAGCGCGATTTTCTGCTCAGGAAATTCTTCCTTCAACATTGTCACAACATCAGCCATGAAATCCGGATCAGTAATAACACCATTGGCAGATTTCAGATAAAATCCTTCATGGCCCGTATCTACCAATTCGCGAGCGAACTGTTTATATTCTTCTAAAATCTCTGCCTTACGATCTAAGGTATCAGGGTTTTGCTGAATGGTGATACCACCCTGAACACGCAAATTATATCCATGCTCTGCCACCAGCTCATTGGTGGCCTTGGTTACGCCGCGCATCATGTTAATATCATTCATTGCATGGAAGTTTTGCAGAACATTCACACCTGTTTCAGCCTGACGTTTAATAATAGCTTTTAAAACGTCATAAGGTTGACGCGTGTAGGATGATCCAACCTCGCCGCGGATCAATGATGTTTGCTCTACCCCCGCCTTTTCGAAATGTGCGCCGACGGCTTTCATATATTGTGCGGGGTCGCGGCCTTTTTTAGTATTTAAATCCTCAGTCGTACCACCTTCTGTTTGAACAGATGCTACGCCGTAATTTCCTGCATTGGCATAAGATTCTATAAAATCTTCAGCCGTAATGTTCATACCGTGGTTTGACTGCCAACCGTCCCTTGCCGTGATATTGATTTCTACCGGATTTGAATTACTCAAGCGCCCCTCGTTTCGTTCGAATTATTTATTAGCTGTATCTTATTAAGTGAAACATCGCCGTTCTGTCAAGATTTGCTAATATGGCATATTTGTCATTTTCATATATCTTTGTTATACACGCAAAAGAACAAAACAATATTAATGGGGTTTGTTATGGAACAGGATACAGTCGACAATCGCACCTTAGGACAACGCATTATGTCAGGTGGCCTTTGGATTACCGGCGCATTGGGGGCAAGCTTACTGCTTGGGGTCGCTATGGAAAAAGGCAATGAGAAGGCCGATGAAGGCCTGCGTGAGCGCATAACAGAACAGCAACAAGAAATGGTTGATTTCGCGATCAATACAGATAATTGCGGTATGTTGCGATCATCCTCAGGCTATGACTTTAGTGGCTTTTGCTTTAGAGAACAACGCAGACAAGAGGCCGAATTTGATGATGTCGGCTTTGTGGATGACGGACCGGCTCTTTGATAAAATCGATCATTACTGTGTGATCAGAACTTTTTTAATTATTTCAGTACTTCTCGGATGATCCGCAGGATTTAGCCTGATCGCATTTTCTTCTTCACTCATATAGAAGAAAAGCGCCTCCAGAATAGAATCAATCATATAATTTTCAATATCGCCCCGAACAGTCGGCTCAAATGGAATTTTTCTATACTCTTCCATTAAATTTTCATAGTGCACATAAGTGCCCGCAAAACGCATACTGTCTTTTATAATTGGCCTAACGACTTTCGTTAACCCAAATTTCATTCTTGCCTTAAGATAATCCGTCGCCGAGTTATTTTTGCCATGAAGCAGTTTTTCCACTTCTTTAATTTTGATTTGATTTATGGCCAGTATATAATATCCGGCAACCTTAGGCGTTGCGTGCTCTGCCGTCCTATTCATATGTAATTCAAAAATATCAACAGGTTCCATATTATCTAATTTAGCCATAGCTTTGCGAACACGTGACAATGATTCAGGTAAAGTAATACGGACGTTAGGATCTTTGTTAAATCCATCTTTTCTTGCTAATTTAGCAACTGCCCTTTCCGTGCCAATACGAAGAATTTCTTTAACGGCTGCGACCATTTCTTCTTCTGTCGGCGCAGGCGATTGCTCATTACTCACTACAGGCTTTGAATCAGCCGTACTGGCCTCAGAAACCTTATTGACGACTTCCGTTAATGTATCACCAGCCGCATCATTCGCCGCAGCTTCTACATGCTTAATCGGCATATGAAACAGCAATAAAAACAACAGCAATGAAAAAATTAAACGCATGCAGTCATTCTCCTATTAAAAGACAGCGTATGCAAGTATAAACACCAATGGTAAATAATGTATTATTATTAAGCATATAACAGCGTATTCTTACAAAATATCATATATAACACCCAGTATATTAGCAATACCGACTAGAACAAATTCAAAATCAAATTATTCTGCCCGCCTAAAAATGACAACACACCAATCCCCAGAGCTTGCCGCGTACGCACAGCAAGCAGCTCCGCCCCATCCTCATTAGCGTCTGAAAGCGTTAAATCATCACTACCCGCATCAAGTGTGTTGATTGTTCTCTCCGTAAAATCCTGCCTTGTTTGAATTATAGAAAGATCATTCGCAATTGACTGCCCGAAATCCCTAATCTTGTCCAAAGACAAGCGTGCCTGTGTTTCAATTTTTGTCGCCTGAGCAAGCGAAGAAAAATCAGCATCCTCTAACCCTAGACCGGAAGCCGTGAAATCACGCCCGTTCGTGATAAGCGTATTTTGGGCATCTTCATCAAAAACACTGATTAGTAATTCTCCGCGTAATAAATTAATACCGCGATAATTTGCATCCTGTACGATACCGTCTATTTGATCTTTGATATTATCGTAATCATCTTCCAATTGCTCAATCGTCTTTGCCGCGGGCCCTGAAACACTGCCTAGTCTGATGCTGTCCGTATCTTCGCTATTTATATAAATCGGTGCGCTTGTATTGAAACCAAAAAAAGAAATGGCAATCCCATCACTGTTGAGCGATGTTTCAATCGACTCAACACTATCGTCAATCGCGCGCAGGATAATGCGCCCCTCATCTTCATCAAAGTCAGCCTCAAGAAGATTGCCCAAAGAATTGGCATTGATGGTATCAATAATCCCCTGAATGGTTTGATTGGAATCCAGTGAAACTGTCTGCACATTACCGCCATTCACACCGAAACGAAATTCATCTGCAGGCTGGCCAAGCACAAAGAATAATGCCAGTCCCCCCTCACCGTTTAAATCAACAATACGGTCACTGCGCTGTGCGACTTCACCGGTTGTTGTGTTCAGCAACCTAAAGGATGAGATTTCACGCGTAGGTACAATGGTGAAATGAACTTCGGGCGTTGCGCTACCAAACCCGCCAGACGATAAGACCTGCGCCTGATCACCAAAGCCCAATTCAGTGGCCAGATTAAGATGATCGCCAACCGCACCGCCTGCCGAAGAAAATTCAATATTGAGAATGTTATCGTTTAGCCCTCTGATTTCAAGTTGTCCGCCCTGCGTAGCGCTAGCGTTGATAAAATCCTCTGTAAAGCCGGTATTCAGAGCATTAATCTCCGCAACCAACTGATCAATGGTGTCACCCGTATTAATCGTGACAGATTGCTGCGCGGGCAAATACTCAATCGTATCTTTATCGCGGAAAGTAAATTGAATTTGATCACCGTTATTAATAGCCGCCAAATTGGTCAGATCACCCGGCGTTCGTAAATCTTTATCACCGACAACACGCGCTTCGGTTGGAGATTGCCGCGTGAGCTCTAACGCTTCTTGCGCTACTGCTTGTCCCTGCTCGACCAAACCGGTCAGAGCTTCTATCCCTGCTTCTGCGGTTTGAACGGTGCGAATACTCTGCCCCAAACCATCCAAAAGGCGCAATAAATCCGCGGATCTATTATCGAGTGATTGTGCAGCGAAGAAATTTTGGGGATTATCGAGGGCGCTATTAACGCTTTTTCCTGTGGCCAGACGCAAGGTGACTTCATCCAAACGCCTTTGCGTTTGCTTAATACTCAAGAGGTTCTCACGCAGAGAACTGGTTAAAACAATGTCACTCGCCACTTTTCTATCCTAGAATAAGCTTTAATCAGTAATTTAATGGGACTTCTTTCCCATTTTTTACAATTATACCATACACCCGATAAAATTATGTTAATTAGCGCTAAATTTTATTTATACATGGCTTAACAATGCATTATGAGATGATTCTGTTGAATGCCATAGTATTTTCGCCAGTGTTATACCCAGACCATAGCAATGTAACCTAAAGGCTATAATTAACCTTATGTAAACACTTCCTGTACTAAAATAGTACTATTATCAGTTGTGTGCGAGGGAAATGATAATGCCTTATCTTTTTATGCTGGTGGACGATAATGAAGGCGACCACTTTTTAAATGAGTATTCGATATCAAGTTTTGATAAAAATATTGACGTTATAAAAGCTTATAACGGCCAAGATGCGCTTGATAAGTTATCGACGATTGAAAAACAGCCTGACTATATTTTTCTGGATTTGAATATGCCCAAGATGGATGGCTTTGAGTTCTTGAGCAAATACTATGAAAGACCGGATGCAAATGCATCTATCGTTATTCTAAGCTCCTCTTCTTTGGATGCAGATAAACAAAAAGCCAGTGTCTTTGATAAGGTGATCTCATATTGCTCCAAACCCTTAAAAACCGAAGACCTGCATTCGGTGATGAATTTACAAACAGCGCATTGAGAAATCGAAATCGTCCCCCACTCCACGCAGATAAAATCCCCACATGCGTTAGAAACGTTTATCATACAGCTCAAGCGCTGTGCTCATGTTTTTGATTCTTCATCATTTGCTATAATATCCTTACATGAATGACGAAGCGCTACATAGCGCTTACTTAAGTAATAGTAATTACAAGCAACCTTATGTATAATTGTCAGAATATAGAGCGGGCAAATAAAAATAATGAACCTTAACCAAGAATCAGATTCCACGACTATGGACTCCCCCGAGAGCACAGCCGTTCATGTGAATTGGGAAGATCACTTTCGATTTGAGTTCAGTAGGTTAAGCCCAGAATATTCAGAAGAAGAAATCGCCGAAATAGCGTTACGCGTGACAACCGTCTTAAATGATTTCGAATCATCCGATATCGGCCAGTTTCACCTATCGCGCCTTCAAGAAAAATTTGGCGATGACCCTGTAACCTTGCGATTACACGAACAAACCGAGGACGGCTACAAAGATCACGCGATTGATCTTTCTGTCAGATCCGGCTGGGGGTTTTTAGACCAGAATTCCCAGAGTTTTATGGAGATGCCGTTAGAGCGCATGTTGATCCATGAAGTCATTCACGCCGCAGACCCCAATATGCCGATAGGCCCCTTTGTTTACAATGATGACTGGAAAACCATGTGCGAAGAATATGCAACATTGCAAACAGATGAGTTCGCTGAAAGATTTAGGCCAGACCTCGGCAACAGAGGGGCATATGCGAATGCCATCAACAACGACGCCACGATTAATGAAAAATATACTAACGACATCACAGAGCAAATAGAAACCGTGGATGAGCGTCTGGACGAGGCCCGTACCAATTGGTCTAATTTTTCAGCAAAAATGTAATACTGTCCATTATTAGAATACCGCCCTTACCCGCATTCCTAACGCGCGGAACCTTTTGGCTGTACGTAGTTCTTTGGAATAGTCGGGCTCATATCCTTGCCTGTTACCTCTTTATAAAGGCTGCGGCATTGTTGTGATTTACCTGCGCGCTCATCAAATTTGGCATAGTCATGACTGAACATTTTTATATATTTACCGCACTCAAGGCGACATGAATGTATGGATGGCGTGTTAACCTTTTTAATACGCGCATAATTCATACAATCGATATACATTATCTTACCATCTTGTTGCGAGAGTATTTGCGCACCCTCATCCGCAGCAGTCGCTGTATATGGCATAAACAGAACCAAGGCCATTAACAATGTAAAGTTACGTATTAAAGTCATATAAAATGTTCCTATGTAATAGAACTTTAGGTTTACAAAGAAAGTCGAACCTAACAAGAGCTTTATTGCTTTTTTACCGTTCCATGCATTACGTTTTTCAGTTTTTCAATGGAATTATAAGTTTAAAAACAGAACCCTCATCAAGACTTTCAAAGCAAATATCACCGCCCAGAATATCCGCACTTTTTTTCGTCATGTACAACCCTAAGCCAGAACCAAAAGCGTCTTGGGGATGGAAACGTTTAAACATTTGAAAAATTTTATCTTGCTGGTTTTCCGGAATCCCCAGACCATTATCACGCACTTCCAGAACAAAGTTATTATCGTGATCATACGTTGATATTTCAACGAAAGGATTATCCCGTTCCAAATCTTGATATTTCACCGCATTAGAGATCAAGTTTTCCACGATAAGAACAATACGCCCCTTCTTGGCAACAAGCGTATCCGAAAAACGGAGATCCTGCCTTATATCCATGCGCTCGAAGTGATCCATATGCTTCAGTTTATCTAATGTCTCGTTAAACAACGTTTCGAAATTAATCGCCTCCTCCTCCTCCTCCTCATTCTTGGCGCGGCTTAACTGAAGGATGCCAACAATAAGACGTTCCAGTGATTCCAAAGATGTTCGTCCATGCTGAATACATTGAAGCGCGGTATCAACTTCACCGGAACGGATTGTTTCTTCTGTCATATTAAGCAAAGCCATTGAAGAAACAATCGGTGAGCGCAAATCATGTGAGACACGGTAAGAAAATTCTTCAAGCTCATCGTTAGACTTATTAAGATCCTCAATCAGTTGCTTTTTTTGAAAATTTGCTTTTCGAAGTTCTAAAAGACTAACAACATTTTCAGACAGGATTGTAAGGGATTTCACCTGCTCAGAGCTTAGCTTTTTTGGCTTCGTATCAATCGCACATAACGTCCCCAGTGGGAAGCCGTCAGATGTGTTAAGCGGGCATCCTGCATAAAAACGAATATCAGGAGCGCCCGTCACCAACGCGTTATCTGAAAACCTGTCATCAAGCGTCGCATCTTCTACAATCAGAGCTTCGTTTGGATCTAAAATAGCATGCGCACAGAAGGCAAGTTCACGAGGTGTCTCGTCTACCCCCAGACCTTTCTTGGCCTTAAACCACTGCCTGTCATCATCAACGATACTGACCAACGCAATCGGCGTATCACATATAAATGACGCCAAATGAACGATGTTGTCGTATTCTTGCTCGGATAAACTATCAAGGATTTCATAACTCCGAAGAGCCTGTATCCTCTCTTTTTCATTTTCAGGTTTTTGTGCTTCTGGCATTCATTATCCGTATGATGATTGTGTAGAGGATTCTGCTCGATTGGGTTATCGATAAATGAGCATACCAAAAAACAAAGAGGATTTATAGCTCACTAAATTTTTTCGAAGGGTTAAGGTAATTTAACACGTTTCATCATATATACCTATGAACTAAAAGGAAAAACATGCTTCACCCTATCAAATCTCATGGCGCGCTGTCTTTTGTGCTTATTTTATTATTTATCTGCGCACCCACTGTTTCAAATGCACGTGACGGCAAAATCAAAAATAAGATCATCGAAAAGGCCATCAAGAAAAAGATGGAAGCAAGAAAAAAAGAAGAGGCAAATAAGGGTTCTAAGGAAGGATTATACACACGCGGCAAAGGCAAATCTGTGCGCGAAACCATCGGGGATCGTAGCTTCATCGCCTATATTCCAAATTCTTATGATAACCGGAAAGGCTTGCCCCTACTCATTGTTAAACATGGAGGATTCGGCAGCGGATCACAAATCAAGAACTATATCGGGCTAGAACCTTTTGCCGATCAATATGGCTTTATCGTTGCCTATCTCGACGGAACGCAGGTCGCAGCAAAGCTCCCCTCTAAATTCAAGGGCTGGAACGCGGGCGAATGCTGCGGTCAGCCGCAGGCCAAAAAGGTCGATGATGTCGGCTTTATCAGTAATGTGATTGATACGATGAACAGTAAATACGGCATTGATAAGGGGCATGTTTACGGCACGGGGCATTCCAACGGCGCAATGATGACACAGCGCGTCATTTGCGAAACGAATTTGTATAAGGATGCGATTACCCTTTCCGGCACATTACAGATGAACGTGGAATCCTGCCCCCACGCGAAGGGCAGCCGCATCATGAATGTTCACGGCGCACAGGACACCAACCTTCCGGTTGAGGGCGGGCACACAAAAAGCGGCGTGAATAAAAAGACAAATTACAAATCACAGGAACATACCAAAGACGTTTTCCGCAAATCTGGCGTTGAATACGAACTTCTGCTGCTTGACGGGGCCGATCACTCCCCCAGTACTCTGAATGAGATTTTAATCAAAGAACACGGCATGACACTGCCGGAAAAAATTGTTGATTATCTGGGATTGGATGGGCGTTAAGCGGAAATATTTATAAAAAAATACTGGTGCCACGAGGGAGAATTGAACTCCCGACCTCGTCATTACCAATGACGCGCTCTACCACTGAGCTACCGCGGCAACCTTACAGGCTTTCGTTTCTAACTGAAAAAATAATGTAGGACAAGCATAATTGAAAAACGCCGCACCGTTACTTTAAAGCAACGCCGGATGTGGCCCCGTGTTTCGTCGCTTTGTCGAAATCAATGTCCTTTTGGGCGTATTTACCGACGGTGTTACTGGCAACATCATTCGCACGCTTATACAAACTGCTACACCCCTTGTCGTCTGTCATGTTTTTGATGGCACGTTCCACAGCATGCCCGGCGTCTATACCATGACGCGCATGTTGTTTTTCATGCGCATCAAGGTTTTTGTAAAATGTCTGCCATTTTTGTTTAAGTTGTGCGCTCGCGCCTTTGGCATTTTTCCAACGCGGCATTTCAAACAGCGTTCTAACACGTACCTCGACATTCGTAATAGCGCATCCCGAACCACGGCTAGCATAGCGAAACCGCCAATCCACATACCATCTGGTGTGTGCCCAAAATCGTCTCTTGCTGTTACTGCCAATGCCTTTAGGCCCCTTGGCGGTCATTTGATTACGCAGTGTGCGCGCGTCACGCCCTTCGATGCTGTAATATTGTGTTTTGCTGCTTATTGTCGGCTCCGCGTGCGTTTGAAACGGGCACAATACGACCATAAGAATAACCAAAAGACATAACTTTACACTCAAAACAGTACTCCCCACGAAGATACGCGCACCAGCCGTCATTATACCACAGCATGAAATTGTTTGTCAGCACGTTTGCGGGCGTGTTAAACCTGAGTTATGCGGATATTTGATATATTTAAAAAAATGATGGGTGGTAGAGAAGATACACTGGAAACGGACGAGAGTGCCGCGATCCCTCCACGCATGAGCATCCCCGCAAGCAAGGGATCACGCCTATCAAATTACAAAGACGGGCAAACACTGGATGAAATCCGTGCAGGGTTCGCCGAGGAAGCACAGCGCGTTATCGAAGAAAACCATAGCATGACGCCAATCACCCACATCACAGCCGTTGGTGCGCTCCAGAATCCACACGGCGCAGTTGAGCTAAACGATACGCATTACATCTTAAATTCAATCACCACCATGTTAGAGGCCGGAATCCCCGTCAGCCCTGATGTTGAGATTGATGTCGTGAACTTCAAAGACGGGCGGGATTTCCTTGCCGAAACCAACCCCACTGATGCTGTGCTGCTCTGCCGTATATGGGCGGGTGACACCCCGGGCGATGATTACTGGCACAATCTGGATGGCTTGCCGATACAATCGGATACACCCGAGGATTTCGGGCATGTTCTGGATAACCACGTTTTAAAAGGCAAGCGCGACACAGACCCTGACGCCATTGAAGACAAAGCCTTCCCCGACCCGCGTGATCAATATGTCACATTCATGCAATCCCCTAAATCACTGAATAATATGGAACTATGGGGTGAGCGCATCAGCCAATCAGGTGCGAAGATTGTATTCGCATCCGTTGACGGCGGCCATATCGGCACAGGTTTTGAGCATGAAGATTTAATCACACTAAACGCGCATTGGTATCAAAATTTTGATCCTGATCCACGAAAATTGCCCGAGCCATGGGAAGGTGCCAATGAGTGGCAAGCAAGATTCGGCATTTACGGCCCCGATATCATTATGCGCAAAGACTTCTATGATGATGTTCAGGATAATGACGGGTTCGAAGATGACAGTCTTCTAGCATCCATGGTTGACTATCACGAGCCTCCGGAACCTTGATATCCCCGATATCCCCAGACAAATCCTCCTGATGAGTATTTTTTCTCTTACACTTGCCTCATAATTTTGTATTGTAAAATCATGACAAAATCGAACAAAGAAGAAAAGCTCGATAAACGTGCAGCGGCGCTGCGCGACAATCTGAAACGCCGAAAATTAAAGGCCAAGACAGAAAAACAGCAGAGTAAAGAGAGTAAAGATGGCACTACTGAAGACAAGCAATGAAAACGAAATCATAATGCAGCCCGGTATTCTGGCCGATCATCAAATCCGTGATCTTGCGCAAAACCAAGGCATGATTGAGCCTTTTGTCGAAAAACAAAAGAATGACGGCATGATTTCATACGGCCTTTCCTCTTATGGTTACGATGCCAGATGCTCTAAGGATTTTAAGATTTTCACCAATGTTGACAATGCCTTAGTTGATCCTAAAAACTTCTCAGATCAGAGTTTTGTTGACAGAAACAGTGATATTTGTGTAATACCCCCCAACAGCTTTGTGCTGACCCATACGGTTGAATATTTCCGCATACCGCAAGATGTGTTGGTTATATGTTTGGGGAAAAGTACCTATGCACGGTGTGGATTAATTGTTAATGTGACGCCGTTAGAGCCCGGTTGGGAAGGTCATGTAACGTTGGAAATATCCAACACGACCCCGCTTCCGGCACGTGTTTACGCCAATGAAGGCATTGCACAATTTTTATTTTTTAAAGGGAGTGATGTTTGTGAAACAAGCTACGCCGACCGCAGTGGAAAATACATGGGACAACGTGGAGTCACTCTTCCCCGACTTTAAACTTGGGAAACCCTCTCAGGTTATTGCAAAGCCTGTTAAATCTTCTTCACTGGATAAAATCAAAATCATTGGTGGTGCGCAGCTAAACGGCACAATTCCGATCAGCGGCGCAAAGAACTGCGCGCTTAAATTAATGTGTGCATCCCTGCTCACTGGTGAATCTGTTTATTTCGAAAACTCTCCCAACACGCTGCGTGACATGACATCACAGGTGGAATTGTTGGAATATCTTGGCTGCGCGATTAAACGCGAAGGCGATTTGATGGCGATCAACGCCAGTGCGATTGAAACTTTCACCGCGCCATACGACATTGTGCGTAAAATGCGCGGCTCTATCCTTGTGCTTGGGCCTTTGCTTTCACGTTTTGGTGAGGCGAAAGTCTCCCTCCCCGGTGGTTGCGCGATTGGTACGCGCCCCGTTGATTTGCATATCAAGGGTTTGGAAGAAATGGGCGCGGAGATCAAGCTTGAAGAAGGCTATATCAATGCCAAATCCCCGAAGGGCGGCCTTCAAGGCGCGCAAATTACATTCCCGAAAGTCTCTGTTGGCGCGACTGAAAACCTTCTTATGGCAGCAACATTGGCGAACGGCACAACCACCTTAGTTAACGCAGCAAAAGAGCCTGAAATCAAAGACTTGGGCGAATGTTTGATTAAAATGGGTGCAAAAATCGAAGGGTTAGGAACCGACACTATTCGTATCGAAGGCGTAAAATCCCTGAACGGCGCCCGCCACAGCATTATCCCCGATCGCATTGAAACCGGTACATACATTATTGCCGCAGGCATGACAGGCGGCACAGTAAGATTGAAAAACGCGCGCATCGACGACATCAGCGCGGTTTTAGGCTACCTCTCGCAGGCAGGGATAGAAGTTGAACAATGCAGCAGCGATATCGTTGTTCGCCGTAATATTGAACGCCTGAACGGCGTTGATATCATGACGGAGCCCTACCCCGGCTTCCCGACTGATTTGCAAGCACAGTTCATGGCGATGCTGACCGTTGCCAATGGCGCGGGCATGGTAACCGAAACAATTTTCGAAAACAGATTTATGCACGTGCCGGAGCTTAACCGCATGGGCGCAGATATCTCCACTCAAGGCAATTCCGCGATTGTCCGCGGTGTTCAAACGCTTAAAGGCGCCGAAGTGATGGCCACAGATTTACGCGCATCCGTTGCGCTCGTAATGGCCGGCCTTGTCGCCGAAGGTGAAACCACCGTCAATCGCATCTATCACCTTGAACGCGGATATGAAGATATCGTTGGTAAGCTTGGCGGTGTCGGTGCGAATATCACGCGGGTCAGCGGTGAGTAATTCAATAAAAATATGAGCAATCCCCAAAAGCCACAAAAATCACTGCTTGTAGATATTAAATATTACAGTTTGATTTTTTGTCTGTGCTGCATATATGGCATTGCGGCTTATGGTATTTTCAATTGGTTCATTGGCGGCAAACTAAATCCAACCGGATTAATGATGCAGTCCTTTTTGGTTGGCATCCCCTTAGCCATAGGTTCAATTATATCAATTCTATCGAGAAAGCCTGAAATCTACACACTAAGAAAAAGTATCCTGCTTTTCTTAAAGTGCCTGCTTATGGGCTTTATAACCATAATATGTATTTCAGTTTTTTCACTCGCTGTTTTGGGCGAGGGAGCTATCTGCGTTGTAATGGCTCTTCCCTTCCTGATCGGATTCCTGATTATTGGTATTGTTTTGCCAATTATTCTTGGTTCGTTACTAGGGAACGAACTTGTAAAAACGCATCAGAAAAAATTCAAAAAATATGTGAGCATTATAGCTCTTGCTCCACTTATCTGGGGAGGTGCTGAACAACATATACAGCCGCAAGACACATATCACACATTTGAAAAACAAATTCTTATCAACACGCCTGCGGAGAAGATTTGGCCGCTCCTCCTCAACCCGCAAGATATTAAGCCATCAGAATTATCAGACGGCCTTGCCTATAAAATCGGCGCGCCATATCCCGTCGGCGCCTCCACACCTATGCCGAAGGTTGGCCAAATGAGGCACTCCGTCTGGCAAAAAGGTATTACGTTTGATGAAGAAATAACCGCCATAAAAGAAAACGAGCATATTGCATGGAAATACCACTTCCATGAAAATTCTTTCCCGAAAGGCTCTCTCGATGATCACATCGTTATTGGCGGTACATATTTTGATCTAACAAAAACATCTTACACGCTTGAGCCGATTCAAAACGGAACGGTTTTAACAATGTCCGTGTCTTACCGCATTTCTACCAATTTCAACTGGTATGCAGGATTATGGGGAGATTTGTTAATTGGAGATACTGCAGAAACTCTCTTAGAGTTTTATAAAAACCGGTCTGAACAAAATTTATAGCCTCTAAGACACCACAGACGCCTTACCCAGCGCTTCGCTCACCTGCTCCACCGCCGCCTTGATTTGGCGTTTCATGCTTTTCGCCGCGAGCGTATAGCCACCCGACTGCCCGTCAATAAAGTGGATATGCTTTTCCGTGCGCTCAAAAATCAAACAGGTCATCATTGCCGCATCGGAAATATTAACGCCGTAAAATAGCGCTCCATCCTGATACTGTTCTTTCAAATATGTTACCAACTCGCTGGTTTGTAGCCTACTGCTGTCCAAAATCATCCGCAGCGTATCATCGAATTTCTGAAAATCCGTATTTGCGGCAACATCCTGCACGTATTTTTTGCCTTCAAAACCCACCGCCGTTTTGTCAAACATCAACAGCAACGTGCCCAAAATATTTTCAACGCGCATTTTCAGGAAATAAGTAATTTTATCAAAAAGCCCCGCTTTGTGCGTTTGCACGCCGAATTCTTGGCTCAGGTTATTTGTATTGAACGATAATTTCATTTTATCCGGCTTAGTGGGGTTATGCTCCACAACGCGATCATATAATTCATTCACTTTGTTAATCACGTTTTTATAAGCCTCATCGCCGTTACGGCTGACCACCATCAACGTGACGATTTGATCTTGCGTCGCCTTAACCGGATTCCAACGGCATTCCAAACCACTGAAATCGGCATCTGACATGGCATGGGATGGCACCCATTGCTCCAAACCATAGACAGCGCCCTCTTCATCGCCTTTCACCAAATCTTCCGCATAAGCCAAGCCACCACCATGAAACATAGCAATATGCACGGCGGGCGACACCTGATATTTCGAAACCTTCAGGCTTTTTTCTTCATTATAGAGTTTTGAGACAGGCACTGCACCAACACGTAAAGTCAGGCCAAACACATCTTGCGCCATCGTCCTAGTCCCCAACAGAGCCTCTGATATAGCCGGCAGCGTTGATTGTGGCACAATAAAACTTGCACCGTCACCACCGAAAACATAAGGGATATCCATACCCTTCACGGCATTGAGAACTGCGATGATACAAGACGCGCCAACTACGTTGACATCTTTATACTGCCCACGATTAACGGCCTCGGTAGAGCCTTGAACATCTGTGATAATGACATACCAATCATCGGGCACAACATATTGATGATGTGCATCAAACTGTTCGGCAAAGGCCGAGAATGATGAAATATCGCTAAAAAAATTATGTGTATCTGACATGAAACATGCCCTTTTTGATCCCCAACACCACCCAAAGTAATTGAAAACCCTTAAGAAAAAGCAAATTTTGCAAACGATACGTGGTTGTGGCATAGATAAATGCAGGTTCAGTGGGGGAAACATGATTCTCAAAGAAGAATTTGTCGATAAAAAACAGCAAGAAGCAGAAAAAAAAGCTTTCTCGCCGATCAAAGCATACGGACTGATGACATTTGCTGAAGAGGCTTATGGCCGTTTCGCCGAAGATCTGGGCATCACACCATCCCGCGAAACCCGCAATGCGTATATGTTACAATTTGCCTTTGTTCTGGATGAATTTGGTGCATTCAACCCCGACGCGATTGAAGATGTTATCAAAAGCGAGCGTATGCGCGCCGCACGATTGATACGCGAACACGGCAACGAGTATCTTGATGAAACATCTGCTATTGGCGGCGTTTCAAAAGAATTATACGCCGCGGCCATTGCGGCCTCTGTTATCAAAGCCGAACCCGATTTAGACACACATAAGGCACTAATCGGTGAGGATGCGCTTGCAATGATCACCACGACGGATTTGTTTTATGAGGAGCATGGCAGACTTTTCCAAAAACCCTATACCAGTGCAGAAACGAAATTATTACACTTGGCAAGAACAGGGGAACAATTAGAACAGGTCGCGGATTTCACAAAGGTACAAATGGAAGAAGCCGGCGCAATATCAATGAACACGGCCTCTTACGGGCAGAGCTTATTGGAACATGTTGGAGCGCTCGGCCTCCGCCCGAACCGCTCAGAGCTTGAGGCACATATTGCAAGCACAGCACGCGGTATCAACGAGAGTTTGAACAATAACCCCGTCGCCGGATCAAATGTCATTTTCAGCTTTCCTTATCAAGACCCGCCCGATGACCCCGATGTACCACCACCGCCATCCAATGACGATGACGGCCCCGCAAACGGATGAGCAATAAAACATCTTGCTGCGCTGCGATATTCGCGTTACATAAATCCTTATGAGTGATGAAAACACAAAATTGATATTGGCCGTTCCGAAAGGACGCATTCTGGATGAGCTTATGCCGTTGATGAAGGCGTGTGACATCATTCCCGAAGATGATTTCACAAACGATAAAAGCCGCAAGCTTCAATTTACTACCAACCACCCGGGGCTTGATATTATTCGCGTGCGCGCCTTTGATGTTGCCACCTTTGTCGCCTATGGCGGGGCGCATATGGGCGTGGTCGGCAGCGATGCAATAGAGGAATTTTCCTATTCCGAGATTTACGCGCCTCTTGATTTGAACATCGGTCATTGCCGCCTGTCCGTTGCAATGCCGGAAGAAGAGGCAAAAAAAGACGATCCACGCCAGTGGAGCCATATTCGCGTGGCAACAAAATACCCTGCCCTGACGGCGCGCCATTTCGCAAAGCGCGGTGTACAGACAGAATGTATCAAACTGAACGGTGCGATGGAGATTGCCCCTGCCCTTGGTTTAGCACGCAGAATTGTCGATCTTGTTTCCACGGGAAGCACGCTGAAAGCCAACAACATGGTGGAAGTAGAAAAAATACTAGACGTATCGTCACGCTTAATTATTAACCGCAGTACACAAAAAACGAGATCCGAGGATATTAATCATTGGGTTGAAGCTTTTCGAGCTGCGGTGAAATCACAGTGAAAAACGCCGTAATGAACGCACCATCAAAAACCAGAATAAAAACGGTTCGCCTGATTAAGGAAGACACGCCAGATGTTGGTGCCTTGATTGAGCGCGACTGTGCGATTGCACTGGAGGATTTGAAACATAACAGTCACTTTCACCCTAATGCTGATACCGACGGCCCCTATCATCTGGAACTGTACATAGAGGAAAACAAGCTGGTCTTTCATATCCAGAACAGTGAGGGTAAAGACTTGCCCTATCTTGTATTGTCCCTTACGCCCTATCGCCGCCTGATCAAAGACTACTTCATGATTGTACGCAGTTACGATGACGCGATGCGCGATGGCAAGCCATCAAGGATTGAAGCCATCGATATGGGGCGTCGTGGCCTTCACAATGAGGGCGCGGAATTACTGATGGATCGCTTGAGCGAGAAAATCACACTGGATTTTGATACAGCGCGCCGATTATTTACGCTGATTTGTGTTTTACACACCGGAAAAGCACACATATTACGGTAAACCACAGATTTAAGGGCGTTTCTCCTGAAAAGGTTTGCTTTTTAACCATCAAAGCGTATAAAACAATACTGAATTATTTGATAAATAAGGAAAAAGAATAAAAGCCCATGGCAAAAGAAGATCTGATTGAATTTAAAGGTGTTGTCACCGAAGTCCTTCCAAACGCAATGTTTCGCGTAACGTTGGAAAATGAGCATGTAATCCTGGCGCACACTGCCGGAAAGATGCGTAAAAACCGTATTCGTGTATTACAGGGCGACTCAGTTGTTGTTGAAATGACACCCTATGATTTGACCAAAGGCCGCATCATTTTCCGCGAAAAATAAGCCTTTCGAGCATTAAGAGGCCATTATGACGGCCAAAGCAAAACATTCCCCCCTGATATTAGCCTCTGCGTCACCGCGCAGATTAGACTTACTGGCACAAGTCGGTATTACGCCAACGCGCGTCATCCCCGCGGATATTGATGAAACTCCGCTCAAAGACGAATTACCACGTGCACATGCCCTGCGCCTCGCACAAGAAAAAGCAGAAATCGTTGCGAAAGATCATAAAAATCACTTCATCATTGCCGCCGATACGGTTGTCGCTTGCGGGCGGCGTATTTTGCCGAAAACAGAAGATGAAACACAGGCACGCGATTGCCTCACCCTGCTCTCTGGCAGGCGCCATCATGTTTATGGCGGCATATGTATTATCACGCCCCAAGGTAAAATCATCACACGCCTTTCAGACACCATCGTGAAACTAAAGCGTTTAACAGATACAGATATCGAAAACTATATCCAATCAACGGAATGGGACGGTAAGGCGGGCGGTTATGCCATCCAAGGACAGGCCGCGGGTTTTGTATCTTTTATTCAGGGGTCATATTCTAATGTGGTGGGATTATCCCTTTATGATATAATGCAAATCCTAAACGGGAATAATTTCTTTACCCCTGCGCATGCCTAGGATCACAGCCGCAACATTTTAAGGATAAATTTTGGATATATTAATCGAGGAATACGAAGAAAAAATCTGGGCTGTTGCGCTGGATCAAGGCCGTCTGGAAGGCCTTGAGATAGATCCCGTTAACGAAACTGTTCGTTATGGATCTATTTTTTATGCGAAGGTTGACCGCATTGATGCGTCATTAGATGCCGCCTTTGTCAATCTTGATGGTGAGAATATCGGGGTTTTGTACAACAAGGATGTCCGCTATCAGGATAAAGACGGTAAAACCTGTAAGGGTGGCGATAAGCCGATCGGCAAAATCCTGAAACCCGGTGATATGATCCCCGTTCAAGCCAAAGTCGCGCATATCGCCAACGATGACAGCGCATGGTATGACGAAAACAAAAACGCACAGGTCAGCATGGACATCACCATTGCAGGACGCTACCTGATTTACTGCGCGATGATGCAAAAAAACCGCATTTCACAACGTATCCGCGGCAAAGAACTCCGCAAAACATTAGAAGACATGATCAGCAACCTTAAGCACATGCAAGGCTTCATCCTGCGCTCTGCCGCCGCTGATTTACAAACCGACATTCTAGAGCGCGAAGCGCGTATTTTAAAAGAGGTCTGGAACGGCATCTCCGCATATTTCGAAGGCCGCGAACCCGCCCTGATCGCCCTTGGCCCTGATTCAATACAACGCATATTGGGTGATAAAGCCTTAAACCCGATCGAGCGTATCGAAGTTGTCACGATGGATCATTTTTCACAAATAGAGGATTGGTGTTCAATCTTTGCCCCCGATCTTGTCACCAAAATCACGCCGGTGGAGCTTGAAGATGCCGCGCGTGATTTGGCATTATTGGAATACCGTGATGTTTTGGGGCAAATAGAAACTCTGTTTCAGGGCTATGTGATGATGACACACGGCAGCAGCCTGATCATTCAGGAAACAGCCGCCCTCACAGCGATTGATGTGAATAAGGGCAGCGACAAACGATCGCATTTGGCCGCAAATATAGACGCCGCCAAGGAAATTGCCCGTCAAATGCGCCTGCGTAATATCGGCGGAATTATCGTAGTCGATTTCTTGAAAACCAACAAAAAAGATCAAGAAAAACTTCTGAAAGCTTTGGACGATGAAACCTATGGCGACCCGTGTACTGTTCAAATTCACGGATTCACCAAATTAGGCCTGATCGAGATGACACGAAAACGCCGCACGCCCTCACTGAACAAGCGCTTTGACGGCATCGCATTTTAACGGTAAAAGTAACCTGCATAAATTTGCATAAAATAAGCAAATAATGCTAAATTAGGTGGTTAATAATAAATTGGGCGAGTGATATGGGAAATCCCGTAAAAAATTTTTTGAAAGCAACCGCAGCAATAGGCATGTCTTTCTGGCTTGCTGCATGCGCGACAACAGATAAAGTCCCTGCGAATGATAAGGACGGTGCGCCTGATCCAGATGCGCAGTATGAGCATTCGAACAGTCCACTTAATCCGCCTTTTAATCCGCAAAGAGGCGAAAAAACGGATCCCGTAAAACCGGGAAGCGAAAAACAAGAGAAAGAAAAAGATACTCTGGACACACAACAGAGTGATAATTTTGATTTTGGGTAAGGGGTTTGAATGGGAAGTTCTCCTTCAGGCATAGACACAACGAAAACGAATACAAACGATATACACAATCAGGGTATGTCGCGCGAAGACGCATATAAACTTGGCGTTAGGGAAGTCTATACTGATCATCCGACAATCTTTGTAGACCCTGACAAAATCAGAAACAGAGCGCCGGGCCCACCCGGAAAAGGCTTTCGCAGCAGGTCAGCAGCGACAGAACGATCATTTGAAAGACAAATGGAGAGACAGTCCGAAGGTTCCACGGAAGCACTTAGAGAAAAATTTGAAGATTATGAGGGTGAAGATGTTTCAACACTCGAAATGGCACGCGCGTTCAAAAAGCAAGATCCCGCAGCTCTCTCCGACTTAGATGTTCACGGCCACGAGCATGGCATTGCTGTTGTTCCACGCCACTCTATCGATTCAAAGAGAGAGATCACAAATATCTTCACAGATCATTTTGATCGTAGCGTCCGACGAGATATCTATGACAATATGCCGGGCACAAATCATGATTGGATGCGTTTAATCGGAAATCATGAAGGTGTCCACCTGACAAAGGATACGGATACCGACACGAATTTAGAAACAATGATTGAAGAGGTCAGAGCCGACCGAATTGCCGTCCAAATGGCCAAAGACCGCGGCCAAGACGATATTGCTCTCGCATTTAAAGACCTCAGAGCGTTAGCCGGTAGTGTCGACCCGACACATTCGAGTGCCCCTCTGACCAATTCAAACGATCCTGTTACCGACATGCATCTTAAGACTGCGTGGTCATTCCGACGAAAAACAGACGAAGCCGTTGATGACAACTTTAACTGGGATAATTACGGCGGCAGCGCAGAAACACCGGAAGAACTTTTGAAAGAAAATCCGCGTGCCTACTTTGCAACTGCGCAAAAAACATTGGATGAGCTAGAAGCCAAGGTCGTGAGCGACTACGAAGCAGACCCGTCACTCGACAACCAAAGGGCTGTGTTCGAAGCTCAACTTATGATCGGCTATCAAAAGAATTTTGAGGATGCTTACAGGCGCCGCGTTCTGGGTGAGGATGTCCCGGAAAGAGCGCCGATACAGCTCTTCTCCCAAGAAGCAGAAGATGGATATTTGGCAAGCCGAGAAGACCATGCGCGCATATTAGACGCAGAAGCACAAATCGGCAAAATCGGTTATCAAGATGAAGAATTTTTCGCTGGCGATCTTCTAATGAACTATGACTGGTCATCACATCCCGGCGGCGCAGAAAGTCCATTAGATTTAGAATACGCCGAACGAGTAGACCTTGCATTGGAGATTATGGAAGGCAAAAAAGCCGAAGTATTGGAAGAATTTGAGAACACCCCCTCTCTCGATACGCTTAGACGCGTCATGACACTTGAAAAAGCAATGAATATTGCGGCATTAGAAAAAGCACAAATTGAAGCAATTCAGAATAATACAGAATTCCCGATGAAGATGGAGCCGCCCATCCGCCTAATCTCCGAAAGCGATAAAGAGGCCGCCCTTCTCGCCCACGCCAATGAACAAGACCGCTTGGCCGCCATCGAATTTGAAATTGGCGATGCCAGTTACGATCATTATCTGCAAACCAGAGCAGGATACACAGAAGATCAGGTTTTTGAAGGGTATGACTGGGATGCCTATGAGGGTGAAGCCACAAACCCCGTCGAACTGTATCAGGAAAACCCCGAAGCATACCGACAGCATGAAATCGCATATCTTGAAAATATGAAACAAGAGGCACTGGATGCGTATAACGAAGATCCATCCTATGAAAATACAGGTAAATTATTAGAAGCACAGCATATTATCGGCGATGTTTATGATGCGATAAACGTAGAACGTACGGCTGAGGGCTTAATTCCTCCCTTTGCACTTCTGGACATATCAGAATTCGTTCCGGAAGACGTCAAGGTCGAATATTACCGCGAGCGCATGGCCAGAGAACAAGCCGCCGAAATGAAGACAGATGCAGATCAAGCCGCCGAACAAGAGCTTGAAGATGCACCGAACAATGAACCTTCGGGCAAGAATAATGACAACAACAACGGTGATCAGAACAATCTTTTATCAAACGATGCTGATAAGGGGTATGAACAAGGTGTTGACGGCACGGCATACACAACCGAAGTCGCAATGGAAGCCGCCGGAGAGCCGAACGTAGACTTCGAAAACGGCGTCAGCGTCGGAGATAAACCAATCACTGAATTTTTTGGCCAAAATGCCTCTCCTGAATCAAGTGATGTTACCGTTGTTCATGCCACATCCCCTGATGTTGATATCGCGCCTGAAGTGGCCGCATTAGCGCAAGAAACGGAAAATACGCAGAGCTTCCGAACGCTCGGTTAAAATAACGCGTTAAAAATTCAAGTAAATTTGATCAATCCGCAAGTTAAGTCTGGACAGTTTTGCCCCAGTCTTTTATAAGCTTTATACCCTTTTCATGAGGTTCCCCGTTGCCCGGGTAGCTCAGGGGTAGAGCAAGGGATTGAAAATCCCTGTGTCGGCAGTTCGATTCTGCCCCCGGGCACCATTTATTCTTTCAAACAATAAAAAGATGCTTTTCTTTTATCGCATGCCCCATACATTAGGCTGTATCTGAAAACATATCCTTTACTTTAGCAGATGAAAGATATGCCATTGCCCAAAAGTTTAAAATATAGAGCACAATAGTAACTGTAGCGTATGGGAGGGCTTGGTATCCATTACTCCAATTAAAAGGAAGTGTAATGAGGAATCCGACCGCAACGAAAGTATCCTTTAGATCAATAAACACCGCCAGTATGAGTAAATAATAAATTGCAATTTTACGAATAATATTCACCCTAAGGTATAAGCCATAAGCTAAGGTTGCTCCTGTAATAATATCCAGAATAAATGCGACAAGATATATAGCATCATCTTTCTCAGGGCCGACGTAGAATGCATCGAAAATTGATATTATTGTGCTGATAGTAAAAAGCGTTATTATCACCCACAGTTTTTTTGGTGTACCCAAGTAAATTGCTTTCATATTGGCCATTATCACCTACATCCTGACTTGATCGTTGAATAATAATATCAAAGAGATTGCGCCTTCTACTAACAATTCTATTTTACAACTAACAAAAACCACTTCTTTGGTCTTTTCAAACCACCACAAGTGTCGGGCTTTCATCTCTGTCCAGATAGGCTTCCATACGGCGAGAGAAATCACGAAGAAAGATATTCCCAACCTCATTGAGCACAAAAGAAACGCCGTCATCAATGGTGGTTTCTATCGGGGCGTCATACGACGCGGCGTGAAATTTTTGAATATGTGTTTTGGCATCTTCGGGCATAGCGCGATCAAAGCGCGTTGCAGAATCCTTCACCGAATCTGCAAAATTATCGGGGAAATTCTCAGGCTCATCCATTGCGCAAGACGCCGCCAAGAAAAGGAGCATATCGCCTGATTTCAACTTTGATGCTTCTAACGACCTGTTTAAAGGCGTTCTGGCACTGACATCGTAATCATCAACATATTGCCCAACGACCGATTCCTGCGCCTTATAGGTGGCCTGAACGGATTCATCTAAAATCGTGGTAATACTCGCCATTGCCTCGCGCACATGCTTTGGCTGCGCATCCAAATTATCCAGAAAATCCTGCACTTCATCAAATGGGTTGTCTTTCATAACTTATCCCTCATTTTTCCAATCACGTCCCTAATACCATATATCATAATGTCATCTTTTATTACAAAACAGTTAGATGCATAATTCCGCCCCTGCCTTATACAAGTTCATAAAATATATATAAAATTTTATCCAATTCTTACGAGATATTAACACTTCTCATACTAAAATTAAGGATATCCCAGTGTTTCTGGGGTTTTAGCGTATTAATAAATACGAAAAAGATTAAAAATAGTTTCACCGAATTAGTGTGGGGACACCAAAATGGCATATAAAGTATTCGATAATCTATCAGAAGGCACCGTAACAAATACGGACTCTTCGACGCAAAAGATAATCCTTGATAGTGATGGACAAACGCGGGTTGATCTTCCTGATGCTTCATACGTGTCGGACGCGAACATGACGCGCGACGGTATGGATTTGGTTTTGGAAACACCGGAAGGCACAGTTGTCGTCGAAGGATATTTCGCCGCCGAGCCAACGCCACATCTTGTATCCCCCGATGGCACGAGCCTTACACCAAATCTGGTTGAATCATTCATACGCGGCGATAGTGAATATGCCAATCTCGGCAGCGTAACGGATGCCTCCCCCGTTGGTGCAATTCAGGAAATTTCAGGTGAAGCCACAGTAACCCGCCTTGACGGTACAGTCGAAGTTGCGGGCATCGGTACGCCAATTTACCAAGGTGATGTTGTTGAAACGAATGAAGAAGGCGCGGTGAACATTATGTTTATCGACCAAACCACATTCGCAGTATCCGAAGATGCACGCCTTGCGATTGATGAATATGTATTTGATCCCGCCACGCAGTCGGGCACAACGAACTTTTCCGTGTTGAAAGGTGTGTTTGTATTTACATCAGGCCTCATCGGACGCGAAGACCCTGACGATGTTATGATTGAGACCCCATCAGGTTCGATCGGTATTCGCGGAACAATCATTGCAGGTGATGTTGATGCGGGCGAGATTACCGTGATTGAGGGCGCGATTGTGCTCTATGACTTTGCGGGCAATACGCTCACGCTGTCTAATCAGTACGAAACGGCGAAGTTCAACCTCACTGATAATACGATTGATCACGTTGGTGAGTTAGAAGCCACTGAGGTTTCTGCAAAATTCATGAGCGTATCGACCGTTGCGGCTGATCTGTTCTCTACGATTGAAGATTCTGCAGCAGAACAACAAGATAACCAAGCACCTGAAACACAAGACACAGGTGCAGATGGCGATAAAGACGCCAGCGCCGACACAGGTGATGGCAATACCGAAACGGCATCCTTGGATGATGATATTATCACCAGTGATGACATCACAGGATCAGATTT
The DNA here is from genome assembly GCA_965263215.1 of uncultured Micavibrio sp. Lineage (GTDB taxonomy): Bacteria > Pseudomonadota > Alphaproteobacteria > Micavibrionales > Micavibrionaceae > UBA1672. The sequence continues at coordinate 2,105,096 of OZ253663.1, forward strand.
GGATAATGCGGATGATACCGCTGAAGATGTTGTCGAGGCAACTGATGATGACGGCGATAGCGGCGAAACAACCGAAGCCGGATCAGGGGAAACAGGCGGAACAGAGCCCCCACCCGAACCAGAACCAGAAGTACCGTTCAATATTACAATAGACAGCCTGAACTTCACAGAAAACGTGAACGGGTCTGCGGTGGCGCGTGTCACAGGTAACAACACGGATATGACCAACTTGGTACTTGCCGGCACATCGGCCAACTACTATGAATTTATCCGCGAAAGCGATAACAGCTTCCTGATCAGCCTAAAGCCTGGCGTTTCACTGGATGCGGAAGATCCATATAGCCTGTACATCACGGCCAGCAACGAAAGCGGTGCGGCCACAGTAACACAAGCGATTGGCCTTGATGTGACAAATGTAGACGAAGCCATTACTTATGAAGGCATCGCACCAAATGCGGCAGGCGTAGATAATTACTTTAGCGGATCAGAAAACACCGTTCTGACCTATGACCTATCACAGGAATTCCACGACCCTGAGGGGCAAATCACATCCTACAGCTTTGTTGGCGCAGACCCGTCGCACGCTGATTTGGCGAGTGTTTCTCTCGTCGACGGCATTTTGACACTAACGCTGGATGGTACTATTACTGCCGATGATACATTTGGCTTTGATGTGCGCGCGGATACAGGCAGCGGCTTTATTGACCAAACATTCACATTCAATATTTACGGTGCGACAACAGGTGTGCCTGTTCTGGTGACAAACAACCAGACTTATTCAGGCAATGCCGCCTTGATCACGGTTGCAGCCAACAATGCCGAAGTGTTTTCTAATGTAGACGATAGCGAGAATACCGTCCTGCTTTCCGGTAACAACGCCTATATTCATACAGGTGGTGGTGACGATACGATCACAATTAATGCAGGATCACAAAATTACCATGCTTATGGTGATAGTGGCGATGATACATTCAACATATCTCATGCGCGTGGTAAATCGTATGGTGGTGATGGTGATGATTTGTTCATCGTTACCACAAACACCGTAGCGGGAGATTTAGAAAGCCTTGGTGCGAATGTTGCCATTAACGGCGGCGCAGGAAATGATGTTCTCGCTTACGGCGTTCTGACATCAGGCAATATTGACCTGACTGCTATCAATCCCGGTTTCATAGAAAACATCGAAGCCGTCAGCTTCAAAGGTATAACGGCACATACAGTTAGTCTGGATTACAACAGCGTTATCAATATGACAGATGATGATAATGTTCTGGTCTTGGCCTTAGATGGAACCGACACTTTGAATTTCACAAATTCATCAGGCAACAATTTTGTACAGGCACAAAATACGGCAAACATCGATGGTGAAAATTACAATGTATTTTCAGATGGCACCATCACCATACTTGTCGACACCGATGCCGGTGCAGTTAACGGAATAATTTAAAATTATCAGAAAAAATGTACGTGTGGGCAAGGCTGTGAGTAAAAATCTAATATGATTTTTCCACAGCCCTTTTCCATGCCGCATATTTTTTATCCATAGCCTTATTATCTGCCTGAGGGGTGAAAATTTTATCCGCACTCCATCGTGATGCAGCATCATCCAAATCATCAAACACACCTGCCTGAACCCCCGCCAAGCAGGCCGCGCCCCATGCGGTACTCTCCGCGACTTTTGGTCTTTCAATCGACGCATCCAGTACATCAGCAAGGAATTGACACATCAAATTATTCGCCACCAAACCGCCATCCACGCGGAGTTTGGCAATTTTCTGGCCACTGTCATTATGCATGGCCTCCAGTAAATCACGTGTTTGATATCCCTGTGCCTCTAACGCGGCGCGCACAATATGGGCCTGCTTTGTATCTCTGTTCAGTCCCGTGATAATACCCCGTGCCTCCGGTCGCCAATGTGGCGCCCCAAGCCCCGTAAAGGCGGGAACAAAGAAAACGCCGCCCGCATCATCAACAGTATCCGCCACCGCTTGGCTCTCTTTTGCATCATCGAAGAAGCCCATATTATCACGCAAAAACTGTATCGCTGTGCCCGCATTAAAGATTGAGCCTTCCAGAACATAGGTCAGCTTACCATCAATATTATACCCGATGGTCGTCAGAAGTTTATGCGTGGATTGTGTCGGCACATCCCCCGTATTGAGAAGCGCAAAACACCCCGTACCATAGGTCGACTTCACCATACCCGCCTTCAAACACCCCTGCCCGATCAGCGCGGACTGTTGATCACCGGCCATGCCGCCAATGGTCAAAGAATCATCGATTATGTCCGAATCGATTCGGCCGTAATCAGATATATTGCTGCACACCTCCGGCATCATGGAAATTGGTATCGAAAATAGTTTCAGAAGATCTTTATCCCAATTTTGACCAATTATATTATACAACATCGTTCGTGACGCATTGGTCGAATCAGTTGCATGTACTGTGCGTCCGGTTAAATGCCAAAGCAAATAACAATCCACCGTGCCAAACAATAAATCACCATTCTCGGCGCGGGTGCGCGCACCATCAACATTATCCAAAATCCATTTTATTTTTGTTGCGGAAAAATACGGATCAAGAAGAAGACCTGTTTTTTCACGCACCATATCTTCCACGCCATCACCTTTTAGGCTTGCACAAAAATCAGACGTACGCCGATCTTGCCAAACAATGGCATTATAAACAGGTGCACCTGTTTTGCGATCCCATACGATTGTGGTTTCACGTTGATTGGTGATACCAACGCCCGCAATATCTTTAATACACACCTTACTATCCGTAATAACTTTACGCACAGCCCATACAGTGTCATCCACAATGTCCTGTGGATTTTGTTCAACCCACCCATCTTGTGGGTAACTGAGTTTTAGTTCCTTTTGTGCAAGCGCGTGAACAGCTCCGTCAAGGGTGAATAAAATGGCGCGCGAACTGCTTGTACCTTGATCAATAGAGAGGATGAATTTACTCATGATAAATGTCCTTTGAAGGATGAGATGGTTTTATGCTGCGGATGAAAACGACGCTTCTATATTGGCGATGGTGTCCTCGGATATCTCCAGCGCGAGTTTAGATCGGCGCCAGATAATATCTTCGGCGGATGTTACCCATTCATAATTTTTCAAATAATCAATTTCCGCCTGATACACATCATCACCGTAATGCTTCCCCAAATCCTCCACCGCATTTTTATTGTGCAGAAAATAATCCATGTGTGATCCATACGCACAAGCATAGCGATATCGGAGAGTCTCAGGCAGCCACGGATATTCCTTCTCCTGATGCGCGCAGAATCCATCAAAATCAAGCTTTCCGAAATCACCACCCGCCAAGGGCTCACGGTCAGTCCAGCCTTCATTCAAACGCCCCGACAGCCCCATCAACGTATCGACAACATCTTCGGATACGGCGCGGTATGTGGTGAGTTTCCCCCCGAAAAGCGAAAGCAACGGTGCCTCATAACGGCCGTGATGATAAATTAAATGCTCACGCGTGACCTTGGATGCGTTTTCGGTGCCGTCATCCAACAACGGACGCACGCCACTGAACGTAAAGATCACATCTGATTTATTGATTTTTTGATCGAAATTTTGATTATACGCCTTACAGAGGTAATTCATTTCTGCCTCCGATATACGGGCATCACGCGGATCACCATCGTAATCCTCCTCCGTTGTGCCAACCATTGTGTATTTGCCTTCATACGGCGTCACGAAAACAATACGTCCATCAGGCTGTTGCAAGACATAAGCCTGATCACCCTCATACTGGCGCGGCAGAATAATATGGCTGCCCTTAACCAAACGCACAGACGGCAAATCAGGATCATTGCCATCCAGACCAATCGCGCTTAGAAACTGCCCCACCCAAGGCCCCGTCGCATTGACCACCATTGATGCACTGATCGTAATGCTGTCACTCGAATTAACGTCTTTTAAGCTGACGCGCCATTTCCCGTCATGAATATCCAAATGATCACATTTGGTATAATTCAAAATTTTCGCGCCGCGCGCCGCCGCATCAACGGCATTCATAACAACCAGGCGTGTATCATCGGCCTGACAGTCCATATACACAAAGCCATTATCATGCTTTTTGTCCAAAGGTTGCCCCAGCGGATCTTGCGTAAAATTAACCATCCTTGAATCCGGTAAAGATTTCTTACCGCCAAGGCGATCGTAAATCCATAAGCCCAACTTCAACAACCACTTCGGCCTGCGCTGATCATCCAGCGGGATAACGCACGCGACCGGCCAGATAAGATGTTGCGCATTTTTATAAAGAATTTCACGCTCTTTCAATGCCTTACGGACAAGAGAAAATTCGCGGTGTTCCAAATACCGTATGCCACCATGAATAAGTTTTGAACTGGCGGAGGATGTCGCGCCGGCGATGTCTTGTGCCTCTACCAACAGAACGGACAAGCCACGCCCCGCGGCATCTCTCGCGATGCCTGCGCCGTTTATCCCACCACCAATGACACATAAATCGTAATGAACGTCTTCCATCTTATCCACAAGGATACAGCAAGTTATGCACATTGAAAAGGTGCGCTTACACATTATTACAATTAGGAAAATTACTTTTTAGCGCACGATATCCTGATCTTGGCCTCAAGCTGTTCTATCGTGAATGGTTTCCCGATATAGGCCGTTACACCCGACTCCTTCGCCTCCACAACAGAACTCATATCTTGCCGCCCTGTCACCATCAGAAAAGGCATGTCCTGATGTACTGCTCTGATCTGACGCAATAATTCCACACCTGTCATAGCGGGCATATTCCAATCACAAATTACGACATCAAAAAACTTATCTTCTTCGTCAATACGCCGCAGAGCCTCCTCCCCGTTGGCAGATTCTGACACATCAACCAAGCCTATCTGGCTTAGCATCTCCTTCAGAAGCTCACGTGAATCCTCCTGATCATCGACAATCAATGCTTTTAAAGTTTCAAAATTCACGTTTGACATCACGATGCCCTTTCCGCTTTGTCGTTAGATGTTTTCCACTGTGGTAATTCAACCGCCCCGTCCGCATTGCCTTCTATACCAAGCTCCAGACATAACACCTGAACGAGCTTTTCGTAATTAACCGGCTTGGCGATAAATGTTGCGTCATCCGGAATACCGATCGGCTTACCCTTCGCATGTGCGGGGTAACCGCTCATGAAGATAACTTTGGTGTCAGGGCGTTCTGATGAGAACAGTTTCGCCAATTTTTCGCCATTCATTTCCGGCATAATTGCATCGGTCAATAATATATCTATTTTCCCCTCATACTCTTCTTGTACCTTCGATGCCTCTTTACCATTTCTGGCGGTTAAAATATTGAGCCCCAAATCCTCAAGCATGGTTTTAACAACATGCAAAAGGTCCGGCTCATCCTCCGCCACGAGAACGGTATAGCCATCTAAATTAAGCTCCGCAAGATCACTCGCACCCGCAGACGAGGTATCGGTGATTTCTTCAAAACTGCGCGGCAGGTAAACGTAAAATGTCGTGCCCTTTCCTAATTGAGATTCAACATCAAGGTGTCCGCCCAATTCATTCACCAAACCATAAACAACCGACAGCCCCAACCCTGTGCCTTTCCCTTGTTCTTTCGTCGAGAAAAACGGATCAAAAATACGTTCAATCGTTTCTTCATCCATCCCCGTTCCGGTATCGCCCACGGCTATGCGAATATAATCATCCGCTTCCATCACCGAAGATATGTGTTCGGGTATATCTTTAATTTCAGGGCAGCTCAGTTCTATTGATACAGTTCCACCTTCCGGCATTGCATCACGCCCGTTAATCGCAAGATTCATCACGATTTGTTGAATAGAGGACGCACTGCCCGACACATTAACCGCATCATTCGGTAAAGACATTTTCAGATCAACTGACGTCCCAAGCAACGGCAGCAATAAATCTGATTGTTCATCAATAATATCAGCCACGCTGACGCAACTTCTGGATACAACCTTATGACGACTAAATGTCAACATTTTGCGCGTTAGCCCCGCCCCGCGATCAGACGCTGCTTCTATTTTTTCCAAATATTTTTCCGCTTTTTCATTCTGACCATCCAATAATTTTGCCGTCATCGTGGCATAGCCACCAATGATAGACAGGATATTGTTAAAGTCATGTGCAATACCTGCGGCCAACTGCCCCAAGGATTCAAGCTTTTGAGATTGGAAAACCTCAGCCTCACGTTGTTTTAATTCAGTAATATCAGACATCAATCCAATGAATAAATCTAAATCCCCCCCCTGAAAAACCGGCGATAACTTCATTGTAAAATATTGTTTTTGATCATCGGCCGTACGTTCCAATTCAATTTCAGCATTTTCCTGACGATCCAAAGATTTGCTCAGCTTTTCACGCTCATCCTCTGAAAATATGGACATCAGGGCGCCCCATCCGCTACCGACCAGATCTTTCGAATTTTTGCCCGTAAACTCACAGAATGCATCATTCACAAATAATATGGGGTTGCTTGTTTGTTTGGGATCACTGATCGCGATGCCCGTGGTCGTTGATTGTATTGCCTCCATCAGTTGGTAATTAATCGTGTTTAACTGTCTTAAATTTTCCTGCTGTTGGCGACCTTTACTAATATCAATCAAGGTAAATAACGTCATCTTACTGTTCAATTTACGTGCGTGCACAAGACAAAGGCGTGTTTCATTAAGATATATAACCTCTTTAAAATCCGGAACGCTTTCGAAGCTATACTGGTTCATGATCGTATTTTTAATGCTCTCATCGAAATCAACCGCATGATCAAACAAACAATCCAACAGTGCGTATTGTGTTAGATCATCAAATTCCCCTTCGATAATGGCACCAAGTTTTGAGCGCGCAAGTGTGTTCGATTTGAGGAGGCACCCATCCTCATCAAAAACCAACAAACCATGGTCAGAGGCATTAATAATGTCATCCAGCAATGGCGATTGCACCTGCACACGCTTTTTACCGCATACAAAATACAGCGAGGCAAAGCAGACACCTGCAAATAATGAAAAAGCTGTAATTGTTGGATCAGTTAGCAAGAATTTCCCCGCTTATCAGAAAAGCATGTCACACCATACTATTCTAATATGCTTAACACCTAAATGTAAAACATATAGGGCATCTTTGACATACCGACGTATTTGAGCGAGAATATACATAAGTGCTGCTCGGTACCTATTTTCATTTTTGATCTTCCACATAAATGATACCCAAAAAAATTAAAGCTGGCCTGTGTTTGTCGGGGATACTAACCCTGATACCTTTCGTTGCATCCGGCACAATCGGAGACACACCGTACACCCCCGCCCTCAACGGATTTCTGGGACTGAATACAGTGCCTAATGCTCGTATGGATCAGGCAGGTACAGTGCGCGCGGGTGTATCAACATTAGATCCCTTCACACACGGCTTTGTCGGCATACAAATCGCCGATCCATTATTGGTCAATTTCAGACAAACCGCAGAGACATCAAACCCGATAAAGGATGCTGAGCGCCTACTTCCGGGAGTTGATTTAAAATTAAGATTGCTCGAAGAAACGGCGCATAAGCCTGCAATTTCCGTAGGATTGCAATCTGCCATAGGACACCGCAGAATGGCCGCTGAGTATATCGCCTTGTCCAAACGGTATCATAATTTTGACTTTACAGCAGGTATCGGATGGGGGCGGTTTGGTACATCGGCGCAATTTGATAATCCGTTTAAAATCTTTGGCTCTCACTTTAAACAAGCGAGAGATTTGTCTAGCGAAACACCGAACGATCCGTCCGATTGGTTTACAGGCGATAAAGTTGGGTTTTTCGGCGGTGTGGAATATTTCCTGCCCTATGACGGATTGTCATTAAAACTGGATTACGGATCAGACCGATACAGCGTTGAAAGCGCACAATCAGACTTCAATACGCCCGCCCCGTGGGGCGTTGGTCTGTCATACAATCATAATGGCTGGATTAGTGCGGGGATCGGCGCGCAAGGCACTGATAAAATCATGGGACGGATCAGCATACAATCCACCCCCGCGCGCTGGCCTTTTAAAAATAAGACATACCCTGACATACCCACTTTTGACATAGACACCTCAGACATACAGGCGCGCAATCCGTTTCACGTTAAAAAAGGCGCCGACATTGATAATATCACCGTTGAAGGCAATCATATTCAGGTGGATTTACACATCCCCGAGGGTGTGCCTGCCCCGCAATATATGGGACGTACACTCCGTCATTTAAACCAAATATCTGATAATGACATTAAAACCATTACGCTAAACCTGAAGGAGCATAATCTAAACGGCACATCGGTCACGTTCCTGCGTAAGGACATTGAAAAGGCCCTGATACACAACAATAAAAGCCCCAACGAGCTATGGAATAATACAAACTTTCATAAACGTACGGCACATGAAAAGTCGCCCGCCGCCTTGCACACCAACGATATTCCACTATCCGTGAGCTTGGATAATCAATTCAGCCTGTCAGAGGAAGATAGCGGCATCCTATACCGATCATCTGCCCTGATAAACGCGAAACACACCAATTTCCTTGGCTTTTCGCTTGGCGCATCGCTACGCCTTAATTTAGCAGACAATCTGGATAAGTTAGAAGAGTTACGCCCCGCTGCCATCATCCCCATACGCAGTGATGTCGCCGATTTTGCAGAGACGCGCGTCAGTCTGGACCAAGCACATATAAGCTATACCCACACCATCGCGCCCGAAGTGCACGCCGCCATCAATGCGGGGTATCTGGAAGAATTCTTTGCAGGATTTGGCGGGGAAATACTTTATCGCCCTATTCGCTCACGCTTTGCCATTGGCATTGAAGGCTGGCAAACTTACAGACGTGATCCCAATACCACACTAAACGCAGGACTAAACGGAACCGTGTTCCGCAGTGGGCACGCCAATATTTGGTATGATATCCCATCGCAAGACATCACAGCCAAATTCAGCGCAGGCCGTTTTATCGCCGGTGATCGGGGCATTTCATTTGGGTTAGAGAAAAGATTTATGAACGGCGCAACCCTTAACGGGCAAGTATCCATCAGTAATGCCAGTGACCCCGATTTATTCGGCAGTACGACCCATGCCTATCACAGTGTAAATTTAAAACTGCCGCTTGGAAGTTTACCTTATGTGCCAACAGGCAGTGCCATCACAAATCAGATTGCACCATTCGGACGGGACATCGCACAGAAAATCCGTAAACCTATCGACCTATATTCGCGCACAGATTCATTTACCGTCGATCATATGGCAAAACATTGGCAAGAAATTTTGGATTAAACGAAGAATAAGATTCAATTTTTGATTGAATGCCATAATCACAAAAAAGAACCGCCTTTATTTAAGGCGGTCAAATTTGGTCTTATAGTTTTTTATAAACTTAATTTATATAAACGCACCTATCTGGGATATATTCGGTGCGTATCGTTTTTAACTCAACACTTTTAACAATCATGTCCAAAAAAGATCAAAACACACATCGCTTATAATTCTTTTCTATACCCTTCCATAATACATAAAATTTTATGTAAATACAAATTACGGACTCTTTTTCAGTATTTTCAATATGTTAAGAATGTTTTTTGGAAGATCACTTGAAAAACACATACTATCCCCACTTACGGGGTGATCGAAGCGAATTTCCTTCGCATGCAATGCTTGGCGCGGAAATCCCATTATATTTTTAATAGATTCATTGGGATAGTTCTCTTTTTTAAGTTTTGAGATTAGCAATGTCGGCTGTGCGCCATATTGCCGATCCCCAACCAACGGATAGCCAAAAGCCTCCATATGCACACGTATTTGATGGGTACGCCCTGTTTCCAATCGGCACTCCACCAAGGAACAAGCCTCACCATAACGCTCCAACACTTTATAGTGTGTCAGCGCATCTTTGGGGCTGTTGCTCATCACACTCATCTTCAAACGGTCATGCTTATGGCGCCCGATCGCTCTTTCAATTTTCCCTTTCAAAGGCATCGGCACACCAACAACAAGCGCGTGGTAGATGCGGCTCAACGTACGATCTGCGAGCTGCCCAGATAGCGATTGATGCGCATGATCATTCTTCGCGACCAACATCAGGCCACTTGTATCCTTATCCAGACGATGCACGATCCCCGGCCTTATCACACCGCCTATGCCCGACAGACTATCGCCGCAATGATGAAGCAAAGCATTCACCAACGTGCCGCTCCAGTTCCCTGCGGCTGGATGCACAACCATGCCAACGGCCTTATTAATCACGAGAAGATCATCGTCTTCATAAACGATATCAAGGGGAATATCTTCGGCCTGCGGTTCGCTTGGCGCCGGTGGGGGGACAACGATAACAAAGGCATCGCCCTCTTGCACAGCTTGCGACGGCGCACTCAATGTCTTTCCGTTCAAGGAAACTTTACCATCATCAATCAAACCGCGAATGCGTGAACGCGATAACTCATCACACAGCAGACTTAATACTTTATCCGCGCGCAGGCCCACATGCTGCTCTAACGCAGAAAAAGATAATTCATCACTTACATTACTCATTATAAACCACTGTTTTATATTTATTTACACGGATCCGCGTACGGGTCAGGCATATCACCAATCACCACCCAGCCTTTTTGTACTAAATTTGGGCGTTTTTCAATGTTTTTAGCCGATTCATCGTGATTATCTTTATCTTCCTTTTGGTCAATCAATGCCTGCGCACTAATTTTCTTTTGCAAAAGTGCGAGGCCTTTTTTGGTGTTGTCCGATAAATCTACATCCGGCAAACGCACATCACCTAGTTCATTCAACGGTTTTTCCACTGATGGGTCTTCCCCAACCTTTTTTGTCATTGGCATGTCAGGCTTCACAAAACTGTGGCCGACAATAATGCGCTGCCCGTCTTTACTTTCGGATAGTTGCGAAAGGGATACACCCTGCCCGTAATAAAATGCATCCCCCGATAATGTAATACCGCGCGGTGAGAGCGTCAAAAGATGCCCGTAATCGCTTTCACTGGTTATACCGAAACCTGACATTTTGTCTTTTTGGGGAGCGCCCTCTTGTGGCTGCTCATCCTCGTCCACAGCTTCGGCCATCATCAGTAAAGCGACCAAGCCGTCTTTATTGACATTTAAACCGCGCACATTGTAATGATGCGCACCATTTTCACTCATGTAATAACGCTGCCACGGCATATTTCCGCTCGTACCATCAAGCTTGGCAAACCATACACCATCACTATCAGAATCGGCTGCACCGATGTTGGCAGCAACATAAACATCACCATCCTTATCCGGAACAGAAGATATAACCTTGGCCGAAATGCCGCGGCTGAACTCTTTTTGCCAAACAATCGACAAATCTTCATCCAATCGTAAAACCCATCCGATTTCCTTACCATTGTTGTTTTCGAAATATCCCGTTGCGATATAGCCGAACGTATCTCCGTCAAATTTCGCTACGGACAGGCTGTTAATATTTGTTGTCTTACCCAAAACATAAGAACGCGTATTTTTTTGATTTCCGTTTTTATCAAGAATGAGAACCGAAGCGTTTTTTTGATTATTTCCTGCCCCATTATCATTTTGAGATGACGTCAGCACAGGCATTGCCCACCCATCACCACCAACCTTTGGTTGTAAATCATTGGCGCGTAAATTTACGCCCTTGGCTTGAATATTTTTTCCTGCTGTTAATTTTCCCTTACCATCAAAAAAACCCATCCACATCATTTCGTGTTTTTGAGAGGTCTTCTTATTCACGAGCACAACATAGCCCGCCTCTCCATAAGGGAGAATTTTTACAATCTCATCCAAGTTTGAAACCGCATGTGTCTTTTCCCAAATTTTGCGCCCGCGCCTGTCAAATTCAACCAACAATAAAGACGGCTTCACGCCCTTCGCGACTTGCACTTCCCCAACAGCAAGCACTTTGCCATTTTCTCGCCCTATGGCGGATACGAATTTTTCTTGCCGCCCTTCTTCACCATATAATGTATTCCACACCATAAATGCCCCCGGCTCCGGATGATGCAGGCGCGTTATCATTTCATACGGTGCATCGCAGGCCTGTGCGAATACAGGAGACGGGTTGGCGATCACGCCAGCCGCCAACAATCCGGAACAAAACACATACGCAGCGGAGGTTCTAAAATATCTATTGAGCATGATCACAATCGCGATTAGGGTGGGACAGGCTTTGAGGATTTCCTCAAGCCCCCTAAGTGTAAAGCCGAATACGAAAAATGTCTATGAAAGTTCTAATCATCAGCGATGCATGGCACCCGCAAGTTAATGGCGTGGTGCGTACATATGAATATCTTCGCAAGGAACTCATCGCGATGAACCACAAGGTGGAGGTCATTGGCCCTGCGGACTTTGCCGCCAGTATTCCCATGCCATTCTACCCTGAAATAAAGCTCGTTATCCGCCCCTATCGACGCATAAAGCGTATGATCCGCGACTTTCAGCCCGATAAAATCCATATTGCCACCGAAGGCCCTTTGGGTTGGGCGGCACGCAAATATTGCATGAAAAATAACAAAACCTTTACCACGTCCTTTCATACGCAATTCCCCGATTATGTAGCGAAACGCTTTGCATGGTTGATCCCGCCGCTTTACAAGGCCGTCCACACGCACGCTATTGGTATTGTTAAAAAGTTTCACAAGCCGTCCTCTACCCTGTTTGTAGCCACCCAAACCCTTGAAGATCAGTTGAAAGATTGGGGGTTTGAAATCCCTATGAAACGCCTGACACGCGGCGTTGATTACTCTGTTTTTTACCCCGGTGAGAAAACAATCTTAAAAGATAAGAAAACGCCCATCGCCCTTTATGTCGGGCGCATTGCCATCGAAAAAAACTTAGAAGCCTTTCTGGATATGGATTGGCACGGCACCAAGGTTATGGTCGGTGACGGCCCTGTACGCCATGAGTTAGAGAAAAAGCACCCTGACGTTTTGTTTGTCGGCAAAAAAACAGGGCGCGATCTCGCAGATTACTACCGCGCATCGGACGTTTTTGTCTTTCCATCAAAAACAGATACGTTCGGCATTGTCTTGATCGAGGCCCTAGCCTGCGGCGTGCCTGTGGCGGCCTACGATGTGATGGGGCCGAAAGACATTATTATTCACGATCATTTGGGCGTACTCAGTGATGATTTATCCGATGCGGCAAAACGCGCGATAGAGAATGATGATAAAGACGGGCGCGTGCGCTACGTTCATGATAATTTTAGTTGGCACACTGCCGGAAAACAATTTATGAGCTTCGTGTAGCGCACAAACTATTTGCCTGAAAGCCTGTTTTTTATATACACTCCACCACTGACTTTATATGAGGGTAAGACGCATGGCGCGCATTTTGTTAGCCGAAGACGATAAGGCAATGGTGAATTTTCTGGTTATCGCACTGGAACGTGCCGGCCATTCCGTTGTGTCCAGAACAAACGGCACCGGCGCACTGGATGTTTTAAAGGAGGATCCCGCATTTGACCTTCTACTGACGGATATTGTAATGCCGGGCATTGACGGGATAGAGCTCGCGCAGAGAGCCGAGAGCCTTTGCCCTGATATCAAGGTCATGTTCATCACCGGATTTGCAGCCATGGCCATGGAACGCCATAAGCCCGGCGATAAGGAAGAACCACAAGTCCTCTCCAAACCATTTCACCTGAATGATCTGGTACAGCAGGTCGATACTATTCTGGCATCTTAAAGGCCTGACCTTTATTCATTTTGCGCTTGAAATTTTCGGTAAATACCAGTACGACTATCACCCTATCGCAAAAGTAAAGTGGGCGGTTAGCTCAGCGGTAGAGCACTTGCTCGACACGCAAGGGGTCACTGGTTCAATCCCAGTACCGCCCACCACTTTCACTAATTTTCTTAGCTTTTAGCACATAGAACAGAAACTTTTTTACTCCTCACAAGATCTAGCGGACATCAAGTTTGACTTCCAACGAAGTACCTGTCACTAATAGGGCAGAGTTTGGCAAAAGCCCTCTATTGAGATAATTTTTCCGGAAAAAATATCTGCCTGCTATCGGCAATGTGTGAGAGCCCACTTTAACCTCACCTCTTTCAGCAAAGTTTAGCTTTATAGTTTTTGTGCCTATTCAGGCTTTTAATACGCCCCTTACGCTGTGTAGGGAGGCGGTGTGTTTGTGCATCACTACAAATGCACCAAAAATAAGGACATACTATGCCTATTGTCGATTTCCCCAAAAAACTTCTTCAAGACAGACCACCCCACCACCCTACAGCGATTGTTTACTGCGAAAAAAACTTTGGTCGTGTCGATGGGAAAACCGCTAATGGCCTTGTTCGTTATTCCGAGCTATACAAAATCCTTTCCGTTATAGACAGCGACAAGGCTGGTCTGAATTCCGGTGAAGTTCTGGATGATATAACAAATGATATACCGATTTATCGCGACCTAGATGATGCGATAACACATGCTGGCGAAGTCCCTGATTATCTTATCTACGGCGTGGCCCCTGTAAGTGGAATGTTATCAGATAACGAACGTGCGCTTATGCTAAAGGCCATAAGCCTTGGAATAAATATTGTAAATGGTCTTCATGAGTTTCTAAATGATGATCCGGAGTTTATAGAGGCCGGCAAAGCAAATAATGTTACGATCCTTGATATCCGAAAACCTCGTTGCAGAAAAGAATTGCGGGTGTTTACTGGCCGCATTAACAAAGTTACCTGCCCGCGCATTGCTGTGCTTGGGACGGATTGCGCCATTGGCAAACGTACGACGGCAACCATACTCACCAAAGCCCTTAAGGATTACGGTATAAATGCGGTGATGGTCGGGACTGGTCAAACCGGATTAATTCAAGGTGCACGCTATGGCGTTGCTCTAGATGCTATCGCCTCTAATTTTTGTGCCGGAGAGGTAGAAGCAGAGGTTGTCCGAGCTTTTGAAAACGAAAAGCCAGATATCATTATTGTTGAAGGACAAAGCTCGCTCAGTCATCCGGCTTTTTCTAGCTCTGCGTTTATTCTAAGAGGAAGCTGTCCGAATGGCGTGATCCTTCAACATGCACCCAAACGGGCGCATCGTTGTGATTTTGAGCATATGCCAATGCCAAAACCATCTAATGAGATTAAACTTATAGAGACCTTTTCAGATACGAAAGTTATTGGCCTTACAATCAACCACGAATTCATGAGTGAAGATGAAATAGACGCCTCTATTACACAGTATGAAGAGGAGCTTGAAATTCCTGCCACTGATGCCTTAACACGCCCCCCTGAACGTCTTGTAGAGATGGTCTTATCCGCATTCCCTGAACTAAGAAAAAACCTACCTGTGGCAATATGATAAATGCCCCACGGCTAGATATAAATCTTGATAAAATTCATGATAATGCGCGTATATTGGTCGAACGTTTGGCCGATAAGAACATTACGGTTACTGGTATTACGAAGGCAACACTTGGGTCATTAGAAATAGCAGAAGTATTGCTCCATGCCGGTGTTAGCACCCTCGGTAACTCTCGCATTGAAAATATTAAGTCGATGCGCCATGCACACGATAAGGTTCAAATTTCACTTATTCGCTCCCCCATGCTCAGCCAAGTCGAACAAGTTGTTCAATATTCAGACGTCAGTCATAACACCGAGCTTGAGGTTATTAGCGCACTATCCGCAGAAGCAAAGAAGCAAAAGCGCGTTCATGGCGTTATATTGATGGTCGAACTAGGTGATCTACGCGAAGGCATTATGCCCAGTGATATGGAGAGCATGGTGCGTGAGACACTAAAATTCTCCAATATTGCATTCATGGGCATCGGCACAAACTTAGCCTGTCGCAGCGGGGTATCCCCTGATGCGTCGAATATGGCTGAATTATCAACTCTGGCAGATACGCTCGATACGACCTTTGGCTTTGTTATGGAGACCATTTCTGGTGGTAACTCCAGTAACCTTGGTTGGGCACTTAGTAGCGCGGATACAGGGCGTATAAACAATCTTCGGTTAGGTGAAGCCATTCTTCTTGGCTGTGATCCGTTAAGTCGAGAACCTATTGAGGGTTTGCACACTGATGCCATTACTCTAAGCGCTGAAGTGATAGAGGCTAAAATAAAACCATCGAAACCCCGAGGCGACATTGCCGAAACAGCATTTGGAACGGCGGGGCCAACTCAGGATAACGGGCTTATTTCTCAGGCCTTATTAGCTGTTGGGGAGCAGGATGTAGACCCTAATGGCTTGCTACCGCCTGATGGTATAGAAATTATAGGCGCAAGTAGCGACCATCTTATTTTGAATGCGGACAGTCAACAATTGCCCATTGGCAGTGAGGTAAAATTCATACCCAACTACAGCGCCTTACTTCGCGCAATGACATCTCCCTTTGTTACAAAAATTATAAAGTAGAAAAAGAAAGAACTATTATGCGCCTTTTATTAATCCTTGTTTTGATTTTAGCGTTCTGCCCGATTGCCCAAGCCGAACCAAAAGAAAAATCTAATTTTTTAGTGAACTTTTTTGATATAAACGAAGCGGCCTTTGCCTATCACCGCCATTGCTTAAATAGTGAAAATGGTGAGATCAATGTAAATTTCATCAGAACATCAGAGCTTGTCGCGGATGCCCTTTTTGCCGATGCTGTTAAAAAAGCACCGCAGGCGGATGCCCAACACATTAAAGCAAAAATTCTAGAGAGACGTTATAACATCCAATATAAACTTGATCATGTGCATATGAAAGAAGGTTGCCATTCATCAAGTGTAGAAGCAGCACGAGATCATTACGAAAAATTTAGTAAACTTAATATAAGTGAAGTTAAAAAATATATTGAAGAACAAACAGCTATATAGCTTAATAAAAAAGTGGTACACAATGGTGTTACACAAACCTGCGTTAGCATGGAGAAATGTGTTTATATATTACAATGACTTAAGATAATCCGTGAGCAGCCCAGTACCGCCCACCACTTACTCCTTCCTAATCCTCACAAGACTTTGCGGGTAAAGGTAAACCTTTTGTATGACAATCATATTTCACATTGTCCCATTGGACATCTTGAAATGTTGATCCCTCAAAATTAGCCCCTCTTAAGTCGGTATTGATAAACTTTACGTTTTGGAAGGTCACTCTTCCAAACGTAGCGTTCCTCATAAACACGTTTTTAAAAGTCATATTTTTGAAGGTTTTTCCATGTGTCGTAAACCAATGCAGCTTTTCGTTTTCTATTTCTGCATTCTCTATTGTTTTTTGTTTACGCCAGTCCCCTATTAACGCCCGTACGCCTGCCATGACGCGCTTAGCTGTCCTCTCACATGGTTTGGTATCAAGAACGGCGCCATGCTCCTCAGGGTTAAAATGATCCGGCCATAGCGTATTACAATCATATCGAGCACCTTTTAGTTTTGCTTGCCTAATATTCGCACTACTCATATCCACACCGCCTATATTTGCCCCCCTCAGGTCAGCCTTAAATAAATCAGCACGCCCCATACTGGCTTGATATAAATTTGCATTTCTAAGATTAGCTTTTGAAAAGGGCACTCTAAATAAATTCATACCGCTTAAGTTTTTCCCCTCAAGGTTCGCTGGACCATATTTTTCCCAACAAACTTCATCTAAAACTACTGTTAAATATGCACCCGCCTTGATGGGATCAAAACCCTCAGGCCATTTCGTTTCACAATCGAAGCTAGCCAACGTTAGGTCAGCGTCATCTAAAATCGCAGAAGAAAGATCACTACTGGACAAAATTGTTCCCCTTAAATTTGCACCTTTAAGGTTGACGCTTTTAAGGTTCAAATCACGCATGTCAGCGTTGGACAAATCAAGGCTTGCCAGCTCGGGCGGACTGTAATCTTCCGGAATGCAATCTGAGTTTGCGAGAACGGCCCCATGCTCTCCTGCTCTGTAGCCTTGAGGCCATTTTGTGTCGCAGTCATATTGTGTAAGTAAGACCGTCGTGTTTTTAAATTTTGCGCTTGTAAAGTCTACTCCACGCAGGTCAGCTTTATCCAATGAACTGTTTATAAAATTAGCGCCTATAAATTTACTTGGGCTCCAAGACCGGTTTCCACGACGCCACTTTGCAGATATTCCTTCAAGATTAGCATCTATAAAATTTGCACCAGAGAAATCAGCACCATTTAGTCTGGCATTGTTTAAATATGCGCCCGTAAAATCAGAATTTTTGAAACTCGCACTTGTTATTTCTGCACCAACCAAGCTGGCATTTTGAAAACTCCCTTTAACAACATCAACATTCTTGAAAGTTACACCTTTCATTACTGCATATTCGAATGATGTGTTTTCTATATCTGAACCAATAAAGCCATCGCCGTTGCTCAGATTAGCATACTTAAAATTTACATCCTTAATGGTCGCATAATAATATCTATTGCCCACGTTAGCCCATAAAAAATTGGCACCAGTAAGGTTTGCATAATGGAACTTCCCTGACCTTAATTTAGCGTTAGAAAAATTTGCATTTGTAAGGTTTACACCACTAAAATCATGCTGGTCTTCAAACTCATGACGACTATAATCTTTGCCAACGAATTCCGTTGATTTTAAAGTTTTTTGATACTCATCAGAATACTCGTAGAGCGTAGTATTCCCCTTACACTTATGCTTTTTGAAAGCACCAGCCTTTTCCGGATCAAACCCCTTAGGCCACTTGGTTTCACAGCCGTATTCAGCCCCCTCCAGAGATACGCCGTCTAAGATCGTTTGTGAAAAATCGGAATACTGTAAACGACCATTTGTTATTTTTGCATTTGTAAAGTTTGCGTTCTTTAAATCTTGACGGCCAAAATATGCTTTATCCAAAACACTATCAGTAAAATTAGCATTGGTTAAATCAGAACCACCGAAAGAAATTTTGTCTATTTGTATTTTCGAAAAATTAGTATCTACTAAATTCGTATTATGAAATGACAGGTTTTTGGCTCTTAATTCCGATAAATCTGCACCTTCAAGATTGCTATTGTGTATGCGCAAACCCTCAATATTATTGCCTGTTATTCTGCCCGCAGTTAAATCCAAGTTTGTAAATTGTGTGTCCTTCAATGATTGAATTTTTATAGTTTGGGAAGAATAATTTAAATCTTTAAACCAGTCACCATCGAGAACAAAACGATGACGAAACCCAGTCGGCTTTCCTAAAGAAATCTTAGCAAAACTTATATATCTGGGATTTATTCCCCAAACTCTTTTCCCTGATGACTTGGTTTTAAGGTCCGAATAAATATCCCAAATTTCTTGAGCTTTTTTTAGCTCATATAAAACTTCGATAAGTTTGCTTTCCGCCCACAGATCATTGGGGTTTTTAGTTAAATAGAACCTTAGGACATCTTCTGCATTTTGAAAGTCTTCCCATAGCAAAAAATGTTCGATTTTTGATTTTAAAAGCGCTATCTCCGCATCTGGCATTTTTTGAATAACGGTATCAATGGCTTTAACCTGCTCCTGCTTTCCTTTCAAAAACGCTAATTCATCTGCTTTTGCATGCCCTAGAAACTTTGTCTGACTACACGCCCGAACACTTAAGTCTCGATTACCATTCATGTGTAAGTTTTTGTTAGTGTATAGAAGATATTTTGACCCCTTCGTTAAATAAACGCCCCCTCCTACACATCCGTCGCCTGAGGAAATGTAAACTTCTTCTGGCAACTTACCCTTATAGACATCAATAACCTTAACCAGCATTTTCTTAGATCCACATTTAGTAGATCCCATCCCATCAATTATTTCTCCGGAAAAAACTGAATATGCGTTTTTATAAGCAACATCGACGCTAGGCGTCCTGCACGAATAAGCACCAGAAGTGTTGGGGATGAATAAAACAAAAAACGTCGCGAATACAAATAATCTAAGCACAGAGTTCCTCCTTAAATAATCGTGCTAATCATGATTGCATGAAAACAAAAGTGTTGTGTCAAAAAATTGTAAAAAGTAGTGAAATTTTTGTAAGAAGGTGGTACACAATGGTGTTACACAAACCTGCGTCAGCATGGAGAAGTGTTTATATATTACAATGACTTAATCTAAGCCGTGAGCAGCCCAGTACCGCCCACCACTTTCTTTAATTTAGCTGTAAGCAAAACAAAAATATGGTATGAAACCATAATCAATATGAAATTTTTGTTTTGGAAGAACTCTTATGGATCAATCCCAAGAAGATATACTGGAAAGCCGAAAGCGCTTCCTCAAGGAATATGAGAAAGAGTTTTTCCTGTTTCACCGAGGCCGTATGAAAAGGCTTGATTTTCTTATGCTTATGATGGGCGCAAGTGCCATTGACAGACTGGGAGAATACATAGAAACGTCTGTTGATATTCCGTATTTAGCATGGGTATTCTATATCTTCGCGCTGTACTTAAGGATCTGCATTCTTCCAAAAAGATTAAGAGATATAGGCTTTAGCGGTCTATTCGCAATACCGATCATGCTCTTGAACGCCCTTGTTGTTGGTTTTATGTTTATGGGTTTTGAAGACCCTTCTACGTTTACCGGTGATGATCAGTATTTATTTGCATCTCTAATGGCTTTAGCGGTTTTAAACCTGCCCCTATTCTTTTGGCCAAGCCAAAAAAGAGATAATAAATTCGGTGTTTATCATCCATGGAGTCTAATGGGCGGATATAAGGCCAAATAACAACATCAACACGCTTACGCATCTTTTCGCCATTGCCATGGCGGTATGGGGTTTTCTGTTTGCCACAGCCCGATCTTTTTTGATTTTGCCACCCTTCCAAAACGTCAATATTGGGCGTTTTCCCCAGCAACCATCAATGATGGACGCCCTGCACCTTATGCCTTGGGTCGTAAATATCCCCTTTCGGGTCTTTATGAATAATGATATCGGCATTGGGGAATATTGAGAGCAAGGCAAGATCAATATCCCGCGTAATGGCGTGGGCATCTTCCAATGACAAGGACGGCTCCAGCTCTATATCGAAACTGATGAAAATATCCATGCCGGAACGCCTTGTGCGCAAATCGTGCATGCCAAAAACATCTTTATGCCCTTCTACGACATCAATGATTTTCTGCCTTTCATCGGGTGCAATTTCACGATCCATCAGCATGTCCGTCGCCTTTTGCGCAACATCAACACCTGTTTTACACATGAACAGCGCAATACCAAGACCAACGATTAAATCCAGATATAAAAACCCGCCGATCATGTCTGTCAACAACGCCAGAATAACCGCAAGGTTCAAAAGCAAATCACTTTTGTAATGCCCTTGATCAGCCTCCACCGCCAATGAGGGCGCGCCTTTCAGGGCAAGCCCCTGCACGAACACAAGGATGGATGTCAACACAATGGCCACAATCGAAACACTGATAGCCAGAACGTGATGCTCGATCTGCCCCGGATTAATGAAACCGCGCAGGCTTTCAAATACCAGAAACACCGATGCCCCCACCAAAAAAGCCCCCTGAAACATGGCGGAAAACCCTTCTGCCTTTCCATGGCCAAAGCGGTGCTCGTGATCTGCGGGCTTTAAAGAAATTTTGATGCTCAGGAAACTCATAAATGAGATCGCAGCATCCCCCATTGTATCAACCAATGAGGCCAAAAGAGCGGTTGAGCCACTCATCGCGTAAGCGTAAATTTTAATGATAATCAAAACGCCAACAGTGCCCATGGCAAAATAAGACGCCCATAAGGCGTGGGTTGGGTTATGGGATTCGGTTATTTTATCGTACTGGTGCCGCATCATGCCTTCCCGAATATATAAAACAATAACCGACCATACTCATGCGTAAATGAAACAACAACAGGCAATTACCCACCACGCAGAAATACATGGAATTTCTTTCTTGATTAATCACCAAGTGTTATAATATAACACTTAATGGATCATTCAAAGACAGGAAAAGTTATGAAACATGCATCAATCCTCCCTACGGCTATCCTCGCGGCGGGACTTCATCTGACGAGCGTTGATACCGCCGAAGCACAAGACGTACAGTCCTTCGATGTTACCACACCACAAGGGCAAACCATCACAGTGCCATGCGATCAACTGGGCAATAATGGTGAGTTAACCGCGGAATTTCTGGGAACACTCGACACCTCCATCCACGGCCATAAGGGGCTCAATTTCTTTGAAATGTCAGAAGAAGACCGCGCGCCCTATCTGGATGAAATCGTAAAGAAAAACGGTGGTTTCAACCCGGGTTATTTAAAGCGTATATTCGAAGTGCCATACCAACAATATGCAAGATTAGACAGCGAAGCAGAAAAAATCGACTATCTGCAAAAAAAATTAGATTCACATGGCATGGGACGTGAAAAAGTGATGCAATTGGTTGATGTCTGTAACAGCTTAAACAACGATTAAAAGGCAAGCCATGTTATTCACGCTTAATAATATAAAATACAGCACATCGGAGCGCACAATACTCTCCGTCGACAGCTTGAATATTGAGGCCGGCAAGCATCTTTTATTGCTTGGCCAATCAGGGTGCGGAAAAACCACATTGATGAATATCATGGCGGGGTTGTTGCGCACAACAAGCGGTGATGTGATTTTCAATGGGCATAAATACACCAGTTTATCTGATAATAAATTGGACAAAACACGGTCAGAAAACTTTGGTTTTATATTTCAAAAGATACACTTAATTGGCCATTTAAGCATAGAGCAGAACATCGCCCTCGCCCAACCCACAAAAGATCAGGCGCGCATTCATACGTTGATAGAAGAGCTTGCCCTAACCGCTCAGAAACAGCAAAAGGCATGTGATTTAAGTGTCGGCGAAGCCCAGCGCGTTGCCATTGCCCGCGCCGCTGCCAATAATCCATCTGTGATTTTCGCGGACGAGCCGACCTCTGCCCTTGATGATGCTAACACCGAAAAGGTGATGGATTTATTGTTTGAACAAGCCGAAAAGACGAACGCAACATTAATCGTCGCAACACATGATGCACGCATCAAAGGACGGTTTACTGACATATTGGAGATGACATCATGAAAGACTTCGCATTGATTATGGCATCCCTGAAATCCCGATGGCTCAGCAGCTTACTTTCGGTTTTTCTAACGGCCTTTGGGGTAATGCTGGCGATCCTGATTGTGCAATTCGGCCAACACGTACAGAGCCGCCTGAGCACGGATGGACAAGGTATAGACATTGTTGTCGGCGCAAAAGGCAGCCCCCTGCAATTAATCCTGTCTTCCGTCTATCATATTGATATCCCCACAGGCAACATCCCCTATGAGACCGCAGAAAAATGGATGAACCACAGACAGGTTAAAACGGCTATTCCCCTCGCCCTTGGTGATAATTGGCGCGGCAACCGCATTGTCGGCACTACCGCCGCCTATCTGACACATTACGACGCATCACTGGCCGATGGTCGCCTATGGAACAAACCATTCGAAGCCATCAGCGGCGCATCCGTTAATGCCCCCGTCGGATTAGAGTTTGCAGGTGCGCACGGCCTGATTGATGGCGGTCATATTCATGAAGACGAAAAATACAAAATCGTCGGCACATTAAAACCAACAGGCACGGTGTTAGACAGACTCATTCTGACTTCGCTTGATTCCGTTCTGCACCTGCATGGGCATAAAGGTGTGGAAGATGAAAAAGAACACACAGAGCACGAACATCATGAGCATGAGCACCACGATGAAGAGCATGCTGAACACGATGATCATGCGCACCACGATGAACACAGTGATCATGAGGGGCACGAACACCACGACGATCATGACGATCACGCACATCACGACGAACATAAAAACCATGATGACCACAGTGACCATGAAAAACATGCACAGGATGCGGAAATCACCGCATTACTGCTCACCACAAAATCCCCCATGGCGAACATGAACCTCCCGCGTATGATCAACCGTGAAAGCGCGCTTCAGGCCGCCAATCCCGCGCTTGAGATGGTGCGCCTAACCTCTATGCTTGGCCTTGGCTCTAAAACATTTGGTGCCTTGTCTGCCCTGTTGATTATCATTGCCGCCTTAAGCATTTTCACAGGCCTTGCGGGAAGCCTTGAGAACCGTATGGGTGATCTGGCCGTTCTGCGCGCCATTGGCTATTCGAAAGCCCGCTTACGCAAAATCATCCTGACCGAAGGCATGCTGATTGTCACCGCAGGTTTATTGCTTGGCCTTGTCTTTGGCCTGTACGGATTTACGGTGATGGCACACTCCATCGCCCCACTCTCCGCCAGCGGTGCACAGGCTCATATAACGACTGAGATCTGTTGGATTATTGTGGCTGTTCTTTTTGCCGGTATTCTGGCATCTTTAATGCCTGCAATACGCGCATCGCGTGTTGACGTTGCAAAGCAACTGACAAAGGGGAATTAAAGGCATGAGCTACAAGCTCTTTAAAATTTGTGTCAAAGTCGGATTTACATTTTGCCTCATCGCGTTTATTGGCTACCCCGCAGTTAAGGAACTGCAAGCCACCCCATCACATCCACTTAAAATTCAACCGCCTTCCAATAACTTACTAACGAAGGTTTTCGACATATCAGAAATCGACGTCGAAGAAGGCGATGACGCGACGTTTTCGGAAGAGGATTTATTCGCCGCAATACCCGATTTTGTGAACACACCGGAAGGCGGTACACCTTGGGAAGTCTTGGGAAAAATCGGCATGAACAGTTATAGCTTTATCGGAGAGGATGGCGATGAATGGACAGGCGTACGCCCCGGTTTCAATGATGAGGTTAAAAAACTTGATGGCACTGAAATCCTGCTACAGGGATATATGTTCCCCCTTGATCAGAATGAAAAACAATCAATGTTTTTATTAGGGCCGTTTCCCGTCAGTTGCCCCTATCACTATCACGTCACGCCAAGCATGGTAATTGAGGTACATGCAAAAACACCACTAGCCTTTAGTTATGATCCCGTGAATATTAAAGGCACCTTGGAACTTGTCCCGCAAGATGATGAATATAACGTATTCTACCGCCTGAAAGAGGCGCGGATCGCGAAATAACAACGGTGTAGTTTTCTAAACAACACCGGGAACGTCATGAGTATCTTCATCTAAATCATCAGCCTGATGATGATATTCCCCATCCGCGTGCAAGTCGTCTTCGTCTAATTCTGTCTCTTCCACGTCGTGACCATTTGCCGTGGCCTCTTTTTTGAGGAGGGCATCATGCGCATCTTCATCATGCCCATTTTCTTGCCCTGCATCTACCGTGAGCTTCGCCTCCATTATGGTGACATTCTTATTTTGAAGCAAGAATTGTTCTCTCATAATCTCTCGTGGAATAAAGGCTGCTGTAGCTGTAAGATATCCATACATATCTCCACAATCATAGAATGTAGCCCCGCTAAGTTCAACAACCCCAACACCTTCGTAATTCATGCTTCCTTGAAATTCTGCCTTATTATCAAACACTACTTGCCGCTCGTCGCCTCTTTTCGAAGCCTCTACTTCCGAAATCATCGACACATCATTCCCCATTTGCGCCAACGTCCTGTGGGTTGCGTAGTGCCTTACAACCGCACTCATCGATACTTCCTTAAGACCTTCCTTATCTATAGCGTCAACGACATCGACATAATCTGCGGTAAAAATGTAACGGCCCGCCGTGGCACTTTTAGAGACGGGATCGTCTTTTTTAGGCTTGATTTGGACAGTCGTCGTGATAGATACGCCATCATCACGCTTTTCCATTTTAACAAAGGTAACGTTACTACTCTCCTCTCTCTCTTCAACTTGTCTGGCACCGATTGTAGTAACACCCGTCTTACGAAAACTCTTAAGCATTTGCGCCAATGCTCCCGTTTCACCAACAATTAAATCATCGGGCAAGATCACGCCAAAGTTTTTAATACCACGCTCTTCCACAAGTTGTGCAATCGTTGATGCAGGGCCTTCTTTCGCATAAATTGGCACAACCTCAACCACATCCTTGAACGCATTACCGCCATCAAGTAATTCATCGCGCTTATTTTGCTGAATAATTGCTCGACGACCCTCACTACCGAAGAACTGTTTTTCAAACAATTCTTTATCTTCGGGACGACACGGAATGATGATACGGCTTACACCGGCTTCCAACGCTTCATCAACGGCATGCATAATAAGCGGCTTGCCGCCTATGGGTAACATCGCCTTCGGGATCGCCTTCGTGATCTCCCCCATACGCGTACCATATCCGCCAACCGGAATAACAACAGTATCAAGCGTCGTGTCACGATAATTTCTCTGTGCCAATGTCGGCGTAATACCAAGGAGCTTTTCCGGCTCATCCGATGTGAAACGCTCTGCCCCTGCCTCGACTGCGGCCTTGGCATCTTCGGGTGTGTTGACCTTAAACGCATTCAACTTGTATCCGGCCGCCCTAACGTCATCGCCGAACTTCTTAGGCAACCGAATGCCTTCTTCAAATGCACCGCCATAGAAATGTACAAATGTCGGCTGTACGTCGTCAGCCAGCTCTTTCCATTGGCCATTTTCATGCGTGTGAATAAGAAGACCCGTTTCAAGCGTGCCATTAGACGCCTCATTGACGGCTTTCAGTGCATCAGGCTGGAAACTACTGATCAAAGGCTGCTTACCTGGAGCAAAGGCATATTCATCCTGCCCAAGAACCTCAACAACGGCCTCGGCCAATTCTGTGGCTTGATCCCCTGTTGCCTTCAATTCAATTTGTGTTCTGAGGTTATTTTCAATACAAAATTCCAACACTTCTTCAAAACGAGGCATATGCTGTTCACCGCGTGCACCTTTAAAGGATCTCGCCAGATCTATTTCGTGCAAAGTTTCATATGTATTCTCGCCAACCTTAACGTCTGACCCCATAAGTTTGGAGAGGTCCCCCTCATGTGCAACAACCAGTTGTTTATCTTCGGTGAGGTGGACATCAAATTCGACCCACTCCAACCCTAACTCCACGGCCTTTTCCAAGGCGGCCATTGTGTTTGGCGGTGCGGCGTTACCGGCGCCCCTGTGCCCTACAATATGTTGTGAATAATCTACTCCGTTATTGGTATCGTTCTCGTTACCCGACATACCCTATTTTTCCTTCTCCGTAAGCTATAAAATAGTTTAATACATTTCCGTTCTATTGATCAAATTTCAGCCTCGCAAAAATATCAGGCACGTCGCATGTAAACCGTTCACAGCCACGCGCTATCGCTTGCTTAGCCAACTCCGGGTGATTGAGGTGGAAACCGTTAATCCGACACCCAAAACCCTTTACATCATCCGCAATCGCATCCGTGAGGTATAGCGCGTGCAAATGCATGTAATCACTGCCCGATATTTGGGCATAATTCTTCCATAATGATGTTTCTTCAACCTTCACCAACATCCCGGTGGTATAAGACAACTTTGATTTTGCCTTAAGATCGGCCAAACATTCGGCCACAAAGCTTGTCACCAGCGGTCTTTCCGCCTCGGGCGCGTCTTTATAAAAATCGTCAATGATTTCGGTAACGATTGAAACCAATTCTTCCTTATCATCCGCATTGGGCTTGAATTCCAATTGGCAATGCAGGCCAAGGGCTTTCGTCTCGGCAAGCCATTCATCCAATGTTGGGATGGTTTGATGTAAGTCATCAAGCGCGAAATGCGCGGCGACATTAACATCCTTAATATCCGCATAAAGCGAATCGGATATCAGCACATCTTTGTGTGCGCATCGTATTAAACTGTTGTCATGGGAAATAACGGGAACACGATCCTTGGTTAGGCGCACGTCAAATTCAACGTACCCTAACTCCAGATCGTGTGCGACCTTCAGGGAATTTAATGTATTCTCAGGTGCAAGTACACCTGCACCCCTGTGACCGACTATGCGGTTAATCATCATCCGTTCTCCAATAGATGATATTTCCGTTACGTTTGAAGTAACGCACCGCAAAAAATAATACAAGAAAATTCTAATGATAGTTCGGAAAAACAGAGGTATCGCATTGATACAGAACATAAAAATGACGGGCAGCCAGACGCCGCCCGTCATCATAAATAAGGGGTTATTCCGCCGCTTTTGCCACTGTGCGTGACGCCGGAAGCGATTCTACAACCTTGGCGACATCTGCGCCACACGCCGCATGGCCGAAACCACCTGCGCTCTTACCATCTGTGATATCAAAAATGATCTGGTCATTTTTATCCGCTGATACACCTGCACTCACGTAATCAAGGCTCAAAGCGTGGCGTGTGCGCCATGCAATGTTGTGGTCTGCACATGATGTGTCACCACTGACGCCAACCGCGCCAACGACCTTGCCGTCTTTGTCATACAACGCAAGTCCGCCACCAAACACATTCACACCACCAATTAACTCGCCTGTTAACGGGTCGTTTGTTGTGCCGAAATTCTCTAGCGTGCCTGCTTTGTTATAGGCAACAGGTACGTTGATCGGGTTACTTTCCTGCAAACCGAACAGACTGCCACCCGGCTGAACCGCGCTGAATAGGTTTGCCGTGGATAGCGCCAAGCCATCAAGGCTGAACGCATTGGCTGTGTTTGCCTTCTGGGCAGAGATTAGACGGCTGCCCGGCCATTGTGCCCCTGCATCCGCGCCAGTGTAAGCCACCGCACATACACGGCCCGTGCGATCAACAATCGTGCCCCACATATCAAGGTTAAGGCCGCCATTGGCCTGTTTTCTGGCATCCGTCAGGGCGGTTTTCAACGCCGCATGATCAGGTAATGCCGCACATCCCTTGTGGTTGTCGGCCATAGCCATCGACGGCATAGCCAGTATCGCCAAAGCGGCGCATAAAATAAAAGTTCGCATGTAAAAGTTCTCCTAGAAATTTGGTTTAAAGATAAGATTCGATAAGGCGTTATAGCAAGATTACCAAACCACAACCACCCAAAGACGAATATTGATCGCGATAAGTTGGGGACGCAAAAAACGAGGATTTAAGTGATTATAACCAGATACGACAACAGTTATTCAAATTGGTGAAGCCCCGTAATAGTCTTCGTCTTAGGCCAACTGACTTTCCAACCAAGATTAATCGCTGTCTTTTGTTGCGGCTCTAATGCCCCCGTCCAATTGATCGTACCCTTTACATTATTCAGATCGGTCTGATAACCGCTCGTCGTGTCAGGCAGTATATCAACACGAATACTCTGATCCTTCGACACCGGAAGCATCTCCGCCACATCAATTTGAATGGCATCTTTATGGAGGTTTTGAATTTCAGTAACATATCGTTTTTCAACAACACTATCTTTGGAAATCAAACCAGATTCACTGCTTTGATCTTTCAGAATATTACGTTTCACAACCACGCCATCATCTATACCAAAGGAAAGCTCGGCTTCCTCATTCGGCCTGATCATATGCGCAATTTTCACTTGCCCGATGAAGGCCCCGTCACGAAACAGACTAACCCGCCCGGGCAAAAGCGGCGCATCCTTATTGAGCTTAATCTTCGAAACCAGATAGGCATCCGTAGTGAATTGAGGTCTGATTTGCACCTGCAAATCAACATTCGGTTCAAATTCGGCAATCATCAACTTGGCCTGTGTCCCATCGGCCTTCACTGTTGATGCACCGGAAATTTTATATTCTCCGACATAACCGTAAGTCTCACCCATGGGCTCAACATGCACGGATTTGGATTTCGTGCTCATTTGTCGCTCGACACGTTCTTCTTGCAGCAAACGCCACCTATGGAGCGGATCTTCTCCCTCCTCTTGAATTTCCGGCACCTCCAGACGTGGTTCCATCTGTATGCTGTCTTTTTCAAATTCAAAAACATCATCATCAAAACTAAACGCATTTTCACTTGATGTTTTTGTGCGTGGTGGCGGCGGCACATAAATCGACACCCACTTGGAAAAAAGCCCCGGTAACTGTGCACCACGGTTCGGCCTTGCCGTGGATAAAGTCAACGCGATGTCTGTCCAATCCTCTCCCGTATGTTGTGAAACAGAGCCATATTGCACAAGTTTCAACGTCTTCGACTTCATATCAAGACGGGCATCATAGATAGGCCGCCAAGATACTTTTGAAATCTGATAACTCAGATCAACATCCAATGTCGTTGCCTTATCAGATTCAAAAGGAATAGTAACAGTGTAGCTTTGCTTACCCTTAGCTCTGATTTGCTTTAAATCCCCCTGTATTTTTTCGATTTTCTCACTGGCTTCCCCGATTTTTAAGTCCAGATTAATAATTTCCTTAAGGTTGGACAGCATTTTCCCTGACAAACCATCCGAAGCACTTATCCATTTATCGTGATCTAAATGAATTTTGGCAGTGTCCTTATTTTCACTCAAACTAGTCTGCTTCCCCCACGTTTTTAACAACTCATTCGCCTCGACCAGTGCCTGTCTCTCGGCATTTTGTACATCGATTAGATTTTCAATATCTTTAATTTTAGCCTGAAGCTCCTGTACGCGTGGCACAACGTAATCTTGTGACGTTTCCCGCTTAATAGTTAATGCCCCAAAGATAACCTCCGCCTCCGAACTTCCGCTAACACGTAAAGACTCGTAGAAAAGCCCGACAGGCAGCCCTTCAAAAACTAAATTATGTGCACCTTTCGGAATCTTTATTACGGCATTACGGGTGACTGTCGCCCTATCGCTATATACGGTTGCGGCCTTAATAGTGCTTTCGACATTAATCTCATCCGCATAAGCAGTTTCGAAAACCATAATTACGAAGCAAAAAATCATTAGGAAATGACGCATAGGAAGAGCCCTCTATATCTAAATTTCAAAAGCATAGCTTGATAATAACTAACTCTATCTCACAAGCCGCGATTCTAAAACCGAAGATTTCTTTCAATATTTTTTATCCATTGCACATATTTTTAGCCAATGCTAAACTTAAAAGGTAAGGCTAAACCAAAAGGAATTTACAATGCCTGTAAAAAACAAATTTTTGATGATATTGGCGGCGATTTTTATATCCTTCCCCGCCACAGGTCATGCGAAGGATAAAATCAAGGCCGTTACGACATTCACCGTAATTGCGGATATCGCGCGCAATGTTGCCGGCGATGCCGCGATTGTAGAATCCATCACCAAGCCCGGCGCAGAAATTCATGATTACCAACCCACACCCAAAGATATCGTACGTGCCCAAGGCGCGGATATCATTTTCTGGAACGGCCTTAATCTGGAGCGCTGGTTCGAACGTTTCCTGCAAGATGTTAAAAACGTGCCGAACGTTGTAGTCTCCGATGGCATCACCCCACTTTCGATTTATGAAGGCGCCTATTCCGGCAAGCCAAACCCGCATGCATGGATGTCCACCGAAAATGCAATTATCTATATCGAAAATATCCGCAAAGCATTCGTTGAGGCCGACCCCGATAACGGACAAATTTATAACCAAAACGCACAAAACTACACTGAACAGGTCAAAAAAATTCGGGCCGAGTTATCGGAAAATCTGGCCCGAATTCCCGATGATAAACGTTTTTTGGTCACCAGTGAGGGCGCTTTCAGTTACCTCGCCAAGGATCTGGACATGAAAGAAGTTTATTTATGGCCGATGAACGCGGATCAGCAAGGCTCCCCGCAACAAGTGCGCAAGGTTATTGATACTGTACGTGCCCACAAAATCCCCGTGGTGTTCAGCGAAAGCACCATATCGGACCGCCCCGCCAAGCAGGTCGCATCGGAAACAGGTGCCATCTATGGCGGTGTTTTGTATGTGGATTCCCTCAGCGCGGCAGACGGCCCTGTCCCCACCTATTTAGACCTTCTGAAGGTGACAACTCAAACCGTTGCGGACGGCTTCGATAAAGCCCTGAACAACTAGGATACACCATGCCTCAAGACGATATCATTCAACTGAATAACATCAGTGTGACCTACCCCAATGGTCACAAGGCATTGCAGGATGTAAGCGTTTCACTGCATAAGGGCACGATATGTGGCCTTGTCGGCGTGAATGGCGCGGGTAAGTCCACCTTGTTTAAGGCGATGATGGGGTTTATCAAGCCAAATCAAGGCTCTATTACAATTGCGGGCGGTGGTGTACGTGCCGCGCTAAAACGTAATATTGTCTCTTACGTACCACAAACCGAGGATGTTGATTGGGATTTCCCCGTTCTGGTCGAGGATGTCGTGATGATGGGCAGGTATGGCCATATGGGCTTTATGCGCATTCCCTCCGCCGTTGATAAAGCCGCCGTTGATCGTGCCCTTGAGCGTGTCAATATGAGCGACTATCGCAAACGGCAAATTGGTGAACTCAGCGGCGGTCAGAAAAAACGAATTTTCGTTGCCCGCGCCCTCGCCCAAGGTGGTGAGGTTATTCTTCTTGATGAACCCTTCACCGGCGTGGACATCAAAACCGAGGACTCCCTGATTGAACTTTTTCATGCCCTCGCCGATGACGGGCATTTAATTTTAGTTTCGACCCACAATTTGGGAAGTATTCCGCATTTTTGTGATGAAGTGATCCTGATTAATCAGACAATATTGGCCTACGGATCGGTGGAAACGACCTTCACACAAGAGAATCTGGCAAAAACATTCGGCGGTATGCTCCGTCATCATCAGATGTTCGGCAGCGATCTCCACGATGATAGCGACCAGCGCGGCGTGACTGTATTGACAGATGATGAACGACCACTCGTTCTCTATGGTGAACAAGGTGGACAGCGCATTGTTCAAACCAAAAATAGCCGAAAAGGCCGTAAAAAATGATCGAATACTTGCTCGAACCATTTTCCTACAATTATATGTTCAAAGCGATTTGGGTTAGTGCCCTTGTCGGCGGTACCTGCGCCTTCCTGTCATCCTATTTAATACTTAAGGGATGGTCGTTGATGGGTGATGCCCTCGCCCACTCAATCGTACCAGGCGTGGCGTTGGCGTATTTATTCGCGCTTCCCTACGCAGTGGGTGCGTTTTTCGCAGGTTTATTAGCCGCGTTAAGCATGGGGATTGTCAAACAAAAGACAAAATTGCGTGAAGATGCCGTTATCGGCATCGTTTTTACCACTTTCTTCGCGATTGGCTTGCTTTTGGTGTCCATAAACCCCACAGCGGTGAATGTTCAGAGCATTATATTAGGCAATATCCTCGCAATATCGGATTACGACATGCAGCAAGTCGTGATTATCTCGGCTATATGCTTAATTACACTATCCTTGAAATGGCGGGATCTCGTGGCCGTGTTTTTCGATGAGCGCCATGCACAAAGCATCGGCCTGCCCGTGACCGCGCTTAAGGTCATGTTCTTCACCCTCCTCAGCGCCGCCACTGTTGCCGCCCTACAAACCGTGGGAGCATGCTTGGTGATTGCCATGGTGGTTACACCAGGTGCAACGGCCTACCTCCTCACGGATCGTTTTGGACGATTAATCATTATTTCGATGTGTTTAGGCACAATAACAAGCGGCCTTGGCGCCTATGCCAGTTATTTTCTGAACGCCAACACAGGCGGCCTTATCGTAAGCCTACAAACGCTTATATTCCTGTGCGCCTTTGTATTTTCGCCCAAATATGGCCTTTTAATACGCAAAAAATCGATTCGCGGAAAGGCAGCCGCGTAATGGAGATGCTCTACACCTATATCGCTGAACCACTTTCCCATGACTTCATGCAGCGCGCCCTTTTGATTTCGGTTTTAATCGGCGTTGTGTGCTCTATCTTTTCCTGTTTTCTTGTCCTTAAGGGATGGTCATTGATGGGCGATGCAGTTTCACATGCTGTCCTCCCCGGCCTCGCTCTCGCCTATCTAGTCGGAATACCACTTGCCATCGGGGCATTTATCGCGGGGCTTTTTTGCGCCCTCGCAACCGGATATTTGAAAGAAAACAGTCGCGTCAAAGAAGACGCCGTCATGGGCATCGTGTTTTCCGGCATGTTTGCCTTCGGACTTGTCCTGCTCACCCGTATAGAAACGGACATACACCTGCTCCATGTGCTTTTTGGTAATGTTCTTGGCATCACAAGTCGGGATTTAATTGAATCAGGTCTGATCGCAGGCCTATGCAGCGTAATTATGATCGTAAAACGACGTGACCTTATGCTCTATTGCTTTGACAGCGCGCATGCCCACGTCATTGCACTGCCTGTACGTGTTTTGCATTTTGGCCTTCTGATATTACTCTCGCTCACGATTGTCTCTTCCCTGAAGGCAGCAGGCATTATTTTGGTGATCGCCATGTTAATCGCCCCGGGGGCAATTGGATTTCTCCTCACCCAATCATTTGATCGCATGCTTATCATTGCCGTATGTGTCTCCGTATTTTCATGCCTGAGCGGAACCATCGTAAGCTATCACATCGACACAACCACCGCCCCTGTGATCGTTGTCATTCAGGCAGGGCTATTTATGATTGCCTTTATCATTAGCAGTATTTCACCCAATCAAGGAAAGGATCGCGACCATGCCAAACACCCCCAAATTGGTTGATGCCAAAACACAGGCACAATGGTTTACCCGTGTGCGCGAAGCACACCAAACTGAAACCAAGGAAGACTATGTTGAACTTATCGCCGATCTTATTGAAGCCAACCAAGAAGCACGCCTGAGTGATTTGGCCGAACGCCTCGGCGTTTCCAACCCAACCGCCAGTAAAGTCTTAAGCCGCCTGCAAGAAGAAGGATATGTAGAGAGCCAGCCCTATCGCTCTATTTTTCTTACAGAAAAAGGGTCTAAATTGGCCAAAAAATGCAAAGAACGTCACCAAATCGTACTCGATTTTCTTATAAGGCTCGGCGTACCGCCTGAAACTGCGGAGTTTGATGCAGAAGGCATAGAACATCATATCAGTGAAGAAACACTTGCGATTTTTGAACGATTCAAACGATAGAAAACACTTAGTTAAAGGCAAATTTAAATGCGCAATAAATTGACTGTTTCCTCAACGCTGTGATATTTTATATTCCATAAATAATAAAAAATATTTTGGTGTGAATAATAAAATGGCGGATAAAATCCACTTAACAGATGCAACACGGGAACTCGTTGGTGACGATGTCATCAAGTTTCTGGAATCTCAGCCTTATAAGCCTGATGTTATTTTTAGCCGCCTTGATTTTGAAAGTGATGATATTTTCGGATGGTTAGCAGATCAAGGCCGTGTCGACAACTTAATCCGCCTTGGTGGTGTTGAAGATATGTCATTTGATGAACGTGACCGTGGTCATGCCATCGTGAAAAATGCCTTAACGAGAATGATGGATGGTGCAGTTTCCATCGAAAACAATGCAATGAGAGCTGATGTTAGTGGCATAGCAAAAATGATTGACGGTGAATACACAAGAAGTATCACGAACAATGACATCGATTTTGTCACAACATTAAGATCCGAATCCTCTGTCGAGTTTTTTAACGCTGTGACGAAAATCCCCGAAGACCAATTTAGCGAACTTGCACAAAATGTTAATTTCAAAGATCTTTCTACATACGCCCTCTTCCATGAAGTTGCACACACTGACCCTGCACAAGACGGAATGGCGCGATCAGAAAAAGAACTCGATGCCGACCTAAAGGCAAATACAATGTACAAAGATGCCCTTGCACAAGGTGTTGTTAATGATCCGAACGTGCCCAAAGTTTTTGCACAGGTCAGAGCCATATCTACGGTGATGGGCAATGGCGGCTCGCATTACCTGTATAATGGAACGATTAACCCTGACACGAACCAAAATCACGTAACACATGATGGCCATAGTCATGAAGACGCAACAATGATTAGGGATGCCATCAAAAGCGTACATAGAGATATTGCCGCGCCGATTATAAATGCACGTCATGAATTCGAGGCGATGGCACTAGCCGGAGATTATGAACATTTCGCAACGCCGGAACAAATCGCCGAAATAGAGCGCCTTGATGCGATGTATGATGATGCGCCTTTGGAAGAAATCGAAGCCCTGATGGCCGACATTACAATACCGAAAGAACACCAAGAAAATTATCAAACTTACCTTGATATAAAAATTGAGTTCGAGGGTCGTGATATGGCGCAAGATCAGCCCGAGTTGATGTACGAACAAGTGAAGCTATCACTCATGCGCGGTGATTTTGATGACCAACCTGCCGTCAAAACATTGATGGAAAATTTTGTTATCGGCGCGGAACAGCTTACGCCCGATCATTTTGGCGTTGAAGGCACACCATACATCACGCACAAACAATCTATTGGTGAAGATGTGGGTTT
Source organism: uncultured Micavibrio sp. (assembly GCA_965263215.1). GTDB lineage: Bacteria > Pseudomonadota > Alphaproteobacteria > Micavibrionales > Micavibrionaceae > UBA1672. Next base: position 2,141,165 of record OZ253663.1, read on the forward strand.
GAATTCACCTTCCACGACAACGCATGATCATGCACATGACGGCATCAATCCACTGGCGCCTGCTGTCAAATTTTAAAGTGTAATCTGCGTATCACATCATCCCCGGTTCGGCGTAATCCTGTATATCATCGCCGATATCAAGCTTCTCTTTTAACAGGTTGGTCAACTCAAAGCCGTCATCCACACTTCTGTAATCATCCAATGCAACCACAACCCCCGGCCTGCTCACGTTAGGCGGGCCAAAAATGTTGCGCTGATGAGTCTCAGCATATTCAACACTATGTAATATACCATTATTGCCTGCACCCTGTACGTCCCTGCGCCCCGGGCGATTTTCGTTACCAAGCGCAATTAAAAACCGCGCCTCAGTTAAACGTGTTTCAGGTCTTGCTGTATATTTTTGAGGATCGCCTTGTAGACCCGCTATCATATCATCAAGCGCACCACGGACAGCTCCGGGATACAAGTAATTATCCATTACACGATATGGATGCCGTCCATTGGGCGTAGGGTCAAATAATTCATCTTCGTGCATTCTTTCAAAATCGGCAGGACTGGTGTCATACCGATACGCAGAACCGTAATCATGTTTTTTATCATTGGGGGTAAAGTGAACAATCACCTTGTCCCTGCTGTTAAACAAAACGATTGCCCCGTCATTCGATTTCACAAATCCTGATGTGTGCTCATCATCGATAAATTCATTTATGTAATGCCGTAAGTCGAGTACCGTCTTTATTTTTAAATCAGGCCCTAATTCATTCCCGTTATTGTCATGCTCGTCTGTAAACGCATTACGTCCCCTCATCTTTTGTTTGCGGTCTTCGCCCAAAACATGCTTCGTGAATGCATGACCACGCGCAATATAGTCAATCATCGTATCCAGGCTTAATCGATTTAACGTATCTTCCGGCATATCAACCTGCCACCGTGCGTCTTGTTAGAATTTTATCACGCACGTTATCAAGCTCATTGAAAACGTCTGAAAATCCGTAAACGGGGAAGTCATCAACTTGGTCAGTCACACCTTCATGCACGCTATACATGACGTGCAATTCCCAGAACTCAGACGGGCTTAAGGTTAGAACCCCATCACCGACGTCTTTGTTCTTTAATGATGTGATTAAATCTAAAATACGGTCATGGGAAACCGAGCCTTCATAATAAACAAGGTCAGCCTCAATTGCATATTCCAAGAACTGAACAATCAGGTCGCGATCTGCTTCCGAGGCGTAATATTCCGCCTTTTCCTTATCGCCATCTTTAAATTTGAAGGTTACCGCATGCTCTGTCATTATTGAATTCCGCTTTTAATTATCTGAAAAACATAAACAATACTTGAAATAAAGGCAAAAATAAAAACAATAAACCCACCAATTTTTCTAAATGCATTAATGCCGTTTATGTCTTTTTTTGGTCTTCGTCTAATACGCTTTTTCTATATCAGTCCTCCACCGGCACTTGGGGGGTCAATACGATATAAAAAGCTTTTCTGAGTTCTTCCAAAATAATAAAAAAATCCTCTGCGGAAACTTCTTTAAACCCACGCGTCCTGTTTTCATGCTTTCGAAAAAAGCGGTGAACACCCCAAAATTCGTCTGGCGTCAGTGTTAAAACACCATCAGCAATCGAGGCCCCTTTAATGTCTTTAATGGCATCACCTAAATCCACATGATCAGTTCCGTCCATATAGACTATTTCTTTTTCTTGGAAATATTCCAAAAACTCAACAATCAGGTCGCGATCTGCTTCCGAAGCGTAATATTCCGCCTTTTCCTTATCGCCATCTTTAAATTTGAAGGTTACTGTGTGCTCTGTCATTATTGAATTCCGCTTTTAATTATCTGAAAAACATAAAAAACATTTGAAATAAAGGCAAAAATAAAAACACGCTAACCGCACATTTTTGGCTGAAATGGAGGTTTTCGAAAAAGTGCATGATTTTTTAACTATTTCGCGATATAGTTATTAACTGTAATTAATTAGTCTCTTTTATCCCGTTTTAAGGGGTTTCCTTATGAAAAATATATACTTACTGAGTTCATTTATGAAGTCTTTCCGTGTTTTGAGCATTTGTGCGCTTACCGCAGCTGTCTTATTGCCGCATAACGCATTTTCTGACGATAAACCCGTCGACATCATGCCTGCTGTAACCACGGCTGATGGAGCACATAGCCTAGCACCGGAAAACACAACGCACCCAATTGTTCGGCTTACGCCCGACAAATCGGAACTCATCCATCTTGACGGTGAAGCTGGTAGTATTATCATCGGTAATCCCCTGCACATTAACGTGATCGCGGATTCCTCAACAACATTGGTGATTGTTCCAAGAAGTCCGGGTGCAACACATTTCACAGTTTTAAGCAAACAAGGCGAAGTCCTGATGCAACGCCACGTGATTGTTGCCAGCCCGAAAGAAAACTACATCCGTGTTAAGAAAACTTGTCGCGAAGACAGTGGCGATGATTGCCAGAAAACAAACGTTTTTTATTGCCCTGATATGTGCCATGAAATAGGATTGGCGCAAGACGATGAAAAATCTTCCGGCGATTCTGACTCAAAAGATGATGCAGGCGGAAACGATAAATCGGGTGGGAACTCGAATGACCCTCCTCCGGAAGAATAAGCAAGTTTTGAATTGGGTAATTACTGAATACAAGCATAAAATTAAGGGCATAGCAGCACTATGAAAAAAATACACACTTATCCATTACTCTTGTTGGCAACCGTTTCTCTGGCTGCGTGTCAGACAACCGGTAGCGATAGAATGTCCGATTCGAAACAACCGATTAGTACACAAGACCGCATAGATGCCGCCGTTGAAAAGGCCGCAATTACAGCCTCTCAAAATGGCTCTGCTTCCGGTACGCTTCTCGCTTTAGAAAAACAATATAAACGCAACAGCAGCGACCCCGCCTATGCCCTCGCCTATGCCAGAGGACTTCGTCAGGCCGGATATTTAAACCGCGCCTCTTTGGTGCTGGAGCCTTTTGCAAAGTCTGATAAAGCCATCGCCGGATCAAAAACAGAAATGTCGATGATTGCACTTGGTCTTGGGAATTACGACTTGGCTGAAAAGTATGCTCAGCAAGCTGTCATACAAAACCCAAGTGATCATTTCGCCTTCCAGAATTTGGGTATCGCCCTTGATGCGAAGGAAATGCACCCCGAAGCCGAACGCGCCTTCCGTAAGGGTTTGGAACACTGGCAAGGTGATCCAACAACCATCATGAATAATCTTGCGCTTAATCTGGCGACACAAGGCTTCATCGAAGAAGCAATTGAGGTTCTGGAACGTGCCAAGGCACTCTCCCCCGACCGCATTGAAATTGAACGCAATCTTCGCATTATTCGCACGCTGAATGAGCGGTAGTCTTTTCTCGACTGATATTCACACTCAATGATCACTGAAAGCCGAAATAAATACGGCAAAAAGCTTTATGAAACAAACCCCGCCCCTTTTAAATGGTGGGTGTTTACAATGCTTTTCTTTTTTTCTGTTGTTCTTTTTGTTGTGATAAGTAATGACCACGACAAACATGACCTACCTAGTTTAATTTTTGGTTACGCTTGTGCGTTTTTGTTATTTTTATGGTCTTTTTATTACATGACCATTAATAGGGAAAAAGCTCTTTATACCTTCTACGAAGATGGCATTTCTGGTTTTAAACAACAGACAGGCCATCACTTTATTCCATGGAGTGATATTCAGGATATCAGCTTACAATCTGTAGAGATCAATGGAACAACAATTACATATTTCGTAATTCATCCTTATGATATTGTGAAATACTCTCAATCACCAAACTGGCTACTCAAACTTACTCAACTATACGATAAAAGCGTACTAGGATCACATATAGCAATCCATAAAAACGCCACGAACGTTTCTGATGTAAAATTAGCAAAAATTTTCGATGAGTGTTTTGAAAAATATAAAAGATAACTTACATAACAGACACAGAAATTTGTGACGGGGCGTAGCACGTATCGTCTTTACACGCCTGCACCTGAATAAGGGCGCGCATGGTGCTCTCATCAATCGTATCATCGGCCTGCACGACAGATATAATTTCAACCGCACCATCAAAAACACGCACATCCCCCAAAGGCGTTTTCATGTGTTTCGCCTTTGGATAGGTCACATCCTGCGCCGATTGTTGTTCTGTTTGAACATCAACAACCGTTGGGATTAAACCGACTAGGCTGGCGGGGTTAGCATTGATATGCCAGCCCTCCTCGACCTTAATAACCACCCTCACGGTCTTTTCTTTATCCGTGGAGCTTTCGGGTACAATGCGCGCTGATATATCAACCTTATCTTTGGACTCCATCGACGATGGTTTCACCTTCTGTTTCTCAGGCGATGAAACACCCTGCGGCTCTTTACGCCCCAAATTCATCAAAGCATGGATCATGTGACTATAGGCGTGCGGGTCACCAATAATGCCCTGCGCGAAGGCACTGACCAGAGTGTCCAGTTTATCTTTCCATTTTTGATCACCTGTGGCGCGATATAAATCGCCGAGAACACGCGCCATCACCGCATTATCCGATGGCAACGCGCCCGCATTATCTCCCGATTTTATCCGCACGAATAAATCCTCACGACCATCTGTCATGAAATAACCGCCTGACTCTTGATCTGCGAAATCACGATCTGCGGCCTCTATGGTATTGATAGGTTCATCCCTGTACGTGTCCTTACCTGTTACGCGGTGCAGCGCCATAAGCCCCCGTGCAAACCATGCGTAATCTTCGAAAAATGCACGTTGATGCGCCCGATCATCCATAAAAATACGATAGAGCCGCCCATCTTTTTGACGCATGTTCGATAAAATAAATTGCGCGGCCTTTTCACCGTGCACGATATAACGATCATCCTTTAAAACGCGTCCCGCTTCGGCCATAGCCATAATCATCATGCCGTTCCATGCCGTCATGATTTTTTCATCCCGCAACGGAGCCTCTCGTTTTTGACGCACGGATAAAACCTTGTTTAGAATTTTATCAATCTTCTTTTGTGCTTCAGCGTCTGGAATATTTTTTGTTCGATACAATACCGCGCCATCAGGCGATTTATGCCCGGGAATATGGGGAACACTGACCGTGTGATAATATTGCGCCAAGAAATCAAAATCATCCGTACCCAACGCGGATTTTAAATCTTTATCGCTCCAAACGTAGTATGCGCCCTCAATGGCGTCAGTTTCCGCATCTTGCGCGCTATAAAATGCGCCGCTTTGGGGGTGCGTCATTTCACGCACCACGTAATCTAAAAGCCTGATAAGCGCGCGTTTGTATCGTGGTTCATTTGTATGTTCATACAGGCGCGCCAGAACAACCGCCATACGCGCCTGATTATAGAGCATCTTCTCAAAATGTGGGATGTGCCATTGCGGATCAGTTGAATAACGGTGAAACCCGCCGCCAATATGATCATGGATGCCACCCGACAACATATGGTCAACGGTGTTTTGAACCATCTTCAGTGCCTCGTTGTCATTGCTTATTTTTGCATAATCAATCAGGAACAAAAGATCTGTTTCTTCTGGGAATTTTATGCCCGTACCAAACCCGCCATTGCGTTTATCGTAAGACGCCTTTTTACCAAGATAAGCACGCTTGGCGAAATCTTGAATTGGTAAGCTGGCCTGCAGGGACGGCATCACAGATAAAGCACGGCTGACAGCCTCAGCCAATGTTTCACTCTGCGTGTCCAGTTCAGCACGCTGCGTGCTCCATAACAGAGCAATTTTCTGCGTGACAGCCATCCACCGATCTTTCGGCAAATATGTCGCCGCATAAAAAGGCTTTAGATCAGGCGTCAGGAAAACATTATTCGGCCACCCTCCACTCCCCGTCAGGGACTGCGTGGCAACCATATATATCTTATCAATGTCAGGACGCACTTCGCGATCAACTTTTATATTGATGAAATATTCATTCATAATCGCGGCAGCATCTTCTTGCATAAAGACTTCACGTTCCAGAACGTGACACCAATAACAGGTCGAATACCCAACACTGAGCAGGATGGGCTTATTCTCACGGCGTGCACGCTCTATGGCTTCATCGCTCCACTCATACCATTCAACAGGGTTATATTTATGTTGCCTTAAATACGGACTAAACGAATCGGCTAAATGATTGGCTTTTTGAGGTTTGATGTTGTTTGGTTCCATTGTATGACTTTGTGCCCATCCATCATTGATATGCCACAAACACAGCATCCATGATAAGGCCAATATAAACGCGGCTGAACAACATTTGGCAAGCATGGCACCCTTCTTTCTGACCTGCAGAAAGACTAGGCTTATACCATTATAATTTCAAGATTTAACAAGATTGCGCGCGTTATATTAACCGTTACGCATTGATCCGACTTCGATACCCGCAGGCCCCAAAATAATAATAAAAAGTGCAGGCAGGAAGAACAAAATCATCGGCACGGTCAGTTTCGGCGGCAAAGAAGCGGCCTTACGCTCCGCCTCTGCCATGCGCATATCACGTAATTCATCCGACATAACACGCATGGCTTGTGACACAGACGTACCATACTGCTCTGCCTGAATAAGCGCAGTGGCAAAACTTTTACCCGCGCTACTCCCGACGCGACGCGCGAAATCCTGCAGTGCCTGTTTGCGGTCGTTCAACATCGCCATTTCGGCGCTCAGGATACCTAGTTCTTCGGCAAGAACCTCTGATCCTTCAGAAACCTCTGACGCAACGCGTTCAATCGTTTGTTCCAGACCGATACCGCCTTGAACACAAATCAACATCATATCAAGTGAATCCGGGAAACTGAGGTTAAACTCTTCCTGTCTTTTCAGGATTTTATTTTTAATGATGATGTCCGGCAATTTAAAACCAAACAACAACACACCAAGAACTATCACGACCTGCATATAGGTTTCATATTGTTTTTCCTCTGGCAACGCATTCAGATACAGCACCGCGAGGATCACAAAAACTATCGGCAAGATGATGCGCAACAACATAAATTTGATGTGCGCCTTAGGGTTACGAATACCCGCCTGCAACATTTTGTCACGCGCCTTTTCGCCCATGCTACCAGCGAATTTCTGGAACATATAAAACATCGCCATATTATCACGCGCGGATACATTGTCTTCCTTCGTGATTGGTTTTTGACCTTCACGCGTGGCATGAAACAAGTCCTTACGTCGTTTTTCAATAATTGATTTATATTTTTCTTTTTTTTCAGACTTTTGTAAAAACGGAAACGCAAAGGCCGCGAACGACACGCCCGCCGCCAAAGATGCAAAAATCGTAATAATCATTTCATTGGTCATCTTGGTTTCCTAACCTTTAAATCTTAAAGTTAATCATGTGCTTCATCACAAACACACCGCAACTCATCCAGCCAATCGCCATCATGATCAACTGTTTACCAAATGGTGTGGTAAATAGCGGGTCGAGATAACCCGGGTTGGCAAAATAAAGCCCCACAGCCACAAGTGGCGGTAATGCGCCAATAATACTGGCCGAGGCAATCGCCTCTGCGGAGAGCGCCATAACTTTACGTTTCAGCCTAAATCTTGCCCGAATCACACCGGATAAATTTGTTAAAACCTCAGAGAGTGACGAACCTGTCTGTGCCTGAATGGCCAAACCTGCCGCAAACATTTGCATTTCAGGCAACGGCATACGCCTGCACCCTTCTGATGCGGCCTCATGCAAGGGCACACCAATTTTTTGCTTATCATAGATAATCGACATTTCTTCGCCCACAGGGCCTTCAAATTCGCGTGACATCATTGAGATCGCCTCTGATACAGGCATACCCGCCTTCAACAGGCGCACAACCGCATCAAGAGCATCAGCGAATTCTTCCAAGAATTTTTTCTGTCTGCGTTGAATGACTTTTTTCAAGATAAAGCGCGGAAGGCCAAGCAGCCCAATAATAAAGAACAATCCCGTCACAAGCGTTGAAAACTCCATATATTTTGCGAAACCAACACACAGCAAAGCCGACAAAAGAGATATAAGCCAAAACTTTTTAACCGACATCGTCAGACCGCCCTGTTGCAGCTTCATGGCGATCGAAACTTTACTTTTTTCGTCTTCTTTATCTTCTTCTTTGCTGGCCTTCAGTTTTTTGGCAATTTCCGCGCGGCGTTTATTTTGAACGTCTTTTTCATCAACGCGATGATCTACGCCACTACTACCGCGGATCAAATCAACATTTTTCTTTTTCTGCTTGGATCCGCCACTCATCAACATGAACATCACAATCCCGACAATCAGGAAAACAATCGCAGCAATAAGAATAATCTGAAGCGTGGTCATATTACAGTACGTAAAGCGATTAGCCGTACGCCTCCTCCATTGCATCAAGAACCATATCCTCAACACCATATTGACGGGCAAGGTCGTAAAATTTCGGGCGCAAGCCTGATGATTTTTGTTTGGTAATCAACTTACCCTCTTCATCTTCACCCAAGATATCGAGTGAGAATAGATCCTGCATGGTGACAACATCACCTTCCATGCCTGTGACTTCTGTGATGTGTGTTGTTTTACGTGAACCGTCACGCAGACGCTGTACCTGAATGATTACCTGAACGGCCGAGGCGATCTGTTCGCGCACGGCGACAGTCGGCAAATTTAATCCGCCCATCGCGATCATGTTTTCCATACGGGAAATCGCTTCGCGCGGGTTGTTGGCGTGGACTGTTCCCATTGATCCGTCGTGACCGGTATTCATGGCCTGAAGTAAGTCGAACGCTTCGGGGCCACGTACCTCACCAACGATAATACGCTCGGGACGCATACGCAGACAGTTTTTCACCAAGTCACGCATCGTAATCTCACCAACCCCCTCAAGATTTGGCGGACGTGTTTCTAAACGCACCACGTGCGGCTGTTGTAGTTGTAATTCACACGCATCTTCACAAGTTACAATACGCTCACCCGCCTCAATATAGCGTGTAAGACAGTTCAGCATTGTTGTTTTACCAGACCCTGTACCGCCGGATACCAATACATTCACGCGGCAACGACCAATCGCCATAATTAACTTGGCGCAAGATGGGCTCATTGACCCGAATCCGAGAAGATCTTCAAGCGTAAGCTTATCCTTCTTAAACTTACGAATGGTCATACACGCGCCGTCCACAGCCAAAGGCGGGATAATCACGTTCACACGAGAACCATCCGCCAAACGCGCATCACAAATGGGTGAAGATTCATCAACGCGGCGACCAATCGCCCCCACAATACGCTGACAGATTGTTGTTAAGTGCTGATTATCACGGAAATTAACGTTGGTACGTTCAATTTTACCATCAACTTCGATGTATGTAATATCCGGCCCGTTAATCATGATATCAGCAATATCATCACGCTCTAGTAATTCTTCTAGCGGACCAAAACCCAACATATCATCGGCACACTCCTTACCGATTTGTTGTAATTCAGCGGGCGTTAAATCAAGATTACGGAAACGGGAAATTTCTTCCACGGCGGAATATACTTCTTCGCGCGCGGCTTGTGAATCCATACGGGCAAGAGCCTTAAGATCAATACCATCACGTAAATCAAGCCATATACGATTGCGACAACGCTGCAGGCGCAGGGATGTTACCGTATCGCCTTGCGTTTTAATTTCGCCCTCATCTTCATCGGCCGCTGCGACAAGCGTATCATCGTCCATTTTCTTAAGGGGTTTTGATTTCTTTTCTTCACTTGCTTCAGCTTGAACAATCTCAGGCTCTGCCTCGGCTGGTGGTAGATCAACATCAATTACAGGCTCTTTTTTAGCCGCCGATTTTTCCTTTGGCTCCGGCATAGGCTCAGGCGCAGCCTCTACCTTGGGCGCTTCGCGTTCCTTTTCAGGTTCTTTTGCAACCTTTTCTTCTACTGCTGCGGTCGGTTTATCCTTCTTCTTTTCAGCAGGAGCAGCCTTTGGTGCTGTTTTTGTTTGTTTTTTTCCGAACATGTGCTTTTCCCGTTAAAAACTTATATATCTATTTTGACGATAATTTGTTTAAGAAACCGCCAAGAATACCGGAGTTTTGATCTGTTTTTTCTTCAACATCGGTTTTTCCACCTGATATGATCTTTTTCAAAATCGGTAAGAATGCATTCACCAAAGAGCCCCCCTCTTTATCATCCAACATTTGAACCATTTCACTTTCATATTTAAGAAACAGTCCCGGCATATTGGCAATTGATAACGTTGGTTTAAAATCCAACGCTTCGGCGATGGAAGATGATTCCACTTCGTTGGCCTTTGACACACCTTCCATATTCACAACCAACGATACTTCATTTGCGTCACCGCCCCGTACCTCTGATAATTCCTTAATTAGGCTACGAGAGAATCGCAAAGACGTCACTGTTGGCGTTGTCACGATGACAATCTGATGCGCACGCGATATGACCGTTTTCTTTAATATCGGGTCTGCGCCTGATAAATCAACGAACACAACCGGATATTTCACCATCAAATTATCCAAAATCGCCTCGAATTGCGGCCCTGTGATTGACGGGTCCAACATGGCATCCGCGCCACTGGCTAATAATGTTAATTTATCTGATGCCTGATAGAACATACGTTCTAGGGCATCCTCGTTTTGTGTTTCGACTGCTCTTGCAATTTCATGCAAATTCGCAGACGGATCAAACCCAATCCCCACACTCAAAGACGACCAGCCACCTGCCCCATCCATCAGTAATGTTTTTTGTTCTAATGACTTGGACGTTGTCCACGCCGCAAGTTGCGCTAGAGAAGACGTTCCCACACCGCCTTTTGCACCCACAAATGCGATTAATCGGCTATCTGATACGCCAAGCTGCGCAATCAATGCCTTTGCCACAACTTGTTGTAGAACATCCGGCATAATCGGACGCACCAAATAATCACTGATACCCATATCGATAAGCGCACGATAGAGATAAACATCGTTCACGGGGCCAATGATAATGGCCGATGTGCCCTCTTCACAATATTCCGAGAGCTCACCGAGTTTTTCGGTAAACGCATCGTCAATATCATCTGTTTGTATGATAAGAAGATCAGGTGATGGCTGCGTCTTGAATGTTTCAATTGCGGTTTCCACATCGCCTGCTTCGGCCTTAACCTCTACGCGGGCAAAACGCCAATCTTTCTGTAATTCGGCAGTCGATACAAGCGTATCTTTGTCTTTTGAAAAAACAAAAAGACGCGCTCCCGGAAGAAGGATATCTGTTGCCTGATGCTCTGCCTCGCTCATTTATTTTTACCTGTATTGGTCCGGTTCGGACATGGAGTTATATTAATTAGAATGTTACCGCCCCCACGATAACATTCAGCTCTTAAGATAATCCTAACAGGAAGATGTTTTTTTACAGTTTTATGAACAAACTTTTCAGGCGAATTATTCTACTGTTCTGAGGCGGTCTCGCCTTCCAGAGATTCATTCGGCGCGCCTGTACGATACAGGTCAACAACATTCGCCGAAGAACGACCGTCTGTTGTATCATCTTGCGTACCGCGACCAAGTAAATGCCCTGGTTTCGCCACTTGGCGGGCGATCAGCGTATCAACGCCGCAACCAAGCTTATATTTTTCATCATTTTCCAAAGGCGCATTATTGATTCCCGGCATATCATAGTCACAGCCTTCCGGCGCGTGTGCCGTATAAGCATCATAAGACACTAACAGTCTGGCCTCATCGCCTTGTGACTTTATGGGCATAACCCCTGCCTTCACGTTGGTGATGCCGTAATCACGCATAGATGATGCGATATCAGCCGCCGTGTTGGTGGCACTCATGGCTGTATTGCGGTAAGAACGTGGATCGTACGTTACGATCAAATCCATTGGGCTGCCGCCGTGCTTCGTATAGTGACGCGCGAGTGATCCGAGAAATTCATCATTTACTTCGCTGACCGATACATCCTGAAGGAATGCCTTCTCCTTAACCTGAATACGATTTTCATTGGTCGTCGGTGGCTCGTACAAATCCATACAACCAGCAACCGAAAGCGATAAAAACGCAAGGCCTGTATTCAGTATGTATTTCAATGGATTTTTACGTTTGTTTTTGTGTGAAGACGCCATAATTGCTTTATTCCACTCCTGATGAATTCGTATTTTTTTAACCTAGTCGACGATATATCCGAAAGACCCAGCCTTCGCGAAAAGGGTATTATCTTTCAGTGAATATGAACGACGGATATTCTTTGAGAAAATCTTGGCAAGCTCACTGCGCTTTTCTTTCGGCACTTTCTTCGCCTGCTTCTTATCAGCAAATGGCTCAACCAAATAACCTGTTACAATCACAACCAATTCTGTTTCGTCGCGTCTGAAACTGTCTGATGAAATCAAATCACCCAACACAGGTGTGTTTTTAATGCCCGGAAGACCAGACAGACCTTCGGCTGTTTGTGATTGCAATAGACCCGCAATCATCAAGCTACCACCGCTTGGAATTTCGATTGTTGTTTCTGCGCGGCGAATATCAAGGCCCGGTACTGTTAGATCAGCCAGAACAACGGCGTTGGTGTTATCCAGTGATGATACCTCTGTGTTGAGCTGTAGATTGATACGGTCTTCAGACAAAACCACAGGCTTAAAGTTCAGTGATACACCAAACTCACGGAATTCGATTGTGATGTTACCAAACTGGTCACGACCTGTAGGAACAGGAAACTCACCACCAGCAAGGAAACCGGCTTGTTGCCCTGATACTGCTGTTAGATTTGGCTCTGCAAGAACGTTGATAAGGTTTTCCTCTTCTAAGGCTGATAAGAACAGCCCAAGTGTTCCGACACCTTGAAGCTTTGTGTCAAAAAACACACTGCCTACGCCAACAGGGTCTTGTGATAACGATAGGCCCGTTCCACCACCAAAGCCAAGGGCATTTGGCCCACTTCCGATAAAGCTGCCTGGTTGTGTCGCGCCAAATAAAGTTGTAACCGCCAATTCATCAGGGTCGTTAGCGTTAAAATCAACGCCAAGCTCTTTAATTACGCTACGTTCCGCTTCTACAATTTTTACTTGCAACATAACCTGTTGCTCGCCACGAACTTCCAAAAGGTTAGAGATTAAATAATCAATCTCCCCTTCTAAATCCTGAAGGTCACTGACGTAATGCGCGACAAGATTAGATATCTTTCCGGCGGCTTCTGCGTTCGAAACTGTTCCTGTCAAAATAATTTGATCATGAATAGAGCCAACGGTTACGTTTTCATTTGGAAATAATCTCTCAACAAGGCTTTGAATTGCCTGTAAATCATACGTTACGTGAACATCTATGCGCTTAAGGACGTTTCCGTTTGCATCCAGAATAATGATGTTTGTATCACCGATATTCAAACCAACGGCATATAATCTGTTGGATTTAACGGCCTGAACATCCACGACTGTCGGGTTCGCCACCAAAACATCAGACACACCATCAGGCAGCGATATGATATCGGCCTTGCCTAAGGTTAACTCCAGAGGCGGCTTTGCCTTGGCTATGCTCTTCAGGGAAACCAAATCACCTTTAGAAGCGTGAGATGCACCATGCCCCGATATAAGACCGAACACGCACAATGTGGCGATCATCATAAAAGCTTTGAATGGATGTTGTCGTAAACCTGTCATGGTTCTTTTCTTTCACTTTAAATCTTTAAACACAGAAATCTGAAACGCAGAGATACTCACTTAAGAACATTAAATACTATCGCACCGGCACACTTTGAACATTGGCACCGTTGTAAATTCGAACTGTATTGGCGGCGACGCCTGATTCTTTGCGGTATTTTTTATACTCCTCAAATATCTCATCATCGATAGAGGTCAAACGCGCATCTGTAATCGCCTTGGATTCGCCGTTTGACGCATCATCGCCAACGCCGCGCATAGCCAATGTGATGTCGCCCATTTCAGACGCAAGAGCCAGCTTTTCAGCGTCCCTTATTCCCACGGCAAGCGTCACTGTTTTACCAACCTTGATTTTTTCATCATCTTCACGTTCTGCTGACTGGTCAATCGCCAGAATGCGCACACGCTCAAGGATTGTTTCTGTTGCAATATCATCCAGATTAAGCTTCACCATCGTTTGCACGTCCGGATTATCATCATCAATCGTAATGCGGTTTTTGTATGTCAGGATAACGTCAACAAAAGAGCCCGGCGTGATGAAACCGGCGACCATGCCCTCGGCATTCACTTTAATAGATACCGCGCGTTCCCCGGGCAGTAAGCGTGCTACAACATAATTTACTTTTGTTTCTTTTAATAATGCCTTGCGCACAACGGCCTCGCCTCTGGCAAAGCTGCGCTCTAAACGGCCAGATAACGCCTCATGCGGCTCCTGACCATCTTCACGCGTAATCGCACCTTTAAATAACGAATCTTCGGCCCATTCTTTCCATTTCAAATCGCCCTCTTCAAGCTCGCGTCCTTTTTTCAAATCAGACGCGGCGACCAAGACTTCTACACCATTCTCTACGGGGGCAGAGTCTTTCCCACCCAAGCTAACTTGCACCAAGACAGCAACAAGGACAGCGGCCAATACGGCTCCTCCAAGCACTATCAAAATATTCTTATTCATTTTTTTTGACCCCGTTTCAGGACTAATAATATTCATGATAAAAACTCAGAGTTAGCGTTGAGAACAAATTAATTGAATGAACGTAAAGCAAAGAAATACTTTACGTATTCCATACTACATTCAGTTTCTTAACAATTAATGAACTCTACGCTGCAACCGGATGTGCCTATAAAAAGGAGGACAAAACATCAGTTGTTAGATACCCAGTGTGTAAGAAAGAAGCGAACAATCCAACGGCTATGGCAATGCCATAAGGCACTTTACTGGCACCGCTTTGGACTTGCGCAACCCAACTTCCATCAGTTGGAGATTTAAATGGCTTCTTATTTTTCAAATATAGCGCAACGATACCGAGGACGCTACCAAAAAGAGTCATAAAAAACAAATAAATCGGGAGATACTTTACACTAACCCAAAGTGCACACGCCGTCGCAAATTTGGAGTCCCCCGCCCCCAGTAATTTCAAACCGAAAAGTATAAATGTGACAAGAAATGTAACGCCGGCAGAAAGCAGATGCACATAAAGCGAACCAAAAACATTATCCTGCCCACCAAAATAAAGTGCCGCATACGCAACAAAAAAGGCCACGATCACATAGAGGCTGTATATGTTGGGGATCTTCATTGTACGATAATCAGATATCCCCGCCATGACAGAAACGCCAAGCGCAACAAACACACATATAAGGAATATAATAAGAAGGATCATAATTTGGACGCTACACTAAGTTTATTCAAAAATCGAGAGTGTTAGATTAATCATTAACCGTAATGACAAAAAGAAAGTCCGCCGGAGATAGCTGGCGGACTTCCTATTGTTTTAAACTGTATTACTATTAGATAGCTGTTTGGATGCTAACGAACAGAGCGTCTAGGTCTGCACCTACAAGACCAACAGTAACAGCGATAGCAACCGCGATACCTGCTGCGATCAGACCATATTCAATTGCTGTCGCGCCGTCTTCTTCTCTAATGTAGCTTTTGATCATTTTAGTAAACATGTTTATCTCCTTTACAAGATTGTTAAATTTATTCCGGTAATACCCAAACTTCAAAATGTTCTTGAAGTGCCTAACCGATAATTAAGAATAACCCGTAAGTACTTAAAAAATTGTTAACACGGCAAGTAAAATGAATTTTTTTATAGTAAATAATTAAGATATATTTATATAAAATTTTATATAAATTATTTTTACAAGTAATTACAAAGTATTAATAAAAATACTATTTCAATACAGCCACCAAGCAAAAGAAAACTCCGAGTAAAAGCATCCATTTAGACGTTTTACTCGGAGACAAGGAAATAAACAGTTTAGCTATTATTATTAATCTACAATGTGCAGGTTACTCAGTTCTCGACTAATTGTTTCGAACACTTCGATAAGGTCTTCTTGACCT
Organism: uncultured Micavibrio sp.; assembly: GCA_965263215.1. Lineage (GTDB taxonomy): Bacteria > Pseudomonadota > Alphaproteobacteria > Micavibrionales > Micavibrionaceae > UBA1672. Next base: position 2,157,118 of record OZ253663.1, read on the forward strand.
GGCGCGTCAAAGTAATAATCCTCAGACGTAGCGCATTCACGATAGTAATCTTTTGTCGACGCATTCACACCACCGGCAAAAGTAACCGTATATATAATGACATCATCCGCTTTCAGGTTCTCACATACATCTTCAAAACGCTCGTTCAGATCATTTGTATTTAGACTGTGATCTTGTGTGCGTCCATAGGCAGAATAGTAAGGGTGGATCGTATTCACACCATCGGTCATCATGACGATGGCCTTTCTCCAATATTGATTCGTCCACGGCGTGGCTTCTTCAAATGGAAATTCAGGTGAAAGTACACGATAGCCCCACACCATGCCGTAGTTACCGTGCGTGTAACCATCCGCGGTCATCGTATCGATTGAATTTTTAAGATCAGTCGGACTTGTCGATAACGGCATCACTGGCGTTTTAGGGCACGCATAGTTTGGCTTTTTGTATCCGTAATAATTGCCATTATTCCAGTAACCGTGACAATTAGGGTTATCTGTGCCGGCATTACGGCAATAACGATACATTTCCCAAGGTCCTGTGTTATCTGTCGTATCATCAGGGAAATCTTGTGCCATGACACACCCCATCCAGTCATAATTATTTTTATACGGTGTGTAATCAAGGTCGTGCGGATTATTCACAAAGGCCGCGCCGTAATAATCACCGTTAGGGTCTTTCCCCAAACCGTAAGGGCCGACATTCACCGAACCACTGTAAGGAACCAATCCGATTTTGATATAATCCGTATCGCGCGTAGCCATACCATCAAGTGCGGACGGATCTGCCGCCTCACCATCATCTGTGTCGATACCATATAATATGTACACAAAGTTCGACGCGGCATCACGCAGCGTGGCTATATTATTATTCGTGGACATAGAGCCGGTGTTATCCATCACCAAAACAACTTCGATCCCCTGCACTTCGCGTAGAACCGTGGTCGAGGCATCAACATCAATCGTATTAATGCCTATAATTCCCAAGAACAGCGTATGGTACTGCGCCGTACCGGACACAATCACCTCGTCACCGACAAGTTGCACGGTTGGATCAAACGTCACACCAAGCTTTTCCGGCGGATAGTTCGCATCAAAGAAATCCTGAACCTTTTGTTCAATTGTTGCCTGATCAGTCGCAGAAGCCACCGCCGCCAAGGCCGCCGCATCCAGTGCCTGTGCCAAGCGTTGTTTCACAAGGTAGGCCTGCGAATAGTCCAAAGACATTCCTGCAACCCCAATAAGTAAAGGTGCCATAATCCCGAATAAAATGGCGATAGAACCTGTTTTATCGGAAATATAATTTCGAATGATTGTCCATAGATTCCGTGTGTGTTCCATGGTGTGTTCCTTTCGTTTATTGTCGCTTTTATGGCACTCTGGTGATAACCGGAGTGCTACGCCCGCGACTAAAGGCAACTTCTTCCATACCGAATGCGTCCATAACGAATCCGACAAATAATGGTTCGTAATCATAAGTCACTGAAACCATGACAACCCCCTCATTCGGGTTTTCCAACGCTTCAACGCGGCTTAGTGCATTTGGCACCGGTGGCATATTGACAGTTTCCCGCCATACAATTTCAGAATCCGCATCTTCATCGAAACGAATACTCACAATATCAACCCCAAAGCTAGAGTCATCGAGCGGTTCAAACGCCAAACGTCCGGCGGCAACCGCTTCGTTAATGTCTGCACCACTGACAATATTTTGACGTGTGATCAAATCCGCCACCACTTGAGAGGCACGTATCGTTTTCTGATTGGTCAAAATCGCGTTACCAGCGTCAAAAACCCCGATCAAAAGCACGAGCATAATCGGAAAGATCATCGCGGCCTCAACAGCCGCCAAGCCATTTTCTTCGGACTTGTATCTGGATAATAATCTGCGCACGCTGTTTATCATCTCTAAGCTCCCTGAAATTCGTATGGTTCACTTTGCATGACAATCGTGGACATAAACAATGTAGACCCGCCCGGCCCGTTTAATAACGGCCCCACAATGGGTGTTATCATTTCATAACGATATGCAACCCTTATAACTACCCTGCTGTTTGATGCACCGGCATCAAAAGGCTGAGGAACCAAATTACCATCACCATCATATGTGGGTGCACTGTAATCGCCATAACTGTCTATTGTAGTGACTTCAATGACCATCTCATTACAATCAACCAACACGGTTGCGAAATCACATAAGGCATCTCTGAACATTTGTTCATGATCATTATTTGACTGCTGAAGCTTTCCTGTCTTTATAAGACGCGCCGCGGAATCCGTCGCCCCTTCTACAAGACTGGCAGACAGATACATTAATGACAACTCGATGATGCCAAGGCTAATCAATAAATACGGCATAAACAGCATACTAAACTCGATGGCTGTGGCACCGTCTTTTCTTTTAAACCATCTGTTGAATAATCTTAACATTCGCCTTAAACCCAATCTGTTTCGCCAAAGTAGATGGCATTTATTTCAAATTCGTTCTTGTTTTTTGGCACAAAAAAAGCGGCTGTACCGCTTTGTAACCTCCGACGTAACTTATAAAAAACACAGTTCCGCCATTCCATCAGTGTATCGTTATATTCCTAAACAAATCGTTAATACTGAGATAAAAACAAGCCTTACCCATCACCCTCAACGGTCTCTTTTATTTTGGTTTTTTTACCGGCTACCCCCTCTCCCCATTGTTCGATCAGAACGTCTTGGCGTTTTTTAATCGCCTTCATACGGTTAACGCCTTTTTGATATAAAAATGACGACATAACGCCTGTCATAACCCAGTCGATCATGTATCCAAACGCAGCAGACAGATAAATAATCGACATATAACGCATATTTGTAATGATCTCGAAGCTGGCTTCAAAGTCGTTGCCAGAGGCCCAAAGCTTAAACACAAAGGGAATACAGCCTGCCATGTTCATTGCCGTAATCGTGGATGCGCGCGCCCCTCTTCCGCGGCCGCTTACGAAAAACGCAACCATGCTGGGGATCATACCAAAAAACAACAACATGGATGTCGGCAAGAAGATCAAGGCAATCGTGATGGCAAACACCATCATCATCCTTGCCTTAAAACCAAGCTTGTTCGACTTCCCCTTCTTCTTTTTCTCTTTGCTCTTTTTTGCCATTAGCCTTCTTCTTAAAAAATTCTATAGCCCGATAAAAAGGATATAACACTCATCAGGGTAATGCCTGTCGCGATAATCCACGCAACCAATGCCGCGGCGTCGCGTCCATTCACAACGCCATAGGTCTTTTTATTGGACAGCTTAATGTTGTACTGATCATATTCTTGCTGCAGTAAATAATATTCACGCCTTGCAAGTTCAAACGCCTTTTTATCTTTCGCGCGTGCTTTTTCATTATCAATCAAGCCGGACATGCCAATAAGGTTCCCCTTACTCGCCTCAAACTTAACGCCTTCTTCAACTTTTTTACGCAAGTTGACGTTATTGTAGAGTTTGTAAACGCCCGAAAGACCGCCTAAAAACACATTCGCAATTGACGGACACGCGGTAACCTTCGCACGATTTTGAACCATCGCAAGAAATCTCAGGTTTCCGGCAATTTTCTTATTCTTGTCTGCAGAGCTAAGGTCGTATATCACCCGTTCCATGATGCGGCCGTTATGCGTCGCGAAAAATGCGATGCTGTGGGCATCCAGGAATAATGCAATTTGTCCGCCCTGTTTCGACAAGCGCTCAAACGTCAGCAACGCAGATTTATCATTATAAACGAAATGCCCTTTAAGTTTGGGGCTCAGGCATGGTGCATTTTTACACATCATGTAAATACAACGCTCTATGCCATACCCTTGCTTTTTCTGCTGCAAGGCCGCGCGATATATGTCAAAATTTTTGATATGCGCAAGCGTTTCACTCTCTGGCAATCGTTTAAGCGTAACGGAATGATCCGGAATGTTTTGTAATAAGATATCCTTGAAGATCAACATATCAATATCTTCATATGCCGCGCGCGCCATCAAACCGCCCAAACCATCAAATGTAAAATTCAATCCTTTATAATGCACGGGAAGCGCGGGATTTAACGCCATGGTCAACTGCGTCACAAGAAAATCAGAATTTTCCTTAATGCTACCGATTGATGCTGTTCTGTCCAACGCTCGATGGTAATTTTGTTCAAGCCTTTTATCTGTAAAAGACTTTTCAATCCATTGCGTAAAAATGTCACCTGAAACAAGTTTTACAACCTCAGCAGGGTTATTTTGTAAATCCGCCGCCAAAGCATCAGGATATAAATATTTCTTACCATCGAAAATCAACGGCCTATTGGCCTTGGTACGCCTCGATAAAGATGGCGGCGTAACGCGCGAGCCGTCTAACCATGAAAAAATATCATCCAAACGCCATCGTACCGCGGGATCATCATGCAATATACCACGTAAAAGCTCCATAAATGTTGCTTGGAACCGTTCTGCTCCAACGATTGTATTATAGCTTCCTGTTTCAATTTTTTTACGCAAGATATCTTCATCGCTCAATCCGGCAAGCTCATCATTCTTCCTGAGCACCATCGCAAGTGTCACACCAAAGGCATATATATCATCACTGAGGGAACCGATGCCGCGCCCCAGAGGCTCTGCCAAGGCCTTATTAATCGGTAAAAAAACAGATGGTTGCGTACTGTTCGCATGAACAGCAAGACCGTCCCCTAAAATAACCGGTTTATTTTTATCCACGCCGGCATAATAAATATTCGAAGGCCTGATCGAGCCATGATAAAAGCTACGCTCTGACATTTCCTTGAGCATACGAGCCATCGGAACAATCAAAAAATTCGTAACTTCAGGCTGCCGCCATTGTGACTTGCTAAACTCGCCCTTCTTGACAAGACATTCGCCTAAACCGCCCTGATACACGAATATATAATGCTGCTTCCCCCCTGCAGGCGGCCAACGCAAAACACCGGAACCAACCAAACGCAGCAATGACGTATCGGCTAACCCAGTATAAGTATCGATTTGTGACCAACGTGGTAATTGCGCAATATCCGCAACAATCGCTATAAATTTCTTAGAGCGATCACGGTTGTCGATGGCTTCATACGCGTAAGACCGCCCATTATCATAATCAGATAGACGCCTTGCCGTGTTAATCGACATAAACTTACCAAAAGAGACCATGCCGCCTCTGGTTTGTGGAACAGATTCATCATCATCAAAATCAGACACAACACCCTCCCCTCAATAATAAGGAAGAAGAAAACCATTCTGTAGGCAATAGACTGTGTTTTCTGACAAGCATCATTTCGGCAACATCCTGTTACGTAATGCCTTTGAGTCTAATGCGGATAGCAAAAAAAGTAAAACGGCATGTATCAACAATACCGTTTTATTCAGAACCTTAATATGCGCTAAATTATTGTATTACTTTATTAATCCACGAACGGATCACGCATTAAAATCGTGTCATCACGCTCAGGGCTCGTGGACAACATGCTCACAGGGGCGCCGATCAACTCTTCAATATGACGTGCATATTTCACGGCTGCGGCGGGTAAATCACCCCAAGAACGCGCGCCATAGGTGCTCTCGCTCCACCCTTCCATGGTCTCATAGATCGGCTCAACCGCGTCTTGGTCGGCTTGTGATGCAGGGAAATAATTTATTTCCTCACCATTCAACTTATAACCAACACAGATTTTGATTTCCTCTAAGCCGTCAAGCACATCAAGCTTAGTCAGCGCGATACCGTGAATACCATTCACACGCACAGATTGACGCACCATAACCGCATCAAACCAACCACAACGGCGCTTACGCCCTGTTACTGTGCCGAATTCTTTACCTTTTTCACCAAGGAATTGTCCGATTTCATTATCCTGCTCTGTCGGGAACGGCCCTGTACCCACACGTGTGGTATAGGCTTTGGTTATTCCCAGAACATAATGCAGCGCATCCACCCCCATGCCAGAACCAATCGCCGCCTGCGCAGCCACTGTATTGGATGAAGTTACGAACGGATATGTACCGTGATCAATATCAAGCATTGTCCCTTGTGCGCCTTCGAATAAAATCTTTTTGCCCGCCGTGCGCGCACGATCCAAATCACGCCAAACAACACCAGCATATTTCAGCATATCATCGGCAATCTCGAGGAGTTTTTCATACATCTCGTTTGCGTCCACGGTTTCCGCGCCCATCCCCTTCAGAAGGATGTTGTGATGAAGCATCATCTTACTTACTTTTTCCTTCAACAATTCAGGATGGCGTAAATCACACACACGAATACCGCGACGTGCCACCTTATCTTCGTAGCATGGCCCGATACCGCGCTTTGTTGTGCCTAATTTCGCGTCGCCGCGTGTCAATTCTAATGCCTGATCCAGCGCTTGGTGTACCGGCAAAATCAAATTGGCATTTTCCGCAATCACAAAGTTCTCAGGTGTAATCTTAACGCCCTGCTCTTTGATCATTGTAATTTCTTTTAGCAACGCCCACGGACTGATCACGACGCCGTTACCAATCATCGAAACCTTGCCTTCGCGCACCACACCGGATGGCAAAAGGTTAAGCTTGTAAACCGCACCATCAATCACAAGTGTGTGTCCGGCATTGTGCCCACCCTGAAAACGCACAACGACATCCGCGCGCGAGGACAACCAGTCAACGATTTTACCTTTTCCTTCATCACCCCACTGGGATCCTATAACGACTACATTACTCATGGCTAAACCTCGCTTTTGCGTTCAATAATTTATGATAATTTCTCAACAGTTCCATTTTTGTAAATATGACTGCATCCCTCAGAAGACTGACTATTCGCCGTGCCACGCACAATAATATGCCCGTCTTTCTGTAATTTTTTAATCTCGTTCCACGGCGTATCCGCGGGCACGAACACGGCCTCTATTGCCGCAGGTGCGCGTGTGAATTTGGAAATCGTATCCATATAAAGGGTAAATCCGCGCGCTGTTTCATGCTCGGCTTTTTGTCCGAAATGGATATCATACGAACCGCCGCGTCCCAATTCACCGCTTGATGTCGCTGAGAACAGCGTAAACCCGAAGGCTTTGTGATATTCAAATCCTTTTTGCTCAATCAAATCAATACTCAGGCTAACGTCATCAATTTCCAAATCCCCAAGCGCACTTTCGATGCCGTCACAAATATCTTTCAAACCAACTATATAACTTTTCGTATCAGCATCGAAATCAATGTCATTCAAGGTGTTTAATGCCTTTTCCGCATCACCAGATACTTCCATAGCTTTTGCTATAAGCTCGGCTTGGGGTGACGATAATGCTTTCAAAGCAGCGACATCACGCTGCTCTACGGCTTTCGCCGCTTTTTCCTGATCATCTTCCGGGATGTCCTTCATCAAAGATGCGACGAAGCCCGGCACAGTGAGATCAAGCGTAATATCTTTAAGACCAAGTGCTTTAAGGCCAAGCAAAGACAATACACAAATTTCAACATCTGCATATGATTCGTCTATATTCTGAACAAGCTCACACCCGACTTGTGTAAATTGACGCTCCGTGCGCATCTGGCTACCACGTGTACGCAACGCATCATTGGCGTAGGTCAGACGCAAGGGACGCGGCTCATTCCCCAAACGTGAGGATACAATACGCGCGACCTGTGCGGTAATATCAGAACGCACGCCAAGCATACGATGCGACATAGGGTCCATCAGACGAAAAGTCTCGGAAGCCAAGCCCTCACCGGGCCCTGGTGCCAATAAACTATCTTCAAATTCAAATATCGGGGGTTTAATACGGCGATACCCAAAAGAACGAAATGTCTCCATGAGTACAGTTATAGAGTTCGCTTCCCCTTCCGCATCAGGGGGCAAAATATCAACAAATCCATTCGGCAGCAAAGCCAAACTCTCGTCCGTTTTGCTCATAAGCATAAAACTCGTTTCATTTATTCAGACTCTTGTTACGAAGCCGAGGGGAGACTAGCCCACGCGCGCGACTTTTTCAATGACTTCGCACAAATCATTTACGATTGTTCCAACCAGATCGGAATCATCGCCCTCTGCCATAACGCGTATCACAGGCTCCGTTCCGGATGCTCGCACAAGCACGCGTCCGGATCCGTTAAATCGCTTCTGCGCACCCTCTATTTCATTTCGAACCGTATCGGTATCAAGGGGGCTATCGCCAGAATATGTAACGTTTTTAAGTATTTGCGGCAACGCAGAGAACACATTCAAAGCTTCGCTTGCAGGCTTATCTTGATGTTTTATCAAATTTAAAACCTGTAAAGCAGCCAGTAGCCCATCTCCTGTCGTGGCAAAATCACGTAAAACCAAGTGGCCTGATTGTTCCCCGCCAAGGTTATACCCATGCTGGCGCATATGCTCCATCACATAGCGATCACCAACGGCAGTACGGATAAGCTCCAAATCATTGGCTTGCATTAAACGCTCCAGCCCCAGATTCGACATCACCGTGGACACTAGCCCCCCACCCTTCAGGGTTTCCTGATTCTTCATCCAAAGTGCAAGCGCACCCATCAACTGATCACCATCAATCTTATTGCCTTTTTCATCAACCATAATCAGGCGATCAGCATCCCCATCAAGGGCAATACCAATATCCGCACCATTATCAACTACGGCCTCTTGCAACTTTCCAGTCTCAGTCGCGCCATAACCATCATTAATATTACGTCCATCAGGTGTATTCCCGATTGAAATGACATCCGCTTCCATTTCCCACAGAACCTGCGGGGCAACCTTATAGGCCGCGCCATGCGCACAATCGACAACAACCTTTAAACCTTCTAGAGAGCCGCGTTGCGGGATGGAGCGTTTAAGCGATTCAATATACCGCCCTAACGCATCATCCAAGCGATTCGCCTTACCTAAATCCTCAGGTGCGACCAGTTCTCCGCTTAAATCTTGGTCAATCTTGTCCTCAATACGTGCCTCGATCTCATCGGCAAGCTTATACCCGTCAGGGCCAAAAAGCTTAATGCCGTTATCTTGGTAAGGATTGTGGGACGCAGAAATCATAACACCAACATCTGCGCGCAAAGACCGCGTAAGCTTGGCTATCCCCGGTGTGGGTATCGGCCCGATTAAAATCACGTCCATCCCCATAGAGATGAAGCCCGCACTCATGGCTTGTTCAAGCATATAACCTGATAAACGTGTATCTTTTCCGATCACCACGCGATCCATGTGCTTACCACCGCGCGCCTTACGCAATACGCTCGCCGTAGCCATCGCAACCCTTAATACCATATCAGACGTCATCGGGTGTGAGTTGGCTTTACCGCGGATACCATCAGTGCCGAAATATTTTTTCTTGCTTTTACCTGCGTTTTCTAATTTCATAAGGCGACTCTATGCACGGAAATGCGGTTTTACAATAGAGAAAATTGAATTTTATAATCAAATGGTTATATATAGGTCTACCTTTAAGTATAAAGACCGTAACAAAGATAACATAAGCAATATTGGTTGATCATGAAAAAACAAACATCTTTTCGTAAGCTAGGCATTTTAAAACTCTTGTTGGTTTTAGGTTCCATTCCCCTTTTAACTGCGTGTATTGAAGGTAAAGAACCGCCAGTACAGGATACGCGCCCAACCATGCGTATATTATTTGTCGGTAATGATTACACTATGGCGAATTACATGATCTACATGGTGCAAGCCATGGCACAAAATGATCCGACTTCTAGTTTCCAAATTGAAGTTACAGCACATGCTGCACCTGGTGTTTCTCTCGCACAGTTGTGGAACAATCCTGCAACAAAAGACGTGTTAACGAACACCACATGGGATTATGTTGTTCTGCAACCACACAACATGTGGGCATCAAGCGATGGTAGTGTGTATCTAACACGACAGGCCATTTCCGTATGGAGCAGTCAGGTAAAAGCTCTTGGCGCGCAACCGGTTTTCTTTATGACATGGCCATTAGAAGCAACGCATTCCTCATATACAGATCCAAAACTTCCTAGTCTCAAAAACTATAAAAACATGCACCGTTTAATCAAAGGCTACTCTAAGGCTCTCTCAAATAAATACGATATGTATACTGTCCCTGTAGGGGATTACTGGCTGTATGCTGTAACTGGCGACACAAAATTAAATTTATATGGCGCTGATCGCTCGACGCCTAGTCTTGAGGGCTCATATTTGACAGCTTTGGTTTTTTATAAGATGCTTGTAGATGGTACTTTGGATGATATCGCATATGTTCCTGAGGGCATGACAAAAGAAACCCAAGCCGAACTAATCTCGATAGCATCCACAAAGCTAGAATGATAAAAAACCAGAGAACGCTTGAGTAGAGATTGAATACAACCAATATTTTCGCAATGAATAACGAGCCAACCTTGCACTTTGCCGATGATGACCCAGAACCGGTAACGGCTTATGACAGAGGCAGCTTGCTAATTTTCACCGGCCCGCACAACGGGCACGCCGTTCCCGCATGCCTGCCTGAATGTTTAGGCACCGAAGCCGACTGGTTTAGCAAAGCACATGAGGCCGCGGATCTTCACATGGACAGTCTCTTTGAGGCCATGATGACAATCATGCCTAATACAAGTTTTGTTTACGGAAATTATTCCAGATTGGTGTGTGATTTAAACGCAAAGCCGGAAAGCGCCATTACATTGCATTCTTCGGAATATAAAGACATTAAAATCCCGACCAATCAGCCCGATCAATGTTGTGACAACCAAAAAGAACGTCGATTGAACGCACTTTACCACCCCTATCACAACACAAAAGCAGCCATGATTGATCGTGCCAGAGCCAATAATAATGGCGGGGTTATCGTATTAGATATGCATAGCTTCACACCCACATGGGTACAAAAACAACGTGATGTTGAGATTGGGACACTAAGACACGAAAAAACACCACTGTCTGAAGCTTTGGAAGCTTATCTCAATGATCAAAGTGAGTACCGTTTTATATCAGGCGAGCCGTACCGCGTTTCTGAAAGATCTCATAACGCAGCATCACGCATTTCGGAGAAAAACGATTTACAGTATCTTGGACTGGAAATTCGCAATGATTTAATCGCCACGCCAGAAGGTGTCGCAAAGATGACGGCGTTTGTGCAGGGATGTATTGATCATTTACTGGCTCACCCTGACCTAAAACAGATCAGCGCTCCAAAATCCGGTGCTATAGAAAAACAGATGGAAGATACTCCATCTGCTTCATAATTTAATTGTTTTTTTATGCCGGAACGCTACTACCACCGCCCTTAGGCACTGAGCCACCACCACTAGGAACTGATGATCTTGGCGGCGTGTCCGCATTATCGTCATCCGGATCATCGCGAAGAATAGGCTCCCCACGCAGAAGCGCCTTAATTTCATCACCGGACAATAATTCATATTCGAGCAATGCCTTGGCAATGGTATGAAGATCATCAATGTTCTCAGTGATAATCTTCATGGCCTTATCATAACCCTCATCAATAAAGCGACGTACTTCCGTATCAATTTTATTGGACATCGCGCTAGAGATACGGCGTTTGTCGTAACTGCTCGGATCATCACCAAAGTTGACCATGCCGATTTCATCACTCAACCCCCATTCCATCACCATGGCTCTTGCCATTTGGCTGACTTGCTGGATATCACCTGATGCACCGTTCGTTACATATTCCTTACCGAAGATCACTTCCTCTGCAACACGTCCGCCCATACCGACTGAAAGGTTTGCCCGCATTTTCGCAAGAGAATAACTATAGCGATCCCCCTCCGGCAGGCGCATCACCATCCCGAGCGCACGGCCACGCGGTACAATCGTTGCCTTATGAATAGGATCAGACTCAGGTTCATGCAGAGTAACAAGTGCATGACCAGCCTCATGATAAGCTGTGAGCTTTTTCTCATCCTCACTCATCGCCATAGAACGACGTTCTGCGCCCATCATGACCTTATCTTTGGCTTCCTCCAGATCATCCATGCCAATCACACGCTTATTCTTACGCGCTGCCATCAAAGCCGCTTCGTTTACAAGGTTGGCAAGCTCCGCACCTGAAAAGCCCGGTGTTCCACGTGCAATAATCGACGCATCGACATTATTCGCCAATGGCACTTTACGCATGTGAACCTCAAGAATTTTCTCACGCCCCTTCACATCCGGCAACGGGACCGTGATTTGACGGTCAAAACGCCCCGGACGTAGCAACGCAGGGTCAAGAACATCCGGCCTGTTTGTCGCGGCCAGAATGATAACACCTTCAGTTGCATCAAATCCGTCCATCTCAACAAGCATTTGGTTCAATGTTTGCTCGCGCTCGTCGTTTCCGCCGCCATATCCGGCGCCACGGTGACGACCAACCGCATCGATCTCATCAATGAAGATAATACATGGCGCGTTTTTACGCCCCTGTTCGAACATATCACGTACACGGCTGGCACCGACACCAACAAACATTTCAACAAAATCCGAACCGGAAATTGTGAAGAACGGCACACCAGCCTCCCCCGCTACGGCGCGGGCAATCAATGTTTTACCGGTACCGGGTGACCCGACAAGCAACGCACCCTTGGGAATATTACCACCAAGGCGTTGGAATTTCTGCGGATCTTTCAAGAAGTCTACAACCTCTTCCAACTCTTGCTTAGCCTCTTCTATGCCGGCAACATCTTCAAATGTGACTTTACCCTGCTTTTCTGTCAGCATTTTCGCGCGGGACTTACCAAACCCCATGGCGCCGCCGCCGCCTTTACCGTTCATCTGTCGCATGACAAACAACCAGAATCCGATCAAAAGAAGGATCGGTGCAAAATTCAATAAGATGTAACCTATACCGATAGATGGCGGATCAGGCTCTTGCGCCTTAATTACGACAGCCGTATTCGTCAGACGATCAACCACGTTTTCATAGGGAGGAACTTTGGTTATAAAATTACCACCTTCACCGGAATACGTCCCGTGAACCTCATCACCTTTAATGATGACTTCTGTCACTTGTCCCTTTTGGGATTGTGTCATAAATTCGCTATAGCTTAACTCTTGGCCATTCCCTGCCACGCCTTGCTGCGCTTCTTTTGCAACATTCAGAAGCAAAATAATGACGAGGGCAATCGCCAACCAAAAAACCAGATTTTTATTTGTTTTATTCATAATCTATCCTGATTGTTAAACTAAAATCGTACCTGATGCTGAAACTGTGAAACCAAGTGTAGTTTAAATCCGTTAATAATACCCAAACCTAACGCACTTTACGGGTATAAATAAAGCGTTTTTATCTAATCCTTATGCTCACGGCTAAGTTCGAGCGTCGCTTGATCTTCATTACATTCAAAGACCACGCCCCCTAAAGTTCGTTTCCTAAAACTTTTTGGTTTCATTAAATCTTCACATAAATTTTCAGCGCGTTCTAATCTTACGCCATAATCTCTATCGGGCGACAGCTCTGCCATAGCCTTTAAAATCACCCGCAAAACAATCTCAAATGGATTGGCAAGCAACAAAACAATATCCAATACGATACGATTACTATCTTTCTTTAAAATTACATTTTTGCATTCTTTTTCAACAATATGATCTACGGCCTCCCTCACCCTCAAAAGACGTTTTGCCGTCATAGAGAGGCGTTTAGGCGTTAATCCCTCGACGGATAAAACATCCATGGATTTGCGCAATCGTACGCGCGCATAATCATCGGAATCATTGGATGGGTCATTGATGAAATCAATGTTATGGCCTTCACAATAATCAATAATCTCTGACTTTTGCATATCCAGAAACGGACGGCATAAAAGAATATCATCACGCACATGCATATGCGGCATTCCACCAAGGCCATCTAAACCACTGCCCTTGGCAAGACGAAACAGGAAGGTTTCCGCCTGATCATCCATGTGATGCCCAAGAAATAAATGCGACAGATTATGATCGCGCATGTAATCCCCCATTAGATCATATCGCGCGTTACGAGCTCTTTCCTGAACGCGCGCTGTGGGTTTTTCATCATGATGCCATGTTAAAATCTGATGCTGGACGTTTGGCAAAGCATCAAGTGCCTTGGCAACTTGCCGTGCCTCCTCCGCGGCCTCCGGGCGCAAACCGTGATCAACACTTAGGGCATGAAGTGTGTTACCTGTTCCCCCAAAGAAATCAGACAGCGCATAGCACAAAGCCATGCTATCAGCGCCACCCGAAACACCCACTGCAATATCAACATTACCGTGGATTAGTTCAGCATAACGACTTTCCATCGCAGCAGAAAAGCGCGCCATAAAATCATGGTTTTTATTCATAAAAGGTAATCTATTGAAAATCTATCGGCGGGACAAGGTCAGCGTAGTCGTTTTAAGAGCAGCTTATTTTCCCCATTTCCGAATCAGCGCGTTTCAAAACAGGCACGGAAGACTTAGAATAGTCCTTCTTAAGCTGTTTAAAAGCAATACAGGCATCATCTGTTTTGCCCATACCAACCAGTGCCATACCAAGCTTTAGAAGATTACTCGCGGCCTTAGGGCTTCTGGGGTATTTTTGATACCCTTCGGCAAATACACGCGCCGCACGTTCATAGTCACCACGCACGTAAAATGTTTCACCGTACCAATATTTCGCATTAGAAATCAGGTCGCTCTCAGGATAGTTATTCATAAAGCTCGCAAATTCAGATTCCGCGCGCTCAAAGTCACGCGCCTTTATGTATGAATATGCGGTATCGTAAGCCCGCGGCGCACCACCGGCATTGCTGACCGCGCCTGTTGGCGACTTATTCAATGTGCCCAATGTCTGGGTATTCTCAGGCGGGTTATATTGAAACGACCCCCCTCTTGCATCCGGATCATTCGCAGGGGCAACGGCCACTCTGTCCGTATCACTCAACGTTTCGACAACTTTAATGCCGGGTGCATTGCCGTTCGACACCATAGAGCCCGACTTAACAGCATCTAATTCGCTTTGCGCTTTGTCTAAATCTTCGCGCAGGCGACGAATTTCATATTGCTGTTCTTCCAACTGCCCCGTTAGCCTGCGGATTTCCTTTTCCATTTGTTGAAAACGGATTTCCGCAGCCGCGGCAGATGATTGTTGCGCCAACGCGGGCGAAACACTTCCCGCCATCAGCACAAGTGTGAAGACACCTAATAAAGGTGTCTTACGCATGTTTAATGTTTTCAATGTGATTGCCATGGTTTGATTATCCCTATGGTTTATTGAAATTTACTGGACTTTTGTTACACCACGGCGGTTTTGGTTCCACGCGTTTTCATTCGCACCGGGAACAGCCGGACGTTCTTTACCGAAGCTAACCACAGTTAAACGCGACGGACTAACACCAAGAGCAACAAGGTAATTCTTCACAGAATTTGCGCGGCGCTCACCAAGTGCAAGGTTATATTCGCGTGTCCCACGCTCATCCGCGTGGCCTTCAACAACAACACCAACACTTTGGTACTGGCCAAGCCAAGCGGCCTGATTTTCCAATGTTGAACGTGCAGACGCCGTCAGATCAGAACTATCTGTTTCGAAGAAGATGCGATCCCCTACATTTACAACCAAATCGGCCTGTGTGCCGGGAACCGGCCCATCATCAGAATAAAGTCCCGCGCCATCATCAACGATGACACCATCATTCGCGCCAGTCATATCTATTTCACCATCGCTGGAGTTGGTACCACAAGCGGACAGCACAAAAACGGCTGAAAAAATCATAAAATAACGAGCAAGCATAAAATCTTCCCTTCATAAAAACTCAAAAACAAAATCCGAATCCTTAAAGAATCTATCGGATTAATACAATAATGAGTCTTAGAGCCTTCTAAAGTGGCTTGCAAGGATTTCAACATTATAGAGGTAAAAGTCCCGTGTATAGGATTGTGCATAACTAATCAGGCAACTCAGACAGCAACAATAAGGCATCACGTCTGTCATAGTCGTTCGGCGCTCTTTCAATATAGTCATTTAAGCATGTTTTGGCTTGCTCTATATTATTGGTGCGTGCAAACAGAACCCCCGCATCCAACAGCAGACGGTATTCCTCCGGCATCAATAGGCGCATACGTTTAACCATAGATAAGGCCTGATCATACTCCCCCATTTCGATACGGCGGTGTTTGATATGATTGCACAGATGAATAACCGTTTGGCGCGCATCCAACCCATCTAAATATTCTGTGGATAGCTCTGCCTCATCCCCTAATGTTTGCTTCACAAGCGCTCTGAGATTATGTGCTTCCATAATTTTACAACCGGAAGACGGATCAAAAATCAGACGCTCTCCGTTATATTCTAAACGGCATAAAAACTGTGACGGTAGGTTGAGCCCGTCTATTTGCCACCCTTGTGAACGCGCGACATCCATATAAAGGACACATAATGCCGTAGAACAACCACGCCCACGATCTATCACGCGGATAATATCTGCGCCTTCGAGAATTTCATGGTTCTTTGAATCTTGTTGATAATCGTGAATATCTGTAATCACATGCTTTAATGCGGCCAGACGCGTGCGCACATCATCTTCACTGCCCGCACCACGAAGCGCCTTATATCGACGTTCAACCTCACCGGACATCTTTTTTAAATGATTAATATAACGATCAACGGATATGCCTTCATGGTCGGCATAAACCATGCCCAAGGCCAGCTTTCCGATTTTTATTTCATCTTCGGGTTTCAATGCGCAAGACGATATATAATCCTGCGCATCAAAGTCCTTACGCATTATCACTCATACACACTTTCTGTATTCCATGTGATCGGGTCGCCATTAGCATTTTGAATATTGTCATCAAAACGTGGCTGATAATCTTTTGCGGTTTCACGAATTTCGGGTGTACCTGCCAGTTTCACGTAACTCACAACACGCTTTACGCCACCGATCGTGCGGGTAACGTTAATAACGTGGTTAAGCTCACCCTGATCTTGTGCAAAGCCCATCAAATAGACATTCCCCTGAACGGTATCAACGGAATAGTTAATCGATTCAACATCTTTATCCAAAATCAAAGACGTTCTTATGCGTCCTGATATCCACGCATCCTTTGCATATCCGACAATTCCTTCACTGTCCGCGACTTTAATTTCATTAATCACCTGAATAACACCGACAGGCTGCCACGCCATGCGCACGGCCTCTACCCTATGTTGTGGGTCTTGGACAACACCTGTGATCAACACACGCCCCTGATTAATGGTCAGATCCAGTTTTCTGAACATATCAATACTGTGCGAGAACCAACGCTGGTTGATATCGGCCTGAATGCGCGCATCACTTGCGGCGCGCGATACACCCCCCTCTTGCACAGCGGCGGTTCCGACAGCCACGCCAGAGCCAACAGCAACGGCCGTACAAGATGAAAGAGAAAACAAAGCCAGCGGCATCATCAAAAGACGCGCTTCAGGTTTTTTGAATGTGCCTGTAATAATTTTTATCATGACGAATATCCTATGTTTTGATTATTCAGAATTCCTGACACGGAATCTGTTTCGTGATTCGACAATCTGTATTATGAACGTGCTTGCCACGCATTGTCCAGATGCACAAGGTTTGCATCCCCCGATATTGTGATTACGTCAAAACGCATGTCGCAATTCATATAATCAGGATATTCAGACAAAAAGAACAGAGCGGAGTTTTCAATGCGTTTCTGTGTACGAGGTGTCACTGATTCCAGTGCATCGGCTTGTTTTGCACGCACCTTAACCTCGACAAAGCAAATAAGGTTACCCAGCTTTGCAATTACATCAATCTCACCAAATTTGGTTTTGTAACGCGTCTCAATAATGTCATAGCCTTTGACTTTTAAATGTTCCGCCGCCCGCGTTTCCGCGGCCACACCCTTGGCATAGCTTGTCTCTTTATCCTTATCTGCAAATAAGGGCATGAATTATTCCTTATTAATCTTCAGCGCCATGTCATATAGATCAGATTTTTTTCGATCTGTTCTCTCGGCCACACTTGCCGCCGCGTCTTTAACCTTCATGGTTTCTAAGGCCTCTCGTAGCATGGTCAGAATATCATCATCGCTGATTATCTTATCCTCTGGCGGGGCGATGACCAAAACTATCTCCCCCTTCGGCGCGCCATGCTCGCGGTAATGCTCAATCAAGTCACCAATTGAGCCTCTGCGCGATTCCTCGTACAACTTCGTAATCTCTCGTACGACGGCAACATCACGCCCACCCATCACAGTTTTAATATCCTCAAGACTGGCGATTAAACGCGGCGCAGTTTCGAAGGCAATCAAAGTGGCCTTTATATCCATCCACTCCGATAATAATTTTTGCCGTGCCTTACTTTTATTCGGCATAAACCCAAGAAAGCAGAATTTATCAGACGGCATCCCGGAAAGCTGCAATGCGGACAGCGGCGCATTCGCCCCCGGAATAGTTGTGACATAAAGCCCCTCATCCTGGCAATCACGCGCGAGCTTATACCCCGGGTCAGACACCATCGGCATACCGGCATCACTCACCAATGCCACGGCCTTGTCGTCTTTTATCATATCAATGAAATCAAGGCGTTTTTCATCGCCGCTATGGTCGTTATAAATTTGCACACGATTGGAAATATTATACGCGCTCAGTAACTTACGCGTCACACGGGTATCCTCACACAAAATAATATCGACCGATTTCAAAACATCCAACGCACGCATCGTGATATCCCGCAAATTTCCAATCGGTGTCGCGACAAGGTATAAGCCGCTTCGCAAATGCTCTGGCTTTTCTGTTTCGTTTTCTTTATTGTCTGAATTCATAACCGACATCATACATCTATTTTTAAAAGAGAATAGCAAATCATGCGCGCATTAAAAAAACGTTCCCGTACCTCTGCTTTTTTGACTTATTTCATGCTGATAACAGCCACCTTGTTTTTACATGGTTGCGGCGGTGGCTATAACACTGCACCTTGGCTTGGATCTGATGCACAAAACGCACGCCCTGCACAACAAACCCCCAGTGACATTTCCGCCGCGGCTATCGAAGCAGATGCCTTAGAATCACCAATGATGGCAGATAGCGCATCAGGCGAATCTCTTGCTCCTGTTAAGGTTGCCATATTGCTGCCGCTGACGGGTAAGCACGCGAAACTTGGTCAATCCATGTTGGATGCCGCGCAAATGGCTTTGTTCGATATTGGTTATGATAATTTTGAACTCCTGCCCAAGGATACGAAAGGCACGCCTGAGGGCGCACGCAGTGCAGCACGCTCCGCCCTCCAAGACGGATCAAAACTAGTGCTCGGCCCTGTCTTTTCATCGTCCGTGAAAGCGGCGCGTCAGGTCACGCAAAGCGCGAACGTCAACATGATTGCCTTTTCCACGGACTGGACTTTGGCGAATAATCGTACATTTTTAATTGGCCTATTACCGTTTGATCAAATTGAACGCGTCGTAAGGTATTCATCCGCAAATGGCTATACGCGCATTGGCGTGATCAGCCCAACCAACGGCTATGGCAATGGTGTTGTTTCAGCGTATCAAGCAATATCCCAAAGAGCGGGCGTAGAGTCCTCACGTATCGAACGCTTCTCAACGCAAGATAAAAACCTCGCATCCATCATGCGCATGTTCTCTGATTATGATGCACGTAAGAAAGCCAACAACGCATTTGGCCCGCCATATGATGCCGTCCTTATGCCTGTCGGCGGCCCACTGGCGCGCCAGCTCGGCAGTTTCCTGAATCATTATGATTTACCGCCAAATCAAGTGAAACGCCTTGGTACCGGCCTGATGGATGATACATCCTTAGCACAAGACAGTACGCTCAGTGGTGCGTGGTTTGCTGCGCCTGATCCGCAATCCAGAAAAAAATTCGAAAGACGCTATCGTAATATCTATAGTACATCACCGCCGCGCATTGCTTCATTGGCGTATGATGCAACGGCGTTGTCGGCTATTTTGGCACGGATCGGATTAAAAGACACAGGCCGCCCTGCCTATGATCACCGCTCTATCACGAACGCAAACGGCTTTAACGGCGTGGATGGCATTTTCCGTTTCCGCCCTGATGGAATCGTAGAACGCGGCCTTGCCGTGATGGAATACCGAAAAGGTCGTATTGTTGTTATTGACAAAGCACCAAAATCATTCCAGAACAGGGCATTCTAAAAATTAACATTGTTTGCCTTTGATGAAACATACAAAAGCCAAAGTAACGATTAGCACCACCCTCGCCCTGTTTACGATGGTGCTGTCCTTTCTTTCGCAAACCACGCCATTATGGGTTTCGCAAACTGACGGTACGCCGATTGTCATCTGTAGCGCGTTCGGCAGCAAAACAATCATCATCGATGAAAACGGGCAACAAGTACCCGACGCCCCGACCTTCAACACCGAACATTGCCAGATGTGTCTTAACGCATCTATGGCCTCTATTGCTATCCCCGCATATCAAGATGACGTAATCCCGCCAACACAGATTGGCAACTTGATAAAGCCCTATACAGAATTGCGTTTTGCTCCACGCGAACGTCTCAGTATACACGGCATTCGCGCCCCTCCTTACGCCTGAAAAACACCACATTAACTTTCAAAATTTAATTTTTTTCAGGAGTTCTATAATGAACACACTTAAGCAAGCCTGCCTGTTGGGCAGCACAATACTCGGCCTTTCCGCACTTCCCGCTTATGCAGAGGAAGCATCGATTGGCAACACAAACCACGAACACCACCACGATGCACACCACCATGAGGGGCCAAGCGCGCCAATCAGCATTATGGGTGACCATGTCCATGATAAAGGGGAATGGATGGTGTCGTATCGCCTTAAACATATGCGCATGGACGGCAACCGTCAGGGTACGAGCGATGTCTCACCCGAAGAGATCGTCTCCACAATATCCAACCCGAACGCCCCACCCCCAACATTGCGCGTCGTACCTACTGAAATGGACATGACCATGCACATGCTCGGCGGGATGTACGGTATCACCGATAAACTAACCGTTATGGCTATGGCGATGTATATGACCAAGGAAATGGATCACATCACCTTTGCCGGCGGTGCGGGCACAACGCGCCTTGGTGAGTTTACAACCCGCTCCACCGGATGGGGAGACACATCGATCAGCGGTATTTATCAGATCTATGAAGATGAACGCCACAGCGTGAATGTAAACCTTGGTATCAGCGCACCAACAGGTTCAATCAAGGAAGAGGACAGCGTTCTTACGCCAATGAACACTACGCCGCGTTTACGTTTACCGTACGCGATGCAACTTGGCTCTGGTACTTGGGATGCGCTGCCCGGTGTGACCTATACAGGGCATCACGGACAATGGGGATGGGGCGCGCAATACAACGCAACGATCCGCATGGAAAGTGAAAATGATCAAGGGTATCGTTGGGGCAACAAACATGCCGTAAACGCATGGGCAAGCCATCAATTCAACGACAAATTCACGGCCAACGGTCTGGTACGCATGGAAACAATGGGCAAGATCAAAGGCTCTGACACAGCCATTGCCGCACCTGTGCAAACGGCTGATCCGAACAATTACGGCGGTGAAACGGTGGAGATTGGCGCAGGCTTCATCTACACCCCGAACATTGTCGGCATGGAAGGTCTTGAGTTTGGTGCCGATATCAACATACCTGTTTATCAGGATTTAAACGGTGTGCAGATGGAACGTGACTGGGGATTGGCAATGGCCGTTACATATCGTTTCTAAATGAAACACACCGATTCGCATTAGCATATTACGCATCCCTTACCCAAGGGGTGCGTTTTCGTATTTCAGATGCAATAATTTTTCAAAATAACGAATCCCCCTATAGCACTCATATAAAATAATTTTTTCGTTATGATACGCAAAGCACGAAAAAATACGATTTCGTACTCTTGTCAAATCCCAAAAAATGAGTCATATCTTAAACATCATAATACGACACGATGAGTTTTCATACTACACCCGCCAAAAGTCTTGGCATATGTAATTTGAGGAGAAAATTAATGGCAGAAGCAGCCAAAAAAGGACGTCCACGCAGCGAAAAATCTCGCAAAGCAATCTTGAACGCAACAAACAAATTATTGCTACAGACATCTGTTCAGGAATTGAGCATTGAATCTATTGCGAAAAAGGCGAAGGTTGGCAAAACCACGATTTACCGTTGGTGGCCGAACAAAACCGCCGTTGTTATGGATGCGCTCAGCAATCAACCAGGCATGCAGACCCCCCTTCCGACGGCAAGCAGTCACAAAGAAGCGATCACGATGCAACTTGATAAGCTAATCCGCCTAGTCGACAGCAATAACGGACAAACCATCGCGCAGCTTTTCAGCGAAGCGCAGGCAAGCGAAGTATCCCTGAAGATCTTCAAGGACAACCTTCTGGAGCCTTTGATGGACGCCATCCGCTATAGCATCGAAGAAGGCCAGAAGAACGGCGAATTCCGCACGGATATCACACCATCTTTGGCGATTGACATTCTATGTGGCCCGATCTTCTTCCGTCTGATGGCACATCCAAAAGATTTGGATGACGGGTTCCGCGAAGCATATCCGGATGAGGCCATTAAAATCCTTGCACCTGAAAGTGCCAATTCTTAGTTACCTAAGTACAGGATAGATAAGTATATCGGGGCGTTTCACACGCCCCTTTATTTTTGCAATTTCAGGCATTTATTGTTATTCTATAAAAAATAAAAAACTGGTGATACATGGGCGACACACCCACCGAAGATCAAGACGCATTTGAGCGGCATTATAACCGCTTTAAAAACCGTGACATACCGCTCGCGGAAAGTGAGCGCGTGCTCTCTGATCGTGTCATCACGCAATATTTGGAACGTAACTTTAACGAGCAATCCGGCATACCAATGGATCGTATCGATTTGAGCGTTCCCGGCGGTATCTCAAGAATAGAAACAAATCTAATCAAGGCCGGTGAGGCGAACTGGAACCCGGATCACAGCGATGGTGTCGTATCTGATGCTGTTGGATATGTCACAGGATTTTTTGTTGATCCGCCTCCCAAAACGCCGGAACAATCACTCTCTGATGATAATGCACGCTCATACCTTGCCCGTGAGCGAGACGGAACACAGGTAATAGGCGATATTATCAACCGCACGCCTGCCCTGTCGGGCTTCACTCTGGATGATGCGAAGTCCATCGTGCGTGATGATCTGACAGGTACCAACGGCACGACGACCATAGCAGAAAAATTCCCTGATGCTGATCCGAATATGCTTAAGGCTATGGCTTATACCATGCTGCATGTTCACAAAGATGATATTACCGAAGATGATCTGTCGGGGCATGACTTTGCCGATATGGCGCGTGGTTTTATGCATTATGCGCACGAAGATCAGGAATCCTTTAACACTTGGAATTCCGATCAAAACGCCCAAGTGGTTGCCACGTTAAAAGCCAACCCTGAATTTATGGAGACACTCGCGAAAATAAAAGCGCCTGATAACATCTCCACCGCTGATGAATTAAGAGAACAATTCGCCATCCGCGAACAGATTGCCGACACGATAGCGACTACGTTTGCTCAAGTGCATGGCGTATCCGACATACTGGATGACAATGACATCACCGTGGTATATAAATCCGCGCGCGATATAGATAATGACGGCGGAATGATGGGGTTCATGGGCTTTAAAGAGATTGGTATCTTAAATGATGAAACCATATCGTTGCGCTATAACCCTGCCTATCACCTTATGGATGACAGAACATATAAGGCCGAAACCGATGCAGAAGAAGCCGGATTTTTCCTGCGCGCCGCCACCGAAGAGGTGTATCACGGCATTCATCAAATTCAGGCAGACCGCCTAGTTCTGGGTAGTCTTCCAGAGGATCAACCCATCGGCCATAATGCCATGATGGGTGCACTAAACTGGATGACTTACACAAGTGGAAATGTTGATCATGAAACATATAGTGGTCAGTATGTAGAAAGCACAGCCAAAGAGGTTGCGGATGGTGTGGCAACATCACTTATCGCGCACATGGAAAACCCACACGCTACACAATCCGCCGACGCGGCAGTTGATCCAGTTAATCCGGTTAAATTATAATATCTGAATTATACTACCAATGCCCTGTGCTTTTCATGCTTGCCCATGGTTCTTTTGGCTCCAGCGCGTCACCGCGTTGTAAAAACTCAATAGATATATTATCCGGCGACCTGATAAACGCCATATATCCATCGCGCGGCGGGCGATTGATAAGTATCCCCGCATCCATCAAAGACTGGCATGTTTCATATATATCATCCACACGAAAGGCGAGATGGCCGAAATTGCGCCCCTCCCCATATTCTTCAACAACGCCGTTTTCATCCGGCCAGTTATAGGTCAGCTCTAAGAGCGGCGCATTATTATCCTTGGCACGCTCTACATCATGAGGAGCAGCAAGAAACACGAGTGTATAACGCCCCTTTTCCACCTCTTTACGTCTGATTTCTTTCATCCCTAAAAGAGTACAATAAAAATTGAGGGACTCATCCAGATCATGGACACGCACCATGGTGTGAAGATATTCAAAAGACATAACAATACTCCTTCTGTGAATTAGATCCCTACTGTAGAAGACCTTATCGCTAAGCTCAAAGGACAAATTCTTTATTTTGAAAAACACCCCCCTGCTGTTACTATGCGGGCAATCACTCACGTAATTTTGCGCCCACAACAAGACGAGATATCGCCCATGGCCGACACTACGGAAGCAGAAAAAAATACGGAAACCAAAGAAATAATCGAAATTGAAAATATCAATTTAGAAAATATTGATTTGGCCGCTGCACTTCAACACACGCTCGACTGGTGTAGCAACTATCTGTTTCAGGCCAACACGATTTATCAGGGCGTTATTATCGTGGCTTCGTTTATTTTTGGTATGTTCATATACCGCATGACCCGCGCAACGGTGGAAAAAGCCATCAATGATTCCGACTGGCCGCGCCGCATAAAAAGAATTGCAAACAACGTCCGCAAGCTCCTATTCCCATTGATAACACTGATTGTCATTTTCCTGACCACGCGCATCGCTAGCTCCGATCTGGTTGGGGTCGATGTATCCCTGATTAACGGCATGATGAAGGTTTTAACGGCATGGATCGTTATTCGTATTCTTGCGCAATTTATTGATAACAATACCGTGCGCAATGTCTTTGCCTTCGGGATATGGTCTGTGGCGGCCCTCAGTATTTTCGGCATGCTCGATGGCGCAACGCAAACTCTAGACGCCATCGGCTTCACCATCGGCGACTTCCGCCTATCCCTTCTCGCGGTTATAAAAAGTATCTTCTATCTGTTTATACTCCTGTACTTTGCGACGTTCGTATCTTCCTTTGCGGAACGGCGCGTTTTGAAGGCTTCAAGCATGACGCGCTCCTCTCAGGTTCTGGTCGCCAAAATCATTCGTGTGGTCTTGATTGTTATTGCCCTACTCATCGGGATTACCAGTTCGGGTATTGATTTATCGCTCTTTGCCGTCTTTGGTGGTGCTGTCGGTTTAGGTATTGGTTTTGGTTTACAAAAGGGTATATCCAACCTGTTTTCGGGCATGCTCCTACTGGTTGACCGCTCCATCGAGCCGGGTGACGTCATTGAAATACCTGAAAGCGGTACGTTTGGATGGGTTAATAATATGGCTGCGCGCTATACCGAGATTGTCACACGCGATAATAAATCTTTCCTTATTCCGAATGAAGATTTCATTACCCAGCGCGTTGTGAATTGGAGCCACGGAAGCTCGCTCATCCGTTTAGAGGTGCAGTTCGGGGTTCACTATAACTCCAACCCGCATGATGTAAAACGCCTCGCACAAGAAACAGCCGCCGCCGCGCATGAACGTATTTGTGCCGACCCGGCGCCGGTATGTCACTTGACGGAATTCGGCGATAGCTCATTAAACTTCAAACTGAGATTCTGGATTAAAGATGCAGAGCGCGGCGTCACAAATATGCGCGGCGCGGTTATGCTGGCGCTGTGGGATGTTCTGAAAGAAAACAATATCGAAATCCCCTACCCACACCGTGAAATATACGTAAAACAAGGCAATCTGGCAGAGCCTGAAGCCTAAATTCTATTCGTTGGTATAAGGATCATAATCATTGCCGGACGACGCCAATGCCCCCAAATCAATGCCAAGAGCCTCTGGTACAGGCGAATTTTTTGGCAAAGCACTCACAAACCTTTGTAACGCTTTAGGATCAGGATGCTCATGCAGCTTCTGCGCCAGTCCGACCGGATACACAAACTTGGTGGCGATCTCCGCCCCTGTGCCACGTGGTGAAAACGGAAGAAAAGCCGCCCCTAAGTTACATGCCTCTGTTGCCCAATCTTTCGTATCACGATCATGCGAAGGGTGATATTCATCAAACCGTCGATTAGCATCAAGATCCACCTCCAGATCATCAGGCAGATATGGCTGATTTCCAAAAATTGCGACCTTATCAAGAAAATTTAATTTCCCGTCTTTTTCCTTCATAACTTTCGTTAATTTTGCCATCACTTGCTCAGGGGAATCCGTATCGCTCTGCGCATCTATTTTTGCCATGCGATAGATATGATGGTTCGTGCCTTCCATAACTTCCGAAGATACCGCCGATGCCAAATAACGCATTCTCAGGCGAGTATCCGAATCCATAAAATCACCATGTGTTTCAATCGGACGCACCATGCTGCTTGCGTCATATACACCAATCAGTTTGGGATCAAACGCGGCGATATAAGCCGCAAGCATATCCATAACGGCAGGGGCTGCGCCCTTCAACTCGATCGTTTGCCTATCAATATAACTGTCTAAAACGTCAAAAATGTCGGCTGAATCAGGGAAATTATGTTTAATCACCTCACACATATCATCTTGCTTGATAGAGCTTAAAGTACGCCCCTCAACGTCAAAGCCAACCATTTCATTCAATGTTTCGTCCATGACATCAGCCAATGTAGAATAACGTGCGCGCGCCTCCCAAACATCGCGAACCTGACCGTTAATAACGGCGCCCCCTATCTCTGCAACTTTGGTTTTATCCGCATCACTTAAAGAGACATCATCAGCATCCCCCATCAGCTCAAGCCTGTAATCTTGCAAATCCTGTATTACCGAACCGCGTTCGGCCGCATTAGAGGCCATCTTTGACAAACCCACAAGCCTATCTAATGTATCTGATTCAGTCATTTCACCCATTATCTTACTCTTTGTTTTATAAATATTATTGAGTGATCAAGGATGACATAAAAACTGTTATGTAATCAATAAAAAACGCGGCCAAGACTTAACCTGACCGCGTTCACTGAAGCATTTTTATGGTGCCTTACGCCGCCTTCTTCGCCACGTCATCATTCATGGCAATTTCACCATCCAACACCGCCGCAACGGCATGAACAACGGATGCGACACGCGCAACTGTTTGAATTTGTGCCGTTGAAATACCCTCTTCACGTGCCTTTTGCTCATGTGCGATGACACATGACTTACAAGCGTTGATAATTGACACAGCCAAAGACCAGAGCTCAAAATCAGCTTTCTCTTCAATACCTGGCTTACCAAGGATATTCATACGTAATTTTGCAGGCATGTTACGATAATCATCCATGATATACGTAAATTTATAATAGATGTTATTCATCGCCATAATCGCGGCCGCGGCTTTCGCTGCAGTGAGTGCTTCATCAGACAAATGCTGCGCGGCCTCCGCTTCTATGGCCTTGATCACAGTCTGATTACCGGTCGCAAGCGCCGATGCCAGAAACGTCCCTGCAAGTTGCTGTGGGTTGAGTGTTTCATCCGTCGCGAGCGTTGACAGGTTCAGCTTAATATCCTTCGCAT
Organism: uncultured Micavibrio sp.; assembly: GCA_965263215.1. GTDB lineage: Bacteria > Pseudomonadota > Alphaproteobacteria > Micavibrionales > Micavibrionaceae > UBA1672. The sequence continues at coordinate 2,184,827 of OZ253663.1, forward strand.
AGTCAGGAATAAGATTTTTTAAATCTGAAATAGACATGGTGTTCTCCTTACGTCTTTTATTTAAAATGAATTTTCAATCACGGCTTCGCTATACTCTATTGAACCACCGCGTGGATTTGGGGCTTTGCTTTGCTTACCAATCACAAGCATCATGCCGATCACATGATCATCAGGCAGGTTGATAATCTCCGCCACTGCGTCCTGATCAAAACCAATCATCGGGCATGAATCATAGCCCATTTCCTTGGCCGACAGCATCAGCGTTTGCGCCGCCATCCCGACAGAGCGCATCCCCTCATCACGTTGTATCCATTCACGTCCTTCATAAAACGGGCCGATCATAGACACCATCAACTCCCCTACTTCTTGGGGGGCGTTACGCCAATATCGGGCGGGGTCCTTTTCCCACGATTTAACATCAGCGCACAGAACAAGAACAACCGAAGCATCTGTTACCTGTGCCTGATCCCACGCGGCCTTACGAAGCTCCACCCGCTTTTCTTTATCCGTTACATTGACGAAACGCCAATTCTGGATATTGAAAGATGTCGGTGATTGCATCGCCAAATCCATCAGTGCCTTGAAGTCATCTTCCGGCATAACATGGTCAGGATCATAATGTTTAACGGCGCGGCGCGCGGCAACGGCTTCTGATATTTTCATGATTATATCTTTCAATTAAATCTGTTTAGGGAAGTATGCGGCGAGGCCTTAACAACGCCTGCCGCATACAGGGGGTATTTTATTTAAGCAGCGATCTTCGTTGCTTCGGCAGAAACATCAATGATGTCACCACCAACCGGACGGTTACATGGGCACAACTCATCCGACTGTAATGCATCAAGAATACGCAATGTTTCTTTCGGGTTACGACCAACATTCAGGCCGTTCACGGATACATGCTGGATCACATTATGAGGATCAACAATAAATGTCGCGCGCAATGCTACGCCTGCTTGTGGCTCACGCACACCAAGACCATCAATCAAAGACCCGTTTGTATCGGCAAATGACCACTGACCAAGGCCGTTCAGCTCCGGGTGTTCGCGGCGCCATGCCAACTTACAGAACTCATTGTCTGTTGAACCACCAAGGACAACCGCATCACGATCATCAAAATCTTCGTTCAATTTTGCGAATTCCACAATTTCAGTTGGGCAAATAAACGTGAAATCCTTTGGGTAGAAGAAGAAAACCTTCCACTTACCGTCAAAACTTTTTTCAGTGATTGTTTCAAACGCGCTTTCGCCGTTTTCTTCATGCTTGTTAAATCCCGGCTTTACACCTGTGATTTCAAATTCAGGGAGTTGATCTCCGATACCTAGCATTTACGTCTCCATTAGTTAATTTTAATAAATAATTTATTGTGTGCAAAGTGCACAGATTCGCGCATGAAATCCAACGAAAAATTCCGCTTTAATATATCGAAAAAACCGATAGTAAAACTAATTAATAATGACAAAAACAAAAAACGAGGGCAATCACCGCCCTCGCCTGATTTTATACTCTATTGCTCAAAAACTTATTTTAAGTCAAAGCGATCCAGTTCCATAACCTTGCCCCACGCCGCAACAAAATCATTGACGAAGCGATCTTGTGAATCAGAACATCCATAGACCTCTGCCAATGCACGTAACTGGGAGTTGGAACCGAAGATCAGATCGACACGCGTTCCTGTCCATTTAACTTCTCCGGTCAGACGATCACTGCCTTCAAACTCATTCTCAGCATCAGATGTCGCACGCCATGTGGTACCCATATCCAATAAATTTACAAAGAAATCATTGGTCAGCGTTTCCGGACGATCCGTGAACACCCCATGACCTGATTGATCAAAATTAGCGTTCAAGGCACGCATACCACCAACCAACACCGTCATCTCGGGCGCGGTTAGCGTCAGTAATTGTGCCTTATCAATCAACATTTCTTCTGCGGAGATCGCATAATCTGCCTTCTGGTAGTTACGGAAACCATCAGCCTCAGGCTCCATTGGCTCAAATGATTCAATATCCGTTTGTTCAGGCGTGGCATCCGTACGCCCCGGTGTAAAGGGGACATCAACATCATGTCCGGCATCCTTGGCCGCTTTTTCAACTGCAGCGCAACCGCCCAAGACAATAACGTCTGCAAGTGAAACCTTCTTATCGCTCGACTGCTCATCATTGAAATCGGCTTGAACTTTTTCCAAAACGCTCAGAGCATCCGCAAGCTTAGCAGGCTCATTCACAGCCCAATCCTTTTGAGGCGCAAGACGTATGCGCGCACCGTTCGCGCCGCCGCGCTTATCAGAACCACGGAACGATGATGCTGACGCCCATGCGGTTGAAACCAACTGAAGCACAGAAAGGCCAGACGCCAGAATTTTACCTTTTAAATTGGCTATATCGTCCACATCAATCAATGTGTGATCAACATCAGGGATTGGGTCTTGCCAGATCAACTCCTCTTCCGGCACATCTACACCCAAATATAAGGCACGTGGCCCCATATCACGGTGCGTAAGCTTGAACCATGCACGTGCAAAAGCATCCGCAAATTCATCCGGGTTTTCGTGAAAACGTCTGGAAATTTTTTCATAGGCAGGGTCCATGCGCATTGCCATATCTGCTGTGGTCATAATGGTGGTAACGCGTTCATTTGCATCATGCGCTGCTGGTGCCATGTGCTCTTCAGCCAATCCAACAGGCACCCATTGATGCGCACCGGCTGGGCTTTTGGTTAATTCCCACTCATAGCCGAACAACACATCGAAATACCCCATGTCCCACTTAATCGGGTTGGATGTCCACGCGCCTTCGATGCCACTGGTGATCGTATCACCGCCTTTACCGCTTGCGTGACGACTGAGCCAACCTAAACCTTGCGCCTCAATTGGTGCGCGCTCAGGCTCTGGCCCGACAAGGCCCGCATCGCCCGCCCCATGACATTTACCAAATGTATGACCACCTGCCGTCAGCGCAACTGTTTCTTCATCGTTCATCGCCATACGGCCAAATGTGTCACGAATATCACGCGCAGATGCAAGAGGGTCGGGATTACCATCAGGCCCTTCGGGGTTCACGTAGATCAAGCCCATCTGCACCGCGGCCAAAGGGTTTTCTAATTCACGATCGCCTGAATAACGGCTGTTTTCTTTATCACTGGTCGCGAGCCATTCTGTTTCTGATCCCCAGTAAATATCCTCCTCAGGCTCCCACACATCTGCGCGACCGCCGCCGAAGCCAAATGTTTTGAAGCCCATAGAATCCAAGGCACAATTACCTGCCAAGATCATCAAATCAGCCCATGAAATTTGGTTACCGTATTTTTGTTTAATCGGCCATAAAAGCATCCGCGCTTTATCCAGATTCCCATTATCAGGCCAACTGTTTAAAGGTGCAAAACGTTGTGAACCCGAGCCCGCACCGCCGCGACCATCGGCCGTGCGGTATGTTCCTGCGCTGTGCCATGCCATACGAATAAATAAGGGGCCGTAATGGCCATAATCTGCAGGCCACCAATCTTGTGAGTCTGTCATCAATGCATATAGATCATCTTTTAACGCCTGCAAATCTAAAGACTTAAACGCTTCCACATAATCAAAATCTTTGCCCATAGGGTCAGAAAGCGGAGAGTTTTGATGCAAAATTTTAAGGTTGAGTTGATTTGGCCACCAGTCCTTGTTCGATGTTCCCTTCCCTGCTTTATGCTTGGACGCTCCTGCACCTGTTATCGGACATTGGTTTGCACTGCTCATATTTATCTCTCCTGATTCTTGAATATCGGCTTGTGACAATAGTGTCTTATAGTTTGCTAATCATATCCAACTAAAAATTTCTCTTTAATATATCGGAAAAATAAATATTAAATTTATTTAAATTGTAGTATTATCGATAATATGGGTCAACCAACGCTAAGACAGCTCAACTATTTGATCACGCTTGAGAATGAAAAATCATTCAGCAAGGCTGCAGCCTATTGCAATGTTACACAATCAACATTGAGCGCAGGCATCAAGGATTTAGAGAATATTTTAGGGCAACAACTGGTCAACCGCGCAGGGCGTAGCAGCGTCACTTTAACCGCCTTTGGCGTCGAGGTTGCCGAGCGTGCACAGAAAGTCATCCAAGATGTCGATCACATCGTCGCCAGCGCACAACAAATGCAAGCCCCCCTCAGTGGAATTTTACGCCTTGGCGTTATCCCAACGATCGCGCCTTATATATTACCTAAGATTCTTCCCTATCTTCAAAAAACATTCCCGGATTTACACTTGCAAATCTATGAGGACATTAGCGAACGCCTGACAGACCAACTGGAGAAAAGACAGATGGACGCGGCTATTCTTGCCTTTCCGTATGACGTCGGGGGTTTTGAGGCAAGAGACTTGTTTAAGGAAGATTTTTATCTTGCCGTCCCTAAAGGGCAAAGCCTGCCTAAAACCTTATCTTTGAAAGATATAAAAAGTGACGAGCTTTTGTTGCTAGAGGATGGCCACTGCTTGCGCGACCACGCCCTCAGTGCATGCAAATTAAAACCATCGACCAAACGCAAAACTTTCAGCGCGACAAGCTTACCAACATTGATACAGATGGTTGGCTATGGGTATGGCGTGACGTTGCTGCCTGAAATGGTTGCAAAAAACAGCACTATGCCAACTGGCATTGAGGTCATCCCCTTTAAGTCTCCCGCCCCAACGCGGCAAATTGGCATGATCTGGCAGAATAACAGCCCGCAAAAAAGAGATCTTGAAACATTCTTTGATACGCTACATGCCTATGTGAACTAGCACACAGACAATATTGCTTTTTTTGCGATATTATCTTATAAATCTGCGCATGACTGAGAATGCTTATAAAGTTGCCGCGATGTATCGCTTTGTGCCTGTTGAAGATATCCAATCTTTGCGCACCGAAATTTATGCGTTTACGGAAAAAAATGTGCCTAGTATTTGCGGCACACTTCTCCTCGCGCCCGAAGGCATAAACGGCACTATTGCCGCACATCCCGATGAAATGGATGTGATGATTGATTTTCTTGATCAAAAATTCGGCGTCAGCACAAGCGAAAGTGCGTGTGAGTTGAAATATTCGCACGCCTCCCAGCAACCATTTAATCGCTTTAAGGTGCGCCCAAAGAAAGAATTGATCACCTTACGTAAACCCGAAGCAAACCCGCATGAACGCGTTGGTGAGTACGTGGATGCGAAGGATTGGAACGATCTGATTAACGACCCTGAGGTCTTATTAATCGATACGCGCAATGACTACGAAACCAAAGTTGGTATGTTTGAGGGCGCGGTTGATCCGGACATGAAAATTTTCACCGAATTCCCCGACTGGGTTGAAGAAAATCTTGATCCCGAGAAACATAAAAAAGTCGCCATGTTTTGCACAGGCGGTATCCGCTGTGAAAAGGCAAGCTCTTACATGCTCGCTCATGGATTTGAGAATGTGTACCACCTGAAAGGCGGTATTCTGAAATATTTGGAAACCATTCCTGCCGATAACAGCAAATGGAACGGCGACTGTTTTGTGTTCGACCAACGCGTTTCCGTTGGACATGGCCTGCAGGAAGGTAACTGGAGTGTTTGCCACGCCTGCCGTGAGCCACTATCCGCAGATGACACCAACCACCCCTCTTACGAAAAAGGTGTGTCGTGCCATCATTGCGCCGACAGCCTGACACCGGAGCGTGAGCGCGCTTTACGTGAACGCCAGAAACATTATAATGCCAAATATGGCGAACAATAATATCACCAAACATTTACGCGTTTTCGGACGCGTTCAAGGCGTTTATTACCGCGCATGGAGTGTTGAAACGGCCACTGGTTTAGGTTTGACAGGATGGGTGCGTAACCGTAAGGACGGCAGCGTCGAAGCAAACGTCACAGGACAGCAAGAAATCGTTCAAAATTTCATTGAATCGTGCCGATCAGGCCCCGAGCATGCCAGAGTTGAGGACATTCAAATAGAAGATGGAACCGATGAGGGGTTGGATATTTTCGAATTTAGAGAAACCGCCTGATTATCGAAACGGACAGACTTGGTTAAACTAAGATTCGCGCAATAACAAACTGAATTAAAACAAAATATGAATAAACACATACACCCTATTCTATATTCTTTTCGCCGATGCCCTTACGCAATGCGGGCGCGCATGGCACTGCTTTATGCAGGCATAAAATGGGAACATAGGGAAATCATCTTGCGCGACAAACCCGCCCACATGCTGGAAATATCACCAAAGGGTAGCGTCCCTGTACTCCTACTCCCATCCGGTCGCGTGATTGACGAAAGCCTCGATATTATGCTGTGGGCACTGGAACAGAACGACCCTGACAGATGGCTGCCAGACCAACACAGAGATGACACCTTTAACCTGATCGAACGCAATGACGGGGCGTTTAAAAGATCGCTAGACCGCTATAAATACCCAAACCGACACCCTGATGAAGACTGCAGCGGAGCTCGTGAAACGTGCGAAAACATCATCAACGACCTAAACAAACGCATTGAGAATAACGGGCACCTATCCGGCGAACAAACAAGCCTTTCCGACATCGCAATCTTTCCGTTTATCAGGCAATTCGCCCACGTTGATCGCGACTGGTTTTTCGCACAAGAAACCCCGCACATCCAAAGATGGTTAACAAAACATCTGGAAAGCGACTTATTCAAGGGAATCATGCCAAAACACCCCTTATGGACACCCGATTCGAAAAAAACGTACGTTAATTAACAAAATTAAAACAATACGATAAACACAAAAACATAAAGCAATACCGCAGGTTTTGATTTGGCCATTATTGACCAATAGTGTGCTAATCCTCAGAAGATTCTGGCGAGGGCTCTTGCGCACCATCACGAGCAGGCGACACATCCTTACCATGCTTATGCTTACCGCCTTTCTTGCGCAACGATTTGCCGAACAGCTTCTCAACCATGTGGTCGGCCAGTTTCACACGTTCCTCTTGCGGTAATTGTGAGAGAACCCCCTCCATAAACTTAACCTTGCGGTCTGAAAACGCCTCCTTCAACGTCAGCAAGTCCCGAGCCGCCGCATCAAAAGCAACGGAATCAAACTCTTCGGCAACAATAACCTCTTTCAGGGCTTGCTTCCTCTGCTTTACATCCTTGGAAAAGCGCCAAATATCTTTGCCCTTTCCCTTAAAAGCCTCCTTGAATACCTTGTTGGTTTCCGGCGCAAGGCTCTGCTTAACCTCATCCCATGCGCGTGGCTTGTTTTTTATGCGATAGGCATGGCCACCTATAATTCCCAACAACAATAAGTTTAGAATAATCGAAAGTGTGAAAATTATTTTGACTGATTTTTTCATAGAAAATCTCCATACCCTATTTCATCGCTTGTCATTATATATGACTCAAAGCTATCAACGTCATCATCTTGCATTACATCAGGGGAATACGCACCCAGAACGCCACCTACCATTAAAACCATCATCATCGCTAAAGCGGGCTGCGGCAGGACAATATTATCTAAAACGGCTTTCAATCCTGCGAAAAGCCCACCCTCACTTTGGCGCCCCGCAACGTGCACCTCTTGTTTTAGAGACGCCTGAATAATACGGTGTTCCAGATTGCTACGCATTTCAGGCACTGCGCGCTTTGACAACAACGCATCCAATTCTTTATCTAAATCATGAACCATAATAATGCCCTCTCCTCTCTTCATCTCCTAAACTTCCCTGCCTCACTAAGATATCTTTTAAACCTGCCTTTGCCCGCATCAATAACGATTCCAGTGCTTTTACACCAACATCCATAATTTCTGCGGCTTCTTTGTTACTCAGTCCTTCATAAAAACATAAATTGAGTGCCAGTTTCTGACGCTCCGGTAATTCTTGTATCGCATCCTCTAACATTTGTTCCTGTTGTGTCTGCTCCATCATTTCCTGCTGGCTGGCCGTCTTATCTGTAATACGGTCCAAAGCCTCAGAACCCTTCGTATTTTTTATCTTACGGGCGAAATCTATCGCCTGATTGGTCACAACGCGGTAAAACCATGTGGTGAACTTTGCCCCCTTATCAGCCTTCCATATTTCAGGGCGGTTCCATAACTTCATAAACGCTTCCTGTACAATATCCTCTGCCTCATCTTGATAGGGATACATCCGGTACGCCGCGGCATAAAACATTTTGGTATGGCGTGTCACCAAAATCGAAAACGCCGAATGGTCCGCGTCTTGAACGCGAACCATAAGCTCTTCATCAGAAAGATTTTCTAATTTATGTGTTGGCACCATAGGCCCTCACGCATTTAGTTATTATTCAGCGGATTCATCGTCAGACTTATGTTTTTTATTCTTTTTATGTTCTTTCCACTTATCTTTCATCGCTTTTCTGACTGCTTCAGCTTCTTCTTTGGTGATTTCACCATTGCCGTCTGCATCCATTTTCGCGAAACGCTCTTCTGCAGATGCCATAAATTCATCTTTTGAAATAACGCCGTCACTATTCGTGTCATGTTTTTCGAACATTTTTTTACCGTGGTGCTTTCCGCCTTTGTGCTCGCCGGCCTGTGCAACAGGAACCGCCATAACCAAGGCCAAAGCCGATAACATCAATATTTTTTTCATTCTTAATTCCTTCTCGTTAAGTAATGTTGATACCCATCATACGAGAGCCATTAACAGACCCTTCGAAAATATTGTCAAAACAGCATCAATACCTTATGGTTGTCGAAATTTTATACATTCACGCACGATAACACAAAGCAAAGCGAGGCATAACAATGGACCTTCTCAAACTTCTTAATGCAACAGGACAACAAGATCAATTAGTGAAGGTTATTGCCGGACAATTCGGCCTAGACCCAAACCAAGCAGGTAGCGCAATCAGCGGTATTATGGGCGCCCTTTCCGGCGGTGTTCAAAACCAGGTAAAACAGGGCAACATTCAAAATATCATGGATGTCGCACAAAACAATCAGGTACAGCAATATGTCGAACAGCCTGAGCAGGTCACCAATGCTCAAACCCAAGGCAATGATATATTGGGACTACTCTTAGGTAGCAAGGACGCAAGCAGGCAAGTGGCTTCAAACGTGTCTCAACAATCAGGCGTCAGTGCAGACATTATCAAACAAATCCTTCCTATGGTTGCGGCGATGGCGATGGGGTCTATGGGCAAGGCCGGTCAACAAAGTGGCGGATCATCAGACGCCCTAAGCGGCATGTTAGGATCTCTGCTTGATCAAGATGGCGATGGTAGTTTTGTCGACGATGTTTTTGGAATGCTCGGCAAGAAATAAAGCCTTCAATTAATCCTTAAGGTCGATTACGACGCGATGTTTTGACGAAATATTCGGCCTTAAGATTAACGTATCAAGAATTTTTGTTTTCTTCTTCAAACGTATTTCCAACAGTACACTTCCGTCTTTTTGTTTGCGCGCAACGTACGTCCCAAGCAACTTACTGAGTGTGAAGCTGTTTTGGGGGCTTAAATTCCAGTTCGTATCGTATAGCTTAATTCGCAGCGTATTACGCACATGATCCAAGGCAACTTTGTACTTGGTTGTTTTTGTAACCTCGATGACAAGGCGTGTTTTCCCCGGATGCTTTCCACTACGCATTCTGATTGCAGAAGAACTTCCGGCGCTGGCCTGATTATCCGACGCCCCTCGCACACTATTCTGAGCTTTTAGCCGAACCGCCGAGGCCGACATAATAGGTTTTCGTTTTGGAATAACAACCCCATCAGTGATAACCGTCGGCTGCGTTTTCACCTTCACAGGAACATCACGAATAACAGCTTTCCTTTTTAACTTACGTACAGGCGTTTCAGGCGGTATGACATACCCATTGACAAGACGATCCTCTGAAGATTGAGGCCGCGCTGATGCTAAAGAAAGCTTTGCTGTCTCAGAAACAGGCTTTCTTTTCGGCACAACAAACCCCTGACTACTGGCATCATCCGCACCATAAATCTGCTTTATTTTGCTTAGTAAATCCCCTTCTGCAACCGCATGGCTTGGTTTTGCAATAGAGCTTTCCGCAACCTCATAATTCTCCAACCCGCTATCGCTATCAGGTTCAAGACGTAAGACACGCATCTTACCATCCTCTCCGCTTTTAGCATCAGGCTCGAAATGCGCACTCAATTCTTTATTTGTTTTTCTTCTTTTAGTGTTCACTTGATTGCGCGCAGCCAAATGCGCCTGCATAGGGTCAAAAGCCTCGCTTTTCTCAACCAAATTCCAGTTCCCCTTTTCATCAAGAAGGGTTTCTGTTTTTATTCTTTTAACGGGTATATAGACGTCATCATCCGATGCATCATCACTTTGCTGGGCACCGATTTTGCTTAAAGGAAATTCGGGAAGCGTTATATCGTCCATGCATGCAGTAAGAAAGAAAGACATGAACAAGCATGCGTAAATATTAATAGCTTTCCTGCATAAACAGGAATACAAGCCAGCATTCATTGCATTTAGTACTCTCATAGCGCGCGATCTTTGTGATGAGTATTACTTTAAGGGGCGGTGTAATTCAGGTCAATCTACGTGATAACCTTCTTATCCCTTATCCACACAGCCAACAATCGTTGGTTCAGTAGGAGGCAAAGCCTCCCTTGATGGCATAATGAACATCGGAAAACACTTGCGGATAATTCTGACATAGCGCTCCGGCTTGCGGGACAAACCAATATGCACAAATAACAAGAGAATCCACCCAACCGTTAGAATAATGTTAGGAACCCCCACCGCAACGCCAAAGTAACCGATGCCTCCCATAAGAGCAATAAGACCAATAATCAAGACACAGGCATAACGCACAGGTATACCCGCATCAATGAAATGGTGATGGAAATGCCCACGATCAGGCATAAACGGGTCGTGCCCCTCGCGTACGCGACGATAAAATTGTGCGCATGTATCAAAAATAGGAAACCCGATAATCCACGCCACGGCGATTGGCTCCAACGGACTGCTCGGCCCCCTTGCCAAAAGCACTGCAAACCACGCAATTGTCAGCCCAAGCGACATACTGCCTGCATCCCCCAGAAACAGGCTTGCCTTGCGCCGCCACGGGTTACGCATATTAAACACCAGAAACCCACCAATACAGGCAATCAATAATAAGAGTACATGCGCAAATGCATATTGCCCTGCGACAATGGCAGCGAGCATAAACCACATGAAAATAACTGAAGACGTGCCACCGACAAGCCCATCCATGCCGTCCATTAAATTCATGGCGTTAATGAGTAATACAATCGCCACAATCGTAAACGGGTAGGACATAAAGCCTGTCCAGATCACGCCATATCCAAATAAATCACCCAGATATGCGGCCTGTACGTTCCCCCAGAAAGCAATAAGAACTGCCGCCGCGACATGAATTATCATTTTGATTTTTGCCGGTATATGAAACTGATCATCCATTGCGCCGGACACCAATAATAAAATTAATCCTGAATAAAGTGCCCAATAACGATTGAGATCAACGCTACCGAAGACAAGCCCAAGCACCATAAATACACTGAAGATTATAATACCGCCTATGGGGGGGATTTCTTTTTCATGTTGTTTGCGCCCGCCCGGTTTATCAACAATTCCCGACAACCGCGCAACCTTTCTGAAAGGCATGATAAGAAGCATAACCAGAACAAAGGCAATGGCGGGTGGAATGAAAACAGATGGCGCAAACTGTTCGAGCATTATAATTACGACTTAATGTGGATTTTCCTAACGATACAACCCTAACATAGATCAAATAAAACGCCAGAGGGTTCTACAAAAAAGCCCCCCCTTCTCGCTACTCGTCGTCAAAATCAGACTGCAAGGCCTTCGCCGCAATCACGCCGTCTGCCATGGCCGTCACCATGCACGGATGTACACGCTGCGCACACTCACCGATGGCAAATATATTTTTATCGGAGGTTCTGTAATTCTCATCCACGTCAATAAACCCTCGTTCATCAAGTTTAATCTGGATAGAGTCCGGCAGAGGATTCACAGGTTGCCAACCGTACATCACACATAATTTATCGTATGCCTTCCCATTAACCATGGGCTTTACTTCATCCACCTCATAGGCACCAACATGCAAATTCTGATCTGGGATTTTTTCGTATATTTGTTTTCGCGCACGCAGTGTACGTGCATAAACATCAACAGATTTTGCGCCCTTCTCAATAACAAAGTCGTATGCCTCTGCCGCGCTGTCACCGCCCCCCAAAATCGCGACACTCAAATTTGTGAATTCTTGATCCTCTATCACCTGCCCTGATCCAATAATTACCTTATCCGATGCCGTTAAACCGCCATCCTTATGACGAACACCTGTGGCAATCACAATCTTCGGCGCCGTCATTTGGTACGCCCCAAACGTATCCTTAAAAGTGGCGTGAAAGTTATGATTTTTGCGCTCTATCGTTAACTCAGAAACATTCAGGATATGGGCAACACCATGACGATTGATGTTGACCTCCATGGCTTCGGCCAGCTCGGCACCGATGTGACCGGGCACGCAAACAGTCCAGTGATTTTCATGTGGGTTCAAAAGCTGCAACCCACCTAGTTTACTGCCCTTCTCCAGAATAATCGGGTTATACCCAAGCATCTTCAACCACAAGCCACATTGCGCACCCGCAGGGCCACCACCAACAATAATAACATCGAAAATTTGTGCGTCTGTATAAGTCATCGCAACAAACTAGCGCATGATTAGGGGAAATAAAAGATGCAGAAACCGCGCCTTCAATCAAAAAAGCGCGGACACTTAAATAAATTAGACATCAATTTTGATTATATAAATGTCTGTATTGTTACAAACATCGCATCAATATCTGCACCAACCAAACCTATGGTTACCACGATGGCTACCGCAATTCCCGCAACTATCATTCCATACTCAATGGCCGTCGCACCACTTTCATCGCACAGATAGTTCTTCAATAACTTTGTCATTATGCTTTCCTCGTCTATCGAACTTTAATTATGTGCAAAAAAGCATAACATTCCCTAAAGATTAGGTTGCATTTGATCTATCGAACCGATCAGGAGAGAGAGCAGACAAAACACAACCACCGACATCACATTGTAAATTCATCATTTTATTGGTTAATATTTTGGCTGATAATAAACTGCTCAGAATACCATGAGACCCATGCGCGGTGGAAATATACATATTTTCATCCAACTGCCCTACGACCGGAAAATGATCTGATGCCGTAGTACGAACGGATGCGCGCGCGGCTTCTACGGTGTATTGACCTTTTAACGCCGGCACATTCTCATATAATTTATCCAGATTGGCTTGATCATCCTCGGGCAAAACGTCGCTATGATCCAACCATCGCTGAAATGTTGATCCCAAACAATGACTTCCGTCCTTTGAAGGCGCAATATACCCCCCATAGCCTATCGTGGTTTTCAACACGCTCGAGGTATCTGTTTCCCCAATATAGGTTATCTGCCCGCGTACGGCTTTCAGGGGGATATGTCCGGCCTGATCGAAAGCCAAACAGCCCATACCACAGGCCAAAACCGTTACACCATCCAGATCAGATACATCAGACACAGATGTATTTAGCCGAATTTTTACGCCTTCAACGTAGCGGTAACAAAGCTTTTTCGGGGATATAAAACCTGAATTGGCCAAAAAAAGACAGTCTTTTTCTATCGGTATGCCAGATATGTCCGATGCCTCTAACGCATTGACAACACGCATATTTTCTTCATCCCACCCCCAACTTTCAACCGTTTTTGGGAAACGTCGCGCCTTTTTTTCATCATTAACAAGATGCAGCGCGCCGCATGGGTTCCAATCTATATCATCACCAAATATCCAGAACAGTTTAAGCGCCTCAAAGAAGGCCTTGGAATAAAACTGCCCGACCGCATCAAATTGCGCGGTAAATCGGGGGTTATAAAGCCCGACATCATTCCCCGAAGCCCCGCTGGCTATGGTGTCCGACACCTCATAGATCACAGGCTCCGCGCCCGCTTGCTTAAGGGTAAAAGCGAGTGCGCAGCCCGCCAAACCACCACCGATAATATTTACCCGCATGGCTGATCTCCTACATATTCCCCAACACACATCTCACGCTTTCGGCCAAAGCCCGGTACTTTTTGAACCTCAAAACCAACCGCCTCAAGCCCGCGCCGCACGAATCCCGCGGCCGTAAAAGTCGTAAATCGGGCCTTTTTTGCAGATAATCGGGCCATATTTTCAAACACTGTTTCGCTCCACATATCAGGGTTACTGGAGGGCTTAAACCCATCCAAAAACCAACAATCTACCCCTTCAGGCACATTCAGGTTCGGTATTTGGTCATTTACATCACCAAATAGTAAAATCAACGAAACACCATTAATGACCAATTTACATTCTTTTAGTTTTAAATCAGATGGATAATTGGCTAAAAAAACACTCAACTCATCTTCAAGCTCAGGCCAACAAGATAAATGCTCCGCGATATAGTCTCGCGACAGCGGAAATTTCTCAAATGATATAAAATTCAGTTTTTTCGGGCGTTGATCTTCAGGGGTATCATTCCATAATTTCAGGACGGCCAAAAAATTCAATCCTGTGCCGAATCCGGTTTCGCAAATTGTAAAATGTTCCTGCCCGTTCCAAAACTCCGGTAAGCCATTCCCATCCAAAAAAACATGCCGTGTTTCTGCCAAGCCATCTTGTACAGAGAAATAAACATCGTCAAACTGCGTTGATCTTGGTGTTTGCATAATACACGTACGCCTTATAATTAGCTTTTAAAATAAATTTGGTGCAGCCTTGTGATCCCACAAACCTAGTTCCACCAAAACCTTACATGGGGAGTACCCTTTCAGGGTTTTACTGCTCTTTTGTCCAGACCACCGATAGTAACAATTCCAATAACTGATGATATGCGAATGCAGTGACTTCATAAACGCCGGATTTTCCTCCGCAAATGCCTGATATTTACTCTTATCGAGAGAACTCAAGTTTTTAAGAATAGAATCACCAATTTCAATCACGTATTCTCCGAGCAATAAAAGGACAAAGGGAATAACCCACGGCTCATTTTTTCCAAAAAGATGCGTTACATACTTTTCACGTACATAACCATTAAGATTTCTCGTGTACAAGCACGCGAGTAACCCCTGTTGCTTATCAGAAAGCTTCCGCCATACATCGTCTTCAATATCATGATAATTTAAGCGCGATGGAATAAAATATTTTTCAGATGATATGATAATTTCGATTTTATCTTGTGAGCCATAGCTGCACGCTTCATAATCATATAGCGGTTTAACAAACAGCCATTCAGATAGTTTTTCCAATTCATAATGCACGCCTTCTGGAAATGCAGAACGCACCGATAAGAGCTCTCGCTGAAACTTGTCTTTTAAATCCTGAGAAACATCTTTCATCTTCTCCTCCAATCTATTAACAATTTAAAAACGCGCATGTATAATGCCACACGCCCTTTTCTCGTTTTCAGGAGGAAAGGCTATGAGAATAACGAAATAACATGATATCTGTCAATTTCCTTAATAAGTAAAAGGTTTAGAATATGACCAACCCCCTACTCCAGACATCGACACTGCCCAACCAAGCCCCACCATTTGATAAAATAAAAATCGAACATTTCCTTCCGGCTGTGGAAGAAGGCATTGAACAGGCGCGCGCCAATGTGGATGAGATCAAATCAAACGCGATCCCACCGACATTTGAAAATACGATTGTTGCGCTGGAGCAAGCGTCTGAAAATCTGGGACAGGCGGCGAGTATCTTTTACAACCAACTGGCGGCAACCGGCGGGGATGATCTGCATGCACTTGCGGCGCAAATCGGCCCGATCAATGCGGATTTTTCCAACGATGTGATGTTGGATGAGATGCTGTTTGCCCGTGTAAAAACCGTTTACGATGCGCGTGATACGCTCGACCTTAATACGGAAGACTACACTTTGCTTGATGATACATATCGCGGATTTGTCCGGGCAGGTGCGTTGTTGGACAAAGACAAGAAAGATCGCCTGCGTGAAATCTCGCAAGAGCTGTCCATGCTTAATCCTGCCTTCATGCAAAATTCAATTAAATCGGCCGAGGCCTTCGAAATGGTGATTGAAGATGAAGCCGACCTTGCCGGACTGCCCGACAGCGCGAAAGAATCCGCCGCCCACGCCGCCACGGAAAAAAACTATGAGGGTAAATGGTTGTTCACACTCGACTACCCCAGTTTCGGCCCGTTCTTGCAATATGCCGATAACCGAGAACTGCGTGAGAAAATCTGGCGCGCATTTTCATCTCGCGCATGGAACGATGAATATGATAATTCCGAGAACATCAAAAAGATCATTTCCTTGCGTAAGGAACGCGCCAATTTATTAGGGCATGACACACACGCCGATTACGTTCTGGAAGAGCGTATGGCAAAATCACCAAAGACCGTGATGGATTTCCTCGCCAAACTGAAGGCGGCATACAAACCCGCCGCGCAGGAAGATTTAAAACAACTGACTGCATTTGCCAAAGACGAACATGGCGTTGACGATTTGAAGCCATGGGATATCGGATATTACGCGGAGAAGCTGAAACAAAAGCTCTTTGATTTCACGAGCGAAGATTTCCGCCCCTATTATCAACTCGATAAAGTCTTGGATGGATGTTTCAACCATTTCAGCAAATTATTCGGCCTGAAATTCGTGAGCAGCGACAAATACCCGACATGGCACGAAGATGTGAAGGTGTTTGACGTTTATAACAAAGACGACGACAGCTTCGTCGGCACACTATACGGGGATTTTCACCCGCGCAGTGGTAAAAACCAAGGTGCGTGGAAAACCAGTTACCGCGATCAAGGGATTTTCCGCGGGGAAATCGAACGCCCCGTTGTCGCGATTGTTTGTAACTTCACGAAACCAACGAAGGAACGTCCATCCCTACTGACGCATGGCGAGGTGACAACGCTCTATCATGAAATGGGGCATGCGGTACATGCGCTCTTGTCTGATGTGACATACCGATCACATGCGGGCACATCCGTATTATGGGATTTTGTGGAACTACCATCGCAGTTGCAGGAAAATTGGTGTTACGAGAAAGAAATGCTCGACACATTCGCTGCGCATTATGAAACGGGTGAGAAAATACCCGAGGAACTGGTGAACAAGCTCCGCAGCTCTATGCACTTTATGGTTGGTTGGGGCGGATTGCGTCAGGTTGGCTTGGCAACGCTCGACATGGCGTGGCACACATGCGACCCAGACAGCGTCGATGACGTTGCCGCATTCGAAGACGAAGCCACCAAGGACACATCCCTGTTCCCACGATTAGCGGGGCCAAGCTCCACCGCGTTCGGGCATATTTTCGCAGGCGGCTATAGCGCGGGCTATTACAGTTATAAATGGGCGGAGGTTTTAGACGCCGACACGTTCGAACTGTTCCTTGAGAAAGGATTATATGATCAAACCGTCGCGCAGAGCTATAAGGATAATATCCTGTCGCGCGGCGGCAGTGAGAAGCCTGATGTGCTGTATAAACGCTTCCGCGGACGCGACGCCGACCCTGATGCCCTGCTCCGCCGTGAAGGTTTGCTGAAGGATAAAAAGGCGGCTTAAAAGATGAAATCGTTAAGTTTATCTCTGATATTGATTGGATCATACTTTCTGACAGCTTATATAGCAGCCAGCTTTTTTGATACAGAATATGAAGAAATTGGTTACACTCAGGGGTATACACAAGCCTTAATAGATATTGCGTCCATAACGGGTGAAACTGTAAATAAAGAAATGATAACGGATGATTATGAACACTTTGCAGACCGTAAAAATATACTATTGAAAAATGGTGATGAATTATCCTTCTACATCGTTTCTAAAAATGGTGTTAAAACCATTGCTAAGCATGAACAACAAGAATGACTATGGCCAAATCTCCTAAGGAAGAACAAAAAAAACCAAAGGTCAAACGCGTGCGCAAAGTCGGTGTGCTGTCAATTTTGTTTTTGGTTCTTCTGACAATTATTATCGTTACGATCACACCTGTTTACTCAATCGCCTTATATTTTATTCCCGAGCAATATAAGCAGGTGATGTTACAAGGAATTCATCAAACTATTATCCTCGATGAAAGCGGTACAAAAAAATCAGAGCCGTTCAAATATGTCCCAACCGAACCTTTACAAGTCTTAGGGTATAAATCGGGCGTATGTTTTTCTTTTTTTACTGGTGATACATCCCCGATCAATAAAAGGGCATTAAAAAAGGCCGCATTAGAGAAGCCGATCGCAGATATTATTGTTATTGGAAATAATAGATACGAATATAGCCTGAAAACAACCACGATTGAGGACGCAACGAATTCGAATGGTCGGGATATATCAAATATATGTCAGATATTTGGCAAAGATTACCCTGTTGTACCTAAAATCATAGATAAAATCTATATTCGTCCCCTGGAGCCATTTACTCCCATTAAAGCAATGTGGGCAACGACGCGAGATATTCGCCAGAATTAAAACAGCTCCATCAGCATGCACCGCGCGGAACCACCACCATATTTTTCAAGCGTGGACAGGTCAGGACATACTAATGTTTCGTAATGGCTGCTTATGATATCTCGTTGTGCATTGCTCAGAGCACTTTGTGCGGCCTTGGACATCGTTAGGATGCGCTGATCAAATCGCCCGACAACCTCCAGCGCGTTGCAACAATTCGCCTGTAATTGCTCCATGGTAAAATCAACAACCTGATGCGTTTCAGATAGCCTGCCCACAACTTGATCACGTAGAGCCTCATCCGTGATACAAGCAGAGCATATACCCGCCATTTCGCTGCCGATATACATTAGAAAATCCGTGTGATAAACGGGAATGCCTGCGTGACTCTTGGTTTCGAACATGATTGTGTCATAGCCCACAAAATCCGCCCATTTTTTCACAAGTTCCGGCGCGGTGCGTTTGGACAGGCCGGCATAAGCACGCTTATTCACATGATCAGCGACAATGCTGGCTGTGCTTTCAAGGGATAGCCCCTCTTCCTCGTAACCGCTCCAATCTTCTACCTTGGAATATAAATGTTTCAGGCGATCCATAATGCGCGGGCGACGTTCAAAGCTGCGGTTTTCAGCAAGCATGGGATAAATAATCAATTGCCCGTTATCATAAGTCGACGCCCAGTTCGGGAACACCATATCCGGACATTCCTCATGTCCGATCACGGTGGTCACCATAACCCCGCGCTCCACGAGCATATCGCGATAGGCCTGAAACTCGGCCTTGGCTTTAGTTAGGATATCTTCCGGTGCTTCTTGATGCTCTCCGGTTTGATAAGCATTAGTTTCCAATGTTTGCGGATTGGCATAAAAAACGGCCGGCTCGACCATCAAAAGATGATTGGTGGATTGCTTCATATATGTCCCTGTTGTGATTGCCCAGACCAGATTAGCCTAGGATAATAATATTAAAAATATCACAACAAATAAAAATGGGCTCACTAATTTTTAAAATTAATGAGCCCTGCCCCAATTACTGCGTTTTTAGAGTCTCTTGTGTCTCAGGGCAAACGCCGTATCCGTTTCTTATCAATTAAATTGATGGCCTTTTTGGTCATCGGCGCATCAAAACCAGCACGGCGAAGTTTATCCAATCTGTTTTTCAAATAAGACGCGCCAATGGAATAGCTATCCTCGTCCGTGGCGTAAACATTCATAGGATCTTTATAGAAAACCACACGAAAGCCAGATGGATCTTCATCCTGCTCACAGGATTCCAATACAACATCGTCAATATCTTCTTCCCAATTCGCCAAAGCCACAGAAGATCGTATAAAGCGCTCCGACGGATGATTATGTGATTGCATCACACTACCTCCCACGAAAAATATTTGTCTAAGTGAAAATATTGTATCAGAAATCAACTAAAACGGGAAACATTAAGCAATTGATATTATTAGATAAAACTTAAATATAGGCCTAAAGTGCATATATATTTACATATCATACATCAGGCGTGCATTTATAGCCCCTAAGGATGATGAACATTTTTTTGAAAATCTTGATAGGATTTGGCAATGCAGGCGTGTAAATACGCCAAATAACCGCCTTTCGATTCGTTTAACGGCAATGGCGACCACCCTAATTCACGCAGGCGCGTATTATCCAAAAGCTTTCTCGGCGTACCATCAGGCTTGCTATCATCAAAGATAACACGGCCTTCAAAGCCCACTACATCACACACAATCTGCGCAAGCTCTTTAATTGTGATCTCATGCCCTGCCCCGATATTGATATGCGGAGTATCGCTATAATTTTGGAGCAAGAAGACAAGCCCATCGGCCAGATCATCAACATAAAGAAACTCGCGCAAAGGCGCGCCTGTTCCCCAAAGTGTTAATTCTTGCGCGCCTTCTGTTTTTGCCTGATGTGCCTTCATGATCATCGCGGGGATAACATGAGAATTATGTTCATCGTAAGTATCGCCCGCGCCAAACAAGTTGCAGGGCATCGCGGAAATGAAATCACAGCCATGTTGCGCGCGGTAATATTGCGCCATTTTCAACCCACCGATTTTCGCGAGCGCATAGGCCTCGTTCGTTGGCTCTAGGCTACTCGATAGCATCATCTCTTCAGTAATTGGCTGCTTGGCTTCGCGCGGATAAATACAGGACGACCCAAGGAACAGAAGCTTCTCTACTCCCGCCGCATACGCACTATGCGTGATGTTCGCGGCAATCATCATATTGTCATAGAAAAAATCCGCAGGGTTTTCTGCATTGGCCATTATGCCACCAACACGCGCAGCCGCGATAATGACCGCATCAGGTTTATGAACATGCATCCAATCATTGACCATTTTTTGATTACGGCAATCCAATGCGGCGCGTTCGGTTTTTAAAACCTCGCATCCTTCGCCCTCCAAACGGCGACATAAGGCCTGCCCAACCATACCGTTATGGCCTGCGACCCAAATCTTTTTATCTTGCAGGGAAAACATATTTTCTATGCCGTTTGCGACCATGAACCGATATTTTGCGCCGATTGCACATACAGCACTTCACGATCTGTGTTGATCATTTCACTGATAAGATCATCAAAATAGATATTTGGTTTCCACCCCAGAAGCTCTTGTGCTTTGGTAGCATCACCGAGGAGATAGTTAACCTCTTTCGGACGGAACAGCGCAGGATCAACTTTCACTAAAACTTTGCCTGTCTTTTTATCAACACCCACTTCGTCGATGCCCTTGCCCTGCCATTCAATGGTTTTACCAATATGCCCAAAAGCTCGAGTGGCAAATTCACGCACTGTCTTAGCTTCTCCCGTGGCGAGCACATAATCATCGGGCGTGTCTTGCTGCATCATACGCCACATCCCATCGATATAATCACGAGCATGTCCCCAATCGCGCACGGAATCGAGGTTACCGAGTGTGAGCGGCTCTTTACGCCCTGCTTCAATCTCCACAACGGCTTTCGTGATTTTACGGGTGACAAAATCTTCGCCGCGTGACGGGCTTTCATGATTGAACAAAATGCCATTGGACACATGCATTCCGTATGAATCGCGATAGGTGCGCGCGAGCCAATACGCCGCGAGCTTTGCTATGCCGTAAGGGCTGCATGGGTGCATGGGCGTGTCTTCATTTTGCGGCGCAGTCGCGCTGCCGAACATTTCGGATGATGATGCCTGATAAATACGCACATGCTGTTCCATATCTAAAAGACGGACAGCCTCTAACACCGCGAGCGTGCCCTTGGTGTTAATATCCAGTGTAGAGCCAGGCGTATCGAAACTAACCGCCACTTGAGACAACGCTGCCAGATTATAAATTTCATAGGGTTTTACTTGTTTAATAAGGCTCGTGACATATTGCGCATCGGTGAGATCACCCTTATGCAATTCAATCTTGTCATCCATCAAGCCGAGTGCATCAAGGCGCCCAAAGCCATCTGCGGGGTCTGCATAGCTGTCCCAGCGCATCAGGCCATGCACGACATATCCCTTGGCGAGTAAATATTCCGCCAAGTAAGAGCCATCCTGCCCCGCTATACCTGTAATTAATGCTGTTTTATTGTTGGCCATCTCTCGCCCTTCATCACACTGTTGATAAGTGTGCCTGATTTTACGTTAAACGAAAAGGGCTTTTTTATATGTATTTAAATCACTTATGAGGAATTATTGAATTTAAACTTATTCCGCAGCATGCAAATGCGCTGCTTTATCCTCAGAAATACCCACAGAACTCTTTTGCTCTTGGGTGATTTCTTCACGTCTTTTTGTGCTCAAAAACGGCCACATAATTTGCTGCGTGAATTTGACGGGCATATGCTCGGAAATACCTATATTTGTTGGCGGACGCCGATCTTCATGAAAGAAGGTTCGGAAAATATGATCCCAAATCATAATATTTTCGCCATAATTAGTGTTGCCTTCCCGCAGGACTTTGCTGTGGTGCCAACGGTGAATTTCCGGCGTGTTGAATATCCATGACAAAATACCAAACCGCATTTCCACGTTGCAATGAGTGAGCATCCCGATAAACGCCGTCACAGCGCCGAGCCACATGACAATCTCCATGGAGGCTCCAAGCGCGAGCAGAGGCAATATCCCCAAAACAATGCTGTAGAGACTATCCATGAAATGGAAACGCCCTGTGTTCACAATCCAGAGTTTTTTGACGCTGTGATGAACGGCGTGGAAGCGCCAGAGGAAAGAAAACTCATGCGCGGTGCGGTGCGCCCAATAGAGCATAAATTCAGACACGACGACGGCGAGCATCACTTGCGCGGCGATTGACCAGTCTGATGGCCATATCTGCACGCCGAGCAATCCGGACTCCCCGCCTGTCAGCATATTCGCGCCGATATAAGTATTCACCGCCAATAAAACCTGCGACGTACCCTTACTGGTGAGGGTATGCGCAATGTTCGCCCATGTCTGTCCGTCTGGCTTATGCCAATCACGTTCGTGCGGCATCCAACGCTCTAGCCACAATAAGCTTATAATCAAAAACAGGTAAGACAGGTTAAAACATAAATACGGCATATAGGCCGGATCTTTGATAGAGAAACCATACGCCGTAACACCCATACAAGAGGCAAATAAGAACGGCCAAAGCACCCACGACAGTGCATATTGCAGCCCCGTACTCTCGCCCGTTCCGGTATTGGTTTTGCTGCGTGAAATCATAAGTCTTCCATCTGTATATTGGGGTCAGGAAAATTTGTTTTACTTCTGGGCGGTAATAAATCCTCAAGATTAGGTATATTATCCGGCGGCAGCGTCGCAGGATCAACCCCATTGAGCAAATAAGATACATCCTTCAACTTACGCATAACATCTATGCGCTTCATCATAAAATCCAAGCTTTTGCACCCCTCGTCCGCCCCTTCAATTACCTTTTGCGCTGTTGCTACATTCTGCTGCTTGATGGCGGTCAGATGGCTCTTTTGCGTATCCGTAATACCTCTCTTATTCTCAAACTTCTGAATAAAATCATCCGCGAGCGTACTATTCTTATCACAATGCGCATTATAAACATCTGCTTGCGCGGAATGCTCTATGGCTTGTTTCATCAATTCAAACTCATCGGCATTGGGCTTGGCCTGCGCCGCAATCGGCAAAAACAAAGCAAACACGCATAATAAGGTACATATTTTTTTCATGATCTCATAATATCCAGTTCCAACAGATTTGAAAAGTACGAGATATTTTTTCTACCCCTGTGCGGCGCGTTTCAGGCGGTCATTAATCGCCACCCCCACACCTTTATCGGGGATATTCATCACGGCGATCGCTTTATGCTCTGGCTTGTCCAGATCACGCATCATGGCAAATAAATTCGCCGCCGCCTCGTATAGATCACCATCTTTACTGAGGTGGCGCACCTGATCATCGGGTAAATCACTGGCCGACCCTGCACCTTTAATGCCCATAAACTTAATTGATCCAAATGATAGGAGTGCTTCGCCCTCCTCCAGATCAACCGCGTTCAAACGAACGGGAATAGACGGCGCGTAATGTTTTAATAATTGCCCCGGTGATTTCACGTCTTTTCCATCACCAACATGATAAGCCACCGCGCCACCAAGCACCTCTGATAAATCCTCTGCCGTGATGCCACCCGGACGCAGGATATAAGGCGCATCACCCGTACAATCAATAACGGTGGATTCCAGCCCCACGGCGCATGCACCATCTGCCAATATTAAATCAACGGAATCACCAAGGCTTTGCACCACATGGGCGGGTGTGGTCGGGCTGAGGCTGCCTGATTTGTTTGCACTCGGCGCGGCAATGGGAAAGCCACATGCCTGAATTAATGCTCTTGCCGTTTTATGCGATGGAACACGCACCGCCACCGTCGGCAAGCCCGCACTGACCAAATCAGACAGACCGCTATGCTCTTTTCCTTTTAAAATCATCGTCAAGGGGCCAGGCCAAAAACGCTCCGCCAGAGCCATATCCTGCGCGCTCATTTCCGCGATATTCGATACGGCATCAATGTCATTCACATGCACAATTAAAGGATTAAATTGCGGGCGGCCCTTGGCCTCGAATATTTTCGCCACCGCCTGCCCGTCCCGTGCATTCGCCGCCAAGCCATAGACCGTTTCGGTCGGCATACCAACCAAGCCACCGTCTTTCAAAACCGACGCGGCGTCTTCAATGGATTTAGCATGTGCTGATACTATGCGTGTCATAACCATGACAGAATGCACTTAAGTTTTATAAAATCAAGCAATAAGCGTTAGGCGATGTCTACCGTCTCAGCCGCTATGCCATTTTCTGCCTTATATTTGTCGGCAAAAATGCGCTCATATCCGGTTGGAACAAGTCCGTCTTTCATACGTCCTATCGTGTTTTCAATAATGCTATGTGCACCTGTTGCAGGCGGGGCACTATCATTTTTTTCACCATAGCCATGATCTTCCAACTGTGTGATCACTTCTTCGAAACGTAAATCAACACTTTCTGGGTCAGATATTCTGGAGGTTAGAACCGCAAAATCAGCAACCCAGTCCAAGGTCGCAACAGGGTCGTTTTGATCCAGAACATCGGCAAGAAAATCAACATGCGCATCAACGCCTTCTTGAGCACTTTCAGGGTTTAGGGCTGCTTGAAAAAAATTTGGTGTCGTATTCATGCTGTTTTCTCCGTTCACTACATGGGCAGGCAGAGGATTACATATTATATGGAAAAATAGCAAACTATTTTTGGTGACGACGCCTACATATCCAGACCGTCCGGACGGTGCTCTAAAGCCCCCTGTTTCAGCGCATAATACTCGCGGTACAAAATCATAAGATCTTCGGCATCCTCCCCCGCGCGGTGCGGTGCTTCTCGTGCCAACCCGGTATTATCATAGGCGAGATACATATCAGGATCATCCAGATTCATATAATCGTATAAAAATTGTAAATCGAATGTCCGCTCCACCCCTGCCGCTTCGTACAAACGATCAAGCCAGAATGTATCCGCCTTCGCATCTGGGCTGTCGCACATCACGGTCTTGCCTGTAAGTTGCTCATTCAACCATTGCGCAATAACCTTCACATCCTGCCCGTTTTCAATTAACTCACGGCGCGATATACCATGAATACGCCCTTTATCAGGGTTGCCCGGCTCTCCGTTCCAATTTGTCCAATCAGGTTGCGGTTTGATCAGGCGGGCTTCTTTATATCCGCTGGCATCTGCAATACCAACTTCCACGGGATAACTTAATCCCGTCTCATGTTGGCCGCCCATTGCCCCCTTTAAAGATGAGGCCTCTAAATCCATCATCACAACATCTTCGGGGTGCGGCAGTTCTATTTCATAATGTGCGGTGTCTTTTGCCATTGGAAAACACTACGGATGAACGGCATTACTGTCAAAAGATTAGCATGTTGGAGCGCAGCAAATTAAACGTTTACCTCTGCATCATGAATGTCACGAACATCTTGCAGCTTTGCCTTATGTCTATCAATCTGAAGGATTGCCCATATCGGAATCCAGAAAACGACCCACTCTGCCCCTACAGATGTATAAAACCCGCCAAAATCCACAAGACCAAACACACTTCCAAATATCAAGGCTGATAACAATGTGTAATCCTCACTCTGTTTAGCAATCGTGAAAGCTTTATACAACGCAAAACCAAGTAACGATAAAAAGACGGACAGCCCGAGTAATCCCGTATCATTTAAAACAGAAAGATAAATGTTGTGCGTATGGTTATAAGTTTCCCCCTGAGAGGCAACCTCATATGTTAAATTATTCGCGATACCGAAACCAACCCATGGGGACTCTAAGAAGTATGCAATCGCACTGCTCCATATTTCAACGCGTCCAGTCGTTCCTCGTTCTATCATGTATACAAATATGTCAGGGAACAATAAGATCAATAATCCCCCTATACCCGCACAAGAAAGCATGTAAACTTTATCAAACTTCCCTCTACATATACTAACGATAACCACAGTAGCGATCAGGGCAACAATAGCGCCTCGTGATAAAGTTAAGAAAACAACGGATAAAATAATCGCAAGACACACCCATTTATATTTAAAATCCTTATGGTAAATTATGATCAAAGCAGCAACGCTGTATAGAACGCCTGCAATATTCTCATTCACACCACGCCCATATGCCTTCAACCGCCAGACGCTGGAACTACCTGACACATATTGCCCCCAAATATCAGGTAAATTAACAACAATTAAAACCCCACCTGTAACAACGGCAGCAATGACATAAAGCCGCAACTGACGCTCATATGCGCTAATCGAGATTAATAAAGATAACAAGATAAAGGGGGCCACTTTGATACCGCGCCAATATTCATCTAAATCCTCATTAACAGACCACATAACAGACAAACAATTTATGCCTATATAAGCGATCACAAGATGAAAAAGCCTGTTCTCTTTCAAACCTTTTGTATCCAGACCATTAATAACGCCAAGCAACAAGAATACATAAAAAATAATTCTATGAGCACTTGTTTCAGCAATAAAAAAGCCGGCAACAAGAAAACAAACAGAAACTTCCAAAGCAATTTTTAATTTATCGGCCACGGTACATCCAAATTATTATCATAAACAACATCCAGCATGTACTGACACACTTTGTCGACTGAAAAAATATCATGAGATAGCTCATACCCCCTCTTGGCAATCTTCACTCTCTCCTGTTCATTTTTGTGGTAATATTTAGCCTTGTCCCACAAATCCTCCTGAGATGAAAACGGTACGAACCCACCATCCAAAATATCTTCAAACCCAGCCCCATCAGGAATGAACGTCATAATGCCTGATGCCAAATAATGGCTCAACCGATCCGATGCATACAGATAATGATGACTAACCTTGCTTAAACTAATCCCCATTTTTGTTTGCGCCAAAATCTTCATGTAAGAAGCGCCGTAACATAAATTATCATTCACCCCCATACCGCCGATACGAACATTCATCACATCATCATTATTATTCATCAAGTATCGGGCAAGTTCATGCCTGTGGTCTTTCTGATGGGTAAGCGCACGCCCCATAAGAAGCAAATCGATATCGCACTCATTCTGATAAGATTTATTTATATCTATCGCCCTATCCACCGGATTTGGAAAATAATGAACCTTGGTCTTAGAAGAAGTGAACTGCTTCAAACCATCGCCCGCAGTAGTCACAAAAATAGCATCAGCGACCCCCACACGCTGTTTGATTGATTCTACATTCCCGCCATCACTTAAAGGATCAACATTCGTGTAAATAATTTTCACAGAAGGAATTTTATTCTGTATTTGGCCAAGGGTTTCGTTTTGCACCTTCTTACAATGGCTTAACACGATAATATCAGGTTCATATGTAACGGCATCCTCAATAAGCTTGGCGTTCATCTGACGCAGCCCCAAACTTTGTGTTCTGAATATGTTTGCATAACGGGAATGATCCCGATCATTAAAACAATAAACCGTATGCCCTAATCTCGTGAAACCGTTAATGATGCGCTGCTCGGTAAGATAATATTTTCCGATATTATTTAATCCTTGAGCATTTCCTACATATAAAATTTTCATGCGCGTAGCCTAATGCTTATTATCTAAAAATCCCATACAAAAAACCCTTTCAATTTACATACAAGTGCATATCTGTGGGCAATTACTATTTCACCGATTGCTATTACTTTTCAGCACGATAGAGCTGCCCACCTGTCATGTCATGCGGGGCGCCTGTGGTTGAGGGCACGGTAAGCGGCAGTCCAAGCATTGAACGCACCGCCAGATACGCAAAGCCCTCGGCCTCCGTTGCGTCGCCATTCCAGCCCAGATCATCAATGGATATCACAGGTACATGCAAGCGCGCTGCAATGGTATCAATCAGAAAGCTGTTCTTACGCCCGCCGCCCGCCGCGTAAATTTGTGCAGGACGTTCAGGCAAATGTTTTGTGGCCTCCATCACGCCGCTGACCGCCATATCAAGCAGGGTCGCCATACCATCCTCATCGGACGCATAACGCACGCAATCAATCGACCAGACATTACGGTCCAATGACTTTGGTGGTGTTTTTTTGAAATAAGGATGCTGCAGGAAGGTTTTTACCAGATGGTCTTGCACCTCTCCCTTGGATGCACAATCGCCATTCACATCATATTCTTTACCCAAGCGCGTGCGCATAAAATCATCCATCATCGCGTTGGCAGGGCCGCAATCAAAGGCGATCAATTCATCCCCTGCCCCAACATAGGTGATGTTCGCCACGCCGCCGAGATTCAAAACCATCACGGGCTTATCATTACCCGACAGCAAAGCCTGATGATAGAGCGGCAACAATGGCGCGCCCTGCCCGCCGGCCCTGATATCGGCCTGACGCATATCGGCCACCACATTTATCCCTGTGGCTTTTGCCAACGCATCGCCATCACCAAGCTGCCATGTAAATTTGTTATCAGGGTCATGGGTAATCGTTTGCCCATGAAAGCCGATAACATCCGCCTGTTCTCCCAGAGCCTTCACCGCATCAATGTGCAAATCCGTAACGAGCTTCTCTGCCTCATCGACACACCCATCTCGATCAAGCTTGCCAAAACAGTCGCGCACCTTATCACGCACAGAAATATCATAGGGGTGCGCCATATACCGCAATGGCTTCACGTAAGACTGCCCGTCTGTTTCAATCAACGCAACGTCGATCTCCCCATCCAAAGACGTTCCCGACATCAAACCAATTGCCCTATAGACTTTATCTTTTTGCATGCGTATATATTTCTTATGAGTACATATCAGTCAGAATTTTTGAACATCTTAAACGAGCGCGGCTTTATACACCAGTGCTCTGATTTGGAATCTTTAGATGAAAAATTGATGGAGGGGCCGCAAAGCGCCTATATCGGTTTTGATGCTACGGCGAAGTCCCTGCATATCGGGAATTTAACGGGCATCATGATGCTGCACTGGTTTCAACAAACAGGGCATAAAGTCATCACCTTGATGGGTGGCGGCACATCGAAAATCGGTGATCCGTCATTTAAAGATGAGCAGCGCGTGCTTCTGGATGACGATACGATTAACGATAATATCAAAAACATTCAGGCCACCTGTTTTAAACAATTCATAAATTACGATGATGGCGACAACCCCGCCCAGATGGTCAATAATAATGACTGGCTAGATGAATTATCCTATCTGGCATTCCTGCGCGATTACGGCCGTTATTTCACCATAAACCGCATGATAGGCTTCGAAAGTGTAAAGCAAAGGCTTGATCGCGAGAGCCCGCTCACCCTGCTTGAATTTAACTATATGGTGATGCAGGGCTATGACTTTCTGGAACTGAACCGCCGTTACGGCACGATCCTACAAATGGGCGGGTCAGACCAATGGGGCAACATCATCAACGGTGTTGATCTGGGACATAAGGCCGATAAGGTGTCGCTCTATGCGCTCACCGCCCCCCTTCTAACAACACCCGATGGCAAGAAAATGGGTAAAACCGTCAATGGCGCGGTATGGCTCAACGCGGATATGCTCTCCCCTTATGATTATTACCAATATTGGCGCAATGTTGACGATGTGATGGTGGGCACGCTCCTGCGCCGCTTCACGACATTGCCGATGATGGAAATCCGTAAATTAGAAGGCCTGCAAGGCGCAGAAATCAACGAAGCGAAAAAGACTCTGGCCTTCGAAGCCACGAAAATATGTCATGGCGAAGCCGCAGCAACAGACGCCGCTGCCACCGCGCAAAAAGTATTCGAACAAGGCGGTGTGGGTGGAGACCTCCCCAGTATCAATATCAGCAAAGATTACCTGGAAAACGGCATCGAAGTGATAGAGCTGTTGGTGGAGACAGGTCTGTGCGACTCCAAGGGCGAAGCGAAACGCCTGATTAAGGGCGGCGGTGCACGCGTGAATGACGTGCCCGTATCCGCACTCGATCAAACGGTCAGCCTTGTCGATATGAAAGACGACCACATTAAAATTTCATCGGGTAAAAAGCGCCACGCGCTGGTGAAACTCTAAAGGGCTAATCATGAACAATACAATGCTTTATGCCCTCACGGTTTTAATCTGGGGGTCGACTTGGTATGCGATAACCTTTCAACTGGGTGAGGTTCATCCCGTTTTGTCTGTGGCGTATCGCTTTATGATGGCGTCGGCGGTTTTATTCGCGTTTCTAAAGCTCACGAAAAAGAAGAAATTCCCGAAATTCTCGCGCGCGCAACACGTTACCATCGCCATGCAGGGTTTTTACCTGTTCAGTTTGAATTACGTGCTGTTTTACTTCGGCACGATTTACCTCACATCCGGCTTGGTCGCGATTATATTCTCCACCATGACGTTGATGAATATTTTCAACCAGTCGATGTTTTTCGGCATACGCGTAAAAAAACAAGTCGCGCTTGGCTCTTTGGTCGGGTTATCGGGCATTATCATGGTGTTCTGGCCGGAGGTCACCGCCATCAGCGCATCTGACGCCACCATGAAGGGCATATTGCTGTGCTTGGTGGCCAGTTACTGCGCGTCCATCGGGAATATGGTGTCGATGAAAAACAGCCGTGATGGCGTGCCCGTTCTGGAGGCCAACACGTTCGGCATGATGTATGGCGCGGGGTTCTCGCTCGCGCTGGCCTTGGCCATCAGCGCACCCATCACGTTTGAATATACATACGGATATACATTGTCGATGATCTATCTGGCGGTGTTTGGCTCCGCGATTGCGTTTGGATGTTACCTGACATTGATGAAAAATATCGGCGCCGACAAAGCCGCCTACGCCACCGTGCTCTTCCCACTTGTTGCGCTAGCGATCTCCACCGTGTTTGAGGGGTATGTCTGGACGCCTTTATCCATTATCGGCGTCGCGCTCACCCTGCTCGGCAATGTTATTGCGATGATTGATCGGGAACGTATGCTACACTGGCGTCGTGGACGGAAGGTGAAGCAGGTTTAGGGCGTTTCTTGTTTTAATTCAAACACAGGGCTTTCAAAAATTTTACCATCCCATTGTCCTTGACCTAATAAATGATATTTTTCATACAAAACCACCCTAACGCGAAATGATTCAATAACCACATTACCTGTTGGCGAATCCTTATTTAAGTCCTCTTGCACATAGCGTAGACGCTGCATGACATCAAAATCTTTGCTTAAGCACGTTTTGGCAGTAATTTTCTTTTCAGTAGCCACTTTCATAAAATCCGACACGGGAGCACGAAAAGGGTGGCTTATAATTTCAGTGCGCCACCTAAGGGGATTGTATTCAATGCTAATCGCATCGGTACGAGGATAATCCTCATCAAAAAATATTCCGTCAAAAAAAGTAATATCCGCATCGGTCGGATTACAAACTTTAATTTCAACGTCATCTTCATTTTTCAAACTGAAGCTCATGGTCAAATCGTACACATCCGCCGTTCCATGTGCGTTGACCGGATTTGGTATTAAAATAAAAGCTAAACAAAGAATAAGTTTTTTCATTTTATCACTCCCACAAGATACGCCGTAAAATACCGGGGGTGAGGACGGAGAGCGGGTTGGCGGAGATCACGGGGTTTTCCGACGGCCCTTTCACGCTGTAGGTCGCCGCGAAAATACCACCCGAACCGCCGGTGAGGATATCCCCCACGAGCGGGATACTGCCAATCGCCTTGTTCAACCCGTCCATCGGCACAACCGTACCCGACACATCAACATAGCGTTTTTCATTATCGAACGTCCCGGCAAAAAGCAGGCCGAGCGAGTTCCCCGATGTCCGTCCGTTTTTCATTACCAGAAGGCTGCCCTTTTTGCGGAACAGCCAACTGAAATCCACCTCCATCTTGGTGAATTTCAACCCGTTATTCGACAGTGCATCGCCTATGCCCGTCAGGGACAGGATGCTCAGGATTTTTGTTAATGACGGTGCTTTTTCAACCTTGAAATCGGTGATTTCCGCCTTACCGCGTAGGTTCCTGTCATGCACACCACGCATTGGCTCCCCATAGATCACCATCGTGCCGCCCTTGATATCATTATGCACTTGAAATGCCTTGAGGAACGCGCCAGCATCCTCGGTTTTTAGGCGAAATGTACGCTTGCCGTCCGCATCCTCATTAAAACGGACATAAACAGGAGCCTCCCCCGCCTTAAGGTCCATTTCCATCTGGTTGAAACGCCCTTTACCATCGATGTCCACGTATGTTTTGACATTCGATACGGTTTGATCTGGTGCAGTGCGCATGACCTCTGCCGTGGTTGTAATACGCATTGGGGGCTCTTCATACTCACCTGCGATTTCTTCGGAATCCATGAATGGTTGTGCATCCAAAAACGTGGCGTCCAAATTGATATCAACGGCGCGATCTTTATCAAACTTAAAGGCCAGTTTTCCTTTAGTCTCTTGCAGAGTGAATACAGGGAATGCACCACTTTTCAGCCATGTTTCCCCGTTCGTTTCAATGAAACCAATATCCGATTTATCAAGCGAAAAATCTTCGCCTTTAGCGATCAGGTCGGTGATTTTCTGAATTTTTCGATTTTTAAAATGCGCCGTGAACGAGGCACTGGCTTTTGTACCTGAAGGCTTCTCATAATCAAACGGATCAACGAAAAAGAGCGCGGGCGTTGCATCGACCTTAACATTGGCCTTGGCCGTGCCGTCACGGAACAAAGTATAATCGACATCAACTGGCAGAGAGCCTTCTATAAAATCACTAAGATCAACACCTAATTGATTACGGATATTCGGATCAGCTGTGATCTTTGCCTTAATCTTTTCCTTATACGGCTTGCCTTCGCTTTCTAAAAATGTTTCCCATCCAAAATCCATCGGGCGGTTATCAAGGCGCGCTTTACCATCCAACGTGACCTTATTGCCTGTCACTGCGAAATCCATCGGTCCCCCGCTGAGGTCGAGCGTTTCAATGACATCAGGAAATAAAACCTCATTCAAAACACCGGTAACACCAATTTTGAAATCTTCTATTTTCACGCTGTCACGCGCCGGAAACACAAGATCAATTTTCAAATCAGCGACACCTTTAACTTTGGCCGGATCCATGCCGATTTTATCGCCCAAATTAATCGGGTCTTTGGACACATAGCGGATAACATCGGCTACACTGCCTTTTAAATTCACGTCAATGTCCGCGTCACCAACGCCCTCTTCGATAATACGATCAAAGAACAACGTGGAATCCGTGACATTCATTGTCCCTATTTTACCTTTTTGAATTTTGATATCCAGACTATCGGCGGCCAGATCAAAACGCCCTTTACCATACACATGTTCTGCCTTATCAAGCGGCGCACGGTATTCCAAGGTCATATCTTCTGCTGCAAAATCCGCAACAACGTTCTGCGCATTCACTGACCACTTACTTTCATTGGTGTCAGGATCAATCGCCTTACTGGCAACGATATCAAGCACGGCGCGAATGTCCTTAAAATTACCCTTCGACATTCTCTTAACAACCCACTCCTCAACACCTTCTCCCTCAAGGAATTTGGGCCATATTGCGACAATATCTTCTTGCTTTGCATGATCAATCCAAACCTCAGCGGAGCCTTTAATGTCACTTTCCGTATGCGTGATTTCTGCCTTGGCAGACACGGTAACGTCCTTCAACGTCAGGTTTGTTCCCTTAATTTGCAGTGTTTTACCCGCATAATTATAGGTCGCGTTCACAGCCAAATCTTTATATGGGATAGGTTGATCTAATAATTGCGGATGCAAGATATCGCCGCCCTTTGAATTAACGGAAACACGCACATCAGCGGGCATAAAGTTTTCATCCAAAATGGTCTCCAAATGCGCATCAATCACAATGTTTTGTGTTGGCGGCAAGCCGATCATGCCCAATTCAGGAATACCACTAATAATATCCTTTATATTCAATGCATTAACATCTGCCGAGACTTCAACATTTTTTTGATCCCAGAGATAATCCATCTCGGCAGTTACTGTCGAATTTTCTAATCCGGCTTGAGGCACCTCTATGTTCACTCTGCCTTCCATGCCCGTCATTGTGCTGCGCAGCGTTAAATCAAAATCAGGTAACGCCCATGTCTGTTTGGCTTGCTGGTCATCAACCAAAAGACTGGCATCTTCGATGGCAAACCCTTGTAAACGTGCGATGAGAGAGTCATGCGCACTTTCCTCACCCGGTCGGGCAATATATCCGAATATTTTGGTCGTCAGCTCTTGCTGCTGAGCGCTATCACGCTCGACGTTTTTACCTATGTTAAATTCAAATTCACCGCTTTCACTGCGTGCAACACGCAATGTCGGCTGTTTCAGGATAATGGATTTGGGCATAATCTTACCCCTGAGCAATCCACGGCGGGAAAAACTGATATCAACCTGATTAACGGACAAGATAACTAACCCGTTTTTATCTAATAATTGCCCTTCGTGAAGCTGTAGATAGAGCGGCCCTTGTAAATTCGGCCAAAACAAAACCGCTTTACCCATTTTTGCATGATTGCCCGTAGCACTGTCATACATGGCAGCTTCGATATAATCCTTTGCGAACGTTATGTCATAAGGAACTTTCGAAACGCGTAAGACAAAAATGATCGACAGGAAGAACAACACCAAACAAGATAAAAAGAGAAGCCGCAGGCTCCACTTTCCTGTTCCCCAGAAAAACCGTTTCACTTTCTTTGACACCGATAACGTCCGTTTTTAATATTTTCAGATTACAAACATTTAATCTTCTATTAGTATCGCGGTAAAGGCGTTGTGACTATAGTGAAGCGCAGTTTTTTAAAGGATAACCACGACTAATGCCCTATTCAACAGGAGAGAAACAATGACAGACCTACAAATTGGCGATACCGCCCCCTTATTCACACTTCCAACCGACAATGGCGGAGAAATTACCTTAGCCGCCTTAAAGGGCAAAAAGGTCGTGATCTATTTCTATCCCAAAGACAACACCCCCGGATGCACAACGGAATCATGTGATTTTCGTGACCAAAAACCCGCATTTGAAAAACTCAACGCCGAAATCATCGGCATTTCAAAAGACAGTGTCGCCAAGCATGATAAATTTAAAGCCAAATACGACTTTAACTTCCCGCTCGCCTCAGACGAAGATGGCAATGTGTGCGAGAGTTATGGCGTATGGAAAGAAAAAAGCATGTACGGCAAAAGCTTTTTAGGCATTGTCCGTTCTACCTTTCTAATTGATGAAAACGGAAAAATTGCGCAAATTTGGCGCAAGGTAAAAGTTAAAGGCCACGTTGATGAGGTACGAGAAGCACTTGAAAATCTAGATCAAAAGGCCGCATAAAAAAACAGGCTTAAAACCAAGCCTGCCTTATAAAATTCTTATGATCGCGGTTTTTTATTTAAGCCGCGATTTTCACGGGCACTTGTACGCCGCCTCGTGCATTGTTCATGTGATCATGAACATTATCAATCATCTGATCAATGTGATTATGGAAGAAATGATTGGCTTCCGGTAGTACACGGAAATCAATATCAATTCCCTTTTGCAGGTGCAAACGCTCCACAAGCTCACCCACGCATTCTTGCGGAATGATATCATCACGACCACCATGCAACATCAAACCTGAAGTCGGACAAGGCGCAAGGAACGAAAAGTCATCTGTGTGCGCAGGTGGCGCAATAGAGATAAAGCCTTCAATTTCAGGGCGACGCATCAAAAGCTGCATCCCAATCCACGCACCAAATGAAAAACCGGCAACCCAAACATAAGGTGCATTCGGGTTTATATCCTGCATCCAATCCAACGCAGAAGCCGCATCGCTCAACTCACCCTCACCTTCATCATAAGCACCTTGAGAGCGCCCAACGCCACGAAAATTAAAGCGTAAAACGGAAAATCCGCGTGCTACGTAAGCTTGATACAACGCGTATGTGATCTTGTTATTCATCGTGCCGCCATGTTGCGGATTTGGATGTAAAACCAGAGCCAACGGTGCATCTTTTGTTTTGGAGTGATGGTAGCGACCTTCTAGACGTCCGGCCGGACCGTTCAGGATTACTTCGGGCATTGAAAACCTCTTATATTATTCAATAAGTTAACTTATATAATTTAATTATCAGGTTTTGTATTATTGAAAATGTGCCCCGATAATTGCCCTTGTTATATTAGACAATTAAAAATATGTCCATAAAATTCGTATAACCCCTTGAAAAACAATGTGGATAATACGATAGTGGATGGTTATGAACAAGCTTATTTACCTCGATTACAACGCAACTGCAGCACTTCGTCCCTCTGCCCGAGTCGCGATGCAAGCCGTTTTGAACTGTGATAATGCGGCCTATAACGCTTCGGCGGTGCATAGCTATGGTCGGGAGGGACGCAAAATTGTTGAAGATGCCCGCGCACATGTAGCCAAACTGGTTGGCGCGGACACAAACCAGATCATCTTCAATAGCGGCGCGACCGAGGGAAATAACACAGTTTTAAGGCATTTCGCGGACACCTATCCCAATGAGACAATCCTGATCTCTGCATCAGAACATCCTTCGATATTAGAACACCAAAACACACTGCCGAACGCACAAATAATTCCTATTAATGATCAAGGGCTTATTGACCTTGGCGCACTTGAAACTTTACTAAAAGACCATAAAGTCTGTTTGGTGTCTTGCATGTTCGTGAATAACGAAAGTGGTGTGATACAAGACGTTGCGCAAATATCCGCCCTGACGCACAAATATGGTGCCCTATTCCACTGTGACGCTGTACAAGCGGCGGGGCGCATTCCCGTTGATATGAAAGAAAACGGCATTGATTTTCTGACAGTATCCGCGCACAAAATCGCTGGGCCACAAGGCGTTGGCGCGCTGGCACTGGGCTTATGCGGACAAACCCCGACGTTACTTATAGGCGGCGGGCAAGAAAAGTCCGCGCGCGCAGGCACAGAAAACGTCGCGGGCATTGCGGGGTTTGGCGCTGCCGCACAAGAATCTTATGAATATATGAATCATTATCAGGCTCTTGAAGGTTGGCGCGATAAATTAGAAGAGCGCATCACATCAATATCGCCTGATATCATCATTCATGCAAAAGACGAAAAGCGCGTTGCCAACACAAGCTTTTTCAGTCTCCCTGATACCAATTCCCAAACATTGCTTATGGCATTGGATTTAGAAGGCATTGCAATCAGTAACGGCTCTGCATGCTCCAGTGGAACCGTCAAGCCGAGCACAACCCTCCTCGCGATGGGACTGGATGAAAAAGTCGCCGCCAGTGCCTTGCGTATTTCGATGGGCTGGGCTACGAAAGAGGACGATATTGATGCATTCTTAGCCGCGTGGGAAAAAATATATACGCGCCTGCAACATAAAAAAGGGAAATAAGGGCATGGCCGAAATTACAGTCATTCAAAAAGACGGCATAGAAAAAGCTATAGAAGCCGAAGACGGCTGGTCTTTAATGGAAATTTTGCGCGATGCCGGTTTTGCCGAAATTGAAGGTGCATGCGGTGGTTCTATGGCCTGTGCAACCTGTCACATGTACATCCACCCTGACTGGGAAGATAAAGTTACCGCGCAAGACAATGAAAAAACCGAAGAAGAGGAAGACATCCTCGATATCGCGTTTGACCTGCATGATCAGTCACGCCTTGGTTGCCAGATCCGCATGAGCGACGATCTGGATGGTTTAATTGTCGCTGTTCCCGGCGCGAAGGTAAAATGGTAGGCCGCTATGATCAGGCATATTGTAATGTTCAGCGCAAAGAATCCAGACGACGTTGATGAAATTTATAACGGCTTAAAGATGCTTGAAACCATTGAAGGTGACTGGCTTCTTAATGTTACAAAAAACAAAAAGGTCGATCAGATCCAAAACGAAATCGATGTTGTCGTCTATGGTGAATTTTCCGACCAAGCCATGTTAGAACAATATAAGGCGCACCCGACTTATCAGAAATGCATCACCGTTGTGCGCCCCTTACGTGACAAGCGTATTGCCGTTGATGTCGCGGCCTAAAAGAGCACCCGCAACATATAAATTATTTGACACAAACACTTATAATCATTCATCTTAACTTTAGAATTTATAATAATAATTCATGGGTGATATGAAAGATTCTGCGTTTATTACGTCTGACAATTTACCTGATTTGACCGCGGCCTTCGCACAATCTGTCAAATCGGCAGGAATTAGATCGCCCGAAGATGAGCTTAAAGTTTCTATTATTGGTGAACCCGGCGTCGGGAAATCATATATTGCCACCAAACTAGCCGAAGGAATTTTAGGATCCCACATGCACACAATGGAGCAATCCGTTGAGCGCGATAACATGCACGATCTTATTTTATGGTCTGTTCACACCAACGAACATCAAGAAATCATTCAATATGACGAAGCATCACTGCGTTTTGTTGATCAGGATTACCATGATTTTGTCGCCGCAGAGCAAGGCAAAACCCCTGTACCGAAACGTATTTTCCCTGGCGTTACGTTTGTTGAACACCCAAATGCGGATACTGAAGAAGATTCTGATATTGTTGTTCGGGTCAAATTCTCTGAGATGCAGAGACAAGAATTACATCGTATTCACAAAGAAATAGAACATGGCGGATACGACCTCGAATCCAAGAAGCAAGAATTGGCCGATATTGCCGCGCAAGGCTGTATGATGGAGATTGAAACCCAAGGTTTCCGTGTTGATGACACGCCGCTCATTGAATTTTTTGACCGTCAGAATAATACCGATGACGAGGATCTCAGCGTACCCGTTTACATGCTAGACGATGATGATGCAGAATTAGGTGATTATGCTGGCATCCACCCTGATTAATCTTCAATGAATCCTTGATCTATTCGGGCTCGAACACAGGATCTAAATTCACACGCAGCCTAAGTGCGACAACTGCGGGTGTTACATTTTCAATAGCGGGTATGCCACCAAACTGCGCATTTATAATTTGATCTTCACGCCCCAAACGAATGTAAGGAAAAGCAGACGGCACAACATCTTCTGCGTATCCTGTCACCGCGCCTACATCCAATCCGGCACCTAAAAACTTTTCACGATTTGTTTCTGCGCCCGCGCCCAGATAAACAGAAATACCGTGGATGCTATTTTTGTAAATTCCTGCTGCCGCATGGAAATTATTATTCAAACGGTATTCCGCGCCAATACCCGGGTTAAATTCATTATAAGGTTCGTCCGTAACGGTTGGAATTTTTACTTCCAGATCACCCAACTGTGGGAATTGATCGGCCAAATCTCCGAACACATCACCAAAGTCCAAAGTTTCGACACTTTCCACCTGATAGGTGCGCGCACCAATATGCCTTGAGCCTGAGGTTAAAACCACGTTCCAACGCTCCCACCCTTCCAATTTATCATCATCTTGATTTTGCGATTGCGGCTTCACAATATCATCCCATGAAATCGGCGTGGCTTGGGGGTCATCCATCATCGAAGGCTGGCTTAATATCGTTATAGCCTTCGGGTTTTCAGTATCCAACGTATCTTTTGAATGTGTCTCAGGCGCTTCTTGTGCCATTGCACCAAAGGACATCAAACCGGCAAAGCTGGTCAGTAAAAACTGACGATTCATGTGCGCCCGCGCTGTGCTTAAGGCACTGCCCAACGCGCTACCGCCACTTGCGGAAGAATCTATTTCGGATTGAATGTCGTGATCACTACTCATGGTTATGATTATAACTCTTACATATCATGATCTGCAAAATCTTGTTCGGAAACATCAACCGGACGGCCATTTTGCGTAACATGAATTACAGGAATGCTCTTAATTGTTTCAATGCCTTCATCAACATAATTATCAAGCTGCGCCAATAATCCATCGTAATATCCAGTGGTATTATCAATCACCATCGGGATATTTTTATCCTCTACCAATGCTTGCGACGCCTGTGCCAATGCCACAATACCGGCATCATCTGCGAGTTTATTTTCGTGAGCACGCCTTGAAAAACCGGGTGCCTCATCCGCACGATCACGGCGCACAAAGCGGTCTTCGGCCTTGTCCTTACTCCATCGTTGGGCATAATCATATTCGGGTGTGCCAATCGCATTATACAAATCAATAATCGGTACAACTTCTTCAACACTGTCAACGACATGGACATGCTCTACACGGTTGCCGGGGAAGTTATGCATTAACCGACTTTCTTTAAGCGTATCAAGCTGCTCTTTCAGGCCATTATAAAAACCAGACTCATTAACGACAATCAACGGCGTGCCACGGCGCGCAAGGTGCATTGCCTGATCAAGTTCTTCCAAACCGCCTTGCATCAAAACAGCCACGTCCGCACGCGTATCTAAAGATTTCTTAACGCCCTTGCGTCCTTCAACAATGACACGTTCAATCAAATCATCATTCGTATTTGGGGGATGTGGGACAAACGGCGATGACCCGGGGTCAGAATAAACATTCACAACCTTGCCTTCATTATGCAACGCGCCAATCATAACGTCACCTTTGATACTATCCAGATCACCGGGCAAGATCACAGTCATGCCCTGCCCTGCAAGAATATCGCCCAAAGCGCGACCATCATCACAAAACGAGTCACTCTTTGACGTCGAGCTCGCCATCACAGCTATTTTTTGAACATTACCACTCACAACAATCCCCTTAATAATATTTTTTATTCTTATACATAAGTCATAGCGCGTTTTGACAGAATGTTCAAATTTTTGTTGATTTCAATAATAATATTATAGGCGGGAACACCAAAATTGATACATCCCCTTGAACGCATTGGGATTTTCCTGCTCATAACCATGCCATCCATCAAGCGTATCAAAGCGTTTTGGATGATGGTCAAATGCTTCAAATTTTAGCCCTAATTCATTCAGCGCGCTCTGAATTTTCGGAATGGTAAAACGGTGTTCCTGCGCATGAAAAATAAGATCGCGGCAATCGGACAGGCTGTAAAAATCACGGCGCGTTGTGACGGCCTTGGCCGCATGATCATGGGGTAAAGCGTTGATATATTCCCGCGCCGCTTTGATGCCCGCATGATCGGGTTTAAATCCTTGCTCCTTAATCACTTCGCGCGCGGCGACAACATCACGGCGGCCAATTTCACTATACAGACCGATATGCATCCGCCCATCGGGCTTTAATTTTTGCAACAAGCACCGCCATCCTGCGACAGGGTCATCCATGTGGTGCAACACGCCCGAGCTTTCGATGACGTCAAACGCCTGATCAAGTGCATCAAGATTAAGGATATCCGCCTGATAGAAAGAAATATTCTTCAGCCCCAACGCCCACGCTTTGTTCTTGGCATAGCTCAAACTCGCGCGGCTCAGATCAATGGCGGTTATCTTGGCATTCGGATACAGCATCGCCGTACCACACAGACCAAACCCCGTACCGCACCCCGCAATCAAATGATTATGTGTTTTGCCGAGATTGGATTTCGGCGCGGATTGCACGTGAATGCTGCTCCAACGCGGATATGGATTTTCCTCGTAATGGCTGCGCACTTTTTGGGAAACATCATCATCCACGCCCCCAAACGATACGATACTCTCATCAATCTCAGGGGGGTTGATATCCTTCAGGGTATCACTGAACACATGCTCTACCCGTGCGCAATAGGCATCAAAGGCGGCGTTGAATGCCGCGTTGCTGCTCTCCTCCCGAAGGCGCAGAAGAAGGTTTTCAAAGCCCGTATCATAAACGGTTATTTTCTTAAGGCCTTCCAACAAAAACGGATCATTCAGACTTTCCCGAAGCCACCCTTGAAATGTCGGATCACATTGAATAAGGGAATGCCATGCCTGCGATAAATCTTGATAATCTACCCCCTCCTCTGTCAGGCATATCATCACGAGCTCTTTCAACTTGGGATTGAAGCTCTCAAATCTTATGTTTTTCAAAACATGCGCCAAACGCACTTTATGATCGTGATTGTCGGGGTCTGCGGTGACGGCCTTCGCAAAAAATTCCAACGCGCGCTGTATGTCACCTTGTTTATAGGCCATTGCCCCCAACGCAGCATAATCATTGTTGGAAAGCTTACCCGTGACGGTTTTTTTGTTTTTTTCGCGCGCACGTCTTTGTTTGCGGTTCATAACTGTCTTTCACCTGTGTTGCCAGCACACAACACATAGCATAAATGAGACCTAATCCAATCCCCATGTTTGCCTTATACGCTCATGCGGGATTTTGGTTTTACAAATCTAGATTAAGAAAGATTACTTTTTGAACGTTACTTTTTATCTATAAAGCTCCTGATCAGACTCTGAGACTTTTGATAAATATCGCTCCAATCCTTTAAATTTTTTGCATTGAAGGAAACCTGAAATAACGCAATATTAGGCACTTCCATAAACATTGCACATACATCGCCTTCACAGCCGATGAAAACCTTTTTCATATTCTGTTCAATCGGCACACCTATCATCGCGTCCGCTGTAATCATTCCTTTACCTTTTGGATTTGGGACACTCAGTTCTCCAGAAGTAATATCCAAACCAAATTCTTGTGTTTTTGTGACGGGTGCACGTGAATTCTTTATAACTTTACCAAGTACAGTTTCAATTAATTCATTATTGAAAACTACTTGCTGATTCTTCATCTGCAGTACAACAGCCTTATTATTTACTCTAGGATTAAAACTAGCACCTCCAACGTAATACACCACTTGGCCAGACTGTAACTGTGATGTCTTTTTGCCGGAAATTGGCGGCGGTTTCATATCAGGTAACATTGCCACAAGATTAATTTGGGACATTTCTGTTCCAAAAAACGAAACCCCCAGATCTTTATTCATATTTTTCTTCAAATAAGGCTGTGGAATCGCAAGCTTAATCACTTGGCTCCCCCCTTCCTCTTTGATCTCAACAGAAACGGTTGCATTTTCTAAATGGTTAAGCGCCCAATTGTGTATCTGTTTTTTAAATAATGTTGGTGACAGAAGCAAGATCGCGACAACACAAATAGCAACCCATGATCCTGTACTAGACGCAGGTTGCGACGCAACCTCTCCTTCCCCAAGCTCGTGAACTAGTTGATGTGCTTTACGGATATTACTTTTACCTACAAAAGCATAGGCAATAGCAAAAGCAACAAAATATGTTATCCATGCACCATAAAAAAGCCAAAAAACCCCTTTTCCAGTCAAAAATTTTGCGATGCCTATACCAGTTGTCAGTGCCAACGCGAAATGAAACGACGACTTTACCCGTCCTTTAGAAATAGACTTATTTAAAGCCTCAAGTTGTTTTTCTTTTTTAATCATCACTACCCATCGCTTTATCCAGATTTTCGCGGAGTTTATCGAGGAATTCTTGCGTCGTCAGGAATTTCTGATCCGCACCAACAAGCAGCGCGAGGTCTTTCGTCATAAAGCCTTGCTCCACCGTTTGCACACAGACACGCTCCAGCGTTTCACAGAACTCCACGAGCGCGTCGTTGTTATCAAACTTACCGCGATATTTCAGGCCGCTTGTCCATGCAAAAATACTGGCAATCGGGTTGGTGGAGGTCGGTTTACCTTCCTGATGCAAACGATAATGGCGCGTGACCGTGCCGTGCGCGGCCTCC
The DNA here is from genome assembly GCA_965263215.1 of uncultured Micavibrio sp. Taxonomy (GTDB): domain Bacteria; phylum Pseudomonadota; class Alphaproteobacteria; order Micavibrionales; family Micavibrionaceae; genus UBA1672. The sequence goes on from OZ253663.1 coordinate 2,228,738, forward strand.
GCCTCAACGGTTTTCCCGTCAGGGGTCAGCAAGACAGAGGTCATCAGGCCGAGCGAGCCGAACCCCTGCGCCACGATGTCTGACTGCACATCACCGTCATAATTCTTACACGCCCAGACAAACCCGCCCTTTGACTTGATCGCCTGTGCCACCATGTCATCAATCAGGCGGTGCTCATACCATAGCTCACGCTTATCGAATTCGGCCTTAAATTCCTCATCAAAGACGCGCTGGAAAATCTCTATAAACCGTCCGTCATATTGTTTCAGGATGGTGTTTTTAGTCGACATATAAACGGGGTAATTCTGCAGCAGGCCATAATTAAAACTGGAACGGGCGAAGCCCTCAATGCTCTCATCCAGATTATACATGCCCATCGCCACGCCGGATGATGGAAAGTCAAAAATCTCCCACTCCTGCGCTTCACCGCCATCTTTGGGTGTGAACACCATTTTCAGCGTGCCTTGCTCCTTAATCTTCATATCGGTGGCTTTGTATTGATCACCAAAGGCATGGCGACCAACAATGATGGGGTTTTCCCACCCTGGCACGTAGCGCGGGACATTCCCGCAGATAATCGGCGCGCGGAAAATCGTGCCACCAAGGATATTACGGATCGTGCCGTTCGGGGATCTCCACATTTTCTTCAGGCCAAACTCCTCCACCCGTGCCTCATCGGGGGTGATGGTCGCGCATTTAATGCCGACGCCATGTTTTTGAATGGCATGGGCGGCGTCAATCGTCACCTGATCATCTGTTGCATCACGGTTTTGAATGGAGAGATCATAATATTCCAGATCAACATCCAGATACGGTAAAATCAGGCTCTCCTTAATGAATGCCCAGATGATGCGGGTCATTTCATCCCCGTCAATTTCTACGACCGGTGTATCGACTTTGATTTTTGCCATGATGTGCGAATCCTCTTTGATGTGATTGGTGTAAGCAATCTATCATAGGGGCACAGAAGGAAAAATAGGTTTTATGGGAGAATTAGCGCAAAACGTGACTGTATAATTCCATCACGTTTTTCTTGAACACCTCGCGGGTGAAGCCTTCTTGATAGGCTTTCATGCCGTTCTCGATGACGTGTTTTTGGAGATCATCCTCTTTAATCATACGGTTTAGTGCCTCAGTCAGCGCGGGCACGTCGTCAATCTCAACGATCAGGCCGTTTTCCTCATTCTTCACATAGGCTTTTGGCCCCGCTGCCTTGGCGGTGACGAGCGGTTTGCCTGTGCCCCATGCCTCAATGACGACTGCGCCGAACGGCTCATAGCGGGATGGAAACGCCACAATATCACAAGTGGCAAGCAAGTTTTCCCGATCATTCCGCCAACCGAGGAAACGCACGCGATCTTCCAGTTTCAAATCTTTCATTTGTTGCTTGAGCTGTTGCTCTATCGGCCCTGCGCCCGCAATCCAAAGATAGGCTTCCGGCACGTTCACAAGAGATTCCAGTAGTACATCCAACCCCTTTTTCTCATGCAGCCGCGCGAGCGCAAGCAGGAGCGGCGCATCATCGGGTGTATCAAACTCCGCGCGGTCAATCGGCGTGCCCTGATCAAATTCCGCATAGATATGGAGCAAAAACGCCTTATCCGCAGGCACGCCATTTGCGACGATGTGATCGACAATGTCCTGCGTCACAGCCGCGTGATATTCGCAATGCACGAAACGCGAAGGCTTGTAATACCCGCCGTACCAGCCAATATTCACATGGTCACCGGCTTGGGAGAACATACCCGCACGCCCCATCCAATGATGGACGATGTCGGGTTGAAACTCCTTAATATGCTTTTTGATTTTCGCGGCGGTCGGGAATTTAAATGTTTTATTAAATGATGCGGTTTCAAGCGGGATACCGCGCCCCTTAATAACGCCTAGTTTATGATCGTTATTGGCGCGGGTAATCACGCGTTGCTGCACATCCGTTTCATCCAAAGCCTCGACCGCGTCAACGAAGAACGTCTCTGCCCCGCCTACGCTATCCCCTGCCATCGCGTGTAGAATTTTCATATATTGCCTATAAATTTTCACTGGATTCTTACAGAAACTAATGAGTTATTTCTTATATCCATGGATAATAATATGTTCGTCAGTCAATTCAATTGGTAACTTCCCCAATTTATTTAGCGCCTTAAGTAACTCGTTACTAGCTTCCTCTGAAATACTCACAGCGCCAGTTTTAGGATTTCTATAATTTTCTTTTCTCTTAATACGGATAGCAAAAATATCCCTGTAATCACAAGGGCCTCCACCGAAACCTCCATCTTGTATAAAGTCATCTTCTAATAAATTAATTGGAGGTACGCCTGTTTGCCGAAACTCTTCTTCATCTCTAACAAATGCTACCTCGATAGGGAAACCTGCTTTTTGTTGATATAAAACTATCAAAATCTCACGCCATTTTGTGTTGTTCATCAAAGATACACTGTATCTCGATATAGCTCTTTGAGTTCTTTCATTGACTTTGCTCGCCCAATCATTTTCCATATTTTACTCTTATCACATTATTCAATTAGCATTTTAAGCCTAAGCAATCTCGCAAGATAAGCCAAGCAATTTGGCATGCGCCGCGAGGCGCATTACAAAAACTTGTTTTTACCCGCTAAAATCCGTATATTCCGCCGCACGAGCCGTTAGTTCGTACAAAGGAAAAGAAATGAGCGAAGAACTTAACAGTATGGGCATAGCCAAGCCCCCTTCCGAAACCCGCGTGGTAGTTGCCATGTCGGGTGGGGTCGACTCATCTGTATGCGCAGCGCTCCTCCATGAAGAAGGCTATGACGTGGTTGGGGTGACGCTACAGCTCTATGATTATGGCGATTCAAGCGGCGAACAAGTCAAAAGCAAGACATGCTGCGCGGGGCAAGATATTTACGATGCGCGCCGCGTCGCCGAGGGGTTAGGATTCCCCCACTATGTTCTGAATTACGAGAGCAATTTCCGCGAGAGCGTGATTGAGGATTTCGCTGATAGTTACTTAAAAGGTGAAACCCCTATCCCGTGTGTGCGCTGTAACCAGACCGTGAAATTCCGTGATTTGTTAGAGGTCGCGCATGATCTTGGCGCCGATTGTATGGCAACAGGCCACTATATTCAGCGCATCGTCGATGAGAACGGCCATGCGCATTTGAAACGCGCCCATGATGACGGGAAGGATCAGAGCTATTTCCTGTTTGCGACCACGCAAGAACAACTCGATTTTCTGCGCTTTCCCCTTGGCGGGTGGAGCAAGGACATCACCCGCGAGCATGCGGAGCGTTTGGGCCTGATGAATGCCGATAAGCCGGATTCACAGGATATCTGTTTCGTGCCACATGGGGATTACGCGAAGGTCGTGAAGAAAATCAGACCCGAAGGCGCAAAGCCGGGCAAAATCGTCCATATTGACGGGCGCGAGATTGGTGAGCATGAGGGCATTATTCACTACACCATCGGCCAGCGCAGAGGGCTTGGTATTGGCGGCGGGGTTAGCGGCAATAACGACCCGCATTATGTGATTGAGCTGCGCCCTGATGCCAACGAAGTCATTGTCGGGCCGAAGGAAGCTTTGGCACGCAATGTTCTACACGTGCAGGATTGTAATTGGTTGCTCAATGATAAAACTAACGAACCGATCAAAGTTGACTTGAAGTTCCGTTCTGTGATGAAACCAACCTCTGCGGTTTTACATTTAAATGACAAGGGCGCGGAAATTCATCTAGATACCCCCCATTACGGTATTGCCTCAGGGCAAGCCGCCGTATGTTACGTAAATGATCGCGTGATCGGTGGCGGCTGGATTACAGGCACAAGTAACGCCTAAACGCTATGGGCTGCAACTAATGCCTCTAATGTCTCCAAATTTTCTTTTTTGATCGGTTTAAGCATGTAATCTTTCACGCATTTATATGCCAAAGCTGGGTCTTTATCTTTAGGCAAATCAGAAGATGTCAGCATAACCACCACTGGTATTTCTTTTGTGTTGTTATCTGTGAATTTCTCAAGGAATTGATGACCGCTCATTTTGGGCATATTAATATCTAATAAAATCAAATCAGGATCTTTATCCACCCCGCGCATGACTTCGAGCGCCTCTTCACCATCAAAAGCTTTTAAAATTTGAATATCCGGGAAAGTTTTTAAAAGAAGCAACTCCCATAAATACTGATCTGCTTCGTTATCTTCGATAATCAATATCGTTTTCATCACACACTCCTGTAGTTTAACGCGCTACGGGACGATTTAATATGAACACTGAAGATGATAAAAAAATGAAAAACGAATGATATTGTTATCAAACTTTTGCCACACACACACTTCAGTCGCTCCCCTAGCAACACACACTAAAATTATACACTAAGAACATAATAATACAACTTTGTGTTGCGTTATTTGTAACAAAAAAGGGAAGCTGTAAGCCTCCCTTAAATTCTCTTTTATACAAAAGCGATACCTACGGCTTCATGCCGCCGCCATTTACCGCGCCGTCAACAGCATCATTAATCTGCTGTTCACGACCGCTTAAGGCTTCTGCCGCTTGTCCTGCCATACCATCATTCTGCGTAACGCCATCTACAACAGCCTCCGCGCCGGTTTTCACGCCATCCTTAACGGCTTCGTCAGCATCAGAGAACAACCCGACTAGGCTCTCATACCAAGATGGCCCGTGATCATCGAGCATTTGTTGATTGGTCACATCAGGGTCACGTCCATATTCCTGTGCCGCTTGCTCACTGAACAATGTACGGCGAATGGATTTCTCAGAAGGCTCATAGTCAGATACGCCCTGCGCTTCCATTTGCGCGGTCATTTCTTCGATCAAGCTTTCACGCTGCGCTTCGCCAACGGGGCTCGCTAAAAATTTATCAAGATTTTCCGGCTGAACGAACGTTCCCCATTTATCTTCACCAACATCAACAAATGTCAGCATTTGTGTATCTATACTTGCCATGATCAGCACCCTTTTATATTTTTTTGTTAATTAACACCACATATTACGCCAGTTTTGGGGCTTAAGGCAACTTTTGTTTTACTAATGAATGCGGGTTATTGAAATTGTTGCGTCATACACTTGACAAAAAACAGAAAAATTGGCCATATACGCCATCGATTATTATCGACCCTGAATTCTTTATCGTGGCGGTGTAGCTCAGGGGTTAGAGCAGTGGAATCATAATCCATGTGTCGGGTGTTCAAATCACCCCACCGCTACCAATATTTTCATTTAAAATCATACCCTTATAGAGGCTTTCTTCTAAGAGCTAAATCACAAAAACACTTTGGGGTATCACTGGGGTAACAAACTCGATTTTAAAGACAAAGTAATTACGTTTGACTAGCCGTCTAAAAATATAGTGGAGCATAAACCATTTGACAGAGATCAAGCCCACCCTCCACTAACAGAGTTTTACTTACATTTGCCAAGGATATCCTTGTCTTGTAAGTAACATCCTAATAGTATTTTAAACAATCTAAATTTTATAGTTGTTTTGGGGTTAGACGTGAGCGCTTATTTAGAAGCTGCAGAAAAAGTCTTGGAAACTACTGGTGTTCCTATGAACTCCATAGAAATTTTACGAGCAGCTCACAGTATGAATCTGCTTTCACCTGACCTATACGGCAAAACACAACATAAAACTTTTCACGCTAGAATAAGCGTGGATATAAGAAAAAACGGCGATAAAAGCGCTTTTTACAGAGTTGCTCACGGTGTTTTTTTTCTAAAAAAACTAAAAGACTCTCCGCATCTATCAAAAAAGCAACAAAAAGGGATACATGCCATTCCTCGCAAAAGAGAGCTTAACAGAGAACCCGTGCTAAAAATCAAGAAAAGTATTATCAACAGCCTAGTATCCAAGAAAGGGATTTTCGACGCTAATGAATTAGAAACAATACTATCTTACAAAAATACTCAGTACGGAAATGCCAAAAATTCAAATGAACAGTATTGCAAACTTTGGGTTTTTGTTGTTGTGCAAAAGCAAGAAGAAATTTTGACATACAGACAGGGCAAGTATAGAGAAAACAAAGATAGTTTTCTGAATAGAAGAACTATTGGTTTCAAAACGCTCGTTACAGCAAACGATAAAACTTTCTTAGACAAAGAAGACTGGGGAATCATATATTCAGGTTTGTCAGCTACATTTTCTGATCTTGGCGTGCCTTTTGATAGCATCATCATTGATGATGAAAAAACAAGCGCCAAAATCGAGTTTTTTTTATGTTATAGAGGTGAAACTGGCAATGATGAATTAGTTTGTGTTGTTAACTATGCCTGCCCCAACTGGCTTGAGCCACATAAACGCACGCTAGCTATCAATGACTTGTGTTGGCTTAAGACCACACACCTACCCAACAATATCGATGATTTTGACGGATGGTCAAAGATTATTATCCCTGAGCTATTTTCTATCTGTTCACCAAAATCAACAGCGAGTACATAATGGCGTTTCTTCATTATTTAAAAGAAAAGTATTTGCTACACATGATATCATCTGGGTCTGCTGAACAATGTGAGGAAGCAATGGAAAACTTCTGCTCCTTAATGCGAGCAGGCCATCAAATTAGAAATCCTAAGCTTATGGGGAGAGCGTTGGTAGGACGCTTATTTAGTCCTTCTGAAAGAATAAGCAGATGGTCATTAAATGCAATAGCCCACATTGGTCGCAGAGCCGGAAGAGAATTTATCAACGCTGTCCAAAGAAGTGTTCTTCAACATATCGAACACCCTTTTATGTTGAGGTATGCTATCGCTGCATTATTTGCTGTCATGCAAAATGATGATGAAGTTTTCGAATGGCTGAACACAAATAAGGTACCACTCGAAGTCTCCGCAATCTTAGCGTCAGCCCCTTTCAGTCAAAAATGTAGAGAAAATATCAATAAATTAGGGATTAACATTGAATCAGCAGATAACCTAACTCTTCAAAATGCTTCAATCCTTGTTGGGGTTGGCGAGATGCCCGAAGGAATTTTCTCAGGAAAACATCCTTACAATACGAATATTGGACAACTAAACAAACACGATGATAATTTAGTCAGACAATATTCTATATGGGCAGTCAAAGAGAACCCTGATCTTTCTGTCACAGACTTAACATTCAATTTATGGGACATAGATAGCCTTGCACATGACGAAAAAAAATGGGCTTATCCAACAATAGCTGTGGACAAAGAATGTGCTAGCAAATATCGGGATATTTTAGAAGCGGGTAGCAATGACAATCACGTAGACGTAAGAAAAAAATTAGCCAGCGGACTTTTAAACACTTATTATATTGATATTGAAAGACTTACTTTTGACTGGTATGCAAATGAAGATGACCCTGAGATTGTACTACGTTTGTTAGAACATATGGCTAGTCAATCTGATAAGTCTAACGATTATAAGCAAACTGCCCTAGATCGTTTTACTGCACTAGGAAAAGGGTCTATTGAAAGAGATCGGTTACAAAGTGCTGCTGCAAGGACAACTCTTTTTGGGGATATGCAAGACATTGTTCTTATGCCAGACCCAACATTTTTTGTAACGAAGTTAACAGGAGAACCAACAGTGACCTACAACAACATCAATGAAATAAACATAGAAGGTGGAAATAGCGGCGATATCTCTGTTGCCCAAAGTAATATAGGCTCTGCACGCAATACAGTTAACGATATTGAGAATATCGAATTGAAAGAAATTCTAAGAGAATTGCTAGACGAAATAGATAAAAACAACCTTTCTGAAGATAGTGAACTATTAGAAAACATTGAATGTTTAGCAAAACAACCCAACAAAACTACTGCTAAAAAAGTTTTAGAATATTTAAAAGCATATACCACTATAGCCAACATCCCCTTAGTCACAGCCAAGTTAACTGAGTGGGCAAACAACCTTTTAGGCGGATAAAGGCCACATGTAAGACTATTCTCAATATTAGCGTTTTGTCTCAAAATTAGCGTAACGCTAATAATAAAAACGGTTTGATATAAATGGGTAATTTCAATATTAGCGTAAAAAATGTGTATATATACGCTGATTCAAACCTTTTTGTTTAAAAGGCTATGTTTTCAATAGCCGTTACAAAGCGGGATCGTACCGTGCTTAGTAATATACTCCCAGATCAGCTTGCGTTCGGCGTAAAAAATAAAAGAATTCAGATAACGCTCATCTACAAATACAGGAGCAAAGCCCGCAGCATAAACATTAGTAAGATCGTCACCTAGCTTTCGATTAAAACGATTACCACCACTATGTTTGTGTTTCATATTGCCAACGCGTGCAGCCTTAAAGAATGTGGTAAGGCGTTTATGAATGTCCTGCGACTTGCCATGTGTCTCACCAATGTAAATAATTTCTCGCGCGTTATGATCAGCTGCTCCATCCGGCTTTTGGTCGAAGCGCGCAATAATATAAAGACCTGTGCGTTTTCCGTGCGGAATACTTCTCACGTCATCCCATGCATACCAATCAGAAAAAACTATGTCCGGTGTGATCAAATGAAACTCCCGCGCGGTGCGCCCCCGCTTAACTTGACTGGTAGTCGGGGAGTTTACAAATCGCTAGACGATCCCTGTGATTTTAGCCGCGAAGCCTGTTGTATAGCACAAGCTCCCCGACCATAGGTCAAGGATGCATCATTCCGGCTGATGCTCACCGCTAGCGAGGTTGTAAAGCCCCAAAGCCGTTGCGTATCGGCCTCACAAACAAGGATAGATCGATTTGGTCATAAATGGAAGATGTAACGCTCTCAAACCAGTCGTAATTTTCAATTTGAGAGCCGCAGGCAGCATTGTAATTTCATAGTATGGGATTTGTTTGTTTTAAGAGTACATGAGAGCCTACGCCCTTAAATCACTGCAATCAGTTTTCATAGGTGAAACATAATGCTCTAAATATGCCGTTTTGTTACCCGTGGCGTACCCGAACACTGCGTATGATATTAAAACCGCAATTAAAACAACGCGCCCATCACTTACTTGGCAAGATTAATAGTCCTTGTATCGGTCTTCTAGGTTTTCCGTGAGATACCACATCACCTGTCTTAATGTCTGTTTGTAAATTAACAAAGGAGACTGATATGACTAAACCAACCGAAACAACAACGCTCAAGGAATTATGTAAATAGCGCAAACTCTGCCCGCGTGTGTCGCGCATGTTACTGCGAGAAGCGGTAAAGGATGAAAAGAAGCATCCGAACCTAGCCAAACATCACAAGCCCCGTACAGCATGGATATGGTCGGAAGGTTCAAAGGCATTAGAAGAAGCATTGATAGTACTTAAGCCCCAAACACCGAAAAAAACAGTATAGACAAAATAAGTCGTGTCAAAATTAAGTGTACGAATAATTATGACACGACTAAATATATTATATTAAAGACCACTTGGCGTTTGGCCCTTTTGCATCCGCTTGTGCTATTTCTTTCAAATTACGATGCAAAGTGCTTTTACTGACATTTATGCTGCGCGCACTGATAGCCCTTTGAATGGCCGAAGACGACATGGGACCGTCATATAACAGTTCGGTGAGTATTTCCATCAGGTTTGGTTCAGAGTTAGGCCGCCCTACTCTCTGCACAGGATCAAGTCCGTCCGCATCGTAATCAGCAACAGCTAACCACTTTAACTCTGGGTGCTCCGTCTTAGAACCACCGACCAATTCAAACAAAAGTGTGTTTCCAAGTTCCGACCAATTGCTTTTCACATGCGCAAACCCTGAAACATTAGGATCATCCTTCGAACGACCAATGTGCAATACTGATCGAGCACGTGCAACGAAACCGATAGAACCAAGGCCTTTGTTCAGAGCATGTTCACCGCCAGATTTAGCCATATGCCGAACACCGATCACGCATATATTATGTTCTCGTGCTAATTCATCAATTTGCGTTAAAAATTCAGTAACCTCATTGAAGCGATTAGAATCTACACCGCCCCCCATGTAAGTAAGCAACGGATCAATGATAATAACATCAGGCTTAAAGCTATGAATTTTTGCTTCGAGCGTTTGAATGCCTTCCTGCGTCAATGGTTTAAACCGCCCCTGAAAATGAATAATGTTCGGTGATAAATTTGCACCTGCTTTTTCAAGACGCGGACGCATTGTTTTCGCAGGGTCATCTTCTGCGTTCAATATCAACACGCGCCCTTTTGGCAGCCTGTCTTTACTAAACGGTAATTTACCCCCTCTGGAACAAAGTGCAGCAAGGAACATTGTAAAATAAGACTTTCCTCTGCCCGGATGTCCGTCTAAAAAAACAATGCACCCTCGCGGTAAATAGGGATACCAATACCAATCAACTGACTCCGTCTTGATTTTTGACATATCTAAGAAATCATCATTGGCAGCTTCATCATAACGTGAACTGCTTTTTAAAATTGTGGCCACTTCTTTTTTAGTCAATGGTGGAACACATAACTCATCATTGATATTAAGCAAAACCGCTTTACTTGCCTTTGTCGAGATAGACTGCCTTCTTAATGAACAAGCAACTTTAAACAGAGACTCATTTCTTTCACCATCAGAAAATACATGCTTACCCTTAGGCTCAAAATTAATCGTGACTGTGCGTTTTGAGGCTAAGCTATTATGCACCTCACTTGGTAAAGCTTGTGCTTGTGTTGATGAACCAACCCAAGTATATCGAACACCACTGACATGACGACTTGGTGGAAGGATAATATATCCACCCTTACCACCACCCTTGATATCAAAACCTGACATCGCATTGTTTTGGGATTTCAAGTCAGCAAGCACATAAAGGTGGAAACCTTTTCCAGTTTCAACCTTAAGCGTATTTAATCCCTTTAAGCCTAGCTTATTGCTTGATCTGAGCCCTTGTGTTCCATCAAAATCGAGAGCCACCAGACCAGGAACGAGCGGACTAGCTATGTTGGCTTCTGGATACTTTCTCCACCAATCCTTGACTTGCCTTAAATCTGTTGTTGCAGCCTTAAAGCCTTCCTTCGTGATAGGATGTTTCCCTTGGTTTTTACATCCGTTATTGCCACACAAACATTTCAAATCATCATCAATGCCGAACACCGGAAATATAGGAATGCCTGTCTTGGCATATGCCAATGCCACTTTCTTTTTATTTTTTGATTTCATCACCTTAGCCAGTTCAAATTTTTTCATTAACTTAGGCATTGTCAGCACCTCCGCGTTTTGCAGATTGCTGCGCTATCCAAGCTTCTATTTCGTCAGCGAGCCAGAATACTTTTTGTGGTGAAATTCTTACTCTTTTGGGGAACATCCCGTCAGCTTCTAAACGAAGTTGGTGGGAATTACTATAATTTAGACCAAGTTCAACTAAATTATCTTGCGACAATAGAATCTTACTTATTTCAGCGTTGTCACTCATCGTTTTCTCCTTATTTAAGTGAATAGAAAACGACGATATAAAGTGGAGCATTAGGTGTCACTTAAGGTAAAAATAATAGAATTTTACCGTACCTAAAAAATTACTAATTTGATGTTTTTAACATCTCTTTTTTTAAGTTATAGAATTTAGAAACCGCTTTTTCGACCTCTCTTAAGCTTGGTGTGCTGTTTTCATTTCCTGGGTTGGTCTTACCCATATTTTGTTTGCCCTTCATTTTTTCTGCTACATGTTTTGCAATAAGCCTAATTGACCAATCCTTTTTATCTGGATCGTATAGGCACTTTTGAATTTCCAAATGAATATTTTCCCAATCCCACTTTGGCATCCTTCCCTCATGCTTAGGAATTTCTAAAAAATTCTCTTCTTCATGTATTTCACATTTTAACCAACCATGATTTTTATCATGATCAAAAATTAAGTACGAGCCTGGGATATAAATATCTTCTATTTCAACATCGACAGAAAGACGCTTTGAATCCGTTTCCATATGTTCGTAATATCGAACTTCAAAATCCGTACCATTTTTAATCATGTGAAGCATCTTATCTTTGACATCACGAGCAAGCTTAAACAAATTCGAGTCTTTGTTTATACGATACGGATCATTGTCCGCAACATAACCGGGAACTCTGTTTTCAATTACCAAGCAGCCAATGGCGTCAAAATGCCACGACTCCCTATATTCCTTGCGGCCTATCTGATCAAATATTTCTGCTAACGTGTAAATTTTCATTATTTAATTTTTCCATTACATACGTAGCCCATTTATTCAGAGCATCGCGTTTTTCTCGATCATAACCATATTGATTATATACTGCCACTACCCCTGAAATTGTTCCAGAAACATGATTAAGAATTTTTTCAATGACATGCGGCGGCACATCTAAACTCGCCATTCCTGACACTGCTGTGCGCCTTAAATCATGTATACGCCAACCATTTACACCTGTTGCTGCATCAATGCGCTGTTTAATTTTACTATGCCCTGATACTGGCGTATTACCTGTCGTTGTAAACACAAAATCAGAGTGAAGAAATCGTGGAACAGATTGTAGGATTTTTATGGCCTCATCTGATAAAGGCACCATGTGTGCTTTACCATTCTTTGCACGCTCTTTGGGAATTGTCCAAACCTTGTTTTTAAAATCCAATTCGTCCCATCGCATACCAGAAACTTCACCGCGTCTTTGTGCAGTAAGAATAAGGATCAAAAACAACGAACCAAATGGGTAAGATAAGTTTTGACATTCTGACCATACTTTAAAAAGTTCATCACCCGTTAAAACACGATCTCGTGGATTTTCTTTTGCTGGTTTTTTAACGCCATGACATGGACTGAATTCAAGGTAATCACGCTCAACACACCAATTCATAAATTTACTAAGTGCTGAGTGAACTCTATTGGCCTGTGTTGGAGTACCATCTGCCACCAACATATCAAGATGCGCTATTAAATCACGGCGTTTAATGTCAGTGAGTTTTACATTTCCGTACCTGACAATAAACTTCTTCATACGAGAATTTGAAATTCGCCAATCTTTATTCCTTATTTTAGCGTATAGCTCAAGGAACAAATCATAAGCTTCTTCAACAGTTAAGTCCCTTTCAGGTTCAAGTGCCCCATCTGCAGCCATACGCATTTTCTCTTGTGCCAAGTTACGAGCATCAGCCAAAGATAATGTAGGGTATTTTCCAAGTGTAATGCGCTGCGTTTTATTGTGCATACGAAAACGCACAAAAAATGACTTTATACCGTTTGTTGTTACACGTAGTCCAAAGCCTGATAGCACGGTATCACAATATTCCATGCGTCGTGTTTCTGATTTTACAGTTTCAACAAATTTACTGGTGAGCTTCTTCTGTGCCATGCAAGAAAATTAAGACAAACAAGACATCTATCTCAACCCTATTTATGGAGCACTTTCTAACGCTATGCTGCACGTTGCGATAAGATGCTATCGGAATTAACGCAAAAAACTCTTGTTATACGATAATTTTTCTTACGGAAAATAATGGTTGTTGCATTACATAAAGCGCGAACAATTTTTTGATTTAAAAAGGAGTAAGGTTATTTAGTATACCGCCTTGCAAGCATCTAAACGGGGTGTAATGAGATTTGTATGTTTTAGGATGGCTATACACACAAAGTTCATCATTTAGTATTTCCCTTTCTAATTTATACCATTCTGGGAGGCCAAGCTTATGATTGGCTAAGGATATGTACATATGAATTCTGCCCTGAGGGCTTTGAACTTTTTCTATCAATGACTCTGCTAAAGTATAATTACCAAGATCCATTAAAAAATGGATCGCATAAGTAATAACAATGTCTTTATCATATTGATCCAAGAGTAAATCTTTTAGCTTATCTTCGAGTTCGCCATTACCTGTCAATTTGGAATAGCCGACAAGCGCACCCCATGCATACCAAAAATCATATGCTCTGTTATATGCTTCATTGGACCTAGTATAAAAATTATCTCTCTGAGTTTCTATCGTTTTCAGAACTTCTAAAACGGTTTGCGTGTCTCCAGTTACTTTTAGGTAGGCTGGAAGAGCTGCATTTAAATAGTTTACGGACCATCGATTGGGGGCGTTTTGCAGTTTGTTTTTAAGAAAATACATATCGTATGCATGTATCCCTAGGAACTTTGTTATCAAGCCTTTTAGGAGCAATGTTGCTTGCTGTGTTTCTCCGTATTTGTGATATGCGAGGCCAATAAGGATAAGACCATAATTTACATTATGATTTTGTAGTGTTTCTCTTAAATCCCTTAACTTCTCTAGTCTTTTATCAGGAGCTAATTCATCAATTTTTTGTAATTTTATTTTTATAAATTGAACATCATCCATAAAACCATAAACTGACTGCTGTTCTAAAGCACTCATATCTTGATTTTTTGGGGAGGCTATCATGGTGTTATAATTCCCTGTTTTAGGATTTCTCTCCGCGTATTTTACTGCTAGCCTTCTAAGGAGTACGTCTCTGGCTCTTGGTGGTGTGATTTTGTTTATTGTCTTATTGGATTTTTCGAGTAAACCAGCATCTATTTCATTTTTTGCAATAAGCGTTAATGGGCAAACTTTATTATCCTCTCGTTTTATAAAGTGGGCAATGGTTTGAGCCTTGAAGAAATAACTTTGTGCTAGCTCATGCTTTCCAGATTTATATAAAGTGGACGCTATTATGCTTTTTATCGCAGCATCGTAGCATCTATCTCTGTCAGTCATACTATATGAAGGGTAGTATAGTTTTAGAACATTTTCGGCATCTTCAACTTGGTCACATAACGTGTACGCCTGTATTATTTTTTTGCTGGCTACACTGGTATATAAATTGCGTTCTAGAGTTTTCGTCGTTTCTAGGAATTCCTTATTTTTAGCTTGCTCGATGTGCGCGAGGGCTTGCTCGCATTGATTAGTTTCCGCAAAGTGTTTTGCTAAAATAGCATGAATTTTTGAACTCCATATAGGATCATTCACTTTCTCTACAATTGACAACGCTAAGCTGGGATCTTTTGATGCATATAAGGTGATAGAGGCAAGATGTGAACCGGAAAAATCTCTATTTTCTTCAAATTTAAAATTATTATCCTGTAGCTTATCAGTCTCACTGAGAGCTTTCATGTACAAATATTTTACATCTTCAAATGTATATGCAGCACCTTTGTCGGCGAATGCATGATTGAATATAGGTGCTAAAAATGACATCAAAAATAATGTGAATGAGAAGAGATGTGTTTTTGTCACATAAGAGCTCCTAAATTTCGTAATTTCACTATCAAACATGATTTTTCATACTTTGCCTTATCACTTATTCACCACTATCGTATAGCCAATTACGAAGGGGTACACACCTTAGTGCCGCTATTTCAGATTTACGTTTCTCTTTGATACCATAGATAAATATTCTTCCTCTGAATTCATACAATAAATAATTATCTTCAAGCCAATCTATAATAGAGATTGTGTTCACATTGCCATCTAACTCACCTACTTCAAGTAGTGTGCTTTCGTTGTTTTTTTTGATATACAGCTCTCGTTTTTTTACTTCCGCGACGTATGATCCTGAACTAGATTCTAGCCTCTCTTGCTTTCTAGTCGGATTGTCCCAAGGCCATATACCTTTATACAGTTTAGCTTCAGTTCCGTTTTCAATAAATGATTTGGGAAATCCTGTCGCAGAGTTACTTTGTCCGCTTATTTTAGTAAAGCTTTTATCGTTAGTATTTAGTCTATAGTAAACTTCTTCTGTCTTAAATTTCTTACGATTATATTTGGAAACGTAACCGACATATATGCTTTTTCCATCTTCAGACCAAAAGAGCTTGGTCCGACCATCTAGCTGATCTACTAGGAGGTTTTGAGGACTAGGATATTCGAAAACATTTTGTTTATAGGTGGCTAAATCGATAATAGTAACACTACCTTTATTATTATGAAAATCTACAAAGGCTAACTTCCGACTATCAGGAGAGAATTTAAACTTCTCATAGAGGTTGTCACCGGAAACTCCTTCGAAAACTAAAATTTGTTGTTTCTTTTTTGTGTCGTAAATATATTTGAGATCCTTGTTTCCTTCCTTACCTAAAGTCCAGAATAAGAGATATCTTCTGTCAGGAGAGACTTCTGATATAAAACTGAAATCTTGTAAAATTTCTATTTCAGGGGCGGAAAATGATGTCCTATGAATTACCCTATCAACTTCAAAGTAGAAGTGTTTGTTACTATTAACCCAGTTCAGATCTTTTGAAAATTCCCTATGCCGGGTATCCGGATATGGTGTCTTACGTTGCCTACATTCGGTGAGATCATAACGATTATATGGACCTAATATCTCCTTAACCCTTCTTACTTTGTATGAATTACTCTTATCGTAAAATTTGACGATATGGCCATAAAGGATCTCTTCTAATTCAGGCTGAATTTTTTCTAAGCCTCTCCTGTGCTTAACATGAACATCCATACCCAAAATCCTATTGATATACATGTCCAAATAAAGCCTTATAGCCCCTTCCTTTTGAAGGTGGGTAAGTTGACGATCTTTTAGTGCGGCAAAAATTTCTTCAGGTTCGAAATCCAATAACAAACCATATGCTAAAGTTTGATATTCCGGCGTTTTTGATATATCCCAATAGTCTCCAAAAGCATGCCATTCCAACAGAGCTAAAATACGATCACTTTTGTTAGATAACTTTTTTTCAAGCGCTTCATGAAAAGGCGCCTTAATTATTTCATCGTGATTTTTTGCAAAGAACTTGTATTCTTCAAATTCTAAAACCTCTTTTATATGTGGCTGAAAAATTTCAGGCATCGCGTCCACCCAAGGCTTCTTTTTATCTAGGACAGCCTGCCTTTTTTGCTCTTGGATTGCTAAAAACTCATCTGAGTATATATAAGGAAGCTTCACCCCTGCTTCCTTCAGCATTTGATTTAAAATGCCTGGATTTCCTGCATTTACCCTTACCTTTAAAGAAGTCAAAAAGTGACCGTCTTTGTAAATTTTCATTTCAATACATTGATAGCACAGCAAATAATCGTAAGTATGGTCTTGTGTAACAACACGAATAGCATGGCGGGGCTCCCAACATGCACACATAACAATAGCATTCCCCCCTAAAACACTCCTAAATTCTGCAGCAGCTAGCCGAGCTTCTTTACCACTAACCTGTGTTTGACCAAGCAAATTAGTCCCATAATGTTTTGGTAATGAAATCGGTAAATTTTTCTTCTTTTTTTCATTTAGGATCGGATTATTTATTTCCGGATTGTCTGTTTTTGGCTCTAGGGAATACAAGGTTAAAGTCTTGGCATTAGACAAAACAGACAATGCTATATCTACTTCACTTTGATGGGATACCGACTTATTTGAACTTTGAAAATATGAAACAACAAAAATAATGGCGATGGTTATTGTAAACGCAAAGAAAATCCTTCTTTCTTTTGTATTTTTGATATTGGCCATTATCACTTAACTCCCCTACTTTTCTAGTAGTCTACGAATGACGGATTTGTTTTTTTTATACTCTAGAGCCTCTTGTGTCTCTGCTAGTAACTTTTCCAAGTTTTTAATAGTAATTTTTTTAGAGCATTCTCCAACTTTTTCTCCAACTTTATATTGCCAATACTTAATAAGAATGGTGCTTTTGTTTAAAGCATTCTCGGACAGACAAAAGTATGATGAAGCTTGATCTGGGTTTGGGCCACCGAATGATTTTATAATTTCTAAATCAGTTGCAAATCCATTACCATCACTAAAGTTACCCGTTAGCGTTATCGTTGTTGAGTTAGTTGGGCCAATATTCCGATGGTAAGTAATAAACATGTCTATACAATGATCATGTTTATTATCAACTAACTTACCTACTTGCACTCCTGGATGCGGTACCTCTTCACAAGCGTGTGAAGGCTTAAGTGCTAAGATTACTGCCAAGAAGGAAGTACAAATCACAAAAATAGTCAGGTGCCTAACAATAGCTAATTTTTTAACCTCATTTTCCATACTTCGTAATTATCACTATATATCTTTTTCTTATAGACATCATATAGCGTCCCTTATCTTCTTGTTATCTAGATACTCCAAAGCCTTACTTTGGGTCTCTTCTGCTATGTCTTGTTTGTCCACTCCTCTTAGAATTTCAATCAAGCGACAAACTGAATTAGCATAGCTTTCTTCTGAGTATTCCTTATGTTCATCATTATTAAAATTAGGATTAGTTCTCATCAATCTCATATTTGCTCTGTGCAAGTATTGAATTTCTGCCAATTTTTCATCAGGATCAGGAATATATTTATCACAAATTTCAAATTCCTTCATTTCAACGAGCAGAGGTTCTGTAACGTGATAGGCCTGTGCAGCTTGTTCAGGATAGTTTTTATGTATCTTAATGAAAACTGAAGCAGTATCATTGTCTTCTTCTAATACTTGGTTTATCGCGAAAAAGTCGTGAAAGATATCAAAGTGACCTTTCCCTGCTAGAAGTTTCTCCCGATTACTATCCCTGAGATCAATTAGAGCCTCCAGAGCTAGAGGATATTGTTCTGCCAATTTTCTCCATAAACCTAATGCAAATGATAATCTAACGCCGCCCATTCCACTCATCTCTCTGGATGCCTCATGAAACCAAATATGCTTTTCAAGAGCTTCTTTGTATTTACCGGCTTTATACAAATCTGATAATTCACTAATTACATTTAAATTAGAGTTTTCTTTACTCATATCTATTACAAGTTTGCTTCATTTTCATACTGTTCGTTATCACTTCTTAAAAAATCCCTGCTTCACCTTTTTCAAAAGCATCTCTCCAAATCTTAAAGCCTTTCAGCTCATCTTTAGAAGCATCTTCACGTCCTAGGTAACTATAATCATCCGAAAATCCTGTTGTTCTGCGAGGCACACAACCTATCCTAGTTGTCCAAGTGTTGTCTTTGACTGCCTGTTCTAATGCTTCAATACTCTCATACTCATTGCTAAAAGAGCAAGCTACAACGAACAGAAAATCATCAACGGGGGACGTGATCTCATGATCAGCAATAAGAATAGTTTGTCCTTTGTAAACATCCACCCTATGGACTTTCAAAATTTTAATTAAGCTCCACTTGCCATTGCTTTCGCCCCCCAAAAGCATTCCTTCAGAATGTCTAAATTGTTTGTAGTCCTCTGGAAAAAACGCGGCTTCTTTTGTCATAGAAACATGCTCATGGCGCGTCCATGTAAAGGTTTTCAAACAAAGTTCGTAGTCATTAACACTATTAAACTGCTTCTGATCTGAATTGCATTCAATCACACCACCTTTGATACGAATTACGGATTTACCATCGTAATACGCTTTGTGTTTTCTTATCCAACCAGGCATCTCACCTTTAGTATCAATTTTTTCAATTTCAAAGGTTTTGATGTTCAATCGATAAACTGGTGTTGTCCCATACAGTCTCTCTCCTCGATAACCGAGATTACCTATAATATAGATAAACTCATCTACCAAAGTTGCTGAGTGAAAATCTGTAGGAGGAAAAACCTCTTTCGGATACATGTAAATGTCAAACTCACCATTACCACGATGATGGAAAACTTCATTATAAATACAAAAATCAGGATCGTAATAATCCTCATGCTCTCCGGCAATTTCTATATATTCCCCATTACCTAAATCAGTAATGGTTTGGCCATAGCGTTCATAACACCAAACAGGCGGATCATCGTGCCTAGTATCGTTAAATTGATCACGTGCCTTCCATGCTCCCGCACTAGTGCGCACCATTTCATACCAGAATTTTTTCTTACATAGTTCTGGGTTCGAAGTCCCAAACACTCTATGTTTTTGTTCAAGATATTCTTGCTTTTCTATATTTATTTTCTCTTGTTTGTCTATCCCGAAAACTTCCAATTTAACAGGAGGATGCGGATTAATATCGCTAAGGTCGTCTCCGGCTTTTGCAAGCAACAAAGCTATGTCAGCTCTATATGTTTCTGCTATCGCTGTTTTTCTAGAGAACTGCCCTCTATCTTTTTTAAAAATATCAGCTCCTAAATCAATCAGAGCTTTAACACACTTTACAGCACCGTATTTCGATGCTTCCATTAAAGGTGTAGAACCAAACTCGTTATATTCTTCTATGTTGCAACCCAGTTCTACCAAACACTTCAGCATTTTATCGTCATCAGATCTAATAGCGTATTCAAGTACGAGCATACCGCACCGGCCTTTGTCATTTAGATCAGCTCCTGCATTCAATAAGAGCTTCAGTTTTTCTATATTTCCAGCTTGTATAGCAAGCAGAAACGGCGTGCGCTCCCAATGATCTAGTGCGGTTATATCAAATTTATCATCTAAGAGTTTTTCGACTTCTGCGATACTGCCATATGCGATTGCATGAAAAAGCTCTGTCCATTTCAAATGCTCATGGTCAGCTCCCAGTTCAATAAGAAGCTTTACAACATCAAACCGACCATTTCTGGAAGACACATTTAAAGGCGTTTCGTTGTATTTGGTTCTTTCGTTTGGATCAGCACCTGATTCAATATAGTTCCGAACTTCACTTAGGAGGTTATCTCCGTTTTCGTATATTAATTTTAATAAAGGAGTTTCATTTATATTGTTCATGAATAATGTGCGATATAAGCACAATAAAAAAGGGTTTATATAGTACTCAACCTATTCCACAATCACTAGGAAATCAATAACACAGCTTTATTCCTAAATATCAACAATCACTCCCTGCCCCGATCTTTTCCATCATCTGGACTTATCTCAATTTCTTGCTTCGTCCGTTCAATATAGGCTTCTTTTCTCTCTTCCTTAGATAATGACTTGTCATTCTCCGGTAGGTCTTCATAAGACTGCTTTTCGGTTTCCTGTTCTTGTGTCTTCTGCGCGGGCTCTTTCTCGCGTTCTTTTTGCATACAATCTAAATAAGCGGTAGTGTCGCAAACGTTGGTTCCAGTTCCTCGTCTAGCCATTGATGGTATGCTGTTCGAACTTGATGCGATTGCTGTCCTAGGGGAATAAACTTTGCGACACTACCTGCTCATCCTTATTTTGAAAAAAGAGTTGTTTGAGACACGACCTAAAAAATCAGCTTTTCTATCGACTTTATTAGTTCCTTGTCACCTTTTTTATCTAAAGCTATAGCAAGCTTTAAAGCCTGATCTGAAATATCGTCTAAAAAACTATGTTGAGTATCAGTTACGCCTTTATAGAAATCCAAGATCGGTACGTTTGTAGCTTCAGAAATTTTGAACAACATAGACGCTGATATCCTGTTTATACCTGTTTCGTATTTTTGAACTTGCTGAAATGTAATGTCCAGCTCTTTACCCAACCTCGTTTGACTAAAACCTTTGGCCTTTCTAATTTTTAACAAGTTAGAGCCTATAATCTTGTCTATGTCCGTTGGCCGACCTTTTGTTTTCCAGGCAGATGTCATTAGATGACCTTTTGTTTTTATGCACAGCAAGTTATAGTTGTGCGTGGTTGTTTTATTTATCAAACTCCACTTTAAGCTTTAAGTGAGTATCTATGTATAAATAATAGTTACTCAAAAAACAAAAAGTTATTTTATGCATAGGTTAACATTTGAACAAATTGAAACGTATCTCTTAAGTATTAATTCTTGCAACACCTTAGATGAGATACTGGCTGTTTTACAAAAACAGATACGGTTTTATGGCTTTGATAGATTTACCTACTGGCTTCGCTGGCCTACTTCTGACATACACGAACCAATCTTTATTTCCACTTACCCTGACAGCTTCATTGAACAATATATAGCAAACGATTATCAAAGCCATGATATGGTTGGACGGTTTTCTATGGAAGCAAATACACCGTTTAAATGGTCAGATATAGCAAAAAGATACCCAATCACTAAAGGGCAGAAGATGATATATGACGATAGTCGTGCTGTCGGCCTTATATCTGGAGGAAGCATACCTATACACGGACCTAAGCAAATAGAGGCAACGTTCTCCGTCGTAAGCGATCTTAATGAAAAAAATTTCGATGAAACATTTTTTAAGGTTCGGCATGAATTACACATTCTAGCCACCTATGCTCATGAGAGAATTCTACAACTTGGCCTACATGAAAGTACAAACCAGCTTTCGTTAACGATTAGGGAAACAGAAATTTTGACATGGGTCGCGAGAGGTAAAACATACTGGGAAATTGGTAATATTCTAGGCATTCAAGAAGATACTGTTAAGAAGTTCATGCAAAGAATTTTTGGTTTACTAAACGTTTCTAATAACACACATGCTGTAGCAAAAGCGATTATCAATGGCTTAATTATTCCTTAGTCTCCTATATTTTAAATTGTTTTGTCGTAAAAGATTCTGACGTGCTTTTTTCGAATCTAAAGCAACCATCTGCCCAAAATAAAAAATTGAAAAGATAGTGCACTATAGTGGAATTGTCTGTTCCTGAGATTTCTATAAAAACTTACACGATACAAAAACCGTGTGAGGAATTAGCCGTGATAGAGATTATTCAAGCTGGACAAAGCGGTAAGACTGAGAGTCTGATCGAAATGCACAGAGTAAGAAAATTCATTTTCAAAGATCGCATGGGATGGGATCTAGACATTTCTGATGATGAATTGGAGATCGATAATTACGATCTTCCTGAGACCGTCTATATCCTTGCAAGAGACGACAAGAAGAGGATATCTGGCGTTTGGCGAATGTTGCCTTCCACAAGCCCATCAATGATAAGAGACCTTTGGCCTGAGTTTTTGACAGAATTCCCTATGCCTCAAGACTTTTCCACCTGGGAAGTCAGTCGTTTCGGTGTTCACTCTTACGACAATAATAGAAGAAGTAGCCTCTTAAATTTCAATGACATCACAGCAAAACTCATCACTGGCCTTGTGACTGTTTGCAACATGGCAAACATTGAAAATATATACACAATGTACAACCCACAAGTAGGACGTGCCGTAAGTAGTACTGGTTTTGTAGCAAACAACACCTCTGAAGAACTTTTAGTAGAAGGAAAACCGTCAATAGTAGGACGCTTTAAAACTGACCAACGAATGCTCAAAGACGTCAATGAGAAGACTGGCATAGATTTCAACTTGTCCTTCGAAGATCTTCCACCTCAATTTTCTGAATCAATCATTAAACATAGCAAACCTGATTTAAAGAAAGGCTTAAAATATGCTTGACGAGCTCGTGATCAAAAATAAAGAAGAAAATTTAATTTCTGACGAGGTAATTATAAATCAGCTCAAAGAAATAGTCTTCGAAAACACATCAACTGAGAACGAATTAAGACATGCAAAAGATTACGCAAACGAAATATGGAAGTTGGCAAAGAAAAATGGGTGGAAGAAGGCCGAATATTTCGCGGATATGATCAGAAACGCTTTAGATTCTGAGTAAATCACTAACACATGCTGAAAAAAGGAATAATAAAATGACGAAAGTACAAACCGTAAATGCAAAAACTAATGTAGCGAAAATCATAGACATCATCAAACAAGATGGATGTGTTGTGATTGAAGGCCTGTTATCACAAGAAGAAGCGAATAGCTTACAAAATGATATGCATGAGCAATTTGATAAAATAAAGGATTGCAAAGGTGACTTTTATGGGCATGAAACAAAAAGAATGGGTGCGCTATTCAAGAAGTCTTCAGTTTTTCAAAAAATGGCTGTATTCGACCCTATAATCGAAATCATGGATAATTTTTTACTTGATCATTGTAGTGATTATCAAATCAATCTTACGCAAGCCATATCTATAGGCCCAAAAGAAATCAAACAAATAATGCATCAAGACGACCCGATGTTCCCGTTTATGCATCCTGACAATGAAGTTATGATTAATTGTATGTGGGCAGTGGATGAATTTACAGAAGAAAACGGAGCGACAGTGCTCGTGCCGGGCAGTCATTTATGGCCCAGAACACAGTCGTTAAACTTATCTTTTGAAAATCTCCCTCCTGAGATGATTACTCAAGGTGTCATGAAAAAAGGTTCCGTTCTCATATATTTAGGGTCTTTATACCATTCAGGGGGAGAAAACAGAACGCAAGAAAGGCGTTGTGGTGCAGTCATTAGCTATTCACTGGGATGGCTCAGACAGGCAGAAAATAGCTATCTAGCATATACACCAGAAGAAGTTCGGGAGATGCCTGAGAGATTAAAGCGTTTGCTGGGGTATTTTGTACACGAACCCAATCTCGGTTCTGTAGAAGGTATTGATCCTTACGACTATGCACTCAACAACAAAAGAAATGAAGAATTTACTGAATTCGTACCCGAGTTTGTCAAGCCTGTTCTAAAAGAATACAGAGAAGATCAGCTTAAGAAGGCTGGCTAGAGAACGAGTAATCGCAAATAAAATAAGCCCATGTCAACTAAAGAGCTACATATGAATAATTATCTAAAAATAGCTACTGTGACGATAGTCTTTGTGAGTCTTTTAAACATTAATGTAACAAATGCGCACGAAATTAAACACAATGAATGCTTTTGTCATCAACACGAAAAGCAAGAGACTAATTTTTCAGATATTACGGATTTAAGACAATATAATAACTATAGCTTTCACCGTGATGAGCAGGGTAGATTCTGCGCCCACCCCAAGAACGGTTGGATTTCTTTTAACTGCCGCGAAACCCCATTCACCATCGAGCCCGACATAAAAAAATATGAAACGCTGGATAAGAAATCGAACTAACCAGTAGCAAAAACAGACAAGCCATATAATGAAATTTTAACATCTAATTTCCTTTTCCATACTTTGCCTTATCACATTTATCGCTTTGTCAGGTAATTGCCATACCATCGACGATAATAACACGTGATGTCATATACTATCTATATTCACCCTCGGAAAATAATAATTTTGGTTTACACAGTGGCTTGTTCTTGAATCTGGAATCACACCCTTTAGTCCTCACTCCTAACTGACATTGATGCCAGAAAACATAATCGGTGCAAGGAGCTTCGGTAGGTACAAGAGGCACGGTATGTATTTTAGATGGTGGCTTTCCAGGTGACACTACATACCCATAAGGGTATGGATAAGTACAAGATATTTTGTTTACATTAATATCAGTAATAGCTCCATCGTTATCCCTTTTTCCAAGAACATTTATATCTATCATATAGTATCTCTTTACCCCGAACAGAATGTCGTACCAACTCCTCAAATCTAGAGAATAGCTATATTCTATTTTGTCTCTTCTCTCCGATTTTACAAATTCCAACCCTGCTTTATTTGCAAGTTTTAAAATGTGTTCAGGCGGGGATTTTAGAAGGCCTTTATCTGTATATTCACTCAGGATAGGAACAAATGTTGTAAACCTAAGACGGATATACGGACCATAAATCTCTGCTGTAGGGTAAATATGCTTTAAATCTTTTCCAGCCCAGTGTTCTTCAAACCAATCTTTATGCAAATAGTAAAAAGTCGGGCCAACACCATTTTTACTGAGAAGTTCATTTACATTATTTTTGACATTATCTAGCGATAAGTTCTCATTATTGAGCATAAAATAATATGTTATATATCCTCGCTCTATAAGAAAATAATCGTTTTTCAAATTAGCGCCAGTCTTACTCATCACATCGTGCATATTTTCAATGAAAGGCTGTATATCTGATTTTATATCTAGCTCTTCTTTAAGAGCGCCACATAGTTTTTTGGATAATTTTTTTATTTGTTCGGTATCACTTGGCTTAACCTTAAAAATATCTTTTATGATATCTTGTGCTCTTAGGGATTGATCAGCTTTAGCAGGAAACGTGTTTAGAAAAATAAGTAACAACAATAGAATTATAGTTTTCATATTGGCCATTATCACTCATATTTTATTTTGTTCATTTTCTAACATACGCGAAATTAAGAAGAATTTCTTACTGTTTTCTTTTTTTGAATTTAGCATTACTGTTCAAGCTGTTAAAAAAATATGATCAAATTAGAGGAAATAGTTACTTGCAGTATATCATTTTTACTTGGGCACTCTGCATATCAGCATTTTTGAGCTTTCCAGCATTCTCTCAAGATATTCATAAATTCGTAACAACAGGATCGCCTTCGAGTTGGGTCAAAGAACAGACAATACCAACGGAACACTTTAAACTCTCTGACGGGCGTGATGATGCCTTTTTATTAGTGGACAGACAACGAAGGCTCACTAAGTCTAATACAGAGAAATATTCACGCTTCGTTCAAATATTGCGCTCTTCAAAAGGCGTTGAAGATAATTCCACAATTCAGATTACCTTTGATCCTGCTTATGAAACTTTAAAAATACATCATTTAACTCTTACTCGTGATGGAAAAATACTTGATCGCTTAAAGCTATCGGATTTTGATTTATATCGATTAGAAACGGATAGAAACAGGCTTCTTTACAATGGTGATCTAGAACTTGCATATGTTATCCCTGATGTTCGTATAGGCGATACGCTTGATTATGCTTATACAGTGTCTGGAAAAAATCCAGCTATTGGCCCCCACATCTCTGCATCACTTGATCAACAATATAGCGTTGCAATACAGCATCTACATCGGAGAATATTGGTTGCTGATGATATAGATGTTTTTTGGAAATCTCACCAGGCCGCTATTGAACCAACGTTAACAAAAGTAGATGGCTACACAGTTTATACTTGGGAATATAAAAACCGGGAAGGAATAATTGTTGATGGTAAAAGACCTTACTGGTACTTCGCATATCCAGAAACTCAGTTAAGTAGCTTTCAAAGCTGGGCAGAAGTGGGACAATATTTTGCCCCTTTCTATGCTGTTTCTGATGATAATTTGTCCGTAATTAAACCTATTGCAGAAAAAATAAAATTAAAGGCCAACACCAAAAAAGAACAATTACGACTAGCTCTCGACTTTGTCCAACGCGAAATTCGTTATATGGGGATAGAAATCGGGGCAGGTGGATATATTCCGCGTACTCCCACTACAGTCCTTACAAATAGATATGGCGATTGCAAGGACATGGTCTTATTGCTGATCCATATATTAGAAGCGCTAGACATAGAGGCCACACCGCTTCTTGTGAATAGCTATAAACGTGACAAAATTGAAATATCGATCCCTCGGTATAACGAATTTGATCATGTTATTGTATACGCTAAAGTTGATGGAAAAGACTATTATGTTGACCCAACGCGAGGACAACAATTAGGAAACATTGACACATTTCATCAAGGTAGCTTTGGAAAAGGATTGATAGTTTCAAGTGATAGTGTCGGTATTGTTACAGCCAACCCTTCCAAACCTGATTACTTTCAGGATTTTGAGGATACTTATGACCTTATTTCAGATCCTGATACAGCAACACTTAAAAGTGTTACAACATACTACATGACCGAAGCAGATAGCCTAAACAATTGGTACAAAACTGATGGGCTAGACGCTATTGAAAAAGAATATCTTGAATACTATCAAGATATTTTCCCAACAATCAAACAAGCCAAGCCTATGGAAATTGAAATCTTCGAGAAAGAAGGAAAAGCAATCGTTACAAGTTATTATAGTATCCCAAATGTCTGGGAATTAAGTGATGATCAAAAAGTAAAAACATTTAGCGCTTATGCAGAAGACCTATATAGTAGTATCCCAAAGTTTGTTGGCGCAAAGCGTACCGCGCCCTATAGAATATCTCATCCAGCACGCGTACGTTATACTCTAAATATGATTTTGGATGATAGTTGGAATATTAAGAATAAAGAAAAGTCCTTTTCAGTATCTGCTTTTGATTTTAAAAAATCATCTATATTTTCAGATAATATATACAAACAAGTATATACCTACAGAACCAAGACCGATCACATCACGCCTAAAGAATTTTCTCACACGATGTCTATCATCAAAGATATTCGTGACATACTAGGCGTAGAGCTAACTGAAGATATTGAAGACAAAAACACAAAGAATGCCGCCAATACTGAAAGTAAAAATGTATTCCTGGAGAATATTGAGGCTATAGTTCTTTCATGGTTTCTATTAACGCTTATTGTTTCTTTAATTGGTGCTATTAAACAAATGGACAAGGATATAGAATGGAGATCAAAACAAATTCTGTATCCTGTCGCGATGAAAAAATTCATTCCATTATCTATTATCACACTAGGGATGTATCAGCTTTACTGGATTTTTAAAAACTGGCTTTGGTTAAAACAGGTAGATAAACAAAACATTTCACCAGGCTGGCGCACATTTTTTGCTGTCATCATGAATCTTAGTTTGTTCATAAAAATTGCCCATACAAAACCGCAAGGGTTTAAATGGTATAAAAAAGCAGTAATACCACTTGCTGCGTTATACTTTATAGGACAATTGAGTGACCCTTTTTCAAATAGTGAAGAAAAAGGCTTAGACCTCCTCTCCTTAATTACTTATGTAGGAAGTATATTGGCTTTGACACTTGTCGCCATGCAAGTAAATAAAATGAACGAAGACCGCAAAGAATACATAATCAAGAATTCTCAATATAGCTGGTCTGCTATAAGTATGATGGCGATGTTTTTTCCTATTTTATGTTTAGTTTTATATGGATTATTCTTAGCTTGATTCCCATATCACTACCGTCATGAGAACCTTGCCCCGTAATTTCTGGGGTATCACTGGGGTAACAGCGGCGGTTAATTAATTGCTATGGATTGAAATAAGTTGTGACGCGTTCAGAGTTTAAGGCTCAACATAGTCAATACTTAGATGTAATAAGATGGTACGCCTCCTAACACATTGCGATACACAGTGCTTGAAATCATAATCCATGTGTCGGGTGTTCAAATCACCCCACCGCTACCAATATTTTCATTTAAAATCATACCGTTACGGAGCCCCCCCTAAAAGACAAATCGCAAAAGTGATCTGGGGTACGACTAGGGTAACAAAACGATTTTTTAAACACCTATTAATTATGTAATAGTAATTATCCAGAATTATAGAACCGCCAGAGCGTAGAATTGTTGGGCGGGCGTGGGGTTAATTCCCGTCATTTATGGGATTGTAAATTGGTTTTTCTTGATCATATGTATCAGCTCGATTTCGGCTAGGGGTCAATATTCCGATAACTCAGAGCATAAGAGACACACCAACGGACAGCTTGAAAAATGCGGAGGAGTTTATGACCCTACCATCGTTTGTGCTATTACAGTTTCCAGAAAATAAATTCTCTTATTATTCAGAGATAGAAATTCCCAGTGTTTTTAATCCAACACTTAACTTTCGGGTAGTTACCGGCTTTTTTATTGTAAGATTTGCCCCCATCGTCTTCGCTATTGTTAACAAGCTTGTATAGCCTGCATCTCCATCAGAAGACATAGCGATAATGGGTATATCGGCATTTTGGTTTCTGATTTCACCAATGATTTCAATGCCTTCAACTTTCGGCATTAAAATGTCTGTAACAACCAAATCAAATTGAGTTTCTTCCAATAGGCGCAACGCCTCTGCACCATCATAAGCAGTAGAAACTTGCATCCCTTGGGAGGTAAAAAACTTAGCCAAAATCGCCACGTTTATAGCATCATCATCTACGATTAGAACTTTCATTCATTTTTTCCTTTTTTATTTTTAACCCAACGCCCAAGTGCAGACGCTATATCAGATTGCTTGAAAGGTTTGTTTATATAATCATTCATACCAAAACTAAGGCATTTTTCTTTATCCCCTGTCATAGCATCCGCCGTTAATGCAACAATCGGTACAAATTCTAACTTATTCTGCTTTTCATGTTCACGAATTTTTTTTGTTGATTCAAAACCATCCATTTCCGGCATTTGACAATCCATAAAAATAATATCGTATTGTTTTTCTTGCGCCTTGTTGTACGCTTCCAACCCGTTTTCTGCCGTATCTATATTAACGCCAAATTTCTTTAAAACTTTTTTTATGATCACCATATTCATTTTCATATCTTCGACAGCCAACACTTCAATATCTGGATATTGTGTTATTTCTTTGCTTTCAGATACGGGAATAGCTGACAGATTCCTTAAGGTTGCCGGTGTTATAAACGGCATCTCAGAACCTTTGGTTTTTGCGTTCATCAAAACTCGAATGAGTGACACTATATCATTTGGAATAAACGGTTTTTTTATAAAGCCGTTGAGGCCTTCTTCTTCAAACTTGGAATATGATCCGATATCCGAAACAGCCGATACAATAACTACGGCCATATCCTTATGTTCACTGTTACCTCGAATTTTTCGGAGCAATTCTCCCCCATTCATGTCAGGCATTTTGTAATCTGTTAAGCAAATATCAAATTTTTCACGACCGGATTCTAAGAGTTCAAGCGCCTGTCTGGCATCTTCCGCTATAACGCATGGTATCTTCGATAGTTTAAATAATTTTTTATAAACATCTCGATTAACCTTACAATCATCAACAACTAAAATTCTGGCTTTTTCTTCACTGTGAGTAACATTTTCATGGCTGTCCTGACTGGCCGACTCTTTCAATAGTAAATGGAACATAAATTGCGTCCCCTCACCTATTTCACTTTCGACAGTAATGTCTCCCCCCATCATAGAAACCAACTCAGATACAATGGTTAACCCCAGCCCGGTACCACCATATTTCCGAGTTGTAGATTCTTCGGCTTGCGAAAATTTATCAAATATTTTCATTTGATTATCTTTTGCAATACCAATTCCTGTATCTTTGACTGTAAATTCAATTTCTAAGACACCGTCCTTTTGGGATAGTTTCTTTGCATTTACAAGGACGTATCCGGAAGATGTAAATTTCAAGGCATTATTGATAAGGTTTGCAAATATTTGTTTAATCCGTGTCGGATCACCTTCGTAATATTGAGGCAAATCGCCATCAATGTCTAAAATCATTTCAATGTGTTTTTCATTAGATTGGTGCGCGTATAAAGTGAAGGTCTCTTGAATAAGAGCATGTAAGTTAAATCCGATTTTTTCTAAAGTCAGTTTGCCCGCTTCGATTTTGGAGATATCAATAATATCGTTGATAATCATTAATAAATTTTCACCCGATGTTTGAATGCTTTGAACAAATTCTTTTTGTTCATGCTCCAATTTTGTTTCAAGTAATAAACTAGACATTCCTAAGACTGCATTCATCGGCGTGCGAATTTCATGGCTCATATTTGCGAGAAAATCGCTCTTGGCTTGGTTGGAAAGTTCAGCCTCCTCTTTTGCTAATACCAAATCGATCGTTTGTTCCTTAACGCGCCTTTCCAAATATTCCTTATTATTTTTCAGTTTGCGTCGCGCATTTTCAATCGGGTTTGCGATAAAGAATTTCGCATATAGTATGCTCACTAAAAATGTGACAATACCAATACTGAAAATAATTTTTTGTTTTAAAATTAAAGACTGGTTTTCTAAATTAAAAAAGCGCTGCGTGGCTCCAACAACATCATCTTGTTTGCTTAAAACACTTTCTAATTGCTTTAGAATGGTACTCTCATCGGCATCTGTTAATGTATTTTCCTTTTCTTCATTCAGCAGATACGGAGTATGCTCGGAGCTTATCCCACTCTTCTCTTACATTGATAATTTTTTGACGTAATGCTTTGTTTTCAAAAGCTTCTATCGTAATGACTTTTTTTCCATCAACACTATTTACGATGTCTCCGCCATTTAACAACGCATCAAATGTTTGTTCTATTTGTGCACGAATCTGCCTTACTCTCTCTGCACGAGCCTTAAGGGCGCTAGCAGACGCCTCATTTTTTAAAATCAAAATGTCGTTGGTATAATTCATTAAGAACGAGCGTTGCAAACCAACAGAGTTTATAATTGACGCATCATTTTCATGCTGCTTAAACGCGAAATGAGCAACCGTGACAGAGCCTATTATCAATGCCATAAATACGGTAAGAAGAGCCATGAGTTGAAAGAAGACAATATTACCCGAATATCCACCTTGTTTTTTTTGTTCAGCCTGATCAACGCTATAGTAAAGGCTTACTGACAAAGCCAAAATAAAAATCAAACCGCTCGTCGATGCGACAATCAAAGCAAGCGTATCAAATGTCTGGTCAGGATCGAATCGGCAATCTGCATATGGAATAAATACAGATGCTGCCATGCCTGTGTAATGCATGCCGCATATTGCCGCTCCCATAATCAACGAAGCTAATATCTGCCATAATGTTTTGCCGGCTCCTTGATGCTGTCCCAATGTAAAAACAATCAATAATGCGGCGCCAGATGCCAAAAATGCAATGACGGCAGAGGCAAAAAACAACCCCGGCTTATATAGCAGTTGCGCATCCATTTGCATGGCGGCCATGCCTGTGTAATGCATACCGCATATCGCTATCCCCAACAAAAGTGAGCTAATTGCTATTCGGGAAGCTTTGATGGCTCCTCTTTTAATAATACTTAAAACGCCATACGCACTAACAATGGCAATGACCATGGACAAAAAGGTAAGATAAGGATCATAAGAATGCGCCATATCCATGTCATAAGCCAACATCCCCAAAAAATGCATCGACCATATTCCTGCCCCAAAAGAAACAGCACCGCCGTAATGTAAAAGTTTTCTAGTTTTATTATCTGTTGTTTTTTGTATATCGCTTGCGAACCGAAGACCGGTAAAGGAACCTAAACTTGCGACAAGATAGGACAACACAACTAAAAAAGGTATGTATTCACCATAAACAGCGGTGCTTGGAACCTCTCCAAATAAAAAAAACTGCTGGGTGATTTCCTTAAAAAACATTTTAAAACTTACGATTTCTAATTGACCTCAACATCATTAAACAAAATAATGTTATGCAATTAAATAGCTGACACATAGAATTTCAGAGTTTTAAACAAGCTTAATGTAAGTTTCACACAACATACGAGAAAAACATGACCGCCCAACCTGTTAATCTTGAAAATTTCAGAGAAGCCATTGATCACGACAAAGAATTGGAACAAGAACTATTTGAGGAATTTATTCGTTCTTCAGAAGTACAGTTAGAAATACTTGGCCAACATATAACCTCTCAAAACGATAACACCCTATGGAAACATGCCGCGCATGCCCTCAAAAGCACAAGCGGATCTCTCGGGGCGATGCCTCTATCTGATTTGTGCGCACGTGCCCAAGCAGAATACAATGCTGACTTCACGCAAAAAGGAGAGTTGTACAATATGCTTCAGCATGAATATCAGAGGGTCAAAAAATTCATCAAATCTGCGTAATTTTTTGGTAGTGTTGCAAACTCGTCCGTACTTTTTAATACATACTGGACTGCGCCGTTTTTAAAGTTCAGGAACGTCTCATGATATCATTCTTCGGCCAGCACTATCCTTCACCAATCATTTTTTCTTTTCTGCATCCTTAGGGTCTAGCTCAGCCCACGCCTTACAATACTCATAAAACTTACGTTCTGCCCATACGCCGTTTCGTAATATAGGTGCCTCTATTTTCTCCATAAGCTCTTTAGTCATTGCATGATCCCTTACCAGACAAGAAAAATAGGCAAAATTATTAATATTCCATTGATCTGGATATTCTTTCAAAACATCACGTATTCCAAGCTTCATCTTATCCCAAACAACGTCTGACTGGGTAAAAAGACCTACCCCATAAGCACTTTGCGATGCATACCAGTATATACGAGCATATAGTGCGTAACCCTCCTTATCTTTGGTTCTCTTTACTGCTTCTTGAGCAAATTTTTCTATCTTTTCAGGGTTTCCGCGCCAATGTGGCGATAAATACAATAGAGCAGAGAAGTATATCGGATAGAAACCGGGATGTTTATCCAATGCTTCGTTTATTAATGCCATGTAAGCAGCTTCATCATCATAAAGCCCCCTCATAATGCCGGACATCACAAAATACCAAACAGGGTTATCCGAAGAAGACGATTTGATATTGGTCATGTAATCGTGTGCTTTTTGCATACGATCCAAAAATTTTGATTTAACGTCTTCGGGTGCATGATCACGCGCCGCAATACTCATGCCATCACCTCCGATCACATGCCATGCGTAATCCTCCAAAAACAATCCTTTTGCAACTTTCGGGATATCTGAATCGGGATATGCTTTAATCCATTCATCTACAAAGGAAAATGTATCTTTCCAAGTTGCTTCACTTAATCGACGGCGTGTAATTTGATTAAAGGCGTGATAAAATAGAATCAACTTCCACTTACCACTAGAAGATCTGGCTTGTGTTTCCCTGTATTCACCTGCGATCCTTTCTAACTCACGGTGATCTTTAAGATAAAATAGGCCCATAATATCATTGGCAATAACCATACGTGTTTCCAACTCATCTTTTTCATCGTAATACGACATGAACTGTGTTTCAGCGCGTCGGCCATTATTTATATATATCCCCTTCGGCATCCGCATATTTTCAAAATCAATGACAAATGTATAGCGTGTCCCCATCATCCATTCCTGATGCTCGGACGTAAATATAAGTGATTGGTTATCTTTCCATTTTAGTGTCCCCTCAAGAGGTGGCTCCATCTCCAAAGCATAAACAGGAAGAGGCTTTTTAATGATGTCATCGGGAATAACGCATTTTTCGCTAAACGCCTGTCCATACTCTTCCTTACATCGCTTTTCATCAATTCCGAATTGGATGGTAATGCTGTCGAGATCTTTCGGCCTATTCGGTATCTTGCTTTCTAAAGTTAAATAAACAGGGCTTACCGATGTTTCAGAGGAATCATTTTCGGACTTTAAGTAATTCAGATCATGCGCAGTGCATGTGTGCTGATTCCCCACTAAAACATCACCATCTCTGGACATAATACATGTCCCTGAAGCACGCCTATTATTATGAGCATTAGGAAATTTGATAGAATTATTATTGCTTATAAACGTAAATTTGGGTGGGTTGCTATGTTGATTACCCGGAAATTTAGGTAAATCCTTCTGAAGTAAAAAAACGGCCTTCCGTTTCTTAATATTGATGTTAAGAGGTTTTAATACCCCCTCGTGCTCCAATTTTGCAATTCCACCCCAAGAAGGCAGCATCCCATAATCATACGGCTTAGATCGCGTAATGATATTGTTTATATCCAAATCCTTAACACCCGCCGTTTTCCATTTTAAGAATTCTTGCCAGTAATCCTTGTTATATCCTTCGGGCATTTTTTTTAAACTATCATCAATTTCATCAAAAAACTGAATGCTCGGTTGCTTTTCAATCACAATTCTCGAAGCTTTTATTCTTGTTTTTAATAAATGCGGGTAACGCCCCGTCAGGTATTTTGTTAATCCACGCGCATTTTCAAAATATTCTTCATTATGAGACTTAGGAAAATGTTTATTTGGTAGTTTGAAATCCCAGCATTCCTTTGAAACAAATATCAATTTTTCTTCAGGGACACCAATCACCCCTGCATATGCTTTTGTAATGTCGATATTGTCGTTGGAAAATCTTTTCCTTTTCGCCGGTCCGAAAATAATAACATTTCTCAAAGATTCTATATCGCCTTTAAGCGACCAAACCATGTGATTTCCTGAACCTAAGATAAGGTTTAAGGGGGTTTCTTGCTTTTCAATTTCAACATCCACATACCCTGTAAATCCGCCACCAAACTCTTCACGAAACTGAAGCGTCGTTGCCACATTGCTCTCGGATATTGCCATCGCATATAAACGTTCATTTTCACTGTTGAGATTTGGCACGATATTACAAGCAGACTGTGGCAAGCGTGCCCTCAGATAAAGTGAGTACTCACTTTGATCCAAACGGCCATTACCATTAACATCAAGTGTGTTATATGCCTTCTCGGCTGCTTCATGGATTTGCTCAAGGGTTGTTTTATTTCCATCATCAGAAAGCTCGAGATAAGCCTCAAATATGTTGATTATTTCTTCTGTTTCAAGTTTCAAAGCACTCTTTGTTGGTGTGCTTATTTCTTGCACAGACAGTTTCTTA
This sequence comes from uncultured Micavibrio sp., assembly GCA_965263215.1. GTDB lineage: Bacteria > Pseudomonadota > Alphaproteobacteria > Micavibrionales > Micavibrionaceae > UBA1672. The sequence goes on from OZ253663.1 coordinate 2,264,452, forward strand.
TCCGCATTCTTATCCAATTCAATAAATCCGCCGACAATATCTTCAAAAAAAGTCAGTATTGTTATTTTTTTTGATGGCGTTTTCTTCATCTTCGTTAAAATTGGCTCATGCTTCTCTACAGCATCGAAACCATGTTTTTTTACTGAATCATAAAGCGCCTGAACATCAGCCTCATCATACCCACCTCGCTGTGTGAATTCAGAGAAAGTTACGTATTCGTCTCCATTTTCGTTCCATTTCACAAGCGCTCTCTTTTGAGACTTAGCAACATGTTTGGCTGCTATCTTTTTATATTTTTCTAGAGATTTCCTTGTAACATTCCCATCTGCATCTAAAAACTTAACTGAGCCCGGCGCTGCGATTAATGACCTTTGCAAAGAATTTATAATATTTTGCATAAATTCTGTTTTGTTTTCTTCGTGGTCATATTTTATAAAACGTGGAATATCGTAGATGCTTTTGTACCTAGGTCTTTTTTCTTGTGCGGAAACACTCACAGAGAGCGTTAATAACGAAATTACTAAAAATATTCCTGTAATAAATTTCACTTAAAATTCTTTCTTTTTTCAATCTTCTTCGGCACAACAACACATAATTCAGTATTGGGCGCGCTTCTTATTCCTTACTGCATATCTTTTTTTCGAACGTCTTGGCTTTACTCGTTATCACCCTCCAAGAGGTACCAATACCTGTATTAATCATCTGTCCATTCATATGCTTTGGAAAACCTGTGTGAGCTCTTTTCCCATGGAAACTAAGCCCGCTTCCTACCCAGTCCGGATGTCTTTCGGCAATATCTTTAATCAGGGCACTCATTTCCTTATACTCATCTTTAAGATCGCACATACAATCTATATAGCTATAACCTGCTCTTACACATTCCTGTTGATCATTCCCGATATATTGATCAAGATCATATAGCTCAAGAAAATCTTCGCGATCTAATGCATTGGTTAGTTCAATAGACTTTTTCTGCGACTTGTTTTCCGGCTTAATACCTTTCATTTCATTAATCACGTCTTGCGCGTTGGAATCTCCCATAGCAACTGCTTTTTCAAACCAAAATAGTGCCTTTTCATTGTTTTGGGGCACTTCTGCTTCAACTAAGTTCACCCCTTCGCGATACATATGCCCAAGAGTGAGCGCGGCCATGAGGTTACCTTTCTCATGAGCCCTCTCATAAAACTCAATAGCCTTATCTAAGTCTAGAGGCACATGCGCCCCCATGTGATAGTTTGATGCTAAACTATACAGCGCGTTCGGATCTCCTTGATCAACTGCCGCCAAAAGAAATGCCATCCCCTTTTTTTCATCTTTGTTAACACCAGTTCCATCCAAATGGCGCTTCCCCCTAAAATACAAATTTGCAAGTTGGTTTTGTGCCCCTGCGTGCCCCTGCTCAGCCGCCTTTAAATGCCATTCTTCGGCTTTCAGTATGTCGTGTTTAATTTTCTCTCCCGCATTATAGGCGTTGGCTACACAAAATTGTGCCACGACATTCCCTTCTTTTGCTAATGATAGTAGGGATTCAAATGATAAATTTTGACATTGAAGAGTTTCGGTTTCTGCCTTTTTCTTAACGGAAGAAGCTCCTGCTTCCATGTTAAATCCATTTAAACTATGCGTAACGATAACAGCCAACCCTATAGCCATGGGTAAAAGAATGTTTTTCATGCGCCAGACAACCTCCAAATTCAATTTCCAGATGAGAGTATAAATAAACCATAGCCACCTTATGGAAGCAAAATTATTTTCCAGACTTCGGATTGTCGCTTATTTTTGTATAGCTGCTTACGCTATAAATAGCATAATGTTGACGAATGAGGATGGCCTGTTAAGGTGGCGATATCGAAAGCATTAAGGACATTTGAAAATCATGGTAAGTGCCGTCAACACAGATCAAAGGCACAAATTAGACAATATTGCAGACCCCGCACATATATTATCATCTGTCTTTGGTTACACTCATTTTCGTGAAGAACAAGAAGATATTATCAATACAGTTATATCCGGCCAAAGTTGCTGCGTTCTTATGCCAACAGGAAGTGGCAAATCGCTGTGTTATCAAATTCCCGCACTGTGCCTTAAAGGTACAGGCGTTATTATCTCCCCTCTCATCGCATTAATGCAAGATCAGGTAATCGCCTTACGCGAAGCTGGCGTTAATGCGGCCACAATTCATTCAGGGTTAGAATATCAGGAACTCCAAGAAACACTAAATAATTTACGCAACGGTGAACTTGATTTGGTTTATGTTGCACCTGAGCGGCTTGTTAATGATACATTTTTGGATATTTTGGACGAAATTGAAATCGCCCTTTTTGCAGTTGATGAAGCGCATTGTATTTCACAATGGGGACACGATTTTCGGCCTGAATATCGACAAATATCACTGCTACGGACGCGCTATCCCGATGTACCATGTATTGCGGTAACCGCAACAGCAGATGCCCCAACACGTAAAGATATTGTTGAACGTCTGACCTTACCCAAGCTTTATGTGGCTGGATTTGATCGTCCCAACATCACCTATGAAGTGGCCATTAAAGATAATCCGCGCGCTCAACTTCTACGGTTTTTAAAAAGCCGAAATAGCGGTGAAAGCGGAATTGTTTATTGTCTATCACGCAGAAAGGTTGAGGAAACGGCGAAGTGGCTTGCAGAACGCGGATATAACGCTCTGCCCTATCACGCACGATTAGACAAAAATGTACGCAACCATAACCAAGCGCGCTTTATCAAAGATGAGGGTGTAATTATAGTGGCCACCATTGCCTTTGGCATGGGCATTAACAAACCCGATGTTAGGTTTGTCGCGCATCTTGATTTACCCAAAAATATCGAGGCCTATTATCAGGAAACAGGGCGCGCAGGGCGCGATGGGTTACCGGCTGTGGCGTGGATGGTTTATGGCCTACAGGATTTGGCCTTACAACGACAGATGATTGAAGGGTCGGACGCGCCCGACGCACAAAAGCGGATTGAACGACAGAAGCTGACTTCGTTTTTGGGATATTGTGAAAGTGTGACATGTCGTCGGCAAATTTTACTACGCTATTTTGATGATAATGGTAACCCTTGCGGCAATTGCGATACATGCCTGCGCCCGCCCGAAACGTTTGACGGATCAATCGCAGCGCAAAAATTACTGTCCTGTATCCTACGGACAGGACAGCGGTTTGGCGGGGGCTATGTGATTGATGTTTTATTGGGAAAAAACAACGACCGTATTGATAAATTCGGGCACGGGTCTTTAAGCACGTTTGGCATCGGAACAGAGCATTCAAGCAAAGAGTGGCAGAGCCTTATTCGCCAACTTGTTGCACGAGGATATATATATGTTGATATGGATGCGCATGGTGGGCTCAAAATGACACAAGAAGGCATAGATTTCTTACGCAATAAGCCCGCCTTGCAAGTACGGCTTGATCCTAAATCTATCGGTGGGCCGTCCTCAAAGAACGGAAAAAGAACCGACCCAGCACTTAGCCTTGAAAGTGAGGCCGATCAGGAACTATTTATGACGCTTAAGGCGTTGCGATTGAGCATAGCCAAAGAGAAAAACATACCGCCTTATGTTGTTTTTCACGACAAAACATTGATTGATATGGTTCTACGCAAGCCACTGAGTTTAATCGCGATGAGTGGTGTACCCGGCGTTGGTCAATCCAAGCTCGACAAATACGGGCAAGTATTTTTAGATGCACTCAGTGAATAAACATATCCCTACGCATGTTTTTACATTATGTACAATCACAGTATTTAACTTACCAATGGATATTCGAAAATGCCGCACCTCTATCAAATGAACGTTTTAACAATTATAGAGATCGGCAAAGATGGCGTTTTCCTTGAAGGCGAACATTACGGAGATGTGCATCTGCTTGATGCCCCTAAAAACCTTCGGGTAGACGAAGAAATAGAGGTTTTTATCTATCGCAATACATCGGATAATGTCGTGGCCACTGTGGCCCCCGCGCGTGTTAAAGTCGGTGAATGTGCGAATTTAGAAGTGGTTTCAACGGGTGATAACGGTGCGTTTTTAGACTGGGGCTTGCCCAAGGATTTATTCCTCCCCCATTCAGAACAAGCTTATTACGTAGATGAAGGCGATTATTGCGTCGTGCATGTGTATCTGGACAAAAAAGGACGCCCCGCCGCCTCATCCTTGCTCTACCATCACTTAGATGAATATCAAGGTGATCTCGAAGAAGGCCAACAAGTCGACCTCCTCATCGCGGATGAAACCGAACTGGGATTTAAGGCGGTTATCAATCACAAGCAACTCGGCCTTATTTATCACAGCGAGCTTTCACAACCGCTACAGCTTGGAACAACCATGAAAGGATGGATCAAAAGTATTAGCGACGATGGAAAAATCAATCTCAATATTAATGCCTTCGACGCAGATACGCGCGACGCGCTAGAAGCACAAATTCTAAATCAGCTCAAACAAGAAAATGGGCGCATAGATATTTCAGATAAAAGCCCGCCTGAAGAAATATTTGCGACGTTCAAGGTTAGCAAAAAGAATTTTAAACGCGCGATCGGCAGCCTATATAAACAACGTCTCATTAAAATTTCACCGAAATATATTGAGCTGGTTTAGTCAGCTTGCTTAACACGGATTCTATTCTTCCCTACTTTGGAGCCATGTAGCTCTTTTATCGCTATCTCCCCTTCATGCGCCAACGCCATTTCCACAAAGGCAAACCCCTTTGACTTACCGCTATCTTTATTAAGAACCAGATCACATGCTTTAATATTACCGTAGGCTTTAAAAAGCTCAGCGACCGATTGTTCACTAAAATCACGGGGTAAATTAAGGGCAATAAGTTTCATGGTAAAAGCTCCAAATGAATGAGACATCAATGTCTGAGTACCATAAGCACGCACTATTGCCTAGTTTAAAGGGGTACAGACACCACGGAATAGCAAAAGCCTCAGAGCCTGTCTTCACCTCTGCCCCCCTCCGCTTTAACGCTTTCCAAAGCTGCGCTAATTTTTCATTACGCGGGAGAGACCATGTCAAACAGAGGCGTGGCCGTTTCCGAGATATCTTGTCGCACTATGAAATTTAATTACATCAGTTTACAGAATTTTATGCATTACAAAATATTGATGTTGCCATTTTCGATCAACTGTTGAAGATCAAGATTTTGTAGTCCTTCCAACGCAACCAAATCAACAGCTTGTGCCGCGTTACCGCTACCGCTTGTATCGACAGACAGAACAGTACCGCCATCAACCTCACGTGAGAACACAAAATCATCAATGGCTTGTTGCGTGGGATCATACCCTTGCAGCAAACTTGATAAATCAAGAACATCACCTTCGTCGGTACTGAAATCTTTAATGACATCAACGCCTTGGCTTACAGCCTCCATCACAAATGTATCTTGACCGGAACCACCGGATAAAATGTCATTGCCCGCGCCGCCATAGATAACATCGTTACCTTCTTGACCGTAAATAACATCATTACCATCGCCACCGCGCAGCACATCATCACCGCCCTGACGCCCAGCGCCAGAACCAACAACACTTTCCTGTGACAATGCTTCGTGGTTGTTTTTGATATATTCAATGGTATCCGCACGTGACCAATTCGGGTTAAGTGTACTTTCGCCATTTTCAAGACGATCAAACACGTCCCACCCTGACCCGTCTTGCATGCTCAAACCATGTTCATCAGCCAATGTGTCTGTGTGAAGACTATCACCAAAGATCGTGTCATCGCCGCCACCGCCTTCAATGACATCATCACCAACATCATCTAACGTATTGATTGGGCTCGTATCTTTCAAAATAATCGCTAAGTCAGATGGATCATCAATGTTCAAGGCATCTCCGCCCTCATCAATGACATCCAAACGTGACATCACCGAATTACTGGCATTTACACCAATCGCGATAACATCATCACTCAGTGATTGTAACAATCCGACCTCGTCTGATCCGTCTGCGCCCGTGATTGCCGCCATGACCGCATTGGCACTACCGCTTTGTACTGCGCCTGTATCATCATTAACCGACCTGTTCGGATTACCATCAGAAATAAAATAGGTGGTTGTAATAGCATCCCCGCCCAGAGCATCACCACTTTGCAGCCATAAATTAGCCTCTTGCAATGGCGACTCATAATTCGTGAACCCATTACCTGTTAACCCATCCAGATAATTAATCGCGGCGGTTAACTCATCCGCATTTGTAACCGTGAACGTCCCGCTTGGCATCACGTTTGTTGCAAATGGCGTGATGTGGATTTTAATCTCTCCGCCTTGATATGCACCAAAGTCATTCAGCGCATTTTCAACGGCATCTTTTAGCAATGAAATACGAGACGATGCGTTACTTGCACTCCCCATAGAGCCTGAAACATCAAGGATAAACACAAAGTTATAGTCTTGTGTTTCAGTGATTGTACCCGCACCACCGACATCACCGACCAGTATATCACCCGCCGCGCCGCCAACAATCGCACCTTCTTCGCCGCCAATATGATGGTCAACATCCGACTTCGATGTATCGTCCACGTTTTTACCGACGATCAATTCAGGCGTTAAGCCTTTCAGCATTAAGATTGCGCTGGAACTATCACCATCACCATCAGTCAAAACATATTCAAATTCATCACAAACATCAGATGGGTCCTCATATGTCGCTTTCACGTTATTCAATAAGAAAGACGCGCCTTTATAAGAACCCGCATTTGTTGAATTCAGCGCGATAGAGGTAATAGCAAGACCACCAAAATCAGACGCATCAAGGGAGAAAGAAAATTCACCATCAACAATTTGGCTTGGCACGAATTGCTGTTCGCCTGCAACTGTCGTTCCATCTTCTAATGTCACCACAAAGTCCACACCATGTTGACCATAGTTACTATTGCTACCGATCTCAGAAACTGTGATTGATACATTTTGTGCATTTTGATCAAAATCAATGTCAAAAGTTTCCCCTTGCGGCCAGACCTTCTTACTGTCGCCGTTATTCAAATTATCAATACCAATGCCACTGCCGTCTGCCGTATCAACCCAACTCAAGTCGTAATTACCACTATTGGCTACGGAAACCGTTATTCCTTCTTGCGTAAGCGAATTTTGTGTACCAACCACATCCAACGCCACAGGATCAAAAGAGGACATGCTTGTTGTTGTCCCTGCCCCTGCATTGAGCGTGTAGGTATAAAACCCATTGGCCGAAAGCTCTAACGTACCATAATCGCCATCAATGGTGATTGTTCCCGTTTCAGGCACATCGACTGTATTGGCTCCAAATTTAACTTGCGTGACCGTATTATCTATATCCTGTGACAATTCATCATTTGCCATGACATTGCCATCGACGCTGCTGTCGGATACGTCAAACGTCGCCGCATCATCATGCGCAACCGGTCCATCGTCCAGAACGTTAATTTTTAGTGTGCCATCAACGCCATCACCATCGAAATCTCTGGCTGTTACGCCAAAATTCAAAGTGATCACATCATTCGGGTCAGACATATCAGGATGATCAAGCGTCCCTTCCAGAACAAAATTATATGTGCCGTCGGCGGCAATACTTAATGTGAATACAGTGTCAGTGCCCGCAACACCAGTATAGGTGTTGGTTGCACTGTCGAAAGACACAATTACGGTTTCACCATTTGATGTCAGTGTTTGGCTTGGCCCGACACCGTTACCCGTAAATCCGCCCGCGCCATCTTGTCCGAAATGTGCATCCAGTTGCCCAGATACTGAAACATCCGGTGCCATGTTTGTTTCATCAACACTCGCCGTTTCAGGAACCACACAGATTGGCCCGTCATCCAGAACGTCAACTTGCACCATTGTTTCAATCGGATCACCGTCACCATCGGTGGCAATCACACCAAAATTCAGACTAACGGCGTCGTTTGGATCACTGCTGTTCGGATGGTCAATTGTACCAATCAATGTGAAGTCATAATCACCATTATTGTGAACCGTCATTGTAAAGACCGTCACGCCGTTGGCCGCACCTGTGTAAACACCAGTTGTGGCATCATAGGTTACGATTACAGGATCACCGCCGGATGTAATGCCATTTATTACGGATACACCGTTTCCTGTAATTGTGCCTTCACCATCACCGCCGAAATCAACAGTGACAGAACCTGATGCAGTTTGCGCGCCGGATGATAAATCCGTTTCATCGACACTGATATCTTTTGTATCAATCGAAATCGGCGCATCATCTTTCACCGTAATACTGACGGTTGTGGTTTCAATATCACCATCTGAATCTGATATTTGCACACCGAAATCTAATTGTATTGCATCGTCAGGATTACCTCTATCCGCATGATCAAACGGCAAGATTTGGTTGTAATTATACTCCCCTGTCTGCGGATCAATCGTAAATGTGAACACGGTCTGACCATTTGCCATACCCGTATAGCCCGTTGATGTGGCCGTGATAATAACATCGTGACCACCCGAATGCAGTCCACCATCGGCCATAGAACCTGACGGCACAAAATCATCATTCGCGGAGATTTCTCCGCCGCCATTCCCCCCAAAGTCAAAGGCCAAAAATCCGCTATCACTTAAAGAGAATCCATCTGTTTCATCCAAAATTTTAGCAGCACCAAAAATTTCCGGTGCATCATCAACGAAGCCCGAACCTTTTCCGCCGTCCTCATCGTCAATAAATTGTTCATCACGATCAAATTCAATCCCGTATTGTAATTGTGTTGGGTCAATCGGGCCAACATCTTCCAAACCGATAACGCCTTGTGCTTCGAATTCACTTTCAAAACCATAACCACCACCAGATGGTGCGCCAACGGCCTCACCTGCTGCGGGCTCTACGCCTGCTAATTGTTCGGCGACACTCGCAAGTTCTTCCTCAGCGCCCTGCGGAGCTTCATTTGTCTCAGGGATAATGCCGTTTTCTTCAAGCGCAGAGATAGAAGAAAAATCTTCTGTGTCGTTTTGCGCCAACAACATTTCTTCATATCCTTTTGCTTCGTCAACCGCGCACACCTCATCATCTTCCAGCGGCATTTCTTCTGCCCCCAAACCAGGTTCAATAGAAGCCAACTTAACCGCAAGGTCATCCATGTTCAGACCTTCAGTATATCCATCCATAGTTGATCCTAACCCATCAATCACCAACATCGACGTGCTCATAATTTCTGTACCGGATAAACCTGTTACAGAATCCCCCGACTGTTTGTTAGAACCATCATCATTAAACTGAAAATCAAGCATCTTGAGGCTATCTCCATATTATTTTCTTCGCGTTTCAATAAAACGCTTTTCATACAAACTCAGGATATATTTTGAAATTACGCATACCCTATCTCATTTGCTCAAAATATAGATAAACCCTTAACAAAGACTTACTTTTAGAAAATTTTATGAAAAATAATATGCCTGTTAACGAATCTTTTATGTTTAGGGCATTAGAATGAAAAAACTGAACAACCGTGTTGGGACATAAAAACAAGTAGGAATTAAAAATGGCACGAACATTTCAAATTGGTGAAACAGGCATAGATGCGATGATGACGCAGGATGGCAGTATATTAAATACACAATCTGCAGATGGGGAAATCTCGGTTATAGAGGGCAACACTGCCATGACCGTACAAAACCCTGATTATCAACCTGAGGATGTAGTACAAACCAATACCCCTACGAACCTTCCGGGGATAGATATCTAGTTCTACCTCCCTTAAATATTGAAGTGAAGCACGGCTCAAATGGCTGTGCTTTTTTTATTTCAAGCCATAAAAACCTTAGAAAATATAGTTTAACAATTGCAACTTACCCTCCCAAAGCATAAAGTGCGCAAACATCTATTATTGTTAGCTTCATACGCATTTATTTACGGTACAAAAATGCTGTGCGTTATTTGACGAAATGTGTCAGGGAAAGAAATGAAAAAATCACATCTCATTGCTGTCGGTTTTTCCGGCCTTATCATTATATGGATGGCCTTTGGTATGGTTTTTTCAGGAAACCCTGCGAAGACGGACAACGCTCAAACAGACAAAGATAATAATGCGCAAGCTATGACAGTTGAGGTAAGCGTACAAAGCTCCGCTCCTGTCATCAGTTATATTATTTCGCAAGGCCATGTCATGCCTGACCGTGAAGTGCATGTACGTTCAGAAGTTGCCGCACAAGTTACTGAAATTTTAATTGAAGAAGGCCAAAACGTTAAAGCCGGCGATATCATCGCAACGCTTGATATTGACGATAGACAAGCCAAATTGGATAAAGCCATCGCAAAAACGGCAGAAGCACAAAGAAAATATAACTCCCTTAAAAGCCTTAATCAAAAGGGTTACACGTCCCAAACGAAAAAAGACGAAGCATTGGCAACATTAAGGTCTGCTGAAGCCGACCAAAAGCTTATGGCGTTGGAGATTGAGAACACAAAAATCAAAGCGCCTTTTGATGGAATTATTGATCATCAAAATATAGAGGAAGGCGATTACGTTCGCGTGGGAGACGAAGCTTTCACAATCGTAGATAATGATCCCCTGATTGTAACCGTTCACGTTCCACAACATGAAATTGGTGCCTTAAAGGTAAATGGAATGGCGGCAATCAAGCTCGCCACGGGGCAAAATAAGCAAGGTAAAATCCGTTTTATCGCCCCCCGCGCGGAGCAAACAACACGAACGTTTCGCGTTGAAGTTGAAATCCCAAATCCTGACAATTTGCCATCGGGCATCAGTGCAACGGCGCTCATTCCCAAAAAAAGCATAACCGCCCATTTCATTTCTCCCGCCTTACTTGCGTTAGGTGAGCAAGGTGAAACAGGCGTAAAAATCGTAAATGATAAAAACGTCGTTGAATTCTATGAAGTGAAAATCGTCAAAGCAGAACCAAGCGGGGTTTATGTGACCGGATTGCCCAAGCAGGTAAAAATCATCAGCAATGGACAAGGTTTTGTCTCAGCAGGAGAAAAAGTGTCCTTTACCCTTACTGATGAAACAAATAGTAACGACACAGCAACACAAAAATCAGGAAAGCCAAATGAAAGTCATTGATGCCGCATTTGATCGCTCACGTGTGGTGATGCTGTCTTTTGTTATGATCTTAATCTCTGGCGCTCTGTCTTATATTGCAATTCCGAAAGAGTCAGAACCAGACATTCCCATTCCGACATTTTATGTTTCGATGTTTCACGAAGGCATCGCCCCCGAGGACGCAGAGCGTCTTTTAGTGCGCCCCATGGAACAAGAACTTCAGGCATTGGAAGGCCTGAAAGAAATGAGCGCAATTGCAGGGGAAAGCCACGCGTCGGTCACACTGGAATTTAGTGCAGGATTTGATCCGGACGAAGCGTTGCTCGATATTCGTGAAAAAGTCGACTTGGCGCGATCGGAATTGCCACCTGATGCAGAAGAGCCACGAGTGATCGAGTTAAATGTTGCCCTTTTCCCTGTGATTAGTGTCGCCTTATCCGGCCCTGTCCCGGAACGACAACTGGTCAACATTGCGCGTGATTTACAAGATAAAATAGAAGCTTTACCTGGTGTTCTTGAGGCCGAAATCGGTGGAGACCGAGAAGAAATGATGGAAGTCGTTGTTAATCCTTCCGTCATGGAAAGTTACGATATTACCTTTCAGGATATCGCAGCCCTCCTCCAAAACAATAACCGCCTTATCGCTGCAGGCGCCATCGACTCAGGTGCAGGTCGAATGGTGTTGAAAGTTCCCGGCGTTATTGAAGATATCGATGATGTCATGAATTTACCCATCAAAACCCTAAATGAAACAGTTGTGACATTCAAAGATGTGGTTAGCATACGGCGCGTATTTAAAGACCCGGAAGGTTTCGCACGTATTAAAGGAGAAGGGTCTGTCGTTCTGGAAGTCTCCAAACGCCTTGGCGCTAACATCATTGAAACAATTGATCTTGTCCGCGAAGTGATTGAAGAAGAACAAAAATTGTGGCCAGAAACCATAAAAGTCACATTCATGCAAGACAAGTCTGTCAACATTAAGGATATGCTGAAAGACCTGCAAAACAACGTCTTATCTGCCATCGTTCTGGTTATGATTGTCGTCGTGGCCGCACTTGGTGTACGCCCTGCCTTTCTGGTTGGTATGGCTATTCCGGGGTCTTTTTTGGCCGGCATACTTTTAATCTATAGTATTGGCTTAACCATCAACATCGTTGTTTTATTTAGCCTTATTCTTGTTGTTGGTATGCTTGTTGACGGGGCCATCGTTACCATTGAGTTAGCGGATCGAAAAATAGGTGAAGGTTTAGAGCGCGCAGAAGCCTATGCCTTTGCCGCAAAACGCATGTCTTGGCCCATTATTGCATCCACAGCAACAACTTTGGCCGTATTTTTCCCGCTTCTTTTTTGGCCGGGTATGGTCGGCGAATTTATGAAATATTTGCCAATCACCGTTCTCTTTACGCTTATGGCATCCCTTTTTATGGCTCTGATCTTCATTCCGGTTTTAGGTGGCCTGTTAGGCAGTAAAACTGTCGGTGACATGGGAAGCTTAGAAGCAATAAAGGCCGCAGAAAGTGGTGACTTAAAACAAATAAAAGGATCGACCGGGAAGTACCTCAGATATCTTGAAACACTTTTACACCATCCTGCAAAAGTACTGCTGGCGGCCATTGTCTTTCTTATAATGACCTTTGTTGCCTTTGGAACCTTTGGTAAAGGCGTAGAGTTTTTCCCCGACGTAGAGCCTGACTTTATTCAAGTACAAGTCCAAGCACGCGGAGATCTTTCCGTTTTTGAAAAAGACAAACTCGTTAAACGTGTTGAACAAAGAATTTTGGGCATGGATGTATTCAAATCCGTATATTCCCGTACATTTGGCAATACAAACAACCAACAAAATATGCCCGAAGATGTGATCGGTGTTATACAACTGGAGTTTATCAACTGGCGTTTACGCCCCCCTGCATCTGAAGTGATCGATAATGTACGAGAAAAACTTAGCGATGTTGCAGGCATAAAAGTGCAAGTCAGAAAAGCAGAATCCGGACCATCTGCAGGGAAGCCCGTTGAGGTTGAAGTACGTTCGACAAGTATGACCAAGCTTACGGAATCGATTAAACAAGTAAGGGGTTTAATGAACGATATCGGTGGGTTCGTTGACCTTGAAGATAGCCGCCCCCTGCCCGGTATTGAATGGCGTTTAGAAATTGATCGCGAACAAGCCGCACGCTCAGGAGCCGATGTATCCGTTTTAGGAAGTGCCGTGCAACTTTTAACTACGGGCTTGAAAGTTGGCGAATATCAACCTGATGATGCTTCTGAGGAACTCGATATACGCTTGCGCTTTCCTACCGATGAAAGAAGCCTGGAACAACTCATGCAATTACGTGTGCCAACACCTCTTGGACATATTCCCGTCGATAATTTTGTGCGATTTGAAACAGCGCAAAAAACAGGAAACATCAATCGTGTAGATGGCCGCCGTGTTATGACGATAAAAGCAGATGTGGAAGAAGGATTGCTTGTCGACCAACAAGTCAAATTATTAAAAGAAGCTGTCGCAAATGCCACTTTTGACCCAGCGGTCAGCGTTCACTTTAAAGGACAAGACGAAGACCAAAAAGAAGCCGGTGATTTCTTATTGAAGGCATTCTTAACTGCGATATTCATGATGACCACTATTCTGGTGACACAGTTCAACAGTTTCTATCAAGCCATCTTGGTTTTAAGTGCCATTATCTTCTCAACGGCAGGCGTTTTGCTTGGCTTGCTCGTCACCGGCAATCCATTTGGCATTGTAATGGGTGGAATCGGTGTCATCGCTCTCGCGGGGATAGTCGTAAACAACAATATTGTATTGATTGATACATTTAACGATTTGAAGAAAAGCGGCATGGAGCCCATGGAAGCCGTTCTTCGCACAGCCGCGCAACGTATGCGCCCTGTCCTTTTAACCTCCATTACGACTATCCTTGGCCTTCTTCCCATGGTTTTTGCAATGAATATTGACCTCATCAACGCAGATATTGCCTTCGGCGCACCATCAACACAATGGTGGATACAGCTCTCCAGTGCCATCGCGGGTGGCTTAGCATTTGCGACAGTTCTCACACTGATTCTTACGCCATGCCTTTTGATATTAGGGGAACGATTAACTTATAAAATAAAATTGCCCCAATTTTTATCTCGCTCCAATAAATCAAAGCACGCAGTTTCAATAATGATATGCGGCATAATTTTAAGTGGTTGCGCGCAAGAACAAAAAATAGATCATCAACCGTTCAATAAACCCATCCCCGAAAAATGGACATCAGAAGATGTCATTAATGGAGACTACAAAAACTTAGGATGGCTTGCAGATTTTAATGATGAACAACTCATATCACTCGTTGGCGAAGCCCTTAAAAATAATTATGATCTTCAAACGACGGCTACGAATTTAGCCATCGCGGCTGCACAGGCGAAAAAAGCCGGAGCAAACCTATATCCTCAATTAAATTTAACATCGCAAGCCGGGCGCAATGGAAGCTTAGAAGCGCGCGGCAGCAACTCAAGCCAATTCAGTAATTTTAATAACACTTTTGGACAATCCGGTGACATCTCATCAGGGCAATACGGCGTCTCCCTTGATGTGAACTGGGAAATAGATATATGGGGTCGCATTCGCGCAGGATCTCAAGCTGCAGAGTATGATTATTACGCGGCTGAATACGACCACAGAGGCGCGATACAATCAATCGCTGCACAGACAGCAAAAGCATACTTTTTAGCAATCGAAACGTCAAATCAATTGGCACTGGCACAAGATTTTGAAAAAAACCTTCAAGAAACCCTAAACGTCACGAATGCTTTTTATAAGGAAGGCCTTCTCTCACTTCAGGATATTCATCTGGTAAAAGCAGACTTGGCACGCGCAAGAGAGTCTGTCCAAAACACGAAGAGCGCTTATTTTATCGCCTTACGTAGCCTTGAAGTTTTATTGGGTCGCTACCCTTCCGCTAATGTACAATTTAGTCAGACACTCCCTCAAATGCCGGCGGCACTCCCCTCGGGCATTCCCTCATCCGTTCTGGAACGACGCCCGGACGTGCGCGCCGCGGAACGGCGTATTGCCGCAGCATTCAAACGCGTAAAATACGCAAGAGCCGCAAAGTTACCCTCGGTTTCATTGACCAGTTCTATCGGCGGAAACTCTGACCAGTTGAAAACATTAACCGATCCTGAAAACATTATATGGAATGTGATCGGCAATTTAATGTTCCCTATCTTCAATGCAGGCGATCTGGACGCAGATATAGACATCAGAACCGCAGAACAAAAATCGGCCATAGCAAACTACCAACAAACGGCGCTCAACACATTCTTAGAAATTGAGACAGCGCTTAGCAATGAGGCCTTATTCCGCGAGAAACAAAACAATCTGAACGACGCATATAAAAATTCAAAAGCAGCAGAAAATATTGCAGATGCGAATTTCAAAGCAGGCGAGATTGAACTTCTTGATCTTTTACAGATCAAGCGTAGTACCATCACCACCCAAACGGCACGCATTACAGCGCAAAGAGAGCTTTTAGATCAGCGTATCAACCTACATTTAGGACTCGGTGGAAAAATTTAAAGTTCATTTATGTCTTTTTATCAACCGCACCTTATTACCATAACCATTGGTAAATTAGATCATTTGGGGATTTTATGTTAAAATAGATGATCTTTAACTAATAGTTTTTATTAGGAGAATTGCCAAATGATTACCGGTTATTGCGTTAAATGTAAGGAAAAGGGTGTTGAACTCAGCAACCCTGCTATTCACCAAACTGCCAAAGGCGGGTTTATGGCAAAAGGCGCTCATAGCACGTGCGGCACTACGGTTTGCTCAATCATGTCGAAAGACAACGCTGAAAAAGCCATCGCTAGCGGTGTTAAAAAAGCAGACTAACGCCTTACAATACCGCTCACAGAGATATACTTATTACGAAGAAATATGCTTTTTTCGCGTCTTCTGCCATGCCAATCACGCTCTTTAAATTTTTAATACTCAATTACATCTTCTTGAAACTTAAAATTTCATTGTATTTTCCATACAAACCGATTAAAACCTAACACTTAACTTGAAATATATAGGTAAGCCTTTGTGTTATCACAATAACATAAAGGATTTGCGCGTAAGGTGGTTGCGACACAATGTTAAGTAATAATAAGAATTATTCCCGTAGAGATTTTATAAAAAACATAGCAACAGGGTCGGCTTTGGCCTGTGTCGCGGGCAGTACGTCACTTCTGGGTGGATGCTCCTCTGCTATAGACACGAAACAATCTTATTTACATGGTGCGATAGATCCGAAAAATATCTCCACAGTTTATCTTTGGACAGATATAATTCTGCAGGCGGTACGAAATAAATCCGTAACGCCGCCATTCGCCACGCATGCATTTGCCATGGGGCATCTGGCTGGGTTCTTGGCCGTTAACGGCATTCAAAATGAATATAACACTCCACACGGCCTAGACAGCGCCCCCGAAAATGCTGATCCTGATGTTGCCTTTGGCGTGGCAGTATCTTACGCGATTAGTGATGCGTTTGGTGCGTTATTTACATTTGATCGCAAACGTTTCCTTGATCAATTTCCGAACAGCGAAGCCAAAAGTGAAGGCATAAAATGGGGGAAATATGTTGCTCGTCACGTTATCAAGGCACGTACAAATGATGGATCAGAACCCAATAAATCCAACTTCTATTTAGACCGCTACCCACGCCGCGAAGGCGCTTTGGGTTGGTCACCGACAGGCCCGTTTTATCAGGCCGAACTTGGCCCCGCTTTTGTAACATTTGAACGCGGCCTCTACCCGGGTTGGGGAGCCATTAAACCTTGGGTGATGAAGAACACAAAAGACTTCAGAGCCAAAGAGTTTCTTGACCCGCGCAGCGATGAATTCACTCGCCAATATCTGGAAGTGAAAGAACTCGGCGCGTATAACAGTGCAACCCGAACAGAAGACCAAAAACAAATTGCATTCTTCTGGGAAGATGGCCCGCGTGGCGTTACACCGCCTGGGCACTGGCAATTAATCGCCATGCGTCTAACTCAGAACATGAATTTATCTTTACTTGAACAGGCGCGTATCTTCGCCCTACTCAGTTTAGGACAAGCAGATTCAGCCATTGCCACGTGGGATAGTAAATACGCCCATGATATTGTGCGCCCTGAGACATTCATCAGGTTCAGAACCGGTAAAATAGGCAACGAAACATTGGCCAGTGCAGGCGATTCAAATTGGAAAAGTTTGATCCCTACGCCGAACTTCCCGGCTTATACGTCTGGGCATTCGTGTTTCAGCGGCGTATCCGCACGGATTATTGCTCGCTGTATCGGAACGGACAAAGTCTCATTTTCCAGCAAATCACCAGACACTGTGAACTGGTTATCGCATGTTAGTGATGTCACCAGATCATGGACAAGCCTGTGGCAAGCCGCAGAAGAAAACGGTGCGAGCCGAATTTACGGCGGTGTTCACTGGGACGAAGACAATGTCGAAGGGCTTCGCATAGGTAAAGAGCTTGGCGATTATGTTTATAAAAACGCATTCAAGAAAAAAGCATAAGGGGGCGGACATGAAAAAACTTACTCTCATTTTAAGTGCCGGCACATGCCTTATAGCACCAACCAAAGCACAAGCAGATAACCCGACGTTCGGTGTTAATTATGATGGCATTTCCTTTTTGGAAGAGCCATTGGCACGAGAACTAGGCCCAGTGACATTAAGTACACGCGCGCTAATTGATCAATCGATTGAATATGACACAACCGATGAAAAAGACACATACAATACGCGCGTTAATGCCGATATCAGACTTGAAACACAACTGCCGAACACATGGCAGGTTGGTGCACAATATTTCATAGATTTCAACCGGCTAAACGGAAGTAATCGAGAGAAATATGAAGATGATCTCGTCTTTTTCCTATCTGACGAGCTAGGCACCGTTGCGGTTGGCAATGTCACCAATGCGGTTTTTGAAAACACCAGAAGAATGCGCGCGGTCGGCCATGGAAACCTTACAAACAACGCGTTTTTAGGCAATCTTGACGAAACAGGCGGGTTTTACTCCGTACGCTTTAATTCTTATGTGTTCTCACTCACCGGTGATCAGGAAGGCCGCGCGGAAGGCGCCCTATCCTATGAACGCAATGTCGGGAAGTATAATATCCTACTCAGCACACGCATACGCAAAGGCGAAGTTTCTGAGAATGGTGACATCGAAAATGTCGGCAGCAATGTCGTAACATCTGATACAGGCGATACTTACGGCGCTGCGGCAGTCGGGAGTTTTAGATACAGCTCTTTCATGTTTGATGGTGAAGTCGGATATGAAACCATTGATACCGATCAAGGCAGCGATAAAAACGACCACCCTTTTGCCTCTGTCGGCGTCAGCTATAAGGTACGCGCCCTAAGCGTTTCTGCTGAAGGCGGTATCAGTCAATATGATGATCAGGACTTACGATCGGTTGCACTTGGCGGTCGTTATGACATCGCCCGCGGTCTGTCATTCAATATGGGTGTCAATTACACGTTCGTTGAAGATAATGACAAGACCAAGGCCATTGGCTCATTCCGCTACGAGTTTTAAAAACTATAAAATAATCGTTCTTTGACCATGAAGGAAAATGCGCCTCTCAGTGTATAGCTCAATGGCACGCGCAAGTACTTTAGACTCAGTGTCGCGTCCCAACACTTGAAGCTTTTTCGGTTCGTGACGGTGATCTATCCGCACGACATCTTGCTCAATAATCGGCCCCTCATCCAAATCGGCCGTGGCAAAATGTGCTGTCGCCCCAATGATCTTCACGCCACGCTCATAGGCCTGATGATAAGGTTTAGCCCCTTTAAATCCGGGTAAAAATGAATGATGAATATTGATAATCCGTCCTGCATACTTTTTACACATATCATCTGATAATATCTGCATGTAGCGCGCGAGCACGATAAGCTCTGCCCCTGTTTCTTCTATTATTTTTTCGAACTGCGTTTCGGCATCCGATTTATTATCTGGTAAAATCGGCACATGATAATAACGCAAGCCCCTATCCTCTACTAACTGGCGGTTGGTTTCGTGATTGGATACAATGCCACAAATTTCAATATTCAAATGATTGGTACGCCAGCGGTATAAAATATCGTTCAAACAATGATCAGCTTTTGATACGAAAATCAGCGTCTTAATGGCAGCGTCTTGTTTTGATACTTGCCAGTCCATTGTAAACTCTTTGGCGACTTTTTGAAAAGAGTCTTCAAACGCTTTTTCCGCACCTTCGGACAATGCAGAAAAAACAACGCGCATGAAAAATTGACTGGAGAGCGGGTCGTTAAATTGCGATGATTCTTCAATATTGCAATTTGCATTACTTAAGGTCATGGCCACGGCGGCCACTATTCCGTGGCGGTCATCACAATTCAGGCGGAGTATATAAAGCATATCTGTTTTTTTTAGCGTTGAGTGAAATCAATTAAACTAACGAACAGTCTAACGCCTGAAAAGTTATAGTCTAGCTTCAAGTGCCATGAATCATCGTGAGATCAAACACATGCAAGAAATCCCACATTGTTTCGTCCACCGCCAGACCTACAATCGCGACAAATCCACCCATTTCCCATGGAATACGAAATGTATGGGTGATGATAAAGGCCAGATAAACATAGCCCAGCAATGTCATGAATACGGCGTAGACCTCAACATCCATCACATCGCCACCGGTAAAGATATAAAATAAGATCGGCGAGACAAAAATAATATCGAACAAACTGATCCAATTTGTGATGACCAAGAACCGCCAAAAATGTTCTTGGCGTTCTAATTGCTTACTTAAGAAATAAACAATCGTAAGGTATATTCCTGCCCCAATGAGAATACGAAAAAAATGCACTGATATGATGAACGGTATTGTATGCCCTTCTTTGGTTGTCATCACCAGAGCGACAAAAGCAAGCGGGGACAGCATAAGCGGGATTAGGAAAGATTTTATGGCGTCTTTGCGCGATGTCGATTGAAAGCGCTCAATACCTTTGCGCATAAAAATGATTACTTCAAGGCACCCTGCCAGATTTTGTTTTATTTCCTGCTTAGTAAACATAAGGCACCTCTTTGTTTTTTATACCCAAGTGATACTTTATTAAACCATGAGCACACGCGCCAAATGTCAAAAATTTGTAAAATCGTTGTAAAAAAGCCTTAATCTTCACACGAAAATTTATAGCCCGCGCCATGCACAGTGGAAATGATCGCTGGATTTTTAGGATCTTTTTCAATCCGCTTCCTCAAGTTAGCGATATGCTGATCCACGGTGCGGCTTTCGGGCATGATATGCTCTCCCCAGCAATGATCAAGCAAGGTATCGCGATCAATGACCTCGTTCTTACGATCAAATAACAGTTGCAAGATTTTAACCTCACGCAGGCTAAGCTCTATATCACCTTCACCGTCTTCATGACATGCCTTAAGGCGTTGGGGGTAAATATTCAAACCCGCCATAACAAAGAAATCATCAACCTCACTAGCGTTACTGACCTGCATATAACGACGGGTTACGGCACGAATACGCGCGACAACCTCACGCACACCAAAAGGCTTATTAATGTAATCATCTGCGCCAAGTTCCAACCCTATTACGCGGTCAATCTCCTCATCCTTGGCACTCAGAAACATAATGGGGATGTTACCGTTGGTTTGCCTAATTGTGCGGCAGACATCATACCCGTTGATTTTCGGCATCATTATATCAAGGCAGATGAAATCAGGGTTTTCAAATTCATACAAATCAAGCGCAGCCTGACCGTTATCAGCCTTAACCGTTTCAAACCCTTCATTTTCGAATATCTCGCACAACGCGCTCAGGATATTCTTATCATCTTCCGCCACTAATATTTTCAAAATATCACCTCAAAACATGTTCCATGATCAGTATCTTTTAACCGCAATGTACCGCCATGGGCATCCATCAGATTAACAGATAAAGTTAAACCAATTCCTATCCCCGACACACCTTCGCTCAAACGATCATCGCCGCGTGAAAAAGGTTGGAAAATGGTTTCTTTCAAATCATAGGGAATGCCCGGCCCATCGTCCTGCACCGTTATGATGGTTTGCCCTTCATCTTGATACGCGGATATTTTCAGGAACTTTCCATCAGGAGCGTATTTTTCAACGTTACTGATTAAGTTCACGAGCACCTGCTCCAGTACCGCGCGATCAGCGTTCGCCGTTCCTGCATTACACTCCAGTTGTATCTCTGTGCCGTTTTGGTTAAACAAGGGCCTGAAGCCATCCGCAACGCCTGTGACAAGCGCATCGATGTCTTCTTCTTTTTTACTTAAGGACAGACGCTCCCCATGCGTGAACATCAGAATATTATGCACCAAACGATTAAGGCGCGCGCTTTCTTGTTCCAAAATTGCCACCTTCTTAAGCGCGCTTGACTGGTCTGATACATCCTCTTTCAATAAATCAATATAGAGCTGTAGATTGGTGAGCGGCGTTTTAAGCTCATGCGACACCTGATTGATGAAGGACACTTTTTGTGTGGCCGAACCAAGAGCACGCAAATGCGCAATCAAAAAAAATCCGCCGACGCACAAAAAATAAACCGTCATGATTTTGATCAATGCAAGATATTTGATCTGTAACGGTGAGGGCGTATCGGAGTGAATAAATACATGTCCGATACCGTTAATCGCGGCAATCGGAATAATGATGATGAACACCAATATAAAAATAAGTTGTTTATTCATGCAAGGAACCTAAGTAAGGCATAGCCATATATATCGATACCATTTTTATGCGCTATTTTCTACAAGACCTTTAATGATTAACCCTATCCGCATTTTGGAACTACAGCAGCACTCTGTATATCGACATCTTCTTTATTGAAGACAATATCCCGATCTGACGAAATGTTCATCTCCGTTAAGATTTCACCATAAGTCGGCGGAATGTATTTAGGTGAGCGCACATATTGACGCCAAGACCGAAGCGGTTTCGTTACCGGCATAATCCATTCATGCGGGCCCCATATTGGTTGTTTAGAGGCCAGATCAACTGTCGGGTCTGCCCAAATTTCTGGCTCTCGGTAATTCACACTCATTTTTATATAAGCATGAACACTCACGTTTTCGGTTTGGAATTCTCTCTGATACGCCCTTTTTAAATATTGCGTATATTGAATGGCCATATTGGGCATCGTTGTGATGCGAAAACATTGGCGTTTACTGAGATAATTTTCTGCAGGCACAAAAGCAACTTTATTGATTTCAGGCATATCAACGACGAATGAGGCCGTATAAACGGCCTTGTCGTTCAACATCATGCGCCACGTGTAATTATCCATGTGCCCCTTCCATGCGGTCTCAAGATTTGTGTGCCACAATGCCATCATGGGAACAAGAATTTGCACGAACAACCAAACAGATACAAACGATATAATTACAATACGATACGGGTATGAATATTTAGTGCCCTCGCCAATATAAAGCTTCCGGCCAGTTGAACGCCGCACTTTATTTATTATTCTTCTCGGCCAATCAGGATCAAAGAACAGTAAAGTCGCCGCTATGGTCATATAAGGAAAGATACCTATGTGAAAAAGTTGAGCATTGGCTGCGTGAAAACACACATATAGTGCAAACACCCAAGGACGCGTAGTGCGCTTCAATAACAAAGGCGCACCAATAATATGCAGAGCTATAACGCCATAAGCCCCAAGAGCAATCGGCGCATCAAAAAAGAACAACCAGCCCACGTATGGGATATCCAGCAAGTCTGGCCTGATCCACGTACCCAGCGGTTGTAGCTGTAGCCAATCAGGATTAATTTTAACAAGCCCCGCAAAAATCAGAATAATTTCTGTTTGTAATTTTAAGGCCCAATAACACCATCCGGGTATGGTATCATCGCGCGCCTTTTTGTTCTTTCCTATGCGCGTTCGGATATAGGAATCGATTGACCACACTCTGTTTGCGGGCATAAAACTCATAAGGCCCAAATACAGCAAAAGCATGTAATAGTGGTTCAAATAATTTTCCGGTGCGATAATAAAGAAATACATCACGATGATCGTCGTGATTGGCATAACAAAACGATAGAACAAACCAAAAATAATGAACAGCGCGCCAATCGGCAGCATATAGACAAAGAACTCTATAAGAACAGGATTGGATTGAACCCATTCAAAACCATGAAAGCTGGCCTTAAAATCAGTGAAACTATATTGAGCGCCGCGCTTGATATAGGGAAAGCCATGCAGAAAATCGCGCATCAACAAGACGCCTAACACAATACGAAATACGGCGAGCGAAGCCCCATCTTGCTTTTCAAACAATGCGTTCGTGATGCTCTGCCATCTATCTTTTAAGGATCTTGTCTCGCCCATATAAAATACTTAGGCACTATGGCTAGTGCTGGCAAGGCGTTTATTGTTTTCTTCAGGCTTATTAAACGCCGATATCTTCAACATCATGATGTTCAACCGCGTGCGTTTTCGCGCGTAAAAACAACCCGGGAATAGCGGCACTGGTGACAACCACCAACATAATGGTGGCGAACATCTCCTCAGGTATAATACCGCTTTCCAAACCAACACTGGCCGTGATAATGCCAAAACTCAGGCGATAGTTAAACATTACCCCACTGAAGGCCGCACGCGTTGGAATAAATTTACGCGCAGGAAAATAGGTGCCTAAATATTTTAATGACGTTGCCGTCAAAAACATCACAGCTGCAACCATCATATATTCCGGCGTTAAACTACTCAGGTCGATGCGCGTACCCGAATATAGGAAAAAGATTGGCGCAAAAAAGCCAAGCACCATACCCATAAGTTTGTCTTTAACGGCCTTATTATCCTCGACAATTCTGGACATAAACACGCCAACAGTGAACGCGACCAACGCTGGGTGGATGTGGCCTATATGCTCTGCCATTGACCCCATACCAACGATAACCACCATGAGAAACCGTAATTCCGGTTCCGCGATTGAATTAGGGTATCTTTCGAAAACCCAAAGGCCAAAACGCGGCAGAGCAAGTACTGAAAATACCAAGATAACAAGGAATATGCCTGTTCCCATCTCGACTTCTCCAAGAAGAATAGCGAGGGCAACCATGCTCAGAATATCAACAACAGAGGCGGCGCCAAACATGATCTGACCGTCTTTTGTATTGAGCAAAGCTTGTTCCTTCAAAAGATGGTAAACCAATGCCAAAGACGTTGTCGAAAGCCCTATTCCAATCAAAGCCGAGGCCAGAAAACTAAGTTCCAGCCAATAGAAAGTAAACACAAATATGCCTGAAAAAGGAAGAATAAAGGAAGATAAACCAATGGTCAGGTTCGGAGCCCAATTTTCCTTTAACTCTCTAATTCGAAGTTCAAACCCCGCCACAAACATCAAGGCCATCATGCCGAAATGCGAAAGAAATTGAAGCCATGACGTTGTGTCGATATCAACAATCAGAACTGCGAGGATCATGCCAGCGAATATTTCCAAAACCGCGCTTGATATTTTCAGCTCATACGAAATGATAGCGGCCAGAATTAAAGCCAGCGCCACGGCCAAGGAAACTTCCATGAATAACCACCCTCAGGAAATGTTAAGTAAAATTAGACACTGTAAGATATTTGATCACCGTTACACTGTAAAGAAATATTCAGATTTAACGGCATAGTTAGCGCAATATCGACTGCAATTTTGCGTTACATGAAAGGAATATCAAAATTCGTACTTTAAGGACTTGCTTTTTAAACTGGAGTTGGGTAATTTTCCGTTCATCCATTTTGGTAATGGGGTATGGCCAAGCGGTAAGGCACCGGTTTTTGGTATCGGTATCCCTGGTTCGAATCCAGGTACCCCAGCCAATTTTCTTTCTTCAAAAGATCTAAAATCAAAACCACTTTAATTTTTTGAACAACCACACTTGGCCTGAGACCAAAGCCACGAGCATGGCACAGAAGATGAAAAATGCATCTTGGTTATCTGCCCCCGGAATACCGCCAATATTAATGCCAAGCAATCCGGTCAAAAAACCCAGCGGTAAGAAAATCGCCGCAATTACGGACAGGACATACATGTTTTTATTCAAACGATCAGATAACGCATTGGTTAGCTCATCCTTGACGATTTGCGCGCGCTCTCGAACTGTATCAAGATCTTCAACATAACGGACAAGACGATCATAGGATTCTTGCAACTGCCTTCTGTGCTGCGCGTCAATCCAACCTTGCTCGCAGGTTCTTAAATGCGCGATAACGTCACGCTGCGGCGTAATATGACGACGAAAAACAATAGCCTTTCTACGAATATCAACAATTTCCTGACGCTCAGAAATATCCGGGCTCTCCATCACCTTTTCTTCCACATCATCTGTGCGCTCATTCAATTCGGTCAGCGTCGGCTCCATACGCTCAAACAAACGCGCAGAGAGCATCACCAGAAAATCTGCGGCATTCTTCGGGCCATTACCTGCCATAAGGCGTTCACGGATATCTTGAATGGCCTTAACATTCCTGCGTTGTAGGGAAATAATACGATCAGGGCCCACCCATAAGCGCACAGAGAGCATGTCTTCCGGCTCGGCATTTTCATTCAAATTCATACCACGTAAAATAAGCAACACACCATTTTCAAATTCCAAAATACGTGGCCGTGTTTCTTCTGCTAACAAAGCATTTAATATTAAATCATCGAGATATGACACCTCTTTACGGAGCCAATCACGCGTTCCCTCATTGGCGGCATCCAAATGAACCCACGCCAATTCTTCGCTTTTTATCTTCTTGCTGATTTCGGCACCCTCAAGCACGTTACCGCTACCATTTTTACTTATTTCACAAGCATGAAGAATACAGCTTCCGGTCATTTGTTATCTTTCATATTTTATGACGTATTTTACGCATAACAGCATAAAACCAAAATCAGGTAATCACCAGCGATAAAAAGTAAGGCACGCGCCAAATAAACTTCATGAAAAACAGATAACCCATGGATTTATTCTAAATTTTGCCATATAACCAACCCGAAAAGAAGGCTCGCCTCTTACAGTTTAGATAACAATACTGAACGAGCATGATGATAATACGCAAACTATCAAACACACTCTCTAAGCCAGTCGTTTTACATTACGTACTGCCGGTGTTAATGGTTTATTTAATCATCGGAACGGTGGCACAAAAATATATCGGCTTATACGAAGCCACGAAAATATTCTTCGCATCACCAATATTATGGATTGATTTTATTCCCCTGCCCGGTTTTCCAATTCTTATTGGAATCATCTTTCTGAACTTGACGTTTAAACTACTTTTCAAAAGCCCATGGAATCTAAAAAACGCAGGTAACATTATCACACATATAGGCGCAATTTTATTACTGCTTGGCGGGCTTTTCACGGCTCTATTCAGCAATGAAGGATATATGGACCTTACCAAAGGTCAGGCCAAAATGTTTGTTTCCGACTATCATACCCGTCAATTTGCTCTACTCGATGAACGCGGTGAAGACGTTCAAACATTCTCTCATGACGCATTAAATGCGGGGCAAAAAATCTCGATACCAAACACGCCCATAAAAATTGAAATTCTAGAAACGTGCCGTAATTGTAAAATCGTCGCACGCGAAGATGCCAAAGACGATTATCACAGCATGGCAAAGCACATGTCGTTAGTTGACGATGATCTAAAAAACCTAAACGAAGAAAACATGGCGGGATTGACCTTTCGGATCAACGGAACCGAAAATGATGGCGTTTACGTTGTTCTTGAAGATATTCCAAAGCTTCCTGAAGTAACGCTCAATGACGCGACATACCAATTCACACTACGCCGGGAACAACGCAAGCTTCCCTTTCGCATTGAATTACTCGAATTTACGCGTGAGATGCACCCCGGAACAGCCATGGCCAAATCATACCAATCTCGCGTGCGGATATATGACGGCAAAGCGCAATGGGAAAGCTTGATCAGTATGAATGCCCCGTTAAGATATAAGGGATACACATTCTTTCAGTCCTCCTTCATTGCAACACCTGATGGTGACATTTCGGTCTTGGCGGTTGTCTGGAATGCTGGTCGCGCCTTCCCCTATATCTCTGGTATAGCCATGTGTCTGGGCATTATTCTGCACATGTTCGTGCGCCGCAGAAAAAGTAAGGGGGTAAAAAATGTTGCGTAACTACCTTACATTTATCTTACTGCTTTTCGTTTATGCGTTACCCACGCCTGCAGATGCCAACACGTTAAACATAGAAGACTTTGCAACGCTTCCCGTCATGCATGAAGGACGCATCAAGCCAATTGACAGTTTTGCACGGTCATTACAAAAGAAGTTTTCCGGTCACGATCAGGATGCCATGCTGTGGCTTACGGAAACATTATTTAATCCTGCTCTATCCGAAAACACGCCCATTTTAAAAATATCAAACCCAGACCTTCTTAATATGCTGGAGCTTGAAAAACGAAAAAACAAACTTTTTTCTTACAAAAAGGTTGTCGATACGCTGGACACAAAGCAACAAATTTTACGCTCAATCCTTGAAACGCCTCAAGATGAATGGACAACAGCGCAAAGTGATTTCATTAAATTACAAGAGAATACGGTGCTTCTTGGTAACCTTCTCAGCAGCTTATCCTTGTTTCTTCCACTCTCTGTTCAACTACCCGATGATGTGCCTGTTTCACTACACCCCTATGCCAATAAAAGACTAAGTTTCTTTGATGCGAACCTATTCAAAGATGTTTTAAAAACTGAAATTGAAAAGATTATCAATGAAAACGGTAACGCGATAGAAAACTACACGCCACCGCAACAAGCCATCGCCTATTTGTCTTTTACTCTCGCTAATTTAAACAAGACAGGTAAAACAAGCACAATCTTCAAGGTTATCCCTTCTAAAAATACGGGCGAGTGGCACGCGCCATGGGAAGTCACGCTAGATGAGCACAGCGCGGCGCAACATTCTGAACTATTTATGGCATGGCAATCCTTGGCCGTAGCATTTCATGAGGGCAATGCTGAAACATGGTCATCAAACTTAGCCAAAATAAAACAACTATCCCTTATACAAGAAGACAGCAACATACGTCAGGCCGCCATCCAAAAAGAATACTTATACAACAAAGTAAATCCGTTTTATATCAGTATGTTGCTATACACACTCTCATTGTTAAGTGTAGCAATATACGCATATTGGAAACGCAGTGTTTTGATAAAGCTATCCGCACTGTCATTAGGCGCTGGCGCAGCAATCCATACAGCAGGCATAACGGCACGCATTTATATTCTGGAACGCCCGCCAGTCAGCACACTTTACGAGTCCATTATCTTTGTCGGCCTTATCGCCGCCCTTTACGGACTTATCGCATTTGCACGCGGTAAGGAGTCCTTCTGGCTTATACTCGCAGCAGGCTCTGGGGTCACACTTCACCTGCTTGGATTTTCTTTTGATCAAGACGGCGATAATTTAATGATGCTCACCGCTGTTCTGAATACCAATTTCTGGCTTGCCACGCATGTTATCTGCATCACGATGGGATATGCTTTTTGTATTATCACAAGCTTACTCGCGCACTACGCCCTTATAACAAGCGCGATGAATAAATATAATGATGCGTTATTTAAGCATATTCATCATGTTGCGCTTCTTGCTCTTCTTTTTTCGACTGTCGGCACAGTTTTGGGTGGTATCTGGGCAGACCAAAGTTGGGGACGTTTCTGGGGTTGGGACCCAAAAGAAAACGGCGCTTTACTGATTGTTCTGTGGCTCATTTGGATACTGCATGGCCGGATCAGTGGGCAAATAAAAAAACCGCTGGCGATTGCGGGGCTTGCGTATCTCTCCGTTATTGTTGCCCTTTCATGGTTTGGTGTAAACTTGCTCAGTGTTGGACTACACGCATACGGATTTACGGACTCCGCCGCATGGACACTCGGCGTGTTTACTGCGCTTGAAACTATTGTTATTGGCGGACTTTTATACATACAACAGCAAGATAAGAAACAATGTGATGGATTGGTATCAGGTCGTTAAAACACTCCATATAATAAGCTCGACAATCCTATTCGGTACGGGAATAGGCATTGCCTTTTTTATGTTCAGATCACATTTCACAGACAATGTCCAAGAGAAGTTTTATGCCATACGCACAACTGTATTAGCCGATTATGTCTTCACGTTTCCAGCCGTTATCTTTCAACCCTTAACTGGCATCGCCTTAATACATATGGGCGGGCATGAATGGACAGATCTGTGGCTTGTCATTACCTACGTAATATATATCATTGCAGGGTTATGTTGGCTGCCCGTTGTCTGGATACAGATACAGTTAAAGCAGATACTTGCAAAATCTATTGAAAATGGCACTGACCTGCCAGATCGTTATTTCAGACTTTTTAAAATCTGGTTTATGCTCGGTTGGCCTGCCTTTATTGGATTGGTGATTGTCTTTTTCTTGATGGAATTTAAACCAATATGAATACAACACAAAAAAATGGGATATGGTTTGTCTATGATGGTGAGTGCCCCATGTGCACACAGGCAGCCTTTGCATTTAAAATGAAGGAGCAATATGGATCTTTGCATTTGGTCAATGCGCGGGAGGCACAAAACGACAATCTGATGGCACAAATCAATGAACGCGGCTTTGATCTTGATGAGGGCATGGTTATTTATGACGGCAAGTCATTCTTTCATGGTAAAGATGCCTTACGTTTTATGGCGCGCGCGGGAAGAAGCAAAGATATATTCAATATCACGAACAAAGTCTTTCATTCTGATCTTATGGCCAAGCTTATATATCCGTGGATGCGTGGAGCACGCAATCTATTGCTACGCAGAAAGAGCGCGCCGCGCATAGATAATCTAAATTTAAAAAATGAGCCTATATTTAAATCTGTGTTCGGAGATGACTGGAATAAGCTCCCACCTGCCCTACAAAAACATTACGCCAACCGCCCTTACACCGATGACATTGTCACCGTAGAAGGTGTTATGGATGTTTACTGTGGGGGCCCGATTAAACTTCTCGCACCCATCTTTTGGCTCTTGGGGGGTATTCCGCCACACAACGAAAAAAACGTCCCTGTCACGGTTCATTTCGAAAGCGACCAAAACACAAAGTCATTTCACTTTAATCGTATTTTTCATTTCAAGAACAAGAAACCATACAGCTTTCGCTCTCGCATGGTGCAAATTGAGGGTAATGAACTGATTGAAATCATGCGGTTTGGTATTGGGTGGCGCATGGCTTACGTTTGGGACAATGACCGTATAAAGCTCAAGCACAAAGGCTATGCGCTGAGGCTTTTTGGTCATTTTATTCCTCTGCCTGCCGCACTATTACTTGGTGAGGGCTACGCGGAGGAAATACCCGTGAATAACCAATCCTTTGATATGTTGGTTACAATGAAACATCCTTGGTGGGGTAAAATTTATGACTATCGCGGGCACTTTACGGTGATTGAAAAGCATGATTAAGCGCGCTCTTGTCATTGGCGGTTACGGTAATTTCGGCAGCTTCATTAGCAAAGCACTGGCACAAGATGAAAACATTCAGGTCATCATCGCGGGGCGCTCACGCGATAAAGCAAATCAACTGGCTTCGAAATTAGGTGCAGAGGCTTTTGTCTTGGATATCAATAATAATCTTGAACAAGCGCTATCAAGCATCAAGCCAGATATTGTAATCCACACATCCGGCCCGTTTCAAAACCAAGGATATAACGTGGCAAATGCCTGCATTGAGGTAGGTGCGCATTATCTCGATCTGGCCGATGGCCGCACATTTGTCGCGGGCATCAATCAAATACACGAACAAGCCAAAGCAAAAGATGTATTGGTGATTAGCGGCGCAAGCTCTGTACCTTGTCTTACGTCTGCCTTGCTTGATCACTACCAAGAACAATTTGAACATATAGAAACGCTTGAATACGGCATCACAACTGCACAAAAAACAGCGCGCGGTTTGGCGACAACTGCGGCCATATTGGGATATACCGGCAAGCCATTTAAAACTTTGATTGATGGTGAAATCTGCGATGTCTATGGTTGGCAAGACTTGCACATACGTAAATATAAAGGCCTTGGCACGCGATT
This sequence comes from uncultured Micavibrio sp., assembly GCA_965263215.1. Lineage (GTDB taxonomy): Bacteria > Pseudomonadota > Alphaproteobacteria > Micavibrionales > Micavibrionaceae > UBA1672. The sequence continues at coordinate 2,295,537 of OZ253663.1, forward strand.
TTTAGGGAACTGCGATGTGCCTGACTTGGCTTTATTCCCTGACCGTTACCCTGATTTAAAAACCATTCGGTTTTATGCAGGATTAGAGCTTTCCTTTGTTCATGTCACACTCTGGCTTTTTTCGTGGTTGGTTCGACTAAAGCTCATCCGGAATTTAGAAAAACTTGCCCCACTCATGTTGCGGTTATCATATTTATTTGACGTTTTTGGAACGGACAAAAGTGCATTTCACATGGCACTATCAGGGGCAGGCAAAGCAGGCGAAGAAAAAACCCTCACCTTTGAATTAACGGCACGCTCAGGTCATGGCCCTTACATTCCATGTATGCCCGCAATATTATTAGCGCGCAAACTTGCACGTGAAGATATTACACAAACAGGCGCTTATGCTTGTATGGGCTTTATCACGAAAGACGAGTACCTAGACGCACTCAATCAGTTCGATATCCACTGGAATGAAACCGTTTAGACAATATATCTATTCGAAATCTATGCGCAGTTGTTCGGCAGGGTCACCATGCGATTGCGCATAAGCCATAATTGTGGGCATATCAATATCGGGGTCAGTACGGTTTTTAATACCGTAGGTATCGCGCCCCGTCCATTTGCCTTTATGCGGCAATGTCCCTGCGCGCAGTGCAGAGCCATATTGACGAAAACGCGGATCTGCATTGGCGGGATCCCCCTCACCATACTCCGCCATAACGTCATCCTTGGCTATACCCGCATCCAATTTTCCTTGAATATCTTCTTCAACCATATTCACAACAGCATAAGCCGGTGCATTCTTACGGTGATCCGTCAGCGTTTCCTCTACCGCAGGCCAATGCGCATTGGTGCGCTCACCCAAACCGAATTCTAAGCTATTATCTTCCGGGCGAATGCTTTTTATAATATCGTCCATACTATCGTTCATAGTAACACCTTGACCTTTTGGTGTCAGCGCGGCCTCTGTCATCGCGAGGAAAACAGCACGATCATAGTATATTTTCGATAAATATAATTGTTCTTGCGTGACATCTTCATCACCTTCATATCGCAATGTGATTTTTTCAGTCTCAGGATCACGCTGCCATACGACTTCCTCACCGATTTGCATAACACGATCAAATTTCCATGCACTTGCGTCACCATCCGAAAGCTTCTCAAACAAATGTGTTGCATTAAAACGGCCGGCATCAATGAGGTTTCGAGAGAAAATAGCTTCATCCCAGTCTTCATTATGCATCAAATCATCAATATCATCTTGACCGATCTTCCCATCATGAAGCGCATCATAAAAACGCTCCATCGCACCTCCGGATGCAAAGAAACCCGCGTGGAAAGACTGCATGGAATATAACGTTTGGTCTTTTCCAATCGCGCGCAAAGATGATGTCTTTTTAGAGCCTCCCTTTGCCTTACCCGCTTCAGGTCTTGCGCCATTATTCTGCGAAGAAATCTGGTTCGGTATGCCGGCTTTTTCTGTGTAATTATCAAGAATCAGTGCATCCGTTGGCTGGCCAAGTTTGTCTTTTAAAGATGTCTTATTAAAAGTTTCATATTCAAGAATACCCCGATCCGCGATAATACGCTGTAACTTATCCATTTCAGGCGAAAACCCACGCCTTTTATCAATGAATGCGTGATCCGGCGTATGCCCCTTCAAATCAACATAGTCCTGAATAATGTTGGTCAGTTTTCCGGCAAAATCATCCATCACCTGTTCACTGCTGGCGCTGGCATAACGCTTAGTTCTGCCCTGCTCCGTGTAAAGAATACTTGTTGCCATGATGATCATTTTTTCATCATACTCATCAAGAGACTCACCATTTTCTTGTTTCTCTAAAAACTTATCCTTAAGTTCCTGTGCTAAAACTCGGCGCACCATATCTACATCGCCACCAAAACGGTTCAAAGATTGCCCACCACCAATCATAACTTCAACAGGCACTTTCATGTCATACGCCTCGCGCACAATACCGCGATATTGATCAATAGCCTGTAGACGCGTAAATGAACCACCAACTTTTTCCGCATCACTGGCCGGACGCATAATATGCAGTGTTTGGTGCAGCCTTCTGAAAAGATCAGGCATCTTTTGAAGCCTGTTCTCCATATTATCAGAACCACCGCTTTCATTGAACTTTCTAACCAACGTTGGTTGCTGTGCAAGGTTCGCAGGATCCTCATTAAGCGACATATGCTTCATATGCACCATGCCAAACAAATCAGCGATAAACTTCTGACGCGGCGATCCAATTTCCTGCGCATCGGAAATAATGCCCTCTTCAAACTTAAATGGGAATAACGCCCGCAATTTCATGCGATCAACATAAGCTTGCTCTTGATCAGGATAACCGTTCCCACCATCCGATATTGCCTTAAAATTCAACTGATTAGAACTTTCGAGAACATGGATGAGGTCGTCACGATTACCATTTTTCTTCGCATGATCAAGAATACGCTCCCAATGTAAATACTGAACATCTGTCGGCAAATTAGAGAATTTTCCAGCTAAAAACACTTCATCGCGGTCTTTTTTGCTGAGGATACCCATCCCCCAAAATGCGTCGTTTTTAGGATCGAGCATGTTATCGAGCATATCAATATACACGTAGTCATTATGGCGTGTTTGCCCCTTTTCCAATGCAAAACCATTACGTCTGGTCGTTCTGTAAGCATCGTCAATGGCCAATGTGCTATCAGCATCATGGTCTGCCAGCTCTTTACGCAACCGATCCAAATCAGACACTGTCTTTTCATAAAAGTCCAACCCCCTGCGACCATCTTGATCATCATAAATCTGAGATAACTGAGTGAAGAGCTCCTGAAACTCCTTATCGTAATGCTGGCGATAGATCATTTCCCTTTGATCCGGCGCGGCCTCTGCGAGCTCTCTCGTGATCGCACGTGAACGATCATACACCGGCTTCAACTTTTGCATCACCCCATCAACATTATGTTTTAATGTGGTCAGTTCATCTCTAAGCTCTACCGGGATACTCCCTGTGCTCGCCAAAGCCAAATTCGCGGACAAATCATTCATGGCATCCATGGTGGTCGTTGCCATCTTCATCATCATAGCAAAACCTTCAGCATTGTTCTTACCATCGGCATCATAATCCCAACTACGTGCACCAGTATTTAACAGAACATCGACATGATCCCCCGTCGTTTCATAGATTATGCGTTCCACTTGACGATCAAGCTCATTGACCCCCTCATTATGGATACGCGCGCACTTACTACTGTAATCTGTTTCATCCAGCATGTTTGACTTTTTAGATGCGCCAAAATCCTTGCTGCTCGCAATTTCACGAACAACATTTTGCAGTTCTTGCGGTCTTATATCTACGCGCTCTTCTGCGGCACGTACAAGCTTGCGGGTTAAACGAATACCATCCCGGCTTAAACCCTCCGTCGGATGTGGCGTAAAAGATTTCGAAATTTTAACATAAGAATTCAGCGTATCTGCTATTTTTTGACCAGAATACCCTGCCGCATGCATAATATTTATGGCATTACGCAGCCCTTCCAGTTTGGTTTCATGATCGGTGTTGTCCGCACGATCCTGTAAAACAGGCATGTAGGAATCAAGTGTCATTTTTGTATTTTGAATATGCATGAAGGCATCAACCTTCGCTATATTCACGCCGCCGGATTCATTACGAAAATGTTTCTGAAAAGCACGCGCGTCATCGGGCATAATGCCCATAGTATCCGCCTCTTCCAAAACCTCGGCGGCCTCTGATTCAGAAAATCCTGCTGCGACTAGTTGCTCAATAAAAAGGCTGTTATCTAATAATTCGTCTTGGTTGATTTGCGTTGCCATCCCCGTATTCCACTCTAATAGTCGTTTTTCATTATTTTTAACGATAAACTATAGCAAATATACAAATATTTTCGCAAGAAATTGTTAAATAACGCGCCATATAAAAAAGGCAGGAAAACCCTGCCTTTTAAGTAACACTCTAATTATTTATAATCTTTACGATTTTTCTACTTGTGCATACTCAAGTTCAACAGGTGTAGAACGACCAAAGATTGACACTGAAACTTTAAGCTTCGCCTTTTCTTCATCGATCTCTTCAACAATACCGTTGAAGGATGCAAATGGCCCGTCAATAACCTTAACCTCTTCGCCAATATCGTACACAACAGATGGACGCGGACGATCAACACCTTCTTGAACCTGTGTTAGAATACGTTGCGCTTCTCTCTCACTGATCGCGACCGGGCGGTTACCGCCAGCACCTAAAAATCCACTCACCTTCGGCGTATCTTTAATCAAGTGCCACACATTGTCATTGAGATCCAGTTTCGCGAGCACATAACCCGGGAAAAATTTACGTTCTGCATTCACACGTTGTCCACGCTTCACTTCAACGACTTCTTCAGTCGGAACGAGAATTTCATCAACAAATTCATCAAGCCCTTGCTTAACAGCCTTTTCCTTAATTGATTCAGCGACTTTATTTTCAAAGCCTGAATAAACGTGCAACACATACCATCTTTTTGCCATTTTGAAGTCTCCTTTTACTCCATCGGTAGTCATTAAAATCCCATAACAAGCCTAATGAAATAGGCAATAATTTGATCCGCAAAATATAAGAAAAAGGCCGATATAAAAACCATAACAAAAACAGCGATCATACTGACTGTCGTTTCTTGACGTGAAGGCCATGTGACCTTCTTAGTCTCACTTTTAACCTGACGAATATATTCCAAAGGACCTGTTTTAGACATTCCAATACCTTCCGTATTTTATTCTTTGACCCAAGGTTCGTGTTGTGAGCGCGCGCCACTTAAAAACATTAACCATTTAGGGATTTATGGAAGATAACTACACCAAAATATTGGTTATGACCAGAGAAAAATGAAGATAACACAAAATTATGCAGCATCTTCAATCTTGTAACTCAAGAAATGTTTAAAATCAGGCGGCAGCGTTATATTTTAACACTGGCTTACGGGCAGCCTTAACTTCATCAAGACGTTTGCGCGGTGTCGATTGAGGAAAGCTATGGAATTCCTCCGCCTTGCCTGCACGTGCATCCTCAGCGATCTTTTTCATGGTCGTGATAAAACGATCAATCGCATCTTTGCTTTCTGTTTCTGTTGGCTCTATAAGCATCGTCCCCGGCAAGACAAGCGGGAAATAAACCGTCATAGGGTGATACCCATATTCCACCAATGCTTTCGCGATATCCAATGTAGAAACACCATGCTCTTTCTGACGCTTATCAGTCAGAAGACATTCATGCATACACGGCCCCTCATAAGGTACATGGTAATCCTCAGACAACTCACTCAGAATATAGTTCGCATTTAAAACAGCATCCTCAGAAACTTGTTTTAAGCCGTCAGATCCATGGGATTTCATATATGATAATGCGCGCACATGCATACCAAACTGCCCCTGAAACGCCTTGAGTGTTCCAAGTGTATCAGGACGATCTTCCTTTGTTTCCAGAACATAGCCACCATCACTGGCCTTAAGAACAACCGGAACAGGCATATATTGCGCAAGCTCTTCCGTACAGCAAATAGGACCAGAGCCCGGCCCTCCACCGCCATGTGGTGTAGAAAACGTTTTGTGCAGGTTGATATGCATCACATCAACACCAAAATCTGCCGGCCTGACTTTACCGACCAATGCATTAAAATTCGCACCATCGCAGTAGAAATAGCCGCCTGCCTCATGCAACAAATCTGTTATTTCAATAATATCTTTTTCGAACAAGCCGCACGTATTCGGGTTGGTCACCATCATGCCGGCAATATCTGCGCCTTTATCATCAGTTCTATACAATGCCTCCTTAAACGCTTCTACCGATAAGCATCCAGTCTCCTGCGTGGAAATAGAGCGTACTTCGAAGCCACACATAACCGCTGTGGCCGGGTTAGTGCCATGCGAAGAATCAGGCGTTAAAACAATTTTCCTTTTTTTATCGCCTTTTTGCTCATGTGCACGTCGAATCGTCATCATCCCCGCAAGCTCCCCATGCGCACCTGCGGCAGGCGTTAAACACACGCCCGGCAATCCTGTAAGCTCACCTAACCAATGCTGCAATTCGTGAATTAACTCCAACGCACCTTGTACAGTGCTTTCAGGCTGCATTGGATGAATTTGCGCAAATCCGGGAAGACGTGCCAATTTTTCATTTAAACGCGGATTATGCTTCATTGTGCACGACCCTAATGGAAAGAAACCATGATCAATTGAATAATTCCACGTACTCATGCGGACAAAATGGCGAACAATTTGTGGCTCGCTCAGTTGTGGTAAGCCAATTTCACCACGCTCATCACACCCCGTTCTTAGAGGTGTGCCTTGCGGATCAGGTAAATCTACGCCGGATGAATCACTAACTTCCTTTTCCCATAACAAGTTTTCTTCGTAATGAAGACCACGATCTTGATCCATAATTATTTTATCCTGATACAATTAAATTTACTTGCCAAATTTTAAAAACGTTTCTGTGAAACATTACATTCAAATTCATTTTTTTCCCACTCAAGAAAGTCTTCCGTGGTTTCAACTTCCAAACGCCCCGCAATACGATCCAAGAAGAATTTTGTGGCTGCTCCCTCATGCTTCCATTGTGCGGAAATCGCAGTATCGTTGAAAATCTTAATTCTTTCAGGAGCCACACGTTCGCCATTCATAAGCAACATGCTTTTCTCTTCGTCAATTAGGAAACTGATTGTAGACCATTCATTTTTACACGTCGCCGTTTTTTGAGGTGAAGGTTGGAATTGCGTATAAAAAAGCGCGAAACCACCCACTGCTATAACAATAACCATAAGCAAAAAAACAATCAGCGCATTACTATTACCCATAACAAAATCCTTTCCTATTAGAACATTACCGTGCTTATAAAATCTCGGATAATGTTGTCACAAATTCTTCAATTTGCTCTTCCGTTGTTACTTCCGTCGCTGCAACCAACATGCGGTTGCCTTCCAAAGCATAGCCACCTATGATGCCACACGTAGCCAAATCTTCAACAACTGTTGATGACGACTTAGGTAGTTCTACAACAAATTCATTAAAAAACTGTTCATTTACAACAGACAAACCTTCAATTCCCGCTAACGCATCGGCCAGCCTACATGCAGCCTCGTGGTTTAAGCGTGCCAATGTTTTGAACCCGTCCTCCCCCAGCAAACTCATGTGTACGGTAAAGGCCAAGGCACATAGTCCTTGGTTGGTGCAGATATTGGACGTCGCCTTGTCGCGGCGAATATGCTGCTCCCTTGTTGACAAAGTCAAAACAAAAGCGCGCCGACCATCCGCATCTTCTGTCATCCCACACAGACGACCAGGCATTTGACGCAAGTATTTCTCACGACAGGCAAAAAATCCAAGGTGCGGGCCACCATAAGCCATCGGCAACCCTACTGATTGCGCTTCCCCACAAACAATATCAGCCTCAACCGGCGAGGGCAGAAGCCCTAAGGATACAATTTCATTGATCACAACCACCAACAGTGCGCCCGTTTCATCACATTTTTTACGCCACGCATCGTATTTATGCGTATTGCCAAAAAAATCTGGAGATTGAACGATAACGCACGCCGTTTCGTCATCAGGCTCACCATCAAATACGACGCGATCATCATGATTAGACATGTAGCTTTCTAAAACTTTACGATATTCCGGGTGCAGTTCAGTGCCCAGAGCAACCTTTTTGCGCTTTGTGATACGCATCGCCATTAATGCGGCTTCCGTTGTCGCCGTTGAGCCATCATATAGTGACGCATTCGCGATTTCTTGCCCCGTTAATTTTGCAATAAATGTTTGGTATTCAAAAATAACTTGCAAGGTACCTTGCGCGATTTCCGGCTGATACGGTGTATATGCTGTCAAAAACTCACTACGCTGGATGATGTAATCAACACTGGCAGGTACATGATGATTATAAACTCCTGCGCCCAAAAAGAATGGAACATCACATGCCGCCACATTCTTAGAAGCCATCGCCTCAAGATCCCGTGTCACTTCGATTTCACCTTGATGTTTTGGCAAATCCACGAAACCATCAACAAAAGCCTTTTCAGGGATATCACGAAACAAAGCATCAACACTCGTTGCGCCAACGGACTTCAACATCTCTTTGCGGGCATTCGCCGTTTGGGGTAAATATCTCATTTTTTAGTACCTATTCAGTTTTTAGGCGGGTGCACACGCCATTGTGTTAAAAAGTCCGGATTGGGAACATGCTGACCTGATAGTATTAGTTTGTATTCGCCGTCCTCTGCTTGCCAATAGTTTTCTGTGTCGAAGGGTAAAGAAAAATCAGACGCATAGCTTACATCCATTTCATCATCCCCCTCTTCTTGCTGCCAAACTTCGCCCTCTATTATGATAGTATTTTCATTTGCTTCTTTGACAAGGCCGAAAACCTCTACAATCTTCACTACGTTTTCTTCATGATCCAGATAAGTGACTAATCCTAAAACCTGCTTATCCATTAACTCTGAAGATTTTTGAACATACAGGATGTCGTCCATTAATCAATTTCTTTCAAATACTCGGCATAAGCTGCCTCGTCCATAAGGTCCGCCAGAGCAGAAGCATCAGAAACCTTAACCTTAACGATCCAACCATTATCATTAACCGGCATTGAGATCATCTCAAGCTCTTCAACCATCGCCTCATTTATCTCAACGACCTCACCATCAACCGGAGAATAAACCTCAGCAGCCGTCTTAACCGATTCAACAACAGCAACGTCACCGCCCTTGGATACAGTTTTACCGATTTCCGGCAATTCGACGAACACCAAGTCACCAAGTGCATCTTGCGCATGTTTAGAAATCCCTACAGACGCGATGTCTCCATCGATATAAACGCATTCATGATCTTTTGTGTACTTTAATTCAGCCATTAAAAACTCCTCTTAAGCCATTGTTCTATATTTTTATTATGCCACCTTAGCGGATTTTGTTTGTGCCGGCACAAATGGCATAGACGCAATTTCACCTTCTATATTCCGCCCACGCACATTCACCATAACTTTTGTTCCAGCATCCGCATATTCAATCGGCACGTATCCCTGCCCGATAGATTGCTCAAGCGTAGGCGAGAACCCGCCACTGCTCAAGGTGCCAATCACCTCATCATTTTCATTGCGAATTTCAGAACCTTCACGTGCAATGCCCTTGCCTGTTAAACGAATGCCTACACGCTTGCGTGTTGGCGTACTAACATTTTCGGCGCCGATATAACTATCATTACTCTTACCCATAACCCAACCAAGATCAGCTTCCAAAGGTGTTGTGGTTGCATCAATGTCATGACCATATAAGCAATACCCCATCTCAAGGCGCAAAGAATCGCGCGCAGCTAAGCCAATAGGCTCCACGGCATCATGTGCGTTCAATTTATCCCATATCTCAACGGCGGCAGTATTCGGCACACTAATCTCGAAACCATCTTCACCAGTGTATCCCAGACGGGAGATAAACATCTGATAATCATCCTGCGCCCACAAGCCCATATAACGCAAGCCAGAAAGATCAACACCCAGCACATCACGTACAACACTTTCGGCCTTAGGCCCTTGAATCGCGATCAACGCCCAATCATCGTAATATTTGAATTCAAGAGAATCAGGTAAATGGCTTTTTATCCACTCAATGTCCTTTTCTTTACAACCTGCGTTGATCACACAATGAAATTCATTATCACCTGTTTTGGTAACCATCAGGTCATCGATAATACCGCCCTGCTCATTCGTAAGAACAGTGTATTTCGTACGATCTATGCCAAGCTTTGAAAATGCAGATGGCGTTATTTTTTCGAAGAATTCAACCGCGTCAGTTTTGCCCGCACCGCCTTTAACAGAAATCTGCCCCATGTGTGAAACATCAAACAAGCCAGCAGAAGAGCGCACCCATTCATGTTCTTTTTTGACACCCAAACCGTAATATAACGGCATATCATATCCGGCAAATTCACCCATTTTCGCACCAAGTGCAACATGCGCACCGTGCAAGGCTGTGCTACGTGACATTATGTCTCCTGTCTGTAAATACTGACTACACATAGGCATAGCAAACTTTCGAGCCGTGTTTAAGCCCAAAAATCTATTTATAATGAAAAATTCAAGCAGATGGCTTATTGTATGGGGATTATAACTTTTTTCTCTTGCTCTTTAATAACTTTTCTTATTTGCACAGTTCTTATCGGAGTAGTCACATCAAAAAAAAGCTGAAGGCTCTCGCCATCCGCTGTGAGTATATCTCGCACATCATAGAAATTTCGTCCCACCGGATAAATCTCACTTTTTTCAATTGTTGCACCGTAGGTAGATAAAATATACTCCTCTTCCGCGTATGTCGTGATTTTATATGCACGATCAGGCGATGATCCAGGCTGTGCTAAACCGAACCAACTGTTCTGAATTGCGTCTCTGAGCTGCCTAAAAAGCGCCTCATCCCCGTATCGAACATCCAGCCTACTGAGCGTTAAAGCATAATCCACCACAGCAAGGTGAGCAGCATGCTTATTGACTAAGTCCCGGTATTTTTCTTGTGCAATATTTACCTTCTCCCTGTCTTTTGATGTATCTATCGTATAGGCATACTTGGTCATTTCATCGACAAGCTTATTGGAGAAAGGATCATAATAAGGTGTGAAAGTATAATACACGCGCATAGCATTCATATTATCTTCCGCTTTCTTTTTGCCGGCACGCACATCCCTGACCAACTGCTCATATCTAAAAGCAAGCTTGCTTGATGTTACCTTCCAACCATTGACCTCACGGCTTGTGATTTTTGTACGATCTGTTTGAGCAAAAGCGCTAAAGAACCCTCCACCACTTAGAAACATAAAACAAAGAACAAACAAAGATAGCTGACGTATACGCATTACATTTTCCTTTTTTTTCACTATATCATTCCCACGTATAAAGGAAAATAAAAACATACACTTACCTGCATGCAAGAAAAAAGCCCCACTACATTAGCGGGGCTTTCAAAAATCTTATCGAACAAAAATCATTATTCTACGATTTTGCTGACGACGCCGGCGCCGACTGTGCGACCACCTTCACGGATCGCGAAACGAAGACCTTCGCTCATCGCGATCGGTGCGATCAATGTCACTTCCATGCCATTGATGTTATCACCGGGCATCACCATTTCCGTGCCACTTGGCAACGCAACTTCACCTGTCACGTCTGTTGTTCTGAAATAGAACTGTGGACGATAATTTGTGAAGAATGGTGTGTGGCGTCCACCCTCATCCTTAGACAGGATATAAGCTTCGGCTGTAAACTTCGTGTGTGGTGTGATTGAACCGGGCTTACATAGAACCTGTCCACGCTCAATATCTTCACGCTTCGTTCCACGAAGAAGTGCACCAACATTGTCACCGGCTTCACCGCGGTCAAGCAGCTTACGGAACATTTCAACACCTGTACAAACAGTCTTTGTTGTGTCCTTGATACCAACGATTTCAATTTCATCGTTAACATTCAATACACCCTGCTCGATACGACCGGTTGCAACAGTACCACGACCGGAAATTGAGAACACATCTTCAACAGGCATAAGGAAGTCTTTATCAACTTCACGCTCCGGCTGAGGGATTGTGCTATCAACAGCTTCCATCAATTCACGGATCTTGTTCTCACCAATCTCAGGATCACGACCCTCAAGTGCCGCCAAAGCAGAACCTGCAATAATCGGAATATCATCACCGGGGAATTCATAAGAAGACAGAAGTTCACGAATTTCCATCTCAACCAATTCCAACAACTCTTCATCATCAACCTGATCAACTTTGTTCATGAAAACAACAAGAGCAGGAACACCAACCTGACGCGCAAGCAAGATGTGTTCGCGTGTCTGTGGCATCGGACCATCAGCTGCGTTCACAACAAGGATACCACCATCCATCTGCGCCGCGCCTGTGATCATGTTCTTAACATAGTCAGCGTGACCCGGGCAGTCCACGTGCGCATAGTGACGATTATCTGTCTCATACTCAACGTGTGCTGTAGAAATCGTGATACCACGTGCCTTCTCTTCTGGCGCACCATCAATCTGGTCATAATCCTTGAAATCACCAAAATACTTCGTGATCGCCGCCGTCAGCGTCGTCTTACCATGGTCAACGTGACCAATCGTTCCAATGTTACAATGCGGCTTTGTCCGCTCAAACTTTTCCTTCGACATATCTAATATGCTCCTTACATTTCAATCTTTACCGCACAGGGCTTAAAAACTACTGCTTTGGTGTAGAAAACCCACACCCTAATGTCAATGGGTATTTAGCTATATACGGGGATTAATTTAATGATTTTATGCTGGAGCGAGTGACCGGGATCGAACCGGCATATTCAGCTTGGAAGGCTGACGTTCTACCATTGAACTACACTCGCATGGCCAAACATGCTTATGACCTATCGACTTTTAAGACAAAAATCAACAGATTTCATTGCCGATAAAACCAAAAATTCACTTCCTAATAACGAAACGAGACGTTTTTATTTCTTGCTCTGTGTGTTGTATGAGTGCCTTGATGAATTCCGCACCTAACTGCAAAATCATGCACGCATAGGTCACCCATATCATTAACAGTATAATAGAGCCTGCAGCACCGAATACCGATTGTGGAGCGATGATTTCCAAAATGCGTGTAAAGAATAGTCCACCTAATAGAAATAAAAGCGACGACATGGCACCACCAACAAAGGCATAACTTAGCTTGATTTTAACATCAGGCAACATTTTAAAAATCAAAGTAAAAAGAAGAGATATCGTTAAAAATGAAATACTTAGCTCCAGAGGCTTCAGAAATGCAAGTTCGGGAAAACGAATAATCACCCAACTACCGAGCACCTTCATCGCGGCAGAAAGATACATTGAAACCAGCACACAAAAGCTGAACAAAATCGCAACAACGAGTGAAATCCCGCGATGCGCCAAAAATCGAAGAATGGTCTTTTCCGGCTTGGGTTTTACGCCCCATACGGCGTTAAATGAATTCTTAAGCTGCGCAAAGAAACCTGTTGCACCAAACAATAAAATACCACCACCGATAATCAGAGTCTTAGGCCCCGTGTCACTCAAGCGCGCTTTATCAATAATTTTTTGAATTGTCTCCGCCTCAGCCTGCCCCATCATATTGCCGATATATTCCTGTATTTGGCTACGCACCATCTCTTCGTCCAGAAAGAATGTCGTGATAGAAACAATAATAATCATCATACCCGGCAAAGAAAAAACCGCATAATAAGCCGCCGCCGCACTGTAGGTTAGCGGCGTATTGGATACCCATGACTTCAGAGTGTTCTTAAAAATCTCAATCATTTATTGTCCGCGATGTAATAAAGTAAAAATCCCATGTAAAGGTTAGAGCAGCCTGTGCGGAAAACCAAGTCACAATCAAACTTAATCCTAATGTATCGTTTCCTCAAAACAAAAATCACGCGGCCTATTTAGCATTTAAAAACCTCATTCATTATGATATCTTAATATGCACTGAGGAGATCAAAATTATGTCAGGCGTGCGAGGGAATTTAGAGGCTGCTGAAGCCTCTGTTTTTATTAGCTTAAACGAGTTAAAAAAAAGAAACATTCATATAAGTGGACGTCGTACGAGTGTAACGCTTGAACCTCAAGTCTGGAGCATCCTTCAAGATGTTGCCGAAATACAAAAATGCAGCGTTCATGAATTATGCACCTTTATTTATGAGCGCAAAAACCCAGATTCATCCCTTGCGTCGGCAATTAGGGTCTTTTTATTGTCTTATTTGCACATCATCGTTAAGAAAGAACAATAATGGCTAAAATTCTTGTGGCAGATGATAACGAAGATTTTCTTGAGCTGATGTGTGACGTTTTAGAAAGTGATGACCATGATGTTGTGACGGCTAAAAACGGTCGCGAGGCAATAAAATTACTAGATCAGGGCGTTTCTTATGACTTAGTTATTACTGACCTACTTATGCCCGATATTGATGGTATCGGCGTTATACAATTCGTCAATAAAATGAACAAAAAGCCCCCCATCATTGCGCTTTCGGGTGGTGGTGTAACAATCAACTCCAACGATATCCTTAAGGTTGTAGAAGACTCGGTGCAGGTGGTTTTACAAAAACCTATCGCCATCACAACACTTATTGAAAAAGTAAATATGTATATATAATTATTGGGCGAGCATGATAGTATTGCGCGGATAATTGATTGTGACAGTTAGATAAGCTCTAATTGTCATCGCGTAAGAACTAAGTTAAGGACTGTGATTATGAACAGCACCCCCGCCTCTATTACAAACACCACCATAGGTTCAAACTCTGCACAAGTTGGCTGCGGCTGTTCATATTGCCAAAACGGTCATGATCATGATGGCTTATCATCTGATGTTACCACACCCTTAAAAGACCTCGCCGTGCTAACAGGTGGCGGCGGAACGGTGACCCCTGCCAATATCGGCGTTAATAACGCAGCCGAACTTATTCATGGCAATGAATGGGGGCCCGGCGGCGGAACTGCTGCAAATGTGAGCTATAGCTTTGTTACAGAAGTACCGTCTTATTACGCAGTTGATGCACGCGAGCAAAATAATTTCGAATCTTTCACTGCAACAATGCAAATTGCCACGCGCGCAGTTCTAGACAGCATTTCCGAATTTGCCAATATCACCTTCACTGAGGTTGCAGGCGTTGGTGATATTACATTCGGGCAAGCCAACTTAACCGTCTCCGCTCAAGACGATCCCACAGCATGGGCGTATTATCCTGATCAAGGGGACTTCAGCGGTGATGTCTGGTTTAACATCAATGATAATTTGACCAATTCTATGGATGCAGGGGAACTCGGATACTTCGTGACTCTGCATGAGCTTGGCCACTCTCTTGGCCTAATCCACTCTTTTGATGCCGGCCTGACGGGCAATGAGAATACTGAACAATTCACCGTTATGGCATATAACACTTCGCCATGGGGCAACATCTTTGCCGAAAGTTATATGCTCTATGATATGTCTGCCATTCAGGCAATTTATGGCGCGAATACATCATTTAACAGCGACGATACAACGTACACGCTTGATCCTAACGCAGCGCTTAGCATTTGGGATGGTGGTGGAACTGATACGTTTGATGCCTCCGCGGTGCCAACGGGCGTGACCATTCACCTTGAGGAAGGCGGGTATAGCTCAGTAGGGTTATCCGAAAACATCGCCATTGCCTACGGCGCGGTGATTGAAAATGCCATCGGCGGCAGTGGCAATGATGCCCTTCATGGAAATGACGCTGATAATGTTCTCACTGGCGGCGGCGGGGATGACCAGATAACTGGCGGCAGCGGACAGGACGAAGCCATATATAGCGGCGCCTTTAGTAATTACAATTTAACCGGCAACCTTGGCTTTTTTACCATTGAAGATACAACTGGTGTTGATGGCACAGATATATTGGTCGATGTAGAACGCTTTACATTCAGTGATGGTTACTATGAAAGCGGTGTTTTTACGGGGTCCGATACTCCCCCTGATCCCTCTTCTGTCATTGATTTTAGTACCTCGACATTCATTTCCTATAACGGAAGCCAGGATGCTGGCGGTTCTGTTACTGTTATTGAAAGCGGTGCTGGTGTTCAGCTATCAGGCAACACATGGAAGCGCACCGCATTTGATTATGACGTGACCGAAAATACGGTTATTACATTTGAATATAGATCAACCATTCAAGGTGAAGTCCAAGGCTTTGGCCTTGAAACAGACAATAATTTTTTGACGGGTGCTAACAGCTATCAATTATATGGCGTGGACTCACCTAATTTCTTCATCCGTGATTTCACCTATACTGATATCGGTAGCTGGCAGAGTTTTACGATTGATGTTGGCAGCTATCAAACAGGCAATATTGACTGGCTTACCTTTGTAAATGACCACGATAATGGCGCGAAAAACGGTATAAGTTCATATCGCAATATCTCTGTTTACGAAGATCCGACTGTATCGACTGATCCTGTCGCAGCAGATGATTTTTTTGTTGGTATAATGAATACAAGCATTCTGGGAAACCTATTAGATGATAACGGTAATGGCATAGATTACGACCCTGATGGTGACACTTTAAATGTCGTCGAAGAGCAAATTCTAACAGATCATGGCGTAGCATTCATTCTGTCTTCTGGGCTTTTTAACTATACGCCTAATCTGGGATATTTAGGCCCAGACAGCTTTACCTACACACTAGAAGATGGGAACGGCGGCACTGATGTCGGTCATGTTAACATCAGCGTCCAAACGGAAGAGCAAGCAGGCCAGAGTACTATTAATTTCTCTACCACGTCTTTCCTTTCCTATAACGGATCACAAGATGCAGGTGGTTCAATTAATATTATTGAATCTGGTGCTGGTGTTGAAATTGCGGGCAATGCGTGGAAACGCATAGCACTAGATTATGACGTAACTCAAAACACATATGTGAGCTTCGAATATCGTTCAACTATACAGGGCGAGGTTCAAGGCTTTGGCTTAGAAACTGACAATAACTTTACAACCGGGGCTAATAGTTTTCAACTTCATGGCGTAGACTCACCAAACTTCTTTTCGCGTGATTTCACCTACACCGATGTCGGAAACTGGCAAAGCTTCACGATTGATATTGGAAGCTACCAGACGGGCAATGTCGACTGGCTGACCTTTATCAACGACCATGATAATGGTGCAAAAAATGGCACAAGCGCATTTCGTAATTTTTCAATCTATGACGGTGATCCGCCGAATGATCTTGTACCCGATATAACACCATTAACATTCGATATCGCCGATTTTTCTTCCTTCTCCAATCAAGATACAAACCCAACGAGCACTCTGGTTAATGGAACGCGCGTGGAACTGAATGGCAATAACTGGAAGTCCGTTGATTTTGAATATGAAATAACAGAGCACTCCGTCTTGGCGTTTGATTTTCAATCAAGTAAAAGAGGCGAAATTCAAGGTATTGGTTTTGACCACGATAATGACCATGAAACGGATCCTCTAATTCAGCTCTACGGATCACAAGATTGGGGGCAAGACGGCCCTAATTATACTGGCGCAGGTGCCGTACAGAGTTTTGAAATTAATCTTTCAGATTACTACAGTATCAACTCGTTTTTTACACACTTAACATTCGTCAGTGACGATGATAGAAACTCTGCAAGTAATAGTGTCTTTGATAACATCCGCATATACGAACTCGGCACACAAGGAGATGACCTCATAAAAGCATTGGCACAATCGCAATCCTTTTTGATTGGCCTAGAAGGTAATGATACGCTGGTTTCAGGCGGAGGAGATGACTTTCTTTACGGTGGCTCTGGTGTTGATTCGCTTATCGGAGGTAGCGGAGCCGACACGTTTGTTTTCGAAGCGCTACCAAACTTTAGTGAAATGGATAGTATCCATGATTTTTCTCTTGCAGAAGGAGATAGGATTGATATTTCCGATCTTCTAACAGAATATGACCCAATCACGGAAGCTATCACTGACTTTATTAAAATCAGTGATAATGGCACGGGCGGCACCCTTCTTATCGATGAAGATGGAGGCGGTGATAATTTTGTACCTATCATTTCAATAAGTGGGCAGACAGGCCTTACCGATGAGGAAGCACTAGAAACCTCAGGTACTTTAATCACTTTCTGATATTAGAATGCTTATGCAGCTTGACTTGCTTTTTCGCGCAAAGCCTTTTGAACGCGGTCATATTGCTCCAGAATACCAAGGTGCAGCATTTTTATTTTCTCTGCATCTTCTCCAGATAAAGACTGCGCTTCGTCGCACACTCTTGCCATGGCCTCAGCCCCCATATGTGCGCAGGCACCAAATAATTTATGCGCCCACTCATCCCATGATTTATAATCTTTATTCTTAAAACTATTACTTAATGATTTGATATCATTATCTAAATTCTCAACAAAAACTTCAATTATTTGGTTTTCAACCTCCGGATCATCTCCCGTGAACTCTTTTAAACGCGCCCAATCAAACACAATGCTTTGACCTTGTTGAGTGAGATTCTGCGAATCTTTGTTGTCCTTATCATCCTCTGACAATTCACGATGGTTGCCTGGAATCCATTTTTTTAATAACCCGTATAATTTATCTTTTTCCACAGGCTTACTGATATAATCATCCATGCCTGCTGCGATGCATTTATCTTCCGCACCTTTCATGGCATCCGCCGTGACCGCTATAATTGTTGGCTCGTTTTCCGCGGTTTCGATTTCACGTATAGTGCGGGCAGCTTCAAACCCATCCATTTCAGGCATTTGGCAATCCATCAAG
Organism: uncultured Micavibrio sp.; assembly: GCA_965263215.1. Lineage (GTDB taxonomy): Bacteria > Pseudomonadota > Alphaproteobacteria > Micavibrionales > Micavibrionaceae > UBA1672. Next base: position 2,313,820 of record OZ253663.1, read on the forward strand.
ATCACATCATAGGGTTTTTTCTTGAACAAATCGACGGCTTTCTTACCACTCGCCGCTTCAGCGAAACCCTCAAACCCTAATTGGGTCAACACCTTACGCATAAATAGTAAATTAATCGGATGATCATCAACAATCATAACCGACGCATTCATGTTAATTCCGTTCTGTTGTGTTTCGCATACGACGTCATCAGGGCTATCCCCCCCTGCTTTAGCAACAGGCGTGATAATAGTTGCTGTGAAAGTGGTTCCCACGCCCTCTTCGCTCTCTATAGACATGGAGCCGTTCATAAGTTCAGCAAGGTCTTTAGTTATTGATAGCCCTAAACCTGTTCCACCATATTTACGCGCGGTAGAGGCATCCGCTTGTTGAAATTTTTCAAACACTGATGCTTGTTTTTCTTTAGGAATACCAATGCCCGTATCGGTGACAGAGATCTTTGTAACGCAGTTTCCTTGATCATCGAGTTGCCCACTTACTGATATGGTTACAGACCCGTGATCTGTGAATTTAAGGGCGTTACTGATAAGATTATTCAAAATTTGCTGTAATCGTGAGGGATCCCCCACAAGATATTTAGGAACCGCATCTGACACATGGCTGCTCATCCGTAAGCCCTTCTGTTGTGCCATAGGACTTTGCAGGGACTCTACTTGTGTTATTATTTTTCTTATATCAAACGGAATAGCTTCCATAGAAAGCTCCCCAGCTTCAATCTTTGAAAAATCAAGAATATCATTCAATAAAATCAATAAATTGCGCGCCGAACTGTTCACGGCATTTATCATTTCCTGTTTTTCTCCATCCAAACCGCCTTCTACCAAAATATCAGACAACCCAATAATACCATTCATCGGGGTGCGCAACTCATGGCTCATATTTGCTAGAAACGCCCCCCGTGCTTCTTTAGCCTCTTTTTCGGCCTGACGTGATTTTTCGGTAAGGCGATGGGCTTCCTTCAATTCCTTTTCGTATTTTTTTTGCTCTGTGATGTCCAAACAATAAATAATCAGGACATCTTCACCATTACTATGGCCCGAGGTTATTGTTTGATGGTAAACATTTGAACCTATCGGTACTTCGCGCATAAGGCTTTCTGTTATATCAAAAAAACTTTCAAAACCATTAAATATCTCATGCTTAGCCCCTTTTTCATTCAAGTCAGGAAAGGTTTTAATAGCGGCAGGATTAACAAACACAACTTTGCCATCACGCGATATTTGAAAAAGCGGGTATGGATTGTTCAGCGGTAGTTGTGCAATTTCCTGCACTTCCTGTTTTGCACGAAATAAAACACGCTCAGAATTTGTCCGCCTTTGCCTTCGCCTTAAGTATAAAGCTCCTTCTGCGAGCATGAACATAAGGGCAGCAATAGCAATGATCATCCAAAACGGCATCGACATAAATTACCCTCGTTAGTGCTGTGCCGCTAGCGTTGATGTTCGACTACGATCCTGCTTATCTTGCACGAATGGTGACTTTTCGACGTAATGTAACAACTCATTGCGTGTGAACGGTTTACCAACAAACCCTTGTGCACCCGCTTGAAGTGCGCGCAGCATGTTGTCTTTATTTTTTCGGCCACTAAACATAATGATATAGTTGTCCGGATCTATTTGTGACAGAACCTCAAGCAACTCATGCCCGCCAATATCCGGCAAGCCGATGTCTAAAAACAAAACGTCAGGGGCGCTGTCGACATAAGATTCCAACGCCGCGCGACCATCCTTGGCATACACCATATTAAAATCTTGCCCTAATACGTTGCCAACCAATGTACGCGAAAGCTGGTCATCATCGACGACCATAATGACCGGACTCGGGTGTATATCCCGTCTTTTACTAATATTTTTGATCGTATCAATATCCAATGTCGATATCGCATCTGCCAATACTTTATTTTGTTGGGCCGAGCCATCTTGCTCGGATGTGCTTTCATGATCAGCTTCTATCGCTTCAATTTTTTGCTGACACATTTTTTCAAGTTTATCGTGATCCATTCCTATTTCAAAAATATGGATGAGATCTGAGAAGATATTCGTCTGCAATTCCTGTTCTAACTTTTCAACAAATTCCATAAACTGGCTTTGCATAAATCCCTGCATTAAAATAAAAATGTCATAGTCAGCACAAATATAAACTTGCGCCATATAGGAATTAGGCAACTGGTCTAATAATCTCAAGAAGGCCTCTTGCAACTTCTTTTTTGCAACATCCGCCTCAGAAAACTGCATAAAAAAGCATTTCTGCAGTGGCATACCGACAGCGGCCTGCTTCAAGTCATGCAGTAGTTTGGTTTCTGTTTTATTAGTTATAACAATCATGGTTTTTCCCCTTTTCAACCTGTTATTAAGCTGCCATACGATCAAATGCGCGTTTGGTTTCTGAAAGCATAACTTTCATGTCTGTGACCGCCTTGGAAATTGTTTCTATAGTTTGATCATCCGCAGCCTCCCCGTTATTAAGAGCCTTCGCAATTTGTTCAATGTCTTTGGATATATCGGATAGCTTCATTGCCCCCATTTGTTTGCTCGTTGATTTAAGCGTATGTGCGGGGCGGATAATGGCTTCAATATCATTAGAATTAATTGCGTCGCTAATTTCTTCGACGCGTTCCCAACTATTATCAATATACACATTGACCATTTCACCGTATTTATCCTTAAGAATACTGCGCGCGTTTTCAACCGCATCGGGATCTAAAACCACGTCATGTGGCTCTTCTGTTAAGACTTTTTCTTCTTCAAAATCACCATCGGATTGAATTTCTTCTCCACGTATTAAAAAGTAGATAGCTTCTTTTAGTTCTTTTTTTCGCACAGGCTTTGTTAAATAATCATCCATCCCCGCATCAAGACATTTCTCTCGATCGCCTTTCATGGCATTGGCCGTAAGTGCAATAATTGGAATATCTTTTACAATCCCCTTATCCTGCATGTCACAAATTATGCGCGTTGCCTCAAAACCATCCATTTCAGGCATTAGGCAATCCATAACGATTAAATCATATTCATATTCTTTTACCGCCTCTACAGCCTCTATGCCGTTAGACGCAATTGTATATTCAACTTGCATTTCTTCGAGAATTTCTTTTACAAAAACCTGATTAACTAAATTATCTTCGGCAACTAAAATCTTAGAGCCTTTCAATATCGGTTCATCACTATCGTTATTCTTCTTACCTATACCCGATGTATCTAAGTGAATAAGCGTCTCTGTTTCGCCCGCTTGATATTTTCGCCATACAACAGACACACTATCGATTAAACCTCTATGTGTTACAGGTTTGGCGATATAAGCAGAGAAGCCTTTTTTCGTGAACTTATCATCAGCCAAAGGATTTCCTGCTGCCGTTAGCATGATCAAGCATGTATCTTTTAAATGATCATCATCTTTAATGGCACAAGCGAGCATCTCGCCGTTCATTTCAGGCATCAAATAATCTAATATTGCAATTTTATAGGGATCATTTTCATCATACGCTTTTTTCATTTTTTCTAACGCTTCAGCACCGCTTACAGCAACTTCACAGCGCATGCCTACCATGCGCAGGCGCTCCTTCGCCAACTCTCTAACTTCCATTAAATCATCTACCACCAGAATACGGACATCTTTCAATTCCGGTGATTTTGGTTGTGTGTGTACATCCTTTTGATTTCGTTTTAGCGGCAGTGTAAACCAAAAGACAGAACCTTCATCTTTTGTGCTTTCTACGCCAATCTCACCGCCCATTAATTCGACCAGGCTTTTACAAATAGATAGTCCCAAACCTGTTCCACCATATTTGCGCGTGGTCGAGTTATCTGCTTGTGAGAATTTTTCAAAAATCTGATTTTTTGCATCTTCAGACATGCCAATACCGGTATCTTTCACAAAGAACTTGAGACATACATCATCGTTTGAGGAAGTACGATCTGGTAGCTCCTCTACTGTGATTGCAACATGGCCTTTATCAGTGAACTTAATTGCATTACTGATGAGGTTGCCTAAAACTTGCCTTACACGCAAAGGATCGGCATAAACAAACTGCTCACTGCCCGGCAAATAGCGAACAACAAGTTCGATGGCTTTATCTCTTGCTTTAACAGAATGAAGCTTTGTCACATCATCCGTAATCTCCAGCATATCAATCGGCATTGGATCAATTTCAATTTTCCCGGCTTCTATTTTTGAAAAATCCAGAATGTCATCTATAATTTGTAGTAATGATTCACCCGAGTTAATAACCGTGCGAGCATATCCTTCTATCTGCAAAGAAGGGCGCGCGCCCATGATCAATTCCGCCATACCCAATATGCCGTTCATTGGTGTCCGTATTTCATGGCTCATCGTTGCCAAAAACTCTGATTTCAGGCGGTTCAACTCTTCGGCTTTCTCCATCGCTTTTTTAAGCTCTTGAGTACGATCGTCAACCATTTGTTCAAGGCTTTCGCGGTATTCCTGAAGTTCCTGCTCATTCTTCTTGCGCTCTGTAATATCCTCAGAAATACCAAGCAGCAAAGCAGGCTCTCCGTTATCATCAAAAATAGGTACTTTTTTGGTATGCGCCAGAATAACAGCACCACTTGCAAGAGTGATTTGTTCGCATGGAACATCAACGATTGAACCTGAGGAGATAACCCCTTTATCTGTACTCACAAAAAAATCAGCTTCTTGTTTTGTGAAAAAATCATAATCAGTCTTCCCGATCATGTCCTGTCTTTTATGTCCGAAAACTTTTTCCGCTTGTTTATTGATGAGTGTGTAAACGTAATCATTTCGTACATCCTTAACAAAAAGAATGGTAGGAATATGCTCGATGATTTTTTGCAACATATTATGGTTAAGAGATGCCGTGCTGACAGCCATTTCTTTTTCTTTTTGGATAACGTTGAACTGGTGATGAAGCCCTTTAATCATAGGCCGCAATAAAAAGAAGAAGAACAAAATAACTAATACGGCATTGGATATGAGAAGCACTTTTTTTATTAACCCAAAATCCTTTAAATCTAACTCTGCTTTTTGTTCATAAAGAGAGACAGCGGTATTAAGCCTTTCCAAAAGCTTATTGACATTATTTTTTAGAAAAAAATCAGATTTTGAGTTTTTATCAGCACCGCCAGGTAACTCCCTCGCTTGATCAATAAAATTAAGAACCTCCTTATTAAGATTAACGGGTGCGTGAAAATAATAATTTCGTAAATCTACAGTCATCGCCCCCTTTGCTGTCTCAGACGTTAAGAAAGCATGATTTCCAGACATCTTTGTGAGTGCTTTTTCCAGCTCTACATCACGATTTTTCTCTTCTGTATTATAAATTAAATATGCAACCCTCTGGGAAAGCATGCGTTGCTGACCACTAATATTAATAAGATTAGCGTTCCCCAACTGCGAGTATGTTCTCTTATTCATTACGGCGTAACTGACGCAAAGCGATAAGATAATAAGGACAATTCCTATTGCACACTTAATATACAGGCTCTTGAAATTAAACTGTCTCAAATCTTCAGGCATTTTCCTACCACTCCAACTGTTGTTCATGACCAACGAAAGCAACGGCTTGGTTGCCCTTCTCGTTATAGGTGAGTTTGTCAAAACTCATTGTATTGGCTTGTGCGATGCCGCGCCCATGGTTATCGCCAGCACGCGACGGGTCAATTTGCATGAATTTTTTCCAATCAAACCCATTGCCCTCATCTTCAATCACGACGTATGTTCCGTCTGCTTTTTGTGCGACCGTGGCAACCGCATATTTATTTTCATGCTGTGGTAATTTTTGCATACGATCAACTTCGGCGCGCCATGTTCCCGCATCTATCAGATCAGTTTTTTGATCATATCCAACACCAAGATTTCCATGCTCTATTGCATTGGTTAAAAGCTCTCCCAGCCCTGGTAAAACGCGTTTAGGATCGGGGAAACAATTCGCTATAAATGCCGATAAATTCTCTGCTTCGGATAATGTTTGAAACTTAAATTTGCACGTATCAATTAAATGGAAACTCGTGCGGTGTTTACCGAGCTCTTCCGCGAGCGTCTTTGCTTGACGCGCTTCACGTACCGCAGCGGATAAAACAGAGCGCAGCATATCCTCATCAACTGGCTTGGTGAGATAGTAGAAAACGCCGGAATCGAGCCCCTCCTTCATCTCACTAACCGAATCTGCACCGGTCACCATAATCACAGGGATATTGCGTAATGCAGGATCATCTTTTATACGCCGTACCGCCGTAAGGCCATCCATGATGGGCATTTCTCTGTCCATCAAAACAACGTCTACCTCATCGCGCCTGTCAGCGAGAACGCTCAACGCTTCCTGCCCGTTCTGCGCCGTCAGCATGCTATGCCCTAATGTCGTAATTTGCGCCTCAAGAAAGCTCATAGATAAAACGTCATCTTCAACAGCCAGGACATTTATCGGCCGCTCTTGATCTAGCAAAGAATAATCAACGTTGTTTTGTGTTGCAGGTATCATGGTGCTTTACCTTTCTGTGAATGCTGTGCGGAGTGAAATATGAATTGGTTTAAGCATGTATTGTAAAATGGTCTTGCGCCCTGTAATCACATCAGCCATGGCCGTCATACCGGGCATAATTACGTTATCTGGGTTGGCTCCCACGTGGCTTTGCGCGAGCAAAACACGCCCCTGATAATAACGCTCCCCTTGGTTTCCGGAAAATGTTGTTGCAGATATATGGTCTAACTGCCCACGCACAGATCCATAGCGAGAGAAATCAAAAGTACTGAATTTCACCTGAACGGGCTGTCCTATTTTCAAATGTCCAATATCTTGCGGCGATATTTTGACTTCCACGACAAGGTTTTTATCAAGCGGCACAATCTCCATGATTGTTTGACCGGGCTGTATGACTGCACCAATCGTATTAACAGCCACACCTTTTACCAACCCACGCGAGGGCGCTCGAATATCAAGACGACCGATGCGCTCTTCCATTTTTTGAATAATTTCAATGTTCTGAGACTGCTCCGCCTCCACTTCAGACAATTTCTCATAAGCCTCATCGCGATGCGTCGCTGATAAAGAAGCAAGACGGTTTTCATATTCCGTAATTTCTGCCTCGGCGCCTAACTTTCGATTTTCAAGACTTTTAATTTTACCCTTCATCTCATTCAAGTCTCGTTCATGAGATAGCAGTTGCATATCGGATGTATAACCTTTTTTATTAAGATCTACTTTACGAACATATATGTTTTTCTCAATTTCCAAATTAGCGCGCGCGGTTTCAAGATCATTGCTTAAAGACAAAACCATGTGTCTTTTTTCTGCGATTTGATCGCGGATAACATGCTCCTCTTTCTGGCGCGCCGTACGCATTCCTTCAAAAAAGGCAAACTGGTCTTTCACCATTCTTTCACTAGCTTGTGTGAATTTTGACAAGTCCGGTTCACGGCCATCAACAAATGCCCGTAATCGTTCCGCCTGCATTTCAAGGCCAAGCTGCTTTACGCGCGCCCGTTCAATATCTTCTTTTAAGCTTGCATCATTTAAACGAACAAGCACTTGTCCTTCATCGACAACGTCACCTTCATGCACGTTAATGGCCTTAACCATACCGCCCTCTAAATGCTGCACTGTTTGTTGATAGCCATGCGGCACAACTTCGCCAGGTGTGCGCGCAACTTCGTTGATATTGGTAAAGCCTGCCCAAACAATAAATACAAGAATAGCCAGAGATACCATTGTCATGGTTGCACGAATAATGTGCGGATTAACGGCCTCCTCAAGCTGGATCGCTTGAGATAAATATCGCGTTTGCTTTTCGCGTTTTGGACTAATGCGATCTGTGAATTTATTTTTGATCATGCCTTGGCTCCCCCAATGACTGTTTCTGAATGGATTGTTTGAACCATCTGTTCACGCTCCCCTGAAATGGGTTGATCAATGCCGCGCAGCCAGACAATCGTATCGGCGAGTTTCATGAAATCTTCGCGGTAGCTACACATAATCACCGTGCGCTTACCTTTGGCACGTGCGAGATAATCCTTCAAATTGTTACCGGCGATGCCTGATAGCAACGTATTCGGTAATTCATCAATAAGAAGAATAGTCGCAGGATGTAAATAAGCCCGCGCGAGTGATAAACGCGTTGCAAGACTAGATGTAATTTTAGCCATTCCGTGAGAACCGATAACAGTATTTAAGCCATCGTTGAATTTTTGAATATCATCCCAAGCATCTGCTAGCTGGAGTGCCTTAATGACATCTTCCTCACTCACCATAGGATTGGAAAAGCGCATGTTTTCAATAACGCTTCCGTTAAAAAAGTGGGGTGTTTTGGGGACATAAGCAATTTGACGACGCAAATCAGGTGCATCTAATTGACGAATATCAAAATTATCAATGCGTATGACGCCACTAGATACACGGTGTAGAGATTTAATCAATTTAAGAATAGTTGCCTTTCCTGTACCGTTTCCACCTGTAATTGCAACCAAATCACCGGGACGTGCATCGAACGATAAGCCTGAAAAAATGTCATCTCCATCTTCGGCATACCGAAAACCAACATTGTGGAAGGATATATGGCCTTTCAAATTCGGTAATCTGGAAAAGCTTCGCGCTAACTCAGCTTCCGTTTCGATATCCATCAGGTCATTGACTTGCGCTATACTATTCCGTAACTGCTCAAGACGAGGCACCATTGTGCACAAAGAATAAAACGGTGTGAGAATACGCCAGACCAAAATCATCGTCGCCACAAGAGCACCTGTGCTCATTTGACCTGCCCAAATCATGTGCACCCCGAACCCTACCGTTGCAACTGCCGCGATGACGGTCAGAGAATGAGCAACCGTTTCGGCAACAATTCCTAACCAACCAAGTTGGAAGTGCGTCATCATTTCACGCCCTGATAAATGGCGGAATTTTTCCTGCCATTTATTGCCCAGACCGTGCCCGCGAATGCCCTCTAGCTTTTCAAATGTTTCTATCGTGAATTGTTGGCGGGCAGAGCTAGCTTTCGCCGCTAAGCGAATGGATATTTTGATCCTTTGCCTAACAAAGAAAAACAAGGCAATATACCCGAAAATCATCATCAATGGCACAAACACCAATGATCCCGCGATCATAGCGACAGCCGCGATTGAAATGAAAACAAACGGAGCCTCTAACAAGGAAAGAAAAACCGAACCACTAAAGAAATCTCTTACAGATTCAAACGTTTTAATACGCGCCACTTGCGCCGCAACAGATGCTTTTTCGATAACATCAGGAGATAAGCCAATCAAATGCGCGAAAATTTTATTCCCGACCACATTATCCAGACGCCCACCCAACCATGACAAACCACTTGAGCGGATGTTACGTAGCTTCCATTCAAATACAATCGCTATGAAAGCTCCAAGTGCCAGCATCGGTAATGTTTCAATTGCGCCTGCGGCAATCACACGATCATAAACCAACATGATGTATAGTGGTGTCGCCAAAGCTATGACATTTAAGATTAAGCCCGCTGTCATCACCTGCGCGAACGTGCCCCTAAACCGAGAGAGCAGCGCCGTAAACCAACTAAGGCCACTCCCCTTACGCATAAATTTAGAGGTTCTAGCCAAGTTGGCATCATACTTTTGAAAAAACCAAATTGTACCTTCTTCATCTAAAGACGCGGGCACCATACTGACCATTTTAGAAATCGGATCGTAGAATAATAAAGCATCGGTTTCATCGCGCCCCAGAATTATAGAAGGATATCCGTTAACCGGAATAAACACGCCCGGTAAAAGACGCGCATCAATGTCATCTAAGTCTGCATTAGCCTTACGGCAGAAATATCCCATATGCGCAAGGCTGTTCAGGAAATCTGCTTCATCAAGTTCACGAGCATCATGGGGCAACGATTCCAAAATGCGCTGTACTTTACAATTTGGCTCTAGCTTCAAAATCAACGCACATAGGCACACTTCCCATGCCCCGTTTTCATGAAAATTTTTCCGGCCCGTTTTGGAGAGAATATCAAGCATATTCAAAATAGGCTGACTATCTACAAAGCGCTCATACGTATTTTGGTTTGCCTGTTCAGGTTTCATGGATAATGCAACACTCATAGCCTTAGCTCCTGATACGGGCGAATATTTCCTTGATTATAAATCTCATCACTTTCCAGAAATTCGCCATCCTTCAAAACATAGTGGCGTTGCGCCAGTCCGCGGATGTTTCGGTCTTCTGAAACCAAAACCATGGACGCCTTGCCTTTCAAACGCGCGAGAACGCTATAAATCATGGCATACCCTTCTTTATCGAGCGTCCTGTCAGCATTATCAAAAAGGATTAGACGCGGTTTCGTCGCCAACACACGTACTATTGCAATGCGCTGTTTAAGCCCGGGGGGGATGCTATCTGTATTATTACCGCTTAGGAATGTGTCAAAACCACCGGGCAATTTTGCAACATCTTTATCAACATTCATAAGAGCTGCGACCTCTTTGGCCTGCTTTTCATTTGTTTGACCAAAGCACGTGATGTTATCGCGTATTGAACCTCGAAAAATCATAGCGCGTGTGCGAATATACCCGACATGTTGCACCAATTCCTCCGGTGCGTAGCTGTTAATATTCTCACCATCAATATGAATTTCACCAAAGCTTGTTGGATAAATTCCGGCAATAAGGTTAAGCAACGTTGTTTTCCCTGATCCGTGCGCACCGGAAATCAAAACAATGTCTCCACGTTGCATTTTTAGATTTACATTTTGAAGGAGCGGCACATCTTCTGTTTTATGCTTAAAAGAAAGATCATAAATACCAAGGCGTCCATCGGGCGGCGTGTCAAATTCATTTTCTTTACCCATCAATCTTCTTTGTGGGGTGGAAAATAAATCCTCAAGATGTTCCCGCGCAAGCGCATAATCCTGATAACGCGTCCACAGTGCCAGAGCCTTTTGGATGGGCTGCATCATGCGCCCGGACAACAATAATGTTGCAATAAGTCCACCAGTTGTAAGCGCCCCCTTCAGAACAAATAAAGCACCCACGCTGATCACGCTTGCGACCATCAAATGTGAAAAAATAGCCGCAATGTTGAATGTTTTTGCAGTTTCCTGCGTCACATCATAATTCTTGCGCGTAGACTTCTCTTCCAATGCTTCATACCTACGCTCAAAGAATTTCTCTAAGGCAAAAGCTTTAAGGGTATGCACCCCTTCTAAGGATTCAATCAGGAAGTTAAAACGAGAATCATCAGCTTTTTCACGGTCTTTCAAGGCCGCACGCAAACGTCGCCCTTTCCATAGACATACTGTGATAAAAACGCATAAAATAGTCGCCGGAACAAGAGCGAGCCAATTCGCAATATAAATAATCAATACCAAAAACACAGGTACAAACATGAGCTCTGCAAGAACTGTCAAAGTATACCCGTTATAAAAATCTTTGAGTTTTCCAACCGCGCTCATGCGGTGTAAATGCTCACCCACACCGTAATCATCCATTTTACTGAGGTCGCTTCCCAATACCTTGCGCATTGCATTGCACGCCATGCGGTGTTCATAGGCGACACCCGCGCGCGAAACAACATACGCACGGGAGAGGCGTAAAATAGCCTCAAGCACAATCGCAAGGCACACTCCCGCAATTAAGACGGAGAGTGTGCCAGTTCCCGGGTTGGGAAGAATGCGATCATAGACCTGCAATGTCATGATCGGTAATGCAAGTGACAAAATATTGATCGCCAAAGTACAAACCAGCAAAGAAGATATACCTTGATTGAAACCCTTAGGCCTCAAAACATCATTATTCTTGCTATACAAAGGCAACACACCCTCAAACCCGTTTTGTAAAAACAGCTTCGTTTGTGGAATGAATTTTTGTATCTGTTCTAATTTAATTAACCCGGGAACAGCCATTTTCTAGAAAAGCCCCCCCAAACTGCCAACATCAATTTCCGGTTCTACATCAAGAACACCTAAACCTTCACCAACGGTGCCGGAAGGATCCGGCAATGTATCCATATCACCGCCAATACCGCCCAATACATCATCAAACAATCCACCACCATCAACAATCGTGCTTTCTGTCCACTCTTGCTCATCAGAACCAGCGTCAGAACCACCTATTGAGCTTTCAGAGCTATCGGGGTTGAGAAGATTTATGGCACTGTTTAAATCCAGATCAATATCACCTGTGATGGCCTCGACGTCATCCAGCGGAATATCAATGTCAACATCAAGAACATCAATATTATCAACGAGGTCAATATCCACGTCCGCAGTCAGATCAGTATCACCTGCATCATTATCAGTCTCGTTGTCCCCCAGAAGATCAGTTTGAGTATTTAGAGAGGCATCGATATCACCGACAATTTCTTCCACCGGGTCAAAAATTGCATCAATATCAGTATCTGCCAGATTTTCGTTTACTAAATCGATATCGCTATCAACAGTCAGATCGTTCTGCGCATTATCGTCACCATTAAGTCCAGGAATTACGGCTTCGGCGATATCTTCTAAACCATCACCAATGTCAGCAAGCACCGTATCTTCACCCGTGCCGCCTGCGCCGTCATTCACAACGCCATCCGCCTGATCACCAAGAACATCCGCTGCCGCACCTAAATCAAGATCCGCATCACCGACAATGGCTTCAACAGGATCAAGTTCTACTTCAAGATCACCACCAATTATATCAGTGTCCGCAACATCCAGATCAACAGGCACAACAACATCGCTATCGCCTGTACCGTTATCAGTGCCCGAGGGGTTCAAAAGGTTTGTATCAGCGTCCAAATCAATATCCAGATCACCAACCACATCTTCAACAGGATCAATGATTGCCTCAACGCCAGCTTCAACAATGTCGGTATCAACAATTTCAACTCCGGCATCTGCGGTAACATCACTATCCGTATTATCTTGGTTGGTATTATTGTGACCGAACAGGTCACCTGTTATGCCGCCAACAAGACCGTCCACAGCATCCGTAACATCATCAACCACCTCATCTACGGCCGCCGTTACTTCTTCGGTTGCACCGCCCGTTAAATTGTCAACTATGTCAGTCACACCATCAACAACAGGATCAGCCGTTTCACTCACCAAACCATCCGCGTCGCCACCATCATCGGTATCATCGCCGAGGTCTAGCTCATTCAAAACACCATCAAGTGCGCCATCCCCTTGGTCACCAACAATATCTTCGACCACATCACCCAACGCGTCACCGACCCCCGCCAGAACCGTATTTTCACCCGTGCCGCCTGCGCCGTCATTCACAACGCCATCCGCCTGATCACCAAGAAGGTCGACTGCCGCCCCGAGATCAAGATCAACATCGCCAACAATCGCCTCAACAGGATCGAGAGGAATATCAGCCACAACTTCACCAATCGTGTTATCTACGAGGTCAATATTCGTTTCCGCCGTGATGTCTGTGTCACCGGCATTATTATCGGTTTCACTGTCACCGCCACCAAGTAAATCCGTATCCAAGCCAAGGGCCACATCAATATCACCAACCAGATCTTCAACAGGGTCAAGTGCAACATCAACAACGTCATCAACAATTTCATGCTCAAGCGCATCAATGCCAAGGTCAGCCGTCACATCACTATCCGTACCACCTTCATTGTCATTGCCACTACCCAGAAGGCCATCGGTTATTCCGCCAACAAGACCGTCAACCGCATCCGTAACATCATCAACCACCTCATCTACGGCCGCCGTTACTTCTTCGGTTGCACCCCCCGTTAAATCGTCAACTATGTCAGTCGCACCACCAACAACAGGATCAGCCGTTTCACTCACCAAACCGTCTTCACCATCAAGTATGCCCAGCGTGTCAAGAATTCCCCCCAACGGCGCATCGACACTTTCAATCACGTCACCAAGCATTTGATCGAAATTTCCTAACGCATCAGTGATGTTCGTAACAGTCCCACCGATATCCGCGAGATCAATTTCGGATACAATCTCCGTAACTTGATCAACTTGATTTTGAAGTGTTTGCACCGCGCCACCCAACGAGCCTAGCGTGTCCCCCAAAACATCAAGTGCCACTAAATCTGCAATATCATTGACCAAGTCTATGGTTGGCGATAAATCAACATCCAAATCAATGTCAGTGTCCAAAATGTTTGTGAGCGGAATATCAACATCAAGAATCGCGCTGTCTAAAATATTGGCATCAATATTGATTTCTTGCCCATCGAGGCCACCCAAAACACCGTCCAGAAGATTGGTCACATTTTGTGTTATGTCAGTAATTTCGGTGACGACATTGGTTACGTTTTCAGTAAGGTTTTCGGTTAATGTATTAATGATATTGGTGATTTCGGTTAAATCAATCAGGTTCGTGATATCCAACCCTTCAATAATATCACCAAGAATATGTGTCACATCCGTAATAGATGTGGTCAGGGTCGTAATCACATCCCCCAGTTCTGTCAAAGCGACATCTACAAAATCAATGGTTTGCGACAAATCAACCTCAACATCCAAACCGGTGTTAATAATCGTACCGTCAATATTAATAACAATATCTCCGTCTCCTGAAGGCTGATCCCCATCCCCTTCCGGCGTCGCACCATCTTGCCCGTTCTCTCCATCACTACCAGACAAGCCATCACTTAAACTAAAGCCTGACCCGGACGGACTGAATGACCCAACGTCCGAAGATAGCTGTGATGCACTCACAGAACCGACAGTTGAAGAGGTAAACTGACCCGCATTTGATGAGCCTGATGGATTAGAATCTGACTGACCTCCATCTATCGTGCGATCAGTATCGTTTGCATTACCACCATCAATGTCACGCGTAGCATTGTTCGTACCATCATCAATATACGGGTTCGACCGAGCAGCATTAGAACCGCGCCCCAAATTTTGAGCCCCTGTGTCCCCCAAAACATTCGTTTGAGTATTCACATCCAACAACGCATCCGTTTGTGATGCCTGCAAACTTGCATACGCCACGTTTCCTGAGCCAAACACACTCTCGGTTACACCGTCCAGATCATCTGCAGTATATTGATCAGCATCCAGCTTACTTGCCGGCACTACAATATGCTCTCCTAATATTTCCAACTGAGTTTGATTTGATGAATCATTATGCTGATCGTTTTTAGACATAGTTACTTCCACACACTAGTTCCCATCCCAAATACAAGAATAACAATTAATAGTTGTAAAACAATGAAATTAGTGTTTCAATTTTGTTACCAAATATTTCAATACAGAAACATTTTATGATTATTTATTTCAATGCTAGGCTAAATATATGGACACTATTCTCATCGTAGAAGACGATAAATTAGATCGAGAAATAATTAAAAGAAGTCTGGCTGATGAAGAAAACTTCCTCTTGCTTGAAGCATCCAACGGCAAGCGCATGAATGAAATTTTAGAAAAGCATCAAGTCGACATAGTGTTATTAGATCTTATGCTACCCGACGGAAACGGTATAGATTTCATACAAGATATCCGTAGCCATACAAATGTTCCGATTATTATATGCAGTGCAAATGATGAAACAGAATCTATGGTCGATGCCTTGGACTTTGGCGCTGATGATTACATACAAAAACCTTTGGATAAACATTTATTTACGGCACGCTTAAATGCCAATTTAAGACGCTATAAAGCCGCAGAGTCAGCAGATAACAGAACGAATCAAATAAATCCAAACGATATTTTCTGTTTTGCCCACTGGCATTTTGACCGCGTCTGCATGCAAATGTATGACGACCATAAAGTTTCATGTGGCTTAACTGTACGCGAGTTTCAGTTACTCGACATTTTAATTAGTAATATAAACCAGCCCGTGACAAGACATGATTTATGCGAAGCCATACAAGAAGATAACTATGTCCCTACGCCGCGTTCGATTGATGTTAAGATCACGCGCATCAGAAAAAAAATTGGTGATGACGCGAATAATCCAGAAATAATCAAAACGGTTCGTGGCGTTGGATATATGTTTCATCAACAAGAAACGTAGTCATAAAAACAGAACATAATTGAATCCCTAGCAAAAAAGGGGGACTCTACCAATGGTTGATTAATAAATCAGATCATGGAATTCAATTATGAGACACAGAGCCTCTACCTATTTTCTATTATGCTTATTTGTTTTGATCTTTTTTGACACTCCAACGCATGCAAAAAACAAACAAGAATATACGAGTCTTACGGATATTTTAAAAAAGGTCTACCTGACCAACCCCACCCTTCAAGCAGCGCGAGAAGAATTAAAAGAGACACAGGAATTGTATCCGCAAGCACGAGCGGGCTGGTTGCCGAATATAGACGCCGAAGCAAGCATATACGCCACAGACGTAGAGAGCAGTAATTTTGGACGTGGAGACGGCGCAACAACAAAAGACGCAACATTGAGCATCAATCAACCCATCTGGCGAGGTGGCCAAACCTTTGCAGAAACCGCACGTGCCAACGACTTAATCAGCGCCGGCAAAGCTTATCTAAGGCAACGCGAACAAGATATTTTTTTAAATGCCACAATATTGTATCTGGATGTATTGCAAGATTATGAGCTTTTAGACCTACAGAAAAACAATGAAACCATACTGAAACAAGAATTAGAAGCCGCACACGAACGCAAGGAAATTGGCGAAATCACCAATACAGATGTGCAACAAACGCAAAGCAGATTATCTCGTGCAAAATCCGAGCGTGCCAGCGCGAAACGGAATTATGAAATCACGAGCGCAGAGTTTGAAGAAATCACAGGCCTTAAGGTCCCTGAGCGCATGTTGATGCCTTATATACGTTTTGATATCCCAAACACGGTCGAAGATATGATTGATCTGGCACAAAAACGTAACCCGAGAGTACACATCGCTTACTATGAGCAACAAGCGGCAGAGCATAACGCAGATGCAAGTTTTCGTGAACTCCTCCCCCAAGTCTCCGCCTTTGCATCACATAATCGTCAATACGACCCGCAGCCGGGCATCGTAGACAGATCAGAAACAGACACAATTGGTCTACGCGCCACGCTTAAATTATATGAAGGTGGCGCCGCGCGCTCACGTGCATCCGAGGCCAAGAGCGCGGCAAAACGCCAAAAGCATTTGATTGAAGAGACAAAACGTAACATTGCCCAAGAAGTAAGAAGTAATTGGGCATCATATATCGCGGCTCAATCAATAACGGAAAATCGCAAACAAGAAATTGAAGCCGCGGAAGAAGCACTCAAAGGGGTTAGAATAGAGGCCGGTGCGGGACAACGCACAACATTAGACATTTTGGACGCTGATCAAACTGTGATTGATGCAAAAGCCGAACTTGCCAGAGCACGCCGCGACGAAAATGTTGCGCGATTTTCACTGGTCAAAAGCTTGGGGATATTTGACGGGCGGGCACTTTTTTCTGATACATCCCCTAAATCTGATAACTAAGCCATACAACGCATAATAATATAATGATCACGCGACATCTAAATAGAATTGCGAGCAACCGCCAGTTCTGCTATTTATTGCTCACCGCAATTAAAATTTAAGGAGTCACAATGACAACATCTCTTATGCAGTATCTCGATAAAGCTATCAGCACTTTAGATGAATTGGGGCTCGTGCCTGAACAACAAGAAGAAGCGCCCGTACTCGCATTGATTGGGCAGATTTCTGAACTGGATCAGGATAAAGTAACCTTAATCGCAAGAACGCTCTCTCAGGCATCATTATTCAACGAGGTAGTACGTGAGCAAGTCAAAGAAATGCAATATGGCGAGAGATACAACGCCATTGCCGCTATGTTTGATTCCATCAGGGATGATGCAAAGTCTATGGTCGAGCAAGTTGAAGATGGGAAGATCGACACATTCGAACGCATCGCAAACCTTTGGATGAAAACAACGCGTGGTGATATTCCAAAACGCTTTGATGATATTAAACAAACCTATCTTTCTGTATCTGAAGACACCAAAGACCAAATTCAGCGTGAAATGGTTATTCTGGAAGCTTACAAAGACTTCCGCGGCGCTATGAAACAATCAGAAATATTAGCATTAGAAGTCTTGGACATTGCCGAAAAACGCCTTGAAACAGCCAAGCAGGACTTAGACGCTGCATCAAAAACTGTGGCCGAATATAAGGAAGATGATGCGGCTCAACGTGCAAAGCTGGAACTAACCCGCGACGAAAAGCTACGTGCTCTCCAAATGGAGGATGCACGTTATCAAATCGCCAAGGACCTATCTGACAATCTGACAGTTGGTTACAACACATCGGAGGTTGTGATGGCACGCCTTAATCAAACAACCAGCGCAAAACAGCGCGTTTACGCACAATCTGTTTCTTTCTTCTCAACCAACGAAACTGTTTTAACCGCCCTATCCGCATCATTCACAGGGCTTCATGGATTACATGAAAGCACACAGACATTAAACGCCATGAAAGAAGGTGTTGAGAAGTCTTTGGAAACTCTGGCGGAAATTGGCAACGTTGTACAAGAAGAAGCCTTACGCGCAGGTTACGGCCCAACGGTACGTGCAGAATCCGTACAAAAACTGGTGGATGCCGTGATTGAATATCAAGAACGCTCACAAGACATTGTTGCAGAAATGCGCAAGCTTTCGACAGAGAACGCAAAAGAAATTCAAGAAGCCGTCGAAGATGGAAAGCGTCGTATGGCAAAACTAACAACCCGCAGTGAAAATATTCTTGCGCTCGCGGCGTAACATAATAAAGCGATAATGAGCACGCAAAATCCACAAGAACCCATGGACGAGGTGATGTTGGCAATGGATATTGTCGACACACTCCGTCGTAACAAACGCGTGGTAGAGCGCGAGCTTGCCTCTGATACGCAAGAACAAACACTGCTAGAGCGTTTGAAAACAATTTATGGTGCGCAAGGCATAGAGGTATCTGATGAAATTCTGAAAGAAGGTATTCAAGCACTTCGCGATGATCGCTTTATCTATACACCCTCGCCCCCCTCCTTCTCACGGTTAATGGCAACAATTTATGTACGCCGTGCAAAATGGGGCAAGCCACTCTTAGGGCTCGCTTTGCTATTCATCCTGATTTTTTGTGCTTACACATTTTCATTTTCCAAACCAGAACAATTAGCGGAACAAGCGCAGCCGATACATATCATCAACCCAAATGAAACTCTGTTGGAGCACCAATAATGGGACGACGGAGCGGAAAACATATACTTTCAGACATTGATCGACAAGCGCATGAAATACGATCAACAATACGCGATCTGAACAAAACCATTACAAAAACACAAAAACACATTGATGAATTACGTCGTGATGAGGCAGAAACATATCTTCAGCTTGCGGAAATGCGCATAGACTTACTCGATGATCCGGATGTGGCCGCACAAATAACCCTTGCAGAAAAAGAAGCGAGTGACACTCTTAAAAACAGGCAGAAAACCAGAACAGCTTTTGATAAAGATTTAAAAGACAATCAGGAACAACAAGAATCCCTTGAGCAAAAACGCACCGCTCTTGTTTCGGGTATTGAACAATTCTATGTGAAAGTTAAAGATGCCGAGCAAGCCGTTGAAGTCAAGCTTCCTGATGATCCGGCGTATAATGATATACTTGAGAATATCGAAGAGACCCACAATCAAGTTAACCGCGTCGAAAACAAGATTGCTCTGGCACGTCAAGATTATCAAGAAAAATCAAAACCCTATCACGAAGACGAGCTTTTTCTATATTTGAAAACGCGCCACTACGGGACAAGCAGTTATAAAGCATCACCGCTTTTTAGTACCTTAGATGACTGGGTGGCAAGGCTGACAAATTATGAACAAGCACGCCGAGACTATACAATGCTGCACTCTATTCCGGGAAAGATGCTGCAGCATAAATTTTTGTTGGAACAAAAAATAGAGGCACAAGAAGGCAAGCTCAAGGAATATAAAAAAGAGCAATTCAAGAAACATGGCGTTCTCGCCTTGCAACAAACGTATTTAGAAAAACAGAATACGCTTGATGAAATTGACGCAAAGCTTGAAACGCTTGAGCATGAGCACCTAGATATATTGCGTAATAAGTCTGACTTAGAGCATGATACAGATGAATTTTATAATGTTGCGATTTCCAAATTACGCAATATCTATAAGAATAAAGGCCTTCATAATTTAAGACGATATGTCGCCATGACGGATACACGCGGCGATGATGAACTTGTTAGCCGCCTGTACGATATAGAGCGTGAAACGGATAAAAAGCAGTCCATGCTCTCGACATACACAAAAAGCCTGAACAAAGAGACGCAGCGACTATCTGAGTTACAAAAGGTAAGGCATACTTATAAAAAGAAAAGATATGATGTGCGGCGCACCACATTCGAAGACAGTAATACGTTTAGTATAATGCTTAGCAACCTTTTAGTTGGCGTCTTATCTAGCCGTCATTTTTGGCGCGGTGTTGGGCACATTATCGGTGAAGTCCTTGATGAAATTGAATTTGACTGAATGATCGACAGTTCTGTAAGGATAACATGAGCACAGATGTTCATTATATGACGCCCAAGGGCCATGCCGTTCTAGAAAAAGAACTTTATAGCCTGCTGCACGAAGAGCGACCCAAAATCGTTGAAATTGTCTCATGGGCGGCCGGCAATGGTGATCGATCAGAAAACGGTGATTACATTTACAATAAAAAACGCCTTCGCGAGATTGACCGCCGTGTTAGATATCTTACAAAAAAGCTAGATAACACAGAGGTTGTCGACCCGAAAAAGCAACAAAATCTAGATCGTGTGTTTTTCGGCGCCCAAGTCACATATATCAAAGAAGACGGCAAAGAGGTCACCGTGATGCTTGTCGGCGTTGATGAGGCTGATTTTGATTGCGGCAAAATTAATTGGCTTTCCCCTATCGGCAGAGCGTTATTAAAAGCGCAAGAAGGCGATACGGTTAAAGTACGAACAGACGAAAAAACCGAACATATTGAAGTTCTTGAGATCTCTTATCCGCTTAACTAGTTACCTTTTATTTTTTTTTGTTTCTACGGCGCCGCTTAGAGTAATATCCAAAAGCTGAAAACACATGTAATTACATCGCCCCCCAAGGATAATGCGCCAAATCATCACCCCATTATAAAAAATTTATTTAGTCTAAATGGAACCTTTTTCTTTCTGATCTGTTGGATTGACCAAGTTGGTTATTTAAACAACACAGGAAGGAATTTTGTTATGCTCAGTTGGGCTTTAATGTTTTTTATTATCGCAATTATTGCAGGTGTTTTAGGTTTTGGTGGCATCGCCGCCGCGTCCGCAGAGATCGCACAAATCGTATTTTTCGTATTTATTGTTCTCTTTGTGATTTCTGCAATTTTCGGCATTGTTCGTGGACGTCGTACGCCTCTCGAATAACAGCGTAATAATACAATTCAAAATTGGGCACCGATTTGGTGCCCTTTTTATTGGCTAAAACGCGTATTTTAGATTAAAAACAGTATCATTAGCGATTAGAAAGAACGCAATGAGCAACACCTTAAAAAGAAACTTTATGATTTTTGTTATCATTTTGATGACATGTGCAGGGGTGCTCACATTAACACTTATCTCTGGTGAGCAAGGCCTTGATCAAACAGATGACCTGATTGTTAATACACAAAAAATGATTACCGAGGCAGAGCAACTGAGTACGAACATTGAAGGTATGCTCAGTTCACAGCGTGGTTACATCCTTTCACAAGAGGATTATTTCCTAGAGGAATATGAAAGTAAGAAGCAGGCAGTATCAGAGCATATCGCGGCATTATCCGATCTTAATAAAGATAAACCCGGACAAATGAGCCGGTTGCAGGAAGTTCGTGATTATTACACCCAATTGGCGATGCGTTTAGAAGAGCGCGCAAATGTGACAATGGAAGAAGATCAAGAAACTCGTCTTAATGATGTTAATGTGATTGATGGTTTAAAGAACAACATTACCGCCAGATTGGATGCTATTTTAAAACAAGCCTATAGCAATCTTGATCTTCACGTCAAAAGACTAGACTCAAAACGTAGTGAATATTTTTCTATCCTGTTAATCGGTATTATTGTGGGTACGGTCATTCTTCTTTTGCTGAATTGGTTTTTACTCAACGCGCAGCGCCAACGCAGTCACGCGGAAACGTCCTTAAAAGATACCGAAGACCGTATGGCTTTGGCGATTGATGGCACGCAAGATGGGATATTTGATTGGGACATCAAAAAAGAAGCAGTTTTTTATTCCCGTCAATTTTTTGCGATGCTTGGTTATGATCAAGCCGCGAAAACTGGAAAAATCGATGAGTTTAAAGATTTATTGCACCCTGATGATCTGGAAACCGCGTGGGCATATATAGAGCAATATCTTAGCGGTGGGTTATCCGAATATAATCAGGAATTTCGCCTGAGACATGAAACCGGCCGTTGGGTGTGGGTGCAAGCACGCGCAAAAGCACTGTTCGACAATGCAGGCAATCCATACCGTATGGTTGGAGCACATACGGATATCACGCATTTAATTAAGGCCAAGGAGAAGCTTGAGAAAGAAAAAGAAGCCGCAGAAGATGCCAATCGTGCCAAGAGTGACTTTCTGGCGCATATGAGCCATGAAATACGCACACCACTAACGGCGATCAGCGGTATCTCGGAAATATTGCTCAACGATATGGACAGTTTGAACGAAAAACAGCAAAAATTCATTCATACGTTATCGTCCAGTACGTCTGCATTAAAAGATATTATCAATGATGTTCTGGACTTCTCAAAAATTGAAAGTGGTGAGCTGGAACTTGATGAGAAAAGCTTCTCCCTTAATGATTTGTTTGAAGAAACCATCAGTATTATGTCGTTAAAGGCGTCTGAAAAAGGTATCAGCTTTCTTTTTGACTACTCAGATACAAAAGATTTAGCCTTTTATGGTGACCAAATACGCATGCGCCAAATTCTGATTAACCTGATTGGTAACGCGGTTAAATTTACAAATGAAGGCGCGGTAACGATAAGCACCCGCACAGAAGATCGTAATGGTGAGGATTTCTTACGAATAGATATCTCTGATACTGGCGAAGGTATTCCACCTGAAAAGCTTGATTTTGTTTTTGAGCGTTTCAAACAAGCCGATGAAACCGTATCTCGAAAATATGGTGGTACGGGGCTTGGCCTACCAATTTCTCGTAACCTTGCGCAACTGATGAGCGGTGATATTTTCCTAAGTAGTGAAGTTGGCAAAGGCTCTACATTTTCTGTTTTGCTGCCGATGAAAATTTCAGGCTCCATCAAAACCACAGCATCTGACACGATTAGTAATCAAAAAATATCTGATAAGATACGCGCATCATTGTTGGATACGACAAAAGTGTTATTGGTTGAAGATTATAAGGGTAATGTTGTTGTTATTGGCCATATCTTGGAAGAGGTCGGCCTGTCTTATGATGTGGCCAAAAATGGATTGGATGGCGTAAATTTATGGGCAAAAAATCACTATGACTTGATCCTGATGGATATACAAATGCCTGTTATGGACGGTTTTGCCGCCACAAAAAAAATCCGTGGTGCAGAAGAACAAGATAGCCTGCCGCGCACGCCTATCATTGGTATAACGGCGCATGCACTTGTTGGTGATAAAGATAAATGCATCGCCGTGGGCATGGATTCTTATTTGCCCAAACCTATCGTTGATGCGGATTTAAAACGCGAAATTCTAAAATATCTGAAAAAAGATAAAGAAGAAGCTGCATAAAAAAGTCCGGTGCACAATGTTGTGACCGGACCCTCAAGAAGCTTATTTATGTTTTGATATTTACGCTGCCATTCCCTGCATGGGTGCGTTGTTTGTATTGGCATATGGTATTGACGGCGTAAGCGCGACTTGAAGCTTTTCACGTGCTCTGGACAGGCGCGATCGTACTGTACCAACAGGGATGTCGAGCATATTAGACACTTCCGCGTATTTGCGACCATTAACACAGATCATCATCAATATTTGCTTATGTTCTTTTTTTAATGTTTCCATTGCACGACCGACAGTGTTCAATTCGGCTTTAGTTTCCTGTGATGCGTCAACGGATTCACGCTCTAGGTAATTCTCAGGGTCGTACTGCGTTTCAAACTTTGTTTTACGGCGGTAGGACGATACGAAAAGGTTGTACATAATCTTGGATGTCCAACTAAAAAGATTAGAGTCTTTTTTGAACAAATGCTTTTTGTCTATCGCTCTGACGATGGTGTTGTGCAGAAGGTCTTCCGCATCATGTATGTTCTGTGTCAGTTTATAGGCAAATTTCTTTAACCTGTCCATTTCAGTGATCAATTCATCGTTACAAAACATAAAACGCTCCTTTTTGTTATGTTCTGCATTTAATCTATAAGGCGGACGTAACATCGATATATCCGCTATGTAACGGTTTTGAAAAAGTTTGTATCTTTTTTGTAACAACGGCTGTAATCTTTGCTCAGCAATAATTATAAAAGGGTGCGTTGGTGCAAAAAGGAACAATTCTGAGCGTCGATGATGACGAAAATCTACAATTCGTTGTTGGGGAATACCTTGAAAGTGATGGGTATAAAGTTGTTACCGCCAATAATGTACAAAGCGCATTAGAGCGAGCCGACAATGATGCTTTAGATGTTATTTTACTCGATCTCGTCCTTCCTGATGGTGAAGGCATGACCATTATCCCGCAACTAAAAACCAAAACAAACGCCTGCATTATTGTTGTATCCGGCAAAAGTGACACAACCGAAAAAATTATATGCCTTGAAATGGGTGCCGATGATTACGTCACCAAGCCATTTGAGATGCGTGAATTATCCGCACGCATTAAGGCGGTTATGCGCCGCAGCGAAAACAACAATGCACAAGATCATGGTAATTCTTCCAATAATTCGGATCAAAAAGAGCATATCATCTTTGAAGGTGGATGGCGTTTAGACAGGGCGCAATATCAACTTTTTAACCCGCAGGAAAAATCCGCGGAATTGACCACGGGCGAATTTAAGTTGCTTGAAGCGCTCGTTCTTTCCCCGAACCGCGCCCTTAGCCGAGAGCGTTTGTTTGAGTTGACCCGTGAGGGTGAGTTCGATGCCTATGACCGTGCTATTGATATTCAAATCGCACGCATACGCAAAAAACTGGGTGATGGCACGAAATCCCCCGAAACCATCAAAACTGTGCGCGGCGTGGGTTATATGTTCTGCGGCATAATCGAATAAAATAATCTCATCATGGAACTTATTTCCTGTTGTGTCGTTGGATATGCCGACGAACAAATAAAAAAGGAAATATTCATGTCAAAGAAATTTAGATTATTGGGACTTTTAACCTTAACTGTTGCCGCCTTAGGTTTGACAGGTTGTGAAACCTTGGATGGCGCTGGTCAGGATATCGAAAAGGCTGGTGAGGCTGTTCAAGACGCCGCCAACGATTAGAAAGTGAGTAACGCGATGAATAACAAAAGTTTAATGACAATTATTATTGTTTTGTTACTTGGTATTTTGACGATCATGCTGATTCAAATGAACGAGCAAACACCGGCAGAAAAGCTTGGTGACAGCATAACAGATACTGTCGATGAAATCGGTGATGAAATTAATTATCAAATAGAAAAACAGGAGTAATCGATGAAAGCCCTCTTAATGTGGCTGGTCGGCATTCCGATACCGGTCATAGTACTTATATACATATTTTTTTAAGAATAGCGGCCCTTTGGGGGCCGTTTTTTCTTTTGGGAACTTTTTGATGCGCCTGTTCGTTGGTGTCTACAGAAGGAATAAACAGGAGGCAACATGAATAATCAAATCGCAGATAAAATCGTCCAAGAGGCGATAAAAGACCCGAAAGAATTGTATAAAAGTCCCGCGGCTGTTTTGGATGATGAGCGCTTAAATAAGGATCAAAAGCAGACAATACTTGAAAGCTGGGCATTAGATCAAAGGTCACTTCTAGTCGCAGAAAGTGAGAATATGACAGGCAGTAATGGTAAAGCTGCGGAGATTCTTCAAGATGTTCAAGACGCACAAGCGAAGCTTAAATCATGAGACATTTTTTACTGCCGCTCATTACATGTTTGAGCCTGATGATCTCCCCTGTATTTGCGCAGGGTGCGGATAATGCATCACAAAATCTGTCAGTTTCAGAGCAAAAAATTGAGACTTTGATCGACACTCTAGAAAATGAAGCAGATCGCAAAGATTTTATTGATAACCTAAAAACCCTGATAGAGGCACAAGATGAAGAAGAACAAAATACTATATCTGCGCCATCAATTACGGAAACACTTGGCATCGAGAAGCAAACACAAAGCGTCATCGAGGGCTACAGTGCATTTCTGGCATCACATAACCTTAATACTTCCACAGTCGGAAAAACCGGATTAACTATCGCGGCTTTTTTGGCGCTCTTTATTTTGGGTTTTATTACCAAGAAAATTACAATGGCTTTGCTTCAGAAGTTATTGGGTATCAAGCAAAAATACAGGCTAACGCATAGTCGTTTTGCTGTTTACGTGCGTGCGATCAGGTACAGTGCGTACCTGATACTAACCTTATTGTGCTTCACAACAATCGGCCTGATTTGGAATGTTGCAGATTTCGGATTCCTTCAAAGTGATACTGTAACCTCGTTAGTCGGTAATGTCGTAAACGTTCTGACAATTGTTTTAATCACCGCCTTTTTATGGGAGGGCGTAAACGGAACTATTGAATACACCTTTAGAAAAAGTGGTACGCGTGACAGTGGCCGCGTCAAAACATTATTGCCGATCATGCGTAATGTACTGTTTATGTTATTTATGGCCTTGTTTGGGTTAATGATGCTCTCAGAGCTAGGCATTAATATTATGCCATTATTGGCTGGTGCCGGTATATTTGGTGTAGCCATAGGTTTTGGTGCACAGAAAATGGTGAAGGATTTTCTTACCGGATTTACAATTATACTCGAAGATCTCATGCAGGTGGGTGATGTTGTGACATTGGCCGGACGTACAGGGTGGGTTGAGAAAATCACTATCCGTAAGGCGCAGCTGCGCGCTCTGGACGGTACTGTTTATACTGTGCCCTTCAGTGAAGTTGAAATCATAGAGAATCAAACTAAGGACTTTAGTTATTATTTGATGGATATCGGTATCGCATACAGGGAGAACCCTGATGATGTGATCGCATACCTGAAAGAAATTGATAAAGAGATGCGTGGTGATAATAATTTTGAGCGCAAAATTCTTGAACCTATTGAGATTTTAGGTGTCGATCATTTCGCCGATAGCGCGGTTGTTATTAAGGCGCGCATCAAAACCCGTCCCCTTAAACAATGGGAAGTGGGCCGCGAATTTAACCGGCGCATGAAACATAAGTTCGATGAGAAGAACGTTGAAATGCCGTTCCCGCATCAAACGATTTATTTTGGCGAAGACAAGAACGGTAAGGCACCGCCAGCTCCAATTAAAATAGAAGGAAAAGAACTTACAAACGATTCTTCTGAAGAGAAGGATGCCGCTTAAATGAAAAACTTGGGAACCTTTCTCTTTTCTCATTTGTATGTAGATGTGAAGGAGTAAAAAAAATATGCCACAGAAACAAAGTTTTCATGTTTTAATCAATGACCAGTCAGGTGCTGTTCTAAAGTTAGGGAAGGACGTGATTGAACAAAAAATAGCAAGCAGCAATATAGAAATTGAGAGTTTGCACATTCTTCCGCCAGATCATTTCTTTCAACATTTAAAGCGCATGAATATAGTCAGACGCCCATTTTTAATCGGTGGTGGTGACGGTACAATCCGAAGCGCCGCTGATATTGCCATGCAAAATGATTTAAAGCTTGGCATTCTACCGCTTGGAACTATGAATTTACTCGCCCTTGATCTGGGTATACCAAATGATATTGATGAAGCTTTGGCGCATTATGCAGATGAGACGCGCACCGAATATGTGGATGTCGGTGTTATTAACAATAAGACATTTTTATGCTGCGCGAGTATAGGCACAATCCCTCAAGCATCAGAATTTCGTGAAGAACACAGAGATAAAAGCGACGTTGTTATATTTCCGCGTTTGACAAATTATGTCATGAAACAAATGGATCGTATTGCGCATCATAAACTCTATGTTGATATTGATGGCCGCGTGCAAAAGCTTATGACGGCCGCGCTTGTGATATCCAATAACCAGTTTAATAAAAACGCAGCCTTCGGCTATGAACAGATCAATAGAGCAAGCCTTCAGGACAGTAAGCTTGGCGTGTATTCTGTTGCACCCAAAACCATGTGGGACAAAATCAGAATTATGTTTCGCCTTGTCTGGGGAAAGTGGCAAAAAGACCCGAACATTCAATCATGGGAGGGGGAAAAGGTAAGCATTAAAACTGAGGGCAACACCCAAACGATCGCATTAGACGGCGAAATAACAACAATGTCGACCCCGTTGAATTTTCGGATTAAGCCGTTGGCTTTAGGCTTGGTTGTGCCTAAAAAAATAACAATGGAGTGTGCATAATATGCCGCAATCAACATCTATGACAGATGCGCTCAATACGATTAAGGACGAAACGAACGGCGATGATATTACCGTTGGTGACATTACAAACGCTCTGCAGAACAGAGGGTTCGGGGCATTATTGATTGCGCCTGCGCTGATAACGATATTGCCGACCGGCATGATCCCGGGTATTCCTGCGATTTGTGGGTTTCTTATTTTTCTAATCGGTGTGCAAATTGTAATTGGAAAAGATAGGCCGTGGTTACCGCATAAGTTTAAACAGATATCATTTAGTCGTGACCGATATAATGAGGCGATTGAGAAAGCAAAGCCTTACACACAGAAAATTGACGATTTTTTCCATCCACGTTTTGAATTTTTAACGCAAGATACAGCGCAGCGTGTGATCGCGCTTTTTTGTGTTTTTTTATCCATTGCAATGATCGTGATCGGGTTTATCCCCTTTGTACCAGCCTTGTTCGCCGCGGCCATATTACTGTTTGGTTTGGGGCTGAGTGTGCATGATGGTTTATTAACGGCCTTTGGTTTTGTTTTGGTCGGGACGAGCATCATTACACTCCCTTTTTTATTTTAAAGGTAAGTATTCACGTATGAAGATTATTCATCTCTCAGACTTGCATTTTGGTACAGAAATTCCTGATGTCGCGCATACCCTTAAGACTTCTTTGCATAATTTGAAGCCAGACCTGATTGTGATTAGTGGCGATTTCACACAAGTTGCCAGTGCAGAAGAATTCAAAGCCGCAAAAGACTTTATCGAGCAATTACCTGCGCCTGCATTTTGTGTGCCGGGTAATCATGATGTGCCACCGTTTAATTTATATGCCCGCTTTTTCACGCCATATAAAAATTACAAACAATATATCAATGAAAATCTGTGTCCTGTTCTGGATACAGATCATGCCGTCTTTGCAGGTATCAATTCTGCGCGCCGCGCTCTGCCGCATTGGAACTGGGCCAATGGCGCAGTATCAGAAGCTCAGCGCCAAGGTTTGCGCGCTGTTTTTTCGGGCATAGACAACAATAAGTGGCGGATTTGCATTTTGCATCATCCCATCCATAAAGTTGATGATATGCCCCTTGATGTCACGGTGTTCGGTAAGAAAGAAACATTGCAGCTTATGGATAATCTGAAAATTGATTTGGTTCTCACCGGTCATGTTCATCACGCATCGATTATGACGCGCGGCAGTGCCAATGATCATCAGAGCGTCTACGTTAGCGCCTCTACGGCCCTATCTTCACGTAAGCGAACACAAGAAAACGGTTTTAACATCATTACACTCAATGAAGGTGAAATGACGGTTGAAAGCCATGTTTACCATGACGGTCAATTTACGTTGTCTCAATCGCACAAGCACCGCAAATAAAAAAACACCGCACATGTGAAACATTGCGGTGATCTCATGACTTAAAAAAAATAGACGCCATCATTTGTTCTTTAAGAATAGAGCTATAGCTTCGACCTGAACAGGCATTAGTTTTGCAAGAATGTCACCATTATAGAAGCCGTCCGTATGTTCAAACATGACACCTTCAAAAGGTATGGTGAAGGTTTCGATACTATCATTTAGCTCTGGGGCGTAGAGCAAATCAAAGATAACGGTATCTATTGCACCATCTTTGTAAACGGCCTGCTTAATTCTTCCTCTATACTCTCCCGATTCATTCTCAATCATTGTTCCGGGGATATTCCGAAGACTTATAAAGCCTGCCAGCTCTTTTTCATGGCGATCTTGTGTACCATATTCCAAAAAAGCGGCCTTGGAGATGCTCAAGGTTGGTGGTTCTTGTTCTCCAAGAGCCTTTAGTTGCTCAACTTCTATCAAAACCAACGGCTTTTCGAGATCTCCGTCAATGTTAATCGAAACCCAACCAATCTTGCCCGTCTGCGGATGCATATAAGCGTCGTATAAGGTTCCGACAACTTCGTTAGCACTAGAGAAAACGGCTTGTCCTAAAATATCTGTATTTATGTTCAAAGCGATCCTGTCGTTGTGTGCATCGGTATATTCATCATGATATTGGGTTGCATTTTTTTCTTCGTTGGGCACATCAAGCGAAAACGTCGTGCTCATCAACCAAATAAAACTTACGATGGCGGTTAAGAAAATAATAACTGCTACTGTTCCTGGATATTTCATATTTTTTACCTTCTTTCAATTTTGGATTATTTGTAAAGACTCTCAGCAAGCGCTTCGGTCTGTTCTTTATTCAATTTGATGTCATAGCCGTCCGGATTAACAACGATGTTAACGGCGTCAAATGGGATAGCAAATTTTTTGGATTGACCTGTTGGTGACAATGAAGGCTTGAGCGCGAAGTATATTTTTTGTGCTTCGGCGTTCTCGTAAATAATGGCATCGACTTCGCCGGCGACCTTACCTTGATAGTCAAGAATTTGACCAGCGCGTAAGTGACGTAGACTGACATAGGGGCTGTCTTCCAGACCTTCGTAAACGAATTCTTTTTTGTCTGCTACATCATTGTCGGTTACGGAAAGTTTTACATCACCATCTGTGTCTTGCTTAAAAACTTTTTCAAACTTAAGTTTAACAACATCACGTTCATACGTCGCACCATCACCATCAATAATAATCGCTTTGGCTTCGCCTGTTTCGGAATTAACAAGTATGTCATGGATTTTTCCGGCATCGTCGCCTTTGATGCCCACAACATCGCTTCCGACCACATCATAAATTGAATGTCTGTAATTATCGTCGACATTGGCCAAAAGCTCAGCATTTCTGGACAAACGATTAAGTGCCTCTATGGTTTGTTCATTTTTATTTGCAGGAAAATTCAAAGAACTATTATCAATACCATCGGCTGTACCTGAAATGGCGTTTCTGAAAAATTCATAAATTGACCCTTTTCCAGTATCTTCAGGATAGGGATTGTTTGTATATTGCGTTGAACCACCCTTTAATACTGGATCGCGCAATTCTGCTGATTTTTCAGGGGCACCAAGATACCAATAGAAAAAGGCACCGCATAATCCCAAGACAATGATTATCCCCAAAATTGCATTGAATGACCGGCGTGCGAATGGTGCGTAGTGGTCGCTTTCCAGTACCGGTGATGTTGCAGGGTCTGTTGATGTGTTTCTGGGCATAATGTCTTCTTTCTTAATTGAGTTGTTCTGGGGTTATCGTTTTGCAATAACGTAAACGGCGTGAATAACACCTGGGAAATAGCCCAGAAGTGTCAAAATAACGTTGATCCAGAATGTTTGATTAATTCCGGTTTCCATTGCCACACCGATGGGGGGCAAAAGTATCGAGAATAAAATTCTGATAATGTCTCTTTCCTGTGTTGCTGCCATGACCTTTTCCTTTCGTTAATTCATTGTTCGTTACTCCTACCTACGCCTCAGTATGAAAAAGGTTCCCTTCTGCACATAAAAAACACCCCGCTGTAATATTGGCGGGGTGCTTGGGATTGTAACTTTTATTAGGCTGCTTTTTGTTCAAAGTCAGACAACTGTTTTTCGGCTTCGTCGCGGGCAATGCCGTAGCGCTCTTGAATGACGCCTAACATTTTGTCGCGGTTACCTTCAATTTGGTCAAGCTCATCATCTGTGATCTTGCCCCATGTGTTTTTGACTTCACCTTTAAATTGTTTCCAATTACCTTCAAAAATATCGCTATTCATTTTGTTTTCCTTTCAGTTTCGTGGGGGAGTATTGAGGTGATGCGCAACTGTTGCGGGGTTTGAGCACAAGGCTGCGCATCACGGTTCAATTTAGTTTTTCTTAGTGGCTGTGTTTTTAAACACTTCGAACTTCGCCGATTTTTCTACATTAAGCTGTAGATTGACCGCACCTTGATCATGAACAGGCGTCACATCGTTGTAATTTAGAACAACTTGCTGTCCGCCCATACCAAGGGTTTGACCGTAACCAATAATCAGGTTCTGAAGTTCACCATCAGCAATCAACGCATCATCAATCGTTGCTAATTCCTTGCTTTTAGGATCAACAATTTTTCCATCAAGCAGATCATTAATGCTGTAACCGTCGCTCGGTATTACTTTGATGTTCTTCCCAGCGTCTTCCCTGTCATATGAAAATGCAACGGCATCATCAATGGAGGATTCGGTTAAGGGGACGATTACATCACCATCGGCGCTGCGGTTTGTAATGATGTCATATTTAAATGCAACCATTTTACCAAGACCGGTAAAGTCACCATCACCAATAACGACCATTTCCACATCACCATCTTTATTGACGATTAAGTCTTTAACCTTACCGACGCGACTTTTATTGGCATCGTATATTGGTTGTCCGATGATATTTGAAACTGGCATTTCAGGCATGACATTAAATGTAGATGTTGCCACGACTTCCTCGCCTTCCATCACGGCTGACTTGATGTCTTTATACGCGTCTTGCGTTGCTTTCTTAGCGTTTTGGTAGGCATCTTTAGTACCTTCCTTTACGTCAGACGCTGCCTCGGATACTGATTCCTTTGTGTTCTCCCAACCCTTTTTGACATCTTCCGTCGTAATGGTGGGTGTATCAGTTTGGTTTTGAGTGCGCTCAACTTGTGTAGTTGTGTTGGCCTCATTTTTCATTTGTTCGCCGGCATGTGCATTTGCAGATATTGCGAGTGCTGTCATTGATACGGCGCTTAAAAGTAACTTTTTCATTTTAAATCTCCTTAGTTTTTTCGATTTATACAGTGACAACGTGTGGCATCAGAAATTGTTCCAAAAAAATAAAAAAGCCGGACATTTATCCGGCTTAGTTAATGGCAGGGCTTTGGGTAAGAGGCCCTACCCGTACTTTATTGAATTCGTAATTTAATGAATTCTGATATCGATATAGTCAATATTCTCCGTCTGGCTTTCTGCTTTGGCTTTAATAATGTCTAAGTTTTCCAGTAAAGATAAATATGTGGGCTCTGAAACAGGCTGTGCTTTGCTGCGGCGTTTCACGTCCAAGACAAGTGTGCCTTCGTTTTTTTCTGATGCGAAGTCTTTCTTAACATAAGCATCATGTACGATTGGGTTTTCAATGCCTTTTACTTTTTGTGGTGCGTACAACATAATTTATCTCCTTGATTAAATCGTTATCAGTTGATGGAATCAAATTTAATCCTGTTTTGTAACAACCAAACGCCTCTTTTGTTTCCGTTTTGAAAAACTTTGTTTCGGTTTTGTAACAAAGAAAATTTGGAACTAAATTCTGCCTCTTTCGTTTGTGCTTGTGAATGCACTAATAACATAATGAAAGGACAGCTATATGCTTAACAATCAAAGCACATTAGAAACACTCATAGGTATCAATAAGGATGCGATGGAATTTTACGAATCCGCTCGTGACGAGGCAAAGTCCGAGCAGCTGAAGTCCACGTTCGGTGCGTTAGAAGATTTGCACGGCGAAGTCGTTCTTAATCTGCAAACACATGCACGTGATTTAGGGCACGATGATGACGCCGATGAAACAGTTATCGGGCAAATGAGAGAATTTTGGGGCATGTTAATGGCTAAGGTCAGTAATGATGTCGATGAAACACTTGTCACACATTTAGAAGAAGCTGAAGACAGGTGCTTACACTCTATGCATGATGCCATCAAAAGCGACACAGTGACACCGGAAACAAAAAGTATTCTGGAGAAGGAACTGTCTGCTTTAAATAAAAGCCATGACTATGTGAAGGCCTTAAAAGAAAGCATGAAGGCTGCATAGTATAATATAAATGGAGATTAATTTTGCGCCCTCATGATTGGGGGCGTATTTTTTTTGGAACTAAATGCGGCGCCACTCGTTTGAATGTGTACAGTAACAAAAAATAAAGGAAAAATTATGAGACGCACATTATTAACATCAGCCATTGCGCTATGTTCTGTTATGGGTTTTGCAACAATCGCACCCGCAGAAACAGTAACGACAAAAACATATATTCAGCAAAAAGATCTGCCCGATATGAACAAGGTCAATTTTTCGGCATTTGATGTCAATCAAGACGGGCAATTTTCTATGAAAGAAGTCGGTGAGCGTTTATTCGAAAGCTTTGACCGTGACGGAAACCAATTGATTGATAATCTAGAGTGGGATCACAAATCTGTTATGACGATCATCCCTATGGAAGAAGAAACATTTCAATATAGTGATGGTAACAGTGACGGCGTGCCGGAAACAGCAACGTACGAATACGATCAGTTTTTCGAAATGTCCGGTCTGGCAAAGTTTGATAAAAACCTGAACGGTCTATCCGCGCAGGAATTTATTGGAACACCTTTCCAGAAACTTGATGATGATGATGATAATTTGATCAATATGGAAGAATGGAAGGAAGCCTATTTGGAATCTGTTATCCCCGCGAGCGCAGAGCAAGAACGATACAACGACTAATCACTCTTCGCTAAATAAATTTTTTGTTTATTCAAAAGAGCAATCTATCAAACACCATAATTTACCGCCTTTGGGTATAACCTCTAAAGAAAGGCCGCCACCATTAGATACCTTAGGTTTTTCTTGAGGATTGGTATTTTTACAGATTTGATAGTTTAATTTCATTTGGTGGCCTTTTTATTTTGCCCTTGTGCAAAGGCCACCAAAAAAGCCACCATTATTTTTAGTCTTGGCTGGACCACATCGGACACCTTTAAGCGTATAATAGCCTAAAACCGTTGATTTTCATAAGTTTTCTTGGATTTGTCTGGACTGTATAATTTGATAAATTGGCCGTACGGACTCTTAACCAACCCGCTAAACAACTAAAATTAAACATATTTTGTTACTGCAATAAATCGCATACCCCCAAAAATACCCCCTTGCAGTTCTTTTTAAGGAGAAAATTATACTATGCCAAGTTTCTCAAAGAATACTGCATTTCTTAATTTTGCATCATTAAGAAGCTTTTCATACGAGATTATTTCAACAAATGCTTCCGGGTTAGATAAATAACCAATCATGCCAGATTTATCGGGTGTTTCTCGAAAGTTCATACCGCGCAATGAGGCATAGAGTGATGGGGTAATATCTGCAATTATATAGCCGTGAAACGCCGTGCCTGAACCGATTGAAGAAATAACTTTTCCCTTTTTATCCCTAATAGTTTTTCCAGATTTGAATTGCTCAATATAGTTAATAATCTGTTGTACTGGCGGGTCTTCGCCTTTCTTATTGTAGTCATCACGCCCCGGTCTTTTAAACTCAACGATTACTATGGTATCATTACAATCATTAGTTCTTCGCCATGCAAAGCCTGCATTGTAGAAGAAGGACATATCAGGACGTTTTGCACTGTCAACATCAGTAAAGTCTTCAAACTTTTTATCTGATTGGAAATAATCAAAAAAGGCTAAACGATCGTCTACTATCCATAAATTATGGTCCTCAAAATGCAAATCTTGTGAATCGCTTTTCAAAGGACAAATCAACGAGTGAACAGCATTCTCTAAATAGTGTTTTTCTTGTTCGCTATCTTCATCATATCCGCGCAAGGTATCGAGTAACTCCAGAACTTGCTTGCGTTTTAGCACATATTCAGCAAGGGCTCCTTTTTGCTCTTCTTCTAAAAACTCTTTATATTCATCTACCTTTTCCTCAACCTCTTTGGTGTATAGTTCACTATTAGTAATATCGCTTTTTATATGCTTAAACTGATTAGAACGTCTCATTCGCTCGCGGAACATTTCCAACTTAATATCTTCAGCTTTTGCATTGTTCGGGATTTTACTTTCTACGAAATCGTCAATACTTTCCTTAATGAATAAAAATTGAGGATTCTGGTCTATGATATCAAGAGCAGCAACTTTGTTTTGCTCTTTGACTTCCTTAATATAATCATCCAGATACACCTTAATATTACGAATAATCTCACTTGAAACGCCTTTTAAGACGTCCTCTGTAAAAGAAAAAGCAGTGCGTTCCTGATTTACATGCCTATCAAGCAACTCTCCGCTGACACATGCAATGTAAATATACTCCCCATCGAGTGCCTTTAATCCGAGCGGATCATCTAATTTTCTATCGATGACACAACGCTCATTCGCACATAGATAAAGCCAGTTGTAACCCTTAATATTTCCCTTAGGGTTCCTTGGAGTAATAAGTTTCGTACACTTTAAGTGTTTAATTTTTAATTTATACTTCTCTTGAATCTCACCCTGATCCTGATCCTCATTTTGCAGTACTATTTCAACAGTTTCTTCTTCCTCTTGCACAATTTGCTCTTCAAACAATGCGCTTAAGTTTTCATTGTATCCTTCCGCATCAATCAAAATAATTTTTGGTGCTGACTTGGAGGCAAAAACTGGAAGGAAATGAGCAATGATTTTATGCGCTATTCGCTCTGTCTTCATTGGGCATCTAGCCTTAAATTCAGATTTGAAACTATTTAAGTGTATAGCCGTTCCAAGATCTATTAAGTCACCTTCTGCTTTTCCTTGTACAATATTTTGAATTTGTGCCCGCTCATCTAAAACAAAATCAAAATTCCTATAATAATGGTTCATGTTAGCTGCGTAGCCACTGCGCACCTTTATGTCATCAAATACTTTCAACCAGCCTAACCGCCCAATGCCTTTTCCACCTTTTCCTATTTTCCTGCGAGAATCTGGCGTCTTAAAAGCTGTGTAGTTTTCTTCATCAAGACCTATACCATTATCCGTGACAATGAATCCTGATATTGCGCTTTCTTCACCCTCCTCTCTTAAAATCTCTATACTTATTTTCCCATTTCTTGATGCGCTGTCACCATAGCGATCTTGAATTGCATGTATAGAGTTATGGATGGCTTCGAAAACAGGAATTAACGAATTATGCTCGTTTGGTGGCAAAGGATAACGTGATACGCGTCCAACGATATCACTGTGCATTATATCAAAATTAGTGCTCATAATTTCTTACTCTACATAACTGCGAAGACTTTAAAAATACAAAATCCAGCTTAATTTCAATCAAGCATGCTTATGTATGCTTCAATTTAAGCAGCCTTTGAATCATTTGACTCATCAATCTCCAGCTTTGGCAGTGAGCGTACGATCTTCATTGTTTCAAGGCTTACAGTGATCACGCGCTGGAATAGTTTAAGCGGATAGGCAGGATCACGAACTGTTTCAATAGCGTATTTATTTGCATCATTAACGATACCGCTGACTTTGTCCGTCTTAACGCACTGACGTTCCATCACCCATTCAAGGGCAGGCTTGCCATTAACGACATAGTCGTAGGCTTCCAACGGAATGTCCTGCATTGTGATTTTACTGTTATAGACCACAGTAGTCTTGTCTTTGTTTTTACCTTTGCCGCCGAACTTCATCTTCTCAACACGGTAATCTTCCGGCTGTAAGTCATCCATAAACATTGAGCCTTCTTTATAGGTCACACCATATGGCTCAACGCTTTCATAATTCACATGCAATTCGGCAAGATCACGGCCAGCCTTTGAGAACTCCCAAAAGTCTT
The DNA here is from genome assembly GCA_965263215.1 of uncultured Micavibrio sp. Taxonomy (GTDB): domain Bacteria; phylum Pseudomonadota; class Alphaproteobacteria; order Micavibrionales; family Micavibrionaceae; genus UBA1672. The sequence continues at coordinate 2,351,625 of OZ253663.1, forward strand.
TGGCTGTTTTCATGAGTGGAATACGTGGCAATTGCTTGGATAGATTATCGGCGTAGCGTGCGCGGTAATCCTCTGAATGCAACAAACCATAGATATAATAGAAAACATCTTCCTTAGTGATGGTTTCAGACGAATAGGATTTTTGGAAATGCAGTAAACCAGCATCACTAATACCGTCCTTAACTTGATATCCATTTTCACTGCCCTGTTCGGCGAAAAGTCCACCTTCATCTCCTGCAACCTGCTCGTAACGTTTTAAAGGAAAACATTGACCTTTCTCGATTAAGTCATAAGAAGGAACTAAATCCAACATGATGCAAGAAAAAGACTTTGAACCAATTCCAGAAACAGAGAGAACTAAATTATCTGATTGATGGTAAGGAAAGAACTCATAGTTTTTACCTACTTCACTATTCATTGATCTATGAAAGTACATAGACTGTTTAAAGAAAGGGCGGTATAGGGTAGTGGTCATGTTTTTGCTATCGAAGGTATGACGTTTTAGATTTTTCAAATCATTCTTCAAGCTGCGACTCCAACTAATGTTTTTGGGATCTTTATTTATAAAATCATCAAGTTCAATTTCTCTGTCAAAGTTCTGATAACGGATAACTTCATTATTATAAAATGAAATGGTTGTTTCTATCGATTGATGAACCTGCTTCGCAGAAGAGTTTATGCACCACCAATCCCTATTTGTTTTTACACCGCCTGAAAAACGTTCAAAAAGCGATGTATCCTTTTCAGCCCCCCGGTTTCCTATTTTAATATGTTCATCGAAACTGTCATCTCGCTGATTAAGCCAATCGTTATATTGATCAGGGACAATTTCCACCCACGCCCCTTGTTTTTTAATGCCTTCAATACTCTTAAAGTTATCAATGATGTTTAATTTTTCTTTTTGGCTTAAATAGTCACCAATATCATGAAAATATATTTTGCCATGCTCTTTCGCATTAGGGTTTTTAACAAATAAGGTTATCGCAATAGGTGCACGACTTCCTGAACCAAAAATCTTTCCGCCCTCTTTTCTAGACTGCTCTCCTTGTGTTCTTTGATTGCCGCGTAAATGGAATATATAAAGACTAGAATATTCCTCTGCTAAACATTGGCGCATCCCATCCATAGCATTACCGTCAATCCAACCAGCATTTGAAACGTAAGCCATAACGCCACTTTCACCCACACGATCTGAACCCCAACGAATTGCCCGAATATAAGAGTCATATAGAGCATTTTTCAAGGTAGCAGTACCATGCTCTGAATAAGTACTTCGAATTGTCTCGTCTAAATGCGGATATTCAACATTAGCCGCTCCATCATTGGCACTTTTTTGGCCTGCTGAATACGGTGGATTTCCAATGATCACACGAATATCCAACTCTTTTTGCCTTTGACGACGACTACTGTTATCGACCAGCAAGCCGCTAATCATGTCCTCTTTTTCGTAGAGCTGGAATGTGTCGGTCAAACAAATACCATTGAACGGCTTATATTCTTCCTCACCTTGCCCAAGAGCATCATGGTAAACCTGCTCAATGTTAATTGCTGCAATATAGTAGGCCAGCAAAACAATCTCATTGGCATGTATTTCATTAGCGTATTTGTAGGGAAGTTCTTCTTTTGAAATCAAACCGCTTTGCAATAGGCGCGTTATAAAAGTTCCCGTTCCTGTAAATGGATCAAGAATATGAACACCTTTCGATCCTAATGTTTGCTCAAATTCCGCCTGTAAAACATCGTTCACAGAATGAATAATGAAATCGACCACCTCAACAGGCGTATAAACGATACCAAGCTTTTCAGTTAGGCGCGGAAACGCATTGCGGAAGAACTTGTCGTAGAGTTGAACAATGATTTTCTGCTTTGCGTCTGCGCTTTCAATACCCTCTGCACGACGACGAACAGAGTCATAGAACTTTTGCAGTGACTCGGATTCCTTCTCCAATGTGTGTTCCTGCAATACATCCAAAATTTTTTGCATGGCTTGTGATACAGGATTGTTTTGAGAGAAACTGTACCCTTCAAACAGGGCTTCAAACACAGGGCGCGTAATCAAATGCTGTGCAAGCATTTCAACAGCATCATCACTGGTTATACTCTCATTTAGGTCATCACGAATTTCTTCCAAAAATCCATCAAATGCTGCGCGTTCTTTGCTGTCTTCTTTGGCTAATATGCCGTTTATGCGCGATATGTGTTTTTGTGCAATATCGGCAATATCATTGGCCCAATCTTCCCAATAATCACGTGTTCCACATTTCTTCACAATGCGGGCAAGTATCGCTTTTGAAAACTCGTCAAAGATAAAAGCACTTTGTTGTGGTGCTGCATCTTTAGGCACTGAATTGCCTTCCCATTCATCATCAACGCCACCACTGCCAATACCTGCCCCTTCTTTCACCTTATCGGCACGTTCAGGCAATGTATTGGTTACCGCAACAATCTCAATTCGTGAGTTTTCTTCGCCCAAATCAATACGATTGATACCTGACTCAAAACGATCATCATGTGAACGCAAGGCATTTAATATCTGCCAGACAACCTTGTATTTCTCGTTGTTGTTCAGAGCCTCCTCCGCAGACAACCCAGCGGGCACACCAACAGGTAAGATCACATAACCTAAACTTTTACCCTCTGCACGACGCATAACACGACCAACGGACTGTACAACGTCAATCTGTGACTTGCGTGGATGCATGAACATGATGGCATCCAATGCAGGAACATCAACGCCCTCCGACAAACAACGTGCGTTACTTAAAATATGACACATATTATTGTCGCCGACATTGTTAAGCCAATCAATCAACTTCTCACGTTCTTTGGCATTGAACGTACCGTCAACGTGCCTTGCTTCACACTGCAAAAGACCGTCATGTTCTTCGCCTTGTTCTTCAAGGTATTCTTCAACAACAGCCATGAACTCATCAACAATTAGTTTAGAACTCTTAATATCCTTACAGAACGCCACAGCACGACGCATGGGGTTATCATCTGCACGCAAATCATCTTTAAGGTCCAGCTTTGTTAGAGCACGATAACAGCCAATGATCTTGGTCACATCATCTAAAACAAGTTCAGAATTTTCATCGGACAATCTGTTTTGGACACTTGAACTGACGACCTCTTCATCAACGGCGAGAACAATCACTTTATAATCGGTCAATAAGCCTGCTGACACAGCTTCGGAGAACGTGATTTCATGTAATGTTTCGCCGTAATGCTCTGGATCGTTCATTGACACAAGAACTGCATCAACTTCTCTTGCTTTTTGCTTAACATTTTCGCCGTAGATACGCGGCGTTGCTGTCATATAAAGCCGTTTAGTGCCTTTGATATAACCCTGATAGTGAACCTTAACAAAGTTTGAATCGTCTTCACCGACAAGCTTTGCGCCTGTTGTACGATGTGCTTCATCACAGATGATGAGATCAAATTCGGCCATGCCATGCTTGTTTTGAGCATCTGAAATTACCTGAATAGACTGATATGTTGAAAAAACCACTGTCATCTTTTCAGAGGCTTCATCACCTAGCAAATTGGAGGATATCTTTTCTGTCAACTTCAATGCATCTGTTGTAGCTGGAAAAGCAAGATCATGCGCATTTATGTCTGACAAATCGTCCTTGGCTTTGCGCTTACCAACTTGAACATCTGAACAAACAGCAAATGAATGCAAAGGTGTTTCAGCATCGTTTGACCACTCACGCACTGTTTGAGACATCAAAGATAGTGAGGGGACCAGGTATAATACGCGTTTGCCTTTTCCAGCCAATGTTTCGGCAATTTTTAAACTCGTGAACGTCTTACCGGTTCCACAGGCCATAATAAGTTTGCCACGCTCTGCATCAGCCAACCCTTCTTGCACAGCATCCAATGCCTTTTTCTGGTGAGGGCGTAATGTCTTTTTATCCTGTAAAACGACTTTTTGATCTTTAGCATACTGGCTCCAATCAATAGGACTTTGCTCAAGATCAGAAAGGCCGATACGGTTAACTTCGATTGTTTGACCGCGCAACGCATCTTCTGCATGTTCGCTCCACTCTGCGCGTGTTGTGTCGATAATCAAACGGCGTGTAAAGGGTGCTTTACCGGAAGCAGTAAAGAAGGAATCTATGTCTTTTTTAACAATACGATGATCTTCGTCATAGAATTTACATTGAACAGCACAGTACCCATCGCCATCAATTAACTTAGCTACAACATCAATGCCGGTGTCACGCTGATCAATACCTTGCTCTTTGGCCCAATCAGAATAAGTCCAAACTTGACTAAATTGCTGCGCAAAAACAGGATCATTTTTTAAATACACAACAGAGAGTAATTCAAAATAATCACCCTTCTCGCGCTCGGTTTTCGCATTATCACGATACGTCTTAAGTAGTTGCTGTAAATCTTGACTCATAAAAATTCTATTCCACTAAAGATAATGTCTCATTTAGCTGTAAAGCAAAACTCTATCACCGTAAATTATTACAGCGTTACAATAATCGAATAAAACTTAGTAGCTTTATAAAAGACTTAATGACCTGACAAATACATCATTAAAAAAAACAAAGAAATGATCAACACTGAAACGATGATATCCTTAGTGCTCTTGGACAGTTTCTGCCCCAACAGCTTCTTTAAGAACTTGCCTCTGTTATTAAAAAGCCAAAAAGCAAGCATACCTAACCCAACAACTAATAAAGTCTGCAAAAATACACTCAAAATCATATTCATCCCATTTCTCCAAATAAAAAATCACCAGAGGATCGCTCTGGTGACGGGGTGTTTTCATCCGTATCAAGTGAGACGGCGCGATGCTTTTAGGCTTGCACCTTGGACATGACATCGCCACCCCATCCTAGATGGAGTAGCGACACAATTTCGGCAGTGTCATGCCGCACTTGATTGGGGATGAAAAGCCCCGAACCACCAAAGAGGCGATCTGGCATCATCATGCACGAAAACAACCCGTTTGCAACAAGAGAGACGCAAGTAATAAATTTTCATAAGATAAAAAACTATAGAAAATCATAGATGTATCGAAAAGATTAGAGACAGTGCATTGCCACTAAATTTATCACAGAAAGCTATGGCGTATGCCGGATTATCCCTCTTGTTGAGCTTGGATAGACTGAATGTAAGCCCGCATTCTTTCAATCATACACTCTGCATATCGTTCAGGTTGTACACCGCGCAAACCTTTTCGTAACTCAATATCAAACATAGTCCTTTGGAAAGCAGAAGTATACAAGGCTATCTTCACATACAGTCTTTGTATTTTTTTCTCTTGAGCTGCCGATATTTTATTTTTTTCCAAATTCTCTTTTCCCTGCAACCAACTGTTTGCTGCATGAATTTTTAACTGCTGTGATTTTTGTTTGTTCTTATCATTTTTTTTCTTTGTATAACCCAATTCAGCTAATACATCAGTCACTCTAATAAAGTTTAGCCCCTCTAAACCCAATAAGGTTAATAGGTGCATCAAAATCATGTTTTTGTTTTTGGCAGAAAACACCTCTGGCATGGAACAAAAATCTCGCGCGACATCACAGTTCAGAATAATTACGGAGGAAAGTCTTGCTCTCGTCTCTGGATGAAAGCGAGTAACCCGAAACAAATATCCTTTCTTTTCTAATATTGATATCTGCTTGTTAACGGCAGCGGATGTCACTCCGAGCTTATCAGCTATTTTTTGCTGCGATGGCCAACAATATTCTTTCTGGTTCGCATATCCCGCGATAATCATAAGAATCCTTTTTGCCGCATTATTCAACTCGCAATCAAAGCCTGCAATTTGACAGAGCTTCATTACGGCAAGAAAGCCATATATGTTCGAGACATTTTCGGGCATCGGGTTATTTGCCCCGCGCTTCTTGGCATCCTTCAATCCAAATATCTATATCGTTCTCGTTCCAACCAACAGCCCTAGCCCCCAGCCTAATGGCTTGAGGGAATCTACCTTCCTTCATGTAAGCGTATATAGTGCTACGACTAAGACCTGTTTTTTCAATTACGTTTTTCAGTCTTAATATTTTGTTAGTCATGGATCTGCTCCTTTTGAACTTGCTGTGGTTTAAACAAGTCCAATAGAAGCCATCCGGATCAGCCTGTGACGGACACCGGATTTTTCACTTTTTTTCTTCTATCTATGATGTCCTGAATTGTGCCTATGGATGGTTCTTCCAATTCAAGCTGTATGAAGACTTCACATATATATTCAGCCATATAATTTCTTTTGTCCAAAGCAGCAGAATCAAAAGATGTTCTTCCAAGTGCTTTACGGCCTGTTGCTTCTGTCCATATGCCCGCAACTTCATCAACGAGATAGACAAGCAAGGGATCGACCCATCCCGCAAGACCTTTATTAACGACCTGATCAACATCGATATTCGCGAGATGTGTAAGCAGATTGATCGCGTCGTCTTGATGACGTATGAGATAGATGTAATCGAGTTTATACTTTAAATGTTGCGGACGGATTGTATTCGGGAATGTCTTGTAAAGCACCGATTTAGTTCCAATATCGCATTCAAAGAGAGTATCAACCAAACCTTTGCGCTTGATCAATATCTTTTGCTTGTCATCATCTTTAAGAGCGTTTGAAAGTTGCTTGGAAAGCGTTTTGATCTTCCTGAAGATTTGAACCCTCTGCGTGTTGGTCACAATCTTTGTATTATTCTTTGAAGAAACGTAACGCTCAAAAGCATTCGCAATCACGATGCGATATTCTTCCAGCCTCTTATCGTCAGGCCTTTGGTGTTTTTCTTTTTTGTATCTTAAAAGGAACTCAATATCGATTTGATCATAACAATCGAATCCAAACGAATTGATGAAACCCGGAGTGATTGCTTTGCCTTTTGGCATCAAGGCCTCACGCTGTCTATGTAATCCGCCCATTCCTGCATCATTACACGCCGCTCATCAATGAACTTGGATCGGTCATAGGCTTTTCTGACTGAACCACCTTTGCCATGCGCAAGCTGTGCGTCCGGAATTTCAAAGCGATAACCTAATTTCTCCATGATGGTTGTCATGGCAAGTGACCTAAATCCATGCCCTGTCATGATACCGCCATACCCCATGCGCCGCAAAGCCATAAGGATCGTATTATTGCTCATATGGTTCATTGATGTTGTGCGGCTTGGAAACACCCACCTATTGCTACCGTGTAATTCGCGCAGCTCCCTGACCAGTGCAATTGATTGTGTCGAGAGTGGCACGAGATGGTCTGCGTTCATCTTCATGCGTGTACCGGGTATCGTCCACATTGCATCCTCCAAATCAAACTCACCCCATGGTGCTTTTATCAACTCACTAGTGCGCACAAAGGTAAGCATCATTAATTCGAGGGCAATCTGTGATTGCCTATGCATACGTGATTTATGAGAATCCATGGCTTTCAAGAGTTTGGGCAATTCTTTTGGTTCAATAGAAGCATAAGATTTTGTCGGAGGCGTTTTAACAAAACCCTTCAAGTCCTCTGCGATATTCTTATCAATATGTTTACAAATGATCGCATATTGAAATATGTGCTTTGCCATCTGAATAATGCGCTTAGCTAGCTCATTCGCGCCGCGTTCTTGAATAGATTTAGACAGGTTAATTAGCGTCTGATGATCAACTGATTTGATAGGCATATATCCAATGACAGGAAAGACATCACGTTCCAGACGCCTTTTAACAGTGTCATAGTTTGTTTCTGACCATTCCGGCCTTTTATGTTCCAGCCATTCACGAGCAATTTTCTCAAAAGTGTTCTTTTGCTCATATTCTTTATGCGCTATTGCCTCACGTTTTAGCTCAATGGGGTTCTCACCTGTTGAGACGAGCTTATGTGCCACACGGTGCTTCTCACGCGCTTCCGCAAGACTTACTTCAGGATACACCCCCAACGACATCAATTTTTCTTTATTGAGGTAACGGAATTTGTAACGCCAGTATTTACTGCCGTTCTTATTGAGTTCCAAAAACAAGCCTTTGCCGTCAAACAGCTTGGGGCCATTCTTGTCACGACTTGCAGTCTCAACTTGTTTTGCTGTTAGCTTCATGGGGGTATATTTTCTTGCTTAAATATTTATACCCCTTCCTGTACCCCCAAATTATCTGGAACTTGGTAAATCGCATAGGAAGGCTCTGGACTAAATATAGTCACAAACACCTTATATTTCAACGATTTTTGGATAATATTGGAAGTTATCAGAAAAATAATTGGCATCCCGTACGGGATTCGAACCCGTGTTGCCGCCGTGAAAGGGCGGTGTCCTAGGCCTCTAGACGAACGGGACGCACGTAAGATAATGCCTGTTTAGACAGGCGTATTTATAATCAGTTACAGCACTACAAATCAAGCATTTCTTTAGTAAATTTTCATTTTTTGTGTTTTTTTTGTATTTCAACAAACTCAGCCATAGTAAACTCACATGAACCACATGCATCGTGCCGATCAAACGCAATCATATCGTTAGCGATATAAACGACGAAGGTCGGCTCATACTCAGCTATTTTAACCTCAATCATTCTGCCCGCTTCCGCATTCTTGGTCGCATCAAATATTTGCTTAAACGACTGCCCGTTTTTACAGATTAGAATAAAGCTCTAACTCAAATTACGCATGACAGTTCTTAATTTCAAATTCCAAGGTTGAGTGCCCAATATCAAAATTCTGCGCCAACAACGCCTTCAGCTTCGCTTTAACGTCATCCATTTCAAATTGAGTATCAAATACAACATGTGCTTCGAGGGCATTTTTATGCTCATCAATTTGCCAAACATGCACATGATGTACATTTTCGATACCGTCCTGACTCTCCATGGCCGTAATAACATCCTGAATATTAATATGCTCAGGTGTTCCCTCCATCAGCAAATGAATAACTTTTGGAATTTCTGCAAAGCCGTGCCACAACACATACCCTGATATAAGCAACGTCATAACCGCATCCGTCCAGACCCAGCCATAGAGCAAAATCAGTGCGCCCGCAACGATCACCCCAACCGAAGCCAAGGCATCTGTGACGTTATGCAGGAAAGCCGCCCGCATATTCATGCTGTTTTTTGATTGGCTATAGGTGAGCGCAGCAGTAAACACATCAACGACAAGTGCAATCGCCGCGACGATCACAATCATCCAACCCGCTATTGGTTCAGGCGTGATAAAACGCATGATTGCCTCATAACAAAGATACGCGCCGATTATGATTAACGTCGTTAGATTAATCAGGGCCGCTATAGTCTCCGCCCTTTTGTATCCGAATGTTTTGAACTGATCCGGCGGCTTACGGCCAATACGTATGGCCACAAGCGCGATAAATAAAGATGCCGCATCACTGAAATTATGAAGCGCATCTGCGATCAACGAAAGAGAACCGGAGATAAGACCACCAACAATCTGCGCCAATGTCAACAATACATTCGCGCCGACCGCCCACCAGAGCCGCCGTTCACCCATCTTTGATGCGTCAACGTGATGGTGATGATGATGATGTCCCATTCTCTGATCCTTTTTACGTTTTTGCAGACACTTGTGTTTTTCTTCGCATGCTAAAACGGCTTGGAAACCATTTATACAAAGCAGGCAAAACCAGAAGCGTTAAAACAGTGGAAGAAATAATGCCACCAATAACCACTGTTGCCAACGGCCTTTGCACTTCTGCACCGGCCCCTGTATTCAGCGCCATCGGTACAAACCCCAAAGAGGCCACCAATGCCGTCATAAGCACAGGACGCAAACGCGTTAATGCGCCGTCAATAATCGCATCCTGCATCGGTTTCCCTTGCTTTTCCAGATCACGAATAAAAGACAGCATCACCACACCATTCAGCACAGCCACACCTGACAGAGCGATAAAACCGACCCCTGCTGAAATTGATAACGGAATATCACGCAGCCACAACGCCGCGATACCACCGGTCAAAGCCAAAGGGACACCCGAGAAAATCAACAATGCCGCCCGCGCAGAATTAAAAGCCATGAACAACAAGCCAAAAATCAGCAACAGTGAAATAGGCACAACAATCATCAAGCGTTGCTTGGCTGAGGTCAGTTGTTCAAATGTTCCGCCATACTCGCTCCAATACCCGGCGGGAAGCTTTACCTTTTCGGCGATCTGATTACGAATATCGCCAACGAAGCTGCCCAAGTCACGACCGCGAACATTTGATGTCACAACAATGCGGCGTTTACCGTTTTCACGACTAATCTGATTAGGCCCGTAAAGAATGGAAATATCGGAAACTTCACCCAATGGCACATAGTCGGGTCTTTCATCTACCCCCTCCTGCTCCGCGTTTGGTAAAGGAATAGGAAGCCGATCAAGCGCATCAATATCAGTACGTAGTTTTTCCGGTAAACGAACCACCAAATCAAAGCGACGGTCACCTTCAAAAACAGTTCCTGCTTCTCGCCCTCCCATCGCCGTTTGAATAATTTCCTGCACATCAGAAATACTAAGACCATACAAATCCATCCGCTTGCGATCGGGAACAATGCTCAGAACCGGTAACCCCGTTACCTGCTCAACCTTTGCCCCTGCTGCGCCGTCTACCTTTTGAATGACCTCCAAAACCTCATTGGCCGACTTCAAAAGCTGTTCCAGATCATCACCATAAATCTTGACGGCAACGTCACTTCGAACACCTGAAATCAATTCATTAAAACGAAGTTGGATAGGTTGAGAGAATTCGTAGTTACTTCCGGGGATCCCCTCTAAGGCGATCTCCATCTCCTCAACCAGTTTTGCCTTGGACTTTGACGGATCAGGCCAATCCTTGCGTTTTTTTAACAACACATATGTATCGGCAATGTTCGGTGGCATAGCATCGGTTGCAACCTCCGCAGTACCGATCCTTGCGATAACGGTTTCCACTTCGGGAAACTCATTCACCAACATTTTTTCCATCAAGGACTGCATGCGCACAGATTCAGTTAAAGATGTACCCGGAGCGCGCAAAGCCTGAACCGCTATATCCCCTTCATCCAGTTGAGGCACAAATTCAGACCCCATTTTTGTTACGGAGAACACACTGATGATAACAAGAGCCAGCGCGGTCGTAATAACAGGCAGAGGATGTGCAACACTCCATCGCAGCATTGGCTCATAAGCCTTTTTAGCGCCGCGAATAGCCGCATTTTCTTTCTCTTGCACTTTACCTGTGATAAACGTGGCAACCGCCGCCGGCACGAATGTCACGGAAAGCACCATCGCAGAAATAAGAGCGACAACGACCGTAAAGGCCATGGGGTGGAACATCTTCCCCTCAACGCCAGTCAATGAAAAGATCGGCAAATAGACAACCGTGATAATCAGAATTCCGAAAATGCTCGGTTTTATGACTTCTGCCGTTGCTTTTGAAGCCAGATCAAAACGCTCTTCCTTACTTAAAAGGCGCCCTAACCTGTGCTGCTCCATTCCGAAACGACGCAGACAGTTTTCAATGATAATCACTGCACCATCAACGATTAGGCCAAAATCCAAGGCGCCCAAACTCATAAGATTTCCGGAAACCTTATTCTCGACCATTCCGGTAATCGTCATAAGCATAGCAACAGGAATGACGAATGCCGTAATCAGTGCAGCGCGGAAATTACCCAACAAAAGAAACAAAATCACAATGACTAATAGCGCGCCCTCTGCCAGATTTTTTTCGACTGTTTTGACAGTCTTTTCAACCAGCGTCGTACGATCATAGATTGGCTTGACAATAACGCCGTCAGGCAAGCTCGTCGCAATTTTATCTAACTTCTCACCGACACGCTGCGATACATCACGGCTGTTTTCGCCCATCAACATCATGGCTGTGCCCAGAACAATCTCTTCACCGTTTTCCGTCGCAGCGCCTGTTCGCAAGGGTGCCCCAAGCGCCACATCGGCCACATCTTTCACACGGATTGTAAGCTCATCGCGCTTGGCCACAATAATGTTACCAATATCCTCTAATCCCTCTACCTGACCGGGAATACGGATCAAATATTGTTCACCGTTGCGCTCAATATATCCTGCGCCTGCATTATCATTATTTGCTTCCAAAGCATTGATAACCTCATGGAGACTCAAATCATAAGACAACAAACGATCCGGATACGGCTTAACATGGAATTGCTGCTCATAGCCGCCAATCGTATTGACCTCCACCACGCCTTTCAGATTTCGCAATTGGGGTACAATTATCCAATTTTGCACCGTCAACAAATCCATAGGCGTATACGATGTACCGTCTTCTTTCAGTGCATCTTTTTCTGCCTCTACTGTATAGAAAAATATCTCTCCAAGGCCGGTACTGATCGGCCCCATAATAGGTTCCAAGCCTTGTGGAATTTCACTTTTAATCTGCTGTAATCGTTCGGCAATTTGCTGGCGTGCAAAAAAGATATCCGTACCGTCTTCGAACACGACGGTGACCTGCGAAAGGCCGTAACGAGAAAGAGAGCGCGTGTAATCCAATTTGGGTATACCTGCAAGAACCGTTTCAACGGGAAATGTTATCCGCTGCTCTACTTCTAACGGGGAATAACCATCCGCCGCCGTATTAATTTGCACCTGTACATTTGTAATATCCGGTACGGCATCAATCGGCAGACGATTAAAATTGTAAACACCCAAAGCACATATGGCCAATACAGAGATCAGCACCAGCCATCTATGGGTAATTGATTGTTTAATTATATTCTCAAGCATTAGTTTATTCCTTTGATGAAATATCGTTTAGTGAGAGTGAGCCGCTGTTGCTTTCAGGATGTCTGCTTTAATCACAAAGCTTCCTGCGCTCACATACGTTTCACCACTTTTAAGACCGGATTTAATTTCGACGTGATCTATGCCAGCCATTCCGACATTGACAGGACGCGGTTCATAGCTATCGCCTTCTTTTACAAAGACAACCTGCTTGTCTTCCATAAATTGCAGCGCTGTTTTAGGAACGGCAATGGCAACGCGTTTTTCGCTCACTTTCACATCACCCTCCACCGTCATGCCCGGACGCCAAACACCGCCAGCATTAGGCAATTCAGCAATCGCGATGACCGTTTGACTGAGCGCATCCGCCGTCGGAAACACCATAGAAATTTCCGTCACCTGACGTGTTTTTTCATCAAGTGCATGCACTGAAACACTTTGCCCTTTTTTAATCTTTGCAACATCACGCGGAAAAACATGATATCTCGCCCAGACTGTTGAGAGATCGGCAATAACAAATAGCTCTTTACCATTTGTAACATCACCGATATTTGTTTCACGCCTAAGCACAACACCATCAATCGGCGCTTTCACAGCATAGTTTTGTAAACTTTCGTTGCTTTCTACAGTGGCCAGAACATCACCTTTTTTGACGATATCTCCCAAATTAACGTGCACTTGTTTTACAAACCCCGGAAACCGAGCCCGAACATCTGCTGTTCTATTTTCATTAAGAATAATGCGCCCCGTAAGCGGTATCGTCAGCGCAATGGATGCCGCACCCGCCTTTTGGGTTTTGATGCCGGCCAAGCTTGCAGATGATGACGAAATTTTTACACGCCCTTCATCATCATGTTCCCCCTCATGCCCGTCTGCATGGTCATCGTGTCCGCCTGATGATTTATGCTCATTATGACTATCCTCTCCTTCGTGCTTATGCGCATCTTGCTCATCATGAGAGCGCTCAATATTTTTATTCGAAGAGCCATGCCCATGACCGTCACCGGCCATAGCAACGGGAATAAACGGTGCACCCATAAAAAGTGGCATTGAAAATACAGTTGTTAGAAATAGATTTCTCATTTTGTTGTTCCTTGATTATCAGAATTTAAGTTTTGAATAAGAGTTTCATGCGTTCCCATCAGAAACTCTGCTTGTACTTTTGCTTCATATAGATTGAGGATGCTCTCCAGATATGCTTCCTGTACTTCGTACAACGTGCGTTGCGAATCCAGTAAATCCAGAAAAGAAAAAGCGCCGCGGCTATACCCTTCATCTGCCTGTTTATAGGCCTTGCGTGCACCGGGAATAATTTCATCCTGATAACGCTCGGCTTCCTCTAAGGCAGATGAGAATCCCTCCCATGCGGCGATCGCGGACTGTCTTTGCGCCAGCGTTGACGCCAGACCCAGCGCTTCGGCTTTTGCGATCTCGGCTTGTGCCTGCATGATTTCGCCCTGATTGCGATTTAAAACCGGAATGGGAATAGAAATACTCGCAACCAACGCCGTGCTGTCATTTTCATTAAAACGACGTACACCAAGCCCAAAGGTGGGGTCCGGAACCGCATTAGAATAAGCGAGGTTCAAAGAAGACTGCGCCTGCATTTGGGTGAATTTTTGTATGCGGGCTTGTGGCGCTTTGTCTAATGCATCAATCAAACTTTGCCTGTCCATCAACGAAGGCAAGTTATCAAACGAAACCTCAATAGATATGCCATCTATATCTTCGCCGCCCAGAATGCGCGCAAAATTATTCTTCGCGTTTAACAGTTCCTTTTGCGCCTGACGCTTTTCAACCTCTGCAGCCGCTTGCTCAATATCGGCTTTAGTGTGTTGAATTTCAGGTGCCTTGGCCGCACCAATACGGGTTTTCACAATGTCATGCGTTTTATCGGCCAATGCCAAACGCTTATCAGCGAGTTTTAAGCGCTCTTGTGCCACCGCCCATCGCATAAAACCATATTCAGTTTCGGCTAAGATGCTCAGCCCTTGGGCTACTGCCTGTTCACGACTGATTTTCAAATCGTAACCGGCAGCACTCTTGCGCTCTTTTCTCTTACCTCCAATTTCAATGGTTTGTTCAATGCCAAGCGTTAACTCAGCACCGTCAAAACCTTCCAGATCATCTTCACCGGCAAAGTTCTCTATTTCAAATACCGCTTCCGGGTTTGGCGATACAGACGATTGTATCTTTCGCCCCTCTGCAGATTGAACCTCGGCCAATGCGGCGCGGTAAGTTGGGTTATTTTCAAGCGCTTTGATAAAAGCTGTCTGCTTGTCCATCGTCTGCGCATTTACTTGTGTAGAAGGTGACATACACATCGCCACCACTACTGCATAAAGTAGCTTGTTCATCATTTTATCCTATTTTTGGGAAAATATATTCGTGTGCAGATATGCCTTTCACAAAGCATCAAGCACAAAATAAAGGCGCAGTTTTCCTGTCGTTAAACAAAAAACTGCGTGAATTATGATTTAGGGGGGCGTTTTAGTCCGTATATAAGATCACCAAGTGCAACTTGTGATTCTTCGAACTGATTGTCCTGATAGCCATTGAAAAACGGTAAAAACGCACCGTTTTCATAACTCATCACATGATGATGCGCGCACGCATGTCCGCATGTCATATCACAATCACATGATGACTTTTTATCGGATTCCGAAGCATTGTGATCATGTGAGATTGCTTCGGCAGCAATGTCTTGCGGCATATCCATACAGGCATGCCCAGCAGTCACCGTGACTGTACAAAGAAAAGCTAAAAAACTGAACATGATGATAAAACGCTTCATAGACAGAAAGCTAACACTGAAAAGTTAGGAATTCAATAATAAGATTTTTAAAATTCATGGGATGAAAAAACATTTTGAAAAGACATACAAAAACGCATCCAAGGGCGTAACTTTGGTTCTGATTAAACGGGAAAACGCTTATACCCGTTATTCATACAGAACAAGGCCTTAGAAGTAACAGAATTTCTCATGGCACACTAACGGCACAAAAATCTTCAAAAACGTCGAGTTTTTCGCCTTTGCGCTTTGCCGCGGTCATTTGTTGAAAAATGTGCCACGGATAAAATAAAAGCCACATGAATACAGTTAAACACTTGATTTAATTGGTTGCGGGGGTAGTAACCAAATATTTAATTTAAGATATTGATATTTAATTACAATACCTTAGAGCGCCTTCATTTGTACTGTGTTTTGTACTGTCAAAAATTATCCACAAATTATTAATTAGAAAATATTTTCAAACTAAAACCGATAAGACACACCTGCGCCGATAATCCATGGATCAATATCAACGTCACTCGCCTTAACGGCTCCACTACTTACGCTAGCATCAACGTTCAAGTCCATATATTTGGCATCTAGGTTAAAACCCCAATTATCATTTATCCAGTAATCAAATCCAACCTGAGCTGCTAAACCAATGCCATTATCAACGTTAAAGTCCGACACACCTGCTGCGTTGTCTTCACCATAGAACACTGAGTAATTAAGCCCAGCTCCTATATAGGGGCTAAATTTCTTGTCAGGTGTGAAGTGATATTGAAGGGTCAGGGTCGGCGGTAAGATCCACGTATCGCCTAAATCACTACCACCTGCACTGACAGTGTGCTTTGCTGTTGCAGCGATAAGCTCAGCTGCCACATGTTCAGTTAAAAAATAAGTTATATCTATTTCGGGCGTAAACGCATTATCAACGTCTGTGCCGACTGATGTCCCATCAACGTTACCATCACCATCTGCAAAAACCCCGATAGCCCTTAAACGGATCTGGAAACGTTCCTTCGCGAAATAGCCATCACCAAGATCTTTTGCCTGAGCTGGCATAAATGCCATAGTCATTCCTGCGACACCTGCCATAAAAACATATTTTGATACAGTTCTCATTTCACTTAACTCCTGCTTTTTTAAATCTGCCCAGAGTATGCGTGCGTGACCATGAAAACTAATTGACAAAGGTCAATTATCGTCTTGTTTTTTATCGTTTTTTTGATCTTTTTCTTCATCAATCAAAATGCGTCTTGCCGCCCCTTCCAGATCATCATATTGGCCTGATTTAAGACTCCAGACAAAGGCGCCTAAACCAAGCAACCCCAAAAACAAAGCAACAGGAATAAGATAAATAAGAACACTCATGATTTCAGCCTTAACCGGAACGAATTTCCAATAACAAGTAACGATGAACCAGACATAGCAATAGCTGCGATTAATGGCGTCACCATTCCCGACAATGCCATAGGTACAGCGACAATATTATACAAAACCGCCAGCATAAAATTTTGTCGAACCAAACACTGCGCTCTTACTGCGGTTTTATAGGTTTCATAAACAGGAAAAAGTTTATCACCCATAAAAACAATATCGGCCGCATTCTGCGCCATATCAATCGCAGTCCCGGGTGCCATAGAAACATCCGCTCCAGCCAAAGTTGGCGCATCATTTAGTCCGTCACCAACCATAAGGACACACGCGCCATTTGATTTTAGATTCTCCATGAATTCAAATTTTTGAGGCGGTGTTTGTTCTCCGTAATACTCACCAATGCCACAGGCCATTGATACTTTTTGCACCACACTGTTTTGATCACCCGAGAGCATAATAATCTTTAAGCGTTTTTGTATAAATTCTTTGATGGTATGAATTGCGTCAGTGCGAAGTTCATCCTGAAACACAAAACGAACAGGTGCCCCCCCTTCTACAGATAGCCACAATTCAGGTTGCTCCGATGGTCCCGCATTTACATCACCACACCATGAACGACTGCCCAATTTGACAACTTTTTTATCAATGACACAAGATAGCCCTCTACCCGCTACTTCTTTTACATCTTTAACCTCGAGAAGATCACCGTCATAAACATTACACAGAGCCTTCGACAAAGGATGCACACTGTGCGATGCGATTGATGCCGCTACTTTCATTTTTTGTGCATCATACGTGCCATTTAAAGCCGGAACACCAAGAGTTAGCGTGCCTGTTTTATCCAGTAACACAGTGTCAACTTTTGCAAGACGCTCCAGAGCATCACCCGACTTTACAAGAACACCACTTTTAAACAGTTTATCACTCGCTAAAACCTGTACGACAGGAACAGCCAAGCCCAACGCACACGGGCATGTGATAATCAACACCGTGATCGAGATCATGATCGCCCCTTGCACTGACATACCACCAACGCCCCACCACCCAATAAAAGCAATTAAAGCCATTGAATGAACAATTGGCGTATATAACCGTGCCGCCTTATCAGCCAATCGGACATAATGTGCCTGCCCTTGCGTAGCCTTTTCCATTAAGCGCACGATATCGGCCAACAATGAATCTTCTGCGGCACGATCAACAATTAACGTAACAGGCGCAGAGAGATTGACCGTACCTGCGTAAACGGCATCACCGATCTCAGCATCGCGCGGTAGCGTTTCTCCTGTGACCAGAGCCGTATCAACCGTTGTCTTACCTTCACTGATCATGCCATCTACAGGAAAAGCTTCGCCAGAAGACACACGAACATACATGCCCTCGCGTACATCACGAATGGGAACACGCCGCGTCGCATTATTTTCAACAACGGTGGCAAAATCATTTAAACTGCTTAACAATTCAAACGCAGATGCTTGGGCCACCCCCCTTGCGCGCATATCCAAATATCGACCGATCAACAAAAAGAACATAAGCATCACGGCAGAATCAAAATACACATGCTCACCATGATTAATCGTTTCATACAGGCTCATACCTGTCGCCAAAAGCAAAGCCAAAGATATGGGCACATCCATGTTCGTCTGGCCTGATTTGAGAACGTTTAAAGCTGACTTAAAAAACGGTCGACCCGAAAATATTATCGTTGGTATGGCGATCGCCGCGGAAATCCAATGCATAAAATCACGCGTAGCCACACCCATCGTTTCTGTTGATGTCGTCCACAACCCCACTGAAAGCAACATAATATTGCCCATGGCAAACCCTGCCACGCCCAAACACATCAACAGTAAACGCTCTTGATTTTCAACACTTTCTTTCGCTTGATCTGTTGTGTATGGCTTTACGCCATAACCAAGCCCCTCGACCAATTTAACAAAGTCATTCGCACGCTCTTTTGATCCAAACCAAAGTACTGAAAGCCGTTTAGTTGAAAAGTTTAGCCGCACAGAAGAAACATCTTGTTCTAGCGAAAGCTTAGATTCAATTTTTTGGATACATGCTGCGCAATGAACACCACTAACGAGGATTGATAGCGACAAATCGCCATTCTCAGCTTGCTGAACCAACCCTTCATAACCTGTATTATTAGAATGATCTTCTAATCTATCAACAATGTCTGAACTGCTTGATATTGCTTGTTGTTCCATATGGCCTTTAACCTAACTTTCCAACGCCCCTTTAGCGGCGCGTATAGTTTTGCCTTGTAAATGCCGCCACCTTCATGTTCTAACGCAACTTTATAATCGTGGCCATCTTGCACTTCTCTGATCAGACTGGCTTCAACCACTGCATTTTCAATGAGTTTGCCCTGTCCATCCTTGAGAGACCAGACCAAAACACCTTTTTTGAAGGATATTTGATCTTTCAGCTTTGGCTGTGCCTTCGCCCTATCCAATGTCTCATCATAAGAAAGTCCCCTTTCATAGGGCTTATCTATAATCACGCCACTATGCGAATTAATCGCGAAATAAATAAAGACGCTGTTCACCGCGATGATCAGTCCAAAAAACAAAACAAAGTAGACCAGTATCCACTTGCCTTTTGGACTTCGCTTCGTTTCGGGTATAGCGTTCATTACATCAATCCTTACGTGTAACAAAAAAGGAACGGTATTCATCTGCAATTTCGTTCGTATCATTTTGCAATCTAAATATAATATCTCTGGACGCTGCAGGTGCAACATCTGCGCTAACATAAACATGATATGAGCCGACGCTATCGGCCGGAACATAAAGGGTATTCTTATCTATACCGCCAGCGGCTTTAACTGATATTTTTGAATTCTCCAAACCGTCGATCGAGAGCTTATATGTCTGGTGCTCATGCGTTTTGTTCAGAATTTTCAATACATAACCATTTCTGATTTCGCCGCTGGATAGTTGAACGAAGATAGGGTTTCGATCATGTAATACATGAATTTCTAAAGGCGCACGCATGATGAGTGAATACAACATCACACAACCAACGATCGCTATAACAACACTGTAATAGATTGTTCTTGGCCGAATGAATTTGAATTTCTCCTCACCCCCCTTAACCTCTGCATCCATGTGACTGGTTGTGTCATATCGAATAAGTCCACGAGGCAAATCAATCTTGTCCATAATATCATTACAGGCATCAACACATAATCCACACGCAATACATTCCATCTGCAAACCATCGCGTATATCAATACCCATCGGGCAAACCTGCACACAAGCCGTACAATCAATGCAATGGCCGCGGCCTTCCCATGAATCACCTTTTTTGTGCTTTCCGCGTTGTTCACCACGCTTTTCATCATACCCGATAATCAAAGTATCGCGATCAAACATCGCGGACTGAAATCGTGCGTAAGGGCACATATAAGTACAGACCTGTTCACGTGCAAAACCAGCCATTAAATAAGTGCTAAATGTCAGGCTAACGATAAACCCAAGCACAGTCGGGGAAACATCAAACTCAAAAAAGCTTTTGACCAATGTCGGCGCGTCATTAAAGTAAAGAACGAAAGAACCCGCGGTACACCAAGCAATAACAAGCCAGATAAAATGTGTAACCACTATTTTTTTGATTTTATTAAATGTCCACGGACTATCATGGAGCTTCTTGCGTGCGTTACGGTCGCCTTGAACGATACGCTCTACCCAGACAAATAAATCCGTCCACACAGTCTGCGGGCAAGCATAACCACACCAAACACGGCCAAACAAGCTCGTAACAAAAAATAATCCTATCGCGGCAAGAATTAATATACCCGTGAGTATGTAGACTTCTTGTGGCCAAATTTCGATCCAGAACCAGTAAGCTTTTGCGTTGGTTAAATCGATCAAAACGGCTTGATCAGGCGCATTCGGCCCACGATCCCATCGAATAAAGGGCGTAAGGTAATAAATACCCAACGTCACAGCCATCACTATCCATTTGAGTTTACGATACCGACCCCAAACACGTTTA
Source organism: uncultured Micavibrio sp. (assembly GCA_965263215.1). GTDB lineage: Bacteria > Pseudomonadota > Alphaproteobacteria > Micavibrionales > Micavibrionaceae > UBA1672. The sequence goes on from OZ253663.1 coordinate 2,372,439, forward strand.
GGATAAACCTTTTCTTGCTTCGCAAAATACTTAACATCCTGTTCGCTAACAGAGCTAGTGTTCCGGGTCTGCTTCGTTTTGTTTTTCTGGCACGACATCTATTACCGCTTCCGTTTCAGGCTCAACAACCTCGCCTTCACCGCCGCTTAACTCGTGAAGATAGATTGTTAATTGCTTTAAAGTGTTTTCATCCAAACGTCCCTTCCAGGCCGGCATCATACCTGCCCGTGAATAAAAGACTGTTTGATAAACGTCATTACGTTTGCCACCATACAACCATATCTTATCCGTTAAGTTCGCGGCACCAAATTCATGAAGGCCTCTGCCATTCTCCGCATGACAAGACGCACACTGTTCTTTAAAAATCTTTTGGCCTTGCGTATAAGTAGACTTTTTAGCTGTGCCTGAAAGGCTCAACACGTAATCGACAACAGCGTCAATTTCATCTTTCTTGAGCAAGCCATCTTTACCAAATGCGGGCATTTGCGAAACTCTGGAATCAAGATTATCCGCGCGTATGCCATATTGAAGTGTTTGGAAAATATCCGCCTTCATGCCGCCCCATAACCAATCATCATCATTCAGATTAGGGTACCCCTTACTGCCTGCCGCGCCGGTTCCGTGGCACGTGGCACAATTATCTTTAAATGCAGATGCCCCCCCTGCTCTTGCGAAGGCATAAAGTTCTGCGTCTGCCATGATGTCTTCAAAAGAAGCATTCTCAAAACGATTTAAATACTTCTGTTGTCGCGCGACAATTTCGCTCTGGCTTTCTTCTAATTCTTTAAATTGAGTGTAGCCCTGCGTTCCTTCTGTCGCACCATTCGGAATTGGCCAAGACGGATAAATAACCCAATACCAAACCGACCAAATAATACACACATAAAAAACCCATAACCACCAACGCGGCAAAGGGTTATTCAACTCCTTCAAGCCATCCCATTCGTGCCCTGTGGTTTCAACACCGGAAACTTCATCAATTTCTTTTTTATTATCATCCATTATTTCATCTCCGATTTCTCATCATCGAGGGGTATTTGCGCGTGCTGTTCATAACTTTTTTTAGCGCCCGGACGAAATGTCCAAACAAGAACGCTACAAAAAAAGATAAAGAAAAACAGTAAACCGATAAGCCCAAGGTCAGGGTTCGCGAAAAAATGTTTCATCTACTCATCCCCCTCTACGGCCTTGGCCGCTTCGAAATCAACCATCGTGCCTAATGCTTGAAGATAGGCCACAAGAGCGTCCATCTCTGATATCATCGTCGGATTGCCGTCAAAGTCACGCGCAATAACATTCTCGCCATAACGCTCCATCAATCCTGTTGTATCTGTCCGCGGCTCACCAGTCGCCTGAGCGACGGCGTCCTTTTGCGCCCATTCAATCATTTCATCAGAATATGGAACCCCCAGAGTGCTCAAAGCCTTCAGATGACTTTTAAGATCATGAATTTTCGCCCCTTTTTTCAGAAGAAACCCATAAGACGGCATAATCGACTCAGGCACTAAATCTCGCGGCTCTTTCATGTGCGAAACATGCCATTCATCTGAATACTTACCGCCGACACGCGCAAGGTCCGGCCCTGTGCGTTTAGAGCCCCACTGAAACGGGTGATCATACATGCTCTCTGCTGCTAAAGAATAGTGACCATAGCGCACAACCTCATCTCTCAAAGGGCGGATTTGCTGCGAGTGACAGTTATAACATCCTTCGCGGATGTAAATATTCTGCCCCACCAATTCCAATGGCGTATATGGGCGAACCCCTTCAACCGGCTCAATCACTGTTTCCATGCGGAATAACGGGACAATTTCGACAATACCGCCAATTAGAACCACAACAACGGTACAAACCAACAACAGCAAAGAATTACGCTCTAGCTTTTCATGTTTATTCATCCAACTCATGCTACCGCTCCTTGCTCTTGTATCGCTTTTTCTTCTTGTGCACCGACATCATTCTCCAATGGCTCTTTTTCACTGATATCGCCGCGTATTGTGCGATAAAAGTTGTAGATCATGATCAATGAACCGGTGAGGTACAGAACGCCGCCCAGCACGCGGATCATGTAGAAAGGCTTCATCGCCATCACGCTCTCTACAAATGAATATTGCAAGAAACCCATTTCATCGTAAGAACGCCACATTAATCCTTGCATAATTCCGGACACCCACATCGCGGATATATAGAAAACGATACCTAGCGTAGCGATCCATAAGTGCATACTGACAAGCTTTATAGAGTACAGTCTTTTTCGTCCCCATAAATGCGGCACCATGTAATAAAGACAACCAAAGGTGATAAACCCATTCCAACCAAGAGCGCCGGAATGAACGTGCCCAATCGTCCAGTCCGTATAATGCGATAATGAATTGACCGCACGGATGGACATTAACGGCCCCTCAAAGGTCGCCATGCCGTAAAACGCCAACGCGATAATCATAAATTGTAATATGGGATCTTCACGCAACTTATGCCATGCGCCTGACAGCGTCATAACACCATTGATCATCCCCCCCCAACTTGGCATCCAAAGCATGATTGAAAATGTCATCCCCAGCGTCTGCGCCCAATCCGGTAACGCCGTATAATGCAAATGGTGCGGCCCCGCCCAGATGTAAATAAAAATTAACGACCAAAAGTGGATAATGGACAGGCGATAAGAATAAATCGGCCTATCCGCCTGTTTGGGTATGAAGTAATACATCATCCCCAAAAAACCTGCCGTTAAGAAAAAGCCGACCGCGTTATGGCCATACCACCACTGGATCATGGCGCTTTGTACGCCCGCAAAGGCAGAATAACTTTTCGCGCCACCAACAAACACAGGTAAGGCCAATGCATTTCCTAAATGCAGCACCGCGACAGTTACGATGAAAGATAAAAAGAACCAGTTAGCGACATAAAGATGTGGCTCCTTACGGCGCACGATTGTCATCATAAAAACAATCAAATAAGCCACCCAAACGATCGTTAGCCATAAATCAGCATACCATTCAGGTTCCGCGTATTCTTTCGCTTGCGTAACCCCAAGAACATAACCAAGGGCGGCCATAATAATAAATGCCTGATACCCCCAAAACGTGAAATTGGCGAGCTTATCGCTCCAGAGCCTCACACCACATGTACGCTGCACGATGAAGTAACTGGTCGCAAATAATGCATTCCCACCGAATGCGAAAATCACCGCAGATGTATGGACGGGACGTAACCGACCAAAACTAAGATAAGGTTCTATATTCAAATCAGGAAACACCATTTGCAGGGCGATAAAGATCCCGGCAAGAAAACCTATATTTGCCCAGAATAAAGTCGCCAAAGTAAATTTTTTGACTACGTCATAATTGTATTTCTCTTCTTGCATCAAACTTTCCTTCTAAAAAACCATTGTGCCGGCAAGCATGAACAGCCAGAAACTGCTCACCACCATACCGCCGCGCGATACATACGAACTTACTTTGGGGTATTTCTGTTTAAAGGCCTGACCACCAAACGAAACCATTAATAAAGCGGGCACCGTGCCAACTGTGAAAGCCGCCATAGCCAGCCCCGCCGCCCATACATTCGAAGCCGTTGCGGAGGCCATAAGCGCAGAAACAACAAGACCGCACGGCATAAAACCCAATAAAACACCCAGACCGTAACGCGCCATAAAATGACTGTGCCGTGATAATTTGGAAATGGGTCTACTAATCCATTGATATGGCACAGCCATTTGTAATTTTGATGCCCAAGGAAAAACCGTTGAAAGCCTTGGAAACGCCGTTACCAAAAAAACAACCCCGGCAAGCATCAGCAAAGGCGCAGAAATCAAAGCTTTTAAATCTGAAAACACAAACGCCAAATTAATCACAGAACTCACAAGAATGGCGAGCACAACATATGTGGTCATACGCCCCAAATGATACGGCAACAATAAGGCAGACTTTAATTTATGAATATCAGCACGCCCTTCGCTCTGCGCGAGTACAAACGGCGCGCACATCCACGCACAATGAGAAAACCCGCCAACCAATCCCCCAAGGAATAGACTAATTGGCAATCCATAAGATGTCGTGATTTCCGTCAGACACTGTCCGAGCATTTTTAAAATCCATTACGCCGTTTCTCATTGAGTTTCGCAGGTATGAGATTAATAGCATTGACCAAAATCAATTTTGCAGATCCCCCTTTAGATTTTTCTTTCATACGGAGTTGAGAAATAGCCTTTAATGCATTATCAAAAGGTGCAATATTGGATCATCATCAAAGCCAGAGGATTCTCAAATAAATGCCGGATATTCATAACAGCCTTGTGAGTGTATCTATTTTTAAAAACTGCGATGAATCCACAATCAACAATCTTGCACACGACGCGACGGTTCACCAACACCCCAAAGGTAAAGTTCTTTTCATACATGGTGAAGAAGCCAAGCATTTCTATTTTATCAAAACTGGGTGGGTGAAACTTTTTCGTGAAACACTCGATGGCTCGCAAGCCGTTGTTGATATATTGCCCAAAGGCCACATTTTTGGTGAAACATCCATTTTCGAAGACTGCATATACCCGTACAGCGCAGAAGTCGTTCAAAATAGCGAGATTATCACCATTCCCCTCAGAAATTTAAAAACTGAGATCGAAACAAACAACAAGCTTGCCTTAAACATGCTTGGCTCTATGGCGCGTTATCGCCGCCGTCAAGATCGTGAAATTGAGCACCGGACGATTCAGAACGCCTCACAACGCATTGGCTGCTTCCTTTTGCGCCTTACAGATCAACATGCCCAAGGCGAAATCACTCTTCACCTACCCTACGATAAAACACTTTTGGCTTCTCGTTTGGGCATGCAGCCTGAGACATTCTCACGCGCGCTATCAAAACTACGCGATAAAACCGGCATAGAAATTCAGGGCTCCACGATCAAAATGGATAGCATTAATCAACTCACAGATTATTCATGCGCGGTTTGTTCTTCTGAATTCCCTTGCAAGGACTTAGAAGCCGCGGAGTAATTATATATACATCCATTCCCAGTTTAAGCGTGCGGGATTTTGGATGAATATCTGTGGGTTCTGCGCCACTTCATCCAGATATTCGCGCTCAACGTGCCATAAGCCATCACACTCACATGAACCACATTCATCGTGCTTATCAAATGCGATCACATCGTTAGCGATATAAACAACGAAGGTCGGCTCATACTCGGCTATTTTGACCTCAATCATTCTGCCCGCTTCCGCATTCTTGGCCGCATCAAATATTTGCTTAAACGGAAAACGATTTTTATTATGCAACAATGCTTTGTTGCAGGTATCCAGATATCGCCGCATTAAATCATCATAATCAGCACAATTTTGATAGTCATCATTCATGACATCAGTATTGAGGAATTTTAAATAAAAAAAATTGACCTGCGTCAATTACATCAATTATCTGCGACGCCTAAAGTGCAATCATGGACACTGTAAACAAAGAAAAGCCAAGCGCTTTCAAGAAATTTAAAAAACCCGGTAAAGAATTATTCTGGGCTTGGATCGCCTATCAAACGATCAAAGGCACATTAACAACATCCCTTATATGGATTCCCCTCTTATGGGCATGGGTTCATTAGCACGAAATTCGTCTATACCCTACAAGATATGTCGATATGGTTACTGTGGCAGGATTTAGCTCTAACTTTAAAGACCCCGATTATGACGAATTTAAAGTTAGAATGATTGCGGGAGGGAGAGCTAACCTTAGCGGCGATGATGTCCTCAAGATGGTTGCGGGGGTTCGCAACCAACTGGTTTTGCTTTTCAACGTAATTGATACTAAAAAGTATTAAAACGCAAATATTTACAACACCTTAGTGAATAGACACTTTCCTCCATGCAAGTCCAAAATCGCAAGTAACAACAGAAATTGCAAAGAAATGATGATGTGATCGATACGACAATTTATGTTTAAATCTTTATAAACATAAACTTTAATAAGTAGGGCGTGTTACTTTCCACACCTTATTGTTTGTATCACTGGGAACATCCTACCTGATTTATAATACCCTAAAAGCTTCTAAGGCCCTTTCTCTAGACAATTTCAGATCCACAATGGGCTCAGGGTAGTCTTTGCCAAGCTTAATTTCGGCGTCGGCCAAAACCCCGTCTTTTGCTTCCCAGGGACTGTGCAGATACTTATCGGGTAATTTTTCTATCTCGGGCACATAACGTCTGACATAAGTGCCATCAGCATCAAATTTTTGGCCTTGCGTGACCGGGTTAAAAATCCTGAAATAAGGCGCTGCATCAGCCCCACATCCTGCAATCCATTGCCAACTGGCACTGTTGTTGGCTAGATCCGCATCGACCAGAGTATCCCAGAACCAATCTTCGCCATGATGCCAGTGCAGCATCAAATTTTTAACTAAAAAAGAACCGACAATCATGCGCACGCGATTATGCATATATCCTGTTTCCCAAAGCTCGCGCATACCAGCGTCAACTATGGGGTATCCTGTCTGGCCTTTTTGCCAACGTCGCAGAGCTTCAACATCGTCACGCCACATAAAATTATCAAACTTCTTTTGTAAATTTTTACGTGGGATATCTGGGAAATGAAAAAGCAGGTTATTTGAAAATTCCCGCCAACCAAGCTCCCTTAAGAAATGTTCACCGTCAGTTTCGCAATGCTCGGCAATCATTCTAGGCTTTACCGCGCTCCAAACCTCATTAGGAGAGATTTCCCCATAATGAAGATGGGGTGAAAGCCTTGAGACGCTTTCACCCGCGGGTAGATTACGGCCCTCTTTGTAGCCTTTGAGACTATTATCAAGAAATTCATGGAGACGAGCATGAGCTCCACCCTCACCTGGTTGCCAATGATTTCCCATGTTTTGATGCCAAGGAATATTGGGCAAAAGCTCTAAATCATTAAGAGAGAGAAGCTTATGCTCGTATAGTTTTAAATTTTTCGGCGCAGCTGCTGGAGTGCGTGGCTCCGGGGCATTGCATAGACATCCTTTTTTATAGAAAGGTGTAAAAACCTTGTAGGGCGTTCCATCATCTTTGAGCGTAGTGTGCGGCTCAAAGAGTAAAGAGCCGTTATAGCTTTTGGCTTCAATGCCTTCATTTCCTAACGTCTCTTTAATTTTAGTGTCTCTTGTAACGCGCCAAGGTTCATAACATCTGTTCCAGTAGACGGCTTTGGCTTTAGTGTTCTTAATAAGGTCTAGCAGAACGTCTTGCGCATCACCCTTTTCAAGGTTGAGGTTACCATCCAAGCTCCGATCCAAGCTTTCAAGACTTTCATGCAGCCACCATCGACTTGCTGCCCCCATTTTCCACTCACCGCTGTTTTGATCATCCAAGATATAAACAGCAAGTATTGGCTGCCCTGTTTCTTGTGCAGCGATCAAGGCGGGATTATCTCTTAGACGTAAATCCTGCCTGAACCAAACAATCACAGGCGATAAATCATCACTCATGTTTTTGTAGCCCTTCTGCATCGTTGCGAACAATATTTTACTTGATCCCAAACCGTTTCCCATTTCTTACGCCAGTTAAAGGGACGCTTGCAGCGTTCACAAATTTTCTGTGCAAGGTGGCTTTTCTTGTGGCTCATAACATTTCACCTTTCTCCATCTCTGAGAAAAAGCGCGACGCATCACCCCTTATAGCCATTATTTTTTCATCATCCATTTTTGCAAGCGTGCGATAAGAGTGCCCCATACGAGGATTACCGCTGAATTTATCTTCATGCTCAATCACAAAGTTCCAATACAGATAATTAAAGGGACAAGCTTCAGGACCGTTTTTCTTGCTCACCTTGTAAGAACAACCTTTGCAATAATTGGACATACGGTTGATGTAAGCCCCGCCAGAGATATATGGTTTGCTGGTCAGATAACCGCCGTCGGCATAAAGGATCATGCCTGAAACATTCGGCATCTCAACCCATTCATAAGCATCGGCATAAACCACCAAAAACCATTCATTAACAAGTTTAGGATCAATGCCTGTGAGAAGGCAGAAATTACCCAGAACCATCAAGCGTTGTATGTGATGGGCATAAGCATTCTCTTTGGTCTCTTTAACACATTGGGCAAGGCAATTCATTTTGGTATCACCGCCCCAAAACATCCATGGCAATTCACGCTGAGCCTCGAGATAATTTTCTTCGGCGTATTCAGGCATTTTGAGCCAGTAGATACCGCGTATATATTCTCGCCAGCCGAGAATTTGGCGAATAAAGCCTTCAGCCGCATTTAAAGGAGCCTTGCCTTTGCGGTAAGCCTCTTCCGCTCTTCGGATACATTCAAGCGGATTTAACAGGCCGCAATTTATATAAAAACTCAAATGACTGTGATACATCCACGGTTCGCCTTGGATCATGGCATCTTGATAATCACCAAATTGACAAAGTCGTTCCGTTATAAACTGATCGAGGGCTTGAAGTGCCTGGTCGCGGGTGACAGCAAAATGAAAAGGCTCTAAATCCCCAAAATGGTCGTTAAATTTGTCAGAAACCAGATTTATAACCTCTTGTGTAATCTCATTTGGCTCTGACATATAAGTTTGCGGAATATCAAGCCCTTCTTTCGGAGGCTTACGATTTTCACTGTCATAATTCCATTGTCCGCCCTCGGGCTTATCGTCATTCATAAGCACATTATTTTTTTTGCGCATCTCGCGGTAGAAATACTCCATGCGCAATTGTTTCCGATCATCCGCCCATTCAGCAAACTCCTCAGGCGTGCACAGGAAACGATCATCAGGACGAATTTCAATTGGGATACCAAAATCAGCTTCCCAGTCCTGAATATCTTTCAGAACCCTGTATTCACTAGGCGCAGTGACGATAATTTTTTCTGAATTGTGTTGTTGCAGGGCGCGTGCAACTTCGTCTTTGAATGAGCCTGCATTCTCAAGGTCATCAAGTTTTGTATAGCAGACTTTATGTCCTCTACCTTCCAGCTCTTCGGCGAAATGGCGCATCGCCGAAAATAAAAAAGCAATTTTCTTTTTGTGATGTTTAACGTATGTCGCCTCTTCCTTAACCTCACACATCAAAATCATGTCATTTGTTTTGTTGATATCAGATAGACAGGAAATGTCATGACTAAGCTGATCACCGAGAATGAGGCGCAATGTTTTGGTCATGGCTTTATAACAGAAATCAAAACTTCATTTCGACGCATTGCCGGAATGGTAAATGGAGGATTATACCCTGCAGCTTTAACAGAACCTGTTTTTTCATATCCATTACTTTTAATCCATTCCTCTAGCATTATTTGATGTTCTGTGATGTTGTCCTGTTTTAATAGGCCACTGAAAGTCACAACTGCCACGGTGTAATTTTTCACCTCTTCAAGCTTAACAGTTTCATCCTGAGGGCTGGGTGCCATATCCATTGTGTAATTATACGGCAAAACAAACGACATCTTCTCAGTTTTTTTGTTTTCCTGATCCATGAAGACTGGGGCTGTCATTGGTATTTCACGACCTTGTGAATTTTCACCGGATATATAATCAAACAACTTATAAAAAGAGCCTCTTTGATTATCTATCCCCTCAGACATCGTTGCCGTAACTAAAACCATACGCTCATAATGACGTAGTTCAAACGCACCTTCTTTTTTCAAAACTTTGTATGGGGCAATTTCAACGCCACTATTTCCAAACACGGAACACCCCGCAATCACAGGGATACTGGCACACAGTAATAAGATTGTTAAAAATGTTTTCATGTCTCATCCTTTCACACGCAATGTAGAACGACCACCATCCACATGCAGTATCTGACCGGTCATCCATTCTGATTGTTCACCAAGCAAAAACGCAGCCAGAGATGCGCTATCATTTGCCTCACCGAGCCGCGGTATCGGGTGCATAGCTGCTATTGACTTCGCCATCTTTTCAGAGCTTGTCAACGGTTTTGCTAAAGGTGTATCAGACAAGCTAGGAGCGATACAATTGACGCGTACATTCGGCGCCCATTCTGCGGCCAGTGCTTTCGTTAACCCCTCTACCGCGCCTTTTGCTGTGCTGATCAGGCTGTGATTGGTAAAACCTTGCTGTACAGCTATCGTAGAAAACAAAACAACACTGCCTCCCGCTTTTTTTAGACTTTTCTCTGCTGCGCGAAGCGCACGAATAGCACCCACAACATTCAGTTCATAAGATTTGAAATAATCATCATCTTTTGCAGTCTTGAAAGGTTTGAGGTCAATAGATCCAATGCAATAAGCAAGGCCTTTAATGCCCTCGCCCTCATCAGCGTCCTCGATAAAACGCTCAACTGCGTCTTTGTCAAAAACATCAACGGAAGAGGTCTGAATACCCAATTTGCTGGCAAGCGGATTTAAAGTTTCTTTGTTACGAGCGGAGGCATAAACAATATGGCCCTGTCCAACCAAAAACTCTACGAGACTCTCGCCGATTCCTCTGTGCGCGCCCATAACAATAATCGGTTTAGGCATAATATTCTCCCGTTACAATTCTTGACTAATCACGTTATTTCTGGCGCGATCAAAAAGGCTTGCGGTAACAAACAAACCCGCCAAAAACAATGTGTGAAAGATGACTGAGGTTCCAAAAATAAAATACGACCCTATTCCGGCACTAAAGATAGCGCACCACATGTATGCCAATATCGTCATAAGCTGAAACCGAACCGTTTTAGGCAATGAATTAAAAGCATTCGTATTATCATCCATGATGAGCTTGTATGTTCTTTTTAGCATTTAAGTCTCCTTTATATAATTAGGATTATGCTATTCACTTTACAGTAAGGCCGATATACACAGCCTTTCGAAAAAATTAATAATTTGTAATAAACAGGTTATGATAACTGACCATTTTGTTATTCGGACTTCATTTTTCCTGCGATATAAAGAAATATTGGTGCTGGAAGGATTCTCAGCGTTTTCATAATCCATGTGAATTTCTTTGGAAAATGAATTTCAAATTTTCCGGTTTGCAAATCTTTAGCAATCACCTTCGCGGCGTCCGCTGGCTCAATCATCATCGGCATTTTGAAATCATTTTTATCGGTGAGTGGTGTGCGCACAAAACCCGGATTGATAATTTTAATATCCAGTTCTGGATGCTCGGTTCTTAGAGACTCGGTCAAATTAATAACGGCTGCCTTCGTTGCACTGTAAGGCTGCCCGCCTGCTAACCCTCGATATCCCGCGACACTTCCACACAGCACAATCTGCCCTGTTTTCTGCGCTTTCAATATCGGCAAAGTGACATGAATCACATTTAACGTACCCTTCAAATTCACGTCCACCATTTTGTATGCGCTATTTATGTCCATCTCATCAATGCGTGAAGGCTCGTAAATAGCTGCCAAATTAATAATGCTGTCGATGCGCGGAAACGCTTCTTCCACGCCCTTTGCTGTATTTTTGAACATCTCAAGGTCAGAAACATCAAGAGGGAAAACGTGATGCTTACCGCCCAGCGCATCATTAAGCTCGGTTAATATGTCTTCACTACGTGCGGACAATGCCAGTGTTGCGCCTTGCCCTGCCAGCTCCTTTGCGAGCGCACAGCCAATTCCTGTGCTTGCACCGATGATCCAGATATACTGACCAGTGTAAGCACCCATTATTGATCCTGCTTTTGCATAAATATAGTTAGCTCGGCAACTGTAATTCCGAATTTTTTGAGGTAAGACCTGTTGATCAAAACCCCGTCATTCATCAAGAACATCCAATCATCGAATGTGATACGGTAAGTCTTGTCACCGACATCAAGATCCATGACATAAGCCCAGCGCATGGCATTGCCTTCCAGATTCCCTGTAGCCATACCAATGATGTCATCAGCCGAACCTTCATAACTGTTGTCCGCAATCTTTTTAATGGTCCAAGTGCGTTTTTGGGTTTTACCATCATAGTAATCGAAATGTTCTTCAAGCGTACCTGTGTCCCCATCCCATGTTCCAACCATAGAAATATCAAAACGTCTGGTTACATGACCTTTACGATCCTGAACAACACCCCATGCCTTAATAGGGCCGTTGAAATACGCCTTTAAATCCAAAGGTGGTTCAGTACCTTTATAGTGGTTCAGCGTAGGCCCACTACACGCCGTTAGAATAGACATAATTGCCATCAGAAATACTCCTTTCATCTTTTGCATAAATAGCTCCTTCATGTTTGTGCATGCGCCACAAATAATATGCGGCGGTTAGTTTAATCAGGCAGGGTATAAGAGCATAAAGCGTGATCATTCCTGTCATCACTTGTATGGAATTTGTCTCTCCGGCAACAAAACCGAGATGATCCAGAATGAGAAATGCCACGCCACTTGCCAGCGCAACCGCAATTTTTGCAATAAACGCAAGCAGCGCGTAATATTGCGTAGCCTCGCCCTCAGTATTCTGCTGTGTGACACGATCCGCAATAATAGATGGCGGCAATGCCAAATCTGCCCCAAGTGCCATACCGGAAAGCACACAAATAATCCCAAAAGCAATAACATCACCGGGCTGCAAAAAGAACGCCCATATAAAAACAACAACGGCAAGAAGCATAGAAATAAGCCAAGCACGTTCCTTACCAATTTTATCTGCCAGCTTCACCCAAACACCTATCAGCGCTGCGCCTGCAATAAAATACAAAAACAAGAAGAGGCCGGATAAATTCTCTGCGCCCAGATAGTCACGAATAAAAAACATTACCATCACTGCCGGCATCGCGGCAGCAAGGTGTGCAAGGAAACACACCATAAAAAATTGACGGTTTTGACCGGCCAAAATCGGCAAAAACGAAAGCCCCTTGTTTGTATTTGATTTCGTAATTTTATGCTCTGCAGAGATATTCTTCATGAAACGCCAAAACAGCAAAAATCCGATGATCATCATAACGCCGAAAACCATAAACATAATCGCAAAGGCGTCTTCGGCAGACCTTGAACTTTGAAGCGCAGCCGGAAGAAATGACGCCACCAAAAGGCCGATGAGGGCAAAGGACTCACGCCAAGCGGATATGCGTGTGCGCTGTTTAGGTTGATCGCACCAAAATCCACCAATCATGTTGAGGTTAATGGTGACAATGCTGAAGCCGGTTGTCGCCAATATCATAGATAAGGCAAACCAAGCCGCAACTGGAATGGAAAATTGTGGTCCATTAAATACTGCCGCCATGCCCGCAGCGAGCATAATCGTTCCCATTAAAACAACCAGAAACCGCTTGGGCGCTAATCTGTCGGATATATAACCAATAAGAGGGTCCTGAATGGCATCAAACGATCTAATTGTGAGCAAAATTATGCCTATCAAGCCAATATTCAGCCCCAAGTCCCGTGTGTAAAAATCAGGCGCATGAATATAAAGCGGTAATCCCGCAAATGCCAAGGGCAATGCGAGGATACTATATTGAAATAAATGTGCCCGTGAGGGGGAAGTAGTCATATGGCACCCAATAGCTTAAGCCTTAGCTCTGGTGCGCTGGTTTTTTTATCCAGCCAAATATTAAAAAAGGCTCGACTAAACTCAGGGTCTTTAATGCGCCCTATTTCATTACCGCCTAAGTAAAATATTGCCTCGCCTGACGCGGCATAAACACCGGTGATTGCTTCACCTTTATCAACATCAGGGAAAAATTTACGCATTTGTTCATGCCAAGCCGCTAGCTTTATTTCATCACTATATCCCTGCCCTCTCATTTCCTCTATCGAACGATCGGCAATTTTTTTACCCTTTAGCTCCCTTAAGTAATCAAGCTTTAAGGCGAATGGCTTATCTTTGCGCCATGTGCCTTTTGGCCCAAATAGCGTTGCATCATATACATCCCAAAAAAGAACACTCATTCGCCCGTGCCCGACAATTTCTGCATCAGGAACATGCTGAAAAATATGGTCAGCACCATGAGAAAAAGAGCTCCCCATCGTGATAAATAACAAAACTAATAATATATATTTACGCATGGCTTAATTCCACCTGCATAACGTTCGTATGATCAGTACGGAACCCTGCAATACACGCTGCAAGATAAAAACGCCATAATCTAATGAAGCCATCGTCAAAACCAAGTGCCTTTACGTCCTCGCGTTTTTTATCAAAATCTTTTAGCCAATGCTCTAGAGTCAACGCATAATCTTGTCCGAAATAGTATTCATTCTCTGACTTTAGCCCTGATTTTAGAACTTCTGTTCTGAACGCCGATGGACTTGGAAGCATACCGCCGGGGAAAATATAACTTCTTATAAAATCACCCCCCCGACGGTAGCGGGGGTAATCTTTGTCATTCATGGTAATAGTCTGTATTACGGCTTTGCCGCCATGATTGAGCAATGAACCTACTTTGCTGAAATATGTCTGCCAGTATCGCTCACCAACGGCTTCGAACATTTCAATGGAAACAATATTATCGTATTTACTGTTTTGATCACGGTAATCTTCAAGCACGATATTTGCTTTGTTTCCCATTCTTTCTTGGGCATAATCATGCTGTTCTTCTGACAAGGTTACACCCTTAAAATCAAAATCACCTTGTTCTTGCGCACGTTCAGCAAACCCACCCCAACCACAACCGATCTCGAGCAAACTGCCCGATTTATTGTCCAAACAATTAACAATACGGTCATATTTATTGTGTTGGGCCTGCTTTAGTGATTCATTCTTATCTTTAAAAACCGCGGCTGAATATGACATCGTCGGATCAAGCCAGAGCTTGTAAAAATCATTCCCCAAATCATAATGGGCATGAATGTTCTTTTTGCTGCCTTTTATGCTGTTTACGCGCCGCAGATAGGACAGCATGGTCATCATCCTCGAAAAGCTGCTTCCTGCGACTAAACTATCTAATTCACGCTTGTTAACAAGACCAAGTGACGTCAAAGAAACGAGATCATCTGTATCCCATTTTCCGGAACGGTAATCGTCGGCAAAACCAACATCTCCCTTTCGAGCCATATTCGTAACCACGTTCCAATCATGAAGTTCAATTGATGCATTCGCACCATCTGCCTTTCCACCAAACACACGTGTCTTTCCGTCAGGAGTAGTAAGCTTAAGCGAGCCTGACTGAATTTTATCCAGTCGGCGAAAAAGTTGATCTGATGTAATTTGTGCTAACATTCTTCTACTTTAATACGTGCCATGTAACGCACGTATTACTCGAAAATTAATTTTTTGTAAGATTGTGGGTTGTGCTTATGCGCTCAGGTTTTTGAGCAGGTCTCGAAATATATTTTATGCCTTTCAGAAGCAACTTCATTGCCTGCCAGTGAATCAATGTTATGGCCTTGAATGTGACAAGAGGGTAAGCCCAGAAAGCCTTACGCAGCGATGTTTGATTCATTGGTTCAAAATCACCTATCAGCGACGTGACCAACTGCTTTTGTCCATCCGCATCAAAAAAATCAATCAAAACAGTAAATTTATCTTCGCGATAATCAAATCTGAATGTGTAATGTCCTTCGCGTTTTAAAAGTGGTGAGACATGGAACATTTTTTTTCCCTGCAACACATCCTGAGGAGTGATCGGGCGATGATCTTCAAGTGCGCATAGATATGTATGGCGTTCCCCAAATGTGTTGTGAACTTCACACAGAACAGCGCGCAAGGCTCCCTCTTTATCACAACATAGCCAGAAACTGACTGGATTAAATGTGTAGCCCACTATCCGCGGCATACAAACCAACGTAATTTCTCCATCAGCTGCATCAAAACCATAATCAGAAAGAATATCGCGTGCCCAACTTTCAAGATCACTTCCATCGCACAAACCATGATCCCGATCATAAAAACTGAGCGCAGCAAAACGATTATAAGCGATTGGTAGCTGTTTTATTTTGGAGAGGGGAAGAGAAAGATAATAGATGCCGTAGCTAAAATTATTTCTTTTGGGGAATAGCCGCCCGTGCATCACTTTACCGAAGAACATACGAGGCTCTATTCCCATGGAATTTCCACTCCCATTGATTTTGCAACATTTACAGCGCTGAGCAAACCGTCTTCATGAAATCCGTAACGCTGATACGCACCACAAAACCACATACCGTTCTTGCCCTGTATGTCTTTGATTTTGTCCTGCGCCTTAATAGCTTTAAGATCAAAAATCGGATGAGAAAAAGTGTGCTCGTCCATAATCAGTTCCTCGCTCGGTCTGCGTCCAGGATTGAGTGTTACAATAATCGGATATTGCGGATCAAGGCCCTGTAGATTATTCATCCAATAACTCAACGACACGTTATCACTTTTGTCTTCCTTGGTTTCAGATAAATATACCCAGCTTGCCCAGCATTTCTTGTTTTTCGGCATAAAGCTAGTATCGCTGTGAACAATAATGTCATTCGCCTGATAATCAAACGCACCAAGGACCGCTATATATTCACTGTTTGCCTTATCAATCATACCAAGGGCCTGATCAGCATGGCAGGAGAAAACAACCTGATCATATGTTTCTTCTGTACCGTGTTCATCTCTTATACGAACACCACCCTCCACAGAGACAACGCTTTGAACACCGCAATTCAATTTGATTTGATCTTTGAAACTCTCTGTCAGACATGCCACATACTCACGGCTTCCACCCGTGACCGTATACCATTGCGGTCTATTGTTAACACTCAGCAAACCATGGTTTTTAAAGAATTGTAAAAATGTGCGCGCCGGAAATTTCATTATGGTATCAACAGGGCAACTCCAGATTGCTGCGCCCATGGCCAGCAAGTAATAACGTCGAAACCATTCCCCCATATTCAGCGCATCCAGACATTCAAGCAATGTAATATCTGCATCTTTTTCTATATAGGCCAGTGCCTGTTTATTAAAACGCAGCACATCGGTCAGCATTTTATAATAAGAAGGACGGAAAATGTTTTTCTTCTGCGCGAACATCCCACTGGAACCATACTCTAACCAAGCATTATCTATGCTGACGCCAAATGACATGTCGCTTTTTTGAAAAGGAACATCCAAATCTTTGAACATCCCCATTAAATTAGGATAATTCCAGTTATTAAAAACAATAAATCCTGTATCTACGGGCGTTGTTGTATTGCCTGTAGGAACATCTATCGTCCTACTATGCCCACCGATATAAGCGTTCTTTTCGTATACAGTAATATCATGGTGCGGTACCAGCAGATATGCCGCACCTAAACCTGAAATACCCGATCCTATTATTGCAATTTTCATTTCAACAGTATCGCCCAGCATGCCTTACGCGTCTATGTCATCAATATTACAAAGTCGTAATGATTTTTAATCCTGGATTTGTGTTTACAGCCTTTACTGTGCCTCCGTGCAAATCAATAACCGCAGATACGAGACTTAGCCCAAGCCCTGTTCCAGAGCTGCTCCGGCTTTTCTCACCGCGATAAAAACGGTCAAATATTTTACCCTTTTCATCTTCCTGAACACCGGAACCAGAATCTGATATCTCGATACAAACTCTGGAGCCATCGTGATACAGACCGACCATAACCGCTCCTTTTTTCGGGGTGAACTTAACGGCATTATCCAGCAAATTAGCATAAGCCTGAAACAAAAGATCACGATCACCGTTACATGATGCCTCACTTAAATCCGCACTCAATTCTATGTCTTTTTCTTCCGCCAGCGGCTCATAAAAATCTACGACATCCCCGAGTAATAGCTTTAAATCAACCTCTTGAAACTGACTGCGTTGTTTTTCAGCTTCAATACGCGAAATTCTGAGCAAGGCATTAAATGTAGACAGCAATTGATCAGCCTCCTCCATCAACTCTGCGTAGTCATCATGCCCATATTTTTCCTGCAAGGCTTCGATCTTGTTACGCATACGTGTCAGGGGCGTTCGTAAATCATGTGCGATATTATCAGAAACTTGCCGAACACCTTGCATAAGCTCCTCTACACGCTCAAGAAGGGTGTTAAGAACAGCAGCCATATTACTGAGATCATCCCAGCGCGATCCAAGCTCTACACGGCGAGACAAGTCACCGGTTTCTATTATTTCGCGCGCTGTATCGGCGATTTTATTGGTGCCACTCACAACAAAAATACTAATCAGATAGGATACGAACACGACCAACATTACAAAACCAATACTGGCAATTCCTAGCCATTGCATGAATTTGAAATCTTGTGAAATTTCAGTGATGTCAATCCCAACGAGCAATTTGCGACCACTTTCAAATGTATGGATTCTAGCAGCATAGCGCCTATTGTTTTCAGGGTAATTAAAAACAATGATGCCCTCGGCCAATCGTGAAACAGACTTTGGAATATCGTCCGGTAAACCGCCATCTTCGTTTAAAAAAATATAAAGCCTGCTTTTTTGTGGAGGTATAACGCCCTGATCATCCAAGGATTCAATATACCTGATCTCTGAATCCAGCGCTGCTTCTGTGCTATGCACAAAATGCCCTTTGGTAAAGTAATTGATAAAATAACCTAAACTAACTGAGGCTGCGCCACACAAAACCGTGAACAATAAAGCCATAATAAAGCTAGAGCTTTTTGTGTAACGCCGGTTTTCAGTCTTCGATGATATATCCGGCACCACGCACAGTCCTTATAATTTTAGTTTCAAAACCTTTATCAATTTTTGATCTCAGACGACTAATATGAACATCAATAACATTGGTTTGCGGATCAAAATGGTAATCCCAAACATGCTCTAATAACATTGTCCGTGTTACAACCTGCCCCTTATGTTTTAAAATATATTCAAGGAGTTGAAATTCCCGTGATTGTAGCTCAATACTCTTGCCGCCACGTATAACTTTGCGTGCAAGAAGATCCAGCTCCAGATCACCAGAAAAAAGTTTGGCATCCCCCTTTTGCGCACTGCTATCTCGCCGCCGGCTTAAAATTTCTATCCTTGCCAATAGCTCGGCAAACGCAAACGGCTTCACCAGATAATCGTCTCCACCAGAGCGCAACCCCTTTACGCGATCGTCAATTTCACCCAGTGCACTTAGGATAAGCGCAGGCGTTGTGTTACCTGCCCCACGTATCGTCTTGATAATCGTTAAGCCGTCAAGCTCAGGCAACATACGGTCAACAATCAAAGCGTCGTAATCTTCAGTCGTGGCCAGAAACAAACCATCTTTACCGTTATTCGCGGTATCAACAGTGTGGCCAGCCTCTTTCATTCCTTTGGTAATATAGGCAGAAACGGTTGGATCATCTTCAATTACAAGTAAGCGCATAATTTCCAATCAAAATATACTTAGTAATACTTTATGAATAGGCACTATGAATGGGCACTATGATAGTTTCAAGACTTATTCTGCCGCAGCAAGACAAGACAAAAGACAATCGAAATGAGTTAAGCTATTGTTTTGATTTAATAAAATTGGTTGCGGGGGTAGGATTTGAACCTACGACCTTCAGGTTATGAGCCTGACGAGCTACCGGGCTGCTCCACCCCGCGTCACCGAAAAGAACCAGAGTTAATCACTCTGCGATCAAATAGATGGCATGTTATAGACCCGCATCTATGCAAAAGCAAGGGGCGTAAACAAAAAATAATCCCAATAAACCAGTTTGCATTGACACAAAGCATCCCTATGCCATAACTTTGGCAGATAATACAAACTCACAAGGGGTGCCCGACGGGGCTGAGATTATACTCTTGGAACCTGATGCGCATAAGCGCCGTAGGAATGTGAGCAACCAATGACACAGCATCCAGAAACAATATCCGTTGTCGGCGCAGGCATTATGGGCATCATGTGCGCATATACGCTGCAACAGAAATTTCCTGACTGCGCCGTTACACTCTATGACCCTGATGGATTTCCGGCAAATAACGCAAGCTTCATGGCCGGCGGTATGATCAGCCCCTTCAGTGAGCTTGATCACATGCCCAACCATTTTCTGCCCGCAGGATTATCCGCCATTGATATATGGGAAAGCATCGGCAAAGACACAGGCAGCAATTTCGAATTCTCCCGTAACGGCAGCCTGCTTATCTCCCATGAAAAAGACAGGCATATCCTAGAGCGATTTAAATCTATTTTACCTGCTTGTGATGACTGGGAAGTAGCCAACGCGAACAGAATTAAAACACTCGAGCCCGCCCTGCCGAACAACACATTTCGATACGGCATAAACATAAATGGAGAAGCACACCTTCACCCACAAAAAACAATGATGATGCTCCTTAATAACATCCGGAGCAAAGCATCAAAAGTCCTTGATTTAAAACAAAAATCATACGAGACAAATACCATCGTCGACTGCCGCGGCATTGGCGCAAAAACAAACGACCAACAGCTTCGCGGCGTGAAGGGCGAGACACTTGTCGTTCGCAATACGGAGTTTCATTTATCGCGCCCGCTACGCCTCATGCACCCGCGCTATCCGCTTTATATTGTACCACGAGAGGATAATATTTTCATGATCGGCGCAACCATCATTGAGAGCGAGAATAACGAGAGCGTATCAATACGATCCGGTATGGAGCTTATGAGCGCGCTCTACAGCATCCACCCGAGCTTTGGCGATGCGGACATTTTGGAAATGAACGCGGGCATCCGCCCCGCCTACCCCGACAACCTGCCCCGTGTTACGGTGGATGGAAACGTCATACGCTGCAACGGCCTGTATCGTCACGGGTTCTTGTTCGCACCCATCATGGCAGAATGCACCGCGAGCATTATTGCGGGTGAAGATTATGAATTTAATGCCCTTTTTGTAAGGAACAACGACAATGAAGATTATATTGAACGGAGAACCGCTAACGCTTGAGAATAGCGTGAGCATAACAGAACTGCTTATTGACCAAGGCTATGACGGGAAAGTCGTGGCCGTGGCGATAAACAATAATTTCCTTCCGAAATCATCCTACGCGCAAACAGAGCTACAGGATAATGACCGCGTTGAAATCGTTGCGCCTATGCAAGGGGGGTAAGCTATGGACGACCAATGGAACATCGGGAATACCGCCATCAATTCACGCCTGTTTTTAGGAACGGCGGCGTACCCCTCCCCCGATATTCTGCGCAGGAGCATAGAGACCGCGCAACCGGGCTTGCTCACCGTTTCTCTACGCCGTGAAAACGCCGCGGGCAAGGGGCAAGCTTTCTGGGATATCATTAAGGGCTTTGATATTCCGGTCCTTCCCAACACCGCTGGATGCTATGGCGTGGAAGAAGCCGTCACCACCGCGCAAATGGCGCGTGAGATATTTGAAACGAATCGTATAAAATTAGAAGTGATTGGCGATGATTATACTTTGCAACCAGACCCTTACGGCCTTTTGGATGCAACAGAAAAACTGATCAATCTGGGGTTTGAGGTTTATCCATATATGACAGACGACCTCGTCCTCGCCCAACGCCTTGTCGATTTGGGATGTGATATTTTAATGCCGTGGGGCGCGCCTATTGGCTCCGGTCGTGGGTTGAATAATACATACGCGCTCAAACAGCTCCGTGATCGCTTTCCTGATAAAACACTCGTCGTGGACGCGGGAATTGGCGCACCATCCCATGCGGCGGCGGCGATGGAGATGGGGTATGACGCCGTTCTCCTCAATACTGCCGTGGCCAAAGCCACAGACCCCGCCATGATGGCGGGCGCATTTGCAAATTCCGTAAAGGCAGGCAGAAACGCTTATCTTGCGGGTATTATCGCGCCGCAGGAAGACGCCACGCCATCCACGCCTCTGCTTGATCGCCCGTTCTGGCATCAGGAAGAAAAGGCAGGATAACCCATGGAGCGTTACGTTCGGCAACTGGCTCTGCCTGAAATTAATTTACTCGCGCAGGAAAAACTATCGCAAACGACCTTGCTTATGGTTGGTGCCGGTGGGCTTGGAGCGCCTGCCCTTCCCTATTTGGCGGGTGCAGGCATTGGGCACATTATCATTGCCGATCATGATGGCATTGATATTTCCAACCTCCACCGTCAGACGGTTTATAAATCACATGAGGAAGGGCAAAACAAAGCCGAGCGCACAGGTGCATATTTACGTGATTTAAATCCCGAAATCACGATTAGCACAATTACCGATAAAATATCGGCAGATAACGCAAACGAATTTCTCGACGGTCACAACATCAACATTATTCTGGACGGGAGCGATAATTTCGAGACCAAGGCTCTACTCAACGATATCGCCATCAACATGGGCGTGCCCTTCATCACCGCGAGCGTTAATCAGTTTCAGGGTCAAATTGGTGTGTTTGCGGGTCATGAGGCGGATAAGCCATGCTACCGATGCCTGTTTCCCGAATTTCCCGATGATGCGCGCAACTGTAACGAGGCCGGAATCCTCGGAACATCCGCAGGTATTGTCGGCATGATGCAAACACATCTGACATTGCTAAAACTTTTGGATATTGATCAAGAAAAGCCTGAGAATTTCTGGAATATTAATTTAAAAACACTTCGGATCGAAAATTTATGCGCACCAAAGGACGGCAAGTGCTTGTACTGCAATAATGCCCCGAAAAAAGAACAAAAAACAACGAAAGAAAGGACGATGACAGACATGATCAGCATTGACCAACTCAATGACGAAAACAGCATTATCATAGACGTACGCCAACCCGAAGAATTGGTCGCCGATCCGCTCAACAATGATCTTATTAAAACGCCGCCAATGAACATCCCCCTGCCGGAATTAATCGGGCGTTTAGATGAACTGCCCGAGGGTCAACGCCTCGCCTTTGTCTGTGCAGGCAATATCCGCAGCGTTCAGGCCGCGGAATATTTATCGGCCAAAGGATATGAGAATGTGTGTGTGTTGGATAAATTTACGATTTAAGCCGCCTTATCATAGCCTGCGATGACATCAGGGCGAGGATAAAGCTCATCCATAGGCACAGATTTACCGTTCCCTTGCACGATACGTACATGTTTACGCCGCAAACCCCGTGGCTCTGCCGCGCCGCATGAATGGGCGATAGTTTCAACTTCATGGATAATATTTTTCGCGTAATTGGCGACCTTCACGGCCTTATCCGCAGGGTCTAGTCCCTTTTGCAAACGTTTGTCATGCGTCGTAATCCCTGTCGGGCACGTGTTTTTGTTACATTTCATCGCCTGAATACAGCCCAGCGAAAACATAAAGCCACGCCCTGCATTAATAAAGTCTGCACCCGCGCATATCGCCCAAGCAACCTCAGAGGGGGTAATCAGCTTACCCGAAGCAATGATTTTAATGCGATCACGCAAACCATATTTATGCAGCGTATCAGAAACGAGCGGTAAGCTCTCCTCGATACAGAGCCCAACATTATCAATCAATGGCATCGGCGCAGCGCCCGTACCGCCATCGCCGCTGTCGATTGTGATAAAGTCCGGCGCGCTTTCTATGCCGCGCTTATGAATTTCTTGGCACATTTCATCGAGCCAATCATGTGTGCCGACCACGGCCTTGAACCCCGTCGGCTTTCCACCAACATCGCGAATACGATTTATAAAATCCAGAAGCTCGGAGACACTACCAACTTCGGGATGACGGTTAGACGAGATAGAAGGCTGACCTGCGGGGATGCCACGGACTTTCGCGATTTCTTCTGTGACTTTGGCCGCGGGCAGAATACCGCCCTTGCCCGGTTTCGCCCCCTGAGAGAGCTTGAGCTCTATCATTTTTACTTCATCGTGCGCCGTAATTTCCTTAAGCTTTTCTTCTGAAAAATTACCGTTCTCATCGCGCACGCCGTACTTTGCCGTGCCGATCTGAAACACGATGTCACACCCGCCCTCAAGATGATAAGACGCAAGACCGCCTTCTCCCGTGTTGAGCCAGCATCCGGCCATCTTTGCACCGCGAGAGAGTGCCTGCACAGCTGGTTTCGATAACGCACCGTAACTCATCCCCGATATGTTGAAAAAGGAAGGCGCGTCATAGGGGCTTTTGCAATATGGCCCGATGGTCAAAACTTTTGTTTTCGCAACATCAGAGCCCATCACAGGAAACGGGCAATTTATAAAAATAAACGTGCCTGCAGGGTTTAAGTTTTTGGTTGAACCAAACGCAACCGTGTTGTCTTTCCCCTTGGTTGCGCGATGCACCCATTCCCGCTCTGCGCGATTAAACGGCATTTCCTCACGATCCATAGCAAAGAAATATTGACGGAAAAATTCCCCCAGCATCGAGAATAAAGATCTGAACCGCCCCAATACCGGATAATTACGGCGCACCGCGTTTCTGGTTTGTGTTACATCAATGAAAAACATCACAATCAGGGCAATAACAAACAGCCCGACAGCCAAGATAAACAACGTTGAGAGTAGCTCTAACCCGCGTGCGACCCAATCCGGTAACATAACCATGACTTTTCCTTTCAAAAATCTGAATGTCTGATTGTGTAGATCATACCTGTTATCGAGACATAAAAAAAGCGGTGTGAAGCCATGCTCCACACCACTTTTTATAAATCTATAATGTAAAAAAACTTAAGCTGCTTTTTGCGCCTGTTCGTTTTCAATGCCTTCAACAATAAGTGCTTTCGCTTTCTCTGAGCCTTCCCAGCCCTGCATCTTCACCCACTTACCTTTTTCAAGGTCTTTGTAATGTGTAAAGAAATGCTCAATCTCATCAAGAAGGATTTTCGGCAGATCACTATATTCTTTGATATCGGCAAACATGGGGTGCGTTTTATCAACGGGAACGGCCAGAATTTTCTCATCCATACCACCATCATCTTCCATCACCAATACACCGACAGGACGGGACGCAATGACTGCACCGGGCATAATGGCATGTTGTGCATACACAAGTACGTCAACAGGGTCGCCGTCACCGCCCAATGTGTTTGGAATAAATCCGTAATTGGCGGGATAGAACATCGGGGTATGCACGAAACGATCAACGAATAACGCGCCGGATTCTTTATCCAGTTCGTATTTCACAGGCGTGCCGCCCGCAGTATTTTCGATGATGACATTGACGTTGTTCGGCGCATCTTTGCCGACTGAAATTTTTGAAGTATCCATTATACCGTTTCCTTACAAAAGGTTATATCTTTGACTATATGGTGTCATTCATACAAGTCAGACCTTGAAACGGCAAGGTTTTTTGATGAAAAAAACAAAAAAGCAGGGGTTGGCTACTCCTGCTCTTTTTCTTTATCCTTAGTCTCATTTTTATTATCGTTGGATCGGCGTATAATTACCTTTGGCATTGTTCGTTCGATTTTCTCCGGAACAAACATTACCCCACCTGAGCCACAAGCATATGCTGTTGTTGTCATGTTACTCTCCTCCTTCACTTACTGTGTAATGAGGCGGATTATAGCGGTTTTTATCAGGTCTCACAAACTTTCGATGTGACGCGTCGCAACATGAGAAAACCATAATAAAACGCCCTGAAAAATCAGGGCGTTCCAAAATTCTACAGAACAATATAACTTATTCTACTTCTTTCAAGTTCGCTGCAGCTTGCTTGCCGCGGTTTTCTTGAAGATCAAATTCTACCTTTTGGCCTTCGTTTAGTGTTCTCAAGCCAGCTTGCTCAACTGCTGAAATATGAACGAATACATCGTTGCTACCATCATCAGGTACGATAAAACCGAAACCTTTTGTTGTGTTAAACCATTTTACGGTTCCTGTTTGTGCCATTACTTTAAAACTCCTTATAAATCGTAATTAAACAGCTCTTCGTGATATTCAGCTGTTCTTAATTCCAAGATAGCTTAGTCCCAAAGATAACGCGCATTAAACTGTTTTTTATCAACAAACGCAAGGAAAGACTGTGAAAAAATGTGTTTATTTTTATGGGATAAAGCGACGAAACATACAACTGAAGTCCATTTTCAAGGAAAAAACCTGCTAGTGTAAATACAGAAAAAGACTAAAGAAGGATATTATGAGCAGTACTAAAAATGTTCTGGAAAGAAGTGTTCTTGAATCCGGAAAAGTCTTTATTAGAGCGGGCGAAGAAATTCCTCGTGCCTATGTCATCCAAAGTGGTGAAGTCTCAGCCTTTACAACGCTCGACGGAAAAAAGGTGGAAGTCACGCGATTTGGCCCCGGCACAATCATCGGTGAAACAGGGTTGATGATTGATGAAGAATCTAAGCTCAGTTACGAAGCACTCAACGCGTGTACGGTTATCACAATTACCCGTCAGGATTTTCAAAAACGCCTTGCCAGGGCCGACAAAAGCATCACAACCATATTAGATCATGCGGTAAAGAAAATCCTTTATTATGAGGACATTCAAACTGATAAAGCGCTGAGCCAATCAGACATTGATGAAACAGCCATAGCCCTGATGAACAGCTTGCTGCAGGGGGTAACGCTCGATCGAAAACTACAATATGAGGATGCGATCTTACCCCACGTCAATGATTTGATTAAAGCGATTAAAGAACTGAAATCGAAGCCGGAGAAAAATCATTCTTCGGAATGAATATCTTTCATGAAACCTTGCATCGCCTTAACGTGCTCATGCAGGTTCTCAACAGACTCTTCAACATTTCGTTTAGAATTTCTAAGACGCGCAATGCGTTTTGCCTCGTTGATCGCGCCTTTGGCATCATAATATATCCACGCCCTCAAAGCTGTGAGAGAGTCCGTTAGGCTTTGAAATTCTTGCTCCATATCTTTTATGAGTTTTTTGCGCTTCTTTTTATACGCTTTATCCAAAGTGCCTCTTGGCTGATCCCTTTCCCAATCATCCAGAGCTTCAGCGCCTTCACAAATGGCTTCCAACTCATCTTCTATATCGTAATAATGATCGATGCGCTCCATCGCTCGAAACGTATCCTCAACATAATCTTCTTCGACGTCACCGCATTTGGGCTCCGCGTAGGCCTGCGCAGGAGCAAAACATATAATCATCATCGCAACGAAGTATAAAAATCGCATTTCTCGAACTCCTGTTATCAGCTTAACTGTCGAGTGTTGTGCTACTACAAAAGACAGAGGGAATTGTCACTCTTGTAATAATACGGGAAGAAAACCTTTAATCCTTCGGTTTTTCTTCATCATCTTGCGGGGCAGAAGAGAAAAGTTCGATCAGGTAATCCGCAATTGCACCTATACCGAAATCCGATAAAACCACTTCTAACTTATCATCAGGAATGCTTTTATTTTTCAATTCTTCTTTTATTTTATCAATCTCACCATGATCTAACCATATACCATCACAATTGGGGCATATATCAATAAGCACAGAACCATAACGATGCTCATAGTAATCAGCACCATCCAAGGGACAATTGGTGATATTGTTTGTATCAAAGCCCTTTCTGTGAATGCCCGGGATCAATCGTTCCGGATGAGGCAAAGCATTTACCGCACCGGGGTTATGCTTCTCAACCAATGTTTTCAAAGAACGAAAACGCATCCACAGCCCCGCACAATCAGGGCATTCGTGATACGCAAAACCATCTTCACTTTGCTTTTCTTCTAGGTCGATATTATCGGTTGGACATTTCATACCTGAGAGCTTAAACCATTCATTCTGAGCACGCAATATGATAACCTTTCCTTATGACACAATTAAAATCCTTAAAGAATAAAACCCATCTGCCCGTTATCGCGGCGCCGATGTTTTTAATTTCTAACCCTGCCATGGTTATAGCCTGTTGCCAAAATGGTGTTATCGGGAGCTTTCCTGCGCTCAATCAACGCACCAGCGAAGGGTTCGAAGACTGGCTTATTGAAATTAATGAAGCCTTGGATGAGAACTCATCACCATACGCGGTTAACCTTATCGTTAATCCCGTGAACACCCGTTTAGAAGCCGATCTAAAGCTTTGTATAAAGCATAAAGTGCCGATAATCATAACATCGCTCGGCATTAATCCGGATTTGATCAAAGCCGTTCATAGTTACGGCGGTATTATCCTTCATGACATCACCATCATCAGGCATGCTCAAAAAGCCATAAATGCAGGCGTGGATGGCCTGATCGCTGTCGCCGCAGGTGCAGGCGGCCATGCGGGCACGCTCAGCCCCTTTGCCCTAATTAGCGAAATAAGACAGTTCTTTGATGGCATACTCGTTTTGGCGGGGAGCATCTCATCAGGCAAAGATGTTCTCGCGGCAAAAGCCATGGGCGCCGATTTTGCGTATATGGGCACGCGCTTTATTAACACTGAGGAATCAAGCGCATCACATGACTATAAAGATATGATTATCAATGCGCACGCTGCGGATATCGTCTATACAGATGCCGTTAGTGGTGTCTCGGCAAACTTCTTAAAAGAAAGCCTTCAGAGCGCCGGTCTTGATTTAGACGCCCTCAAAAACGGCACAGCCGATAAAGGTGACCTAAGCGCATTAGAGGACGAAGCAAAGGCGTGGAAAAACATCTGGTCTGCGGGGCACGGCGTTGGATCAATAAACAACGTGCCGCCCATTAAGACCCTGATTGAAGATATAAAAAGTGAATATGAGAATGCCAAACAATTATTGTAAGAAATTCACAATATAAGATTGGTTATAAAACCACTATGAAAAAGCCGGATATTTTCTCAGACAAAACGCCTTCTGTTTTTTCCTCTTCATCGAAGTTCGCGCAATGTAAAAGAGATTTTGATCAATGGCTGCCGGAATTTGAAGGCTATTGCAAAGATGCGGGGCTGCTTGGGCAAAGGTTAATGGAAGAATTCCCCGAAACAGACTGCAAAGCGGTTCTGGATAGTGATCAGTTTAACGAAATTACGAATGATTTGCTCGGCGGACATTACAGCCCCCGTAATAACGAAATTCATATAGGACTGGCTTCATTGGGAAGTAAGGAAGCATTATTTCACATTCTTTTTCATGAAAGTATCCACGCCCTGCAATATCACAACTGTGCATCCTGTTCGGCCAATATGTCCTATAGCTCCCTGCCGGTTGCGCTCTCCCCGATGGATCAAATCACACAGATCATTCTGGAAGAACGTGATGCGTGGGTGAAAACGCGCTATTTCTTTTACGGTTTTAATGCAGAAATCCCTATTGATAGCCCTGCTTATCTGGAAGCGCTGCGTGAAGATATTGTAGAATCTTCCGTAAACATTCTCGCCGATGAAACGCATGACGACGGGCTGAATTTTCATGAATGGTATATTAATTACGCGCTTGCCTATTACGAAGATATCGTCGCGTGGCAGAAGGAGCATGGAGAGACGGATTTTGAGTATGTCAGGCTCGATCAAACTGATATCTGGAAAATGGGTAACACACTAAAAATAAACAGTTTTTTTGAGCAAGAAGAGCATGTTCAATACCCGATTGATATCAGATTTATGGATGAACAAAAAAGGCGTATTGCCGCGCTTGAGGACGCTCTGGGCATTGAAGATAATATGTCTTTACGGACATTATCAGAAGCCATCAAAGACCACGGCCTTGATTATGAAACCTACCTTAAGAATAATCTGGAGAATATCCGTGTAAATGATAGGAGTGAAGAATAGAAAGAACAGCGTTAAAGTCATATACAAAAACTCAAGTTAATGCTTTTCAACCCAGTTCTCATTTTCATCTTTCACCCACTTTTTATCTGCTCCATCTAGAGTTATTTCCGTTCCAACGCCCTCATCAACAACTTCAAGGAGATCAGCACTAAACCAGAAATCTTCATTTAATTCCTCAAAAAAAACATTAACCGCATAATCGTCTTTTGCTACTCCTACAACTTCAACGCCTGTGTATGATGGCACCGTTTCGCCATAAACGATGCCACAAAGACCTGCCAGTTTTTTATTCTCTGTCTCATCTGAGGGTAAAACCTTTACTCTGTTACCAAATTCTGGAAACACCATAAGCCTCCATGTATAAACTAACTTAAATAAAAAACCGCCCTGAAAGGCGGCTTTTAAAATTCTTAGACAACGTAAACAGGTTTGAAATGCTAAGAATGAGCTTGAAAGATCTGGCAGCGATCTACTCTCCCACACCTTAAGATGCAGTACCATCGACGCTAAGAGGTTTCACGGTCCAGTTCGGAATGGAATGGGGTGTTTCACTCTCGCTATAACCACCAGATCATTCAAACTCATCCTTAACCAAAATATTTTGTAGTTTATTCTTAATGTTTTATCTAATTCCGACAACACATATGCGTTGCTTAGAGTACAAAACCTGAATTTAATGTACAGCAATAAACTTATCACTGCGCGTAACATAGGCCTTTTGTAAATACCTATGCATAATTTAAATTCAAGCCAATCGAGCAATTAGTACTGGTTAGCTTCACTTGTTACCAAGCTTCCACATCCAGCCTATCAACGTGGTGGTCTTCCACGGCTCTGATAGGGAGTCCTTGTATCGAAGGGGGCTTCCCGCTTAGATGCTTTCAGCGGTTATCCTGTCCGAACATAGCTACTCTGCGATGCTCCTGGCGGAACAACAGATACACCAGAGGTTCGTTCACCCCGGTCCTCTCGTACTAAGGGCAACTCTTCTCAAGACTCCAACTCTCACGGCAGATAGGGACCGAACTGTCTCACGACGTTCTGAACCCAGCTCACGTACCTCTTTAAATGGCGAACAGCCATACCCTTGGGACCTGCTACAGCCCCAGGATGAGATGAGCCGACATCGAGGTGCCAAACAGCGCCGTCGCTGTGAGCGCTTGGGCGCTATCAGCCTGTTATCCCTAGAGTACCTTTTATCCGTTGAGCGATGGCCCTTCCATGCGGGACCACCGGATCACTATGACCTGCTTTCGCAACTGCTCGACTTGTCAGTCTCGCAGTAAGGCTGGCTTATGCCATTGCACTCGATGGACGATTTCCGACCGTCCTGAGCCAACCATCGCGCGCCTCCGTTACCGTTTAGGAGGCGACCGCCCCAGTCAAACTACCCACCACGCAGGGTCCCAGACCCGGATAACGGGTCGTGGTTAGACAACACAAAAGCAAAGGGTGGTATTTCACTAACGGCTCCACGCAGATTAGCATCCACGCTTCAAAGCCTCCCACCTATGCTACACGTTACAGTCATATTGCCACTGCGAAGCTATAGTAAAGGTTCATAGGGTCTTTCCGTCTAACCGCGAGTACGAGGCATCTTAACCTCGAATTCAATTTCACTGAGTCTGCCCTGGAGACAGTGTGGAAGTCGTTACGCCATTCGTGCAGGTCGGAACTTACCCGACAAGGAATTTCGCTACCTTAGGACCGTTATAGTTACGGCCGCCGTTTACCGGGGCTTCAATTCAGAGCTTGCACTCCTCCTCTTAACCTTCCGGCACCGGGCAGGCGTCAGACCCTATACGTCGTCTTACGACTTCGCAGAGCCCTGTGTTTTTGATAAACAGTCGCCACCACCTATTTTGTGCCCCCTGAAAAGAGTTGCCTCGATTCAGGGCATCCTTCTCCCGAAGTTACGGATGCAATTTGCCGAGTTCCTTCAGGACAGTTCTCTCAAGCGCCTTGGTATTCTCTACCATCCCACCTGTGTCGGTTTGGGGTACGGTCTAATGTGGAGGCTATTTCCTGGGACCGATTCACGGCACTTCCAATCCAATAAGGAAGTACAATTTACTCGATCCGTCACACATCCACTGGCCCACGAATATTAACGTGGTTCCCATCGACTACGCATTTCTGCCTCGCCTTAGGGGCCGGCTCACCCTGTTCAGATTAACTTTAAACAGGAACCCTTGGGATTTCGGCGAGAGTGTTTCTCACACTCTTCTCGTTACTCATGTCAGCATTCTCACTTCTGATACCTCCAGGCAATCTCACGATTACCCTTCACAGGCTTACAGAATGCTCCGCTACCACGCACACAAAGTGTGCGTCCAAAGCTTCGGTGGACAATTTAAGACCCGATACATCTTCGCCGCCAGAAGTCTTATTTAGACCAGTGAGCTATTACGCTATCTTTAAAGGATGGCTGCTTCTAAGCCAACCTCCTGGTTGTCATGGACTTCCGACTTGCTTTTCCACTTAATTGTCACTTGGGGACCTTAGCTGTTGGTCTGGGCTGTTTCCCTTTCCACCACGGACCTTATCACCCATGGTGTGTCTGCCAGATAGTACTCATCGGTATTCGGAGTTTGGTTAGGTTTGGTAAGGCTCGCGCCCCCCTAGCCCATCCAGTGCTCTACCCCCGATGGTATTCATCTGACGCTCTACCTAAATAGATTTCGCGGAGAACCAGCTATTACCCGGTTTGATTGGCCTTTCACCCCTAGTCACAGGTCATCACCGCATATTGCAACATACGTGTGTTCGGTCCTCCAGTTAGTGTTACCTAACCTTCAACCTGCCCATAACTAGATCACCGGGTTTCGGGTGTAATCCATCATACTAATCGCCCATTTAAGACTCGCTTTCGCTACGCCTGCACCTATCGGCTTAAGCTCGCATGATAGACTAACTCGCTGACCCATTATACAAAAGGTACGCCGTCACAGCTCAAGGCTGCTCCGACTGCTTGTAGGCATCCGGTTTCAGGTCTATTTCACTCCCCTTATCGGGGTTCTTTTCACCTTTCCCTCACGGTACTTGTTCACTATCGGTCAATTAGGAGTACTTAGCCTTGGAGGATGGTCCCCCCATGTTCAAACAGAATTTCACGTGTTCCGTCTTACTCAAGGACTAGTTTCATTTTTACACATACAGGGCTATCACCTACTTTGGCGTGGCTTTCCATCCACTTCTGTTTATTAAAAACTAGCCACTGGGCTAGTCCGCGTTCGCTCGCCACTACTAACGGAGTCTCGGTTGATTTCCTTTCCTCAGGGTACTGAGATGTTTCACTTCCCCTGGTTTGCTTCTTACACCTATGTATTCAGTGTAAGATATCTCATAAAGAGATGGGTTTCCCCATTCGGAGATCTTCGGGTTAACGGTTGTTGACACCTTACCGAAGCTTATCGCAGCCTGCCACGTCCTTCATCGCCTCTAATTGCCAAGGCATTCACCAGATGCCCTTCAAAACGCTTGAATTCAAATCACGCGCAGGGATAAATCCACTGCGTGTTCATTAAATCGTTCTAAGTTATTGATGCTTAGAACTTTCTCAGATTTTGTTAGACATTAAGACTGAATTCTATAATTTCAGAATTTGGACAATATTCGCATATTGCCCGACTTCCAAAAGAATTCAGTTTACATTTAGTTCACCTTTAATTCGGGCTTCAAACCGAACTATCAATGAACCAAACCTACAAAATTATTATTTGGAGATTTCATAATTTGCTAATAGTAGAATAACGAAAAACGTTATTCTGATCGACATAAACAAAGCCGAAGCTTTATCTATATTGCTATTAACACCTTATGATGTCATTTCAAACCTATTTACGATGTATAAGAATACTGAGGTAATTATTATCCCTCATCAAAATTCTCAAAACTTAAGAACTTAGAAGAAGAATGGTGGACCCTAGCGGGATCGAACCGCTGACCCCCTGCTTGCAAAGCAGGTGCTCTCCCAGCTGAGCTAAGGGCCCTTACCAAATTAAACCTTGATACCAATTGAATGGAAATGGTGGGCCCGGCGAGACTTGAACTTGCGACCTCACGCTTATCAAGCGTGCGCTCTAACCAACTGAGCTACGAGCCCTCAACGAAAAAGCCACGCCATACAGAGAAGTACAGGGAACTTGTATCCTACGCAGGAAAGAAGAGATATGCGGGCAACAGTGCAAAAATGCACCAAATAGCATCCTTAGAAAGGAGGTGATCCAGCCGCAGGTTCCCCTACGGCTACCTTGTTACGACTTAGTCCCAGTCGCTGATCCTACCGTGGTCCGCTGCCTCCTAAAAGGTTAGCGCACGGCCGTCGGGTAGAACCAACTCCCATGACTTGACGGGCGGTGTGTACAAG
This sequence comes from uncultured Micavibrio sp., assembly GCA_965263215.1. Classification (GTDB taxonomy): domain Bacteria; phylum Pseudomonadota; class Alphaproteobacteria; order Micavibrionales; family Micavibrionaceae; genus UBA1672. Next base: position 2,406,086 of record OZ253663.1, read on the forward strand.
ACCCGGGAACGTATTCACCGTGACATGCTGATGCACGATTACTAGCGATTCCAACTTCATGCACTCGAGTTGCAGAGTACAATCCGAACTGAGAGTACGTTTAGAGATTAGCGCCTCCTCGCGGAGTGGCTGCTCACTGTCATACCCATTGTAGCACGTTTCTAGCCCCACACGTAAGGGCCATGATGACTTGACGTCGTCCCCGCCTTCCTCCGGCTTGTCACCGGCAGTCTCGCATGAGTGCCCAACTAAATGCTGGCAACATACGATAAGGGTTGCGCTCGTTGCAGGACTTAACCTAACATCTCACGACACGAGCTGACGACAGCCATGCAGCACCTGTCACTTCCCCGGCCGAACCGAAGACAATCATCTCTGAAAGTCCCAAGAAGGATGTCAAGTGTGGGTAAGGTTCTTCGCGTTGCTTCGAATTAAAGAACATGCTCCACCGCTTGTGCGGGTCCCCGTCAATTCCTTTGAGTTTTAACCTTGCGGCCGTACTCCCCAGGCGGTGTGCTTAATGATTTCTCTGCGTCACTGAAGCCTTAAGACTCCAACAACTAGCACACATCGTTTACGGCGTGGACTACCAGGGTATCTAATCCTGTTTGCTCCCCACGCTTTCGTACATGAGCGTCAATACCGACCCAGTTAGGCGCCTACGCCACTGGTGTTCCTCCTAATATCTGCGAATTTCACCTCTACACTAGGAATTCCCCTAACCTCTATCGGATTCTAGACTTGGAGTTTCGGAAGCAGTTCCAGGGTTGAGCCCTGGGATTTCACTCCCGACTTTCAAGTCCGCCTGCGCACGCTTTAAGCCCAGTGATTCCGAACAACGCTTGCTCCATTCGTATTACCGCGGCTGCTGGCACGAATTTAGCCGGAGCTTCTTCTATAGCTACCGTCATTATCTTCACTATTGAAAGAGCTTTACAACCCTAAGGCCTTCTTCACTCACGCGGCATGGCTGGATCAGGGTTGCCCCCATTGTCCAATATTCCTCACTGCTGCCTCCCGTAGGAGTCTGGACCGTGTCTCAGTTCCAGTGTGGCTGATCATCCTCTCAGACCAGCTAATGATCGTAGACTTGGTGAGCCATTACCTCACCAACTATCTAATCATGCGCGGGCCAATCCTTTGGCGATAAATCTTTGGACCGAAGTCATTATAGGGTATTAGTGTCCGTTTCCAGACATTATTCCCTACCAAAGGGTATGTTCCCACGTGTTCCTCACCCGTGCGCCACTAACTCCGAAGAGTCCGTTCGACTTGCATGTGTTAGGCCTGCCGCCAGCGTTCGTTCTGAGCCAGGATCAAACTCTTAAGTTTAGATCCATCAAATCACTCAAAAAATTGTTTTTGGTTTTTGAAGTATAAATATTTCAAAAGACCTGCTTGCGATGTAGCGCCAGCATATAGCTGACATTACATTTTTACTGTCTGTGACATATATAAAATATGTCACGTGCGTCATAGTAGTTTGATACACAGTACAAACAGGGCTTTATTGTTTAATGCACTCAATGCATTTAACCGACACCATTACATAAGTAACGATAACGGGCACTGTTGCCTGCGTATCTCTTCTTTCCTATTCACGATGTTCAAGAACCTTGCACTGCCCAAGATAAACTCCCGTCCAAACTGAGCCGCAATTAAGACCAACGAATTGATCACTTACTTTTTGATTGAGGAGGCATATAAGCACAAACTTATAAGACTGTCAATCGAAACTTTGAAGAAAAAGAATTATTATTTCTTGTTTTTCAAAGTCTTAGAAGCTTCACACCTAAGGTTTTTTTAAGAAGCGCAAGGAGATGTTTTTCCCTACTTTCACCAGAAGTCTTACGACTTTATTTCCGGTTTTTTTACCCTCGTCGACGCATCTGCGTGTCAGAATGTTTGGCGGTTATAACGGCTGGTATTCTTCCTGTCAAACAAGTTTTTGCTTTTTTTTAATTTTTTTTTCACAAATCGAAAAAAGTGGCGGAAAACCGTTATAATGCGCCCGAATACGTCTTGCCATAACACCTGACCTACAGGCATTTACCGAACAAAGATACCCGCCACCATAAAAAGCAAATCATCACATTAGGGAGCCTACATGACGGCGCATTTATGTATCACATACTATATGTAACAATTTTACCCTCCTCTCTCCCACATCATTTTTGCGCTGCAAGGTGCACATTACTTGCATAACTCTTACTTTCAGGCTACACACTCTATCTTGCGCGGGCGAACTCATATAAATTAGACTATAAAAAAGGAGACAGAAGATCTCTGTAACACTTATTTTACTTAAAATTATTGGTGCGGTTTCGTTACTCCTCTGGGGTACACGAATGATTAAGAACGGCTTTACGCGGGCTTACGCAACGTCCTTGCAAAAAGTCATTGCCGCAAATACCAACAACCGCCTTAAGGCCTTTCTTGCCGGACTTGGTGTGACGACCATTCTGCAAAGCTCTACTGCGACCACAATGGTATGCGCCTCCTTCGCATCCAAAAAGATGATTGGCACGGCCGCCGGGCTAGCGGTTGTGATCGGCGCAGACATCGGCACAACACTTGTCGCACAGATTTTGACCTTTGATTTGTCTTGGCTGATGCCGATGTTCTTATTTGTCGGCGTTGCCATGCACCACAGATACGAACATAAAGGACGCAAGAAGCACATCGCGCGTGCACTTATCGGCCTTGGCCTTGTACTGCTATCCCTAACCATTATTAAAGACAGCGCTGCACCACTCGGCCAGTCAGAGATATTGCCGATTATATTACAACCTTTAGAAAGAGAGCCCTTGCTCGCTTTGCTCGTAGCAGCCGCATTAACGTGGTTACTGCATTCATCACTGGCATCCGTTCTTATTATAGCGTCATTCACATCAAGCGGACTAATCACGCTTAAGCTTGGCTTACTATTAGTACTTGGCGCCAACTTGGGCGGCGCAATCATCCCCTTTGTAATTACATACGGTATGAATGCACGCGCGCGCTGGATTACGATGGGCAATCTCTTGATGCGCGTCAGCTGCGTTCTATTGATTTTACCTTTTTTAGGGTATTTCAAAATGCTGTTTAATGATTTGGAAATCGCTGCAGCACGTGAAATTATTCACTTCCACACCCTATTCAATGTCATTCTGGCCATCGTATTTTTACCGCTGGTCAACAAGCTGGCCGCACTATGCGAAAAGATTCTACCCTATCAAGAAGAAGAAAAAGAAAAATCAATTACGCCGCTTTATCTTGATGAAACCTCTTTGGAATCCCCAACCATCGCTTTGGCCGGGGCGGCAAGAGAGACTCTTCGTGTTGCGAATATCGTCGAAAAAATGTTTACCGATTCAATGCGCGCACTGAAGGATGAGAACCTCGCTCTTCTAAAAGATATAAAAACAGCCGACGATAATGTTGATACGCTTCACACGAAAATTAAACTTTATCTCACGCGTGTCAGTGAAGAATCCCTAGACCCGAAAGAATCAGATCGCTTTGTACAAATACTGAGCTTTTCAACAAACCTGGAACATATCGGCGATATTATCGACCGAAGCCTTATTCTGATAATCCAGGCAAAAATCAAAGAGGAGAAGCGCTTCTCCTCTGAAGGTTTTAAAGAAATACAAAGCTTTCACCAAACCATCTTAAACAACATGAAAATTGCACAGGCCATCTTCATGTCAGAAGACCCCAAGCTGGCGCAACAGTTGGTCGAAGGTAAGGCCAGCGTTCGTAAAGCTGCACAGCGCAGCACAGATCGTCACTTCCAACGCCTGCGCGATGGGGTTGAAGAAACGCACAAAACAAGCGCTCTGCATACGGATATTATACGCGATTATAAACGCATCAACAGCTACGTGACGTCCGTTGCTTTTTCTATTTTGGAAAATGCGGAACTGCACAAAGGTAAGCGCAAGGAAATTGCAGAAGACGCATAACCCCCATAACAAAGCCTTTGACCATAGGGGGGATTCACAAAGAATACAAAAGCATGTAGGATGATTATGTCATTTTGTGTCCTTTGATTTGATCGCCTTTCATGTCACGTCCTTATATTGCATCACTTTTACTTTTAGTCTGCCTGCTGTGCGGTCTCGCTGACGATGCTCCGGCACAGAGCTATGGGCAATATCCCCCTTGGTATGAAACAGAAGAAAAGCAAGATGCCGATGACACAAGAACAAGCGCATTACCTGATGTAAATGACCGTGATTTTGATCGCGCTTTAAGTAACACTCCGGATATAGAGGAGCCCTCCGCATTAGAAAAAATGTACGCAAATCGCCTGATCGACGAGCCCAAACAATTTGGCTACGACTTATTCCAACAGGATAATAACAAAACGAATACGCTTAATACGCCCATGGGCGCCGTGCAAGACGACTTCGTCCTAAGCACTGGCGATGAGCTATTAATCACCTTCACTGGGCAGCGTACAGATCAATCGACCTATAAAATAGACACAAGCGGGATGATCATCATTAAGGACATTGCCCCTATCCCCGCCATGGGCAGAACGATAAAGCAACTGCGCGAATCATTGAATGCGCAA
>CBDHGW010000001.1:0-24688 GCA_965263215.1 uncultured Micavibrio sp.
AAAACAAGAAATGTTAAGACGATTGCGATGAAAATGTTCCAAACAAACCATTTAAGTCTTTTCATCATTATCGCCTCGCGCAATCATAATTTTGATCTTATCAGGACGGCGATAATTATGCATCCATTCAGGCAATTTTGCAGTCTTACCCTTGTCTCGACCAATAACAAAAATATCTGGTGAATCATGTTGCCATTTCGGAAACTCTTCATCAAACTGATCCATGAGTTTGACAAATTTTTCTTGCCAATCTTGCGGCATTTCCTGCAACAAAACACGCGGTAATGTCAGCCAAGAACAATACGACAAACTGAAATAAGACGACACATTCCTTTTAGGTGTTTTGCTTTTGAACATGTTTTTCTCTTAACCGTTGTTGACCACTGCTAGCATATCGTTCAATCGCTTGTCAACTCGTTCAGATAATTCACGTGCGTCATTCGTTCCGAGCGTTTGTGCAGTCATAATGTCAGTGCCGAACCGAATGTAAAACCGTCGATATATTTCACTATCTTTATCACCTCGCTCGTGCCAATAACCTGCCCACATTGAAATTGAATGTCGAAGTGTCGCTTGTGCTTCACTACGCTCCGTCCATCTTTTTTGAATACTACGTGCTATGACCTGACTTACACCTTGTGGCACCATAGGTGGACCGACGATACGATCCGCCTCACCACGCAATTCGGCCAAAACAGACGCATCCAATTCAATTAAGTCACCTGCAACATGTTCAATATTTTTACGATCTGCTGGCGTGTGAACATGACCGCAAAACGGACATTCTTTTTTTACCGCCTCATAAATTTCGAAACACTCAACACATGTTGTAACAGGAATAAAGTCATCATCTCTTGAACGGTTTCGACGACCTCTTTCTTCACTCTCTAATTTCCAACCATTATAGGCATCAGGAAGACCGTGTGACTTACCAAAATATCCGACATTTCCCGCATGATCGATAATAATCCCACGTGACTTTTTATCACCGCGTGTAAGTGCTCGAAAAAATTGCTGAACATAAAGAACATATGATTGTGTTGGTCGGGCCATGATCACGGTTTCGATACCAGATACGTCTAACCCCTCACCGAATAAATCTACATTAACGAGCACATTGAAAACACCTCGTTCAAATTTATCCATGAGTGCTTTACGCGCCGATTTTGCCGTTTTGCTTGATACGGCTTCTGCTGAAATCCCCGCCGCTTTAAAGGACATTGCGATGTCATTAGCGTGAGAGATATCGACCGCAAAACAAACCGCTTGTGTGCCATTTGCATAGGTCAAATATGACTGAACACAATCACCCGTGATTTGAGAATCGCGCCGCGCTTCGGATAATCCTTTTTGCGTAAAGTCCCCGGTCGATCCAACTTTGATCCGTGTACGATCAATTGATGCAGGTGGTGCGATAATCCTGTAATCACAAATCCAACCTTCATTGATCAACTCACGCGCTGTAACACCTTTGACCATTGCATCAAAAATACCGCCTTGTGATCTCGCAAGTGACTTACGATCCGTTCGACCAGGCGTTGCAGTAAACCCAACACCATAGGCGTTGGGAAACATGGCTATAAATTTCCCCCATTGATTATCGGTTAAACAATGATGGGCTTCATCAACGCCCCAAACACCAACACGCGGCGCAAATCGTTTCATTTTTTCTTTTCGCGCCGCAATAGTTTGAACCGATCCGATCCATAAAAGAGCGTTTTGATTAAAAAAAGATTGACCAAATTTATTATATTGTCGTCGAACAATATCATTTTTAACATCAGACGGAGCGATTAAATTATGCTGAAAACCAAACTCAGCCGCCGTCATACTAATTTGTCGAACTAATTCTTCACGGTGAACACCAATAACCGCGCCGCGATTATCATTTAAAAACGGCTCAAATAACCACATCGCCGTTGGTGTTTTACCGGATCGTGGGGGAGAAACACATAAAACATTGCGATGTCCCTCATGCCAAGATAATTGTGTTTTACGAATTAAATCCGCTTGATACCACCTCGGTTGCATTTATAATTTCTCGCTGTTGACAGATAAATTGTTAAACGTTACTAACCGTTATTGTCAACTCAGACAAATTAAGGATTTAATTACATGACTCAAATCACAATCACAATAAATTGTGAAAATCCCGAAGAAGCACGATCTATTCTTGATAAACTTGAAAATCGCGCTGCACCAACGCCAGCAAACCAAGATTATAGTAATTTAACGGATTCTGATGGAATGCCGTTTAATCCAGAAGTTCATACCGCACCCGACAATTTTAACAAAGATGGAACTTGGCGCGCTATCCGTGGAAAAGGTGAAGAAGCAAAAGCGGCGCGAGCCGCATGGAAAGCCGCAGGTGGAAACGTTACACCGCCCCCCGTCAGTGAGACGCCACCAGCACCCGTCAGTGAGACGCCACCAGCACCCGGCGTTCAAGCGGCACCAGGTGTGGAAGCTCGAACAGAAGCACCGCCGCCTTTACTCCCACAACAAACCGAACCACCGACGCTCGCAGAAGTGATGTCAAAAGTTAAAAGCGTCATTGATCAAGAACTGATCAGTAACGAAGACTTAATAAAGGTCTACGAAGAAACATCAAAAGTTTCAGCGAAAGAGTGCATGGCGGTTTACAAAGTCGATGGGGAAGCGCGCCGCCGACTAAGCGCCGCAATGGAAGAATACGAGAAAATTCCGTACTAATCACACCCCTTAAAACCATGAGACGGGTTTCAACACCCGTCTCATTCTTAAACGAGAAACCATCAGTACACTGACATGAATCTATATCCATCCACTGCACATATTTGGTCGAAATGTCACGCTCAACCTCGTTTGACTAAAGATTTGCCGCGTCAACAAATGAGTGAGGCTGCACTTGAAGGAACATGCGCAAGTTGGCTAGCTGAACTCGTCTTGAAAGGTGAGTACCAGACATGTGAAGAACTCATTGGGCAAACCGATGAAAACGGATGGGAAGTCGATTTAGCGATGGCACATTATGTGCAAGGCTATGTCGATAAAATTCGAGAAATCGCAGGACCAACCGGACGCATTTATGTTGAATCTCGTGTCAGATTTAATGAGCATGTTGCAGGTGACGTTGATGCAATGATTGTCAATGGTTCACATGTTACAATCATTGATCTTAAATACGGCTATAAGATTGTTGAACCACACGCACCTCAACTTGTCATTTATGGTCAATCCGTCGCGCAAGATGAATCCGTCGAGAGTGTAACAATGTCGATTTACCAACCGCGCGCATTTCACCGCGACGGTATCTATCGCACATGGACGCCTTCGTTATCCGACTTAAATCAAATCGCGCAAGACTATCACCGTGCATCATATGAAGCGACCGCAACACACCCACAAGCTGTTCCGGGTGAGCATTGTAAAACATGCCCTGTGAACGGAAATTGTAGCGCGCTGACACGTGAACTTTACGAGATATGGACAATGATGGGTGGACGCGCTGCACGTCCTATGAACCCAGAAGAATTATCAGCCGAACTTGAATTTGCAAAACGCGCTGAAGACATGATTGTTGCACATCGAAAGTCAATTGAAGCGGAAGCAGTCGCACGTCTCGAAAGCGGAAAGTTTGTGCCAGGATGGACGCGCGAACAAGGATACGGAAACCGGCGCTGGAAACATGACCGTGATTATATTAAAATGTTTACGGGTGGTTTCGATCCGGCTGGTGACAGTATGATCACACCGGCTGAAGCTGAACGCCAAGGTCTACACCCTGAAATCGTAAACATGTTGACTGAGACACCCCGCACGAAAGCGCGCTTGAAGAAACTCACCAAGGAAGACATTGCGAAAAGATTTAAAACATGACTGATTTTTATAACCCTGTATCAATTACTGAATCCGTCCGTGAAAAACTTCGACAGACTGTCGAGCGTGTCGAGCGACTTGAAGAAGAGAAAAAAGAAATCAGTGAACAAATCAAAGAAGTGTTCGCTGAGGCTAAATCAATGGGATTTGATGTCAAAATTCTGAAAGACATTATTAAGGAGAGAAAATGTGATCCACGCGACTTAGAAGAACAAGACATGATTGCCGATCTCTATCGATCCGCAATAGGAAATAATACCCGTCGCGGTATTCCTCGCGACGTTCAAAAAATGCCAGGATTATAGGAGAAATACCAATGGCTGAAGCTCAACGTTTTCTAACACAAGCGGTAGGCCGCTTTGTGTCAGGATCACTCACTGAACCACGAACAACAGATGTCGATAATCGACCGATACCGGAAGAAAAACAACAATATTCTTTTGGGTTCGCGATTGCAAAAAACGATCCATGGTTCGAACAATTTAAAACACAAATCTATCAGTACGCTGCATCAGTTTGGGCGCATGACGCTCAAAAGCTGCAAAAGCTTAACAATTGGTGGACAACGCTCGACGGTCTTTCAATGAAGATCAGCGATGGTGACAAACCGAACCGGCAAGGTAAGGTTAATCAAAACACTGCCGGTCATTATGTAATCTGGTTTTCATCGAAATTTGCATTCAAAACATGTGTCGGTGAACAATACGCTGAAATTCCACCAGAAGACATCAAACGCGGATACTACATTCGTGTTGCTGGCAACTTCGTTGATAACGGGCAAGCTGTAGATCGTGCTGGCATCTACATGAATGGTGAGCACATACAATTGATTGCTGAAGGCGACGTGATCGAAGGCGGTGTTGATGCTGCAACAGCATTTGCCGGTTCTGGTGTACCAGCACAACTTCCACCAGGTGCGCGCCCTCTTGGTTCAAATGTTGGAATGGTTCAACCGCCAATGGGAAACCCACCTGCCCCGGTCCATGGCCAGACGGCACCTGTTACTACGCCGGTACAAACTACACCCCAACCACCTGCGCCGCCGCAGACTGTATCCCCTTCTAATCCGCCGCAACCATATCCGCAGATTACGCAGCCTCAACAACCCCAACCACCTGCGCCGCCGCAGCCACCAGCCGCACCGGGACAACCTGTAACACAACCACCAATGCCACCCGGCGTACCGCAGTAAATCACAATGACAGACGTGAACGAGCGAGATTGGATTTACGATCTCGAAACATATAAAGATATATTCTGTGCATGTTTCGTTCACGTCTCGACCGGTGCGGAATATGTTTACGAAGTCTCGGATCGTGTAAATCACGGTCCAGATTTCATAGGATTTTTATACTATCTTCGCGACATCGATGCACGTGCATTTGGTTTCAACAATATCAATTTCGATTGGCCGGTGTGTGACCATTTAATCCAAGTGTTCAGCACACAAGGCTTCATTGAAGCGATAGACGCACACGAAAAAGCCAACACGATTATTTTTGGTAATAATTCCTATGAACATGTTATATGGGAAAGGGATCGTCTTGTCACACAAGGTGACTTATTCAAAATTCATCATTTCGACAATGTAGCACGTGCAACAAGTCTGAAAAAACTCGAAATCAATATGCGATCTGAAAAAGGTTGTCGATCTACCTTACCCACCTGATCAACCTACAACGTCCGATCAAAAAGACGAAATCATTGCATACATGCGCCATGATGTTGCAGAGACAAAAGAGTTTTATCATCACTCGATAGAGCTGATTAATTTTCGTGACGAACTGAAACGAAAATATCCGAAGCTTGGTGATGTGCTCAACTTCAACGATACCAAAATCGGTAAGAAATTTTTTGAAGTCGAATTAGAAAAAAACGGAACAGCTTGTTACGAACGCGTGAACGGCAAACGTCAACCACGGCAAACGATCCGTGGGCTGATCAATATAAACGATGTGTTAAGTCCGAAACTCCACTTCAACCATCCCGAATTTCAACGCATTAAACAATGGTTTTCCGAACAATCGATTAGACCTGATCAGACAAAAGGATTTCTAAAAGGTGTTCGCGCAAATGTTCACGGTTTCGAGTATCATTTTGGTGCGGGTGGTATTCATGGATCACTCAACCGACAAGCCGTCTATGAGGATGACGAATGGGAAATTTGGGATTGGGATGTTGCATCATATTATCCCAACCTTGCAATAACCCACCGGTTCTTTCCGGCTCACCTATCTGAAAAATTTTGTGACATCTACAAAGAGATGTTTCTAACGCGCCGTGAGTATAAAAAAGGTACGCCTGAGAACGCGATGTATAAGCTTGCACTAAATGGTGTGTACGGCGACAGTAACAATGTTTGGTCGCCATTCTATGACACTCAGTACACAATGGCAGTGACGATCAACGGGCAACTTCTTCTGTGTATGTTGGCAGAATGGTTAACCTGTTTACCGGATATGTCACGTAACCCAAATGTTGAAATGCTTCAGATAAACACTGATGGTTTAACGATCCGTATACGGAAAGAACTCGTACCATGGATGCGCGACGTGTGCCGATATTGGGAAAACCAGACTGGTCTAGAATTAGAATCGGCGCGTTATTGTTCGATGTTCATCAGAGACGTGAACAATTATCTCGCTGTTGATGCGGAAAAACCTGATAAGATTAAGCGTCTCGGTGCCTACGCATACGAAACACCAATGGAGAATATCGCAACACGCGAATTACCTTGGCATAAGGACCACTCTAAACGCGTTGTAGCAATGGCCGCTGAGGCTCAAATGGTATTTCATAAACCTATTGATGAATTTATATTGAACCATCGCGATCTATTTGATTTTCAATGCTCGGTAAAAGTTCCACGATCATCTCGTCTTAAACACGGTGATGATTTTATTCAAAACACATCGCGATATTATGTTTCAAGAGGTGGTGAGTATTTATATAAAGTTATGCCACCTCTAAAAGGTAAAACTGAGGATCGAAAAATCGGTGTTGAAAAAGGCTGGACGACAACAATAACTAATAATATCGATGACTTTCGATGGGATAATTTGAACTGGTACTACTACATCGAAGAAGCGAAAAAACTAATCGTGAAATAGGGGCGGAAATGATAAAAACTGTACTGAGTATATGGGTTCTATTTGTATCGAATGAACCGGTTGCGGAGTTTGAAACACTCGATGGTTGCCGATCCTCAGCAAACTATATCCTAAAGGAATATTATCCTGAAATATCAAAAGTTAAATGTGTCAGAACGACCATCATTGAAGATGGAAGGAACATCTGATGTCAAAACGGCAACAGGCTAAACGCACTGTCAAAACCCGCGTCGAGACCGGCGAACATACTCCGTACACTGACCTTCTCCTCACCTACGACATTGTTCGAAGAAACATTATAAGTAGATGGTTGTCGGCACTGATCATCCTTATGTTTCTTCTTTGGTATCCAACAACAAGAGACAACCTGAAACGCTTTGATCAAATTTGCACAACATCAATTCAACCGTGGCTCATAAACGACTATGGATGTAAAGACCCTGAAAAATGCGATCTAAACCACTCGTTATTGACGACAACATCAGAACAACAAATGGTCTTATGGTATGAAATCTGTGAACATCGGTCGAGACATTATCATGATCGCATTTATCGATGGTACAAAAAACGTTTCAATGAACCATCAGTAAAAATCGATTCACAAGATTCGATTGCTGAGTGTGAAGACGAACTTCAACAAGATGCTAACGCAGAACTCACAGAAGACATGTTGGCTAAAATCTCATCAGAGTGTCGGAACCGGTTCAATGTCAATAATCCAGAATCTTGAAGATACTATATCAGAATCAGATGGTCACATTGCCATAAATCGAACGCGGTGCGGTAAACTAACAACGTGTGTGATACGTCAGTATGCGAAAGATTCACCCGGTAGGGGACTTTACGGTCTTGGTTCATCATTGGCACAAACAATTGAAAATGCGCTGCGATCCCCGCCGCTAATCATACCACCCGGACCCTCAACACTTTTAGGAAAGACACTTGAAGATGACTGATATTGAACAACTTGAAGCACTGTTAGATCGTGGTAATGGAAGCATCGCGTTCTTTAAACGCAACGAGAAATTCTACTGCGTTGTAAAATATCTTGGTGGCAGTTAAACGACCATCTCGTGAATATACCGGTGAAGGTAAAACGCTTGAAGAAGCGATTAGAAATACGCACACGCCACCGAAATCAAAGAAACCGGCTACGACCGATTATGAATTACCACCAGGGCTGAATTATCAAGAGGTGGTTACTGAACATCAACTGCCACCAGGGACTAACAACACGATGAAATGTGCGCCGAGACGCGAAGGAGATGAATTCTACTGCCCGTCATGCGGGAAGCGATGGGCAGTAGATGAACCGCCACCAAAAAATTGTGATCAGTCCTCGTCTTCGAAAACAACTTCACCGAAAAACTGAGTTAGATCAGTGCCAACTGATGTGCTTGCTTCGATCTCTTTCTTCTTCTCAATCCACATTTTTTCGGCAACGTTAGATCGATGATTCAAAATACGATCATTTGTTTTTGCCTGGTCGAAATACGGCTGATCGTTTCCATCCGTCTCAATAACCGGATTAATTAAGCGCTTCATATCCTGATGCATATTGGTAGATGAAACCGAATATGGATTTGTAAACATAACAACGATTTTTCCAATCGATGAATCGAAACCCAATACCTCATATTGGATATCAACAGCTTCAACTTTAATTGTCATGAATCATTTTCTCCAACGCTTCAACGCGTTTATTCAAAGATTGAAATGCTTGAATTGCCAGAACGGCAAGCGGTCCATAATCAACAAGTTTGAGCGAGTTTTCATCACCATCATTTCGATGTCGAACAAACTCAGGAAACACTGACTCTAGCTCTTGTGCGATCACACCAATACCGGGAATATGTGACCATTCTGTATCTGTCACATTGAACCGTCTCAAACGTATCTGCATCAACTTGTCAGTGATATCTTCAAGATCAACAATGTTATCTTTTATTCGCTCATCAGACGCCGTTTGAAAAGCTGATGCATGATTACCATCAAGCATATCTGCATCAGACCCCGAACCATCACCATCAGACCCCGATGTAAAAATCTCGACCCATGGTTGCCACGTACTGCTAAGCTTGCGACGAATATACATTGAATCAGTTGCGTTCGATATGGCAACTTGCGCAAGATTATTTGCATTATTTCGACGAAATGTGGAAACCAAAAAATTCTGACCCGAAACGGGAAGATTTGTACCCGTACCGTAAATAAAGTTAAACCCCGCGAGCGTTACTGAATCAAGATCAGATACTTCCTCAGGTTCAGAACGTGCATGTGCGTTATCAGCATACTTTAAAAAAGACGCGGCATTATTACCTTCAAGTAAATCTGCGTTGACGCCAGACGTGTTCTCTAATGTTCCAGGCGGACCCATCGGGCCGCGACGACCGCGCGCAACAGCACGTTTCGATCCTCTTGGCATATGAAAATTCTCCTATTCGAGTATGATGAAATCACCATCAACAATTCTAACACCATTGCTAGAATAATACATCTCATAATGCAAAACAGATTTGCCAAATTGTTCAGTTGTTGATGAAAGCGTTTGAAGATCACTTGCCGTAATTGCAATCGTAAAAGTAGTTATTGTGAAGTTGTCACTAACCGTCATATCCACGGGTAGCTCATGAATGGTAAAGTAACCTTCATCGATCCATTCCTGAAACGTTTGCGTTTCAACTGTGAATGTTGGCGTCATTGTAAGCTCAGATGCACCACCACGTCGATCAAATATTTCTAATCTAAACGTATCAGATGCACCATCGAAATCTTCAAGATCGAAGATGAAATCCATATCACCGTTTCGATACGCCGCTATATCTAAAACAGCGGCACCGGTCAGTTCAACATCATTACGACTAACTTCAACCTCAGACATTATGGTGTAATCCCATCATTAAAATCATTATTCGGATCAATGACGCCTGCGTAAACAGTAACATATTTTTCCGAAGTGTTTGTTCCATCAGACACGGTGACTTTATATTGAGCCGATCTTGAATGTCCAGCCGGAACCAATGTCGCGGTAAATGTCGTTGATGCGCTCGATGGACTGTTTATTGTAAACGTTTCACCGCTCACCTTTGACCAGGCATACGTATAAGGTCCGCCATTTCCACCAGATGCAGAAGCAGTGATTTGATCAGTCGTCACATCTATGGCCGACGCAGATGTCACTTCACCTGTAATATAAGTCGGACATGTTATAGTAAGACCACCACCACTTGTAGAAATTTCTACACGTAAACCATCAATGCCAAAATCATGAACATCCAACGTATCACTCACTGAACCGCGCCCTTGGACTAAGAGGTTAGGGAAAATATATTCCCCATCTCTTATCGCGATAACTAAATCTTTATTTATATGTGGTTTTGTACCAGGCCAATCATCAGAATCCCACTCTCGAACGATCGGTGTTGTAATTGGTGGCGCGACCGGCTCTGCAATCAAATCATATCCAAACGCTTCAGCATCAGCCATCAACCGTAAAAACAAACCAACGTCGCCGCGCGCCGTCTGAGACCTTGCTTTAACGATCCACGTCTTACCGTTAATGAACTCAACATCGCTGTTCGTAATGGTCACGGTATCGCCAACACGGACTGAAATATAGTTAAATGGTAAGTCGTCGATCCGGCATGTTGATGCAGCGCGAGATATATAAATCTCTTCTTTTTGAAGCTTTGCCGCCTGAACCTTATCTGTCACAAAAAGCAAAGGTAAATCCATTTGACGCGGAATGTGATCATCAGCAGCAATCCATTCACTGTTCGTATACGGATCAAGTTCGATCTCAGCATAATATTCTTCAGGTTCCGCGTACTTCGTCAAAACCTCATTATAAACCTCGGTTGAAAACCCATGCTCGTCGAAAAACGAAACGTGAGCGGCGAGGTGTTCGCTCAAATCAATTGTACCGAATGTGTTTCGATCCCCTTCAGGAACCGAATAAATTTTAGCTGCATACTCAACACGATCAGCATTATAGCATTTCCAAATCTCTTCCTGGTCACTCGGTTGACCAGATTGTAGCAAACCGGCACATGTGTAGCTCTCTGCTGCACAATAATCTGCATTGTTCGAAATTTGATCGATATCGAGTATGTCTAATGGGTATCCGTTCCCAACAATGAGCGCACGGTTTGCACCTGATCCAGAATACCACCCATAATCAAATTGAGCGTCGATGAGTGCCGCATTATCACTATAAACATATGTGCTTTCATCGGCATAATCATATCCAGAAATACGCGGATCACAGACCTTCGCGCCGCTCAACTCAACGCGAACTTCTGGCAAACCTTGAAATGGAATGTAACTCTCACCTGCATCATTATCGATGTCATCATTCGTGTTACGAAACTCAGAAACAATGACACAATAATCACCAAAATTATCACTTGCGCTAAAACGTGTTGGGAACTTCGACGCGAGATAAGCACCTAATCCTGAATTGTCGTCACCCATGAAAATGCGAAACTTAACACGTGTTGCATTATTCTTTCCAAGAAAATGAGACGTGACCGTTCTTTCACCAGTTGTCGGATCACCATTAAGTGTAACCGGTTCACCGTCTAAAAATAATTGATGAAATTCGTTACAAGGTTTGGCTGAGACAACAGATACAGAAATAGCATATTCGCGATCCGTACCGTAACTATCATCAAAATACCCAACACCGGAAACAATCCGTCTACCAACTAAAACCGATAGTGGAACACCGTTTCCTAATTGACGCTGAAGCGTTTGCTCAAAGTCTTGTGCCGTTGTCTGATCTTTTGGTTTTTTCTGAAACGCTTTTGCAACAGAAGAAATGCCAAAACTAATAGCAGCCGCGACGACCGCTTTTAACGCAAAGCTAAGAATTGCTGAAACAACAGCCATGTCATCTCGACTCTTTTACATAGGTTTCTTCAACAGCATGATAACCATTCATGTTCAATAGTCGTCGAATAGCTTTTGTGTTTCGATCAGGAATTTCAATTGAACTGATCAGTTGAACATCAACATTCATCAATATGGCCCAATCACTAAAAGCCTTTAAAAGTTGTGTGCCGTCACGTTCGGCATACCAAAATATTTCTTTAGCTACCCGCACATTGCAAAACGGAAACTCATCAATCGATCCACCAATCAACCCATAGTCATGCATCAAAACAGTACATGAGGGTGAACGAATCATCATGGTTAAAAAGTTCTTCGTTCCGTTCGGTGAAAAACGATAATTTTGAAAAAATGACATCGCGTGAAACCGTTCACCCCACTGAACAAGTTTAGGAATATCTTCAAAAGTTGCCTTGCGAACAATCATCTAAGCGCTCTCTCAATTGTCCGATGATAAAAGTTATTACCAAGGTTTATCGTTGTTCCGACAGATGTCGCAGTCGTTTTATTCCAAGGAAACTTACCACCACGAAAAACGACACTCGATAACCATTTCGCCGCGCCGTCACCAGGAAAACGCGTCTGATGGTCTGAGTTGCTATGAACACGTGCGACACGCCGTTGAGAATAAGCACGATACGATGAGCAATTAAATATCAACCGGCTCGGTTCACCTTTTGGTCGCTCCAATGGAACATTATCAATGAACCCAACAAATTGCGGCACCATGCCTATAACTTCAAATGTCTCAGGATTAAGAACGGCCAAATCTACCGACATCGGCCTATCTCTCAAATTCCTATTAAGCATCTCTTGAAAAACTGAATCAACGGTCCATGCATCATCATTTGTCACTAGGTGTTGACCATCAAGTGTAATCTGCATTGTATCCGCAGCGCGACCATCACCAGACGTAATCGACGAGAATATAACATAAGGTAAAGGGTTATAATCCTCACCATCCACGGTCAAAGGTGAGCTATCATAAACAAAATTATAAATCTCATCATCAGGCTTCACGCTCACACATAAACGTGTCTCTATGACACTTGCGGAAAGCGCGCTTAAAGCCTGAGTCTCATTATAAGATGTGCCAAGCATCAAACCACCCCTGAGTATTCAACACCTGTAAGTGTAAATTTCGTAAAACCATGAGCACTTGTATTACCACCCATATTGTTAAAATCACACATGAAACGACAACGAGGTTTTACGCGATCCGCGAACGTATTAGATAGTGTTAAATCCTTCCGTGGTCTGATGATCACGGGGAGTGTCTGATCGGTGCCGTCGAGCGCCAACATTTTTTCAGCTTTGAAATAGTATCGAACACCCGCATGTGTAAACGCAAGCGGATCACCAACGGATATGACATCGCCATCATCACCCTTAACGACAAGCGACGAACCGGATTTGCTCACCGACTTAACTTTAAGATCAGGAATAAGACGCTCTTGCATTGACCGGTTCACCTCACTGTAAAACAATGGAACAGGTCTTCTCACATCATAGAACTCAACAATTGATGTTCCGTTTGCCTTAGCACGAAAAACATCGATCATACCGCGTACTTTTTCATTCACGGGTGGAAGCTCCATTTGAAACATCCAATAAGGTGAACCGTGACCGTGAATTTGTTTTCCAAACACCGGCTCATGTGTCATGAACTGAGGCTGAAATGTCATATTATTAGGAACCCAATTCCAATCTTGAACCGTGACCATCAGCCCATTCCTCTACCGCGATCAAACTGATACTTACGAATGTTTCCGGGGAACTCCTGATCAATTTGCTTCTTCATCATGCGTTGACTCGCGGCAACATCTTCCATGACTTCTTCACGTGTCACACCGTTAAAGTAATTTTGGTTTGTAATGGTCACGCTGCGACCGCTGCCAGAACGCGCGCTCATACGTGTATGATCTATAACTGTTTCGTTCGGGTGAAGAATGGCAAGACCGCCACCACGGCCATCTATACCACCAACACGTGCACCGTATCCCGTAAAGCCGCCGCCGTCGAAAGATGGAACAGTTGGGGAACCAAGAATCCCACCACCGCCAAAAACTGAACCGAGACCTTTATTGATACCACCCGCAATCGCGTTAAAATACGGATCAAAAACCAGGTCTAACAACCGGTCGAAAATTTCATTCAACATGTCAAGCATGACATCTTTAAAGTTCTTTGTACCTTTGATCAGGTCTTTAAATGATTCTTTAAACGTTTGTGTGATTCCGTCCGCCGCAGCTTTAATACCTTCCAGTGCTTTGCCTGCGTTTTCCCAAATCTCTTCAAATGGTTCCGCGGACTCCTTACCAAAACGCTTGATCCGATTAGTTGCCGTCTCAGCAGCATCACCAACACCTTCCGGTAACTTTTTCATAAAGCCGAAAATCTCTTTACCGGTATCATTGACCCAATCGACGGCACCCTTACGTGCCTTTTCAAGCGCTTCTTTCTGTTCCTTGCTAAGTTCCTTCACACCTGAATCTTCAAATAAGTTTCGAATATCAAAAGACCGCTCGCTGATATTATCGAACACGCTCGACAATTCTTTCCATGCCGGCATATTCTTTAGCGCCGCTTCAAGCGCAACATCACCCGCCGCCTGAACACCCTCACGTGTAGATTCTAGTGAATCTTTCACACCGTCTAAACCGTCACCTAAATAATCGAAATTAAGTGAATCGGTAAAAGCTTTTGAAATACCCGCAGCAGCGTTTTCAGCCGCACGTGTCGTGACCTCTATGTTACTTGTATCAAACAGCTCAATGAATGGTGCATCAGCCGTGCCCGCAACACCTTGAAGCGCATTATAACTTCTAATAAAATAATTAGCGCTCTCTTTTGCAGCTCGCTCCGCATACTGAGGAATTTGTGAAAATATCTCACCAAGAACAACAGGAAGACTTGCAAAAGTGATAATGATTGCATTGAATGCGCCAACAAAAAATCCAATAATCTTATTTACAACACCTTGAACCGGTTTTGTTATATATTGAATTGCACCTATGACGCTCTCAGCCATCAATATACCAGCTTTAGCAATCTGTGCACCAGCATAATAAGCAAGTGCTGGAAGTTGCTTAAATGCTTCTTGCGCCACTCGACCGATCAGTGAAAACACTTCACTCCACGATCCTAAAGCTTGACGAAGTGCAATAACACGCTCGATCAAATAACCAACGACAAGTAAAAAACCGATCCGTAACGCACGTGTAAGAACCGCTGCCATCGCTTTAACATTTGTCATTACGCCGATGAGACCCATAAATGCCTTCGACACGAGATTAATAGTCACAATCCACGTTCGCTTCTTGAACAAGACGAGTGTGACCATCGCCGCTAGAAACACATCAAAATAGTTTACGATGAAGTTAAGACCAATAGCGAGCGCGTTCCCAACTGCCATGACGGCCGATTTCATCGCACTCAAATAACCAACATTCATTCCAAGTTTCTTTTCTAAATCCTCAATACCTGAAACGGATTTAGAAAGAACAAGTGTGAATGTACCGAGCACAGTAATCAGACCGGCAAGCATACCACCCCATGCGCCAAACATTTGAACAACCTGGGGAACGTTTTGCGTAAATGCCAAAATAGCAGACTGGCCGCCTGCAAGCTGAACTGAAAAGTCAGATATTTGCATACCCACTTGTTGAATGACACGTCGATTAGCCGACATACCTTTCATCATGGAACCATTCGAGCGAGAAACCCGACGCATTTCCTTATCGAGTTTTTTAATTGCTTGCTCGACCTGGGTGAAAGCGGGACCGGTTTTATTAGAACCGGTCATAGTAATGTTTAGACTTTTGAGTGCCATTACTTGCCGCCCCTATGCTTTTCGATCTCTTCTTGACGTATATTCAAATACGCTAGGTGTTCATCGATTTTACGAAACGGCCAATTATAAACGACATCTACATCAAGGCCAAATTCAATAGCTATGACAAAACAAAGAAGTCTTGTTTTGTCATTTCTCAGTTTTTTTCAACAGTCTCCAGATTGTAATCTTCGTCGTCAAATTGACCCTTAAACAAAGCTCCGGCCATGTCACCGATCTTTCCGACTTCCATGTTTCGAAGTAGTGGAAGCGACTCTGCACCAAAAACCTTGTTGCCATCCGAATCGACCGTTTTCAAAATCATCGCTCGAATAAAACCTTCAAGTGATGGTTGACTTGTGAACGTCTTATCGTAGCGCTCAACATGTTTAATATCAGCCGGTGACAAAGGTTTTGCAAAAAGCGTAACTTGTTTCTCACCAAGCATACCAGTCCATTCATTTAGCTCAATGCTGGCAATCTCTTGCTTAAGTAGATCATTAATATTCATATTAGCTCACTGTCCCCAATGTGACTTCACCACTGTTTCTAAAACTATACGATGTCTTCACAAGATCGTTCACTTGTGTAGAAATTCCTTCTTCGGTAACTACAAAATTACCACTAATCTCGGTTAAACCCGTTGTATTACCCATTGGGTATAAAACCATCGCAACGGTTGAACCGATAGAAATCGCCGTCTGACCAGAATCAGCCGGATCGCGCAAAACACTCATTGTGCCGGATGCAGACTTCAAACCAACCTCAATTTGAGACCAGTCGTTACCCATCACATCTGCACCTAATTCTTGTGCGGTCAATGACACATCAAATGATTCAATCTCACCGATTGAATTAGCGCCAGCCGTTGCCGCCCCGTCCTTACCCTTATACCGTGCCATATGTTCACACTCCTATTGGATTACGTTTGTTGGATCGTTTCGATTGATTCGATATTCGACATCAAATCTTAACACCATTGAGCCAAGAATATAGCCCCCGCTTGCGTCGTCGCTAAAATTGACCTGAATTAGCTCCGGTTCTTCTTCAAGTAGATGGTCCCAAACATAAAGGTCAATTGCGTTGACAACTTTGACTTCATCCTCGTCGAGCGCGTCATCAATCTCTTCTTCGCGGCCCGAACGCTGAACTCTCAAATAAACGCTCGCAACATGTATGCGCGCATTATCAGAACCAATCGTCATTGTCTCTTGTTCGCGAACCTGATCATTCATGATTCGCATGTCGATAACAATCTTTTCTGGATCATGGTTGATCGCACTTTTGCGTGACGAATACACATCATAAGACGAACCGAGATGAGCAGTTAAAGCAGTACGAAAGGCTTGCCTGATTTGAGCGCGAACATGTGTCATGACGGTAAGTTACGATCCAAGAAAATCGTTATTTGACCCGTGCCATCTTTCTTCCAGTTCCGAACCACAAAATTCTCGCCGTTGACGGCTACCGGATCGTTTTCTTGAATACCCGGAAAATCACTTGTTGATCCAGTTAATGAAGGCTGAGGCATAATATGTGCAACACCTTCACCCGTCTGAACCTCAATATCTTCATCATCAAAGATGACATTCTTAACCGTGACACCGTTCCAGGTAATGCCATCATCAACACCAAACTCTTTCGGCGTTGTTATCTTCTGAATGTCATCTTTGATGAATTTTGCGACCATTAGCTAAAAGGCCAACCCTTACCGCTTTTTTCCTCATCGCCTTCTTCGTTTTCGAGACCAGGCATTGAAGCCTCAATCTTGTCTTCAATTTCCCTCGAAGCTGGACCAACCTGCTTCGATGTTTGACGAAGCTTTGGTGGCTCCATATGCTCCAAATTCATCCAAACTTTCCGGTTTGGAAAAAGGTCTTTTGATATCACATCACCCTTTCGAACAGGTTGACCCTTAAGCCGAAAAGAACGAAGCGCCTCAACGTTCGGCTTATTCTTATCATCCAATTCATCATACGCATTCTTAGCCATTGTTACCACTCCTTGTGATTTGTTAACATTAAACATAAAGCGGGCAGTCTTTCAACCGCCCGCTTCAAAATTAGACGGTAATGTTTAAACGACCTTAGCCGTCATTACCGAGTGCGAATGATCCAACACGAAGCGCGTTTGAATCGACCGTTTGAATCGATCTTAAACGGATACCACCGGAAAGAAATTTCGCCTCAGTCGAGCGATCTAAATCGAGACCGCCCCACATACCAATAACCAAATCTTCCCAATACCCATACCAAAGATCGCCACCTGTAACCTGGTTCGATTCTTTAAACGCGTTTCCGACAAGACGATCAGCAGAATCATTCATCAAGAACAAACCTGATCCAGCATCAGTACGTGTTTTCTGAAGCGAGCCGACCATCTCGGAATTACCAAGATATGAACCACCAGACCCGCGATTGTTACTTGCGACATCTGTTCGAAGATCGATCACTTCGCCGCGCGTCGGAATCGCATTCGTAAACGTAACAGAACCGATACCTGTAATATTCGCAAGACCTTCTGGAACACCTGTTAGACCGGACCCATAAAGAGCAGCCAAATCAATTGCGATCCGGTGCGCTGTAATCAATTGCGACCGAACATATGCTTCAAAGGCAATCGTCGATTGCTGAAGCATACGGCGAGTAACATCAGTGTACGCACCAAGATCATGTGGTTGAAGAACAACTTCACGAAATGAAGGATTGCTTTCGGTAACATCAGCATCTTCTGATGCAAGCCACGCCGCCGCAATATTTGCATCACCACCCGGAATCTCAACATTACTGTCAAGACCTTGAAGAAGTGTTGCGCCCGCACCCAAAACCGCCGACTCATTTCGAAGGTTATCAATAAACCGTTCCGCAAGATGATCGGTTGTAAGAATATTGTCAGCCGTTGCCGTACCCGTACCAAACGCCGCACGTTGAATGATTTCGTTCAATTGTTGACGTGCTCGTGAAGATCGAAACACATCAGAATGAACCCCATCAACACGATAAGACCCCCAACTGTTCATCACATCGGTAGGAATTGTAAATCGACCAACCGTTTTCCGACCAACGTCACCCGCTTTTTCACGCGCGGCGCGTGACGCTTCGCGCTCAAACTCAGCACCGTCATAATTTTCATCGAGCATATAACGACAAAGTTTGATAATCGAAAAATCCTGTTTCTGATTATCAGTCAGACCGATTTCTTCAGAACGAAGCGGTGTTCCGTCTGGAATCTTCGACGCAACGATTCCGCGAAAAACAACAAGTGATGGTTTTTCACCGCTACGAACACATCCAAGAATGTACTCGCGACCAACATCAGCCATGTTATGTTCAGCGGCAAGCGCCGAAACTTCATTGATCGCATCTTCCATCGCTTTTGCGATATCTTCTTCTGACCGTGTATCACCACCAAGACCAGGTGGAAGTTCAGCGCCCGTTGCAGGTGGACGTTCCTGTGTTCTAGTCGTCATCCGACTCTCCTTATTGGTGCCACCAGCGGCACTTCTGCCAATACCGACCGTTGGATCAGCCGGAATGGGAACAAATGATCCTTCACTCGGCTTCCAACGCGTAACGCGATATGTTTCAGCTTCTTCATCAATTTCATAACGATCTACGGAATACGCAACCGAAACGTTACGAATAACGCCAGCTTTCACATCTTGATAAACTTCTTCAGCACGTTGAGACATGCCAAATTCAACTTCAACATAAAGACGTTTTTCCTGAAGCCATGCGCGACGAATAACACCAATTTGATCCGTCAAATCCCATCGATTATGCGTATTTAAAAGCGGTGCATTTCCACTATTCAAAAACGATAAATCAACCGCCTCGTCAGTGTGAACAAGTATCTCGTCGAGATAATTTCTAACCGAATAATAATAACGCTTGTATGGTTCTTCAGACGACAATGGGAAAATAACGGATCGTTCTGTAGACCCTTCACGGACATATAAATTAGCCGAACGATTACGTTCAGTATCACGTCTATCAATCGCTAGAGTTGTCATCAGTCTCTAAAACCCCGTTCAATTTCGAATCAGTAGCATTACCATAATTAAGCGTCAAACCTCTTAATTCGGCGGCTTCTTGATCCTCTTTAATTTCATCCAATAATTCATCACGATCTAAACCCCGATCCGCAGCAATTTGAGCAAGTGAAATCTGACTTGTATTCAATGCCTCAGAATTAGCCTTGACCTCTTTAAGCGGATCAACCCATGTCCAACCACGGCCCCTAAATATGCACCGCTTACGAATAATCTCAGCGCGCGTGGGCGGTATCTCACTATCAACAGACAAAAGATGCATCGATAGCCACAGATTGAAGATTTTCTTGATTGCCTTGCGAATGAAGAAGTTCTGCATGTACCGATAAAAATCGCGATCTTCAACCAAAACGGATCGACCCGTCGAATATGACACACCTTCCGTTTCCATACCAAGCGCAAAAGCCGACAAGTTGAACCCCATGCAAATATCTTTTTTAATCTGTGATTCAAATTGTGCGTAATCAGTCAGTGCACCACC
The DNA here is from genome assembly GCA_965263215.1 of uncultured Micavibrio sp. GTDB lineage: Bacteria > Pseudomonadota > Alphaproteobacteria > Micavibrionales > Micavibrionaceae > UBA1672. The sequence continues at coordinate 20,223 of CBDHGW010000001.1, forward strand.
AGGATCAAACTTGTGAAAATCCATACCATCGGGAAGTTGTTTGAACGTACCCGGTTCAAGATTAACCTCATAAACATCATCGTCATCATCAACCTGATCGGCCAACTCAGACACGCCTTCGAGTTTCGGCATCGTTCGAGAAAAGAAGCCACCAATTGCCGCCATGACGCGACGACGCATTGTTTCAGCCTCACGATACCCATCAAGCATTTTTACCGGATTAATAACAGAAGACCCATGTGGTTCACCACGCGTTTGACCAGACCGTGTTCGCTCAAAAATGTGAATCATATTTTCCGCTGGAACGCGGCGGTGCATTCGACCTTTAAACAAACCCGTCTGATGATACGAACCCGGATGATATTCTAAAACATAATACGCAACCGGGCGACCGAGACGATTAATCTCGACCCCCATTCGAATTTCGTTACCATTCTCTAAATTTATCGTATTATGTGTCTCGTCCACGAAATCAGCTTCAAGCGGATTAAGTGCAAAACCGTCCCGATATGTTGAGTTTCGAACAAGTTCAATAAAAGCTTCACCGTCCCGGCACCATGATTGCAAAACTTGAACCTGTAGATCAACCATGTGCATCTCGCCGTCAACAGTAGGTGTCTCACACCAAGTCTTCCATGCGTCTTCAGCACGTTCATTTAAGGTCTGATCCATTGACCCATCAGCACGACGAACGCGTGACTTAAAAACATATCCTTGTGATCCGACAACGTTGATCTTCATCAACCATAAAAACCGACGCATGGATGATGAGTTTCGCGCAAGTGCACGTGACTTTGCGCGAACAACTGCTAAACCACCTCGTAACTCGTAATCAGCCGAACCACGAGACGCTTTAAAATCACCATAACGTGCTTTTTTTTCCGCCGCTGTATAACCACGCTTTTCGATAACGGTGCTTTTCTTCTGGTAGCCGAGTAAGCCAAATAGAGACTCAAACATTAAACGAACCTAACTCTCGCAGTATTTGTTTTTGCTTCTTTGCGATCCGCTCCGATGTTCACTGAACCACCCGTGCGTTGAACCTCAACCCGATAATAATCGAGCCATTCAATCAGCTCTTTCGGTGCCATCTTATCGACCGACCGACCCTTAATACTATAATTATTGATGTCGGAATCAGCGCGTCCTTCAAGAACAGATGTAATCTTTGCGATCATGATCTCGGCATGTGTACGCCGATCATCCGTACCGAGAAAGAATTTCATGTAACCACTGGAAAGTATCTTCTCAGCACTGTCACTTGTTCTAACAACAATCAAATCATATGCGTAATCACCTTTGTTCGCTTCAACAATCTCATCAGAATGCTCGAACACCCAAAACTCATTGTCAGTGTTATAAACGCCGTTTATAACAAGCGTCCCGGTCGGATCATTTGTTGAATTCTCATCATCAATCGGTTCATAGGCGCGAAACACATATTTTGTTGAATAAAGCGTATCATCAAAACCTAAGTTTCGATACCATCCCGCATGTTGTTCGCTGACGAGAAAATCAGGCTCGCAATCTAAAAATTCAGATACAGCAAATGGATCATAAACCATCCGAAAGCCCCTTAAACATCAAAATGCGATATACTACTTCATAAACTCGTTCAACCGTCTCGCCAATCATTGACCCAATTTTGACGATTGACACGCTTTGGTTTTCTAGAAGGCTTTTGTTCTTCTTCCTCTTTACGGTACTTCTGCAATAAACGCCGACGCTCTCGATTAAGATTAATTGAAAGCATTTCGAGCGCCGCAGTTGCATAAACACGTAAATCAAACGTCTCATTCCGCTTTCTGATTTTCACCCATTCCTGACGTTTAAAACCGCGTGAAAATTTCGTCTTAAGTTCTTCAGCCGTAAGCATCTTAAAATAGTCATCGTCATAATGAATAGGAAAACGACAATAACCAGCATCACCAGGATCACGCACACGTAAACGTGTAACAACAGTCTCTTTGATTGAGTGGACACCCAAGGGAAAAACACGCGCATTCCCGATTGTATTTTTAAGAGGTTTCCCAACAAACGGTCTACCAACACCATCCATGCCCTTAATTGCGTTTATCCGTGTACTGAGTTTCGAGAAATTATAAACACTTTGTGTAAAATGTCCGCCTGAATCAATACACGTGTTTCGAATAGGAATTTCACCAAACAATGGATGATCAAATGTAACTTTCAATCGAGAAAGCATCTCTTCCCACGGTTGAGGCGTCGATAAATCACCATAAATTTGACCGTAGTGAAGCGACCATGACTGATAATCATCTCCCCAGCCGATGAACTCATATTCTAATCGATCATCCTGAACATCAACCGCCGCTGTAACAAGCGTAATCCCTTCAGGAATATTTTCAAAGGACTCATATTCTTCACGCTGATCTTTTAGGTTAGACCATTCAAGTCTTTCACCCTTGTCTTCCCATGATTCACCAAGAAATGTGTTGACCCATGTTTTCAACAATTCAGGATCACTCTTAGACGCAAGAAAATCAGCAACGCCATCAGCTAGACGCGCAAACGGCGAATAAAGCTGAGACAAATGATAAGACAATCGACCGTTAAATTCTTTTGTCGCAATCCACCGACCGTTTTTAACAGCCTCATTACGTTGTTGATCATCCCAACATGACCCGCAATGTTCACAGGTGTAGACCGCCGTTTCAGGATCGTCATTCTCCCAATGAACTTGTGACCATACTAATCGTTGTTCTTCACCGCAATCAGGACACGGACAATGCCGATAGCGTTGATCACCGGCTAAGAACTCTTTCTCGATACGAGACCCGGTTCCCGTTTGTGGGTTATATTTATCACCCGGTGTTGAAACATATAATAGGATTCTATTCCAATATGTTGTTGTCCGTTTAATTGCCAAACGAAGCGGATCACCTTCCGTTCCCGCACTACGTTCAAAACGATCCACCTCGTCGGCCACAACAACACGTACCGGGCGGGACGCTAGACCAGATGGTGAGTTTGACCCAACCATTGCGATATGCCCACCAGGAAACTTCTTAGACGCAAGTGTGTTTCCACTGTCACGCGAGCGAGCATTACGGATCAACTTTTTTAAATTAGGCGTATCTCGAATCATCGGCGCGAGACGTTCCTTAGAAAACATTTTCATGCTTTCAAGCGTCGGTGAAACATGTAAAATCGGACATGGATCAAGATCGATAAAATAACCAATCGTGTTCTCGATCATCGTCGATTTACCGACTTGTGCCGATGTCATCAAAGCAATTGAAACAACACCCGGTGCACCGATCATATCCATCGGTTCACGAAAATACTCGGTACGTGCTGTACTAAACCGGCCAGGTGACGCCGATGATTCAGGCGACAAACGCCGATGCTTATCAGCCCATTGTGAAACGGTTATATCTGGTGGTGGACGTAAAGCATGAAGAACACGGCTCACGACATCGTTAATATCTGCGAACTCGTTATTCAATTTATGCCTCGTTTGTTGAAAGCTTGCCCTCAGCCGTCATGAACACACGCCGAACATTATCAGGCTCCGCATACTTGTAGTAATATCGCGCACCGATCAATCGATTTTTAGATATGCGAATTATAGAAACTTTATCACCTTGGTTTCCACCAAGTACATGATACGCTTCATCATCCTCGGCAACATACAATCCAACATGACCTTGCCACCCATCAGGACGACCGCGCCAAAACACCAACACGTCACCTAGTTTTGGCGGTCCTTCACGCATAGTTCCCCAATTCGCCCAAGATCGCGCCGCGAGCATCTTTGCATTACGAGGTTTCTTAGATCGAACGGTAATGTAGCCTATAAACAGACCACACCAGGCAATCGAATCCTTATTGTAAAAACTCGCAATCCAACCGCCAAGATAATTTGCCCAACGTAAAATCCACGGATTGTTTTTAGACCCCGGTCCTTCTTCCAAGCCGAGCCATTTACGCGCCTCAACAATCATGCGGGGCGCGGGTTCATCCATCAACCACCTGTAGTTTTCAGGTAGCTCGTTTATCTCGTGCATGTTTATTGCTCGTGGATATGATTAGGAATCAAATGCGCCGGAACAGATGGTTGACGAAGTTCTTCTTCATACTTGTCACGCAATTCGTTTATCTGCTGCGTGAAACTTGATCGAGTCAACGCAAGTTCATCTTCAAGTTTATTAAGACGTTGCTTCGTGTCTTTCAAAATCGTGTTCGTACACAAAAGCCAACCGATCATAACACCGATAGCAAGTGTTCCACCCTGCGGACCTGTAAGCAGTGTGACACCCTGTTCAAACAATTGTTCCATTTAACCAGCCTTCTCTAAATAGTCTTCATCTTCACGCCAATTGCTCGACAATTCTTCAAGCGCGATCCGAATATTCGTGTATAATTGTTCCTGTACTTCATACCTATCTGAAATACCAGCAATTTGCGGTGACAATGCAGTCGGTATAGCAAGAAGTCGCGTT
>CBDHGW010000002.1:0-29260 GCA_965263215.1 uncultured Micavibrio sp.
ACGGCAACTAATCGGATCAAGCGTTTTGGTAAGGAGTCCGCGGAACCATTTGAAGAGATTTGGGAAAACGCAGGCAAAGCACTGGAAGGTATTAAAGCTGCGGCGGACGGAATCACACAAACGTTTAAAGAATCATTTAAAGACCTGATCAAAGGTACAAAGAACTTTAAAGATGTCATGCTTGACATGTTGAATGAAATTTTCGACCGGTTGTTAGACCTGGTTTTTGATCCGTATTTTAACGCGATTGCGGGTGGTATCAATAAAGGTCTCGGTTCAGTTTTTGGCGGTGGTGGGATTCTTGGTTCCCCAACTGTTCCATCTTTCGACGGCGGCGGCTTTACGGGATACGGTGCACGTGTTGGTGGTATAGATGGCCGTGGTGGCGGTCTTGCCATTCTTCACCCGAACGAAACAGTTATAGATCATACACGTATGAGCGCGCGTTCTGGCAGCGGTCGCAGCGTGACCATTACAAACCAAAATTACTTTAATGGTGTGACACGTGAAGAAGTCATGGAAGATGTTGCCGCGAGTCAACGCATGATGAAGAAGCAGATTGATGATGAGTTCCCCGGAAACATTCGTAAGTATCAGTTTGATCGTGGTAGAGGGATGGGTTGATGGTTACGGTTCAGAGATTGGGATTGGGTTCCTAACAACATGACGTTTCAGCCTCAGTTCATGACACATGAACCGGTGTTCGGAAAACAAATTCATGGTCATGGTTCACCTTATTGGATGTTTCAAATGGAGCTTCCACCCGTGAATGAAAAAATACGCGGCATGATCGATGTTTTTCGTGCTAAGGCAAACGGAACATCAATTGTTGAGTTCTATGATGTGAGAAGACCTGTTCCATTGTTTTACAGTGAAGTGAACCGATCAATGCAAGAGCGCCTTATTCCTGATCTTAAGGTCAAATCAGTGAGCAAATCCGGTTCGTCGCTTGTTGTGAAGGGTGATGATGGCGATGTCATATCCGTTGGTGATCCGCTTGCGTTTACACATGCGGGCGTTCGATACTATTTCAAAGCTGAAGAAATGTTGGCGCTTGACGGCACCGATCAGACACTTCCCGTGATCATCAGACCACGGAAGGATTTAACACTATCTAATACGTTCGCGGATCGTGTAAAACCTCGTTGTCGTTTCATGTGTGATTTTAACAATATGGGTGGTAATACAAGTGCTCATGGTTTTACAAAATTTACACTTACGGGTGTTGAATACTCAGGGGTGGTTTGATGCTTGGCACATCTTATAATGAGACTCAGGCTTTAAGCGCGCTTTCCGCAAGTGTCATAGAGACACGTTTATGCGTGAGTGTGAAACCTGATGATGAAATCTATAACTTTGTTTATGATAGTTCACCTTTGACCGTGGATGGTGAGGATTATAACCCTTTACCTTATGTTATATTCTCGTCGATTACGTCTGGTGATGGTCGCGCTGCGGATACAATGCAGATTACACTTGATGGTCAACACCTAGTGACAAATGATGATGCATGGACCGTTGATTCAGTTTTTCAAGAGATGCTTAATAGGAATTTGAGAGATAGGCCGATGTCGGTAGATTTGGCCGTTCTTAATCCTGAGACATTTGAAGTTATAGGCATGGTGCCGCAATTTGTTGGGTTCATTGATAATGTTCCATTGGAGCGACCAAAAGGTGAACCGAGCCGGTTGATATTTAATTGCTCATCGTATCGTGCTTATTCTCAACGGCGTGTCGCACGTGTTCATAGCAACTCAGACCATCAGACGCGTTTTCCTGGTGACGGCGCGGCAAAATGGTTATCGAGTGTCGTTTTTCGTGGTGGTAAGTTTCCTTGGAATAAAACGACTGCGACATCTGTCGGAACAACGATAAACCTTGGTAATAACTTTTATCATCGGACAATTGAGAGAGCGCTTAGATGATTGTTCGCAAGGCAACTTTTGAAGATATTCCTAAACTTGTTCAGTGGGGTGAACGGTTTCACGCGATGTCATTTTTTTCAAAATTATCGTTTTTCACCGAACGGAACGAAGAACTTTTTAACCATGATGATTCGTTCACCCTCATGTACTGTTTTGATGCATGACTATGGGTTGATTGGTGGATCGATTGATGAGTTTCCGTTTTGCAATGTGCGGGTAGCTAAAGAAATATTTTGGTATGCCGAACGTGACGGCACACAACTTTTAAAGGCTTTTAGTGATTGGGCCATATTGATGAATGTTGATGTTCAACTGATCAGTTCAATTGAAATTCCTGATCGAAACACAAAAGCTATTCGACGACTATTGAACATGAATGGTTATCATGCTGTTGAAGAAACCTATGTAAAAGAGTCGAGATGACATGGCTGTTGTTTCAGCAATTCTTAGCTTTGCGTTAAAAGCGGTCGTCGCGGCTGCTATTAGTTTTGGCATTTCTTCTGTTGCAAAAGCGTTTCAGAAAAAACCAAAAGATCAGACAACGGCACAAGACTTTGAGCAAACGCTTGAACGTCAATTAGGAAACGGTATTCCGCTATCAGTTTTAGTCGGTAGACGGATTGTTTCAGGTGTCGGATATTTTGATGATAGTTACGGTACGGATCGTGAATATGCCGTTTCGGTGTCTGTTGTTTCAGGCAAAACCTTGTAACGAATTTCACCAATTATTTTTGGATGGTGAACCGGTTACACTTAATGGTGATCCGACAACTGGCGAAAGAACGGTCACGTCTCATTTTCTTGGGAAGAATAATGCAACTCGTGTTAAGTTTCGCATTTTTCATGGGTGACGACAATTCAGGATTAGGTGCTTATCTCGCGTCGAAGTTCCCAACACGTTTTAGAGCAAGTGATATTTTTGGCGATTATTGTGTCATTGTTTCTGAGTTTCGTAACACGAATGATGACATCGATAATGATGCAGGTGAAAGCTATATTCCGTTTCAGGGTTTACCAGAAGTTCGCGTTGAGTTGAGCGGCGCAAAGGTCTGTGATCCGCGTATTTCTGGATATGATTATGCAGATGAAAGCACATATGTTTATAGCGACAATGCGGCGCTTATCGACGCTCAATTTGATTATGGTTGGTATTCTGGATCAGGTGCAAACCGTGCACTTATTGTTGGGAATGGATACCCATTAGACATACTCGACATTGATCAAATTTCGAACAATGCAGATTATTGCGCAGCGGAAAGTTATACGTGTGCCGGTCTACTTCAATCTGGTCAACCGAGCGACCAAGAAGAAATTTGGAAATGCTACAATGCGGATCGTGTTGAGTATGCAGCTAAGATTTATTCGGTTCCTGAAGGAGATCGAAACACATTTGGCACAATTGATTTAAGTGAACATCTCGCCGCACATGTTTCGTTTTTCGACGAGCATGGGTTTTCAACCGAGGTTTATAATGAGGTTTTGACGAAGTACGCGGAACCTGAAGAATATTATGCTGAGATCGAACTTGATCCGTATACGAACAGTGAATGGATTGCTGCTGATGATCACATTCCGCGTCAAATGGATTTACCTTTGCTTTTTGTGACAGATAAGGTTCAGGCGGCAAAGCTTCAAAAAGAAGAGATTTATATATCTCGCGCTGCATCAACATGCCGGATCGACGACTTACCATTTAACTATATTTCAGTCCGTGTTGGCGATACCGTGACCATTACGAACAGCGATGTTGAGTTCATTAACGGTAAGACGTGGATCGTTAAAGCAAGGTCTCAGACGGCGCGCGGCGACGTTGGTTTGTTTTTACGGTTGATGGCTGATGCTGAAGCGTTTGGATATGATTTGATTGCAGAGCCGGTCGCGCCACCAATTACAACACCGATCGTTCGAGAGTGGGATTCTGATGATTGGCCTGGTACAAAACCACATATAAATAAAGATTTAGTTATCGCGATAAGAGATGGGGAATATATTTTCCCTAACCTCTTAGTCCAAGGGCGCGGTTCAGTGAGTGATACGTTGGATGTTCATGATTTTGGCATTGATGGTTTACGTGTAGAAATTTCTACAAGTGGTGGTGGTCTTACTATAACATGTCCGACTTATATTACAGGTGAAGTGACATCTGCGTCGGCCATAGATGTGACGACTGATCAAATCACTGCTTCTGCATCTGGTGGAAATGGCGGACCTTATACGTATGCCTGGTCAAAGGTGAGCGGTGAAACGTTTACAATAAACAGTCCATCGAGCGCATCAACGACATTTACCGCGACATTGGTTCCGGCTGGACATTCAAGATCGGCTCAATATAAAGTCACCGTGTCTGATGGAACAAACACTTCGGAAAAATATGTTACTGTTTACGCAGGCGTCATTGATCCGAATAATGATTTTAATGATGGGATTACACCATAATGTCTGAGGTTGAAGTTAGTCGTAATGATGTTGAACTGACCGGTGCCGCTGTTTTAGATATAGCGGCGTATCGAAACGGTGATATGGATTTCATCTTCGATCTTGAAGATTTCGATGGTGCATCTGATACGTTTAGATTAGAAATATTTGATCGACGTGGTGGTGCATCTGAGCTTACAATGACGCCAACATTCACAGTTGAAACGCAAACGTTTCAGGAATGGATCGATGAAGGTTACTTTACCATTCATGAGCTACCCGTGGATATGACGGTTAGTGACAACTTCACAATAACTACTTTTACGATTGCAATTACGGCAAGTGATCTTCAAACGCTTTCATCAACAACTGAACAATTTGGCAAATCTGTTTTGCATTATGAGATGTATTATTCTAGCAATGGTGTTAGAATTGTTGATGGTGATTTCATCATACTCGAATAGGAGAATTTTCATATGCCAAGAGGATCGAAACGTGCTGTTGCGCGCGGTCGTCGCGGCCCGATGGGTCCGCCTGGAACATTAGAGAACACGTCTGGCGTCAACGCAGATTTACTTGAAGGTAATAATGCCGCGTCTTTTTTAAAGTATGCTGATAACGCACATGCACGTTCTGAACCTGAGGAAGTATCTGATCTTGATTCAGTAACGCTCGCGGGGTTTAACTTTATTTACGGTACGGGTACAAATCTTCCCGTTTCGGGTCAGAATTTTTTGGTTTCCACATTTCGTCGAAATAATGCAAATAATCTTGCGCAAGTTGCCATATCGAACGCAACTGATTCAATGTATATTCGTCGCAAGCTTAGCAGTACGTGGCAACCATGGGTCGAGATTTTTACATCGGGGTCTGATGGTGATGGTTCGGGGTCTGATGCAGATATGCTTGATGGTAATCATGCATCAGCTTTTCAAACGGCGTCTGATGAGCGAATAAAAGATAACATTGTTGATCTTGAAGATATCACTGACAAGTTGATGCAGATACGTTTGAGACGGTTCAATGTGACAGATACAGAATGGTCACATATTCCCGGTATTGGTGTGATCGCACAAGAGCTAGAGTCAGTGTTTCCTGAGTTTGTTCGACATCGAAATGATGGTGATGAAAACTCGCTCAAACTTGTTGATTATGGACCGCTTGCCGTTCTGGCAATTCAAGCATTTCAATCTTTGAATAAACGCGTTGAAGCGTTGGAGAAAATGATTCATGACGATTAAAGTTGAAGCTGTTGATATCCAATATGAGGTATTGGGTTTCGATTCATCGATTGGAAAAATCGTTGTTATGTTTACAAATCCATATTCGGTTTCATCTACCAATATGCATCAGGATATGAAGCGCTTAATTAATCCGGTTATTGAGACGGATGGAAACGATCAGCCGTATTTCGACCAGGCAAAAACAAATGATCGTATTTTGAATCATCGATCTAACGTTGCCGAAAAAATGTGGATTGAGAAGAAGAAAGAGATCGAAGCAAGCACATCAGTTGGCACTGATCTAACTCAGTTTTTCGGTGAAGTTGTTTTCGAAGACGAGGACTGATCACAATTTTTTGGTGGCGGTTCATCTACTGCCCATCGCTTCCCGCATGACGGGCAGTAGAATTCATCTCCTTCGCGTCTCGGCGCACATTTCATCGTGTTGTTAGTCCCTGGTGGCAGTTGGTGTTCAGTAACCACCTCTTGATAATTCAGCCCTGGTGGTAGTTCATAATCGGTCGTAGCCGGTTTCTTTGATTTCGGTGGCGTGTGCGTATTTATAATCGCTTCTTCAAGCGTTTTACCTTCACCAGTGTATTCACGAGATGGTCGTTTAACTCCACCAAGATATTTTACAACGCAGTAGAATTTCCCGTTGCGTTTAAAGAACGCGATGCTTCCATTACCACGATCTAACAGTGCTTCAAGTTGTTCAATATCAGTCATTTTCAAGTGTCTTTCCTAAAAGTGTTGAGGGTCCGGGTGGTATGATCAGCGGCGGGGATTGCAACGCATTTTCAATTGCTTGTCTCAATGATAAACCAAGACCGTAAAGTCCCCTACCATGCGAATCTTCTGCATACTGACGTATCATACACGTTGTTAGTTTACCGCACCGCGTTCGATTGATGGCGATGTGACCATTTGTTTCTGATATGGCGTCTTCAAGATTCTGGATTATTGACATTGAACCGGTTCCGACATTCTGATGAGATTTTAGCTAACATGTCTTCTGTGAGTTCTGCGTTAGCATCTTGTTGAAGTTCGTCTTCACACTCAGCAATCGAATCTTGTGAATCGATTTTTACTGATGGTTCATTGAAACGTTTTTTGTACCATCGATAAATACGATCATGATAATGTCGTGACCGATGTTCACAGATTTCATACCATAGGACCATTTGTTGTTCTGATGTCGTCGTTAATAGTGAGTGATTCAGATTGCATTTTTCAGGGTCTTTACATCCATAGTCGTTTATGAGCCATGGTTGAATTGATGTTGTGCAAATTTGATCAAAGCGTTTTAGGTTGTCTCTTGTTGTTGGATACCAAAGAAGAAATATCAGGATAATCAGCGTCGATAACCATCGACTTATAATGTTTCTCCGAATGATGTCGTATGCAAGGAGAAGATCGGTATACGGAGTATGTTCGCCGGTTTCGACGCGGGTTTTGACAGTGCGTTTAACCTGTTGCCGCTTTGACATCAGATGTTCCTTCCATCTTCAATGATGGTCGTTCTGACACATTTAACTTTTGATATTTCGGGATAATACTTCTTTAGTATATAGCTTGCTGAGGATCGGCAACCATCGAGTGTTTGAAACTCCGCAACCGGTTCATTCGATACAAATAGAACCCATATACTCAGTACAGTCTTTATCATTTTCGCCCCTATTTCACGATTAATTTTTTCGCTTCTTCGATGTAGTAGTACCAGTTCAAATTATCCCATCGAAAGTCATCGATATTATTAGTTATTGTTGTCGTCCAGCCTTTTTCAACACCGATTTTTCGATCTTCAGTTTTACCCTTTAGAGGTGGCATAACTTTATATAAATACTCACCACCTCTTGAAACATAATATCGCGATGTGTTTTGAATAAAATCATCACCGTGTTTAAGACGAGATGATCGTGGAACTTTTACCGAGCATTGAAAATCAAATAGATCGCGATGGTTCAATATAAATTCATCAATAGGTTTATGAAATACCATTTGAGCCTCAGCGGCCATTGCTACAACGCGTTTAGAGTGGTCCTTATGCCAAGGTAATTCGCGTGTTGCGATATTCTCCATTGGTGTTTCGTATGCGTAGGCACCGAGACGCTTAATCTTATCAGGTTTTTCCGCATCAACAGCGAGATAATTATTCACGTCTCTGATGAACATCGAACAATAACGCGCCGATTCTAATTCTAGACCAGTCTGGTTTTCCCAATATCGGCACACGTCGCGCATCCATGGTACGAGTTCTTTCCGTATACGGATCGTTAAACCATCAGTGTTTATCTGAAGCATTTCAACATTTGGGTTACGTGACATATCCGGTAAACAGGTTAACCATTCTGCCAACATACACAGAAGAAGTTGCCCGTTGATCGTCACTGCCATTGTGTACTGAGTGTCATAGAATGGCGACCAAACATTGTTACTGTCGCCGTACACACCATTTAGTGCAAGCTTATACATCGCGTTCTCAGGCGTACCTTTTTTATACTCACGGCGCGTTAGAAACATCTCTTTGTAGATGTCACAAAATTTTTCAGATAGGTGAGCCGGAAAGAACCGGTGGGTTATTGCAAGGTTGGGATAATATGATGCAACATCCCAATCCCAAATTTCCCATTCGTCATCCTCATAGACGGCTTGTCGGTTGAGTGATCCATGAATACCACCCGCACCAAAATGATACTCGAAACCGTGAACATTTGCGCGAACACCTTTTAGAAATCCTTTTGTCTGATCAGGTCTAATCGATTGTTCGGAAAACCATTGTTTAATGCGTTGAAATTCGGGATGGTTGAAGTGGAGTTTCGGACTTAACACATCGTTTATATTGATCAGCCCACGGATCGTTTGCCGTGGTTGACGTTTGCCGTTCACGCGTTCGTAACAAGCTGTTCCGTTTTTTTCTAATTCGACTTCAAAAAATTTCTTACCGATTTTGGTATCGTTGAAGTTGAGCACATCACCAAGCTTCGGATATTTTCGTTTCAGTTCGTCACGAAAATTAATCAGCTCTATCGAGTGATGATAAAACTCTTTTGTCTCTGCAACATCATGGCGCATGTATGCAATGATTTCGTCTTTTTGATCGGACGTTGTAGGTTGATCAGGTGGGTAAGGTAGATCGACAACCCTTTTAGATCGCATATTGATTTCGAGTTTTTTTAGACTTGTTGCACGTGCTACATTGTCGAAATGGTGAATTTTGAATAAATCACCTTGTGTGAAAAGGCGATCCCTTTCCCATATAACATGTTCATAGGAATTATTACCAAAAATAATCGTGTTGGCTTTTTCGTGTGCGTCTATCGCTTCAATGAAGCCTTGTGTGCTAAACACTTTGATTAGATGGTCACACACCGACCAATCAAAGTTTATATTGTTAAAACCAAATGCACGTGCATCGATGTCGCGAAGATAGTATAAAAATCCTATGAAATCTGGACCGTGATTTACACGATCCGAGACTTCGTAAACATACTCCGCACTGGTCGAGACGTGAACGAAACATGCGCAGAATATATCTTTATATGTTTCGAGATCGTAAATCCAATCTCGCTCGTTCACGTCTGTCATTGTGATTTACTGCGGTACGCCGGGTGGCATTGGTGGTTGTGTTACAGGTTGTCCCGGTGCGGCTGGTGGCTGCGGCGGCGCAGGTGGTTGGGGTTGTTGAGGCTGCGTAATCTGCGGATATGGTTGCGGCGGATTAGAAGGGGATACAGTCTGCGGCGGCGCAGGTGGTTGGGGTGTAGTTTGTACCGGCGTAGTAACAGGTGCCGTCTGGCCATGGACCGGGGCAGGTGGGTTTCCCATTGGCGGTTGAACCATTCCAACATTTGAACCAAGAGGGCGCGCACCTGGTGGAAGTTGTGCTGGTACACCAGAACCGGCAAATGCTGTTGCAGCATCAACACCGCCTTCGATCACGTCGCCTTCAGCAATCAATTGTATGTGCTCACCATTCATGTAGATGCCAGCACGATCTACAGCTTGCCCGTTATCAACGAAGTTGCCAGCAACACGAATGTAGTATCCGCGTTTGATGTCTTCTGGTGGAATTTCAGCGTATTGTTCACCGACACATGTTTTGAATGCAAATTTCGATGAAAACCAGATTACATAATGACCGGCAGTGTTTTGATTAACCTTACCTTGCCGGTTCGGTTTGTCACCATCGCTGATCTTCATTGAAAGACCGTCGAGCGTTGTCCACCAATTGTTAAGCTTTTGCAGCTTTTGAGCGTCATGCGCCCAAACTGATGCAGCGTACTGATAGATTTGTGTTTTAAATTGTTCGAACCATGGATCGTTTTTTGCAATCGCGAACCCAAAAGAATATTGTTGTTTTTCTTCCGGTATCGGTCGATTATCGACATCTGTTGTTCGTGGTTCAGTGAGTGATCCTGACACAAAGCGGCCTACCGCTTGTGTTAGAAAACGTTGAGCTTCAGCCATTGGTATTTCTCCTATAATCCTGGCATTTTTTGAACGTCGCGAGGAATACCGCGACGGGTATTATTTCCTATTGCGGATCGATAGAGATCGGCAATCATGTCTTGTTCTTCTAAGTCGCGTGGATCACATTTTCTCTCCTTAATAATGTCTTTCAGAATTTTGACATCAAATCCCATTGATTTAGCCTCAGCGAACACTTCTTTGATTTGTTCACTGATTTCTTTTTTCTCTTCTTCAAGTCGCTCGACACGCTCGACAGTCTGTCGAAGTTTTTCACGGACGGATTCAGTAATTGATACAGGGTTATAAAAATCAGTCATGTTTTAAATCTTTTCGCAATGTCTTCCTTGGTGAGTTTCTTCAAGCGCGCTTTCGTGCGGGGTGTCTCAGTCAACATGTTTACGATTTCAGGGTGTAGACCTTGGCGTTCAGCTTCAGCCGGTGTGATCATACTGTCACCAGCCGGATCGAAACCACCCGTAAACATTTTAATATAATCACGGTCATGTTTCCAGCGCCGGTTTCCGTATCCTTGTTCGCGCGTCCATCCTGGCACAAACTTTCCGCTTTCGAGACGTGCGACTGCTTCCGCTTCAATTGACTTTCGATGTGCAACAATCATGTCTTCAGCGCGTTTTGCAAATTCAAGTTCGGCTGATAATTCTTCTGGGTTCATAGGACGTGCAGCGCGTCCACCCATCATTGTCCATATCTCGTAAAGTTCACGTGTCAGCGCGCTACAATTTCCGTTCACAGGGCATGTTTTACAATGCTCACCCGGAACAGCTTGTGGGTGTGTTGCGGTCGCTTCATATGATGCACGGTGATAGTCTTGCGCGATTTGATTTAAGTCGGATAACGAAGGCGTCCATGTGCGATAGATACCGTCGCGGTGAAATGCGCGCGGTTGGTAAATCGACATTGTTACACTCTCGACGGATTCATCTTGCGCGACGGATTGACCATAAATGACAAGTTGAGGTGCGTGTGGTTCAACAATCTTATAGCCGTATTTAAGATCAATGATTGTAACATGTGAACCATTGACAATCATTGCATCAACGTCACCTGCAACATGCTCATTAAATCTGACACGAGATTCAACATAAATGCGTCCGGTTGGTCCTGCGATTTCTCGAATTTTATCGACATAGCCTTGCACATAATGTGCCATCGCTAAATCGACTTCCCATCCGTTTTCATCGGTTTGCCCAATGAGTTCTTCACATGTCTGGTACTCACCTTTCAAGACGAGTTCAGCTAGCCAACTTGCGCATGTTCCTTCAAGTGCAGCCTCACTCATTTGTTGACGCGGCAAATCTTTAGTCAAACGAGGTTGAGCGTGACATTTCGACCAAATATGTGCAGTGGATGGATATAGATTCATGTCAGTGTACTGATGGTTTCTCGTTTAAGAATGAGACGGGTGTTGAAACCCGTCTCATGGTTTTAAGGGGTGTGATTAGTACGGAATTTTCTCGTATTCTTCCATTGCGGCGCTTAGTCGGCGGCGCGCTTCCCCATCGACTTTGTAAACCGCCATGCACTCTTTCGCTGAAACTTTTGATGTTTCTTCGTAGACCTTTATTAAGTCTTCGTTACTGATCAGTTCTTGATCAATGACGCTTTTAACTTTTGACATCACTTCTGCGAGCGTCGGTGGTTCGGTTTGTTGTGGGAGTAAAGGCGGCGGTGCTTCTGTTTTAACTTCCACACCTGGTGCCGTTTGAACGCCGGGTGGTGGTGGCGTCTGACTGACGGGGGGTGGTGTAACGTTTCCACCTGCGGCTTTCCATGCGGCTCGCGCCGCTTTTGCTTCTTCACCTTTTCCGCGAATAGCGCGCCATGTTCCATCTTTGTTAAAATTGTCGGGCGCTGTATGAACTTCTGGGTTAAACGGCATTCCCTCAGAATCCGTTAAATTACTATAATCTTGTTTTGTCGGCGTTGATGCCGGTGCAGCGCGATTTTCAAGTTTATTAAGAATGGATCGTGCTTCTTCGGGATTTTCACAATTTATTGTGATTGTGATTTGAGTCATGTAATTAAATCCTTAATTTGTCTGAGTTGACAATAACGGTTAGTAACGTTTAACAATTCATCTGTCAACAGCGAGAAATTATAAATGCAACCGAGGTGGTATCAAGCGGATTTAATTCGTAAAACACAATTATCTTGGCATGAGGGACATCGCAATGTTTTATGTGTTTCTCCCCCACGATCCGGTAAAACACCAACGGCGATGTGGTTATTTGAGCCGTTTTTAAATGATAATCGCGGTGCGGTTATTGGTGTTCACCGTGAAGAATTAGTTCGACAAATTAGTATGACGGCGGCTGAGTTTGGTTTTCAGCATAATTTAATTGCTCCGTCTGATGTTAAAAATGATATTGTTCGACGACAATATAATAAATTTGGTCAATCTTTTTTTAATCAAAACGCTCTTTTATGGATCGGATCGGTTCAAACCATTGCGGCGCGAAAAGAAAAGATGAAACGATTTGCGCCGCGTGTTGGCGTTTGGGGTGTTGATGAAGCCCATCATTGTTTAACTGATAATCAATGGGGGAAATTTATAGCCATGTTTCCCAATGCCTACGGTGTTGGGTTTACTGCAACACCTGGTCGAACGGATCGTAAAGCACTTGCGAGATCACAAGGCGGTATTTTTGATACTATGGTCAAAGGTGTTACGGCGCGAGAGTTGATCAATGAAGGTTGGATTTGTGATTACAGGATTATCGCGCCACCTGCATCAATTGATCGTACACAAATCAAAGTTGGATCGACCGGGGACTTTACGCAAAAAGGATTATCCGAAGCGCGGCGCGATTCTCAAATCACGGGTGATTGTGTTCAGTCATATCTGACCTATGCAAATGGCACACAAGCGGTCTGTTTTGCGGTTGATATCTCTCACGCCAATGATATCGCGATGTCGTTTAAAGCGGCGGGGATTTCAGCAGAAGCCGTATCAAGTAAAACGGCAAAGTCGGCGCGTAAAGCACTCATGGATAAATTTGAACGGGGTGTTTTCAACGTACTCGTCAATGTGGATTTATTTGGCGAGGGGTTAGATGTATCCGGTATCGAAACCGTGATCATGGCGCGACCGACACAATCATATGTTCTCTATGTTCAGCAGTTTTTTCGTGCACTTACACGCGGTGATAAAAAGTCACGTGGGATCATTATCGATCATGCGGGAAATGTCGGATATTTTGGTAAGTCACACGGTCTCCCTGATGCATACAATGGTTGGAAATTAGAAAGCGAAGAAAGAGGTCGTCGAAGCCGTCCAAGAGATGATGATTTTATTCCTGTTACAACATGTGTTGAATGTTTCGAAGTTTACGAGGCGGTGAAAAAGGAATGTCCGTTTTGTGGTCATGTTCACACACCGGCAGATCGTAAAAGTATTGCGCATGTGGCAGGTGACTTAATCGAATTAGACGCATCTGTTTTGGCTGAGTTGCGCGGTGAAGCAGATCGTATCGCTGGTCCACCCATAGTGCCACAAGGTGTAAGTCAGGTCGTAGCACGTAGTATTCAAAAAAGATGGACGGAGCGTAGTGAAGCACAAGCGACACTTCGACATTCAATTTCAATGTGGGCAGGTTATTGGCACGAGCGAGGTGATAAAGATAGTGAAATATATCGACGGTTTTACATTCGGTTCGGCACTGACATTATGACTGCACAAACGCTCGGAACGAATGACGCACGTGAATTATCTGAACGAGTTGACAAGCGATTGAACGATATGCTAGCAGTGGTCAACAACGGTTAAGAGAAAAACATGTTCAAAAGCAAAACACCTAAAAGGAATGTGTCGTCTTATTTCAGTTTGTCGTATTGTTCTTGGCTGACATTACCGCGTGTTTTGTTGCAGGAAATGCCGCAAGATTGGCAAGAAAAATTTGTCAAACTCATGGATCAGTTTGATGAAGAGTTTCCGAAATGGCAACATGATTCACCAGATATTTTTGTTATTGGTCGAGACAAGGGTAAGACTGCAAAATTGCCTGAATGGATGCATAATTATCGCCGTCCCGATAAGATCAAAATTATGATTGCGCGAGGCGGTGATGATAAAAAGAATTAAGTGGTTTGTTTGGAATATTTTCATTGCGGTCGTCTTAACATTTTTTGTTTTGGGATCAGGAATAATTACTGAGAGGTTGGGTTTGAAATGAATGAAACGCCGTGTTGGTCTGAAATGAGCGAAACACCATGTTTCAGTGTGGGTCAAGTTGTCGTCTATAAAGACTACTATAAGCGCGAACACCTGATGAAAGTTTTACGCATTGAAGGCAGTTGGAACAAAGAAGGGGAACCACCCGTTTTTGTTTATAGTGTTCGAAATGTAAAATCGACGGACGGATATCTTGATTTGGTCGAGCCTCAACTTTGCAAGCCGACCGAGCCTCAACTGAAAGCCGCTTTACATCATCTTAAGGAGGTGCGGGTAAATGGAAATCATGATTGATCGTGAAAGACTGCATACTTTTTTGACCGACTATGGTGCTGATTTAGGAGAAGATTGTTTAGTCGAGCTTGAAGAAATTTTTGATGATTTCATATACCAGCTTGAAGAAATTCAAATGGCTGTCACGCCAAAGGTTAGAGCGAAACCGTTTGGTCAGGCTTGGGTCTATCAGATATGTCCACGTCGCGGTAAGGCCTGGGTTATCGGGACAAATGATGACGGTGAACCTTTAGAATTTGCGTCGAAATACAAAGCGTTCAAAGCGGGCGTTGTAGCACTAGGAGAATTATCAAATGCTAAGAACGATTAACAGTCTGACAATTCGTAAGAAAGCAGCCTTCGAGATTGAAGAAGATGGGTTGCAGTATGCGGGTTCTATTGAAGTGAATACTGATGATGGAAGTATAAAACTTCAAATGACCGATGTTGAGCTTCAGAAGGTCATGGAAGCGACCGAGGCATTACTGATAACAATTGTCGATAACAGAATGAAGTCGTTTGAGTAATGAACGAAGCGGCTGTTCAACAACTTATCAGACTAGAATCATCTCGGCGCGGAACGCCGTTACTTAGGAATAATGTCGGGGCATGTTATGATGATACAGGGCGTCTCATTCGATACGGATTGGGGAACGATTCGAAAAAAATTAATGATGTCCGCAAGTCATCGGACCTTATTGGTATATGGCCCGTTCGCGTTACACAAGAGATGGTTGGATCAGTTCACGGATTATTTTTCGCAGTTGAGTGTAAGCCGACCGGCTGGACTATGCGAAATGGTGACGTTCGAGCCGTAGCACAAAAAGCTTTTGGTGAATGGGTTCGAGATAAAGGCGGAATATTTACGTTCGCCACAAAAATAGAGGACGTGTGGAAATAATGAGCGACGACATAAAATCTTTTCGGTTCAATCCTGATGAGCGCAAGTTGATCATTGAACATGCGGCGGTGAAATGTGCGAACAAGTACGGTCTTGCATCTGTTCGTCACGCAAAGGTTGCGGAATATTGTCCTATAAAAACATCACTTGGAACCGTGCGTCGTTACTTTCCACGCAAGCATGATTTGATTCTACTTGTTCTCAATTCGGAATTAGCGGTCAACAAGAAGGTTTACGACACGGCTAAAAAACTTGGCTATGAAATGACATAATCAGTACACTAACAAAAAGCGAGAAATACAAATGAGTGTAATTTATAAATATGAAATTCCTTGGATTGATGAATTAGAACTTGAATTGGCACATCTATCTTCAGTTGTCAGTTTTATGATACAACATGGTAAACCTCACATGTGGATCAAAACAGAACCAGACGATCCGTTAAAAAATCATATGATAAAGCGACGTTTCAAAATTGTCGGAACTGGTCATTCAATTGGTCTCAATGACAAACCTTTAGGGTCTGTTATCGATGGTGAATTTGTTTGGCACTTAGTCGAAATAATCGATTAAACAATGTCAGAAGTCGTACTTAAACGGTGCGATGCGAGGGATGGTTTAGCTCGATTAAAAGACAACTCAATTGATCTAATTTTTACTGATCCGCCGTATCGCGTTATCAGCGGTGGGAATAAATACCCTACCGCTCCAAAGGGAATGTTGACCGCCAATGACGGGAAACATTTCAAACATAATGATATCGAGTTTTCAGAATATATTCCTGATTTACATCGTGTGCTGAAACCCGGAAAGCATTGTTACATCATGACGAACGTGCTCAACATGTTCACATTGCGTGATGTAGCGACCCAGGTCGGGTTTAAACTGCACAATATGCTCATTTGGAAAAAGAATACGGTGACGCCGAACCGTTGGTATATGAAGAATTACGAGATTGTTTTCATGTTCTATAAGGGACGCGCAACACCGATCAAAGACTGTTCGTCGAAATCAATTGTTGAATTTGATGCAGTCCGTAACCGTGACCATCCAACGGAAAAACCGCTAAATATGGTAGGTTATTTTATTGCTAACAGTAGTGAACCACAAGATGTTGTGCTCGATCCGTTTATGGGTGTCGGAACAACCGGGCAGGTTTGTCAACAACAAGGCTTGCGTTTCGTCGGCTTTGAGATTGATATGGAATACTACATCAAATCTTGTATCAGGTTGGGGGTTATGCCGAGATGATTGAAATTTTTCTTTCCGACTTTGTTATTTTGCCGGATGGTGAGATCGGTCAAGTGATCGATACGTCTCGTGCGAAACAAAATCTGTTCATTGTTGAAGTCGATGATTTGGTCGCTGAGTACAATGGTGAGTCACTAACTGTCATTGATGATGATATCTTTGAGGTGACAGATGAATCTTACTGATCTTCTGCCACCTCAGTTTATGTGTTGGCGATTAGAGCAAGGTCAGGGAACCAAAAAGCCAACGAAAGTTCCGTGCACCGCTTTGGACACGGTAGACGCACATGGTCGTCATTTGCCGGTTGGGGCAAAATGCGATGCGCATGATCCGCGCTATTGGGTGGAATACGAAACAGCGCGTAACGCGGTAGATCGCGGTAAGGTGGTGGGTGTTGCGTTTGTGTTGAGCGAAGCTGATTCATGGTTCTTCCTCGACTTGGATAACTGTTACGACGCCACCCAAGCCCAATGGAAGCCTGAAGCGTCAGCGATATATCAGGCCTTTGAAGGTGCCTGGGGTGAAGTGTCTCAATCTGGTCATGGGCTTCATATACTCGGACAATGTGACAAAAACAAGTTAACGGATCGAAGGAATAAATGGGATGGATGGAAAGAATTCTACATTAAAGACCGGTTTATCGCTTTCGGCCCAGGTGGTTGGGAGAGAATCGGCAATCATCACAACCAAGTGGACTTTACGTCATTATTATTACGAACTGTTCCCCAGCGCGAATTTCTCGGAGAATTACCAGAAGGTGTTGATGAGCGATACACCGGACCAGAAGACGACGCAAAACTCATAGAAATGGCGCTTCGATCATCGAACGCGGCGGCGGCGTTTGGTGACGGCATTACGTTCCAACATTTATGGGAAGCTGATCGCGCCGCATTGTCTCGCAAATGGCCAGCTTATGACGGCGGTGCGGGTTTTGATCACTCGTCGGCTGACATGGCCCTCATGTCTCACCTTGCTTTCTGGACCGGCAAGAACATGCCGCGCATGGACCGGTTGTTTCGTCAATCGGGACTCATGCGAGAAAAGTATGAAAAGCGGCCAGACTATCGACAAGAGACGATTCAAAAAGCGGCACGTCTTGCAAAGAATGTTTATAATCAACCAAGGCTCAATGGTCACGATGTCGTCACGGATCGCGGCGAGATACTTTTAAGCATTGAAGAAATGAAGACGCATTTTGAAGGTTGCGTTTATATTCGAGACGCACACCGCGTATTTGTTCCAGATGGTGCCATGCTCAAACCGGAACAATTCAATGCGACTTATGGCGGTCACTTGTTTCAAATGATGCCGGATAATTCAAAGCCGACGAAAAAGGCGTTTGAGGCGTTCACTGAAAACCCAATGTTTCGATTTCCCCAAGCACTCACCACTACATTCAAACCGTCTATGGATGGTGGCACAATCATAAATGACCGTGTGAACATTTACGTCAAACCGAACATTGATATGCAAGCGGGGGATATCGGACAACTACAGGATTTTATGGTTCGTCTTTTACCTGATGAAAATGATCGAAACATATTGATTAACTATATGGCGTCAGTTGTTCAAAACCCTGGCGTTAAGTTTCAATGGGCGCCAGTTATTCAGGGTACGGAAGGAAACGGAAAGACGTTGCTTGCAACGTGCATGGAATATGCAATTGGTGAGCAATATGTTCACATGCCTCGCGCCTCACAATTGAAAGAAAAATTCAACGGATATCTCGACGGGAAAATGTTGATCGTGGTGGAAGAAATTCACATGGGAAATCGTCGCGAAATGTTGGATGAGTTGAAACCGCTTGTGACAAATCAGCGGATCGAAATTCGCGGGATGCATCAAGAAAAACGCATGATCGATAATGTTGCAAATTGGTTCTTTTGTACCAATTATCGCGATGCGGTTTTGAAGTCGAAAGATGATCGTCGCTATGCAATTTTTTACACTGCTCAACAAACCGCAAATGATCTTGATCGTGACCAAATGAATAACGGGTTTTTTCCACGTCTTTACGGATGGCTTCAGTCAGGTGGATATTCACACGTTGCGCATTGGCTCATGACATACCCGATTGATCCATCTCTCGATCCAGCCGGTGCGTGTCACCGCGCGCCTCAAACATCAAGTACAGACTTTGCAATTGCGCACAGTATTGGACCAATTGAGCAAGAGATTCTTCACGCTGTTGAGACGGATCGCTATGGGTTTAAAGGTGGTTGGATATCGAGTTACGCACTCGACGAATTGGTTCGTGAAAAACACATGCGAATTAGCCGAAACAAAATTTCCGACATCTTAACCGGTCTTGGTTATCGTAAGATCGGTCGAGCCTCAAAACCTATAATTATGGAAGGCGGCACACGTCCCGTTCTTTGGCACTATAAGGACGGCGAGGGAACATTTGACACGAATGATTTTATTGCAAAGCAAGGGTGGGTAAATTAGTGATCTTCGAAACCGACGAAGAACAGGCTGAATATAACGCGGCATTGAAACGGTTTGTGTCGAAGTGTCGGTATGATGAGATGACGGGGTGTGTTGTTTGGACGGCGATGGCTCATCATTATCGAGACGGGAAGCCTCAGTATGGCGGGTTTTCTTTTCGCGGTGAAAAATGGCTTGCGCATAGATGGGCGGCTATTTTTATTCACGGGTTCGATCTATCAGGTGGTTTAACAGTCGGACATTGTTGTCCTGGTTGGCCAAACAATCGATGTGTTCATCATCTTGAACCTCAGACGTACTTAAAAAACGGTCAAGAATCTTATTATCGAAATCTTCGAAAACAAAAAGGGATTTTGACGCCGAGTGAAAAGCAATATTGGATGCTTGTCGAGCGCGGATATGAGGAGCCACATCCAGATGCGCCGGAATGGTTGAGATCGGCACAAGAGAGATTTGGATTATTGGATATAAAAGCGCCCCACTGAGGGCAGACAGTGAGGCGCAACGGCTTGGTCCTGGGAGAGATTTCAAGCCGCTATCAATGAGTCATGCGCAAACTCATTGAACCAATTTCTTACAAGCGTGAGGGCTTCATGGTCGGTCTCGTATTCTGAGACACGTGAAGATGCAATACGTTTTGCGAGCCGGTGATCAATGATACCAAACTCATTGCAAAGTGCAGCGGCGACTTTTATTACAAACATTGATTTTCGATCCGTATCGGTTAACAGTACGCACAGTATTGCCAGTAAATGCTAATAAAGCGTAAATGAAAAACGACCGTTTTATGATAGTTGCTTAATTGATGAGAGTGGTGCATTCAATTAGTGGCTGCAATTCAATGGGGTTTTTTCAATGAATGAACCAAATGTACGGCGTGTAAAAGTACGCGGCGCGCAACGTGTAAAAGTTGTTAAACGTTCAACAGATGAGATTGAAAAGAAATTGGCTGATTTTACTTACGCGGAATTTGAAAGCGAACCTTATCCATTCAGAGATTGGGATAAGCTTAAAGACGTGATCGATCATATCGTGGTGATCGATTCGAACCCTGACAACATGTTTGCAGATATCTCCGATGATTTTTTCAGTGGTGGTAAAGTCGTTGAGAATGGTCACATCGGCTCGATCATTGATGCGTCGTTTGCGAAGAATAAGAGCCTTAAGGACGCAATTCGAGACGATCCAGGCGGGTTTAAAAAGGTTGTTCGGTTTCGTTGCGGTGTGGGAGATCGCCGCCCGGTGTTCCGAGACGGTTCAATCTTTTTCGATGACTCTGATGATTACATTCGTCTCAGCGAGATCAAGCTTACATACGACACGGAATTGTTTGCCGTTGTGACCATGCCGGAAGGTGTCAATGGTAATTTATGGGGATCGTCAGGTCTTGGGTATGCTGGCGCGTTTCTCAAAAATAGTTGCAGTGTTAATTTCGGAAATCCAACACCGATCAAATATGAAATTAATGGTGTCGAAGTCGTTGACGCCGGTGATGCTTATAATCGTGCGGTTGGGAACAAATGTCTGATTAAAGTGCGTCTCAACATGTCCAATCAAAAAACCTGGCCAGACATAAGCATTGGTGGAACAGACCGTATTGAGTGGTTCCTGGGTATGAAGTTACACGGTTTTGCAATGTATAATCGTTACGGTACTGGCCGTGCTCTCACCATTCCTGAAAAACGTGCATTGTATAAAATCTTAGGCGCTTAACGAAAGTCCCCCGTGTGACAGGTGGACAATCACACGGGGGCGCACGAGAAATACCGGTTTAGCCAGCGACTCATTTGGGGGACGAATGCGCTAACAGGTCAGTACATTCGTATTGAATGGGGATTTTTAACAGTTTGTCAACTAAAAATATCAGGTTTAGGGGTTGCAACAACTGCTAACAACTGCTAACTATGTTTCATCAGCACGAGAATTATCAATGAGGATAGCTGATGAGAGTAGACGGATCACAAATTCGTCGCCAATCGAGATCAAGCGGTGTAAAAACCCATTCGTCTCGTGAGGCAAAATTAAACAACGCCAGAAACAGGAAAATTAGTACAATGGCACGATTGAATGAAACTGATGAAACACTTGAAGAAGAAATTTTCGATAGTGGTGAAGAAGTCGTTGATGAACCAAAGCCCAAAAAGTCACGCGCTAAAAAGGCTGATCCGGTTGTCGAAGAAATTGAGACTGAAGAACTCGACGTTGAACTTCTTCAAGACGACGACGAGATGACGCTTTCACTCGTCAACTCGATTAATGGTATTTCCGAATGCTTCCGTTCGTTCGTAACGGTGATCAACTACATGGACATGCAAATCTATGAGCGCAAGCTGAAGTTTGATTCTATCGCTGAAGCGATTGAACCAGACACGGACGTTACCGAGCGCTAAAAATCATACAATCAATTAACCGTCGCGAGTAAAATCGCGGCGGTTCATTACGGGGCAGTTTTACCATGTCTGAAGATATTGAAAATGAAAAAACTCATCAGACTGCGGAGCAATTTGCAGGTGTGATCCTGATTGGTGCGGGTGCCTGGTTTGGTCTATGTTCAGCCGGTGCAACATATATGGGATTTGAAACCAATACGGGTTTCTTTACCGCGCTTGTTGGTATTCCTTTGTGGCTCACCGCGCTTGGTTTAGGGATCGCCACAGGGTCTTATTTCGCGCAACGACGCACGATTTTTGCGTTAATCTTGTTACTCGTTACAGGCTGTTTGACATTTGTTAATGGCTATATCGATACGATTAGTTTGACTGAGGTAAGCGCAAATAGAGAAGAAGACCGACTGGCACATAATACACGTGTTAAAGGCGCGCGTGACGTGTTAAATAAGAGCGTTCAGAGAAAGACCGAGATTGATGATTTTATGGCGCGTGCTCGCCACGAAAATCCCGATGTGGTTAAGGACGCACAACGTCAGTTAAAAGACCTTGGATTTTATGTTCCCGGTGTTGTTGATGAATGTACGGTAGGACGTACACGGATCGATGGGGAGCGCGGGGGATGCACTGAAGAAGCCCTTCAAGCTTGGCAACAATTCTATCGCATACCGGAAGAATTACGCGATTTGGAAATTGCTATCAAAGAAAACGGTGAACTCGCCAAGATCGCGACGATTGATGAGCCGTCTATTTTTACAAAAGACGTTGCCGAGATCGTGGCCATTATCATGAACCTACTCGCTTTTGTGTGTACGGTCGGTGCTGGTTATTTCCGACGCGGTGAGAGTGAACTTGAAAAAGTCAAAGCCGAACGCCGCGCGATGAACAAGGAAGTTAAAAGACGTGATGATGAGTTGACACGGCGCGAACAAATTATGGTGGAAGAAATAGAGCGCCGCGAACGTCACATGGAAGAAGACATGCAACGCCACAAAGATGAAATGTCACGGCGCGAACAACAACTGATCAAAAAACTTCAGCAACGTAAAGATGTTGCGCGTCAACGTACTCAACAGCTTGAGAATGCATTTTCTGAAATGCGTAAAATGGTGAACGTTATGGTCAGTGATATTAACAAGCGAGAAGGTTAGGAAAATGGTCAGGAAGTATAAATTTACAGGCAGAACAAAAGTAATTGATTGTCATGGGGAACGAACGATTCATCGCATTCAAGCATGTATCGATATTCCTCGATATGATGTTAAAACTGGTGATCTTGGCGGTTGGATTGAAAGTGAAAATAATCTGTCACATGATGGTGACGCATGGGTTAAAAACAATGCAGTTGTAATGCATCAGGCGGTTGTTTCAGGTGACGCTTTAGTATGTCATGATGCTGTTATTATGAATAATGCTCGCGTTGATGGTTTTGCACTTGTTAGAAACAAAACATGTGTTTTTGAAAATGCTCATGTGACCGGCAAAGTGGAACTTGCGGGGAATGTTTGGGCGTTTTCTGATGTTGTTGTTGCTGGTGATCGAACGATATCCGGTGACGCAATGTTGTGCGGTGCAGGGAGTGGGAAATGAGTAAGTTAAATAAGTTTATTGATGTGAAGTTACATAGAAAATTTTTGAATCAACTTGTTCGGGAAATGTATCCTCAAATTTATAAAACTGATCGGGCCAAAGCTTTTAAAATGGCTGAACCATTTTTGATCTCATTGTTCGACGATAGAACAGGTGATCAGAAATGACTGAGATGAAACCGATTCAGAAAGTTGAAATGGCGCTTGGTGGTGTGAAGAAATCGAATGAACTTCTTGCTGAGGGACTTAACGAGATCAACACACGGATGGAACGCTTCGAGATGCTTGCGCGTCAAATCAGAGAGTGTGAATTTGACGATCAAGTGATGATCGAAATGCTCATTGGTGAGATATTGAACGAGGATGACGAGTGATGTTTAAATGGTTGTTCCGTTCACGGAGTAAAAACAAAGTCGATTCAGCCGTGGTCGATATTGTTCGTTACGGTCTCATGGGTAAGAATGATGTACGCACAGACCGTGTTGTTGTGCCGGTTGATCGCGCGACCTGGGAAGCAAAATATGATCACATGTTGGATGACGGTTTGGGAGACGTTTTACCCCAAGTCGTTTATTTCAGACCTGACGGCAGTGGTGAGGTTTGGTTAGTGTTGAGGGTGGGATGATGGCTGATTTACGTGAGAAGATAGCTAAAATTATTTGGAAGGCGGGTATCGATGGCGGTGATTTTCTGGCCGGACAAATTCTCGATGGTCTACGCAATGAAGGCGTTCTGGTAGAGGGTGATCTAGGCGGCAAGGTTTGGACGGAGATACGTAAAAACCTAACCGGTGAATTTGAAGACAGTTTCAAAAAACATACCGATGCTACAACTCATGAGATGTCTGCGGCTCATTTGGACGAATGCGCACGAATATTGACGCGAAACATCGAGGAGAACGTGCTCCCCCTAACCCCTAAAGCGATAGGTTAAATCAAACCTATCGCAGCGCATTGAAGCGTTCTATATCAGTCTTCGTTAGCAACGGAGGCTGATTTTTTATGTTGAAACTACTTGGACCCATCATGGGACTTCTCGGCGGCGGATCACTCGTTTCATACGGTGTCCTGGCCGTTGGCATATCTGGTGTATCACTCGTCGTCTATAACCACGGTAAGACGGTCGAGCGCGGCAAACAAGCCGAACGGATCGTCGAACTTGTCGAAGATCGCGATAAGATCGCAGACAATTTCACACAATCACTCGTCAATCTACAAGCCGAACACTATGAAGAATTGCGGCGCGTAAGCGCTCGATCCAAAGAAATCGTTGAGGCAACTGAAAATTGGTTCAACGCGTCGGATCGCGCGCGACAAGAAAGCCGTAAAAATATGGCTGAATATAAAGCCGAACTTGTTCGACTTGAAGAACGTAGCGTTAAATTTCAAACTCAACTGAAGGAAGCACACAATGCTTGGCTTGAACAAAACACACCTTTCGATCTTGTCTGTGATATCTATAACGGGGTGCTCGACATCGACGACTGTACCAGACTTGCAGATACCCGAACCGATCACTCAGACGAAGATTCTGAGTAAGTTCTATGTTGATCCACCATTGGACGCTTCTGTTAATTCAGATGGAGATGGGGCGGGGGGTGGTGACACTCAGGCTAATTTAGGGGGATGTGATCAACCCCGTGTCGAATTTTTAGATGACGGCACACCAATTATGCCAAACGAAGAATGGTTTAAGCTTTATTTATCATGCATCGATGGTGAAAATAAACGTGACGCTAAATTACAGCTTTGGGAAAAGTGGGCAATTAACGAATTAAAAGAACAAGAGTTAAATAACGCTAAATTACAGTAAATTTTCAGATGTCATAAAACTTTTACAATGTAAATATTTTGTGACAGAAATATGAAGGTTTATAATTATGTAATTTAACGATGTCACTTACGGTCACTTAGAAAAAGTAAGTGACATCGTTGATTTCATTGGGAAAATTAATTATAGGAGAATTATAGATGTCACTTACGGTCACTTACATGTCACTTGTAAGTGTCATGATTTTTCCGTTTGGAATCAATAGCTTATATACCATCTGTCACACTGTCACTTACTTTGTTAAGTTTGGAGTAGGAATAGGAGAGAGGGGGTGTAGGGGTGGGGTGTGCACAGGAAAAGAAAAACGTGCAAAGTAAGTGTCCGTGTGACAGATCGAGGTTAAGACCTTGAAAGTAAAGGAAAAAAACGTGACACTTACAAGTGACATGTAAGTGTCTAAGTGACGGATCGTGTCTTTTCCCAATAAAATCAAAGTGTTACTAATTATAGCTAAATTAGCGGCTACAGGAGTGTGATTATTATGGAATTTACGCTAAATATCGAAAGTAATATTGATGAACTTTTAAAACGAACGAGCGCGTTATTTTATTCTCAGGTTCCGTTTGCTTTAGCGGTTTCAATTAACGATACATTGTTTGATATGCGACGTGTTGTTGTCGATACAACTTGGCAACGTGCTTTCACCGTTCGAAATAAAGTTTTACCGAAAGCGATGTTTAAAATTGATAAAATTAGCGTTGGTGGACCGAACAGTAATTTACGTGCGTTTAAGTCCGGGGCGGCTGATTATATGATGGGGCGTTTGTATCAGCGTGCAATGCCGTCGAAGTCCGGGGATATTATGGCTTCCTGGCCGACGCTTCACGCACTGGGGGGTACGAAAACGCCGCACAGGGGACGTTCTATTGCTGTCGCGAAAGACCCTGAGATGTTGCGATCCCCAACGGGTCGGATTCGAAAACCTAATTTACCTGAGAATATTACGAATAAACGAAAGCATTTTATGATTAAGCGCGGCGGCAGACCGCATTTAATTTTGAAACGTGTCGGTGATCAAAAAGACGTAATTTATAATTTTACTGAGACGGCGAAGATCGAGAAATCTTTTCGTTTTTTCGAAGATGCGACAATGGTGTTCGAGCGAAGTTATGAGCGTAAATTCGAGAACGCATTCATGGAAGCGGTGAAATCATCTAAATTTTATCGCAGGGGTTAGGCACGTACGGCTTTTTTTCCTGGGGGTTTTTTCTGGCTTCAGTACGGCTTTTTTTCCTGGGGTCGAAGCGCGTTTACATTCGCTTAAGTTTTGATTTATTAACGATCCGTGTACGAACAATTAATAAATGGTTGACGCGTGTTAAACTGCGGCATGGTGTCACCTTACTGGATAAAGTTGGCAATTGTTGGCACTTATTGTGTTTTGTTAGTGTTTTCTTTATGATTGCGTGCCATAATGTAGAGGTCGTAACAAACGAGGAGACTGTAACATGAAAAATGATCAACATGCGCGTGAGCATTGGGGATTAGCTTATGATCAAATCCCAAAGTCTGTTTTTGCAACACTTGCATGGCATCTTGCAAATGTTGCAAGCGGTTGTGGTGATTCACCCGGTGCAGCCGAGACACGAGCAATAGAGGAATTAAGAGCGTTATCGCGCGCTACAATCCTTCCTGATAATCAAGCTTTGTCTGCAATACGAAATATTAAACGTATTGTGTGATGGTGGAACAACTTAATCAGTAAACGGAGTAACTGAGATGAAAAAGCAAGAAACCAAAATCGTAACCTTGGCGGTTGTCGCTGGCAAAAACAGTGAAGTCCCTAACCTTAGTGACGTAATCCGCGACTCTATGCGTCGTCAACGGTTGTTTAAACCTGTTGACGATTTGGATCGCGCCGCGATTGAGCGCATTAAACAGAAGGCGGGCGCGTAATGCAACTTTATAGTGTAACCGTAACCGGCGTGTTTCCGCCGCAATGTGTCACCGTTTGGGATGACAAGGAAAAGTGCGAAGCATTGGCCGCTTACCTTAACGAGACATCAAATTTAGATGATGACTATGCTGTTGTTTGGAAGGTCGATTCGTTCTTTCCGGCTGGCATGTGTGACGCTGATAAGGCTTGGCTTGATGCAACCGAAACGTGGCTAAAGCAACAGAAGGCGGGCAAGTAGATGACACGGGAAGATATCACTATCGAGCGTTCACGCGTAACAGGCGCGTTGAACTTATCAACAATTTATAATGGTTATTTGGTTCGCTGCACATACTTCGATTATTCAGAAGAGGAAGCGATAGAAGCCTTTATTTATCATTGTGAAAATTCAGTGACAGAAGGCGGGTAAGCAGATGACTAACTTATCATTTGATACATTTTACAGCGCGTTTATTGAAGCGGCGTTGTGGTCATCTATGGATGACGCGGGCGAACCGTTGGACCGCTATAGTATCGACGATATAAGCGACGAGACGCAAGAGGTGTTAACCGCATTTGCGCGCGTTTGGTGGTATAGGAATAACCCTTATCTTTCGTCTATTGTTGAGAGCAATGGGCGATATGCTGGCAATCACGGTTATACTTTGGACGCGCTGGCCGGGCATGATTTATGGTTAACAATGGCTGGTCATGGTACCGGGTTTTGGGATCGTGAATTTTACCGAATCGACCGGGGCGACTACGTTACCGATTATAAGGACCAGTTTACGAAACAAGCCGAAACGCTTGGTGAATTATATCTTTACGTTGGTGACGACGGGAAAATATACCTATAACTTTTAACTAAACGAGGAATACTAAAATGACTTTTAATTGGAATATGACTGAGCTTGAGATCATCGAAGCTCTTGCAGAACATGAAAACATGATCTGTTGCGAAGAAGAACTTAGCGAGCTTTTTGACCGCGATATAGCGCCTTCAGTGATTGAGCAATACGGCGCGGACGATGAACCGGCAATATCTGAAGCGTTCAATAACTGGAGTGACGGTCTTGTGAAGGATCATCAATTGCACCCGGTGCAATACCACGAATATGTTTATTGCGGGGAGCATGCGTAATGGCCAAGTTGAAACCACTTATCGTTTGTGGTCGTGAGATTGCAATGATCATTCAACCTATTGATAATCGAAGCAACGGCGATTCATTCTCAGCAACGGCGATTCACTATCGTTGCGAAATATCACTTCCAAAAGGTGAAAAACGATTGCACCCGTTTGTGATTGAATATTCATGTGGGTTCGGTATCGCTGAACAATGGGCGCGTAAAAACACGTCTAAGTTTCTTGGCAATTCTTACGTGAGAGACTTTCTTAAAAACCCGCTTTCATTTGGCAAACGCTGGCGTGATGATTCCGAATATGTGCAAACTGTTCGCCGTGTGGCGTCTAAACACTTTAGGCCGGACAAAATGGATGTGCTTATGTCTTGCGTGATGGATGCGCAAACCAGTGATCAATCCTTTGAAGATTGGGCAGACGATCTAGGCTATGATTTAGACTCAATCTCCGCCAAGAAAATTTGGGAAGAATGTAATCGTATTCGTCGATCACTAGATAAAATTCTTACTGCTCAACAGTGGGAATATTTGCAAGAATTGGATTGGTAAAATGCGTATCATTGAAACGAAAGTCTATAAGATCGACGAGCACCCAAACCCTGAAAAGTGTTTTGATTGGATTCGCAATAATTGGCACGATTTGGGCGAGCACTGTTTAGAAGAAGCGGTTGGTTCAATTAAAGCCCTTGCGGACCATTGCGGCGTTAAACCTGACTGGTCAATTTCTATTTCGGGCCATCGCGGCGAATATGTGCGTTTTGACGGGCATGATTTGGATGCGCCGAAAAGTGATGTGGATATAGACCTATCCGGTTCATTCCCTTTAACCGGGGTGTGTTATGACGAGACATTGCTTGATGCATTTCGCGACGATTCCAACGTGTCACTTGATGACGCATTAAGAGACGCCGGGGAGCGCATTATTCAAGCGATGCACAATGAAGGTGAATACCTTTATTCAGATGAGGCATTACGCGAGATGTGTGAATTAAATGAATATGAATTTACCGAGTGCGGTGGATTCTACTCATGAGCGTTCTAATCACTATCGCGGGGGTGTTCTATATCGGCGCAACAATCTATGCGTTGATTGGTTTCGCCACTGAATAGCGCTGCTTACAATCAAACGAGAATAGCCCGCTGTAACAGGCGGGCTTTTTTCATACCGGTTCTTATGGATGCTGCACCCAGGGCGTGCTGATACCGACCGGGGAGGGGCGTCATTCTATCCCCATATGAATGATCATGCTGCAATGGTTTGCACATCATGTGTGGTTCATAATTGATCAGTGTACGGCACGTTACCCACCCCTCACATCATCCCCATTATTCGAAGT
>CBDHGW010000003.1:0-42575 GCA_965263215.1 uncultured Micavibrio sp.
CGCAATGGGACGTTTTCGATGACGAAACTCTCATGAAAGGTGTCGTCGCGTATCAAATCATGACGAATGAAGAATATCGTCAGAGTAAATATTACGAAGCGGGGTGGGTGTCGGATGAAGATATCATTCTATCACCAAAGAAACCTGTAACTAACGCATGCGGTCGTTACAATGTTATAATTGACATGCCTCCCCTTGACGATGATGAAGACGTGCAAACTTCAAAGATCGGTCGCATAGTTCGTGTAGAAGATGGGCCAGTTGTTGGTTATGATTTTGAAGAAATAACCACACGTGATGCCTTTAATGCCGGGTACTGCATAGGGCTCGAACGTGATGCCTCACAAGAAGACCTAGACCATGCTTGGGAACGGTACATGAAGGGTGAAGAACCATGATCATTAACAGCGAGCGTCTATGTGAAACTTGCCGGTTTCATCTGCCCGAGAGAATTCATGTAATGACGCTACCTTTCGGTTGGGGTGATCTTTATAAAGTAAATGAAGATCGTTGTGAGTTGAAATCTAAAAAGAGACCATGTGATAAACATGAGTTTATTACGAATGTTTGAGTTTATTTGGGCAATTATAGTTCTGTGGTGGGTCACTGCGGCATTCGTATTTATTCTATTTAGGAAGGACGGGTGATAAAAATGTTATTTTGGGGAGCTTTCAGAACAGTACTCTTATTCTTGGTTTATCAGAGTATGATTTTGGTTTTTTGCATGCCCTACCGTGACGCAGTGGTTAGTTTAATCATAGTGTCCGTCGTCATGATTTTATATGAAATTGACAAAATCAAAGGTAAGTGACATGAAATTTAAAGTTATGAATCGTAAGTCAGGTAAAATTCAGTTTGTCTCCGAATTAGCTTGTCACGAGAGCGTTTCTTTTTCGATAAAGATGGGTCTATCTGTCAATTGGGCGTATCATAACGAAGTTGATCTGACAGGTGCGGATTTATTTAGCGCACATCTTAGAGGTGCGGATCTGCCAGATGTGAAATTCAGGGATGTTGATCTCAGAGGTGCGGATTTTAAAGGTTCGTACCTTGAAGGTGCGGATTTTAAAGGTTCGTTACTTCAAGGTATGAATTTTAAAGGTGCGGATCTCGACGGTGCAGATTTTGAAGGTGCGAACATTCAAAGTGTAGATTTTGAAGGTGCGCGCTTAAGAAACACAAAATTTAATAAAGCAAAGTGTTCTTTTGGATTACTCAAAGGAATCTTGCCTTTTATTCGACTAGGTCCAGTCGAACCTAACTTATTGACTATTCAAGCGTGGAATACGTTTGACGGAGTATATGTTCAATCAAATTACTTTGATGGGTCATTGGAGGATTTTGATAAAGCAGTTTCACAAAAGAGTATGTTCGGAGGTCAAGAGTTGATATTATTTTTGGCCGCATGGGGACGGCAACAAGACGAAAGCGTATCATGAACGAAGCACAAGTACAGCAACGTATCAGACTGAATTCGTCGAAACACGGTACACCCTTGTTGCGAAACAATAACGGTGCATGTTTCGATGCGAAAGAGAATCGCATGATTCGTTACGGTCTCGGTAATGTCTCAAAGAAAATTAACGATAAGTTCAAGTCATCGGACCTGATCGGTATTTATCCGCAAATCATTACACCGGAAATGGTAGGTTACACTATCGGTCGATTTTTTGCGATTGAGTGTAAGCCACCCGGTTGGGTATTTAGAGAATCGGATAAAAGGGCGGTTGCACAAAAGAATTTCGGAGATTGGGTAATCCGACATGGCGGTATTTTTAAATTTGCTACGCATGAGGATGACCCTTGGACATGGTAAGACTAACAGCAGAGCATAGGATTAATGTGATTGTGAATGCGATTTTAGAAGTCGCAAACACTCTAGGTGTGTCAGAAGTTACTCACGATGCGGTTGCAGATAGCTGTGTCGCAGAAACCACCAGACATACAGTCAAGCATTATTTTCCAAAAAAAGACGACCTTTACGGTGTCATTTGTGAAAACGGTGATAAGTTGAATGAAAAAGCTAAAACGGAAGCCAAATCAATGGGGTTGATATGATATGGTTGGCATGGTTGTACGAGTTCCCTTGGCCACTGGCATCGTTTCTATCGATATCGATAATCTGTATGACAATCACCATTCTTTACAGAATAGAGTGGGTCAAAAGTTGCGATCACGATTGGGTCACGGTCAAAGATAGTCACGGAAATTATATTCAGAATTTCTGTAGAAACTGTGGAATAAAGAGAGGCGGTAAATGGAAAAATTAAAACAGGTGATCGGGTTTTTAGCATTCGTCACGATATTCATATTAATCCCGACACTGGTGGTTAATTTGTGGCACTTTGAAACTGTGAAGGGATGCTCATGTTAGAAGAGCCTGAAAAAGTAAAATACCGAAACGTCATATATAGTCGTCTTCATGATATGAGTGTTGATAAAGCAACTACAATTGCGAATCACCTTGCCGATGACATTGATGATTATGTCAGACATAACATGACGAAACGTGAACGTTTAATGAGAGATTGCCTGATCATTCTTGGGTGCACTTGTGCCGGTCTAATCACGGTAATGATAACGGGAGCTTAAATTGTCTGTAAACATCCGACGCTGTTGCGCGCTGGATGGCCTAAAATCTTTACCAGACAAAAGTATTGATTGTATCTTCACCGATCCGCCCTATCCGGCCATATCTGGTGGAAAGAACGGCCAAAATGCGCCTAGTGGAATGCTCGCCAACAATGACGGGAAGCATTTCAAACATAACGACATCCGCATCTGGGATTACGCTCACGAACTGTATCGTGTTCTGAAAGACGGAACGCACTGTTACATCATGAGTAACTTTATAAATATCCAACCGACTCTTCACTGGATGAAAGAGGCGGGGTTTGAAGCGCATAACCTGCTTGTGTGGAAGAAAAATCGCGGAACGCCGAATCGATGGTATATGAAGAATGCGGAGTATATTTTATTTTTCCGCAAAGGACCGGCAGTTGAAATAAACGATTGTGGATCTGCTACAGTTGCAGAATTCGACATCGCCACAGACCGTGACCATCCATGTCAAAAACCTATCGACATGTTGAGATATTACATCGGCAATAGCGTTGCTGACAATGAAATCGTATTAGATCCATTCATGGGTACTGGATCGACCGGCTTAGCCGCACTCAGTCTCGATTGTAACTTCATCGGTTTTGAGATCGATCCGGAATATTATGTCAAAGCGTGCGGTAAGTTGCGGGTGATGCCGTGATCCCCACTAACTTACCGCCTCAGTTCATGTGCTGGAAGCTTGTCCAAATTCCGGGAAGAAAAAAGCCGGACAAAGTTCCATGTCTTCCGGTGCAGGTTGGAGAGCGCGCACCCGGCACAGTGGTTGATGCTCATGACCCTCGTCACTGGTCGGAATACGAAATAGCGCAAAGGGCTGTTGAGAGTGGCGTAGCGCAAGGCGTCGCCTTCGTTCTAACTGAAAATGATTCATGGTTCTTCCTCGATCTGGACAATTGCTACGATGCCCCCAGCGAAGATTGGAACTCAGAGGCAAAAGCTATATATCAGTTATTTGTCGGTGCATGGGGTGAAGTCTCTCAAAGTGGTAATGGCCTACATATAATGGGCTATTGTGACAAAAACAAGTTAAAAGATAGGAGGAGCAAATGGGACGGATGGAAAGAATTCTACATAAATTCGCGATTTATTGCCTTTGGTTCTGGAGGTTGGTCACGAATAGGTGGTATCTCTGAGGACTATGATCACACTGAAAACTTATTAAAAATTGTTCCTCAGAAAGAGTTTATCGGGGAGCTTCCCGATGGGGTCGATCCTGCATACACCGGCCCGAGTGATGACGAAGAACTTCTGAAACTGGCGATGCGATCACGCAATACCGCCAATGCATTCGGTCAAGGTGTTTCGTTTGAGGATCTGTGGACCGGTGACGTAGACAAACTATCTCAGAAGTGGCCATCATTTAACGAAACCGATCCTTTTGACAGGTCATCGGCTGATATGGCCCTCATGTGTCAGCTCTCGTTCTGGACCGGTAACGACATGCCTCGCATGGATAGACTCTTTCGTCGATCCGCCCTTATGCGAAACAAATATGAGGAAAGACCGGCGTATCGTACCGAAACTATTCAAAAAGCGGCGCGGTTGACAACCAAGGTATATGACGTACCTCGGAATGATGCTGAGGGCGATAACAGTCATAAAGAAGAATTGTTATCGATTTATGAACAGCAAGAATTTTTTGCTGGATGCGTGTATGTCAGAGACCAGCATCGAGTGTTTGTCCCTGATGGTGCACTACTCAGGCCGGATCAATTCAACGCGATGTATGGAGGGCATCGGTTTGTTGTCGCGTCTCGCGGAACGCCGTCGAAGAAAGCATTCGAGGCTTTCACTGAGAATTGCCTATATGACTTTCCTAAAGTCACTACGACTCGGTTCGTTCCGAATGAGGAAGCCGGATCGATACGAAACGATTCTGTAAACACTTATGTCAAACCGGAGATAGAAAAAATGTCTGGATCTATATCACCTATCGAAGACTTCATGAGACGCCTTTTACCGAATGAGGAAGACAGGGCGATTTTGATAAATTATCTCGCCGCCGCTGTACAACATCCCGGTGTTAAATTTCAGTGGGCTCCCGTTTTGCAGGGCACTGAGGGTAACGGTAAGACTCTACTTGCGACCTGCCTCGCTTACGCAATTGGTGAACAATATGTCCACTCTCCGCGAGCAAGTCAGCTAGCCGAGAAATTTAACGGATATATTGACGGTAAAATGTTGATCATCGTTGAAGAGATTCATATGGGTGGTCGGCGTGAAATGCTGGATGAACTCAAACCGCTCGTCACGAATGGTCGCATTGAGATTCGTCAGATGCATGCCGAAAAGCGCATGATCGACAATGTCGCGAATTGGTTCTTTTGTACCAATCACCGGGACGCTGTTCTCAAGTCACGTAATGATCGTCGCTATGCGATCTTCTTTACCGCACAACAATCCTATGAAGATATCGTCTCGTCCGGAATGGGTGGAGATTATTTCCCGAAACTGTACGCATGGTTACGAGACGGTGGATACGCTTACGTTGCACACTGGTTAGAAAACTACCCGATTCGGGAAGACCTGAATCCCGCTGGAAAATGTCACCGAGCGCCGCGC
Source organism: uncultured Micavibrio sp. (assembly GCA_965263215.1). GTDB lineage: Bacteria > Pseudomonadota > Alphaproteobacteria > Micavibrionales > Micavibrionaceae > UBA1672. The sequence goes on from CBDHGW010000003.1 coordinate 5,185, forward strand.
ACATCTTCGACCGATGTGGCCATTGAGGCTTCAATCGGACCTATCGAGCAAGAAATTCAGCACGCGGTTGAGACGGATCGTTTAGGATTTAGAGGTGGGTGGATCTCATCAAAAGCCTTCGACGTTCTCATGGATGAGAGACGTATGAAAGTCAGTCGGAATAAAATCAGGGATATTCTGGAATCGCTCGGGTATCGTCGAATCGGACGCGCATCGAAACCGGTATCTTTTGACGGAGGGGATCGTCCGGTTCTTTGGTATAAAGGAATGGATGACGAAACGACCGATGCATATATTGCATCTCAACAAGGCGTCATGGCTTAATTAAAAACCCGCCATGCGTGACGCGATAACGCATGGCGGGTATTCGGAGTCGTCAAATGATGCACCATTTGACTCAGTAGAAAGGACTCTGATCCCACCCCTGAGATGCGATGACCGCGCATCAAAATATGAGCGATGCCTACATCATGGTGACAACTCACTGGGTTGGGGGCGTTCACCGCCACTTTCAGTAGCCACCGCTCACAAAATCTATTCACCATCATTCTCGACTATTGTCAACGGAACTGGCTCATTTTTTGTCTCATTAAGCCAATCGAGAATGATGTTTGCGTCTTCTAGGACGTGATCAATCAGCTTATTCCTTGATGCGTCGTCCAACTCGTCAAATGTGACCGCAGGATGTCCGATTGTTTCCGCGATCAATCTCCATCTACGTCGGGCGAGCAAGGTGACTAGTTCCACAGATCTTAATTTGCTATCGATACTCATGATTCTTTTTGGAGGCTAGGGAATGGCGACTGTCATAATCAATCAATTCAACACGTCTAATAGTGCTACACCGAGTCTCACAGACTTGCCAATAGCAACGACGAGTCAAATCACGATACAAAAAGGTAAGGATTTTTCAGATGCATGTGAGGTTCAAAAAACCGTTACCGTGTTACAGATTTATAATCATTCATTGAATGAAACGGTACTCGTATCTGCGCTAAATGACGATTTGCGCATCGAACCTGTACCACCAATGTCTCTTAGGTACATACCGACTTATGTCGGAGCCATGGTCAGGGTGAAATCAATATGACTCAATCTCCTCGCGTAATTCTGTCAAAAAACAAATCGATCTATGAGGTTTATGAGAAGCGCATAAATTGGTCGCAGATTGAAGATGTGCGTGGGGACATGATGTTTTTTGCGAATGATCCTAAAACTTTCCGAACCGGTATTAACTTTGATGGTGATCTCACGAGTGAAAAAGAAAATATTGGAACTTGGATCGACTCTCTTAATCCTAAGCGTGGGTTGAGATCTGAAATAGGTGATCGACGTCCCATATATGATCACGGTTGCGTGTATTTCGATAATGTTGACGATTATTTGCGCCTCAGTGGTGTTGAGTTTTCATCAGATATGGAAATTTACGCGTCTATAAAAATAAATTCTTTAGTTGCTGGCTGTTTATTTGGATGTAGCGCATTCGGATACGCATGTCCCATCGTTGAAGGATCTGATAAAGCCATTTATGCGAACCCTAAACCTAGAGAATTTTCCATAAACGGGCATCCTGCCGTTAACATTCACTCATTGCGTGAATCACTTTTAGATCATAAACGTCTTGTCAAAGTCAGATTAAACATGACGACATGGCCTGATCTCATTATCGGACATACTGATAATGTCGAAAGGTTTCAAGGACTTAAACTGTACGGGCTTGTTCTTTTTGACCGAAAATCTGCCGGTCGAGGGCTCAACAGAAAAGAGATGAATTTCTTGTTGGAGGTTTTGGGTCTCGTATGACCCGTGACGCGGTTTCAAATGGGCGGTGTGGGTTTCGAAAAAACGTCACGGGTCTACGAAAGGGTGCTCTTTTTGGGATGAGCATCTACTTTATCTCAAAAATTTATGGAGGTGTCAACTTGACAATTCGGATAATTAAGGATAACAAGAGAGAACACGGGCAATACGAAAGGATTTAAAGCTCATGTCTGACAAAGAAGAAGAAGTTCTACCGGGTGTATCAGTGTTCGAAGACAAAGGCGATGTCCCACTTACGGTCAAATCGGATGTTTCGACACTGGCAATTGCAGATCTCGTCGCAGAGGATGATAATTTTGATGAAGGTGCTGAACTTCTCATCGACCTATCGTCTTCTATCGAGAGTTTGCAAGCATACTTTGAAGCGTTTCGAACAATGATGGATGTTGTAGACACTCACATTGCGGAACGTATGAAAGTGATGAAAATTTTGACGGCCCAAATGGACCCCGACAAAACATCCGATTAACCAAATAAACTAAAGGGGATCGAACAGTGAACAAGATAAGAATCATAATGGTCGTTATGATGCTCTTTCCGTTCGCCCAATCTATCATGGATTGGAAAAAGACGGGAACGATTGAATCATTGTTCGATCCTCAGAATTTCATGCTTTTAGGCGCTGCAATTCTCTTTATGAATCTGGCTGAAAAACCAGAATACGATGAAGACGGATATAAGAAGCGTCGGATCAAAAACTATGTTCCCCTGATTCTTGCATCCGCTGGTGTGTTCTTCGGAATGTGCAGTGCCGGTGCGACATATATGGGTTTTAAGGATAATACAGGTTTCTGGACGAGCCTAGTGGGCATCCCGCTGTGGCTATGTTCTCTCGCCTTTGGCATTTGGGCAGGGCGGTTATTAGCAAATCTCAAGATTATTGTCGGTTCTCTACTGGCTATATTCGTGACGTTTCTAAGCGTTGTGAACGGTGTGATCGACGATGTTTCATTGCGCGAGGTTGCTGCAACGAATGAGGAAAATCGACTCTCATGGAACGCTAATGTTTTGGGTGCGAAGGAGGTGTTGATCAGGTCAACGGATCGACTCGAAGAAATTAACGTATTCATGGCGAAAGCCCGACATAAGCCCGACGACTGTGACAATGACAATTGTCCGTCCGATCAGGTTATCGAAGCACAAACGATTCTTAGAGATCTCGGTTTTTATCTAGGCTCCGCGAATGTACGAGACGAGAACGGAAAACTATGTACGACAGGTCGGACACGTCTCGATGGAATTAGAGGTGGGTGTACGGAGGCTGCACTGATTGCGTGGAGTGAGTTCAATAGCATCCCGGAAGAGATACGGGCGTTAAACGAGGCCATTGCAGAAAGTGAAAACATGGCCGGTGAAGCAACTATTGACGAACCATCAATATTTGACGCTCAAGCTGCGCGAATTGTCGCGATCATGATTAACGTGTTAGCTTTTGCATGTACTGTTGGATCAGGTGTTGCATCAAGAGGTCAGTCTGAATTGGAGATTCAGCGTGCGGAACAAAGAGAATTTCGTGCCGAAATTGAAAGTCGAGAGACTGCCATGAAAGACGAGATGGAAAGAGTTAAATTAGAAGCAAAGGAAGATGTCAAAAAAGCTAAAGAAAATGCTGATATGAGAATTAAACAATCTGAAGATGCCATTCAGCTCAGGGAACAACAGATTGTAGCTTATCATTCAGCTCAACAGGAGAAAAAGCGCGTTAATAATGTACGAGCTAGAGACGCGTTAAAAGCATTAGAGAAATTGAAAGGATTAACGGTGATAAGATGAGACTCAGAACATTAGTTGTAGGTGCGGTAATTGCTATCTCCGGGTGGGGCATGTTCGCTTGTTCGAGCATCCTGCCGACAACCCCGGCATCGATAGTCACAGAGAGTGAGTATTCCCTTGAACAGAAGGTGTATTCACTGGTCAGAATTTATGAAGAGACCGTGATCATAGCTGCCGATTTGATGGAAAGTGAGAACATTCCTGATCATGCGAAGCGTGTCATGGCCGATGCCATTTTGGCGACTGAAGAACCTTTTATTGCAGTTGTTGAAAGTTTCGAAGCGTATTCGATAATTCAAGCTGAGATCATGGTTCATAGAGAGGCTGGAATGGAGGTTCCCGAAGCTCTGTTGAACAGTGCTGCCGTGGCATATAATCAAGCAAGGGGCGTTTGGCAAAATAATCGCGATGTAATTACATCGTTCCCTAACGTTATAAAATTAGCAACCGTGAAGGAAGAAGCTGATGAACCGACTCTCTCCAACTGAAGCTAAAAATTTAGCTAATATTATGGGTCAGATGGGTGAAATTACAGGTAAAATAGGACCTATGATTGCCATCGTTCAACCGGGGTCACCTACCGCTATAAAACTTTCGGAAATTTTGATCACGGCGGCTAGATTTTTAAAAATAGGAGATGAACTTCTAGGTCAAACATTTCCACAAATTTTAGAGGCGTTAGACGACATAAAGCAAGAGGTCGATGCTTTATCAGATGAGGGCGAAAGTGTACCAATTCAAAGATGGTCCTCTGTTAAAAAAGATGTGCTTATTGCGATAGAACAAATACGAAGATATGCGCGAACACAGCTATAAATTTACAAAAACCCCGTTATTTACGTAGCGGGGTTTTTCATGACACAATGACACTTACGATGTCACTTACATGTGTCATGAAAAAAGTCAATGAAAACAATGTGACTAGGGGGATATGACACAATGACACTTACTTCTTTCTATTTAGTAGTAGTAGTAGTAGTAGTATAGGAGAGGGGGGGGGGTGTGACACACAGGGAAAAGAAAGGTGTATGTGTCTTATTGTCTTATTGTCAGATCTGGCGTAAGTTGTTGAAATCATTCAGTTTTTCGTGACACTTACGTGACACTTATGATAAAAAAGTCAATGAAAACAAGGAGCTAGTATATGTCATGATGTTTGTGACCATAGATTTCAGTTCTAACATCGAAAAAGTGATGATGGAGTACGGATGGGTTTTTTATAATCAAGTTCCGTTTGCTCTAGGAAGAACTATAAATACCGTAACGTTTCAGATGTTAGAACAAATTAGGGGCGAGTCTTATAATGAAGCATTTGAGGTCAGAAATCGTCACTTTCCTCGAAGGTTGTTTCGTATGACTCAGATGCCGTTAAGAGGTCCAGAATTTAAAGCTTTCAAGAAGGGTCAGTCTGGATATCTTGGAGCTGATATTTATCAGTCGTTGGATAGGGAGTGGGTTGATCGACAAGCTGACGGGGGTATACGCAGACCCCGTGGTAATTCGTTGGCGATACCTAGTAATGAATCAGGTATGAACCTTAGAAGTTCGAACGGTCGCATACGAGCATCTAACAAGCCTCTGAGACTAGAAGATGGAAAAAGGTACTACATGGTCACCAAGGGTGGTCAGAAAGACATTCTGTTTAAGCGTCTAAATAAGAAGAAGAGTGTCCCAGTCTATTACTTCAGGCCGAAGGCAAAAATTGAAAAGAGATTTAATTTTATACGAGATGCTGAAGAGGTGTTTCATCAACATTTCGATGTGACTTTTGATATTATGTTTAAGACGGCCATGCAAACGGCAAGGCCCCCCGGAGCCGTTGTATAAATTTAATTATATTTTTTTCGGAACGGACGGCTTTTTTTTCCCGGGGTGGTTTCTTAGATTCCACCCCTCTTATTACAAATTTAACACTTGTTAAAAGAACGTAAAATTAACGGGCCGTTAACTGAAATTAACGGTCTGGTGTTCTTAGTTAATTTTATTTATTTTATAAAAAATGTCCAGAATTAATTATATTTTAACCTTTTCGCTATAAATTCATGATTGCGAAAGGGAGAAAAAATCGCATGGTTAAAATTGTACTGAGTGAAGCAATGAAGCGTCGTACCGGGCGTAACGTTATAAATCTTGATGCGGAACGCGCAAGGCGTGCGTCTGCCTCAATGCCGAAAGGCTGGGAAGACTCTGTAGAGTCAAAATGGTTGAAGCGTCAACGCGGTGTTGACGCTGAGACTATCAGATTGATAGAGAGGCTTAAAGATGTCTAATCAACTCTATCATCTGACAATGTCAGATGCGCGCCGCGTTATTTATTTAGCGCGCATCAATTACAAAGGACTTGCTAAGCATTGGCGCTCACAAGCTCGCATGTATTTGTGGGAAGCTCGTCGAATCAGAGAAGGATATATAAGCTATGATTAGATTCTTTACCTATGCTATGGATTCTGAAGGTGAAGTCGATATGTTTGAAATTACAGAAGAGTGCTTTCTTGAAGTGGGTGGAGTCATCACTTATGAACGCCATACTGTAAGAGAGCACGGGACATCTCAAGTCTGTTTAACAAAAGAGGCTGAGATCTGTTATCCTGATGTCGACGATTTGGAACTGATCAAATAAATTTAGCACCCCGGTAACGTTATGTTAACCGGGGTGTTTTATATCAACAGAGCGAAAGGGAGTTTTTGATATGAAAATTGAATATCCAATTAACGCGACATACGACAACAAAGACGGCCTCATATTTGAGGGGTTTGCGACAAGTCTTGAAGACGCTACCGACCAAGTCAACGCCACCGATTGGGCGAAAAACCTGGACCCTGAAACTGAAGCCTTCGAGATTATGTTTGGTGTTCTTGAAGCCGGGCCGGTTTGCAAAACACGCTTTGAGGCTGAACAGATTTGGCGACAAGAGATTAACGCGGGTTACTGTCGTATCATTCAAGTGCATTTAGGCTGGAAAGCTGAAATCAGCTGCTTTCAAGCCGAATACATAAAAATAGGAACAAACAGATAATAAATTTAGCACCCCGGTAACGTTATGTTAACCGGGGTGTTTTATATCAACGGAAGGAAGATACATGAAGTACGATTATGTAATGTATAGAGAGTTTGGGTTCACAACCATTGCGCGCCCCGAAGCAAGCACTGTTGTGGCGAGAGTTCGTAATGATTACCTTGATGCTTTCATTACTGCAATTTGTGATGAAGGGCGAAAAGTTATATATGATCTTGACCGCGAACAAGTTGTCTCCGGAACACTCGATCAGATGACAAGTGAATAAATTTAGCACCCCGGTGACGTTATGTTAACCGGGGTGTTTTATATTATGGGCATGTCAACGGAATGAAAGGATTGACTAATGAACTATGAATTTGGCAACACTCTTTTTGCTACTAGCGATGAGCTTATTAAAGCGATTGCTTATTGGCATCTCTACGGTGATGACGGGCCAACTGCGATTGCCGATGAGGAGATTGAGCGTGTAATCAACCGGTGTTTAGAAATGTGGGAAGAATGCAATACAAAGTACGATGCACACCCGAATTGGACCGATGAAGAAAAGCGGGGGGCTCTTAACAATCTAATATCGGAGCACAACGCCGAATGCATGAAAAAATAGGGGTGATCAATGCAAAGCTACGTAATGAATCAGGATCTTGAAGTTGAAGGGTGGATGTGCACCCACGATTTTATAATTCATGAAGGAACGCCGGTTAAGTTAATTTGTGGTGTCTTTGTGGTTGATCCACAAGATTGTTACGGATTGAACCGTGACCATGAGTCTTGGAATTATGATACATCACTTTATAGAATCTATGTTGATGCGAATCTTGTTCGTGTTGAACGAAGTGTGGAACTAGTAGCATGAAATTTAGCACCCCGGTAACGTTATGTTAACCGGGGTGTTTTATATTATGGGTATGTCAACAGAATGAAAGGGTTTTGACATGATAGATGATTGGAACAAAGTCGATCTTCTCGAAATGGTTGAAGAATTGGCAAGTGATTGGAAAATGATTTCCAGTGAAGAAGAGTTAAGCGAGATGTTTGACGAGCAAATCTTACCGCTTGTCATCGAAAAATATGGTGAAGAGGACCAATGTGCGATTGATCAGGCGTTTAACGACTGGACTGATTCACTTTGCAAGGATGGTCAGATTCATGAAGAGCAATATAATAAGTATTGCTATGTAGGGAGATGCGCGGAATGAAACTCACAAAGAAGCAAAAATCTGTTCTTGACCGTATCGGTCCTGAATTAGATGTGAAGCATAATGTATCAATGACACAGTATCAGTGGTCTTTAGATTCTGATTTTGTCAAAAGTGCGTTTTATGCTCACTATTCGACAATAAAAAGCTTAGAAGAAAAGGGTTTTTTATCTGTCGATTGGCGATGGAGATGTGCTGTAATTAAGCGTTTAAAATAGATTTAGCACCCCGGTAACATTACGTTAACCGGGGTGTTTTATATTATGAGTATGTCAACAGAGTGAAAGGGTTTTGACATGATGTGTAATTATATGCGTAGTCATTATTTTCAAAAGATTACTGACGCGCAACGCATGATTTACCTTGCGCGTATCAACTATAAAGGCTTGGTGAAAATTTGGCGCTATCAAGCCAAGCTTTATTTATTAGAGGCGCGCGGAATTCGGCAAGGAAAAGTGAATTACGTTTAAAATAAATTTAGCACCCCGGTTAACTTTACATTAACCGGGGTGTTTTATATTATGAGTATGTCAACAGAATGAAAGGGTTTTGACATGTTAGATACATCTACTCACGAATTTAAACAAAAAGTCTTCAAATATTTTCGTGAATCGATTTATGATCAAGAAGTGGAGACGAATAACGAAGCCGCTCAAATCATATGGGGGCGGTTCGATTCTGAATACAATTATGAGTTTAATCGTAAACGTTACCCTAATTTGCAAAGACGTATTGCAGAATGGCTTGCAGGTCTTCCCCTGAACATTGCATTCAGTTATTGCGACATAAGGGAAATTACTGAAGAATGGCACGAATGCGCGTTGACGGAAAAGCAAGCCGACATGGTTCAAGACCGTTGGTTTTCGTTTATGGCATTCAAGTTAATGCAAATGTGGGAAGCGTACGATGTGGATTATCGCCGGGTGTCATGAGTGGATCTGAGCCGGGGTGTTAAATTTAAGAACCGGGGTGTCTATTCGCCCCGGTTTTTATTTGACCAAATATTTCAATCACATTTATGATGAGTCTTCATGTAATTGAAAGTGAATTGCTATGCTAAGTCGTCTAATGGTTGCACCTGTTGAGTCAAGCTCAAGGTTAGACGAACCGTACAAATTACATGACGAATGTTTGCAAATATCACCGGGCGTCCGGACTTATTTCTAAATCTGTAGAATGTCATTTAGAATCAATCAATGACGAACAATTTATATTTTATAAAGAACGTTTAACGGTTCGTGAGATTCGTTTCGGTTCGTGTTAACGGTTCGTAAACGTATTAAGATAATCGTTGAGAAAAATATTTTATATTCTTAATTCTTTATTTATGATTCAACATGAAAAATTATCGGTTTTTTCCGCCCCCCTATTAACCATTTGTTAATAATCATTAAAAAAGAACATAACGAGAACATCCGTTAAGGTACTGTTAACCTCTTGGCTCCCGCGGGTAACGCGCCACCGCGAACGATTCCTAGTAACAGAAAATTTTTCGTTAAAATTCAAGACATTATGGAAAATGGAAACAAAAATATTTGCAAAACGATAAAATCAGATATAAAAAGATAAGAAATTTAAGGAATCTTCAAATGTCCACCATTAATCTAATAAACGGTATATTTCACGTGAGCGTGGACATTGCCGCTCAAATTTGTGGCGTAACGCATGCCACAATGCTGAATTGGCGCAAACAACCGAATCCACCACCTTATAATCAAAGTCATGATTTATATCCTTTGACCGAATTGGGTGACTGGATTCGCACTCAACAAATCTTCAAGGCCGGTAAAGGTGGTTCATACCCTTGGAAGCCGGACATGTCTCGTTTCGGTCCGGTCACATCCTTGCCCGGAACTGAGAAGGAGACTCAGAAGGATCGCGTCGAGCGTTTACGTGGCGATAAGATTCAGATGGAGCTAGAGGAAAAGGCCGGTCGACTGGTCAATGCTGACGAAGTTGAGATTGCTTGGTCAAATATATTGTCTAGGGTCAAAATGAGAATATTGTCCGTACCTATGGTGGTGAGTCCAACTGTCAGTGGAATCTCAGATGAAAATGAGATAAGCGTGGTTATCGAGAATGAGATACGCGAAGCTCTTGAAGAGTTGGTTGTGGGATGGCGAAGCGAGATCGAGACCGGGGAAGAATGACATGGAAGAATTTATGAGTCTCGCCTTGGGTGAAATGGGTGGGGTGTTCGGAGTAGGGTGTTTGGCAGGATATGTGTTTTGTTTCAGAACGCTACTCAAAGAGACGAAAGAGAAAGTCAATAGTCTCGAAGAGAGACTTGATCGTCTAAGGGCACAATATACTGTAGATATGAATGACTTGCGTGACAAATACGAACACATGTTGACGGAAAAGCTAGTGGAAATTACCAATGCACGATCTACGACAGATACCTGAAAAATACGCATGGTTGTTTGACGAACCGGGTCCGTTAGTTATTGTCGAAGCCAGAAAACACATCGGTGTTTCTGAAGGTGGAGGCGATTTAAATAACCCCGTGATCATCCAGTGGGCTAAAAAAATTGGCGGATGGGTCGCCAGATATTATACTAAAGATTCAATCGCGTGGTGTGGTCTGTACGTCGGATACGTCATGTGGAAGACAAAAAAACCATTGAATCCTAAAATGCTATCGGCTCGATCATGGGAAAAATGGGGGAGGTTGCGTCGCGAACCTCCGATGTTGGGAGACGTTCTTGTGTTTTGGAGAGGTAGTCCGGAGTCTTGGAAAGGACATGTCGGATTCTATGTCGGAGAGGACGACATGGCATATCACGTCTTAGGAGGTAATCAGGGTAATAAAGTATCTATCGTGAGGATTAGTAAAAACAGGTTAATTTGCGCTCGTAAGTTTTTTAAAATTGGTCAGCCTCACAATGTTAGACGAATATATTTGGACGAAGGCGGGGAACTGTCACAGAACGAGGCATGAATTATAATTTTGTAGATCCGAATGAAATAGCTTCGCGTGCGATTAAAGCGCTTCGTCCACCCCCGGATATTACCGTTGATGAATGGGCCGATAAGTACAGGAGGCTTTCTGCCGAATCTTCGGCTTCACCCGGTCGATTTAAAACGGATCGTACCGAGTATTTTCGTGAACCAATGCAGATGATCGGTCGGAAAGATGTTGAATCTGTCGCATTGATGACATCCGCACAAGTCGGAAAATCTACATTACTCGAAAACGCCATTGGTTATATGATGCATCTTGACCCATGTCCGATATTACATGTGTCACCTACACTCGAATCGCAAAAGATGTTTAGTACTGAGCGACTGGCCCCGATGATTCGTGATACGCCAGTACTCAGAGGGCTGGTTAAAGACGCGCGGGCTAGGGACAGTGGAAATACGCTTTCGTCGAAAAAATTCCCGGGTGGTCACATTGCCATGGTCGGATCGAATGCTCCGTCTGGTCTTGCATCTCGTCCGATCAGGATGGTGGTTGCTGACGAAGTTGATCGTTTTGAGCGTAGTGCTGGTACTGAGGGCGATCCTCTCAAACTCGCATTAAAGCGCACAACGACTTTCTGGAACGCTATCAAGATTTTTGTCTCAACGCCCGGAATGCGATACAACCCGCAAACTAAATTAGGGTCGCGTATCGAAAAAGAATTCTTAGCCGGTGATCAACGATACAGACATTGTAAATGTCCAGATTGTGGAGAAGAGCAAGTTCTGAAGTGGGCGCAAGTGAAGTGGGATGAGGGTAATCCCTTATCTGCGTATTACGAGTGTGAACATTGCGGATCGGTTTGGGATGATCACATGAGGAATCAGGCGGTCAGGGACGGTCGATGGATAGCCTCTAAACCGTTCGACGGGAAGGTGTCATATCACTTATCTCAACTATATTCACCATTTGCTAAATTATCGGCAGGTGTTGCTGATTTTCTTGATTCGAAAAACGATCCTGAATTGCTAAAAACATGGGTGAATACGTTTTTAGGTGAACCGTGGGAGGAGAGAGGCGAGCGTCTTGACTGGTCAAATCTCATGGATCAGAAAGAGGAATATAACACAAAAGAGGATATTCCCGAAGAAATTACAGTAATTACCGCCGCTGTAGACGTACAAGATGACAGATTAGAATATGAAATTATAGGTTGGGGAGATAACACGCAATCGTGGTCATTAGAGTACGGTCAAATTTATGGAGATCTTTCAGCGCCTCAACCATGGCGCGATTTAGACGATAAATTAAAAGAGACGTTCATTCATCCTATTTTTGGAGAGATGTCTATTCGAAATACATGCATCGACTCCGGTGGTCACTATACTCAAGATGTCTATAACTTTTCAGAATTAAATGTTAGATATCAAGCCATTAAAGGTATTGATGGTGAGTCTAAGCCTATGGTCGGCAAGCCTATGAAAAACACCTTGAACAATGCACGGGTTTTTCCATTAGGTGTGCACACAATTAAAGAGACGGTTGTTGCTCGATTGAAAGTGACTGATCCTGAGAAGAATGGTTATTGTCGTTTTCCAGATCACTATGACAAAGATTATTTTATGATGCTTGTTTCGGAAGAGTTGCGGACAAAAATATCTCGTGGGTTCAGGAAACAAGAGTGGCATAAGATTCGTAAACGGAACGAAGTGTTTGACTTGCGGGTCTATAACACTGCCGCACTAGAAATGCTCAATATTGATCTGAATTCGACGAGACGTAGGATGTTGAGAGAGTTACGAAAAGAGTCGGTTCCGGTGCCAAATTCTCGGTTCATTCCTCGCAAGCCGTCATCATCAGGTGGCGATTGGGTCAACGGTTGGAGAAATGGTTGATTGACCTGAAGAACTGGTATATTTGTCATAAAAACTACGGTTAGGGTCATGACTATAAATCCATTCGACATATCGAGTTTTCCTAAAGAAGAACCTGATTTCTTCGTAAAAGGATCGCATCTTGCATGGGTCAAAGATGTTGATTTCGATTCGGCAGTGTTTTCGTTAAAATACGTGTTCACCGAGCATGGCGAGGGTAATGCAACGTTCGAAATTATTGGTCAGTACAATGCTGACCATGGTTGGGTGTTTGAGGTGGCGTCTGGAGCCTCGTCGGCATGGGTCGCATCGAACTATTCATATGATGTCTACGTCACTCGTCTGACTGATAATGAAACGAAGTGTGTCTATTCGGGTCATGTTAAAGTATTTGAGTCGACTGATGACCGTCGGACCCATGCTGAGATTATGGTGGAGAAAATCACGTTAGTGATTGAGGGAAGAGCTGACGACACTATTGATTCTTATACTATCAAAGGTCGATCAATTACTCGGATGTCACCTACAGAACTTCGTCAGTGGAGAGATTATTACATCCATGAAGTCAATAAGACTGGTGGATCTGTCATTAGTGATGTAGAAACACCGAATCCCAATAAGGTACGTGTCAGGTTCGTGTAAATGATATTTGATAAATTAACGAACTTTTTCGGCAAATTTTCACGCAATAAAGAGCGTAATTACCAAGCTGCCGGACGTAAGGCCCGTTACGGTGACTTTAGCGCATCGCGCGGGTCTGCCGACTATGAGTTGCGAGCCGGTCTTGCTACCGTTCGCGCAAAATGTCGTAACTTGGCCAGAAACTCATCATCAATGGTGCGCTTCATTCAATTGATGAATGTTAACGTCGTTGGTGAAAGTGGATTCTTGTTTAAATCTCGCGTTCGTAAAATCAATGGTGATTCGGACGTGGCGTTGAATGACCGAGTACAAGAAGCGTGGAATGATTGGTGCGAACAGCCAACAACTGATGGCGTCATGAATTTTACCGATTTGTGCGAACAAATGGTTGAGACATGGTGTCGTGACGGGGAAGTCATTTGGGAAGTTGTCAAAGGTTCGGATTATAACGATGGGATCGCTATAAACCCTATCGAAGCTGATCTATTAGATGAAACATTAAATACTGTCGCATCGAATGGAAATCACATTCGGATGGGTGTGGAGGTGCGTGACGATGGACGTCCAGTCGCCTATCACTTCTTGCAATATCACCCCGGCGATTCGTTCTTTACTCAAGAGAAGTTTTCACAGAGACATCGTCGCGTCCCGGCTGATAGAATTATACATATTTATAAGCGTAAGCGTCCCGGACAGACGAGGGGTGAACCACCTGCCGCTCCAATCGTCAATAGAGTCGTCATGCTCGATGGGTATCGAGAAAGTGAAACAATGGGTCGGCGACTAAAAGCCGCGATAATGGGCTTCTTTGTGAAGGATCGACCAGTTGCGGATGGCATCAAAGAACTTGCCGATGGTGTGGACAAGGATGATAATATTTTCGAAATGGATGTTGAGCCGGGCAAGCTCATGTCACTGCCTGAAGGCATGCGACTGGAAAAATTTGACCCCGGTGGTTCATTGAGTGATTATGCCCAATTCGAGGCTCAGATAAAAAAAGATATATCGATGGGTCTCGGTTTATCGAACTTCTCTCACGGTCAAGAAACACAAGGTGTTTCCTATAGTACCGGTCGTTCCGTATTGCTCGAAGATCGTGACTTCTATTCAGCAATGCAATCGTGGTTTGTTCGTACAGGTGTCAAAAAAGTATTCCAACTGTGGCTATCCATGAATTCGCTACAAGATGGATCTAAAATTCCACCATCACGATTAAATATGATTCGCAAGAACTGTGTTTTCATGGGTCGCGGATGGGGATGGGTTGACCCTCAAAGAGAGGTTAAGGCTAATTTCGAAGCACTTGCTTCCGGTCAGACATCTTTGACACGCGTAGCTGCCGGGATGGGTATCGACAGGGACGCACTTTTGGATGAAATTGAAGATGATGCTCGTGCACTAAAATTAAGAGGTTTGACGTTAAATTATCATACTGATAAAGACGATGATGATTTGAGTGAGGCTGAGGGAAATGAAGCTGCATAAAAATGAAGAAACGCGGTCGCGTAATGCGTCGATCAATGCGTCAAGTTCCGATGATGACACGGTTGTATTTCCTCTGTCTTCTGAAGAACCATATCGTCGATATTATTGGTCTTATGATAAAGAGTTGGATGAGATTCTTGTCCACGATGACGATGCGGTTGATTTGGAGTGGTTGGAGAGCGGCAATGCGCCATTGCTTGATAGTCACAGACATTATGGCGGGCTCGATGCTCAAATTGGCGTCATTAGAGACGCATGGCTTGAAAATTCAAGACTGTATGTAAAAGTTCAGTTTTCTAAACGTCCCGATGCTCAAGCAATCATGGAAGACGTTAAGGCTGGTATTGTCAGAAACGTTTCCGTTGGTTATTCCGTTACAAAATATGAAATCGACGAAGAAAGCGGGACTTATAGGGTTATTGGTTGGAAACCTAAAGAAGCATCTTTCGTGCCGATTCCGGCAGATACTACAGTCGGCATGGGCCGATCTGATCAAAAAGAGGAGGCGTTAATGCCTGAAGCAAGTGGACTACCCGGCGTAACGCCTACAGACCAAGAGCGTGCTGAAGCGCTTGAAAATGCAATTAACGATATTACTGCACTGGCTCAAGAGCACAATATTGCGGACATCGGTCGTTCATACATCGCAGGGTGTGTTGAGCGTGGCGAGACGCCATCAATTGAAGTGTTCCGAGGCATTGCCCGTTCAAATATTCCGTCTGACAAACCTCTTGTTAATACAGACATTGGTTTGAATGAAAGTGAGAAGCGTCAATTCTCCCTTTTTAATCTATCTCGTCATATTTTTGGACTCGGTGATGCCGACTTTGAGGTTGAAGCGTCTGCCGCCGCTGTTAAAAAAATAGGTGATCTTCGTCACGGGGATTTCATGGTTCCTACCGATGTCATGGGAACATGGGGTAATTTTCAGGTTGGTGACGTTCGTACGGATCAGATGGATTCGCGACAAATGCAGGCATTGGTTCGTGCTGCCCTTACTACAGGATCGACCGGAACCAACAATATTTTGACTACTGACCACCTTGCAGGAAGTTTTATTGAAAATCTTCGAAATACTTCCGCAGTGATTGGAGCGGGTGCGACCGTATTGGAAGGGCTCGATAGCGATATTGAGATTCCCGGTGGCGACCAAAACATCCAAGCCAATTGGCTTGCATCGGAAGACGCGGACGCTGCCGAATCGAATCCGACTTTCCGTAAAGTGTCGATGGCTCCGAAAGATGTCGCTGCTTATACCGACATGGGTCGTCGAATGTTGCAACAGGCGACAATCTCACTTGAGGCGTATGTTCGCGCACTATTGATTGAAGCGCATCGCATCGCTATTGACCATGCAGCACTGTACGGAACTGGTTTGACAGGTATTCCGGAAGGTGTTGCGAATGTGACCGGTATCGGGTCTGTCCTTTTCACCGCCGCCGTACCCACTCGTTCTGAAATTATCGATTTACGTACATCTGTTGCGTCAACGAATCGCGGGGCCGGTGGTCGTTTCCTCGGTAACTCCAACATGGTCGGCGATCTACAGAAAACAAAGGTTGATGCCGGTTCCGGTATCTTCTTGATGAACGATAGTGCCGACCGTCTGGTTGGTAACGCATTCCGCGAGACTAACCAGATCACCGATGGCGATTTGTTCTACGGTTACTGGCAAGATTTGCTGATCGGCATGTGGGGCGGATTGGAACTTGGTCGATCCACTGAGTCTAAGTTCTTGTCTGGTGGTTTGAGACTTCGTTCTATTCAGACTGTGGATACCGGCGTGACTCGCGTCGGATCGTTCGCTCTCGGAAATGACGGTTAAAATTAACACATTGATCGGTGCGTTATGGTAACGCACCGATAGGTTCAATTGTTTGGAGAATGTAAATGTCCGGTGAAGGTGATAAAGGTAAAGCTAACGTTAGAGCACTGAAGGCTTTTCGACTTAAAGGAAGGACTGTGGTGGTCGGTGAAGTCGTTCCGAAAACGGATTTCGGTCATAAATCCGATTGGCAAAATTTGCTGAATATGGAGCCGCCACGTCTCGAAGAGACCAAAGATAATGTTGGTGTACCCAAAAAGAAACCATCTAGTGACGGAATTCCGGGAGCGTCGTCGTAATCAAAATGGTAGCGTCTTCATTTGATAGAGACTTAAAGTCTGTACTTACACCTAAAGAATTCGGTCAGGATGGCGGAATTCTATGGAACGGTGTGACTATTGAAGACGCTATTTTTGATGACGAGGATCGAGAAGTTTCGACAGGCGAGGGTGTTATACACATAATGCCTGTACCGATGATAATCGGTCGTACATCTGATTTCGTGGGAATTGCCGGTGGTCAATTGGTAACTGTAGGGACTAAAGAATATACCGTATCGAATTGGCAAACTGATGGTTCTGGTATGATTGAGATCATGCTTAATTTTGTACGGAATGCTCCTTAATGTCTCATGTTCGCACACAGATAAGATCCGCTTTTAAAGCTGCATTGGATGCAGGGTTGGGTAACGAATATGACGTATATTCGTCTCGTAAAAGTGCGATTAATCACGATCCTGAAAAAGTTGTCATTGATATCAGATTCGGAAACGATCAGACGTCTCAAAAAGAAACGATGTCGGATGCAAGAATCCATGTTGCAAGTTTATATGTGAGAGTACAGAGATCCGCACGTGAGGAAGAGCTTGACGACTTGTTGGATTCGGATGAGGTTAGCGTCATCAATTCCGTCGAAGCTCACGATTGGGGATCTTTGCTAGAGGAAAATCCGGAAGCTGTTCAGACTAATTGGTCTGGTGATGGAGACACTGGATACATTCTTGGATCTATCATCATTCGTTTTGACTTAGAATATCGAATCAACAGAGATGACCCGGAAACGGTGATCCAGTAGGAGATTAAAAAATGGCGCGTTATAAAGGACATAATGGTTCGGTGACTGTAGGGGTTGCCACGGTTGGCGAAATTAAATCATTTGATGTGACTATTTCGGCTTCAGAGCTTGATGGTAGCATCATGGGGAGTGATTGGGCAGGTATTGAAACCGGTCAGAAATCGGCTTCTGGTACAATAAATGTCTTGCATGACCCTAACGACGCTCAACAGAATTCGTTAGCTACCGGAAGTACTGTCGAGTTGCACTTGTATCCGGCAGGTAACACGTCAGGATTGCAGGAAATTACTGGTAACTTTGTTGTCACGTCTCAGAGCATGCAAAGTAATGTGAATGATTTGGTACAATCTACGTATGAAGTCAAAAACGTTGGATCTGTTACAATAGGGAATATAACATGATTGATGTGGACGATCTACTTCGGCAAGAGATTGGCGGATACAAGCTTTCTGAATGGAGCGGGTCTTTAGGTGGGAAGTCTGTTACGTTTTATGCAAAACCGATTTCGGCTGCGGATCTCGAAATTATCAAGCGTCACGAGCCTGATTTTTTGAGAGTTCAGACCGTTTCCGGTATGGCCAGATTGATCGTTATGAAGGCTGTGGATGCAAATGGAAGCAAGGTTTTCCAGAATAAACACTTGCCCATGATGAAGAATTTGGACATCGCACTTGTTGCGGACATGTTTAATTCCTTGTTCCAGAATCAGATGGATGAACCGGTTTCTATTGAGGAAGCTGCGGGAAACTCAGGGGCCGCTCAGATAGATTAGTCTGTTACTATATAGCGGCAGAATTTTGCATTGATGTTGATGTGGTGTGGCAATGGCCGGTTTCTAAGATAAATGAGCATTTAGCGTTTTTCGAAATCAGAAGGCAGGATCGTGAGAAAAGCTAATGGCATTTAAAAACATCAATATCAAAGTCGGTGCATCTAACGGCACTCAACCTGCATTTGGTGCGGTCGAGCGCGGATTGCAACGTTTACGTGGCGAGATGATGCGTGCGAGTCGATCCAATCGGTCATTCATGCGTGGAATGACCGATAATCGTCGGACGATTCAACAAGTCGGTATGCAGGTATCTGACTTTTCGGTGCAGGTTGCTGGTGGTCAATCCGCAATACTTGCATTCACACAAAACGTACCTCAAGTCGTTCAAATGTTTGGAGCATGGGGTGGTGCAATAGCCGCTGTAATCACGGTTCTTGGTACATTAGCTTTCATGTTATCACGGACCGGTGCGTCATTTAGTGAAATTACCGACATGCTCGGGCTGGCTACTGAAAAAGTTCAGTTCATCACTAACGTGTTTTCTAAAATGGGGTCGTTATTTCTCGACACAATTAACGCACTTGTAAACCATTTCGATGTGTTGATAGTCACAATAGGTGTCGCGTTTGTCGTAAGCATTGTTCGTGCGGATATGGCGAGCAAGGGTTTGATGACTTCTATGATCGGCCTGCACGGGACAACCCGTATGTGGGCTGCATTGTCACTTGGAGCGGCGAAAGCCACTCATATTTTTGCAAATTCTCTAAGATTTCTCAGAGGTGCGATCATATCGACAGGTATCGGTGTTTTGATTGTGTCGGCGGGTTATCTGATAGAAAGGATGTTTGCACTAAGAGACGCTACCGAATCATGGGGTAAAACTTTTTCTCTCACTTTCGGTGCTGCTATTGAAATTATACAGAGATTGCCGAAATTTTTTGCAATAGCAACGACATCAATGACGAGCAGTATCTTAAAATTCATTGGAAGCTTCAAAGACACTTTCGAGGGATTTACTGATAACGTTATAGGTTCCACGAACCTATTTGTCGGTGCATTCATTGGTGCTTTTGCGGCCATTGAAATTGGTGCCGAGCAATTTGGCATGAAAGTCGCAAATGTCGGTAAACGAATAGGTTCTGCGATTATCGAAGGTCTTGAGAGTCAAATCAACATCGCGATTGATGGAATAAATAAATTAATTGAACAGATTAATAAGATTCCAAATGTGACCATTGATGCGCTCGGTAAAGTTTCTTTCGATAAGCCTATTATCGAAGCTGCTGATGGTATCGCGGAAACCTATGAAAGAATGTCTCAGGCGTTTAAGGACGGTCTGAATGCGGAAATTATAGATTCTGAAAAGGTGAAGGAACAATTAGGTCTTATTGATCAACTTGGTGACTTTGGTCATGAATTAGCTAGTAAATGGAACAATCAATTACTCAAAGAAATGCCCGCTGTTCAAGCAATGATTGAAGCTTTCGACAGTTTAAACGAAAAGACTTTCAATATTCGTGACGTGCTAGATAAGATCGGTGAGGGTAAACCCGAGGACGATGAAGACGGTGAGGGTCGAGGTCGTGGTCGCGGTAGGAGTTTCAGAGAACCTAATTTTCGTCAGCGTTTTGCTAAATACACACCGATTGTTTCTGGATATAAAGGGCAAGGGGATGAGTGGGCAGAGGCCAATAAAGGCTTGGACCGTTTGATGAAAACGACCGATGACCTGACACAGAGAATCGGTCAAGGTTTCAAGGACGGAATAGACGATCTTATTCGAAGTACGGAAGATTGGCGCGCACTCGCAACAGGTGTGCTACAGGATCTCGGATCGACTTTGATATCAAGCGTGCTAGATCCGTTGATCGAGGCAACGAGTGATTGGCTTCAATCGGTTGTCGGTGGTGCGTTTAAGTCCATGTTTAGTGGGAGTTTCGGCAGTGGTGGCGGAAACGTCAGTAGCTTCGAAGGTGGTGGTTTTACAGGACTAGGGTCGCGCGTCGGAGGTGTTGACGGACGAGGTGGTAAATTTGCCATCCTTCACCCTAACGAGACTGTGGTAGATCACACCAAGGGTCAGTCTTCCGGATCTGGGACTAACGTGACTATAAATGTCTCAGGTGTTACAGATGTCGAATCGTTTAAAAATTCTCAGAGACAAATTGTGCGTGATTTGAGACAGGCGTTACAGGGCGGATAGTGGTGCTAGAAGAAAGAATCCCTACAGATATTCGACCTGTCATGTCTGCCGGTGCAATGTGGGCTACAGAGATCAAACAGTCTCGATCCGGTCATGAATTTCGTAATAAGAGATGGGCCAATCCATTAAGGGAGTATTCGATATCGTTCGGACCTAGATCCATGGACGATATTCAGAATGTCATGGGATTTACGTATAAGACGTCGGGTGCGTGGCTTGGCTTCAGGCTGAAGGACTGGTTCGATTTTAAATCTTGCGATCCGTTAGTTACACATCAGGCGACTGATTTATCTCTCGGTACTGGTGACGGATCGACGTATTATTTTCGACTCAATAAGACATATCCGGGGTCGTACACAAGGAGAATTTATAAACCTGTCGCAAACACAATTCTTGTTGCGATTGGTGGAGTTGTTCAGACACAAGGTACGCACTATTTCGTGGATTCTGTTAACGGAACGGTTGTTTTTAAAGATCCGCCATCGAATGGTTCGAGTTTGACATGGGGTGGGGAATTTGACGTACCGGTAAGATTCAGAGACGACATTTATGAAACGTTGTCTCAGTACTACGCATCCGGTTCGACTGGTTCGATATCGCTTAAAGAGTTGAGAGTTCGTGAAGA
This sequence comes from uncultured Micavibrio sp., assembly GCA_965263215.1. Classification (GTDB taxonomy): domain Bacteria; phylum Pseudomonadota; class Alphaproteobacteria; order Micavibrionales; family Micavibrionaceae; genus UBA1672. The sequence goes on from CBDHGW010000003.1 coordinate 26,400, forward strand.
TATCGACACGTCATCCTACGATGCTCAGAGGGCCGCACTGTGACAACCACCACTCTTTGTTACGCTTGGGAGATAGTACGCACTGATTCAGTCGCTTTCAGACTTACGGATCATGATCAGAATGTATTGATCAATGGTCACACATTTAGCCCATCTTCTGGGATAATGACCACCAAGGTGGTCGAAACATTAGGTCTTCAGACTGATGATTTCACATTGCAGGGATCGGTGGATGACGATTCGATCACTGAAGCTGATTTAGAATCTGGAAAGTTCGACGACGCATCGGTTAAAATCTGGTTGGTCAATTGGAGCGATCCTTCAGACTTACGAATGGTCTTTAACGGTAAATACGGCCCTATAAGACTGACTGATGATGGTTTTGAAACCGATCTGTTATCAATCGTTAATGCACTAACGAAGCCTAACGGTCGAGTGTATTCGAGACAGTGCGATGCTGTACTAGGTGACGCGAAGTGTAAATTTGACACAACTGGTGTGGCGAATCGTTTGACCACAACGGTAACTTTCAGAGACGGCCTAGGTGTAAGATTTTCCGATTTGACGTTTTATGTGAACGGATGGTTTTCTGATGGGACGCTCGTCACGTCTACGGGCAAACAGTACCCCATAAAATCACATTCCGGAAACAATTTGATCTTATGGGAAGAACCTGTCCCGGATATAAATGTCAATGACACCGTGACCATCATTGTCGGATGTAACAAGACTTCGAAGATGTGTCGAGAAAGGTTTAATAATTTTGTTAATTTCAGAGGCTATGCAACACTAATGCCCGGACAAGATTCATTAACTACTTATCCAATTAGAGGACACCAGACTTACGAAGGTGGGAGTTTGTTTGATCGAGATGATTAATGAACGAGTCATTAAATCCGCCCACGAATGGATAGGTACTCCGTATGTCCATCAGCACACCACCAAGGGCGTCGGTTGTGACTGTCTCGGCATGGTTCGTGGAGTGTGGAGAGATGTTATCGGACCTGAACCTAGGAAAGCTCCCAATTATTCATCGCGATGGGACGAGGTTGACACACAAGAGGTTCTATTAAATACGGCAAAAGAACTCTTTATTGAGACGGATCAGCTTGTTCCGGGATGCGTCATTGTTTTTAGAATGCGTGCTCGATATGTTGCAAAACATTGTGGAATATTGGTGAGTAGAGATAAAATGATTCATGCTTATCAGGGACACAGTGTCGAGAAGACACAGTTTGGTGATTTCTGGCAAAGTCGAATTGCATTCATAGGACTCTTTCCGCAAGAGGTTTAATCAATGGCTCAGGTTGGTGCGTATATTGCTGCGAATTGGGGATCGATTTTAGCGAACGCTGCTATCGGTGCAGCGACGAGTTATGCAGCATACGCCCTTCAAGATGACGTCAACATTGCGAATCAAGGCGCTAGGCTGGATAAGACTCGCGTCGTCACGTCGGTTGAAGGTTCGCCAATTGCCACAGCATATGGTCGAGTCAGAATTGCCGGTCAATTGATCTGGCAGACATCTTTCCGCGAGGAATCTGTGACCGATCGTCAGGATGTAGGTGGTAAGGGTGGACCTTCGCAGACCGTGGAAAACACGACATATCTCTACTACTGTTCTTTCGCGATTGGTTTGTGTGAATCTAACGGGAGTGCGCGTCTCGGTCGAATTTGGGCAGATGGCCGGCTCATTAATAAATCAGCGGTCAATGTTAGATTTTACGGCGGCGGTGAAGATCAAACTGCCGATCCGAAAATTTTGGCGGTTGAGGGTGCGAATCATGCACCAGCTTATCGAGGACTCGCATATATCGTTTTTGACGAAATGTTGCTTGAGGATTACGGAAACAGAATTCCTCAAATTACCGTAGAAGTCATCAATTCGCTTAGAGGTGATGAATCGAATGATTCGTTACAGGACAAGATTGAATCGGTAGTTTTGGGACCGGGTGTTGGTGAATTTATCTATCATGATGAAGTGGTGACAAGAACAGGTGTTGTTTCTAGTGCTAGGCGAAAGAATTTATTGTTTGATGATCGATCCGTCTGGGAACAATATATGGACCCAAAGTATCGAACCGTTGGTGAAAAAAGGTCAAATCTACACTTTAGAGTCTCTGATCAGTTCGCTGGTAAGTCCGTTGCGGTGAATGACGACTCAGGTGATGGCGTATCCAATTTCATAAATTCATTAGACAATCTTGAGAATTCGATTCCTAACATCGGCAGTGTGTCTCTACCTGTTTGCTGGTTTATGGACGGAACAAATACCTCAAATCCAGTAAAACCTAAAGTCGAGGTTGCCAGCGCCGCAACTGATGTGGCGTCTTATCATGTTTCATACGCAAGGCGTGATGAATTGAGCGTACTCAGTCATCTTGATCAGGGCACCCCATGTGACCATTCCGTTCGAAATGCGTTTAAGGAACTGAAGAGTCGAGGTTGGAGAGTTTGCTTTTCACCTGAGATCTTATTTGACACTGAGAATTTCGATAGGATCGACTCTCTTAACGGTGACGTGGCGACATTTTTCGGATCGGCGGAGCCCGGAGAATTTACCGTTGCACCAGTACGATCTTATTCCGTTCAGAATGGGTCAATCACTGAACATTTCGATGTGACTTTATCCGAGACAGTTCGATTCGATAACATAGGTGTGTGGAATTATCGACGCATGGTTTTGCACTACGCACATCTGATCAAAGACATACTGACGATTGGTGATATTTTTTATGTGGGGTCAGGTATGTATAGCATATCAAACGATCCGGCTTTCGCTACACACATGTCGGACTTAATAGCTGATGTGAAATCCATCCTACCGATTGGTGTGAACGTGTCGTATGTCGCAGACTGGAAGGAGTACAGACGGTCAAATTTGACATCTGTATGGAACGCCGGTGACCTTGTGGCCATAAATTACTTCCCTCCTCTTACAGATTTAAGAGAGGGTCAGGATTACGACATTGAGGCTATGAATTCGGCAGTGATGAGCGGGGAATATTACGATTGGTATTATGCAAATCAGTCTGACAGGGATGCTCAAATTCAAACACCGATAACGCCCGATTTGAAATATAAGGATGTGCAGATCTGGACATTGGATAATCACGCTCCGAAGCCTCTGATTTTTGCAAAGACGGGATGTCCTACACTCGACAAGGCATCTAACGAGCCGGATTCTGTATACGACGCCAGACAAAGTATTCCGCAAATTCCTCATTACTCAGAAGGTAAGGAGGATTCATTAATACAAAAACTTTATTTGCTGGCGCTCATAAATCGGTGGTCTGGTTTCACCGGTGGGGGTACGCCGTTGGATGTGGCGAATCAAATAGGATTGGTTTCACCACATAATATATTCGTGACGACTTGGGACGTCAGACCTTACCCGTTCTTCCCTAATAAGATAGATAAGTGGTCAGATGGTGTAAACTTCTACTTTGGAAACTGGTTAACTAATCGCGTAGAACTTGACCACGTCGATGATATAATAGAGAGCATTTGTTCACAATCCGGTCTATCGAGTGACGATGTAGACACGTCCAAGCTTGTTAACAAGCTACCTAACGCATATGGTTTTTCATTTGCAAACAATCCGTCTAGAGTCGCCGTCATAGAGAACATCTTGCGAACCTTTCAGCTACAAATTGCCGAAAGCGAAGGTCGTGTAACGTTCACTAAGAAGTCAGAATCGGAGAGCTTCTTTGTTAACGCTGAAGATTTCTTAGTTGAAGATCCTCGCGATTCGTCATTTTTGGAAACGCGGATTGATGATGCAGATCTGCCTAAGAAATTTACGGTTGAGTTTGTCGATCAGAATGCAAATTTTGAAGTTGCTGCGGTGACCGCCACTCGTGGAAACACCACAAGTAACGCACATAACAAGTTCTCATCACTCTTCTCTTTTGTGAACAATGCACTTCCTGAAAACCTCGCCAAGATTCTCTTACAAGAGTCGTGGTTGGGTAGGACGACAATCGAATTCGCACTACCTTTGACGTATAAGGATATAAAGGTCGGAAATGTTATTACATTGGACAAAGGGTATCAAATCACGCGTCTGGTTTTCGGTGACTGTATTGAAGTACGGGCCGTAACTTATTCGACCGAGATTTATGACGAATCTGCAATATCTGTTTTCGCAAATGAGTTTCCAGACAGGCGATGGGATATTACGGATGATAATTTTGAAATCGGCGAATCTACAATTGTCATTGCTGATATACCGATAAATGTCAGTGACGAAAGAAATCCGTGGTCACCACGAATCTTAGGCGTTCAAGATCCTTGGCCGGGAGGAATAGTGATCTATTCCGAAGATGGGTCAGGAGGTTACACATTCAATTCGTCGATTGCTGACGAAACGGTCATTGGTCGAACAATCTCTCCGTTCGGTCGAGGTAAGACCGGCGTATGGGACAACGTTAACAGTTTGCAAATCAGACCATATCTTGATCGTCACAGATTGTACTCTGCTACTGAAAAGAGCGTGTTGAACGGTGCAAACGTACTAGCTCTTTTAACGCCCGATGATGAGTGGGAAATCATACAGTTCGTGAATGCTCAACTTGAATCGGACGGTTCGTATACGCTTAGTAGATTGTTGAGAGGTCAAAACGGGACCGAAGCTTACATGGTTGATGAGCTTCCTACAGACAGTCTGTTCTTTTTGGTAAAAGCGTCATCAATGTCATCATTATCAGGATCGACCGAGTTGATCGGATCGCCTCAAACTTTACGATACGGACCTAGGGGAATCGGTCTATCGGACGCTCGATTTACAAATGTCGAGATTTTACCTACTGGTCGATCCTATCGACCTTACGCACCGGTACATCTCAAGCAAGATAAGCTGGACAATGGGGATATTCGACTTCGGTGGACGCGCCGATCACGCATGTTGAATGATTCGTGGCAGGGCACTACCGTACCTTTGAACGAAGCGTTTGAGCAATATTATCTACAGATAGAACGGAATGAACCGGCAAGTCCAGATTACGCATTAGAACTCATATCCGCAACGCGAGAAATCTATCAGTTCGATAGTCCTGATCGTTTCCTAGATCCGGACTATTTACCGGATCACCGAACTGTGGTGATAGAGGATCAGACTTTTTACATATACACACTGGCTCAACAGATAGAAGATCACGGTGCGGGTGTGGATTCTGTGAATTGGAAGATATCGCAAATTAGCGCAATATATGGTCACGGTTCAGAGGCAAGTTACACATCATGACGGTATTTACACCAAAAATCGGCCTACCTTTGCTTGAGGCATCTCAGGCTCAAAAACATGTTACCGTTAACGAATCTCTTTATCGTATTGATGCGTTCTTGCAACAAATCGTTAAGGATTTTATTACCACTCCTCCGGGATCGCCGAGTGAAGGCGATAGCTATTTGATTGCTGATTCCGCGACTGGAGAATGGTCTGGACAAGATCAAAAAATTGCCATCTGGATCAATGATCAGTGGGAATTCTATCAGCCAGAAGTCGGATTCAGTGTATTTAATCAAGCGACTGGATCAAGATTCACTTATGAGCAGTCCGGTGCATCTTTTAGATGGGATGATGATGCTGATGACTTTGTTCGGACCGGGGACACGGCATCATTCGCGACGATAAATCACGGTAGTGAGTTTGGTAGCATCACGGTGATTGATGACTGGCTGACTTGGTGTGCGACAGATAACGATGTTCGTGGATGGCGACTTAAAAACACATTGGGTGTGGATGTATTTGAGGTTTCAGACGCCGGTGTATTGACTGTGCTGGGGTCTAGTTTCTGGCACGCTGGAAACGATGGCTTGAATTCAGGACTAGATGCTGACTTGTTTCAAGGGTTGACGAAGGAAAATCTTTTAATCGGTGGAACGAGCGGGTTTTTATTTCCCGAAGCCGGATCGCTGATGATGAATGTCACTTTTGATGGTACGAATTTTCGGGCTAAGAGCACTACCAATGGCGCTTTTGTGTTTCGCAATACGGGTGCAACAGGTCTTGAGCTAATTGTAGAGGCCGGTCCCGTTACTGCTGGCGAAATTCTTGTTCCTGATAGCTTCTTTTATTTTCATCATGGTAATTTTTATAGTGGCTCAAACGTGCATCTTCATACCGGAAATGACGGTACAGGGTCGGGTTTTGACGCTGATTTATTTAATGGATATGCGCTTTCCGCATTTCCGCGACTTTCCGCAACAAACACTTTTACGGGCTCGAATACATTTTCGGGAACTGTCAGTTTCACCCGAGACGGCATTAATTCACATATCGGTCATACCGATAGTAATAACATTTACATGTCACATGGTGCGGATGGATTTTTTCAGACGCGTCGAAAAAATGGCGGTTCTTACGATGTAATGATTTTCGCATCTAATTCGGTTTTCCAGTATAAAGGCTTCAATGTCCACCATTCTGGGGCGGATGGTGCAGGATCTAACGTCGATGCGGATTTATTTCACGGGTCTACGTATTCTAATTTTGTGCGCAAGACTGGCGAACACGTTTTCGACGAAGACGCGTCGATTAGATTTTCACATGGTCATGAAAGCGATGCAAATGACGGTAAGATTGCAGCCGGGGAGCATGGCGCAGGTCTGAATATCATTGGTGTGCAGACTAGCGCAGGCATAGGGCGTCAAATTCGCTTTTGGGGTGATTTGTACGACGCGGGCGGAGGGGTTTACAAGCACACAAGCAATGATGGCGCAGGGTCCGGTTCTGATGCCGATATGATAGACGGATATCATAAAACCGGCATTTTAGCGACAGGGACCGATGGTCATGAGATGCCCGAGGGCGGTTCTCTGATGATGAATACCGAATGGGTTAACAACGACTATGTAATTAAGGCGACGACGAACGGTGCTTTTGTCATGAGAAACGGAGGTGCCGGTGGGTTTGAATTGCGCGTGAAATCGGGCGCAGTAACCGCCGACACGCCATTTGTACCAGAGAGCTACTTTTACTTTCGTAATGGGATGCTGTTTAGTGGTGGGGATAAACATCTTCATACCGGAAATGACGGTACAGGGTCGGGTTTTGACGCTGATTTATTTAATGGATATGTGCTTTCCGCATTTGCTAGAATAGGGCAGACCGTTAGCTTTGGAGACATCACACACAGTAGTGATTATGGGCGATTTGCAGTATATAACAACTACTTGACTTGGGAAATGATGGACCCGGAAGCAGAGGGGTTTAAATTTCGAAATGACAGTGGAAATGATGTTGCAACAATCAATGGTTCAACAGGTGCATATACATCTTCGTCAGATGAGCGTTTAAAAACGAATGTTGTCGATTTAGAAGATGTGACTATTAAGCTTTCGAAAATTAAACCTAAGCGATATCGCAGAGTTCGTAGTGATGCGGAAGAGATTGGTTTCTTAGCGCAAGATGTGCTTGAAGAATTTCCGGAATTAGTGCATGAAGGTGATGATGGGCTCCTGCAATTGAACTATCCACAAATGAATGCTATTTTGTGGAGACAAGTGCAAAAGTTAACTGAAGAAGTTGAAAGGTTGAAAGATGAGCGTTTTGGAAAAGATTAATGTCGATGCCAGTAATTTCGTATTAGATGATTACATTGTGTCACAGACGGACGTTGATAACCCTACAGGTAGTGTACCGTTAGCCCGAAAAGTTGTGTTTTCAAATCCGTATGCGCTCAACTCAGATGATACGCAAAACCCTCCCTATGAGAAATTCGTGAACATTACATACAGTGTTGTTCCTGATCCTAATAATCCGGGAGAAATTATGGTACTGGAAGTTTCCGATAAATGGCAAGAAACTCTCCTTGGTCAGTTTAGAGGCGTTAATGAACGCATGTATTCTGCATACGTTCAAAACGCCGTCCAACCATCAAGTTCCGGGTAATCTGGTAACATTTACACCGGGCAATTGAGTTTCGACATGGACCGGTCGTGACGTCAGTTTTCCGACTGACGTCACGATGCCTGTACCGGGAATGCCATCTACAGTGCCTCGTTTATATGCGTCTTCTAAAGCTTCTTGAACGGTTTTACCGCATCCGAAGAAACCTTTACCGGTCGTTTTCTTACCGGCATAACATCGGATGACGCAATAGACGAGACCGTTGTTGACATACATTGAAAATGCACCCTTGGATCGTTTTAAGATCTCGTCTACTTTTTCAAAGATATCATCGGACATTTTCGATTCCCACTAACCGATGCATTTCCATCGCCATCAAAGCAAGCTCTTCCCGGTTCTTATGTTTGTTCAATTCCGCATCTGTTAGCGCGAGATCTATCGGCATGTTGCACTGTGGAAAGTTTTGCTGATTCAGCAAAGTTTCTAGGCGACGAATGGTTGATATGGTCGTGGATTTTTGCATCCGAGCATATCTTGAATAGGTTGGTTTCACCATGTGTAGTCAACTCCGATTTTATCGCAAACGTCTCGATATGGTTCGCTCGCTTCGATAGATAATTCATCTGACCCCATCATCACGACTTTTGCACCATCATCTGTCGGTATGATTGAAGTTACATGATCGGGATCGATTTCAAACTCGGTCCCGTATTTAGACATAATTTTTACCACTCTTGTTCCTTTCGTTACAGACATCTCTATTATCCTCAATTATCTGCTATTGTCAACTTCTTAGCTTCCTCAATGTAGTAAAGCCAATTTAAGTTATTCCAGTCGAAGCGATCCGCTCGATTCGTCATGGTCACATTCCATCCAACATCCACACCGATGCGCCTCTCTTCTGTTTTACCAGATAGCGGAGGCATCACCTTCACAAGAGGTTTTCCACCACTTGTGGATATGTAGTACCTTGAGGTGTTTTGTTGGATTTGGTCGCCCCATTCCAAACGATCAGATCGCCGGACTTTGACTGATAGCATAAAATCAAACGGATCGCGATGATTCAATATGAAATCTTCGACACTCGTGCCATGCACCATTTGAGCCTCCGCAGCCTTCGGGACGACTAGGCAGGAATGATCCTTATGCCATGGTCTTTCACGTGTCGCAGGGTCTTCCAAGGGCGTCTGGTATGCGTATGCTCCGATCCGTTTGATTTTGTCTTTTTCGGTGACTGCTAGGTAATTGTTAACGTCCCTTACAAACATCGATTTGTATCGTACCGATTCTAGCTCCAAACCGGTATGCTGTTCCCAATGTTGACAGACCGATTTCATCCACTCGACATGATCTTTTCTAACGCGAACGGTCAGACCGTCCGTATTTATCTGGATCATTTCAACACCTTTGGCACGTAACCATTCCGCCAACATGCACAACAAGAGTTGACCGTTAATTGTGGTTGACATGGTGTACTGAGGATCGAAGAAAACGCTATATTTATTATTGCTATCCCCGTACACTGCATTCAAACCGAGCTTGTACATGGCGTTTTCAGGCGTACCTTTCTTATAGGTACGTCGAGTCTTAAATAGACCTTCGTATATGTCACAGAACGATTCGGATAAGTGAGCCGGGTAAAGTCGGTGGGTGATCGCCAGATTCGGGTAGTATGATGCCACATCCCAATCCCATATCTCCCACTCGTCACATTCTCGAATAGCACGTCTGTTGACCGATCCGTGAATTCCACCTAGTCCAAAATCATACTGAAACCCATCTACAGTAGCAGATAGACCTTTGAAAAATCCCTTAGTCTGATCAGGCGTTATTGTTTGCTGAGATAACCAATCAAGTACTTGTCGGAACGATGGATGCTTGAACGCTACTTTAGGGGATATGATCTCACCTATTTTAATATGCGGTCGTATCGTTTGAATCGGTTGTCGTCCATCGGGACCGCGCACATAACAGGCTGTCCCGGCATTTTGAAGCTCCATCTCGACAAATTTCTTACCGATAGTTGCATCAGAAAAATTGAGAACGTCGCCGAGGTTCGGATACTTCGCCGCAAGCTCATCTCTAAATTTTATCGCAGACAAACTGTGGTCATAAAATTTTGCAGTTTCGCGCACATCGTGCATCATGTAATTTATAATGTGCGACTTCATTTTGTCAGTAGTCGGATCATGAGGTGGATAGGGGAGATCTTGAACCGAGTCGGATCGCATATTGATCTCAAGTTTCTTTAGCGATGTGGATCGACTCATATTGTCAAAGTGATGAATCTTATAAAGATCACCTTGTGGGACTACGCGGTCTCTTGGCCAGATCATCGGTGGAAACCGGTCTGTTCTTTGAATGACCTCTTGCGCTTTTGTATAAGCATCAAGTGGTGTAAAATCACCTATTTTGATCAGATGGTCACAGACAATCCAGTCAAAGCCGAGATTGTTAAATCCGAAAAGTCGTGATCCGTTGGTGCGTAGCCAGTAGAATAAATTAAGAAGTTGTATCGAGTCGTTTCGACGACTCGATACTTCATAGATGAACTCTTCACCGGTGGATATACGTTTGAAACCAGCCGAAAATAGATCGATATATGTCTCAATATCGTATACCCAATCGTCCATTACAGTGCCGCCCTTACAGCCGCATCTTTTGCTTCAAGCAGTTTTCTCAAAGCAACGGTACGTTCCTGATTACGCGGCACTGTATCGATAACGAAACGAGCCAATTGGGCGAATTGCATGGAGACTGTTTGCAGATCGCCTGTCAAATGGATGTATCCGAAATACTCTAAGATCGGATTAATTCGTATCTCTTCATCTGTAAATTTACCTATCATCCTCTTATCTTTCTCATTCTAGGCAGTTTTGGCTTTTTGTTAAACAAAACTACCGACAGGGTTAGTACTGCTACTGACAGTACGGCGATGATGATCATGATGCCCGATAAGAACATCATGATCATCTCTTCACTGTAACAATGCATTATTGTGGTGGTGGTGGGGGCGGATTCAAGATCTGTGTATGTGGGGCTGGTTGTTGAGGTGGATCAGAAGGGTATGCATTGCCTTGCTGCGGGACAGTAGGTAGTTGAGGTGTTCCCGGAGGTTGAGGTGGATCGGCAGGTGCCATCTGAGGCGGGACCGGGACAGATTGTCCAGCTCCCGGAGGTTGAGGGACAGGTGCTCCCGGAGGTTGCATTCCCATCTGAGTACCCAAAGGGCGCGCACCTGATGGGAGATTGGTCGGTACAACAACTCCATTAAATGCCGTTTCGGCATCAATACCGCCTTGAATGACTTCACCTTCTGCAACAAGCATTACATGTGACGCGTTCATGTAAACCCCTGCATGAGGGAGAGCCTGACCGTTGTCCTTCATGCTACCGCTCATCATGACGTAATATCCGGTCTTTACAGTTTCAGGATCGATCTGTTGAAACCCCGGATTACAACACGGTACGTCAAATGACGATGAGAACCATACTACCCAGTGACCTTTGGTGTTCTCGTTAATCTGACCTTTACTGTTTGGTTTATCACCGTCATTGATTTTTAACGACAGACCTTGAAAACCTTTACCCCATGCAGTCTGCAAAGCGGCGAGCTTGCTTTGATCGTTTGCCCAATTTGCAGATACAAACTGCCACAATTGACTTAGAAACTGATCGAAGTGTTGATCGCCTTTAGGCCATGCCACACCGAATTCGTATTTTTGATCATCTTCAGGAATTGGATGACCAGACATGTTTTTTGTACGTTTCTGACTGACAGATCCGGAAATGATTCGACCTACAGATCCGATGTTAAATTGAAAATTTTGACTCATTCTTTTCTTTCCAATGCTTGTTGATAAGCGTCTACTAACATGTCAAACTCTTCGACGTCTTCAGGGTCTTGTTGTCGAAGTTTTATGACCTGTTTGATAACCTTTGTGTCGAAACCGTATGATTTCGCCCTTGCCATGATTTCCTTATCGTGAAGGGACAATTGGTTTCTCTGTTCAATATTTTTTTCTAACTCATCAATAATTCCTTTCAGAGTTTCGTTCGCTCCGGGCATCATGTTTCACATTCTCCTGTCATTAATGCATCGAAACCTTTTACTGTAATCGATCTGGCATAAACATATTTTATGCTCCCTTTCTCAGTGAGGTGGTAACTTTTTATTACCGCCGATGTCAGCAATCCATGATTGCATAGGTTTTGCTGAATACCAGATCTTCGAGCGTAAAGTTTAAGCCTCAACGCCTTATCCAAAACGAACCATTCTTTACGTGTCAGTTTTGAACGCATTTCTAAAATCATCCTCTGTTATTTGCTTCAAAGACGTTTTAGTTTTACTAGGTTCACTGAATAACCGTAAGATTTCAGGGTTCATACCGGCTTTTTCGGCGTCGGAAGGCGTCATATTGATGGTTTTAGTTATATCAAAGCCGGTTAGCAGCTTCACATGGTCAGGATCTCTATTCCAGACACGACGTCCATAACCACTCTTGAATGTCCATCCCGGAATATACTCGCCAGATCTCTTTCTCTGAGTAAGTTCGGTCGATAGAGCTTTACAGTGTGCAGAAATCATCTCATTAAGTGCGACCGCGTATGCAAGTTCTCTTGCAAGTTCTCCGGCATTGGGTTGGCGCGTCAATCGACCTCCCATGAACGCATACTGATCTCCAAACTCATATATCTCTTGCGAGACCGCCGAGCATCGTCCAACTGCTGGACAAAACTTGCAATGACGTCCCGTATGAGCTTGCGGATTGTTCCCCAAACATCTTTGAATCGCTTGCTCAAATTGCCCTGAGAAATGTTTCAGATCCTCTTTCGCAGGATGCCATTTTCGCACATGACCGCTGGGATGAAACGCGCGGGGTTGGAAGATACATGTCGATATTGCATGATTGGGATACATCTTCTGTAACGCACAAGCATAAATAGTAAGCTGGTTACAAAACGGCTCTACGATCTTATAACCGTATTTCAGGTCAATAATGAAAATGTGACTATTTGTAGAGATGAAGTGATCAGGTTTCCCACCAACATTTTCATCGAACTTAATATATGTTTCTGTCGAATGATCGCCTTCAAAACCGTTGATGAAATCAACATATTCTTGAATGTAGTTGACCATCTCAATGTCAACAATCCATCCATCAGGAGATGTTTTACCCAACAGGTCCGAACATTTTTTGACTTGTTTTGTGAGCACCATTTCAGCAAGCCAAGATGCGCACGTTCCTTCAAGTGCCGAATCTGACTGCTCTTGTCTGGGTAAGTCTTTTGAAAGACTTGGTTGTGCCGGACATTTTACCCAGATGTCAGACATTGATGGATATAATTTCATAATTTACCCTTTCGTATGTCGAGCGTGACAATAACACGCTCGACACGTATCGTTTACGAAATTAACTATACGCTTGTAGTCTTTCCATCATTTCGTTGCGCATGTTCTGATCTACATTGAATTTGTCAAATGCTTCAGCCGGGGTTTGTGCACCGGTAACCTCTAGGTAAAGTGAAGTGATGTCAGGTCCGTTAATTCTACCCTCATCAATCAATGTCTGACACTTTGTAGTTAACTCGGTGATATTATAATCGCGAACTGGTTCCGGTTCCGGAACTGTTGGGACTACCGGTGCTCCGGGAACTACCGGTGCGGTTGGTGGTGGGGTAGTTACGACCGGCGATTTAATGTTACCACCTTGTGCTTTAAAGGCGGCACGTGCCTCCTGCTCTTCTTGTTTTTTACCGCGCATTGCGCGCCACGTTCCGTCGCTGTTTGTTTTGTCACGACCGGAATGGAGATTAGGGTCAAACGGCATGCCTTCCGCATCGACCGGCACATCACCTGTTTTCACAACGACTTCACTCGGAGGATCTGATTTTACAGGTTCACTAGAATCATTGCGCGACAAAAGATCTAATTGAGCACGTGCTTCTTCGGCAGTCTGGCATTCAATCGTGATTGTATAATTTGGCATCATGTTTCCTTTTGATAAGCGTTGACAAGATGTGACAATAAGAGATAAAAGTTTGTCAGTCAACAAGGATTTTATAAAATGCAACCACGATGGTATCAAGCTGATCTTGTAAATAAAACTAGAGAGGCATGGTCACAAGGTTATAAAAACGCGATAGTTGTTTCGCCTCCACGATCAGGTAAGACACCGATGAAAATGTGGTTGGCCGGACCATTTCTTGAACAAAGACAAGGCGTTGTAATTAACGCACATCGTGAAGAACTTGTCCGCCAAATTTGCCGGACCGCTGCTATTTTCGGATACGAACACAATGTAATCGCACCGAGTGACGTAATTTCGGAAATTGTATCTCGTCAAATTGCAGAATTCGGACGATCTTTTTACAACCAACATGCGACTTTATGGATCGGCAGTGTTCAGACAATGAATGCCCGATCTGATAAATTTACCAAATTTGCCCCTCGTGTTGGTTTATGGATGACGGACGAGGCCCACCATGTGCTCCCAAGCAATCAGTGGGGTAAAGTTATATCAATGTTTCCGAACGCCTATGGGGCTGGTTTTACAGCCACACCGGGACGCACAGATAATAAGAGCCTTGCAAGATCCCAAGGCGGAATCTTTGATATCATGATTAAAGGTTGTACAGCACGTCAACTTATCAATGAGGGGTTCATCTGTGATTATAGAATCATTGCGCCGAAATCTTCTATCGACCGTTCACAGATCCGCGTCGGGTCAACTGGTGATTACACAAAAGCCGGTCTTAGATCCGCACATCGAGACTCACATATTACAGGTGATTGTGTCGAATCCTACATTAAATACGCGATGGGGACGCAGACCGTATGCTTCGCTTGTGATATTCAACATGCAAATGACATCGCCGACAAATTTAGAGAACACTCTATCAGAGTGGAAACGGTTAGCGGAAAAACTGAAAAAAGCATCCGAAAGGAATTGATGGCTAAATTTGAACGTGGAGTTTTCCAAGTTCTTGTCAACGTGGATCTTTTTGGGGAAGGTCTGGACGTCAAAGGTATTGAGACGGTAATTTTTGGACGTCCGACACAATCTTATACGCTATACGCTCAGCAATTTTTCAGACCGTTGACACTACCGGCGTCTGGTAAAAAAACCGGATTGATTATCGATCATGTCGGCAACGTTGGTTATTTTGGAAAAACTCATGGTGCTCCGGACACTTATAACGAGTGGGAACTTGAGGGCGATTGTGCACCGGCAAGGCGTCGAAATAATGTCGCAGCCGATCCGATTAAGACGTGTACGAATTGCAATAACACATATGACTATTTTCTAAAAGTCTGCCCTTATTGTGGCTATACGGAGGTGCCCGAAGGTCGAGAAATCAAGCATGTCGAGGGTGATCTTGAGGAAGTAGACCCCGAGACGTTACGTTTGTTGCGCGGAGAAGCTGATAAGATCATCGGTGATCCACTCGTTCCGCGCGATGTTCCGGGACATGTTGCAGCCGGGATACAAAACAGATGGGACGAGAGACGGACGAATCAAATCGCGTTGAGAAATTCGATTGCCACATGGGCAGGGTATTTTCATGAGCGTGGGAAACCTGATCACTGGATCTATCGTAAATTTTACGTCGTTTTCGGTCTTGACATCATGACTGCTCAAACCAAGGGGTCGGCAGATTCGATGAAATTAAAAGAGCGTATTGACAACAGCCTGCATGATCTGTTAGCAAAAGATAACAACGGTTAATTAGAGACAGGTGATTGATATGGATTTTGTGGATGAAAAAAGCGAGCTTAGCTCTGATGATGTTAAAAGACTCAATCAGTTGATGCGTGCAAAAAAATCAATGATTAGTGTTTTAGAATCTGCACTGAGGCATGCTAAATGCGTTGCTATTGACGAACTTCAAGTAGATTTGCAAAAAACCAGCAAATACATGGAAGAGATGATTACCGGTTACGAACCGTTGGTACGAAAGGGTGACTGATATGTTCGGTCGGAAAAAAATCAAACGAGATGTTGACGGATATTTCAGCCTGTCCGGATCGAGTTGGTTAGTCTTACCTCGCGTTCTTATGAACGAGATGTCCGAACATTGGCAAAACAGGTTTGTGGAATGTCTTGACGAGTTTGATCAGGAATTTCCTAATTGGTCTGATCGCATTGATGGGGATTTATTTGTCACTGCGAAAATCAAAGGTCGATTTGTTCAACTTCCTGATTGGGCCGATAATTATAGAAATCCGAATAAGCTTCAAATAATGATGTGTAGAAGGGATAAGAAATGATTTTTATCGGTTTCGACAAATTCGATAAGACCGCATGCGTTGCGATTCTAAA